>OY968769.1:0-2561992 GCA_963695345.1 uncultured Methanomassiliicoccales archaeon
GACACCGATTAAAAGAACTTTCCCTAAAATGTCCACTGGATGAGATTAATGGTCGCCGGGGCAGACCTCGCCTTGCTGGTGCTCATTGCTTGAGATTTTTCTTGCATAATGAAAAAATCATTAAATATATTTGACCTCACGATATTATTAAGATATGTCACGTGCTAGACAATAGCAGGGGGAAGAATATGCCAGTCGTTAAAAAGAAGACGTCGTCTTTTTCGCGCGAGAGCGGTCCATCGACTACTGGAATTATTGACCCGGCCGTTAGGGCAGGGATAGTGCTGAAGATGCCCAAAGGACCTCTCTATGTCGGATCGTACTATCAGGTGGGAGTGTCCATCGGAGGCAGGACAAGGGTCAGGTTCGAGGACCTTGGCTTCGAGATTCCGGGGGGACCGGAAGGCGGCCTGGTATCCATGAGCAGGGACAATGACTTCGACCCGAAAAGACCCACCTTCATGCTTCTGGCTGGTTACAGGCCGGGGAAGTACATACTGAACGTTACGAATCGTAAGACGGGGAAGACACTGGTAACGAAAAAGTTCGAGTTGGACGCCCTGTGGCCAACAGAGGAAAGGGGGCCGCCGCGATGGTTCACCGGGATCGTTCCCAACTTCCAGTCCGGTGCGGCTTGGGGAGGGGGACCGGCCGATGTCCAGAATTTCAACATCGTTCCGGCCACCGGCACCCGGAGGATCGCGATCCTGCTGGTCGATACGAGCTCGCAACGGTTCACCACCGATGCTACCGCCCTCAAGGGCCATCGCGACCGATGGCTGAACGAGGTTTTCAACGGGGTGAACGACGCAGGGGTCACCAGGAGCAGCAGGGCTTTCTACAGGGAGGTGTCCTACAATAATTTCGACCTCTCTGCCCAGGTATTCGGACCGGTGCACCTGCCGGGAACTTGGGATGATTACTTCAACTCCGATGGCTCCCCCAAGGGGGCTTACTATCAGGCGTGCTTCACGGCCGGGGACGACGACATAGACTTCAATAAATTCGATACCCTCCTCTGTGTCTCCCAGTCGGTGACATCCCCCTCAACGAAATCAGCCTGGCCCTACGCCTCCATAGGAGGGAATTGGGGGCCCTACACCACCGCTGAGGGATTCAAGAACTACGGTGTCATCTCCATGCCCAACGAATGGGGGACGACCAACTCACGTGAGATCTTCGAAACATTCTCCCACGAGCTGGGGCACAATCTGGGACTGGGAGACCTCTACAATCCGGGCGTCCCGGGGCGCAATCTGGAGGCGTGGGACATGATGGACACGGACGACGCCTATCCTCACTTCTCGCTCGCCTACCGCCTCATGCTCGGTTGGGTGCAGCCAAGTTGGATCAGGAAGTACAATTTCGCGTCAATGGCGGCACCCGTGGATGAGAAGGTCGTCCTCAACCCCATCGAGAAGGGCAGCCCACCCGCCGGACGCTCGGCAGGGATCGAGATCCGTTTGGCGGACGGCTGGAACTACTATCTGGAATATCGCGTCTCCCAGTCGACCCAGATCGCAGACCGGCAATTGCCAGTCAACGACCGGGTCCTCGGGACGGACGTCGTTTCCGCCCCCTATTCCGCCCCCATCTCCCGTCCGACCATCCTGCTCCTGAACAACGACATCGACGGGGACGGGGCGGTCCTGGGCAATGGAAAGGACTATGAGGAGACCGATACCACTGATCCTGTATACCCTACAGACTTCAGGGTGGAGGTTAGCGGTGCGAACGGGAACAAGGCGGATGTCCAGATCAGATACGGCGTCAACAGCCGTCCCGACCCCTCGATCAGACCATGGCCGGCCGGACCCGACAGGCAATGGCAGAGCCCGGACATCGAGGTCCGGAACGCCAGGAACCAGACGGACCCCGCCTGGTTCAATGTTCCCTGGGTCGGCAACAGCAACACCATCGTGGCATCCGTGAAGAACAACGGAGGCCTTGATGCGCCATCGGTGCGGGCCAACTTCTATGTGAAGAACTTCAACGTGGGCGGAGCACCGGAGACGTTCCTGGGATTCGATCAGAAGGACATCCCCAAGGGAGGCACGGTCCAATTCACATGCAGTGTGCCCTGGGTCCCCCCGAGCGAGGGGCACTACTGCGTCATCGTCAGGATCCCGCTCTACCAGCATCCTAACGATCCGTCCGTGGTGGAGATGACGGAATTGAACAATGTCGCTCAAACGAACTATGACCGGTTCATCTCCGCGACATCCTCTCCGCCGAGAAGGGAAATGACCAGCGTCGAGGTGGGCAACCCCTATCCCAGGCGTACCCGGGTGTTCATCACCGCGGGGCATAGCAATCCATTGTACCGGACCTACCTGGAGCAGGCATGGGTCTATCTAGATCCCGGTGAGACGAGGAAGATAAGGGTGATGTTCGAGTTTGCACCCGACAACCTCTCGAACGGCATTTACCCCTTGGAGAACGTCAAGAAGTACCGGGAGATATACCAAAGAGCCCCCAACAAGGTTGGCTCGACATCGTTCATCGACGACCCCCGGACGGTGAACCGCGACTGCCCGCAGGTCCTCGGAGGGGTTCAGATCGAAGTGGTGACAGGACGTGCGACCCGGATCCAGAGCTTCATTTCGAAGGAAGGGAACATCCGAGGGACGGTGGTAACGATGGACGATGGGACTAAGGTGCCAGGGGGTGACATACTCCTTCGGATCGATGAGGACGGCAGCGGGAGAACGTTCGAATACCAGCCGGCCAAGATGAAGAACGGTTCATTCTCCGCTCGGGTGAAGAAAAAAGGGACTGTGACTGCTTTCTACATACCGTTGAGCGGCTATGGGGAGTGCTCGAGCGAGAGCGTGAAGATCTGATCGACGGCCCTAAGGCGACAGCCCGGTTGATGGTTCCCGCTGAAAGGCGATGGTCTCCGTTCGTCTGTCAGGCATTGTTATGTAAGGCCGGATCAACGATCAACCGGAAAGTCGCCGATGCCGGTCTCGCACCGCCGGTCCATCTCGTTGTTCATGATGACGATGCAATGATCGGCGTGGTAGGAGATGGGGCCGAGGCAGATCACGCCCGGCGTGTGCCGGAGCAGCTGGGACTCCTCTTCGCTGGTGAGGTCGGAGTGGTCGCTGAGGACGAACGTCACGTCCCCTTCGAACTTCTTGTCCCGGACGTCGTTGCCGTCCTCCTTCAGGTAGATGATGCGGGACCTCTCCGACAGGTCGTCGATCACTTCCTTGAAGCTCCTGGCGGACACGTAGATCCCGGGCGAGCTCTTCATCTCCCCGGACCCGGTCTGCAGCAGGGCGTTCCGGACCAGCGCCCCGGTGCTCCGCTCGTCCGGGTTGAGGTACTTCAGCTCGTTGCCGACCAGACGGACGGTCCTGGGCGGGTGTCGGCGGTCCCTGGAGGACCAGGTACACCTCGACGTCCCGGCGCAGCTCGTGCGACAGGAAGAAGGCCGAGTTGATGCAGCGCAGCAGGATGTCCAGGCGGCCGGCGCCGCCGGCCATGTCGTCCAGCTTGAAGTCCCCGGTGGTGACGGCCTTGTGGCCGACGATGACGAACCTTCTCACTCGAAGCCCTCCATGCCGCCCGCGCCCGCCTGCTTCATCAGCTGCTTGCGCAGCTTGCGGTTGCCCATGAAGCCCTTGACCGCCTTCTTGGAGTTGTTGTACTGGTGCAGCAGCTCGCGCACGTCCTTGGGGTCCGTCCCGGAGCCGCGGGCGATGCGGATGATGCGGTTGCCCTTGATGAGCCGGGGTTCCTCCATCTCCGCGTCGGTCATCGAGTCCATGATGATGCGGTACTTGGCCAGGCGGGCCTGCGATTCCTCGACGTTGATCTTGTCGGTCATGCCCGCCGCCCATGCCGGGCAGCATGCCCATGAGCTTCTTGAGCGGGCCCATGTTGGAGAGCATCTCCATCTGGTCGTACATCTCCCTCAGGGTGAACTTCCCGGACATGATCTTCTTGGTGGTCTCTTCCGCCGCCTCCTCGCTGATGTTCTCCTTGGCCGTCTCCAGCAGGGACTGCAGGTCGCCCATCCCCAGCAGGCGGGAGATGAACCGGGTCGGGATGAACGGGTCCAGGTCCTCCAGGTGCTCGCCCGACGCCGATGAAGACGATGGGCGCCTTGGTCCGGGCGACGGCGCTCAGCGCGCCGCCGCCCTTGGCCGTGCCGTCCATCTTGGTGATGATGACGCGACGTGACGCCGACCGCGTCGTGGAACGCCTGGGCCTGGGGCCCGGCCTGCTGGCCGACGGAGGCGTCAAGGACCAGTATCCGCTCGGTCGGCTTGGCCACGTCGGCGATGTCCTTGATCTCCTGGATCAGGTCCGCCTCCAGCGCGTGCCGTCCGGACGTATCGACGATGATGACGTCCTGGTTGGCCAGCGCCTTCATGCCCTCGGCCACGATCTTGGAGGCGTTGGTCTCGCCCGGTATGCCGAAGAACTGGATGCCCACCTTGTCGCGCGATCTGCTTCAGCTGGTCGTAGGCGGCCGGCCGGTAGACGTCGCCGGCGATCAGCCCGACCTTCATGCCCTTCTTGTGGAAGTAACGGCCCAGCTTCCCGGAGGTGGTGGTCTTTCCTTGACCGTAGAGGCCGACCATCATGATGGTCTGCTTCTGGATAGGGCAATGTCCTCTGGTCGCCGAGGATCTTCACCAGCTCGTCGTTGATGATGCGGACCACGTGCTCGCGCGAGCTCTTGCCCGCCGGCGGCTTCTCGGTGAGCGCCCGCCGCTCCACCTCCTTGGTGATCTCGAGCACCAGCTTGACGTTGACGTCCGATTGGAGCAAGCGCCCTCTGGATGTCCTTGGTGATCTCCTTGACCAGCTTCTCGTCGATGTTGCTGGCGTTGACTATCTTCTTGAGCACGTCACGCAGCGATTGGCCAAGGTTCTCGAGCACCATTTCAAAGTCCTCGGTCCGCGTAGGGTTCGGACGATAATAACCTTTTTGCGATGGGATAACAATGGCATAGAATTATGATAGAAGGAAAAAGGTTTGGGAAGGGCTAGCCTTGTCAGAAGGGATGGGATGCACTCTGAAAACTAGCCCAGACCTTCCCAATACTACTATCTATTAGTGAATATTTATAGCTTTCTTAAATTTAGGTGGATCCCGATAATAACGATCGCATAGTTTCCACTGACACGCTGGATATAAATAAAAAAGGATGGGATGGAAGGGGTTTCGGCTTATAGGTAGCCGGACTTCTGAAGGGTCATCAGGTCTTCGGTGCTGAGCTTCTCGCCCTTCTTGAACTTGTCAAAGATCTCTTCCGACTCCTTCATGGCGGAGGATCTCGTCCTTCTTCTTCCTCGCCTTGCGGGCCTTCTGCCTCAGGCCGGTGATGATCTTATCGTAGTCGTGCACCTGACGGATGGCCTCGATGTGCCTCTTGTGCTCATCGTCGGCCTTGACCTTGGTCTCGATGAACTTCTCCTGCGACTCGTCGGCTTCCTTCCTCAGGGAGTCGGCCTTCTCGTAGAGCTGGATCATCGCGTCGTGTTCCGCCTGCGCCTTCTCGGCCAGTTCGCGAGACCAGCTTGTGCTGCGCCTCGGCCTGGTCCTTGGCCTCGCGGAGGTCATGGATCGCGCCCTTGACGTCGGAGTTCATCTCCAGGGACTTCTCGCGTTCCTTGATCTGCATCGATAGGGACTTCATCAGGTCGACCAGTTCCTTCTCCTTCTCCTTGGTGAGGGAAGAGGTCATCTGCTTGAACTCGAGGGCCTTCAGGTCCTTCTTCATGCGCTGGACCGATGGTCCCTCATGAGGAATGGTGTCCTTCTTGAGCTTGGTAACGTTCTCGTTGAGCTCGTTGACCTTCTTGTTCCATTGGTCGCGGCTTTCCTTTGAAGCCTTGACCTGTTCGTTCAATGCGTCCCTAGTCTCGCGGTGCTTGGCCGCCTCTTCTACCAGTTCACGGACCTTTGCGTTCAGCTCATCTCTCTTTTGAACCCATTCTTTCGTCTTTTCGTTGAGTTCATCCCGGAGCCGCCTGTGCTTCTCCGCCTCGTTGTTGTTGAGCTGACGCTTCTGGTCGAGGTCCTCTAACAGTTCGGTCATAAATCTCACTCTCAATTGTGCATTTGACAACTAAGGCGAGTTGGACATAATGCAGATTATTTATAACTCTTTCGATAAGCTTCGAGTTTCGTAACCCGAGCCAGCCAGACGGCTAACGTCCGTCCCCGGGGTCATCCTCGAGGTCGTCCTTGTCGTCATCGTTCAGGTTGTCCTCGCGGTGCTCGACGTCGATGTCGTGCCACCCGTCGTTCGGCGAGCCCAGCGTGCCGTCCTTCATCTGGAACCGGACCTTGAGCTTGCCCTCCTCGTAGAAGACCGTGGCGCTCTTGACCATCGAGACGTAGTAGTTGACCCGTTTGCCGTTCTTGGTGAGCTTGCGTTCCGTGCACAGCACCAGACCGGCCGCCTCCAGGTCCCTTATCCGCCGGTAGCAGGCGGCGATCGGGATCCCGAACTGCACGGATATGTCCTGGGCGCACTTGGCCACCCTCACAGTGGCCACCAGTATCTTGACCGCGTACGGGTCTGTGAGAAGCTGGGAAGCGCTCAGGAGGTCTACCATTTGCAGTCACCAATCGCAGGTTGAGAATAAAAAACCGGCAGGCATCTTTTCGGGTAATGGAAATCTTGACCCTCGTTGCCAGGGGTCGTCCTGGCCGAGGCGTTGGACCGCATTCCCGTGCCTTGAATGACCCCTGATGGGCTCATCATGCTTCCTTCTCATGATCGTCGCCTCAGACCAACGGCATCAGCCTGGGGCATTCCCGGTCGCCCACGATCTCGATCTCCAGATGGTAGTAGGGCGTGTAGGGTTTCTGACCGCACATCAGCACGGTCCCGTTGATGCTTTCCAGTTTGAGATGCATCGTGGCCTGGTTGGCCAGATGCGGCAGGGATTTGCTTATCGGGGTCGCCTCGGCGACCACCAGGTGCCCGCCCCTCCTCATGGCGTCGATGTGATGGAACGTCTGCGGCAGGACATCTCCCCCGTAGGTCGCCTCCATCGAGTCGAACCCCAGTATCGACAGGTAGGGGGCCGATGATTTGCTGAGCATGTACTTGAGCGAGTCCCAGCGCAGGTCGTGGGAGGCGTCCGTCCCTTCGATGGCCCGCAGGAACGGGTATCCGTTGGTTGAGGTGTTGCTAGTATCCAGAATGTTCAGGCCGTCGTTCATCGACGGTTTCTCCAGTTTGCTGAGCACCCTCTTCTGCACGTCCTCATAGTCGAGCGAGTAGAGCGGGTTCCACACCAGGCCCCGGCCCTTGGAGAGGTGGTCCACGATGATGCAGGTCTCGAGCCACTGCACGGTGCTCTGCGGCACTCCCTGGTCGATCTCGATGAGGGCCATGCCTCCCCGGGGAAGGCCTCCCATGACCTTGTCCAGGGCGGTGCAGCCGAACGATATCGTCCGAGGGTCCGGATCGGGCACGATGACGTGCTTGCCCTTGGCCGTCGGCAGGACCTCGCTCTCCTGGTCGAAGACACTGAGCCGGCCGCCCTGCAGCGTGAACATGTACTTCCAGCGGTGTATGCTTCCGCCGCGCAGCTTCTCGATGATCAGCTGCCTGACCCGCCTCCCTCCGCGCTCGTCGGAGTCGAGGATCAGAACCCCGTCACCCAGGTAGTCCATGATGGATTTCCCGGAGGTCTCCAGTACGTATATGATGTTGGTATCGGAATGCTCCACCAGGTCCTTCTGCAGCACGTTCATGATGCGCTGCGCGCTTATGCCGTAGATCTCCGAGAGCGCCTCGATCGAGTCCAGGATGATCAGGGACCGCTTCGGCAGGTTGTTCTCGGTGATGTCATAGGCAAGTTCCAGCTCGGGCAGCATGGTGCCGATGTCCAGTATCAGCGAGCCGTCCGGCGCGATGACGTTGTAATCGTCCTCGTCCTCGTGGTCTATCTCGCCCGCCTCGACCTGGCCCTCGAGCTTGTTAAGTTCGGTCCTGACGACCGAGGGATTCGAATCGGTGATGGTCAGCGCCCGGAGGAGGTTCTTGGTCGCCTTCAGGGTGGCATCCTGCTTCGGGTTGTAGTCTTCCTTTTCCAGGGCGGTGGTCGTCTTCTTCAGGAAGGCCTTGCCCGCCTTGAGGATCTCGTTCCGTTTCGCCTTCTCCCTCAGCCAGGGGAACTGGCGGAAGAGCGCCTCGTCCGAGACGCGCATGGACAGGTAGTATTCTGGCTGTTCCTGGGACAGTTCCTCTATCAGCTGAAGGGCGAAGGTGGTCTTGCCAGTTCCCGCATCTCCCTTGATGATCAGGGAGTGCCCACCAGGTGACCTGAAGAAGTCCAGTACCTCTTTGGGTATCCTCCCATTGCCAGTATCAGCGCACAATCGAACCACTCGGAGCAAGAACCTACTCGACGCACTTAAAGCTTACCCGCTTATTCTCAGTCCAGCTAATGAAAACAGTCGGCGGGCGATAAGGTTCCCTATCCGGATAGAGATGGCGCATTTCGATGGCCGGGCCCGACAAGGTTTTATGCGGAGTCGGGCATAGCACCTGTCTATTAGCTACACGGAGCTGAACTGATGCTTCTTTGCCCTTTGGACTACCGCTACGGGCGCGCCGAGATGAAGATGATATTCACCGAGGAGAACCGTCTCCTCACCCAACTTAAGGTAGAGGCGGCCCTGGCCCGGGCGCACGCCAAGCTGGGCAACATACCGAAGGCGGCCGCCGCCGAGATCACCGCGAAGGCCGACCTTGAGTTCGTCAGACCGGAACGGGTCAAGGAGATCGAGGACGAGACCAAGCACGACGTCATGGCCATGGTCCGTTCGCTGTCCGAGCAGTGCTCCGCCGAGGCCGGGCGCTACGTGCACCTGGGGGCGACGTCCAACGACATCGTCGACACCGCCTCCGCCATCCAGATCTCCATGGCGCTGGACATCGTGGAGAGGGACGTCATCCACCTCATCGGAACGTTGGCCGGACTGGCGAAGGAGCACCGCGACACCATCATGATGGGGCGGACCCACGGGCAGTTCGCCATCCCCACCACCTTCGGCTTCAAGATCGCCGGCTACATCACCGAGATGATGCGCTACCAGGAAAGGATTTCCGAGGCCCGGAAACGGCTGTGCGTGGGCAAGATGTCCGGGGCCATCGGGACCGGCGCAGCGCTCGGCTCCAAGGTGCTGGAGATCCAGGAACTGGTCATGAAGGACCTGGGCATAGGTATCGAGGAGGCGGCGACCCAGATCGTCTGCCGCGACCGCTACGCCGAGCTGGTCTCCATCATGGCCATGCTCGACACCTCCTGCGAACGTTACGCCACCGAGGTCCGGAACCTGCAGCGCTCCGAGATCATGGAGGTGTCGGAAGCGTTCGACAACGAGAAGCAGGTGGGCAGTTCGACGATGGCGCAGAAGCGGAACCCGGTCATCTCCGAGAACCTGTGCGGCCTCACCCGCATCGCCCGGGCGTTCATCATACCGGCCATGGAGGACATGGTCCTGTGGCACGAGCGCGACCTGACCAACTCCAGCGCGGAACGTTTCATCCTGCCGCACATCATGGTGCTGACCGACGACATCGTGACCAAGATGGACACGGTCTTCGCCGGACTGGTCGTGCACAGGGACAACATGCAGCGGAACCTCGATTCGTCCAAGGGGCTGATGATGGCCGAGCCGGTCATGATCTGCCTGGTGGGAAAGGGGTTGGGCCGTCAGGACGCGCACGAGATCGTGCGCCGGGCGAGCATGGCCGCCGAGGACCAGGGCAAGACCTTCAAGGAGATGCTCCTGAAGAACAAGGAGGTCAAGTCCAGGATCACCAGGGCGGAGCTGGACAAGGTCATGGACCCGGCGAACTACGTCGGAGTGGCGCCGCAGATCGTCGATTCGGTGGTCGCCAAGGCGGAAAAATTGATCACTTCAGGAAAGAAGGGCAAGAGATCGAAATGAGACCCGACCCGGCGTGCTGAATGTTATTCCTGATGCCCGCCCATCTCTTTCCTCACGCTTAGTAATAATTTCTAATGACATTTTTCCAGTCCGAATCCACCGGGCATAAATAGATATGCAGGACATCCGCCTCTAATAATCGGCCAATGAATGACGTTTCCTGACGCCTCCTACGAGATCCTCATCGTCGACGATGAGCCAGGCCTGTTGAACCTGGCTAGGATATTCCTTGAGATGGAGGAAGGCCTTAAGGTCACCACCGCCCTGTCGGCGGCTCAAGCATTGGAATTGATAGCTGCCAATCATTTTGACGCCATCGTCTCCGACTACCAGATGCCGGGGATGGATGGCATCGCTCTGCTCAAGGAAGTCAGGTCGAGGCATATCGGCGCGCCGTTCGTGCTCTTCACCGGAAGGGGCCGGGAGGACGTGGCCATCGCCGCATTGAACAGCGGGGCGGATTTCTATGTCCAGAAGGGCGGGGATCCGAAATCCCAGTTCGCCGAGCTATGGAACGCCATAAAGTACTCGATCCACCGGAAGGAGGCCGAGGAACTGGTGCAGAGCATTGTCAACAATGCCCCGCTCATGATCATGATCGTCGACAAGGAACGCCGCATCCAGACGTTCAACAAGGCGATGCTGGAGTTCACCAGGACGACCCCGGGGGAGCTGCTCGGACTGCGTTGCGGACCGGCATTCTCCTGCGTCCATTCCATAGAGAACAGCCAGGGATGCGGTTACAGCTCGCATTGCGACCAATGCAGGCTATGGGGGGCCATCCAGAGGACGATCTCCGATGGCGAGCGATGCCTGCGGGTGGAGACGGACTTTTCCACGGGGGAGAAGGCGGACGCCAAGATCATCCTCCTGGTCTCCACCGCTCCGATCAGAGCATACGGCAAGAAGCTGGCCCTGGTATTCCTGGAGGATTTCACCGGCTTTCCGGCGAAAACATCCGGCCAAGCACTCGACCTTTGACCATAACTGAACCCCTGTGCATACGGTGGCCATTTGTCATTTCAGGTCATGCTCTTACTATGTTCTGCCATCATTCTCAATCGGAGCCTGCCATGGGAGCCTTCTTGAGAATGAGAATCGAGTAAGGAATGATCGTTCCAAACTGGCAATTGAACGCTCGCCTCAAGTATGCTGGATGCGAGAGAAGATGGAATCCAGCATGGTTGCGGGTCAGAAACAATTATATCCCAAGTAGTGTTCCCTGTTCGTACATTGGGCTGGTAGATCAGCGGAAGATCGCTGCCTTCGCAAGGCAGAAGCCGGGGGTTCGAATCCCCCCCAGTCCACCATTCTTCTGGCTAACCATGATTCCTCCCTTTTCTGGAAAATGATACTGGCTTGATATCTTGCCATCTTCCGAACGATTGCCATGATATGAGCATTTGAGCCTCAAGCCAGTCAGGTTTCTTGTAGTAAATCCTCTAGGGCCACAACTGCTATCATGTTCCCGTTTCGAGGGATGTATCGAGTTCTCTCAACTGAGGTATATTCGTGTCGACAAGTACAATCTTCCAGTTTCCGGGATGGGATCTTGAATCTTCTATTCCTTCTATTTTCATCGATATGCCGTGATAAATCCAATCATTGGACAAATAGATACCATTACTATCCGAGTAGTGATCCGTGCTGAGTTCTCCCCATTTTGTGTCAATAGACTCTTTACCTAAATACTTCCAATTAGTCGAATCATGAGGATCCCAGGGGAAAATCGACACCTCATTAGAAATATTGTAGTAACTTGTAGAATTGGGACTATAATCGGATTGCTGCCATTCATAATAATCATAAGTTACCTCGTAAGATATGTTCGAAGAATTAACATCAAGGATATCGTATGTTATGGTATAATTCCCAATACCGCTATTCCAAATTTGATACTTTAAGAAATAACCGGCCTGGAGCGAGATCCTGTCGTCTTTTCCGTATAGAATGACACCGGCTCCGGCGATGACAACGATTGCGATGATAACTATGGCCAAGGCAACCATCAGTTTTCGGCTCATCTCTGTTCCATTGATTTCCGAAATATATAGAGCATTTACTCAATGAAGAATAAATAATCAGAAATGGTTTGCAGGGCACTTGCTTTATCTCTCCTGCTTCCGAGGGATTGCAGGTTATCCTGATAGGGGGCATTTCTGCCTCAAGCCATTCAGGTTCATTGTGGCAAATCTCTTCTGCCTACTACGTTTCTCATCAGGACCTAGTCTTACTGTGCCTCATGACAGCATAGGTGGCAAGCACAGACATGAGGGCCGTAGCCACGACGATCGCGATAGTGTCCAATGGAATAGTATTCGAACTGTCATTTGATGGATAAGTGACGCGGACAAAACCACCTAACCCGGAGGATAACATACCTGGTCCGTGTGTAAGACCATAAATTGCGTATGTACCCGCGGGAACGTCCTTTTGGATATCAACCGAAGTGACATTCATCACCGATAAATCCTGGATATAGGCAAATGACTGATTGTTAACTGCTCTTTGGAAATTGTCATCGGTCATGAAGTACATATCGAAACTAACGTTACCAGACACGATAATCTCAACATGTCCACCGGATTGCACCGTTATATTAGATTCTTGTAAAATAGGGCCCCCGTAAGGAGCCGAGACATCATTTCCCTTTACATTTGACGGAATCAACGTCAGACTCAGTATCATGAAGCCTGCCAAAATGATGAATGATTCCTTCCTCCCCCACATGATTTTGGATTGACGGGTAAGTAGATAATGATTTCTGTATTGAAATAAAATAATTGGAAAATGTTCGATCTATCGCCCGAACCTTCGGCGAGACTATTCCCAAATTAGGGATAAATCGGTCGTTAGCCAGTCAGTTTTGTGGAGGGTAATCTCCAGTCCACCATTCTTCTGGCTAACCTCGATTCCTCCCTTTTTCGGGAAAATGATACTGGCTTGATATGCCGCATAGAGTCTTCTGCAGCGCTCATGTCCTCAAAATCGAGCCCGATATACTTCATCGTCGTCATAATGTGGTTTTGTGGAAAACCGTGGCTAATGGAAGACTCGGATGCTCGCTTTCCACGAATTGGAGAGTGACTGCCCTAATATGGGCACGCCAGCTTTTGGTTAGTCGAACTTCTTGGAAGCCTCAATAGCTCGGATATTGAGCGAATCCAAGTATCACATGGCAATGCGGACACGTGAACATGGTTGTAAGGACATCCATTGGCACTATCGTTGTGAGAGTCATCCTGGCCTTTTGGCCATAGTCGATGATTTCCCCCGCAATATTGACTCCGCTGACTTCCTTTTTACAATAAGGACACAACCCCAAACTTCCTCACCGAGGATCGTAAATCATATCGATTATAAAGAAAGGTGAATTGTATATCTATCTCTCAAACCCTCGGCGGGGCTTCCCGGATTTTGGAAAAACGGTCGCAGACCAGTCGGTCATAAGGAGGAAGATCCCGCTTCGCTATTCCCTCACACTCACAATTACTATGGACTGGTCTCTTTTTCGAAAGTATAGAAATCCACCGCTTCATCCCCTACCACCCAGGCATCGTGCCCCGGGGGAATGTCGATCACATCACCGGGACCGACGTCGATCTCCTGTCCATCGTTGCCCCTGATCCGTAGCCGACCCTTGATCTGGATCCCGAAATGGTGGAGTTGGCAGGTGGCGGTGCCGGCGAACGGGCTGACATCCTTCGACCACTTCCAGCCCGGTTCGAATGTATATTTGATTGCGACGAAGTTTCCTACCTTGACATTGTCCACTCTTGTCAATGGAGGTGTCATTACGGAGTCTGGTTTGTTGAAGCTCTTCTTCAGGATAGTCATGTATATTCCGTGATATCGCTTGACAGTCCTTGGTATTAGAATATACGTTCGAATAGTGAACCCTCGATGGCATCTTACTCTCTTTCCGGCTTCGAGCGATTGCCCTGATATCGGACATTATCGTCTCGCACGGTCCAGACTCACCATAGGTCCTGAGTCAACTCTTTTGGATAGTGGGCGGTGATTAGCCTGCATGCTTTACATCTGTGACCATCAAGATACTGCCGTGCGAAGAATCCGATCTGCGAAGGTATCGGCTCTCCTGACAGTTGAAGATAGATAGGCTTCTCACTCCAGACCATCCCTAGACCTGGCGCGCTTATGACGCCCTTCTCCATCTCATTTCCGCACTCCGGACATTTCATTCTGTGACTTCCCCATTTTGCATGATCCTGAAAGGATAAAAAGAAACGGGTATGAAGACTGCTGATCCAAGTAATCAAGCGATTCCCCTGACATGGAATGCGCAGGCCCCGAGCCAGTCAGGTTCGATGTCGTGATCCTCCCCATGGGCCTGATACTTGTTCCGTTCAGATTCCCCGTTCAAGTTTCTACATGGCGACGTTACCAAGGATACTTGTCTGAACTGAAATGTCTTGAAATGACCTGAATTATTTCTATTTATAACATGTTAAGATGGTTTTTAACCCCTTTTGCAGTGGTCTTCTTTGGTACAACTTAGGGGGTTGGCCATTTGTTGGATCAAGAGAACGATACTAACCGGAAAACTAACCGAATGGTAACGCTCATGGTGGTGGCCATGTTCATTGGCGCCACACTTTTCATGATGCTGTTGCCGACGATGACCGCCACGAGGAGCAGTTATGATACGAAGAACGTCATCATGATGATTCCAGATGGATGCGGGACTCAGGAAACGACCTTGGCTAGATGGTACAATGGCGGAAGCCTTGCTCTGGACTCGATGCCTTCCGGATTGATCCGGACCTATGGCGCCGATTCCATCATTACCGATTCCGCTCCCGCTGCGACCGCGTTTGCCACTGGCTACAAAACCGATGACAAATATGTTGGAGTATTGCCCGGCACGGTAACTGTCCCGGGCGTGGTGGCCTCATCGGCCGATCTGAAGTATTCGCCGGTCGCCTCGGTGCTAGAGGCCGCCAAAGCGAAGGGCATGTCGGTCGGTCTAGTCGCCACTTCCAACATTCAGCATGCAACACCAGCCGGTTTCTCGGCCCATTGGCCCGCCAGGTCGAACTACACAAACATTGCCGAGCAACAGGTCTATGAGGACATCGACGTCGTCTTTGGAGGCGGATCGCAATACTTGCTGCCAAAGAGCGAGGGCGGCGTTAGGACCGACGGGGAGAACCTGATCAACGTTCTCCAGTCACGTGGCTATTCATACATTGATGACAAGACCGAGCTTGCCTCGCTCAACACGAAACATGTTAAGAAGGTCTGGGGTCTCTTCGCGGCTGACGCGATGGCAAAGGACATCGACCGCTCGCTTCCCCAATTCCAGAACGAACCCTCGCTTGCAGAGATGACCCAGGCGGCGATCGATATCCTATCGAAAAATCCGAAGGGATTCTTCCTGATGGTCGAGGGCAGCCAGGTCGATTGGTCCGCCCATGCCAATGACCCGGTCGGTGTCGTGACCGAGATCCTGGCGTTCGATGATGCGGTAAGTGTCGCGCTGGATTTCGCGCACAAGAACAGGAACACACTGATCATGGCGTTCTCTGACCACGAGACCGGCGGGATGAGCATCGGCAACTCCCAAACGGACTCGACCTACTCCAGTCTCGCGTTGAACAAGGTACTTACACCGGCATTCATGAGCGCGAACCTGACCGGGGCGGGCATCTATTACGCCTTGCCGCAGAACCCGACCGATCAGCAGGTCAAGGACATCGTCAAGACATACTATGGCATCAGCGATCTGACCGATGCCGAGGTGTCGGCGATCGAGACTGCCAGGGCCAGCACCACGAATTCGATGGACTACGTCGTCGGTCCGATGATCAGCAAGCGGTGCGATATCGGCTGGACCACGACCGGACACTCCGGCAGCGATGTCATGCTATATACCTACGGACCGAACCGGCCAGTAGGGCTGTTCGAGAACACACAGCTCGCCAAGATCGCCGCCGACGCGATGGGAGTGAACCTGGAAAAGACGACCAAGAGACTGTTCGTCAATGCCAGCGCCACCTTCACCAGCATGGAGGCAAAGGTTTCCACCGACAACAGCGACCCCAACAACCCGGTTCTGGTCGTGGAGAAGGCCGGTGTGGGTACAATGCGCCTGCCATACGCGAAGGACATCGCCATCTTCAATGGTAAGACATACCAGCTGAACGGGATCACTGTATCGTCATCAAAGACGAATAGTGTGTGGATTTCGATTGAAGCGGTGTATCTGTTCAATGGAAAGATACGGTCAAGCATGACCGACGGATCAACATCGGTAATCCCATTGTCTGCGATTGCGATGAACAACTAGTCGGTTTGGCAGACATGCAGACGTTGTTGCCATCGCTCTGATGGTGGGAACAGTGTCGGTGGGGTCATCCCCGGCAATAGAGAATGAGATCGGCAAACCTCTTCCTTCTTTTTCTACTTCATCCAAAGACCGAAAAATCAGAATTATCCTAATAACCTTCAGCGAGGCAATTCCCGAATGGGGAGAAATCGGTCATCGGGGGTTCAAAATTGGAGAGGCCTTGTTCCTTGCGCCTCCGCTATGTCCGGGATCATTATGGCCGTTGGAAGTACCCGGTCATTATCTCCCTGAGTATCCGCCCCTCGGCCTTCCTCATGTGCTGCAGGAGGGTTGGTTTGCTGATGCTGACCTTCTGGCACAGCTGCTTGCTGCTGATCTTCTTGGGATAATCATAGTAACCGTTCTGAAATGCCGCCACCATCACTTCCCTCTGCTTTCCGGTCAGGACGGCCAGGATGTCGGCCTTCTGGTAGGCGGCCCTCCTGAAGGCCATCTTCCGTATGGTGCCGGCGTTCTTCATCATCTCGACAAAATCAGACAGGTTCTTCTGCTCCCCCATCATGCTGATGGTGAATTTCTCCGGTGAGACGATCGTAGGTATCGTATGGACCAGACCCAGGTCGGATTCCTGGAACTGTCCTTTGGTCTCTTCCGGTTCCGTGTATCTGATGAGGCAGGTGTGCTTGTTGTCAATGGACTTCAGGACGCTCAGGATCTCTATGTTGCCCAACGTCCTGATATCGTGGATCGACACACCCTCTTTCAGGGTGAACTCCATGATCTCGATGCATATGCCTTCTCGGTAGTCCATCTTCAGGGTCTCGAGTATCGAGTAGGAACGGACATGGGCGAAGGTCTCGGCCATTTCCTCTTTCACGGTCTCGAAAGGCTCGATCTCCAGGGTGATGCGTTCTCATGGCATCGTTTCTCTAATTATCCACTTCAATATTTAAACTATAATACATGTATTGCCCAATTTGCTAGTATTCTCCCGACAATGCCATTATTGGCGAAAATCGCCGGGTGATGAAAAGTGGAACAGAATCAGACGAATGGAGCGGGTATTGAGCGAGAAGAAGAACGTGAAGGAACAGGACGGGAAGGCCGGACCGGTCCTTGAGGAGCTGAGGATACCGACACAGGTCAAGTTGGCCGGACTGTGGGGGGCGGTGATGTTCATGTACATCTACGTGGACATCATCGGATTCTTCAAACCGGGGACGATCGCGGATATTCTGGTGGGAAAGGCTTGGATCTATGACATCGATCAAACGTGGTTGCTGCTGAGCCTGATGTTGATGACGCTCCCGGTCATAATGGTCTGCGTCTCCCTGATGTTACCGGCCAAGATGAACCGGTATGCGAACATCGGTCTGGGCACATTCCACATCGTGATCGCGTTCGGATTCGCTTCGGGAGAGATCAATGCCTATTACGTGTTCGGGACCGTCGTGGAGGTCATCATCCTCGCCATGATCGTATGGATCGCGTGGAAGTGGCCCAGGGTCACGAGTCACAGTGCGGTCGGGAACTGAATTGATTTGGATATTGAATGTGAGAATGTGGGTGATGGAATGAAAGCCATAGTGATAACAGGAAGCGGAGCGCCAGAGGTCCTGCAGCTCAGGGACGTGGAAAAGCCCACGCCCCGGGACAACGAGATGCTGGTCAGGGTCCACGCCTCGACGGTGACCATAGGGGACGCCATCCTCCGGAAGATGCCCCGATTCGTCATGGGTCCGATGATGATCGTGATGGGCTTCAAGCTGAAAAAGATCGCAGGCCATGAGCTTGCTGGCGTGGTCGAGGCGGTGGGCAGGGACATCAGATCATTCAGGGAAGGCGATCAGGTCTTCGGAACGACCACCGGGCTCAAATGCGGCGCCAACGCCGAATATGTCTGCATCCCCGAGGAAGGAGGAAGAGGGATGGTGGCCATGAAACCAGTCCAACGTGATCCTTCGGGGAGGCCGCCGCCATTCCCATCGGGGGGGTGACCGCCCTCCAGATACTTAGATCGGGGAATGTCAGGAAAGGGGATAGGGTCCTCATCTACGGGGCGTCCGGTTCCGTGGGCACCTATGCCGTGCAGCTGGCGAAGTATTACGGAGCTCATGTGACAGGGGTCTGCAGCGGTGCGAACCTCGACCTGGTGAGGTCCATCGGCGCCGATGAGGTGATCGACTACACCAAACAGGATTTCAGAAAGAACGGTGAGACCTATGATGTCGTCTTCGACACCGTAAGGAAGCTTAAGACGATCGGGATGCAAAAAGTCCCTGGGGGAGAACGGGGTCTTCATATCGTCATGGTCTCCCACGAGGGAGTCGAACGAGGATCTCGTCCACCTAAAAGAGCTCGTGGAGGCGGGAAAGGTACGACCGGTCATCGACAGGACGTATCGGTTGGAGGAAGTGGTGGAAGCCCATAGGTACGTCGATCTGGGACACAAGAAAGGCAATGTGATTATTACCGTGGTTGGTGATGATAGTGCCTGAGACGCTACCGCACCATGAAAGCCATAGTATGCGACAGATACGGCCCACCGGACGTCCTCCGGCTCGAGGAGGTGGAGAGACCGATCCCCCGGGACGACCAGGTACTGGTGAAGGTCCATCGCTTCGTCACTGAATGCGGCCGATTTCGAGATCCTGGGCGGCGCGGTCTCGGCCCGCATCGCCGGCCCCTTCAGGCCACAGGAACAGGATACCCGGATCGGACGTCGCGGGTCGGGTCGTGGCGGTCGGGAAGAACATCAAGACGGTTGAAAATTGGCGATGCGGTCTTCGGGGACCTGTTCACCTGCGGCTTCGGCGCTTTTGCAGAGTATGTGGCAGTACCTGAAGATGCATTGATGCGGAAACCGGACAGCATATCCTTTGAGGACGCCGCCACCCTCCCCCAGGCGGCCAAGATCGCCCTTGCAGGGCCTTCGCGGCAGGCGTCCCCTCAATCGAAAGGGCAGAAGGTCCTGATCAATGGCGCCGGCGGCGGCATGGGCACGTTCGCGGTGCAGATCGCAAAGTACTACGGGGCCGAGGTGACCGGCGTGGACAGCATGGGAAAGCTCGATATGCTTCGCGCCATCGGGGCCGACCACGTCATCGACTACGCCCAGGAGGATTGCACAAGGAGCGGGGAGCGCTACGACCTCATCCTGGATACGGTCGCGCGCCGGTCGATCTTCGATTACAGGCGCGTCATGGCCCCCGATGGCCTTTTCGTGCTGGTGGGAGGCTCAAGATATGCCATATTCCAGGCCATCCTCCTGGGCCCTCTGGTCTCCATCGCCAGCAGGAAGAAGATGGGCATCAACCCATGGAATGTGGACAACGAGGAGGACCTGCGGTTCTTGCTCGAACTTCATGAAAAGGGGAAGCTCTTGCCGGTCATAGACAGGCGAATCCCCCTCAGCGAGGTTCCGGAGGCCCTCGGCGATCTTTCAAATGGGCTCGTTAAAGGGAAAGTGGTGATAGCCATTGAATGAATCGGTCGATGGCACATCAAAGATATTCCATTCATATAAATATGACTGCAATCAGATTAAAATATAAGTCTTATCTTGAAGTGAATTAATCTTGATCTTGAGATCGTCAAAGGCATCCAATCCATGAATGGTGGCCATGATCCCCCCAATGGACCTATGACGGTTTTTCCATGCCCTTGAGGTCTGTTCCCGAGTGTTTATTTAGTCTGAATGTCGACAATGCTCATGACCTAGGAAATCGGATCCAGGGCACCTCCAGCCAAACTCGGTCTTCATAGGTGGCACTCCCTGATGCCTGGGCGCCGAGAAGATCGGTCGGACTGGTTCCGCCCAGAGCAGTTATGATACTCAATAGCTGAAGGGAAGCGGCCATAAGATAACAGATGTTGCCAATGGCCACCGCCTCGTTCGGCGTCAGGGTCGGATGGAATTGTTATACAATGCGATAGTCGCAATGGTGATAGCGATCTCGTTGAAGAGCAGAGCGAAACTGAGTAAAAGGACGTTCAACGACCCATAACGCAAATAGGCCCTGGCGGACACGATCGTCAATGTACAAAAATAATAAATATCAACCTTCACGAATGTTAATTAGAATGAGTTGGCGATGGAAAAATGGAAGCGCGGAACCGACGTTCTCGTCGATCGAAAAGGAATCGATCTCAACACCGATTTGAACGAGGTCGGTCGTCATTATCAGAGCAATGCGCCCGGCGCGACCTTGGATTACTATGTCGGCGACAACATGACCGCGTACAAGGTCTGGTACATTCTATCGACCATGTCAATAACGATACTGCCCCAGTCCAGCAGCCTGTCGCGGGTTTGAACGTTAGGGCGCGTGCGGGTGAGCGAATGACCGTCGAAGCAGTCCGCGGGACCAAGGGAGGGAGGGACCAATTATTCCGTGCACTCCTCGCCGCCCTTCTGGTAACAACTCTGCTTCCCGTTCTGGGGGGTCTCCTCGGCCGATGGGGAAGAGGCCGCATCCTCCGTGGTCGCTGGTGTGCCTTCGCCGCCGACCAATCTTACCGTCAGCCTGAGTACGATGGAGGTCTTCTTCACATGGACACTTCCTGAAAGCGACGGCGGGAGCCCCATAACGAACATCGAGGTCACCATCGAAGCGGGAGACCCGGTAAACAGTACCTTCCAAAGCACATTTGGTGTCGCCAGTTCCTATACGGCGTTCTCGTTCGATTTCCGGGGAGGGTGGACCTACAGTGCCTTCGTAACCGCCATCAACGCGAATGGCAGGAGCGATCCCTCTGCCAGGGTGGATTTCACTGCGTTGTCCGTTCCGGCCGGAGTGCGAGATGTTCAGGTGACCACCGGCAATGGGTTCGTCAACCTGACCTGGATGCTTCCCGATGACGGCGGGAGCCCCATCCTTCAGTACAATATCAGCAGGACAGTTGTTGGCCAGCCTATTGTGCAAAACTTCACCGTCCCCGCCTGGCAGACCTACTTCAACGACACCGGCGTAGTGAACGGGGTCCGATACTACTACGACATCATCTCCGTCAACGCGCTGGGGGGGCTCTGGTCTTCCGGCCTGCACTATGCCACCCCGGGGGTCCCCAGCCCTCCCCTTGACCTGAGAGCGACATCCATCCGGTCAGGGAACGTCACCATCGAATGGACCCCTCCCGCCAGCGACGGCGGCAGCCCCATAACGATGTACCGTATCTATGCCGGGGGGTTCGGGGATCAGCTCGTGGCCACCACTTCACCCGTTGTCACATCGTACAACAACTCCAGCCTGAGCGACGGCATTCGTTGTTTTTTCGCCGTGAGTGCCGTGAATCTGTACGGGGAAAGCGAATTGAGCAGCTGGGTGGACATCCAGGTGCCCCCATCCCCACCTCAGAACCTGACCGCAGACGTGGGCAGGGATTTTGTCAACCTCACCTGGGATGCCCCGGCATCGAACCCGGGCGAAATCTGGGAATACGATATTGTCCGCCAGGGCGGTAATGAGGAATACCCGACGATGATCGGCACCACCTATGACCGATATTACAACGATACCAACGAGGGAGACCGCAACGGCCCGACCACGGGTGTATCCTATCTGTATAATATAACGGCCAGGAATTACCAGACCGAGAGCGAGGCGTGTAGCTTGGCGAACGTGACGGTAGGGACTCTGCCGGGCGCGCCTTCGGAGTTATGCATAAGCATTGACGGTGCAACGGTGAGGCTGAATTGGACCACACCATCGGACAACGGCGGATGTGATATGTTGAGGTACGTTGTCTATCGCGGCGAATCGCCGGATTCGATGACCTACTTGGCCAATGTGACTGGGCATGTGACCTGCTTCAACGATACTACTGCTGTTCCAGGCAGGACCGTCTATTACAAGGTGGTGGCGGTCAACCCGATAGGGGCCGGAGACCAGAGCAACGCGGTCGATGCCGTGTTGGCGGCAACATCAGAAGGGGCCGACATGAGCTTATGGCTCTCGGTCCTTGGTCTAGTCGCGGCTGTGGCGCTGGCGGTCCTCGTCCTTATTAGCAGGAGAAGGAAGCCATAATTAGGAACACTCTCCTCCATTTGTGTTCCTTGGAACCATCGAAGCACTACGCCTGTGGTCACTTACTATCTGTCCTATTAGTCTAGAGAGGAAAATGCATTGCTCGATCTCCCGGAATCGTTAGTGGAGCGCGGATTAGACCGTGGGAATCGTGAAGAAGAATGTCGCCCCCTTCCCTTCCTCCGACTCCACCCATACCCGACCCCCGTGGCGTTCCAGTATCTTCTTCACTATCGCCAGGCCGACCCCCGTTCCCGGGTATTGGTCCTTGGTATGGAGTTTCTGGAATACCTGGAAGATCTTTTCCGAATACTCCATGTTCAGCCCGATCCCGTTGTCCTTGACCGAGAAGACCCATTCCCCTTTGACGGAGGTCGCGGAGATCCTCACCTTCGGCGTTTTAGAATTGTGGAACTTGATCGCGTTGCTGATCAGATTCTGCATCAATTGCACCATCTGGGATTCGTCGGCCTTTACGCTGGGGAGCGGCCCGACCTCGATGACCGCATCGTTGTCCAGGATCGGTTCCCTCAGGAGGTCAAGGGTCCTTTCCACGACCTTCTCCATGTCCACCGAGGTGAAGATGGCCTTCTTCGATTCCACCCTGGAATACTCCAGCAGATCGTCGATCAGCTCCCGCATCCTTGCCCCTCCCCTCACGGCGTGAGCAATGTATTCGGAGGTTTGTGGATCGAACTGGCCCTTGGTCTTCCTCTCCAGGAGCGACAGGTAGCTGATGGTCATCCTGAGCGGTTCCTGAAGATCGTGGGAGGCGACGTAGGCAAACTGTTGAAGCTCCTCATTGGACCGTTTGAGCGCGTCCTCGGCCTGTTTTCGCTCGGTCACGTCCTCCCCCGAGCTCAGGGTGGCCACCACCCTCCCTTCGTCGTCGCGCAAGACGGTATTGTGCCACGAGATGAGACGTTCTTCGCCGTTCAATGACAATATCGGATTTGTGTAGTCCTCGATCGACCCCGTTCCTTCCGTAAGTTTGGCGAAGACCTCCCTCATGTCATTCCTGTCCCTTTTCGGGATGAAATCGAACCAGCTCCTCCCCACCGGTGAAACCGAGCAATCGATTATCTCGCACCCTTTGCGGTTGAGTATTCTGATCTTTCCATCCAGGTCAAGGCTGACAATTATGAATCCAGCCAGGTCCAGGTATTTCTGGGCCAGGTCCCGCTCCTTTCGCAGTTCCTTGTCGGCCTTCTTGATCTCTGAAATGTCCATCTGGGCTGAAATCAGGCGGTCTCCGTGGATTATGTATGAGGCGAGGAAATCCTTGTCCACGTGGGGGCTGTGGTACTGGAATGAAACCGGTCCATCCGATTGCCGCGCCCTTTCGATCATGGGGAGGTAAAAGGAGGCTGTCTCGGGACCGAGCACCTCGGAACCTTTTCTTCCCCGGACCTGATCGATATCGGGCAGCCCGAGTAGGTTGAAGCCGGCAGGATTGAGTTCCTCAAAGACCCAATCGATGACCTTCCCCTGTTCATCGTATATGAGCCGGTCGATGTAGAATACCTCCTGGACCGTCTCGAAGACGTCACGGAACTTGGCTTCGCTCTCCCTGAGGTCCTTGGTTCGTTCTTCCACCTTCATTTCCAGTTCCTCGTTCGCCTTCCTCAGCGCCTCCTCCGCCTGGATGCGCTCAGTCAGGTCGGCGACGACGATGCAGAATATGCCGTTGTCGCCCGAGGGCAGATAATTGATGGAGAGCTGCATCGGGACGACCGAGCCGTCGGCGGCCTCGAACAATACATCGTCCCGGACCGGCTCTTCCATGCTCATCTCCATGAGCTCCCTGAACCTGCCTCTCTTAGAATGATGGATGAAGTTCTCGATGTTGGAGCCGATCACTCTCTCGAGGGAGGTCCTCATCGAGGCCGCGAAGCTTTGGTTGCAGTAAAGGATCCCTCCGTCAAGCGATATCGTGAACGCACCGTCGTTCATCTGCTCGAACAGGATCCGGTACGGTTCCTCAGCACCCTTGAGGGTGTAGATCTGTTCCTTTCCGTTGCTGGAGACAACGATGGCGTCAACCTCCCCGCTTTGGATCGCCTCCAACGTCTGGGTCTTTTCGGCGAGCTCGTTCCTGAGGGACTCGACCTCTTCCTTGAGGGCTTTAACGATGGACCGGGAACCTCTCCGGTCGATCGCTTTCCCTTTCTCCGAAATCACACCCTCCCTTCCCCTTTAAGCCCCTTCTTCGGTTTTATCTCCAGACCGACCACTACCTTCTCCTTGTTCGACATGTCCCCCACCAGCCTCCTCAGCGGCAATGGCAGTTTCCGGATCAGGGTCGGAGCCGCCAGGATCTGTCCCTCTCGCGCCAGCTCGGGCTGCTGGTAGACGTCGATGACCTCCAGGTCATAGCGGCCCTTCAGCTCTTCGTCGCAGATCTTCTTGATGTTCTTGATCGCGTCCTGAGACCTTGGGGTCGTGCCAGTGACATATAGGCGCAGAACGTATCTCAGGTCCTTCTCCTCGATCGTGGTCTCAATCTCGTCTTCGGACATGTTCTCGACTAGCCCTCATCATGCGGTTTGACATTCAATCCTACTAGAACCTTATCCTCGTTGGATAGGTCCCCGATGATCTTTTTTATCGGTCTGGGCAGCCTTCTTACCAGAGTCGGCAGCGCCACGATCTGGTCGGCACGCGCCAGCTCGGGATTTATCGAGAGATCGATGACCTCGATGCGGTACCTTCCCTTCAGGTTCTCTTGGCAGATCTTCCTAAGGTTGGCGATCGCGGTCAGGGACTTGGGCGTTTGACCTGCCACATAAAGCACGAGGTCGAATACCTCGGCCTTCCCCTCCCTTTGATCATCCATGATCCTTTTCCCCCACCTTTTCATTGGTGGTCCTCAATGACCTCATCCGCTTCCTATTGTCGTCCAAGGTATCTTTGCGCCTTTCCTCGTCCTGCAGCTTCCTCCTGAGGGAGGCTTTCTTTTCCTCGAACTCGGCCCGAAGGACTTTGATCTGGACCTCCATCATCTTCTGCTGATGGTCGAGGTTCAGCTTGAGCAGTTCAATATCCTCCGCCCTCGCTACTTCGTCAGCCTTATCTTTTACCTCCTGGGCATAACGGGCGGAGCCGGTGAGGACCCCGGCCGGACCGATGTACGGAGGAATGAGGTCGATCCCCTCGTTGGTTATATGGAACTCCCGGACCTGATTGGAGTGGGCCATCCCTCGGGACTTCACCAGTCTTAGCAGGCGGTTGTTCTCCCCGTTGGACTCGACGTCCTCCAATAGCACCCAAGTGTCCACCAGAGAGGAGATCATGGAGCTCTGGTCCGGTCTTTCGGAGTGCTTGAGATCGGTGAAGACCGAGGTAATCCCTTTCATCTTCAGGAAATCGACCATCCTTACCAGCGTCGAACGGACCTCCGTTTCCTCGCCGATCGTCATCAGACTGCTGATCGGATCGAGAACGATGGCCTCCGGTTTGAACTCCGTAATTTTCTTGTGCAACGTGACGAGGTGCATCTCCAGGCCGTAGACCGTAGGCCTTTCCGCGTGTATCTGCAGCAGTCCTTTCTTGATGAACGGTTCCAGATCGATGCCGATGGACCTCATGTTCCGTATGATCTGGCCAGGTGACTCCTCGAAGCTGACCAATATGGCCCGCTTTCCGTTCCCGCAGGCTTCCCGTAAGAACGCCGCTCCGAACGAGGACTTACCCGTGCCAGCCTGACCGGTGATCAGGACCGAGCTTCCTTTGAAGTATCCCTTGCCTCCGAGCATGGCGTCCAGATCGGGAATGCCGGAGGATACGCGCTCGTCGGTGACCTTCGAAATCAGGCCAAGTGACGAGATGGGCAGCACCGAGAACCCGGTCTCGTCGATCAGGAACGGATACTCGTTGGACCCGTGCGCAGACCCGCGATACTTGATAATCCTCATGCGCCTGGTGGCGATGTTACCCACGATGCGGTTGTCCAGCACGATCACGGCATCGGAAACATACTCCTCCAGACCGTTGCGGGTGAGGATACCGTTCCCCTTCTCTCCGGTGATGACCGAGGTCACGCCCTTCTCCTTCAGGAAACGGAACAGGCGCTGAAGCTCGGAACGGATGATCAGGGTATTGCCAAAGGCCGAGAATATGGACTCGATCGTGTCCAGGACCACCCGCTTGGCGCCGATGGAATCGATGGCGTAGCCAAGGCGCACGAAAAGACCTTCCAGGTCGTACTCGCCGGTCTCTACGATCTCCGCCGCCTCCACCTGCACATAGTCGATGGAGAGCATGTGGGCGGCCTGTAACGCTTTCAGGTCGAATCCCAACGAGGACACGTTCTGTGCCAGCTCATCATCCGTCTCCTCGAATGAAAAGAAAACGCCAGGCTCATTGAATTTGGTCGCTCCGTTGACCAGGAACTCCATGGCAAAAAGGGTCTTGCCACTTCCCGGCCCTCCGACAATAAGGGTGGGGCGCCCCTTGGGCAACCCACCCTTCGTGACATCATCGAATCCATCAATTCCAGTCATGACTTTGGGCAGTTCTTTCCGACCGATCCGAACAGTATCCGCCTTTTGGACCTTTCTCTTCACTCGACTCAATCCCCCCCGCTTCGGTGATGCCGAACCATCGCTCAGAATGAATAGCGAAGTTCTGAATATTATATTATTAGTCAGTCGGATTCCGATATGTTAGAAAAATGGTGTAAAAAACTTCTCGAGCATCGGGAATTGACAATATTCCTAGCTTCTATCCATTGAAGGGCAGATAAGCTATAGAATAGCCAGAAGTGATAAGAAAGCATTAAGTACAATACTGAATCAGGCCAGGAAATCAGCGGTCCTATAGTTCTCCTAGTATCCCTACCATTTTCGTTATTTTTTTCGTCAATGATTCGATGGCCAACAATGCCTCGATCTCGTCCATGTCTCCCTTAGATGCTTTGCCAGCCACCGTGCTTATGTCTCCAAAGGTCTTGCCGATGATGTTCTGGATGCCATCGACGATGATGGTGACATCATGTGTCTTGGTTTCCTTCGGAATGTTGATTTCCGATATTTTCGCCATAGATACTACTCCACCAAATCTTCTGATGAATACAGTGAAGTTATCTTAAGAAGTATATTTCCATGAAAATATCAGAATCAAAAAAGTAGGTTGAAAAGGCCAGGTTCCTCGACCAGAGATCGTTCCATTATTATCATAAATTCCATATTCTAAATCCTCTAGCGCCTTAAACCACTATCCGAACACTCGATTTTCAGAACTATCATTCGTGGCACTAATAATAATTAGTAAATACTGCGGTACAGAAAATTAGTGATCTAATGCTTGATAATATTCTCCAGACGATCGGTAATACGCCCATTGTCAGAATCAACAAGTTAAACCCCAACAAGAACGTTAACATCTACGCCAAACTGGAAGGATTCAATCCCACAGGAAGCATAAAGGATCGTATCGCATTGGAGATGATCCAACAGGCTGAACGGGAGGGACGATTGAAGCCTGGAAAAACAATCATCGAGCCGACTTCTGGCAACACCGGAATCGCATTGGCCATGATCGGGACGATACTCGGATATGGCGTCGAGATTGTCATGAGCGAGGCGGTATCGGTGGAGAGAAGGCAGATGATCAAGGCATTGGGAGGACAGATAATCCTTACCGATGCCGCATCAGGTACCGATGGCGCAATAAGAAAGGCGCGGGAGCTAGTGCAACAGTTCCCAGACAAATATTTCATGCCGGACCAGTTCTCCAACAACTACAACCAGATCTGCCATTACCGTACCACGGGCGAGGAGATCTGGAGGCAGACCTTCGGCAAGATCGACTATTTCGTTTCCGCGCTAGGGACCTCCGGCACCATCATGGGCGTCGGAAGGGCGTTGAAGGAGCACAACCCGAACATCAAACTGGTCAGCGCTCACCCGGTGAAGGGACACTACATCCAGGGCCTGAAAAACATGGAAGAGGCCATCGTTCCTTCCATATATGATCCGTCAAAGATCGACATCACCATAATGGTCGAGACCGAAGCCGCGTATGACATGGCTCGGAAGATCGCCCACGAGGAGGGCATCTTTGTCGGCATGAGCAGCGGCGCCGCCATGTACGCCGCGGCGGAAACGGCTAAAAGGATAGATTCCGGCAACATCGTGGTCATCTTCCCAGACCGCGGCGAGAAGTACCTCAGCACCAAACTGTTCCAGGCCTGATCTTTGACCCGAAAGGTGAAAGGATCGCCGCTGGACCATCCCGATCCTGCTTGGTATCTATGGCACGATCGACAATTAGGATCGAACAGAAACACATTTCGCTTTTTTATGCTCATTTCTTTCAAATTTGCTTACTGACCTGTGATGTTCTTGACATCTTTTATGGTGGTTCACAGATCGAACTATCGGTTGATATCTGCGTAAACGACGCGTCTTGCCCGTGTTCATAATCACCCTACCGAACTGAATCGCAGTGTCTTCTGGCCCGTCGAAAGTACGAACCCTTAATTGATACATTGTTTACATATGGATAGGATAATGGAAATCATTACTAGATATCACGGTTGATAGCCAACTATACCTTCTTTATTAGCAAACACTCCCATCGATTACTTGACAGCGGTTCGTATGATATTATTTGTGATGTCTTCTAGGAAGTTATTGGGAGGCAAATCATGGAAGAAAAACATCAAGAGTCAGGGAATGACAAGGAACTCTCGATGGAATGGGCGAGTGGTTGGCACCGATCGTCCCATTACCTACATTCTCAGCCTCCAAGGTCAACCGTTCCGCCCCCAAGTCGAACGCCAAAGCCGTGCCATCCAAGGTCAAGGAAGCCTTGGTGAAGCGCGGGATAGAGGTATCATCGGGCTGAGGTGATGTGAAATGGCAAGAAGGAAGAGAGAAAAGGTGGAATTGACCGGGGACGAGGAACAGATCGTCTCATTCAAGCTAGGGAAGGAAACGTTCGGGGTCAGAGTATCCCAGGTCCGTGAGATAGGCAAGGTCCAGAACATCACCAAGATCCCGAAGATGCCTGAGTACATCGAGGGAGTGATGAACCTTCGGGGTCAGATAACCACGGTCATAGACCTCAAGAAGAGGTTCGGCATAGGGGCAGGAAGTAACGGGTTGACCACCGCATCCCGCATAATCGTCGCCGAGATCGGCGATACCCAGATCGGGATCATCGTGGATGAGGTGGAAGACGTGCTGCGGGTGCCTCGGCAGAGCATATCCCCCCCGCCGCGCATGTTGACATTGGGAATGGATGCCGGATTCCTGACCGCCATATGCAAGCTCCCTGACAGGATGGTCATGCTGCTGGACCTGGACAAGATCATGACGGTCAACGAAATGGAGCAGATGGGGAAGGACTCATCGATGATCACCCATGCCACGGCGTAAACGGCAATAAAGGCCAACGCTCTAGGAACCGAACGAGGCGCGATCGCCTCCCTTTATCATTTCTTCATTGTCCAAAATTTTCACTCAGACGATTTCCGCAAGGAAGTCTTGGTCTCCTTGAAGGATGCCCGGGCATAATCCCAGATTCTTTGATGCCTCGGTCAACATCTACATAAGCATCCTATCATTGTAGCCGGACAATATTGGTGGCCCCGTGGACTTTGTAACGATTATCCTGATCGCAGTAGGTTTGGCGATGGACGCGTTCGCTGTCTCGATCGCGAAAGGGATCACCGTGAAAAGGGACCGCAGAAGGACCGCCATCCTGCTGGCCTCCCTTTTTGGAGGTTTTCAAGCCCTGATGCCCGTCATTGGTTGGCTGGCCGGACTGGGCTTGAAAGACATGATCATGGAGATCGACCATTGGATTGCATTCGGGCTGCTGGCGTTCATAGGCGTAAAAATGATCTATGAATCGACCAAGAGCGAAAGTGATGAGGGAAGCGATGTCACGTTGACCATTGCCCTCACGCTTGCCGTGGCTACCAGCATCGATGCCTTGATGGTCGGACTGGGTTTCGCTTTCCTGGAAACGTCGATCCTGGTGCCTGTGGCGGTCATCGGATTGGTGACGTTGGCGCTTTCCCTGGTTGGTTTCGTGTTCGGGTCTGGTCTGGGAAAGGTCTTCGGAAAGAAGATACAGATAGTCGGAGGCCTGATCCTCATTCTGATAGGGACGAAGATACTGGTCGAACACCTGATGGGATGATCAGCGCATCCATGTCTCGCAATCATCAGCGACCGATGGAAACAATGCCCACACCGATCGCCCTTGGATAGTCCCTTAAGACCGTTGCTAGGCAGTAAGAAAATTAGGTCGACCTAGGACGGTAACCGTGGAATTCACGACCTGACCGGACGGGAACGGGTAAGTTCATTAGAAAAGAGTTCACAATGCTCATTCGGGAGAGCGATGGAAAGGGAAAAGAACGAAGGTAAGGCGTCCGGACCGGTTGTCTTTATCATCGAACCGACCGAGGGTGAGACGCATTCGCCAGAGACCCATGGGCCAATGACCGCAGAGGAGGTATCGGAATCCCTGAAAGGCTTCGAGGAATTCGAGACCGTAGGAATGGTGGATGAACTGATGCCGGACCTGGGAGAGCGTGGGTTCGGTGCCTTCAAGTATAATCCGGTGACCGGGAGGCTCACCCAGGACGATGCGATAGTCAGCGTCCGGCTGGGGGACAATGGAAGCGAACAAGACCTTAGGAGCCTGCTGCATTGGGTCGAGTACCAAGGAACCGGCAGGATGGAGGACCATCTGGCCACGATCGGCATCGATCCGGGGTCCAGCGTCCTGACGCTGAATGTCAAGGACAAGATAACCGTCAGGATACCGCTGGTCCTGCTCATTGCGATGATCTCAGAGCATGAGAGACTGGAAAGGATCCGACTGGGGAGATCCCGTTGAATCCGACCTGGCGGAATGGCCTATTTTGACCTCATCCGATTGTTCCGGGGGTTGTGTTCCACCTCGGCCTTCCCCAGGACTTCCATTATCGGCGGGATGTAGGTGGCGAAACGCCCCCTCAGGCCTTTCTTCAGGCCGTACCAGCCCCCCACCGGATTGTCTGCAGATCTGGCCCATGCCTCGACCGTTCCCTCTTTGGCCGGTTTCTGCTCATCGGCGTTGCCGAGCGGCATCCAATCGCCATGCGCCTTCAGCATTGCATGGAGATCGTCCAGGCTTTGCAGATGATATCTCAGCTCCGTCTTCCCCACGAGCACCACGATCGCTGGCGGTGTCAGGCTTTCGTCCCGATAGGCGGTGAATTCGGATTCTCCTGAGGGTGTCCTCAGGACCCAAGGGTCTTCTTTTGTGCCTTTCCCCTTCTCTCCGGACATGCGTGCAATATGGGAGCGGGGCGGCTATTAATTGTTTGCAATCATAAAGGGCTGGCCTACCACTGCCGGTAATTAGGCTGGAGAAAAAAAAGTGCTCAGGTCAGGCCTCACTGCCCGATGTGGAGGCGGGAAAATGCGAAGGAATATGAAGCCAGCAGGGGAGGGAACATGAAGATCGCAAACAAAGGATCTCTGCATCCTTGCCCCGAAGTCGTTAATGGTCCAATCTGGAGCAATTGGTCCGTATGCATTGTCTGAACCGATGGTAGTCGATAAGATGGACATAACCTGGTCAGATAGCGAATTGGTCGGGCATGGCCTCCCGCTCCTCCTAGTATCGGTCCTTAATCGGTCCGGTCCTCGGTCCAATCATACCTGATGTAGTCATTGCCCCTGAAAAGGTATCCCTTGCCAGAAAAGCCGCCGTATCCATCTATCGCCGCGTCAAGTCCGTGCTTGAACTCGTCGGGAAGCATATGCCAGCCGTCAGCGATCTTCTTCGGATAGCCCAGGTCCGCGCGGTCGTTCACCCAGTCAAAACTTATGTAGGAATCGCCTTTGAAGAAATAGCATTTGCCCGCGAATCTTCCGCTACCGTTCAAAGCGGCATCGAAGTCGCTCTCGAACCCGGAGGGCAGGCCAGGCCAATTACCGGCCACCTTCTTCGGGCAGTCAGGGAACGCCCGATCCTCGGTCCAGCTGAACTTGACGTAGGAATCTCCCTTGAAGAAATAGCAGTTGCCCGCGAACGCCCCCTGGCCGTTGACGGCGGCGTCGATGTCGGAACAGAAATCGGACGGCATTCCCGGCCAGTTGCCCTCTATCTTCCTTGGATATCCCGGGAGCGCCTTGTCTGCGCTCCAGTCATACTTGACATAAGAATCGCCTTTGAAGATGTAGCAATTGCCGGCGAATGGTCCGTCCCCGTTGAGAACGGCATCGAAGTCCCCCTCGAATCCTGCAGGCAGGCCGTGCCAATTGTCAGAGGTCCGCAGGACCGATCCGGCCTTCGTCATTCCCTTATTCGCCCCCGAACTTCCTCCGCCCGCCTTCAAAGCCATTTCACCAATCTCCCGCAGAACGAGTTGGGACGGGGAATGCTCCTGTTTTCTATATGGCGTTGTCGGAGGACGGTCGGTCAGAATGGGATCTTTCCAGCGATCTACCCTTGGCGGTCATTGTCCCGCGAGACTGGTCAGCGATGAATCCAAACGGTTTATTAGGAGTGCCGGCTCTAACGGTCGGCAAGGACATGACCGAAGGGAACGAAGACCTTGACATTCTGAGCCACGGTATCCCCCGGATCGCCAAAGGCCTCGCGGTCAGATACGCCAAGGTGCCCGGGGTCCACATCATTGTCAGGAGGGACCGGTGCACGGGGTGCGGTGCCTGCGTGAAGAAGGGGTTCTGTCGATTTAGGGCGATATCGGTGATGGAACGGGTGGCGACGATAGACGAGCGGCGCTGCCGCGGTTGTGCCAGATGCACTCACCTTTGTCCCCGTGATGCCTTGGCCATAGAGGTCCGCCCGCATCCCATTGTGCGGAGCGCGCTTAACCGCATCGACAACCGGATCACCAGGATCCTGAAGTGAGGACGGGGCGTTCCCGAAGAATCATTCTATCCGCGCCTTTGAGCTCGGCCATATCATATCGACGAACCGTACGATGGTCATCAGGGTTACGAACAGGTCGATGGCCAATAGAACCACGAAATAGTTCATGGTGGTGGTGAGGACCGGCCTGTCGATCGATATGGCAAAGTCGTTGGTCATCACCATAACGCTACCGTCGTCTCTCAGATGACCGGCGATGACCCTTGAATCCAGGCGATACTTCCAGGTCTGTACCCCGTTACCGTCGAGCTTGATGATGAGGGAACCTTCCGCCATCAGCAGTCCGCAGTCCCCGTCGTCGTCCAATATCCGGTTATTGGGGAAGGAATCGAGCACATGGCCGGAGTTCAGGAGAACGCTTCCGTTCACGCCGAGCTTCACCAATTCTCCATTGATGAGGAAGAGGGAAGCCTCGTCGCTCATCGCCAGCGGCCCATTGGTCCACCCTTCCATCTCTTTCAGGTAGTTCAGTGTCCCGGAGGAGGCGTTTACCGAGGTTATGCGACTGGCCATATGGGAGGGGTATCCCCAAGGCTGATCCTCGTAGACCTCCAGATAGAACACCGAATTGTGAGGCCCTATCGTCCCGGGGAATGCTCCATTCTCATTCTGGATCGCCCATATGATCGATCCGCCGCTATCCAATCCGACCTCGGTCTGGGTATCATTGGTGACGATGAGCAATTGAACGGTATCGTTCCCAAGGACGAACGGGCCTTTACAGGTGCCGAGGCTGCCTGTCACGTTGAGGAGGTCCTTCTCCCAAATGACTGAACCCTCGCTGGATATCGAGACCAGGCGGTCATATGTTGAGACCCAGCCGCCTTCCGGACGTACCGTGTTGTTCCACTCGATGGTGGTTTCCCGGACCAGACATGTGCCGTCCGCTAGTACGACCGGGATAGATCCGGTCATATCGCCCTGTGAGGGGACGTACTGCCAAATGAGCCGGCCGTCCGGGGCCAGGCATGCCAGGGTCGAATTCGAACCGGGATTCTCCATGAAATAGATGTTGCCGTCCGCTCCGATCTGCACCGTATACAGCGACCGTTCCGCCTCGAAATTCCAATTAAGCGACCCGTTGGAATACAGGCAGGTGATGGAATCGTTGCTGTTCGCCCTTTGTTCGATGAAGTATACCCGGCCGTCCGAGCCGGTCGATAGGTCACGGCAACGCGGGGCGTCGTACTCCCATTTCACCGTGCCGTTCCGGTCGATCTCCCGGATGAGATCGCCGTTCTCCAGGACGATGATCGACCCGTCTAGGGCCACGAGCATCATGCCAAAACCAGTGGTCAGAGGGACCTTCCACTGCACATCCAAACCTCCGGCCCGGGCATCGGCGGCAAGAAGATAATTTCCCAGCATCGATGAGAGCAACAGGAAAATGGCAAGAGCCACTGCCGACAATATCATCCGACGTTTGTTCGAACCGTGGCCCATAGTATTCCCAATCGCAAATGTTAGTCCAGATTATTTAACCGGCCAGCCTAGATTATCGATATTAGAAACCAGAGACTGTGCGATGAAAAATGAATGGTGTGGATCAGAGAAGAGACATGATGGGCATATGGACCTTGAAAATAGATTGCATCAACCAGATTTCTGTATCAAAATCCCGGTTGGTCATGAGGCTTTATGAGGAAGGAGACGGCATCCGGTGACCGGGTATTCATGTCTCCGCACAAGAAAATCGATGATACCTCCGAAGTTCAAGGTTGTTACATTTGCGGCCGCAGTGCCGACCAGATCTGCAGGCTCATGGGAGTGGAATCGGTGGATGGATACGAGTTCCGTACCCTCTATATCAAAGAAGGGGGCGGCCTCGCCGACTCGAAGGTCGTCGAACGCAAGTTGGTCAACCTTCGTGATTCTGAGAGGAAACCGGTCAACCATACTAAGATCGAAGTTATCGTCTGCCCCATCTGCAAGACGCTGATCGGTTCCCTGGCACAGCGCTGAACAAACGAACCAGAGGTGCACGGTGATCCAGATCACGTACCCTGCCATGAACCGGTCGATGATCACAGCAGATTCTTGAAATTCTCTTCCTTGAGGCGAACCATGCTCCATTCGGTGTGGACCGTGGCGCCGCAGCTTTGATAGAAACCTATCGCCTTCGAGTTCCAATCGAGCACGTTCCAGTCCATCCTGCCGCATCCGCGGCGTTTGGCCTCAGTCGCGCAGAAAGCCAACAACTTGCGGCCGATGCCATGCCTGCGGAAACGCTCCACCACATAGATGTCCTCGATGAATAGGGAAGGCTTGGCGAGCAGGGTGGAGTAGGTGAAGAAATAGAACACGTATCCCACTCGTTCCTGTCCGCTATAGGCGATGTAGGCGTGGAAATAGGGAGTATCGGACGCCACGTCATTCCGCAGCCGTTCGACCGACTCATCCGACGGCGGTTCCAGATGCTCGAAGATGGCGAGCTCGGTGATCATCTCTGCCAGATCGTCGACGTTCTTCAGGTCGACCTTAGCCATGGTGATTTCCATTGAAATTACTCCCTCATTATTGTGTTCGTGCGAAATGCACATTCATAGTTAACGTTAGCGCCTTATCAGGACGACAAGGTGACGCGATCCCATCCCAACAGATCTCCGAAATGACACTTGACCGGCACAATGGTTAAGGGTTGTGTTTACCTTATGCGATGAAGGAAGACGCACCATGGACCTAGACACGTTAAAGCTCCCGGAAGAGGTCCGGGAAAGGCTCCGCGGTATCAACAACGCCCCTTTCATCCGCACCTTCGGGATCGAACTGGAAAGCATCACCGAGGATGGCGAGGTCAGGGTGACCATGGATGTCAGTGACAAGCACAACGCGTTGGGTACCGCCCACGGGGGAGCCGTCTTCACGCTGGCGGACCAGGCGTTCGCGGTGGTATCGAACCTCGGACCGGAGGTTCAGGTGGCCATGTTCGCAAGCATGACCTTCATAAGGCCTGCCCGGGGAATGCTGGTGGCCGTGGCCAATAAGATCGGCGAGACCAAGCAGACATCGGTCTATGAGGTGAAGGTCTTTGAAAAGGGCGAACTCGTGGCGGTCTTCCAGGGCAATGGATACAAATTAAAGGACCGCAGCCGTTAGTCATTCGGTGCGATGTCCCTTTATGCGGTCTTCTCAGGGCGGTCAACGTTGGCGGACGCTCGACCGTAAGGATGAACGAGCTGGTCGAGAACCTGACCAGGTCGGGGCTTGAGGATCTGATAAGCTTCCGACAGAGCGGAAACCTGCTCCTAGGTTCCTCGACTAGGGACGCCAGGGCGATCATGCAGATGGTCACAGGAATCCTGCAACGGCTGAATGGGATCAAGACTGAAGTGTTCGTGGTCCCAATGGCGAATAGGCGCCCCTGGTGGATGCCTCTCCTTTTGAAGGTCAACTTGCGGAGGGAGATCGAGGCTTCGCCACATTCATCTCCCGTACCGCGGATCGTCCCGGAGTTACCGACATCGATGCAAGAGGGCATCGTCATGATCGGAATTCTCGATGACATGGTCCTTTCGATCGTCAGGAAGGATGTGGGCTCCGGACCCTTGAACGATCTGTTGGAGAAAAAATTAGGCGTCATCGCCACGACCAGGAACTGGTCCACTGTGACGGGGCTCGTGGAAAAGGATAGATGAACTAACCCGACGTCAGACAGAATAAGCGTTTACTCATGGTCAAGTATGGACCTGTGAGAATTGTAAAAATGGGGGGAGCATACCGCTCACCGCACCCCCTTCCGGCGGGACCTTCCATGGAGGTTGTGGGGGATCCCATCCGGCACCATCCGCGCTTTGTTACTTGTTGCCCCGGGGTTTGAATTTGACGTTATAGGCCTCGTCGAGGGTGACCTCGTTCATCATGTCCTTCATGTCCGCCTCGCTCCACGTCACGTCCGGGTGGCTCTGTTCGCGGTGGATGATCATGTGGCGCATCAGGTTCTCGTTCTTCGAGTCCGGGTCCATGGCACTCCATCCGCAGATCGTGCACTGGATCTTGGTCCCGAAATAGAAGTCCTTCATCATGCTTTTCAGGTCTTCCTCGGTCCATCTCATGTTCTCGTGGTGCTCATCCCGATGAATGATCAGATGCTGCATCATGTTCTCCTGACCCTTGACACTCTGGACTGTCCAGCCGCATTCTGGACAGGTGAATCTTTTGGCGTAAACCATATTGATCGAAAAGAATTTTGGAGCTAGTACTATATATCGTTTCTTGTAAAGACGAAATATATGCGATGACCGATGTGGTCCGATCGAGGATCTAACCCTGACCAAATCCGGCATTTTCGCCTTGGAGATCCTTGGCCTAGCTGGGTTGTCGATCCCGCGGCTTTCAGGCCTGCTTCATCTTGCAGAGGTCACCGCAGGCCCGGTCCAGCACATCATCCTTCTTCGCGAAACAGAAACGGACCAGTCCTTCGCCGGCGTCGTCGTGATAGAACGCCTTCCCCGGAACGCTGGCTATTCCGGTCCTGCGGAGGATGTTCATGGCCTTTTCCTTGCTGTCGGTGCCGGGGAGGCCGCTCACGTTCGCCAGCACGTAATAGGATCCCTCAGGAACATATGGCTCCAGGCCGACGTCGCTCAAGGTGTCGCATATCTGCTTCCTCTTCTCCTGGTATGAGCCGCAGACGCCCTCATAGTATGAGGAAGGCAGCGAGGCTATTCCCTTGGCCACCCCCACCTGGAGAGGGGACGGGGCACAGACGTACACCAGGTCGTTGACGTAGCCGATCATCCTGGCCCATTCCTCCTGCGCCACGCAATAACCGATGCGCCACCCGGTGATGCTGAACGTCTTCGAGTAGCCGGAGATGGTGATGGTGCGGTCGGCTATCTTTGGAAGGGACCCGGGCGAGATGTGCTTCCTCCCGTCGTAGACGAAGTACTCATAGATCTCATCCGTGAAGATGAAGATGTCCTTCTCCACCGCGAAATCGGCCAGCTGTCCAATCTCCTCCCGTGTGAACACCTTTCCGGAGGGGTTTCCGGGGGTGTTGACGATCACTGCCCTGGTGCGGTCGGTGATCAATGGCTCGAGCAGATCGGTGCTGAAATGCCAATCCGGCGGGTCCAGACGGGCAAAGACCGGGACGACGCCGACCGCCAACAGGGTGTTGACATGGTACCCGTAGTAGGGCTCGATGACGATCACCTCGTCACCGGGATTGAGCAGGGCCATGCAGGTGCAGTAGAACGCCCCTGTCGCACCGGCGGAGACGATGATGTTCTTCTCCGGGTCGGCCTCGATGCCGTTGTAGCTGGATATCTTATTGGCGAGTGCCTCACGGATTATCGGCAAGCCGTCGTAGCGGGTGTAGAGGTTGAATCCATCCCTCATGCCCTGGGCGGCGCCGTTGATGACCTGAGCGGGAACCTCCAGATCGCAGACGCCCTGGGCCAGGTTGATACCTTTGATCCGGTTGCATTCGATCGTCATGTTGCGGATCTCTGACTGGACGATGAGCTTGGACCGTTCGCTGACTCTCAGATTCATCCTGCACACTCGACCTCAGATTGACCGAATCGATATTAAATGGATTTCGACCGCTTTTAGAAACCAACAATAACCCTTGAAGGAAATCGCAGGACGCCCTGACCGTTCACTTTCTTTGTTGGTAGATCAGCGATCGCATCTCGGCCGTCGCTTTTACGATGTCCTTCTGGCCGACGATCGCGGAGATGACCGCCACCCCGTCCGCCCCGGCGTCCATCACCTGGCGGACGTTGTTCTTGTCTATCCCGCCAATGGCGATGACCGGTATCGAGACCGCCGACTTGATCTCCTTCAGCCTTTCCAGGCCTTTTCCGGGACCGGCGTCGGATTTGGTGGCGGTGTCGAAGATGGGGCTGAGAGCGATGTAATCGGCCCCTTCGGACTCCGCAATCAAGGCCTCCTGGACGCTCCTCACCGAGGTTCCGATGATGAAACCTCTGGGCGTTATCCTCCTGGCGAACGGTACCGGCAGGTCCTCCTGTCCCAGGTGAACACCGTCTGCGCCGCTAGCCAACGCCAGGTCCAAGCGGTCGTTGACGATGAACGTGATGCCGTAGGAACGGGCTATCTTGCCAATCTCCAGGGCGATCGAAAGCAGGTCCTTCTCGGTGCGTGCCTTGTCCCTCAGCTGGATGACGTCCGCCCCGCCCTCCGCGACCTTCCTGGCGATGTCCACATGGCTGATCCCGTGAGATGCTCCCTCGTCGGTGATCACGTACAGGCCGAGCTTCATCTAAGCCAGCCTCACTCTCGATCTTGTCCTCAGGACCTCGGGTGTCAATGCGGCCGTCTCGTCCAACAGGGCGACCTTGAAGGAGGATGGTGCGGAGGACTTCATGGCTGCCAGCTCACCGGCGATACCGAAAGCGGCCAGGGCGGCGACGGAACCGATGGTCGGATCCTGGGAAACGGCGGCGAAGGACGCGACGATGGACGTCGCCATGCATCCAGTGCCGGAGATCCTCCCCATCAGCTCATGGCCGTTGTCGATCTGGTAGGCCGTTCTCCCGTTGCTCACGATGTCCGTCTCCCCGCTCATGATGACGATGCTTCCCGACGTTCTCGCCAGCTCTCCCGCGATTACCAGAGGGTCCCCGGTGATGCCTTCCGAGTCGACCCCCCGGACGATGCCCCCGGTGCCGGCCAGCACTCCGATCTCCCCGGCGTTCCCCTTGATTATCGAGATCTTCAGCCGGTCCATGAGGATGCGCACGGTCTCTGTCCGGTATTTCGTGGCCCCGGCGCCCACCGGGTCGAGCACGATCGGTATGTTCTGCTCATTGGCCTTCTTACCAGCGAGCAGCATCGAATCCACCTGGCGGTCATTGAGGGTGCCTATGTTCAAGACCAGGGAGCTGGCCATCGAGACCATTTCCTCGACCTCTTCCGGCGCATCCGCCATCACCGGGGAGCCGCCGATGCACAGGGTGATGTTGGCGCAATCGTTTACGGTGACGTAGTTGGTGATATGATGAATGAGGGGGCGCTTGCTCCTCAACGAGATGAACGCGTCGGATAGTTGCTGGTTCAACATTGTATTGCCTCCGTTGACGGCATGCCACCATATTCATAGACTTATTTCAACCATGTTGAGAATGGCCCGCGACCCTCGCCCGATCTCGGATAACTAGCTCGATAATACCTGTACGAAAGGAACATACCGGATGTTGAGAAGGACCACCAACCCCCGATGTTATCGGTCCCTATCATGAGGTGTAACAAATCATCATCCCTTCTGAGCATTCTCAGACGGTGCTGGATTTTGGCGATTGTCATCGGGAACGACATCATTATGTGCTTGCAAAGCACAATCTGGGATGGATGGAGCTCGTACTTTTCGTGTTCGCCATGGCGGCCATAGCGCTCGCGCTGGCGTTCTCGTTCACCAATGGTTTCCACGATGCCAGTTCCACCGTTGCTACCCTGATCTCCTGCGGGGCGGCCTCTCCACGGAGGGCGGTCATTTTGTCCGCTGCCTGGGGATTCGCCGGGGCCATGCTGGGGGGGACCGCCGTCGCCTTCACCATGCTGGGCCTGCTGTCGATACCTTTGGGGACCACCCTCGTCTACGTGATCTTCGCCGCCCTCGTCGGGGCGGTCGCCTGGAACCTCATCACCTGGATCTGGGGAATACCGTCGTCCTCGACCCACGCATTGGTGGGAGGGCTCATCGGTGCGGGGATCGCCGCCGCGGGCCTGGACAAGGTGAACTGGGGGCTGGAGGAGCTCCTGTCCGCCGGACATCTGGTCGGCATAACCAAAGTGGTCATCTTCCTTTTCCTTTCCGTCGGGATAGGGTTCATCGGAGGATTCCTGGTGATGAAGGCCACCAAGGTCCTGCTCCGGAACGCCAAGCGGAGGATCAACCGGCCCCTGATGGCCTCCCAATACCTGACCTCGGGATTGCTTTCGTTCAGCCACGGCGCCAACGACGCCCAGAAGGCCATGGGCATGATGATACTGGTCATCGCCTCGGTGGGATGGGCCCCGGACACCAGCATCCCGCTCTGGGTGATGCTGGCCAGCGCGATCGCCATGACGGTCGGCACGCTGGGAGGGGGGTGGAAGATCATGAGGACCCTGGGACGCCGGATATTCCGCATACGTCCGATCCACAGCTTCGATTCGCAGGTGGCATCGACATCGGCGATCCTGCTGTCGACCGCCGCCGGAGCGCCGGTATCGTCCACCCACGCGGTAGCCTCAAGCATCATAGGAGTGGGAGCGGCGGACAATTCCAAGATGGTGCAATGGGCGGTGGGGAAGGACATGATGGTCTCATGGCTGCTGACGATGCCCCTGACCGCCATTGTCTCTGGACTCATCTATATCATATTGAAGGGCAGTTTGAACATCTGAGGGGATGGCATGGAACGATCATCTGACAATGACAAGGAAGGCAAGCGCCGAAGCATTCTGGACCTGGTGTTCCCCACCAACCACGATTTCTACGGGATGTTGGAACAGCAGGCCGACCAGACCGCGGTCGGGGTCAAGACCCTGATCGCATGGCTGGAATCAGGGGCGAGTTCCGACCCGATCGACCTGATCCGGGAGGAGGACAAGGGGGACCGGTTGAGGCTGGAAATGGAACGCACGCTCCAGGAGGCGTTCTCCACCCCGTTCGACCGGCAGGACATCTACACCATATCCAGGCAGATGGACCATATCCTGAACTTCTCCATGTCGACCGCCTACGAGATGAGGGCCTTCGGTGTGGTCCCCGACGAGGCCACCATGAGCATGGCCAGGTCACTGCTAAACGGGACCGAGCTGGTCTACAGATGCGTGTCCCTGCTGAAGGACAGCCCCATGGAGGCGGCCAACCTCATCCGGAGGCTGCGGGAGTACGAGCATGACATCGAGAAGACCTACGTCAGGAACATGGCATTGGTCTTTGCCAAGGATGACCCCATCATGGCGATGAAGAAGCGGGAGATCTATCATCACCTGAAGGACGCGGGAAGGAACATGAGCATAACGGTCGACGTCCTGCACCGCATCATCGTCGGACTGTCCTAGGCATGATCGCCGCGGGACAATATGGCTGTCCCGTACCAGGACTCCCTGAAAAAAAGCATCGTCCGGTCGGAATCGTAACTATCTAGGTCAAGGGTTTAGATATCGCGTTCTTCCATCCTAAGAGGGCTGGTCTGGATGATCACTTGCCGGCCTTCACCTTTTCTTCGTTCCCAGTCTGGATGCCTTTAAGTTTCTTTTCCAGCTCTGTCTTGGCCCGGCGCAGGTCCTCCTCCATGCGTTTGCGGTCGCTGATGTCGGTTATCATCGCCAAAGTACCGATGTGGTTGCGCGAGTTGTCAAGAATGCGGCGGGTCGAGACCACCCCCCACAGTGATGTTCCATCCTTCCGCCGGAACTTGAAATCATTGACGATCGCGGGATCTGGATTGTATTCCAGCCCCTTTTCCTGCTTCTGTCTTCGCCATTCCGGATCGGTGAACGATATCATCCCTTTCCCGATCATTTCTTCCGGAGCATATCCCAGCATCTCCGCCATCTTGTTGTTCACGAACACGGTGTTTGAATGCTCGTCCATCAGCCATATGCCCTCGTATGCCGTCTCGACCAGCTGGCGGTACTTCTCCTCGCTCTTCCTCAGTTCCTCTTCCGCCTTCTTGCGCTCTATGGCATAGCGCATCGTCCGGGCCAGGAGAGCGCCGTCGATATTGCCTTTGACCAGATAGTCTTGCGCCCCTACCTGTATGGCGTTCAGTCCGGTGGTCTCATCGTCCAAACCAGTGAGCACGATCACCGGTACCGAACTGGCCTTGGACAGGAAGGTCCGGACCGTGTCCAGCCCAACGCTGTCAGGCAGGTTGAGGTCGAGGAGGACGACATCGAAATGCTCGATGGAAAGCATGCTCAGCCCTTCCCCGAGCCTTTCCGCGCGGGCAAATGTCACCGTGGCGATGTTCTGGTCGGCCAGTTGCGCACGGATAAGACGGACATCACCCGCGTTGTCCTCGATGATAAGAGCTCTTATGGACCCCATGAATTTCCTTGCCCCCCGGTCTGTAAAAGCAGTTGTTGCTTTATAACACTTTCAACCGGGGGTATTGACCCATGTCAAACAGGGACGTTTACGCCAGTCGGGCCTGCCTCAGGTTTGCCATCGACTGCACCAAAGAAAGGGCGGTCTTGGTCTCGACCAGGACCCGGGCGTTCCTCTCCCGGGCGAAGTTCAGCATGGCTGGTATATCGATCTCCCCGGTCATCAGGACCTGGTGGTCGCTCTTCCCGTCATAGTCGTGCAGGTGCATGTGGGCGATGCGGTCCGCGTGCCTCATCAGGACCGGACGCTCCTGGTAGCGGACCTTGGCGTCGTGCCCGGTGTCCCAGGTGATCTTGAACCCGTCCAGCTTGGAAAGTTCGTCCAGCGCGTCCGAGACGAAAGGGAGCTGGAAGTTGCTGGAGTTCTCCGTGCAGACCATGACCCCATTGGACTTACCCAGGTCTATCAGGTAGGACATGGACTCGACCAGCGTCTCCTTGAAGCGGTCACGGTACTGGTCGAATATCCAGACCTGGTGGTCGGGGAGGGTGAAATAGACGCCCCGGTTGATGTGGATGTTCAAGAGCTTGGCGCCGGACTCGGCGCACCATTCCAGCGCTTCCACGCATCTTTGCACATGACCTTTCCGTACGGTGTCATGGAACGAGGCCAGGTCGACCTCGTCGTGGGCATGCATGGTAAATTCGATGCCGTGGGCCTCCGCTGCCTCCCTTACTTTCTTCGCTGGAAGGTTCTCCGGAAAGCTGTAGGGCATGTTCATGTTCAGCTCGATGAAATCGAATCCCAGGCGTGAGCATAATGCAACGTTCTCTTCCAGGCTCGAGTACTCGATCAATGCCGGCATGCCCAGGGGCAGCCCCTTTTTCGCAGACACGGGACCTGTGATTCTGGAGCTTGTATTAAAAAATGGGTGACAAACTTACGCCATTTGATTCCATTCATACTCACCGGATTTCAGGAGGTACCAAGTCGGTTTCGGGCGGCGCGGGAAAAAGGCCTCATTCCCTCCGGATCCGCACCGACCGGGCGTGAGCGTGCAGCCCTTCCGCTGTGGCAAGTCCCTCGACGGTATCGCCTAGCCTCTCCAACCCCCCTCGGTCTATGATCTGGACGGTGGAGGTCTTGCAGAACATGGCGACGTTCAGACCGGAATAGAGCCGGGCGTAGCCAGCGGTCGGCAGGACGTGGTTGGTGCCGGAGGCATAGTCGCCGCAGGCCACGGCGGTGTAGGGGCCGACGAAGATCGAACCGGCGTTGCGCACGCCCGAAAGGACGCCCATCTGGTCCCTCACCTGGATCGACAGGTGCTCCGGGGCGATGTCGTTGATGATGGCGATCGCCTTGTCCATGGAATCGGTGATGACGTAACCGGCGTTCCCCATGGACCTCTCGATGATGACTTTCCTCTCTGCTCCGGGCAACGTTCGGTCGATCTCCCTGCCCACCGCCATCGCCAGATCGGTGGATGTGGTGACCAGGATGCAGGCGGCGTTGGGATCGTGCTCCGCCTGGGCCAGCACATCCGCCGCCACGAACCTCGGATCGGCCGAATCGTCGGCTATGATGGCTACTTCGCTCGGACCGGCCGGGAAATCCATCTCCGCCTTGTCCCGCAGCAGCATCTTGGCGGCGGTGACGTAGACATTGCCAGGACCGACGATCTTCTGCACCGGGGCGATGCTCCCGGTCCCCATCGCCATGGCGGCGATGGCCTGGGCCCCGCCGATCTGGTATATCTCATCGACTCCGGCGATGTCCATCGCCACCAGCGTCAGCGGGTTCACCGGTGCCGGGGTGCAGGCGACGACGCTTCGCACGCCTGCCACCTTGGCCGGGATGGCGCACATCAGAGCGGTGCTGGGATATGACGCCCTCCCTCCCGGGACGTATGCGCCGATCCGGTCCAGGGGCGTGGTCTTGACCCCCAAGGTTACACCTGGCTCCACCTCTTTCAGCCACAGGTCGTTCGGTTTCTGGAGCTCGTGGAAACGGCGGATGTTGGCCGCGGCATGACGGATAAGCGCTACCAGCTTCGGGTCGACATGATCGTAGGCCGCTTTGATCTCGTCCTTGCCGACCGCCACACTTGAGAGCTTCACCTTGTCGAACTGTTCGGTGAAAGCGATGAGCGCCCGGTCCCCGTTCCGGCCCACCTCCTCGATGATGCCAGTGACTGCCGGACGTACGTCCTGGAGACCTGCCTTCCTTTTCTCCATCCACTGACCGGGCTCGAGCGCCTGCCACATGAAGGGGAGATACCTGGACGGGTAAATCTAGGTTTGGGGGGCAGGATCGCGACCCGTCCAAGAGAACCCTATTTGTTCCTCTCCCTGGGGATCGTAAAGTGGAACGTCGCCCCGTTCCCTTCCTCTGACTCCACCCAGATGCGGCCCCCATGCCGTTCCACAATCTTCTTTGCGATGGCCAATCCGACTCCGGTCCCCGGGTACCGGTCCTGGGTGTGAAGTCTCTGGAACATCTGGAATATCCTATCGGAGTACTCGGTGTTCAGTCCGATGCCGTTGTCCTTGACCGAGAAGGTCCAATCCCTCCCGCTCTGCTTGGCCGTGACCTGGACGATGGGCCTTTCCGATCCGCGGAACTTGATAGCATTCCCCACCAGGTTCTGCATCAGCTGGAGCATCTGAGATCCGTCGGCCTTGATGTATGGCAATGGGCCCACGAAGATGTCCGCCCGGTTCTCCTCGATAGGCACCCTGAGCACCTTCAGGGTATCCTCCAGCACCTCGCCCATGTTGACCGAGGCGAACTCCTTGCCCTTCGTTTCCACCCTCGAGTATTCCAGCAGGTCGTCTATGAGCTGGCGCATCCTGGCGCCGCCCTCCAGCGCGTTCTCGATGTACTCATGGGCGTTCGTATCCAGTTGGCCCTTGTACTTTCTCTCCAGCAGGGAAATGTAGCTGACCATCATGCGCAATGGTTCCTGTAGATCATGAGAGGACAGATAGGCGAACTGCTGCAGGTCCGCGTTGGAGCGGATGAGGTTCTCCTCGATCCTCTTCTGGTCGGTTACGTTTATGTTCACGCCGACCCAACCCAGGATCTTGTTTCCATCGTCCCTTATGGGGGCCCCTCTGGACAGGACGTAGTGATCTTGACCGTCCTTACCGATAATGTGGTGCGTGCGGTTCCAGAACTCACCGGTCTTGACACACTTTTCCCATTCGGATACTGTTTGATCAACCGTATCCTGGTCCAGGGTGTCTAGCCATCCGAGCCTAAGGACCTCCTCTTCGCTCTTGCCCACAAGCTCGCAGAAAGAAGGGCTGACGTAGGTGGCCAGACCCCGTGCGTCCGCCGTCCATATGCCGAATGGAATCAGCTCGCCGATGCTCCGGTACGTCTTCTCACTCTTCTTGAGCTCTTCCTCCGCCTTCTTCCGTTCGGTGATGTCCCTGCTCACTCCCACCAGGTATACCGGTTTTCCCTGATCGTCGCGTACCAGTTTACGCCTGTCGCTGAACCACCGGTACTCCCCGCTCTTGACCTTCCACCGGTATTCGACCGGTTCGTTCCATTCCTCCCCTGCGGCGATCCTGCGCTGGTGGGCGACGGACGCTTCGCGGTCGTCCGGATGCACCCGTTCATATGTTTCTTCAGCGGAGATCCCCTGCAATTCCTTGGCGTCGAATCCAGTGAGCTTCATCTGGGCAGGGCTGAGGAACACATAGCGACCGGTGGTCAGATCGAGCATATTGATGCCGTCCAAAGAGTTCTCCAGCACCGTCCGGAAGTTATGCTCAGTATCTCTCAGTGCCTCTTCCATCCTTCTCCGGTCTGTGATGTCGATCCCCGTGACGATGACATTGTCTTTACCGAGCGGTGCAAATGTGACGAGGTAATCACGACCGTTTCCTTCATTGTGTATCTCCTCGGTCACCGGCTTTCCTTCGGCCTTCATCCACCGGACGTCGTTTAGACCGATTGCCGTCATCTGAGTGGCTGTTGCCTTATTGCTCGCTGCCAGTCTCGCCTCGTCTAGGGAACTGACACCCATCACCTTGAGGGCGGCGGGATTTGCATCGACAAGAATTGCGTCCGCGATATCCCCTTTTTCATCGTAGATGAGCTGTCGCAGGATTACCGACTCCTGAAGGTTCTCGATCAGACTGCGATATTTGGCTTCGCTTTCAATAAGAGCGATCTCCGCCAGCTTACGTTCGGTTATGTCCTCGGACGTGGATACAAAATATCCCTTTTGCGGAGAATACACGGAATAATGAAACCATTTCTTCTCTAATTGGGAGAATACCTCGAAGTCGGCCTGTTCCATTTCCTGGGCAACCTTGCCGAACCTGCCTATGAGGTCCATCGGATCGTTCTCGATCCCAGGAAGCACCTGGGTCGCCTTCTTTCCAATGATCTCCCCCTTCGTGATCGTGAGACCATGGTTCTTTTCGAAAGCCAGGTTTACATCGAGATAGGTGTAGTCGACCGGTTTTCCTATCTCGTCCGTGATGACCTTACAATAGGTAAAGCCGTTCAACATCTTATCGAATAGGGTGGCTATCTGTTCACGGTCATTTCGGAAAGCGTCCGCCCATCGTTTCGAGACACCAGAATCCGCCTTCTGCCCGGAACTCCGGTCGAGGACCGCCAGGATGAAGAAAAGACCGGAAAAGTACAGTCCCAGTCTTCCTAACCAGTTCATCGGATCCCCGATATTGACCGTGAATACAAGGCCGATCAACGATACTGCGAATGAAATGATCCCAAGCGAATACCAGTATAATAACGATGATCTGGATCTGATGTAGGCCCAGCCGAACAAGCCGCAAGCTACCGCCAGAAGCGCCCCGGATGACGCCAATACTATCTGACGCCATACGGTCGACACTCCATCGGTGAAGAACACCGGAAGCACGCCGAAAAGGGCTGCTGTAATCACACCTACCATCAGGATGATTACAATGGGAATTGATACGCCGAGGATCAACTTTCTGGAAACATCGGACGGCAATCTTTCTCGAGGGATGAATAACAGGATCGCACTGATGAACAGAATGAATGAGGAAATCAGTATGCCCATGTTCCCGATGGTGACCGCCTGATTGACTGTGAAGGCCAAACCTGAGGAGGGGGTGATCGAATATTGGGCGATCATAAGCATCGTGCCGCTGGCCATGGGGGCGATGCCGACGAGCAGCGTGTTCAGGGAACCGAACAGCAAGTATGCCCTTGCCGAGACAATAGCCAGCAGGATACCAACACAGAATACGAAGACGATCTGCAGGATCAGTGCCAGATAAGGAGGGTCAAAAACCGGTCCCCGGAAATCAATAAGCGCCAATAGCCCCGCCAGGACGGCGATGACCGCAACTGGGACGAAACCGGCCATTTTCAATCGCTTCTGCGACCCGGGGCTGTCCATTGGGTTCCTCTTTCACTTAATTTGTCATAATCGGTTATCGATCATTTATCTATTGAATGGGATATGAAATCCTCGATGCCGTCAGGGAGATCGGATCCTGTGCGATGTCAAATCCCAGCCGTTCAATATTGAACACGGAGCTACCTATAACCTTGCCTTATTGGGTCCGTGAGATGGTTGTATCGCGGACGGGCAACGGTGAGAATGAAACAGGAATCGTCAGTTCATGGGTCAATTCGGTGCCTGCCCATGCATTGAAGGCATAAGACAACAGGACCCTTCACATATCAAGAGTCCAAAAGGTATGAACCCGAGGACTGGCCTGCGTTTGGAGTCTGATCGTCGAATTCCAAAACATTGTCCTTGGCTGGAGCGCCTGGGTATTTTTGCAGTAGCAGTCTGGATGAGAGAATACCAATCCTGCAGATAGACCACTAAGTCGCCCAATCCGTTGACTTGTTCCGTGCCGGAAACCACAGATATCCGTCGATCGCCGGGAGGACGGAATCGATGCTCTGAACCCTATCCGTGTGGCCAGATGAGCCTCGTTTTCAGCCTTCCCGCGTCAAAGTGAGCTTATCCAGAACCATTTCCACCCGGAGCTTCCTTCGTCTCGCCCCCGGTAAGGATGGGCACCTTCACATAGTATCGTCTATCCTTTGTCCCGGTAACTGTCTGGGTCGGCGCCACCATTTTGAACTGGAAAGCCGGACCCAACTCCTTGGCCCTGGCCCATTCACTGAGGAAATCGGCCGCTCCCCTCGCGTTCATCTCAACCGCCATCAGAAGCATGTCCATCGACTCGTCGTCGGGAATCCTCTCCTCAACATTCGGGTCATCGATATCGAAAAACAGCATCTCCCTGACCAGTCCGGGAATGTCCTTGCCACTTCGGGAGAGTATGTCCTTGAAGCGGGAGAAATCGATGTCCGATGGTTCCCTGCCCAGCATTTTCTTGACCGACTGGAAAAGCGCCTCGGATTTGCCGGCCTCCCGTAGAATCTCATCGACCGCTTCGGCGCTGGTCATCCCGGTGCTCGAATAGTAATCGACAACCTTGACCATGGGGTCTCTGGCCGTCACTGCCCGTTCGCAATCCTTGAGCAGCCTCATGAGCGTTCCGAGCTCGCTGACGCCCATCAGGAGGTTTGCGTATCTAAGCCTCCGTTTCCCGGCGTACTCCGTTTGCACCGACAATGCCTTGTAGGCGTTCACATACTCGATAACATGGCCTGCCAATTCAAGCGCCTTGAGATGGGCGGTGTCGACCTTAAGCTCGAGATCGTCCTTGACTCGGGACATTAGGGTTCGCATGGGTCGAGAGGTCATTAATCTTTTGTCATGGTCGAAAGGCACTTAACATGCCATAATGATGTTCCGATCGACACGTTTTCCTGTCAATTGGCATTCATATTCCAAAAGTAAAGGGGCGTTCAATAGTTAACAGGCCGAAAAATATCGACAACCGATAATGTAACTATCAATTGTGATAGAGGTAACTTTCATCATTATATACGCTAAACGACACAACACACATTGCGGTTCGCCGGGAAGCGAATCAGGGTCAGGACTTATCACAAAATGACCCGGGGAAATGTCCGTAGAGCGGACAGGTTGGAGATAATCGATGAAAGATGAATTAGCGTTAGCCATTGCCTTTGATCTGAACATGAACGACGTTGGTTCCAGAGGGGGTGCGCCTGATGGAGTCTAGCGCGGGGATAACCAATGCCTTCCCAGAAAGCTCAGGGAGCGATTTCGCCGAGAACATCATCCGGACGCTGCCCATCCCCATGATACAAGTTGACCGGTCCAACGTCATCATCTACATGAACCCGGCCGCCCTGCGAATGGCTGGGAAGAGCGAGGACCAGGTCCTGGGCCGCAAGTGCCGGGACGTGATGGGACCGCTGTGCAAGAAGGCCGATTGCATGTCCGAACGGTCGATCCGGGAAGGCGCGACGGTCTCGGAGGAGATGGCATTCAGTCTTGCCGGCAAGGATCATATCTACAATGTTCTGTCCGTCCCGATCACCTCGTCAGAGGGTAAGAACCAGGGCGCCGTCGAGCATTTCACCGATATGAACCAGGAGATGGAGATCGTCAAGGACGCGGTGGCGATCAAGGATGCCGCGAACCGAGGTGATCTTTCCATAAGATGCGACCTTTCGAAATATGAAGGGGTCTGCAAACAGGTGGCAGATAGCTTCAACGCCACGATGGAATCGGTCCTGCGGCCTCTCAATATCGCCATCGAGGTGTTCAGGAAGCTGGCGGAAGGTGCCTCCCCGGGCGCGATCGAGGAAGATTGGGAAGCCGACCTCAAGAAGCTGAAGGACTGCATCAACACCGTCAGGAACACCATCTCGGCGAGGTCCAAGGACATCGAGATGCTGATCGGTGCCGCGGATGAGGGAAAACTGTCCCTCCGCGCGGACATCTCCAAGTACAGTGGGTACAACGGGACCCAGGTAGGCGGTATCAACCGGATGCTGGATAAGATGGTATACCAGATGGACTTCGCCATCAACTCCTTCGATGCCTTGGCCAAGGGAGAGACACCGAAGAGGATAGAGGATACCTGGAAGGGGGATTATGAAAAGCTCAGGTCCGCAATCAACATGGTGGCGGGAAACGTGGCAATGAGGTCCAAGGACATCGACATGCTCATCAAGGCGGTGCATGAGGGAGATCTGAGCGTAAGGGCCGACGCCAGCAAGTACGTCGGATACAATGGAAAACAGATCGAGGGGCTGAACGCCATTCTCGAGAACATGCGCCAGCCATTGGTGGAATCGATCCGGTTGGCCGAGGCTTATGCAAGTGGAGACCTTACTGCCCGGACAGAGTTGGACTCGAAGGGCGATTTCCAGAAACTGGCATTGGCATTGGACAATGTCGGCCAGAACCTTATGGGATTGGTCGGAGAGGTCAGGAGGGCGGTTGATGTCGTTTCCTCCACCTCTCAAGAACTGGCATCCTCCTCTGAGGAGATGAACGCCAGCACGGAGCAGGTCTCATCGGCCATCCAGCAGATAAGCAAGGGAGCGCAGGCACAGTCCATCAAGGTCGATGACTCGGCACGCTCCATGAAATTGATCGCCCGATCGGTAGAGGATGCCAACAGACAGATGGAGAAGGCCTCCGGATTGGCCAAGGGGGCCACCGACAAAGCATCCGCGGGTATGATCATAGTGGACGGAACGGTTGCCAAGATGGAGATCATCCAGAAGGTGGTATCGGAAAGTGCCGGGGCGATCGAAAGGCTGGGTAAGAGGTCCGAAGAGATCGGGGAGATCGTCGATGTGATCACCACGATCTCGGAACAGACCAACCTGCTCGCGCTCAACGCCGCCATCGAAGCGGCGAGGGCTGGAGACCAGGGAAGAGGGTTTGCCGTCGTCGCTGAGGAAGTGAAGAACCTGGCCGAGGATTCCAGGGAAGCGGCCGAGCGCATTGCCAAGATGATCCGGGAGGTGCAGAACGACACCACCAAGGCGGTCGATGCCATGAAGCGCGGCACATCGGAGACCGCTGAAGGCATGATCCATGTGGCGCAGACCGGCAGCGCCTTCAAAGAGATCCTGGACATCACCAACCATTTCGTCGGGTCCATGGATGCGCTCACCAAGCATATGGCGAGCCAGAGCCAGGACGCCGTCCTTGCCGCAAAGGCGGTGGAGAGCATCGCCAGCATATCCGATGAGACGGCATCCGCGAGCGAGGAGTCGGCGGCATCGACCGAGGAACTGACGGCGAGCATGCAGGACCTGACCGCACGGGCCCAAACACTGGCGGAAATGGCGACCAACATGCATGTGTCGGTTTCCCAGTTCATCATTGACGATGCGAATGAGAAATCGGCACCGGCAAAGCAGTCATCGGCGTCAGGCAAGCCGGTGGTAGGCTCGGGCCGGTCAAAGGAACCGGCCGGAACCAAGGTGCCGGACAAGGTCAAGATGGCCTTGGACCGCAGAGGGGTTGGAGGAGTAGCCAAGGGAAAAGCGTGATACCAGTCTGAGACGGAAAGGGGGAACACGCCTTTCCGTCCCAGGCCAACGGTGGGCAGTATCGGATCAACCACCCGTCATCGATCCATCGCTTATTTCGTGCCGTGAGGATGATTCCGATGACGGGCGCCATTCATCCGCCCATCCTTTTTTCCGATGCGAGGTAACAATTAATTCATGCTAAACATTGGATGCTAAAATTAATCGCAACATGAAAACATACTGGGCAGCCATCATTCCGAACGTTCTAGGAGCGATCATGGCCGCCGCTCCCTGGACCTTCGCACCGATATGCGAGCGGCAGAACATGTGAGTCATGACAGCGGCGGGCAAGCAATTGCCGATGTCCAGCGGATGCACCGCGAGAGCAGAGATGGGCGTGGGATTTATGATCATCTTCAGCGGCGCCGCCTTGATGTTCGTCAAGACGGTAAACCCAATGAGAGCGGTTGGCGCGTTCACCGGAGCCCTTGGCGTCCTCGCCATCGCCTTACCCGCCTACATGACCGGGATGTGCGCCGTCGCCTCCCACTCCTGCAGGACGACCACTGAGCCGACCCTCATATTGACAGGTCTGGCGACGGTAGCGGTAGGCGTCGGAAAGGTGCTGATCAGACAGAAATGGAAAACTGATCTCAGATGCGCTTCCGGTATTCGTTCAGGAGCGCCTCTGAGTATTCCTTCTCTGCTTTCGGAGGAACATAGTCACGCTCCTTAATTCGATTCAGAAGTTCACGCTGGATCTCGGTGTCGCCTTCCAAGTTCAATGACAGGACCTCGTTCATCACGTCGTCAAGGCACGAAATGCCCACGTCCTTACCTCCAACGCTCAGCGTGGCGGTCTCATTGACCGGATACTCAAGCTGGTCGCCGCAACGATGACACTCCTTTTTCTCTGGCATCTGCACAACTCCTGCATACGAGTTGTTTGGATGTAGTTAAAATGCTTTTCTTATCTTGCACGCCTGGATGCGAAATAACGACGTAGCCTAGGAACAAATCGCAAAGTGATGATCGCGGATGCAACTGGCCTTAGTTACGGAAGAACAGTTTTCGTAATGGATTTGCCAAGGCATCATAAGTGGAGGCCAACCAAAAGAAGTTCTAGGTCAAATGATCGGTATGATGATCGTGCTGAAATTGTGGACATATTCGATCGCACCGCGCATGATGAACTCCACCGCCATTGCCGCCAGCAGCAGACCGATTATCTTGGAGAAGATCTCGATCGCCTGGTGCCCGATGATCTTGATGATCGAGGCCGCATTCCGGAGCAGGATCCAGGTGATGATCAGCGAGAACACTCCGGCGATCAGTGTCGTCAACAGGTCATATCTCGCTACCAGCAATATCGCCGTGGTGATGACACCCGGGCCGGTCAGAATCGGGGTGGCTATGATGACCCAGGCTACATCCGCATCCTGGTTCTTGGTGAGGCTGAGGCTGAATATGATCTCGATCGCCATCAACAGCAGGACGATCCCACCGGCTATCCGGAATCCGTCCAGTGTGACACTGAACACCGCCAGCAGGTTGGTGCCCAGAATGGCGAAGATGACGAAAAGGAGGGCCGCGACCAGGACGGCACGGTTGGCGGAGGACGTCTTCTGATTTTCGTCCAGGTCCTTGGTCATGCAGATGAAGATGGGTATGCTGGCAAATGGGTCGAAGATGAAGAACAGCAGCGTTACCGCGTAGATCAACCCATTTAAGTCCATCAGCCCGTAGATTCTGAAGGGCCTTATAATGCTTTTTGGACGATATTTCTGGCAAACCTATTTTACCAAGCGGTTCCAAAGGAGAGGATGAGTAGCCTGTTGGGCTCGGGTGATGGATGAATTGGGCGAGGTACGGTTTGATAAGATGGCCCTATCGGCATATGTCCGGACCCTACGTCCGCAGTTCCTTCCCGGCAGCGCGATACTGTTCTTGATAGGGTCTTTGTTCGCGGGGGATGGAGTCATCCAAGCAAACGTGGAGATGGCTCTGGCTCTCCTCACCGTGGTCCTGGTCCAATTGGCTGGTCATTTGGCCAATGACTACTTTGACCGGGAGGGTGACCGGCCTTCCCAACGGAGCCTGTTCGCCGGTGGAAGCGGTGCAATCCAGACCGGCGTCGTCTCTGCCCGTGCGGTCCTCCATGCGACCATGGCGGTCTTCGCTTCCGCCCTATTGCTGGCGGCATTCGTAGCGATAATATCGGAAAGGCCATGGTTCCTGCCCCTGATAGCCCTGGGACTGTTCGGGGGATACGCCTACTCCGCTCCGCCGTTACGGCTGGCCTCGACCTGGCTCAATGAGCTGTCGATCGCCCTGCTGTTAGGATTCGGACTGCCCCTCGCCGGATGGTATTTCACCAAGGGCACCTTTGACCTGGATATCCTTAAGGTCGGCCTTCCCCTGTTCCTTTTCTCGGTCCAGTCGCTGATAGCCGTCCAGTTCCCGGACATGGAGGCGGACCGGGCATCGGGAAAACGGAACATGACGTTCCGGCTGGGCATCCAACGGTCCAAAATGATACAGACCTCGCTGCTGGGCCTCAGCTACCTGATCGTGGTCGCGGAGGTGGCCATAGGTTATCTGGGGATCGGGGCGCTGCTGGTGTTGGTCACCATCCCTTTCTACCTGTACTACTCGTGGAAGTTGATCGGGATGGAGCATTATGATTTTAACTTGGCCACGACCGCATCGAACATGGCGATGGCCCTGAACGGTGTCTCGATGGCGATGGTGCTGATCTATTTGACGGTATTGACACGATGAATAATGATGGACCGGCGGACGGCGCAAGGCCGGTCCGGTGATTTAAGAAGGATCAGACGTTCAGCTCGTCTTGCACACGTAGTAGCCGGCGGATTTGTCCCTGGACTTACGTTTGACGTAGCCCTTTTTCTCCAGCTCTTGCAGAGCGTTCATACAGTGCGCTTTCGGAAGCTTGGACATGTTGGTGATCCCCTGGGCATCCTTCATCTTGTCCTCGGAGACCAGACCAGCATGGATCATAGCCTTGAATACCTTCTCGGCTGGGTCGCTCAGTCCTTCTGGCATGGTCAGGCCCAAGAACGGGGACCTAATCTAGCTATCCATGACATTATCAAATATGAGAACTACTGAGAATTACTCCGGAACCTAGCACGCAGAGACGTCTCACCATCAGCCCGGTGGGTCAAACGCTACGGATCGGCCGCGGTCCGAACTATACCCCTCCACCAGTCCCGGGTCGAAATTAAAATATGGAGACGCGTTCCTAGGTGACAGGGAAAGCCATGGACGAAAAGGGTTCGCTGATAATAACGGTCAATTCCACCGACGGCAGGATCGATCAGAAGAAGAAGGTGCTGCGTTCGAATCTGATCATCGAATCGCTGATAACGGCGGCACTATTCATCGTCCTTGCGGTCATCGCCGCCCTGCCCATCGAATATGCCCTCATCATCACGCTGGGGTTCATAATCGCGACGGTGTTCTCCTACTACGCGCTGCACGACAGCTTCTATGCGGACATCGCGGCCGTGAAGGTCTACTCCAACGGCGTGGAGAACTTCTCCAGCCCCCTGCTCCAGATAAGGAGGATCAGCGGTTTCATCGACAAGTCCCGGATCGAGAGCATAGAGGTCGAGTACTACACGTTCACCGGCGAGGTCACCACCAAGAACCACGACCAGGTGATGTTCTTCAAGAACAACAAGAACGTCACCCTGAAGCTCAAGGACGGCAGGAAGAAGCCGCTGGGGCGCCGTTTCTCGCACATCGTCGATGAGATGGTGGAGAGGATGTCCAAGGCCTGGAACGTGCCGGTGAACCAGAACGAGCGCACGTTCGGCCGGACAAAATGACCTCCGCGAATCGCGGACCAGTCAATTCCTTTATATCTTACCGGATACCTTTCTTCGCCCTGGTGATTTGATTGAAGTGGCTCTGGCGTTGCAACGTCTGCGGAGATCTGCACTATGGACTGAAGGCGCCGCAGGTCTGTCCGACATGCGGGGCGAGCATGGCCTTTGTGAGGATCGACGGAGAGGAGGCGTTGAAGACCATCGGAAACCATGGCGGTAGCTACGCCAAGGTCGAGGAGGTGGTCGCCGCTTGGCGGGAATTCGCCGAGGCCAATCCGTTGATCAAACTGAACCCGAACCTGGAAGAGGTGAACACCCTGGCCACAGGGGTTCTCGAGAACATGAAGAACCGGGGGATGAAGTACTGCCCTTGCAGGATAACCTCGGGGGATTTCGAAAAGGACCTGGAACTGGTCTGTCCCTGCAATTTCTACCGCCAGAAAGTGTGGAAGGAGAACGGGGAATGCTGGTGCGGTCTCTACTTTAAGAGGTGATATGCGTGTCTGAACAAGGAAACAGATTGATTTGGTTCTATGGAAAGGAATGCCCCCACTGCCGGGCCCTGATGCCGATGGTGGAGAAATACCAACAGGACTCGAACATAAAGATAGAACACCTGGAGGTTTGGCATAACGATGAGAATGCCAAGCTCATGCGGTCGCACGGGGACAAGATATCCGAGGCCTGCGGGGGGGAGCTGGGCGTTCCCGCCTTCTACAATGAGAAGACCGGCAAGGCCATCTGCGGGTCCAGGATCCCGCTGGAAAAACTGAAGAAGTGGGCCGAGGAGTGAAAAACGCCAGATGCCGGCCCGCAGATCGCAGATCAAGGTCCCAGATGGGAAACTGGTCCGTATGGACGCGATCTGCGAGCAGGGCACGATCTCCAACATAAAATTGTCGGGCGATTTCTTCGTTCACCCGGAGGAGGCGCTTTTCCGGATAGAGCGCGGGCTGGATGGCCTGAAATTGACCGGGAATGAAGAAGAGATGGTTGAAAAGGTGGGATCGGTCGTCGATGCCAGCGGGGCGGTCCTCATCGGTTTCGGAGTGCATGATATCGCATATCTTCTGAGGGAACTGAGATGTTGAACCAACGGTGGAGGGTATTGAGATATGAGACGCACCCGGCCAGGATGAACATGGCCATCGACGAGGCGATAGCGGAGATGATATCGTTCAATGAGGCCAGCCCCACCATCAGATTCTATGGGTGGAACCCCAGCGCCGTATCCATCGGCTGCTTCCAGAACCTGGAGGACGAGGTCGATGTGCGACGTTGCACGGAGCTCGGCGTCGATATCGTACGGCGGAGGACCGGGAGGCGGGGCGGTCTATCACGACCGGGAGGGGGAGATCACCTACAGCGTGATCTGCCCGGAGGCCATGATGGACATGGACATCAACGCCGCCTACCGGCAGATCTGCGGCCTCATCGTCAAGGGACTTGCGATAGTGGGGATAGCCGCCGAGTTCCGGCCCATCAACGACATCGCCGTGAACGGAAGGAAGATCTCCGGATCGGCCCAGACCAGACGGTCGGGGATATTCACCCAGCACGGGACCGTTCTATACAGCGTTGAACCGGAGATTATGTTCTCGGTCCTGAAGGTGGACCGGGAAAAGGTCGCCTCGAAGGGGGCGTCGGACCCCACGGACCTGGTCACGTCGGTGTCCAGGGAATCGAAGGCCACCAAGAACGAGGTGTTGGCCGCCCTGGTCTTCGCCTTCGTCGAGGGGAAGGACTGGTACCTGGGACCGATGTCCCAGGACGAACTTGCCCGGGCCGAGGCGATCGCGAACGAGCGTTACGGGAACGAGGAGTGGACCCGGTCGCGCTAGAGGAGCAGCAGCGCCTCGGGATTCTCCAGCCATCTCTTCAGGTCGTTCATGAACTTCGCCGCCCCGGCACCATCGAGCGCCCGGTGGTCGAACGTGAGGGACAGGGGCAGCATCTTCCGGGCCTCTATCTTCCCGTCCACCACCATCGGCGTATCCACTATCTTCCCGGTGCCCAATATGGCCACCTCCGGATAGTTGATGATCGGCGTGCCGTACGTCGTCCCGAACGCCCCATAGTTGGTTATGGTGAATGTGCCGCCCCTCAGGTCCGCCATGTCGATCTTTCGCGTGTTCGCCAGTTCCGCCAGGTTATGGATCTCCTCCGCCAGGTCGACGATGCCCTTCTGGTCCGCCATCTTGATCACCGGCACGATCAGCCCGTCCTCGATGGCCACGGCGATGCCGATGTTGTAGTATTTCTTGACCAGGATCTCGGTCTCCTCATCGTTCACCGAGGAGTTCAGGGAAGGGTTCGATCTCAGCGCGTTGACCACCGCCTTCACGATGAAAGGCATGAAGGTCACGTTCACCTTGCGCTGTTCCATAACGTCCTTCTTCACCTTCTCGCGCAGCGCGAACAGCGCGGTGACGTCGGCCTGGTCCATGGCGGTGACCTGGGCCGCCCTGGTCTGGGACTCGATCATGTGCTTGGCCGTGGTCCTCCTGATGCCCCTCAGGGGGACCCGGTCCACCCAACCGTAGAGGTCGAACTTGGGAGCCGCCTTGATGTGAGGAGTTACCGCCTTTGCCGGTGGTGCCTCCTTCGCCTTCTTGACGTCCTCTTCGGTGACCCGGCCGTCTGGCCCGGTCCCCTTGACCGTTGTGATGTCGACACCCAGGTCCTTGGCCGCCCTGCGCACCGCCGGGGTCGCCTGGACGGCGGTCGCCGGCTTCGCTTCCCTCACCTTTCCGGTCGAGGAGACGCTAACCTCCTCCATGGGAAGCTCTCCGACCACCGAGTACGACGGTTTCCTGGTCCCCTCGGCAGGCTCCGGCACCACTGGGGTCTCGGCCGCCGGGGCGGCCGTTACCGCCTCCCCCTTCTCGCCGATCACCACCAGCACCTCGCCCACCTTGACCAGTTCGCCTTCCTTATGGTTCATTTTGAGGATCGTTCCGGCCACCGGCGATGGCATCTCCACCACCGCCTTGTCGGTCTCCACCTCGGCCAGCGCCTCGTCCTTGCCGATGGTGTCGCCTTCCTTGACCAGCCATTTCTTGATCTCACCCTCGGTCACTCCCTCGCCGAGGTCGGGGAACTTGTATTCAGTAGTCATTTGATCACCTCAGAACGAGACCGTCCTCTCGATCTCGACCAGTATCCTCTCGGGCGACACGTAGTAGTGGTCCTCTCCCTTCGGCAGAGGTACGACGATGTCCGGCCCGGCCACCCTGACCACCGGCGCCTGCAGTGAAAGCAGCGCCTTCTCGTTTATCCTGGCCACGATCTCCGCCCCCACCCCGCAGGTCTTGGGCGCTTCCTGCACCACGATCGCCCGTCCGGTTCGTTTCACCGATTCCACCACCGAGGCCGAGTCCATCGGCGACAGGGTGCGCATGTCGATGACCTCGCAGGAGATGCCCATCTTGGCCGCCTCGTCCACTGCTTTCTGTATCTGGACCATCATGGCGCCCCATCCGATGACCGTCACGTCCTTGCCCTCCTGGACCAGGCGGGCCTTCCCGATGGGGATGACGTACTCGCCTTCCGGCACCTCCTCCTTCAGCATGCGGTAGCTGCGGGTCGGCTCAAGGAATATCACCGGGTCCGGGTCCCTTATCGCGGCGGTCAGCAGGCCTTTCGCCTCCAGCGGGGTGGACGGCACCACCACTTTGAGGCCGGGAATATGCACGAACAGCGCCTCGGTGCTCTCCGAGTGATGCTCCAATGCCTTCACCCCCGCCCCGTAGGGCATGCGCATGACCAGGGGGACGGTCAGCCGGCTCCTGGTCCGGTTCCTCATCCGGGAAGCGTGGGAGATGAGCTGGTTCATGGTCAGGTAGGAGAATCCCATGAACTGTATCTCCGCCACCGGCCGCAGGCCGTTGATCGCCATGCCGATGGCCATGCCGACTATGCCGCCCTCCGCCAATGGAGTATCGATGACCCGGGCGGGGCCGAACCTCTTCTGCAGGCCATCGGTGACCCGGAACACGCCGCCATCGACGCCGATGTCCTCGCCCAGCGCGACCACGGTAGGATCTCTCTCCATCTCCAGGGCCAATGCCGAATTGATGGCCTGCACCATGTTCATCGAGACCATCTTCACACCCCCTTCTTGGCCGGTTCGGCCTTGATCTTCTCCATCTGTTCGACCATGTCCGGAGACATCTCCGCGTACGATGTGCCGGAACACCTCCTCCACGGTCGGCCTGGGATAGTTCTCCGCCTCGGAGACGGCCTTCTCCACCAGGTCCTGGGCCTCCTTCACCGCCTCGTCCTCCAGTTCGTCGTTCCATATGCCTTTGGCCTCGAGATAGCGGTTGAACCGGTCCAGCGGGTCCTTTTGCATCCATTCCGCCAGCTCGGAGTCCAGCCGATACCTGGTGGCATCGTCCGATGTGGTGTGGTCTCCCAGCCGATAGGTGTAGGCCTCGATCAGGGTCGGACCGAGCCCGCTGCGCGCCCGGTCCACCGCCTCCTTCCCCGCGGCGTACATGGCCAGGATATCGTTGCCGTCGACCAGGATCCCGGGGAACCCGTAGGAGATGGCCTTCTGGGCGATGGTGGGGCTGCGGGTCTGGTTCCTGCGCGGATAGGATATGGCGTACTGGTTGTTCTGACAGACGAACACCACCGGCGATTGGTAGACGCCGGCGAAGTTCGCGGCCTCGTGGAAATCGCCCTCCGAACTCCCCCCGTCCCCGAAGAACGCCACCGATACCGTGTCCTCCCCCCGGAGCTTCGCCGCGTACGATATGCCGACGGCGTGGGTGAGCTGGGAGCCGACCGGGACCGAGGAGGGCAGGGCCCGCACGTCATCGGGGTAATGACTGCCCATCTCGTTTCCCATCCAGTAGAGGAACTGGTTCACCAGGGGCACCTGATGATAGAGGAGGCCGCCCAACTCCCGGAAGGACCAGACGAACCAATCGTCCTTCCTCATGGCCATGGCCGGTCCGATCTGCGCCGCTTCCTGACCCTTGCACGGAGGGTACGCCCCCAGGCGCCCCTGCCTCTGGAGCTTGACCGCCTTTTCATCGGCCACCCTGGTCAGTACCATGGTCTTGTACGCCTGGATGAGGGTGGGGTCGTCGAGCTTGGGGTCCAACCCGTCGACGACTGTTCCATCGGTCTTCAGTATCTGCAGCATCTTCCCTTCGAGCGGGTTGAACTCATCGATCAGCATTTATGCCCCTCCGATCTGTTCCAGGATCCCCTGTGCTTTGTAAGATGTACGGACCAGTGGTCCGCAGGCGATGTATCGGAAACCCATGGCGCGCGCTTCCTGCGCCAGGCCCTCGAACACCGACGGTTCGACATATTCGGTTATTGGCAGGCTCCCGCCCTTGGGTTTCAGGTATTGACCGATCGCTATCGCATCCACCCCGACGGCGCGCAGGTCGGACAGGGTGCGGACCGTTTCGGACAGGGTCTCACCTAGCCCGAGCATGATGGAGCTCTTTGTTACCATATCTGGATACAAACCCTTCAGCCCGGCCAGCAATTTTAGTGAGCTGGCATAGGACGATCTCGGGTCCCTTACACTGGCCTGAAGGCGCTCCACCGTCTCGATATTGTGCCCGATCACCTCGGGTGCGGAATCAGCCACCAAACGGATCGCGTTCCCCTTTCCGGAGAGGTCGGGGATCAGCAGTTCCACCTTGCATCCCGATGCTTCGTGTATGGCGCGTACCGTCTCTGCGAACACCGAGGCCCCGCCGTCCTTGAGGTCGTCCCTGGTCACGCTCGTGATGACCGCGTACTTCAGACCGAGCTCTTTGATGGCCTTGGCAACCCTTAATGGTTCCGAAGTATCGTACGAACCGTCGAGGTAACCGTGCTTGACCGCGCAGAAACGGCAATGCCGGGTGCAAATATCCCCGAGGATCATGAACGTCGCGCTCCGGTCCGACCAACATTCCCGGATGTTCGGGCAGTGCGAGGCATCGCAGACCGTGTGCAGGGAATACTTCTTCGTCACTTCCCTGACCTTGTCAAAGTCTCCGCCTACGGCCGCGATGGTCTTCAACCAACCGGGCTTCTCCAGTTGGGGCGTTCTCAATTCACTCACGGGGCATCATATTGTAGCCATGGGGTTTTACTAATTTTCCTTTTCGAAGCGTCACGGGCCCAAGCCGCTGAACTCCGCCTTTCTGAAGTTTTTCCTTGGGCCAGTCGCTGGCATTGCGTTTAAATAGCTGGTATGCTTAATTGGGGGCGCTAGGCTAGACCGGGACGCTCGGCGTGTCCTTATACACCGAAATCGTCGCTGCGGGGGTGACAGCGAGGGGCGTCGTATCCGGGGAGGCATAGGCCCAACCGTTGATGTTGAGGCTCTGTCCTACGGGGTCGGTGGCAGCTCTGGGGTGCAGCTGGAGGGTTGCACTCCTTGCTCTGATCACGGGGAACGGGTCAGGCCCTGACGGGAACAGCCTTACCGTGGACTACCTACGCTCGAAGGGGAGCGGGGCTGAGTCAGCGGTTGGATCACCTGTGCCAAACTGAGCGGCCACCCTTGTGGCCTAGCACTCCTTTCACTTCCTGACGATGGTCAGGATGATTCAGAAAAAATATGGAACGGTCCATCCCCCATCTGGACCCAATAAAAAGGGGGGACCTGATCGACTGGACCGGAAGACAGGAACCTTGTCGATCAATGTTCCTATGATGCCTATGGACCTTCCGGTGCCTCATCCATAGAACCTGATCTTCCTGAGGACATTTTTCTGGCCAGCAACGGCAGGCTCCTTTTTCCTTAGGACCTTGGGCCGGGTCACGATGGGAACCCGTACAGTGGGCGGCCGATCGTCCGGCTTCATCAGCTCTATCATAATCCTCGATTGCACCTTCGGATTGAACATCAACGCCTGGACCGGCTGTATGGCTATCCGGTTCGGGACGATACCCTCATCACTGATCTCGACCAGGACCGGTTCCATCCTCATCCTCAGCTTCTCCCGGTCTGGATATTCTACGGTCAGCTCCGCCTGTCCCTTTCCTTCGATGTTCCTGATGGAATAGATGCCCGGCCGCAGGATGTGGGCGACGAAGAGATCGCCAGACCCCAGCGCTCTGCTGTCGAAGACCTTCACCGACGCCTTTCCCTTCTCGCGGCGAAGGAGCTCGACCGCATAACCCCCGGGACCGGTCGGGGCGCTGAATATGATATTACCGCCGGTGCGGAGTGCGAACCGGTTGTCGCAATCCTCCGTCGCTTTGCCCAGGGAACCGTCCAGGCCGGCCAGGTCGATGTTCGCCAACCTGGGGAGGTCTTCACACCCGGATGGTTCGCCTTCGCTTTCAGAAACGGTCAGCGAGAACGTGCCGACCTTGGCCGCCCCCCGGTATACCATGCCACAGTATTTCCCGCTCTCGGCGCACTTGTGCATGACCGAGCTCAGCGTGGCCAGCGAGCCGCTGTCGACCGTATCATCTCGAAGGACCATAGATTTGTCAAATGTCGATTTCGTGATCAATTTCCCACGTCTCCTTGTATCACCATCTCATGGGAATCAACGCTGACCCCGATGAACTCGATAGGGATCTTGACCGGTATCAGCCCGCCTTCCTGCTCCATTACGGTAAAGGGGTCCGCTAGCTCGAACGCCGCCGGGATCAACAGGGCGATGTAGTCATAGAGGGCGTTCAGCAGGGCGCTGAAGATCCCGATCTGACCTATCATGTCCATCAACCATTCTCCAATGTCGTCGGGAATGTCCAGGATGACCCGGATTATGTTCTCGATCCCTCCCAGTATGCCGTCTATCAGGTCTATCGCCCATCCCGGGGCACCGAGCGAGCTGAGGAGGTTGTCGATGGCCCCCTGGACGAGGTTCTTGAACAGGTCCCCAACGGTGTCCGCGATGTCTATTATGTCAAGGTCCAGCGGCAGAGTCGGCACCACCACGATCTGCCATCGGTTGTGCGTGCCAGAGCCGACTCCGTAGAACGATCTCATCCGGGCACTGACCGTGACCTCGGATGTGATCAGCCCGCTCAGGTCGATCGGTACGCTGATGTCTGGATCGCCGGTGAAGAAACAGAAACTGGGCAGGGTAACGCATTCCCCGCAACCGACAAGGGGGACGTCGCAGGAAGGGTACGGCGGCAGCACGCAAACCTGCCCGCCTCCGACGCACTGCTTCGGGATGTCGATCCCTATGTCGAGCCTCAGCTTGTCCCACTTGAGGTCCAGCTCCTTGATTATGATGGAACCGTCGTCGCGCATCTCCAAGGAACCTCCCTCGAGATGGGCGGCCACGTTGTAGCTGGCGGTGAAGGGTCCGAAGCTCCCGGTGCCGGTCTTCTGGAAATGGAACCCCTTGACGATGGCGGTGAATATCTTCCCGAAGGCATCCGCCGAAACAGCGGCCGTCAGGTCGAACGTCCCGCTCCTGGTCCTCGGGCGGGTCGTCCGCGTCACCGTGCCGCCGCCGGAACCGGAGGATCCTCCCCACCGGACGAGGGCGGCGGCAGGTTGAGCGTGACACTGTCCAGGTTGATGAACGCCTTGAACTGGTTCTCCTCCACGGCCGGGTTGTGCGGGACGGCCGTCGACCCGGACAGCGTCAGGCTGCCCAATCCCTCGGGAAGGCTGATGGCGTGGAACGCCACCGCCGATATGGCCTCGGCGGCCTTCGGCAGGATGCCTCTGTTCATGACCAGGAGCGCATAGCACTCGATCGCCTCCTCCAGGCCATCCGGCTTCAGTTCAGGTATCTCGATCCCGGACACGTTCATGGAGATGGATTGGTTCCCTGGCTGGCCCACGATGCTGAGCGAACCGGTGGCGAAAAGGCCGAGGCAGAAGCAGGTTATGTCCGTTCTCTTGTCGCCCCTGACCGGGCGAAGGGGGGTGGGCCAAAGACGCGTCCTGGGTTGACAGATCAATCCCGCGCACACCTCGAAATGGACCGCGAAATTCTGGTCGGCGAGGGGAGGGTTCAGCTCTGGAGGGAGGCTGATGACATTTCCGGGAAAAAAGTCGACCGCGCCTTTCGTCAGCTGGACGATGTAGTCGAGGGTTATCGCCGGGATGGCCGGGGTCATGAGAACCGGCAGCGGGTCCATCTCGGTCATCAGCGGGTTACCCGCCCGCAGGACGGCCGGAACCGCCGGGATCGCTCGGCAGATGGGCAGTGGATTCGTTGCCGGTTGGATCGACCCATAGTTGAAGAGGGAAGGCCTCTGCAGCATGACATGACGGAGGATGCGGTTGATGCAAGCATCCTGGACGGCAACATAGAAATCGGAGAACTGGGTGAACGTCACGGCCGATCACCAGACTTGAGGTGTGAAGACGATGTTCTGTTCATGTTCGGTCCCCATTTTGAACGATACGGTCTGGTCCGACCGCGAAATATAAAGAACATCGTCGCCACGATAGCGGGAAACCAGGGTCATGAGCAATCTGGGCCATGTCCAGACAGGAACCCGATCCTGATTCTTTGTCCAGGACGTCGGACCTCCTGCTTTCCCCATTGAGCATTCTTCAGCCGATCTTTGCTCGATGGGCGCTGCTTTTCCTTCCTAGGTCTCTTCCGAAAAAATGGTCAAAGCCCGGCCATCCCTGCCAACGACCCGCTAAGCTGATGCATGACGATCATGAAAGGAAACGACCTAAGGTCCGCTAGTCATGCTGGACCCACCGTCCTTTCCTCATTTCCCCAGCGCGATCTCTTCCCATCCGACGGTGGAGGCGGGTTTGCATCCGGTTATGTTCTCGGTGTTCAGATCGAACAGGGTCGACGTCTCATCGCCGTCGGTGACCTTGAAGACGTTAGTTCCATCCACCTCTCCGATCACCGAACCGGTAATGCCAACCGTGCTGAACTGATCGACTACCTGTTGGGAATTCCTCGGATCGCAGGTGACCACGAACCCTGCCCCCTGGTAGGACTTGAGCCACTGGGAGAGATCGATCCCCTTGGGTATCGGGATCCTGTTGATGTCCACCAACGCCCCCTTCCCGCTGGTCTCCAGCAACATTCCCAGCGTACCAAGGGATCCTGGGTTGCTGATGTCCTTTCCGGAGCGGAGCAGCTTCTTCTTGGCGATCTTGTTCATTATCATAATCTGCTGCCGGGCTATGGTCGAATCCTTCTTCGAAGTGGTATCCCAGGCGTAGGTCAGTCCCTCGGGATAGAACCCGTCCAGGTCCATCGCCATGATGATGTCGTCCCCGGACTGGGCGGTGTGGGAGTAGATGACCTCATCGAGCTTGGCGGTACCGATGATCGCCACATCGATGGCGTTGTAGGTGCAGTCCGGATGGGTATGCCCGCCGACGATCGGCACACCGAACTTCTTGACGGCGGTCTCCATGCCGCGCATGACGTTCGCGCAGACCTTCTCTTCCTTGATCGATAGAACGTCGAGCATGGCCAACGGGACCCCGCCCATCGCGGAGATGTCGTTGAGGTTGACGAGAACGGCGTAGTAGCCGGCAAAGAACGGATTGGCCTTCATCAGCGGCTGCATGATGCCGTCCGCCGCGAGAAGCATCGCCTCTCCGTTGTGCTCCATCACCGCCGCATCCTCACCGTAGGACGCGAGCACCTTTGACGACGAGACCTTGGGGAAGAAGTTGATAACACTTGAGATTGCTTTCTTCCTAGTGATTCCTGGGTACGCCTTAATATCGGACACCAGGTCGTTAAGAGTCATGGTATGGTGTATCGTGGAAGCGATTATAACCTTTATCACGCCGCGGTTGACTGGCATGACAAAAAGGGACACGCCTCAAGAACGTCCTAGAACAGCTCGATTCATTTAGAGAAATGGTCGATGCCTCGATTGGCTCCATCTGTTTCGGTCAATTTCGAAAAGGATGATGAACATTTTTTTTTCCGAAATTTTCTAGTCAGAACAAGAATAACAAAACATATAACAGCAATTATTAGGAAATCCACCGAGTAACTTAGGACAGCGGTCATGCCATCTCCAGCATTCTTGTATTTCTATGTTCATTTTTATAGTCTGCTGTGAAAAAGTCCTTTGAACCAAATCTGAGATCCTCCTCGCAATAAGTTATCATCCACATTCTTCTCACTTGATCGATACATGGACATGTCTGCATTATGACCTATTCCTTCCAGCCCGGGTCTCAGACCAGTTTCGTCTGCTTCGTCTCCCTGACCAGATAGGATATGTCCAATTGGTTTGCGACGATCGTCTCGAGCAGGGTTTGATAGTCGGCGCCGAGGTCGCTCGCTTCCGGCACATAGGCCCGGCTGCTGTCCGGGATCTTGAAACCGGATCGGACCAGGACCTTCTTTGCCTCCTGACGCTCCTCCTGAGTCGCCTGCCTTCCCCGCGGTTCGCCGGATATTCCCGCCCTGATCAGTTCCTCGGCGAAGATCGGGCGCTTGAAAAGTCGCCACATAGCGTAGAGGCTGAGCTCTTCGGCCCTCCGCCCCTCGGCGAGGTCGTGGGCCGCTTCATTTATGACGTCATAGATATCTTTCTGACGTCCCTTCACCGGCACATATATCTTGGCTGGAGGGACGTCCTTTTCCTTGAGGACGTGTTGATCGGTCAGCGCGCGGAGATAACCGGTAAGTATCAATCTATGAAGATCGTAACCGTTTTTCTCCAGTTCCCTTGACAGAGAACTGATGGAACGACCCTCATCTGTCAGGAGTTCGAGGATAATGAACTTCAAATCACGTTCTGGATGGAACATGTGGTAACAAACCTGGTAACAGACCTGGTAAATAATAAAGCTTTCTTAACGGGGCTTTATTTACCACACCGAGTTCAAAAATGCCTTTAAACCCCACAACGCCAATGTCAGAGGCCTGTAAAACAGAACAGCATTTGGGACACACGTTCTCGGGGAGTTGGGTGTGCCCTTCTTAAAGGTGAAACTCATGAAATCAATAGAGAACTCACGCGATCTTAGGGGAACAGAACCAGGCGTAATCTGGTCGGACGAGAAGGAATCGACTGAGCTGTCGCTCTTCGTGCGCACTTCTGATGAAGAGATCAAGGAAATGGGACAAGCAGCGCATATTCGACGCACTGATGAGGGAGACGACCATCAGCGAGGATGCCGCCGCCATCGTCGCACGCGAGGTCGAGAAGATGATCTCCGAGCTGGAGCTCGATGTTATCACGGCACCGCTCATCCGCGAACTGACGAACGCCAAGCTGGTCGAGTACGGTCTGGCAAAGATCCGCAGGCAGCACACCCGGTTGGGCGTCCCGCTGTATGATGCACGTCAGATCATCATGAACCCGAACAAGGAGAACGCCAACGTCCCGCACGGACCGGAGGCCACGAACCTCACGCTCGCCGAGAGGATCAAGAAGGAGTTCGCTCTGCTCGAAGTGTTCTCGCAGGACCTGGCCGATGCGCATATGCGCGGCGACATCCACCTTCACGACCTCGGCATGGTCGACCGCCCGTACTGCAGCGGCCAATCGATCGAGTACGTGAAGAAGTTCGGTCTGAACCTGCCCAACGCCATCTCCATCGCCAAACCGGCAAAGCACCCGGAGGTGCTCATCGAGCAGGTGGTCAAGTTCTCCGCGGCACTGCAGGGCAACTTCGCCGGAGCCATCGGCTGGGACGCGTTCAACCTGTTCCTCGCGCCTTACCTCGTCGGCTGCGACGACCGCAGGATGAAGCAGCTCGCACAGATATTGATCTACGAGTTCGCACAGCAGGCGGTGGCCCGCGGCGGACAGTCGATCTTCTCCGACCTCAACCTGTATTGGGAATGCCCGGACCATTTCATGGGCGTTCCGGCCATCGGCCCGAACGGCACCTTCACCGGCAAGAACTATGAGGACTACCTGCCTGAATCGCAGCGCTTCATCAACGCGCTGTTCGACGTGTACCTCGAGGGGGACGCCCTCGGAAGGCCGTTCTTCTTCCCCAAGCCGAACGTGCACATGACCGAGAAGTTCTTCAAGACCGAGGGTCACGAGGAGTTCCTGAACCACATCTCCAACGTCGCGACGGAGAAGGGCAACACCTACTTCGTGTTCGACCGGGGCAACACCGCCAAGATATCCGAGTGCTGCCGTCTGACGTTCAAGCTGGACAAGAGCGACCTGGATGACGCCAAGACCCCGTGGAAGATGAGGTACTCGGCGATGCAGAACGTCACCATCAACCTGCCGCGGGTCGCCTACGAGGCGCACCAGGACGATGCCAGAAGCTGTTCGAGCTGCTCAGGGAGAAGATCGAGCTGGTCGCCCAGGCCCACGTGCAGAAGAGGGACTTCATCAAGCAGCTGCTCGACATGGGCAAGCACTCGACCCTGGCGCTGCTGACCATGAACCTGGACGGCGAGCCGTACTACCGGTTCAACAAGGCCTCGTTCCTGATCGGCATGGTCGGCCTGAACGAACTGGTCCAGTACCACACCGGTCAGCAGATGCACGAGTCGAAGGACGCGACCAAGTTCGGCCTCAAGGTCATCTCGACCATGAAGAAGTATGCCGAGGAGATCGGCGAGAAGTACGGCATCCGCATGCCGCTGGAGCAGACCCCGGCCGAGTCGACCTCCTACCGCTTCGCCAAGCTGGACATGAAGTACTACCCGCTGCAGGCCCCCACGGTGATCAGGGGGAACAAGTCGGTCGGCGAGATCTACTACACCAACTCGACCAACCTGAACGTCGGCGCTCCGATCAGTGCCATCGAGAGGACCAAGGCCGAGGGCCTGTTCCATCCTCTGATCGAGGCCGGTTCGATGACCCATGTCTGGCTCGGGGAGCACAAGCCTCCAGCAGAGTCCATCGCCGCCTTCGTCAAGAAGACGTTCGAGAACACCCAGAACTCGCAGATATCGTTCAGCCCGGAGTTCACCGCCTGCCTGAACTGCGGCAAGACCACCCGCGGACTGAGGTCGACCTGCCCCTTCTGCGCATCTCCGGACGTCGAGGGCATCACCCGTGTCACCGGGTTCTTCTCCAAGACCACCAGCTGGAACAAGGGGAAGCTCGGGGAGCTTAAGGACCGGCTGAGGAACAACATCTCCTAAACCGGTCAGGATCCGCGGTCAAACGCCTTACCTTTCCTTCTTTTATCTTTATTGATAATTATATATTGGCGAGCCAGTCAGTTTCCTCAGAACAATAATGATTATCTTTATTGGCGATTGTTTGCCAAAGAATAAATACTCACACGGGGCTCAAAAACTATCTCCACAAGGTAGGGATAACAAAATTGACAAGAGTTCAGATCAGCGAACATGTATGGGTCAACATCAGCCGGCGCAACCTATGTGACAATTGTGTGGCCGATGTATGCTTGAAGAGGACCGGGGAGAACATCGAGCAGTGCGCACTTTTCAAGTCCGCGTACATCGCGTTCAAGAAATGCAATCACTGCGGAGAGATATACGAGCTGTTCTCGAGTTTCAAGTCCTTGGATTACGACATGTGCCCTGTCTGCAACGAGAAGATGAAGGACATACAGGTCGTCAATTCCGGTGAGCCGCTGAGCTCGCAATGCTGAATTTTTTCCCTCTTCTTATTACTTGATCAGTATCCTCATTTCCTGTTCGATAGTTTGATCCATCATTCCCATCAGCAAACCCCAATGGATCATAATTGACTATCTCGCCCCCGCAGGCAAATTTTATATTGACACAATAATGTCTCATACAACCAACAGTGGGGAAGGTTGGGGGCAGGTCTATGCGATGTAGGATTATTGGGGGAGCACTTTCTGCAATAGTAATGCTATCAGCGGTCGCCATGGTCACAGGCGACTATTCGACGTCTTCGGTTTCAGGGTTGAATGGTCAAGAGTTTCAATACAGATACATCGAAAATGGAACCGCTGTCGAGATATTCAACTGGTTGGGGCAGGGGACGGATTTCGTCGTACCGGATCTGATTGACGGAAAACCGGTAACAAGTATCGGCATCTTCACTTTTCATGGGTCGCCCTATTTGATCAATGTAACGGTCCCTGATAGCGTGAAGAACATCGGAGATTATGCATTCTCAGCTTGCCCATCTCTGAATAAGGTCGCCCTGGGCAGCGGAATCAAGCGGATAGGCGATCATTCTTTCATGGATTGTAAGGCCCTTTCCTCAATTACGATGCCGGAAGGTGTGACGAGAATCGGTAACGAATCTTTCAAGTCCTGCTCTAACCTAACGTCCATTTCAATCCCGGCAAATGTAACGACGATCGGTGAATGTGCATTCACTCTGTGCACCAATCTGTCAGAGATCCTTGTCGAAAGCGGCAATACAAAATATGCCAGCATCGAGGGTGTCCTTTTCGACAAAGATATCACAACCCTTATTGCCTGCCCAGCATTGAAGAAAGGGAGCTATGAAGTTCCTGACGGTGTCATAAGGATTGAAATCAATGCATTTCAACGCTGCGTAAACCTCAATTCCGTGGTTCTGCCCGAAGGGGTCATCGGTATAGGCAGCCACTCATTTTCGGATTGCTATGAATTGGCATCAATCAACATCCCGAGCACAATCGAAAGGATTGACGGCTACGCCTTCTCCGATTGCTGGTCACTTACTTCATTGGTCATTCCTGGAAACATATCTACGATTCAGTCAGGCAGCTTCTGGGGATGTACCGCTCTGACTTCGATTGACATTCCTGCAAGCGTTTACTTCATCTCAGATCGCGCATTCATGAATTGCACAAGTCTGAGAGCGGTCACCATTCCCAGCGAAGTTATCGGCATAGACGCATTCGCGTTCACATCATGCACCGATCTCACTACAATTACATTCAAAGGGGACGCTCCTTACACCAAAATATTCTGGACTTCTCTCACAGACAACAATCTAGTTGTTTACTACCAACCAGGAGCAAAGGGTTTCTCGACCCCTATGTGGAATGGATTGCCAACCTTTCCGACCACGGTATCGAATACCACCCAGATCTGTTCTGTAACTACTGGCGATGGTCAGGCCACGCTATCTTGGGCAACACCGAGGAACGTTGGTGACAGCCAGATCGATCATTATACTATCTTTATGGATACAAATCCTATCAGACAGACCAACGAAACCACGACCACTGTGTATGGGCTGACGAACGGACAGACCTATTCTTTCAAGATTGTCGCCCACGGTTTCGATGGCTACGAAACAACAGCGGAGGTTTCAGTCACTCCTATCAGAAATGAGGCAGGGACCTGGTTGACCGTTCTGGTATTGTTCGACGCCGCAATTGCCGCCATGATAATCTCATATCTACTGGTCAAGAGGATGCGTCAAGAGAGAAACCAGTGACCAAACATTCCATATCGGAAGTAAGATTGGTTCCGCCAAGTCCCTTGCCGGAATGGCCGTACAAATCCTATACCAAAGATGTCACAATTCGAGCGGAAGAAGAAGAAAGACGGGATTGCTCCCGCTATTCAACCCCCCCCTATGCTATCGAGAATCGTCTCAAGCGTTCAATCGCGGCCCGATGAACTGGTAGACGATCAGGAACAGCACGAACAGGGCCAAGGCGATGGTTATCCTCGAGACGTACCTGGCCCTCTGCTCCTCGGTGGCGTTCTTCCTTATCTTCTGGACGAAAGCGTCCAGCCCGTCCTTGAACAGGAACCCTCCGTCCAGCGGGACCGCCGGCAAAACGTTCGTCATGCCGACCATCAGGTTGATCCAGAACACCCAATAGAGGATGTTGGCGGTGATCCAGAACGCGTCCGCACCGAACGGAGCGACCAGGCCGGTCGGGTGGAACAGCTCGGTGACCGGGGACTGGACCGGTGCCAGCCCTACGAACGGGAGCGATATGAAGCGCAGGGTGTCGGTGATGAAGTCCCCCGGGCTCTGCATGTTCGCGTACGGCGAAGCAAGGCGCTGGGAGAGGACTTGGATATTGACCACGCCGGCGCCGAGGTAGGCGCTGTTGATGCCCATGAACCCATAGTCCGCGAATCCGGATGGGACCGACACGCCGGACGAACGCAGATACTCCGCCCGGCTGAGCAGAGTAACATTGTTGATGCTGCTGACGTTCTCGTAGGCCTGGGTGTCAGCGTGGTAGGACATCACCGTGATATTGACGGTCTGGCCTCCCTGGGTGTTGCGCAGGGCGACCCGGAGATCGTTCTCGTTGCGGACCGAGGTGTCGTTCAACGAGGAGATCAGCATGCCGGATTGTATGCCGACCAGGTTGGCCGGGTATCCCTTGGTCACGCTGGTGACCTGGACGCCCGAGACCAGGGAAGCGTTGTATTGGGTGCTCTTGTAGTAGTACGACAGACTTACCACGGAACCGGCATTGGGAGCGGTGGCGTTCTGCCAGGAATAGATGTCAGTGACCGGGGCGCCGTTCACCGATACCACCTGTGCTCCGAACTGGAGGTCGCTCATGGAGGCGATGCTGTTGTCGGCGACGGTCGCGACCACCGGCCCTTCCCGGACCGGCTCGACGGAGCTGAGCATGACCGACGAGAACAGGACGGCACAGATGACCGCCAGGATGATGTTGGTGCCCGGACCGACCGCGTAGATGCTGGTGCGGCGCTTACGGTCCGACTTGGTGATGGCCTCCTCGTCCGGTTCCACGAACGCGCCGAGAGGGATGACCAGGAACACTATGCCCAGCGATTTGATGTCCATCTTGCCGACGCGCGTCAGAATGCCGTGGGCGAACTCATGGACCACGACGGCGACGATCAGGCCGATGATGCCGTACCAGATGGGGATGATCGGGTTGAGGCCTGGTATGCCCAGTATCATCTCCGGCCCGGGTGCGGCGGACGCCGGTATCTTGGAGACCAGGGTCGCCTCCCAGATCAGCAGCGCCATCATGAAGATGGCGACCGCCAGGCATATCCATTTGGCCGCCGCGGCGTAGAACAGCCAGAATCTCCTGAATTTGGAGAGCTTCTCGATGACCTTCTTCCCGCCCTCGGTGCGCCACATCAGGAAGATCATCCCCTGAGTGAAGTGGTACTTGGCCAGTATGCCCCTCTTGTTCAGAAAGTAGATCAATGCGAAGTAGGCGATAACTACCAGCAAAACGATGACATATTCAATCATCCAGGCCCTCTGCCAGCACTAACGACCACGTGCTATAAAAAATCTCGTGGTTTTATTTTGGGCCACGTCATTTATTTTCTGGTCCAGCAGTCCTCGGGAACGTCGTCATAGGTGGCGGCGGCATCGTCCTTGTTGCGCGATGCCGGGTCCTCCTTCATGGCCATCCTCATGATCTGGTCGGTCTTCAGGACCCAGTAGTGGATGCGCCAGAGCTTCCCCTTCTTTAAATGGACCTCTTCCTGCCAGGTGGTAAGGAAACCTTCCTCTTCCAGCATATAGAAGACGTCCCGGTCTTCCGAAGTAAGTCGGTTGTCGATGGTCTGGTCGGTGAATCCGAAAAAGCTCATCAAATACTCTGCCAATTTGTTGATGTCACTTTCGGACATGCCTTTCTTGCCCAAGGTGTTACCCAGAGCTAGGCAGACTTCGCTCATGCTCACGACCGTCAATACGTTCCCCAGGCCTGATTGCGCTTCTGCAAAATAATACTTATGCAGGCTGGATGCGATTCTTGATAACACCCATCTAACGAATCTAGGTTTTCTTCCATCTTCCGTCCCTGCCCCAGAGGGCTAGATACAGTAAGGCTTCGGCTATGACCATGGCGACCAGGATGATGATGGGGACCGAGACCGACAGCCCTGGTTCGACCATCTGCCACACCTGCAGCAAGATGAAAGCGTCGACCATCAGGCAGCCGATGAAATACCAGTATCGGAGGTAGTCCCCCAGGAACCATCCCCTCCATCCCGGATCGCGACGCATTACGACCGGCTTCAGACGATCCTCTGTCTCCTCGACCTCCGGAGGGGGGACCTTGACCGTGATCTTGCGCTTCGTCGCCATCGTCGCGATTCACCGGAAGTGACAGGCGACAAAGTGCTCGCCACCTTTGTCTATCAGCTGCGGTTCCATCTCCTCGCAGATCGCCTCACGGTACCGACAACGGGTGTGGAACCGGCATCCAGAGGGCGGATTGGCCGGACTGGGCACGTCGCCGCTCAGGACGATCTTGTCCCGTTTCACTTCCGGGTCGGGTACCGGTATGACGCTGAGCAGAGCCTCGGTGTACGGATGCAGCGGCTTGCCGAACAGGTCCTCCTTTTTCGCCGACTCCACGATCTTTCCCAGGTACATGACGTTGACCCGGTCGCACATGTACCGGATGGTGCTCAGGTCATGGGATATGAACAGATAGGTCAGGTTGAAGTCGGCCTGAAGGTCGTTCAGCATGTTCAGGATCTGGGCCTGCACGGAGACGTCCAGCGCCGAGGTCGGCTCGTCCAGCACCACCAGGTCCGGGTTAAGCGCCAGGGCCCGGGCGATGCCGATCCTCTGCCTCTGGCCGCCACTGAACTCGTGCGGATAGCGGTACATGTGCTCCGGATTGAGACCGACATGCTCCAGCAGGGACTGGACCCGCTCGGTCAGCTCATCGCCGGTGGCGATACCGTGGACGTGCAGCGGTTCTCCCAGAGTGTCCCTGATCAGCATGCGGGGGTTCAATGAGGAGTACGGGTCCTGGAACACGATCTGCATCTCCCGGCGCAACCGCCGAAGATCGTCTGGTCTTCGTCTCGCGAGGGAATACTTGTCCCTTATCTCCTCAAGCTCTTCAATTTTAGGCGCTCTGTGGCTGCTCCAGCGGGAGGATGATGCGCCGTTCTGTTCCAGCGCGGCCTCTTCCTCCTCCAGTTTGACCACCTTCGACCGGACCTCCGCCGGCATTTTGTAGTAGATATCCCCGTCCGTCGGTTTGGTGAGCATCAGCATGCATCTGCCGGTGGTGGTCTTCCCGCAACCGGATTCGCCGACCAGTCCGATGGTCTCCCCTTGCCTGATGAAGAAGTCGATCCCGTCTATCGCCTTGACCGCTCCCACCTGCTTCTTGAGCAGCCCTCCCCGGAAAGCGAAATGCTTCTTCAATTGCCTGGCCTCGATCAAGATGTCATGGTCCGCCATCATTCCACCCCGTTATAGAGGAAGCAGGCCACGAAATGTCCTGGCCTGACCTCGGTCAGTTCGGGTTTCTTGGCCTTGCAGTTCTGCATCGCGTAGGGACATCGTGGATGGAAACGGCATCCCGAGGGCGGTTTGACCAGATTGGGGACGCTTCCTTCGATGGTTTCCAGCCTTCCCATGTCGACATTCACCCTCGGGATGGAGTTCATGAGACCCTGGGTATAGGGGTGGAGCGGTTCCTTGAATATCTCCCGGTTGGTTCCGATCTCGGCAATGGTACCGGCATACATCACGCCCACCCGGTCGCAGATCTCCGCCACTACCCCGAGATTGTGGGTTATCATCAGGATGGAGGTTCCGGTCTCCTCCTGCAGATCCTTCATTAGCTTGAGTATCTGGGCCTGTATGGTCACGTCCAACGCGGTGGTGGGTTCGTCGGCGACGAGCAGGTGGGGTTTGCAGGCCAGCGCCATGGCGATCATCACCCGCTGCTGCATTCCGCCGGATAGCTCATGCGGATAGGAGCCGACGACATACTCGGGGTCAGGGATGCGTACCAGCCGGAGCATCCGTTCCGCGCGGTCCAGCGCCTCGGCCTTCATGGGCAGTTCGAAACGGCGGACTATCGGAATCTTCGCCATCAGCCGATAGGACCGCCGGTCCGGGTTCTTGGCCATGTTCTTGTACAGTCCCCGATACAGACGGTATTCAAAGCCGGATATCGATCTGGTCCGCCTACTGTGGAAGCTTCCGCCGCAGTAAGGGCAGGTCAAGGCACCTTCGGTCAGGACCGCATGGCAATTTGAGCATACGTCTTCGTTCTTGTCGTTCTTCTCTTTGCTCACTTTCTTGTACTGGTCGACCTTCTTGATCCCTTCCTCGATCTTGTCCAACGCGCTCTCGCAGAGCGACTTCTTCTCGTGAAGCAGGAGAACCTCGGAGATCTGGTCCCCCACCTTATACACTGGATTGAGAGCGCTCATGGGCTCCTGGAATATCATGGAGATGTATTTTCCCCGGATCTTCTGCATGTAGTCCTTGCCTCTTTTCAGGAGGTCGTACCTGGATTCGAGCTGGAGCAGTTCGGCCTTGAGGTCCTTCACTTTTTGGTCTTCCGGACTGACCTTCGCTTTCTGCAGTGACCCGAGCTCGTCGGTTATCTGCTTGCGTCTTGCCAGCTCCTTCAGGTCCTTCTCGATCCGAACCAGCTGTGGATCGTCTTTGGAGGCGGTGGGGTGCGACCCCAGGTATCCGGCCTTGGCATCCTCCATCGCCTGGATCGATTCGTCATTGGCCAGGGGTTTCATGAAATAGATCTGCCCCTTCTCTATTCGACCAGGTGGCTGGGGGATAAGCCTCATCACGGTGTTGGCGGTGACGCTCTTGCCGCAGCCGGTCTCGCCCACCAGACCAAGGGTCTCTCCCTCATAGATCGTCAGGTTGATCCCGTCCAGGGCTCTGACGATTCCCGCCTGGGTGTAGAAATTCACGTAGATGTCCTTGATCTCGATCATCGCATCTTTGGACATTCATTCACCTCCTCATCCGCGGGTCCAATATGTCTCTCAGAGAATCACCCAGGAGGCTGAATCCCATGACGAACATGAAAATGAATCCAGCTGGGAAAACCCATGCCCAGTACGGGTTGTACAATGTCCCATTCGGGAAGGGATAGGGGATCTGGGAGAACATCATCTGTGAGCCGGCGGAGACCATCCTCCCCCACTCGCAGAGACCCGGGGTGGAGAATCCGATGAAGGATAGCGCGGCGGCCACCAGGACCACGGTACCGAAGTCCATGGTTATGGAAACAGTGAGCGGGGATATTGTGTTGGGGACGATGTGACGGAACAATATCCTGTTCTTTTTTGCGCCGATGGCACGAGCCGCCTCCACGTAGGTCGACTCCTTGATAGAGAGGACCTGCCCGCGTATCAATCTCGCATACGACGGCCACCACGTTATCACCAAAGCCAGAATGATGAATTCCAATGATTTGCCCAATATCGCGACTATGCCAAGTGCCAGGATAAGGGAGGGTATCGAGAGGAAGACATCGGTCATCCTCATCAGTATCTCATCCAGGACCCCGCCATAGTAACCGGCGATGGCGCCGACCACCACTCCAATGATCGCGGCGATTCCGACGATCGCCAACGCGATGTAGATCGAGGTCCTTGCTCCCCAGATCGTCCCGTAGTAGACGTCCTCACCGGACTGGCCAGTACCCCAGACGAAGTTCACGTGTTTGCCCATTGATGATGCCCGTGGCTCCTGGAGGTTTGGCGGTGAGAGATCGAAGCGATTGATTATCGGATCTGGCTGGGCATTGCCCGACAATGGAGGTGCCAGCCATGGTGCCGCGACGGCAATGAATACGATCGACAGAATGAGGGCTAGACCAAATATCCCCAACGGATTCTTCCTGAAGACCCTTATGTAATTCTTGAACTCCCTGAGCCGAGGGCGCAATCTGTTGTACGTCTTAGACTTAAGGGTCTGTTTTTGCCTTATGTCATCGATTGGAACGCAGACCGGTTTTTCCATATCGGCGATTATTGTTTGGTCTTTGTGGCCGCCAGCGGTTCCGTCTAGTTTCTCCTTCTCATCCTTCTTGAACAGCATTTGGCTCACTCCAGCTTGACCCGCGGGTCCAGGTAGACATACGATAGGTCGACGATAAGATTCGCCAGGACGAATATGATCGACGTGAACAGAACGAATCCCATGATCGAGGCGGAGTCGAACGTAACCATTGCCCGGGTGGACCACGATCCTAGGCCTGGCCAGGCGAATATGGTTTCTGTAAGGACCGCGCCGGACAACAGTCCGCCGAACATCATACCCACGACGGTCGTGGTCGGTATCAACGCGTTGCGTCTCGCGTGCTTCTTCAGTACCACCCTTTCAGGCAGCCCCTTGGAACGGGCGGTCTTCACGTAATCCAGGTTCATTACCTCCAGCATAGAGGATCGCATCAGGCGAGTGATCACCGCCAACGAGCTGAAGCTCAGCGCCACTGCCGGCAGAATCAAGTGCTTCAGTGCGTCCAAGAACATCGTCAGGTTGCCGTTCAATAACGAATCGATCAAGAAGAATCCGGTATAATAGTGCCAACCTGAGGAATACTGGATGAACAGCACATCGTCAAATCGACCAGCCGCCGGCAACAAGTGAAAACTGAAATAGAAAACGTATTGCAATAGCAACGCCAGCACGAATATGGGGAGGGAGACTCCGACCAGAGCAAGGACCCGGGTTGAGTGATCGATCGGCCTATCCCTCCTTACGGCCGACAGGGTACCGAGGAATATGCCCAAAGGAACGGTGATGAAAATGCTGACGAGGGTAAGTTCGAATGTCGCGGGAAAGAAATACAGTATGGTATCAAGGACCGGGCGGTCCCCGTTGGTAGCTGCCAAGCCCCAGTTTCCTTGGATAACTTGACCAAGCCAAGACAAGTATTGGGTCAGGATGTCATCGTTCAGATGCAGCATCTGGCGGATCGCTTCCTTTTGAGCCAACGTCATGTTATGGCTGTAGTACATCGCCCCTGGATCCCCTCCAAGCCGCGTCAGAGTGAAAACAACGACGGTGATTCCCAGTAGGACAGGTATCAGGAGAAGGATTCTGCGAAGGATGTAGGTTCGCATTTTCACGGCGACATCACCCTTTGTTCATCCATATCATACTATTAAAGCGTTATCTAAATTTATTAGCATCTGGCTAATGAAAAAATGATATGGGTCAAACTGATTGATAATATAAAAAGAAAAATTTAGAAAAGGTTTGGTCCGACCCTCCTCGATCTTAGGACTTCGAGAAGTGATAATAGATCTGTTCCGAGTACATTGGGTTGAAGATGTACCCTTTCACCCATGTCCTTTCCGCGTGGAAGTTGGTCGCTATGTCCGTGTAGATGTATATCGCATTCTCGTATGCGGATAAGGATATCTCCGCATACATCTCGCCCCTCTTGGTCTGATTCAGTTCCTGTGAGGCTGCGATAATCAAGGCATCTAACGTGTCGTTATGTAGACCAAGCGGCCCACCATATATACCGGTCGACAACAGGAATGGCTGTACATAGTCGTCGGCGTCGGCGTAGTCCGGCATCCATCCCAGGTAGAACAACGGCATATTGCCAGCATCGTTGGCGTTATTGAACGCTGACCATTCCATCGAATTGACATTGACGACGATACGGTGGGTAGAGTCCTTCGACGCATTCTCCAGAGCGGCCTTCATCATTAGGCAACCAGCCATACGGTTGGTGTTGTCGGCGTTGTAGTACATCTCGATGGTGAACCCATTGTCCCAATAGGAACCGGTGTGCCCTGGTCGCGTGTCATTGGCCAGTTTCAGCTCGGCGACAATCGTATCTGGGTCGTACATCTGGTAGGGCGTATCGTTCGTCCATCCGAACATTCCATTGGGAATAACGCTGTTCGGTTGGACCGCTGCACCCTGCAGGACATCCCTTATGTATTTCTGGTCGTCGAATGCCGCCACGAATGCTTTCCTCAAGTGTATGTCACTGAAGAAGTTGGCAGGTATGTCGCCAATGGCCAAGTTCGGGTCGACGGTGATGTTCTGGGTCAGACCGATGAAACCGATATTGTATGTGGTCAAGCCCTCGACTATCCTTACATCCGCCCTGTTCCTGACGTCATTGCGGTATTCGGCATTCACTGCGATCATGTCAGCATCGCCGCTGAACAGCAACATCTCTCGGGTGGCCTGGCTGCTGATCTGCTTGATCAGGACATGCGCCAACTTGGCTGGTCCTTGCCAATAGTCGTCGAACCGGTCCAGCCTGATGTACTGCTTCTGTGCCCAGTCGGCCAATTTGAACGGTCCGGTACCCATTATATGGGTGCTCAGATAGGTCGTCCTGACCCCGAACTGGTCTCCCTGGGGCATGTTCGCCTGGACCCAGGCCTTCTCGGTAACCGAGGCGACCGTATAAGCAAGCCCCTGGATGAACGCAGGGTATTTGATCGCCAGGTGGAACGTCACGGTCATGTTCGTGTTGTCATAGCTGACGCAGTCATTGATCAATGCGCTGTCGATCGCCACTCCGTTCACATATCCCGGGATCAACGCCTGACCCAGGATCCAGCTCGGGGCTCCGAGGTGATTGATCTTCAATGTCCTCTGGATCGAGAATGCCACATCCTCGGGGGTCATGACGTTCCCATCGTGGAACTTGACACCAGAGCGGATATGGAAGGTCCAGTTCAGTCCGTCCTCCGATATTCCCCCGTTCTCTACTGTCGGAATCACAGTTGCCAGAACTGGAATCAGATCGGTCGTGCTCGAACCGTTGTAGAACACCAATGTCTCATAGCAGTTCTGGAGGATCTCATTTCCAGCTGATTCGTAGTCTACCGCCGGGTCAAGCCATCTGGCATCGCCGTAGGTGGCCACAACAAAGGTATCGGGGTTCTTGACACCTGTGGACATGTCGAGGTCCTTCGGGAGCATTACGATCGTTATAGCATACTGTGCTATGGGCGCTTCGGCATGCTTACTCTCAACACCCATGAGAACGGTATAAACGACCCCGTCTCCGGTGAAGGTGTGGTTCTGAGCACTGGCTGTGGAATAGGTACCAGTAACGAGCGCAGATCCGTCTCCAAACCACCACGTCATGTTTGCTATGTCTGCTTTGGTCAAGACGACCGCGTAGCCGCTTGCCCCTAGGTCATTTCCCCAGGCTGCTGAGGAAGATCCATCGAACGCAACGGATGCGCCGGTCTTCATGGACGTAACATTTGCCGCTGCGAACGCGTATGGCCGAGTGGCGTTTGCGACGTCCTTGGCCGGTGTCGTCTGGGGATATGTCACATCCAGAGCGATCAAGCTCTTCCAGTTCGTTCCGCTGTTGCCTTTATCGTCCTTCACGGTCAACAGTACCAGATACTTACCGGCCATTGTATATTGATGGGTAGTAGAAGGGCCTGTATATCCAAACGTACCGTCACCGAAGTTCCAAGTATAGTTGTTGATCGTTCCTGTAGCCTTGCTCGCAGCGCCGTTGAAAGTAACGGTCTCAGAAGTCGTTGCGACTGATCGATCCGCTGTCGCTGACGCTGTTGCACTTCCCGTTCCTCCAGTGAGGACCAAAGCCGCTCCGATCGCCACGACAAGCAAGATCACGACAACAACAATCGCAATCAATTTTGTACGGGATTTCTTCGGGCTCTCCTCAATGGGAGGCGATCCAGATGAACCTTCCATATGCTTTCCTCCTTTCTCCCATAACAAAACAATCGGGAGATTGACATTTGATAACAGTTTGAAGCTATTTATAGCTTATCAGTTTTGATAATAAGCGTTTTCTGTTATCCAGTATCCGAAATATGTGCTTAACGATTTCAATTGTGTATTTAAATGGCAGTTTTCTCTTTATCAAAAGGAATAATGACACTTTGCACCAAATATTCAATATAAAGCAACAAAACGTCCAAATTATTGGATATAGCATCGGTTGCATTGGAAAGCGCTTATGAGAATGTTTATATATTAGAATACTCCGGACCAATCGTTATTCTCCCAATTGTAACCTGCTCGGTACATATCGGTTTTTTTCAGGAAATGAACCTCATTCATGACCGGTTTGATACAATCCTATTGTTGTCAATGTGAAAAGCATCACAGATATTCCATGAGAAGGTCGTCCTTATTGACCAATTGTTCGATCAAGCGTTCGGCCCATCTCAATTTCTTGGCCTTGGTCACGATCGATGAACCTTCCTTGACCCTTGGGCGGACCAGGTCGAATCCGATGAGCCTTATGTTGTGCGTTCCGAAATGTGCGGCCAAGGCTACTGCCCTGTCACCGTCGGTGAACCCGCCGAAATTCCTGACGGTAGCAAACGGTGTGGACTGGGTCGTCAGGACCGCACACCCCTTGACTAAAGGTATGTAACGACGGATTGCCTCGATGTTGTCCCCGTGGGCATGGATGACCATGGTGGCCCCCCCTTCATTCGCCGACAGGTCCGTCGCGACATCTCCGTCCAGATCGGTGACCACGAAGTCGGGGACCGTGCCTTCATCCAGCAGCAATGCGGTGCCGATCCCCACCGTCAGCGTGGTCCCTTTGAGCAGATCAGTGAGCCGGCCTCCGTTCTTCGACGGTCCGGCGATGATCGTGGCGCAGCTTCCGAACATCCCGGTCAGGCAGACATCGTCGCATTGGGGGATGTCCGAGGCCAGGGCGGACAGTATTCGCGCCGCCCTCTCGTCCTCCTCCCTGGAGTAGCCGAAATCATCGATGATCTGTTCGTAGACCGGTTCCCAGTCCTTGAACCCCATCCTTCTCCCTCAGGCCTCCGGATGACGGACCTGCTCCTTGCTCTCTTCCTTTTGGATGGCCTCTTTCAGCGTGGTCTTCAGGTTGGTGTTGATCAGCCCGCTGAAACCCATCAGGAGGAAACCAGACAGTATCTCCAGGAAGATGACGTTCTGATTGAGCTTGGAATATCCCAGGAAGAACAGGGAGGCATCCAGCGAACCCTGCACTATGAAGCTGATGGCGAAGACGGTGACCGATATCACCAGATAGGCCCAGTATACCTTGCCGGTGGAGGCGTAATGGCTCACGAACCGCCCGGTCTCGAAGGAGAAGATCGCGAACGCCCACATCCACAGGGTGGCGTTGATGAACAGGAGCACCTTCTGGACGATGTCGATGTCCGGGTTGGCGTTGGCCGCCTCGACACCGAAGAACACGCCTATGAAGATGCAGGAGATGGTCAGTATGGCGAACGGGATCATCAGACTACCGGAACGGATGGCACGACCGGTGCTGGTATACCAGGATGCAATCCTATCCGCCACCTTGTAGGCGTAGAAGATCAGATAGACGCCCAGGACCAGGGCGATGGAGCCGAATGCCATGTCCGATATGAGGCTGATCATGGTGGGGTCCATGTAAAGCTCCACCAGTTTCGGCAACAACGCGAAAATGCCCAGGACGGTCAGCACCAGTCCGATCGGCGTCAGGACGCGCTTGCGCACCTTGTCGTCCTGCATCATCTTGAGCAGGATGTAATAGGTACCTTCGACCGTGGGCGCCTGTTTCACCCAGACGCGGCGCACCGAATCGACCTTGACCCGGGAGAAGACCATCGGATAGATGAACTCGTCCTCCGCCCCGTCGCTGACCAGGACGACCCTCTCCGGCTTGATCATCTCCAGCACGTTCTCGAGCTGGGTCGCCAATGCCAGATCGGACTCGAAGCCCACCTTCGGGTCGCCGCATATGGTGGCGATCTCCACGTCCATGCCCTTCTTGGCCATGTCATCGTAGATGCTCAGGGCGGCCAGGACCGTGTTGACGTCGCAGTCCTCGGGGTCCTTCAGGCCCAGCGCGAGGGCTGCCTCAAGGTTCTCCGTCCTGCCGATGAACGGGCTGTTCATGCCCGCCTTGACGCCGAAATCGTCGTCCCTGTCCACGCTGAGGACCAGTATCTTCATCTATCCGCTCCATCCAAGTTTTCGCTATATGAAGGTTTTGCTGAGCGTTCGCATCCTGTATGAACGAAGATGGCCAGTCTCCCCGAAATCGAAGGCACAAATGATATGTCTGGATTATCAAAGGATGGAATATGATGCAAAAACAATATAACAGGGAAAGGAATGTAACGACAAATGGACAGGAAGGCCGGATATAAGGAATGCCCACGCTGCGGTCTTAGGAACAAGCCGTCGGCACTTCAATGCGATTTCTGTGGACTCAGATTCATCGCAGGAGAGGACTGGGATGACAATATCCAGGCACTGGAAAAGATGGGTGACAATGACGAGAAGGTCCTGGTGGACGAGGACGTGTCCAAGCGTATCGAGGCCACCATAGTCAAGCGGGACAAGTTCGAAACACCCGTCAAGACCAAGGACAGAGAGCCTGAAAGGCAGAATAGCGTTTATTATGGCAACGTCAAGGAAACGGCAGCGAGCGCTGCCCCTGCCGTTGTTCCACCTGCACCATCGATAGCGGTCTCCCGGGGAACCGTCATACAGAAGCCTGCGGAGAGCCGCCCGGTGGAGCGCGTCCCAGAGCCGGTCAAGGCAGATCCAGTACCGGAAAGGATCGTGATTGCGGATCAGCCGATGATGACGGCGCCCGCGCCCGAGCCGAAGATAGAACTTAAGGCATCACCAGTTCCGGAACTTGTTCCCGACCCGTCGTCGAAACAGAGACCGACCCATGATCTGGAACCGGTTGCGGAACCGAAGCCTGAAAAGAAGTCGGTACTGAAGCCGTCGAAGGAGAGAAAGGTGGTAAGGCGGGTGGTGAGGACCAGGCCCCAAGTGCTCACGCCGGTGAAGAGCACTGTCAACAGGACCGCATTGACCGCAGTCCTGGCCCTCGGTGTCATATCATACCTGGCAGCCCTCATGTTCGGCGATAGCAGCCTGGGAAGGCCAGGAGGCTGGGCGATGGTCACGGTATCGTCGATGATTGTAGTGGTCGGGGTCGCCGGGCTCTTCATTCCCGGCCCGGACAGCAAGACCGTCCCGGTTGACGTCCAGAAGCCTGAGGCCAGACCTAACCGGGAAGTCCTCATCTGCCCGAAATGCCACGAACTGGTCAAGGAGAGCGACAGGGCCTGCCCGGATTGCGGGGCAGAGTTCCGGGGCGAGTGACGGTGCTATGAGGGTCACCTGGCACGGCCATTCCTGTTTTGAGGTGAGAAATGGAGTGACGGTCGTCACCGACCCTCACGACGGCAAGTCCATCGGGGTCAAGCCGCCGGTCGTCAAGGCGGACGTCGTTCTCATCAGCCACGAACATTTCGATCACAACTGCGCCCGCATCGTGCGGGGCGATTTCAAATGCGTCAGGGAATCCGGCCAGCGGACCGAGCGGGGTGTGGACATTTTAGGAGTTCCCGCCTTCCATGACGACTGCGGCGGAGCCAAACGCGGCAAGATCAACATCTACCGGTTCACCTTGAACGGCGTGGTGTTCTGCCACCTGGGAGACCTGGGCCACATGCTGGACCCGGAGACGGTGGCGGCGCTCCAGCCGGTGGACGTCCTTTTCCTACCGGTGGGCGGGGTCTTCACCATCGACGGTAAGCAGGCCCGCGAGCTGATCGGGATACTAAAGCCCAAGGTGGCGATCCCGATGCACTTCCGCATCGGTGGTCTATCGATGTCCATTCACACCATCGATGATTTCCTCGAGGGGCTGCCGGAGGACAAGGTCGTCCGGGTCGGGAACGAGATCGAGTTCATGCCCGACGAACTGCCCAACGCGACCGCATATTGGATCTTCTCGCCCTAGGGCGGCAGAGCATCATTTCTAGAATAGTATCGGAAAAAAAGGAATGGCCGGGACGATCAATAGATGCCCAGCGCGTCCTCGACACGGCCCAGTTCGATCGGCGTGCTCCTGAATCCGACCGCGCCCCCTTTCGAGTTCGCGACGATGCAGGCGCCCACCATTCCCGAACCGTAGTTCAGGGTGCCGATGGCCGGCTTGACCTTGAGGACCGAGCTGCAGCACCTCGAACTCCGCCTTGGTGGATTCGGGGTGGCACAGCATGCCCTTGTTGGTCGCGCAGCACATCGAACCGACGATGTTCTGCCCGGCGATGGTGCCGGGAACGACCTCCACCTGGAGTGTCTCCGCGATGGCGCGAGTACAGCGCCGGGTCGATCTCCGGGTTGATCAGCGCGCCCTTGTCGTTGGCCAGGATGTTGTTGCCGGCGGCGTTGTAGCGGTCGTCCAGCCTGTAGACGGTCAGGTGCTTCGAGAGATTCTCGATCTCGACTTCGGAGGCCATCGACGCCACCATCGGCACCGTACGAGTTCATCGCTACCAGCGCACCGATCAGGTTGGTGTTGGCTATCGTTCGTCTTGATGCATTTGACCTGGAGCGCCGTCTCCATGTCGTTGACCAGGGTGTCGGACGAGTCGACCGGTATTAAAGAAATGTTCTCGTTGGCGCAGGAAAATACGCCAACGTATTGGTTTCCGTTATAGCTCGACAGGTTTAACATGAATTTCCGAGCTTCACTGTTCCGGGAGAGAGACCTCTACCAGCCCATCCTCGAACTTTACCGCCTTGACGATGATCTTCGACGGTGGTTTTTGGATGCTCCGGCTCCAGATCGCTTCGTTGACCTTTGTGTCGATCCAGACGTTGCTCTCATCGGTCTTCATGTGCCTCATTATGTATGTCCTGATCTCAATGATGGCACGGTTCGCCCTCTGTGTGTAGGGAACGATCTTCATCTTCCTCAACGGGATGGTGAAGACAACCTCTTTCTCGCTTGCTTCTGCCATGTTGTCCCTACTCCTTTATCTTGCTGTATCTCCAAGACCTGCGCTTCGGGTGCCGGAGGAAAGTCCTGTTCGTTCGAAGCATGACCCAGGCAGGAACCCTCCTGTTCTGGTTCACCTTCTTCATGAGCCTAATCTTCATTGCGCACGGTTTACTGTGTGACATTTCAAACCCTCTCAATAGTGATATCCCTTTTTTGGGGGGCTACCTTTCTCAGTATCGATTTTAGAGTCGGTTCATCGATCTGGCGGCTTATCTGACCCGCCTGGACCAAACGTATCAGCTGGTCCTCGACCGCGCGGGCGACGTCAGGGTAGGCCATCTTTACCGTTGCGAGCCTGTCCCTGGCCTCGGGTGTTAGGATCTGCCGCATGATCGCCGCCTTCTGATCGTCGATCTGCTTCTGCTGGTCCTGCACCGCCGCCTGCTGGTCACGCTGCCTCTGCAACTCTGCCATCTTCCGCCGGCGTAGCTCCTCGAGTTCAGCGTCTTCCATCGATGTCACCCCTCACTGCTTGATACTGTCAGCCACTTCCTTGGCCACGCTGTCCAGCAGCGCTTGTCCCTTCGCAGACACGACCCTTCCGTTGTTCTTGTCCTTCTGGATAAGACCGGAGGATTCCAGCTGCATCAGGCATTTTCGTGCAATAGACCTGCTACCCTTCACTGCATGGTTTGGTCGGGAGCCACGGTCAGCAAACCCGCCGTACTCGGCGGATAATCTTGAAGTCCCGATCGGTCCCTTAATGTAGACCTTTCTTAGGACGGATGCTGCTCTAGTGTACCACCAATCAACTTGCAAGGGCGCCTTTTCAGTATGCCTTCCGGTCTTAACGAAGTCAGCCCACTCAGGAGGCGCGATCGTGTTGATCTCCTTGAGCTTGATTGCTGTCTTCTCGATCAGCTTGTCGGAAGGTACGTCATATACCGTTACCATTTTTTCTACCTTCTTTGGCGAGCGTTGGCTCGATGGCCTAGACTGCGCCGGACGCCACTAATAAGATGAACATATAAATAGTCTTTCCCGCCCGCTGGACGTATGGCCAACGTCCGCCCCCCGCATAGGATAAAATACGGTTTACTCCCTTTGGAGCACCGTGAGATACGTCATTGCCGTGACCGGGGCGTCGGGCATCGCCTATGGGCTCAGGCTACTTGAATGCATCGAGGGAGAGAAGGTACTGGTGCTCTCCGAGATGGGCAAGCGGGTGCTGGTCGAGGAGACCGGCCAGAAGATCTATGACGTGGAGCGCAAGGCCACGGTGGTCTACGGCGATGAGGACCTGTTCGCCCCCATTGCGTCCGGTAGTTACAAGCATGACGGGATGATAATCTGCCCCTGTTCGGAATCGACCATGGGCAAGATCGCCTCGGGGATCGCCGATACGTTGATCACAAGGGCGGCGGCGGTCGCCATGAAGGAAGGCCGGAAGCTGATCATCGTGCCCCGCGAAACACCGCTGAGCACCATCATGATCGAGAACGAGCTCAAACTGGCGAGAGCGGGGGCGATCATCCTGCCGGCGTCGCCTGGATTCTACAGCAAGCCGACCACCGTCGCCGAGATGGTCGATTTCGTCGTCGGCAAGATTCTGGACCAGCTGGGGCAGAAGAACGAACTGTTCCACCGTTGGGGATGAAGGGCGAGTCGCCGTCCGAAGACATAGCATCCGTTCCCGGCAATCAATAGTCATGATAGGTCATACTCAGGTTCATGAGTGGCGGATAATTATCGTGGAGAGAGGCTCGTTGATCGGTCTGATGGGACCGATCCGAATGCGGTCAGATTTGAGAGATGTATGCCAAGATAGTGCTCCGTCCTGATCATTCTGGATGTCGTCATTGCAGGATGTTATTTCCTGATCTATGCGATTCAATTGGCCGTTGACTGCAAGTCTAACGCTGTTCATTTTCATTTTATCGACTGTCGGGGCCTATTTTGTTATAAGATCTAAGTGCAGCTGGATCGGGAAAATCCAGGCTTTCGTTCTACACGAATGGTGATCTACTTCCATCCAGTTCATTGACTACAAGATTGGGTAGGAGGAACTTTCATCGAGAAGGAAGATGATCAAGCACATTAAATTGGAAGGCAAGACTGGAAAAGTAGTCAAGATCTTTCTTGAGCCTGGTCCTTGTTAATGGTCGGAGTCAATATATCGGCGCTCCGAGGGATGCCCGAAGATTATCCGACAAGAGAGCGCTTTCAAGGGACCTGGCTTCGAGCTCTAGGAACGTTCCGGTATGTCTGAAGTCGGACGATAGAATGAATGAATTCTTCAATCGCCGCTCACTCGATGTAGATCGCCGGGCGTTTCGGCTGGGCGTGCCGGGCCTTGTTCATCGGGTCCTCCTTTCCGGCGTCGTCCGCCGAGAACACCGATACCTGGCATCCGAGCTCCGCTCCCAGGAAACCGACCACGCCGGACAGGTAGGCATACTCGTCTATCGCTGTCTCCAGCTTCTCGATCTCGATGCCGGTACGCTTCATCAGCTCCTCGGCCAGCTTGCGGGCGTAGTCCGGCGCCTCCTTCCCGTAACTGCTTGATCTCCTCGTCCGCCATCGCCGCCTTGGTCAGGGTCGGGATCTTCAGCTCGCCCTTCTTGTGCAGCTCCACCGCCATCCGGTAGACCTTGAACTTCCAGGCGGGGGACGTGTAGAGTATGATGCGCTTGGGGCTGATCTTCGTCACCCTGATGATGTTGTTGGTATCGTCCATCACCTCGCGCAGATAGTCCTCGGCCAGCTCGGCCGCCAGGGCGGAATGGGCCGCTTCCGGTTTGGGGTATGATTCGGAGGAGACCAGGTTCGTGTTGCCCAGCGCCGACCACAGTTCCTCGGCCATGTGCGGGGTGATCGGCGTCATCATCCTGATCCAGGTGTCCAGCGCCTGGCGGACCGCCCTGCCGTTGTTGCCGCCCCGCCGGGCGTACCAGCGGAAATCGTTGGGGGTCTCGAAATAGACCTCGTTGGACATGACCCGGAGGTCGAACTCGTCCATCGCCTCGGTGACCTTGGCGACGCGGGACGACATGCGCGAGAGGAGCCACTGGTCGATGCCCGACAGATCCCCGGACTCGGTGATGCCAGCGTTCTCGGTGACCGTCCTCGTGATGCGGTCCAGCCGGGAGACGTAGTTCTCCAGTGATCTCCTCGTCCCATTCGACGTCGGCGAACGGCGAGGCGATGTGCGCATAGTACAGCCTCAGTGAATCGACGCCGTACTTCTCCGCGGCACCGGGAATGGGCTGCGCTCCGCCCTTGGACTTGGATATCTTGCCCGCCTTGCCGATGACGTACCAGTTGACGAAGATGCCCCTCGGCCACTTCTCCTTCGGCAGGATGGCCACGTGGTTCATCAGGAACGCCGGGAAGTGCACGGTCATGTGCTCCTTGCCGCCCAGGTTCAGGTCCAGCGGATACCAGTAGTCGACGTCGGCCCGGATGTGGTCCAGCAGCGAGGATGGGACGCCGGTCTCGTTGGCGACGGACGCGCTCTCTCCTTTGCCCAGGATGACGTAGTCGAAGAACGCCTCGGTCATCTGCTCCGCCCTGATCTCGCCGGAGTTCACGTACTTGGATATCAGATAGTATACCGGATAGAGCGTCGAATCGGATATCGCCTCGATGATCCACTTCTCGTCGAACGGGAACTTCGTGCCCAGCCAGTTGCCCTGACGGACGCAGGCCCGCTCCCGGAACCAGTCCAGCACCGGCTGCACGTTGGTGTAATAGTCGTTTGGAAGGATGTGCATCGACTTGCAGTGCTCCTTGGTCATGTCGGTGAACTTCTGGTTGGCGTAGTCGATGAACCACTGGTCGGTCACCTTCTTGATCAGCACCGGCTGGCCGCAGCGGCAGACGACGTCCTCGGACAGGTCATAGAACAGCGCCCCCTCGTTGGCGGACAGCATCTCCTGCTTCATCAGGTCCTTGGCCTGCACCACTGACATGCCGGAGAACTTGCCGCAGTTCTGGTTCATCCGGCCCTGGTGGAAGCCCTCCTTGTAGACGGTCTTCTTCGCCTCCTCCAGACGCGGATCGCCGGTCTGGGTGATGCCCAGCTTCTCGATGATCTCGATGGCGGGCATCGGCCCCCAGCCCTTGGTCTCGATGATGGCGATGGGCTTGATGCCCTTGACCATGGACGGCTCGAGCGCGTACTTCGCGATCATCTCGTCGTCCTCCTGGATGGTCTTCAGCGCCATCCAGTCGTCCGGCGCGTCGGACGGCACGGAAACCACCAGGCCGGTACCGACGTTCGGATCGCAGAACGTCGCCGGCAGCGCCGGTATCTCGCGGTGGGTCATCGGCGTAGTGCAGTTCATGCCGACGATCTCGGCGCCCGGTATCTTGCCGATGACCGTGACGTCGTCCATCTGGTACTTCATCTTCTCGGCGGCCGGGGCGCTCACCACCCAGATCTCGCCGGCATGCTTGACCTTGACGTACTCGACGTCCGGGTTCACCCAGAAGTTGGTCTGGCCGAATACGGTCTCCGGACGCAGCGTCGCGGCCACCAGGAACATGTCGCCGACGCGGAACTTCATCAGCGTGTACTCGGTGGTCTCGGCGCCCCCGCCGCACATGATGTCCGTTTCCGACGCGTCGATCGCCACCGGACCGCAGTTGACGCAGGCCGGGGCGAAGTACGGTTTCTGGATCAGCAGCCCCTGCTCCATGAGCTTGCGGAACTGCCACTGTATGAACTTGCCGTAGTCCGGGAAAATGGTGCAGGTGAACCTTCTCCAGTCGGACAGGAACCCGAACCTCTTCCAGTACTGGTTCACGTAGACGTCGTTGAAGAACTCCACCACCTTCCGGGGTTCGGTGAGCGTCTCCAGCACATCCTCCGGGCAGCCGTTCCGGAGCATGTACTCGACCATGTTCTGGTCCTTCTTCCTTATCCGGGTGGCCAGGCCGACCGCCCCGTTGCCGGTGGCGTGCGTGCCGACCGGGAAGAGCACGTTGAAGCCCTGCATCCGCTTGAACCGGGAGAAGGCGTCGACGTAGGAAAAGCCGCGCATGTGTCCGACATGGAGGTAGCCAGTGACGCCCGGGTAGGCGAAAATGATCATGAACTTGGGGCGGGAATCCCTCTCCGACTCATTGATTCGTTCGGAGTACCATCTCTCTTGCCATTTTGCCTCGATCTCCGACGTCCGGTTGGTCATCAGTGCACCCACATCGTCATTGCGAGTGCGGGTTATCGGGGTTTGGTCTTAATAGGATTTTGGATGGGGGCGGACTGGGGAAGATGAGGATATATTGGATTCCTTTCAGAAAGCCCCACAGTAGCTACCAGCCGACAAATGAGGCGCAGCGACGGAACGTGTCCGCCCATCGACCGGTCAATCGAATGTCCCATTTCCATTAGACCCGTCATCGGACCATGTTCATTCATAGGGCAAAATAAATAATAGGCCCAATTGCATATAGGTAATGAAGCTCGCCGATCAGATTGTATGCTAGTCGGGTTGGAATCGGTATGACATTGTCATCCGGATGCCTGGCTCGTAAAATTGGCATACTTAATGTGACTTTCTGAGACTTAGGGAGCTAGTATTTTATAATGGATAAGACAATGTCATATTACTCGTGGCGACAATGAAGGCCAACACAAATGATGGGGAAAGAATAACTCTCAGGCTTGAGCCGGAGGACCTTACGCTCATCGATGAATATCTCGATGGGCACCCGGAGTTCTCGAGCCGGTCACATTTGGCAAGAATCGCCATCCGCTCAATGATCGTGGAGGACGATAGAGCGGAGGAGACGGTTGAAACGTCTCCAAAGAGGAACACGATCACGGTCGAGATCCCAACGGCCATCTTCGCGGTCATGGAGGACAGCATAAGACGGGGCGAATACACGTCCTTCCAGACCGTCATCGAAGAACTGGTCAGGGGAAGATTCCTGTCGAGGGAAGTGAGCACGGCGCTCAACGCCGAGGTGCAACAGCGCTCTGCGAAGACTCTCGACGTCATGTGGACCGATTAAGGAAAAAGGTAGCACAAGGGTAGCTTGTGGAAGGGATGGGATGCACTACCTTGCAGAGCGAAAGCTCTGCAAGGAACAACCTGGATTAGGGGTTCAGGGTTCGGGATGGGGTATAATGGAAACCGGGGCAATAGAGCAAACAGTCAGGACCGAGCAGCTCATGGAGGTGCTCGAGCGGGGCATGATGAACCCTAAGATCGGAGTCATCGGTCTAGGGGGAGCTGGGAACAACATCGTGAACAACATTTACGATGGCTGCAAGGGCAACGTCCAGATCATAGCGATCAACACGGACGAGAAGGCCCTGCAAGGGATCAGGGCGCACAAGAAGCTGCTCATCGGCAAGGACGTCACCCAGGGGAAGGGGGCCAACGGGTTCCCGGAGGTGGGAGAGTACTGTGCCGAATGTGCAAAGGATGCGATCAAGGAGTCGATGAAGGACAGGGACGTAGTGTTCATCATCGCCGGAATGGGAGGCGGTACCGGCACTGGCACCGCACCGGTAGTGGCCCGGATCGCAAAGGAGCTGCGCACCATTACCTTCGTCATAGCGATCAACCCGTTCTCGTTCGAGGGCGGGAGAAGGGAGAAGGCAAAGGAAGGGCTCATCAAGCTGAAGGGCGTCGCGGAGACCACGGTCATTGTGGACAATGACAAACTGCTGGCCATGGCGGAGAACATGCCGATCGGAAAGGCATTCGCCATCATCGACAGGAATGTGGTGAAGATCATCGATTCCTTTTGCAGCCAAGTGAACAACCAGTTCGTCAGCCACCTGACCAAGGAGGTCAACGAGTGGATGGCCGGCAGGAACCAGGAGCCGGTAGCGGCACCGGCCCCGGCCAGGGCGAAACTGCCCGAGATCACGGTATCTCAAGCGGCCCACCCTCTCCGGGGCGGAGGCCAAGCTGGATGGCGTGGCCAACATGGAAATGAACAACAGAGACCCGATGATACAGTGATCGTCGAGGCCTGATGACCCCAACTACCGGTGCGGGCGGGTCCCGGTCCCGCCGCACCTTCAATTTTTTACAATTTCTAACATCTCCGACCTGATCCAATACGTTCTCTGTCATATTCGACCGTCTCAGTGATAGACCGGTCAGGGAATGTACGGCGACCACCCAAAGCCATATCATACCGGAAGTGCCCTGCCATCTCGATGTTGGTAGGGCTGGTCATCAATCCGATCGCCGGTATGGGCGGTTCCGTAGGCCTCAAGGGGACGGACGGCAGGGACGTCTATCAGGAGGCGGTGCGGAGAGGCGCCCATGCCGATATCCGAGGAGCGTGCGGTCGCCGCCCTCCGGTCGGTACCTTCCTCACTGGATGTCCAATTCCTGACCGCCTCGGGCGATATGGGCGGAGAATGCCGCCACCCGGGCAGGCGTCGCCTTTCCAGAATGTCTATGATATGCCGGGGGAGACCTCTCCTTTCGAAACGATGGAAGCATGCGCCGAATTCGTTCGGAAAGGCGTCTCGCTGATCGTCTTCTGCGGCGGGGACGGGACGGCCAGGGACGTGCTGGACGCGGTGGGCGACACGATGCCCATCGTCGGCATCCCGGCCGGGGTCAAGATGCATTCCGGTGTCTTCCTGAACTCGCCGTCGGGTCTGGGCCCGTTGCTCGAGCATTTCCTCATCGGCGACTATCCGACCGAGATGGCAGAGGTCGCCGATGTCGACGAGTCGGCCGTTCGAGACGGACGGATCAGCGACCGGGTCTACGGCTATGCCCTTACCATAACGCGCCGAAGGACTGGTCCAACCGTCCAAGGGCGAGATCGCCGGCTCGACCGACGACGGAGGAAAAGGAGGAGATCGCCCAGTACTTCGTGGAGAACATGATGAAGGGACGTTCTCTACATCATCGGACCGGGCACGACGACGAAGGCGATCGCCGATGAGATGGGCTGGACAAGACGCTGCTCGGAGTCGATGTCATACAGGATCGGAACAGTGGTCTGCAAGGATGCGAATGAAATGGCTGCTTGATCGACCTGCTCGGAGATGTCCTCGCGATCTCGAGATCGTGGTCACTCCGATCGGCAGGCAGGGATTCATCTTCGGCCGGGGGAACCAGCAGATCAGCGCCGAAGGTGATCCGGAAGGTGGGCACGGACAGCATCCGGATAGTCGCCACACCGACCAAACTGAGAACCCTGAACAAGTTGAGGGTCGACACCGGGTGACCGGGAATTGGACGGACGGCTGAAAGGATTCCGCCGGGTCCTGGTCGGTTATGGCAGGGAACGATTGACGAAGGTGGAATGAGATCCGGATATGTCCCCATGATGATCTCCATAATCTTGAGCCTAGATTGACTCGCCCAATCCAGCGAATAATCGGTAAAGTGGATAACGAGGAACTGCATACCTGGACTAATGGCGATTCTCAACGTACATTTCCGGGTCTTCTGTCATGCCACCGAGGACGAGGCTAAGGTGGTCCAGGCATTGAAGTTCGCCAGCGGCGCCGATGAACAGACCAGGGAGGTGACCGAGGGCTATCATGGCAATCCGATCATCGTCCTCGAGGTTTTCATCAAGGAGAAACGCCGTTCCAAGGACTTCTTCTCCAGATTGAGCGCGGACGATCTTCAAGAGATCGCTGACTCCCTGGAGAAGCGGATGGACGACGACTGCAATCTCTATCTCCGCTTGGACAAGCAGGAAGCCTATCTCGGGAACCTGAAGATGACGACCAGCGATGATGCCATCGCTGTCAGGGCCAAGGTCGAGAGCTATCCGAAGAAGCTGGAGAACGCGATGAAGAGCGCCACCGAGTTCCTCGAATCATTGATTCAGTCCAAAAAAGGTTAACTACGGGAAAGGCATCAACGGCCTCGCTAAGCAGGGGTAGTCAAGCTTGGCCAAAGACGTAGGACTTAGGATCCTATTCCTAGCGATTCAAGGGTTCAAATCCCTTCCCCTGCACCACGATTCTCACATACCGGCTAGGGGAAGAATTGGATTGTTTTATCTAACATTGTTTAGATAATTGTACCCATCAGGCCCGCTTTCGATAGGACCTGGCATGACGAGCAGAGAAGGAGCCGGGTAATGCTGTCCGAGAAGGAAATCAACCTAGTCTTAGGTAAAGACCTAGTCGTAGGGAAGAAGAAGGAAGAGCTCAGCTTTAGGGATTGGCTGACGGTGAAAGGGTATTGCACCGTTGACGGTCAAGCACACCATCAGCTACGTCAACCATATGTTGCGGGAGAACAACACGCCCTTTCCTAAACGGGAGGACGCCGAGAAGATCGGGCTGAAGGTGCTGAACTCGGCGTATTCGAAGAGCTATCAGAAGCATTTGCTGACGGCATTGGAGTTGTATATGGAGTATGTCGGGTTTCCTATCAAGTTCAAGAAACTCTGGGATCTAATTATCGGTTTAACAAATATTAATACGATAGGACGAGCAGTTTACTATGCTGCTCTTATTCCGTCCCGCGGTGGGGCAATAACGAATTTTGCCCCTTTCTCTAGCTCGCCATCTTCGGTTATCGTTATGCCAGTAATTGCGAGGATCTCACGGGAAAGGAACAGCCCGAAGCCATGGTCCTTCCCTACACCTTTAATGAAAAGTCTTGTCTTCATTTCTGGGGAGATGCCGACACCATCATCTTCGCAGACTATGGCACGGACTCCATCATGTTCTTCGAGATAGAAGTGGATGATTGTCACTATTTCGCCATGAATTACTGAGTTATACATCAGGTTATGGAAGACCTTGACTGTCATGGGGTCAGCGAATAACTCGACGCCTGCTGGAATGCCGTTCACTACTCTAACCTTTTCTAATTGCATAGTTGCTTGGGCATTTGCTATCAGTGTCCCAACATTCTGCCAGATAGGAGAGTGGATACCAATGTCTTCATACTCTTTGGTGAATTGGACCATTGTAGATATTCTCTCGGCCGACGTCACTGCCTTGCTCAGATACTCCTCAGTTAAAGGATCGTATTCATTTCTTTCCAGCAAAGCCAGATTGCCTGATAGCACCATTATCTGGTTATTAAGATCGTGCCGTGTGATGCTGGATAGGAGGTTCAACTTCTTGTTGGCGAGCGTGAGTGCGGTCGTTGTCCTTTTTTGTTCCGAGATATCCCTGACCACCGATATGACCACATTCTGACCCTGCAATTTCACAACATGGGCATTGACCTCCACCGGGACGATGACCCCATCTTTGCGGCGATGTCCTGTGACGAATCTAGCTTCACCCGTATTCCTCAGGGTCGTTTGTATCTCTTCCCTTGTTGGATCGTAATAATCAGTGGAAATGTCAGCGGGGGCCAATCCAAGCATTTCTTCTCGGGAGTAGCCAAGCATATTACACCCAACCGCGTTGATGTCCATGAAGCGCCCTAAGACACCACCTTCGGTGAATTCATATATCTGAATTCCGTCATTGGCATGGTTGAATATATCACGGAACTTCTCTTCACTTTCTCGTAATCTACTCTCCATTCTATTACGCTCGGTTACATCCACTAAGGATATCACAAGCTCATGCGGATCAATATGGCTTCCAGATACCAGGCATGTCCGTGCATCGCCCGATTGAGAGCTTACGACCATCTCAATGTCAGCAAAATCCTGGGTCGTTCCATGCAATTCTTTGATTTTTAGAATATCTTTCTCCTTGAAGAAGAGTTTAAGGTCTTTACCTTCGACCGTCTCATTCCCTGTGATCTCATGGAATCTTCTGTTCGCCTCCTTGATTTTTTCGTCATCTGATAATACAGCAACCATTCCCGATTCCGATTTTGAGAAGATGGTATGATATCTCTTTCTTTCATTATCAAGTCTGATCGAAAGATATGCCACAACAATGGATATTAGAACGAAAATGACAGATCGTATTAGGGCCTGAAACAACGGGTCAATTTGCGGGCTATAGTAAGCGCTCAGGAACAAGTAAGTTGCGCTCAAAGTAAGAGTGAAGATCACCCCCCTCCACTTGTACCAGTATGCTGCTAGGATGATAGCGAAATAGTATATGTTCTGGAAAACAATGGTAGTCCCTTGAGATAAGTAATATACTGTGATTGCCAGATCTGCAATTGTACTGATCGCAATGATCATCAATACATATCGTCCCGCTAAACTGGATATGTTCAGAGGTGGTTTCCTTTCGTTTTTCAAGAACCTGACCTATCTTGCCGATTAAGGTATTGATATGATAAGCATTTCGACAAAAATATTCGATGAAGCCAGTCCGCTATGTTGCCCATTCTTGCTGGTAAACCTCGGACAAGATCCGTCGTATTCGTACATCCCTAGGATATTCGAATTTCGGTTTTAACGATAGTGAATTGTATTAGCTAGATGTCGATAGAGCTTATTAATGCTTAGGTTAGGCTTATGATCATATTCCTAGCGATTCAAGGGTTCAAATCCCTTCCCCTGCACCACTCAAATCAAAATACGTTTTGGAAAGTAGCGAGAAGTTATCTTTCGTCATTCTTTCGGGCTATATCACAAAGGATGAGTCGTCAGCCTGTTCGATTCTGGAAGGCAACATCCTGCTGGCGATACTCAGGCCCTATGGGATTAATAACTTCACGTGATTTTACGCACATCGTTCGCAATCGTCACTATGGAGTTATGCTCAAATGAGCCAAGGCAACAAGATCGCAGCCCTTCTGATCGTCGCACTGGTCCTTGCCGCAGGTCTGTCCGTGAGTGCTCGTTCAGTCGGAAAGTGTGGATGAAAGGAGACTGGCGATCATCGTGACCAACGACCTTCATAGCCACGTCGTGAGCTTCAAGAACTCCACTGGAATTGACGTGGGAGGACTGGACCGGATATCATCATGCGCCAAGAGCGTTGAGGCCCGCTACTACGATACCCTTCTGGTGTCATCGGGTGATGATGTCTCCGGTAATTTCTTCAACACTTTCCAGGGCATACCGGAAATGACCGCAATGTCCCGCATCGGTTATGATGTGGCCACACCCGGCAACCACGAGTTCGAATACGGCCTGGATGATTACCGTATCGCATTGAACGGTGCAGACGGGGAGATCATCTCGTCGAATCTCAGGTTCGATGACCAAGTGGTGAACTCCACCGTACACGAATCAGGCATCAAGACGCTCGGCAACCTCAAGGTGGGATTCTTCGGCCTTACCACGCCTGACCTTCCGACCCTGGTGAAGTTGGACCAGAGGGTGACCGTGCTGAAGGATGTGATCAACATCTCCAGGGCCATGGTTGCCCATTTGGAGGGTGAGGGTGTGGACATGATCGTGGCATTGTCCCACTGCGGGGTGGATGTGGACAGGTCGATCGCCGGGAATGTCAGCGGCATCGACCTGATCGTTGGCGGACATGATCACATCAACTACCATCATGTCATCGAAAGCCCTGATGGCTGGAGCACTCAGATCGTCCAGGACGGCTGCTTCGGAGAGAAACTGGGCGTGATGAGCTTCCGATTTGGCGGAGGTATGGAGGATGTTGAATGGCAACAGGTCCCTTTGACGGCGGACGTCGGTTCGGACCCGGCGATCCTTGACTATTTGGCACCGTACATGGCCGAATACGAGCACCAGTTCTCCAAATTGATCGGCAACACCACAACGGCTCTTGATGCCAGAAAGATCGCCATCAGGCACACCGAGACGAACCTGGGGAACCTGGTCGCAGATGCCATACAAGACGCGTTCCCAGATGCCGACGTCGCGGTATTCAACAGCGGTTCTATCCGGGGGGACACCGTCTACCCATCGGGCAACATATCATTGATGACCGTGGATTCGATCCTGCCATACGCGAACACGGTCTATCTGGTGAAGGTCACCGGCGCACAACTGAAACAGGTCCTGGAGATCTCAGCTGCCAGCAACCGAACATCAGGGGATGGGTGGCCCGGGGATAGGATATCGGACGCGGCTTTCCTTCAGGTGTCTGGAGTGCGATGCACCATCAACACGAACGCCACCCCATTCTGCGCGTTGTATAACGGTAGTTCCGTGCGGGAAATATTCCACCTTGGGGAGAGGGTGAGCCAGGTTCATGTCATGCTCGAAGGTGTCTGGACCGACCTGGACCTGAACGCCACCTATACGATGGCAACGAGCGATTATCTGCAGGCCGGCAGTGATGGGTACTATATTCTGGGAGACATACCCACTGAGTCCAAGTTGTTCACCTCAAAGGCCATGCAAGACATTCTGGCCGATTATGTGAGGACACACTCGCCGATATCGCCTTTTGTGGACCACCGGATCTTGATGGAGTGAGCCGACTATTCCAGAAGCATGACCATGATGTGCTCGTCGAATCATATTGCCTTTGACCAACGGCATAGGAATTAGGATCCCGTCCCTAGCCATAGAGGTTCGAATCCCTATATTTTTAAAACGATTCTCAGCTACCACGGGCAGCCCCGATTTCTTAATTAATGTTCCAGACTTGACATCCTTACTCATCGATGTTAAAGTCAGAGATCGAAAACCAGCTGGACAGAACAGTCTCAAATCCTCTCTCAACTGAAAGCCCCTTTATGTGAAATATTCAGATTTTCATAAAATGAGGGAACTAGAACGCAGAATGAGAATATGCACATGGTATGCGTTCATCGAACAGAACGGCGAAAGGGAAATATTTAGCTCGCCAGCTTATCTAATTCCTATTTCTAGAGTGGAAAGACACTTGCCACACCATATGATTGAAAAACTGAAATAACGAGAAAGAAGAAAAATGGGAAATCAGAATTCCTTTTCATTGCATGAACGAGTGGAACTCCATGATTGACCTATCAGACAAATGTCAAGGATGCAACTTGAGATATTGCATCATTAGTCCAAAATGAACCGAATCCCAAGTCGGGGATTGTATTTCAATCGCATCACTTAAAATCAAGAGGATCAGCTCATATGATGGTTACTTACCGATCTGTTGAAATTCTTCCCTTCATTATTCATCCGATTGTTGAGCTCTTTATTTGACCGAATCAAGAATGGACATGAGTCCGGTCTTCAGCGATTTCTTTGGCGGAGCCTTCTTTCTGGTGGTCTTCGCTTTGGTGCTATTCGCCTTTTGAACCTTCTTCACGGGAGCTTTCTTCTCGGGCTTGGGCTTGACGGTTTTGGTTACTGGTTTATTGACCTCCACTCGGTCAAGCCTTTTTTCCAGTTCGTTTATCCTCTCGATGATCTCGTTCATCTTCTCCGCTTTCAAAAGGTCCCCGACCTTAACCTTAGCTAAGGGTTTCTCCATACTTACCATCCCTAGTATTTGCTAGGGATTTTGAGAATATAATGTATGGGATTACATATATGGGGCGATCAATGAATCCGATCTAACCAAGCCTCGCGAAAGGTCCTGCATCTCGAGAGGTGCCCGCGCTTCGGTGAACGGAATGAAAACCCATACCAGGCCGGCGGAACCACCTCGATATCTCGGCCAGACATCCAACGAAGGGGAAACAGGTCGACCGTGGGACACAAGCCCGAATGCTCGATCGATCATCGTGGTCCCGCCGGCCACTAGTACCGCTTATAGGACGAAGATGACCATGACGAAGTACATGACCAGCGTCGGAACGAACAGCACGGCCCAGGCCCACTTCTTCCATTTGTACACCTTGTGGCCATCCATCGGCACGAAGGGCATCATGGCATAGGCGGCGGTCAGCAGGTTCATCGATGCACCCAGCTTTCCTAGGGTCGAAGCCGTTCCCCCCAGCGGTATGAGGGCGGCGAACAGCCCGAACAGGATGATGCTCACCACCGGGCCTGAACCGTAGACCATGGCCTGCTGCTTCACCGTCATCTTGTCTGCCTCCTCGATGGCCAGCCTCGAGGGCGACGAGTACACCACCCCAAAGGCGAGGGCGGTGATGAACATGATGGCGGTCCCCAGGAACCAGAACTTGTACTCCGTGGGAACGTTGTGACGCCAGGCCATATATCGGTGCACCAGGTCATGGATGGAGACGGCCAGGCCTGCCACCACAATGTAGATCAGCCAATCACCGAGGGATCCGAGGTCGATGTGGTTGGTGAGCATGAACGCCAGCCCGAGGAAGACCGATGTGAAGAATATCACGCTCATCTCCCAACCCGAGAAGCCGGCGAACATTGGTCGTCTCTGCACCACGTTGGTGCCTTCAGGCTCGACCTTAGCCACCTGTTTCCAGACGTAGGAATGTGCCCTTCCTTTGAAATAGCCCGACACGAAATCGAAAACCTTGTCCAGCCGGAACAGCCTCCTGAGATAGGACCGGACCGAGTCGACCCCGTTGGACACGGCGGTCGCCGTCTCCGTGGCCCTGCTGACCACGAAGGCCCCTATCAGGGCGAGACCTGAGCCCACTGCCACGGCCGCCACCGGCGGCAGCGCCGCCTGCATCATCGAGGACGATGTTGGCTTTCCTTGGATGGAGGATTGCGCTCCCGCTCCGATCGAGTTCACCGCGACCACGTAGTATGAGTAGCTGTCGTTCGCCGTGCCGTTCGTGTCCAAATACGTCAAGGTACCGGCCGTAACGTTACCAATGATAGCATATTGGCCTCCCGAGGAATTGGCCCGGTAGATGTCATAGCGCAATATGCTGGACCCTCCGTCCTCGGCCGGTACGTTCCAAGTGAGGGTTATGTTGTTCGGATTGAACCTGACCATGAGTCCCTGGGGCGCCGACGGGGTCGTCGGGCCCCCCAGGTTCACGATCACCTCGTTGGTCGGCAGGCTCAGGCCGACGGAGTTGGTCGCCCTTACGGCGTAATAATAGTTCATTCCGGGGGTCACCGTGTTGTCCACGAAGGTGGTCGTTCCCGGGGTCTCGGTGGCAATCCCCACATAGACGCCCGAGCTTACCCCCCGGTAGACGATGTACCAGCCGATGCCTGGACTGCCAGCGTCGGCAGGAGCAGCCCAGGTGAGGACGACCATGTTATTTCCTGTGACGGCCCGCAGGCCGGTCGGAGCACCGGGTACGGTTTGCGTCCCGGCCAGGACTGAACCCATGGTCAGTCCGCCAAATGAGCCTCCTGTCGCCGGGAAGTTCGAGGCGGCGAGAGCGTGACCCTTTAACTCGGTCGGTGTGCCCGAAAACCAAAAGGTACCCAAGCTGGTCGGGGCGGTGAGCCCCATGAATGATATGGAGGTCAGGGCAGAGCATCCCTTGAAGGCACTGGGTCCGATGCTGGTGACGCCTCTGCCGATAGTGACGGAGGTCACCGATCTGCAGCCATCGAAGGCATATTCGCCGATCTTGGTGACATTCTCGGGAATGGTGATGGAGGAAAGGGCCCAGCAGCCGGCGAACGTGTCATTTTCGATGATCGTGAGGCTCTCCGGGATGGTGATTGAGGAAAGGGCGATGCATGAGGAGAATGCGTATTCCCCTATATGGGTGACCCCTTCCGGGATGGTCACCGAGGTCAGAACGATGCAACTATCGAAGGCGGCGGTGCCAATGGATGTGACGCTGCTTGGAATGGTGACGGAGGTGAGGGAGGTACAGTGCTCGAAGGTGTAGTCGCCGATCGTCTGGACGCCGTCGGGAATGGTGACGGAGGTGAGGGCGGGACAGTAGTCAAAGGCATAGTTTCCGATCGTCTGGACACTGTTTGGGATGTTGACGTAAGTAAGCGCTGAGCATTGCTCGAATGCGAAATCGTCGATCGTCTGGACGCCGTTCGGTATGGTCACGGAAGTTATCGCTCCATTGTTGGTGAAGGCCGAGTCCCCGATCGCCACCGTGGCGTACCCGCCCAAAATAGAGGGTACCGTGATCGCTCCGCCGGCTCCAGTGTATCCGGTAACCGTGGCCGCCAGTGGACTGCCCTCGACCGTATACATGAAGTCCCCGTCCTGGGAAGCGGCCGCTGTCTCTGATCCGAACAGAAGCACCGAACTCGAGACCAGCAATAACCCTATGAGCAAGAACCCCCCGACTCTTGCTAGACTCTTCTCTGCCACAGCACCCATTCAAACACCCCAAGACAAAGACAAATTGGAGCGATGTATCGTCCCAAGCGTAACTTAATGATTTGCCAATAATGAGCCCTGTGGAATATTGAGTGGGTCTTACCAACATCTCTATTCTTGAAGACTCATTGAAATTGATGGGGCAAGAAATCACTTGGCTGACAGCTCAACGGCATTGTCACAAATTAGATGTCTGGCTCATCGTGGATAATTGCATAAAATTACCCGCATTTAAATAAATATATTGTATAATGACAATTAATTTGCTAGGGAGAATCCAGAAAAAAGGAGACGGGATAATCATATCCCATCGAATGATTTTCCCTGCTGGGCTGCCATTAAAATAATTCGTCCCTACGAGATTACAGTTTTATCCCGATCAATACCCCGTGGACAAACCTCTTCGTTTCCTCAGATGCCGTGGTAACCAGCGGACCCTTCAGACCAGTGACGCCGATGTGGAGCACTTTCTCCTGAGCGTTGAACCCCATTTCCTTGGCTCGGTCACGGAGCTTCGGAGCCGCCCCGTTGGTGGCCCACTTGCCTTTGTTCCTCTCATCCATATCCTCAGGAACATCCATCATGGTATCAAAGAAGATCACGGGTTGTTTGTTCCACCCCAAGGACTTCATCTCTTTCAAGAAATTTTTCGCGCTCCGGGTCTCCTTGAACATACGGGTCGGTGAGCCAAGGAACATGAAATCACCTGCCAATAACTTCGGATTGTCTTCAACCGACATAATTTGGGCCTCGTGACCATCTTTTTGGATCTGGAGGACGATGGCCTCAGCGACCGTTTTTGTGTTTCCATATACGCTGTCATATGCAACAATACCTTTCATTTTCATCACCATGCTATTTTCAAATCGTACATTTTCTCACTATGGATCAATAATTGTCCTCGCTTCTCAAATCATCTGACCATATCGACATTCGGACGGCCGACGGATATGTTACCAGAGTTTTCATAATACCCCACAGAATCACAGAAGGAATAATTAATATAATTCAATTACGTTTTAATAATTATTTATTAAAGGTGATGACGATCGAATCTGAAAATGTTTTGAAAAGAATGGATAGGATTGAAAGTGACCTCATCGAACTGCGTTCATCGTTGTCTAGACCGAGAGGAAAGGAATACAAGCAGCACGTGGTGAGGTATGTTCATAATGCATTCATGGAATTCAACCGCACCAATATCATACAAAAGATAGACTGCATGAATGATTTTGATCATTGCTCCAAACGAATGATTTGCATGAAGCACATCAGGGAAGAAATCGAGGCAGCCAGCCTTGCCTACATCCGAGGGGATTTTGAAAAATCTCAGTTCAACATGGAGGAACTGCGGAAAAAATGGGAGGAAATGGGCGAGATATGCGAGTCTGGAAACTGCAATAAGCACTTTGGGATAATCATCGCTGAGATCAGAGCGGCGTTGATATTGGCCATGAAGATAGAGATGAGTGATATGGAGACGACCCGAAAGATCGAGGAACAATCAGGTCCCTCCTTGGATGCTGCAAACACCTCGCTGAAGCTGGCCGCCATAGCACATCCTGCCCGATTGGAGATAATTTCCACTCTAGAGAAAAAGGAATTGGCCTTCTCCGAGCTCAGCAGGCAACTGAATCTCAGAACGGGGCACCTGCAATATCACCTCAAGGTGCTGGTGGAGGAGGGCTATGTACGAAAGGAGAGGAGGGGAGAGTACTCAATTACCCTACAAGGGCTGACCGCTCTCGATGGGTTGAGGGAGTTCATGTCAGGCTTGAAGGATGTGGCCCCGGCTTGATAAATACTCATTCCCTAATGCCTGGTTCCATGGAAGGTCTGAGTTCTCCATCTGATCCGCATTGCTAGATTAGGAGCCAGTAATGCTGTCCAAGAAAGTTATCACCGGTGTCCAAATAGATCCTCATTCATGCCAATTGGTTGTATGTTCGAAGAAATGAACGAAGGACAAGAACAGTGTTATTCTCCATCCCCTTGACATACGAATGCTGAGCTCTTTACTTGACCAAGCCGATAGGGGACAAGAGACTGGTCATCGGCGATTTTCTTTATTGGACCTTCCTTTCAGGATTATTCACTTTAAGGATCTTGCTTTATGGGACACTTAGCTTTGTCAGCATTGGTCTCAGCATTCTTCCTGGTAGGACTTTGGATTTTCCAGTTTGTCAAGCCTCTTCTCCAGCTCGTCAATCTTTGTGATAACTCGTTCATTTTGTCCGCCTCCAGGGGCCCCAGAACTTTTCTTGAGCTAAAGGCCCTGCCATGATATCCCACTCCCTGAATGACTGGTTTTTCTGAGGATCAAAGGGTTAGGGTTTACATCCCATCTCAAGTCCTTGGCAATTAGGTCGAAAGAATATCCTGGCCTCATTCCAGCATAATCCCGAACCTCATGGTTTCCCTGACCAAACCTGCCCGAAGATGTTAGGGCCTGGCCTCATTCCATTGGTCTTCGAAGAGGTCCCTCATCCACCTCATTGATTCTGGATCGGTACCGGCGAGGACCTGGTAATCCATCTTCCCTTCCAGGTTCGGCAACGACATGCCCGCTGTCTTGTCGGTCAAAACCATCACGGAACAGATCCGGGGGATGAATCTCCTCTCCATTCCCTTTTCGACAACGAGTTGTGTTTCTTCCATCGTCTCAGTGATACTTTCCTGCAGCAAGAACCTGACCTTCACTCCCTCCAACGAACGCTCCCTGAGTATCTTCCCATGGTGCTCCAAACCTTGATCGGACATCACATCGACCCACTTGGCGTTCTTGAAGATCTCGGAGACGGTATTGAGGTTGGGGACCGACTCGGTCAGAAGGACGGTCTTTGAGAGCTCGCCGAAACGGGCACGGAACTTTGGAGGGATGCGCGACGCATCATGTCCCAAGAAGTACTCCCTATGCTGGGAAAGGAATTGCATGGCGGAGGCGGATTCGAGGATGAGCTTGGCATACAGGGTGGAGCGATACTTGCCATCGGTGGTCTTCTCCAGGAGGTTGGCGTCCGTCAACCGCTGCAACTGCCTGAAGGCCTCGGTGGCGGTTATGTCCAGCTTCTTCGCGATCTCGTTCAGCTTGAGGTTCTGGGTCAGGAGCTCGTCGATTATCCTGCGCCGGTCCGCGCTTGATAGCTGAAAATAAAGCTCGGAGGACCGATCCTCATGGTCGTTCGTTTTCAACAAATGTAACACCAACACACATCTGATAATGACAACACATTCGGCTCAAATAATGGTTATCAGCCCACCTACGCCCTCACCTGATCTGAGGCTAGGAAAATGGCTGACACGAACGGAAAGGACGAGAGGGCGTTCACGATCGAGCTGAGGTCCAAGGGAGACGTGAAAAACCTGTCCCTGGACAAAGGGGAACGGGTCTTCATAGAAGGCTCCTTGGGTGTTCTTGAGCGAGCCCGATTCATCGAGGACATCGTTCTGGAGGTGATCGGAAGCAACGGCGTGCTCCGGATCGATCTTACCATGAAAGACCTGCGGATGAGCGCGGGGAAGGCTGAGGGACCCAGCACCGATGCGGAGGGGTGATGGGATGGACGAAGGACATTGCAGAAGGAACGTTCCGATGCCATTAACAGAGGTTCAGGAACCTCATGAGACCAGACAATTGGTGGGAAGTGGTTTCCAATGACAATAAGACCAGACAACATGATAGGGGAAGTGGAGGGACGCCACATGCAAATGAAAGCGGTCATATGCCCTAAGATACGGGCCTCCGGAGGTCCTGGAACAGAAGGACATTGATAGGCCGGTCCCGTTGGACAATGAGGTCTTGGTCAGGATCAAGGCGACGACAGTGGTCCAAGCGGACATCAGGATGCGGGCCTTCCGGGTCCCTCTTTCATTTTGGGTTCCAGCTCGGTTCGCCATCGGCATCACCAAACCGAAGAGACCCATACTGGGAACGGAGTTTGCCGGCGTGGTAGAAGGAATCGGGAAGGATGTCCAGAGATTCAAGGTCGGAGACGACGTGTTCGGCCTCACTGGCCATGATGGTGGATGCTATGCCGAATACCGGTGTGTGCCCCAGGATGGTCCAGTGGCATTGAAACCAAATGACCTAAGCTTCGAGGAGGCGGCCGCCCTGCCCATGGGCGGACTGACGGCATGGCATTTCCTGAGGAAAGGGAGTGTGGGCCGGGGTCAGAAGGTCCTGGTCTACGGCGCATCGGGGAGCATCGGGACCTACGCGGTACAGCTGGCCAAGCACCTGGGGGCGGAAGTGACCGGGGTGACCAGCACCGCCAATCTCGACCTGGTCCGGTCGCTGGGGGCGGACAATGTCATCGATTACACCAAGGAGGACTTCTCCCAGGCGGGCGCGGTCTACGACGTGGTCTTCGATACGGTGGGCAAGAGCTCGATCTCGGCCAGCATGAGGTCATTGAGGAAAGGAGGCTGTTATCTTCAGACGGTCGCCACGCCCGGGACGAGCCTGCGCATGCGCTGGGCGGCGTTCACCACCGGCAACCGGCTGATCGGCGGCGTGATGGCGGGGACAGGCGATGACCTGGCCTTCCTGGGGAAGCTAGCCGGAACGGGGAAGATCAAACCATACATCGACAGGTCGTTCGCAATGGAGCAGATCGTTGAAGCCCACCGATATGTGGAACTGGGACACAAGAAGGGCAATGTCACCATAACCGTGGGAGGCGGCCAGACTCCGCCAGCAGTAGGGAAGTTCCTACCTTTTGCTATTGAATCCTCGTCGTCCCGGAGGGGATGACATGACAGGAGAGAACATGATGTCGGCAGCGACCGGTGGCGAAGAGCAGTCCGATCATCCCATATCGGCCAGGGATGTGGTGGTGAAGTTCGGGGCGACGACGGCGCTGGACCACTTCAGTGTGGACATCCCCAAGGGAGTGGTCGGGCTCCTAGGACCGAACGGGGCAGGTAAGAGCACCTTCATCAAGACCGTGCTGGGCCTGGTCCAGCCGCGAAGCGGCCAGGTGACCGTCGCCGGGCTGGACGCCAGGAAGGATATGCTCACCATCCGCGATAAGGTCGGCTACATGCCCGAGCATGACTGCCTGATCGACCAGATGACCGGGGTAGAGCTGGTGTGCTACATGGGCAGGCTCTCCGGCATGTCGAAGGAGGACGTGGTGCCGCGCAGCCACGAGATGCTGGACTTCGTCGGCCTGGGCGAGGAGCGCTATCGCATGATAGGCTCCTATTCCACCGGCATGAAGCAGAGGGCCAAGCTGGCACAGGCCTTGGTGCACGACCCGAGCATACTCTTCCTGGACGAGCCCACGAATGGCATGGACCCGCTGGGGCGGGAGGAGATCCTCGAGCTCATCGGGCGGATATCCGCCACGGATAAATCCATCATAATCTCGTCGCACATCCTCCAGGATGTCGAGCACCTCTGCCGTGAGGTCGTAATCGTGAGCTCGGGTCGGGTGGCGGTGCAGGGAGAGCTGAAGGCACTGCTATCCCGGGGCAAGGGTCGCAAGCGCATCACGGTGAGGGGACCTGACCAGGGGCTCAAGTCCTTCGTCTCACGGCTGAGTTCGCTGGCGGAGGTACTCTCGATATCGGAGGAAGGCGGGCAGGCGACGATCGTCCTGGACATGAAGGACGGGAGCGGCACGGTCTTTGAGCTCGCCTCCGAGGAAGCGGTGCAGGTCCGGGCGTTCGTTCCTGACCGGGTCAGCCTGGAAGACTTCTTCATCGACGTGGTCAGGGAGGGACACTGATGGGCCTCAATCCCATCGAGTACCGACCCTGGAAGGGGAAGCGGGTTGAGCATGGCCGCCGTCCTTTGATCATCGCCAGTAAGGTCGTTGAGCAGAAGCTGGGCTCCAAATGGCTCCTCGGCCTGCTGATCCTCGGCGGTTTCCTGGTGCAAGGACTGTCCCTCATCCTCCTGTCCACCATGCCGCACCAGTCCCTCACCCCGGAGGCCATGGCCGGCCAGATGCAGGGAGCTCTGTTCTACGTCTTTGCCATCATCCTCGTGGCCATGACCTGCGGCGACCTGCTGGCGGAGGATTTGCGCGCCAGTTCCTTGGTGCTCTATCTCACCAGGGGGATCAGGACCTACGGTTACCTGCTGGGGAAGCTGTTGGGCGCCACCATCGTCATCGGGATATTCACCCTGGCCCTGCCCCTGGTGCTGGCCTGCGCCTTGACCGCCACTCAGTCCGGCAGCGATTACACGGCGAGCCTGGAGGTCATCGGCCGCACCGTGGCGGCTGGCGCCTGGACCACGGTGCTGTTGATGCCGGTGGGCCTGCTGTTTTCCTCCCTCACGAGCAAGAAGACCTACGCGGCTGTCGGGGCCTTCATGACCTTCTTCGTCATGGAGATCATGGGCAACTTCCTTTCCCAATTCGATGCCGATTGGGCCGTCCTCGGGCCGCAGAGCCTCCTGTCCCATTCGTTCGAGGTCATCTACGGTCTGGAGGTGACGGGGGGTGTGGACCTGTGGTTGATGGCCATTGTATCACTCGCGCTCATCGTGCCCCCGGCCATCATCACCTACCTCAACGTGTACAAAATGGAGGTGGGGCAATGAGCGATCCTGTCGTCCAGGCCATCGAGGTATCCAAATGGTACGGGGACGTGATCGGTCTGAACGGCCTCAGCATCGAGGTGCCCAAAGGCATAACCGGCATCGTCGGCCCGAACGGCGCGGGGAAGAGCACCTTCTTCAAGCTGGTGGCGGGGACCGTCCGGCCGAGCGCCGGACTCATCACCGTGCTGGGCGAGAGCACATGGAAGAACCCGGCCCTGCTAGGCCGGATAGGTTTCTGTCCAGACTTTGACTTCCTGCCGGCCGATCTGAGCGGGCGGGGGTACCTGCGGCTGTGCGGAGGGCTGCATGGCATGAACGGGGGACCGCTGGTGCAGAGGATTGACCAGGTGCTCGATACCGTGCACATGGTCAAAGACGCGGACCGCAAGATGGGAGGTTACAGCAAGGGCATGCGGCAGAGGATCAAGATCGCCGGGGCCCTGCTCCATGATCCTGAGGTCCTCTTCCTGGACGAACCGTTCTCCGGGACGGACCCGGTGGTCAAGCGTGAGCTCATGGACCTGACCAGAGAACTGAACCAGAGCCATGGCCACGATATCGTCGTATCAACGCATGTGTTGCATGAGGTGGAGCGGCTCACACACTCCATTGCCTTGCTCTACAAGGGGAGGGCGGTGGCCACCGGGGATGTCTCCGAGATACGGGGGCTGATGAGCGCATATCCACACCATATCGTCATCGAGGGGACCGGGATCTTGAAGCTGGCCAAGGAGCTGATCGACCAGGACTTCACCGTCTCGGTCGAGCTTCGGCCGGACCGTAAAGGGCTCACGGCCATGGTCAGCAGGCCGAACGATTTCTTCAACGAACTACCCTCGATGTTGAGACGAACGGAGAGCGAGATTGAGCGTATGGAAAGCACGGACGACGACCTGGAATCGGTGTTCCGCTATCTGGTGAGGTGGTAAGATGATCTCGAACGGCTGGATTGGGCTAAGGACGATGCTATGGTTCTCGACAAGAAAACTTTTGCTTAACCGCAGATGGCTGATCGTGGCACTGCTCGCCCTGCTGGTCGCCGCCTTCTCAGGCTTTTCGGCGACGCAGAACATCGACCGACTGGAGGATGGGAGCAACATACTGGCAATGCTCATCCTCTCCTTCCTCCTGCCGGTGCTGGCGCTGGTATACGGGGCTTCGATGATCCGGAACGAGATCGACGACCGCAGCATCACAACCGTCGTCACCTCGCCCCTGGACCGCCGCGTATCCTACCTGGCATACTTCCTGGCGCTCATCCTGGTGCTTGGGGCGATGATGCTGTTGCTCAACATCGTGGGATGGTCGAGCTTTTTCCTGGTCGCCGGGATGGACGCTGAGGCGGTGGACCTGCTGCTGGGTTACTCGCTCATCCTGTTGATAGGCGGAGTGGTGTATGCCTCCCTGTTTTTGGCACTGGGCGTGGTGCTCAGGCAGCCGATCTATCTCGGACTCATCTACGTCTTTGTCTGGGAGGGGTTCGTGGGCTCGGCGCCCGGTGCCATAGGGGAGTTTACCATCGGGCACCAGCTGGGAGTAATCGCCTCCCAGGTCATCGGTGAGGGTGGGATATCACGCCTGAGTGGCGATCCCCTGATATCGGCGATGGCCCTTTTGGCGGTGACGGCAGTCAACCCTGGTCCTGGGGGCAGTGACCTTCCACGGGAAGGAGCTCCCCTGAACCGGCCATGGCCGAAAGGCCGCCTTTTTTTATTCTTTTTCAGGCAAGGATCGTTCGGAGACCTCCGACCCAGGGTAACTGAGATGGCATTGCGTTGTTGGGCGGTGAAGAGGGCTTTCATACCCTTCTTTCTCCCTATCGACGAAGACCAGGCCGATTGTTGGCACCGCCAGCGGAGCTGTGTATCCAATTGGCCAGGATCGTTCCGTCAGATCCATTCGATGCCGTGGTCGTGGCAGGGGGCGAAACGCTCGCCGACGATGACTGAGTCCCAAACCGCCGGAGCTGTGGCATGCATCTTGACTGCGTGGATAGGATCGCAACGAGGCAGGTATGGAGGGGATGAAAGCCCGCACGTTCTACGGCATTCGTTCGTCAGGACGATGTAAGTAACCGATGTGATCTTACATCTGTTGAACATAGCCCCTGAGATAGCATTCCCAATGATCAGGCCGCAGGAGTGGGTATCTCTCCTTTCCCCGGTGGCGGCGTCGCCGAAGAGGATGGCGCTGTTGTTGGTCAGGTCTCCCTTCTTGATCATCAGCTCGGAGTTCAGGAACTGCCGCGCCCCGAGGAACGCCATTCCGATGTTGTCCACCTGGAAGAGCCTCCCGTAGAACTGTTGGGTGAAGAGCTCGGCGCCGACCTCGGTCACCGGCCAGAAATAGCCGGCATAGGCCTGCACCCCTCTGGCGATGAAGGCGGCAGCGATCCCGTTGCTATGGTTCTCGTTCGACACCAGCCGCTTGCCTCCCGCCGCCCGCCCTGATTCACAGGCGCTGTTGAAGACGATGTACGGCGGTTTCTTCCATTTCAGGTCGAAGATCTCGTCAGCGGTAAGGTCCCCGTCCGCGAACCGTACCGCACTGGTCTCCGGTGCGGAAGGGTCGAATGAGCCGTGCCCGGAGAAATGAACGATGTCATAGTCCTCACTGGCCAGCCTTTCGGAGAAGGCCGCCAGCGTGGCCTGTTCCCGGGTCAATACATCCACCCTGACACTGAACCGGTCATACGGACCTTCCAGCTTTCGGAGCGCGTCGATCTCCCGTTCCCCCGCGGTCAGGTCGAGGGTCGGATTTCCGATCGCCAGTATCTTGACCACATTGTCCTCGTTCAATGGGTTGGCACCGGGTTCGGGGAATATCCTGGTGGTGACCAATCGACCGAAGGGGGTCACCATGGCCATCGGGACATCCCGGGCCATGAGCAGTTCCCAGGGAAGGTTGAGGATGGTCTCATCCACGTTCAGAAGGATCGCCGTGGGCTCGATGTTCGCCAGTACCTTGGTCCCCGGAACACCGATGAAGATGTCGTACAATCTCTTTCCCAGCAGTCGAACCCGTTCCTGGGCCTCCTTCGGTGAGAGGTCCTCTCTGACGCTCCACAGATAGAGCTCGTGCGTCGTGTCCAGCAGGTACCGCTCATCCTCCGGCTCTACCGTGATGTTCTGTTGCCAGGTCACCCCGGTCCCCTCCTCATGTATGGAGACGAGGAACTGGAGCGACTCGCCATCCATTGGCAGGTCCCTGCTGTACCGGGCGATCGAGATGTGCAGCACTCGCGGAAGAGACTTCTTCATGCCTTTGCGATATTCACCTATCATGGCCAGGATACCTCCCTCCTTTCTTGTTTACACCCTATGATCAGATCGTCAGCACCTTTTGCATTTCGAACGCGTCGTCCTTGTTCCCTACCCGGTCCAGGTTCGGTCTTTGATTCTTGGGCATCATCTTTACTATGCTCTCGTGCAATGTCAGGTAGTTCCCGTCGAACTGACCGTCGTTCCAGACCGCCCTCAGCATGGAAGTGAACAGACTGTTCCTCTCGCCGTCCCTGGATTGCTGCCAATCCTGGCAGCCGGAGATCAGGAGGACAGAGGCCTTCACGTCCTCTGCCCTGACGTTTGCGGTCTCCCTCTGGAGCTGGTCATAGAATTCCCTGTTGCTCTCGTATACGTCCTTCACGATCGAATCTGGCATCGCCTTCACCCGTGATCGGAACGGTGTACCCTGCTGCAACGAACGGATGACGTCCCCTTTGATGATCGTCCCGCTGTGGCAGCTGTCGGAGAAGACGATCACGCGCACCCCTTGGGCGAATTTGGAGTACAGCGCCAGGAGCTCATCGTCCATGATCTCACCGTCATAGAGGCACCAGGTCTCATCCTGTTCGTCGTCCTCGTCGCCATTCACATCCGGTAACCAGCTGCCATGGCCGGAATAGTAGAGCAGGAAAATGTCCCCCGACACCAGCACATTGGCCGCTTTCGTCATCTCGTCGATCACCGATTGCCTGGTCGCCTCCGCGGTAAAGAGGGCCTTTACCTCGAATCCTTTTGACCTGGCAATTTCGACCATGTCATTGGCATCCCCCTCACAGGCGTTCAGCTCGCCTGACCATTCGTTCGCGTACTTGTTGAGGGTCGACCCGGTTCAACCCGATTATCAATGCCTTTCCTATTGCCATACGATCCCCTCGGCCACCCTGGATCGGGCTGGGCGTAAATCGATCAATATTCATTCGTTATCGAAGTTATAAAACATTTCCGCCCGCCCCGGTTTCGATTCCTTGAAACTTATCGGACAAGGATATTGCCATATGGCGATCGAGCTGACATCACCCTTGCATTGGTCAATTATACATTTTAATAGATGCAAATGCGTTAATTATACGATCGAGGGGGAGACACATGAAATGTCCTAAATGTGGAGAGGAGAATCCGGATAATGCGTTGAAATGTGCCGCGTGCGATTATCCATTTACCAAGGCACCGCCACCGAGACCGGGCATAGACCCGTCCAGACCCCAGGATCCCGATTATGCGAAGAGGTACTGGGAGAGATTGGACCAGTTGTTCTACGACACGCTGAAGAACGCTGAGACGGCTTATAAGGTCAACCTGATCATAAACCTGATCGTGGTCGCCGTCGGGATATCGCTCCTGGCATATTCGATGTATTATAGCTGGTTCAACAATCTGGATATCTACTCGGTGGGTTTTGGAGCATTGGGAGTGGTCACCTTCATAACCACGTTCTTCATCACCACGCAAAAGAAGATCCAAAGAAGGGTGGGGGACCTGACCCAGATCCAGATCGTGTACCGCTCCTATTGTCTCTTCGAGGAGGCGGTGGGCGACTGGGAGAGGAAGCATTCCGATGCGGACATGACGCTGCAGAACTTGGACGAGATAAATGCCCAACTTTCCAAGATGATGGCGTCGGCCACGAACAGCATAGAACAGGTCGTTGGGGAGGACTGAGGTACCGGTCACAGGCTGGACCGGTTCCGCCCCGATGGACAAGATGAGGGGTTTCGATCATGCGGTGTCGGAGCCCATCTAGATATGGCAACCAAATCGAAATCCAAATATGCCCAGAACTTACGTAAAATTCATTCGCCATTATACATGATCTTAATTTGACGGAGGAACGAGCAATGATACCGGAGAAGCTGATGGAAATCATGGAAAAGGATGGAGTTGTCGCTATCGCCACCTTGGGCCCCGGCGGTCCACATATGGTCAATACTTGGAACAGCTATCTCAGAATTTCAAAGCAGGGGCAATTATTGATCCCAGTAGGCTACATGCATAGGACAGAGGCCAACATTGCCCACGATCCGAACATATTGATCACATTGGGCAGCAGCAAGGTAGAGGGCTTGCACGGAGCGGGCGCCGGTTTCCTGATCAAGGGAAAAGCGAGATTCTTAACCTCTGGCCCTGAAGACCCCGGCGGAGTAACGGTTGGCAAGGATGCTATTCTGACCGGAGCTATCTATCTGCTGCCACACCACCATGGCATTGCCGTTGATGTCCATGGCGATCTGCGGATTGGTTGCCTCCCCTGTACCGGACTCTAGCCAAACTGCCCCTCCCCAAACCCCGGCGGAGTAATGGTTGGCTAATATACTTTGGTTCCTTGAGCCGTCTGTCTGCTGCCACACCACCATGGCATTGCCGTTGATGTCCATGGCGATCTGCGGATTGGTTGCATTCCCGGTGCCAGCCTCTAGCCACACTGCGCCTCTCCAGGTCCCCGCAGAGTAACGGTTGGCGAGTATGCTCGTGTTACTAGAGCTGTCAACCTGTTGCCATACCACTATGGCATCTCCATTGCCTGACCTGGCGATCTGCGGATTGGTTGCATTCCCGGTGCCAGCCTCTAGCCAGACCACTCCACTCCAAACCCCGGCGGAGTAACGGTTGGCCAAGATGCTATAGTGACCGGATTCCATTTCCGGCCTGGACGGATGAAAGAGAGCGGGATCGATCATGCCGACTCTCCTTTCATCTTCCCAATTTCCCCTTGAACCAATGATGGACCCGCGAACCGCCCTGCCAGATACTGAATGGATTCTTTTGATTCCCCGAACAAGAAATTTCGAGGAACCGAAATCTTCGGTTATTATTGGTTCAGAAACCTTCTTTATTGGCATCTGCCTGGGTTTGCCCCATGATCTGCTCTCAGGTCATTGTGGAGCGGCCTAATGCCTTGATGTTCTCAATCGGCGCATCGAACGGTATCTCCCCGGCCGAGGTAACGATAAGACCGCTTCCATCACCAGAGGTACTGATCAACTCTGATACCTTTTCCATTATCTCTTCCGGCCTTGATCGGGCAATGAAATGGGGTTGAATGCCAGCAACGAGGCAACCTCTACCCTTCAGCATGCTCACAGCGCCTGGATACCCTTCCCAATCGAAGGATGTGTGAATCGCGGTGGGTTTTACCGCATCGAATTGAGCGTCGAGATAGGCTCCCTTCGCACAATTGCTCAGTATCGTCATCAAGCCATTCTGGTGGAACCTCTCCGCCATTGCCTGGGCATAGTCGATATCGAAGGTCTTTGCCAGCTGGAATTCATTCTGCTCTGAGTCTGCGCTCCCATCTTCGATGAATACGATCTCCACTCCGGAATGGTCCTTTAGCAACCGTCCATATTCGATGAGCGAATCGGTGAGCACATTCAGGAGATGATGGGTTCGGCCTGGCTCCATGATCTCATCCATTAGAAGGCCGTCGAAACCTCGGACCGAAGCGGCCAAAGTAAACGGGTCGCTCACCTGACCGATGACCGCGACCTCGTTCCCTACCTTCGCGTTGATGATCTTCGCGGCTTCCAGGGAGGTCGACCAAACCTTGTCTTTGATCGGATCGACGTATTCCAGCCTATCGACCTCCTCTGGTGATAATGGAGCGCCCCTCGGGTAATCCTCGTCTTTAGGGAATGTTAGTTTGACCCCAAAGGCCTGGGCTTCATTTAACAGGTCGCCCCACCCTACCATGATGTTGTCAAAACCGAACTCCTGCGTCGCGAGACATATCTTAGCGAATTTGTTTGGGTCCGAATAGGCTTCCCTTATGGTCAGTCCGGTGACCTCCTGAATGCGATTTCCTCCACCCAGTTGAATGTGCATGGTCGGGATCCTATCTGGCATATCAAGGCTGAAGGGCAGAGTGGAATCTTTCTTTGGGAGACATGGCAGAAATATTGGAACGGCCTCGGCTTTAAACCTATGATAGGAGAGCGGCCATGGATGACCTGGAACGATGTTTGTATGTCATCCTGTGTGGATGCATTTTCCCGGATCGCTGTGTTTCCCTTCTTCATGCTCGGTTTCAGGTTCACTACAAGGACACCCATCTTCCTTCAACTATCATCTGAAAATATCTGAGAAGAGAGTAGAGTTAGACACTTTTTTAACTATTATTAGATTTAAATAATCTGCATAGCCTGCATACTCAAGTACGATTGACAGGGAATAATTTCACTACATCTAGGACTTTTGATCTTATCCCATGTTATCCAACAGTCCATATCGTTCCTTAAACAGTTTATCCAATTTTCCTTTTGACTGAAATCGTATCATTAACGAATTGACAAAAACGGACTGGGAGGTCCGTTTAGGTTTATAAGGTCAAATAGATGTTATATGTTCCACCATCTGCAACTTCTATCGTGGTTGAATCCGAGGAATCTCCCAGACCACCACCGGTTCCAGTACCGGAAATTGTGATGTTGCCCGATGATCCAGACAGCCAAGCATCATATTGATAGACCTGTGAGCTCAATGCGCTCAGGGTATCCGATCTGATCCAGTTACCATTGACATATAGATTGATATCAATAACATTCGCGATGTGGGCACTTGTGACGTGGATGTATATGGTTGCTTTGAATTTGTTTGCACCTATATAACCACCCATCGACAACGCCAACAAGGCAACGATTACAATCACAACAATGACGACGATACCGATTACGATTTTTGTTTTCTTTTTCTTTGCTGATGGTTGATTTAGGTTAGAGTTGTTTGATCCGTTCATTATAGTCATCCTTTGTATTTTTATGAAAAGCCTTAGTAAGTCTTCAGATTACACCCAGAATATGGGTGTCTGGTCGATTCATTCTCCCAGAATAATCGACGGACCTGCTCATATTAATAATGGATGACTTAGCAGATTGTTCTTACATGAGCGATGCAGATATGAATCCTAACAATTTCGATGATGCATCTTCTTTGATAAGTACATCAAATTGAGAAGGAGTCTATTTGATTACAATAACCTGATCGAGCAGCCAGCAATGAGGGCACTATTGCCTGACCTGAGGGGAAAAGGATGTCGTCGACCTAGACTGCGGATATGGTTCGAATTTCGTTCTTCTTATCGAGCAGAATATCTGGCTGGGTAGCCCATGTGATCGAACAGTTTGAGGATGCGGTTCTCTTCGTCCGTCCCAAGTTTATGTTGGAGAGTACGGAAAGGCATACATCCCCATCTAGCAATGATGAACTTAAGCACACGAATCGTTATCATGATCAAATCGTCCATTTTTATTCGGATGGAAAAGGATATTTTTCGTTTCCTAATCTGGTAGCCGCTGGTTCAGTAGATTAGGTTATTTTCAAAGCTCAGACCGGTTTTCATTTCCAAGGCTAGGATTGGACCTCAGAATGGCCCAAATTTTGTAAGGAGTGAACCGTTCGAATAGGCAGATCACCGTCAGAACGGTAATGGCGAATATTCCTAAGAGCAACAGGAAGGAGAGCAGGCTTGGAACTGGGAACTGAACAAACCGGACCATTGAGACAGTTGCGATTCCGGAGCAGGCCAGTAAGAACGGATAGATCAGAAGGGGATAGACCTCGTTCGCTTCGGTATGCATGATGCTTTTTATCGCATTTAGAGAAAGAAATAGCACTGGGATGGAACTAAACAAGACCGCTATCGATACACCCACCAGACCATAGTATGATATCAGGGGGAAGAACAGGACCAGAAGCAGGATCACCTGAACGAATTGAAGCCTGGAATATATACGAGGCTTGCCGACTGCCATGAACAAAGCGGCCGCTGCCTCTCCCAAGCCTCGGATTAGGCCCCACCAGGCCAGTATTTGGATCAATGGTATTATGGGCGACCAGCTGTCACCCAGGAAAAACAGGGTGAAGTCGGGCGCCAGAGCTACCAGGAAACCGATCAGCAGGAAAGAGAAGAAGGAGGTCAGCTTGAGCGTCCTCAGGAAGAGGTGCTTCAACTGAACCAGGTCGTCCTGCAGCTTTGAATAAACGGGAAACGCCACCTGAGAGAACATCTGACTTATCTCAGTGGAGGGGGTGTTTGAGAAACCGTAGGCCATTTGATAAAAGCCCAGGGCGGCGACTCCCAATATTCGACCTACCAGGATGTCATCCCCCTGGATCAATATGAACACCAGGGCCGATGACACCAGTATCCATCTCCCGTAATTCGAGAGGTCACGGACCTTCCTCAGGTCGAAATTGAGCTTGGGTCGGTAGGGGTGGATGACATAGCTCAATACCAGAAGGGTCAGGTCCTTGGCGATGAGACCGAACACCAAAGCCCAGACATTCTGGAAGATGAGGACGGCTGTCATGCATACTATAAAATCAGCCAGTGTGCCGCTGAACCGGAAGAGGAACTGTTTCCGGAAATCCAGGTCCTTAAGGAAAAAGAATGTGCCTGGGTTGGTCAGCCCTTGGAATATCAGTGAGATCCCGATCACCTGGAGCACGGGAACTGCCTCGAGCGTGCCAAAGAACTCAGCTATGAGAGGCGCCAGCAGGAAGAGTGCGACGAACAGTAGGGCCCCTCGAACGGCCAGAACGGTCCAGACAGCGTCGAGGTCCGTGGTGATGTCGGACTTCTTGTGTACCAAGGCCTGCTGCAACCCGGTCTGGGAAAAGACGTCCAGACCATACATGGTGAGAACCGCGATGCCTAGGAGACCGAAGTCAGAAGGAAGTAGGAGATGAGCGAGAACAATTAGACGGGCCAAGGTGAGTATCTGCTGTATGGCGTTAGTGCCAAAGGACCACAGGCTGCCTCGGAACATCTTCCGGCCCATGGAGTGGTTCTCAGCTTGGTCTGTACCAGAGTGGTGAGTCGAACTCCTCCTATTCCCTGCCAGCCATCCTGTGATCCGCCCTATATGTTTCCCTCTTCCCTTTTACCCGGCTCACCTATATATATTCAGGCTTGTGATCGATAAGAATTCGGATATCCAGGAGTTCCATTTTCAATCGATCTGGTCAAATGGATGACCATTAACATTCAAACTGGATGTTGAAGATCGGGTTACGTGTTCTCGGATGTAGGTTGAATTCTTGATTACGATTCACTCAATAATTAATTCGAACCATTGAGAGTAAGGGGCGTCGAGCATGATCACACGATGGTGATAAGTCCAACTGCCTTCGTAAGAGGGAAAATCCGATCAAGCGGATTTCCTCTTCACCTTCCCGATTTCTTCCTGAACCTTACCTTCGACCTGTTGAAGCTTGCCTTTGACCTGTTCTGATTTATTACCAGTCAATTTGCCTACTTCCTCACGTACCTGTCCCTCGACCTGTTTGACTTTTCCTTTCACTTCATCATTGCCCATGATCGTTCAACTTAGCCATGGCATTATAAAGGAATGGTGTCGATTGCTCACGCATTACGACAAATCTCGCTTGAAACGATGTGGAGCCACGTCCTCGAGAAGTCCCATGACATCGATGAGGATGATTCAAGGCAGAAAATGCTTGATGATGAGATAGCTGCGTCGGAGGAGGGTTCATGCGCTGTTGGGATGAAATAAAGGAAGGTGGAAAGAAGCACAAAAGATAACGAATATTAGGAAAAGGCATCGGTGGAATTGGTTAAGGAACAATATACGAAGGATTAGAATATCCTTATCAGTTTAGCGAGTTTTCATAATCTGGCATAAGCTTATGTCGATAAGCAAGTAAGATCGCTGATATCACAATAGTAATGCCATCCAAGTTATTTTGTCAGATCTTATCTGGCACCACTTCTACCCGGCGGACTAGGTCGAGCAATAGTATTTATAGCCAAGCCGAGCTAGGAATGAATCAAGATTAGATCGGCCCTTTCATCCAGCAGCCCGATCTTCTTCCTTAGAATCGACTGAAACTTGGTTCCTTTGAACCTTAATTGTCCTTCTCAACGAGCAGAATTCCAATTCTGGAACGAATCACCAACCGCACATCCTCGAAAGAGCATAAATGGACGAAAGCAACATGAACTGTGAAGATTCCATAATTCTCCTCATTTACAGAAACCGCTCACATTTGAATGACCGTCGCTTGCCCTTCGAGGTGTGTCGTAAAGGAATCGGGGCGACAGAAGGCTTTTCCGTGATCCAGGTCTCAGAAGGAGTTCACAAACTCGAATGCTCTGGATTCGTATTCGGTGAGAAAAGGTACGTAGAAACACGCCGTGGTCCCTGCATGGCTTATTCACTGACCCCTCTCGGGACGCTACGAGCCAAGATCCTTGGATCATCAAACTACGTTCCTCCAAAATCGATCCCGGTCAAGGCAGAAAGGGTTGAGGACATTGCCCTTTTGAACCGACGATCAATAGCATTAATCACGAAGTCTTTGTCACGAAAGATCGGTGGAAAGCACAGATAAGCTGAATCATTCACAATGGCTGTAATGCCAGTAGTTATGATCCGGTCATGACTGCATGGACCGATACATGAAGCATCAATGTACCAATAGCCTTTGACATCCCTGCATCAGACCAATGAATAATCTATGAAATCATTCCTTGCCAAAGGTCGATTTCTTGATGCAGTCTATCTTCTTCAACCATTTCCAATCGACACCGATATCGAATAAACCCAAAATGGCGATAAGGATGTTGAACGCAACACCACTCGATTCCAATACACGATTATTTTGGTGGCCATTAACATGACGCCTGAAGGATTTTGGCTGGTGATAATTTCTCTTGACTGCTCTTTTCACCTTACAGTTTCAGAAAATCATCATGCTGATGCGGATCCTGAAGAAATGGCATCATATAACGACAATACACTATCCGCGAAATGGGTTAATTGGCTATTTAAGTAACTATTTATAGAAGTGCTAATCTAGTGTTGGTCTAGTAGGAGTCAACTGATGTCGAGTGGTCAACAGATTATCATTCTTAGGGAAGGTACCGAGAGGACTAAGAATAGGGACGCGCAGACGAACAACATCGCTGCTGCCCGCGCCGTCGCTGACGCGGTAAGATCGACCTTAGGGCCCAAGGGAATGGACAAGATGCTGGTCGATTCTATGGGAGACGTCGTCATCACCAACGATGGGGTCACTATACTGAAGGAGATTGACATACAGCATCCCGCGGCAAAGATGGTCGTCGAGGTCGCGAAGACCCTAGATAGCGAGTGCGGAGATGGGACGACATCTTCAGTCATTATGGCAGGTGAACTTCTAAAGAATGCGGAATCACTCATCGAACAGCATATTCATCCTACAATAATCGCGAACGGGTATAAGTTGGCGGCCGCTGAGGCATTGAAGGTATTGGATACTATTGCCGTCCCCGTCGCCGCCGAGGATGTTGAGATGCTCACCAAAGTCGCTATGACCGCCATGACCGGCAAGAGCGTGGGCGGACAGAGGGACTTCCTCTCCGACCTGAGCGTCCAGGCCATCAAGGCCATCGCCGAGAAGAACAGCGCTGGCAAGTGGACCGTCGACGTCGACAACATCAAGGTGGAGAAGAAGACCGGCGGATCGATCGCCGACACCGAGATCATCAAGGGCATCGTGCTCGACAAGGAGCGCGTGCACCCGAGGATGGCCAAGGTCGTCAAGAAGGCCAAGATCGCCCTGCTCTCCGCCGCTCTCGAGATCAAGAAGACCGAGGTCGAGGCCAAGATCCAGATAACCGATCCGTCCCAGATGCAGCGCTTCCTCGATCAGGAAGAGGCGACCCTGAAGAGGATGGCCGACAAGATCAAGGCCGCAGGCGCCAACGTCGTCTTCTGCCAGAAGGGCATCGACGACCTGGTGCAGCACTACCTGGCAAAGCAGGATATCTTCGCTGTCAGGCGCCTCAAGGAATCCGACATGGAAAAGATCTCCAAGGCCACCGGGGCCAACGTCGTCGGCAACATCGACGAGCTGAGCGCCACGGACCTCGGGAGTGGCTGGCATGGTGGAAGAGAAGAAGATAGGGGAGTCTGAGATGACCCTCATAACAGATTGTAAGAACCCGAAGGCGGTTTCTGTCATCATCCGGGGCGGTACGGAACATGTCATCGACGAGGTCGAGCGGGCATTGCATGACTCGCTTCGCGTTGTCGGAATCGCGCTGGAGGACGGTAAGGTCGTCCCGGGCGGAGGAGCCCCTGAGATCGAGCTGTCCCTCAGGCTCGCATCCTATGCCTCCACCGTCGGAGGAAGGGAGCAGCTGGCCATCGAGGCCTTCGCCAACGCCATGGAGATCATCCCAAAGGCGCTAGCTGGGAATGGCGGACTCGACATCATCGACGTCGTCATCCAGCTGAAGAGCGCGCACGAGAAGAAGAACGGCAAGAACATGGGCATCAACCTGGACACCGGCAAGCCGGACGACATGCTGAAGCTCAACGTCATCGAGCCGCTCCGCGTCAAGACCCAGGCGGTCAAGTCGGCCACAGAGGTCGCCAACATGATCCTGAGGATCGACGACGTCATCGCCTCCAGGAAGGCACCCCCGATGCCGCCAGGCGCACAGGGTGGAATGCCGCCGGGAATGGGCATGCCAGACATGATGTAAGCACGCCATCCAAGCGCAAACCCCTTACTAGCCCCTTTTTCCACTAGTTAGTAAGAAATGTCCTCAAATGGACGTTCGAAATGCTGGGCCGGGTTCGTCCAGTAACGAAATCGAGCATGCAAGCTTAATTCTTCCCCGCTCTCATTCTAACCCCGTTTGCTCTTCCTGTAGCCTTTGCCCACAGACCATGCCGTACCGGAACGGGCACCGAGTTTATAGTAACCTTTGTCGGGCATCGAGAACAGCATGGGATCCACCTTCGTTAGATCCAGCTGCCCGCCCACCAGGCAATCATCATCGACATAGGTGTTCACGATCCTCCCGATGAAAATGTCGTAGTTGGGGAAGTCCACCGTCTTTAGGAGCTCACACTCCATATTGACCTTGCATTCCTTTATCAGGGGTGCTCCGGTCTTTCCATAGAATGCATCGAACAAAGCAGATTTGTCCTCGTCCTTGCCGCTCACGAGCCCCACGTGGTCGGTCACTTCCATCAACGCCGTCGATGGGATGTTTACCGAGAATGCTCCGCTCTTTTTGATCCCTTGGTTGGTGTGGTGGGCCTTGTTCATCCCCAAAGATATCGAGGTCAGGTCCATTATGCCCACGTGGGCGATGGCGATGTAGTTCGGCCTTCCCTCGATCATCGTTCCCACTATGGTGGTAGGCAACGGGTATAGGAGGTTCTTCACCCCGAGTTCGGTCTTCATGACCATAATAATAAATGGCCGATAAATAAATATTGACCTTGACCTAAACCGGTTCACTGGTTTGAATGAATTCAAGCCAGCATACTACGTTTTGCGTTGCAATCTAGGCTTCACTTCACTTTTATTGCTGTTCGGAGAATGGCGCTTTTTGCGGTGGCCGAATAGCCACCGATTGCGTTGAAACTTCAATTGCATTTCGTTTCTTTCTTAGCATCTTTGGCAGACTTCAAACCTTTTTCCTTGCATTGATTATTACTATCTTGACATCTTCAGACCAGCTGTCATCTTTTGTTCCAGACAATGGTCTTCCGGTTGGCATCATGTTCTTGGGAACGTGTTCTGATCCCTTCAGTTCCTTGCTTACAATTTTTCTAAAACAGATATTCTGATTATCACCCTTACAATACGCTCTGACAAATCCTGCCAAAGCCAATTTTCTAGAGTCATCGTTCGAGAATACCTTCATGAATTCACAGGTGGACAATTTTTCACAATCTGTCATTTCCCAACATGTCTCCTTTTTTAAAAAAATGCCATATTTAAATATTTAATGGCCTTGATGCAAAATCCTATTTTGATTATTAGAGCGATATAGTCTATTTAGAGAGATTCTAAGAAGAACTACCGGGCAGATGTCAGGCATCGAGACCGCCCCTATCGTCCGATCCAGGCATTCAAAAAGAAAGATGTTCCAGGAAAAACCGAGAGACCCAGACATCTCAGTATTCTTAAGAATGCTCTTATGAGAAGTCTATTTAATTATCGATCTACCCCAACAACAAAAATGCTAGGCTGCGGTTTACCTCGTGTCACGGATTCTTACGACCCAAGAATCCACTAGCGTATTGGCAACAATGATACTGGGCATGGCAGCAAACTCAAGACAAAGTCGTTGAAGCGTTGCCATTTGATGGTCACAGTAAAATTATAAACGCATTCAGCCTTCAATCATTGGGAAAATGATAATCGCGGTCAATGCTTCCACGTACAAGGATGGGTCAGGCGAGACCATCATGAATGCGGTGGCCGAAGGCGCCAGAGAGAACGGGAAAGTGGTCAAGATATTCAATCTGAACGAGCTCGGCCCGCTTACGGAATGTCAGAACTGCGGCTCCTGCAGAGAGACCGGGATTTGCAGGCTCAACGATACTATCGCGGAAATAATGGGTGATATCCGCGACTGCGAGGGATTGATCCAATCTACGCCGATCAGTTTCAATGTCGAGAACGGACTTTACCGGATATTCCAGAACCGATTCTTCAGTTTCATGGACAGGAACTTTTCCACCACGATCCCCAAGGGGAAGAAACTGGTGACCATTGTGACCTGCGGCCTGGATAAGGATGCGGCCGAAAACGTTTCGAAAAGACTGGAAAAGACCCTGGAGCAGCACTTCTTCTTTGAGCCGATCGGACGGATCGTGTGCTGCACTTTCTTCGACCATGATATGGCGAAGAATGACGATGCCTTGATGGAGAAAGCCAGGACGATGGGCCTCAAACTGTGATCTTCTGGATGAATAAATCCACTCGATTCCTCTTTGATTCTATTCAATACATGATTGTTAAAAAAACTGAAAGGGGGAAGGTGTGAACTTCCCCCGGTTTTCAAATTACTACTCCTTGTCCGATCGGATTCATCACATCCCAGTGTGCGTGCTGCCCGTCTGCAGCGTACCGGCGCTGGTCACGGTGAAGGATGTGCACAGACCATACGCGTCGAACGTGCCGTCGACACTCCCGCCGACATACACCTTGTAGGTATCGCCACTACCCAGTTCAGGCGAGCTGAAGATGAACGATGCACAGCTGGCCAAGGTCTTGAACGCCACTACCGGGTTCCCGGACTGATCGAGGACATAGACCAGCTTGTTAGCGCTTACGGTGATGGAGAAGCTGAAATCGATGCAGGTCTGGTCGGACGCACTGCTGGCTCCGTCGTGCATAAGAGCCGTGGCCAAGACCAGCCCTCCGTTGATGATCGTTCCCAGGTCGGAATCCAAACCGCTGTTCTGGCCATTGGAGAAGCCATAGACCGTTCCGCCATTGATGATGATGTACCCGTTTGAATCGATACCGTCACCGTCGGCGCTTCCGGAGGCGTCAGCGTATACCGTTCCCCCGTTGATGGTAATGACGCTCACCCCGTCCTCGTTGGCGTTTATCGCGTCCTCCGCCGAGGATATGGATATGTTGCCGCTGTTGATAGTGAGATGCATGCAAGATTCGATCCCTTCGAACTCAGACTCGATGTCCAGACTTCCGTTCCCTTCTATCAATAGGGAGATGTCCGAGCTTATTGCGCCGTCATTGTCGGTGCTATGCGAACCGACGATGGAGTTCGTCGTCCCATCGGCGAGGCGGATGGTCACGCCGGCGTCACCGGCAATCTCCGGGTCATACGCATTATGGACCAGTATGGCCGGGGCTGAGCTGCATGACAGGGTGATCCCGTCAAGGATGAGGACTACTTCGTCGCTGTCGTCGGCGTTCACGAATATCTGAGTTTCGTCGGCCGATCCGCTTATGGAATATACACCGGCCTGGACTATGTCAATGATGGCGATCCCGGAACTGGACGACAAGTATACCGCGGACGTGGAATCCGATGTTATGGCTGAACCATTGACGGTTACAGTGGTACCGAGAACGATGCTGGAGGTCACGCTTTTGTCCGCAGTGGTGTCTATAGCGGAATCGTCGCTGCTTTGACCATCGTTTTCATTTGAACCAGCATCGTTCCTGATGAAAGCGACCGCACCGATGAACGCTGCCAATATCACCAGGACTACGGCAATTGTTGCCAATTTCTTCTTTGACATGGGCTCACTCTGATTTGTCTGTTTGACTGATAACTAAACTCAACTATATAGTTGCTACTACAATGTATAGTAGCAAATCTTGAGTGTTTTTGAGTGCACCCTGATGTGATCGGGGATCCAATGCACTGGAAAACGACTTGAAGAGAGCATAGGTGGACTCTGCATGCCGAATTTGAAAGAGCGGGGACGAACTCATTCTCATAGGACTGTGGAATAAAAGCGCTGCCGCATTTGTCGGAACTGACGGCCAGGGAATGACAGAAGACTAATTGTTCTTAATCGGCGGCGTGGTCAATACATAGACATGCCAAGAAATGAATTGCAGACAGTACCGACGGGTTATCATACCGTCACTCCTTGACTCTTTGCCAAGAACGCTGGACAACTTGTTTCTTTCATTGAAAACATTTTCGATGGAAAGGAAATGGAAGGCAGTCGCCTGAGGGATGCGCAGGGGATTATCGACCATGTCGAGGTTCGTGTTGATGATTCCGCCATTATGCATTTCGACCGCAAAGAAGGCGGGCCATCAAATCCAGGTTTGATGTGACTCTACGTTGATGACGCAGAAGAGGTCATGCTGCGAGCAAGAGATGCTGGAGCGGCCGTGGTAACTGAATGACACCGCTTTTCTGGGCCGATCGGGTTGGACGTATCCGGGATCCGTGGGGAAATATCTGGTGGATCCAAGAACGGATGGATGAGCCCGACCTTCCCGAACAGGAGAGCCGTATGAACGACCCCCGTTCGATCCAGTTAATGAAATTCGTCGAGGAATCGCTAGACCGGGCGATGAGGATCATCGATCACAAGAGAGCTAGAGACTTCCATCGCCACGACGAAGATCAATCCCGGCTGACATGTTCCATTCATCGATAATGCTCTTCAATAACCGATTGATGGCAACAGCGATCCTGCATGGCAACAGTGAAGTTATTGGAGCAGCTGAGACAGGATGGCTAGGTTCTGAAAGAGTGACCTTGATCGAAGGCGGGCAGATCGGCATTACTTCATGGTCCGTTATGTCCAGAAGCCAGGAACCGCATGTATGATGATATTTTAACGGTCAATGACAAATAGTAACTTCGACCCATCACTTCCATGACAGATACCATAAAATCGATGGTATCAGCATGTTCCATCATACCAATGCAATACAGTGACGTTGAGATATGGTGGCAGAAATCATAGTTCGTAGGCGATTGGAATGTCGAATGCTCAGGAAATGATTGACACATGCGTGCAGTGCGGTAATTGTACCGAGGTCTGCCCCTTCTATAAGGCTACGGGGAATCAAGCGTTTGGGGCAATGGCAAAGGTGGAGGCGGCGAGATCCCTCTTCAGCGAAGAGGACCTTTCGGACGACATGCTGAAGACCCTTTTTCTGTGCACTCGTTGCGATCGATGCAAATCCGTGTGTCCAGTCGATATTTCGGTCCCGGAGATCATTCAAGTGGCAAGAACTATGATTCGGAAAAGAGGACTATGGCCCCAGAAATGCATCAACATCGCCAAGGCGATAATCGAGCATGGGTCACCGATGGCGGCGCCCCCACATGATCGGGTCAGGTACTTGCCCGTTGATTACAAACCACCGGAGAAAGCTGAGTACCTTTACATCCCTGGATGCTGGGCAGGAGTGAAGCTCCCGGAAACCGCCAAGGCGACTTTCCAGCTGCTTTCTCTCGCAGGATTGGACTTCACCGTAGTCGGTGATAAGGAAGGATGCTGCGGCCTGTTCCTTATCGACAATGGCATGATGGACGAAGCGAGGGCGATGGCGGAGAAGAACACCTTGTTGTTCGAATCGACGGAGGCCAAGGTGATCATCGCCGAGTGTCCCGCTTGTTATGATGTCTATAAGAGCGTCTATCCAGCGCTATTCAGGAAGCCTAACTATGAGGTGGCCTACATCTCCGAGATCCTGGAAGATCTGATCGGATCTGGAAAGATCAAGGTCCACGGTTCGGGGAAGAAGGTCATCTTCAAGGACCCCTGCCCCCTGGTCAGAAGGTACGATATGATCGAATCCCCTCGTAACGTCCTGGCCAGCGTGGCCGAGGTGGTGGAGTTCGAAGAGCATGGAAGGGACGCCGTCTGCTGCGGGGCGCCGGCGGGAGTGAAACCGCTATATCCGGAGATCGCCAATAAGCTGGCGGAGATCCTGCTGGACGAGGCCAGTTCAAAGAACATCACGCAGGTGGGCGTGGGATGTGCATTCTGCATGTATCACATGAGCGGGGTTCTGAAAGGACCCCAGGACCCACGAAGCATCAAGACATTATCACAACTGGTCCTTGAGAACGCCGATACAGAGCAGTGATATGGATCATGGACCAGTGTAACTTTCAGAATTGCACGACTGACAAATTCAATCGAAACATTTTACAAGTGAGAATCAATGATTCACCATCACAATGGGACTTGTTCAACAAGAACGTTTGTTCACGAACAGGCATCGATGGTCAATATAAAAATACATTATATAATATAAATAGTTAATAATGAAGAATCATGTGATAATCATGTCAGTTTCAAGTTGACGCCAATTGCCTTGGGGAACAACAATCTCAAATCTGGCCCCTTTGCCTTCTTCACCCGTCTCAGTTATTGTAATTCCAGTCATCTTCAATATCTCTCTGGATATGTAAAGCCCCATTCCACTGTTACTTCCGAAACCCATTTCGAAGATTCGATCCTTAAGGTCTTTTCTCACTCCAATGCCATCATCCTGGAAGATTATCACGCATTCTTTCCCGGTCTCTTTTTTCTCAACAACGATGGAATTGACTCCTTTACCATGTCTCTTTGCATTGTCCATCAGATTGTAGAACAGACGTTCGAGCATCAGATCGGCATAGACTTCAAGCCTTCCCGTGTTAATAGTAATGTTAACTGGTGAGAATGGTCCAGTGTTTCGCACCTTGGTCAAAAGAATATCCACCCTTTGCCATTCTGGTTGCTTGATACCCACAGCCTGGTAGTCCCTAGCGAAAGCGAACTGGTCGTCTATTAGAGCTGAAGCATTAATGATGGACCTAGCGTATCGATCTATCTCCTCAGGTCTATTTTTTACCCTGGAAAGAAGCTCGGCATATCCTCTTATAACGACTATTTGGTTCTGGATATCGTGACGGGTGACGTTCGAAAGGATGTTCAGCTTGGTGTTGGCGTTTGTCAGGGCATCCTTCATAATCTTCTCGGTCGTGATATCCCGGACAATAAGGAGTTGACCGGCAGGCCGACCAGCACGGTCTTTCATGGCCGAGACCTGAAGATCATAATGTCTCGTACTTCCGTCCTTCAGCACAATTAGCTCTGAATGGCTCTTGGACAATGCATCTGGAGAATGATCCTGCCCCAACCAGGTTATCTCTTCTTTTATGCTCTTCCTGAATACTTCGTTCAGGCTTTTACCGATCATTATTTCGGCGGAAGGATTGATATGGACGATCAATCCCTTGTTGTTGAGCACGATTGCCCCTTCATTCATTGTGCCCATCACAGTATCGGTGGCAATCGGCATCAGGTCGTTCAGTTCATATTTGAGCAACCCGAAGAACATCATTATTCCTCCTACCAGGAAGGAAAAGATGGTCACCATTGTCATAGAGACTCCATCAAGGCCGATGTAGCCAAATGCTAGGATCAGGAGTGGCACGGTGGAGGTCAGAATCAGGAACCTTACCTGCTTTCGGAACATCTGACCCGATTTGAGGTAGGTCATGAAGAGGCAGAATAGGGCATAAAAATAGATGATCACCATATTGATCACGGAAAGGAAGAATATGGGTCCATGTGAGGGTACGAAAGACCCAAAGCCGTTGCCACCGCTGACACTGGTGTAGAACATATGATGCCAATCATTTGTATAGAGCGAAGCGAGGATGAAAGCGGGAAGAATGGATAGCAGTAACACTCCCTTCTTGTTATTCCAACGTTGGTTGCCTGTATATGCCGTGATGAAAAGGAAATAGAGCGGGGCCAGTGAAACGTTGGATACGTACTCGAGGTCGTTCCACAGCAATTTGGTTTCTAGATCCGGAGCAAGGATCTCCATGAGGAATGTGATTGCCAGGAAAGCGACGGCCAATGCTAGGGCTAGAAATGGCCATCTTAAAGGGGACAGAACTCTTTTGAGATGTCAGGAAAGCAATGACTAGGAACAAGACGGCGGCCAGAACTAGGGCGAACCCTAAAATGAAATCTATGACCATTGGGCGGTTGATGGAATGGGTTAAATAAAGAAAGTCCTCTGTTATTATTGGTCTCGATATTCAGTATGGCTACCGTTAGTTTGTCTTTCCGCTTTGGTCGTGGAATTTTCAGTATGATTGGTTGAATGATTGGAGGAAATGATCCGATGCCCTGTTGTAGAACATCGAACATCGGAACCACCTATGAATTAAGGTCCATGTCGGTTCAGTTTCTCATGCCTTAACCATTATCTCCCCGAATTGATTGGAGTCGATCGAAAGCATGACGATGTCGCCCACTGTCCGAATGTCCTTCGTTGCGATGCTGATCAAAGGAGTCGAGAGCAGGGACCTCTTGGCGTTCATGTCGGCAACGACCCCCTTCGCCAATCGGACGCTGAAGGATTGGACCATCCAGGGACCCTCGGTACCGAATGTGATTGATTCAACGGTCCCGATCTCGTGACCTTGGCGACCTACCACCCTTCTGCCGATGATGTTTCCCGCCATCAGCGGCACCTGTGATGGATTGATCAGGGAGTTTCTCAGATCGTCTAGCGTCTTCGAAAGGGTCACCAGGTCCGCAACGTTTTCGACGTTGGACGATTCCATGAAGATACAGGCCGCCCCGAACAGTGGCTTGGTAACGCCCAGCGGCGCGTCCACTCCCCGGTTCAAGCAAATCCTGACGACTGGCGCTCTCCAGGTTTCCGTGTCGATTGCGATTCCGTCCAGCACCCCGATTATATTCCCATCGGAGCTTATCACTTCGTCCCCTATCACATCTTCTAGAGCAAACATATCGTTCCCATATCGACTCGCAGGACATTCATTATAAATTTTTCTCCGGATAAGCTTCCATCTGAAAGGCAGAGGATACTATCGACGTGTGGAAATCCAGTAACCTAAGCCTAAGAGTTTGTGAAATGCCTTTGGAATCGTTCCGCCATCGTGTTTGTTCAGATCATTCCCAGGTCCAGATACCGCAGGCCTCGAATTGATCATTCAATTCACACGGATCTTGGGGATAGTGAATAAGAAGGTTGCTCCCTTCCCTTCTACCGATTCGACCCATATTCTACCCCCATGACGTTCGACGATCTTCTTTGCTATTGCCAGACCGATCCCCGTGCCGGGATATTGATCGACCGTGTGCAGCCGTTGGAACATCTGGAATATTCTATCGGCATATCTTGGGTCGATTCCTATGCCATTGTCCTTAACCGAAATGATCCAGGAATCGCCTCCGTCGTGTGCAGTCACAAGAACGACAGGCCTGGCGTTGTTTCGGTATTTGATCGAATTACTTATCAGGTTTTCCAGCAACAGCACCATCTGCAATTTGTCAGCATTGACCGATGGAAGATTATTTGCCGTTACATCCGCCTGGCTTTCTTCGATGGAGAACTTGAGGTCGTTAAGAACAATGGCGATTACCTCATCCATGTCGACCGCCGTAAACGGTTTTCCGTTAGTCGTCACCCTGGCATAGGCTAGGAGATCTTCGATTATGACCTTCATCCTAAGAGCGCCGTTCATGGCGTAATGCATGTAGTCTTTTGATTCCTCATCCCACCTGTCCCCGTTCCTCTTTTCCAGTAGATGAAGGTAACTGGTGACCATTCTCAATGGCTCTTTCAGATCATGGGATGCAACGTTGGCGAACTGTTGAAGGTCCTCATTTGATCTTTTCAGTTCCATTTCAAGGTCCTTCTGATCAGTCACATCGACACTCGTCACAATGTAATGCTCTATGCCAACGGGGACGTGTGTCGTTAGATAGAACCGACCATTGAAGTCGAATTGCACAACTTCAGATATCGGTTTACTGGCGGCCAACATTTTCCTGCAACATCCGAGAGATCTTTTTGCCATTTTCGGGCTGAAAATTTCTGTGATTTTCTGACCTATGATGTCCTTGGTCGAAAGATTACCCATGCCTACGAGGGCGGCTGCGTTCACATCAATGATTTCAGCATCGACAACCTCGCCCTTTCCATCGAAAATCAAGCGCCGATAGCTCACGGCCTCTCGGAGATTGTTGAACAGGCTTCGGTACTTGGACTCGCTTTCAAAAAGGGCTTCCTCAGTTAACCTTTTCTCCGTAACATCGGTGAGGATGGATCTGAACCCGGTGTTCAGGCCTGTTTCGACTCGATTACTTTCGAATTGTACCTGAAGCTCATTTCCCATCTCCACAGGTATATGGAACACACTAACCTGTTTTTCTTTTCGATTATCCAGCAGTCTATAGTGTAAGTGCAGAGATTCTTGTGAGGTCGGTGCGACGAAAGTCGACAATCTCCTATTTATGAGATTCTTTCTATCTGTTACCAGAAGTCTTGAGGCTGCCAAATTTGCCTCCTTTATTATCAATTCTGGCGTAAGCATGAGGTATCCGACCGGTGCCAGATCATATAGCTCGAAGTACCTGGCTCGCGATACTTCTAGTTCCACCTGGATCCTTAGCAGTTCCTCATTCTGAATCCTTAGCTCTTCTTGATGGATTATAAGCTCCTCTACTAGCTTTCTTACATCATCTGAATGGGACTGATAGACCAACCCATTTCCTTCGATTCGTTTCTTAGCCAGCTCCCTTAAGCTCGACTCGTCGAGTTTATTCTCCATAAGGATATCGAATACATTGCGATCCTCATTATTAATAAAATAGGATAAATGCTTCTTTTTCAAAATAGTCATTCGAAGTGGCCGATAACAATTATGATTCTCTGCACCATGTGCAAAATATATGCGCTGAGTAACTTACGGATTTCGACGGTGTTTCTGCAGGACAAAATCTGTAAGCAAGGACAACCGATACGGTAGATGCCTGAGGTTTATGGTGAGATTCTGAGGGGTGACAGAATGGTAAAAGATGGTATTAAAAATGGAAAGGATAGAGGCAAGGTGTCTGCTGAGAAGACCTTCCCATCCGATAAGTCATTCCCAATCGTAGCCATCGGCTCCTCGGCTGGTGGCTTGGAAGGAATCGAGGCTTTTTTCAAGTCGGTCCCTCCGGATTCTGGTCTAGCATACATTGTAGTGACTCATCTTGAACCCCATCATTCTAGCATGCTGGCGGAGATCATCTCGAAAACCACGACGATGGAAGCGATCCAGGCCGTGAACGGTGCCCTGGTTCGAAAGAACAAAATTTATGTGATCCCGCCGGGAAAGAAAATGATTATTGTCGATCGGCGATTGCATCTCTTCGACCGCAGCAGTGAAAATGAACCGTTCATGCCAATAGACAACTTCCTCCGATCTCTGGCCGAAGACCGAAAGGAAAACGCTATTGCCGTCATCCTTTCCGGCAATGGATCAGATGGCTCTTTTGGCATAAGGGCGATACATTCCAGTCTGGGGATGGTCATGGTACAGAGCCCGGAAACTGCAAAGTACGATAGCATGCCCCGTAATGCTATCGGGACCGGGTTGGTGGACTATGTCCTTCCTCCGATCGAGATGCCTGGAATGATTCTAAAATACATCCACGCATTGGGAACCAGCAGGGTACCGCCAAAAGCGGAGCCAATAGGAGTGGTAGATGCCGAGCACAGGATATTGTCCATCGTAAAGATCGGGACTGGTCATGACTTTTCCCTCTACAAAAAGAGCACAATTAACCGCAGGATCGAGCGCCGCATGTCACTTCATCAGCTGGAAAGCAAGGACCAATATGCAACCTATTTACTGGCCAACCAGGAAGAGATACATTTTCTGTTCAAGGATTTGTTGATAGAGGTCACTAACTTCTTCAGAAATCCAGAGGCTTTCGAATCGCTGAAGGTTCTATTCCTGAAATCATTCTTCGCCCCCCATTTAAAAAGGGAGGAACTGCGGGTATGGGTGACCGGCTGCTCCACCGGCGAAGAGGTCTATTCCCTCGGTATCATTCTAAAGGAATTGACAGAAGAATCGGGCAGGAGCCCCATTATCCAAATCTTTGGATCGGACATCAATGAAGACGCCATCGACATCGCCAGAACCGGCGAATATCCCCTGGCCATCGCAGAGGATATCTCCTCAAGACGTCTAGATAGGTACTTCACAAAAACGGAAAACGGTTACAGAGTGAAAAAAGAGATCAGGGAAATGATCATTTTCGCTCCCCACGATGTGACCCGTGACCCACCATTCATTCACCTTGATTTGATCTCTTGCCGGAACCTGCTTATCTATTTTGAGCCAGGGCTCCAAAGAAGAGTGCTTGAAATGTTCAGCGCCGCCCTCAATCCTGATGGCATCCTATTTCTTGGGGAATCCGAGACAATCACCGGTTTCGAGGACGATTTCGTCTCGATCGATTCAAAGCATAAAATCTACAAGAGAAAGACCTACACGCCTCCCATAGCAATAAAGGAAATGAATATTAAATCCAGGCTGAACAAGGATATCAGCCAGAGAGGGATTACTCCCAAAAAGGGACACTTAAACAGCGAGAGAGCTGAAAAGATACTGCTTTCAGAACACACGCCGCCATGCCTGATTGTGAACGAAAGAAACGAAATCACCTATTTCCATGGTCGAACCCGAAGATACTTGGAACATTCTCCAGGCAAAGCTAGCCTCACTATCCAAGACCTCCTGGTAGACGATATCAGGTCTGAAGTCATTCTCGCTCTGAACGAGTCCCGGGAAAGCGGGGGCAAGGTGATCCGGGAAGCGGTCCTGGTCCATACGAACGATGACGCTTCTTTCCTCAACATCATCATAAGGCCGCTTGAGGAGATGATTCCAGTCACCGATGTCCTAGTAATCTTCGATGAGAAGAAGATACCACGTAACATCCTCAAAGTGAAACAGGAGCTGACAATCGCACCGAACCGGGAGAATCGGATCGAGGAGCTGGAGAAGGAGCTTAGATTCACCAAAGAGAACCTGAGGAACACGATCGAGGAGCTGGAATCCTCGAACGAGGAGCTTACATCCACCAATGAGGAGCTCCAGTCGAACAATGAGGAATTGCAGAGCGTTGTCGAGGAATCGGTAACGGGAAAGGAAGAGCTCAATTCATTGAATGAGGAACTGCTCACCGTCAACACGGAACTGGAAAGGAAGAACATGGAGCTTTCGGTCATCAATAGCGACACAAAGAATCTGCTTTATGGGATCGACGAGGCGATCGTCTTCCTCGACCCTCTCCTGAGGATCCGGAGATTCACACCCCAAACGGAAACGATCATGAACCTGCTCCCTAGCGATGTCGGTCGACCGATACAGGACATTGCCTTGAAACTGCATTATGAGGACCTACTCATCGACTGCAATGTCGTTCTGGACACCCTCAACACCATCGAAAAAGAAGTCGTAACAAAAAATGGCCGATGGTATAGGTTGAAGATTATTCCCTACAGAACGGTTGAGAATGTCATTGATGGAGTGGTAATGACCTTTGGCAATATCGATGAGCAGAAGCAATCCCAGAATAAATTGAAGCAACTGACATTGGAAGCTAGGGCCTCTCAGGAGTATGCGGAGAGCATAGTCAATACGGTAAGAGAACCTCTTTTGATCTTAGAACCGAATCTGATCATTCGTTCCTCCAACACCGCTTTTTTTGATACTTTTAAAACCTCTCTGAAAGAAATCCAAGGCGCCTCACTTGAACAGGTTCTCAACGGAAAATGGAAAATTCCATCGGTCATGACCAAGCTCAAAGAACTAAGCTCGAATGAGGTCGAGTTGGAAAAAATGAATGGCGAGATCGCCATTCCCGAGGGTGGTATGAAGGCGGTGCACGTTACCGCAAGGAAGATGCAGATTCCATCTGTAGAAACAACACTAATTCTCCTCAGCATCCATATGGACGAATGAACAAATATCCCGCCCGCTATGATTAACTGACATGACCCGAAGAATGAAGTGGGTAATGCTGCTCAGGATAGCTATCAACCAAGTCTAGAGTCAAGATTTGTTGGAACAGGAGGAAGAAGAACTGACCTTTCAGGATTGACTCTGAAGGAACATACAGGGCAATAACTTCGAAGAAAATTATGTTGGTGAGATCTGGTTGATTTTCATACTCAAGTAGCAGGGATGCAAATGTGCATCGAAAAAAAGTTATAAGATGGGCTCCCCTTCTTGTCTTCGGCATATATCGATCAGGCCAGCCCATATATGATCTTAAGCACTTGGGCTGAGCAAGCATTCAGCCATATATCGCCATTCGCTTACGCGATTGATCAGTTCTTGCTCTTGTCGAGCGTCTATGTTCAAAATTGGGATTGTGAGGAAAGATGAGTGAAAAAACAGAAAAAAGTGCAGTGCGCGGACTGAAGGATGTTGCCGCGGCGGAGACCAGGCTCAGTTTCGTCAATCCAATGGGTTTCCTCTACTATTTGGGATACAACATCGATGATCTGATGGGTAAGGTCGTGTACGAGGAGGTAGCCTACCTCCTGGTTCACAAGAGACTGCCCAACCGGCGCGAGCTGGATGAGTTCACAGATGCCTTGATTTCCGAAATGAGGCTGCCTGAGGAGATTGTCGAGAGCATAAGAAGAACCCCCAAACACGCCCATCCGATGGACGTTCTGAGGACCGAGGTTTCCCATCTCGGGGAGTTCGATCTTGACGCCCGAAATCTCTCGGAAGCCAATAACCTGAAGAGGGCGACCAGGCTCATGGCCCAGGTGCCCACGATAGTGGCCACCCTGCATCGGACCCGCAATGATCTGCCGGTCCCGACACCGAAGATGGACTTCAGCTTCACCAAGAACTTCCTTTACATGTTCCGGGGGACCCCGCCGAGGGACGACGAGACCGATGTCCTCCATCGCCTCATGGTGCTTCACGCGGACCACGGGTTCAACGCTTCGACGTTCGCCGCCCGTGTGACGGCCAGCACCAATTCGGACATGTATTCAGCCGTAACGTCCGCCATCGGGACACTGGTAGGTCCCCTCCATGGCGGGGCCAGCGAGAAAGTGATGGAGATGCTGGATGACATAGGCCTGGAGGGACACGTGGAAGATTATATCCAAGGCCTGCTGGAAAACGACAGAAAGGTCATGGGCTTTGGCCACCGGGTCTACAAGGTGGAGGACCCGAGAACGAAGCATCTCCGCGGCATGGTCCAGAATCTCTGTCATCGGGAACGGACGATGAGCCTGTACAACCGGTGCACCAAGATCGAGGAGATCGTTCAGCAAAAGAAGAAGATCTATCCCAACCTGGACTTCTATGCCGCGGTGGCCATGGACGCGTTGGAGATCCCCAAGAACTTCTACACGCCGTTCTTCTCCTCGAGCAGAATATCTGGCTGGGTCGCTCACGTGATAGAGCAGTATGAGGATGCGATTCTCCTCCGTCCTTCATCTGAATATGTGGGAGAGTATGGAAAGGCATTTGTCCCGATGGATAGGCGGTGAGACGACAGCGCAGATAGGCCGACAAAGACATTGCCCTTGACCGTGGGGCAATGGACCCTGACATCACATGGTGTTCCTCATATCGAATAGTCGAACAGGCTTGGTTTCCAGGTATAGCCCAGAGCAAGATTGAGGGACAACGTGCGTTCGAAGGTCTCCGAGGAAGACACTGGAAAAGACGGGGCTGGTGGAAATGCATTGGAGAAAAACCTAGGGTCCTTGAAATGATCAGCATGACCATCTAGTGCAAGACGTGTCATAGGCAAACTGCTGTCGTGCCTGATGGCACCCATCCCACGGGTAAAGAGGACGGAGTCCTATGCCCCGAATTCACGACTCTGTTCTGCAAACCTTTCCACCGAGTACTCTACCGTTGATCAAGCGTGATGGAACTTTCACGAGCTCACATTCTTTCGCGGATCAGCAGCTTCAATTTGGCGCCCAGCATGCTGGGGATCTCTTCTTCGCTGATTCTGTGGGTCTCTGGCAGATAGGAGATATAATCATCGATCCAGTCATCCAGCTCATTGTCGGTCAACCCTCCCAGCGAATCATAGAAGAAATCCTTCTCGAAATAGCGCTCGATTATCTGCTCATCGGTCAACCTGGCGAACTCGTAATCCGTTCTGGATTGCATTACAGTGGTGGTCGTCATGTTCGCCCTCCATGGGTTTACGGAGATTTTTAGCGACCCTCCTCTATTTATCGAACGCCCGATGGTCCAGCGGCCTTGTGGGGTGGAAGACTTGGCAATGTCGGCGCAGGATTGGGAATGGATCGTGTTTGTCCAGCCCGATTTCAGCATTAATTATTTGTGCCAAATCATACCTGGTGCATCCATGTACGACAAAACGACCGCCATGATAGAGGTATTAAGAAACAACTATCATCTCAGGGTCCAGTTGAGCGGCGGACTGTCTGCAAAACTGATCGGGCCGGTCCATAGGATATTCCTGACCACGGGGAAGAAGGAGACGAGATATCACCTCGGGGATGAAGATCTCCAAATCCTAGTTACCAACATTGCATGGGAGAAACTCGGAGTGGACTTCGATTCCTCCGACATGCAGGAACTAAAAAAGCGTTTGAAGACGCTGACAGCCCAACCACCTGTACCATACCAGAAATGACCGCCTGTTTTTCAGATCTGCCCGTATGACCGACCAGACCAATTTCGGGGCCATCCATCGACCTGAATCCGAGCCTTGATGGTCCTCCAATTATCTTGTACGACGACTCCGGATCTTACCTCACGAGGGAATAGGATTTGCTTCCAAATAGGCAACAGCGCCGAATATGTTCAAAGTTGAAGGTCCATTCCCGTGACCGCAATGGAACGATGGGATGAGCATACCCGTTGATATATGGACAATCAGATACTAGTGATTGGTCGGGTGTTCAAATCTCCAAATACAAGATCGAGAATGTGGTGGCCTCTGCGTCGCTCGGGACAGAGTTGGACCTGCAATCGCTGGCGGTCTCACTGGATGGCGCCGACTACGAACCGGAACAGTTCCCTGGCCTCATCTACCGGGTAAAGGAGCCGAAAACGGCGACACTGCTGTTCCGCAGCGGAAAGGTCGTCTGCACCGGGGCTAAGAGCCTCGAACAGGTCAAAATGGCCATCGACAAGGTGATGACCCAGATCAGAAAGGCCGGTGTCGTTCTGAACAGCGAGCCGGAGATCACCGTCCAGAACATCGTCGCATCCTCGGACCTGGGACAGAAGATCAACCTGAACATCATCGCCATCACCCTTGGATTGGAGCATGTCGAGTACGAACCGGAACAGTTCCCCGGGTTGGTGTACCGCCTTGATGAGCCGAAGGTGGTGCTCCTGCTGTTCGGTTCGGGCAAGCTTGTATGCGCCGGTGCCAGGGTCCCGCAGGACATCGAGGCGGCGGTCGACAAGATAACCAAGGAGCTCAGAGAGGCCGGACAGCTGTCATAGTCGTAAGAGATCGACCCTGGTTAATAGCGACAGAACCGGTCAAGGGAAGCATTGGCCGGAAATGGAGGGTTGTTCTCTCGTTAATCGTCCTCCGGCCGCCCAGAGGGTGGCGGTGTATGCGTGACAAACGCCAAAATTGAATACCGCGGGCTCTTTTCTCCGTCATGATGATCGACCGGGCGATGGAGGCGGACCTACCGGAAATCCTAAGGCTACAAAGACTGGCTTTCAAGTCTGAGGCGGATTTCGTTAACGACCCCAACATACATCCTATGTCCCAGACCCTTGAGGAACTGAGGCAAGATTCTTGCGGCGGGCGTTATCTTGAAATTTGTCGAGAATGGTCAGATACTCGGATCGGTGAGGGCGCAAAGAGATGGAGATACTTGTCTCATCGGGAGACTGGTGGTACACCCGGACCATTGGGGGAAAGGCATCGGGAGGAACCTGATGAGAGAGATTGAGCAAACCTTCATCGATGTCAAGAGATACGAACTGTTCACAAGGATCGACCACCAGCGGACAAGACCGTTCTACCTGAGTCTAGGATATACGCCTTTCAGGACCCAGAAGGTAAGCGAATCACTGACCTTCGTTCATCTGCAAAAGTTCAATGAGCGCCAGGCCGACCATAGAATCCCGTCAACGGAGTCTTGGAAAACAGGATAAGGTGGGATGCCGATTTCTCATTGTACATATGTACAAACTTTTCCTGTTCGACATGGACGGCGTGCTGCTGAAACACCGGTCCTCGTGGCAATACTGTCAGCAGGCCATAGGCTGCGATCTGGAGCATTTCTACGATGAGTTCGAGCAGGACATCCGCGAAGGAAAGAACCTGATAGAGCTGGTCATGCGGAAGATGGCGGATCATGGTCTCACGGAGAATGTCCTTATCGAGCTGGCCCGGAACGCGCCCCGGATGAAAGGAGTGGAGGTGGTGCTGGCCGAGGTACGGGCGCGTGGAGCCAAGGCGGTCATCATCTCCGGCGGCATCGGGTCCTTCGCAGAAGATCTGTCAAAACAATTCCCCATTTCTGGATATGTCTGCAACGAGGTTCACTTCAACGGTAACGAACGCGTTCCGACCTGCGAGATAAAGGTGGGTCATGAGGATAAGGGCAAGGTAGCCAGAATGATCATGGCGGAGCTGGGAGTCGCCCGGGAGGAGACCGTGGCGATAGGTGATTATTCCAATGATTGTGCGATGTTCGCCGAGGCCGGGATGAGCGTGGCCTTCAATGGCGACCGCGCCGCCAGGGCGGCGGCCACCCACAGCGTGAACAGCGATGACTTGGCCGATATCTTGCCCCTATTTTTCTGTTAGGCTTAAAGCCTCGAAGCATATTCTCAGGGCTGGCAGTATGGCAACAGGTCCACAATGAACGATCTGCCGATAGGTTTGTAGAGAGGCCATCGACCAAGTCGGTTGAGGCATTTGTCATATTAGTCCGGTACGCTTGATTGGTCAGGACCGATCCCGGAAACCGCACCTGTTCAATCGCTCAACCTCTCACCAATAGAGGATAGATCATGGATTCGGTCCTATCGGGATTCCTCTTCTCTTTTCCATGGGCACCGGATATTGGCAGGGCGAAGTAGAAGGTAGCTCCATTTCCTTCCCTCGACTTGACCCATATGCGTCCCCCATGCCGTTCGACGATCTTCATGACGATGGCAATGCACCCCCCGGTTCCTGGAAAAGGGCCTTCCGCATCCAACCGCTGGAACATCTGAAAGATCTCCTGTGAATATTCCATGTTCGCGCCTATCCCGTTGTCCTTGACGGTAATTGTCCACTCACCTTCCCCCTCCTCGGCATTTATGCGGATCTCCGGCGGGAAGATCGACGATGATACTCCCAGCGTAGGCCAGGGCGAATAGCCCTGAACACCTTGACAATGGGCTTCCCTGAACCTCGTGACGTCCGTCACAGGGCAAGAGACAATTCTCAACTCACACCGCCTCGATCCAATTAGGACCACCAGACCGACATCTGAAAAGAGAACGGGCTGAGAATTATTGGCGATCATGTGTTGAGCAAATTTCTTATAGAAGCTCTAACAATTATTTTTTTGGGTTGTAAACCCTAAGTTGTCTAGAAAAAGGAGGTCGATCATGGCAGTGATAAAGAGACAGGACAGCTTGGTTCCGGTGGGATTCTGGAACCCCAGCGGCATGATCCAGGAAATGGAGAGAATGTTCGATGACTTCAGACTGGGGATCGGAGATATGCCCTTCAGGTCATCGGGTTCTCGGATGCCATCCGTTGATGTTCGGGATGAGGATGGCCAATATGTAGTGGAGGCGGAACTACCTGGAATCAAGAAGGAAGAGGTCTCGGTGGAGATAGGCGATGAAGCGGTGATCATCAAGGCCGAGAAGGAGAACAACGTGGAGGACGCAGGGGAGAGGATATGTTCGCCGGGAAAGGGGATTCATCTCATTCTACCGTCAGATTCCTCTTCCGGCCGATGTCGACAGCACGGAGGCCTCGGCCAAGCTGGAGGACGGCGTGTTGACCGTGACCTTGCCGAAAAAGGCGGAGAAGATCGGGAGCAAGAAGAGGCTAGAGGTCCAGTGAACCCGATCGCCTTCACTTTTTTTATTTTCATTTGTACTTGATTATAGGTCATGAATGATCATTCAATTGCATTTGTTCCCATATCAAATCCAGGTCTAACCTTCTCGGCACTTGCATCATCGATTGTGACGAAGTTATATTCTGACGTATCATCATAATGGACCATAGTGAGCGGGAATGGGTAGGGACGATACAAGCGCCCAATGTCATGGCCAGACCGGAGAACTGGAGATCAATGATGATATCCTGTGCCGCATCGACCTGTTGAAATCGCTGCAAGAATCTTTTGAGTGCAGGCGTTGCGGAGAGTGCTGTTGCAGTCAGGAGGCTATCGCATTTACGGAAAGTGACCTTCAAAGAGCGTCCATCAGCGTGAGCCTGACTCCAATGGAGTTCAAGGAAAAATTTGGACTTCGTTTGATCGATGACCCTGGCCAGCTTGTGTTCTATCAATTGCCGACCAGTGAGATCGGTGCGTGTCCTTTCTATTCAGACCATTTTTGTTCCATTTATGATTCCAGGCCGCTTGTTTGTCAGGGATTTCCTTTTCTTACGCCTCAGAACGTTCAGAATGCATTCGAAATGAAGAATGCGATACAACTGGGTGGAAGATGCAAAGCAGCCATCGATCATGCCGAGAGGACGTTTGAATTCCGACCATCGACTGAATGAACACAATGGATCCTGGTTTGAATGTTGATAAAAGTAATCTCTAATGATCTATCCTTAAAAAAACCCGATAGTGCCATTAATCTTGTTATGAGAAGAAAATGTTCCGACTCGCCTGTGTGAACATAGTGGGGGGAGAAGGGGAGCCTCAATCGACGAGTCGGTATAGGTCAAGATGCCCCTTGACCTTATGATTGAACTTCCTTTCTAATAACGAATCAACATTTTTCACTTATAAACCTCATCCCGTCATTATCACTATTGATTCCGTTCAGTACTATCACTGGCAGAGAAGCTTACCTACGCTAGGCTTAGGCATTGAACCATCGAGCAGGGTTATTAGGACCGGATGCCGACCTTCCGGCAGCACATGTCATTGTTGTTCTGAAGGCCAAGAACATGAGTCCTTTGATTCAATGGGACTCCGGGGATCCTTCAGAGGACTGGAGAACAATATATTCACCAAATTGCTACTTAGCAAGATTATTCCCTGAATTATTAACGTTGGTCGAATAACACCAGACATTTTTTCATTTTTGATAATAATAAACAAACCATTAAGAAATCAGTCAACGGATTTTGAACGTCGTAGCGACATTAACACCAATCCGAGCAGTTTGTCTGAGGACATGGAAATAGGTCTGAGAATTGCTCGATGCCTTCGTGGGAAATGGATTTGGCAGAGTATGGCCAGATAGATCCTATCCATCGAAAGGAGACGCGGAAGAGTAGTATCGTTATCGGAGTAGGGTTCGACATGGCTGTCCGAAAGAAGTTGATTGACAGGGTGGCAGAGCAGATCGCAGAAATGACAACCGAGCAGTTCATCGTCTTGGACGTCACCAGCGCCCTAGTCAGCTGCAGCGGCAAACCCCTCGCCACAAATGCCGAGGTCAGCTCGATAATGCGATGCTATGGGTTGGCCCGCAATACTGGTGCCATAGTCAAACGTGGGGACGCCACCTTCACCGTCTGGGAAAGGTCCCCGGACCATGCTCGGGTCAGAGGAGGCAAGAAGGGCGGCGACGGCAATGGAGTGAATGCGTAAGGGCTGTCCCCTGTTCACTTCATGGGCTTGAAGAGATAGGAAGATGTCACCCCTCATCACTTATGGGGTTGCTGTGATTGATCTGACAGGTTATCGAGCCGGTCAAGGTCGATTTATCATGTCATATTGATCGACCATTTTAGGCCAAGTCGAACGCCCTGGCTCTATCTGAGAGGATCGATATTCCAGCCACTTTAGGCACTCGAAAACCGCTAAGGGCGACAATCCATTATGAGAGATTGGCAGACATCCTTCTCGATGGCCATTCCCTGGGGACTATCTCCATGCCGATGACGACCCGGTCCTTGTTGGAAAGCTCACCGATCAACTTCTTCAGGGGCGAGGGCAGCTTTCTGATCGAGGTCAGTACCTCATCGTGCTTGACCTCTTCTGCCAGGTCCGAACCCTCATAGATGACCTCAAGCTCGTAAAATCCGTGCAGCTCCTGCTCACAGATCTCCCTGACCTTCCTGATCGCATCCTGAGATCTCGAGGTGATACCAGTCACATATAGTCTCAGAATGTACTTCAACCCCCTTTCGTAGACAAATTCCGTTTGGCTATCCTTCATAGATAACACTGATCCCATCCCTAACCACTGTTTGCGCTTTGAGACTACTTGAATCTATTGGGCATAGAATTGAATGGAGAAATAATGCGCATGATCTCTGGAATATTGAACCGGTCGATATGCATCAACAATGAGATCTCAATAAAGCAGGGAAAGGTTGAAAAGGTGACAATTATCTCAACACCAGTTCTGAGAACCAATATCTCTCATGCTTCAGTTTGCTCGCGATTCATGAGGTGATAGATAATCCGGTACGCCTAGGTTCCGCCATTTTCCCTGAGGGATCCAGGCGGGGGGGTGATGACGAATACCGCCCCCTTTCCCGGTTGACCTCGCTCCTCGATGCCCATTCCGGTTATCGATAGGATCTCCCGGGACAGGAACAGGCCAAGACCATGGTCCTTGCCGTAACCTTTGGTGAACAGCCTCTCTTTCATTTCCGCGGAGATACCGACTCCGTTATCTTCGCAGATGATTCTGCGGACACCCTCTTTCTCGTCGATATGGAAACGGATGACTATATCATCGCCGCCATGTCTCAGACAATTGGTGATGAGGTTCTGGAATACCTTGACAATGAGCGGATCCGCGAACACCTCGGTGGAGGCAGACACGTCATTGACCACCACCACCTCACCCAATGGGATGCCGTCGATGCTTTCCGCGATCAGCTTCCTTAGATCCTGCCAAATTGGCCTATGGAACCCTATCTTCTCATATTCTTCAGAGAACTGGATCATTGCCGAGACCTGGTCTGTTTCAATTTCCGCTTTTCTGAGGTGTTCATTTGACGCGAGGGATGGTTGACTGATCGTCAGGAGGGCCAGGTGGCCCTTGATAGCGAAAACCTTGTTACTGATGTCGTGACGGGTCATGCTGGACATCAGGTTGAGCTTCCGGTTGGCTTCGTGCAAGGCATTCTCGGTGCGTATCCGCTCAGTGATGTCCCGGAACATCCAGGTCCGGCCATAACATTTTCCGTCGCGCCCCACGACCGGGGCGGTATATCTTTCCAGCACCATACCGTTCTTGAACTCTAGCTCATCTCGGCTGGTCTCATCGATGTGGTCGTTGAGGTACCTTACCTTTTCAATGAAACGTTCAGGGTATTTTGTCAGACAGGAAACGTGTTCCAGCAAGAGCGTGTCATCATCGTTATCGATGATCTGCTTCGGTACATTGAACAGTTCGACGATACGCCGATTCACCATTATCCTTTTAAGATCCTGATCTATCACCAGGATCCCATCCAGAGATGCGGTGACCTGGGCCTCGAACAGCGCGGTCTCCTGGCGCAGTTCTTCGTCCACCTCCAGCTGGTGTGCCTTCGCCCTCAGGTTCTTTATCCCGAAGGCGAGATCGTCCGTCATCTCCTCCAGCAAAGCCACCTCCTCCTCAGAGAAACCGTTCGTGCGGTTGGAATAGACCATCAGAGCCCCGAAGGCCGCCTCTCCATCCTTAAGAGGGATGGCGACCAGGGATCGGAAACCATTCCTCAGGACGGCCTCGCCTTCTCTGCTCCCTTTACTGATCTCCACCAGGTCCTGGACGAGGACGGTCTGTCCGGTCCTGATCGCCATGCCTGCGGGACACTTGCCCAGTTCCCTGTCTGACCAGGTGGTGCAGATGTTCTTGACATATTCCTCGTAGAATCCGCTCCAGGCTACCGGTCTCACGGAACGGGCTTTGTCGGTCTGGGCCATACCGATCCACGCCAATCGATAGCCCGCCCGGACGGATATGATCCGACAGATCTTATCGAGAAGCTCCTGTTCCGTCTCGGCCTTGAACAACGCCTGGTTGCATTCCTTGATCGCGATGAACTCCCGATTGATACGCCAATGCTCAGTTATGTCCTGGACAACTCCCAACAGATACAGCGGACGGTTCCCTCTTCCGGTGGTGACCTCCACGGTGTCCCTGACAGTGATGATCGATCCGTCCGACCTGACCATCCTATGTTCGATGTTCAGGTCTCCCTTGCCCTTCAGCGATCCTTCCAGCGCCTCGATCACCCTCATACGGTCATCGGGATGGACCATCTCGAAGAACAGGTCATGCTGCGGAGCGGTCTCAGATTTCAAGCCCAGAAGCTGGGATAGGCCCTCGGAAAACGCGATATAGCCTTTCTCAGCGCTCCATGTCCAGTATCCGATCTTTGCCAGGGAGGAGGCTTTCACCAGGGTGCGCTCCTTTTCGAGCAGGTCCGACTCCATGCGCTTCCGGTCGGTTATGTCAACGTTCGTGCTCATGTAGCCAGTGACTGATCCTTCTCCTTCCTTCAGAGGCACGACCTTTCCCAAGATCCATTTGGTCCGCTGATCTTCGGTCACGTATCGATATTCGAAGGAATATTCCCCATCGCATTCGATGGACCGTCTCCAGTTGAGCTTGAACGACTCCCTGTCTTCAGGAGGTACACCGTGCACCCATTCCTTGCCCAGAGCTCCCTCCTCGGTCTGCGAGATCATCTCTAGCCATCTTCGATTCGCGTAAGTGCAATCGAACTTTGTATCGGTCAGGAATATCCCAACAGGCGAACCGTCGATCAGAGATCGGTAACGGGTTTCGCTCTCCTTCAATCCGGTCTCGGCCCTTGACTTGGCGACCGATACACGGATCTTGTGGGCCAGTTCTGAAAACACGGAACGGGTCTCGCCTCCCTTTTGGACATATGCGTCCGCCCCGCTGTCAATGGCTTCGATCACGATCTCTTCACGGCCCTTTCCAGTGAAAAGGATGAAAGGGGTGCGATCCTTCCTCGACCTCAATTCCTTGAGGAAGAATATCCCATCCTCCGCCGGCATCTGGTAGTCGGACACTATGGCATCATAGCGACGCTGGGAGAGGATGGCCATCGCATCCCGTACCGAGAACGTCATGTCTACGCGGAAAGAGTCGAAGGTCTCGAGGAATGCTTTGGTCAGGGAACAAAGGTCGGGGTCGTCATCAACCGCCAGGATGCTGATCGAAGCCTCTTTCATCTTACCACCCCCTTGTTCCTCATTTACTTAAATCTTGATATGATCCGTACTTCTTTGCCGAATCGATGAGGGCCAGTATGTTCCTTTCTGGTAACGCGTGATGGACCTCGCATCCAGCGCTTAACCAGAACATGCCGTTGTCCTTGGCCACGTCCAGGACCTTCTTGGCCGCCTCTTCGACCTCCTCCGGGGATCCTTTGCACATGACCGATCCCGCCTCGGAAACCCCGAGGTTCCCTGCCAGGATCAACTTCGATCCGTACTTCCGCTTCACGGACTCCATATCGACCATTTCATGGAACGAAATGGCACCGCATCCTGTTCCCACCATATCCTCCAGGAAGGGAGTGGCGTCCTGACATTGATGGAGACAATAGGGGACCTTCAAGACACGACAGGTGTCCGCCTGGTATGCCGCCACGAACTCTCTGAACTGGTCAGGGCTAATGGTTATGTTGTTGAACCCCCCGCTGACCGAGGCTAAGCCGAACGCCCCGGCGGCGATCATCTCCTTACCGAAAAGGATGTTGAAGTCGGTAATCTTTCTGAGAAGGCGGTGCAACAGCTCCTTGTTCTTGGCCAGCATCGGAAATATGGTGGAATAGTTCCCTGCCAGGATGTCCGTGGCGGAGTCCAATCGGGGATGCCAGGAATCCGATGGTCGGCACTTTGTTGCCATACTTCGCGCTGAGCTCTGAGATCGTCCTAAGAATGACCTGACATCTTGGCACTTGATTCGGGTCGGGGACCTCCAGTTCGTCTATTTCCTCGATCCTCTGAATGGCATATTCAGTAACGACTGGCATCCTCATACCCCCTCCGCTCTTCATGGTGTACTCACACCGGCTGCCGAAGGCCTCGCCGGTCAGGCGGAAATCCAGAGGCAGGAAGAAGTTGTCAGCGCCATAATACTCGTATTGCTGGCGGACGTTACGATACAGTTTGCTGGAACTGTTCAATAGCTCATGCCAGCTAACGTCGTCACGAACCGCCGCGTGCTGTGCGGCGGATTGAAAGAACAAGACCACCGGGACCCGGTCCGGAATGTCCCGGTCAATCGTAGCCTGGACCCGCTGTAAGGGGGACGACTCCTTCAATGGTCCACATCCATCTTAGACCGGACTTCCAACCATGCAATGGTGTACCTATCATTGGCACCGTAGAAATCCGCCCCTATCGAGTCGGCGAATTGCTGCGTCATTTGGCCTCCCCCGATCAATATCTTCCGACCCTCTCGAAGGCCTTCCTCCCTGATCTGCTGGACCAGGTCACGCACCCCGATCAATGTGGGGGTCATCAAGGTCGATATGGCGATATAGTCTGGTCTGGTCTGCTTTATGCTCCCGAGAAAGTCATCGTTCGGAACATCCCTTCCCAGGTCAACGCAGGTGTATCCGTGGGCCTCGACGATCACCTTGATCAGGTTCTTGCCGATGTCATGGATGTCCCCTTCCACCACCCCGATGACCATTTTTTGGCCAGGATGGTACTCTCCTACGCTTAGATGGGGACGGAGTATGTCAAATGCGCTGTAAAAGGCATTGGCCGACGCCAACACCTGCGGGAGGTATAGTTCTCTCCTATCGTACCCTTTCGCAACTTCCTGCATACCGGCATTGAGTCCATTGATCACCGCATCATTTATATCCAGCCCCCTAAGGACAATCTCACGGGCGGTATCTGATGCAATTTCACTGTCCATCCTCACGATGGCGTTCCTCAACCTTTCCGATAATTCTGAACTCATCTCCAAGCCCTTGCTGCCAAGCTTTCTATTCGAAACACATGTTCATTCGACCGCCTTCTTCCCCAAGTTCGGCCTCGAACTATGGTCTAGTGTGGATGTGCATTCAAGTGTTAACAGACTATACTCTTGGACTCTATTTATACGAGCGTTTTAAAATTCTTGATGTTGTCCATCAGCCCAAGAAACGGCAACATTGAGATTAGGACCTGAACGGGAAATTAAGATGATGATGAAGATAAATGGAAAAGGTTTATATTTATTGAAAAGTCGGACTTTGCTTAAGAGCTCAGCCCTTGTTCTTGATCATCATTACCTCGATGATCTTCATTGCTTGGGCTTCCGGGATGCCCATCATGACCTGGATCTTGGTTATGACCTGCTGCTCCTTGGCGTCGACATCCCCGTCCGCGAACACGAGGTCAGTGGCGACGGCGAAGGCGGTCTCCTTGAGATCGGCCGGCAGTGATTCGTTGGACATCTTCATCAATACATCGAATCCCTGGTGCTGCACGATGTTGATCAGCTTGTTGAGGAGGTTGCCCATCTGGTTCTGGGTGAAGTTCTTGAACATGTTCATCCGATACAGACCAGTGATGAAACCGCGGCCTTCCTCCTCGGTGATGCTTCCGTCGGCGGCGATGGCGGCCAGGCCAACTGCGGCGAAAGCCTCTTCCTTGGTCAACTTTTCCGGCTCTTTCGGTAGTACTTTGTCGAACAGACCCATATGAATTCCTCTTGCTCTCCTATTGAAGCTCGAAACATGACCGAAACCGGCTACCCAGATTCGATCGAACGCCATTCGAGCCTTCGGCCAGATGTTCGGAACCTTGATTAAGGTTTTCGATTCAATAATGCATTCGTGAATTGATGACGAGAGTGTCATAATGCAAGCCAGTGGGTCCTTGCATGGAGTGACTAGTGGTGAAAAATGAATTGCCTATCGGTCAACCAGTGGTTCCTGTTCAACATCTTCTGATACACGGTGATCCTCTTCATCAGCCCATCTTGACATCGGGATAAATGGTCTATGGCAAGTTACATATACTCTTTGTAATCATATGGTGATAATGGTGATTTAGGTGAGAATGACACCTGCGAATGTAGACCCAGAATATGTTTGGCTAAGGGAAGAGAGGCGCCTCAACGCCGGATCGGCAGGAACTGGACCCATGAAAGCTGAGCGAAAAGAAAACGCCTCTGACAATGGGATGGGCTTAGGCAATGGCATTAACGCGGCTTACCGTGGATTCACTGAAAGTATCATCCGTATGGGGTTAATCGGAGTCTCGCTCCATTGCCTAGGGCTGATTTGGCTCCTATCAGCGGCGGGATTCGATGTTCCCTGGTATTCAGTGTTCCCAATTACTACTATGGTCGTCGGAGGGGTTTTAATTCTTAGAGCCATTATCCTTGATCGGGATAGATCAGCGAGGGAGACTTTCAGTGACCGACGTAACCATTCGAGGAATTGAGGACGAGACCTATTCTCAGTTCGCGGCCGAAGCAAAGAAGCGTGGCATTCCGATCGGTGAGTACACGACCATTGCCATGAAGGCCATGATAGCCAATTCCACAGCGCCGGTCTACCACATAGGCAACCTGGAACACCTGTCGGTGTCCAAGGCGGACCTCGAATCCATCGAATTGCCGGTAATACTCAGCAATATCGAGGTTCTCGATTTCGACCATACCGTTGATTGGCCTACCTTCAACAGACAGGTGAAGGAGATCAACAACATCGAACTGATCCGGGTCCACAAATCCCTTTCGAAGTTCCAGGTATTGACCAAGGCAAAGAATGTGGAAACGATAGAATCCAAGTGATCGATGGCTGGCAGGGGAGACGGCATACTGCCGAACCGCTCGAACCGAGATCAACAATGGCTCCTTTCTGAGGAATGATCGATTTTCATGAGTCGAGACCACGAAGCTGTTTAGGCACCACCCATCATCTTTCCTGATGTCCGTGTTTTAGAAGGGAAGTTTTAATACCTCGCCGACTCAAGTTGTATGCGAGTACTAGAAAATGAGCGAGAACAACAGCATAAGTAGATTCACATTACTGGAGAAGACACTGGAGGCCAAGGCAGGGTTCAATCAGGAGACGGCGCAGGAAGTGACACTGAGGATCCTGAACTATTTCGGATATCACGACGAGATCATCGACAACGCGTTGAACCAGGAGGACCGGAGGTTGTTCTATTACCTTCAGGACATAGACCTGCTGCAGACCCACTGGGAGGAGACACAGCTGGCAAGCGGAAGGAACTGGCGCATTTTCTACTGGGCGCTCAATCTGGAACGGCTCAAGGAGTGCGAGGTCAAGTTGACCAAGAAGGTCGAGGACCCTAACGTCTACATGTCCCTTCCAGAGACCGCCTGGAACAAAACGCATTTTCCAGCCCAGACCTGAGCGTTCAAAACCAATTTATCCCCGGTCCTGTATCAATGGACCGTGAAGTTCTGCTATTGTCCTGAATGCAAGGAGCTCCATCCTAAGAATTGGTATGGAGGGCGTTCTTGCGAAAGGTGCAACGGGACCTGCGCCATTATCATCATTCCCACTTCCATCGTTGGATATCTGATGTACGCATTCAGCCTCCTCGCCGTCGTTCTGATCGCGATCAACCTACTGGCGATCAGATGGGCACTTACCGATTACACGATCCCGCTGATCTTCGCCGCGATCATCGCTGGATTCGTCTGCTCTTTCATCGAGATCGGGAGGGGAACGAAACTGGCCTATGAACGCATCCGGAAGAGAAACTAGGCGTACCTGACCGTCAGCACGTATGAGCAGAGGCCGGAGGGTGCCGCGACGGTCAGGCTGGATACGAAGATGTCGCCGCCGGTATCATTTCCGAGGGCACTGCCGATAGTGAAGGAATAATCCCCGTCCGAACAGACCCACTCCGCCTTGTACTGGGGTTGGAACAGGCCCCGCAGCATCGCGTCGATCTCCGTATGAATCCTATCGGGAAGCGGTTTCTTGATGAACAGCAAGGTGGCGATAGCATCCGACACGGGCATGAGTTTCTCAGAGGCTTCTGACCAGGAACTAAGAGTTGCTCCCATGAGGACCGAGTGGCACTTTTCCACATACGATTGCACATTCCCATCGACATCATGGACGGGGTTAAAGGCGACCAGCACGGTCACGGAGACAACTGACATCACCGAGAGGAACATGAGCGCGTCGAACAACGCCGCCATTCCGCCCATATCCCCGGACAATCGTCTCATTGCCACACGATCACCGTCACCTTGCCGGCATGAACGGTCCTGTCGGAAACGGAGATGAGAACCGGGAGCGAAGACGAACGGGTATCATTGTCCCCAGACATCGGACCTGTCCGCAACAGGACCTTTGAGGTGGAATTCGTGGATATGTCCTGCAACGTCAGACAGTAGCCAGCTACCATGGCGCCGACGTGAAAGAGCGATGAGTTCAAAAGGCCCAAGGATGAGCTCTGAAGGGTCTGCCCTTCGAAGAAGGGAGATCCAAGCGAGAAGAACTGGTCAGTGAGCGACTGGCACGTGGCCTGTAGCGAGCTCGTATCCGAACCGCGCCTCAGGTCGATCCCGACGAACGCCAGCGAGGCGGTCACCAGAACCACCCCGCAGATGACCACCATCATCGCCAGGACCGACTCCATGAACCCTCCGACGCCGGCCCTGCCGGGACGCCGGCCTATGGTGCGCTCGCTCATATGCGGAGATAGAACCCCGGCCACCAAGACGGTAACGGCTACAGTGAGCCTAACCGCTCACGGCACGCCGTTCTGGTAATGGGCGGAGGTGATCGGCCCGCACTTCTTCTTGAGGACCGCCTTGCTCTCCAGGTCCCTTTCGTGGAACACCTTGGCGGCCATCTCGGCCAGGTCCGGGTGCCTGCGGCGCAGGTCCAGGGAGAACGAGTCTATGCCCATGTCCTCCATCTCCTGCAGGTAGTCGAGCAGGAACAGGTCGGACGAGTTGGTTATGTGGGCATAGCCGTCCGTGTCCCGGTAGACCTGGAAACGCTTACCCAGATGGTCCATCAGGAACCCTTCCTTCAGGGACGGGTCCTTGGTGATCATGAGCTCCACCCGGCCGAACGCCAGCACCTCCAGCCGTCCGTCGTAGTGCTGCACCGTCTCCCAGATGTCGTCATGCGAAAGCTCCACCGACATGGTCTGCTGGAAGAGCCGGGGGGTGGTGAGCGAGTTGAAGAAGTTCATCGAGTGGTGACCATAGAGGCGCCGGTCACCGTACTGGTGAGCCTGGCCCACATTGCAGACCATGATGGACCGGTCTTCGAGCAACGGCATGTCGACCGACACCCGGGGCATGATCGGCACGAACTCCTTGCCGACGTCGGCGCACATGGCCCTGGCCTCGTCGATCTGCTTGTTCCGCTCGAAGTAGATGCGGTCAGAGAACGGCAATACCTTCTCCAGCACCTTGAGGCTCGAGGCATATACCGACATCTCCGCCTGCCGGGGCTGACGGCGGTGCTTCGCCGGACGGAGCTGGACCGGACGTCTTGTGGCGGTGAGTTCGGGGAACTGCATGTTATCGATCATCTTGCGCATGGAGTCGAACTCCCGGTCCTTCGTCTTATAGACCGTGAACTCGCCCACCTCCATCTTGAACGGGGAGCGCAGATAGACGGTTCCATCCCGGGTGCTGCTCTGCTCCTTGACCTCGAACCCGGCCAGCTTCTCATCGCCCCGGTACATGGTGATCCCGTCCCCCGGCAGGACCTTGTCCGTCTTGAGCGCGAGCCTGGTGCCGTCGGAGGTCGCCTTTCCCAGCGGCAGACCGCGCGAATCCGCGTACTCCCGGGCCATGACGTTCGTGTCCATCAGGTAGCCGCGCGAGAAGCCGCGGTTGAACACCGTTTCCAGCAGCTCGCGTTCCCGCGGCGTGATAAGCTCACGGTCGCCCGCCTGGGCCCTCTTGATGACCGACTTGTAGATCTTGGTGGCCACATAGACGTACAGCGGGTTGCGCATCCGCCCCTCGATCTTGATGGACTTCACGCCCAGGCGCAGAAGCTCCGGGATCGCCTCGATGCCGAAGGTGTCGGCGGTGCTCAGCAGGAACCCGCGCTCGTTACCCAGCTCATACTCCTTCCGGCAGGGCTGGGCGCAGAGCCCGCGGTTGCCGCTCCTGCCGCCAAGCATGCTGGAGAACAGGCACTGGCCGGAGACGCAGTAGCAAAGGGCGCCGTGCACGAAAACCTCGAGGCCGACCTTGGTGCCTTCCTTGATCTTGCGGATCTGGGCGAGGGACAGCTCCCGCGCGAGAATGACCCGCTCGACCCCCTCCGATTGGGCCCAGAGAGCGCCCTCCAGGGAATCGATCCCCATCTGGGTGGAGGCGTGCACCGGCATCTTGATGCTCTCCTTGATGAGGCGCAGAAGGCCTCGGTCCTGCACGATCACCGCGTCCGCCCCGATCGCCCGGAGCATATCGATGTAACCGGCGGCCGTTTCCAGCTCGCTCTCCTTGATCAACGTGTTGACAGTGACGTACACTTTGACGTGATGGTCGTGGGCGAGCTTGATCGCTGAGCGCATCTCCCCATCGTCAAAATTCTCGGCCAGACGCCGGGCGCCAAAGTCCTTACCGCCCAGGTAGACCGCGTCCGCTCCTCCGATGATGGCCGCCTTCAGGGCGTCCTTGTAACCTACCGGCGCTAACAGCTCCACGACATCGGCTATGCACTCCATGACTTAAAGACAACGCAGAATCGCCACGGAAGCGTAGCTAAAGCGGGATTGACGATGGCTTACAGAAGCCTACGGAGTTCCTCGAAAGTAAGGATTGTTCCATTAATGGACCTAGGGGGACCGTACTTCCAATGAATGGCAGCCATGGGATGACATGACATATCTCGTGGAATGGATAACTGGCAAACATTAACTATCAAATCACTTTACCCTGCCAGAGTGATACGTTTGAGCCGGGAATTCGATTCTTACAACGTCGGACGGAATCTGTATCTGAGCAAGTTCTGTCTGGAGTCCGGTCTTGAAGATTCGCTTGAGACGCTCTTCGAGGAAATCTCAAGCTGCCTGGCGAATCTGGACATCCATATCGAGTCCGCCAACATCGCCGAGGCGGATAACATCGATGAGTTCCTGTTCGACAAGCTGAGCGAGAAAGAGATCGCCTTGCTGAGCTTGGGGGTCGCGGTAGGAATGATCCGGTCAGCCCTGCTATCTCTCAGCTCGGAGCACAGGCCAACACCTCGATCGACCCAGGACAAGATGAAGGGGACGATCGACCTGGCACTGCACAGGATCCACATCGTGCTGGCCGAGCTTGGAACCCTGGAGATCGAAGGCACATTGGTGGAGAAAGTACAACCTCTGCTCGGCGACTTCAGCAAGCTGAAGGCTTCCGTACCGCTCCTTCAATCAGAGGTCCAGGCCCTCGAAAGACGGATCCGGACGCAGTTTGAATAAAACCCGATTTAAATGGTCAGGCGGAAGAGCGGTCAAGGTAACGATGTTATTGCATCGTAACATGTGAAAAGAACTCCCTATCTCGAATGGACTGTTGCATGCTATTCTGTCGCATCGGCAGGTCGTCAGGTGTGACCCCGATACGTCTCGGAAGGTCGCCTTGGAATCGCCATCATTGTTCTCGTGGCTTGTCGAGCACCTATCCCTGATGCATTGACCATTGATGAATTTCAACGATTACGATCCGTCCCATTCGAGGAAAAGATGTGTAGGGAAGCCCCATCCAACTACCGAGGCTCCCCTTATTTCTGGAACTCCTGGGGTCACGCGTGCGGTGCCGCGTGGACCTCCGCGCTCAATGGCCCTTCACCGTTCGCGTTGACCGCGGAGACCTTGTAATAGTAGGTGACTCCGTTCGTCATCCAGGAATCGGTATACGCTGTGCCGGGGCTGATTGTCTTCACGAGCGTTTCAAATCCGGAAGACCAACCCCGGTAGATCTTGTACCCGGTGATGGCCGACCCGCCGTTGGACGGTGCGGTCCAGGTCAGCTTGATCACGCCGCTGGCACCGGTCGCGGTCGCGGATAGTCCGGTTACCGTTCCGGGAACCCCGGAGGCGGTCGGTGGAGCAACCGGAGAGCCTATGGCCGGTGCCGCGTGGACCTCTGCGCTCAATGGCCCTTCACCTTTCGCGTTGACCGCGGAGACCTTGTAATAGTAGGTGACTCCGTTGGTCAACCAGCTGTTGGTGTACGAGGTGGCTGGGCTTATGGTCGCTACCAGCTTTTCCGTCCCGGAGGACCAGGCCCGGTAGATCTTGTACCCGGTGATGGCCGATCCGCCGTTGGACGGTTCGGTCCAGGTCAGCTTGATCACGCCGCTGGCACCGGTCGCGGTCGCGGATAGTCCGGTTACCGTTCCGGGAACCCCGGAGGCGGTCGGTACCGTGGTCGGTTTTGCCTGGACCTCGGCGCTCTTTGGCCCTTCACCTTTCGCGTTGATCGCGGAGACCTTGTAATAGTAGGTGACTCCGTTGGTCAATGCAGTGTTAGTGTACGTGGTAACCGCGCCTAAGGTCACCCAGAGCGTTTCCGATCCGGAGACCGTAGACCGATAAATCTTGTAGCCTGTGATGGCCGATCCTCCGTTGTATGGCGCGGTCCAGGTCAGCTTAATATTTGCATTCCCGGCGGTCGCGACAACGTTTTGAGGTGCAGCGGGCGTTACAGAACTGCCGATCAGTTTCAGAATGTACGATTCAAGGTTGGACATGATCGCGTTCTCGCCTATGAGCACTACCATGTTCCTTATGAACAGCGTAGGTGTGACCTCGCTCCCCGTGTTGAATTCAGCGTTGAATTGCTTGAAAAGTGCATAGTTGGCAGCACTGGCCTTTATATCAATTTCCAAGAAGGTGATCTGCGTGTAACTTTTGTATTTTGTTTCCATGCTTTTCATGAACGGTGCCGCAATCGCGCAGTGTCCGCAGCCAGTTTTCCAGAAATAGTATATCGTGGTGCTGGACGTCGCGCTTGCTGTGACGCTCACGGAACCGGTGACCGCATTGGTCATGTTATCGTTCGTCTGTGCTATGGGCTGTGTGCTTCCTCCTGGAACGGCGGGTACCGCAACTAATGCCAGCGAGAGCACTATGGCTAATGCTATCAATATCTTCAAACCAGATTTCAAATAAAACCCCCCGATTAATACACGACGGATTGACCTTCCTACCCTCGCCCAATGACCATTCATCAGGATTGAGAACAATGAAGGCTGTAGAATATTCTAGACAAACATGCTATAAAAAATTTTCGCTCGATACATTTGAGGACCTCTGGAGTCCCTTTTCAATACAATCTTAGGTCGGCATCTCAGATGTCGTTCGACCCACCGAATCGTCATCGAAGAATTACATTTTTATAGTAAACGCTTCGAGTTGAAAAGTGCAGGTCGTATACTTTTCCTTCCTCCGATCAAACCTATCTTGACGTCATTTCTATGATGACAATCGGGTAGAGCCATTGAGCTCACTGGCCATATCAATGGGTCTGTGCTTTGCCTTCTGTGCCACCTTTTTACCATAGACGTAGTTTCCATAGACGTAGCCTACAGTTACATGTTAACCGGATTACCTCGAACACGTTTCTAGGCATCAGATAGAATGAGGGCAAAGCGAGTTCTGGTGGCAAAAAGGCCGGTCGTCCATCCGATGGAACCGAAGAGGACCGGATGCAATTACTCTCGTTCTGAGGACAGCCTCCTGTTCGAATGTCGCGGCTGCCCTCAAGGCGAAGGACCTGAATGACATCGTGTGCCTGAAGCGGGTGATCTCCGTGATGGCCGAGCAGAGCGATGTGGAGGAGGTCGTCCTCTCCGGCGACTGGGAATCACTGTACCGGGATGGTTGCGTTCGGGTACTGAACGCCTATGCCGAACTTGTCCGAACCTGCCGCTCAAGCAGCCTGATGACATCGGGAGGGGAGCAATGTCAGACATGTCCGAACGACCCCCGGAAGTTGGCGGCCGCTATCGCCGATCGGGCCCCGATGCCGTGGGACGACCTGCGCCGTCGGGCCACCTCCGCCAACGTACGTCCCGGCTGCTACGCTTGCGCCGCCTCCACCGCATCCTTGATGACGCGCTTGGAATCCATCACCAAGGGTATAGACCGGACCGTGGCCAAGGAAGCCTTCCGCATTGTGGGGGTTTCCGAATGATGCCCCGAATCATAACCGACCAGGTCGCTGTCCGCCATCCCAATGAGGTTCCCAGAAGCGTCCGCCAGCTGTTAGGCCGGGACCGTATGAAACGCCCCCGTTTCTCGCAATGCTGGACATTGCCATCGCAGGCCAACGGGTCCACGGCATTGGAAGCGTACGCGGTCTCCGATTCCCAGATCCAGATACTATCCCGGGGCACGCAGACGTTCTATCATGTCTCGCCTTGGGAGTACAACATCCCGAAGGAATGGTCGCTCACGGTACAGGAGACCATCGACGCTGTTTCGAATTGCCCTCCAGCAGACGTCTCCTTGTCGTACGAGGAGCTGCGACGATACGTCAGGGAGACCGCTGGCCGTTCCATCCGGAGGATCGCCCAAAGGGACCGGGTCGACCTCGGATCCGACGAGAAGGAGAAGACATCGATCATCGAGAAGCTCGCCAATGTGACCGCCAGGTACACCGTAGGATTGGGGCTTTTCGAGGTCCTTCTGGGGGACGACCGCATCGAGGACATCTATGTAGATGCGCCGAGCCAGGACAACCCGGTCCATGTGACCGTCGGAGGGATTAAGGGGATGCGGGACGGTGGTCCGCTGCCAGACCAACATCGTCGCCTCGCGCAATGAGATCGATGGGCTGGTCTCACGTTTCAGGCAATACAGCCGGCGTCCCTTCTCCGAGGCGTTCCCGGTCCTGGAGACAGACGCTGTCGGGTTCGACGCCCGCGCCACGTTCATCGGCAAACCGCTTTCACCCAACGGGACCGCCCTCGCCCTCCGGAGGCACTCACGGAGCGTCTGGACCTTGCCCCGGTTCATCTTCAATGGGACCGTCGACGCCATGACCGCTGGCCTGATATCCTTCCTCATCGACGGGCGCAGCACCATCCTGTTCTGCGGCCCGCGAGGATCTGGCAAGTCCTCTCTGCTTTCAGCCTCGCTCTTCGAGTTCCCCATCAGCCAGAGGATCCTTACCATCGAGGACACCATGGAACTCCCCTGTCGCCAGATGCAGCGCCTCGGATTCAAGGTGCAGTCGCTGCTAGTGGAGAACCGCATGGGACAGGACCAGGAGGACAGGACGGACGAGGCCCTGCGGGTCTCGCTGCGCCTGGGCGAATCCGCGATAGTTCTGGGAGAGGTGCGGGGAAAGGAGGCTATGACCTTATACGAGAGCATGCGCACCGGCAAGGCCGGTTCGTCGGTGCTGGGAACGATCCACGGTGATTCTGCCCGATCGGTCTTTGAGCGGGTCGTCCATGATCTTGGAATATCCGGTGAGGCGTTCAGCGCCACCGACATGGTGATCACGCTCGGCCTCAACCGGATCGCCGGAGGGCAGCGCCAGGAACGCAAGGTGCTGGAAGTGGCCGAATGCGCCCGGTGCAGGGGCATAGGCGAATTCGACAGGCTCGTGTTCTTCGACAACGCCGCCGGCGCCCCTGTCTTCGACCGCTCCTTCCGTTCGGAGTGCATTTCCCGCATCGCCTCCTCCTGGAACATCAGCTACCAGGAGGCGATGCTCAACATCGAGGCCCGGGCCCGTATGAGGCAGGTCCTGGTCGACGCCGCGAAGGCCGGTAGGATGGAGCACCTGGGACCGGAATGGACCTGCAAATGCAACGAGTTCTTCTGGAGCCGCGTGGAGTCGGAGGAACGGGACTACGATGCGATGGTGAAGGATTTCTCCCAGCTGGTCCTGGGAGGAATGTGAGATGTCGGTTTTCATCGGGAAGGAACGGACAGCGCCGGAATGGTTCTCCGCCATGTTCAAAACGAAGAGGACAGAGGCACAATCCGATTGGATGCGGAGGCATAAGGTGACCGAAGGCGCGCTCCGAGCCAGGGCATACCGGATCTTTGCCGTGATCGGTATCGCGGGCACGGTGGTTCTCGCTATGTTGAGCGTCATTTTCGGACCTCCTGCCCTCCTCTATCTCCTGGCGCCGTTCTCACTGTTCCTGATCATCGTCCCTTCACTGGTCATGGGCTCTCCGGCCAACGGGGCCAAACGCGAGGAGCTGGATATGCTGAGGGAATCCCCTACGGTAATTGGGGCGATGTCCATGAGCATGCAGCTCCAGCCATCCTTGGACCGGGCGGTGGCATTCGCATCGCAATGCGACGACGGGTCGCTGAACCTGCGCCTCAGGACGCTTCTGTGGCAAGTGCTCACCCGGGTGCGGTACGACCTTCCCACCTCCATGATGGAGTTCGCCTCCACCCTCACGGATGAGAACGAGAGTCTGCGCCAATCGATCCACCTGTTCATTTCCGCCACCCACGAGTCCTCCCGGGAAGGAATGGACCGTCTGCTCGACAAGGCCAATACCCTGGTCATCGACGGGGTGAAGGACCGGGTCGAACGCTACGTTGCCTCGTTGGCCATGCCCACCATGGTCTTCTTCGCCTTCGGCATTCTGCTCCCGGTGATGATGTTCTCCCTGGTGCCCCTTCTCACCCTCGGTAACGTATCGTCCATCGGTTCCGCGAAAAACGCCGCCCCGATAATCACCGACCTTGATCTGGCACTTCTGCTCCTGGTGGTCTTCCCGGCCGCCTCGTTCCTATACTCCCGCTCCACCCTTTCCCGGAACCCTCTGCAGAGCGTTGGACGGCTGGAGATAGCCCTCGGCGGGAAGGCCATCGGGGCCATCATCGCGTACATCGTTGCCATGTCCGTTCTCACAGTGCTGATGTCCAGCTCCTTTCCGGAAATGCGTCTTGGTGGCGGGCGTATGCCTGCCCTCGGCATATTTCTACCTGCGATTCAAGTCCGATGCACGTCCAGGCATCCAAGTTGCCGGGGATCGAGAAGGATTTCGTCAACGCGCTTTACCAGATGGGGAACAGGATGACCACCGGCACCAGCTTCGATGTCGCGTTCGAGGAGGTGGCCCGTTCCCGTTCCTCTTCCGCTTTCGGGGAGTTCGCCCGCAGGACCAGATACAAATGCCTGACCACCAGGCAGGAACTCTCCGCCATCATCTCCAATGACGAAGAGCTGCAAAGCCTGTCCCCGCTGGTCAGGAACGCCGTTGTTACCGTGGCCGAGTGCGCCGCCTCCGACCCGCAGGCGGCAGGCAAGGTCGCCCTTAACCTGGCCCAGTATCTATCCGACCTGCGCACCTGTCAGGCGAAGATACGCGAGAAGCTGCAGAGCGTGGTGGACATGATGACCTCGACCAGCGCCATCTTCGCGCCGATCGTCCTGGGCATAACCGGCAGCCTGTTCTCCCTGGTCGGAGTCGTTTCACCCGGTTCCGGTTCGGTGCAGAACATGACCTTGATCGGAGGTGCCTACGTGGTCGAGCTGACCTTCATCGTCTCCTTCTTCACCGTGTTCCTGATGGGCGGTAAGAATTGGACCGAGGTCGCCTATCGGTTCTTCACCAAGGCCCCGGTCGCCGTCATCGTGTTCATTTCAGTTTCACTAGTCGCTCGGGGAGGCCTGACGCAACTTCTGTGACCCAGAAGATGTCCTTCTCATCCGCCTCCAGTATCTCGACGGACAGCTGTTCCTCGTTGTGCTTGGTCATCAATCCATCGATCCGCTGCCGCTCGGATTCGAGCAGCCTTATCTCCAGCGTCTTCGTGGAATCGACGAAATGGACCACCGGCAGATGACCATCCCGGACCACGATGTTGTTCTTGCCCAATGTGCAACCGGTGGTGAACTGGATGCCGTCGATCAAACATGACATGGGAGGGTGCCTGCCGGTGAAGACCACTGCCGTCATCCTGCCCCCGAACCTCTCGCGGGCCATCTTACCCATGCGATAGCCGATGACCACATACGGTCCGAGATGTCCGTGGAAGCGCTTCAGCGGGATCAGTTCGTCAGGCAGTTCGGTCATGATCCGCGTTAATAATCACGAGCTAGATGAAGATTGCCAAGGTCAGTTCCAGGATATGGCATATCGATTCTCATCTCTGGTGGCTTACCATGTCCTGACGCGTGGAGAACCGCGTTCTCTGCGCGCTGTCGTTAAAAAACGTTAATTACTTGGCCGCGTCTGCTTGGGACTGGATGAGCGACCGGAGATCACCGTTCCAGAAGTGGAAACTGACCATGCTGGCAATTTTCGTGGCGTGGCTAGCGGTCATCCTGATCGCCCCCCTGTCACTGCCGACCGGAAGCGTGAAGGACCTGTCCGGAGCGGTGGGAAGACTGGACAATCCCGGGCAAGAGGCCAGGATGAACCTGTTCGCCCAGATCGTGTATACGATGGGCGACATCGAATGCCATCAGATCGCCGAGCGCTCGTACTACCTCAACGGCAACGAGCTGCCGATATGCTCCAGGGACGTCGGGTTATCAATCGGGCTATTGGTCGGAATGCTGATCGGCCTATTGTACGCCAGACGCATCAATCCTACCATTCTGGCACTGGGCATCCTGCCTTTATTGATCGACGGCGGGCTGCAGTCGGTATCCAGCTATCAATCCAATAACACCCTCCGGATCGTCACCGGCATCATCGCTGGCGTGGTGGTGGCACTGCTTCTGTGCGAGTTCGCCGCTAGATATCTGGAGGTCGGTCGGAACGGGACCGCTAAGAACAGTGAGCCAGACAACGTCCCCAAAGAACAGTCCTAGGGCGTTTCCAGCGTTATACGCAGAGGCCATATCGGCAAAATCTATATATAGAGTAGTCCCAATTGGAGTTGTGACAGATTTGTCTGTTCATCCTTTTACCAATTCTGGAAGGTGTGATGTATGGTAGAGGCTACAAAGACGGGTACGACCACCATAGGAATCGTCAACAATGACGGAGTAGTGCTAGCTTCGGAGCACCGCGCGACAATGGGCAACTTTATCGCCCATAAGGAAACGCAGAAGGTCTTCAAGATCGACGATAACCTTGGACTTACCACGGCTGGATTGGTCGGCGACGCGCAAGTGCTCGCCCGCTATGTCAAGGCGGAGGTCGAGCTGTACAAGCTCAGACGCCAGGCGCCCATGTCGGTCAAGGCTGCGGCAACATTGATGTCCAACATCCTCAGGCGGGGCGGGGGGTCCCAGGGATTCTACTACGTTGGACTGATCGTCGGCGGTCATGACAACGAGGGAGGCCACGTGTATTCCCTGGATGCCGCGGGCGGATCGATCCCGGACAACTACATTTCCGTCGGTTCCGGCTCACCGTATGCGTACGGTGTCCTCGAGGACCACTATAAGAAGGACGTGTCCCTCAGCGACAGCATCGACCTGGCCATCAGGGCGCTGAACGCCGCGATGAAGAGGGACTCAGCAAGCGGTGATGGCATGGCCATCATCACCATAACCAAGGATGGTTATGTGGAGGTCTCCGATGAGGAGATCTCGAAGCGGGCTTCGCGCATGGGCATCAACGTGCCCAAGCCGAACTAAACCCCTTTCCAAAAACCTTACTGTTGTTAATAGCCAAAAGTTGATTTCATGAGCGCCGAGAGAATTCTGGAAGATGCCCGAGAACAGGTACGCAAGATAGTACCGTCGCACATCAACATTACTTCGATTGACTTCGAGGGCCCGGTAGTGGTCATCTACACCAAGGACATGGATGCCTTCGCATCCAACAACGATATCGTCCGTCAGCTGGCACAGGGATTGCGGCGGCGCGTCGCCATAAGACCGGACGCCTCACTGCTGGCCGATCCAGACATCGTGGAGAAAAAGATCCGCGAGATCATTCCGGAGGAAGCCCAGATAACCGACATATTCTTCGAGCCGGAGACCGGCGAGGTGACCATCGAAGCGATCGCGCCCGGCCTGGTCATAGGCAAGCAGGGCGCCATCCTGAACGAGATCAAGAAGGAGGTCGGTTGGGCCCCCAAGGTGGTCCGGGCACCGCCGATACCGTCAAAGACGGTCTCCGAGATACGTTCCTACCTGAGACATATCCAGACCGAACGCAAGGATTTCCTCCGGAAGACCGGGAGGAGGCTGGCCCGGCAGAAGTACGAGGGAGAGTCCTGGATACGCCTGACCGCGCTCGGCGGTTTCCGTGAGGTCGGACGCTCTGCCTCACTGCTCTCGACCCGGGACTCGAAGATCCTGATAGACTGCGGACTGGACGTCGGCGCCGACGGCGCCACGCCATACTTCAGCGCCCCTGAGATCCAGCCGCTGGACCAGATCGACTGCGTGGTCATCACCCATGCTCACCTGGACCACTGCGGCCTCCTGCCGGCACTGTACAAGTACGGCTTCGATGGGCCGGTCTACTGTACCGCCCCGACCCGGGACCTGATGTCGCTACTTCAGCTGGACTACATCAAGGTGGCCAATTCCGAGGGAAAGAAGAGCCCCTATGAGTCCGCCCAGGTCCGGGACGTGGTCAAGCATTGCATCCCTCTCAAGTACGGCGAGACCACCGATGTGGCGCCCGACATCCGCCTGACGTTCCAGAACGCCGGGCATATCCTAGGTTCGGCCGTCTGCCACTTCCATATCGGGGACGGCCTTTACAACATCGCCTTCACCGGCGACATGAAGTTCGAGCGGACCTGGCTCTTCAACGCCACGGTCAACAAGTTCCCCCGGCTGGAGACCCTGATCATCGAATCCACCTACGGCGGCTACCATGACATCCAGCCGAGCCGGGTCGAGGCGTCGACACAGCTGCGCGACATTGTGGTCCGGACCCTGGAAAGGAAGGGAAAGGTCGTCGTGCCGGTCTTCGCCGTCGGACGTTCCCAGGAAGTGATGCTGGTAATAGAGGAGCTGGTCCGGACCGGCAAGATCGACAAGCTGCCGGTCTACCTGGACGGAATGATCTGGGAGGCGACCGCGATCCATACCGCCTACCCCGAGTTCCTGAACTCGCAATTGCGCACCCAGATATTCCAGATGAACCAGAACCCGTTCCTGTCGGACATATTCAAGCGGGTCGACTCGCAGGAGATGAGGGAGAAGATCCTTCACGACCCGGACCCGTGCGTCGTGCTCGCCACCGGCGGCATGATGAACGGCGGACCGATCCTCGAATACGTCAAGAACTGGGCGGACGATCCGAACTCGACGCTGGTGTTCGTCGGTTACCAGGCGGAAGGGACGATCGGACGGAAGATCCAGAAGGGCGTGAAGGACCTCACGATGATGGAGAAGGGCAAGCCGATCACCGTCGAGTTCAAGATGGACTCGGAGACGATCGACGGGTTCTCCGGCCACTCGGACCGGCGCCAGCTGATCAACTACATCGCTACCCTGGAACCGAAACCGGAAAGGATCATCATCGGACACGGCGAAGAGCACAAATGCCTGGACCTGGCTTCGGCGTTGTACAAGAAGTTCAACATCGAGACCCGCGCCCCGATGAACCTCGAGACCATCCGGATGAAGTAGGTCAAAGCCCGGTAATCGGCATTTTCCATCCCCGCCGCAGACTGCGGGCATGGATCCATTCGATTTTCCATACCACATACGCTAGATTTTCATATGTGGAACTCCTCGAATCACCGAAATGAAAGAAGGAATGAAGACCGCGATTGCGGCAATTTCCATGATCCTACTGTTGATCTGTTTCATCATTTCTACCGCACTGACCACCGGTTCTCTGAGATCGCTCGTTCTCGGTGTCTTCCTTGGCGGTACATTCCTCTTCCTGGTCTCGACCGGAATGGCGATGATCTTCGGACACGCAGGATTCCTGCTGACCGGATGGAACACGATGACCCCGGAAGAGAGGTCCCGTTATGATGAGAAAAAGATGCTCAGGTTCGGAGGAATCCTCATCATCGTGACCTCGATGGGGATCCTGCTCTCGCTCCTCAGCTTCACCTTCGGACAGCCTTGGTTAGGATGGATATTGCTGGTTTTGAGCTTGACCGTTGTGTTCGCTGGTGCGGTCCACATGGGAAGGAAAGGCAACATCTATTCCGTCTGAGCTCGGTTTCTCCGAAGCTTTAGGCGATTGGGTCGATGGTGAACGATCGAACATGATGCCCCCTCTATCGCCGAAACGACAGGGTAAAAAAGGGAACCTCGCAATGTTGTGCTCTCTCGGACCGATCATAGCCCTGGGATCTTGGTTTCCTTACCTTCCTCGCCCAGAAGGATCACCCTGCTGTCGTCCTTCCTCTTGATGACCGACATGCCCATCTCCTCCCCCACCTTCTCCCCGAACTGGATCACATCGCCGATGGAAGGCATGTTGTCCATGGTCATCCGGCGCCGCGAATCGCCCACGAACACGTATCCCTTGGGCTCGATGAACAGGGGGTCGGCGATCGCGTCAAGCTTGGCGTACTCCTTCTCCCATCCCAGGTTCCAGTCTTTGACCAGCGTGTGCCTTATGACGGTCCTGGTTTTCAGTGATGGGAACAGCTCCAGAGTGCGCATCAGCCTCTTCCATCCATCCTCTATGCGGGGAACGCAGAGCCTCTTGTACAGCTCTTCGTTGGGCGCCGCCACCGTCACGTACAGCTGGGTCGGCAGCGTGTCCATCTTTTCCAGCACTTCCGGGAAGGTGCCGTTGGTCACCAGGAACGTGGTCATGCCCCGGCGTGTGCACAGGGCGATGAAATCGGACAGGTAGGGATACATGGTCGGTTCTCCCGCCAGCGATATCGCCACCTGTTTCGGCTCGCGGCACTCGTCCCACATCTGCCTGGTGCAACGAGGATCTCCCTTGAACCCGGAGACCAGCTTGCGCTGCTGCTCGATGAGCGTGTCCAGCATCTCCTCCGGTTCCTTCCATTCGTGGACCGTGGACTCGAACCCCCGCACCCTCCAGCAGAACAGGCAATTGTGGGTGCAATCGTTCACCGCCGGGGTCATCTGCAGGCAGCGGTGCGACTTGATCCCATAGAAATCCTGCTTGTAGCACTGCCGTCCACGCAGCATGCTCTCCTTCATCCAGTGGCAGAGCTTGACCGCCGCATGGCCGCCGTTGGTCCGGTATCCCTGCTTGTCGAGGATGGACCTGAGGTCGTCCTTCATGCTCAGCCCTCGAAATCGAACAGCGATTTCTGTTTGGTCTTCTCTTCCGTCGCCGTCTCCGCCCTTTCCGGTTCCGGTTCCTTTTTCGGCTCCGCTTTCGGCTCCACCCTCACCGGTTCCGTTTTCGGCTCCGGTGCCCTCTCCGCCGCTTCCAGCAAAGGCTCGGACTTCTTCCGCCCCTTCTTCTTCTTTTCGGCGGACTTGGGGCGGCTCTCATCCTCCTTGATGGCGCCGGTCGCGTTCCCCTTGATGACGGTGAGCTCCTGCATCAGTTGCTTCACGGCGGCCGAGTCCACCTTCTGGTCCAGAAGGTACGCCGCCTCCTCCTGCTGCACATCCAGCCGGATGGACATGTTCAAACGGAACTCCTTGTTTGCCTGGTACAGCGTTTGGAAATAGGGAAGGATGTCGGTCTGGGTCTGGGCCTTGGACGCGTGGCACTCCCGGCCGATCTTCAGTATGACATCCCCTTCCACCCCGCGGGCGTTCTTGGACGATGCCAGACGCATGATGTTGAACGGGAACCGGTACTGCACCCAGGCATGGTACAGCTTCTTCTTCGCCAGGGTAACGCCTAATGCCATGTTGTCCGTGGCATACGACCAGAACCCGTAGTACTGGCGGCGGCTCACCCGCCCGAGGAAGATGTCCGCCCGGGAGAGCCGTTCGAACGCCCTCTCCAGATCGGCGTGGTCCTTGTACTCCAAGGGCACGTTCTCGTCAAGCCATTTGAGAACGAAATCGGGCGCCTCCCCGATGTCCATCATCGTGCGCTTTGCCTTCTGGCCGTTGCTGCCGTGGAGGATCTCGCCCATCAGGTCGTACATCGATTTGGTGGACAGCCGGGAATCCATGACATTTGCGTCGTCGTCCCCGACGCTGAGCGCCCCCAATGAGACCGCCTGCAGGTCCCGCACCGCCGCCCTCATGTCCCCATTGGCGTTCTCGGCGATGTGATCCAGGGCCTTTTCGGATATCTCGACACCCTGATCCTCGGCGATCCGGCGGAGCACCGTCTTCATGGTGTTCGCGTTGATCTTGTTGAATGAAATGGCCTTGGCCGACTTTATGGCCGAGCTGCGCCGGCTCAGCGCGTACAGATCGTTCACGATGAGAATGACCGGCTGTTTGGTCGTCTGGATCAGCTCCGCGATCGCCGGTACGCCCCCGTGGTCCTCCCGGCCGAACACGTTGTCCGCCTCGTCCAGTATGATCAGCTTGTGCCTTCCGTCCTTGGTGGAGAGGAACTCCCCGGTATCGCTGAACGTCTCCCCGACCGCGCCCCTGATGGCTATCCTTTGGATCGAATCGGCATTCCGGTGGTCGGAAGCGTTCATCTCCACCACTCCCCAGCCCATATCCCTCGCCAGCGCCAGCGCGGTGCTGGTCTTTCCGATCCCCGGAGGTCCCTTCAGGACCACCGCTTTGTCCCGCGGCCGCCCCTGTTCCCAGGACAAGGCCCAGTCCTTCAGCTCCTTGACCGCCTTAGGATTCCCTACCACGTCCTTCAGGCTCTTAGGCCGGTAGAGCTCGGTCCAATCGTCACCCATGTCGCCCCTAGCTATGTAGGAAATGGATTTATAATTAGGCCTAGGCCCGCCCTATTGTCCGGTCCGTCTGAGCTTCCAGGATAGACAAGGACACCTGACATAGTCCTCAAGGATCATGATCCATACGTCACCGGGCGACCCGGATTTCTCAGTGGCACCTTATTATCAGATCGAACCTTTCACGAAACAACATCTTTAATAATCCCGGCAAATCAAGAAATGATAAAAATGATCGAATACGGAGATCTCTCAAAGGATGCAAAACAGGTCTTAAAACTGACCATGGTTTATCCACATCTGAGTTCCAACCTTAAGGCGGTCATGGATATGGGAGAAGGCCCGTCGATGGACGACCCATTCTTCAGGAACGGCCTCACCGAGTTGAGGAACGCGGGACTGATCGACCTGAATTCCCCGGTTTCCGATGACAGGCTGCTGACCCCCCTGGCCTACCAGATCGTGCCGAAGGAGGTCCTGACGAACACCCTGGATGAGGCGAGAAGGTCCCTGAAGAAACTGATGGAGGACAACTCCTTCAGCCAGAAAGGAAGATCATTCTACTGAGGATCGGCTAGATGGTGCCGGTGATGGGACCGGCAAAAGAAACCCCCTAATTTTTGAACGGGTCGATCCTTTATAGATCAATGATTAATGACCTCTCAGTTCTTCACGTCGTTGATAGACAGTCATGATCGGTGATGAAAAGGAACCGTTCATTGATCCCTAAAACGTGATCGGAATAGGCTGTTCCTTTCATCGTGAATTGTAGAAAAGTGAGGAAAGGGTTTCTAAGAGGTTGGGACGGCCAGCTGGCCGGTGGGATCACTGCTTCCACTTGCTCTTCGGCTTGACCCTGCGCATCACCACTATGACCGCCACTGCGATCACCACTACCGCGATCACTCCGGCGATGACGAGCAGCATCAACGATGAGTCGTCGGTGGAGGCGGTGGAATATGCGTTGATCGAGAACTCCTGGGACATCACCGATGATCCTTCCGAGTTCACTGCCACGACCTTATAGAAGAGCGTGTTGGTGTTGCCGACCGTCGTGTCGTTGAACAGCAACGACGTACCGGAGACCTCACCTACATAGGCTTCAGCGCCGGACGATTCACCGCGGTATATGACATACTTGGTGACGTCCGATCCCCCGTTCGATGTTGGGGATATCCAGGTCAGCCTGACGAAATGGTCTCCCCTGGTGCCGTTGACATTGGACGGGCTGGTCGGGGTGGTGATCGAGACCGCGTAGAGCAGGTCGCTGGTATTTGCCGCGTAGTAGCTCACGTGGTACCGGTCGTACTTGTCCACCGCCATCGATAGGGATGCCCCGATCGGCGCCGTGTCCACGTCCGAGCTCATCCATATCCCGTTGACCTTCCCTATCACCCTCAGGGTCGAATCGGACGGCGAGCCCAATGAGATGGCAATCTTCGGATTGCCCTTCGAGTCCAGGTTGATGGATGTGTCGGAAACGATCATGTTGGCCAGGACGATGTCCTTGGCGGACCAGCCCGATGCCTGGTATGAGCGGTACACCAGCTCGTTCGTGCCCACGATGTAGTAGCTCACGTGGATCTGGTTAGCGGTGTCGATGAGCACGGACAGCCCGGAAACCACCCGCGGATCGACCACGGAGTTGATCCAGGTGCCATCCTTGTTGGTCACCATTTTCAGACCCTGTGAGGTCGTGTAAACGATGTAGACCTTGTTGTTCGAGTCCAGGAGGATCGTGGCGTTGGTGTTCATTATGTGGTCGGTGTCACGCGGATTGATGCTCTTGCTGTCGTTCACGTATTCCGCGACGATCAGGTTCTGGCTGGAATCATCGCGGTATGCGATGAACAGCGTCCCATTGCCCCCGACGACGATGGAGCTGACGGAACCGAACTCTCCGGTGTCGACGGTGCTCAATACCCAGTTACCGTTGGCGTTCGTGGCGTACTTGAGCTGGTTCGCGCTGTTGTTGTAGAAGCTGACATAGACCTTGCCGCTCTGGCTCAGGGCGAGAGCTGGTTGGATTGCGTGGTTGGATATCAGCGCGTCCTGCCATCCGCCGTTGGCGTTGGTCACATAGAACAGTTTGGTGTCATTCGGATCGGTCCTGTCGGTGTACACGATATGGGTGTTGCCGGCACTGTCCATCGCCATGACGTTCTGTGAGCCTACGTCCCCGACGGTCTCCAGCACGTTCAGCGCCCAGTTCGAACCGCTCGATGTCACATACATCAGGTGGCTGGAGGCGCTCATATAGGCCACGTGGACCTTGTTGTACGAATCCATGTCAATCGAGCATACGCCGTTGGAGTATACCGACGAATCGACGACATAGGTCGTCCATGCGCCCGCCGCATATTTGGCGTACTTCAGGGTGGCGTTGGCCTTGTCATAGTATGCCAGGTTCATATCGAGGTTCGAGTCCATGGTGATAGCCGAATAGGGCGCTCCGATCACCGCATCGACGTCGACCGGGGCAGACCAGGAACCGGCGCTGCCTTCGATGCTCTTCAACAGTTGGTGCGTCTGGTCATAGTAGACCACCATGACCTTGCCCGATACATTGTTCATCGAGAGGGCGGTGAATGGCGCCACCAGTCCGGTACCGGCTATCTGCTCGTTTCCCCAGATGCCGTTGGCGTTGGAGGCGAATCTCAATTGCGAGTTAACGCTCTCGTAGTAGCTGACGTAGTTCTTTCCATTGTTGTCCACACCTATCGAGATCCCCTGACCGGAAATCCCCGTGCTGTCGATGACAATGGGTGCGCTCCAGATGCCAGCGACCCTTTCCGCGTACATGACCTTCTGACCGTTCGAGTCCTGGTAGGCCATATGGACGTTTCCGAGGGGTTCGACGGCCAATGAGACATACTTGCCACCGGAGTCAACAATGGTCGGAGAAGACCAGGAACCGCTTGTCTTGAAAATGTAGTTGAGCTTATTGTTGGCGCTGTCATAGTATGCCAGATGGATCGTTCCGCTTGAGTCGGACGCTATCGAGCTGTACATACCGTTGTTTGCTCCAGCTATCTGAGTGGTCTTCCAGGACCCATCAGCATTGGTGGCGTACATTAGCACAGACAGGCTTGAATCGAAATAACTTATGTGAATGAATCCCGAGGGATCAACCGTCTCGGAAAGCCATTGCTGAGTTGTGCTCTTGTTGTCTATCGTTCCCTTTTGCCATGAAACATCTGGCAATTGGGCCACAGCTGCTTGTGCCGGCGCGACCAGGACGAACCCGAACAGAATCGGGAGCATCATGATTGCCACTACGGCTGCTATCTTTGCCTTCATTTTCGTATCCCATCCCCTTCGCACCTTAGGTGCAGATCTAGGTCAATAAATAACACTATGGATATTTATATTGTGGCTCGCCTTTTGTGGACGATTCCTGGAATATGATGGCGAAGTATCGGCCAGCAATATGAATTTGTGCAGTGGACTTTATCGTATTTCCTAATCGGAAAAAGTCATGAGACAGGGGAATGGACGCAGGATTTGAATATGATCGGTTAGATCGGTCGATGGCTTTCTGATCGGGGTCCGTCAATCTCTGCGGTCAATGATGCAATGCAGACATCAATGACCGGTCTAGACCCTGATTGTCAATTTATTACATCAACATTGTTAACAAAACTCAAGAGCTGGCCCTGACCGAAACATTGAACATCATCGAAATCTAATTGAAATTGACGCATGAAAGACCGGTTCAATCCGTTCACAAAACATGTCGCCACTGAGAAGGATCTCATTGTTGGCGGACGTGCTCAATATCCTTACCTTTGTCTCGATGCCATCCTTCATTCTGTACGACCAGGTGAGGGGTGCGGATTACATCCTGGGGACGGGCCCTGATGCGGCCGCCACCTTAGGCGGTATTCTGGAAATCATCGTAGCCCTCGCAGGCATAGGAACCGCCGTGGTGCTGTTTCTGATGCTCAGGAAGCAGAATGAAACTCTCGCGCTCGGACTCGTCGGCTCACGGATTTTGGAAGCCGGCACCATCTTTGTCGGTGTCGCGTTCATCCTATCGATAGTCAGTCTGCGGCAACCGGGGCGGGATCAGATGCGCTGACCATCAGCAAGATGCTGTTCACGCTTTATGACCGCATATTCCTACTCGGACAAAGCTTCATCCCGGCGATAAACGACCTGTTATTGGGATTCTTGTTGTACAAATCGCGGCTGGTGCCGCGAGCCCTTTCCCTGATCGGGATCGTCGGAGCGGGACCCCTTGTCTTTGCCTACCTTGCCATCATGTTCGGCCTCATCGGACAACACGATTCCTCGATCGGGTTAGGCGCGCTGCTTGTTCGCGGTATTTGAATTTACCCTGGGTGTCTGGCTCATCGTCAAAGGTTTCGATCCCAAGGCCGTCGCGAAATTGGAGTCTGAAGGATGATGCCGTACTGAGTTGGAATGGGTTGCATATAGGGCGAAGCGTACCAACGGGCTGGTTTGGTCATATGAATACCAGAGCAACTATGTCAGTTCCTTATCAGGAATATGACCAATTTAAATCAGACGAGCTTTGACCGAGAATTCAAGAATCATGAGCGGACAGATCAATTACGCACAACCATTGGAGAAGGAGGCAAATGCCCGGACCTTTTCAGAATCAGGATGATTGGCAAATAGTATGAGAAATCGGATTTGGTAATGGTTTGAATTCAATTCAAACGATGACGAGATGAAATCGATTGTCTTTCAGTTTGTTTGCCAATTCGCTCGGCATATCATGGTTTTATCGACTAATTTTGCATCGATGTAACCATTAATTATTAAGTTCAGACCTAAACAATAATCGTGTGTTGAAAATGTCCCGAATCGATCTTGATCGAGCCTTGATCATGGAGTCGCCAATGCCGTCCTTGAAAATTGCTCGAAATCCGACTTATAAATAGTTTATTTTTTATTAATAATATTACAATATAACAATTACATTTTATTATATTTATATAGTAACTATTTTCTTATTATAGATAATTTAATAGAAATATGATCTAAAACGAATTGGGAAACATTTATTAGTGATTGAACTGTAGAAAAGAAAAAGTAATCATGTCCATTGCTTGGATTGCAGAAGCATATCGAATTGTAATCAATGTTAAACAGCAATTGAATCTCATGAATACCATTAGAATCTCAATCATTAATGTGTAAAATATTCCCAAAAAAGTATCCAATATTCTATATTTATAACAATGAATTTATTGATTATTGATATTAATATATTATTATCTATATTTACATATTCCATGATTATACACTGCAACAATTCTCTGAATGGTCAGCAGGAGGACAAGATTCGACTTACTGAAATTCTATATTAGAGGTCCGTTATCCTAGGGCGTGCATCTCAGCATAGCTTGCGATTTCGACGGGACAATTACTACCGTAGATACGGCCGAGTTAACCCTTAGAAAATTCGCTGCCGGAAAATGGGAAGTTTTCGATGCCCTTCTTGAAGAAGGGAAAATATCCCTCGAAGAATGCATGGTAGAACAGTTCAAACAGATCAAGGCCCCGAAAGAGGACATCATAAGAGTTCTCGACGCTGCGGTTGGACTTAGACCAGGCATTGAAAACTTGATCGAGTTCTGCAAGAACAAAGAGATCGAGTTCACAATTCTAAGCGCAGGCCTTGACTTCTACATCGACCATATCATCACGAAATACCGATGGGATCAGGTCAGAAGGGTGTCCGGCAAGACAAACATGGAAGACGGGATAGTTGTGGAATTCCCAAAACATCATTTTTCCGATTCCAGGACCTTCAAGGAAGATTTCGTCCGGGTCCAGAAAGAAATGTCCAAGGATGTATGGTATCTTGGAGACGGGACGTCCGATCGGGAAGGGGCGATTGCCGCCGATATGGTTTTCACAGTCACCGGTTCTCGACTGTCTGAGATAATGAAAGCGAAGGGGAAGATCCATCGGGATTTCCAGGATTTCTTCGAAGTCCTCACATTACTGAAGAATTCCCTGGCGTAGAGTGGAACTTTCCTTCTTCATCCCATAATGGCCTAAATGTTCCTTCATGGATGACTCAGGTCCTTCGAATGTACATATTGATGAAAATTGTGAAATAGTTTAGCATGTATTGATAATTAACAAATTATTATAGCTACAATCTAAACCGTTCTCATCCCAATTTTAATAGCTTAAGATAAATCATCTCTCCCAGGTTCATCTTTCTATCCTACGACTGAGGACTCTTCGTTTTCGAGAATGTAAGTTTGGCGAATCCTATTATCATATCCCGCAGCATTGATTGATAAGGCGAACATCCTTTGAGAACTGGAATCAAAGACGAGAAGCTTATTCTTGTTTCATCCATGGTGGTAATTGTCGTAGTCCTTTCTGCATTCGGCTATGGATGGATATCTCGTGAGGAGTCCAGGACCGGAGGTATGGGCGAGAAATGGCATGTGGCAGTCTCTGATACATACCAACCGGACTTGGATATCATAAGACCGGATGGGTCAATGCTTTTCACCGATACCGAACATCACCTGATATCACTGGTCGATCAAAATGGTGTAGCCATATGGACCCATTATTATGGATCAGAGCTGATCTACCGACAGGTTGTGGGCAACGACATCTACCTGATCGATGTTGCGAAAAATGGCAATTACTCCTTGGAATGCATCGACCTGAACGGCGTTTGGAAATCCTCGACGCCTTGCCCGGCGGTCTTTGGTTTTGTTCCCGGAGACGACGGCGCAATCTACGCCTACGGTTATGAAAACGGCAATTCCTCTATATACAATATAGAAGGAGGATCGATCAAATGGATCTTCACTCTGAACGGATCGTTGGGTGTCTACAAGGTGTGGAATGATGGAAATGTCCTACTGAAACACATTCACTATGATTCAGACTACGTCATCAATTCGTTAAGAATTGGCTATGACGTGGATGAGGCGATATTAATTTCCCCGGAGGGCGTTGCCCAATGGACCGTGCAATTTCCCACGGAGCACGGATTCTACGGTTCATCCGATGCCCATGTCGCGGACAACGGAACGATCTCATGGCTTACCAGTATGATGGGATGAGACAGACCCGGGGATACTCGCTGGTTGGTGAACTGCTCTGGACCATCGAATGAGACGATCAACCTGTCATCTCCTGAGGAAGCCCACTATGGATGCCAATCCATGGGCGGCGATAGTCGACATGAGTATATCGAAAGGATCTACAAGGCGGATCAGGCCAATCCCTCCAACAACTGGGAAATATTGTTGAATGACACCATGGGTGGTTCGATCTATAATCTGGAAGGGATCGAGGTATTCTTGTCGAACGATGGCCAGGCGTTTGGTATCGACCCGAACGGTACACTGCTCTGGCATATCACCACAATGGTGAGTAGACACCCCTCAGTGCTCTGTCGACCCAGAACAGGGTTTGCTGGTACGATCGGATAGCCTGGTCACGAAGATCGGCTTGGATGGATCATACTGGACCTACGATGGGCTGGACTCATCCGTCAAGGATGTGAGGTTCGGGCCGAACAGCACTGTATATGTATTGACCGATGACAAAATGGTCGTTCTTTATAGACCGACCGTGTCCACCCCGACCCAATACCTGATCGTTATGCTATCTGTGGACATGCTGATAGTCCTGAGCTCGGGTGTGTGGATAGCAGATCGGATGATGAAGAAGCCGTATTAAAAATGCGAATCCCAGTGCCTGCCCTTGGGAGGGCAGGTGGGGGGTTCGGGTTATTTCTGTTCAGTTGTATTCGATTGGGCCGATTCGTATAGATCGGACAGTTCGTTGAGGAACTGATCGTATGTCTTCCGGAACTTCAGTTTGTAGAGCCGGTCCCGTGTCGCAGGTGTCACCTGTATGCTGGTTTTCTTCTCCTCTTCGTCCATGTTGATCATTTGCCTCCGAACGAAGAGTCCCATCCCTTCGATTAGCTAACCCCGCCATAGCGCCTATAGCACTATGTAATTTGAATGACACTATAAAACAATGCCTGTTAAATTTCCATATATTGTATATCAGACCATATGCGACAATTGAAATGATGGTCCAATTGTCCCGTACAATGCCGATGATATTGTGGAGAACGATAGTTTGTTGTGCAGAATTGCGTAAAATAGTGAACAACGGTCTCCCGAATGTCTACTTGTTAGGCAGGCTTTTCGCACGAAAAGCCCAGGATTTTCGTGCACGGGAGCTCGAAGAGCGAATTGTTCAATTTAACGGCGTTAAGAGCATTTTCCCTAGACCGCTCTCGATCAACCTATCGAGCGATCTTGGCATTGAATGATATGGTGTTAGCACTGTACATGGTCCTTTCGATTGATAGACATTGTCTATCACGGAGCCGGACTTCTTCCCTGTTCCTCGAGATCGCGCAGGTACTTCAAGCGCCGGGCGATGTAGGGTCCGCTTTCCTTTCCGAACGGAACGTACTCGGAGACGAGCAGGTTGTTCTGCGCAAAGGCTAGCTTCGTCCGGTCCGCTAGACCCTTTGAGGAAACTGAACTCGGTCCTGCACGGATCGACCACCCCGGAGAGCTCCATCCAATCGAGCAACTCCGAGTCGTGCGTCGCTACGCAATAGGGTTTGGCCAAGAAAGTGAGGGCTTGGGTCAGCAATTTGTAGCTTTCGCCGATCATGTGCCTATCGGCGGTATCGCCGAGGTAGGCGCCCTTGACCAGTCGGAAACGTATGTTCTCGAGGCTGGACAATTCATCGAGGTCGTCCAATGTCCTCTTAAGATATGCTTGAAGTGCCAGTGTGACAGGCATGCCGGCGGCGGCACAGGCTTTGGTGATTGAGATGGTTAGGTCAACGCTCTGTTTCCCTTCCATGTCGATCTCGAACCCGACCGCCTTGTCAAGGGCCGCCCTGGCCAGGTCCATGGTGTTCTTTTTACACAGATCCTCATCGAACATCCCACCGAGGGCGCTGAGCTTGATCGAGATCGATGCGTTGAGCTTGTTCTGGTGTGATCTGGCCTATGCATTCCAGATAGGCTGCCTTGGCAGAATCGGATCCATCTTTTGTGGTGGCGAACTCTCCCAGCACGTCTATGATGCATCTTATTCCCTGGGAATTCCGGGCCCGGCACCATTCCAGTGTCGTCGCCCAATCGGGGAGGGTCCAGCGGTCAGGTTTCCGACGTCCATGCAGTAGGTAGCGAAATCATGCCAATAAATAGGTATCATACGTCGAGCCGTCAAAGGACCGCCGGAGGCTGGATCTCCGTATCTAGGATCTTCACTCGGCTCTTCTTCTGGTCACGGATCCGGGAAGACAAGAGCCTCTGGACATCGTTGAACGTGGGAATGTCGACAATGGCTCGGTGGGTTGTTTTCACCATGATGCCGTCCCAACGCCTGAAACCGGCATAGGCTGGGTTCCTCAACAATCTGGATATGGAGTAGATGGTCCATCCGTTCCCCCTCCGGGTCCGAACGTCCTTCTGGTTCAGCCCCTCCGCGATCTCCTTCATCTTCCGGCCGGCCAGATAGGAGGCGAAGACTTCCCTCACGACCTCGGCCTCGGCCTCGACTATGGCGAGATCGTCCTCCTTGATGCAATAGCCATATGGAGGGTTGAACCCCAGCAGCCCGGTTCCCGACTCAGCCTTCTGGGCCATGCCCATGTAGGTCCGTTCTCCGATCTGTTCCGATTCCAGTTGGGCGATGCGCTGGATGATATCTACCACGAAACGGCCGACGGCGTTGGAGGTGTCCAGGGACTCGTTCATGCTGGTGAACTTCTTGCCCCATTTCTCCAGGTCCTCCATCATGGTCATGAAGTTCTTCGAGTTACGGTGGATACGGTCCATCTTCATGACCAGGATCAGGTCCCAGCGGTCCTTGTCCGCCATCATCCTTTGGTATTCTGGCCGCTTGGTGTTGCGTCCGCTGTGGCCATCATCGATGTAGAACTCGACGATATCCCAACCCTGAGCCTCACAATAGGCCGCCAGCCGTTCCTTCTGGGCGTCCAGAGAATAGCCCTCTCTAGCCTGATCGTCAGTGGAAACCCTGGTATAGATCGCAGCTTTCACCATGGCCAGTTCCCATCATTTTCCAGTTTGGTTAGTATCGCGGTGACTCGATTTAGATTTATAGTCATATGATAGGGCCGATATCGAATTGTATGGCTTGATCATACCGCCGTCACGGTCGCCTGTGCCGATACAGGAGTAGAGGATCCAGGCATTTTTCTTGAACATTTGGCGAGAAGTTCCTGGACCTCTTCATATGTCGTCATGTCGACGATCTGGGCGTGCTTGCCCTTCTGCAATATCATGTCCCAAACGGAATAGCCAGTGTATATCCGGTTGGTGAGGATGCCATAGACGGTCGCCTTCTCCCATTTGGAGGCGTGCTTGGTCGGAACCTGCAAGAGGTTCAGTCTGGCGGCTATCTGGGATAAGGTGCAGCAGTCCTGGTAATCCTGGAATATCTGCCTGACAACCTCTGCCTCACCGGGTATCAATACCAGATCGTGCTCATCCCAGGCATAGCCATAAGGAGCGGGGAAACCCAAGAGACCTTTGCCTTTCTTGGCCTTCTGGGTCATGCCTACCTTGACCCTTTCACCGATCTGTTCAGATTCCAGCTGGGCAATGCGCTGTATGATATCCATGACGAAACGGCCCATGGCGGTTGTGGTATCGAAGCTCTCCTGCATCGAGTTGAACTCCTTGCCAGAATCCTTGAGCACGTTCATCATCAGAGTGAAATTGATCGAGTTACGGTGGATACGGTCCATCTTCAGAACCAAGAGAACATCCCACTTGTCGATCTCTGACATCATCGATTTGTATGCTGGTCTTTCAATCGAACGGCCACTGTGCCCTTCATCCACATATTCGCCCGCGACCGCCCATCCACGCGCCTTGCAATAGGCGTTGAGCCGTTTGACCTGGGCTGCGATGCTGAACCCTTCCTTTGCTTGGTCTTCCGTCGAAACCCTGGCATAGAGAGCAGCACGCATCGCCTTCTCACCTTGTCAGACATTATTGGCTCAATAATCAATAATAATCCGACAATAAGCCGACATCTGTCTGACAACTATTAATATCCTTCATCATCAATTATCATTCTAGACATCATACATATAATAATTTAGCTAGTTACGTTACTATAATAAATAATGCTTGATGGTTCCATTATTGAAAGCTATTTATTAATTGAAAACCTTGTTTGACATTATTTAATTAATCAAATAACGATAATACATTCATTATTATCAGCCAATCCCTTTCCGAAACTTTAATACCCAAGATTGAATCCTCGTGACTACGTCGCAAGGGACATTGTAGGATCCTGAACGGCAATATTAATGGGGGCCGTATCATGGCTGACAAGAAAATCGCTGAACTTAAGGACAGGGAAGAGGCCACCATCGAAGTGACCGTAACAAAGATTATGCCAGTTCGTCAATTCACAAAGAAGGACGGCGGACAGGGAAAAGTCAGGAACGTAAGCGTCAATGATGAAACCGGTTCCTGCAGAATCGCGCTCTGGGACGCCGACGCCGATATGATCGAGACCCTGGGCATTGCTGAGGGGACGAAATTGAAGTGTGTCAATTGCTTTGTCAAGCAAACGGACTTCGGTATCGACATCTCCAGGGGACGGAAAGGAACGATAGAAAAAATCTAATCCGTTCAAACCTTTTTAATTATCGTTAGTTACGATATCACATTTATTTATTTATGAACTAGCAACAATAGGCTAGAATCGATTTTTTCTGAACCATCCAGTATCATATTCGCATCATATTTGATTTATTGTTAATAATAATTATTGATATATTAATCAACGATTATGACCAAAATAGGAAAACTAGAATATGAAAAATAAGGAAAGGGGAAGAGAGCCCATTACGGCTCATTCTTCGTTTTGATCCTAAGCGCAACGACACCGACTATCGCCACACAGACCAATGCGATCAACGCGATCATCGCCCAGAGGTCGGTCGAATCCTGCGAAGAGGTGCCCACTATTGTGTTCGCCGCCGTTTGCGTTTCCGTGGTCTCTACCTTACCCTCTGTGATGTTACCAATCGCCTGACTGGCCACGACCGGGTCGGTTGGCGCCAATGTCATTACGGTGTTCATCTGGGCTACGTCCATTATCTCACCGCTCACCTGATCCATTGTGCTATCGGAAGGGGTCTCGGTCACTTCGGTCGCCGGAGCGGCTGCAGCGGGAGTGTCGGTTGTCGATGGAGTCCGGTCACTTCGGTCGCCGGAGCGGCTGCAGCGGGAGTGTCGGTTGTCGATGGGGTCTCGGTCACTTCGGTCGCCGGAGCGGCTGCAGCGGGAGTGACAAGGAATGGACTGAGTATGCCGTTGGTGGGTATGCTCATCAGGCTCGGCAGGTCGAACTGTGGATTCAGCGACAATCCGGTTATGAACTCGGTGTTCGGTGAATAGTAGATGTGAGTACCAGTGCGCGACTCCACGACGTCGAATACCGTATTGCCCTTGTTGTAGCAAGTTTGGTCGGCATTGCTTACCCCGACACAGGTCATGCATGTTTTTAGATCGAGAGATACTGGGCCGAACGCGCCTTTGTCGAGCGGGATGCTGCCCAAGGACGTGAGATCCTTCAGATAGAGCGTACCGTTGAATGCCGCTGCGTCCTTGTCGATCTTACAGAGTATTGAATTGGGAAGGCCAGTCTCCTTGAAGACTCCATCGATCTTTCCCTTCACGGTCATGGTGGTGTCGACATTCCAGGTGTTCCCCACGCACATCGGGAAATCAAGTAGCTGCAGTGCCGGACAGAACTCGATGGTGTCATTCAGGGTGAGGTGCAGTGACTCATGGACATCTAAGGCATTATAGGTCACCTGCACATTGAGGGCGTCCAATAGCGAGCCCATCGATGGCATGCAATCAACCTTCAGCGACAAGCTCTGGTCGACGGCAGTGTTGGATACGATGCGTTCGATACCCATGGTCGATTTCTCAACGGTCACGGTTCCACATGAAGTAACTGTGAGGCACAGACTGACCGCACCGCTCACTGAGGTCTTCACATATTTCATGTCATTAAGGCTGTAGACTCCGGAAACCGGTAAATCACCGCATATTTTGACGTTAACGCATGCCCACATATGGATGGCGGCGCTGTATCCCAGGACATAGGTGTCGTCCGTTACTTCGGTCACCTTGAACACTACATAGGAACAGGCCTTGCCTTTGACATCGAGATTCTCGATGGTAAGGTCATGGCCCAGAACGGCCAATTCCTTTTCGAGCGCGCATAGATTGTCCTTCGCCACGCTGGCTAGGTCTATCTCACCGCTGATCGCCCAGGTCTGACATTTGGTCCAGGTTGGGGTGGGGGCAGACTCGCCCTGTGCCATGACCGCGCCAGATGAAATGATCAACATGGAAAGTATAGCCAAAACCGAGATTATTTTTGCAGAATTGTTGTAGGGAATTCTCATGGTGATAGAAGATATATCTCACCTAATAAGTTAGTTTTGTTTAAAATCAAAAAAGAATAATTGAGAAGCAAACCTTTTATAATAGATTCGGAAAACTAGGATAATAATTCAGTAATTGAAATATTAAATGACCGTGTCTGAAATTATGATCCCAAGTGTGAAGTTCGAGAATTGATGCCAAGATTGGTCCTTTTGGGGCTAGATACACCTTCATATTAGCTGCCCATTCCCGGAAGTACTCTGCCTTTATTGGCTGGTTTACCGGGAGTCTACCTGGAGACGATAACGGCGCCGATGCTCAGGATAATTGTAGCGACCAACAATAATGTCCCTTGATATTGATATTGATAATCACGATCTTAGCGAAAAATGGATGGAAAAATGGACGGCGAGGAAGGCCAACGATTGACGTGATTAAGATTGAGCGGGTTCATAGTTATTTTAAAAAGGTCGGTAACGAGGAGAGCCTAGAATGATGTGTCATGGTTCCGGATCCTTCATGATCGCACTAAATGAGACGGATCGGAGACATCAAACACTGGCATTGAAGGGAGACCGGATTGAACGAGTGACGAAGAGAATGATTGATCAAGTCTAACCATTCTGACAAATATAATGTTATTTACATTTAATAATTTATTAGTTTAGTATATGATAACCAACGATTTTCATCGAAAACCATTGATAGCCAGTGTTTTGATGCATGAATACTTAATCGACAATAATAAGATAAAATATTATATTATAGATAAATTTGAATATGATGATTGTAGAAATGGACGGATGGTTACGAAGGAGATGAAGAAAAGAGGAATGGGTTTGAAGGGTTTTTCTGCACATCAACGGCTCTTTTTCTTAAGGACCCAGAACAGTAGGACGGCGCAGACCAGAGCGGCGATTGTCACTAGCCCTATCCAGAAAAGACCAGTGATGGGGCCGGCCGGTGAATCCGTCGTTCCAGAGCCCTCCGGGATAACCAGAGAGACTGGCTCGATCCCCTGGATGGCTCCTATCTGGGATATCTCGCTGGTGGCGTTTGTCGGGTTGGCGGATTCGATGGAGATGTCGGTTTTCAGGTCAAGGGCGCTGGTGATGCTGTTCTCTGGAAGGGGCATTACCCCGTTCAACATGTCCATCTGAGGTTTCACCAAGGCACCGACCAGGAACTCGCTGTCCGGTGAGTAGAACAGGTGGACCCCGGTCTGCTTTTCCTCCACATCGAACACCGTCCTGCTGTCTCCGGCACCTTCGATCGATTCTGTCCCAACGCATTCCATCGCCGCGGTGATATCCTGTTCCATCGGGGATATGGTGCCGTTAGAAATCTCGATGCTACCGAGCTTTGTCAGGTCCTGGACAAGGACCGAGCCGGTGAACGGACCGTTCTTTGTGGCAAATGCGGATGTCATCGATGAGGGCAGACCGGTAGCGTTGAAATACCCCGTTGCCGACCCTTCCAGGGTCATGAGGGAATCGATCCCCCATTTGTCCCCCACGGTCATTGGGAACTTCAGGATCTGCAACGAGGGGCTGAAATCTACGCATGATGTTAGTCCCAGGTGCAGCCTCTCATCGACCTTGAAGTCATCATAGTTCATGTTGACGGTTATTCCGTTCATGTTGATGGTGGAAGAATAGGTCGGGAAATTCGAGGCCTCGAAGGTCAATTGCTCATCCAAATATGTGAGGGATGTCATGCCGCTGATCGCCATGGTGGCCTTGTCGATGGTCACGAATCCATGCGAGGTAAGGCATAGGTCCAGGCAAGCCAGCATCGTGACGGTCTTGTTCTCGGTGGTCATGTAGGCCAGTTTATAGGTCCCTTCCGCGGGCAGATCCCCGGAGATGTTCAGACCGATTTCTCCATGGATGCGGACCCCGATGCTGAATTCTAGAAGGTATGTGTCCTGTTGGACATCAGCCACCTTGAATACCATCCAGGCTCCAGCTTTTCCCTCCAATTGGATATGATCCACACTGATGTTCCCGCCCAGCAGGGCCAAGGCATCCTGCAGAGAGCCGATGTTCTCCTGAAGCTCACTTTCCAGGTCCCTCTCCCCGCCGACCGCCCAGGTCTGATTCTTGGTCCACGTGGGCAGAGGGGCGGTTTGATCGTCCGCAATGACCGCGGACGAGGAAATGATCACTAGAGAAAGGACAACGAAGAAGGAAAGCATCTTCCCGGTCGCACGACTGGTAATCCTCATTAAAACAACAGTGACGTGGCATGATATCTTTGTTTTGAGCATTCTAGGGGAAAATGAAATAATGCACCGCCAAGAATGGACCGTTCGACGAAGTTTCGTTACAAAATGTTTGCGGATCCGTTCGATGATTTGATGATCGACTTGGACAGATAGATCGAAAAAAGAGTGAAAGGAAAGGGATTTGATTAAGGTGTTTTGGGACGCTCGGAATGCGTTCAGCCCATTCCCGGCATGCCCATTCCCGGCGGCATTCCACCCTGTGCGCCTGGCGGCATCGGGGGTGCCTTCCTGGAGGCGATGACGTCGTCGATCCTCAGGATCATGTTGGCGACCTCTGCCGCCGACTTGACCGCCTGGGTCTTGACGCGGAGCGGCTCGATGACGTTGAGCTTCAGCATGTCGTCCGGCTTGCCGGTGTCCAGGTTGATGCCCATGTTCTTGCCGTTCTTCTTCTCGTGCGCGCTCTTCAGCTGGATGACGACATCGATGGCGTCCAGTCCAGCGTTCTCGGCGAGGGCCCACGGGATTACGTCCATGGCGTTGGCGAAGGCCTCGATGGCCAGCTGCTCCCTTCCTCCGACGGTGGAGGCGTAGGATGCGAGCCTGAGGGACAGCTCGATCTCAGGGGCTCCAGCTCCCGGAACGACCTTGCCGTCCTCGAGTGCCACTCCGACGACGCGGAGCGAGTCGTGCATGGCGCGCTCGACCTCGTCGATGACGTGGTCGGTGCCGCCACGGATGATGATGGAGATGGCCTTCGGGTTCTTGCAGTCGGTGATGAATGTCATCTCTGCCTCGCCGATCTTCTTCTCCTCGACCTGTCCGGCGGTTCCCAGGTCAGCCGAGGTCAGCTCGTCGATGTTGCCGACGACGTTGGCTCCGGTGGCCTTGGAGATCTTTTCCATGTCGGACTCCTTGAGGCGCCTGACAGCGAAGATATCCTGCTTTGCCAGGTAGTGCTGCACCAGGTCGTCGATGCCCTTCTGGCAGAAGACGACGTTCGCGCCGGCGGCCTTGATCTTGTCGGCCATCTTCTTCAGGGTCGCCTCTTCCTCATCGAGGAAGCGCTGCATCTGGGACGGGTCGCGGATCTGGATCTTGGCCTCGACCTCGGTCTTCTTGATCTCCAGTGCGGCGGAGAGCAGGGCGATCTTGGCCTTCTTGACGACCTTGGCCATCCTCGGGTGCACGCGCTCCTTGTCGATCACGATGCCCTTGATGATCTCGGTGTCAGCGATGGATCCGCCGGTCTTCTTCTCCACCTTGATGTTGTCGACGTCGACGGTCCACTTGCCAGCGCTGTTCTTCTCGGCGATGGCCTTGATGGCCTGGACGCTCAGGTCGGAGAGGAAGTCCCTCTGTCCGCCCACGCTCTTGCCGGTCATGGCGGTCATGGCCACCCTGGTCAGCATGTCCACGTCGTCGACGGAGACCGGGACCGCGATGGTGTCCAGTATCTTCAATGCCTCAGCGGCCGCCATCTTGTACCCGTTCGCGATGATCGTCGGGTGGATGTTCGACTCGATGAGCGCCTCTGCCTTCTTCAGGAGCTCGCCGGCGATGATGACGGACGATGTTGTCCCATCCCCGCACTCGCTGTCCTGGGTCTTTGCGACCTCGACGACCATCTTGGCCGCCGGGTGCTGTACATCGATCTCCTTCAGGATCGTTACGCCATCGTTTGTGATGACGACGTCTCCCATGGAATCAACCAGCATCTTGTCCATGCCCTTTGGTCCCAAGGTCGATCTTACAGCGTCAGCGACGGCGCGGGCGGCAGCGATGTTGTTCGTCTGCGCGTCCCTGTTCTTCGATCTCTCGGTCCCTTCTCGGAGCACGATGACCTGTTGACCATTACCCATTCCGTATGACATTAGAAATCCTCCGTGTGGGCGGTATTTTAGTGCTTCTATATAAGGTTTTCTTGATCAGCTGCCCTCCCCACTTGTGTGTGGCATAGGCAATGGACCTCTCCGGCCAGCTCAGCTGGAGATTTCGGTGCAGTTCGGCATCGATGCGGGGATATGGAACGTCGATACCAGCCTTCTTGAGCTTCGCGAACGCCCGCTCACGGAAGTCGGATAGCGCCTTCTTCCGGACATTGGCATCGTTGACCCAGATGTAGCAGACGAAGTCGAGCCAAGAATCGTTGAACCCGGTCAAGATGACCATGGGGATGAAGCCTGGTTCGTGCGATGCGTCTGGGAATTCGATCGCCGCCTCGAGCAGAAGCCCTTTGACCTTCTCCACGTCCGCGTCGTATGGTATGTGCAGGTCCGCGCGGAGACGCATCTTCCTGTCTGGACGGATCACGTTCGTGACCCTCTTCATGGCCATGATGTTGTTCGGGATGACCACGGTGGTCGCGTTATCATTGTCATAGAGGCGGGTCGAGCGCAACCCTACCTTGATCACCTGGTAGACCTTACCGCCATCTAATTTCATGAGGTCGCCGGGTTTGTATGGCCGGTCCACCATGATCTCCATGCCCCCGAAGAAGTTCGATAGGGTCGGTTTCGCCGCCAGCCCGATGACCATTCCCATGAAACCGAGCGTAGCCAGCAGCGCAGTCACATTGTAGCCCAGCCGGTACAGGACGATCGTCAATCCGATCAGGGGTATGATTATCGCACCGGTCTTCTCGGCGACATTGACCACCACATCGTCATACTCGACCTTCGACCTGGCGGCGGCGCTTTTACCGTACTCCAGGACGATGCTGTCGAAGACCCCGTAAGCCCACCAGGTGAGCATCAGCACGGTCAGGACGAAATAGCCGTTCTCGATGCCCGGCAGCCATTCCCTTGGCAAAGCCAGTATCTCAAGCGAGGTCTTCGTCCCGTATCCAAGGACGACTATGAAGAGAGGCCATTTGCTGACCTTCAGAAGCCGATCGTCAAGTTGGGTATCGGTCTTGCGGGTCAGGAACTTGACCGTAGGGAAAAGGACCATGATGAACGCGGCGGCGATACCGGCCCAGATGAGCACCGATATGAGGAACGTGACCGGGCTTTCATTCAACGGTGCCGGAAGCGGATTGGGAAACTCGCCCAATATCTTGTTGAATTTTGACTCCTCGCCATAAAGTGAGGCGACGTGGAGGGCGGCGGCCTTGGAAACGATTATCTCGCTTGCGGGATCGTCCATACGGGTTATGTTCAGCGAAACGGCGAAGGAATGGTCGGCCAAGGGGGCCAAGGTCGAGGCGGTCACGCTCAGCAGCACCTCAGCGTTCTCCCCCGGACCGATGACCAGGTAGCTGGGATGAGTGGTCACCGTCAGGTAGTCCGGGGAGGCTCCGGCATAGGTGTCCACGAGAAGTGATGAGTTGCCGCCGTTGAATATGCTCCAGCGGAAGGTGGCTGTATCCCCCGCGGTGATGGATTTTTGATAATTATCTACGTCGAACACCTCGGCTCCGGTGGGTTGAGCCAAAGAGACCGAAGGCAACATCAGGAGTGAGAATACCGCGACCGCCAGGACCATGGCGAACACCCACCCGGAGACACTGAATACCCTTCTCATGCGGAACGCTGGGGGATGAATATGGACCATATTAATCATTGGCCTGTCCGAAGAAGCAACTGGAGAAGGATTTAATATCCCACAGACCAACTCGAACGCGTGCCGGAGGAAGGGTTCGTCGTCGAAGGATTGGTGAAACGTTTTGGCGACAACGTCGCCGTGGACGGAGTCTCGCTGAAGGTCGACCGGGGGGAGATATTCGGACTGCTCGGTCCGAACGGCTCGGGCAAGACGACGCTCATCCATTGCCTGATGGGGATATATCGCTTCGAAGGGACGGTCTCGGTCCTCGGCCACCCGATACCGAGGGAGAAATTGGCGGCCCGGAGGCGGATCGGTTTCATGCCCCAGGAGATCGCCATATACAATGATCTAAGCCCCCTGGAGAACGCCTTGTTCTACGGGAGGATCTATGGCATGGAGGATGAGGCGATTCGCAGGAAGTTCGATGAGCTATGCCGTCTTCTGCAGCTGGAAGATAAACGGGACCGGACGGTCAGGACGCTTTCAGGAGGGCAGAAACGGCGGGCATCGCTCGGAATCGCGCTGCTGACCGACCCGGACCTGATCGTTCTGGATGAACCGACGGTTGGTGTGGACCCTTTGCTCAGGCGTGAGTTCTGGCGGTATTTCGAAGGTCTGCGCTCGAAGGGCAAGACCCTCCTGATCACCACCCACATCACCGACGAGGCGCTTCGGGTCGGCCGGGTGGGGATGATGCTTCAAGGCAAGCTCATCGCCACCGGGACGCCCAAGGACCTTATGGATTCGGCCCAGGTCGAAACACTGGAGGACCTTTTCATCAGATATGAGGGAGGAGTGAAATGAGGGCGCCGTTCGCGATCGCATTGCGGATCGTTCGCCAGCTGACCAGGGACCGGCGCACCATCGCCATGATATTGGTGGTGCCGATCATCATCATTCTCCTGTTCGGCTATGCCCTTCAGGGAGAATCCCACAACAATCCGGTGATCATCGTTAACCTGGATAAGGTGACGGCCGGCAACGTCAGCATAGGCGACAGGATGGTGGAGCATCTGAGATCGGACGATCGCGTCGAGGTGCGGGAGGTCACCGATGACTTCGCCTACGCCATCCAGAAGGTGCATGACCGTACGGTGCGGGGGGCGATTCTGATACCGGAGAACACCAGCCATCCGCTCCTGCATCTGGGAACCCCTTCTGTCATCGTGGTGGCGATAGATGAGGCCGAGCCGTCGATATCGTCGAGCATCATCGCCGCCACGAACCAGGCCTTGCAGACATCCCTGAGCGAGAGCGGCGTCGTTGTGCCCATCGAGGTAAAGACCCAGCTCACCTGGGGATTGGATACACCGAGGGGACTGGATATCTCCCTACCTCCGGTCATCGGGTTCGTCATCATGTTCCTGGTCCTGCTCTTGTCGTTGTTGCTCTTGGTTCGTGAGGACACCGAGGGGACGAAGGCGAGGTTCTTTGCCGCACCGGTCTCCAGATGGCAGATACTGGGCGGTTATGTACTTGGCATGACGTTCTTCGGCCTGCTCATTTCAGCGGTGGTGATGTCGATCTCGCTATTGGTGTTCGGGGTGACGATAAGGGGAGACCTATGGCTGGTGGCCTTCCTGATCTTCCTTTTCGCGGTCGGCGTGGTGATGTTGGCGGTGCTGCTATCGCGGTTGGCCAAGAACGAGTTCCAGGCGGTCCAGCTGGCGCCGATGATAGCCCTGCCCTCCATGGCGCTGTCCGGGTTCATAGTGCCGGTGGCCACGCTCCCCGGATGGTTGCAGGTGGTTTCGAACTTCATCCCGTTGACCTACGCGATCGATGCTCTAAGGACGGTGATGCTGAGAGGCGGCGGGGTCCAGGACATTGCCTTGGACCTAGTCGCCTTGGGCATATTCGCGCTATTGGCATTTGTCGGGGCGGCACTCGTATCCAGGGAGACGATCGCATGAACGACATAATGACGAAACGATCCAATATCGGTCATGCCGAGGTCGGTCTTCGTTAGGCTGAATGACTTCCTCACGACCAGGGATTCCCGGTCAATCGTTCCTTATGAAATATTCATCAGAATGTTAGAAATGGGGGTGTGAACATCAGCCCTTTGAGGAAGGAAACATGGACGGGACGCGCTCTTCGAGATTCGCCAAGGCGGGAGTGGACATCGATGGATCTTGCACGGTCAAGCCGAGCAACTGCGAGAAATGCGGAGCGGAACTGAAGAAGCGCGACTCAGGCTGTGGCTGCAATACGGACGTGGTTTGCCCCAAGTGCGGATACTGCAACTACTGCCATGGGACCAAGAAATGCCAGGAAGAATGCTGTGCTTCCGGAGCGGAGAAAACCCTTCAGACAAAATGTAAAGTGTGCATGGACACCGGCGAGTGCCAACAGTGCCTTTACCGGTGAGGTGCCTGATAGAAACATGGTCTCTACCTGGTCATGTCGCCATCTGCTGTATCGGCAGGGACTGATTTCTCGCGCCCATTGCCTTTAATAATTTTCAATGAAAATAAAATGTTTTAAGGTCCTGGAGGACCGCTGATTATTTCTTCTTGCCTTTGGCCGGTTCTGCCTTTCCCTTGGAGTTCCAGGAAGATCCCTTCTTTTCGGCGGTTCCTGCCTTCACGTCTGCCATTTTTGCTGCCTCTGCGCCCTTCTTCTTCTTGTTCATATAATTCACATCCAAATATTGCAGGCAGGATCAGGGCGACGGAAAGATCCTCGTCAAAGAACACCAAAACTACGAGCTTAGATGGTCAAGGTTGGCCATATTTATAGTCTATCGCTTTCAATGAAGAGTTCCCCGACATCAAGCAGACTCAGAGAAATCGTTTTTATGGGTCCGATGTAATCAGCCCCCATGGCCGAGTTGGATGTCGTGGACTGGGAAGGGTTGATCGCCAAGGTCAAAGGTCCATGCGGAGGATGTCCGAGGAACGCCACGAAAACCCCCCTGTTATTCAACCGGAAAGCGTCCCTGGGCAACGTCGAGTTCATCGTGGTTTCCCAAGAGCCTGGATTCTGGATGAATTCATCTCAGGATGGAAAGGAAGAGGATCTTCAGGACAATTGTGCAGGAAAGGGAATAAGCGATACTTCCAGATGTGCAAGAAAGCCAATCCCCTGAGTAAGGTGTTGGAGATTTTCGATAATTTCGATCCCTGCAATTCTAAGGTGTACTGGACACATGCGTTGAAATGCATTCCGAACAAGAGCGATCGAGATATCAACAAAGAATGGAGACGAGCTGCGACCAGATGCAAGGAGATGTTTCTCGATGAGTTCGAGAATCCTGGGAAAAACGAACCTCAATGTCATTGCATTCGGGAAATACGCACTTGAACTTTGCCTTAATGTCCTGGACGATCAAGACATTGACCAGGAATTGAGCATCAGCGACTTCATGCAGGGCCACCGGTTGCCTTTGATCTATAAGCTAAAATTTAAGAATGGAGTAACTAAAACGATAACGTTGTTCATATTCACAAACCCGTCCAGCGATGTGGTCAAGATATCCAAGAGCGGAGGGAGGATGACCACAGAGGAGATACAGGAAATTGAGACAAAACGGATCCGCGAAATTCTTGGAAAAACATGAAATGGCATTTTAAGGAGATCGTCAACTGCGGAAATGCAGAATGTACCACTCGACATTGCCGAGAACAAGCTAGATAAATGGCTTTATGCAGCTAGTTGTTCTCCAAAGAATTTTTCCAATATGTACCAGGGGAGAAGCTTAAAGGGAGCAATATCTTCCTACGTACGAATGAGAATATTCTGTCCGAGGATCAATAATGTCAGATTCTGAAGTACCCGGCACTTATGTGGAAGAGACCTCGTTGACGGCAGAACCGATCGAGGCGCTCGGAACCGGCACGGTCGCGTTCATCGGCGGATCAGTTAAAGGGCCGATACTACAACCGACACTGGTGACCGATTGGGATCAATTCGAAGGGATTTTTGGTGGCGCGGACTTTTCCAAAAAAGGATTCTGTCTTGGGCATGCTGTCCACTTGTTCTTCCTGAACCAAGGCCAAGCGGCATATATAGTTCGAGTGGCCGAGGAATCACATCTCGAATCCTCGGGACGTAATAGTGTGGCATACCGGACCGGCCTACCCTGCTTGGAGAGCATTGATGAGGTAAATTTAGTGGCCATGCCCGATGCCATTGACATATTGGACCAGCAAGAATTAGTCAGACATTGCGAGAAGCTGCGTTACCGCTTCGCCATCCTTGATTCCCCTCCCGACCCTGAGATGCCTGGGGATGCACACGACGTCATATTGCGTAGGGATAAGATGGAATCGGTAAAGGGCTACGCGGCCATCTATTGCCCCTGGATACAGGTGCAGGACGCCGAGACCAAACAGACCCGGATGGTCCCACCGTGCGGGGCTGTCGCCGGTGTCTATTCCAGAACCGATTCCCAGAAGGGTGTTCACAAGGCACCTGCGAACGAGCCGGTCATCGGAGCCGTGGACACCGAGGTGGCAATGGACCAGAGGGAGATGAACGATCTCAACCGCCTCGGCGTCAATGTGATCCGGAAGTTCACCGGGCGCGGGTTGCTGGTGTGGGGTTCCCGAACCACCTCAAACGATCCCATCTGGAAATATGTCCAGGTCCGAAGGACGGTCAACCACCTGGAACGATCGATCTCCAAAGGGACAGAATGGGCCGTCTTCGAACCCCATGACGAGATCACCTGGTCTGAGGTTAAGAGGTCAGTGGACGAATTCCTGACCAGATCGTGGAAGGATGGGATGTTGCTGGGCACGAGACCGGAGGAGGCCTTCATCGTCCGTTGCGACCGTACCACGATGACCCAGGCAGACATCGCCAATGAAAAGCTGATCATCGAGGTCGGTGTCGCGCTGATAAGGCCATCGGAACTCATGATATTCCGTGTTTCCCATGACATGGAAAGGGTGGGCCCGAGGAAGCTGGTCGATAAGACGCTCGATGCTCCCAAAAAGAAGAAGCACTACTATATGGCCAGGACGATGCCGAAGGACTGAACTTTTTATTGGAAGACCTTTACGAATCGAATGCCTGCTCCAGCCTCAATGAATGCTCGGCGCATGCCTTTCCTATCATCTTTTCCAATGACCGGGCGCTGTCCCGATCCGCCAAGGCCTTCTGGTACCGGTGGTTATAGGGTTCTGTCCCCATGAGCGGCAGCCTTGCCATGGCCTCTACCATCCCTGGCCGGTATCGCATCCGATCGACCATCAGTCTCTTGGTGCCAGTAGCGGCGATCGACCGGACCAGGTCGTTAAGGTCGCCTTCCACCAGCATCGGCAGGACCGGCCCGACCATCGCATAGGTGTTCAGTCCGGCCTCGGTGATCTTCCGGAGAGCTTCGAGCCGGACCGATGGAAGAGGCGCCCCAGGTTCGAAAGCTCGTGAAATCCTGTCGTCGACCGAGGTTATGGTGATGCCCACTTCCGGTCTCTTCGTCGACGCTATCAGCTCGATATCCCTCACGACCAGGTCGGACTTGGTCAAGATCGAGATCGGATTGTCGTGACGGACGATCTCCATCAGGCATTTCCTTGTGACCAGACAGCTCTTCTCCAGCGGCTGGTAGGGGTCGGTGACGGTCCCGATGCCGATCACTCCCCGCTTATTCCTGATCTCCTTGGCCAATAGCGTGGGCAGGTTCGAACGCACCCCGACCTCCTTCCCCCATTTCACCGGGTCCTTGTGCAGCACGTCCGGCGCAAAGCAGTAGATGCAGTCATGCTCACATCCGACATATGGATTGAGTGCGTAGTCCATCCCGGGCAGGTTCGACCTGGGCAATGCGGTCGACGCCCTTACTTCGTACGCCTTTACGGTGGGCAGAGGCATTCTGTCCTCCATCATGAAGAAGTCCAGGTCACGCGTAATCATCGATCCTCCTCTGCCTCATGAAGTCCTTCACGACCTCGCTGGTCTCGATCCACCGGGACAATGGGATGTCCATCCTTCCCTGCACATGGGCCAGCGCCTCGTTCATCGTGTTGAACTTCGAGGGAGGCATGGTCAGCGCCTTCCGGACGTTCTCGCGCACGTTCCACACACCGACCGGCATGATGTAACCCGGATGCGCCTCGCGGAATATGACCGCCCCGGCCTGGCGGCGCTCTTTCATTAGAACTTCGTTGCAGGCCATGCGCGCCGCGTAGTAGCAGCCGCCTATCTCAGCGTAGTCCTTTCTCCCTTCGTAGAACTCGTGTGACGATATGATCTCGATCTGCTTGCCCAGGGGGTTCCAGACCGTGTTCGGGTACCAGGCCTCGATCAGCTCATAGCGCCACGACGTGGGCATGAACATGACGCACCAGCGGTTGTCCAGCTGGTCCCAGTCATAGATGCGGAACTCGTTGATCAGCGGATACGTCTTGGTATGCTTGAGCATGTCCTTGCCGATCATGTCGTCGACGGCGGTGATGCTCCACCGGGTCGGCACCAGCTTGCGGTTCTTCTCCAGGCCGAACGCGCCCACGCTGAACGCCTTCTGCAGCCGGGAGATCATGACGCCGTTCTTGTACAGGTCGGTGACCGCCTGTGTTGCCAGCAGGTCGGTGTCGTAGTACGCTTTCTCGATCTTGTGGTCGTACTTGGGGTTGGTGATGCTCAGCTTCTCCAGACGAGCGGAGGGACCGAACGGCTGGATCTCGTCGTCCAGGACTATCTTGCCGGATGGACGTTTGGCGAAGTTCGCCTCGACGTCGACGGAGTTGATGGAAAGGCCTAGCTCCCGGGTGAAGTCGACTATCTTGCCCCCGTTCTGGAAGTCCTTCACCGAGACGCTGTATTTGCCTCGTACCAACTTGAACCGGAAGTCGACTATCTCCTGGATCGATTTTCCCATCCACTGTTCAGGAGTGTCCATGATGGAGGTGTCGCCCATCTCCGGCGGGACCAGTGGCCCGATGTCTACCTTTGGATAGCCATAGCGGCCTACGAAGACCCCTGGGGGCGTACTGCCTGCCAGGTCCAGGCTGTCAATGAGCTTGCGGGTCCTCGACTGGGAATAGAACTTGACCATCAACGCGCAGGTGGGCTTGCCGCAGAGGTTCTTGGAACCCTTGCAGATGACGCAGGGGCTTCCTCGTGAAGGGGCTGCGCTGGTCGATGCCAATGAATTGAACAATGCCTTTGAACCGACTGGAGCGCTGGGCGTTGCCATTATGTTCCATTGCTAGCCGGAACGGGGTATTTGACCTTAACCCCCGGCTCACCGAATGGATATGATGCAAGGGACGCGGTCGAAGGGCCCCAGGAGATAGCCATTCGAAGTTCGCTCATTGGGGGCCTAAGAATTCATTCCTATTTACAGGGCAGAGCGAGGTAGGCAGGTTCGGGGAAAGGGGTGTGCTGAAACTCGACAATCCGCCTCTCCAACAGCATACCTGTAAAGCATGATATTCGTTCATTGCATCATTTTATGATAAACTGGGACAATGGGGTTGCTCAAAGGACTAAATCATTCTTTTAAATGGGGGTCGAAAATGTTGGAGAATGGAAAGATCGTCGTCGCAGGTGATGTGACCATAGATTGGATACAGTGGGTAACGAAACAAGGCGAATATCCAGATGGCACAATATCGTTTAACTGGACCTTGTTTCCGGGCACACGAATGAAGGCTGAGCCGGGGGGAGCCATTCTTATAGCCCGAATGGTGAGAACGGCGACGAACGTCGAGGTCGCGACCCATGAATTGTCAGGTATCGAAAACATTCCTCCGGAAAAGGTCCTCCATTCCATTGTCCTTCTCGATTCTTATCCTATTACTGTCGAAGGAAAGGAGAAGGTCTATCGTGTTAAGCAGCAAGGTGGCTTCAGCGGGCCTCTGAACGGAGGATTGAGGCCGCTACCAATAGTCAATGACGATGCAGGCACCCGTCTGGTCATCCTGGACGATGCAGGAAATGGTTTTCGCGACGATCGGACTGAATGGCCACAGGCGATCCTGAAAAATGGAAAATGAACCGATGATCATCCTCAAGATGATTCGACCTCTGGCCTCAGGAGCTTTATGGGACCATCTGGTGGCCGAACATGCGGAGAATCTGATAGTCGTCATAAATGCCAACGACCTCAGGGAGATGGGAGTCAATATCAGTGGACGACTCTCCTGGGAGCAGACCGCTGAGGACTTCTCATGGCAGATTGTCAACAATCCCCGAATAAGGTCCCTCGCTGCCTGTAAGAACCTCATAGTGCGATTCGGGCTGGATGGGGCAATTCAATACTCGAACAATGATGGTAAGATCAAGGCTGCTCTTTTTTTCGATCCAAAATCATGCGAAGATGAGTTCAAAGAACATCTAAAAGGAGAGATGCAGGGTGAGATGGCGGCCTTCGTGGCCGCGCTCGCCTCGAGAATTAATGGTGAAGGTTTAGATGGTATCGAAGGCGGGATATGCGATGGCATCCTAAGGTCCAGACAGCTGCTGAGATCGGGGTTCGGGCCCGCCAATAGGGAACCTGCTTACCCCATATCGGCAATCTTCGGATCGAGCATCGATGCGAAGACCATATGCAAGGTTCACATACCAACTTTCATTAACAAAGGGTCGAACGATGGAGACAACTGGAGGATACTCGAGGAGTGCACCAGGGGACGATTGGAGTCCATCGCCTACCAAGCGGTTCTAAAACCGACCGAGGAGTCTATGGACGCGGCTCCCAACGCCAGGTTCGGGGCGCTTTTCACCTTCGATAGGATCGAGATCGAGAGCTATCGCAGCATCAGGAACCTGATGACCGAGTATCTGGAACGGAAGGATGCCAAGGCTCCTCTCTCCATGGCGGTGTTCGGACCGCCGGGTTCGGGAAGTCATTCGGGGTGACACAACTGGCAATGGGCATCGATCCCGAAAGGGTTGTCAAAATGGAGTTCAATGTCGCCCAGTTCACCTCCGTCGATGACCTTACCGACGCGTTCCACAAGCTAAGGGACCTGGTACTTGAGGGTAAGGTCCCCTTGGTATTCTTCGACGAGTTCGATGCCTCGTTCAATGGGGAACTGGGATGGCTCAAGTATTTCCTGGCCCCGATGCAGGACGGCCTGTTCAAGGACGGGGAGACGATGCACCCTGTTGGCAAATCGATCTTTGTCTTCGCTGGAGGGACGAGCAACACCTTCCAGCAGTTCTCCAGGGAGCACCGTCGATGGATAGACGGTTGACGATGAAAGCATGCTGAAGAAGTTCAGGGAAGCAAAAGGAACGGACTTTGTCAGCAGACTAAGAGGCTACGTCAACGTCATGGGACCGAACCGTGCTGGGGATGACGACGCGTTTTTCATCATCAGGAGGGCGCTGCTCTTCCGTTCTCTGCTGGAGAGAAAAGCACCGCAAATTTTCGATGACCGCGGAAACGCGCGGATCGACCCGGGAGTTCTGCGCGGCTTCCTGAAAGTCCCGACGTACAAGCACGGGGCGAGATCGATGGAGGCGATCATCGATATGAGCATACTTGCGGGGAAGATACGTTACGATCAAGCGTGCCTGCCGCCGGCCAAACAGCTCGATCTCCATGTCGACTCGGCGATGTTCTCAAAGCTCGTCCTGCGTGATGTTCTCTTCGGCGACGCAATGGAACGTCTGGCGAGAGCGATATACGAACAATATCACATCGATCAGAAGGATAAGCAGTACCCCGACGAAGCGGCCATGCAGCCGTGGGGAAGCTTGGGGGAGGACCTAAGGCGATCCAATCGAGAGCAGGCGCAACAGATCCCTGAAAAGCTCCTACGTATTGGCTACGATTTCATGCCATTTTCAGAGAGACCAACAACATCCCTCGTCCTATCAGACGAACAACTTGAGGTCCTCGCAGAAATGGAGCATCAGAGATGGGTCGCTGAACGATTGGAGGAAGGATGGACCTATGGAAATCCACGAGACCCGGAAAGGAGGGTCAGCCCTTACCTGGTTCCCTGGCAGGAGCTAAACGAGGAAGTGAAGGGCTGGGACAGGAACGCGGTGAGAAAAATTCCCGATCTTCTAATGATGGCGGGTTTCGAGGCATATAGATTACAATGAATTTGAGGACTTGTGGCTGACAAAGCATTCCAAGAATTTCGACATAGTTTGAATGCGATCCACCATGATTTACATGGCGCCAATCGATAGCCCATTGCTCAAGATACGAACTACTATCAATTCCATTTAAAGAAGGTTAGTCCATCTTCATTATTAATATAATATATTTAAAGGAATTAAAGTTACGTTCGGCAACAACCTTTTGGAAGGGCGGGACGAATGCTCAATTGAAATGAGCTCCCTAGCCTCCTATTTATTCCATTGTTAGTCATTATCTAGTTACACAATTATGGTTTGCAGAGATCGGGGGCAGGGGAGGTCCAATTCGTGTTTGGTAAACCGAATATTGTGAAGATGGAGCAGAACAAAGATATCGAGGGGCTCATCAAAGCGTTGATCTATGAAAAGGATGACAAGATCCGATCTGACGCTGCCGTGGCCCTCAGCCACATAGGAGACCTTCGTGCCGTTGAACCTTTATTGAGAGCAACAAACGATTCTGACCATCGCGTTCGTTCAGTGGCAGCGGTTGCCATAAACGATATCCGGAAAAATCATAGTAAAGAAGATGGAGAAAAAACGGTCAGACCAGAAAAAGGTGCAATTTCTTCTAACAATTCTGCGATTGAAAGTAAAGTCGAAAAAAAAACTGAGGGAGGCCATCCAAAAGATGTTTGGGGCGGTTCCGAACCGATTGATGGAAGAGTCGATGACACCAAGAAGCGTTCCATCACTGTCTTCGTCTCCTCCACTTTCAGAGACATGCAGGCCGAGCGGGACGATCTCCTAGAAGAGGACTTCTCCGAACTTAGGAAAATCTGCGAACAGCGTGACGTGACATGGGGAGAGGTCGACCTTCGCTGGGGCATAACCGATGATGAGAAAGCGGAAGGAAAGGTCCTTCCCATCTGCCTGGCAGAGATCGATCGCTGCAGACCTTACTTCATCGGTATGCTCGGGGAGAGATCCGGATACGGTTCATGTGGTTCATTTGCGCTATTTTGTCAGCTAGATTTTATAAATTCTCGGTAAGAACTTGCGAATTATGGAGGCTTCTACTGAAGCAGGCATGCCTATACAGCCAAGCTAACGTCCTCTATTTCCAAGGCGATCCGGTAGGGGCCATGGCGCTCTACAAGGAACAGGAGCGGATATGCCGGGAAATGGACTACAAGGACAGCCTACGAGCAAGCCTTGGGAGCCAAGCGAATATTCTTTGTGATCGAGGTGAGCTGGACGGAGCTATGGCTCTGCATAAGGAAGAGGAACGATTGTGCCGGGAACTGGGCTACAAAGATGGCCTACGAGCAAGCCTTGGGAGCCAAGCTGGCGTTCTATACATTCGAAACAATCTTGACGGAGCTATGGCTCTGCATAAGGAAGAGGAACGATTGTGCCGGGAACTGGGCAATAAGGATGGCCTGCAGAGATGCGTGGGCAACCAGGCAAATGTTCTTCGTGTTCGGGGAGAGCTGGATGGAGCAATGAGGCTTCTCAAGGCACAGGAATGCATATGCCGGGAATTGGGTAACAGAGAGGGCTTGCAGAAATGCCAGGGCAACCAGGCGAAGGTCCTTCGCGCTCGGGGGGACCTGGTTGGCGCTATGGCGCTCTACAAGGAACAGGAGCGGATATGCCGGGAAATGAGCAAAAAGGAAGGCCTGCAGACGTGCCTTTGGAACCAAGCTCTCATCCTTCGCGCTCGGGGGGACCTGGTTGGCGCTATGGCGCTCTACAAGGAACAGGAGCGGATATGCCGGGAAATGAGCTACAAAGATAGTCTGCAGGCATGTCTGGGCAACCAGGCGACCCTCCTTTGTGATCAACGCGAGCTTGTCGGAGCCATGGCACTATACAAAGAACAGGAGCGGATGTGCCAGGAAATGAACAACCGGGACGGCCTGCAGATATGTCTGGGCAACCAGGCAAAGGTACTTCGCGCTCGAGGGGATCGGGACGGGGCCATGAGGCTGCTCAAGGAACAGGAGCGGATATGCCAGGAAATGAACAACCGGGACGGTCTGCAAAAGTGCCTCAGCGAACAGGCGATCGTCCTTTGCAGTCGGGGGGACCTGAATGGAGCCATAGCGTTCCACATAGAACAGGAGCGGATGGGCCGCGACATGGGCAATAAGGAAAACATATCGAGAAACCTAGGCAACCAAGCTGGTGCCCTCTTTACCCGGGGAGATCTGGACGGATCCATGAGGTTGCTCAAGGAACAAGAGCGAATGTTCCTAGAAGTGAACAACCGGGACGGCCTGCAGATATGTCTGGGCAACCAGGCAAAGGTACTTCGCGCTCGAGGGGATCGTGACGGGGCCATGAGGCTGCTCAAGGAACAGGAGCGGATGTGCCGGGAATTGGGTGATAAAGAGAGCCTTACCAATGCCCTCATCAAGCAATCCCTTCTTCTAGCTGAATTGAAACGATCGAAGGAGGCCATATTGATCGCCGAGGAGGCATATAGAACCGCATATGAACTTCGCAATTTCGCTCTAGCCAAACATATTGAATCGATGCTAATTCGAATTCGTAATGAAACACCATGAAAGATGTCGAGTGGATTCATCGACTCAATTGATGGTCCAGCAATGCGGCATCGGCCATCTATCTGCGATTCAACTTGGGCAAATATTCGCTCATGATTGTGAGAGTGTGAATATTGCCTCAGGTATCGACATTGATCCCGCTTTTCATCTCATACTCAGAGTAATGTTAGGCCGTTTGTTAGGCGCGTTATGGATATTTCAGGCCATCACTATTTGATATGATATAAGAGCAGATATCATTGCCAGACATACCCTTTCTTAGTCAATCCTCTCCTCTACCAGTTCCCCCGTCTCGGAATTGATCCAGAGAATCGGTCGATTTAGACTGCGGGCGTATCGTACTGTCTCTCCGGTACCGCCTCGACCTGCCGCCTCGTCACCATTCCATATGGCTATCAGGACGTCGCAATAGTCTACGACGTATCTCCCGGCTCGTTCGTACGCCTCCTCTCTGGATTCTGTATGGGAAATGACCTCGACCGAGGCCGCTTGCCCAATATATCCTTCAAACTCCGCCTTTGAATCCGAGGATCTGAAATCCAGCAAGTAGTCCTCTTCTGGCATAGGTAGAATTGCCTCAATGATCGTTCTATGATCGCTATCCGAAGCATCGATTTCAAGCGCCTCTTTCACGACGAGACGATCGGCCCCTTCCGCCAGCGGGGTAAGGATCACTCGATTGACCTTGCCGTTCCTAATGGCAAAGGACCAAATGCTATCCGTTCGAGCTATGGCCTGCCTTGTCCTCTTGCGTATATCATCTATCATTTCAGTTCGCAGATTCCTATGTCCAGTAACCCCTATGCGTATGGTTTCCAACGGGAACGGATGCTCCAAATATTTCTCATCCCCATATGCGCGCTTTAGAAGTGAATGGTCGGATTCCAGGATCCCTTTTTCCACCTCAATGCGGTAAATCGTAAGGTCGCCCCTTGCCAGGATTGAAGGCCATTCTGAGATCTCTTTGTCGACATTGTTATGAAATCTCAATATCGCATCCCTCTCCTTCGAGTCGAATTCGAACCTCTTGTTTTCAATTGGTCCCGTTCCTGATATTCCGCATCCGGCTGCTTTTACGCACGATTCTATCAGCCAGGCCTTATTCTGATATCTTGTCTTCTCTTGGGCATCCAATGTGAACCAGAATGGGGCCTTTCGATTCGGAGGCTGCTTGTTATGATCGTCGAAGAAGATGGTTTGGGCGATAATGTCGTTAATGTCCATCTTGCATATTTTCTGGTAGACCCCAGCGAGGATCATGGGTATGTTACGGACTGAGCTTAGATCTTTGAATCTATCCGCGTCGTCCAATCTATCCCATTCAACCATGCTCCTATGCTGCTTCTTCTTCTTTCTCTTGTAAGCCCACCATCGTTCGTGTTCCATCCTGGATAGCCTGTCCAGCTCAAAGGGACTGAACTCAAATGGTTCCTCGAGCCAATCAGTTAAGGTCTCGACCTGACAGTTGATCGCCCTCATCTTTATGGAAATGCCATCGGCCTGAGCCCGGTTGTCATCTTTGAACTCCTCGCTTAATGGTCCCCACGGCAGCAACGAATCCTTCTTTGGTTCGCCCCTATGTTCGTTTAGGTACTCTTCATGGATCACTTGGGCGATGAGCTCGTTAGTGCCGTGCTCGATAAGCCCTCTGGTGCACACACTGTCCCATAGACCGAAGAAATGGACGTTCCCGACCATCGTCGTTTCCTTATCTTCGCTAAGGAGTTTAGCCAGACCGTCGATCGTGTTCAACCGAACGACGATCGGGACGTTGAGAATCAGCTTCCTGAGCCCAATTGCATGCGATAGACCGACCTTGTCATCAGCGAGGCAGATGAAGGCGCAAGAAAGGGGTTGTCCAACCTTAAGTTCAGATGATAGGTCCTTTCCAATGCCGTCATCTGAATTGAGATGTGAATCGATTCCTTCAATGAGGCAGACATCTTCAAGGAAGGATATGTCGGAATAGAGATTTCATTCTCTTTTTGGCGGCCTTATCCACGACCGTAATGGACAGTCGGACCCCGGATTTCTTGAATGTTCTTATCCATTTTCTGGCCGCCCCGATCAAAATTTTCTCGCCCATATCTCCCAGGCCAAGGATCAATATGTGACCATTAGGTAGCTGATCATCTTGAATATCTGGATATGGAAAATGCTCGTTAAGCACCATCCTGGCGCCCTGTTCCCAGAAATTGAAGAACTCCAATCTGATGTTCTTGTGATTGGTGTTCAGTTCCCGGGTCTTCATCAGTGTTCGGAGTTGCTCATCCTGGACGTGAACATAACAGGTTAGAGGGTCTGAACTGCGCCCATCGACCAGTTTCAACGCATGGAATCCGATATCTGCGTTCCCATCATCAGAACCGATGGAGGGAACAATGAACCTGGCTCTTTTTATTCCAGCCTTTTCCAGAACGTCCTCATCCGTGGCATCGCCATAGAGTATTAGGGAGTTCGAGTCCTTTTCATCCTCAAGGAATCCATTGTTCTTGTTCTTCTCTATGATCACCACCTGATATTCACTCTCAAGGGCCTTGACGAAACGGGAACCTACTTTGCCCGCACCGCAGATAATGACGTGGTCGCCGCAGGACATCAGCAATAAACGGCGCAATGGTTCGGAAAATGCTTTCGAAACTATCAAAGACGCAGTCCATAGGGAAAAGAACAGCGCGGTCCAACGAGCGATGTCGAGAAGCATGGAATAGGCATTGCCAGACCAATCGAGCAGGCCAGATCGGAGTAAGAACAGTTGGAATGTATAATAGATAGTGTCTGGCCAGGATACGTTCATACCTTTGTGGACAAAATATTCCTGGAAACCGAAATAGCCAAAGATGACCGTGATCAACCATGCAAAGGCAAAGACATACAGACCGAACCGCCGAATAAAACGACCGAGCGGCTAATTCCTCTTCTTATTCCATTGATCATTTTGCGCTCGATCGATATATTACGAGGGGCGGTCACATCTTCAGCATCATTCTCTATTAGTTTATATTTTCTCAATATTTTTTATTTAGCCTGAGCTTGACCAGTTGGACCTCTGAAATTTCACTAGTTTTTGAATCTGACAGGAGATTGCTAGAGGCAGGAACTCAAATGAAATCGCCCAAAGACGGGCGATTGCTAGGTCGCACATAGATATTCGGCCAAAATGGCCTTGTTAACCGGGCGATGGGAGGAGGCCTTGCAGATGTTCATGGACTCCTTTTTCGAACGGTTCATGACCTATGTCGAATTGGATGAGGAAAAGCTTAAGCCAAATGAAAGAGAACAACGAGATATTCTCCGTATGATGATTCCTGATTGGCAAAGACAATTGGAGAGAGTCGGCCAAAAATAATTGGAAAACGTTCAAAGCGCTATCGACCAGTCAAAAATCTAACCCGACCTGAGCCGGACGAAGTTCCCTATTGGACCAGCTCGATTACGGCTACTGCACTTTGTCCGGTGGTGTCCGCCTCTATTTCCTTCCTGGTCACATCCTTTTCATAGAGCCGTATCTTTCCATCCGGGAGGTTAATTATCTGGAGAGTGCTGGCTTGTTTGACCACCTGCTCCGAATGTTCCAAGCTTCTGTAGATGCCTTCGATCTTTCTGATCGTACTGTCATCACTGCCAGTGTAATGTTCATTCCTACGAATTCTGTATGCCGTTTCTGCCATTTCAATCGCTAAGATTACTCCATTCGATGTCTATATATATTTAAGGATGGAAAAAATCCAGCTAAAAGGGGCATGCGATGAGGGTTAAGCCCCCATATATAAGGCAGGGAGCTCCCTAGCTCCATCCCTCGATCTCGATGAAAATAAGATCCGCTTGATGAGAAAGTCGGACAAGTGGATATCACTTTTATGGACGGGCTCGTGTTTACAAATGGCGATGTCAAGTGGCGATAGCAATGAATTGGGGAACGCTGGGGCTCGGATCGGTCGTGGCATTCGTCATAGGTTGGTTCCTATTTGGCCTGCTTGGCGCGGTGATATTGGCGATCATTGTTCTAGTTCAAATGGGAATACTGAAATTCAGATAATAGGTGAAATAATGGCCCAGCTGAGACCTGCCGTTTTCAGTTGGAATCTCTTTCCCAGTCGTTTGGGTGATTCCTTACCATTCATACGATGGAATGAATATATCACTCAGGTGGTCTAACCTTGTATGAAATCTAACAGATAATCCATTGAAAAGAAACTGGTGAAGGTCGACACTTTAATTAGGCATGGGCTGCGCTTCATTCGTCGGGTGATGGAATGGCTATGAGCATGAATTGGGGAGCAATAGGAATTATCGGAGTCGTACTATTTCTGATCGGCTGGTATTTTTTTAGTTTACTGCCCGCCGTATTAATTGCACTAGCTGTAGTCGTCTTGATGAGCATTCTGAGAATAGGCTGGAAAAGACCGAATCCTAAAGAGAAGTGAGAATATTATTTGAAAAGGGATCAAACATATCTGTTGGACAAGTTCACTGAAGAGGGGATCGTTCCTCACGATCATAACGCTGCAGAACGTCATGGGCATGGACTCGGATGAAATCGGAGATAGCATCAAGCATATCACTCAGGTGGCTGGTTCGCGTTCAAACCGACCGATCTGAGGCGGACGTTCGGGTCACACACCGTGGTTGCAGCATAGACATCGTGACAAATCGCGGGGGTATGAGGCACAGGTCCCCGGACTTGACCTCCCGGTGCCATTTCGGAGGACCGAGGACATGTTCTCGACGGCTATGGACAATCTTGTACCAAACACGCCGAGCCGTTCTAAACACATGTTCATATTATCCTAACCCAGGGTGCGCCGAATAGCGACGAATGATGCTGGTAGCCTCCATCAGGCCAGCTTCTTCCCCACGTTCGGACCCGGGGTCTGATCGTAGATCGATCCGGGCTCCATGTACCATACCCCGATCACCGTGATACCGCGTGACTTGACCTTCTCGTTCATCATGTCGAGGAGCGGGCCGGACGTCTTGTACTCCTTGATCATCGCGTGCACTTGGAAGGCGTTGCCGCCGGTGACGATAAGGACCACCGGCCTCTCCCCGTTCCTCTGCATACCCTCCATGTTGAGGTGGGTCTTTTTCATGAACACCACTCCAAACACGATGTTGTTCGGGTCCGGGGCCATCATGCTTCCCAGCGGAATCGCGTTTACCTCACCATCAGGCGTTTTCGTCGCAAGCACCTTCACGCTCGTGGGATCGTTGAGCGCGTTCATGACTTCTTCAGGCAGAGCTACCATGGGATTATCACCAGGACATTCATTGCACCAAGGATACGATGAACCTTTGCCCTAGGTCTTTTATTCAGAGGGCTGATATGACTCCGAGATCGTAAGATCTGACAGGGGAAATGGAAAAAATGCGGAAAGAGGAAGTCTCCAACACCGGGCTCCCCGGCCTGGACAATATCCTGAACGGAGTCATACTGGGAGATAACGTTGTCTTTCAGGTGGACACCATTGATGACTATTCCCGTTTCGTGAAGCCATTTTGTATCGAGGCGGGGAGGCGAAACAAGGATCTGATCTACTTCCGTTTTGCCAACCACAAGGAAGTGATCCCCGAGGGATACAGCGACCACGTTTTTGTGCTGCACCCCGAGCAAGGATTCGAGATTTTCATCTCTGATATTTTCAATGTCATTGAAAGATTCGGGAAAGGGGCATTCTATGTCTTCGATTGCCTGTCAGAACTATCCGTCGATTGGTACAGCGACCGCATGCTGGGCAACTTCTTCATGCTGACCTGCCCCTATCTCTACGATTACAAGACGGTCACCTATTTCGCACTCGTCCGCAACCGCCATTCCTCGTTTGCCATCGATGCCATCCATAATACCGCACAGGTCGTCATGGACGTATTCAATCACAAGAACGAGATATATGTCCACCCCCTGAAAGTGGATGGCAGGCGGTCAAGAACCATGTACATGCTGCATCGCTGGGAAGGGGAGGAATTCAAACCCGTCCTGACCAGCACGATGACGGCGGAGATCCTATCGGGGGTTCCTCAACCATGGTTGGATTTCTCCATGCACCAGCGGGACATATGGACAAGAAGTTTCTCGCTGGCACAGGAGATGGTCAATACCACAGAGTCTGACGGATCGGAGGAGTTGAAGAGCAGTCGCCTCTTTGACCGATTGGTACGCATGGCCATAACGAGGGATGCTCGACCGTTGAGGCTGATCGAACAGTACCTCGATTTCTCGGACGTCGTTGACATCGGAAAGCGCATGATCGGGACAGGGCTGATCGGCGGAAAATCCGTCGGGATGCTGCTGGCTCGCGCCATCCTGAAGAAAAATAACGTGGAGTGGTCGAACAAGCTCGAGCCTCATGATTCCTTCTTCATCGGTTCGGACGTGTTCTACACATATCTGATCCAAAACCATTGCTGGTGGATCAGGCGAAAGCTCAACGATCCCGAGTCCGGATTTGTTCTGGACGCGAAGGCCAAAGAGCGACTGTTGACCGGGATATTTCCCAACGACATCGAAGACCAGTTCATGAAGATGCTCGAATATTTCGGGCAGTCCCCCATCATCGTCCGTTCCTCCAGCCTTCTGGAGGACGCCTACGGGAATGCCTTCTCCGGGAAATATGAGAGCATCTTCTGCGCCAATCAGGGGACGCCCCAGGTCAGGCTTGAGAACTTCTTGAACGCGATCCGCAAGGTCTATACGAGCACTCTGAGCGAAGAGGCCCTGGCATATCGAGAGCATTGGGGCCTGCTCGACCGGGATGAGCAGATGGCGATCCTTGTGCAGCGCGTATCCGGTTCCGTATATGATGATCAGTTCTTCCCCCAGATCGCCGGGGTGGGAGTATCCTACAATCCATACGTATGGAACAAGGAGATAGACCCCGAGGCGGGAATGATACGCCTTGTCTTTGGTCTCGGGACAAGGGCGGTTGACCGGATAGAAGACGATTACACCCGCATCGTGGCCTTGAACGCTCCATCAAGAAGGCCGGAATCCAGTTCCGAGGACATAAGGACGTTCTCCCAGAAAAGAGGAGACATCATAGATCTGGCTGGAAATCGCCTCACGACAAGGTCTTTCGAGGAGGTGGTGGGAAAACTTCCCGATTATCCCATTGACATTTTCGCCTCCCGTGATCTTGCCTTGGAAAGGCGTATTCAGGATGCCGGAGGAAAGGAGGTCTTTTCGTGGATGCTTACTTTCGATGACCTGCTGTCCAAAGGGCCGTTCGTGAAAGACATGAGGGACATGATGAGCATCCTTGAAGATGCCTATGATCATCCGGTCGATATCGAGTTCACAGCAAACTTTTCGGACGTCTCCGATTACAAAATAAACCTCCTCCAGTGCAGGCCATTCCAGTCCAAGGGGAATATCTTGGCCGTGGAGAACCCGCGCTCCATCCCGAAAGACAGGATCGTCCTGGAATCCAAAGGACCGGTCATCGGAAGCAATAAGTCGGTCACCATCGACAGGATCATCTACGTTGTTCCGGAGGTCTATGGAAACATGAAAATGAGCGACAGATACGCGGTTGCCAGGCTTGTCGGGAAATTGACCCACTTGAAGGACAAGGGAGAAAAGCCGACCATTCTGCTTGTCGGGGCCTGGACGATGGGCAACGGCCGATCCCAGTCTGGGAGTCCCTGTCTCATTCTCTGAGATCAACACTGTCTCCGTACTCTGCGAAGTGGTCGCTATGCATGAAGGGCTGGTCCCTGAGGCATCCTTGGGGACGCACTTCTTCAACGATCTGGTCGAGGTGGACATGCTCTATTGCGCAGTTTACCCCAAGAAGGATGGAGATACTCTGAACCAAGAATTCTTTGGCAAATCCGAGAATCGACTGACCTCCCTGTTGCCTGAAGCGAGTCCATACAGCTCTGCGGTCAAGGTCATCGATGGGAGCGGAGATAAGACCGGCCTTATGATCTGCGTGAATTCAGATGTGTCAAGACAGAGGCTGACCTGTTACCTCGACTCCAAGGAGGACAAGACCGATCAATAACATCCATGTCGGAACGAATGAGCGGTCAGCGTTGACGTCCCACCGACCAAGGGTTCTGCCTCTCAAACGACCTGGTCCATGCGTTACCGATGATCTAGCGTCCTGCTATCCAGCCGCACCCACCCGATCATCCAGCCCAGGCGATTATGTTAGTGCCGCCGGCTTCCGAATAGTCATCACCCTTGATGAACCGGACGTTGCTGGCGCTTATCTTGTAGTCCCTCTCCACCAGGATGTGGGAAATGTCGTTGGTGATGCTGGACGACGTGAAAACCCGGTCGCTGCCGGAGGATATGGCCGATTGCTCGCATGCCGCCATGAGCGAGGACATGACCGCCCCTCGATCAGATATCCTCGGGTCGGTGAGCAGCAGCCGGATCGAGACCATGTGCAGCCCTTCCAGCGGGGCCTCCATGAGCAGCGCCACGCCCTTGGTGACGCCATCGTGATGGAATTGGAACGCCTTGCCGAGCGAGTGCTTCAGCACCATCCTGAACTCCGAGGTGCAGTCCATTCCCGGATAGACCACCGAGCTCAGTCCCTTTATCTCCTCGACATGCTCGGCCAGGTTGGCGTAGGTCAGTTCCTTGATGCCGACGACGAAATATCCTGCCGGCCGCAGCTTCTTTTCGGCGAAGACGGTGACGCCCACCGATCGATAACCCAGGCCAGCATAGAATTTCTTGTTCCGCTCGTTGTCGCTCATCGTCTCCACGCCGAGGACCCGGCAGCCTCGGGATTCCAGGTATCCGTGGCAGGCCTGCATGAGCGCCTTTCCGATTCCGGAGCCCTGGTGCACCGGAAGTACTTCCACCGGTCCGACCCATCCGACGCTGCCCCACACATGACTATAGGCGGCGCCGACCACCTCATCGGCGAGCAATGCGACGTAGCAACCTAAAGGCTCTTCCTCGATGGCAGCCTGGACTATCTTGGCCGGACGGATTGGGTAGTCCACCTCCCTTCCCAGGTCGTCCGAGGCGACCTTTGACCAGGCGGCCTTGCCGATGGCCTGCGCTAACGGAATGTCGTCTATGACCATGGGGCGAATGGTCACCGGACCTACCGTCCCTTTCGCCTGCACCACGAATCCCGTCCCGGCCATGGACGGCAAAACGACCTCTCCCATGATAAACGTGATGGGATGAATGTCCCTGGCGGTATCGAAGGATGTGTCCGGCCGAATCTGAGTAGTCCGCCCCCACGTAAAGTAGGAAATAAGTCGATGTTCCAGTGTTGCCGGCATCGATGAGGTAATCAATGCCGATGTTCTGGTATTCGTATGACATCATCACAATGAAAAATCACCATATCAACGTCCATTGGTCTTCTTGTATTGCTATTTGTCACACCAGGTGGCGGGTCTCTTCCAGTATTCGTCCGGTAGGCATTCTGGACAGCATTCCCAAAAGACCACTTTAGGAAGAATGATTTCTTCTCATCAACGAAGAGATAACTATCCCGAAAAACCTGGTTCCCTTGTTCCTTTGGAACTCTGATATTTATTGCCAGCATATGGAAATCTTCCCAGGGTATGTTTTCTGAATTTCTTCCAAAACGCTGGTGGAGCATCACTCCTGAAGATGTTATTTCCACTGATTTTGGTCGCCGTATCAATTCCACCTCGAGTCCAGAGTACCAAAGCACAAGAATTCCAATAGGTATGACGATAGCTACTGCGCGCCAGTAGAAACCATCTTCAATGGCAATTCATAGTAAGACGACTGCATGCATGTGATATACTAAATATCCAAAAGAGCAGATGCCGAAGGTTCATGGGTTATCCAGTAACTGGTTCTCCATTTTCACAACCTCCACCGATGAATCCGGAAAAGAACTAGAGGCGCCGTCACCACTTGATCTCGCGGTTGCACTTTGGACAGACGGCCGTTCCATGGGGGAACAGCTGGCCGCAATAGGGGCAGGCGTAGGTCGGGTTCTGGAGGATGGGCTGGGGCGGTCCGCCGCAGAAGGGTTTGCTCAGGAAGCCCACCATCATGACAACGAAACCGAGGATGGCGAAGACTATGAACAGTGCGCCCAGATCGGAGTAACCGGTCACCGATTCCTGGAATGCGATACCGTATCGGTAGATCGTGTCCGTGTGCGTGACGGTGAAGGCCCAGACGGCAGCTCCAGTGAACACCGCGCCGAACAGCCCGCCAAGAATGGCCAATCCCTTTCGCATCCCACGGTCATGAGGCTCCGGATTAATGAGACTATCCTCATGATTTACGGGATGGGTCAATTGCGACTAGGTCGGTCCGTTGTATCGGACCATATTCCTCTCGGATCAGGGGGATAGGGGTTGCAGCAATCCGATCGGGTTCCCTTCCGGGTCGGCTATCCAGGCGATGAAACCGACGTTCGGGACCTCGGTCTTCGGTGCCAGCACCCGGCCGCCGCTGTTGACGGCCTTCTCCAGGTAATCGTCCACCGACTCCACGCTGTAATAGTTGATGGGTACCTGGCTGCGTTCCGTCCTCTTGTACATCCCGCCGTTGACGCCGGGCTCTTTGAGCATGCCCTGTTCATCGGTCGGTACCGTGTGGACCATGACGTACTCCACCTGCCCACTCAGGTCGATCAACTTCCAGTCAAAGACCGCCCTATAGAATTCCATCATCCTCGGCAGGTCGTCCGCCGGGATCTCGAAATGCACTATGGTGTGGTTCACTGTTTCACCGCATGCACTTCTGACCTCCGGGGCCTTAATCTTTGCTTCCCCTTCTGGCACGAAGGCTGATCAGGGCGGCGGTGGCGCCGGCGGCGATCCCGTTGTCTATGTTCACCACGACCAGGCCGGGGGAGCAGGTCTGCAGCATCCCCATCAGGGCCGCCTCGCCCTTGCCCCCGAAACCATATCCGACGGACGTGGGAACGCCAATGACCGGCACATCGGTGAGGCCGCAGATGACGGTCGGCAGCGCCCCTTCCATGCCGGCGCAAACGACCAGGACGTCCACGCCCTGCTCCAGCATGCGGGAGAGCGGGTCCAGCATCCGGTGCAGCGCGGCGACACCCACATCGTATTCGGTGAAGACCTGGCAGCCCATGGCCTCGGCGACCGCCTTCGCCTCCTCGGCGACGGCTATGTCCGAGCTCCCGGCGGTAAGGATCCCCACCTTGCCCTTCATCACCGGGTCCTTCCGCTTGTCCACCACCACCATCCTGGAGGCTTGGATGTAACGCACCATGGATGGATCGACGACCCCACGGACAGCGTCGACGTGGGCCTGCGAGGCCCTGGAGACCAGAATCACGTCCCGGTCGGCCATGACCCTTTTCACGATGTCCGCCACCATGGCCGGCGTCTTCGTCTCACCAAAGACTATCTCCGGAATGCCCCTGCGTGCTTCCCTGGCGTGATCGAAGCAGGTGTGTTCGCCGATGCGCTCAAGAAAATCGAGCTTGAGCAGCTGCTCTGCCCTTTCCTCGTCGATCTCCCCACGCCTCAGCTGTTCCAGGACATCGCGGATGCTCATGTTTTTCCCGATGCGCTCCTTGCTTATATCCCCTTTTCCCCGGCGTTAGGTTTGAATACCAATTTCACCCCATCACTGCACATGACCCCGGAAGAGAAACTGTCAAGACTGCGCGATCAGCTAAGATCCTATGGGCCCTTGGCGGTGGCCTTTTCCGGCGGAGCTGACAGCACCCTTCTGCTAAAGGTGGCGCTGGATACCCTGGGCCAGGACAAGGTCGTCGCCTTGATCGGGGTCTCGGATACGTTCCCCAGGAGCGAACGGGAAAGGGCGGTCGAACTGGCGGAGCGTCTCGGTGCCAGGCACATCGAGGTCATGACCAAGGAGATCGACACCAGCGCTTTCGCGGAGAACACTGCGGAACGGTGCTACCACTGCAAGAAGGAGCTGCTCACGAAGTTCCTGTCGATCGCCAAGGAGGAGGGCTTCCTGGCGGTGGCCGACGGCAACAATGCGGACGACCTGAGAAGCTCGAGGGCCGGACTGCGCGCGGTCCGGGAGCTGGGAACGCACAGCCCCCTGGCCGATGTTGGGCTGACCAAGGAAGAGGTGCGCCACCTCTCGAAGGCGCTCGGACTGCCGACGGCCGTCAAACCGTCAAGCGCCTGCCTGGCCTCAAGGATCCCCTTCGGGACCAAGATCACCAGGGAAAAGCTGATCCAGATCGAGACGGCGGAGGAGTTCCTCCGCGGGTTGGGGATCGGCCAGCTTCGGGTACGCCATCACGGGGATGTCGCCCGGATCGAGGTGACCCCGCAGGAGTTCTATCTCGTTCTGAACAACCGGGATTGGATCGTCAAGGAGTTCAAGATGCTCGGGTTCGTCTACGTGACCCTGGACATCCAAGGGTTCCGCTCCGGAAGCATGGAAGAACCGCTCATCAGGAGTGAATGACCTTCTTCACGGCGGTCAGCATCACGAACCAGTGGTTGATGTGGGCCTCGCCGGATGCCATCCGGTAGCCGAACTTGCTCTTCATAGCCTCGCTGAGCCCTTCCATCTGGCGCACAATCTCGCGGGCGTCCGCTTCCTCCGCCGTTCCGGTCAGCCGGTTCAACGGCAGGCTGCGCATGTAGGTCCTCAGCTCCCTCAGTTCCAAACCGGAATCGGAAAGCATTACCTTCCATTCGCTGGGACGATACTCCCTCACATGGGAACGGTCATGCAGCACATCCAGCCTGTTCATGATGTGATCGACCTCGTCATCCTCGGGCACGCTCCGGTCATCAATGGCCATGATCCCTCCCGGCCTAAGTACCCGGGACATTTCGGACAAGGCACCTCGGATGTCTCGGAAATGATGCGGTGCCCTTCTGCTCAGGACCAGATCGAACGTGTCATCCGGGAAGGGAATGGCCATGACATCGGCCTGGCACAGGTCCAGGTTGGGCGCGCCGTTCCGACGGGACAGGTCGTCCGCCTCCGCCAGCATCTCCGACGTGATATCTATCCCGACCACCCTCCGGACGAACGGGGAGAACGCCATAGCCGCATTGCCCGTCCCGGTGGCCACGTCCAACACCAGTGTGTCCGGGTTCGGGTTGGCCATGCAGACCATTCCAGAAAGGACCTGCTGGTCGGCGTGCTCTGGACTGTTCCGATACCATTTTGCGTTCCTTCCGAAGATCTTTCTCGCGTCCTCGACCATGGCTTCCCAGCATACCTAGCACGCTCCCTTGATTAGTATAGTTCGCTCATTCTTTCAAGAAACTGAGAATGGAAAGTTGCTCAGGAAGTCCGATCGTGTGGCTGAAATTGAGTTCCTCCTGGAGATGGTTTACATCCCTGCTCAATAAGAAGTTGTGTCGTCCCTCCCTCGTTTATTGAGCGTTTCCTCGACCCGGCTCCCTTCTGGATATGCAACCCTTTTTTGGCCAGGCGGGGAACGAAATACCATCTGGACAGTTTCTTGCTGTCAACAATTGACATTTGGATAAAATAGTGTATAAATTGACACGTACTCATCAATTTCATGGCATCTGCGAGCTACGATTCCGCTATCCGCTCACTATCGGTAGAAATCAATCAGAGTGTCGTCTTCAAGACCCTGTTCAGCGCCGGGCTTTCACCCCAAGAGGCCGAGGTCTGGATCGGACGAGAGCTCATCGGTGCCACCAGCAATCAATTGTCAAGCAGGCTCCAGATCAGCGAAGCGGTCACGAACCAGGCATACAGGCGGGCAAGGACCAAGGCCATATATCTCGGGATCACGAAGGAATCGATGCTGGCGCTTTCGGAAGGATTCCGCATAATGATCTGAACACAAAGACATGATGCCATGCCGCCTCCGTTCAGGTAAATGGACCGCGGCTTCGAACCTCTTAGCGGGATCTGTGCGGTCCCATCGTTCTCCCGGTCACTTTGGATCGACCATATGCTCGTTTGTCAGCCATTGTGGCAAGGTTATTGGCGGCGAGCCCCAAGGAAACCGTTGAATATCCGGCGAATCGTATTCATCACCATGAAGGTCTCGATCACTCTGCTTTCCTACGACCACGGCATTCTGCGTCAGGTACTGGATGTCTACAAGGACATCGTAGAGAAAGGATCGGTCGGGTTGCACAGGCAGATCGCCACCGAGGGGGCGGAGTTCCTGCTCATGTTCATGGACCACTTCCACCATGGCAAGGAGGAACGGTTCCTGTTCCCCGCCGCCATGTGCGCCGATCCAGAGCATACGAAGGACCTGCAGCAGCTTTTCGAGGACCACCGGACGGCGAGGATCTACGTCGAACGGATGTTGGAATCGTTGCGGCCTGGAGGAGACGACCCGACGTTTTACGAATATGCCGGCAAACTGGTCGAGCACATGACCGCCCATATCCAGAAAGAAGAGGATACCGTCTTCCCAGGCATCGAGTCCACGATGGGCAACGAGGAGGACATGCGCGTCTACAAGTATTTTGAGGATTTCATAATGACCAACTTCAAGGAGGACCTCTATCCCTCATCGGAAGCGTTCGCGGCCAGGTTCCAGGATGAGGTGCTGGGGAAGAGTTTCTTTGAGTCCGGGAAGGTATCGGTCACATGATTCAGGTCTTTGCCTTTTTGTATACGAATGCAAAGGCCAGGCATAAGCAGGCCAAGAGCAGATACAACATCTTTGGCCAATAGTCATCGGAGTCGATATGTAATCTCACCGGCGGCGAGAACACCCCCAATAGGATGAGCAGACCCGCCACCAGAAGGAAACCGATCGCTTTATAGTCCCTGGTCAGTGGGACATCGGATGTCTCGAGCCTTTCTGGCTCGGATTCTTCTTCGCCATCCTCTTCGAGTTCGATTCCTTCTTCGCCATCGACAAGGGAGTCCAGCGTTTGCGGAGATGGGGATTCGGGCTCGCTCTCATCACTGACCTTGGTTCCGCAAATATCGCAGAATAGAGACCTTTTCTTCAGGCCGTTCCCACAGTGATGGCAGGATTTGTGCATCATTCCCCCGGGGCTCATGGAAATCACACGCTTTAGTATTTCCTAGTCAAGTATCACGCTCAGCAGGAAGCTGAACATCGTTATTTCAGGATCCGTGCTCTGGTTGAAATTAATCGCAATGACAGTTGCCTTCCTATACCCGATCTGATCTGGGTCGGTTTTTCATTATCGAGCAGAGGAGGAAGGCAACACGAAGATTCGTGGCAAGTTGTCGGGAACAATCGAGATCTCGACGTGATCGAAGATGCTGTTGAAGAAATGGCGCCGAGGAGGAGATTTGAACTCCCGAGGTGAAACACCAGTAGCTCTCTCGCGAACGCCGTTTGTCGGCGATTCGAGGCTACCGCCTTACCGGACTGGGCTACCTCGGCCTAATTATGCTGATGGCTTTCCTCTATTTTAGTTTTGGTGAGACGGAAACGACCGCCAAACTGATTAGAGGGCATTGCATACCTCGATGCGATGCCTGATATCTCTGTGACCGTGGAACACCGGGGAAGCGCCACCATCGTAGAATTACCCGAGGGCTCGAAGGTATCGGACGTCCTGGAGAAGATGAAGCTGTTCGCCGACGCCCACATCGTCATCAGGGGCAAAACGCCGGTGCCTCTCAATGCCGAGGTCCTCGATGGGGAGACGCTCAAGGTCCTGCGGGTGGCCTCAGGCGGTTAGTCCCTCTCAGACGCCTTCATCCATTATCTTGCCAAGCAATGCCATGTCCATTTGGGACAGCGCCTCGTCCACGAACCGGTCGAGGTTCGACATCCATACCTTCCTGATGTCATCCCCGGAACCGGAACATCCGGTGGACATCGATAGACTGTCCTCCTCGGGGAACCGCATCCTCAGATACGGGAGGACGCCAAGGCAGGGGACCCCCATCTCCTTCTCCAACCGGTCGATGCCCTTGCCCAGGATCGAACCGTCACCCCGGAACCGGTTTATCACGAACCCTTTGACCAACCGTTTGTGCTCTTCCTGCAGTAGATGGTATGTTCCATATAACGCCGCGAACACCCCGCCCTTCTCGATGTCCCCGATGAGGATGACCGGGCTTCCAGTGATGCTGGCGGTGGTCATGTTGGCCACCTCATGCTTTCTCAGGTTGATCTCGGCGGGGGACCCGGAACCTTCCAGGATGATGTCGTCATGCGCTGCCGCAAGCCTGCCGAAACAATCATCGATCGCCTGAAGGAAAATCTCCCGGCCGACCCCCCTTTCCCGGTTCACGTCGACATACGGCCTTCCTTTGAGTATGACCTGAAGACCTCCCTCTCCCTTCGGTTTGAGCAGCACCGGGTTCATGTCCACGGACGGCTCAATACCGCAGGCCCAGGCCTGGAACGCCTGGGAAATGCCGATCTCGCCGCCGTTGCCGGTGACGAACGAGTTCAGCGAGAGGTTGAGCGTCTTGTATGGGGCGACATTGCGTCCCTGACGACGCAGGTAACGGCAGACCCCCGCGGTCAACAGGGTCTTTCCGACGCCGGAAGAGGTGCCCTGGAACATCACCTTGCGGGTCATTTCCTGACCTCCAGGCCGAGCATATTGAACACTTTGTCCATGTCCAAGGAATCCTGCAAGGCCGAAGCAATCCGCTCGATGCTTTCTTCGACGGACGCGTCATACTCCTTGACGGCCGGCATGCCGTTCATCCCTGACCGGTCGTGACATGCCTTTGACAGAAAGAACCTGCGGAATGCCGGCAGGTCGAACGATCCGTGAAGGTATGAACCCATGACCATGCCGTCGACCGACACCGCCCCGTCCGTGTGCTTGCCGGCGAGGTCCTCGATGTCGAACAGAGGCAACGAACCGACCCGCTCGGTCATCCCCATATGGATCTCATAGCCGCGCACCGGACCGAGGGCCTCCTGCCCGATGATCTGTCCGGTCACCTGGACGGTCCTCTTGTCATAGGAGTCGAAATTGGTCACCACGTCAAGCAGGCCCAGTCCTTCGGTCGTCCCGGCCATCTTGCCCTCCAGACCCTGCTCGTCCCTGAGCTCGGCCCCCAGCATCTGGTAGCCGCCGCACACCCCGAGGATGGGGACCTTGCCCCGCACGGAACGGATCGCCTCATCGAAACCCTTCTCCCTCAGCCAGGCAAGGTCGTCGATGGTGTTCTTGGTCCCTGGGATGATAAGCGCCCCGCATTCATGGACCTCTGAAGCGTTCGTCGAGGAAACGCACTGAGACCCCGGTCTCCAGCGACAGTGCATCGAAATCGGTGAAATTTGAGATTCGTGGCAGACGTACCACCCCGACGATGAGGGTTCCATCCTTTCTCCGTTCTCCCAGGAACATCGAGTCCTCGTCGGGAAGGTCCAGATCGATATGCGGTACGACCCCGAGGACCGGCACCCCGGTCAGCCTTTCGATCTCCTCGAATCCCTCCTGGAGCGATTCCGCCGAACCGTGCATGTTGGTCACGATTATTCCGCCGAACATCTTCCGGTGCGCCTCGGGCAGCAGCATCAGTGTCCCGTACATGTAGGCGAACGCCCCACCCCATTCGATGTTGACGACAAGGATGCAGCTGGCATCGGCTATCTCCGCCGTGCGCATGTTGACGATGTCGTGCTCGGACATGTTGATCTCGGCCGGGCTGCCCGCCCCCTCGATCACGATGAAGTCGGATATCCTCGATAGGAGCTCGATATTGCGGCGGACGATCTCCACACCCTCGGTGTCGGTGAACTCCCCGTAGTACTGCTTCACGTCCATGTCCCGGTAGGGGCGGCCTTCGACGATTACTTGGGATATCGCGTCTCCCTTGGGCTTCAGCAGGATCGGGTTCATGTGGCAGTTGGGCCGGACCCGGGCGCCCCGGGCCTGTAGCTCCTGGGCCCTGGCGATCTCCTCGCCGTCGTCGGTGACCACGGAATTGAGGGACATGTTCTGGGCCTTGAACGGGACCACCGAATAGCCCATGTTGGAGAAGATGCGGCAGAACGCGGTGCACATGAGCGATTTGCCGGCGCCGGACGTTGCACCCATGACCATGAGGCGTTTCGCCTTCTTGAAATGGCGACCCTCTAACTTTGTCTTGATCTCCTTGAGGTCCTGCTGCGATACTTCCTCGAATTTCCTTCCACCCATCTCTCGCAAGAAATCGACAACGACCTCGTGACGGTGCATCCAATAGCATTCCTGACAGCTCCAGACCGGACCCTTCTTGCCTTCGACCATTTCTCCCAGGTCGGGGTCCATGCAAGGATAGAAAGGACAGAAGCAGAAGGAGCAGTTCTGCCCTTTGAAATGGCAGTGATACCATTCGCATGAGAGGTTGGTGCCGATGTCGCCGGCGGCAAGTTCCTCCGCGATCTTTTCCACGAAGTTTCTCATTTCAGACCTCCGATCCCCTTCGTCCCTATAAGTTGGATGAACCATCCAACATAATGGCGAATTCAGTATGCGTTGACCATTATTAAAGTATCTCTGGAATCCGGGGAACGATGAATGTCGAGAATGCTGGAACATGAGTATTTACGAATGTTCGTTGATTTGTCCGAGTCCGCGTAAACGGTGTTTCAACGGGCGAAACTTATATAAGTGCCGTTGCATACTTCAGGGTCCGGAAAAGCACTACGCTTTCCGATATCACATCTTCACTATCATAACCCATTCACCCCCGTCTAAGCGGGACTCCCCAAAGAATGGCATGCCTGCGGGAGCGCTAAAGCAAGGCTTCCGTGGAGGATATTGCGGCTGGTATTAGAGAGTGTAGCGGATTTTCCAGGAAAAGAGGTGAATTAATCATGAACATTGATCCCAGCACCACCAAGTACCTGGTCAGGGCGAGGCTCAACGCTGATGGCATCGTCGAGAAGCCAGACGTCGTGGGTGCAATTTTCGGACAGACCGAAGGTCTGCTCGGTGACGAACTTGATCTCAGAGACCTGCAGAAGAGCGGCCGGATCGGGAGGATCGAGGTCGACGTGCACTCGAAGCAGGGCAAGTCCGAGGGCGAGATCCTTATCCCGTCAAGCTTGGACCAGGTCGAGACCGTCATCCTGGCCTCGGCACTGGAGACCATCGACCGGGTCGGACCGTGCAAGGCCAAGATCACCGTCGAGTCCATCGAGGATGTCCGCGTCGTCAAGCGCGCCAAGATCATCGAGCGTGCCCGCGAACTGCTCACCGAGCTCATCAAGCAGTCCAAGACCAGCGGCATCGACCTGACCGAGAGCGTCAGGCAGTCGGTGCAGGTCGAGGAGATCATCTACTACGGCAAGGAACGCCTGCCCGCCGGACCGAACGTCCCGGACTCCGACGCCATCATCGTGGTGGAAGGGCGCTCGGACGTGCTCAACCTGCTGAAGTCCGGCATCAAGAACGCCATCGCGGTCGAGGGCACCAACATCCCCAAGACCATCATGGACCTGTCCAAGGAGCGGGTCATCACCGCCTTCGTGGACGGGGACCGGGGCGGAGAGCTCATCCTGCAGAGAGCTGTTCCAGGTGGCCGAGGTCGACTTCGTCGCCCGTGCGCCGCGTGCCCACGAGGTCGAGGAGCTGACCCAGAAGCAGATCATGAAGTGCCTGCGGAACAAGATCCCCGGCGAGCAGTTCATGGAGATGTTCGGCCTGGAGGCGGACGGCACCGAGAAGAAGAACGGCCGGTCCGACAAGGCGGAGAAGCTGGAACGCTTCCAGAAGGAGGACAAGGCGGAGCGCGCCGCCGAGGATAAGCGGACGCCGAGGAGAAGCCCGCCGAGAAGCGCAGAGGCGCCGGCACCGAGGCAGGAGCGCGAGGAACGCCGCGAGGAGAGGCCCCGGCAGGACGCCAGGAGAGCCGCGAGGAGAGGCCCAGGCAGGAACGCCAGGAACAGCGCCGCGAGGCGCCGAGCACCGAGGCAGGAGCGCGAGGAACGCCGCGCCGAGAGGCGCGAGGAGCAGCGCGGCCGTGGCGGAGACCGCTACGAGAGGCGCGAGGAGAGAGCCCCGCCGATGCCGGTGGAAGCAGCACCTGAGATGGCCGCAGAGAGCTCGGACAAGGCCAAGAAGCTGTCCGCAGCCCAGGAGAAGTACCGGGCATGATCAACGAGCTGTCGTCCACCTCCAAGGCCAGGATCATGGACGCCCACGGGCGGCGATCCGCAAGGAAGTACCGGTGAAGGAGCTGGTCAACACCCTGAAGGGAGAGACCGAGCCCATCTCCGCCGTCGTCTTCGACGGCATCATCACCCAGAGGATACTGGACATCGCCGCGGAACAGAAGATCGGGACCATCGTCGGCACCAAGATGGGCAACATCACCAAGCAGCCCAGCAGCGTCGACGTCTGGACCAAGGACGATCTGAACTGAACATGACCGGAAAAGTGAACCTTCAGCGGGAACCCGACCTTCGGTCGATCGAGTCCACAGCGGACATCGAGATACCGACGGACCCGCTGATGCGGGTCATCGGCCAGGAAGAGGCCGTGACCCTGGCGCGCATCGCTGCCAAGCAGCGGCGCCATCTTTTACTGGTCGGACCGCCTGGATGCGGGAAATCCATGATCGCCCAGGCCCTTTCTTTACATTTATCCGCTCCCAAAGAGGAGATCCGCATCGTGCATAACCCGGAGAACCCGGAACGGCCCACGGTCGAGGTCAAACGGGAGGACGAGGTCCGCAAGGAACTGGAGTCCCTGGGTTCGCCGAGGGCGAGCTCATCGATCCGAAGAACGCGCCGATCAACGTCTCCGAACGTCTCGGCTACCGGTGCCGGAACTGCGGCACCTATTCCTCCCCGAAGGAGACGCACCTGCCCCAAGTGCGCCAAGACCAAGGGCGGGGACCAGCCCAACCAGGCCAACCCGTTCGGCGACCTGATGACCGGACTTTTCGAACAGATCAACGCCGCCCAGGGGCAGACACGCCCCGGCGGGCAAGGAGAGGGTCACCACCACCCGGAAACGCTTCGGCAAGGAGGAGGTGGTGGTCTTCGAGCGCTGCGGCGAGATGATCCGGGTGCTCGACCAGAGCGCGCTGGAGAAGCGCCGGGAGCTGGAGAAGGTCTCGCCCAGGAAGGTCCTGGTACCACTGGACCGCAACCCATTCGTGCTCGCCACCGGCTCGTCCGAGACGGAACTGCTGGGCGACGTGCGCCACGATCCGTACGGCGGACATCCGCAGCTGGGAACGCAGCCCTACGAGCGGGTGGTCCCGGGAGCCATACATGAGGCGCATGAGGGCGTCCTGTTCCTGGACGAGCTGCCGCATCTCGGCCATATGCAGCGGTTCATCCTCACCGCCATGCAGGAGAAGCGCTTCCCCATCAGCGGCCGCAACCCGCAGAGCGCCGGTGCGAGCGTCAAGGTGGACGACGTTCCCTGCGACTTCATCTTCGTCGGGGCATGCAACATCCAGGACCTGGAGCAGGTGCTTTCCCCTCTCCGTTCCAGGATCAACCGGCAACGGTTACGAGGTCCTGGTCAACACCACCATGGAGGACAATGACCAGAACCGAGCCAGCCTGGCCCAGTTCATCGCCCAGGAGATAACCGTCGATGGACGTATCCCGCCGGCGACACGCGCCGCCGTCGAGGGCATCATCAAGGAGGCCAGGCAGCGCGGGCAAACGCATTGACAACCAGAACAACGCCCTGACGCTGCGCCTGAGGGAGCTGGGCGGACTGCTGCGGGCCGCCGGGAGACATAGCCGTGGTCAACGGAGATGCGATGATCGATATCAAGCACATCGACCAGGCGATAAAGCGCTCCCGTTCCGCCGAGGACCAGATCAAGGACCGGTACGGCTCCTACACCAAGGGACTGGGCACCGACATCTCGTCGGCGCAGAAGGAAAAGTCCCCCTATTATTTCCAGAACGAGACCGCGGACAAGGATACGATGTTCCATTGATCCGACGATTTTTCCATCCCGATCGAAAGTGAATGATCACAAATGGAGCTTCAGGGTGTATCCATCCTCTCCGTTCGAGTAATAGTTCGGGATACGGCCGGTCATCATGAATCCCAGGCGCTGGTAGAACCTTATTCCGGACAGGTTGCTGGCCCGAACTTCGAGCGAGTTATCAGAACTGCACTCCTCGGTTGGCGCCTTCCATTAGAAACCGGTTGAGAAGCATGGTGCCGATGCCCTGGTTCCGGTACTCCTTCTTTACCGCCAGCATCAGGATCCTGGACTCAACCTCTGAGGACATGATGCCGAACAGGAAACCTACGATCCGGCCCATGTCCTCGACCACCAGAAAGCCGTTGGGCCAATAGTACGAAAGTTCGGTGAAGAGAGTCGGGTTGTACCGTTCCTTCAGATTGTTCGAGGCCAGATCGTAGACGGCCCAGAGGTCGGAAGGTCTGAAGTACCTTATCAGCACGCCAGTCGATTGCGCTAACGCCTATTCTTTCTTTTCCAGAGCAGCCAAATACCAAGAGCCAGTCCAGCGCCGCCGGCCGGCACCGCGATCAATGGGTTCATTTCATCGACGGGGGCCGCGGGATTGACTATGACCAGCATTCTCCCGACGGAGCTGTTGTTGAAGCGGTCGGTAACATTCAATGTGATCTCGTGGATGCCCAATCCCAGAAAGGCTCAACACGTAGGAGCCGTTCCACGTCTCCCCGGTCAGGGCGGTCGATCCACTGGTAAGAGGATATGCCAGCATTGTCGTCGCACCTGGTGGCATCCAGGACCACCGGTTGGCCTTCGACCATGGTCAGATTGTTCCACGGGAGCGAGATGGATGGGCGGGTCGGGATCGACCGCCCAGTCACGCCAGAAGAAGTCGGCGAAGTATCGAGATACTGACGGGGACGATACGATCAGCCCGACCTCCCGGTTCTGGAATACCGAGGCATCGGCCCAGTTGATGCTGGAGACCAGCACGCTGTCGTCGGCGATGACACCTTTATTGTGCATCACCCCCAGTTCGTGATAGTCGGACATGAGCCTCGCCTCCAGGTCCAACCCGCGCTCCTGGGCCAGAGCGTTCAGCGCGTCCACCGTCATAAGGTTATTGCGGGTATCGGAGGTACCCACGAACGTCTGGTCCAGCAGCACCCGCACCTGGACCCCCCTGGCGGCTGCGCCCACCAGTTCGTCCATTATCTGGCTGTTTCTCCACCCAGGCCGGGTCTATGTAGAGCTGTTCCACCAGCAGCCTCTTGGTGGCGGAGGAGATGCAGATCGATGAGGGCCTTGCATGGATGTGTCCGGAGAGACTATCAGGGAGACGTCGGCGACCATCGGCGCAACGGCATTTCCTCCAAGCGGGGGGACATCGATGTTCGGCAGGAGGGGAATACCAGTCCTTGATGGCCGTCGATGCTTCCTTCACATCTCTCCGCTCCAAGGATGAATCCTGCAGGAACATGTCAATGACATCACCGGCCAATCCCTCTGAGACCACCGTAACCCCCCAACCGCGGTTCGATACCAGACCGCCAGCCCAGTTCTCCGACATCACTGTGACCCGCTCCCCGTCGGTGACCAGATATTTCGCATGCAGACAGTCGTATCTCCGATAGCTCTGGTTGGAGGTGATCATCCGGACATCGCATCCACTTGACACCAGCGTGGATATGGCGGTCTTCGACGCGTTTGAAAGGCCGGTGACCGGCTGACCCTCGATCAGGATGGTAACCTCAACTCCTCTCGCCGCGGCATCGGAGAAAATCTTGGTTATCACCGGATTGCCCATCTCGTAGACGCAGGCGGAAACGCTTTCATGCGCATATCCGATCTCCCTGATCATCCGGTCCAGTGCCTCCTCGGGACAGGTGAATGGGTCAACCGACGCTTCATAGGTGGTCACTTCTAGTTCGGACCTTCCCGCGCAGGAACGGGACCAGTCAGACGACGGTATCGGTATCCGGGAGGGTGAGGTCACGGACGGCCATGTCCCCCTTGGGCAGCGGGATGAATGGCGACCCGGTCCATCCGGCGGATGGAGTAACCGAACCATAGCTGAATGAGTCCCGGACCACTCCCTCTGGATCTGCCAGGTCGACCTGGTCCCCCTTATCCGCCAGGGCCAAACTTCCGTGAAATGTTACCCGCCCTTCTCGATAGCCTAACGCCGATTCGTCCGGATAATAGGTGATGAACGAGGCCGGGTCGGGACTGAGGCTCAGCCTATCTCCTGGCCTAAGCGGTATCGAAGCGTTGATCCTGACCCATCCCTCCCCGTCGCCAATGGTCCAACCGGACAGGTCGACGGTATGGTTCGAGACGTTCTGGACCGTGGTGAATTCCAAGGGCGTCGACGGAGCTACCCGGAAAAGGAGGAGAGAAGGGGCCGTTGCCCCGCCAATATCGGTTCCATCCACATATGGAAGGCCGGGAATCAGCAGGAGGAATAGGGCAAGGACGGTGACCGGACAGGTCCATCGACGCATGCTTGGAACATGCTGCCCGCCGGTCCATACATGAATGTGCTACCCTGAACCTAAGAGAAATATCCGGTCGATCAAATGCCGCTTACCAGGTCCGATAGGGCCTTTCGAACGTCCGCCGCCTTAACGACCCCGGATGCCAGCAGGACGCCTCTCGCCCCCAGGTCGATCGCCGCCTTGACATCCTTGCCGGTCTTGACCCCGGCGCCGCACAGGACGGGGATGTCAGCGTCGACGCGGTGGACAGCATTGACGGCGTCCGAGACCACCTCAGGCCTTGCCGAGGTGACCGATATGTCCCCGCCAATCAGTTCAGGCGGTTCGACCGCGATGAAATCTGGTTTGAAAAACGCTACCGCTCCGGAGGTTTCGGCCGAATCGGCGCAGACGACCGAGAGAAGACCGTTTGCCCGGCATGCTGCCACCGAGTTCTTCAGGTCGGTTATTTCCAGCCGGTGCTCGGAATGGTTCAGCAAGGTACCGGCAGCGCCTGCCGAGGCTACCATCTCCGGCGTTATCCAACCCGTGTTGGAGCCGGGCTTTCTCGCGTCGACATGCTGCGCCAGTACCGGGATGTATACCGCCGCGGCGACCCTGGACAGTTCGACTGCCGGGGGACAGACCGCGACGCTGACCCCGGAATCCTCGGCAACCTTCTGGCAGGCCAGAGCGATGGAGACGGCTTTTTCGCCCTCCACCTCTCGGTACACCTTGAAGTTGACGATGATGGCCGGGGTCGCGAGCTTACTCAATGTCTTCCATCCTTTCCTTCAGCTTGCTGAGGACGGCCGGGCGGGTGGTGTATTCCATCTCTTCCGGTCCCAGGATGCCGGGCATGAACGGCCCCTGCTGCCTCAGATAGATGCTGGCCTTGATGGCCTTCTGGCGGGCGGTGTCCCAGCAGCTGCCGGCAGAAGAAGTCCACCGGCTCGTGGAATCCGATGGGGCTGCCTGGGTCCTCCAGGCCCTGGATCTTGCCGTGGCTTATCTGGAAGCCGAGCGCGCAGATGCGTGGCGGCCCGTCGAAGTAGACCGGGTCCGAGTCCGCGACCGAGCAGGGATACCAGGCGCCGATGTGCGATCCCCTCATCCAGCCCGCCACCATGTACGGGTGCATGTACGGCTGGAGGACCTCTCCGACCGCCGGGAATCCGGACTGGCATCTGACGACGCAGACCGGGTCGTCCTTGCCGACGTACTTGCCGGCGCATAGGTTCAGCTTCTCGGTGCTTACTACCGCCGAGACACCCATGTCCTTGTTCTTGCTGAAGATCCTCTTGATGGCGTATCTGGATGTGTCGCCCAGCAGGCTGAGGATATCATAAGACTCCTCCGGTGCTGACATCATGATCTTCTTGGAGTCCAGGACATCCTGGATCTCGAACTTGAAGCCCTCGTGCGCCTTGGGATCGATGACCAGCCCGGTCGTGGTGAACGGGTCCATGAAGGTCCTGGTCAATGGCATCGAATATGCCGATGGCTCGGTCTTGTCGGCCATGAAGAATACGACCGGTTCCGATCCGCGTTCCACGAACTCCATCTCCGCGGCACCCGGGCCCATTCCCCTGATGTTGCCGCTGAACGCGTCCTTCAATATGTCCTGACCTGCGGCGTACATCTTCATCTCCTTGGCCAGCTTGGCAGCCTTTTGGAAAGCCTCCCAAGCCAGTCCGTGCACGTCGCTATGGTTCTCTCCCTTGTTGTGGGTCATGAACAGGTTAATGTCATCCCCAACTCGAGTGACGTAGAAGTCGTTGATCGTTCCTGCCCGGACGCCGTCCTTCAGAACGTCCCCGCAGACCGACATCATTTTCGGGTGGGGCTTCGAGTGCCCGCATACCGATCCGACATCCGCTTTTATCACTGAAACAGTCACTTTGTCCGTCATGTGATTCCCATACCTAGATTGAGTTTGTGAAATGCAGTGACCCTATTTAAAAATTGACGCAAGGTTTGAGTTGCTGGAAGGACGATGGGGATGAATATTGGCCGCGATCGGCCCAACGATAGAAAGAGAGTCCGGGGAAAGGAATAACCCACCGTGCCCCATTACCCCGGACATGGACCTGGTCAAGCCGAAACGATTGAAGCCGGGGGGAACCGTCCGCCTGGTGGCCCCATCCCTGTCTGCCAGCATTGTCGATCCGCGAGCATGGGACATCGGGATCCAAAGGCTGGAGTCGAAAGGGCTGAAGGTCCAGGTGGCCAAACATGCGATGGGATCGCGCGGCCATGCATCGGGTACGATAATGGAGCGGGCCAGTGATGTCATGGACGCCTTCCGCGACCCAGATGTCGACCTGGTGATGTCGGTGATCGGCGGATTCAATTCGAACCAGCTCCTTCCCTCCCTGGACTATAAGGTAATCCGGGAAAGCAGGAAACCTTTCATCGGTTACAGTGACGTCACCGCCTTGAACAACGCCATCTTGGCCAAGGCCGGGCTGCTCAACTTCTATGGCCCCGCCTTCGTCACCTTTTGTCAGCCTGAGATGTCAGAGTACGCCGAGAGATCGTTCGATCAGATGCTCATGGAAGGATCGGGAAACGCACCGGTCGAAGCCTCCGGGAACTGGGCCGAGGACCGGTGGTTCCTGAAGGATGCCCTGGGGCCGAGGGAGTGGAAGAAGAACCCGGGATGGGAGGTGCTTCGGGAAGGCCACGCCAAGGGACGGGCGGTCGGAGGCAACCTGAGCACGCTCATGCTCCTCGCGGGCACGGAATACTGGCCGGACATGAATGGAGCCATCCTTTTCCTGGAGGATGATGAGGCGGCGACGCCTCAGATCTTCGACCGGGACATGACGCACCTGAAACAGATGGGGGTCTTCGACAAGCTCTACGGACTGGTGATCGGTCGCTCACCCTCCGAGGCCGGGTTCGACCAAAGCGACTCAATGGCGATGATAATCGATGACCTTCTGGGAGAGTGCGACATGCCAGTGGTGGCAGGCGCTGACATCGGTCATACCGACCCCATGTTCACCGTCCCGCTGGGGGCAAGATGCGAGCTGTCCACGGACCGCAAGAAATTGAACTTCGTCGAGAGGGCGGTAGAATGACCGGACCACCGACGAAGCGAACGCTCGGGTTTCACTCGATGATTATGGCGGTCACCGGGCAGGCATCGGCCGCCTTCTGCGCGCATTCCTTCTTGTCCGCCGGAATCTCGCCGGAATGTACTCCTCCCTTCTGGTAGGGCGGTTTGACCTCGGAGACCCCGTCCGACCCTTCCATGAACACATCTGGACATTCGTCATTGTAGCATAGTCCGCAGCCGGTGCACTCATTCTCGTCAACGATGACCTTGGGCATGGGTGATGTTATGAGAGATATCGGACCTTATTGTTTTCGGTCCTGAGCTCCTCCGATCCCTACTAAAAGGAAAGATTTGGGCGGCGCCGAACTATTTTACCGCTATGGCCGACACTGGGCAGTCCTCTTCGGCCTTCTGAGCGCAGACCATCAGGCTGTCCTCGATCTCGCCATCATAGGACGATTCCTTCCTGAAATCTGCCTTCAATTGGGAACTTCCGTCCTCCCCTTCCTCGAATACATTGGGGCAGTTGTCGTTGAAGCAAAGGCCGCAGGAAATGCAGGTTCCGTGGTTGATGGTTACTTTTGGCATTGACGAGGCCATGTAGAGCTCATGGTTTATTACTTTTCGCCATTGACCTTTGTTAACAATAACAACCGAAAAAAATGAGCTGGATACCTGATCAGCGGCGGAAAAGCATGCCAACACTATTAATAAATCCCTTCCATATTCCGACCTGGGTGCGTGCCACGGAACCGATCATGCCTACAAAGAACTCGAAGAACATCAGCAATGATGACCATGACAAAGAGGTCGTCGTCGAGGGATGGGTCCAGGAAGTAAGGAACCTCGGAGGTATCTCATTCCTCATACTGAGGGACAGGTACGGAATCGTCCAGATCACCGCACCGAAGAAGAAGATCACCCCCGAACTGATGGAAAAACTGTCCTCGGTGCCGCGCGAATCGGTCGTAAGGATCGCCGGCCTGGTCAAGCAGAGCGCCCAGGCCAAGGCAGGATTCGAGATCATCCCATCCGAGATGGAGATACTGAGCACCTCCCAATCGCCGCTCCCCATGGGAGTGGTCGACAAGGTCAGCGTGGAGGCCGAGACCCGTTTCGATAACCGTTTCATGGACCTGAGAAAGCCGGAGGCCAGGGCGGTCTTCGAGATCAAATCGTTGACCCTCCGCCTGATAGATGAGTTCCTGGAGAAGGAGAATTTCGTCGAGACGTTCACCCCTAAGATCGTGGCGTCCGGGGCGGAAGGCGGGGCCACGCTGTTCGAGATCAACTACTTCGGAAAGAAGGCCTACCTGGCGCAATCACCCCAGCTTTACAAGCAGATGCTCATGTCGACCGGACTGGACCGGGTCTTCGAGATCGGTCAGGCCTTCCGGGCGGAACCTTCCGATACCGTAAGGCACGTGTCGGAGTTCATATCGTTCGACGCCGAGATGGCCCACATCGCCTCCCAGCGGGACGTGATGGCCATGCTCGAGGCGTGCACGCAGTACGTCATCAAGGGCGTCATCGAGCGGGGCAAGGAGCAGTTGGAGAAGCTCAACACCGCAGTCGTCCTGCCCAAGGCGCCGTACCCCATGATCACCTATGCCGACGCCATCGACATGGTGAACGGCGGCGGATTCAAGATAGACCACGGAGAGGACCTGGGCACGGAGGGGGAAAAGGTGCTCGGCGATATCATGATGGAAAAGGGCTACGAGATGTACTGGATATACGAGTATCCGGAAGAGGCAAAGCCCTTCTACATCATGGAAAAGGAAGGAACGCCCTACTCCTACTCGTTCGACCTGGACTACAAGGGCCAGGAGATGGCCTCGGGCGGCCAGAGGGAGCACCGGTACGACAAGTTGACGGCCCGCATGGAGAAGAAGGGGCTGAACCCGGAGGCGTTCGATTTCTATCGGAACTCGTTCGCCTATGGCATGCCGCCCCACGGAGGGTGGGGCTTCGGGGTGGAACGCTTCGTGGTCAAGATGCTGAACCAGCAGAATATCCGTGAGGCGATCCTGTTCCCCCGCGACCGCAACCGGCTGGTACCTTAGACTGGGTGAAGAATGGAAATGGGGAAGTGCTTCCTGAAACGCATCGCCCGGATGACTCCGATGCAGAAGGGAGCGGTACTGCTCATTATCGGGCTCATGCTGTACGGCTCGCTCATAGTGCTGGACGAGATGGTGCTCAGGCCGAACTTTCCCGGCGTACCGGTGAACAACGACATCGACTACTACCGGAACCGGACCATAGCGATATTGCACGGGGAGATACCGTACAAGGACTTCTCCATGGAATCGCCGCCGATCATCGACTACATGATGGTCCCGGCGCAGCTGGTGGGCGGTGAATCATACCAGTATGCTTTATATTTCTCGTTGTTCAGCATATTCACCGGGATATCGTTCTACGCGTTCCTGCGCCGTTACGATGACCAGGCCGCTTTCATCGCCGGGCTGGCGTTCATCCTGATGCCTTTCGCGTTCATAGAATCGACCTTTGGCGTTCAGGACGAGGCGATATCCACTCTGATCTTCCTGTTGCCGCTGTTCATCTTCGTGCTCGGCCGGTTCAAGACCGCCGCCTTCGTCGATACCGTGGGCATATGGACCAAGTTCTTCAACGGGGTCATCTACCTAGTGCTCCTGATAAAGGCGCCCACCAGGAAGGACGCCCTGCAGATGTTCGGGATCACCGCGCTGATCACCTCCGCGGTGGCGGTACCGTTCCTGATCATAGCCCCGGACAAGTTCCTCAGCTTCCCGGCCTACTATTTCCTGCAGGACAAGAACGCCCAGACCGGAGGGATGAGCATGTGGCACTTCTGGGACCTGGGCGGGTTCACCCTGCCTGGAACGATCGGCGTCATCATGACCTTCGTGGCGGTTCTGGTAGCGAGCTACTATATCTACCGGAAGCGGGACAGCACCACCTTCTGGGAGGGGTGCGTCATAGTGCTGCTGGCGTTCTTCTTCTTCTACCCCAAGATACACCTTGGCTACTACCTCATGATCGTCGCGCTGCTGCTGATGTGGGGGGCGTCCAACAAGAAGATCCTGGTCAGGTGCTTCCTGTCCTATGTCCCGCTATTCCTGGCAGTCCTGTTCGCTGAACATGGTTCCAGTAGGCCGACCCTTGATTTCCCCGGCTCCTGGTTCATCGGTTTCCTGCTGGTGCTTGCGGGCAACTTGCTCCTCCTCGATACGTTCATAAAAGCGAGGAAGGAGCGGGTGTTCTTTGAGAGGTCGGAACCAGTTAGCCCAATTGAAGACAAATAATTATTATCTAGGGAATACATTTCCCATCTGGGATGGGATGTGGAATCGCACGAAGGGATAGTTGAAGATTTTTCTGACTATGAACCTAGTCCGATCGATGAACATCTGGTCGAGCTACACACAGTCGATGACCTCGACGTTGTGGAGTTCTTTGTCGGCGGCGAACCGGTGCCGCAAGGTTCGACGAAATCATTCTACATCAAGAAGCTGAACCGGGTCGTCACCACGCACGGCAACAAGAACACCAACCGTTGGAGGGAACGCATCGCCCACGAGGCGCAGTGCACCGACGAGGCCCGTAAATGCACGTTCTTCTCGGATGACCGGCGGAAGGGCTACGACGTTCAATTGAGCTTTGTCTTCACTAAGCCGAAAAGCACCCCGAAGAAGTACACGCTCAACACCAAGCGCCCGGACCTGGACAAGCTCATAAGGGCAGTGCTCGATGGCATCACCGACGTCCTGATCCCGGACGATGCATTGGTGGTATCGATAACCGCCAGCAAATGCTACGGCGATGGGAATCAGCCGCCTGGATTGAGGATAAAGGTCACCCGGCTGAAGTAAGGCATCTCATACGTCCTCGGTCTGGATTATGCATGTCTGATATTAGACACCATACAAAGCCAGACAGATAGGGGACCGGCGTTGGATCGGCACTCATAGGGCTCATCATATCCTTTCGGATCAGCTGACCCTCTTCTCTTCATCTCCAAGCTTCTTCTGCCGGAGTCCCCTATGATCCCATGTCATGACTGGCTGTTGCTTAAAGGTTTGGTAGTGTCATGAAAGCGGGTGATCCTGTAAGGGATTGATGGGAGCCGTGGGCCATAATTGTCGGTGTTGTGAATAGGACAGAGAATCGACGAATTGACAAAGCGCCGACAGAAAAGTTAATTCGTTTTCGGAGATAAGCATCCTTTACCGCATAACGGCACGCCACTATGCGGTGCAACAAACATTTGGTGAACTTAACATGAAGAAGAAATCTCTGAGCATGATGAAGAGCAAGTTCGTGGGACTCCCCTACTCGCTAACAGTCGCGCACCAGATCGAATCCAACGGTTACGGGTTCGTGGTGTCAATGGAGACCGGGACCATCCGCGACGTGTTCGAGCCTGGGGAGTAATCGGGAACGGGGTTTTTTAGATGAAGCTGCCATTGCGAAGACGGTGCGGGGACATGTTCTTGGAACAGGATCTGGTAGCTTTCAAATTCGTTCAAAGACGGTAGGCCGAGGAGGCCATTGTCCTAATTGTGGCCTTATTCCCAATTCCATTCCCTGGGCACATCCGGTAAATATTGGATTATCGGTACGTCGCTGGATCGAAAGAAGGCCTCTGAGGATGGAAGCGGAGAACATCATATTTGCTATCACGTACGTCGCGCTCGGACTCTTATTGATGGCCATATCCGACCCGCTGAAAAAAGGTAAGGTGGCCATGAACCACTTCTACGGGGTCCGGCTGAAGAAGAGCTTCACTTCGGAGAAGAACTGGTACCTGATGAATTCATACGGGGGAAGGCAGCTTCAGATCTGGTCCGTGGTACTGGTTGTTCTGGGCATCCTGGCCTTATTCATCCCGTTTGACGGCAATGAATCGGTGATCATCCTGTTCGCGTTCCTGCCTGTTGTAGTCCTAGTGGTCCCGACAATACTGATCGTTCGGTATTCCAGGACTTTGGACGATTTCTGACCTTCAGGAAGACCGGTGAAGTCTCAAGGGTTTGGTTGAAATCATCAGAAATGGATAGGAAAGGGTATCCATTCGGCCAGGTCCACCATTGCATAGCTGAATGATGGTCATTCCCCTCGCGGATCCGCTCACTCCTTGAACCGGCATCCCCGTGACGAAGAGCACGACCGTAACGGCACGGTGACCATAAGGCCGATAACCAGATTGCGCAGGACGACCTCAACATAAGCTGGCTCCTCTGTAGATTACTCCCTCAAGAGGTCCGCGATGTATGTAGCAGGCATCAGATGAACCAGGACGTCCAGCACTCCTGTCGAGCTATCAATCGGCATTATTCCACAGGGGAACCGCTGGGAGAACCTGTTCGTCTCTGCCTGGCCGACATCTTTGGGCTGGACAACTGAAAATGCCCGACCACCATGACGCCGAAGGCTCTGCCGAGGAGTTGTCCTAGCATAGCAAGTTTGATGCCCCAGCGGATGAATATGATCGAACGATCACCATGCCCAGCGCGATAGTGATTCTGAATACGGACATTGGCAAGGAGAACGAGGTGGCGGAGTCCATCAGCAAACTTCCTGGTGTGGAGTCGTCCCATGTGGTTTACGGGTTGTACGACATTGTGGCCAAGGTAACTTCCAGAACGAACGAAGAGTTCGATACGATGATCATGAGCAGGATAAGGCAGATCCCGTTCGTGCGTTCCACGCTTACCCTGATCGTTAGCCGGGAATACAAAAGAACATGACCGGATGAGACATACGGCACCTCAAGCAAGAGTAGGGTGAGCGATTGGACAAGTTCTCGGAGGACCTCGAGTCCTTGATCGAGCGTCTCGTGAAGGATGCGGAACCGGAGGTAGAGGAGAGCATCAGAAGACTCGAGGAACGGCTGGTCGAACTGCGGGAGAAGAACCTGCTGAAGATCAACCACTCGGTGCTGGAGCTTATCGTCGCCAAGTTCCTCATCTGTGACGGATTCGATGTGGACCTGGAGCATGTCCTCGATTCCGGACTGAGCTGCGACGTCTACGCGGTGAAGGGAGACGGAACACTGATCGTCGAGGTGGAGACCGGATTCGTCCCGCCCGCACACGCCCTGGACCCGATGGACTACATCCGGGCGAGGATCGCCAGCAAGATCGCGCGCTACAGCAACCATTGCCATAAGTTCAGCCTGGCCGCCCCGCCGCACTACATCATGCCGGTTCCCCGGTTCTTCGTCAGGCCGCCCCGCACCCGTTCCGAAGAGGAGCTGGAATGGATAAAACGCTATTGCGATATGTACTACACGAGACCACCGGTGTCGATGGACGAGATCCTGAACTCCAGGATACATAGCGTACAGATCATCGATGTGGACACCGCCACCGTCAGGGATATCGATCCGGTCAGCTACATTGAGCGATGCGAGAAGTGGTACGTCTGAGTGTTGGATGGCGCTTCCTTTTTGAGCTACCGCTTGCAGTAACTGGATCCATCCCCTCGGTCGATGCCGGGTCTCTCAGGTGTATGCGACCCTGCTCTGATCGACCGAAAGATGCCCGACCAGGCCTTCCAACGCTTGCCTGGTGGCCTCCTTGGGCTCGCTATCGTTCTGGTAGCCCATGGTCACCGACATCGCCCCGCGGAATGTGGAGGCCACGAAGCAGGTGGAAGGCATCAGCGAACCGGGATAGCAGACGTAAGCATCCCTCAGACCGCTGACCGCCGGAAGGGAGAATGAACCGGGATTTGAGATGAAGATATTGGAAAGACCGTCGTTCTGCCTCCTCGCCATCTCCTGGACCATGCGGTGCACGACCTCGCCTTCCGGGTCTGAGAAACGGTCGAAGGCCACCTGTTCCCGGATGCCGACCAGACCTGCTTTCAGGCGTTTCGTTTCCTTGATGACCTTGGCCATCGTCGCCTCCGTCCCCTCTCCCGTTTCCCTGCTGATCGGGAAGGATATGTTGGCCGCCTGGTTGCTCATGATCCTGGTGCCGTCGGTCAAGATGCCTGCCGGAGGTTCACCGGGAACGACAGGTTGTATACCCCGCGGTCGCCGGTCATGTCGCTCAGCGAGAGGAAGTAAGCGGACAAAAGCAGATCGTTGATCGTGCCTCCGCAGGCGTTTGCCGCCTGTTTGATCCGCTGGACATCCTCATGAGGGATGACCGCCCGGTGGTATGATGAGGGCTGTTGGGACCGGCCGCAAATGGAAGGCCACATCGAATTTTCAATATCCAGCGCCGCATCCGGTACTTCGCTGTCCTTGATGAGGTCCGCCGTCCACAGGGTGTCCCTGACCGGAAGGCCGGCGCTCATTCCGTGGGACCGAGGTAGGATCGAGATATGCTTCCAGGAGGGTGTTGGCCATCACCATCAGACCGAAACCGTCGGCGGCCGCGTGGGCAAGGTTGATGATTACCACATCGCGGTCCGGCGTGCGGAGAAGCCTGATCTTGGACTGCGCTTTGCCATACGGGTCCATGGCCAATGGGACGAAGGGACGATAGTCCCGTTCCTGGATGAAATTGACCGAGAATAGCTCGTCGTTTCCCTGCTTGTCCATGAGCTCCCAGTAGGCGGGACCGCGCCCCCGGACCAATCTGGAGCCGAGGATCGGGAAGGCGTCCGTGCATCGGGTGGCCGCCTCGAACAATCTGCCCATGTCAAGACGGCGGTCGAACTCCATAACGGCGATCATCGTTGCATCTCCCATCAAACGGACCGAGTCGGTGAAGAGGTCGAGCGATGATGCCGGCTGGCGCTGCATGCCCCGATGAACAGGGGTTCTTTTATTAATTGAATATGGAACGGTTCCATTTTCCGAAAATGTCACGTTTTAGAGCGGTATGGAACAAGCCTTGACCGGAACGGAATAGAGGGCGCTGAATGGCGTGGATCCACGAACCGACAAGATGAGAACGGTACGGAATCAACTTTGAAATAATAGCGTGACATTCGTTCACATGCCTATGATCGATTCGGCACTGGTGTTCCTGGCGTCCGTCGCTGTCATCACCGTCTCCGGAGCGTTCATGCCCGGTCCTTTGTTCGCCGCCACCATCGCTAAGAGCTACAACGATCCCAGGGCGGGGATAAAGGTGACCGCGGGGCATGCGGCCATCGAAGTGCCCCTCATAGTCGCCATCTTCCTCGGGTTCGATCTTGTCCTTAGGGACCAGACGGTGTTTGCCTACATCGCTCTTATTGGCGGCATCATCCTAATGTACATGGGAGTGTCGGAGCTCAGGGCCAGGAAGGCCATCGTACAGGAGAGGGACGACGGTCAGGGTTCGTTCACCACCGGCATGATAACCACCATAACGAATCCCTACTGGGTCTTCTGGTGGGCGACGGTCGGAGCCGCGCTGGTGACCACCGCCATCGGTTATGGGCTGATCATCCTCCCGATGTTCATCGCCACGCATCTGGCGGTCGACCTCGGATGGAACCATTTCGTGGCCACCACTGTCTACCGGTCGAAGGGACTGTGGGATCACAAATGGCACGAGTACCTTATCCTGGCTGCGGCGATCATCATGATCTTCTTCGCACTGTACTTCCTGTACAGCTCGATAACCACACTGGTAAGGTTCTGAACGAGCACGGTGGTTGCAGGACCTCCGATGGTGCTCGGAATAGACGATGCGGCTACATTATCTGAAATGCTTACCGGTCATGAATCGAAAGGACCAGGTATCAAACCTCATCTGGGGAACGATTGTTCACATCCATATGTGATTCCGGTAGATTTGTCCAGGACCTTTTCGTCCCCGTTTGAGCTCATGAGAAAGTGGATACCCACACTCATAAAGTTAAGTACCGCTCAACGATTTACCTGTCCGTATAAATGTCCCGGGCGTACAAGGACCACAAGATCTATTCATGCTTCGCGCTCAATCTTCTAGTCTCGAAGCTGAACATCGACCTGTACCAGGACCATCTGGAGGAAAAGATCGACCGGATACTCTCGGAACATTCTGGAGGGATCTCCAAGGAGGAGATCAAGCATGAGATCCGCTCTAACCACTTCATGACCAACAAGGTCATCGAGAGATTGGTGGAGGACCGGCTGGTCACCGTCGAGGCCAAGGAAGGGCGCTATGATGTTAGGATCACCAAGGAAGGGGTGCTCCACATTCGTAAGTACAACGAGTTCTTCCTGAGCATGTACCGGGAGCAGATCGAGGAGCACTACCAATACAGCGGCATGCCTCACTGGGCCCGGGGCAAGGGACGGTGAGGATCGGCGATGAACGGGATGAACTCGTATGTGCCATCCTCGTTCTCGATCACCAGCTCCATCGTCGAGATGAATGTGCGGCCCATATGATTGAACTGCATCGATGAATTGGTGAGCATCTCATAGGCCGCTTCGGACAGGTCCTGGTCCCTCGCCCTGGTCCACAGGGCTATCACCCGCGACGGCGGCATTCTCGTGCTTGCGCACACATCATCCACCGCCCTTTTCATCGCCACCAGGTCCTCGACCCGGGGAGCGGCGGCGAATTGCTTGACGAACAGCTGGTATCCGGGATATCCCATCCCGAAGAAGCCCCATAGGATGCCGTGGTCGACGCTCACCTGGAGGTCGAACTGGTACATCAGGCCGCTCCTGCCGCGAAGGACGACCGGAGACGGCGCGGAGAACAGGGACCGCATCATGTCCGGGTTGCGCGCGCCCAGATAGGACCGGAGCCGGTCCAGCGGAGTGTTCCCTTTCGGAACGTAGAGCACGGGGTCCGCGTCCCTGACGGCGAGGATGACGTTGTGGCGCATGGCATAGTATTTGAAGAAGTCATTGAGCTGGCGGATGAGCGCGATGGTGGCTATTCCCAGAATGAAGAAGCCTATCAGAACGATCCCGATCAACGGGTTGCTCCCGATGGTCGCCAGTATCAGGATGAAATCGAGCAGCAGCCAAAAACCGATGAAGATGGTGGAATAGGTTACCAGCTTCCTGATCTTCGGGGCCTCTTTGTTGACATCGTCGGCCAGCTCGAAGATCGCGGAGATGGGGTTCTCCACCGCCCTGATGTCAGCTGAGCTCATTCCTAGCGAACTCGGAATCATGATATATAAAACCCTAAGAAAGATTGTTGAGTAACAATCCTGCATGGCGGGATAAGACCCCGAGGCCGAATATCGTCCCAAGATGAAAACCATGAGGTCCACTTACATAGGCATTGCATCGGTCCTTGCCGTAGCCCTCCTGATCTCGGGGAGCATGGCAGGCATCGCGAGCGCGGCACCGTCCGATCCGATGGACAATATCCGGATCGAACAGGGAACGACATCCGAATTCGGGGGCGGCTCGTACGTGGCCGTGAACATGACGGACGGCACCAACATGGCCTGGTTCGGTGTGGTTTACGGTTCCGAGGGGAGCCCTGGACCGATAACCCTGGGCGGGCTCAACCTGAGATACCTGGGAGGGGCCCAGGTGATGAACAGTGAAGGGACCGTGCTGGTCGACGCCGTCCCGATACCTATTCTGACAGCGTTCGCACAGCAGATGTTCGGCATCGTGGAGTTCAACGATACCGGTTATAAGGTCGCTGTCGGCAACGCTTCCCAGACCTGGGGGGCGAACAACGGTTTGTTCGACTTCAGCACGAACAAGCGGATCTTCGCCGACAACGATCCGACGGCCAAGTACGAACCGATCTACAAATACGTGGAGCTGAAGCAGGCCTGGAAGCTGTCACCGGTGGAGATCGTGAACAATGAGGTCGAACAGACCAAGCACATCACCTTCTCATTGTATGTGGAGAATGTCACATATACCAAGGTCTATGACCCGAACTTCCTGTTCGGGCCGCAGTGGAGGAACGGAACCGTTGAGGACGGGACGGTCGCCAAGATCGCCTTCGTTTTCCACATCACCGCCTCCGCCAGATCGGTAACCGCCGAGGTGCCGTTCTACTCGGTCAAGATCGACAACAGCAAGGTCGTCTCCTCCGCACAGATCCAGTCAAGGAACTACACGGGCGTCGCGACGCAGACCGACTTCAAGTACGACCATATCGTGAACGGCTGGGACTTCTCATCCTCTGCCCCGACCGAGCGGCTGATGCTGGAGAACGGCATCTTCTATGCGGTCTACGTTCCCAAGGTCGTCGAACAATGGTATAACGCCCAGTTCATCAAGAACCATGTCGATGGCGGAGCTGGCGTGATGGAATACAAGGATGCGAACGGTACGCAGATCGCCAGTGACCCTTCCCAGGTGCCATCGAAGGCTACCATGATCACCAAGGACGGCATCAACTTCAAGGACAACTGGGAGAAGACCGGCGCCCTGACCTGGGTTTCGAACGTGACCGTCGACGGGCAGGAAAAACTGATGTCCTACCAGATACACGCCGGCGACAAGACGATCGTCCCGGTCGAGGAGAACAAGGGGGACGGCTTCGCCAAGCTGTGGGTGGTCCTGGGCGGTTACATCTATCCGGCCGGAATGAGCATCATGCACGACCCGGTCCTCTCACTGGGCAGCGTACAACTGGAAATGGGCCAGGGAGCCGCCATAGTGGTCGTGGCGATTGTTGCGGCCATCGTGATCTGCGGGGTTTGCGTCCTGGGCGTGTTGATGCTGAGGTGGAGCTCCCGCAAGAGGAACCAGAAGACCGGAGGCCAGGTCCCGCCGCCGTTCAGGTAGGTCAGTGGCGGAAGAAACCCTTTCCACCATTTCTCGAAGGCAGAAGCCCTTCCTATCAAATTCGATATTCCAGATGGTCGGATCAGTGACGGGACAAGAATTGACCTAGTTGCTGACCACAGGTCATTGACCGGCAATGATTTTTATCAAGGAACGTTTGTCGTTGCTCATGGACCAAAAGATCGAGAGGTTGCTGCAAAAGTATTACGAGAAGGACTATTACGATTACCGAGAAGACCTGATCGCCGACCTTGGAGAACTGGATGATGATGCGATGGAGATCGCATTGGAGGCCCGGGTCAGCAAGATGTTACCCCTGGTCGACTCGATCGGGCACCAGTTGGACCTGACCTACCCAGACCTATCGGTCGAGGAGATCGTCCTGGCGATCAAGTACCTGATCGACGGCGAGATGGGCGGTTCGGTCATCATCTACGAGGATGAAGTGCTGGAGTTCCCGAAATTCACCAAGGAGGCGGAGCAGGTCGGGGACAAGATAAACTCCTGGATCGAGGCGTTCATGAGCAAGAAACATGTGAACTTCGAGATCGTGGAGATCGTTTACGTGTTCGATGAGCTGATACGCGGTTTCCGCGGCAGCGAACAGGAGGACCAGTTCATCCTGATCCCGGAAGAGGAAGAGGACGAGGAGGACTGAAAAACATAATTGCCGACCATGGCAAAATCCCAACTCCTTTTCATTATTCCTTACGCTGATGACAATGATGTTCCATGAACGATCACCAACTCATCAGGAAGTTTTTAACTCATTTGGAAGAACTAACAGTCGAAGGTAAGTTGGTGCTCAGGCTCTCGTTTAGTTCGATCCGGTCAGGCCAATGGTGAAAAGATATCTGGAAACCGGCTACGGCCTGGAAAATTTACCGACCGCCTCAGTCGCCCCTGCCGATCTCCAGCATCCGCTCCAGGGGCTTCCTGGCCTTTTCGATCACGTCGTCTGACAGTTCGATCGCCGGCTGCAGGGTTTCCAAGCTCCTGATGATCATCTGCCTCGTGATCATCTTCATGGTCGGGCAGATCGCGCCTTCCACCTCGTAGAACCTCTTGGCGGGGTTCTCCATCCGCAACCGGTAGGTCATCGTGCCCTCGGTGGCAATGATGAATTCCTGGGCTTCAGATGATTTAGCGAAATTCAATATGCCCTCGGTGGAGGCCACTTTGTCGGCCATATCGATGACCTCGGGCCGGCACTCCGGATGGACCACGACCAGAGCCTTGGGGTGGGATTTCTTGAGCAGGGTTATCGCCTCGGGCGAGATCAGGTCGTGGGTCGGACAGAATCCGGGCCAGACGATGATCTCCTTCTCCGGGAAGAATCTCTGCACATAGTAACCGAGATTGCAGTCGGGCACGAAGAGTATCTGCTTGGCATCGATCTTGCTGACCACCTTGACAGCATTGGATGATGTGCAGCATACGTCGGTTTCCGCCTTGCAGGCGGCCGAGGTGTTGACATACGAGACGACGACCGCCTCCGGGTACTTCTCCCTGACCTCGTGCAGAGACTCCGCATCGCACATCGCCGCCATCGGGCATTTCGCCTGCGGCTCGGGCAGAATAACCGTCTTGGATGGGTTAAGGACCTTCGCCGATTCGGCCATGAAATCGACGCCACAGAAGATGATGACATCTGCGGTGGTCAAAGTCGCCTGGATGGAAAGGCCTAGAGAATCGCCTACGAAATCTGAGATTTCCTGGATCTCCGGGGGCTGATAGTTATGCGCCAGATATGACGGCGTTCCTTTTCCTTCTTCAGCTCCTGGATTCTTTCCCAGTCCTGCATTGGAATTGCGATGCCGAATTCGGTATTAAAAACTTGGTGGCCAACCCCGAGCCTCCGGGGCTGGCCTGGTGGTTACTGAGCTAAGACTTGTTCCGGCCCCAGTATCATTTCTGGGCGACCTTGTCGAATTTCTCCGACACATAGTCCCAGTTGATGTTGTTCCAGAACGCTTCGACGTACTTCGGCCTCAGGTTCTTGTAGTCCACATAGTAGGCGTGCTCCCAAACGTCCAGCACCGCCAGGATCTTGTATCCGGGGATCACGTTGACGTTGTGCTTCTCGATCTGCATGACCATCGGTCTTTGGGTCATCGAGCAGTACGTCGAAAGCCGCCCAGCCGGAACCCTCCGCGCTGGTGGCGATCGCGCTGAATTCCTTCTTGAATCGGTCGAACGAGCCGTATTCGGAATTGATTGCATCGCCCAGATTTCCACCTGGCTGTCCACCCGCCTTGCCTGCCGGCGCCAGGTTCTCCCAGAATATCTTGTGTAGTTGGTGACCGCCCACATTGAACGAGAACTCCTTCGAGATGGCCTTCATGTCCAGATCGACGTTGTCCTTCCTCGCCGCGGCGAGCTTATCGATGATCGCGTTCGCCCCATTAACATAGGCTGCGTGATGCTTGTCATGGTGGAGCATCAACTGTTCCTCGGACAGAAACGGGGCAAGGTCCTTGTAGCCGTACTTCAGCGGCGGTAGTTCGTACTTCTTTCCTACATCCATGATAACGTCTCCTAATACTGGAGTAATGACTGGAGCCCCAGGTATATTTTCTTTTTGTTCGGTCTACGAAATATCGTCTAACGATATGTCAGATATCCTGACCGAAGTCCGTTCCCGTGAAGGTCCACCGGTTCCTACCAGAAGGCGCCCTCCTCATCGGACCATGGCCCATGGAGAGAGAGCCTTGGTTCAGTCATTGCGAAGAACGTCCCGGAGTCTGTCGACGATTTCGGTGGACGCCTCATCCGCGGGAACCAGGTCGATCTCCTCGGGGGATGGCGCACCCAATCCCAGCTCCACCGCCCTCCGGATCTGGTCCTGCTGGAATATCCGTCGTGATTCGATGGCTTTGGTGGTACCGTGCAGCTTCAGGGCGGCCACCCCGACAGCGTCCATTGCCACCCGGTCATCGGATGCCATGGTCATGTTCGCCGGCCACCTGGTCCCGGTCATCGGACCCCCATCCACGAACGCCTCGACCCCATCCATGACGATCAAATTGGGCCGGTATGCGACGTTCATCTCGGCGATCATCTCCCGGATATGGTTGGAGGAATGCAGCTCGCGCATGTTGTTCCCGGAGACCATACCGGTAGTGACCTTCATCGACATGGTGAAATGCCCGCCATATCCGTGGGTCTTGAGACAGCATAACGTAATGACCGCGTCCGCATCCAATACCGGCCTGGCAAACATGAAACCGTCATTCCAGTGGGAACCTGGCGAGGCTACTTTGGTGAACTGGGACCGAGGCATCTCGTCAAAAATGAGCGTTTCGAAACCGAGGCGCTCGGCCATGGAGAAAATGCCCTTCTCCTGGAACACCTCCCTGGTATTCGCCGGACCGCTCCGGTCGCCCACCACCACCTTCTTCGGGCCACCCATCTGGACCATCCTTATGAGCGCCTCCAGGGAATCGTTGTGGGTTGAGCCAGGCGTCGGGTCGGCGGTGTTGAAGTTCGGCTTGATCAGGACCGTTCCACCGACAACCTCTGGCATCCCGAACGCTTCCACCACCTTCCGCGTACCTGCCTTGCGGTCTGGACCGAAGGCCACGCAAACCTTTGATCTCATCCAATACCCTGGGTCATTTGGGCACGGGACCTATAACTATTCTTTCCGATGGTTGGCGAAAGCAGGCGTTCCAACTTTATAGGCCGGCAACATTACGTTGGTAGGAGATAGAGAGCATCATGCCAAGCAAGAGGGAGAATCTGGCGGACAAGTACTTCGCCTGCAGCCAAAGGGAACGGGTGGTTTTCGAGGCGGGCATCAAGCTGGGCACCATCTATCACCAATTCGTCGGCACCCCCCTCAGTTCCACCAGCGTCGAATCGCTGGAACGGGCGATCCAGGACGGCGTAAGGGTACAGCCGTTCGTGAAGGACGTCAAGGTGCATATCTCCCGGGACGCTCTGCGGCGCAAGTCGGACGAATACGACTACCAGACATTGACCGGTCCGATGATGGAGGTCACGCTGACGGTCAAGATGGACGCGGTCACCGTCGTTGCCGAGATGCGGTACATCGAGGAGCTCCACTATCCTCTGATGTACGTCAGGTCGATCCTGGAGGAGTGAATATCTTCTATATAACAGGTTTAATTTTTTCCATCGAAAAGATAAATAGCCCCAAATGCGTTATGGGTAATTCCTATTTCGGAATAGCGGTGAGGGCCTGGTTCGCCCTTCGGTGAATTGAATGAACAACATCAAGATCGGTATAACTGGCCTTCCAAGTGCGGGCAAGACGCACACCCTGGTAAAGGTTATCGAGATGCTCGAGGCGGAGGACCTCAAGGTCGGAGGAATGATCACCGAACCTATCATGGACGACAAGAAGCGAAGTGGCTTCTACGTCATCGACTGGCGTACCAAGGAGAAAGGGGTGCTGGCCTCCACGGACATAACGAGCAAGTTCATGGTGGGCAAGTACGGCATCGACCTTAGTGTGCTGGAGGATGTCGGCGTCCGGGCGCTGGAGACGGCGTGCGCCGAATCCGACGTGATCGTGATCGATGAGGTGGGCAAGATCGAGGTCGAGAGCGAGAAGTTCGTCAATGCTGTGAAGGCGGCGTTGGACGTGGAGAAGCCCATACTGCTTGACGTTGCACAAGAAATCGCGCAATCCCCTGCTGCAGGACATCCGCCGCAGGGATGACGTTAGGATACTCGAGGTGACGCCGATCAACCGGAACCTGCTGCCCTATAAGATCATGAAGCTCATGAAGGGAGAGCTTCTTTGAGCCAGCCGGCTGACTCTGAACTATCCCTCGAAGGCGCGACCCAGATCTATATCCCGGTCAACCACACCGATCACGGACCGGGAAAGATCCAGGGGAGGGTATTCTATAACCGCCAAATGGCATTCAACCGGGATATTTCGGTCATGTTCTTCAGCTCACCGCAGGTCACGGTGCGCAGGGCGATCGACGCCATGTCCGCCACCGGCGTCCGGGCGGTCCGGATCGCCAATGAGGCCCGGCCTGACATCCATTTCGATATCTGCGACCGGGATTCATTAGCCACGGAGTTCATCAGGGAGAACATCGTCCTGAACCGCCTGGAGAACTGCACCGCGATCAACAACGACCTGCGATGCCAACTTGCCCAGGAATACTACGATTACGTGGACCTGGACCCCTTTGGCACTCCAGTAGATTTCATTCCAGCGGCGCTGCAGTCGCTTAAGCGGAACGGGATCTTGGCAATCACGGCAACCGACACCGCCCCCTTGGCCGGAGCGCAATCCAAGAAATGTGTCCGACGTTACGGTGCGATGCCTTGCCGGGGGGAGTTCTGCCATGAGGCCGGATTGAGGATACTGATCGGCTACGTTGCCAAGGAGGCGGCGAAACTGGACAAGGGAACGGTACCGATGCTCTGCTTCTATGCCGACCACTACATGAGGCTCTACCTGAGGATGCCCCAGTCAGCGAACCATGCGGACGCCGCCCTGGACCAGATCGGCCACATGCAGTTCGACCGCTCCACCCATGAAAGGACGACATCCAAGCATCCCCGCACCACGAAGGATTGCGGGCCCATGTGGCTCGGGCCCCTGGCTGACAAGGACTTCCTCGGCTCCATGAAGATGCCTGATTCTCTTGCCGAAAGGGACCGATGCGCCAAGTACATGGACCTGTGGACCGAGGAACTGGACGTTCCCTACTACTTCGAGAACAACGAACTGTCTTCCGTCGCCAAGCTGTCCCCGCCCAGGAGGGAGGTCTTGATGGAAAGGATGAAGCAGATCGGTCTCGCTTCCCGGACGCACATGTCGCCCACTGGGTTCAAGTCCGACCGTAGTTTCGCGGAAATACTGGCCGCCTACCGGGATATCGGCCTCCCATGATTACCAAAACTTAATAACACGGATAGGGATTGGGCGATTGCTGGTGAGCACCTGCCTAGCATCGCTGTCATAGGTACTCAATGGGGAGACGAGGGAAAGGGTAAGATAACAGATTATATCGCCGAGGGCGCTGACCTCGTGGTGCGTTATCAGGGCGGCACCAACGCTGGTCACACCATCAAGATCGGTGAGGATGTTTTCGGCCTTCATCTGTTGCCCTCGGGGATTCTGAGGTCCAACACCATCAATGTCATCGGCAACGGTTGTGTGGTAGACCCGGATGAACTGCTCAAGGAGATGAAGCAGATCGAGGACCGCGGCTACTCGATGAACGGATTAAGGATATCTGACCGGGCGAACGTCATCGTGAAATACCATAAGATGCTGGACGGCGCCGAGGAAAGACAGCGCGGCGCCAAAGGCGTTGGTACCACCGGCCGAGGGATAGGTCCCTGTTATTCTGACAAGATCTCACGTTCCGGCATTCGGATGTGCGACATTCTGGACGAGGAAGCGCTCAAGGACAAGATGGACCTCGTCTATCCGGTCAAGGAGAAGTACCTTCAGGTCCTGGACGGCCCGAAAATGGACGCCAAGGACCAGCTGATCAGAGGGCTGCTCGATTCCGGAAAGAAGCTGGAGAAATACGTCGTCGACGCGTCGGTTTTGGTGAATGACGCTTTGAAGCATAACAAGAAGGTGCTCTTCGAGGGAGCCCAGGGCACCATGCTGGACATCGATCACGGCACCTATCCATATGTCACCTCCTCCAATTGCATATCCGGCGGGATCTGCACCGGCGTAGGTGTAGGCCCGAACAAGATCAATGATGTGCTGGGAGTCACCAAGGCTTACACGACACGGGTAGGCTCAGGACCGTTCCCCACCGAGCTAGGCGATGACCTGGGCACCTACCTGCTGACCAAAGGCGGAGAATGGGGCACCACGACCGGACGGGCCAGACGCTGCGGGTGGTTGGACCTGGTAGTGGTAAAGCACGCGTGCCGTCTGAACGGCCTAACGGCCTTGGCCGTCACCAAACTGGACGTCATGAACAGCATGAAAACGCTGAAGGTCGCCACCGCATACGAGATCGACGGCAAGAAGTTCGATGAGTTCCCTGCCTCGCTCCACAAACTGGAAAGGGCCAAGCCGATCTACGAGGAACTCCCCGGATGGGATGACTGGGCGGAGGGCGAATCCAAGGCAGTGGCCAAGAGAGGCTATCAGGCGTTGCCCAAGAACATGCGCGACTACCTTGACTTCATCGCCAAGGTCACCGAGGTGGAGGTCAAGATCGTGAGCATCGGCAAGGACCGCGAGGAGACCATCGACCTCAGGCATAAAACCTGATATCCTTCTGGACCTCAATCACCGACATAACATGGTCTCCATGGACCGGCCAGTGGCTTGATTTCGAAATGGTGCGGCTCCAGCCGTCGATGTTGAGGGTCGATCCAGTACCATCCGTACTTTTTACCGCGAGGACAAGCAACCGATCGCATGATCTTTTCGACCTCCGAAAGCATGAACTACCTGTGGCTTCCTAGTAACAACTAGAGGGTGAAAAAATGGTAACCGGCAACCTGTTGGTGACCTTTCGCCCAACCCAGAAAGGTCACGCTGAAGAAGAGATAAGAGCAAGACTCAAGGACGTTGGCGCCTACGTCGACAGTATCAAGGAAACGGAGGTCGAGGGCGTATGCGAGGTCAAGGTCCTTGGGGACCCGAAGGAAGTCGTGGCGGACCTACGAAAACTGTGTTTTCAAGACCCCGAAGAGTTCCCATATACACACCATTGGGTCCCGCTGGAGAAATGGGTCGAACCATACATCGACGAGATGCTTAAGGTTACGACCGAATACGGAAAACAAATAGGCGGCAATGAGAGATGGATGATGCATCTGCACAAACGCCATACCGGGCGGCACTCATCCGAGCTCATTGAGAGACTGACCGAACCCATCAACCAGGGTATCGTGGACCTGAGGGATCCACAGAAAATAGTAGTCGTAGAGATGATGGGCGATCGGACTGGCATGTCCCTGGTGAGGAGCGAGGAACTGCTGGATGTCATCAAGGTCAGGGAGACGATAGAGAAACGGATGCTGTAAGTACCGATGTGGAGGCATCCACCAGCATGGGTCGGGCTCCGTGGCGAGAGGGCAGCCTAGTTAACGCATTGGCATTCGTAATGCTGAGTGATGCTGAAGGGTTACCTCAAGTCCGGAAAGGAGTGACGATACCACACCTCCATGCATAAGGAACGAAGATGAGTTGAAAGTAAAACGACGAATTGTGTTCAAATCTCTCAAAGCACGGGTTCAGTCATTTCAAGGAGCAGACACGCGGTTCATGGGTCATCCCCTGTCTCTTCCTGCCCCTTCTCCTTTCGGCATCTTCCCCGACAACAGTTCTTCCGCCCAACCGCCCCCCCTTCGTCTGGGCAGACGTGGAGGTCGCTGCTTCCACAGAATGGACATTGGGTTTGCTCAGATATCGAAGAGGGACATTCCCATACCGCGTGGCACCCATGGCATTCACGCATTGTACGTTTTACCAAGGTGTAGTTTCCACCGCCGATCTCGATCGCCTTCCCTTTCACCAAGGCTTCGGCAATCTTCTTTCTGGCATTCTGAAGGTCCTCCCAGACGGCCCTTCGGGAGATGCCCATCCTTTGGGCAGCTTCCTCCTGGTCAAGTCCCTCCATATCCGACAATCGAACGACCTCGAGCTCTTCCAGCGAAAGGAGGACAACTTCAAGTTCCCTCATCGGTACTCCCCGGGGCTTAAAATATGTGACCACTGGCTCAGTTTCTATCCGTCTTGGACATCGTGGTCTTCCCGGTCTCATAGACTCCCTCATTTACGGGAAAATATATTTTGCTTTCTTATAATCGAATGTGGGTGATATGCCTTCCATTCATTTCATTATGCTTATGTTCAGTAAAAAGGTCAATCCTTCAAGAAGGACCAAGGCCGAGCATGACCTCGCTTAACTACATGTTCAAAGGGACCGGTGGTCTTGTATCAATTCGCTATTGACGTCTATGAATGTGGGCACCCGATGACCCACGTCTTTCATTCCCCAGATTTTGCGATGCTTTAAGTATGATTCATATCAATTTGCGGGTTCAATGTCAGAGACCCAGCAATCGGGACTGCCCCGTCCCGTCATCATCGAGGACGAGTGCAAGGGATGCGGCCGATGCGTGAACGCCTGCCCGAAGAAGGTCCTCCAGATGTCCAGCAAGATCAACAAGAAGGGATTCATCCCCGCCGAATACATCGGCGAAGGATGCACTGGCTGTTCCATCTGTTACTACAACTGCCCCGAGCCCTACGCCATCGAGGTCCATACCGAAAAGAAGGTGACGAAATGAGGAAGTTCATGAAAGGAAACGAGGCCGTGGTCATCGGCGCACTGTACGCCGGATGCGATGTCTATTTCGGTTATCCGATCACCCCGGCCAGCGAGATCGCCGATGGCGCCGCCGAACTGTTCCCCCAGCTGGGCAAGGAGTACCTCCAGGCGGAGTGCGAGACCGCTTCCATCAACATGATCTACGGTGCGGCGAGCGGCGGCAAGCTGGCCATGACCGCATCCTCCGGACCGGGGATCAGCCTGATGCAGGAAGGCATATCCTACCTGGCCGGGGCACAGCTGCCGGCGCTCATCGTCAACATCATGCGGGCCGGGCCGGGGCTGGGCAACATCGGTCCGGAGCAGGGCGACTACAATCAGGCGGTGAAGGGCGGCGGCCATGGCAATTACCACTGCCATTGTCCTTGCTCCAGCGTCGGTGCAGGAGATGTGCGACCTGACCATGAAGGCGTTCGAACTGGCGTTCAAGTACCGCAACCCGGCCATGATCCTGGCGGACGCCATCCTGGGCCAGGTGATGGAGTCGTTGAAGCTTCCGGAAAGAGAGGCGCAAAGACCGGACACTTCGAGCTGGTCGGTACAGGGCGATGCCGGAACCACGCAAGAATCTGATCACCTCCATCTATCTGGACCTGGAGCTGATGGAGAAGCACAACCGAGATGCTCCAGGAGAAGTACGCCGCCATGGAGCAGGAGGCCATGTCCGAATCGTACCTCACCGACGACGCGGAGATCTGATCCTCACCGGATACGGAACGAGCGCCCGGGTGGCCCGTTCCGCCGTGGACCAGCTGAGAAAGGAAGGGATCAAGGCCGGTCTGTTCCGACCGATCTCCCTGATGCCGTTCCCGACCAAGGAGCTGAACCGGGCAATGCTCGGCAAGAAGGTGCTGGTGGTGGAGATGAGCAACGGTCAGTACCGGGACGACGTGCTGCTTCACCTGGACCGGGACAAGCGGACGCCGGTCCGCCTGGTCAACCGCATGGGTGGTAACCTGATCCAGGTCGAGGATGTGCTCAAGGCGGCGCGCGCCATGATCAAGGAGGTGCAATGATGGCGACATGATCAAGAAGGCCACCGGCTTCTACGAGACGTTCGACCGCAAGGACGGCACGAAGACGACGACATATCTGCGCCGGCTGCGGGCACGGCATCATCCAGAAGCTGATCGCCGAGGCCATGGCCGACCTGGGCATCCAGGACCGGACGGTGTTCGTATCCCGGTGGGATGCGCGGCGTTCTGCTTCTACTACTTCGACTGCGGCAACGTGGCCGGACCGCATGGGCGGGCGTCGGCGGTGGCCACCGGCGTGTCCCGGGTCGCTCCCGGACAAGGTGGTCATCGCCTACCAGGGGGACGGGGACCTGGGGGCGATCGGTTTCAACAACGCATTCCAGGCGGCCAACCGCGGCGAGCATTTCGCCGCTTCTTCGTCAACAACTCCATCTTCGCCATGACCGGCGGCCAGATGGCCCCGACCACGCTGCCGGGGCAGAAGACCACCACGACCCCGTTCGGCCGGGACGTGGCCAAGACTGGTTACCCGCTGCACGATGTGCGAGGTGTTCGCCCAGCTGGAGGCGCCGGTCTTCATCGAGCGCGTCTCCGTCGCCGACACCAAGCGCATCATGCAGGCCAAGAAGGCGGTGCGCAAGGCACTGGAGATCCAGAGGGACGGAAAGGGATACGCGTTCGTGGAGTTCCTCTCCCCCTGCCCCACCAACTGGAGGATGGACGCCATCAAGTCGGCGGAGTTCGTCACCAACGAGATGGAGAAGGTGTTCCCGCTGGGCTGCTTCCGGGACCGCAGCGCCGAGCCGGGCCTGAAGCGCCATGCCGATCGAGCAGAAGACGCTCGAAGGACCTCATGGGCGACGACCGGCGCATGGCATAGACCCGGTCCCCGACCCGAAGTTCGGGGAGAAGCGCTTCAAGTTCTCCGGGTTCGGAGGACAGGGCGTGCTGAGCCTCGGACTGGTCGTGGCCGAGGCGGCGGGAAACGATGGCCGATACGTCTCCTGGCTGCCCAGCTACGGGCCGGAACAGAGGGGCGGTTCCGCCTCCTGCTCGGTCGTGATGAGCGGCCAGCAGGTCGGTTCGCCGACCGTGGATAAGCCCGACGTCCTGGTGTGCATGAACCAGCCCTCCCTGGAGAAGTTCGGTTCCACCGTCAGCCAGGGAGGGGTGCTCATCTACGAGGCAATCGCTGCCCGGTAACGCCTGAGGTCAGGAGCGATGTCCGGGTGATCGCGTTCCCGGCCATGAAGATCGCCAGCGACAACGGCGTGCCCAAGGCGGCCAACACCGCGTTCCTGGGCTGCATGAGCGCCCTGGGTCTGATAGGGCTGCCGGAGGAGCACATCCTCGAGGCGCTGGCCGAGAGCTTCGCCTCGAAGCCGCATTGGTGGAGAAGAACGAGAAGGTGTTCGAGGCGGCCAAGGCGTGGGTGGCATCGAATATAAAGTAATCGGGCATCAGCGTGGCCGAATCAAGTGATTCGGCCGCCACCTTCATTTTCTTCCAACCGATGACCGCACCAAGGGCAGCATCTTACAATCAACCTTGACCGTCCTGGATAACCTTAAAATAGAAAACCAGGGCATTCGTCCAGAAGGACCAGGTTTGCCAGACGTCCCTTGGACAATAATGGCATCCTTTCCATCGATTCGATCTGCAGGGATAGTATGACTTCTCCGGACAAGCTCGGAACCCGAATACGCACGTACCGCGAACGCCTGGGATTAACTCCTGAGGATCTGGCCAAGAACGCCGGCCTGGATCTGGTCCTCCTGAAGAGCATCGAGGAGAACCGGGCCTACCCGGCGATCGGCGTTCTGGTCAAGCTCAGCCGCGGCCCTCGGGCAGCGCCTGGGCACATTCATGGACGACCAGTTCATCGAGGACCCGCTGATCGTGAGGGCGGACGAGCGCAAGGAGGAGACCACCGGGCGACCAGGGGAGCCGGACCGGACCACTGCTCACTACTACGCTCTGGGAAAGGGCAAGACCGACCGCCACATGGACCCGTTCTATGTCGAGTTCAACGGAGGCGGCGAGAGGCAGCTGTCCTCCCACGAGGGCGAGGAGTTCATCATCGTGGTCTCTGGGAAGATCGAGCTGATCTACGGCAAGCAGACGTTCATCCTGGGACCGGGCGATTCGATGTACTACAACTCGGTCGTGCCGCATCATGTAGGTTCGGCGACCGACGGTCCTGCCTCGATATACGCGGTCGGTCTACACTCCGTTCTGAGGTGGTCCACATGGTACGGAAGGAGATCACCAGAGAGGCGACGCTCGGCCAGCTCCTGGACGAGACGGTCGCCAAGTATCCGGACAACGAGGCCATCGTCTATGCGGACCGGGACTATCGCGAGACGTGGAGGGAGTTCAGCAACACCGTCGACCGGGTCGCCAAGGGGCTCATGGCCTTGGGCGTCAAGAAGGGCGAGAAGGTGGCGGTATGGGCCACCAACGTGCCCCACTGGGTCACGCTGCAGTTCGCCACCGCGAAGATCGGTGCGATCCTGCTCACCATCAACATCAACTACAAGTCGACCGAGATCGAATACGTCCTGAAGCAGTCGGACTGCGAGAACATCTTCGTCATCGACGGTTACCGGGACACCGACTATGTCAGCATCCTCTACGAGCTCATCCCGGAGCTGAAGACCCAGCCCCGAGACAAACTGCACACCGAGAGGTTCCCGCACCTGCAGCGGGTGATGTTCCTCGGCCCGGAGAAGCACCGGGGCATGTACTCGATGCCTGAGGTGATGGCGATGGCGGCCCAGGTCGGCGACCGAGGAGTACGAAGAGAGACAGGCGACCCTGAGCTGCTACGATGTCGTCAACATGCAGTACACCTCCGGAACCACCGGTTTCCCCAAGGGGGTCATGCTGACCCACTTCAACATCGCGCAACAACGGCTACTGGATCGGGGCGAACAAGAACTTCAGCGACCGAACGACCGCATTTGCCTGCCCGTGCCGCTGTTCCACTGCTTCGGCTGCGTGCTGGGGGTGATGGCCAGCCTGAACTCGGGGCAGCACCATGGTCATCCTGGAGAAGTACGACCCGGTCAACGTGATGATGGCGATAGAGAAGGAGAGGTGCACCGCGCGTGTACGGCGTGCCGACCATGTTCATCACCATCCTGGACCACCCGCTGTTCAACAAGTTCGACTTCACCACGCTGCGCACCGGCATCATGGCCGGCTCCCCGTGCCCGGTCAAGATCGATGAACGAGTGCGTGGAGATGATGAACATGACCGAGGTGACCAACGTGTACGGCCTGACCGAGTCCTCGCCTGGGCATGACCCAGACCCGATATGACGAGCCGTCCCTGGAGAGGAAGTGCTCCACCGTCGGAAAGGCCATGCCGGGCGTCGAGGTCGCGGTCATCAATCCGGACACTGGAGAGTTCTGCAAGGACGAGGAGCACGGCGAGCTGTGCTGCCGCGGCTACAACGTGATGAAGGGATACTACAAGATGCCCGAGGAGACCGCCCAGGCCATCGACAAGGACGGTTGGCTCCATTCCGGGGACATCGGCAAGAGGGACAAGGACGGATACTTCTCGGTCACCGGACGCCTGAAGGACATGATCATCCGGGGCGGGGAGAACATCTACCCCAAGGAGGTCGAGGACTTCGTCCACCACATGCCCGGGGTCAAGGACGTCCAGGTGGTCGGCGTGCCCGAGCAAGAAGTACGGCGAGCAGCCGGCGGCGTTCATCATCCTGCAGCCGGGAGTCAGCATGACCGAGACCGACGTCCAGGACTTCTGCCGCAACAAGATATCCTTCTACAAGATGCCCAAGTACGTGGCATTCGTGGACGAGTACCCGCTGACCGCCAGCGGCAAGATCATGAAGTACAAGCTGAGGGAGCAGTCGGCGGAGCTGTGGCCGGACGCTTGACGGGGATTCTGAACGGAATCAGGGATTCCGCCAGGATGTCCTCCTGGGCCGGTTGTGGAATCCAAACATTTTTCTCCTTTCCATATTTCTAGGGTCTTCAGATGCCGCACATGAACGTCGGGGACACCAGGGTGCACTACGAGGTGCATGGCTCAGGAGAACCGCTCCTATTGATCACCGGGCTGTGCGGAGACCTGACCAGCTGGAAGAAGGCATTGCCATTGCTGGACAGGGAGTTCAAGGTCATCACCATCGATAATCGCGGTGCGGGGAAGACCGAGCACCCGGGACAGCCCTTCTCCATGGAGGACCTGGCCGATGACGCCTCCAGCCTTCTGAAAGGGCTCGGGATCGCCAGGGCGCATGTGCTCGGGGCGTCCATGGGCGGGAATGTCGCTCAGGAGCTGACCCTCCGCCATCCGGAACAGGTTTTCACCCTCACTTTGATGTCCACGTACATGAGGAGGCCGGAGAGGTCAAGCGTGGGCATCGACGCCATGATCAACACGGTCAAGGAGGGGGCTAGCATCGAGACGTTCCTGACCATGATGCAGGCCTGGTGCTTGACCAACGCGGCCTTCCGGGGCCGGGAGAACGTTTCCCAGAACGACCAGCGCGGCGCTCGGGAAAGGGACCTGGGCCTAGTGGATGGTTTTGCCAGGCAGAAAGCGGCCTTGGACAATTTCGATTCCCATGAGCGGGTCTCGGCGATAACGGTCCCGACGCTGGTGGTGCATGGCAATGAGGACATCATGGTCCCGCCGCGGTTCGGGGAAGAACTCGCCTCGAGAATCGAGGGTTCGAGATTGGTCCTCCTGGACGGATGCGGGCACATGATCTCGCCAGACCGATATGTCCCGGTATTGCTTGAGTTCTTGCGTGTCCACAAGTTCCAGTGATCTAGTGCCGATCGCCATCGAGAGAGCCCGTCTCACCTTTTTTTAGAGATACCTGCTTGAACACATGAACCGATAGGGGACCGACCTGGTCAAGGCCAGGTTCGTTTTCCGAACGCCCTCATTAGCGGGTGCCCAGATGGCGGATCGTTAAGTTCACCATACACGATGAGTTGAAATGAACAATTATCAGGGAAGGGCCGTGGATGAAGCGATAGTATAAAAAACCAAATCACCAATTCAAATGAAGACCTCTGGACATTGAAACCTCCCAGGCGTAGGGATCTGGAGTCTTGGGTGCGGGGGAGAACGCATACGGCCGAAGAATCGGGTTTTAGTTTGACATCGATTAGGGATTCCTCAAAGAAGGTTCCATCCAAATGGCAGATCAGGGCAAGCTGGTCACTGATATTGCTTTTCCTGGTCGCCATTGGAATTCTTGCTGTTCAACGCTACGAATCTGTCTGGAACCCACCAGGGCTTCTGCCGACGCTCAATGTGATTTTCATAACATTCTTATCTTACTTGATATCCGCGATTGCCGCTAGAAGCTACCTGGGAAGAGAATCGTTGGCGGTTCTCATGCTGGGATGCGGTATGATCGCACTCGGGACGGGGGCTTGGATGGCCGCCGCGCTTTCCATCGGTTCATCATCAAACTCGCTGATCTCAGTGTATAACTCGTCAGCGTTGATCGCCGGGATCTGTCACCTCTGCAGTGTTGTGGCATTGTCCATGCCTTCGACCAAGGAACGATCACTGGGCAGGTTCGGACTGTTCTTTTTCTATTCCATCATAATCATCATCGAAGTGGCCATCGCTATCCTGGTCACCAATGGTTCATGGCCCGCGTTTTTCGTCCCCGGATCGGGCCAGACAGACATCGGCGAAATGGTCCTTTACGGCACAATAGTCACCTTCGCACTTTCCACGGTACTTCTGGCGATCAGAAGGCGTGAGGCGGAGCGGGATTTTGCCAATTGGTATTCACTTGGTCTCGGTCTGATCACTGTTGGGCTGATCGGTGTATCGCTGCAGACCAACCTCGGTGACCCGCTCAATTGGACCGGTCGAATGTCCCAATATGTCGGGACCGTCCTCATGCTGATCGCCGTCATTGTTTCGGCCAGGAAGAGCGGTACCTGGTTACTTCCGTTCGAGGGAGCCTTGCGGGAGAGTGAAGACAGATACCAAAGCCTGGTCACGCTATCACCGGACGCAATCTTGGTTCAGGTCGATGGCAGGTTCGTTTTCGCCAACCCAGCAGCAGCGAAGTTATTCGGGCTGAAGTCGGCGGAAATGGTCATCGGAAAAGTGGTGGACGATCTGATCGCGCAGGACAACCGTGTGGAGACCGGCCGCTATCTGGAAAGGATAATGGCCGGAGAACCTCAGCCTCCGCATCATTTCATGGTCAAAGGGGTGGATGGTCGTCTTATCGATGCGGAGATAACCAGCTCGAAGGTACAATACGGCAACAGACCTGCCATCCAATCGATCGTCAGGGATGTCACGGAACGCACGCGTATCGAGCACGAGCGGGACATGGCAGCAGAGTTCCTCCATCTCATCAACGACTGCAAGGACACCCCCGAATTGGTCCACAACGCGGTCACCTTTTTCCAGGAACGGTCAGGCTGTGAGGCCGTGGGCATTAGAATCCGCAAAGATGGAGACTATCCATATTATCAAACCAGTGGCTTCCCGGACAGATTCGTCATGATGGAGAATCATCTATGCGAATACGACACTGGCGGTCGGCCAATTGGATCAGAAGGAAATCCAAGCTTGGCCTGCATGTGTGGTAACGTTATCCGCGGGAGGTTCGATCCGTCCAAGCCGTTCTTCACCCCGGGTGGATCATTCTGGACGAACAGCACGACAGAACTGCTCGCCAATACCACCGAAGCCGAACGCCAGGCTAGAACGAGGGATAGATGCAACGGGGAAGGATACGAATCGGTGGCATTGATCCCCTTGCGGTCTGGAAAAGACACTTTGGGATTGATCCAGATGAACGATAGGCGGAAAGACCAGTTCTCGGCCGATATGATCGTTCAGTGGGAACGGATCGTGGGATATCTGACCGTGGCCTTGGCCAAGTTCCAGTGGGAGGATGCGCTGCGCGAGAGTGAGAGAAAATACCGCGGTTTGTTCCAGAACATGCAGGAGGAGGTCCATTTCTGGAAGTTGGTGCATGACGATGATGGTAGGATCGTGACCTGGAGGCTGGTCGATGTCAATCCCCCCACCCTCAAGACCTGGGGAAAGGACCTGAAGGACATCATTGGCAAGACCACGGATGAGATATTCGGACCGGGGGCGAAGGACCATTACATGCCCATCGTCAGGAAGGTCTTCGAGGAGAACGAGCCCCATGTCTACGAGGACTACTTCCCGAACCTGGACAGATACTTCCATTTCGCCACGATTCCGTTCGGTGAATATTTCATAACGACTGGCATGGACATCTCGGACTTCAAGCGGGCACAACGGCAGACCGAGGAGGAAAGAGGGCGGCTTCAGGCCATACTCGACAACCTTCCGGTCGGGGTGATCATCGCCGACAAGGACGGAAGGACGACGTTCGCAAACAAATCGATGCGACGGATCTGGGGAGGTTCATTGGAGGTGGAAGGCACGGAGCCCGACCCAACAAGGGTGAAGGCGTTATTCTCGGACAGCCTCCTGCCCGTCGATTCCATTAACTGGCCCATCATGGAGGCCATGAGTGAGGGCAGGGAATCAACCCCCCGGCTAGTCGATCTCGAAAGCTACGACGGATCGGAGTTCACCCTGCTGGTGACCGCCGCCCCTCTCCTGGACAAGGACGGCAGCATCATTGGTGGGGTATCGGTCCGCCAGGACGTTACCGGCATGAGGGATACGGAAAAAGCATTGCAGCGGTCGAACACCGAACTGCAGCAATTCGCCTATGTCGCCAGCCATGACCTGCAGGAGCCGCTGCGCATGGTCCTCAGTTACGTGACGCTGTTGAACAAACGTTACGGTGTCGGGCTCGAGGGGGAATCGAAGGAGTTCCTCAATTACATCAATGAGGGCGCAGAACGGATGAGGCAGCTGGTTAACGACCTGCTTCAGTTCTCAAGGATAGACAAAACGACCGCCCCGTTCACCGATGTGGACATGGATTTGGTCACAGAAAAGGCGATCAGCATACTGCAGGTCGCCGTAGAGGAAGGCGGGGTCAAACTCGAAATCGGAACCCTGCCATCGGTGAAGGCGGATGCTTCTCAGATGCTGCAGGTGATGCAGAACCTCATAAGCAACGCCATCAAGTTCCGAAGCAAAGAGAATCCGATTGTGAAAGTATCCTCCACCCAGAACTTCAAGGAGTGGACAATATCGGTCCAGGACAACGGCATCGGCATAGACCCGAAATACTACGAGAGGTTGTTCCAGATGTTCCAAAGGCTCCACACCAGGGAGGAATACGAGGGGACCGGGATAGGATTGGCGATCTGCAAGAAGATCGTTGACCGACACGGCGGAAGGATATGGGTCGAGTCCAGGGAGGGAAAGGGGGCCACTTTCTTCTTCACCCTGCCGAAGGCGGGACCGAAGCAGTAGACACCGACCGATATGGGCGGGAGCGAATTCTGTCGAGACCGTCCGACCCCTGCATACATACGTTTTCTCATTCCGCCTATTTTCCCATGATCGTGCCGAGCAGACCGCGATTATCCCCTCGATCGTCCAGCCTTTCCGTCCTGAAGGCCATATATCCGAACCCGAGGAAGATCGCCATCATGGCTGATCCGAGGGCCGCCCCTCCTGAGGCATCGAACAGTGAAGGGTTGTAGACACTGGCGAAATCTTCCGGGGCAAGACCCATGGCCACGTAGGTCCCTTGGGTCAGGACCAGGGGGTTCGCCAGGTCCATCGTCAGGAATAGAGACGGGATGAATTCCGTGGCGTTATTGACAGCAACGTGTTGATTGGCCTTGTACGCCTCGCTCCCCCCCATCGACAGGCTCATGCTGAACATCGAGGTCACCAGGAAGAAAAGGAATATCGCCAGGATGATCGGCACGGCTTTCTTGCTGGTCACCGTCGCCAAGAACAGCCCGAGGGCTGCGAATACCAGCAGAATGATCGCCGGGAACAGCAAAGAGGCGAGCAACGCATCCACCCCCAGTGTCGGCATGTCCATCATGGCAAAGGCGATAAGATAGGCGACGAAGGACACCGCCACCGCGATCGCTACCATCATTGTGAGAACGATGAACTTGCTGGCAAAGAACCTCTTCTTGTCACATCCGCTGGTCAGGATGTACCGGAGCATTCCGGTGTCCTTCTCCGCGGTCATGGCGAGCGAACCGGCCACGATGAATATCGCCGAATCGATCGCAAGCAGCATGGTCCAATACTGCCCCAGATTGACCTTCTGCTGGATGACGAGCGAGGCGGAGGTTACGATGGGAGTGCCCTGGGTGCTTGCTACGTAACTTGAGCATGACTGCACCGCCATGATGAAAGCCACGGCCGCCAGCGCCACAATCAGGAATACGAACCGGGCGTCGGTGGACAGGAGCTTCAGGTCCTTCCTTACCTGGATCAGCAATTGCCTCATCTTTCACCCTCCATGATGATCTCGGTGTACATGTCCTCGGCCTTCCGCTGCACGATCTTGGTCTCGACGATCCGGCCTCCGGCATATACTATGGAGGAGACCAGGTCCGGGATCTGCGGCCGTTCCAATTCGATCAGCAAGTCCCTTCCGTCCGGGGAGACGGTCAGCAGCTTTCTTCCGGAAACGGCGTCCAGCAATGCTTGGCTCGGATTCTCCACGGTTATCTGTACGTTCAGCAGGTTCCCCTGCCTCTGATAGCCCTCCTTTCCGACGATCCTGCCGGATTTGATGAAGATGATGGAGTCGCAGACCTGGTCTATCTCGTAAAGCTCGTGCGACGACAGCAATATGGAGATGTCCTGTTCCCTCAGGGTCTTGAGGGACCTCCTGATGTCGATCATCGCCGTCGGGTCAAGTCCGGAGAACGGTTCGTCCATCAATAGGACGCGCGGATGGTGCATGATCGACCGGGCAATGGCCAATCGCTGCTTCATGCCCTTCGAGAAATCCCCTACGAAATCATCCGCCCGGTCGCCCAGGCCGAAGATCTCCAATCCATTCCTGACCGCCTCTTCCGGATCCCTCAACTGGTATAGCCTGGCGAAATAGAGTAGATTGTAGTGCGCGCTCAGGTCCTCGAAGAAGGTGGGCCTTTCCGGAACGTATCCGAAGTCCGGACGACCGTCCCCTGTGGCGAGCCTTACGCTCCCTCCATTCCCCCGTTCTATTCCCATGATGATCTTGATCAGAGAGCTTTTTCCGGCGCCGTTCGGTCCGACCAGGCCGCATATCTCCTTGCGGCCGAGACGGAAGGAGGCCCGGTCCAATGCATGGACGTTCCGGGTCGTGAACCGGTTCCCATACGTCTTGGAGATGTCCTCCACGGTGAGCACCGTTCCGTCGTCAGATTCAATAGTAGTAGAAGTACTGAGGACTATCGTACCACCCCCCGTTGATATGGTAGTCCCATCTGTCGAAAGTATAGTTCCCCCAGGCCGTATCGATCCACCCGGCCAGGTGGTATATCTGCATTTCAGACTGGACATACCCCATCTCTGCAATGGTCAGGCTGTGGCTCCCGCCGGGAGTGAGGTCGAACTCGGCCTGGCTGTAAGAACCGTTCTCAATACCGCTGGTCATGCCATTGATGGACCAGGTGAAGTTGCAGTGGGATACGCCGCTCAGGGAGGCGGGCGCGGAAAAGGTGACATCATAGTTCACCATGGACCCGTTCATGGTGGGAACCGATGTCATCTTGAGGGAGTCCAGGAAGAATATGGCGTTCCGATCGAGCTGGAACTTGACCGGATGACCGGACAGCGGCGTGAACTGCGGATAGATCAGATAGTAACCGCCCAGGGCCTTGCTGTAGGTGACCGAGGGGTTGGAATTTTGGTGGGCCGTGTCATAGGTGAAATGTATTTGCGTTCCGTTCCAGCTGAGTGATTTCGTTCCGTCGCTGCTATTGAAATAATCGAACAGAACCATCATGTCCCGGTTGTCCCAGGAACTGATCTTATCCATCATCTTCCGGTCTTGGATTATCTGATCTGGATCAACGTTGTCAGGGATGTGCACGATATGGACTGAGCCTACGGCGATACCGTATGACATGCCATAGCCGCTATCGATCCCGCTGGTGCTGAATTCCACTCCCGGGGTCATCGGGACGAAACTGAAGGATACGTTCTCCCCCTCGGCGAATGTGGTCTTGTCGGCCTTCACCGATACGTAGGCGATCCTGCCCCCTTGCGCATACTGCGATAGCATGGACACAAGGACCGCCGTCACGATCAGCATGACAACTACGATCAATGCAACGTATTGTCTCTTAAGCCTCAATCCCACACCTTCTCATTTACGCTGGAGTTCCAGCACTTCCCCGGCGATGAGCAGTTTGCTGAATATTAAAAGATACGGCGCGATTCAGGATTGGAGAATTGGAAAACGGTTTCAAGGCAATTGTGCCTTCTCGTATCCCTTGGTCACGCCCAACGGCTTGGTGGCATCGATGGCGATCTTGGACGTGGTCCCGTCCGCGCTCGGGTCCAGCGATGAACCGGCGGCGTTGTTCACGACCATCAGTCCGCGGGAGGCCTGGAACCTGGTCGCCTCGGCCCACTCGACGTCCTGGTCGTTGAAGATGTCCACGTCCTTGTCGACGATGGTCACCTTCTTCATGGACGGATGACCGGTGAAAGCGGCCATGGCGGCGTTCATGGCATCCCCCTCCTTGTTCTTGGTGATCGAGACAACCCCGTGCAGCCAGCAGCATCCTCCTTCGGTAAGCCTCACGCCATGGACCTGCGGCACCACCTGGCGGATGGTCTTGAACATGACCGGCTCGCGGGGCAGGCCCATCAGCATGAAATGCTCCAATCCGCCCGGAAGGACGACATGCAGGATCGGGTCCTTCTGGTGATAGATCTTGTCGACGGCGAAGACCGGCTGTTTTCGGACATCGTCATAGGTGCCGGTTATGTCCACGAACGGCCCCTCGTCGACCTTGTCCATGGTGAGGCGGCCCTCGAAGACATACTCGGAATATGCGGGCACCATCAGCCCCTTGTCGGTCGGGGAAACGGCCACCGGCTCACCCATGCAGGCGTTCCTCATGGATGCGGCGATCTCCATCTCATCAAGCGCATAATCGGTGGATGTGGCGGCGGCGAGCAGGACGGAGGGGCATACGCCGACGCAGAACGCGACCGGCAGGTCCTTGCCCTTTCTCCAGGCTCAGCTTGTGCATGGTGAACAGATGGCGGGGGACGAGCCTGATGGCGAACCGATGCTCGTCCAGGACCATGAGCCGGTGGAAGGACACGTTCTTCTTGCCCTCGAACTCGGAAACGGCGACACCGGCGGTGATGTACCGCCCCCCGTCCTTGGGATAGAACTGAGGGATAGGTAGTTTGGTTAAATCGAATTTCTCCATCTCGACCTGGCGGAACGCCGGGTCATCGATCTCCTTTGGCTTCGCCGGATTTGAGATCGATTCGATCATCTTGGGAAGGAGTTCCTCCTTGGCGATGCCCAGGCCGGAGGCTATCCGTGCGCGGTCGCTCCAAAGGTTTCCTGCGACCTTGCCACCGTTCACGTCGTTGAACAATACCGGGACCTTCTGGTTCTCCAATAGCGTTCGGGTCAGCCCCAGGTCTGGCGAGCGCGGCTCGTCCACCCGCATGACGTCCTTCATACCCTTCAGGAGACCCCTGATTGACATGAACGGGTGATTCCCTTCCCGATTAATAAGCAATAGCAAACGCACTAGCTCGGGTTCACGATAGCAAGGGACGATCGGGAACCGCCAGGCGAATAAGGACAAAGACGGGCGGATACATGGTCACCGCCGGCGATCCTGAACTTGGAGGTTCAAGAAAAGCGGGCTGGACCGTAAGTCCTTCAGTGCTCCTCGTCGTCCTCAAAACCCTTCCATCGTTCCCTGTGCCGGTACAGTGGATTGCCTGGGTTGGACTGGTCGCCGGTCGGGATGGCCCTGAGCTCCGGCATCTTCATCGAATCGTCACAGGAATGATGGTGGACCATCTTCATCAGATAGATGAACCAGGAGACATAAGCTATCGAAATGATGAACACCGAGGGCCAGAAGATGATCATGACGAACGCGTCGGTGGCGATCATGATCATTGACAGGCTTATCACCGAAGCGATGTAGTGGGATATCTTGTTCGCCATTTCCGTATATGGTCCCGAGATTGGAATAGTCGATCTTCCTGACCACCTTGTCGACCTGCGGGCGGAGAACGAACCAGGCTATCGCACACGCCCCCAAGGAGACAAGGAAGGCCGCCAGACGGAGGACGCCAGTCAGGGAAAGGATCGACAATAGGGATATCAGGTAGAGTGAGAGGGAAAGTAACATGCCCTTAGGCATACTGAAAGAGCGTAGACCACCCGGCAGTATCATCTTCCCCACGGTGCGGGAGAAGATGGCGCCCCCGTAGGACAGATACCGGGGCATGCGCTTCGCCGCCTTGTCCGCGAGGACATAGCTGTTCTTGATGAAGAAGGGGCAGAGGACCGACATGACAAAGGTTATCGCTCCGGCGATGGGATACAGCTCAGCCCCCTTGGTCGCGCTGGCGGCCTTGCTCCCCACCGTGGCGTACATAACCGATTCTCCGCCCCGGGCACTGAAGGAAGAACCGATGGAGACCGCCTCCCTTCTGGGGAAACCGACCAGATACGCCACTATGGACATGATGATGATCTCATCCACGAGGATTATCACGACCGCGATTACTATGATCGACCAGACCGATCCGAACATCGCGGGGTTGATGAACATGCCGAACGACACGAAGAATATGGCAACGAACGCGTCACGTAATGGAGCGATCTTTCGATCCAGCCGTTTTGTGACCCGGGTCTCGGCAAAGGTGATCCCGATAAAGAACGCACCTATCAGAGAGGGCACGCCGCAGTATTCCGCTATGCCCGCGGTCAGGGCGATGATCCCGAGCATGAAAAGAACGAACATCTCATCGCTCTTCATCTTGTCCAGACGTTTTACCACATAGGGGATGACGACCGCGGCCATGACCGCGAAGAACACGAAGAAGGCGGCCATACCGATGATCATGCTCGTCGGGGAGAATGACGCCCCTTTGATCAGCAGGCCGCCGACCAGCGTCAGGAACAGCATGGAGATGAATTCCTCTAGGATTATCATGCCCAACATGAACTCGGTCTCCGGTTTATCCAGCCTTCCGAGATCGACAAGGGTCTTCATCGCCACTGCGGAGCAGCTCATCGAGAGGACCGCCGCCAGGAATATCGAATCGACCAGTCCCCACCCCAGCCAGGCGGCGAGCAGGAATCCGGTGAAGAGGTTGAGCCCCACGTCTATCAGGGAGAGCACCACCGCCGGACCCTTGACCCTCTTGATCTTGTCGATCGAGAATTCTAGACCGACAAAGAAGATGAGAAGGATGATCCCAAGCTGGGAGAAAAGATCTATCAGACCGGTCTCGTGCACCACTCCGGTGTACACGATCGGACCCAGCTCGATGTACATGTAGGGGCCGATCAGGGCGCCTGCGATAATGTAACCTAATATGGCACTTTGCTTCAACTTTGTAGCGATAGTGGCGCCTATGAATGCCACCAGCAATATCATTCCTATTTCGATTAGCAGCTCGACGTCGGCCATATGTTCCCGCCAGACCGGACCAATGCCTGGCCACCGACCCACGGGGATCGCCGGAATGGATTCCGTTCCACGATCCTGTGAATTTAGGTGAAGAGGTGATTTCCCATAACCTCTTTCAGCGCATCCCGATTGACATATCAGTTACAGGTTTATGAAGGTTACAGAGGAAATGACCTTCTGTGGATTGACCCCAGTCGACCTGACTGAGTTCATGACGTGGTCCCGGGCTAGGGGCACAGACCCACAGAACGTCTTGCCAGCGAAAGATAGAATATGACCATCCCTCATTCTCAGGGCGTATGTCAGACATGAACCTTGAGCTCGTCATCCGGAAGTACGCCCTCCAGAATGCCGTCCAGCACAACGGGTCGGCCAATCCCAAGGCGGTCCAGGGTAAGGTACTGGCAGAGCAGCCCGAGATGAGGACCAGGGTGGTGGAGATATTGCCGCTCATTGCCCAGATCATCGGCATTGGTGAACGGCATGTCGGTGGAAAACCAGCGCAAGGAGCTTGAAGGGATCGACTCCACCATGCTGAACAAGAAGGAAAAGGTGGAGCGCATCCATGTTCTTCCGGACCTTCCCGGCGCCAGCGATGGCAATGTGGTGATGCGTTTCGCCCCCGGACCCTCGGGGCCGCTGCACCTGGGTCACACCAGGGTCGCGATCCTGAACGACGAGTACTGCAAACGGTACAACGGCGTTTTCGTCAACCGGATGGAGGACACCAATCCGGAGAAGATCGACCCAGACGCCTACCGGATGATCCCGGAGGACCTGGAGTGGATGGGCGTCAAGGTCAGCAAGACTGTGATCCAGTCTGACCGGTTCGACCTCTACTACGATATTGCCAGGCAGCTGATCGAGAAGAACGCCGCCTACGTCTGCACCTGTCCCGCGGACGAATGGAGGAAGATGAAGGAGGAGGGCAGGGCGTGCCCCCACCGCGATCTGCCGAAGGAGACGCAGCTCGAAATGTTCGACAAGATGCTGGCCGGGCATTTCGAAGAGGAGAAGGCGATCGTGGTAGTCAAGACCGACCTAAAGCACCCGAATCCGGCGGTCAGGGACTTTGTCGGTCTACGCATCGTAAAGCAGGCGCACCCACGCGTCGGGACCCGATTCTGCGTCTACCCGGCCATGAACTTCTCGGTCGCCGTCGACGACCATTTCCTGGGGATGACGCATGTCATCAGGGGCATCGACCACCTGAACAACACGCTGCGACAGGAGTACATCTTCAATTACTTCGGCTGGAAGATGCCGTGGTACCATCATTATGGACTGGTCTCGATCCCGGAGGCGATCCTGAAGACCTCGACGGTGGGGAAGGGCATCAAGACCGGAGAGTACTCCGGGTGGGACGATGTCCGTCTCGGAACCGTCCGGGCCATGGAAAAGAGGGGCATCTCGCCCAACGCCATACGGCAGTTCTGGGTGGACTGCGGCATCAAGGATGCCAACATCGAGTTCTCCTGGGAGAACCTCTACGCCTACAACCGGGACATCGTGCAGAACGAGGCGGACCGCTACTTCTTCGTGTGGAACCCTGCCCAGCTCAGGATCACCGGCGTCGACAAGCTAGAATCGCATGCGCCGCTGCACCCGGACCACCCGGAGAAGGGAGTGAGGAAGAATCGTTATGGAAGGCGACCCGATCGAGGTCAGGGTCGTCAGTGAGGACTTGGCCAACGCGCAGGAGCGAGGCAAGCTGAGGCTAAAGGACCTGGGCAACATCGAATTGGTGGAGCCGAGCGCGGGCAAGTACATCGGCAATGACCTGGGCATCCTCAAGGAAAAGGTAAAGATCATCCACTGGGTGCCTTCTGACTCAACAGCCGGCCACGGTTTTCATGCCTGATGGGACCACCAAGGAAGGCTTCGCCGAGACCATCCCTGAGTTCGAGGTCAACAAGGTAGTCCAGTTCGAGCGTTTCGGTTTCGTGAGGATCGATTCAGTCTCCCCCAAGGTCAAAGCCTATTACACGCACCCTTGAGCGAGCGATACCGTCATACTGACCTCGGACGTTGCTGTGATCCAAAAAACGGATCGAACAGAGAACCTTACCGCAAACAACCGATGTACTCTCACCTATTTGCGAACGATATCACGTTCGGCAGGAACAGGGACCACAGGATCGTCATACCCAAGTATACCAGCACCAGACCGCACATCAGGTAGATGGTTCTGAAAAGCCGTGGTTCCAAGTATCTTCTGCCATAGGCTATCAGCCCCGGGAATATGAAGCACCAGCCGATCGATCCCGTCATGTACCCCAGCAAGAAAATGATGAAATCGTTCAGGACGGGATTCGGGACTATGACGGATATTGCTGAACCGCCGATTCCCAGCCAGAAAGCCAATTCCATCGGGTTGCACAACGACACAATCATGCCGGCGACGAATTCCCTACCTCCGGAATCGACCCTGACGCCCTCGATATCAGTAAGGCAAACATCCCTGAAAGCCCGGTATGCCAGATAGAAAAGCATCGCCGCCCCGATTAGACTGAGCGCGATCTGAATGTTCCGATCTCTGACCAGGATGGCAAGCCCGGTCAGCGCTACAACTGCCCACGCTAGGTCACCGATGCAAGAACCTAGTTCCAGTGAGAAGGCTGGCTTGAATCCTCCCTTGACCCCTCTTCTGAAGGCTTCCGTGTTCACTGCGTCTGGCAGCGCACAGAAGATCAACCCCAGGACCAGGGCTGAAGCATAGAGGAGGATCGATTCGCTCATCGATTATCAATCTGAGCAACGGATATTAGACCCCTTTCGGCTCGAAATGATCGCTCCCGCACGATCTTAGAGTGTGAATAGGAAGTGAGCCAGCCCCCCCAGGGAGAACGCGATCGCTAATGACGCGGTCGTTACTTTTATCGAATCCTTGATCCCGAACTCCTTCACCATCACGGCCAGCGCCGACATGCAGGGCACGTATGTCGCCATTATCAGCGCGAACACGAACAACTGCTCCGGGTCCATGACCGACGCCAGATTGGCGGTGCCGAATAGGATGACCAGCAGCTGCAGTGACATCTCCTTCCGCATCACTCCGAAGATGAGCGCGACGATGATGATGGCCGGCAATCCGAGGAACCCTACCGTGAAGGGGGACAGTGGATCGACCAGTGCTCCGAGCACACCGTAGTTCATGAGGAACTCCAGCACCAGGCTTCCGATCAAAAGGATCGGGAACGCCACGACAAAGAAGTCCTTGACGCGCATCCAGGTCTTGAACAGAACGTTCCTGGGCTGGGGCATCGCCATGTCCGGTATCTCGAACATGAGTCCGGACGGCTCGAACTTCATGAAGCGGTTCAGCAAGCGACCCAGGACCAGCAGGATGGCCAGCAGGATCAGGTAGATCAACGCCGCATACCAGATGCCGCCGAACTTGCCGACGGTCCCGAGTATGACCACCGTCTGCGCCGAACAGGGCACCGCCAAGATCGTGATCGTGGCCAGGATCAGCCGTTCCCTCTTTGACTCCATCACCCTGGTGGCAAGGATCGCCGGCACGTTACAGCCGGTGCCGACTATCATCGGGATGATCGCGCGGCCGTGCAGTCCGAACTTGTGCATCACCCCGTCCAGCAGGATGACCACCCGGGGCAGGTAACCGGAATCCTCCAGCAGCGCCAGGATCAGGTAGAACACCAGGATGTAAGGTATGACTATGGAGATGATGGCCTGGATGGAGAGGTCGATGCCCTGTGCTATCGACAGCCCGAAGGTCCCGCCAATGGCGCTGGCCAACCCCTCGAAGAACCCGGACGTCAGGTTCCAGGTATACTGTCGACAGCACTCCTTCCAGTGCTCCCCCCACGATGACGACCGTGAAGAACACGCCGATCAGCACCGCGAACAGTATCGGTATGCCGGTGTTCGGCTTCAGGGTGATCTCGGATATCCGTTCCGCCCGGGTCAGATGACGCTCCGACCCGGCTCTGCACCTTCCCTATGGTGAGACCGGCCTCGCCGTAGCGGTCCCGGTTGATGTGCACATCGATGTCCTCGTCGTGCTTTAGATTGAAGGCGGCCCGCACCTCGACTGCCATCTTCTTGACGCTCTGCGGGAAGGTGGTCAGTGAAGTACTGATTGCCCTCCAGCAATTTCAGGAGAGCACCTCGGGCGGGATATACCGATTCCACCATCGAGGCGGCCGGGGTGAGCAATTGTAAGACGTTCTCGATACCTTCGCGCGTACCTTATGGAGAAATCCGAGACCCTGGCCTTGTTCTGTATGATCGATTCAACGAGAACATCCACACCCTCTTCGGTCAGTGCCACCATCGGGACGACCGGGACCTTGATTATGTCCTGCAGGAGCTTGACGTCGATCTGATGGCGCCTGCGGGCGACGTCCATGAAGTTGAGGGCGACGATGACATTGAACCCCAGCTCGATGAGCTGGTAGATCATGACCAGGCTCGGTTCGAGCCGAGTGGCGTCCGCGACCGCTACCACAACGTCAGGCCGGTGCTCCGCCAGCAACTTGACCGCGACCACCTCGTCCTCGGTCGCGCCGGTGAGCCCATAGGTTCCCGGGAGATCGTATATATGAAGCGTCACTCCCTTATGCAGGACCGTGCCTTCCAGGTACTCGACCGTGGTGCCTGGATAGTTAGAAGAAATGGCGCCCACGCCGGTCATCCGATTGAAGAGCACGGATTTTCCGACGTTCGGGTGCCCTACCAGGGCTACCTCCATCAGGCGACCCCGGTGTCCACCATCCGTCGGTCCTTACCGCATGTGCCCGCCTTCTGAACAAAGACGATGGCGGCATACTCTTTGGCCAGTGCGATCCTGTTGTCATCCACGCTGACCAGGAACGGTCCGCCCATGGGCAGTTCTTCCTCGACGCAGACCTTACGCCCGGGCACGAAGCCCATGGATATTATGCGCCTCACTTTGGAGGACTCGGTGCATTTCAGGTGGGTGATGAGGCCAGCCTCGCCCGGCTTCAGCATGGACATGGATATGGTTGGCTCCCCTATGCAATCCAGGCAGTTGTTCTCACATTTGCGGGATGGGTTTTCCTTTGGGCGAGGTCGCCGGATTGTTCATCATCTGGCACAGGCTCTTCTCGCTGACGTCGGAGATCGTGTGCTCCAGGCGGCAGGCCTCCTCGTGGCTCTTCTCGTTGCTCACCCCAAGGATGTCGACCAGGAACCGCTCCAGCAGTCTATGGCGCCGCTTGATCTTAGAACCGATGCGGTTGCCTTCCTCCGTGAGAGTTACTCCCTTATACTTCTCATAAATGACATAGCCTTCTTCCGCCAGTTTCTGGACCATCTCGGTGACGCTGGCGGGGGATACTTTTAGCTCCGAGGCGATGTCGGTGGTCTTGGCTGGCTTGCCCCTCTGGTTAAGCTCCCATATGCTTTCCAGATACTCTTCGATGTTCTCGCTCACCATTCAATCGACGGAACCAAGCTAGCACTATATAATATTTAGGAGAACCTAAATTTAGTTGTACGAATGATAGTCCTGAGCGGTTTTCCCGATTCTAATACCCTTGAGCTATTCCATCGCTCACGACCTGCCGGCCTCTCTGGCGGAGATTAGTGCCTGGATGAAAATGGCGGAAAGGAATCCGAGCACCATATACCCGCACACCGATTCGAAAAGCATGACCCCCTTTCCCACACCGGTGGCAAAGATGTCCGATGAACCGAGCGTGGTGAAGATTAGACCGCTGAAGAACATCGCGTCCCAGAAAGTGACGGACATCGCCGTGGGCGGGTCGGCAAACACGTCGGTCCTGACTAAAAAACCATTCACGAAGTAAATGGTGGCGAAAGTGTACATCACCAGAAATATGGTCATCAAGACCAGCCATAGCGACACCCTGGATTGGCTTTGGGCTATGCCATGGCGGATCACCGATTCCACCAACAGCGTTATCACCAGGACAAGAGGGACGACCATGACGGTGGAAGAGCTGACCCTCAGCACCGATATGACCTCGCTGCCAAGACCGATAGGTAGCAATGCCGAGGCGGTGTAGACCGATATCGTAATGATGATCATCCACAGCACCACCGTTCCGGATTGCCTCAGGCGGTCTTCGGTAAGCTTGCGGTTGAACCGGTACAGAACCGCCGCGGTCAGATAGAAAACGCCGTTGAGCCCGAAGAACACAATCCCCGATTCCAGCCATGCAACCGATTCCCGGCTCGGTCCCCCGATGATCGGGACGATAAGGAACACCAGGAAGAACCCCCAGATGACCGATCTGGCGGGCATATCTGACACCTTGAAGAAAAGGGAGAAATAGTCAAATATCCCGCTGGTCGAGTAGATCCGGTTCCTCCTTCCAGGCGTTTCCATTTCGGCCATGAAATCATTCTGCGAGTTCATAGGTCAACGGCTGCCTAATCAGGTTTTGCCTTGCCGACCGAAGCATCATGCGAAGGGATCTAGAAAAGCCTCAAACATCCCGGAACGGAACGATGTCACAGCATCCGCACTCATGGCACATGGTGCGATATGTGAGCGGAGTTATACCGTTCTCTTCCATTATGGCCTTGGCCTTGATGGCCAGGTCCACGATCCTCTCCGGAGTGACCGGTTCCAACGGACCCAGTGCCTCGGTCAACGGTTCCCGGTTGAAATTGTTGATCCGCAGCGGACGGAGGGTTGCCACGATCCCCCTTTCCGCGAAGTATCTGATGCCGTCGAGCAGGTTCTCATCCGATTCCCCAAGCCCGACCAGCAGGTTTGTGGTCACCTTGCCCCGCCCGAACACCTCCACGGCATGATCGAGCGCCTCCAGGATGAACTGGTAGTGCAGCTTGCCGCACACCTTGGCGAACCGGTCCGGGTCGAAGGTCTCGATGTTGAGCTTGATCTCGTTGGCGCCAGCGGCCTTGAGGTCATCCACATCGCTCAGGGTCCAGATGTATGGTTCGACGCCGATGGGAACGTCCGGCAATGCTTTCCGAGTCTCCCGTCACCACGTAGAGCATGCGCTCCACCGTCTTCTGCGGGGAGTCGACCACCGCGCTGGTGAAGGCCACCGACCGGAACCCCTCCTTCTTCGACGCCTCAATGGCCATCTGAACGACCCGTTCCGGCGAGAGGTTCTTGGTGATGCGCTGATCAAGTTTCCGCGACGCGCAGAACTTGCAGTCATAGATGCAGTCTTGCGCCAGGTTGAAGAAGGCCTGCTCCGGGGCGTGGGCGATCGTCGGCCGGATCTCGACATCCTCAAGGAAAGGCTGTCCGTTCCGCAGGACCCGGAATCCTTTCTCCTTCGGAACGAGCTCGAACTCTCCTTCCTCTCTGCTGATCGCTTTCTTGCAGCGCGCCCCCTCGAACGCGATGACGATAGAAGTGGAACCAGCCCCGGGACCGGCGGTGGACCGGCTAGGGGTGAAGGGCAGGACCAGGTCCTTCGGTATCCTGAGCGGCCCTCCCGTTATCAGGATGGCCTTCCTCTGCGCCAGGCTCAGGCGGGCTTCCATTTCACGCCCTCCGCGGTGTCCTCCAGAACGATGCCCTTCTCGGCCAATTGGTTCCGGATGGAGTCCGCTAGGTCATAGGCCTTGCGCTTGCGCAGCTCTTTGCGAACCTCGATGAGGATCTGCATCACATCTTCCAGATGGTCTCCCTTCATATCGGACTGGGGCAGGATCCCGAGGATCTTGTCCAGTTCCTCGAACAGGGAGATGATCTTCTCCGCCCCCTTCTTGGAGAGCATCTCATGGTCCATCAGCTTGTTCGACTCGCGGGCGGCATCGAAGATCGCGGCGATCGCCCCGCGCGTGTTGAAATCGTCATCCATCTGCTCGGTGAACTCACTCCTGGTCTTCTGCGCCAGGTCCTCTGCGTCGTAGTTGCCGGTGGCGGTCGGCGCATAGTCCTTCAGTTCGGTGTAGGCGTTCTGGATCCGCTTCAGGCTGGACGCCGCCTCGTTGAGCGCGCTCTCGCTATAAGTGAGGGGCCCGCGGTAATGGGTATTGAGCAGATAGAAACGTATCTCCTGGGTCTTGTAGTGGGAGGCGATGTCCTTGACCGTGAAGAAGTTCTTCAAGGATTTGGACATCTTGGCGTCCTGAACCTGGAGCATGCCGTTGTGCATCCAGTACTTGGCCAGGGGCTTCCCGGTGACCGATTCGGACTGAAGGATCTCGTTCTCGTGGTGCGGGAATATGAGGTCGTTCCCGCCGCCATGGATGTCAATGGTCTCTCCCAGGTACTTCAGGCACATGGCGCTGCACTCGATGTGCCAGCCAGGACGTCCCGGACCCCATGGGGATGGCCATGAGACCTCGCCCGGCTTGGCCGCCTTCCACAGGCAGAAGTCCATTGGGTTGTGCTTGATCTCGTCGACGCAGACCCGGGCACCGGAGATCATCTCCTCCTGCTTGTTGCCGGAGAGCTTACCATATTCTTCGACCTTGTCGACGGAGAAATAGACACTACCGTCCTCGGTCTTGTAGCCATAGCCTTTGTCGACCATGCGCTTGACCATGTCAATGATCTCGGGAATGCACTCGCTGGCCTTCGGATAGATGTCGGCCTTCTTCACTCCCAGCTTGGCGATGTCCTCGAAATACTTCTCGATGTACATCGCCGAGAGGTCCAGCGGTTTGATCCCCATCTCATTCGCACGGTTGATGATCTTGTCGTCCACGTCGGTGAAATTGGTGACCAGCGTGACCCCGTACCCTTTGAACTTCAGGTATCGGGCGACCATGTCGAAAACGATGATGGAACGGGCATGGCCCATGTGAATGTCATTGTAGACCGTGACACCGCAGACATACATCCTTACCTTTCGGCTGTCGATCGGTACGAATTCCTCGGCCTGTTTGGTCATTGTGTTATAAAGTGACAGTCCCATGCATATCGCCTATTGCGTGACATGCAACTATCCTTATTTGGGCTTTTTTAGCTCATCCTCTAATAATGAAAGACGTCGCTCCAAGTCCGATAGCTTGTTTGTGATGTTGGTTATGGCGTCCCTCAATGGGTCCGGCAATTCGTCATGGCGGAGATCCGTCTTGACCACTGGCAAGCCCTCCCTTTTGACCACCCGGCCTGGAATGCCGACCACCGTGCAGTTTTGAGGGACGTCTTTGGTCACCACCGACCCGGCGCCGATCTTGACGCAATCCCCTATGGAGATATTCCCGAGCACTATCGCCCCCGCACCAATGGTCACATTGTTCCCGATCGTGGGGTGGCGCTTGCCCTTGCTGGTGCTGACCCCACCCAGGGTCACACCCTGGAAGATGGACACGTTCTCCCCGATGATCGTGGTTTCTCCGATGACCACCCCGGTAGCATGATCGATGAAGAAACCCTTGCCGATCGTTGCCCCTGGGTGTATGTCCGCTCCGGTCAGGAACCGGCCAAAATAGTTGAGCGCCCTGGCAAGCTTGAAGTTGCCTCTCAAGAACTGCCGGTGTGATATCTTCTGGAGCAGGATCGCGTGTAGACCTGGACTGAACCATAACGCCTCGTTGAACGACCGCGCGGCAGGGTCTCGTTCAAGGACCGTGTAGACGGAATCTTTCCAGCTCATGACTGGTGCTTAAAACAGGTCCGGACACATATAGATTTCCAAAAAAAAGACTGCTGGCATTGATCAGATAATCCAGCATGACTCAGATCCTGTCGGCGCGTGTCCAGATTTTCATCCATATCGAAGGGGTTATGTCGCTTCCGATACCTCAACTGGACATTTCATTTTTTGGTTTTTTCCTCATTTTGTTTATATATTTTGCTGAGGAGTGCCTAGGTCAGAACGGAGCCATTGATGGACAGTATTGCGACGCTGACATTGTACAATACCATCATCGTAATCCTCGCCTTTATTCTCATGGTCGTGGTCTGGAGGATGAGCCATCAGCCAAGCCGCTATGTCTTCGCCGCCATCCAGGCACTGATAATGGTCCTTATGGCCAGTTATACTTTCGATGTTGCATCGTCAAGTCTCGAAGAGAAGTTGTTCTTCAATAATTTCGAATATCTGAGCATGACGTTCATCCCGTCATTCGTTATGGTGCTTGCGTTCATGACAACGGGCAAGACCGCATGGCTGACCACCAGGCGACTCTTGCCATTGTTCGGAATTTCGTCCTTCTTCTATCTGGCCTTGGCCACTAACAACTACCATCACCTGTTCTACTCCGATGTGACGCTGGCATCGGACCCTATCTATTCGTTCGTCACGGTCCGCGGGCCGTTGTTCTATGCCTTCTTCATTGCCGCCTTATCTGAACTGGTCATCGCATCGCTGATCATCTGGAAAGCGAATCGGAAATCGGGCTTAGCCCAACAGAGGCGGATGAAGGTCCTGATTGCAGCCTGCCTGAGTCCGGCGATCATGACGTTCCTTGGCATCATGGCTGAGGATTGGATCCCATCGGAGATGATGGTCATCACCGGGATCCTGCTCAGCAGCGTGCTCCTATTCTTCGGGACGTTCGGATTCGAACTTTTCCGCATGCTTCCATTCACTTTCGATTCAACGGTCAGGACCCTCAAGGACGGGGTCCTCATCGTCGACGAGAATAAAATGGTCCTGTATGCTAACCCGGCGTTGCCCGCACTGATCGGACAACCTAAAGAGATAGAGCTGGCCGGCGAGTTCCTTGACCGATTGCTGCCGAGCTTTCCCTTCCAGCTACTGGATGACAAGGTGAGCTCGGAGAACCAAGAGGCGGAGGAGATACAGATACTTCCGGGAAGGTTCTACGATATCCAAGTATCAAAGATCCATAATCGGAAACATACCACGATCAGCAGCCTGGTCACCATTAGGGAGGTGACGGAAAGGAAAAGGCTGGAGGAAGATACCAGACAGTCACGTGAGCTCTATACCAAGATCTTCCAGTCCAGTCCGGCAGCGATCGTTCTATCACGTGTCGATAACGGAGAGTTGATCGAGGTCAACCAGATGTTCGTCAAAATCTCTGGATATGCCAGACACGAACTGATCGGCCATACCACAATGGAACTGGGCATCTGGGAGAACGACGGGGACCATGGGCAAATGGTAGAACTGGCCAGGTCCAATGGGGTCAAGCGCAACATCGAGCTGAACTACCGCCGCAAGGATGGGGCCATGCGGATCTGCAATGCCAGTCCGCAGATGATAGAGCTGGACAATATTCATTGCATGCTTTCGGTCATCGAGGACATCACTGAAAAGCTGGAGATCGAGGAACGGATAAGGATCAACGAGGAGAAGTTCCGTACCTTGTTCGACTACGCCGGAGATGGCATCTATATCGCGGACATGAAGGGCAGCATCATCGATGCCAACGGAAAGGCTCTGGACAGACTTGGCTACACCCACGATGAACTGATCGGAAAGGGATTTGCCGAGATCGTCGCCCCCGGTGACATTCCCCAGGTGATCGCAGGATTACAGGAACTTTGGACCACTGGAAATACATTCCGTGAGCTCAACGGCCTTTCGAAGCAGGGTAAGAAAGTGCTTGCTGAGATCAATGCCAGGACCATCGATATCACCGGTCGAAAGATGTTACTCATAATAAGCCGGGACATTACGGAAAGAAGGGAAGGAGAAAGGGCACTCAGGAATGAGAAGGAACGCCTGGACGTCACCTTGAACAATATTTCCGAAGGGGTCATAGTAACGGACATGGAAGGAAGGACGATCCTTGCCAATAACTCAGCCGCGAATATGCTCAACCTGGAAAGGAAGGGTATGGTGGGCTTGAAACTGGGAGATATCTATCACCTGGAAGGCTCGGCCAGTGGTGAAGATGCCGTGAGCGCGATCGTGAAAGCGCTGAAGAACGGCTCGGCATCCACCTCCTACCGGGTCAAGCTGAGATCAGACCAACAGTATCTGCTGATAAATGAGTCAGCATCCCCGATTTTCGAAGGAGAGAAGATGGTAGGCGCCGTTCTTGCCTTCCATGATGTGACCGCCGAGAAGAATCTCGAGGAGGAGATATCCAAGGCGGCGCGGTTGCGTACCATTGGTGCCCTGGCCGGGGGGATCGCTCACGATTTCAATAATGTCCTCACGATCATCATGGGCAATATCGAACTGACCCGAAAATCGATCGGGTCTGAAACCGAACCAGAAAAATGGCTCGATGACATATCGAGAGCACTGGAAAGGGCCAAGGAATTGTCCAATCAGCTGCTCACTTTCTCGAAGGGAGGAGCCCCAGTCAAGAGGGACATTGCTCTTGCGGAGGTTATAAACGATGCCGTTTCCGAACTCTCAATCGATAGAACGGTCCGTGTAGACCTAAACCTCTCCAAGGATCTGGGAAAGATCAATGTCGACGAAAGGCAGATGAAACAGGCATTGATGCATGTGCTAAAGAACGCCCACGAGGCCATGCCTGAGGGCGGAGTGTTGGGCGTGTCCGCGGTCCGCTCACTCATCCATGAAAGGAACCCGTTCCTGTCGCCTGGTGAATATGTGCATATCCAGATAAGGGACACTGGGTATGGCATACCCTCCACCGAGATGGACCATATCTTTGAGCCATACTTTACGACCAAACAAGACCATGCCGGAATGGGGTTGGCGGTCGCATATTCGATAGTGAAGGCTCACGGCGGCCACATATCGATCGATTCCGATGTGGAAAGGGGAACCATGGTCCACATTCATCTGCCTTCCATGAAACCGGACAAGCCATCGGACAAGATGGCGAAAAAACCCGCCGTCCGGAAGAACCAGCTAAAGATATTGGTCATGGATGATGAACAGATGATCCGGGAATTGGCCACGGAGATGCTCGACGTGCTAGGCCATAAACCGAAGAGCGTCTACGGAGGAGAGGAGGCCCTGCAACAGTACGCAGGAGCCATGGCTTCGGGAGATCCCTATGATCTCGTGATCATGGACCTGACAATTCCGAACGGGATGGGGGGCAAGGAGGCGATCGTGGAGATATTGAAGATCGACCCGAACGCCAGGGTCATTGTCTCCAGCGGTTACAGCAACGATCCGGTGATGAGTGACTTCCGTAAGTTCGGCTTCAGTTACGTCATGCCTAAGCCCTACAAGATGAAAGACTTCGAACTGGCGATCGAGAACGCCATGGCAGATGGGAACGGATCCCGATAAGTTAAGAAGGAGCGGGGCCCGCTTTGAGGTCGGAAAACGTTTATTGTGGGGTATTAAACAGGTCAGTGCTCAGATACCTCTCCCCGGTGTCTGGGGCCACGAACACTACCTTCTTTCCCTTGCCGAGCTCCACTGCCACCTGTAACGCCGCGCACAAAGCCGCTCCGGACGATATTCCGGCCAGGATCCCTTCCTTTTTAGCGAGTAGTCGTGAGTGTTCGGCTGCGTCCTCATCCTTGATCTGAATTATGCGGTCGACCACTTTCAGGTCCAGGACCGAGGGGATGAAACCCGCACCGATCCCTTGGATCTTATGAGGTCCCCTTTTTCCTCCGGAGAGGACCGGTGAGCCCGCTGGTTCTACAGCGATGATCTCGGTCTTCATACCTTTAGACTTCAGGTATGTGCCGACTCCCGTTACCGTCCCGCCGGTCCCGACTCCAGAAACGAATGCGTCCGGTTCAGGAAGGTCCGCCAGGATCTCCCGGGCTGTGGTTTCCATGTGTATCCGCGGGTTGGCCAGGTTGTCGAACTGAAGCGGGATGAAATTGTTCGGGTCGTTGTCGCACATCTCTTTCGCCTTGCAGATGGCGCCAGGCATGCCCTCGGGTCCAGGTGTAAGCACCAATCTCGCACCTAGGGCGGCTAGCAACTTACGCCGTTCCACTGAGAAAGTCTCTGGCATGGTGAGAACCAGCTCGTACCCCTTGGCGGCGCAGACCATGGCCAGACCGATTCCGGTGTTGCCGGATGTCGGTTCGACGATCACCTTCTTCCCAGGAGCCAAGATTCCTCTATTTTCCGCATCCTCTATCATGGCCAGAGCGATCCGGTCCTTCACCGAATGCATCGGGTTGAATGATTCTAATTTGGCGTAGATGGTCGCAGCCCCCTCCGGCGCGATCCTGTTCAAGCGTACCAGCGGTGTTCTTCCGATGGTCTCGAGCACGTTATTGTAGAGCATCGTTCCTCACTCCATTTCCTGACCACTTTGAACGATATTTAATCTTAGCGATTGTTAAGGATGATAACTCATCGAACCTAACCCTTTGAGGCAGGGATGAGGGAAATTTATCCGCATAAGGTGAGGGCCGATCATTTGAGGGATGATCGAAGCGGTCATGACCTATTCGATCTATGACAATGAAAGGAGGAAGAAGTTCATGCCTTTCCATTCTTGATGTCGTCCCAGTTATCCCTGAGCTTGCTCCAATCCCAACCGCTGATTGCCTTGTTTGCTAGAACCAGCCCCTGAGCTGCCTTCTCGGCGTAGATACCGAGAGGGAATGACTCGATGAAGCTTCGATTGACCGCGCCGCCGGCGCAGATGAACGGCAGTTCGATACCTTTCTCCATGAGCTTGTTGGCGATCCTTGGGAACGCCGTCATGGTGGCGGTCATCAGGGCGGTCCCGGTCAGCACAATGGCTTCCGTCCGGATCACCGTCTTGACCACGTCGTCTACCGGCACATCCCGGCCCATATCGACCACACCGAACCCGTTGGATCTGAACATCACAACCGCGATATTCTTTCCGATATCGTGCGGGTCACCCTCTGCCACGTGCATGACGACCTTCCCTTTGCCGAGGAATTGGCCTTTCATGGTCCTTTCCGCGAATTTCAATCCGATGTCGAAGGCGTCGGAAGCCACCATGACCTGCGGCAAATAGTAGATGCCACGGGCATAGAGTTCGCTTACCACCTCCATCCCTCTTAAGAGCCCTTTTTCGACCAGCTCCTCTGGACTGAACTTGGTAAGGGCGGCCTTGGTGTCGGCCTCAATCTCCTTATATCGCATCTGGACAACGTCCTCCGCGACCTTTTTGAGAAGTGGGTCCTTGGGGAGTATCTTGCTGGCGATCTCCTCCGGGCTGTCCTTGGCTTCAACCAGGATATCATATCTCTTGAATATTGGATCAAAATCGATATCGCTGAGATCAAACATGTAGAGGCCCCGTTTTCTATTGATTATTGGTACTCTTCCGACACTGTCACGCAGATGGGGATTCATTTTGAATGTATTTATAGTACAATTTTATTTCTGATAATTATTATAATAAGGTCGTTCGTAGCGAACCATGCCCTTATGGATATTGGTGGATGGTTTGTCCAAGAAATGCCTTCACTTGATATAGTTGACTTGTTGTGGTAACGAGGTCGATCTGACACTGATTCTGTTTTCAGAACAAGAGTGAATTATCGCCATCATATTTGCGGTTAGAAAAAGAAGGGAAAAGGTTTTTGAAAGAGTTTGCCGAATCTAAGAGTTTTACAACTCGTAGTTCTTCGGGTTGAACGCCTGGACGTCCTTGTAGGCCTTGAGGCACTGGTCGAGGAACTTGGACTCCTCGTCCGGCAGGGCCTTCAAGTCGGTCATGACCTTGTTCAGCATGTCGCTCTCGTGCTTGGAGAGCTTCAGGCCGTTCTTGGTCTTGGCGGACTCGGAGATCAACTCGGCTGCCTTCAGACCGGCTGCCTTTGACCTCAGGTATATGCTGTCGCCTTCTGCGACAATTGCCTCACCGATCTTGTAGGCGTTGTCGTAGCGCAGACAGAATGCCTCTGGGGATCTGTACGAGTCGCATGCGGCGTAGATGTCCCTGAGGACCTTGTCCTGCTTCAGCTGCTTGGCGGTGTTCATCAAGGCGGCTTCGTATCCTATGACTCCGAGCCAGCACTGTACGGATGAGCCACCGAACTCTGGGTGGTATTCAACCGACTCGTTGGACCACAGGTCGCAGGTCGAGGCGATCAGGTTACCCATCAGGTCAGCATGTGCGTCCTGGGCTCCCTTTCCCTCTTGGGCGGATGGGCGTCCAGAGATTGCCTTCAGGATCGGGCCTTCATAGCCGCAGTCCTTGTCCGGGCCAGTTGCACCGCACTCGATTGCCACCAGGGTTCTGGCGGAAGCGATGCAGCGGGTAACTGCCGCGAAGGTCCTCGGGATATCCTTGTCCAGGTAGCCACCGGCCATGAACATCGAGGTGTTGGCGCCTGCGCAGTTTGTGTCTCCGCCGGCGATGACCTTGTTCTTCTTGGCGATGTCAACGATCTTGGTCCACATGTACTCCATGTCGATGGAGCCCAGGTAGCCGATACCGAAGAGCCATCCGCGGATATCCTGGTGCAGGATACCGTAGTCGGACATCTCCTTGCCGCCCATGGATTCGATCGAGAGGACATCGGCGCCGTTCTTGGCTGCGACTTCGATGGACTCGATGACCTTCTCCGGGTAGGAGGACTTCTTGTCCATGCCTTCCCTCAGGCCCTTCTCGGCCTCTCTCATGTCAGGCAGGGTGTGCCTGATGGCGGTTGCAATGCCGTACTCATCGTGGTACTTCTTCATGCACTCCTTCTGGCCTGCGACAACTGGCTTGGCGAACTTTTCCGGGTCGTTTCCGAGCTGGAAAATCCACTCGTTCTCCAGCTGAACTGCTGGGAAACCGAGGGTTACTGCCCTGTCCATGATGTCCTTGGTTATGTAGTCGACGTACTCGCGCCTCAGGGTGTCCGGGTTCTTCTCAGCGCCGGGCCTTGGGGCGAAGTTGATCTCTGGTACAACGAATCCCGCACCGGCCTTCATTCCGAGACCGTATGATACCGGGTATTTCGCGTCACCGAAGACGAGGTCGTCTGCGCTCTTGACTTCCATCTTTGTGAATCTCTTTACTGCCATGTTTAGCACCTCCTAATTTACGCCTTCCCGCTTGTGATGTCGTCCCACTTGGAGCGAATCTTCTTCCAGTCCCAGCCATCGATTGCCTTGTTGGCAATTCCCGGTCCCTGAGCTGCGGCTGCAGCGTAGATACCGAGTGGGTAAGACTCTACGAACGACCTGTTCACTGCACCGCCGGCGCAGATGAACGGGATCTCCATTCCGTTCTCGACGAGCCTCTGGGCTACCTTCGGGAATGCGGACATGGTGGTGGTCATGAGTGCGGTTCCGGTTACGAGCTGGGGCTTGACTTCCAGGCAGGTCTTCACTACATCATCAACCGGTACATCCCGGCCCATGTCAGTGACACCGTATCCGTTGGATCTCAGCATAACGGCGGCGATGTTCTTGCCGATGTCGTGCGGGTCTCCCTCGGCGACCATCATGACGACGTGGCCCTTCATGACCCTGTCGCCCTTCATGGCCTTCTCAGCGACCTTGATGCCCTTGTCGAATGCGTCTGCGGCGACCATGACGTGCGGCAGGTAGTAGATACCCCGTCCGTACAGCTCGGCGACGACATCCATTCCCTTCAGGAGTCCCTGCTCAACCAGGACTTCCGGGGTATGCTTGGCCAGTGCGGCCTTTGCATCAGCCTCGACGTCCTTGTACTTCATGAATACAACGTCTTCGGCGACTTTCTTCAACAAAGCGTCCTTCGGGAGAATCTTTGCTGCTATGTCTTCTGGCTTCTCTTTAGCCTCTACGAGGATATCGTAGCGCTTGAAGATCTGGTCGTAGTTTACACTACTTAGGTCCATCATTTTATACACCTCAGATATCCCAAAATCCCAATCGAGGATCTTAGGGTCTCCTCCGGGACAGGGGATTCCTTTTCCGTGTATATAAATCAATTGTTATTGTGATAAATTCATAACTCAACTGAGTGAATAAAAATACTCAACTAAATGATGATATTGCGCACAAAAAATCAATTACTGGATATCATTAATAGAAAAAAATTATTAATTAATCTGCTTAAATACCAAAAATTGACAGAACAGATATATTAGCAATAAATAATATAATGATTCCTATAATCAATTGTCTTTTCAAATCTCCGTTTTAGCATATTGTATCCAGCCGGAAATTGCCCTCGGTCGAAATACTCGTCACAGATTTCCCTGCATAATGGAATAATCAGAGTAACTTTGGAATATATGATTCCACATGATTATGCCCTTCATCCACTATCATGAATGATATTTGCCCCATGATTCAGTATGTGCCAGATATTTTTATTAGTTACGGAAGAAGAATGATAAAGATCAATATTCATTTGATGACGATTGGGCTATTGATGTGGGTCTGATACCAGTTCCCCGCGACGTAGGTAATTTACGACGTTTTTCAATTCATATCTGAATTTTTTGAGCCGATAGTGAGTTTGAAATAATCACTCTTGGTTATGACCTTGAAAGGTTAACGATTGTTTGGAAATCATTCGTGTGACTGCATACCGTGAGAAGGAACGTGATTTCGTGAAAAGGACCTATGAAGAGATCAACGCGAGGATCGCCAAAGGTGACGCTGTCGTCATGACCGCAGAGGAGGTCATCGATTTAGTCAGGGTGGAAGGGGTCGAACGGGCGGCTGAAGAGGTTGATGTTGTCACCACGGGAACTTTCGGAGCGATGTGCTCATCGGGGGCATTCTTGAACTTTGGTCACGCAGAACCGCCCATCAAAATGCAAAAGGTTTGGCTGAACGATGTCCCGGCATTTACCGGCCTGGCCGCTGTGGATGCCTATGTGGGAGCCACTGAGACCAAGGAGAATGGCGACATCAGCTACGGAGGGGCGAATATCATAGAAGACCTGGTTGCCGGCAAATCGATAAAGCTGAGGGCAACGGCATACGGGACCGACTGCTATCCTCGCCGAGAGATCGAAACCCACATTTCCCTGAGGACGATCAACCAAGCCTACCTCTTCAATCCACGGAACATGTATCAGAACTATGCCGTGGCCACCAATTCATCGGACAAGACCCTGTATACGTATATGGGAAAACTGCTTCCACACAACGGCAACGCCACTTTCAGCAGTGCCGGTCAGCTTTCTCCGTTATTGAAGGACCCTACATTGCGCACCATCGGCATTGGTACCAGGATATTTCTCGGGGGCGGAAAGGGCTACGTCTCCTGGGAGGGCACCCAGTTCAAGACCAACGTACCGACAAGGAACGGAGTCCCGACCATGGCGGCCCGGGCGCTGGCGGTCATTGGTGATCTACGTGGCATGTCCCCGGAATACCTCAGGGCACTTCACTTCACCAGGTACGGTGTCTCCCTGGGGGTCGGCATCGGCGTCCCGATCCCCATTCTAGATGAGTCGATCATGAGGTCCGCCGCGAGGACCGACGCAGAAATATTCGCACCGGTCCTGGACTATGGAGTACAATCGCGGGACAGGAAGGCCATCAAGGAGGTGAGCTACATGGAACTCAAGAGCGGAACCATCAACATCAACGAAAAAGAGGTGCGCACCTCCTCCCTCTCCAGTTATCGTAAGGCAAGGGACATTGCGGTCAAGTTGAGGGACTGGATCCGGAATGGCGAGTTCCTACTGACCTCCCCGGTCGAACTGATGCCCGATGAACGGATACAGAAGACCTTGGACGCGCATGCCAACTGGGAGTTGGTATGATGACGGTCAGGAAGTTTCTGCTCGTGTTCCCACCGGCCGTGGCCAACCAGCCGGTCACCCATGGCCTCTGGCGGAATTTCGACATATCGGTCAACATATTGAAGGCGGACATCGATGAGAGCGGGGGAAGGCTGTTCATCGAATTGACCGGCGCACCAGATGAGACCGCCAAGGCACTGGACTACCTGGCCAAACATAAGGTCCGGGTCGAAGAGCTGAAGAACTACGTCCGGAGGGACGGGAAGAAGTGCACCGACTGCGGAATGTGCGTGTCCATCTGCCCGGTGAAGGCGTACGAGATGGACCGGTCAGACTACCATGTCATATTTCACCTGGAGAGGTGCGTCGCCTGCGGCCGTTGCCTCGACGCCTGCCCTCCCGGGGCCCTATCGAAGGGGCGTTCGTCGGTCGTGTCCCAGTGAACTGCCGGAAGAGGCGGTGCCATTCTTCGGTAGGTTGCCATAAGGGTCCGGTATGGTTCACTTTTCCTTCTTCTCGACCGCCTTTCCCCGCCGGAGCCTGCGTGCGCCCGCTATCAGCACCGCGCACAGGACGATCGGCGGGATCAGGACGGCGGCGAGGACGATCCATTCGTTGCCCTCGTTGACCTGACCGAGCTCGAAGAGACCGGTCGACGAGCCGAACGCCACCGTGCCGTTCACGGTGATAGCCGGAGAGCCGACCGACCCAGTGCTGATCCGATATGTCCAGCGCACCACCCCGTCGGTTTGGACCGAATACATGGTGGTATCAGACCCGGCGTAGCATATTCCCTTGGAATCAATGGCCAACGACCGAGTGACGTTGAATCCGTCGAGCTTCAGGATCCAGTCGACACTTCCGTTCTGGTCTATCGCCAACAGGTTACCGTTCCCGGTCAGGAGCATCGAAGTCCCGTCGGGACCAATGCCCACCGAGGACCGGATAGGCTCACCGGTATAGAACGACCAGACGAGCTTTCCGGCCGGGCTGATGCAGAAGACCGTACCCTCGTCGGTTCCGAAGTGGATGTTGCCCATCGAATCGATCGAGGGCGATGATCGCACCGGGCCCGAGGCCAGGAACTTCCATAGCACAGTCCCGTCGTACGCGACCGCGTAAAGCCCTCCATCGTCTGACCCGAAATAGATGGCACCGTCCGATGACACGGCCGGTGATGAGCGCGAGGTGACGTTCTGCAGGACCCTCCAATTGAGATCGCCATCCAAGGTGAACGACATCAGACCGGCCGATGTGACATAGATAGTACTATTGCCCACTATCGTAGGCGAGGACCAGATAGGCGCGCTGGTGTTGAAATCCCACCACATGCTGCCATTCCCGTCCAGGCAGTAGATCGACATGTCAAGGCTGCCCACATAGGCGGTATCGTTCCAGCCTACCGCCGGCGTTCCCACGAGGCTACCGTTACCCACGTGCCGGTTCATGGCGGCTTGGTCTGCGCTCATCCGGTAAAGGACCGTGCCCGAGCTGGCGAAGTACGTTCCCCGGGCCGAAATGACGATCGAGGCATTGCCTGTCGCCCAGATCGGTACCCAGTTGACCGCTTGACCCGGGTTGGCCGATGTATCGAAGGAGGACCGGCAGGTGTGGCCTTGATCGGCCATGAACATGGGCCAGGGTGCCGCAGCGGCCTCCGCGTACGCGCTCTGACCGACCATCGACGTCATGGTCAGGGTCAGCAGCGCGGTTATGATCAAAAACGTCCTGAACTTCATCCCGATCCCGATACTCACCAGGATAGTTGGAGATAATACTTTCCACGATTGCTCTGACCGGAAGGCATCGAGCTAGGTAAAATGGTCCAGGAGGCGAAGCCGCGAGGCATGGATGAATGCGGTGCCACCGCCAAGTTCTTATCCTCGCAGGCCCAAACAGTTTAGCCCTGGTTGACCGTGTCGTCTCAGGGAGATTATCATGGTGGACTACGAAGCGCTGCTAACAAAGTTCCGGGCATGGACGGACGGTCTTGACCCGATCGAGAGCAGGATCGCCCTCTTCGAGCGTGTACGGGACATCCCTTTCCGGCCCACCGTCAACCTTTACGGGGACCGGGACGCCCCGGAAAGGACCATCACCCACAACTATGGCAGCAGCGAGGCGAAGAGCATCCTGCTCGGAACGCTCCTGGAGATGCTGAACATCCGGGTGATGTATGCCACCTATTCGTTCCGCTGGGAAAACCTCCGGGTGGAGTTCCCCTCGAGCCTGAAACAGTACGTGAGGGCCATCCCGGTCTCCTTCCACACCGCGCTCAAGGCAGAGATCGACGGAGACCTGGTATTGATCGACCCGTCCTATGACCCGCCCCTGGCAAAGGCAGGGTTCCGGTTGAACCGCTCATGGGACGGAATGTCGGAGATGATGTTGGGAGTGGTGGAACGTGAAGAGATCGTGCATATCGACCAGAACGAGCGGGCGAAGTACGCCAAACTGCGTCACGATCACTACGACCCGGAACAGATCGATTCGCTCACGGAATTCTACGAGAAGCTCAATCTTTGGCTTGAGACATTGAGGATAGAGAAGTGAAATGGAGCAGGGACCGCGATTTGAACACGGGTATGCGGATATCCGCCATTGAAGGCTGCAGTCCGCCACATGGCCGCTCTGTCATCCCTGCGTATCGGGCTAAATCTGTTCAACATATATTAGTCTATCTTCTACTGGTCGTTTATGCGGAATCGGCCTTTTGCGAATAACAGGTCACTTCTTTATATGGGTCTCTTTCTTTGTCGCGGTGACTTTGGACGGCCTTTTGGTCGGTTTGGCCTTTTCTGCCTTCGGTTCCGGACCCTTGGTTGGGACGGGAGAGTCGAGCGCCTTGACCAAGATGTCGCCCAGCGCGTCCGACATCTTCCTCAGCTCCAACACCCTGGACTCAAGCTCCCTTCTGGAGATAATCTTGGGCCGGTCCTTGTTGACGCTGTAGGCGACGGAACCGTCGGTGAACGCCACGAATTCGACATGGGCTATGCTGTTCCGCAGCTGCCGGTCGCAGGCCCCTGAAACAATATCGAGGCCGTTGTCCTGGAGGAAGCGGAGCTTGTTCGCCAGGCTGTCCTCGGAGATGGCGTCCATCTCGGACGTCCCGGGCCGGCAGAAGCCGACGTCATACCGATGGCCGGACTTGGACAGCAATATGGTCAGGATGTTCAGCTGGGTGGTGTATATTCCCTCCACCAGCATGAGGTAGTAGTGGAGCATCAGCCGGGTCTCCTCCTCCGGGGTACGGGAATCGATGTCGTTCCCGTACTTCGTCATCAGGATGTAGTACTCGGTGGTGTTGTGCATCTTGGCCTGCATCTGCGGCAACATCTGGCCCTGGATATGCTCGAGCACCTCCGGGTCCTTGACCTTGGCGAACAGGCCGGTCACCTTCGGGGTGATGGCCTTGCTCATCCCGGGATCCACCGGAGGGATCACCCGGTCCCAGCTGGCCTCGACGGAGGCGTCCCTCTGCCCTTCGTCCAACTGCGAATAGCGCTCATAATCGGCCAAGCTTATGGCCTTCAACCTGGCCTCGAACAGCCGCCTTCTGAGCGAGCTTATGCTGACGCTTAGACCGTTACTAGACTGCATCCTATCCCGCAAGGATATGACCCGTTTGGGTTATGACCTTATCTGGACAAATTATCAGATCGGCAACGTCGCTGAATCTAACTATTGACGATGGACCTAGCATTTCACCATATCGACCAGTATATCACCATTCCCCCATGATGGCCTTTTGGATCAAGCACCATCAGCCCTCCTTCTCCTCAACAGCAGGAAACCGACAAACCCCAAGACCCCGATCGCCGCCAGAACTGACACTATGATCAACCTCTCGGCCGGTGTAAGGGCCGCCGATCTTGACCACCGGTATCCCTATCGTCGAGACGACCGCGTTGGTCAGTGTCCTTTCCGGCACCGACGGGAAATAGACCGTGGCGAAGTTGACGATCACCGTTCCCTCCGGGGCATCCCCATTCACATTGATGCTTAAGTTGGCATATCCGCCCTGCTTGGGTCCCAGCTCCCCCACCTGCCAGGTGATCGTCCTGGTGGCTTGATCGTAGACACCGGGGCCGGAGATCTGAACGCCGGACGTGACATTGTGCACCGTCCCTATGATCAGGGAAGACGGGTCGAGCGAATCCGGAAGGACATCGGTGAAGTATACACCGTAAGCCGTTCCATTCCCCACATTCTCACATTCGATGCGGTATTCCATCTTCTGGCCGGCGCTGACATTCCCCTCCGGTCCGGTCATCATATTCGGATCCTTGGCTATGTGCAGAAGGTGCCAGAAGGCACTACCGATCGACCCCCCCAATCCGCCCCAGCCTCCCGATCCGGTGTCGATGCCGCTTTTCCGATAAAATCTCCGAAGCATTTAGCAAGTCAATGTTTATTTCGTGAAATCGCTATCATCCCTTGGGATGCATTCGAATTGAAACGAAGAACGGTAGTAATACTCATTTTCTTCGTCGTTGCCGCATTGGTCATTCTGGCGACGGTCAAGCCATTGCCCAGTGTCGCAGAGAATGGTAAGGAAGCTGCGGCATCGGTGAAGACCCTATACTGTGATTCCAACGTCGCCACCGTCGGCCTCAATGGGTCATGCTCAGATATATTGCAGCTCAACGGGGCGGTAATCATCATCCATGAGACCAATTTCACCGGAACGGCAAGTAGTATTTCGTGGACGATCGGGTCGAATGAGTGGCAAGGTTCTGTGCGCAATATCGGGGCCATCAATCTCACACTGACCATCGTCGACATTGACGGTGATCGAATGATGGATCTGGGCGACCGTATCGAGGTAAGGAGGGATGGCCGCACCAACGTTTCCCTGTCGCTGTTCTTCGATATCAGGTTCGCTGGAGGCCAGGAGGCTAACTGCACCTTCACCTACCAAGGGAAGGACACAATAGCCACCATGGTCAGCTTCATTGATGTGGGGCAGGGCGATTCGATCCTGATCATGACCGCTGACGGTCATACCATGCTGATCGACGCCGGACCGCCGCTGGCGGCCGGGGCGCTGCTCTCTTACCTGAACAACCGGTCGGTAACGGTCATCGATGCCCTCGTGATCACCCATCCCGACTCCGACCACCTGGGAGGGGCGGACGATGTGCTCAGGGCTTTCACCGTGCTTTCCATCTACCATCCCGGTATCGCGAAGAACACCTCCGCTTACTTTTCGTTCATCCATGCGGCACAGGACGAGGGTTGCCCTATCCATACCGCTGCCGACACCCATCCGGGCGACCTTCTCACGCTCTCTTCCTCAGTTACCGTCGAGGTCCTGAACATCGATCCGGCCGCTAAGGACGTCAACGATGCGAGCATCGTGCTGGAGATGCGTACGCCGGGCAAAAGCTTCCTGTTCACCGGCGACATCAGCAGTGAGGTGGAAGGCAGGCTCATCGCCAACCATTCCTTCAATCTCGATGTCGACGTTTTGAAGGTTGGACACCATGGCAGCAGGTATTCCACCAGCAATGCCTTCCTGGAAGCCGCCAGTCCAGAGACGGCGGTTATATGCGTTGGAGATAACACCTACGGGCATCCCACCAACGAGACCCTGACCAGGCTTTCCGTCCATGACGTCACCGTCCTACGGACCGACCAGATAGGAACGATAGATATCGCCGCATAGCTGTGAACACAACTCTAAAATCAGCACCCCATGGTTCGCCCGGAAAGTAGATGAGGAGAGAGGTGAAGGAGGCCATTGCTGGTGTTCTGCTCATCATTTCATTTCTTTCGTTGATCTGGTGCAACGGTCGGAACCTACCCGGTCCAGCTTCTCCTTTCTTCTGTTCATGACCCTACCTGGGTCAATGGTGTTAATAAGCATGATAGCGCTTGTTTCACATTCGAGACCGGATGGAGGATGTCGGGTATGGAGGATGAGTGGACCGTCGCGACCCTGTTCTAGCCAGAGATGCTTTTCTACAGGCACATGACGAACCATGAACGGGATCGGGCAGATGAGGAAACGGATCTGGAAAGGGATGATGGGTACTACCGTTACGACAATGATTGACTTCTAGGAACCATAATATTGTTGGACCTTCGGGTCTTGATTACCCGCATTTCTCGCTCAATCGTTGAACATTCCTTTATGATTGCGGACCTTGCGAAGCACTGACATTACCTGGATCCATTCGAACATCACTACTTTTTGTTAACGGAGGGGCTGGACGCTCGATGCAGCCTAAGGCAAGAACGCCGTGTGGTCTCGGAAATGTACAACACTGAGAACCGACACGAATGAGACATCCGATTTGGGAAATCTCGACATTGTTTCAACGGTCGTTGAGGAAAGAAAGAGGAAAGAGCAATCTATAAGTCCGTCGGCGTCAAATATTTCTAACAGCAACAAGGGTGAGCAAATGAAATTCATATATCTGGTCAAGTTTAAGAAGAAGGTCACTAGGGACGACATAGCCCAGAACCTGAAGCTGTCCGAGAAAGAAGCGATCAATGAAGGCGTAAGAATGATCGACGCTTACTGGACCCTTGGTCGCTACGAAGCGGTGGTCATCATGGACGCTCCAGATGAAAAGGCGATCATGAGGACATTGCTAAGACGGCAGGATAGCATGACAGTCGAGACCCTGGTCGCGATTCCGGCGGTTGATGCAAGGAAGCTTGTAGAGTAACTCCGAAAATGCCTTCTTACTGATCCAAAGAAAGCGCTGGAATCTGTTAATAACGTTCGTACCTAGACGGACCGATAGATCAGAGCTCGACATCGGCTGCATTTCTTCCGCCTAGGCTCATGAACCAACAAAGAGTCAAAATTAATATCGACATGACTTACCTTTGGAGGATGAACCCGGACCACTGCAAGGACGTTTCGCTGCGCCACGTCGATTTCCCCCTTACCGAAGAGAACATCTCCAGGGACATTGTCGGGAAGAAGGCCTACACCCGAACCGATTTCATGATACTGAAACACGGGGACGAGGTCGCGGTCATAAATGTGATCAAAGGCACAAGGTAAGGACCTTTTCCGGCCCATCACCGATCACAGGATAGTCTCACTTCCAGCGGATACGGTCTACTTGCGGGACGAAGGGATCGATGTGCTGAACGCGTCGCACATGGCGCGCAAGGTGAGGGAGCACCCGGGTAAGACCGTGGTGGTTTCGGGAATGTTCAACCACGTGTCGTTCCTGCAGGAGGAGAACCTGCTGGACCTGTTCGTGGTGGATGTGGTCCCGCCCTCACCCTCAAAGCTATCGGTGCTGGTCGAGCGGGCGTTCTCAACCGGACTGGTGGAATTGCCGATCGTGCCGCATTACCAGGACATCGACCTGAACGAGCTGGAAGGAAATGTGGGAACCGAAGCGGTGATGTTCCCCTGCAGAGCGTCCGGGCTGGAATCCAAACGCGAGGTCTACTTCCTGGACGAGACCCCTGATCTCAAGGAAGAGGTTACTCTCATAGGGTGCGACCTGTCGAGGAGGATCTTCAACTCGATCTACAGAAAGGAACCTACCTCCCTGGACATGTGCCCCCGGAACCTGGCGGTGATGAAAGGAAAGACACTGGTGAAATGCTGTGCCGTGAAGGAAGGTTTCGTGATCGATGGACAGATGGCGTCAGTGCCTTGGGGGGCGACGGTGCTTGACGTGGTCGGAGCCATCAACTCTCTTTTCGGACACCGACCTTACGGCCCGCTTGTGCTCGGACGGGCGGACCCCTGAGAGCTGCCTGGCCTTTTTCAGGGCGGCGAATCCCTCCTCTTTCCTGCCGGTCTTCATCAGGACCTCGCCGTAGACGTACCAGGCGTCCGCGTCGTCCGGCTCGATCTCGAAATGTCCCTCGAGCCAGGATATGGCACCGATGAGATCGTCCCTGGCGATCATGTCCCTGGCCCTCTGGGCCGCGGTCTTCTCGGAAAGGATCTTCGCCTTCATCGCGTCCATGATCTCCTCCTTGACCACATCCAGCGCGTGGACGGAAAGCCACGGGTATTTCACCGAGAGGTTTTCCCGCAGCTCCTCCCACCTTTCCGGCACAAGATGGAAGGTCCGGTCCCGGAAAACGGAGTAAGGTACGTTGATGACCATCTTGCCATGGCATACTGGCAGGAAGTTCGGGTTCTCCGACGGACGCTCAACCCCTCGGTTTGGGATGGCCATGCGCCATAAAAATGAGGAGTCAATATTAGCGTTTTGCTGCTCGATCAGGGTAGTTCACGAAAGAATAATTATCACGGTCGAATTAGGGATTCGCATGGACATGATCGCCCTCGGGCCGCACAACCCCAGACTGGACATCAAGGATGTCGTAGTATACGATTCGACCTTGAGGGATGGGGAACAGACGCCCGGGATCGTCTTCAGCGAGGAGCAGAAGCTCACCATCGCCCGCAAGCTGGACGAAATGCATGTCCCAGAGATCGAGGCAGGATTCCCCGCCGTTTCCGAGAACGAGAAGAACATCGTCAAGGCCATCACCTCGCTTGGTCTCGACGCCCGGATATTGACACTTTCCCGGATCAACAGATCGGACATCGATGCCTGCGTCGATGCCGGTTCGGACCTGGCCCTTCTGTTCATAGGGACTTCGGACATCCACCTGAAGTACAAGTTCAACAAGCCCCAGGAGTTCGTCCTGGAAAAGATCGCGGAAGGGCTTGACTACTGCCATGAAAGGGGGATCGCCGCGGCACTTTCCGCAGAGGATTCGACCCGCACGGATATGGATTTCCTGCTCGAGGTCTATCGGAAGGCAGAAGAGTGTCACGCGACCCGGATCGGGGTCACGGACACATTGGGATGTGCCTCACCAGAGGCCATATTCAATATCGTCACCACGGTCAAGGCCCAATTGAGGACTCCCGTCTCGGTGCATCTGCACAACGATTTCGGACTGGCGCTGGCAAACGCGATCGCCGGCGTCAAGGCGGGGGCGAAGGCCGTCACCACCACGGTCAACGGCATCGGCGAGCGCGCGGGGAACGTCCCGTTAGAACAGTTCGTCTCGTCCATGAAGTATGTCTACCGCTGCGACCTGGGCATCGATACCACCAAGCTCAAGGGGCTTTCCGACCTGGTCAGCGAGTACTCCGGTCTGGGGTTACCGAAGAATCAGCCTCTGGTAGGCCAGAACGTATTCTCCCACGAGTCCGGCATACACGTGGCGGCGGTGCTTAACTGTCCCATGACCTACGAGCCGATCCCGCCGGAGGAGGTCGGTAACAAGCGGCACCTGATCATGGGCAAGAAGACCGGCCTGAACTACGTACGCAAGCGCGTCGAGGACCTCAAGCTGAGCGCCACCGAGGAACAGCTGGCCAAGCTGCTATGCGAAGTGAAGAAGCTCGGGGAGAAGAAGGGACGGGTCTCCGATGAGGAGTTCAGGCACCTGGTGTCCATGGTCCTGAACGGATGAAGCGGTTTACAGCCTTACCTGTTGGCCCGCCTCGTTCCGGCGGAACTTGCCGAACTCGATCATCCTCTGCGCCTGCTCGCCGGTGAACACCGGCCCGTCGACGCATACCCTCTTCTCGTCCAGGGCACACGATCCGCAAAGACCGGCACCGCATTTCATGTAGCGTTCAAGAGAGAGCTCGCACTTGATGCTGTGCCTCTGCAGAAGCGGGAGCAGATAGAACATCATCTTCTCCGGACCGCAAGCCAGAACGAAATCGTAGCTTTTCTGGGAAAGCATGTCGGCCACCAGGTCGACGGCCGTTCCCTTCAGCCCGTCCGTCCCGTCGTCGGTCGACGTGCGCACGTTCCCGGAGGCGGCCTTGGCCCGGTCGATGAACAGCAGCTCCGAGACGTTCCTGGCTCCGATGGCCACGTCCACCCGTGATGGGTCACCGATGGCCTCCACCGCCGGCAGCAGCGATGCCATGCCGGTGCCGCCGCCTACCACCAGTATCCTTCCGTCGTGGATGGTGTAGCCGTGCCCATACGGACCGCGCACTCCGATCCTGTCACCCGAACGGAGGTTGCACAAAGCCTTCGTCGCTGGTCCCACCTCCTTTACCGTGATGCCTTTCCGGCCGTCGCAGTACGAGGCGGACATGGGGATCTCGTCAACGCCCGGTAGCCAGACCATGAAGAACTGACCCGGCGCTACCTTGTGGCGATACTCGAAACGGAGCGTTCTGACGCCTTTGCCCACTTCTTCCGATTGCAGAATGTCCACAATCTCAGGCATGTTCGTGCGCCACCCCCACAAGTCCCTGTATGCCGCCGCATCGCTCCTGTTCCACATATCTTTCCAGCCCCGCGGTGATCTCGGAGAACACGCCGATGCCGCGCCTTCCGATGGCGCTTCCGATCTGGACCGCGCTCGCACCGGCCATTATGTATTCGAGCGCATCCCTCCAGGTCTCTACTCCGCCAACTCCCGACGATCGGTATCTCCAGGGCGGCGTACAGATCGAACACGCAGCGCAGCCCGACCGGCTTCACCGCCGGACCGGAAAGGCCGCCGAACCGGTTGCTGAGGACCGGTCGCTTGAACTCGACCGAGATGACGATGGCCTTGAGCGTGTTGATCGCCACGACCGCGTCACCGCCGGCCTTCTCCACCGCCTTGCCGACCTCCACCAGCCGGTGCGTGTTCGGGGTCAGCTTGGCGAACACGGGAATCGTGACCGCGTCCTTGCAGCCCTTCACGATGGCCGACACTACCTCCGGGTCGATCCCCATCTCCATTCCGTATCCATGAGCATGCGGACAGGACAGGTTCAGCTCCACCGCCGATGCCCCGTACTCTTCCATCTTAGAACTCAAGAAAGCGAAGTCCTTGGCACTGGAAGCGAAGATCGATCCGATGATCGGGACGTTGCCCTTCTTCGCCGTTTCCATCTCGATGCGGAAATCGTCGATCCCCGGACCGGGCAGGCCCATGGCGTTAACGTAACCGTCTTCGAGCTCGACCAGGGTCGGGTTGCCGTACCCGCTCCGCGGCTCCATGCCGATGGACTTGGTGACCAGCGCCCCTGCGCCGGCGGAGGCGACGCTGAGCAGCGAACCGCCGGTCTCGCCCACCATACCGGACGCCAGCATGGTCGGGTTCTTCAAACGAACGCCGGCCACATCGACCTGCAACGAGGACATGATGGTGGGCATAGCCTCTGGACTAATAACATCTTCGCCATTTGAAAGCCAGCGCCCTTACGGCGTCTTTCAGGTCGGCCTTATGGGTGCTCCGACAACGCATTGGTCGACGCGTTCATCGATAGCCGGCGGTGCCTCCGACCCCCTCCCCTTCTTGACCAGGTATTCCCGGATGGCCATGCGCAATGCGTCCGCCCCCAGGTTGGAGCATTCCATCTTCCCTGGTGGCAATCCATCCAACGCATTCGCCACATCCTCCCGGGTCAGCTGCAGTGCCTGCTTCAGGGTCATCCCCTTGGCCATCTCGGTGACCTTGCTCGATGTGGCGATGGCGGCCGCGCATCCCATGGTCTTGAACTTAACATCGGTGAGCACGTCGTTCTCCACCCTGATGTAGATGTGGACCAGGTCCCCGTCGGCCGGGTTGCCCACCTTGCCGACGCCGTCGGCATCCGGTATCTCCCCCACGTTCCTCGGGTTCGTGAAATGGTCCAGTACTTTGCGCGAATAGCCCATGCTAGCACACCTTCTCCCTGTAGATTGGGGACATCTCCCTTAATTTCTTTACCACTGAAGGAGCCACTTCGAGGAAGCGCTCGATCTCGTCCATCGTGTTGAACTTGGACAGGCTGGCCCGGAGCGAGCCGTGCATCTGCTCGTTCTTCAGGCCCAAGGCCGATAGGACGTGTGAAGGACCGGTCGTCCTGGAGGAACAGGCCGAGCCGGTCGAGACGCAGAAGCCCTTCTGGTCCAGGAGCATCAGCAGCGACTCGCCCTCTACCCCATCGAACCGGAAATGGGCGTTGTTGCAAAGCCTTTCGGTCGGATGCCCGTTCAGGTGGGCATCCGGGATCTCGGACAATACGCCCTCGATCATCCTGTCCCGCATCCTGGTTATCCTGGCCACGTCCTTGTCGAACTCGGCCATTCCCAATTCGATCGCCTTTCCCATGCCCACGATGCCCGGGATGTTCTCCGTGGATGACCGGAGACCGCGCTCCTGACCGCCGCCATAGACCAGTGGCCTTACCTTGAGGCCTTTCTTCAGAAACAGAGCGCCGATCCCTTTCGGGGCATGGAACTTGTGGCCGGACATGGAAAGCATGTCGATGCTGTCCTTGACCACGTCGGTCCGCACCTTTGTGATGGACTGGACCGCGTCCGTATGGAAGACCGCCCCCCTGTCATGGGCGATCTCCGCGATCGCTTTGATGGGTTCGATCGTGCCTATCTCGTTATTCGCGGCCATGACCGAAACGATCAAGGTCTTTCCGGTGACCGCCCCCTTGACCTGCTCCAGGTCGACCAGGCCGAACTCGTCGACGGGCAGATACGTGACCTTGAAACCTTCCCGCTCCAGGAACTCGCAGGTGTTCAGTATGGCGTGGTGCTCGATCCTGCTGGTGACGATATGATTTCCCCTCTTCCGGTTGGCGAAGGCGTATCCCTGCAGGGCCAAGTTGTCCGCCTCCGTGCCCCCGCCGGTGAACACGATCTCTCCAGGCACTGAGCCGATCGCCCCTGCCACTCTCTCCCTGGCAATGCCCATCGACTCTTCCGCGTCCCTTCCCAGGATATGCAGGCTGGACGGATTGCCATAGCTCTCCAGGAAGAACGGCTTCATTTCCTCCAGGACCCTCGGGTCGACGCTGGTGGTGGCACTATTGTCGAAATACGTCACGTTCACCGAAAAGCACCTTCTGATCGACTATTAACAATCGATAACACACTGTCCGATATAATAAATTGACTGGTCGACCTTCCCGTTGGGTCAAGCTCTGGAGGAATATTCCTCTTGGGACTGTGGATCTGTTGGCCATTGACGAGCCGTCCCGAACCTGCCTCAACCATCGCCATGGATGTCACTTGCGGGCGTGGTCCTCGACCCTTACCCCGATCTTCTGGCAAAGCTCAAGGAAAGCCTGCCTGCGCTCCTCCTGGTCCTCTGTGTTGAACCGCAGCAAGAACGGCCTCTGGGCCCAATCGAACGGCATTTCAGCCTTGCCATGGACGAACAGGAGCATCGCGGCGATGTTCACAGCAACATCCCCCTCCCGTTCCTGCACCCCGCGGAAGAGTTCATCGACCACCTCGGGCGGATGGAACTCCTCGACCAGGTCCAGGGCATGAGATAGCCCGTCATTGATGGCGCAAGCTCTGAGGCAACCTACAATAGCCTCCACCTTCTCATCCCGATTAACATTGTCAGGGGAATAGCTGATCACCGCCATCCTTACCCGGTGATCCCCCTCCAGGAACGCTTCCCGGATAGCTTTCCTCGATGATGGCGTGTCTATCTCGGCCAGCGCTTCGATGTCCCGCCAATCCCGACCTTTGCTGGAGATCACCAGCTTTTCTATGGCCAGGCGTTCGTCCGGGGAGGCTTCGCCTATCGCTTCCAGGTCATAACCGATCCCGTCATGCCATTTCTCAAAATCTATTATCATGCTCCGCGCAAAACGGCTCAGAGGGTCCGATGTGGGATCCATAGTGGCCGGTTTGGCTTCCGATCCCTTGTCCTTCTCATGACCGCGGGCCCTTCGGACACGCGATTCCTTCACATCCGGTTGCGATAGGTTCGATGGCGCATCTCGGCCCGGTTCCATTTCTGACTTGTTCGCTTTCCTCATGGGTCTCCCATCCATTCCACACAACTGCGCGCTTTGGAACGCGTATCATGATACCATTTCCACCGAATGTATCTAAAGCTGTCTGCCAAAAGGATAGATATACGCTCATCCTGATTCTCGTGTCCGATGGACATAGAAAAGATAAGGGCCGATTTTCCCATCCTTTCACAGGGGGATAAGAGCCCGGTCTACCTCGACACGGCGTGCCAGAGCCTCAGGCCCAGGCAGGTGGTCGAGGCCATGGACTCATACTATTACGATTATCCAGCCTGCGGCGGCAGGAGCGTACACCGTCTGGCGACCCAGGTCTCGATCAAGGTCGACGAGGCGAGGGAGAATATCTCGGATTTCATCGGTTCCGATTCATATGACCAGATCATCTTCACGAAGAACACCACCGAATCCATCAACCTGATCGCCCGCGGCCTTGGCCTCAAGAAGGGCGAGGCCGTGCTGACCACCGACATGGAGCACAACAGCAATCATGTCCCATGGCTGCAGCTCAAGAAGACGGATGGCGTGGACCGGGTCATAGTGGAGACCCCTGAGGACGGGTCCTTCGACCTGGAGACCTTCAAGTCGGTTCTCAGCAAGAAGGTCAAACTCGTCAGCGTCGTCCACACGAACAACGTCACTGGCACGACCATCCCGGTGAAGGAGATCTGCGAGATATCGCACGACAACGGCTCTATGGTCATGGTCGACGGAGCCCAGTCGGCCCCCCACATGCGGGTAGATGTGGACGACATGGATGCCGATTTCTTCGCGTTCTCCATGCACAAGATGCTCGGCCCCTCCGGCGTGGGCGTCCTCTATGGCAAGAAGGACCTGTTGAACAACGTGGCGCCCCTGATCGTCGGCGGAGGAGGGGTGAGCCTGACCACCTATGACAAGGTGGACCTGCTGCCGATACCGGAGAGGTTCGAATCCGGTCTGCTCAACTATGCCGGCATAATCGGTTCGGGAGCGGCCATCGATTACCTCAAGGGCATCGGCATGGATGAGGTGATGGAGCACGACATCGAATGCAATCGGATCGTCACCAAGGCCCTGGCAGACGAGGAAAAGATAACGGTCATCGGTCCCGGGGATCCGGAATCCCGAGGCAGCATCTTCTCATTCAATATCAGAGGAATGCGCTCGCATGATGTCGCCATGATCCTGGATGAGATGTCCGGGATGATGATCCGGTCGGGAATGCACTGCGTCCATCCATTCTTCCTTAAAAGGAATATCGACGGCGCCGCTCGGGCCTCGTTCTATGTCTATACCAGCAAGAAAGATTGCGAGCGCTTCGTTCAGGCGGTCAAGGAGACCGTCCGTTCCTTCGCCACCTGAACCTGGATGATGCCTCTCACCCCCATGCCCTTGTTCACGAGCAAGATATCGTCCCAGGACACCGTCAGATCGTCCGATCCATTGGCATGGGTGAGGACGATGGCGCAGTGCAGTGAAGCGTAACTCCTATCGGTGCCTTCCTGGATGCAGACATATCCCTTCGATATCAGCATCGAGGACCGGGCATCTGGCAGATAGTCAGCCACCGAAAGCCTGAAACTGACAAGGTCCGGTGTGTTGGAAACGGCGTCCAAGGCATCGGCCAACTGATCGACCCGACGTTGGGATTCGTCATCGGACACGGAACGGTCGATCCCGGAAAAGGCCAGGACCAATACGCCGGTGACCGCGATGCCGCCGACGAACAGCCATACCTTGGAGAGGAAGAACTCCATCATGTGATCACCAGGACATATGCACCGGTGCCGGAGATGCTGTCGGACAGACAGGCGAAGGAGAGCCGGTCAGTGCCCGAGGTCAGTTGGTAGGGTTGGCCGCTGGAGGTGGTGACCCGTACTGCCGGGTCCGATAGGTAGATGCGTTCGATCCCGCCCTCGTGGATCACCTTGATGACCATCGATTCGGTCCGGTTCAGATCCCCTCCGATCTCAATGGTGCATTCGATATTCCCGATCGGCGAATCCATCGTGCGCTGGTTGCCAGGACCGGAAATGTAGGTGGCGGTTATCGTTTCGCGAATTCGCTCGGCCGCGCTCAGGGCCATCGACTCAGAGGTCAGCGCCTGATAGTTGCCCATGCTGGATAGGATGACCGGTGCCGCGAGCGATATGAGAAGGGAGACGATTAGGAGCTTGAGGGGCATTCCCTCCAGCCCGCGCCGGTCCCTGATCGCCAAACCATCACCCCGAGATGACCGGGATGGTCAGACTGGTGTCCGTGCCGTAGCCGCTTTTGGTTACGGTGACGGAGACGAATCCCACCGCCTTTCCGGTCTGTGTCAACTGCATGTTGTAGAGAGTGATCTTCCCATCGGGTCCGGTCGTTCCATAGGGCCGGGTGCCATCGTTCTTCGCAATATTGCATCCTTCAAGTACGACCGTGGCTCCGGTCACTGGGTCCCCCTTTCCATCGGTCACGGTTATGGTCATGTCGACGTTGTCGACCTCGAAGATGCCATCACCGTTCCCGTCGCGAGCCACAAGCTCCATCGGTGATGATGTCACGGAGCCGATCGATGGCGGCGCGTTCAGATTGCCCATCCATCCCAGCAGGACCGCGGAACCTATGCCGGCGATCAGTACCATGATCATCAGCTGCAAGGGCAGCCCCTCGATCCCCCCGCTCCTATCTTTCTTGAATTGTGTTCTCATCCTCATGTGAGCGCCTCTGAAATGGGAGCGCCCAAGAGGTCGTTAGTCGATGGTGTTACAATCAGACTACGTATTGGACTATTGATCGATATCAAATCGGTTGAATCTGCTCAGATTGGACAAGTCAGGACCTTCCCTGGATCTTAGATGTCACCATCAGGGCATCATTTTTGCCGAGAATGTTCCAGGATCTTATCTCCATGCACCGGGTACAACTCACTCGCGATCCCGGTAGCCGCTGGGGTCCTGTTCAACTACGGGATACTGCTGACACCGGCGGCGGGAGCGGTCCTCATGAGCGTTTCCACCGTCGTGGTGGCGATCAATGCCAGGCTGCTTAGGCCTGGTTGATTCCACCGCCCGTGGAAACAGGAAGGCGTTTCACACCGGGTCGCCGAACTTGATCTTGACCTCTTTGACGTCCCATATGTTCCCGATCTTCTCCTTGATCTCTTCCTCGATGTTCGAAGCGAACAGGTTGTTAATGGCCAGGTCCAGGTCGATCGATACGACCCCTTCCTCCACCTTGATCTCCTTGACCATTTCCGTCCTGACGATGTCCAGACCGGCCAGCGGGTTCATGACCGTCTTCAGACGGCGCTGGACTATCTCAACGGTGGTCGGTATCTTTTCCTTTATCAGACCGTGCCTTTCCTCATAGTTGGTGATCGCCTCGTGGAGAGCCTCAACCGCCAGCACGGAACAGTGCACCTTGACCTTTGGCAATCCGCCCAAGGCATCCGCCGCATCCCTCCAGCTGATCTCCTTGGCCTTGTCGATCGTCTTCCCCTTGGCAAGTTCGGTGATGATGGACGCCGTCGCGATATTGGACGCGCATCCGTACGATTCGAACTTGATATCGGTGATGACCTTGGTCGCCTCTTCCACCATGATGTACAGCGCCACCATGTCTCCACAGGCCGGGCTGCCCACCATCGCCTTGCCATCGGCGTTCTCGATCTTGCCTACGTTCTTGGGGTTCTTGAAGTGCTCCAGCACCGTCTCGTTGTATGGGAATTTCATTTCCTCACCATCACTTCTTCAATGGACTGATCCTTCTCAGGTTGGCTATGATCTCCGCGCATGATTCGACCGCCGCGTCCACGTCATCCATGTCGTTGAACCGGCTCAGGCTGAACCTTATGGAACCGTGGGCCCTTTCATGGTCACCGCCGATGCCCATGATGACATGACTGGCCTCGAGGGTCCGGCTGAAACAGGCGGAGCCTGTGCTCACCTCGAAACCCCTCATGTCCAGATGCAGGGTGATCGATTCTCCCTCGACGTAATGGAAGGTGATGTTGGCGTTCTGCGGTGTCCTCTTCGTCGCGGAACCATTGAGCATCGTCTGGGGAACGGCTTCCAGCATGCGCTTGATAAGGCTGTCCCGCAGGCCCCTGATGTAGTCGTTCTCCTCATCGGACACCAGATCGGCCGCCTTGGCGAAACCGATGATCCCGGGGATGTTCTCCAGTCCGGCCCTCCGGTTGGACTCCTGGAACCCGCCATCCATCCACTTGGATATCTGTGTCCCTTTCCGGATGTACAGTCCGCCGACCCCCTTCGGCCCGTGAATGGTATGGGCTGAGATCGTCAGCAGGTCGACATGTAGCTTTGACACGTCCAGGGGGATCCTCTTGAAGGTGTGGGTGGCGTCGGCGTGATACAGCACACCCTTATCATGACAGATATCCGCTATGGCCTTGATCTCCTGGACCGTGCCGATCTCCTGGTTGGCGTGCTGGATGGAGACCAGGACGGTCTCCGGGGTGATGCTCGCCTGGAGCTTGTCCAGGTCGACGAAGCCTTCCCCGTCCACCTCCAGGAATGTCACCTGGTTGCCTTCCTGTTCCAGGGTCTTGGCGCTGTTCAGGACGGGGAAGTCCTCCAATTTGGAGACGATTAGGTGTTTCCCCTTCTTCCGGTTCGCCTTGACCACGCCCTTCACCGCCGTGTTGCTCGATTCAGTGTCGCCGGAAGTGAACACCAGCTCCTCGGGTAACGCCCCCAGGTGCTTGCCCAGGGTGGCCCTGGCCTCGTCCAATGCCTCCCTCGAGTCCAGTCCCATGGAGTATCCGAACTCGGATGTGGCCACCGCGTAGTGCTCCAGGAAGAATGGTCTCATCGCCTCTAGCACCCGCTCGTCCAACCTGGTCGTGGCCGAATTGTCCAAATAATGTACCTTGCCTTCCATTTCCATCATCTCGAATGAAGTCTGATCCCGTTTATCGTCGGCGTGCAATGGGACGTGGACAGCCTGGATCTTACATGGACCCTGCCCAAGGTTCTATCTCCTGACCGCGATCATTTTGTATTGGTTAAGGGGTCGATTTTGGGCCATTTTCCTGGTCATACCCAAGGCACTGCAAACGGAAGGTTAGTATTCCGTTTCCCGACCCTACCGATATGGTCCAAGACGGATCCTTTCAGGGTCAACGATTGTTCTCCAGTCCGCCCTTCTTTAATTTTGCTATGTTGCCGGTTGTTCGGTAGAGGAAGAATGGCAAATGAATGATATTTAACTATTGTTATATGTCATGTCGGTCCGTAAGGCAAGACCAGAGGATGACTCGCGACGTCGATATCAGTTCCCGAAACGGTCAGAGCAATTATCGATTTCACCTCTGGTCGATCATGAATATCCCTATCAATTTTGATAACCATCCAATCGGATTTTATAAGATAGGACGCCGATAGTAAAAGAGTGGCGGAAAAACAGTTCCTTGATTCATCTAGGCTATTGGCCGAGAAGCTTTCGGTGAGGATACTCCTAGCCACGATGAAGAATCCCCGGTCGGCTTTTGAACTCAGCAACAACCTGGGAATTCCGATCGCGCTCTGCTTCCGCAAGATCAAGCAGCTAGAGGATGTCGGTTTGATCGCATGCGTGGAAAGGGAGCTCACCAAGGAAGGGAAGAGGGTCAGTCGTTTTCGGTCCAACCTCAGGAATGGCCGCATTGTCCTGAAGAGGAACCAGGTCCAGGCCCGGATCGAACTTTTCGATGGTTCGACCCAGGAAGTGAAGTACGATATCGAATTGCCCACCTTCCTGGACAAGACCCCTGAGACTGTATGAACCTCATTGCCGGGGAAATGGGCTAATGCACTAACCGTTCACTCAGGAATCTGGCCGTTACATTTCTAAAAAGACCGATGACGCATGGTCATAGGGTTGAGGTACCTACCTCGGGGCTCCAAAAACCTCTCCGCATTTCGCAATCGGGTCTGGACGAGGCATGAAAGAAGTCCCTGAAGGAATAAAACCACGCAACCCGAAGCGGCGCTACGATTATCGCCAAGGAAATGATGGCATCCAAGCGGGTAAGCTTTATCTAAACAATGATTATACCGAGAAAGAGCGTCGCATGCTACGGCGTGTCTCAGGTGCGTCAGAATGTTCAACCGTGTCCTAGTGGCAAACAGAGGCGAGATCGCGATAAGGATCATCAAGACCTGCAAGAGACTTGGTGTTCCCACGGTCGCCGTTTATACGCCATCGGACAAGCACTGCAAGCATGTCGGACTGGCCGACAGGGCGGTCGAGCTCCAGTCGAAGCCAGGCATGATCGGCTACCTGGACATGGACGCTATCTTCGATGTCGCCAACCGGATGAAGGTGGAGGCGATCCATCCCGGATATGGATTCCTGTCCGAGAAGGCCGAGTTCTCCGAGCGCTGCGAGGAGGAGGGTCTCTCGTTCATCGGACCGAACCCGCGGGCCATGAAGCTGCTCAGCACGAAACTGGGTTCCCGCGCTTTCATGACCAAGGTCGGTGTCCCGGTCATGCCCGGTGTCCTGGAACCGCTCAAGGACGCCGAGGACGCTAAGAAGCAGGCCAACCGCATCGGTTACCCGGTCATGCTGAAAGCCTCCGGCGGAGGCGGCGGGCGGGGGATGAGGGTCGTCAACGACGACGCGGAGATGGACGACGCGTTCACCTCGGCCAGGAACGAGGCCACCAAGGCGTTCAACAATCCTACCATTTACATGGAGAAGGCGTTCCTTCGCGGACGCCACATCGAGTTCCAGGTGGTGGGCGACTCGCGCGGCAACGCCTACTGCCTGGGCGAGAGGGAATGCTCCGTCCAGCGCCGTCACCAGAAGATCCTGGAGGAGACGCCGTCCTGCGCCGTGAACGAGGAGATGCGGGAGCGCATTGGCACCCTGGTCAAGGAAGCGGTGAAGAAGGCCGGCTACACCTCACTGGGGACGTTCGAGTTCCTGATGGGGGACGGCCATCTGTACTTCATGGAGGCCAACTGCCGTATCCAGGTCGAGCACCCGATCACCGAGGTGTGCACCGGGCTGGACCTGGTGGAGATGCAGCTGTCCATCGCCACCGACAAGGATGTCACCAAGGAACTGGGCTCCGTCCACCCGAAGGGGCATGCCATGGAGTTCCGTATCAACGCCGAGAACCCGTTCAACAACTTCATGCCCACCCCCGGCCGGATCGAGAAATACCTGGAGCCGGCAGGGGAGAACATCCGCATCGATTCCCACGCATACGAAGGATACGTCGTCCCCACCGAGTTCGACAACCTCCTGGCGAAACTGATCGTCTACGGCAAGGACCGGACCGAGGTGCTGAACAAGGCCCGGGACGCCCTGGACCGGTACACGGTCACCGGGATCAAGACCACCATCCCGTACCACCGGCTGGTCGTCCGGAACCATGAGTTCATCGATGGTAACTACAACATCGAGTTCGTGAAGGACCATCCTCCGGCGGAGATGCTGAAACAGACCGAGTTCTCGATGTTCGAGAACTACGGTGCCTGAAGAACGACCTCGGCAACGGTCGTGTAGGTAGGTCCTTTCGCACCGAGAACGCTCTTCTTCAGTCTTATCGAGCGTACCGCCCTGGTGCCGAAATCATGTTCCCTGAAGCGCTCGATGATGCCCTTGACCTGCTCCGTACCCGGTCGGGTCCTTCATCCTGCCGACGGTCAGGTGGGGAGAGAACGGTCTTTCCTCCCTTTCGAAGCCGAGGCGGGCACATTCCTCGTCCAGGACCTTGGCGATGCCCACCAGCGGTTCCGCCCCCTGCATGCCCACCCAGACCACCCGGATATTGCTCGCCGAAGGGAACGATCCCATGCCCTTCAGCGTGATATCGAAAGGCGGCACGCCCTTCACCGCCTTGTCCATCGCCTCGATGATCTTCGGAATGGCCGCCTCGTCCGTTTCGCCCAGGAACTTGAGCGTGACATGGACAATGTCCATGGCCACCGGCCTCATGCCGCCGCCTACCTTGCGCAGTTCGCGGTCGAGCTTGACCAGTTCGCCGATGTCGGAGATGTCGACGGAGATGAAACCCCTGAAAATACCCATGATAACACCCTGATCCGACTACTTTTCCGAGAACTCGGTGCCGCACTTCTTGCACTTCACCGTGTAATGCTTGCCGCTACCGTTCTGCTTTTGAACGGCCACATACTCGGTGCATCCGCATTTTTCGCAGGAGACCTGTTCTTCCCCTTCCTCATCCTCACAGCTCGCGGCCTTCTTCGGTTTCGGCGCCATTGCATAAGGAAAGGTCTGGTCATCCTATAACCTATTGCATCCTTTCCGTGAAAAATACCTGAAAGGCAGGCTTCCCCGGTCATGGCACTCTCCGATCGATCTCCGTACGGAGGGCGGATGAGGTAAACATTTTGAAATCGTTCCATGCATCATATCCAGGAGCTGAGACGCTAGAGAACCGGTCGATTCATCCATGGCCCATGATGGTGAGGTAATCTGCAACGGCATCGGAAAGGTTTTCAGCACTGGTAAGAAGGCCCTCACCTCGGTCGACCTTGCCATTCCCGCCAGAGGGACGTTCGCCCTGATCGGGAGGAACGGTGCCGGCAAGACAACCCTGACCCGTATCCTCTCGACACTGCTGGAGCCTTCGTCGGGAAAGGCCACCATTGACGGGCTTGGACGTGATGGCTGACGCCAAGCTCCTCCGGGAAAGGATGTCGGTCGTCCCGCAGGAAGGAAGGGCGGTCCAATGGATGACGCCGCTCCAGAGCGTCTCCTCTTATCTTGCTGTGGAGGGGGATGAGCTACCGGGAATCCCGGAGAAAGGGGAGCGAGGCGCTGGCACAGGTCGGTCTGGCGGACGTTGCCGATCGGCTCAACCGCACGCTCTCCGGCGGGATGAAGCGGAAGGTCCTGGTGGCCATGGTCATCGCCGCCGAATCGGACTACATATTCCTGGACGAGCCGACCACCGGACTGGACCCGATCTCCCGGCAGGAGATATGGAACCTGATGACCGAACTGAGCAGGGACCGGTTCATCTTCCTTACCACCCACTATCTGGAAGAGGCGGAGAGGGTCGCCGACCGGATCGGGATACTGGACAGCGGAAGATTGCTCGCGCTGGGCAGCATGGACGATCTGAGGAAGAGGATAAAGCACCAGTACAGCGTGAAGGTGCCCCGGGGAGTGGACCTGCCGGAAGTGGAGGGGAAGGTCCTGGCCAGGAAGGACGGGCAGGTGCAGATCATGACCACCCAGGAGGAGGCGTTGCGCCTTTCCAGGCATGCTGATCGAGAGGAAGGTCCAGTTCTCCCTCAACCCGATCGACCTGGACGACATCTTCTCCGATGTGGTGGGCGGCGGAACCCTGAACGATGACGCGGATGGAGGAAGATGAGAGCGGATCGGCGGTCAGCTGCTCGCGTCCATCCTGGTGAACGCGATCTACGAGATGAAGAACTACCCGGTGGTCCTTCTGAACACCGTCCTGGCCCCGCTCTCGTTCCTCACCCTCATCTGGTTCGTCAGCCAAGGCAGCCTGCTGGGACCGGCGATCATCGGCGGCCTGATCATGACCATGTTCTCCAGCGGGACCTCGCTGCAGGCGGACCTGTCCCACCTGAAGAACGATTTCAAGCTCCAGGACATGGTGGTCAGTTCACCGACCAGCGCGTCCGTCTATGTGGTCGGGATCGCGATCTCCGAACTCATCTATTCCCTGCCGGCCATCGCCATCCTCTCGACCCTGTTCTTCCTCTTCGTCCCGGTGACGCTGGTCCAGCTGGGAGGGATAATCGTGGTCCTGGGGTTCGTCTTCATCACCTCGGTGTCACTGGGTTTCGCCTTGGCCACGCTCTCCTCCGACATCGTCCAGAGCTTCGCCTTCACCCGTCTGCTGACCACCCTGTTCTCGACGCTGGCGCCGGTCTACTATCCGATAACCTACATCCCGATGCCGTATCGGTACCTGGCCTACCTTTCCCCGACCACCTACGCGGCGCAGATCGCCCAGAACCTGAGCGGGTCCCTGGTATCGTCCACGGAAGAGCTGATCATCGATTGGGCGGTTCTGATCATGCCTCTCCGCTGGTGTTCCTGTGGATCGGAATGTCCAAGTCCAGGTGGAGGGAGAAATGAAAGGCGATCGAGGACGGTTCGAGACATTTGATTTTAATATCCGTAGCTCGAATTGATACTTGGTCGTCAGAACGACCTTGAGGTTGAATATGGACCTAGTACAATTGATTATCGCGATCATCGTATTGATCATAGGATGGGTGATCATCTCGATACCTTTGTGGCTCGCCGCAAAGGTCATGACCGGAGGACAGGCGACCATGGGAGCGGCCATGCTCGGCATGCTCCTCGGCGGCATCGTGTTCGCCCTGGTCTATGCGGGGACATTCCTGCGTCACGAACATCATCACCAGCTCAGGCGTCGCTTTGGTGGTGGCGGCGATCGTCGCATTCCTGGCGTTCCTCGGACTCTACAAGATGCTGTTCGATGTCGGGTGGCTCAGGGCACTGGCCATCGCCATCCTGGCAGTGATATTCGCCGTGATCATCGTGGTCATAATGGCCGCCATATTGGTCGCCGTGGGGGTGGGCGTGCTGGGATTGTGATCGTTATCCCTGTGAACGCATCATGACGGACCACTCTTTCCGGACCGGTTCATCTTCTTGAACGGTCCATCCTTCTTGAATCGATCCTACGTTTTTGATGATCGAATCCTGACGACTGACTCTGAAAGTGAAGAGCTGGTATGGCATCGAATCCCGCTTTTCCATTGGATTCATGACTTATACCCATTGGTCAAACGTGATGCCATGGTTGAAACATCGAGCATTCTTCTATCTGTTGGTCGCATTGGTCATCTCAACGGTAATCATCTACTTTGTCACTAAGTTCATGGGAGAGAAGGAAGGCCTGGGCACTGCCCTGGTGGCTGCCGTGATCGGTACTGTGGTCTATATCGTGGTCTACTTCCTGTTCGGAAATGGACTGTTGGCGGCCGTCTTGGCCGGGATAGTGTGGCTTCTGGCGCTCAAAGGACTGTACAAGATCGGATGGGTCAAGGCACTGATCATCGCGGTGCTGATCTGGATATTCGCCACCATAATCGGTTTCTTCCTTCCCACGCTCTCAGGCCCATTGTAGGATCGATGATGACGCGGAAACCATCGGACTCCTTTCACAATTTGGTCCGCTCCTCTCGCTAACGGACTGACAAGAAGAGGCATCAACATCAGATGGAATCCTCCTGGACCCTGAATACTTCAGGGACCGATGAGTGAGTAGGCATGGGACACATGATTCGGTGATCTCAATTGGTAACTGATGGCTCGATGTTCACTGAACAAGGAAAAGCGCTGTGGGAGCGGTCATTTCCATCAAAATCATAATAACCTCTGATGCTTCAAATATAGTCGATGGTCCTGATTAATATCGAAATGACCAGGGTAGAGCGAACTTATCCGGTCTTCAGGGTGAAAGCATGGCGAAAGGCGATGTCAAGAAAGAGATCGACAAAGGTATCGAGGATGTGCAGAAAGGCGTGAAAAAGGGTGTAAAGGAGGCACAGAAGGACGCCCGATCGCCGGGAAGGCAGTCGACAAGGGAATTGAAGAGATCCAAAAGGATGTCCGGGCTGGCGTCAAAGAGGTCAAGAAGGATGTGAAGGTTGTCGCCAAGGCCGTCGACAAGCAGATCAAGAAAGTCAAGTCGGAATGGGCTGAATTGAAGAGTCATATCCGTTCTCCCGCCTGGATAGCCAAACGGACATGAAGATCAAACGTTCTGGAAGGTCCGCTCTCGATATTCACGAGAGCGGCTCAATTGACCTTCAAGAATCATTGCCTAGCATGGAATGAATCAAAATAGAAGGTTCTGGTCTCGACCAGACCGATACTGCCAATGTCATCGCACGTCAGGGCCTTAGGGAAACGATTATCAACATCACCCATTATTCAATGGTAAATGGCTTATGATCTGGTGATAGTGGGAGCTGGCCCAGCCGGACTTACCGCGGGCGTCTATGCGATGCAACGCAAGCTCAAGACACTCATCATCGATGCTGGGGTAGCGGGGGGACAGCTGATCAATGTCTATCCCGAGAAGGTCATAGCCAACTATCCGAGCGTAACCGAGATCCACGCCCACGAGCTGGGGTGGTCCATGGTGGACCACGCCAAGGGCTCAGGATGTGATATCCATGAGCACGAGGTGGTCAAGGACGTCATGGACAAGGACGAAGGACTGGTCGTAATCTCCGACAAAGGAGAATACGAGACCAAGACGGTCATACTGGCCATTGGTACCGGTCTCTTCATGCCCAAGATGTTGGGCGCCCCAGGAGAGGAGCGGCTTGAGGGCAAGGGCGTCTATCATCGGCTGCCCGAGAAGAAGGAGCTGGCCGGCAGGCGCATCCTGTTCGTCGGCGGTGGCAACAGCGCTCTGGAGATGGCATTGCTCGCTTCAGATGTCGCGCAGGTCTATATCGTGCATCGTCGGGACTGCTTCCGGGCGGACGGGTGTATCATAGACCGGGTCGTGGCCAAGAACATCAAGACCATCATGTCCGCCGAGGTCAAGGAGATCATGGGAGAGGACAAGGTCGAAGGCGCCATCCTAAACATCGGTGATCCTCCTGAGGAGATGCGTCTCGACGTCGACATGGTCGTAATCAACATTGGGGTAACGCCGGAGCTGGAGTTCCTGGAGAAGTGGAAGGTCGTCCTGGAGGGGAACCAGATCAAGGTCGATACGGAGATGCGCACGTCACGGAGAGGAGTCTTCGCCTGCGGTGACTCGGTCATCTATCCCGGTAAATACCGGCAGATAGTGGTCGCCTGCGGGGAAGGGGCGACGGCGGCGAACTCGGTGTACAAGTACGTGATGAAGCCCTACTGGGCCTGAACCGCACGGTATCATTGCCGAGAGCCCATGACTGATTCTGGAAATCTAGAAACCTAACATTGAGGAAATCGGTTGGGACGAAAAAATAGAAGTTCTGACGAACGGCGCATTGACCGCGACGGCCGTCAATGGGTTTTTAGACCTGTCTACTCGACTGTGATAGCGTTGTTCGGGCACTCGTCGACGCAAGCGCCGCAGTCGACGCAGTCCTTCTCATTTACGACCGCGACCTCTGTGACCTTGATGCATCCCTGTGGACAGACATCCTCGCAAGCTCCGCATCCTACGCACTCTTCTGCCTTGATCTTTGCAGCCATTTAAGACACCTTTAGCCCTGAACAAAAAGCATATTATAAATTAGTTTCCCACAATTCTTCGGGGGTCTGATGCGCGGGCCTTGGCTGGCCAAATGTCACCGATGGACCAGCCACCCCCTTCGGTGATCCAGACCTATCGTACCACCAGAACGGAGCACTTAGCCCTTTTGGTAAGCGCCTCCGAGGTGCTTCCTACCAACAGCCCCTTTGCACCTACATGAAGGCCCCGACACCCGGTCACGATCAGGTCGGCATTACAATCCTCGGCGAACTTGATGATCTGCGCCACCGGATGTCCGTGCAAGACCGCCGACCTGGCCATTACACCTTCGGAATTGACGATCTCCAGAGCGTCGCCGATGATGCAGGCAGCCCTGGCCTCCGCATCCCTCCTTTCCGTCTCGGATATCAGGACCGGGTAGTCCTTGGTGTTGATCACATGAACGACGGTCAACCGGGTCCCTGGCATGCCGCGGGCCATAGCCGCCGCCTTGTGTGCTGCCTTGGCACTGCCATCGGAACCGTCCACGGCGACGATTATGAAGTTGTTGTCACAGGTCATTTCTCCCCCATGGATCGGGGCACCGTTGCGCCACCGACTTCGGGATCACGGCGCCCATCACGATCACCATCACTGAATAGAGACTGGTATGAGATTATAATATTGTTAGGGAGCACCGCCTGCGTACCAATGATGCCGACGACGGAACGGTGACCTTGAGCCATGATATGTTTTGCTCGGTCAGTCTAGGCACTCGCGACCGATGACTCCGGCACCCGACGACTTCTGTACCATGCATTCACCCCGACCAGCGGACTGGACATCTTGAAATAGCGATGAAGGCATGACTTTCTTTATGGAGCTTGCATCCGGCAAACTGCTTACCGCCGACGGATTCATCGATGGCCATGTGGAATTCGAGAACGGCCTGGTGAGGAGCGTGGGCGAAGGAACGTCTAAGATGGCGACGGTGAAGGGCGTGATCGTCCCCACCCTCATCAATTGCCACACGCACGTCGCCGATTATGTCGTACCAGTGGACACCCGGCTTTCATTGGAGGAGCTGGTGGCCCCCCCGGACGGGCTGAAGCACCGCATCCTCAGGAACATGCCGGTGAACCACCTGACCGCCTCGATGGTCCGTCTGTCCCGGTTCATGTTCTCCCGGGGCGTTTCCAGCTATGTCGACTTCCGGGAGGGCGGGATCGAGGGGGCGCAGGCACTGGCCGCGGCCAAGGGCAATGGTGCGGAACCGATCATAATGGCCCGGCCATCGGGGATGAAGTATGTGTCCTCGGAGATCAATGCGCTGCTCAAGGTGGCCAACGGAATCGCCGTCTCTTCCATCTCCGATTGGGACTACGAGGAGCTGAGCGCTCTTGCGGCCCATGTCGACAGGAAGGGGGCACGCTTCGCCATTCACGCCTCGGAACGGGTCCGGGAGGATATTGGCAAGGTGCTGGACCTCAAACCCCGCTTCGTGGTCCACATGACCAAGGCGACGAAGGAGGACGTGGTCGCCTGCAATGAGGCGAAGGTGCCCATCGTGGTCTGTCCGCGCTCCAACCTGTTCTTCGGCTACGTCCCGCCATTGAAAATGATGCTGGATGCGGGCGCCCGGGTGGCCCTTGGGACGGACAACGGGATGGTCTCGATGCCGGACATGCTGCATGAGATCGAGACCGCCGCGCTCCTCCTGCGATCGCAGGGGATGAAGGACCTCACCCCGCTATTGGATATGGCTTTCACAAATGCACGAATACTTTTAAATCGAAACGACTCGTTTAACATTCAACCAGGGTCTCCATGCGATTTCATGGTCCTGAGGTCCAAAGGGGGCGATCCCCTGACCGATCTGGTGCTGAGGTCCAGCCCGGAAGACCCCTGCCTAGTCTGCTACGGGAAACACATTTGGAGGAAATGAAATGAATCTGTTCAAGCACATACTGATACCCACGGACGGTAGCGAATATACCAGGGCCGCGATCAGCAAAGGTCTGGAGCTGGCAAAGCTGATGGAAGCCGACGTGACTGCATTGTACGTGGTGGACCAGACCTCGTTCATCAATTTCCCCATGGACTCTACGGTGGTGAGCGTCTACTCGCTCCTGGAAAAGGAGGGCAAGGACGCGGTCGACTACGTCAAGTCCGAGGGCGAGAAGCTGGGAGTCAAGGTCAGCATCTCCATCGTGGAGGGTGCCCCGGCCCGGAAGATCGTCGATGCGTCGTTGACGCATGACCTGGTGGTCATGGGCACGCTCGGCCGAACGGGATTCTCCAAGTTACTGCTGGGCTCGGTGGCCGAGCGGGTCATCCGCTTCGCCAAGTGCCCGGTGCTTGTGGTCAAGCCGGAAGAGGAGGCGGAAAAATGACCACTGTCGGCGAGGTGATGACCTCGAACCCGATCGTGGCGCAGGTGCCCGGATCGCGGAACGAGGTGCTCAAGATCATGGTGAAGCACAACCTGACCGGACTGCCGGTGGTCCGGCGCAGCGACGGATCGCTGGCCGGCATCATAACCAGGCAGGACATCTTCGACAAGCCGGACGAGGACCAGGCGGCCCTGATAATGAACCGGGAACCGATCACCATCAGTCCGAGGGCGGAGGTCGAGGAAGCGGCAGGGGTCCTGCTCCATCAGAACATCAGGCACCTGCCGGTCATCGACGGCGACAAGCTGGTCGGCATCCTGACACCGACCGACCTGCTGTCGGTCGTGGAACGGAAGAACATCTCCACACCGATCGAGAAGGTCATCCGGTCGCCCTGCATACCGATCTATCACGGGGCACCGCTGGCGGTCGCCTCCGTCACCCTCAAGGTCAGCAAGGCATCGGCGCTGGCGGTCCTCGATGACAACGGCCGTCTGATCGGCATCCTGACCGACCGCGACATCTTCAACAAGAGCTATGTCAACGGGTCGGTCGCCATGGAAGAGCTGGGGATACCGCAGGACGAGGACGAGTGGACCTGGGACGGTCTGCGCAATGTCATGAAACTGTGGTACGAGGTTTCCAAGATCGACCTGCCCGGCCTGCCCGTGAGGGACATCATGGTGCGCAACCCAATGACCGTGTTCAAGAAGACGTCGATATCCGAGGCGGCGCGCATAATGCGCAAGAACGACTTCGGCCAGTTGCCGGTCCGCGACTCCAAGGACAACCTCCAGGCGATGATCTACGACCACGACGTCATTTCGATATTGGCGGAAGATTAAGATATCACGGTTGAATCATTGGAGGAGGATCACATGGCCGATGTTAATTCAGGGGACATCCTCTCCCTGTGCAAGCGGAGAGGTTTCATCTACCCCTCTTACGAGATATACGGCGGCATCGCCGGGCTGTTCGACTACGGTCCGCTAGGCTGCACCATGAAGACGAACGTAATGAACCAGTGGCGCAGGATATACGCGCTGGAAGAAGGTTTCCTGGAGATCGATGGCGAGACCATCGGTCCGGAGGCGGTCTTCAAGGCGTCCGGTCACGTGGACAACTTCGCCGACCTGATCGTCTCGTGCGTGAAGTGCGATGAATCGTACCGGGCGGACCATCTGTGCAAGGAGCTGCACCCCAATCCCGGCTCATTGCCGAAGAAGGAACTGGAAGAGCTCATCTGCAAGAACAACGTCGTCTGCACGGCGTGCGGCGGCGAGCTCTCCCACGTGGAAGAGTTCAACCTGATGTTCAAGACCAAGATCGGACCGGGCAAGGGCCGGGTAGGGTATCTTCGGCCGGAGACGGCGCAGGGCATCTTCGTGAACTTCGCCAACCTCTACCGGCACGCCCGCGAGCGGTTGCCGTTCGGCGTCATCCAGATCGGACGCGGCTACCGTAACGAGATATCTCCCCGGCAGGGCGTCATACGCATGAGGGAGTTCAACATGATGGAGGCGGAGCTGTTCGTCGACCCGCTGGACAAGCGCTGGCCGACCTTCGACTCGATCAAGGACACCAAGGTGACGCTCGTTCCCAACACCTACATGGACACCGAGGAGAAGGTCGAGGCCGTGGTCGAGACCACCTTCGGGAAGGCGGTCGAGGACAGGATCATCGCCCACCAGACCATCGCATACTTCCTCTGGGTCACCCAGCGTTTCCTGACCGAGGCGGGCGTGGACCCGGCCCGGCTGCGGTTCCGGCAGCACCTGAAGACCGAGATGGCCCATTACGCGTGCGATTGCTGGGACGCCGAGGCCCTGCTGAGCTACGGCTGGACCGAGATCACCGGCATCGCCGACCGGGGCGCCTGGGACCTGTCCCGGCATATCCAGTTCTCCAACGCCGACCTGACCGCGTTCAAGCGGTTCGACGAACCGACGGAAGTGGAGAAGGACGTCATCAAGGCGAAGTTCGGAGCGCTCGGACCGGCCTACAAGGGCAAGGCCAAGCTGGTGGCTAACGCGCTGGAACTGACCGAGCCGTCGAAGATCGTCGACGGCAAGGTGACCGTGGAGGTCGATGGGGAGAGCATCACCCTCGAATCGAAGTACTTCGAGGTGGTCAGGGTGAAGGAGAAGGTGAACGGGGAGAAGGTGGTCCCCCACGTCATCGAGCCCTCCCACGGGCTGGATCGGATAATGTATACATGCCTGGAGCACGCCTACAGCGTCACCGCCGACGGCTATGTCACGATGAGATTGAGAACGGCCACCGCACCGATCAAGGTGGGTGTGTTCCCTCTCATGTGCAAGGACGACCTGGACCAGATCGCGATGGATCTGGACGCGAAGCTGAGGAAGAACGGCATCACCACCGCGTTCGACGACTCCGGTTCCATCGGCCGGCGCTACGCCCGGATGGACGAGGTCGGGACGCCCTACTGCGTCACGGTGGACTACGAGGCCAAGGAGAAGGGCCGCGTCACCATCCGCGACCGGGACACCACCCAGCAGAAATGGATACCGCTCGAGGATGTCGTGAAGGACATCGAATCGCTGCTGAGGGGAACGCCCTTCAGCGAGCTCAAGGGTGAGACGAAGGTATAATCTCCCCCAGGCTCCAGTGATATCAGGAACGAAGATTCGTAAGAAGCTATTATAGCTTCCATCTGACAATATTAACATGAGGTGACAAAAATGGTTGGAGAGAACTTAGAAGCACTGAAGAGGCGGGAAATGCTCCGGTCGGTCATCGACAAGAAGCAGATCTCCGAGCTCATAAACACGAAGTTCGAGACGATCACACCGGAGACATGCGCTCTCCGACGCGGTGGCGAAGATGCGGGCCAGCGACCTGTACGAGATACCGGTCGTCGACAAGAAGAAGCTCGTCGGCGTACTGAGCTTCGGCTCGATGGTCAAGAAGAGGGCCATGGTCGCCGGCATGAAGGTCAAGGGAATGATGGACATCCCGCCCGAGCATAACGGCGGAGACGACCATCACCGAGGCCGCCGAGCAGTTCATCGCCACCAACTACCGTAACATGCCAGTGGTGCAAGGGATCCAGCCTGATCGGCATGCTGTCCAGGGCCGATGTGATCAAGATCGTCCAGGGCATCAAGGAGTTCAAGGACATGAAGGCCTCGGACATCATGACCTACGACATCACCGCGGTGGAGATGAAGGAGCCGATCCGGAACGCGCTGGAGATGATGAGGCGCATCGACGTCCGCACCATTCCGGTGGTTGACGAGAAGTTCAAGCTGGCCGGCATAATCGGTATCCGCGACATCGTCAACTACTCCTGGACCGGCGGCAAGACGGCCAAGGAGACCCGGGGAGAGAGGGTCGGCAAGCCGCAGACCCGGTGGAGATCCAGGTGGAGTCGATCATGCACCCGGCGGTCACCACGATCAAGCAGGGGACGACCGTGAACGAAGCGGTCAAGCTGATGCTGGAGAAGAACATCTCCACCCTCCCGGTGGTCGAGAAGGACGTCATCAAGGGCGTTCTGACAGCGTATGATATCCTGGAGCTGATGGCCTCGGTCAAGGAGAGGGATGTCGTCTACATGCAGATCTCCGGACTGGAAGAGGAGGACCGCTTCAACCTGGACCAGATGGAAAGGGAGATCCAGACGGAACTGGCCAAGATCGCCAAGATCCAGAAGCCGATGCTGTTCAACATGCACGTGCAGAAGTACAACGCCACCGGCAACACGGCCAAGTACTCGCTGACCGCGCGCATGCACACGGCGCAGAAGACCTACATCGCCAGCGGCGTCGACTGGTCCCTGATGGCCGCCACCGCCGACCTCATGAAGAGGTTCGACGAGCAGGTCACGGAGAACAAGGAAGCGAAGATCGAGAAGCGCAAGAAGATGCAGTGAACCGCGCTTCTTTCGAAACCTTTTCCCAAATCCATTATTTTGCCTGCCCGGAATTTGTCTGGAACGGTTTATAAACGGTTATTATTCTCCATTGCCTAAAATAAAGTCTTGGGGGATCCAGACTCGAGATGGTGTTCAAAATTCTGGTTTGAATGATGGTGCACTTTGACTTAGCGTCGGTCAGACCGTTCGCAGCAGCACCGCCTCGCGGCAACGCTGGAAGCGAGGTTGCGACATGGGCACATATTTCTTTCGGCAATCGACGAGATGGTACCTAATGATGTGGTCAACGTGTGCGTGGGAATAGGAAAAGAATAAACCAAGACGGCCATCAGAATCATCGACCGGCCCATCCTTTCTTCCGGTCACTCCGTGCGGATCGCTCCGGCATCGGATTCTGACATCCTGACCGCGCGGACCTCTATGCGGGCGCGGGGTCCATAACCAAACTCCGGGCTGCCCTTGGCCAGCTCGATCGCCTCATCCATGTCCTCGGCGAGGATGTGGAAATAGCCCACCTGTACCTCTCCCTTCGGTCGCATGGGTCGGACGTTCCATTCATTGTTCGAACGGGAGATGATCGTCCCGTCCATCGCCAGCGGATGAGAAGAGATCAGCCTTCCGTTCTGTTTGAGCTTCATCGCGTAGGCTTGGCAGTCCCTGATGAACTGCTCATGCTTCTCCGGAGACCAATCCGCTTGGTAATCGATCTCGTTCCGGATGAGCAACATGAACATCTTCATCGGTAGATGTTAGTAAGCTGCCGGCTGAAATGCTTTTCCATTGGACCATTACCACGAACCGGGCCATTATTCGGTCATTAAGCGAATGCAAAGCCGATGGGACCGTTTCCGATGCGATTGGGAATACGGACGGTTGCGAATGCTTCCGACTGAGTCCTCATAATATCTAATATATTCCATAAAGACTCAAAAAACAACCTTCGGAACAGCCATTTTCGGGGCGGGTGGCTATTACATCCAGACAACTTTATGCAAAAATATAAGAAAATAGCCAGTAAAAAAAAGTGATAATGATTGGAATATAACAATTAATGTAAAAGATATAAAAATAAGGTTTATTTATATGGAAGATATCCGAGATTTAAGCGCGGGATAGGCACAACCTCAGATTCCTCCAAACTCTGACGCTTATCAATTCTGGCTTCTCCCGCGCCCCCCTAACTCCTAACTGTTCTATCGTGGCATTGACGCAATGCTTTTTACCCCATCCACCTTTCCCCTCCTGTCCATGGCACAATACGAGGCGGTACCGACAGAGAGGAAATGGCAGGAGAAATGGAAGGAGTGGGAGCTCTACAGGTTCGACCAGGAATCGGACGCTCCGGTCTACTCCATCGACAACCCGCCGCGGTACGCTTCCGGCTCGCTGCACCTGGGCCACGCCACCGGCTATTCGCTGATCGATTTCACCGCCCGGTACCACCGGATGCAGGGCTACAACGTCATGTTCCCCCTGTGCTTCGACGTGAACGGGACACCGGTCGAGGTGAAGGTGGAGAAGAAGTACGGCATCACCAAGCTGACCAAGCCCCGCCAGGAGTACATCAAGCTGTGCGAGGAGTACGCCAACACCTTCATCGGCGAGATGACCAAGCAGTTCGAGATACTGGGCGAGAGCATGGACCCCAGCGTCTACTATCAGACCGACGCCCCCTATTACCGGCGCATAACGCAGATCTCGTTCCTGAAGATGCTGGAGCACGGCCTGGCCTACAAGGGCAAGTACCCGGTCAACTGGTGCCCGCGCTGCATCACGGCGCTGGCGGACGCTGAGGTGGAGTACCAGGAAGGCGTCACCAAGCTCAACTACATCAAGTTCAAGGTGGCCGGTTCGGACGAGCACATCGTCATCGCGACCACCCGTCCGGAGCTCATCTGCACCTGCCAGACGATCGCCGTGCACCCGAAGGACGCCAAGCTGGCGCACCTGGTGGGCAAGGAGATCGAGACCCCGATATTCGGCAAGAAGGTCAAGATCATCGCCGACGACAAGGTCGACCCGAAGTTCGGTTCCGGCATCGTCATGATCTGCACCATCGGCGACAAGACCGACCTGGAATGGGTCATGAAGTACAACCTGCCGCTGGACAAGGGCATCGACGAGCAGGGAAAGATGACCGAGCTGGCCGGTCCGTTCGCCGGCATGAAGGTCAAGGAGGCGCGTGCCGCGGCCATCGAGCTGCTGAAGCAGCAGGGCCTCATCATCAAGCAGGAGGTCCAGCCGCAGAACGTCTCCGTCTGCTGGAGATGCCACGAGACGATCGAGTTCCTGCAGGTGGAGCAGTGGTTCGTCAAGATCATGGACTTCAAGAAGGAAGTGCTCGCCAAGGCGGACGAGATCGAGTGGTTCCCCGAGTTCATGAAGGTGCGGCTGCAGGATTGGGTCAACTCGCTGCAGTGGGACTGGGTCGTTTCCCGGCAGCGCTACTTCGCCACGCCGATACCGGTGTGGGAGTGCGATAACTGCAAGCACGTGGTCGCCGCCGAGGAGAAGGACTGCTACATCGACCCGACGGTGACGCCGGCGCCGTTCGACAAATGCCCCAAGTGCGGACGGAAAGCTCGTGGGCTGCCCGGACGTGTTCGACACCTGGATGGACTCCTCCGTATCGCCGCTGTACAACACCTTCTGGATGAGGGACGAGGCCAAGTTCAAGAAACTGTATCCCGATGTCCGTGCAGGACGCAGTCGCACGACATCATCCGCACCTGGGCGTTCTACACCATTCTGCGCGAGTACCTCATCACCGGGCAGATACCGTGGAAGGACATCATGATCCACGGGTTCATCATGTCGCCGGACGGGACGCCGATGCACACCTCGGCCGGCAACGTCATCGACCCGATGCCGCTGCTGGAGAACGTACGGCGCGGACGCGATGCGCTACTACGCCTGCACCTGCGCTCTCGGCGAGGACAACGCCTTCCGGGAGAAGGACGTCATCCACGGCAAGAAGCTGGCCACGAAGATGTGGAACCTGGGCAAGTTCGTGGAGATGGTCGTGAAGGAGAAACCGAAGGAGAAGGGGCTGCACCTGATCGACAGATGGATCCTCACGCAAGTTCTCCAAGATGGTGCTGGCGACGACGGAGTGCTACGACCACTACCAGTTCGACAAGGCGATGAAGGAGGTCGAGCAGTTCGCCTGGCACGAGTTCGCCGACCACTACGTGGAGATGGTGAAGGCGAGGGTCAAGGACGAGAACGATGAGGGCGTTCGCTACACGCTGTACACCGTCTACCTGGGCATCATCAAGATGATGGCGCCCATGATGCCCCACGTGACCGAGGACGCCTACCAGTCGGGTTTCATCTCGATGGACGGGGCCAAGAGCATCCACGTGGCCAAATGGCCGGTGGCGGTCCTGTTCGACGAGCAGGCGGAGAAGGACGGCGACCTGATCAGGGACGTCATCGGCGCGATCCGGACGTACAAATCGGAAAGGAAGCTGTCCCTCAACTCGGAGATCGAGATGGTGGAGATCATCGGGGACGCCTCGGAGAAGTTCGTCGGCTCGGAGGAGGACATATCCTCGACGGTCCGCGCCAAGGAGCTCAAGCTGGCGTCGAAGCTGAACCTGGAGGAGAAGGTCATCGCGCTGAAGCCGCTGCTGGCGAAGATCGGGCCGACCTTCAAGGGCAAGGCCAAGGAAGTGACCGAGCAGGATCAAGGCGCTGGACACCGAGAAGGATTCCGAGGCGGTGGCCAACGGCACCTACGAGTTCGAATTGTCCGACGGGACCAAGGTAGTGCTGAGCCGGGAACTGGTCGACATCGAGAAGAAGATGACGCTTCAGGGAAAGGCGGTAGACACCGTCCAGGTCGGAGAGCTGCTCATCGCGATACAGCCTTGAACCGGCTGAAACCACTTTCACTTTCTCTCTTTTCTATGACCTATCTCTGGGCCACGATGGCGATGAACCATACGCCCAGACCGGCGCCGAGAAGGATGAGGCCCGGCTGAAGGTGCCCGATTATGGTGAAACCGGATACGAATGCCAGCAGCATGCCTACGATGCCTAGCCCGCCGCATACCCGGTAGCCGCGCCACATCTGCTTGATCGGCGATGAGGATGGAATCGTGCATGAACCAGACGATGATCAGGAGCATGATGATCGCGGCGTACTGCACATACTTCTCCGTCTCGTTGACGAAGGTGTTGAACAATACCCCGCCAGGGCTGAAGCCCAACGTGCCGAAAAGACCGAAGGTGAACATCGATACGATCGGCTTTATCGAACGATACCGTTTCCTACGTCTCGCCATTCCCATCCCTGTATCGCAATGGAGTTGTGCTTAATATAAGGGACGAAACAAACCTATATTCTTTTTCCTATTCGCTTGATGATGGGTGTGCCAGTCGGGGGCAATAAGTTTAAATGGGATTTGCATATTCGTGGATAAGCACACACCGTGTGGGCGTAGTGTAGCTGGTTATCACTCGTGCTTGCCAAGCACGAGACTCGGGTTCGAATCCCGACGCCCGCACTCATTCTTCATCCAGTCAGACGGAACAATTTCTCAGAAAAAACGAATTCTTCAGAATCGAGATCTGCAAAAGCCTATTGTCTGAATCCTTTCAACGAATGCTTTCTTGATTCGAAGTTTGAGATGATGATCCATTTACCTAATGAACAGGCAACCGAATGAGGACTAGAACAAGTAAGAAAAGAAAGATAATCACGGAAAGATTTTTCGGAAAGGGTTTACTCGATTCGGATGGTCTGGTACTCTTTGATTTTTCTTAGTCCTTCTTATTGTCTACCTTGACCTACGTCTTGTCAGAGTTCTTCCCGGTCCGCAGGATGATGAAGATCAAGATGATGATCGCCAGCATAATCGAGATACCGATGCCGATCACTGTGGTTGAGTCGATCCCGTTGGTCTTGCTCTGAAGGCCTCCGACATCTGACTTGACCTGGCCCATGTTGGTGCTAATGGTGGCCACGGTCCCGTTCATGCTGGTCACGTTTCCCTTGATGTTACCGAGGGTGCTGGTCATGTTCACATTGTCACCCTGGAGGGATACGACCTTCAACCAGATGTCAGACACGTTCGCCTTTACCAGGCCGGCATCGGTCTGGATCGATGGCGACGGTTCCGTTCAGGCTGTCGATTTTCGCGTGCAGGTTGGCCAGACTTACCTGGACCATGCCGAGCGTCGTGTTGACGGAGGCGAGGTTACCCTCGATGCCCAAAACTTTAGCGTGAATTGCGTTTACCGTTGTGTTGGTGAATCCCAGGTCGGTATGGATGGTCGCTACTGTTCCATCGATGCTGGTCACGATCGTGTGTATGTCGTTCACATTGGTGGTAAGCGTTCCCAGGTCGGTTTCGATCTGAACAACAATGCCGCTGATGCTCACCACTGACGCGTGAATTGCGTTCACCGTTACGTTGGTGTACCCAAGGTCGGTTTTGATATGAACGACTGCGCCGTTGATCGAGACAACGATCGCATGGATGTCGTCGACGGTCGTGGTAAGCGTTCCCAGGTCGGTATGGATGGTTGCCAGTGTTCCCTGGATGTCGATCACCCTGGCGTGGATATCGTTCACCGTTGCGTTGGTGTAGCCCAGGTCGGTCTGGATGGTCGCTACTGTTCCATAGATGCTGGTGACGATTGCGTTTATGTCGTTGACATTCGCTACCAGGTCCTGGATGTGATGTCGGTGTACACCGTGGCATGGGGTAAGCGTACCCAGGTCGGTCTGGATGGTTGCCATTGTTCCCTGGATGTCGATCACCCTGGCATGGATGTCGTTCACCGTTGTGTTGGTGTAGCCCAGGTCGGTCTGGATGGTCGCTACCGTTCCATCGATGCTGGTCACGATCGCGTGTATGTCGTCGACATTCGCGGTAAGCGTACCAAGGTCGGTCTGGATGGTGAATATGCCATACTCAATGTATGCCAGTCCCTCGTCGATGGAGGTTATGCTCTCCTCGATGATGCCGATATCGGTTTGGATGGTGACAACGTTTCCGTTTATGCTCATTATCCGTGCATTCATACCGACCAGTGTGTCAGATATGACAAAGGTCCTGAGCGAGCTTCCATAGTTGGACCCGCTGTTGACCGACAATACCAGGGTGTACTGGCCGGCAGGAGCGTATCCAGGTATGGTCCAGTCGACAATCCACACACCCGAGGTGATCCTGTACATATCTCCAGACAGGTCGGTGGTGCTTAGATTGGGCGCGTACAGCATAGCGTTCATATTCGTCGGGTCGAACAGATGTCCGTTAACGGTCATCGACATCCACCAAGTGACGATCTCGCCGGGGAAATGTATCGTTCCGACGTCCATCACGATATCGATGGGGGTGGCATCTCCTGATGCAAAGTCCCCCATGGTCAATCCATTGAACGCATTACCAGGTGAGGGGAAGGTCGAGACGGCGTAGGCGTGGCCACGGATGTCGGCGGGGGTATTGATAATCCAGTCCGCGCCACCAATGGTAGGCGCAACAAGTCCTAGGAATGTTATTGAGGCCAGGGAGGTGCAGGAATGGAACGTAAAGTCCCCGATGGTGGTGACGCTGTTGGGGATGATGATGGAGGTCAGGGCGGAGCAGTAGATGAACGCATAGGCCCCGATGGTGGTGACGCTGTTGGGGATGTTGATGGAGGCCAGGGAGGTGCAGGAACGGAACGCGTCGACACCGATGGTGGTGATGCTGTTGGGGATGATGAAGGAGGTCAGGGAGGTGCATTGTTGGAACGCAGAGGCAGGGATGGTAGTGACACCGTTGGGGATGTTGATGGAGGCCAGGGAGGTGCAGGAATGGAACGCACCGACACCGATGGTGGTGACGCCACTTCCTATGGTCACGGAGGTCAGGGCGGAGCAGGAGAGGAAAGCATAAGTTCCGATGGTAGTGACGCTGTCGGGAATCGTCACGGAGGTCAGAGAGGCATATTGGAACGCAGTGATAGCGATGGCTCTGGTGGGAAACCCTCCCAACGTGGATGGTATGACGATATCTCCGCCGGTGCCGGTGTATCCGGTGATGGTAGAGAACCCTCCGTTCTCGGTGTAGATATAGTCGCCGTCCTGTGCCGCTGACACGTTATCCGCGGCAACGACGACGAAAGCGCCCAGCAACAGCATGATCACAATCAATATCGTTATCCCAAATATTCCTGACCTCTTTTCCATATTACAAAACCCCTTAGACAGTGTAGCTCGGTTCGAAACGAATGGATATAAAATAGAATTCTGTCTACCAATCTTCAAGAACGATATTAAAGCGGCCTGTCTTATTATCATTTATAAAAATGAATTCGCTAATATCTAAGCAGCTTCAAATTTCCATCCAACTTCATTTATAATTGTGCCGCATGATCCACATTAGCATTTACCCCCTAGCGAAGTAAGAGGGTTCTTGAATTTCCTCTAGAAGAACGTTGATGGCGGTGGTCACTGATTTTACCAGAGTTAAGATTCTACTCTACCTTCATAATTTCTTTCTCTTACCTTGATAAAGAACCAATTGCATCGCGACAAACGCAATTGCGACAATGCCAGGCTCCGTTTTAATTTCAAAGTTTGCGAGCCAGTTCAGTCAGCTTCATTTTTCCGTCCATCCTAAACACTGTCCGATCCATCATCGACCTGGCCCCCAATCTCTATAGAAGGCAATGGAGGGTTCGTTCCAGTCCAAACACCGGCCGACATGGTCATTTATTATTGGTTGGATATTTAGTGGTGGGCGCCTGATTAGTTAGAAATGATTGTAGAGGTTGCACTAAGAAGGGAGAATCTTGTATTCCCGATCAGGATGTTTTGCCCATCACACAATACTGAAGAGAAGCATAAATATTAACTATTAGATATTATTGCAATATATTAAATAGATGTGGAGGCTAATGGAATGATCGACGGTAAGGAGTTTGCAACATGGATAATACCACCGAAGAAAAGGCAGGCGTTCCACAGAATGATAATTTGACCGCCAACCCAGCACCGTCGTCTGGTCTAAATACCGATGAGTCCTTGAGGGGGAAGAAACGCAAATCCAGTCATATCGACAATAAGACCGACGCCATTTTCCAAGACACCATGGTCGGACCAGTGCCCGTGAGCCCTAAGACCGAACAGGGAATGGGGGATTCGAAGGTCGGAGTCGTGGAAGCCGTCCAGAATACAAAAAAGCGAAATAAATGGAAATTTTGGAAGTCATAGAGAGATTTCAAGCAGGAAATCTTAATGTCCCGTTCCTTGTTACCCAATACGCATTTCCAGACATATATTTTTCAAATTCAACTCTGAATTTTAGGGAATAAGTTGAACCCCAGTCTGCGCGGTCTTCTCCATAAATTGATTTTGTTATCAAAATGACAAATGATATATAAACTATTGACTATTTGATAATGGAAATGGCCAACTCACCTTATGTCTTCACAAGTAGTCAACTTGAGGTATTTCGGGAGATCTGTTTAGGTAGAAAGACAGTAAGAGAAATAGCTCAATTTTCCGATCAATCGATCAAGACCGTCTATAGGATAACGGAAATTCTAAGGAATTCGGGGATTTTAACAGCATCTGGCAGCCATGGAGCCCATTTCACACCCAGCACGGATCTTCGTTCAGCTGCTTTGAAACGCTACCTGCTGTCGGAGAAGCATCCGGTCGACGCGATAACAGGGTCAAAATTGCTTCTGTTGCTTTCCATTTCTCAAATGCCAAAGAGCATCGATAGGATTTCCAAGGAAACGTGCCTTAAGTATGATACTGTTAGAGTCCTTGCGTGGGCCTTGAAGAACTATGGTGTAGTCACTCAGACCCGAGACGAAATCGTGATTTCACCGACCGCCGCATCCATAACCCAATTCCTACAGGATTTCTCTAAGGGCATGAATCTGAGAATAATGGAACAGAGGACAAAGGTTGGGATCTTGACCTGGAGCGGCGGTCTGGAGTGCATCTTCTCGACTAGGGCCCTTGACGACTCGAGCAATGTCAAAAAAACCGGAATTTCGGCCATGGGCAGTTATGGTCTACGTTTCATCACTGAAAATGATTATTATTATTACTCAAATTGGAACTCGGACCTGAGACCGGAAGATATCGCCATCCACAATATACTCACAAACCCCTTCAGTTCCACGGTTATCGGTTACTCGATACTGTTCCTCAAGAGGACAGGATTCGATAGCGACTACCTTTTGGAAGTGTCGAGGGACGCGGGAATCGAGGAATTGGTGAAGGATATGACCAGGGCCATGGCCGGAGAGGTCGTTAAGAATAAGTTCATACCGACACCTGACGACATGCGTGACCTATCCGCCCAATATGGGGTGAGTTGATGGAAACGGCTCAATTCGACAAGAACGATGTGCTATCGGTGATGGGTGCCGCCGGGAAGATATGTTCGCGGAGAATTGCTGTGTACATGGTCGGTGGTGGAGCTATGGCCATACGAGGAGAGAAAGCAGCCACCAAAGATGTTGATCTGATCTTGGAATCTGAAGAAGATGCAAAGGAACTAAGCGAGGCGTTCAAGGGTTTAGATTTCGAGGTGAATTCCAGACATCCCATGGAATGCAGGGAATTGGTCGATGCTGAGATAATGACAACGATGAATGGGATGAGGGTCGATATTTTTGTCAGAACGGTCTGCCATAAATTGTTCTTCAGCGAGGGGATGAAAGGTCGTTCTGAATTGGTCGGGGAAATGGGCCAGATATCTCTAAATATCTGTTCACGAGAGGATATATTCCTTTTAAAGAGCGTAACAGAACGGAACAGGGATTTGGATGATATGGTAGTGCTATACCGCAAGGGCATTGACAAAGACACTATCATGAAAGAATGTCAAATCCAAGATCTGCTCGATTCGCAGGTTGGAGGGAGGATATGGGAGGCGTTCCTTTCTATTAAAATCGAAGAAATGGAAGGAAGGTTTGGTATTACTATCCCATGGAAAGGTGAATTGAAAAGGATAGCGGACCTCAAACTTGGATGTGTCTTGGTTTTGAATAAGATTAGAGCAGGGTCGCATACCGTTAATGCCATCTCGATGGAGCTCGGAATTAAACCAGCAGATATCAGGAAATATGTTGCATCACTTGAAGATGAGGGATTGGTTGTTTCAGATCGAAGCAAAAGGCCAAATCAGATTTCGCTCAGATAATGCAATGTTAACGACAAAATACAATTGTTCAAAGGGGCAAGAGGTTCGAATCTCCTTGATCATACTTACCATAATTCTTGAGACCTTTGAATGGTTATCTGGAGTTCCAGGGTTTAAATCCTAAAGCACTCACTCTCAACCATATCCAAGCAGATAATTTCTAAATTCAATTTTGGGGGAAAATGCACCTGGGTTGTCCGGGATAGTTTTCCATGCCCTGATCATCGTGTCTTGCCCTTTCAGACACCAGTAGATCTGTCAGATAGTGAGTGCTTTTTGCTTTTCGAACTTGCTATCCTTCTTTCCTACCCAGTAGTAGTTCGGTGTTTGGAACTTGGGCATGATCTTTTTTATCTTTTTATGTAAGGTTGCATAGTTGCCTTTGAACTTGCCTTCATTCCAGACGATCTTCAGATTTGATGTGAACAGGCTATTCCTGACCCCTGCCCTGGATGTCTGCCAATCCTGGCATCCTGAGATCAACAATATCGATGCCTTCACGTCCGCTTCTTTGATGTTTGAGGTTTCAGCCTGGATCCGATCATAGAATTCTTTGTTCTGTTCATAGACACCTTTCACCATCGAGTCAGGCATCGCCTTGGTTTGGAATTGAGGGGATGGCATACCTCCCTTTATTGAACGAACGATGTCGCCTTTGGTTACAGTCCCACTATGACAGCTGTCAGAAATGACAACGACCCGCACACCCTCGGCAAAGTTGGCATAACGGACCAGAAGTTCATCATCCATTATCTCCCCATCATAGAGACACCAGGTCTCGTCCTGCTCATCATCCTCATCCCCATTGACATCTGGCAACCAACTCCCATGGCCCGAGTAATAGACCGCGAAGATGTCACCGCTTTCCAGTTGGTTGGCGGCTATGGTCATCTCGTCTATCACCGATTGACGGGTGGCAGCCTCCGTAAGAAGGATCTTCACTTCGAACCCCTTAGATAAAGCAATATCGGCCATATCGTCGGCGTCCGATTCGCATGGAGTCAAGTATCCATCCCAGTCATTGTACTTGCCTGGATCTACTCTGTTCAGCCCGATTATCAGCGCTATTCCCTTAGGCATCTTATTCCCCCACTATTTTCGACCTGAGGTCATTATGACCGCGATAATTACATTCGCTATGTATGAATAAAATATTTTCCATGATTTGATTCAGTGGCGTATAGGATTGAATGAGTTGAAAAACCTGGAATTGAACCTGAAGATGGAAGGTTATTGTAATAGGTTATTCGAATCCTTGTTGGATTCGTTCTAGAGGAGGGGCAAAGGCAGTGGGACGTTCATTGTCGAACACATCTGAAAACTCGCTTTAGGGTGACTTCATTAGGCTTTTTTCATAGCCTTTTCACTTAGTATCTCATTCATTTTCCCCTGAAATCCAAGATCACCCCATCCTTCGCTCTCATGAAAAGGACAGGTGTGGCGAAGTCCCTTTTGTCTAGGCCTTCCTTTATGGAAATATAGTTCCTTGTCAATTGCACCGCCTCATCCACCGGTTTTGCCAGGGCAAGACTGCGATAGAATTTGTCAGCGAAGAGCTTGGATGTGGTATCCTTGACAGAATACTGCATGGCGATGATCGCTGGTATCCCTCTTTGCACAAGACGCGGGGCCATGCCCGTAAACACCTGACTGGATGATACTGTGGCCCCTTCGCAAGAATTGAGGACCACCAGGCCCAGTCCTTCTTTTCCCAGGAATAGGTTGGCAAAGCGTTGGTCATCCAACAATATTGCGCGTTCGTGTTCATCCATCAAGGCGATCTGACCCTTGTCGTCCTTGAATATGCCGTGTCCGATGAAGTGAAAGATGTTGTAGTGTTTCTCACTCAATTTTTGATCGATCTCGTCAATCGTTGCCTTGGTAAGCACATCGATCTCGATCTGGCCCGCATAGACATGACATTTCAGGGCCTCTTTGATCATTTTCTCCTCGGCGAGCGAATCGAGATGGGCCAGATCTTTCGGGCTGGATATGACCAAAAGAATCTTCAGAGGAAGGCTGGCAGGTTTGAGGTCCTTTCTTCTCAGGGGAATATCGATGTACCTCGAAAGGGTGGTCCTGGAGTCGTTGGCCAGGAATGTGTTTGTGCTGTCATCATACAGAAATTCCCAGGGAATGGCGGCTAGTTCCGGCTTTTCGAAGATTAGACGCAGGCGGACACCACATCCGTTCTGGTCCGCTTCAACCTTCGTCGCCGCAAAGTGTCGTGAGAGTTTTACACCAAAGAGCGCGTTGAAAAGAGTACTTCCAACGTTCTTCAAAAGATCCTCATTCGTCTTGTCAGCCAATATTAGCTGTAGGTTGGAATCAAAGACATCGCGATCCAGGCTCAATTCGCCATGGAGTTCCCCTTGATCCGACGATGCCAGAATGTCCCCGTCCTCTTGGACCCTAATCGATAGATCGCAATAATCGGTGTGGGTTGGCAGGGACCTGATGGAGGCCCTCTCAGATGTGCCTGGTATGATCGTAGGGATTGGGTCTTCGTGCGTCGATTTCTCAGTTGGGCTGGGTGCAACTATTGTGGTAACCACAGCATCGGCTTTTTTCAGATCGTCATGACCGATTTCAGGCAATTTTGATTTGTTGAAGCCACCTTCTGATGTGATGGGATTGATCGAAGGGTCAATGGTTTTTTGGTGATCCTTCCTGATTCGGGCCATTATCTTGTTTCGAGAACCTGGAACGACAAAAAGAACTGCAACTCCGATCGTCACCAAAACGACCATCGCTACCAGCAAAATTTGAGCGATATCACCTCCTGATGATATTCCCACTTCAATAACTGATGTCAGTGGACCTACTCCAGCCGAGCTCGCGGCTCTGACCTGATAGTAATATTTCTGACCAACGATAATGTTCTTGTCAACGTAATTTGTCCCAGAGACATTTGTAATCAATGAGAGTGAATCGGATGATGTCCCTCTGTACACTAAATAGGCGGTAATATTGCCACCGCCGGTGCTACTTGGTGCCGCCCAACTGAGGGTGACTTGAGAAGCGCCAGGAGTGGCGACAAGCCCTGTGGGAGCTCCAGGCATTAATGGAATGATCTCGCCCATCGTCAGTCCATTCCAGATTCCTCCGGGTCCAGGGAAATTCGATTGGCCATATGCATGGCCCATTAGCCCTGAAGAGGTATCAGATATCCAATCCATGCCAACAATGGTGGGTGCAATGGATCCCAAGAAGGATAACGACACCAGGGAGGTGCATCGAAAGAAAGCATAGTCCTCGATGGTCATGACACTATCAGGGATGATCACGGAGGTCAGGGAGGTGCAGGATTGGAAAGCGGAGACTCCCGATGGACGTAACGCTGTTGGGAATTGTCACGGAGGTCAGGGAGGTGCAGTAGTAGAACACAGAATATCCGATGGAGGTGATGTTATTGGGAATTGTCACGGAGGTCAGGGAGGTGCATGCGGCGAATGCAGAGCTCCCGATGGACGTAACGCTGTTGGGAATTGTCACGGATGTTAAGGAGGGGCAGTAATTGAATGCGTAGTCCTTGATGGTCATGACACTATCGGGGATGATCACGGAGGTCAGTAGGTCGCAACCATAGAACGAATAGCTCCCGATGGACATGACACTATTGGGAATTGTAACGGAGGTCAGGGAGGTGCGGTTACGGAAAGCACCATTATCGATAACCACGACCGTATACCCACCCAACGTTGAAGGAACAGTGATCGCTCCACCAGTGCCACCGTATCCTGTGATCGTAGCGACTGAGGGACTTCCACTTACTAGTGTAATGAGTATTCACCTTCCTGGTATGCTTCCGCGATACTTGGGATGACAATGGAGAGAGCACCCAGTAGCAAAACTAGCATGATGATGGCGGATATCCTATCAATCGCTGCCTTTTTTTCCGTTTATGATCTCCCCCTTATTCCTCTCAATTCGTCAGATTGAGTGCTTAATAAATTTAGACTATCTGACAATATAAGGATTTGTCATCTTCCTTATTAGGCCCCGCTGATTGTCCTCATGATCATTCTCAGTCAGCAGGTCAAGAATTGGAACTAAGAAATTCAAGCCAAATGTAAGAAAACTTCAAAAAGATATATATGAGCGCAAATGCTAGTAATTTTATATATTGTTTGGGATAGCTGTTCTCCGATATGAAAACGGCCAGAAAGGGATGATCTGGATAAGATACCAATAGTAAAATTCTTCAGGGAATAGAGAGGAGTTGAGTAGGGGCATGTGTTCGAAAGAAGGGCAATGGACAATAATGGTGTACATGGCAGGGGACAACAATCTGGATGAGGCGGGTCTCCTCGATCTCGAGGAAATGAAGAAAGTAGGTTCATCAGATCAGGTAGAAATCGTTGTCCAGTTTGATTGCAGAGGGAAGGACAGTACGACATCCAGATACCACATAAGAAATGATACCGACCTGGACGATGATTTGATCCAGGAATTGGGACAAACTAACACGGGTGATCCTGAAGTGTTAGAAGAGTTCATAAGATGGGGTGTAGAAACATATCCATCCTCTCATTACATGCTTGTCCTATGGAACCACGGCAACGGATGGGATGATGATGTTGTATTTCGGAGTCAAAAAATATCATCAGAAGAACCTGTCTATAGGTCAATCGTATCGAAGGTAGGGGAGACCCCAATATCGAAAGTAGAAGGGTTGTCAATATCAAAGGTAAAGGAAGCCCCATCGTTGTTTGGCAAGATGGATCTGGATATACGACGTGATCTGATAAAAAGTCGTTTCCATCGCAGCCTTTTCATTACCACGGTTGACCAGGCAGTCAAAACAAGAGCGATCCTCATAGATGATAATGCCAAGGACTTCCTGGATAACATCGAGATGAAGAACGTTCTCGAATCTGCTTGTGCGAGGATCGGGAAGAAGATCGATATCCTGGGAATGGATGCTTGCCTGATGAGCATGGTCGAAGTTGGATATCAGCTGAAAGATAGCGTTTCATTGACCGTTGGTTCACAGGAAGTGGAACCGGGAGCAGGGTGGCCTTACCAGCAGATCCTGCAGAGGCTTTCGGACAATCCATCAATGACGCCGGAGGAGCTGTCAAGCACTATCGTTACCGAATACATCACCTCATTTGAAAATACTAAAAAGGATGTGACACAATCGGTCTTTGACCTGTCGAAGTCAGACGATCTCATCTCCGCTCTGGATCGATTTGTGGCTGCGGTGAATGACCATGTAAAAGATCCGGCAACGGCCAAGGATACGAAATCCGCTATTGTGAACGGTCGGGCAAGAGCTCAATCCTATGCTAGGTCTGATTATATCGATCTCTTTAATTTCTGTGAATTGGTAGGAAAGAATATCGATTCCGATGAGATGAAAGAGGCTTGTCAGTCGGTTATGGATGATCATTAGGCCAAGCGGATTCGTCGCCAGTTCTGGTTACTATGGAAAAGATGTCAAAGGATCGAACGGAGTGTCCATATATTTCCCCATGAAACAGATGTCCGAGAAGGTATCCGAGCTGTATTCCGGACTAGATTTCGCCCAGATGTCGACCTGGATGAGCTTCATTATGGACTATCTCAGCGATTGGGAGAATGCCAAGGAATTGATACCAGCGTGAGATGAAACCGGAATATCCCGCTCGTAACTCGAATAGAGCGGGACAATAGTTTTTCTAAGGGTGGAACTCGAGAAACATGAATGATCGAGGACAGCGAGGGTTTCTGCCATATAAAAATGGGATCCTGATGTAATAAATCGGCCATACCATAAGGAGAACAACTGATGGTCGAGCAGATCGATTTGGACTGAACCCGCCTTAGATTATGGATACCTTCTTATTATGGGAATTTGGCAAGCGTCTCTAAAATGTCCTTGGGACTTATTTCATAGGCTTTCTCATTGGTATGTAAGTTTAGTAGAGCTTGACCGCGGAAGTGGCAGCTCCCCTCTGCTCATGTGGTGTACCCAGGTGTCGAAGACATAGGACATGTGGACAATGGTGTGATTTGTCTCCTTCACACAATCGCTATTGGTGATAGTCGATACACATTCATTTACCTCGCTCAACGACTGGAACATTCCATCGAATGTGACAAGGTCAGGAGCGTTGGAATAGTCCCATCCAGAGGTATACATGTGTCCACCATACTTGGACATCTGGTCGAAGAAACGATCTTTGGACGCTGGATCGTTCAGCCGGACATATGAGGCAAACCAGATATCGCCTGAAACACCTAGATAAAAATCGACCTCGTTTTCAATGAGGCCGTTCTTCAGCATGAAGTCAATTCTCTTCTTTATTGTCCTGGAGGAGATGCCGGTCTCCTGCGAAATCGAACGTATCGTCTTTCGACCATCTTCATTGAGCTGACGGATTATTTTCATGTCTGTGTTGGTGAGGTTATTCAGATTGCCATGAGAAGAGTTCTGGATGGTCTCTTTCCGATAACTGAATAAACCGCTACTTGACGATTTACATGACATGATACTGATTTTTGGATCGACGAGGTCCAGCCGCTCCATCAGAAAACTCATCACTTCCGCGATGTCCTCTTGCTCTCTGATGTCGACGTGACAAGCAACGTAGTTGTAAGCGCATTGGAGAACTCTACTGATGGATCCGTGGTCCATCAATCCCTTGATCACTTCCGAGGTCAGTTTAATCTTCGCTTGCCCATGGAAGAACACCCACTTCCCACCGAGAGCATCAAGGGAAAGGCGGTAACGGATCGATCTAATCCGACCACTATTGAAGAGGGACTCCACTCTCCTTTGGGCGGTCGGAACGGAGATACATAGTTGGTTGCTGATCTCTCGATATGTCAATCTTGGGTCACGTTGGAGCGAAATGATCAACTTCCTATCGAGCTCGTCCACAGTACCCCTCCACTTTCTCCCCCAGTTCAATAATGTCTTGATCTAAATTTAATAGCTATTATCGATGGAAATATTTAATTAACGTTAACTATGTCATTTTCTCTAACTGGCATATATTACAATGTCAATATTATTTCACGCTACCGATGCATGACGATTTAGTCAGATACCTCCAATTCTCTAAGTGTCCGGGTCATATCGGAACAAGGGGGAGTTGGAGAATGTGTTCATGGAGAGATGGAACGGAGGAGATAGGTAAGGCAACGGAACCGAAGGTCAATGGGTCAAAGAAGTATGCGATCGAAAAACCGGAAGAAAGCCCTAATTCGCGAATCCTCATCCTCGTCTCGAGGATGGAGGACCCAGATTCATTCGGAGCCGGTAAGGAGGAAGGATGATGTATGGACCGATGGTGCCACCATCCCGGCCAAGGAACCAATCACCGGAGCTTAGGCAATACGCGGCCAATGAATGGCGCTCCAATCCTTACCTGCTGGTCCTGGAAGCGGAACGGCTGGCAGAGGAAAAGAGGAAGGGAATAAAGCCGAAAGAAAGAGGCAGAACAAGCTTCTTCAAAAAATTCTTGACTTCATTGTTGAAGAGAATGTCAAAGAAACAACATGAGAGTGAATCCGAATCGTTCATGGTTCGGCAGGGAAGAGAATGATGATGATCTGATCGATCCCTTTTACAATGATATCCTCGAAAAGAATACTACGAAATCAAGATCGGCCACATGACAATCGATCCCTATTCCAAAGTTCGTTCAATTGGTCTTACTCACTTGACTTTTGTCATATATCCTGGATCCATATAGCATATAACCGATCCCTATCAGGACGAGGATGATCTCACCGACCGTAACGGCCAGCGGGGGAGCGACAGTGAAGAAGAATAGCGCCTGGTCTGCAGGTGCGGTGAGGAATAGCAGAGCAGCGTTAACCATCGCCAAAGCACCGGCGATCTTTGGTCTTCTGAATAAAGGTAGCAGCCCGGCAATCGGCATCAATAACCCAATGACGATAAGGAACGCGGCGAATGCCAGGGTTCTCATCTCACTCATCCAGGTCTCGAATCCCAACGGGGTCAAGAGGAAGCCCAGAACAGTCCCGAACACGAAAAGGACTGCCAGGATCCGTTCCGACTTCCCCGAAGTCGTAATCTTATCATCTTTATGGCCATTTCTTTGGTCTCCCGTTGATTCAATTTCTTTGTTATGGAGCATGATTCAGTTGAACGAAAGTACGGCAACTTAGAGTAAATTGAATGGTATTGCCCATAACATAAATGCTTGTTGCTCGAACCTCATACTCTATCGAAGCCAGTATGTCGATTTCCTTGAGGAGGAGTATCCTAAATTACCCTTTATCGGCTATCTTTAGTACCTGTGTGGAGCGACCTGGAGTTCTAAAAGAATGATGACAATAGACCGGAGGCAACGACATTAGCATTAATGATGTCAGGATTCAATTTCTCATACACAGTCATTCATTTTATTCCTGTTGCATAATATTGAGAATAATGATATGAATGCAGCATCCAATGCGACCAATGATATCATCATATACTAAACCAGGATTCCGAATTATTAGTGTTGGATGTATCATCCAACTAGCAATTCCAGAATATCAACTATCGATGGTGTTACATTTGAATGACAGCCGAGTAATAGAGACCAGGGTAGTAGTCAAGGATATGACCGCGAGTCCGGAAGCTTTAGGAGCGATGCTCCTTGGATGGTTGGCGATTCTGCTATCCCTCAGCTCTCTGAAGGTGTTCGCGCTGAGCGGTATGGTATTGGCGATGGTGTTCTTCGCTGGTTTCGGATTCCTTCTCGTCGCGTATATGGGATGGAAGAAAGGATCGCTGTTCACATTGTTCGCGTTCGGTGCAATAGCGATATTCTCCTGGTCCTTCGCGGCGCTCATGATAATGCCTCGGGTAGGTCTTTCCGAGCCACCGACCGTTAACGAGCTCGCATCGTTCATGATCATCTTCGCTTCATTGGTAGGGGTGCTCGCGTTGATCACCGTGAAGATGCCATGCCGTCTTCTGACCGTCACGGTGTTCTTCGCTTCCATCCTGTTCTTCCTCGTAGGGTTCCAGATATACACCCAAAACGAAACTGTCGCCATGGTATCTGGATGGTGGGGTCTGTTAGTCGGCGTCCTGGCCATGTATCTAGGTTCGGCGATGACATTGAACGACACCTATGGTCGCATGGCCGCCCCATTGATGATACGCATGCCAAAGGAGTCCAAGAAACAGGAGTTCGTCGAGGCAGGCAAGTAGGACAGAATAACGGCAGGCAACCCCTTTTATTTTTTTTCAATTTAATTAATCAGCGAGATGGCCATCCTTGTTCTTCCTATCGATATTCGACTTCCATATGTCCGGCATCGCTTTGCATCTTCTAGCCTCATCCTTTCATGGACCGCTCGACCTGGTCGAGATTGTACGAGATCGATAGTACAGAGTGGTCGATATCCTATCCAGTAAGAAGGATAAAAGAACGGTAAAATCGCCTTTCTTGATCTGGCCTGATGTGAAACTAAGGCAGTTAGGAAAAAGCAGTTTGACCTCAGCCTTTGCCTGCCTGGTTGCGAGAGAGCTACATCATGAAAAAGAGAAGTTGTGCCGTGTCCCATCATCCCGGAGACACGGCATTTCCGACCGTATGTCTAGTTTTCGATCCCCCATATTCGAGGAACGCTTTCACGCTCATCTGTGAATGCTGCCCCTGATGCCCCTTCGGATCAGACGACTCCGAAAAGCATCACGACTCCCAGGACCAACATTACCAGTCCTACGACGAGCCTGAGCTTGCTCCTCTTCTCCAGGCGCCATTCGTTGGCCTTCTCAGCCGAGACGCCCAGGTAGATTACCGCCAATATTATAGCCAGAGGCAGCACGAATATCAGGTTGTACAAAGCCAGGTAGGGTATTCCCTGTTCCAGGGTCATGCTGTCCCCGACTAGGCTCAGTATCGCCAGGTATATGCCGCCGGTGCATGGAAGTTCGAATAGGCTTACCATCGCCCCGAGCACGACCGCCGCTGGGACGCTGGCCTTCTCTATGTACTTCTTTATGAGCGGCTTCCTCGATTCCGGGATCGCCACCGTGGGCTTGTTTCCCGGGAAGAAGTAGTCCTTGATGTTTATGAGCCCTATTATGATCGACAGCACGGCGGCTCCATAGTAAACGTACCTCGTCATCGCCGTCGACTGCAGGAAGGTCAGCAGACCGACCCCGGCCATGAAATAGACGAGGAAGACCGTGACTATGTAGGCGATGCCGACCAGAAGCACCCTCCTCCTGTTACCGAGGCTTGTCAGGAAGAGCAGCAGGAATATCATGACGCTTATGGCGCAGGGGTTGATGCTGTCAACCGCTGCCGCGGCTATGACCATTCCGATGGTCAGGTCGGACGAGTACCCGCCCCGCGGCGTGGCGCTGATCGCTTCGGTCATCGTGCCATTCCCGGCGGTGCTGTAGCCGCACACCTGGTAGTAGTAGACCTGGTCGTTGGTGAGCCCGGTGTCAGTGTATGCGGTGGAGGTAACGGTGGTTAGAAGTTTCATCGATTCCAGGCTGGTTCCGCGGAAGATCGCGTAGCCCAATAATGGATCCGAACCGTTGGTTGTCGGCTCGTTCCAGGACAGTGTCACCTGCCCTTTCGCCGCGGTGACGACAAGGTTCTGAGGGGCGAGAGGGGCGATGAGCGTCCTGGCGGGAGTTGCGTTCACCTCGCCAGAACTCGGGCTTGGACCCTGCGCGTTCACCGCCCGCACGAAGTAGTAATAGGTCACCCCGTTGGTCAGGCCGGTATCGTTGTACCAGAGGACCGAACTGGCATTGGCCAGTAACTTCTCCGCACCTGAAGTCGTGCCCCTCCATACCTCATAGTTGGTGACGGCGCTTCCGCCATTCTCGACCGGAGGCAGCCAGGTCAAGTTGACATAGGCGTCGCCGAGACTGGTCTGGAGGTTGTGGATGGCGGTTGGCAAGGTGGCGGGAGTGGCATTGGCCTCGGTAGAATTCGGTCCGTTCCCGATCGAGTTGACCGCGTTCACCTTGTAGTAGTATATGTGACCGTTGGTCAGGCCGGTATCGTTGTACCAGAGTTTATTTCCAGTATCAGCTAGGAGCGTTTCATTTCCTTGGTTCGTACCCCTCCATACCTTATAGTGGGTGATGGCGTTGCAGCCATTGCTGGCAGGTGCCTGCCAGGTCAAATTTATATAGGCATCGCCAAGGCTGGATTGGAAATTCTGAGGCGCGGTTGGCACAGTACCCGGAGTGGCGGAAAACTCGGCGGATTTTTCCCCTTCCCCAACCGAGTTGACCGCGCTCACCTTGTAATAGTAGGTTTGGCAGTTGATCAGAGGTTGATCGACCAAGGTCAGTGTATTGCCCAACGTGCGGTACAAGGCCTCGTTACCCGCTGTCGTTGACCGATAAATCTTGTATCCGGTGATCGAAGCCCCACCATTGTTGACCGGCACGGTCCAGTTCAGCACTATTCGGCCGTTGCCGGCGGTGGCGGTCAGTGATTCGGGAGCGGTCGACACGGTCTTTACTCGACTGGGTGTTGCTGAGACCTCACTTGATGTTGGTCCGATTCCTTGGACATTCTCCGCTTTGACAGTATAGTAATAGGTCTGATCGTTTGTCACACCGGTATCGTTGAATTCGAGATTCGGATAGGCATCGGCCAGGTATGTCTCCGTTCCTGGAGAGGTACCCCTCCATACCCCATACTTGGTGATTGCGTTGCCGCCGTTGCTGGCAGGGGCATTCCAGGTCAAGACTATGTAGGCGTCTCCGGGACTTGCTTGGATGTTCTGGACGGCAGTTGGGGTCCCCAACGGTGTGGCCAGACCTTCGATGGACTTTACCCCTTCGCCCTTTGAGTTCACCGCGCTGACCTTGTAGTAGTAGGTCGCGCCGTTCGTCAGGCCAGTGTTGTTGAAGGTTAGGACGTTCGATAGTGTCGCGATCGGGGTCGCTCCCTGCCCGCCTGAGGTTGTTCCACGGTACACTTTGTACCCGGTGATCGTGGCGCCTCCATTGTTGGCCGGTGCCGACCAGGTGAGAACGACATAGCCATTCTTGGCATCTGCGACCAGGCTCTGAGGCTCGGTTGGAACCGTGGCTGGAGTGGAACTAAGCTCATTCGACTGAGGTCCATCACCTACGCCGTTCACCGCCCTGATCTTATAGTAATAAATCTGACCGTTAGTGAGTCCAGTATCGGTGTAGGTAAGGACGTTGCCGACGGTGTCGATGAGCACCTCACTCCCGGAGGCGACGCCACAGTATATCCTGTAATTGGTGATTGCGCTGCCACCGTTGCTACTGGGAGCAGTCCAGACCAATACGACCTGGGCGTTCCCTGACGTTGCGGAGGTTAGAACGGGAGCCGCTGGCAATGTGACCGGAGTGGCCGAGTCTTCGATGGACCTCGTCCCATCTCCCTTAATATTCACCGCGCAGACCTTGTAGTAATAGGTCACGCCGTTCGTCCTACCGGTGTCGGTATAGGTAAGGACGATGCCCAATGTCGCGATCGGGGTTACCCCCTCGCCGCCGGGTGTTGTTCCACGATAGACCTTGTACCCGGTGATCGTGGCGCCCCCATCATTGGTCGGTGCCGACCAGGTAAGAACGATATTCCCGTTCCCGGCATTCGCGGACAGGTTCTGGGGTGCAGAGGGCGCGACGGCATTGATCAATTGAACTATGTATGCTTCCAGATCATCCTGTATGGGACCGTCGCCAATAAACGCCCGCTCGTTCTCTATGAAAGCCGTAGGAGTAATACTGGTCCCGGTGTGGAAAGCAGCATTGAAATCAAGGAAAAGATAGTAATTTGTGGTGTTATGGGCTATTTCCAATTTATAAAAAGTAACTTCAGGATATTCTAGGATGAGAGCATCCATCCACGGTTCTAGGGCTGCGCAGTGCGAGCAACCGATGGCCCAGAAGTAGTATACGACGACACCGCTTTCTCCATCCCCCAGAGTAGTGGAGCTTATGGAGGCGTTCGTCACATTGTCTTCGATCTGTGTGACGGTGAGCTTGCTGCCTCCTTGACCGGCAAGACCGGTAACGAATGCCAGTGAAAGCACCAGCGTCAATGCGATGACCAATAGCGAACGTGATTTCGAGTAAATATATATCCCCCCATTAATATGAAATGCAATTTTCCCCTGACCCCGGGACTTCGATTATATTGACAGATCACCGATAAGGTCAAGATGAAGCGGACAAGAATTGCCTTTCTCTCACCCTCAGAATGGCGATTCATTAGGAGTATATTTATTGTTTTGTCCATTGATTGTCTAATTGGACCAGATAACGATGATATTATCCCTAATGGGCAGTGTGTCTGATGCCTAACGGAATAGGAAATTCTCATCCGCATAGATCATTTAGTTCCTATGATTTAGCCCTGCTCTCCTCTCTGAGACACCGATCGGGCTATTCATTCCCAGAATGGGGATTCTATTGAGTGCGAGGCTGTGTTGATTCTTACGGCTGGAGGAGCGGAGGTTCATGAAGAATTATGTCGAGCACCCATAGTTCCAAATTTCTGACTTTTGCATTCTGCCCCTTCCATCCAATGGACAGTTTGTTACCGTCCGCACCTTGTCCCGACTCAATGGATCGGATTTGGCTATTTCCACCATTAGATTGGTCAGGATCGATACGGCTCAAGAATCAATTCCCATATTCCATCACCAAGCCCCTACCGTGAACCATCTCCAACTTCCCCCTATCCGATAGAACCCGGACGTTCGGAAAAAGGACGTATCAGACTAAATTATCATGTATCACTTCCATGAAATAATATTGACACTGAAATAAATGCCAGTTATGGAGATAGCGGACCGGACGTCGGCATTTGCCAGTAGGGCATCGGATCATGAGAGGTATCGAACCCCAGTACCCATCGACCGACGGCGGTTGCCTCGAGCCTACCTGGTCCTTCGTCTGTTGAACAGCACCAGACCGGCCACCAGAAGTGCGGCGACGATCCCCAGTCCGGCCATCGCCACGATGGGCAGCGGGCTGTCGCTCAGGTCGGCTAGTCCAGTCTTGATCTCGCCGAGGCTCGCCACTATTCTGTGGGTGCTGTGGTGGTACTGGAAGTACAGGATCCACGAGGAGTTCGTGGAACTGAGCTGATACTCCATGGAGTTCCCGTCAAGGAACACCTTCATCTCGGTCCCGTTGGCCACCAGTTCCTTGCTGACGACTATCCGGGAGTATCCTTCAGTGCCAGGATCGCCGCTCACGTTGAAGGTCAGTTTCTTGCTGCCGGAATTGAACGAAAGGTCGGTGATGGCCGAGTTCGACTGGACCGTCAGGACGTATTTGTCCAATGATGAGGTGATCGCCAGGCTCTTCATCGATGTCGATGCCTGGTAGACCGCGTTGCCCGCCCAGGTGCCTCTCAGCATGTATATGCCGGTCGCGGTGGGGATCCATTGGGAGGAGAAGTTGCCGGAAGGGGTCGTATTGACCGATGGCATGTCTATCCAGACCAGACCGTTGTTGATGCTGTACGCGAGGTCGATGCTCAGTCCCGCGACCGGCGTCTCCCCGATGGTGGTCTTGACATTACCGCTCACCGTCATAGCCGCCCCGATGGTGCTGGACGATTCAGTCTCCAGGTCCAGGGTGATCGCGGTGGAGGCGGAGACCGGTCCGATCTGCCTGCTCGGGGCCGAGCTTCCCAGCTGATTGACGGCCCTGATGACGTAGTAGTAGTCCGCCCCCAGGGTTATCGCCATGTCGGTGTAGGAGTTGCTGGCGGTGTTGTCCAGCAGCGATTCCGATCCGGCGACCATTCCTTTGTAGACATTGTACGTGATCGGGTATCCGCCGTTGTCACCAGGTACGGACCAGTTGAGTACAATCCCGCTGTCGATCGTCGAAGCCGTAGCGTTGAGCGGTTCGGACGGTACGGTCTGGGTCGGTGTCACGATTACGTAGGTGCTCGGACCGGCCCCGGCCGGGTTGTGTGCCGCCAGAGTGAAGTTGTAGCTTTGCCCATTCGTCAGGCCAGCGATCATGCAGGTCAGACCGATGGGGTCGTCGGGTAGGGCGGTCCCGTCCCGATAGAGGACATAGTGGTCGATGGCGGCCCCTCCGTTGCTGCCGGGGGCGGTCCATGCCAGGGCTGCGAACCCGTTGCCAGCGGTGGCCGTCAATCCAGTCGGAACTCCCGGTAACGTGTACGGTGTTGTCTGCACGGCGGCCGATTTGGCACTGGTGCCGATGACGTTGTGGGAGGCGACGGCGAATGAGATGGACTGTCCGTTCGGGAGTCCGGTGACGGATACGGTATTGCCGCCGACGTGCAGGACATCGATGTCGTTCTGATAAACGACATAGTAGTCGATGGCCGATCCTCCGTTGTCGCCGACCGGCGACCATGCCAGATCTACCCGCCCGTCACCTGGCGTGGCGGTCAGGTCGCTGGGGATTCCGGGGAAGGTGAGCGCTGGTCTCGGGGTCGCCGTTACCGTGGCCGCCTTTGCCCCCACTCCCGCCAGGTTATGAGCGGAGACGGTATAATCGTATGACTGCCCGTAGGACAATCCCCTGGAAATGTAGGATGTATCAGTGCTGTGGTTCACATCGACCCCGTTCAGATAGATGATGTAGTAGTCGATGGCCGATCCGCCATTGGACAGCGGGGCCGTCCAATTGATCGATATCTGGAGGTTGCCGGGTACGGCCGTAAGCCCGGTAGGCGCGTCCGGCACGGTGATCGGGGTCGCCCCCGCGGATACGGATTGAGCACCCACGCCAGCGGGATTATGCGCGGCCACGGTGAAGGTATAGGCCTTTCCGTTGACCAGGCCGGGGATGGTGGTCATCGGACCGGTCAGCTGATATGGCAACGCCCCTCCGTCCTGATACACCACGTAGTAGTCGATCGCACCTCCGCCATTGACTTCCGGCGCGGTCCAGTTCAAGGTTGCCTGACCATTTCCGGCTATGGCCATCAGCCCCGTCGGGGCGTTGGCCACTGTGCACGGGGTTTCCGAGATGGAGGTCGAGTTCGCGCCAATGCCAGCACTGTTATGCGCGGCGACGGCAAAGGAGTAGGATTTGCCGTTCAGCAGTCCGTTGATCGTCCCGGAATTGACGGTGAAATGCTGGACGTCGATGTCGTCCTGATAGACCACATAGTAATCGATGGAAGCCCCGCCGTTGTTCGCCGGTGCGGTCCACGACAGGTCGACCTTTCCGTTCCCCGGGGTGGAGATCAGGCCGATCGGTGCACCAGGCGGGTCCGCCCTCGGAGCGGCTGACAACTGGGCCGATGCTCCGTGTCCTCTCGAGTTGCAGGCCACCACGACGAAATCATAGGTTTGGCCATTGATCAGCTGACCGATCACGGCATAGGTCTGCGAAGTGTGCGCCACCGGATTAACGGTCAGGTCCGTGCCCAGGTAGATCTCGTAGTAGTCCAGCGCCCCGCCGGTATAGGCAGGCGCGGACCAGGTAACGTTCACAGCCTGATTGAGAGGAGTAGCAGACAAGCGGGTCGGTGCATCTGGGATTCCCAGCGGCGTGACCGACATCGGAGTGCTCTTTAGGCCATCTCCGGCCGCGTTATGCATGGCGACGGAGAAACTGTATGTTCGGCCGTTGGTCAAGCCTGGGATGGTTATCTGGTTGTCGAGGCTGTGCATGACGTCTATGCCATCCTGATAGACGATGTTGTATAGGATCGGCAATCCTCCGGTGTCGGATCGCCCGCCGGGATTGTAGCATTCGATGTAAGCCACCCCATCCCCCGGAGTGGCATCGAAAAAGCCGATCTGACCAGGTGTGTTGATCGGGTAAGCGTCATCAGGTAAACTTTGCGGTCCGGTTCCAATGGCATTGTGTGCCGCCACTGTCCAGACGTATGGATCCCAATTCATCGGATTGACGTAGACATATTGAATTGCGACGGTCGTCGCCAATCCGGTCGGGTGATCGGGGAGCTCGATACCGTCCTTATAGATGACGTAGTAGTCGATGGCGGCGCCCCCGTCGGAAGCAGGCACCACCCAGCTCAGTGACACTTGGTTGATGCCCGATTCGGCTGCCAGTCCGGTCGGAGCCTCCGGCTGTGTCGCATCCGCTGCGGATACGTTGAGCGTTCCTAACAAGACAAATGCGCTTAAAAATAGGAACAACGCCACGACTGCGGTCTTTGCGATCTTTATGGATTTCTCCCCCATTTTGACCCGCCTTAACAGTCATAAGCGATTGAACGCTTAATAATTTAGGTTCCCTATCTACGCTTGTTCTTGTCCTTGATATTCATCGAAATAGGATGCTCCATCATAGAAAAAAGAAGGAAAAATGCCGGCCTATTTTCGAATTTGATAATGAATGTTAGATGTTGAATATTCAGCCAAGAGGTCTCGACCGACCTAGTATTGTTCGTCTTTCTCTGTTAAAAATTCGACCGTTGGGGTTACATGAGCATCCTTTGGTTCGCGTTAGCCGGATCTTTGCCGAGCACACCAAGGAAGATCGATCACCGATCTCCTTGCCCCCGTTACGGAAGCTTCACTCAGAAAGAAAAACCGTTCCCAGGGATTCAAAGATTAATGACGACCATCATCCCATTATCGGATGAAATGAGAGGAGGGTAAGGGCGAACAGGCATTCCTCGTCGCCGACGAGATTGCCTGCCCGATAGGTCCCGCTCACTCGTTCCGATATCCCGAGGATGACCTAGACGAATGATTCGATGGGCTGGATCCCTGTCTCCGCGGCCTCGAATGATAGCTCGGCGCTGCCCTCGACCGGGGAACGCTCTGGACCGGTAGGACCTTCTTGATCTCTGGCTCCGGACGGTGTACGACCTCGATCTCCAGCGGATCGATGCGCTTGTGTGTCCGGCGCTCGATGTCGCGGATCATGCCGCGTTCCTCCGGCAGGAACAACGATACCGATATGCCTTCCTTTCCCGCCCTTCCAGTCCTGCCGATCCTGTGGACGTAGGTGTCAGGGTCCATCGGGGAGTCATAATTGAAAACATAGTCGACATCGGAGATGTCCAGTCCCCGTGCCGCCACATCTGTGGCTACAAGGATCATGATCGATCCTTCCTTGAACGCCTTGATGACCTTCTCCCGCTTGTTCTGCGCCACGTCACCGTGGATCGCACCTGCGGGGTAATTTTCGGCCAGCAGCTTCTTCGTCAGCTGGTCGGTCTTGCGTTTGGTGGCGCAGAAGACCATGGCCTTGGGGTGGGCCGTGTCAAGGATCGTGCACAGCACGTCACGTTTGACCTCCTTGTCGGCGATGAAATAATACTGCTTCGTGAGGTCCAGGACGGGCTCGTCCTTGGAGACCAGCACTTCCTTGGGGTTGACCATGTGGCTCATGGCCAAGCTCCTGATCTCCCTGGACATGGTGGCCGAGAACAATAACGACTGCCTCTTCCTCGGCAGGCATCCAAGGATGAAATTGAGGTCCCTGGAGAAGCCCATGTCGAGCATGCGGTCCGCCTCGTCCAGGACTAGTACGGATATCTTCGAGAGGTCGATGTCGTTATGCTCGATGATGTCCCGGATACGGCCGGGGGTGGCGACGACGATGTCGGTACCTTTCCTGAGCTTTTCGATCTGTGGACCGATGCCGACGCCGCCATAGATGGCGACACACTTGTGCCCGGTGAACAGGGAGAGCTTGGAAAGTTCCTCGTACACTTGGTTGGCCAGTTCCCTGGTGGGAACCAGGACCAATGTCGCAGGTGCCTTCATCCCATGCTTGATCCGCTGCAGGATTATGGTCCCGTATGTGCCGGTCTTCCCGGTGCCTGTCTGAGCCTCGGCATACATGTCGCCGCCCTTGAGCCCGACCGGTATTGCCGCTATCTGCACCGGCGTAGGCTCATTCCAGCCCATGCCGTTCATTGCCCTGATAATCTCGTTTGAGACCTGTAAATCTGTGAAAGTTGTCACGATATTCACTCTATGGGAAAATAAAAACGATCTGCATTGCCTAACAGACGAATTTGCTTTCAGGCAGTGGTTGCTATTATTGTATTTAAATGTGCGCAACTGACATGTTGTATTGACTAACGACCAAAGGAATACTCTCCAGCAATACGGCAGTGAACGAATCGGCTTCCGTTCACGTCCCAGGAGATGGCAAACGATCCGGAAGAATGCTCTGATCTGCTTTCACCATAGCCAGATTAGGCAAATGATGTAAGTTGCCGAGCCCTCATTATCGCTCTTAACATTAGTTCCAGACTGAACCAAATATATAGGATGTTCAGGATAGGACCTAGGGTCAATACAGGATGGGAAAGTCATGGGCAATTACCAATTGAACGATAGATGCGTGATCTTCGTTGACCAGATTCTAAACGGTGACAGTAAGGATCGGACCAGAGAGGATCTGAGATCCATCAAGCCAGAAGAACTGGCGAAGGATGGGAGATTCAAGACCTCCTGCTGTGAGTACATGGTGGAGAACTTGGACCGGTTCAAGGAATTGTATGATGGACATATCGGACTGGGGTTCACACTGGACGAGGAGGAGTATTTTGAGGACTTCACCAACTGCCCTTTCTGCGGTGTCCCGATCTCCTATGCCGTCCGAAAGACATACAAAATGGTCCCGGGGAAAACCGCTGGGCAATGGGTCAAGCAGGAAGAATATTGAGGGATCTGGAATAAAGTTCGGTTTGAAAACCCGGTTATTGTTCTGGGGCAAGCTTCCCATCAAGTTGTCCCCTTACTTATCAGGTCCATCTAGAGATAGAGGATAAGGCGGGGAGGGTTCGGAGGTCAGAGAGCGGTCATGCCACCGTTTCAATTCGATCCATCCGTTCATACTGTCCTTAACGGTTCTGGAACACGGCCACGATGAACTGACCGGTAACATGGTTACCAGCCATATCGGTCGCGGAAAAGAAGATCGTCCGTCCATCCCAGTCATCATGCGATGCCATGTACGGATCCGTGCTCATGAAAGTACCGTCGTGATCGGTATCGTATAGAGTGATATCACCTATGATGCCGATAGATGAAGCGTTGACCCATGCGTTATTGACATCACTGTTTATGCCGGTGACCTTGACGAAGAAGGATACATTGTCCTGATCGTAGACCGGGGATGGCGTTAGGCCCCGGTTTCCAATGATCGGGGGCGTGCCTTGGTTGTTCGCGATGCCGGCCAACGTTGCCTGCCAGACGATGTTGTTGGACATCTTGTCAACGATCATCATCCGCACTGCCACACTGCCGCTATACCCGGAAACGACGTAGGACCAAACATGACCGATCCTCCAATCCGGACCTATGTTTGGATCGCTCGATGATATGTCTAGCGTCGTCGGCACATCATTCAAGTAGAGCAGAATGATGGTTGACGAACCGCTCAGGGTCTGTCCTCCCTGGTGGGTTATATTGATGTAGAAGTTCGAACCGGAGACCGCTGTCTGGACACTGAAATCGCTTATGGTCTGTTCCTGCGGTTGGGGCATGTTGAGCACGAAGAGCAATACGCCCGAGAACATCGTGACCGTAATGGCCAGGATGAGCAGCTGCCCAATAATCTCAGATACTGCGCTTCGGCTCTTCCTGATATTCCTGTAGCTCCGATCAGACTTTCCCTTTTTTATTTTCATTAGGTTATTGCCTCGGTGCGTCCAGCACTCGGCTCCTGACCGACTTGGCTATTTCATTTTTCGGTATTTACGATTTGCGGCGGGCTTGGATGAGGAGAAATGGCCTGGCCATGGCCTAACATCCCTCAAGAGAAGAAAGGTGCCATCTTGGATTCTTGTCCTAAGATCTCAAACGGAACAGGCATTCACACATTCCTGATAGCCCGCCACTTCTCCACCTTCTCATTGAATGGCATGCCAGCGTTCGCGGGGGATGTGGAGGGCAGGGATTTGAAATTCACATCGGTGAATGAACGTTCATCATTTGACCGGAAGAATAGTTTGCTCGCCTTCTGCCCGTTGAAACAAATGCACCTGACATTGCGATAGTTGGCGGTCAGTTCCAAGAGATCGTTAGACACCCCACCGTTGATCTCAGAATCACCGCTTCCCTCTCTCTCGCATTCCCGTAGGACATCCCAGAGACCGATCCTATTCTGCCTGAGAAAACCGATCTTTTCCGCGTAGCCAGGGCTTTGCTCCAGACCCTGAGGTCTGTCAAATACCGCAAAGACGATCCGCCAGAAATTGTTCCTTGGATTGGCGTAGTATTCGCCTTTTTGGAGCGAGATGGTGCTTGGCATCGTTCCCAGGATCAATATCCTTGTGTCGGGATCAATGACAGGCGCGAACGAACGCAATTCCTTTGACACTTATGTTCCTCGATACGATACAATGAATCACGTTCATTTCACTATCCTCGAACGATCTGAACCACATCAAAACCATCGCAAGAAAGGGATTATAGATGTACTTGCATCGGATTAGCTCAACGGTCGTCCAGACGACTGATGGATGGGTGGGTGCAAATGTCAGAAGATATTCCTCGGATCATCGTCACTGACATCGGAGAGTACATCGATAAAGGCAGCTGCGCCCGCAACTTCAGGCTCAGGCTGGACAAAGGGCAGGAGGCCAGGAAATTCCCATTCTTCCCGGCGGTGCGCAAACCCCTGAACCCCATCCTGGCGATGAACGGCCAAAGATTGGAGGACCAATGGGCCGAGGACTTTTCCAGGACGATGACCTATCTCAATCCTCCCACATCCGACAATGACAAGGGGGAGATCACCTGGACCGATTTCCTGGAAAGGATCAGGGGGATCGAACCCGGAAAACCTGTTTTTGCCAGGGAGGTCGAGATATCCCGCCAGATCGGGTCGTTCCTGGTCTCGGGAAGGATGGACTTCCTCCTCCTGCGATGGGAGGGTCGAACCCCGGTACTGAGGATAGTCGAATGCAAGGCCAGCCGCAGGGACAAGACCTATCACCGGATACAGCTGGCAGCCTACCGGCTGATGGTCGGGGAAGCGCTGGCCGAGGAACCAGGGGATATCGGCAACCCGATCAAGCATGCGGTGCTGGAATCGGTGGTGGCCCGGATCGATGAGGAATCGAACCAGAACCAGGATGCCCTGGCCCTGCCCTCACTGGACCTAAGGGAGGAAATGGATGACCTCAGGCAACTGCTATCTTCGAACGGCATATTCGAAAACATCTCCCGCACCCCCTTGGAGAAACTCGGCTACCGTTTGGAACCCAAGTGCGATTCCTGTCTCTATTGTCCGATCTGTTTGCCCGAGAGCGCCAGGCTGAGGCGGATCGAACTGATCGGCATCGACCATTCGGCGGTCAGCATACTGCTCAAGAACGGGATCGATACCATCGATGCCCTGGCGGACCTGGACCCGTCATCGGGAGCGGCCCGTAACCTCCTGCGGAGCCCCGGTTTCAGCATAGACCTGGGCGACCTGATCATCAAGGCGAAAGCCCGCCGCTCCACCCTCAGGGATAAACGGGAAGGCGATTGGCCTGTCATCTCCCGGTCGAACCCGGGCAAGGGCCAGCTACCGGAATATCAGTGCGGGGACGAACCCCGCCTAATCCGTATCTACCTGGACGTCGAGTACGAATATATCGAGAACCGGTTGGCGGCGTTGTCCGCCCACATCACCGACAGCGTGTCGCCGCTGATCACCATCAGCGAGAAGGTCGGGGACAGGAACCGCCTCGAACCGGTCCCCATGGAATTGGACATCGGATCCAGTCAACGCCGGCCATTGAACGGAGAGCACGTGGTCAGCTTCGTATCTGAGCCCTGGACCGGCGAGAAGAAGGCCGACGACGAAAGGGAAGGACGCATGGTCCAATCCTTCTTCGATCGGCTGGCGGACGCGATCGTCAATGTCGGAAAGGGTGACGACAAGAGACCGGTGCATTTCTACGTCTGGTCCAGGAACGACATGGCCCATCTCATCGATGCCTGCTCCCGCGCTGGCGGTTCCCTGCTCCACAGCCTCACCGAACTGCTAGGCTGCCGGGAACGCTGCCACGGGCCGATGGAGCAGCTGATCTTCACCCCACTGAGGGATGAGATCGACCAGAAGGTGGCACTAGGCTACACCGGGCACAGTCTGGCGATCGCCACCTCATTGAGCTGGTACGGTTTCCCCCGGTTCCACTGGACCAGGGACGTGGACGGCGTACCCACCGACCTATCCTATTCATTCCGCCGGGACATATTCGATTTCCGCACCTATCTTAACCTGAACAGCGCCGGCGAGTGGTGCGAGAGGCATGACCCGGACGGGCATCCGGAGTTCTTCGAGATCAGGACCAAGTTCAGTTCGGACATCAACGCCCCCTATTGGTACGCGCTTTGGGGCAAACTGCCGGAGGCGAGCGGCGGAATGGACCGGGCGCTGCTGAACGACTACCGCCGCGGCGGCAGATCCGGACAGATAGCCGCGTTCCTGCAGGCCAAGTGCCAGGCGCTGAGATGGCTCGAGGAGCGGCTCCTCAAGAACGAGGGCATACAGAAACCGCTGATGCCGATAGGCGAGCTGAAACATGTGGACGAACGTTTCTCGGGCCGCTACGACCTGGTCAACGCCTGCCTCGACTTCATGCGCCTCGACCACCACGTGAAGAAAGTGGATTGGGTTACCTCGTGCCTCCGTTCGCCTTCCGCCCGGGTCGCCGAGGGTTTCGCGCTGCCGCTGAAGAACCTCATGGACGTACCCATGGAAGACGGCAGCCACAGCATCCGGGGTGTTCTCGACCTGGAGCGGTTCTCCGTCGATCCGGAGGTGTTCTTCTCCGTCTGCATGATCGGCGAGGATTCGTTCGTTCGGATCTCGCCGTACTCGGGAGGGCCCAACGAAGGACAGTCGATCCAGGAGGTCCTGGGCAAAGGCGTCACAGGAAAGGTGACGCATCTTGACCGGTCGACCGGATTGTTCGCGGCCAAGGTGGTCACCACCAACTACAAGGACCCGATCGCCCGGGACTATGTGCTGCCGTCGCTGCCGAGCAACATCACGATGCCGTTCGCGCTGGTGGAAGAGGGCATCTCGGCATTCGTCCAGAACCGGGTGGACGAATGGCTGAGGAACAACCGCGGCGCCCCGGCGGTCAAGTGGTTCAATCCAGAATCGCCCTCGATCCCGGAAAGGACGCAACTGGACCAGGAAACGGCCGAAGGGTACAGGAAACTGCTGCGTTCGATGAATGTGCTCGACCGCTCGCTGGACGAGGTCCAGGTCCAGGCCTGCATCGACGGTTTGGAGAGCACCGTCCAGCTGCTGCTCGGTCCGCCCGGGACCGGCAAGACGAACACGACGGCGGCGGCGATACTCCTCCGGCTGGCATCGACCCCGGTGCGAAAGCTGTTCCTCCTCTCGGCGAACACCCACACCGCCGTGGACGAACTGACCGAACGGTTGAGGCTGACGCTGCCTTCGTTCAGGAAAGCCTCCTCGGAGAACGGGTTGAGGGACAATCCGGTCAGCATACTGCGCCTGAGGGAGGGATCCCCGTTGCCCGAGGATATTGCCGCCGAGAACACCACCCAGATAAGGGACCTCCTGCGCTTGAACGACGTGGTGGTCTGCGGCTCCGTCAACGAGGTCCTCAAGCTGGGAAAGAACATGGACCGGAACGGATGGCCGTTGGGCCCCTCGCGTGCCTCCGGCCTCATAGTCGACGAGGCCAGCATGATGCTGTTCCCGGACTTCCTGGCCTTGGCCACCATGGTGTCCCCGGGCGGAGAGATCATGCTGGCCGGGGATCATATGCAACTGTCGCCCATCACCTCCCACGACTGGGAGAACGAGGACCGGGAGCAGGTCGCCAGGATGACGCCCCATGAGAGCGCCTATGTCACCGTCAAGAGGCTGTGCGGCAAATGCGATGGGCATGCGTTGAGGCAGTCGGAACTGACGCTCACCTACCGGCTCACGGATGAGCTGATCCACCTCATCGCGGACGTCTACCGGAGGGAGGGGGTCATGCTCACCTCCAGAAAGAAGGCGGCGCCCAAGGATGGAAGGTTTTCCTCCCTCGCGGACCTGTGGAAACACGGTGGCATCTACCTCATCGTCCATGATGAGTCCGGCTCCAGGAAGCTGAACCAGTTCGAGGCCGGATTGATCCGTGACATCATCGCGTCCAGGCCAGGATCGAAGAGGGACATCGAACCGAGCTCGATATCGATCATCACCCCCCATCGGGCGCAAAAAGGGGCGTTGAAAGGCCTCCTGACCGAAAGGTACGGCGATCAGATCAAGATGATCGATACGGTAGAGCGGCTCCAGGGCGGAGAGTGCGAGACGATAATCGTCTCCGGCACGCAGAGCGACACCAACGCCATCGGGGAGAGCGCCGAGTTCATACTGAACCTCAACCGGACCAACGTGATCTTCTCGCGGGCCAAGGAGCGTCTCATCGTCGTCTGCTCGAAGAACCTGCTCGACAGCGTCCCGGCGGACATCGAGGACTACAACTCGTCCTGGCTGTGGAAAAGGCTGAGGTCGATCTGCGATACGGAGATGCTGAATCTGGAAGGATACGGGCATCGGGTATCGGTAAGGGTGCCGGGGCGTTTCTGGAAGGTGTGACAGTTCGGGACGAATGGACCGATCGATGGTCCCAGAGTGATATTGGTAATCGTTGACAGAAATGGGTGAAGAGGCCTGGGATAAGGGGAATTCAAGACTCCTGTCCGATGATCATTGGCCCTGAAGGTGATGAGTTCGTCCATTAGTATTTTTGAAAATGACTATTAATATCACGATATTTCATCCAATTCCGAATATTTTGATGGGTCCGGTGGGAATGTGGGTCATATCGTGAGAAGAGCGTCACCATTGCTTGTGTTCATTCTGCTGATCGTGTCGACCATCGCCGTCACCCAGGCGTTATCGACCGCTGATGCGGTACCCAGAGGCCTGGCCCTCAACCCGCACTCGCTGATCCACGTGTATGACGATGCCGAGCTGGGGTCGCTGATAGCCTCCAACCATTGGAACGGCACCGGCTCCGCGGACGATCCGTACATCATCGAGAATCTGGATATCAATGCCAGCGGTTCGAACTATGGGATGTACATCTCTGGCACAGATGCCTACCTGGTCATCAGGAACTGTTCCCTGCACAATGCCGATATCGGCATATCCTCGTCGGGGCTCTTTCTGTCCCATTCAGATAATGTCACGGTGTTCAACAACACCTTCACCAACAACGGCGTCGGCATCCATCAGGGAGTGACGAGCGGGAGTGTGACCATAGAGAACAACACCTTCAGCGGCAATTACTACGGCATAGAGATCATCAACGCGAACGGCGCGGCCCTGGTGAGCAACAACTTCAGCGGCAACAACAACGATATCTATGTCCAGAGCGCGAGCGGCAACCTCATCGCTTTCAATCTCTGCAACAACATGGTCCTGTACACCGCAGACAATAACTGGATAGCGAACAACACGTGCATCAACGACAGCGATCACGGCATCCGCATCGTTTCCTCCAGCGGAAACGTCGTCGTGAACAACACCTGCGCCTGCAAAACCCCGACGGCCGACGGCAAGGGGATCTGGCTGGAATCGTCGAATGACAACATCATCGAGAACAACGATTGCTACGACTGCACTTATGGGATCAGGCTGGACAATTCGAACCGAAATACTCTTGACGGCAACCCCTGCGGGGGCAACGAGAACGGGATATGGCTGACCGGTTCTGACGAAAACATCATCACCAACAACACCTGCGCCGGCAACACCGTCGGGGTGTGCCTGACCTCATCCAGCGGATACAACAGGATATCTGGCAATGATATCCGGTCCAACGATCACGGCATCGAACTGGAGTCCTCGGACCATGATGTCGTCTCGGAGAACACTTTGATCGGCAATGTCTACGAAGGGGTCGTCATATCCGGTTCGAACCACACCGCGATCATGAACAATTCCTGCAGGTCCAGCGTGAGCGCGTTCCTGGTGACGGACAACTCCCGGAACAACACTTTGGAGAACAACTCCTGTCACGAGAACGGGAACGGCATCAGGCTGCACCTGTCCGGCCATAACGTGCTCAGGAACAACGACCTCACCGGCAACACCATCGGCATCAATCTGGAATCCTCCCACGTCAACGAAATCATCGGCAACAACTGCAGCGGGAATGTGGCCGACGGCATTTTCCTGACCGACTCGAGCGAGAACAACACCCTATCCAAGAACACCTGCAGCGGCGCCACCAACGGGATCGCGATCAGCGGATCAGGAAACAACACCGTTTCGAACAACAACTGCAGCGACAACACGATCGGCATGAGCATATCGTCATCGGGACAGAACAACACGATCGACAACAACACCGTCGCCAACAATGACTACGGGATCTACTTCTCTTCCTCAGGCAACAACACCGTCTCGAACAACACCATCAGCGGCAACAGCCTCTATGGCATCTATCTGTTCCATAACAGCGATCGCAACCTCCTGTTCGGGAACCTGCTCATCATGAACCATGGATCCTCCACGACCTACAGCGGAACGAATGTCCAGGCATACGATGACGGTCCGAACAACCATTGGGACCTGACCGGGTCCGGTAACTTCTGGTGCGACTGGTCCTCGCCGGACGATGACCATGACGGCATTGTGGACGTTCCGTACGATATCACCGGACCGGTCAAGGACTGGTTCCCCCTGGCTCTTGAAAGAGTGGCCGACATCTCGGTCACGATCATCAGCCCTGTGAACGGTAGTATCACAAATGTGACGAACATGTTCGTCTCTTGGAATGTCAGCGATTCGTTCCACATCGTCCACCGCAACGTCAGCGTCGATGGCATATGGATGACCGTCCAGGGGACCAGCCTCTCCCTGCTTCTTGACGAAGGCCATCACACCGTGGCCGTGAACATCACCGATATCCTCGGGGCCGAGGGCAGGGCGATGACGAACTTCACCGTGGACATCACCCCGCCTTCCCTGGTCATCACCGCTCCGTCGAACGGATCCCTCATCGCCTCGCACGATGTCAGGGTTAACTGGACGGCGATCGACATCGCATCGGGGATCGCGAACTGCGAGGTCCAGTGCGGCGAGGTCCGGGAATTCGTCCAGGGACAGCACCTACCTGCTGGGCGGCCTGTCGGAAGGACAGCATACCGTCAACATCACCGCGTATGACAATGCCGGCCACCACAACCGGACCTCGGCGACCTTCATCGTGGACACGATCGCCCCTTCGCTCGATATCATCACGCCAGCAAACGGTTCGTACAACAACACCGGTTCCGTGACGATCAGATGGACCGGGGATGAGCCGGCCGATTTCGACCATTACGAGATCGGATTGAACGGCGGCGCATGGACCTCGGTCAGCGGCAGGAACGTCAGCCTCAGCGGCCTTTCCGACGCCGCATACACCGTACTGGTCAGGGCCTACGACCGAGCCGGAAATTTCAACCAGGACTCGGTGACGTTCATCGTGGACAGGATCGCTCCATCCGTCCAGATCTTTTCTCCGAACAACAGCTCGTACAACAACACCGGTTCCGTGACGATCAGATGGACCGGGGATGAGCCGACCGATTTCGACCATTACGAGATCAGGATCAAGGACGGCGCCTGGACGACGGTCGGCGGCAAGGTCAAGACGTATAATGGACTGAATGACGGCACCTATGACGTCGGCGTAAGGGCGTATGATCGTGCGGGAAATCTCAACCAGGACTCGGTGACATTCATCGTGGACAGGATCGCCCCGGCGCTTTCCATAACCGCACCGGCCAATGGAACATACACCAATTCCACATCCATCACGGTCACCTGGAGCATGAACAATGTCACCGGCATCGCCCAGATACAGGTCCGTACCGACGGCGGCGCATGGTCGAACGTCCCCGTCTCCAATCACTCGACGGTGCTGCGCGGCCTGGGCAACCGTGAGCATGTCGTGGACGTGAAAGCAACCGACCTGGCGGGAAATACCGCCTCCAGGAGCGTCCGGTTCACGGTCGATTCCGTATCTCCGACGATACTCTCCAGATCGCCGACGGGCGAGAACGTTCTCCTGAACTCGTCGATATCCATCACCTTTTCCAAACCGATGAACATGACCTCCGCGGTCGTCAAGGTGAACGGGGAGAAGAGGACGATCGCTTGGAACGGCAACAAAGCTTCGATCGCCATGACCCTGAGCTATGGGGGCGTCTACAACGTGACCGTCACCGCCTGGGACCTGGTGGGGAATGATGTCTTCGCCCGTTGGACGTTCGCGACCCTGAAGGACCAGGGTGGGCTATCCGGGACCGTTTTGGGAGATGGCAGACCCATTTCGAACGCGACCGTCATGCTTGGCAACGGTACCTGGACGGTGACCGATTCTGAAGGTCGTTTCAACCTGAGCAATGTGACCTCGGGCTGGTACACCCTGACCGTGCATAAGGAGGGCTATGAGGACCTGACCTTCGAGGCAACCGTTGAGCCGGGCGTCATTAGCGAACTTGGCAGCCAGGTATTGACCGCGTCGCCCCACGAAGGGGGCATATCTGGCTCCGACATAGAATGGATCTTCCTCGCCTCGATGGCATTGGCGGCCGCCATTGGCGTGGCCCATGTTTGGAGGAAACCAAAGACGCCCTCACCGTGATGGACTGGCAAATGATGTCTTAGGATGAGCATCTGGAATCACGGAAGGAGGCCATCGGCCAATGAGCGAATGTTGAGATCATGTTCTTAGCTGAACATCGCATACTGTTTCGGAGGACTATCCTAAGACGTAGAATCCCCTCGAACCGTCCGACCACCGAGATCAGAATATCGGAAAGTGGAGAGGTCATTATGATTTCATGTTCGCGATGCGGAATTGGGCTTGACCCGCAGGCCGCTGACCAGCCCAGGGCATCCATCTCAGGCAGCATCATGGGCGATGAATACATCGAATCGCTGTACTTCTGTGGCCGGTGCCAGGTCTATACCGTGGAGATCTTTCATGATAGGTTCTTGGGCGACGGCGAGGTCCTCATCAAAGGTCCGGTCTCGAAGCGTGAAGGAGATATGATGGTGGAACTGATTGGGCGCTGTTCCGAGCCCTGGGACAAGAAATGCCGCTGCGACGCACATCGATCCTATTTCCACGGGGAACTCGACTGATGCGGGAACCGACCTTAAATGCTCATTGAACCGAGAACAACAGGTACAATGACAATCAGTGCCCAGAAAGTGAAGATCATTCCTCACTTTTCTCCGGCATCTTCGGCAATGAGTTCATCCAGTCAAGCAATCCGGTGAACATCTCCATGAATCTCGGGTCCTCTTTGGCGATCAACAGCGAATATTGGGCGATCGTATCATCGTTGAGCTCCTCGGTCAACCTAGGAAGTCCGAAATCATATTTCTCTATGATCTCCGGCCCCCGGTCATAAACCACATCGGAAAAGTATGGTTCGATCTCGTTTCTGTTCTGACCGATCTGGGCATAGATATCGTTGCGCATTTCGGAGATCGTCGCCTTCATCTTCTCGTCGACCTCGGGCAACTTCTGTTGCATCTCCTGTTCGACCCTCTGACCCTCCTCCTCCCCGGCGAACGCCGTGGTCATTTCCGTTGCCACCGCTCCGATCGTCCCTACGAGAACCTGCGAGAAGATGCCCATCATCTGGCTCATCAACAGTATGGTCGTGTTCATCAACGAGTTTAATATTCTCTGCGCCCGATCCGTTTTGATATCGGCAGGACCGATAACGATGGACTCCTGCCCGCTGATGTCAGAACCGTCCTTTTCCGCCATGAAACCCCTCGAAGTGCCATGGCATTTATCTTGTCGATAGATAACATTTGCCATAACATACAATTTATAAATGATGATTCTATTATATCACATATATAATTAATATGGAAAGGAGCCGAGGGCATGCCTGGAGTGAGTAGTGAAAAGAACCTTGATGAGGTCGTTCAATGGGCTGTCCGGTCAGGTTTCGAGGTCATCTCGGTCCTGGACTCGCATCATGATTTTGTCGTGGAAGTGGCTGAGAAAGAGACGATGCTGCATCTGCAAATAGTCCATGAGAATCATGATTCACCATTCGTTATGATGGTGGGGCTGGTAAAGATCCCGGAAACGGACCGGGAGAGGCTGAAAGAGCTCGGACCGGGAAGGTTCGCTGATCTCATATGGGACATTAAGCTGAACCTAGTCCGCATGGGTGTCGATTTCACCGTTCTGGGGGCGGAGGGGGACCCCGACGCATGGGAGACACAGAAAAAACTGTTCCTGGGCGGGACTGACATTAACCAGTTCTATGACGCCTACTCCAAGGTCAAGAACTCGATAATCGGCATAATATGGGCTTATAAACGGGAATTGGATTCGATGGGATGGTCCATTGGAATGACGTGATCATTATGTCCTGATCGGTAGGGGCCAGCTCGGTTAGAACCATGCCGGAGATAACGGGACCGCTCTTCGCTAGCTGTTCTCAGTTTGAATGGCCCGCAGGTGCGTCCATCACTTATCCTCGGGGTAGCACTTCCGGTTGGTGGTGAACACGCACCGGCAGTCATCCCTCAGCTCGACCGATCCGGTCTTGTCGACATAGATGATACCGAGAGGCGCATAGCCGTGAGTGATACCATGCGGGGGAAGGGTCACATATTCTTCTCCGGAAACCGGCCAGTCGATGGCGCCGGTGACCACCCGGGCGGGAAGCAGCCAGTAGTCCCCAGGCAGATAGATGGATTTTTTCTTGGACATCGGTGAGGAGAATTGTATCCTGATCCCGTCCTCGAGGTCGAAGTACCTATCGGCGGATTCGTCGATGGAGATGCAGTTGTCCTTGGCATCGGGCTCGGCATGGTCCCAACGGCGCAATAGCGGATGGTTCTCGCTGTCACTGTCATATGATAACCCGGGTTTCTCCTTCAGGGTCACTGTCAGGTGGGCCCGGTCCGCTTCCGCGACCTCATACAGCTTGCGCCGATCGATCCTGTGGTCAGAGTCCTTGAGCGTCCTCACCACATCCTCGAAGTCATAGACCTGCTTCACCGAATCGTCATCGATGATCTCGACGTAGTCACCGGTCCTCAGGCTCAGTGACTCGTCCCTTCCAAGATGCGCCAGCGTAATTCTCTTGTCCTCCAGCGCCAGGATCGGGAACTGGACGCTCCCGTTTTCCCTGGACCACTTGAAGGTGGCGTTGGCTGCTGTGCCGCCGGTGTGGACCTCCACCCGGTATAGGTGGTTCTCCAGGCCGCGGTACCTCGTATCCGGGTCTATGATGCAGATGTCATTGGACCGGTCATCGGAGCTCATGTCCGGCCTCATCCGGCCCAGTCGCGAAAGCATCATTGACATTTCCTTGAGCAGTTCACGGAAGTTCGCGCAATTCAGGTCCCCGAAGTAATCGCTGGTGCGCACCATCCATTCGGTCTTTGCCCGGGCGGCCGTATCCGGACCGTTGAGTGCGACCTCTCGGATCCCGGCATCCTCGATGTAGGAGAGCGCCCGCTCCCAGGCATCGATGTAGACGACGCAGACCCGGCCCTTGGTCAGCGGTCGCATCGTGCTTGCCGGGGAAAGCTGGCCGAGGTAGTTCGTTTCCTCTTCGTTCTCGCACAGGACCCCGTTCACGTAATAGCGCCCCTTCCCGATCAGGAAATCATTCGCCTGACCTTCCTTTGGCGCGATCTTGAACCCGCAGTCGCCCTCCGGACCTCCGAACGGACCGATGAGGTCGGCCGCCAGGGTCTGCAGGAAATGCAACAGGATGGAGGACTGTTCGTTCCAGTCGGCGTCGAGCTGCACCCTGCCCTGCTGCATCAGGACGCGGGTGAAGTGTTTCAATGGATCGAACGTGTCCCGGGTGAAGTCCCCCCGGAACTCCCCGTCGATGGTCCCAGAACGGGTGCCTTTGACAACCTTCGATCCTCCCACCACCACAACCTCAGTTTCGGTCTTTCCGATGATGTTCGCCGTGTCCTTTTTCAAGCTTGTCAGTTCCTTTGATGTTGCCGTACCCGTCTTCACTGGTTTTTTTCCTGCCAAGGTAACCCTCCTCCTAGTTCACAAAAGAAATGCCAGACTCCATTCCGGTCGGCGTGTATTCGTTCAATCGCAGACGCAGGTTCGCCTCGCGCTGCGGCTGGTAAAGGTCGTGGAACGCTCCCATCTCCGATTCGTCCTCCGCCCCTTCCCTTATCTCCAGGGGGCAATCCGTGGCAAGCTGGCAATAGCCCGGCATACCGTATCGGCTGCTCGTGAAATAGGGACGGACCCGCTCCCTGATATCCTCCTTCTGGAGGTCGCCCAGACCCGCCACGGAGGTCAGGGCGTCGGGAAGGCACCGGAATCGCCTGGGCGTCCTGGAGCCGTACGGTACGTAGCAGAAGCGCATGCAGCCCGCCTGCGTCCGGGCCACCGCCATCATCCCGGTGAAGATGCTGTCCTGGGCGATCTTGATGCTGTGCGTCGATACCTTCCCCAGGACGGTACAGCGCTCGAACGACATGGTGGCGTGAGCGATCAGCCCATCCGGGGCGCTGACCGCCTCGAGATCGCTCCCGGTGGCATCGAGGATGCTGTCCTTGATCCGGACCCGGTTCGGCTCGGACCTGATGTCGTAGGCGGAAACGGTTATCGAGCCGACGATGCTCTTCTCGATCCGCAGCTGCGAACGGGTGTTCACCAGTTCTATGCTGGGCTCGTTCCCGTGCTCCGGGCAGCTCTCGCTGTCCAGGGACCACCCGGGGATCAGCGTGCAATGCCGAACGACCACCTCGCACAGGTCATCGACACCTTCCATCCCGCCGTCCGATCGATCGGGGCCGGTGACCCGGACGCCCCTTCCGGTGATGAGCAGCCCGTCCAGGACGATGCGGCTGCCCGCTCCCCCGGAGACGCTCACGGTGTCCGGACCGGTGGTCTGCCAGTTCAGCTGGCGTATGACCGGGCGCCTTTCATTCGCGGCGCGGAGATAAAGGCCCTGTCCCTGTTTCAGATCGATGGATAACGGTTCCACGTAGACCCCGCTGTCGGCGATCTCGATGACCGCGGACACCGGGGCATCCTTGTTCCATTCCGCCAGCGCGTCGTTGATCTTCCGGTATTCCTCTTTCTCCCCGACCCGGTACAACAGGAAGCTAGTGGTAACGAATTTTGGATACGCCGCTTCCAGGAGCAGGCGGTTGCGGCGGAAGATCCTGTCGCCCTTAGGTTTCTGGGCGAGAAGGCCCACTATCTCGCCAGAGGTGAGATCGATGTTCCTGAACCGTTCGGGATCATAGAGCTCCTCATCGTCGAGCATGGCGTTCAGGTCGCGGGCGAGCAATCCAGGTAGGGCGACGGAGGCGGTCACCGATAGCTGGGACCTCGTGTCGTCGGAAAGTCTCTCGAGGATGTAGGCCGAGACCGTATCTCCCAGGTCCGCGGCGGCCGCAAGTCGGGCCGCGAACTGATCGATGTCCTTCAGGTCTGTGGCTGCGTAATCTTTGAGATGGCGAGCAGGTCGGGGCCCGGGATCGGCCGGAGATACTCTCCGCCTCCCATATCCGCGGAGAAACCGTAATGATACCTGACGATGACGTTCGCCGGGTTCTTCTGAAGAGCTGGGAACTTGATCCGGCCCAGCAATGGATCCACCGCCACGTGGTTCTTCGGCACGTCATACGACCATTTGCTCAGGTCCGCGGCGATGATCTGCTCCGCCGGTACCAGGTCCAAGGACCCCTTGGACTTGTTCTTGATGCCCGACCAGCCGGCGACCCATATGGCCAAGCTCTTCTCCGGGCCATAGTAGACATCGGAGGCTTGGCCATACCGCCGGTCCGCTTCCTTGCCGTCCTTCTTTTCAAAGGCTCTTCTGCGGATCTGCACTGGAAGGTTGATTTCCTCGGCGATGTGCTTGGGATCGGTCTCCCGTTCCGGCAGGGTGAAGAGCGGAACGTCGTTGCCGAGGACGCTGAACGTGTAGTTGGAAGGTGCACCGCTCTTCTTTGCCCCGACCGTGTCGACATGGAACGCCGGGGTCGATGAGACCCGATACGGTCTCAGCCGACAGGCAAAAGCCCCCACGCTGGGGATGTTGTACCTTCCAGGCTTGCGGCTGGACGCTATCCTCCTCACATCAATGGTGTGGGCCAGGGGATCGAAGGGCCCGTCGATCAGTTCGAGCCGGTCCACCGCCCTGAGATCCGCCGTCCGCCCCCGGTGCATGTGCCGATGGTTAAGCGATTGGGTCCAGCCCAGCAACCGGTAGAATTCTACGGCACGGGCGGGCCAGTCTGCCACATCCTCCGCCAGGAGCTCGAGGAGGGCGAGGGTTCCCTTGCGCCTCCGGTAGCGAATGGTGTTCGCCACGTCCCGCCTGGGCATCAGGATGCGGGTACGGTCCATATTCCGGGCCGACCCCTTCCTAGCCGGTTCGCCAGTACCATGGAGCGGGAGATGACCCAGAAGGTCACCGATATAGGGGACCGCCCAATCATCGCAGGTCTCGATGAACCAGTTGTCATAGAGCCGGGCGATGTCGTCATCAATGACGTCCGCCTGCTCTTCGATGATGCGGAGGAGGGCGCGCAGCTTGTATCCGTTCTCCGCATCGCGGATCCTGTAGATCGCCGGAAGCAGTTCGTACATCCTGTCCTTCATGAGTGTCATTCCTTCACCTCGTTGAGGACCAGCGTGTCCGGAACGTCCGGCTGGAGATATGCGAGCTGCGCGGGGAGTATCGCCTTTACATAATGCGGGTCGTCCCGGTCGAAGCGGGCCAGGCTTACGCCGATCACGGAGCACCGGGGCACCCTCGTGACTTTTATGGGAAGGGGCGTCTTGGGACGGTCCGGTCTTTCCGGCCCGATCACGACCTTACCCGTTCCAGTCGCATCCGTATCCGTCCCGGATCCGGATGAGGAACGGTCCAGTGCCTTCAGCATCTCCAGCAGTTGGGACTGGGTCAGTCCTTTGAATGCCTCGATCTCGAGGTATTCAACCCCACGGACGCCCATGATCGCGCCGATGACCTCGCTCTTGTACACGCTCTGCCCCAGCTCGCGCCGGTCGAAGCTGAACGTATCGAGGAGCGCCGCCCGAATCCTCGGTTCCGTGGTGTCCCATGAGTATTCCGGCAGGAGCTTCACCCGGGCGGATATCAGGATCGCGATGCGCTCCCGCACCGCCACCGTGACCGGCTGGTTGGGATCCCCATAGGCACGCAGGGCGGTCTCCAGGTTCCGATAGAGGTCGGATGTCTCGTCGATCGGGATGTCACCCGCGCCGGCGATCGTGAGGTGGACCATCCCCCGGCTGCCGTCCGTGACCATGCGGGCATCGGCCTTCCCGATGCCGGCGAACGTCCGGGCGTAGTCCGCATAATCCTTGACGGAGACCAAGCGGTCGAGGGCCGTGGTGACCAGCGGCGCATTGATGCGCGCCTGGTCCCGGTTCTCCCGGTCCGCCCCGCCCGATGCCCGGATGGGATTGATGACGCCCTTCACACCGAGCGGTTTCGTCGCGAGCAGGCTTATCTGTCCCGCCTTCACGTTACCGGTGGACCCAATCCCGGTGCGGTACACCGCCTTGACGTTCTCCGCGCCGGTGGGAAGGCGGCTTCCCTTCTGGCCGTTGCCGAAGGTAACCTTTGTCTTTCCTTCATCGTCGGTCGCCGTCACGTATGCCCTGTCCGTCCGGGTGAGCCCTTCCAGGGTGTCGGACTCGCGCCACAGGATGTCGTTCACCCGGACCTTGAGCGTCGACGAGGTCCCGCTGACGGTTGCCGCGGAGACGTGGGTCAGCGGGGATTGCTTGAGGGCGAACCCCTGCAGGGACCTGGCCGCGTCGCCGCTGCCTAGCACCTCCGCCCGGGTCTCGCCATGCGTCGCCTTCACGACGTTGGCGTTGATCGTGACGCTGTCCCGCCTGTAGGAATAGGCCAAGGGGTTCGCCAGCCTCAGGGTGGTATGGGCGGTATCTCCGGGGAGCTCCTGATCGACGTAGTGCTGTACCCCTGCGACCATGGCGAGCTCGCTTGCCATGACCCCGGTGGTGCCAACATCGGTCCTTTCACCGGAGACGATGATCCATCGGCCCGTCTGTATGCCATCATACAGCCCGTCCAGCTCGATGCTGCTGCCAAATATGTCCTCCAGCGTGCCCTCCGATTCGTTGAGGACCGGTCGTTCCGACAATTCCAGCTCTTCGCTCTGGGCCAGAACGGCCGTCTTCCGGATGGTCTCCATCGTGATACCGGTCCCGGCATCGAACCAGTCCCCGTCGAGCCTCAGGCGGGTGGTCTTTGCGCTGATGCCGTACGCCGTCCTCGGGACGAACTCGACATCGAGGACTCCGAACGCCGATGATTCCCGGATGTCCTGTCCAGGTTTCTGGACGATGACAAAGCCCCCCGGCTGTATCTTCTCGTAGCTAGCGTCGAGAGAGAGCTCGTCGGCCTTTTCCTCAGGGGTCCAATCGTTAACTATTACGGTTGCCATTGTCTTTTCTCCCTCAGTTGATGATTATCGGCGGCGTCTCGACGCCGATGGTCCATCTCGATGTGCTCGCCCCGAGGGCGTTGGAAACGGTCAGGGTCACCGTGAACGTGCCCGTCGAAGTGAACCTGTGTGTCGGATTCTGAAGCTCGGAAGGGCTTTTGCCATCACCGAAATCCCAGTGCCAGGACGTGGGGGCCCCGGTCGATGTGTCGGTGAACTCCACATCCGTGGAGGTGTTTATCCCGGTGGTCGGGTCGATGGTGAACCGGGCAACGGGAGGTTTCCCGAGGGAGTTGTACCCAAAGAGGGAGGCCTTCTGGCGCATGACGAAGATACCCTTCAGCTGCCGGGTCTTGCCCGACCCCACGCTCGCGAAGGCCTTGTAGAGGGAGGCCGCGGGCACCGGGTCCAGATAGGCGATCGTCTGCGGAATGACGTCCGATCCCTCGGATACCGCCTCCTTGATGTTCCGGTCCAATGCCTTGCCTCCCGCAGGCTGAAGGGCCGGAGGCACAGAGAGCCGCGCGAAGACGTCGGCCATCGTCAATGGTGACTTGGTGAGCGAGTTAGATACCGCTTTGTCCGCGGCCAGGAACCGCGCCCCGGATTTGTCCGCCTCGGTGGTGAGGAGCACCTCGGTCCTGTCCTCCTTGCCCTGGATGTTAACTTCCCGAATCACCCGCACGACCCGTTCCTCTGACCTATTGCCAAAGACCAGGAGCAGAACGTCTCCGGCCCTGAGGTTGTTGGCGGTGCCTTTCAGGAACAACCGGTCATAGGACAGACCGCCCTCCTCCGTCCAAGTGATGTTCTGCGGTCTGGTCATCCTCGGACGGATCGCGTTCCATTCGGACCGGGCCTTGAGGGGTTCCGAGGTCTCGAACGATTGGGGGACCTCCCCGGGCGCCGGCAGGCTTTGAACCCTCTGGCCGGTGGCGATCTCGGTCCTATATCCTTTCTCCATGGTATAGGCCAGGTAAACGCTGGAGGCGACCCCGGGCTTCAGGGCATATCCTACCAGCCCGGCCAGCTCCAGGACCGAGAGACGTTCGGTCGCGGTCCGGAGGTACCCCTCGTTCGCGATCCGTTCCTGGTAGAACGTCAGGACATCGGCGACCAGGGCCCAACCGTCCAGAATGGCGATCGATGGGTCGGAGGGATCCCGGGTCGTGAGGCCGGCAAGCTCGGCATATTCGGCCGCGGACAGCCGCGCGATCATCGAGGCGAGGAACAAGGAATGGGTGCCGGCGCGATATCGCAGGAAGTTCTGGCCCGGCGGGTTGTCGATATCCATCGGGGTCAGCGCGGACAGGCCTCTACAGCATCCACACGGCAGTCTCATCTTCCACCTCCCATTATCAGGGTGAGCTTTCCATGCTCGGGAAAGCTGGGATCGTTGTCCAGCTGTGCGATCTCCATAGCCCCGAGCTTGAGGACCCCGTCAGAAATGCCTTTTTCGGGGCCGTCCCCCAATCGCCTTAGGTTCACCACCACGCAGCTGACACCAGGTACGGCGAGCGCCTCCGCCATTAGGGAGGTCACGGCAACGCCAGCTCCGAACGTGAGCCGGTCAGGGTGGAAGAATCCGCGGGAGCCATCGGCGAGGACCCGATTGCTGAACCGCTCGAGAAGCGCTGCTTTCACATGCTCCTTCAGGAAATCATCATCTGCACAGACAGTGAGCGTGAGGTCGAGGGGGACATAATCCGAGGTCACCACCTCGACGTCATGGCCCATCCTCCTGAACCGGTGCAGTTCCCTTTCGAGCTCCTTGTCCAGTTCGGGCATCAGTTCTTCCTTGCCGACCGGGTCGGCCGCCACCCGCACCTCGTACCAACTTCCTGTCCAGCGCAGTGCCGCCGAGGCGTTCTGGATCTTCTTGTTTCGGGCGGCGATCTCGGCGTAGTCCGTTGCCAAGATGGCCCTCTCCAGCGTCCTTCGATAGGCGTGGGGGGCGAGCAAACGGACCTCCTCCACCGGTTCCGCCGCGGTGCCTCCGATCGCCGGCAGAGGATTGCGGACACTCACAGATATCCCGCTCAGCCGGGCGTTCCGCAGGCCCAGGTACCGGATCGTACCAGCGCCGACGTTGCCGACCGGTCCGTTCCCGACCCGGAACCGGGCGGAGAATGAAATGCCGACCTCTGGCATCTTCCCCTGCTCCCCATCGCCGAACCGGATGCAGGCACATCCTTCGTCATTGACCTCGACGACGAAGACCTGATCATCTTCCCAGCTGTCCAGAGCGTCCCGCACGGGAAGCCAAAGGCCATCACTGCCCTTAGCCCCGGGGGATGATAGGGCCGTCCCGGTCAGCTTGACCTGGGCCAGTGCCCTCCTTTCGTCCTGAACGAGCATACCTGACGCGGAAGCGTGTGCATTCGGGGCTTCCCGGAACGTCACCGGCCTTTCCGGAAGGACCGCCGAGAACCGGGCTGGCAGATAGATCGCGTCGGTCGACCCATGGCAGTCGCAGCGGCCCTCGAATTTGGCCGCTGCCACCATGCCCAGCTCAACGCTTTCGGTGCTCCTTCCATGGTCAACCGCCACCACGTTGCCTCGGGCGACGCTGATATCGGTGATGAATGAACAGTCCGGAGAGGGCAACCTTGTGGACAGGCACAGCTGGAAGGCAAGCGCGTCCTCCGGTGCCCAGTCTATCTCGACCACCGGCTGGTCGTTGAGCGGGTCGACGTCCCTTTCGACCGAGGTCAGGCGGACCGCCTGACGGTTGATCGGGCTGGCATCGGCCGGGTTGCCGGTGCCGGGTCCGATGATCTCCTCGAAGACCAGGACATCGCCTTTCTTCAGATTGTCCAGTTTGCGACGTCTTTGAGCACTAGGTTCACCAAGGTCCGAAGGTTCATCCGCCGCCCCCTTCTTCGCCGCGATCGCATCGGAGGCCGTCCCCTGGACCGTTTCTGCGTGCTGGTCCTCTGCCCATCCGTCCTTCAGCGTGGCATGGGTCGAACCCTTCGGGAGACAGCACATCCGGTTCTCCCAGGTGTAAAATGGGATCACGTTGTGCGCCTCAAACAACGGGATCGGGTCGGTCTTCTCGAACAACGGCTCGAACACCTCGTATTCCGTGACCGGGACGTTCCTCAGATGTTCGGGGGTGATGACTGTTCCTTCGGCGATGTCCAGCCCGTCGCAGCGGGTTACAAAGAACATGTCCGCGGGATGGAGCGTGTCGGGGACATCCTGGCTCGTTCTGAGGCAGACGAAGGTCCGAGCGTTGCAGCCCTCATGCATGGCGTAGTCGACCAGCCGGGCGTGCCTTCTGACCGATATCCGGTGGCGCGCCGTTCCGATGTATGCCTCCGTGGCAACGGCGTCCTGCCGATAGCTGAGATAGTCGCCGGTGTAGGCAAGGAGTTCCACCAACGCTATGCCGAGGTCCGGGATGTGCCTCTCCTTCCAATCCGGCATGATGAGCGCCATCCGGTCCAGGATCAGCTGCCGGAAGCCGGCATAGTCCTTGTTCAGATAATCGATGACTGGCTCGTCCGCCTTCGGGCTGGGGCAGGGGTCCGCTCTGCGGCAGTCGAGGTCCGAATCGCAGCAGGTCTTGAAACTGAAGTCCGCCGAGGCATAGAATGGGTCGAAACCGGCGAGCGGGTGATCTGTCGGGTCGCCATCCCGCGACTCGACGATGCTCAAAGTATAGGTCGAGAAATCACCGGCTTTGTTCAGCTTGATCCGCAGACAGTCCTCGAGCTCGGGGTCCTCTCTCCTGAGGACCTTTGCGGACACCGCCCTGATGCCGCGGATGCGGGTCCCCCCGTCGATCCGGATGTTGGCTGGCGATATCCGTTCCAGGTCCTTCGAGAAGAGGTGTACGCAAAGCAGGTTCTGGTCCGGGCACAGCACCTCTATGAAATCGATGCCGTTGAGCCCCCGGTCCCGGGCCTTCTGGCGCCTCTGCTCTCCTGCGCAGGAAATGGTGGCGGTCATGGACACCTCCGGGAGAACGTTTCGGTCCTTTGTTCACCGGTGCTCCGAATGCTGTACCGGATCGTGACCCTGATCTCCGCGTCGACGCTCTCCACATCCAGCGCCTGCACCTCTATGAGGTCTCCCAGATACCGGAGCAGGCCAGCATTGATGGTGTACTTCAGGGCGGTGGCGAGCTCTGAGCTGTTGGGGGCGAACACCATTTGTATGAGCCCGCTGCCGAAGTCCGGCCGGTTGACCCGCTCGCCCGGGCTGGTGAATATGAACTGCTCGATCAGGTCACGAATATGGTCTTCCTGACCTGCGGTGGCGGTCCGGCCCTTGTGGTCCATATGGTAGGGGAAATCGATGTCGGTCATGTCCCTTTCACCCGCGTCTGCGTCACCATGATGTTGAGCGGCGTCCCGTTCGGGGCGCATATCGATTGGCTGTCCTGCATGAGCACCGGCATGCCTCCTGCCTTTACCCGCGTCGCGGCCGTGATCCATGTCGCCGTTACGCAGGGAGAGGGGGCCGATGCCACGTTGAAGGGGCAGCCGGAGATCGTGAACATGCAATCCTGGGTAACCACCATCTGACCGGACACCTTCACCCGGGGATTCGGCACCGCCGGCATTGCCTGCCCGGCGTGCGTGCACATCACCGTCGCGCCCTGGTGGAGCAGGTAGCCAGGCATCAGATCACCTCGAGGGCGGAGTCATTGATCGTCACCTTCGGGCCGGTCAGTTTGACCGTTCCTCCCTGGCCGTCGTTGATCTCGATGCCGGACGTGGTGATCGCGATCTTCATACCGGTCGTGGTCTCGATCGTGATCCCTCCGGCCCCTGGCGTGTCGTCGAGGGTGATCGTGCCAGCATCGGTCTTGAGCATTTTCTTCTCGGGCACCGCGGGGTCTGCGGGGAGCTCGCCCTGGGCCCAGAAACACCCGGTCCAGATAGGATAGTCCGGGTCGCCGTGCTCGAACTCGATCCACACCGAGGCGTCCACCGGCGGCAGCAGGAATAGGCCGACCCCGCTGCCGGCATAGGGAGTGCAGGGGAGCGCCCAGCCGCTGTCGTTGCTGCCCAGCACATCCTGCACCCTGGCCTTGATACGGCCTTGCATCAGCGGATCGCGATTGTCGCTCACGATGCCCCGGTATTTTCCAAAGAACCTCTCAGCCATTCCATCACCTAGATAGTGGACCCGAGTCCCTCCCTGACGAGGGTGAAGCTCTGCTTGTACTCCCCCCGTTTGATCTTGTGCGTGACCTGCCTCACATAGTATGTCCCGTTGAAAGTGCTGCCCGAACCTCGGACCGTGACCAGCCGCCTTGAGCGGAGGACCCGCCCGTACCTCATCGCGTCCACTTCGCCCTCCGTTCCCACGGACTCGGAGGACCCTCCCTGACCGGTGAGACCCCGGAGCAGTGCCTGGATCATGCTCAGGTTGGCCGTGTCCCGGGGGATGGTCTTGCGCATGGCCGGCGTCGGCCGGCTGGAAAGGGAGGGCAGGATGCTTGTCGGCATTGGGATCGGGATCGCGATCTTGGTGGTCGGTTCCATGATCGTGATCTGCGGCTCCTCGGCCCGGTCCGCATCGAACTCGAACGACAGCGGAGAATCAAGGTTCGAGTCCGGTCCGATGTTGATGGTCAGGGGAGACTGGGGAACGCCGGTCCGGTTCTCCGCCCCCCAGTATGCGGTGCTGACGCCGGGGGCTGTCGGTTCGACGTAGAAGACAAACCCGTTCCTTGCCGCCAGCTGCCTGATGAACGCAAGATCGGTTCCCTGCTGGGTCGGGACCCGGTCGGTCTCGACCGGACTGTCAGTGGTCTGGGTCAGAGTTGGGACGAGACCATACTGGCCGTACCGGGAAAGGATCATCGCCACGATGGTCGAGTCCGACTGGTTGCGGTAGGTCTCGCTCCGCTCCTCCAGGCCCAGGAGGTAGCTGATGTCTTTGCCGTACACCTGCAGGGTGGATTCGCCGGGTTTGTTGCTGGGCATCATCCGGTGCCGGGTGATCACCCCGTCGATCAGCACCTCTGGCGCTCCGTTGATGATAACGGTGATGATGACCCGGTTCGGAGGGGCGAGGTACCCGTCCCGGAGGAGGCCATAGTCCGTGACGGAATCCCGGCCGAGGTGAAAGGAGAGCCCGAAGGCATCGAAGTCCCGGTCATTGTTCTGGACCTCGATGCCCGCAAGCGCCTCCATGATAGGGCCCGGCGCTGGCAGCGGCACGGTCGGCCCGACCATGAGCTGCAGACGGGCTCCCAGGTCCACCATCGTTCAGCTCCTGGTGACCAGCGGTATCCGTATCCGTTTGCCGGCCGTCCGGGTGAGGTCCTCCGGGCGGATGGTTTGATTCGCATCGCAGAGCCGCCAGAACAGCTCAGGATCTCCAAGGTGGTTCGCCGAGATGATGTCGGGGCGTTCCCCCTGGGAGACGGTATGCAGCGTCAGAACCGGGTCCTGGCTGGTGTCTGGAACAAAGCGTCTCCTGAAATACCATATCTCCTCCCCATTTGGAGTGTTGAGGATGAGGGTCCCCGTCTTGTAGTATCTGCTGGTCTGCGAAACCATGTGATTCATCTCTCAAAGATTCAACGAAGCGCCGGTATTCTGGATGCTTCCCGACGTGTTCATGGTGGCCATCACTTCCTTTGCGATCTGATAGGCCATGAAGAGGTTGTAGCCGGGATTGGTCACCTTCAGGTCGGAGTAGCTGAGCACGTAGAGGGTGAGCTCCACCTTGGCCCGGATCGGGTTCAGAGCCGTATCGAACGCTTCCTCGGTGATGCTGAAACTGGTGATCCGGACCGGCAGAACCCGGCTCGGTCCCCAAACAAAGAGCGTCATGGGCGCCTCGGGCGGAATGATCTCGATGTTGCCGATCTGTGCCAGGGCGGCGTTGGTCAGGACGGTGGCGCTCTTCGGATACAGGAGCATCTCCAGCGCTGCCAGCGGCGGGTTCACCCCGGAAGCCACGGTCACCGGGTTGGCAGTTTCCAGCTGGTCGGCGGCGTCGACCTCGATCGATACCGTTATGGTCTCCTTCGGCGGGCCGGTGAGCCTGAGGGCTTCTGATTTGTCCCCTTCCGTTCCGCCCATGGTCCGCGGTTCAAGCCTGCGGGTCAGCGTGTCAGGGTTGTACTGGAAAACGACAATGCTGGCTAGCGGGTTCGCTAGATCGAGACCGATGATTGCCCCCTTCAGAAGTCGCGGGGATCCAGGAAACGTGGTCATAGAGTGCTACCTACCTTGATGCTTGGTTCGGGCAACGATCGCCTTGTTCGCAGCGGTCCAATGACCGCGCCATGAGCGCCATCCAGCCGGAGTTGGAGACCATACGGAATGAATCGAATGGTCGACCTCGGACCGTTTCACCATCTAATCCGGAGATAATCGTCTCCTAGCCGGGCATTGCCATGGCATATGTCGATGGCGCGCAGATTGAACCGCCAGACCCCGGCAAAACGGCCGTGGCCAGGGAAATCACGGCCGCGGTACTGGTGGCCGAACCCCTGGTTGCGGACGTTGGTGTTATCGATGTACTGGTCCCCGACCATGGGGGCAGAGAACTGACCGGTGCGATGGCCGTACCGGGTGTCAGCCTGGTCCCGGTCCTCGGTCCATGTTTCTGCCGCCGCCCCCGCCGGTACACCGGTACGCGGCGGCCCGCCAGGCGCTGCGGCGGCGAACGCTGCGTCCCACCAGAAGTACTGGCGGATCTCCCCGCAGGACGCATAGATTCCGTTTTCTGGGTCGTCCTCAAAATCCGCCTCCAGACGGAAGCCCGCCTGTTCTCTCCCTCCGACGACCGGGGGTGGATTGAGGGCCGTCGTGGCATGGTATGCGGGACCGCTCGCCAGCTGGGCGCGTCCCACGTTCTCGGCACCGATCTCTCGGAACAGCGGGCGGGCCGTCGCCGGGCCGAGCTTGCCGTCCTGCCTCGTGCCGGTCAGCCCCTGCATGGCCTGCCACCTCACCACCGCCTGGACGAAATCCTCATCAACGACCGCCGGCTCCGCGCTTGTGCCGAGCACGTCGCGTATCATACCGATCCCTGTCGGGCCGATCACCGAGACCACCCGTCGGTTGAAGGTGATCGCCTGCTGGACCTGGGCGTCGGTAAGAACCCGGGCCACTGCACGCGGTCGTGGTGGCTCGATCGCCAGATCCCGCTGGATGACCCCTGCACCATGGAACAGAGAGGCTGACCCGTTCTCCTTGCTTCTGGTCAGAGCCTCCTCGTCCTCGCCTGGATTGACAGCTTTTGCTGTTTCCCGCGACCTTCTGATAGACCCACCAGATTGCTGGACCACATGGGCCAGTTCATGAGCGATCAGACGCTTGCCCTCGTTCGAACCGGGCGCGAACCGCCCCGCACCGAAAACGATGTCCCGGCCGACGGTGAATGCGTTGGCACGGATCGCTTCTGACGACCTTGCTGCCAGTGTACCGGTGTGGACCCGGACGCCGCTGAAGTCCTGCTGTGTTCGTCCGGGTGATAAGGCGGGGCCGTTCATCAGGTCATGAGCTGCCCGGTCAGCCTCATGCTCCGCCGCGTCATGCGGGTCGCCGAGCGTCAGGTCGCCCGACGGGGAAGCGGCTGGCATCCGCGAAGGAACCATGGCGAAATCGTGCCCGAAACGCGATTCCATGAACGATAGGGTCTCCGGGTCCAGGGGCCTGCCCGGTTCGCGCAAAGCCTCGCGCACGACCGGCGGGACATCTTCAGGACCTGCCTTTCCCCCAGAACGCTGCAAGGCCCCTCTATTCTTCTCCTTCTCCCTCCTAGGGCATTTGCTGCACGTGCGTTGGAGGGCCGTTCCGGTATGGGTTGGCCCTTGCACCTTTGCTCGATCTCCGAATACCATATGTTCGCTCATTGCCCAATCCCTCACTTGGGTCCGGGCCATCTGCCCTTCATTTGCCTGCTTCCTTTTTCAACCCGATCTGGGTGACATAAAAGCTGTGCCGGTCCGAATTGACCGTATCGAGAGTGAAAGAATATGTTATGAGGAATGTCGGTCCGAAAAGGGTTCCGTCGCAGTCATATTGCTGCTGGCATTGCACCTCGCAGCTAGATTTGCGGCTCTTGTGCAACCAGCTGTCTTTCATAGCCATGGCGTGCAGATCGTAGAAGGTGTTCTTCTTGGCCGAAAGGCTCCTCATTCCCAAGAAGTTGGACTTCTCACCTACCTTGAAGGTACTTCCGGAGGCACCTCCCTTTCCGTTTGCATTGGAGCACGCGCCGGGCGCTTCGCAGGAGTTCTTGACTCTCTTCAGATTTTCGTGGATGGCCGTACCGTCCCAGGTCTTGCGACCGGGTCCGGACACTTCCATCGCCGCGTAGCCTCCCAAGCCCGTCTTGGTTCCAGACTCGGCCAGGTTAGCATCCACGCTCTGCGTGCGCACCTCAGCGACCTTGATGTTCGTAGGACAAGTGGATGCCTCTTTCTTCGGGAGATCCTTGGAGGGAGGGGTCGGACCTGGTGATGTGTCCTTTGGGGCTGGAGCAGGACCTTTCTTTTCATCATCCTTTCCGTCGATGTAGATCTCATCCAGTTCCTGGAGCGAGTCGATCGCCGGTGAGCCGTCGATGTGCAACGATCCCGAGACCGCGTTAGGAGGGTCAGATATTTTGTCGGGCTCAGGTCCGATGAGCGCTCTGTTTGGCGTCCAGCCACCCGCCATCGCGCCCATGGAGTGCGCCGGCATGGCGGTCTGTCCATCTCCGTACACCCTTACGCCGCTGAAATCATATCCGAACCGGGCATCCCTGACCGGCCGGGTTCCCGCCTCTGGTGGCTGGGCATGTTCATCATATCTTTCGTTCACGGTCGATGAATACCATGTGGGAACACCGATGACCGCAGAACGATGGATGATCGTTTTCTTGCCGTCGTCGTCATTTGTTCTGCGGCCGCCGCAATTGCGCTGAAGGACGGGATTCCCAGACATCCTTGCCTCTTGTCCTTTCTTGGCAGCCTGCGCCATCGCCCGTTCGCCTATGGACCGATCCCCCCATACACTGCCCGGGCGATCTCCTTCCCGATAGCTCGGGCATCTGAACCGGACACGCTGATATGCCGTGCTGGAACCTCTGGGTAAGCCCCGCCCGATCCCAGTTCTGGGGAGAGCCCACCCATGGTGATCAGCCTCGCCAGTTCCTGCTCCATGGCCCGCTGCACCAACGGCCCTTCATGGCCCCCGACGGGCATCTGGTCCAGCACGAGCCGGTCGATATGGACTTTGATGGTCATTGCCTCACCGGGAGCATCATCGGAATTCCGCCTCGATGACCGGCTTGTTCATTTTCACGAACTCCGTCCTCACGGCGTCCAGAACGAATCGGCATCGTCACCTTTTGCTTCGAGTTCGCGGCGAGGAAGGCGGCGTTCAGCGCGATGTTGTGGATGCTGCCGCCGGTAAGGTTGAAACGGGCGAGCCGGTCTAGGTCGAGCCTCTCGCACGGCACATCCTTCGGGAAAGACCTTCTCCCAGATGACCTTCCTCTCCGCCGGACCAGGATAGGGGAAGTCGACGATGAAGCGGAGCCTGCGGACAAACGCCGGGTCGAGGGCGCTCTTTGCGTTCGTGGCAAGGATCGCCAGGCCCTGGAACGCTTCCATGCGCTGCAGGAGATAGTTGATCTCGATGTTGGCATACCGGTCATGGCTGTCCTTCACCTCGCTGCGTTTGCCAAAGAGGGCATCGGCCTCATCGAAAAAGAGGATCACACCTCCTTCTTCAGCGGCATCGAAGAGCCGGCGGAGGTTCTTCTCGGTCTCGCCGATGTACTTGCTCACCACCTGTGAAAGATCGATGCGGTACAGGTCGAGATAGAGCTCGTTAGCGATCGCCTCCGCAGCCATGGTCTTTCCTGTCCCGCTCTCTCCGGCAAACAGGGCGGTGATACCGAGTCCGCGGTTCATCCTCTGCCGGAATCCCCATTCATCGTAGACAGTCTGCCGGTTCTTCACCTGGGATGCGATATCGTGCAGGAGCTTTGCCTCGCGCTGCGGCAGCACAAGATCGCCCATTGTCGCCTTTGGAGCGATCCTCTGGGCAAGCTGTTCGAGGCGGGGACGGGAGCTTTCGACGCAGGTTTTCCAGATCTCGATCTCCTCATCCTCCATGCCGCTCGCCAAAATCGATCCTGCCGTCCTGCGAATGGCCGGAATATCCATGGAAAACTGCCCGGCCAGAGCCATGGCGAATTCGCCGCTGACCTGCGGAGAATAGCTCCGCCATACCGCCTCCTGTTCGGCCCGGGTCGGTCGGGATATCCCCATCGCCTGGTAGGGGCAGGGGAGCGGGACCACGTCGAGGACGTCGAGGAAGATGAAGCCGTTGCTGCGGGCGACGAACCGGTGCACAGATAGGGTCTGCGCCTCATTGTCCCCTTGGTCGAGGAACAGGGATATCGGTACCAGGATGCTCTCCCTTTCGACCAGTCTCGCTAACGCTTCCAGCTCATCGGCTTGTGATGGTAGGGCACCAGCGGTCATCCGGAACATGTGCCGTCCCAGCGCAGCGGACGCATGTCGGGCTACCAATTCCTTGCTTCCGGAATATGGACCGGTGAGCTCGATCACCGGGAGGCCTCCGCCATCGGTCGGCCTCAACGACTGTTCGATCCTTTCCACCATCAATTGTTGGGAAGGAGGCAGTGGTTCGATCTCGATGGCCTTGGCACAGGGGATCAGCAAGGGAGTGAGCCGATCGTCGAGGATGTTCAGGCCTTTTATGTAACTGACGATCCGTTCATCCGCCCGCAGAGGGCTTGTCATTAGCGGCCCGGCGCCCACCTGGCCGATCTCTATCAACTGCCAGTGACGCAAAGGCCGGTCCGGGGAGAACGCATCCCAATGCGGTTCCTTGAAAAGGGCGAGCGCCAGTGCAAAGGTGGGATACGGGCGATAGGGAGAGTCCTGGGCCTTGGCGCACAGGGAGGGGATACGGGTATCCATCTCCATGGCGGCGCAGAGCAGCAGGATCTCCTGCTCGAACCTCGTAAGTGAAAGCATCTGGCCGAGCATCACCAGCGCAGGAGGTGGTTCGATCTCGGCATTCTTCTCCATCTCCAGGAACGCCTTCGCCGTCTGGTCATCGGAGATGGGCACTGAGGTGGATGCGGGCGATCCCGGGCCCTGACCGTTCTTCGTGGAATAGCGTCCTGAAGCGGAACGATCGGATGGCTGTAGCCCCTTGGTTCGGGTTCGCGTAGGCCAATTGCTCCAGGCGGAGGCGGAGCCAGGAGAGCGCGCTGTTCAGGTACCTATCGTTGCATTCCTCCCATTCGTTCTGAACGGTCAAGTGATCGTCACCTTCTGGTTGGGATCGAAATCGATCAGTGGGGGCGTTCCGGCGGCGGTGAACGGCAGGCTGTCGACTCCGTCTACCCTCAGCCTGATGAGGTGCGCCCCCGGCTTGGCATCCCTGACGAGGAAGGTGAAGGTCGTGGGTTCCGCCGTGTCGCTGGGGGTGTTCCGGGTCAGGGCCGCGATCTGGCTGCCACCGAACAACAGCTGTACCGATTGGTCATCATGAACCCGTGGTCTGCATGTTACCGTCAGCGTCAGGTCGCCAGCGGGAGCGGTGTGCGGCGCGATCGAGATGGATGGTGCGAGCGTGACGGGCACCTCGTTCGTGACCAGGAGCGGCTTTCCGGGGACATCGATCAGGACCGCGGCCGTGTAGAACCCAGGCACCCAGGTGGCGTATGCCGTCGCGTCCTCGGCAAGGTCGCCAACGTGGACGGTAAGTGAATCAGCAAAGGTCTTCACGGAAGCCCTCTCCACCGGAGCTGCCAGCCTCGTGCTGGTGAACCGCATCCGGACTCCTTCCACGTCAAGATGCTTACCGAGGATCTTGACATCGGTTCCGAGTGTCATGGACGGCATCGAATTGGCGTACTCCGTCCCGGTCAGGATGGGCAACCGCGCAGCAGAGACCGATGCACCTCTATCGGCGGCGCCGCGTTTGAGTACCGGCAGGGCCGACCTGACCGGCTGCATGCTCTCGATCAACACGATGGACACCTGGTATGCGGCACAGATGCGGTAATCGGTCTGGAACATCATCCAGAGCTTTGAGAGCTCGTCCATCGATATCGGCAGATGGGTGATCCGGATGTGCTCGGGCTGATGGTCTATGTGGCTGTCGGAGAGGAGAGCAGATATCTCAGCCGGATCAAAGAGGTCGGATACCCCTATGAGAGGGAAATCGGAGAGTATCCTCATCCCCCGCCCTAGTATGCGATGGGCAAGCCTGTCGTCATCCCCCTTGCCGTACGCGGTGATCAGGTACTGCAGGTCCAGGGCGAGGGGGGGAAGGGCCGACTCTCCCGGTCTAACAGTACGGGGCATATCCATGTTGCGTGTCGATCCATTGGGGGAAACATGGTACAGGAAGATGTTGACCTGGTTCGCTGTCTTTGTGCCAGGCCTCGCCTTGCCCGGGGGAAGCGTGGTCACGTCCAGATCGGTCAGCTCAGTGTCCGTGCTCCCGTCGTCATTGAGCTTGATCCCCAACTCAAGGAGCTTCGCCATGACCGCCGTGACGGTAGCGATCGCCATAGAACCGCTCATTTCGCCACCTTTCCAGCCGGTCTGCGCAGGTAATCCGCCAGGTCCAGCTCCGGCATCTTCCGGTGGTGTTCCTTCGCTTCCCTGGCGGGAACGGCCCGCACCTCAATGCGGCCTATGGTCACTTGGACCAATGGTTCACGGGCTGGTCTTCCCTTTGCCGTCGGCGCCGGGGTGATTTGAGACGGAACGGAAACTTTCCTGGGCGGTCATCCTGGATGGTTCGGGTCCAGACGTCTGACGGGAGCTTGGATGGACTTTCGTTGCCTCACTGGGGATGCGCGTGTTCCCGATGTCCAGGGCCACCGCTTCGGTGCCCATGCCTTTGCGGACAGAGCGGACCGGCAAACGTTTCTCCCGCGTTTCGATGGAGGATGACACCGGACCCGTCTCTCTCATTTCCAGGGTTGCTCCCTTCCCGGGTACGGCCCTGCCGTTCTCCGGAGGTACCTCTTGACGCGGCTGACCAACAGCCGATCGTCTGATGATACGGCTCGGTTCTGGCTCCACTTGAAGTGACAGTGCCCTGGCTGACGGTTCATCGCCTTTGTCCGCGTGAGGTTTTGCCTGGACCCTCTCCCTTACGCCCTCCGAGACGACCGGCCTGTCCATGATTGGCCTCCCCGTTCTTTCCTCCTCCGGTATCTCCTCGGGAGCGGGAGATCTAAGCGCGGCAACGCGGGTCATTGTCCTGAACGCCGCGGGCCCACGGACAACTGGACGTCTGACAATCGATGGTTCGGGATGCTGGACCTCCCTGACCTCGGCGATTTCCAACGGAGACTCCTCTTCCCGTGGTACCAAGGAACCCGGAATGAAGATGGGCCGGACCTTGTCCATCGAACCTTTCGAAAGATCCGTCCCGTCCCTTCGGGTCTTCTCGTACCGAGATGGAAGGCGGGGCTTGATCCCCGCCGGTCGCTGGTTGCGGAGCACCAGGCTGGTCAATAGATCGGTCATTCGGTCACCTTTTCCAGGTACATCTGCCTCCGGGCCGCGCTCATCGAGAGCACCTCGGTCTCGTTCCAGCCATAGGCCATGGCGAGCTGGTGGACCTCATCGACGGTTCTGGCCGCCCAGTTTTCGATCTCGTCCCAGAAGAAGGACAGGATATCGAAGTCCTCCTGCCATTTCTCATTGCAGTAAGGGCAGGTCAGTGAAAGGATGGTGACCGTGTGAGGGTCAGCCCGTTCCATAGCCTCCGTCAAAGCGTTGAGCACCTCCGCCGGCAAATGGTCGGATGTCACCGGATCCAATCCGTTCTTGGCGTCCAGAATACAGCGTCTGAGGAGGAGGTCCTTTGCCTCTGAGGGTATCTTCATATCAGCGATCGCCTCAAGGTCGGTGGTATCCGGAAGACGGAACCAGACCGAGTACCCGTCAGATATTAGCGGGTCCACCGTTGCCGATCCCGAACCGCCTGGCCCCCGGATGTCCGAAGATCGAAGGGCTGTTTCAACCAATTCCTCGCAACTAGGACAACGTGCCACAGCCTCAAGGACTGGACCGAATATCTGCTCCCGAAGCCTGAGGAGCTGTCTGTCACGTTCCCCGATCGGCATCCGGACAAGGGCATCCCTGGTTGCTCCCGAGTTAGCTGCGGAAAGCAGGCTGATCGCCCTCTCATAAGGGACTAAACCCTGACCTATTTCCCAGACGTCCAGAAGCTCCTGGGCCGACAGCGATCGCATGGAGAACCACTTTGCCTTAGCTTATGGTCGGTTCCGTCGGTTCCGGAACCTCGGTGTCCCTCTCCCAGCCCTCGTTCTCCAGCTTGATGTGCTCGATGGCGACAGCATTGGCGTTGGCGTCAAGGTCGGGAAGGGCCTGATATTCCGATACCCAGCAGCGGAATACCTTGTAGGCGATCGCCAGCTGCCCCGCTTCGTTGTACACCTCGATGATGATATCCTTCCGGAAGTCCTTCAGGGAGACCTCGCTTCCCAGCCCGGCACCGAAATTCCAGACCTTCTTGGCCCAGTTGGCGAATTCCGGGTCGTGGGTCACGCCCCGGTCGAGTGAGATGGCGTCATATTCCGTCCGCCCCGGAGATTTCCGGGTACTGCTCGGGTCGCCGCCCTCCCGGTGCTTGACCACCTCGGTCGTACGCTTTAGGGAACCGACCTTACTGATCCCGGCAACGTACCGTCCATCCCATTTCACCCGGAACTTGAAGTTCTTGTACGGGTCGAACCTTGTTGTATTGACACTGAATTGCGCCATGTTTTTCACCTCACGTCTGGATCTCCCCGGCGATCTGCTGGATCTTGATCACAACGAACTCGGCTGGCTTCAACGGGGCAAAACCGACGATGATGTTCACGATACCCAGGTTGATGTCGTTCTGCGTCGTGGTCTCCTTGTCGCACTTGACAAAATATGCCTCCTTCGGGGTGCTTCCCTGGAACGCCCCCTGGCGGAAGAGGTTGTGCATGAAAGCCCCGATGTTGAGACGGATCTGCGCCCAGAGCGGCTCATCGTTGGGCTCGAAGACCACCCATTTGGTGCTCCGGAAGAGAGCTCTCCTCAATGAACAGTGCCAGTCTTCTGATCGGGATGTACTTCCACTCCGACCCTATCTCGTCGTTCCCGCGCAGCGTGCGCGCGCCCCATGCCACCGTTCCGTAGACCGGCATGGTCCTGATGCAGTTGATCCCCTTCTGGTTCAGGACCCCGTTCTCCATGTCCGTGAGGGGCTCTTTCGTGCCGATCACCCCAGTAAGGCTGGCATCGACACCGGCGGGCGCCTTCCACACGCCGCGGCTGGAGTCTGTTCGGGAGTAAATTCCGGCCATGAACCCGCAGGGAGGGACATCTTTGGGCCGGTACTCCTGAAGAGCGTCAGGTATCTTCAGCCAGGGGAAGTAGAACGCGGCATTGATGGCGTCATCCCCTGTGAGCGACCCGGACAGACCGCCCGTTCCACTGAGCGCTGTGAACGTAGCGGAATCGGCGCAATCTACGATGAGAAATGCACGTTTCCTCCGGCAGAAACCCTCGAGGAGGGCAAGGACCGCTGGGGTCTTCTCCCCGGGCACGCAAAGGATGTTGAAGAGATCGACCCGGTTCAACAGCGGCACATCACCGGAGCCATCGGTCAAACTGCTTTCGAAATTCGCTGTGTTGGGTACCAGAACGACCCCATCCTGGCCACCTTCCAATGGCTCGAGGGTCGTCGTGTCGGCCGGAGGCGAAGCGGGCGTCGCCACGGCAGCGGCGTTCACGATGAGCGATTCGTCATTCAGCACACTGATCACGTAGCGTGGGTCCGTTGCGTCCACTGATAGGTTCTCGAAGGATTCAACGACGTTCCCCAGGTTGTCGGCGTCAGTTGTCTTGATGAACGACAGGATCTGAAGACGGAACCTGGTGGCATCGTCGGTCCGCTGCTTTATTCCGATCCTGTAGAGGTTGCCCCATGTTCCTGGGTTCTTTGCAGTAACGGTTATCTTGTTGTCGATCGTCACCGAGGCGGGCACCGCATTGTTGGTCGCGGTGGCGTCCCCGGTCCTGACGATTCGGATAATGTAGGCATCCGTTCCCCCGTTGGCGAAGAAACTGGATACAGCGTACCCGAGGTAGCTGTTGCTGTTCAGACCACCGAAATAGCGTTCAAAGTCCTGCCATGAGAAGATCCTCTGGGCTCTGTCGGTCGGACCTTTTGGAGCCCAACCAATGAACGCAGTGATCGAGGTAGCGACACCGGTTATCGTCCGGACACCACTCGGGATTTCCTCTATATAGACTCCTGGATAAGATAGCGTAGGCATATTATTCCTCCATGATTATTCCAATTATCCTTTCCTCCGGCAATAGCGTCCCCGACGCAACGAAATACCATTCATCATTCCATGCTGGCGGATGGTCCCATTCTCCATATTTTCGAGTAACAATTTCGGTCCTCCATAGAACGTCTCTCAAACCGAGGTAATTAAACCGGCTGCGTTGAGCCTCAAAAAATATTCTTTACCACATCATCTCACGACCAGAGGCGATTCTCTCCTTGGTCGAATGACCTTATGTCTTCATCCTGTGACTGATAATTGTAAACCGATGCCCAACCAGTCATGATGGATTGATCTTGGAAAAGTGAATTATTTGTCATGAGATATGTCGTTCAGAATTATTCTTGACCATCTTCAATTCAGTTGTTCATTCATAGAACGATGCAAGAATTCATGTCGATAATTATGTAATGAGCCGCGTCTAGACCGTTATCCTTCTTTCATCCTTCAATCGGTCCATCGCCGATTGAATAACTTCAACGTCTGGCAGGTTCCTGTTCGTCTTGATCGTCGTGACATAGGCCATGAACCGTTCTGCGGTCGTATCGTCCAATCCTTTGATCTTGGCGAATTTCATGGCGAGAACCTTGAGATCATTCTTTGTGGAATACCGTTTGACCGGATCACCATCTACGAAATTGAAGATAAGCCCGCACTTACAGTGACCTATTGTTGGAGTGGACGGATTTGCTGAGGTTTTGATGTAGTCTCTGAATGTGTCCCTTTCGATGAACTCTCCGCATTCGCATAGGATTATGATCTTTTTACCCCCAAAGAAAAATAAATAGAACCCACTGATTTGAGGGGTGTCATAGCCTTCTGGCTCGCCTCTCCACAGTGAAATATCTTCGCTATGGATATAGAGGATTTTGCATTTTATTTAAAACTTTTTGATGTAAAATATTATCAAATATTATACTCCGGGAAGTTATCTTTGCTCCCATTCTGAAATGTGAAAAAGTTATGCCAATACCGGTGATGAATGGAAAATACTGCATCAAATCGAAGCCGCTACCCACACCTCCGATCGAGGACCGGAAATGGACTAGCAGATTGGCGGTGACTGCTGGAATTGGCCCTGTCATAATCGCTCGCCAATCCGATGAAGTGGTTTGTACCCGGTCCATTTGGCTTGTGTCCTTGTGCACGAAATCGAGTGCTCATGCCCCTGGGTCCCAGACCAAGGCCACCAACTTGACCGAGATGTTGGTCTTGGTTGTTCCAATAAGGACTGATTCCAGCTTTTCGGTCAGAGGATCGGTCCTCTCCCCCATCGTCCTGACCTCCGCCTGGAAATCCCCCTCCAGCTTCTTCCTTTGCAGGCGCAGCGAATCGAGATTCTCATCGGCGAACTCGACGTCCTTCTTCTCCTTCTTCACCCGTTCGTAGTCGTTCATCGTCTTGGAGGCCTTCACCTTCCTCCCGACCATCGCATCGAAGAGCGCCGATCCGAACGAAGCACTGCTCTGCTGCTTGCGCAGGCTGACCTGGTCCTTCTCCCTCTCCAGCGTCATCTCCGCCTTGCGGATGCGTTCGTCCAGGGTGGCTATCTTGGGGGCATATTTCTTTCTCAGCTTCTCCATGTTCTCGTCGGATGTCTCCCGGTAGGCGAGCTGCATCCTTATCCTGAAGTCGCTCTCCTTCTCCCCCACCTTGGAGTACTGGTTAAGGCTCGGGCTGCGGAACAGTTCGATCCTCTGGCTCCTGGCCAGCCAGCTTTCGAGGTCCTTTTCCCAGGAGTTGTAGTTCTTGGGGACCGACGCCATGGCCGGGAGGTCGGAGAATTTGGCTGGGTCGACTGGTTCGCTCTGGAGGTCGGACATGGACAGCTCCGCCTTTTTCGCTGTCTCCCAATTGACCGGAATGGGATCGTTCGTCACCGGCGCCAATAGGTACATGTCCCTGGTCTCCTCCACGCTCTTCTTGGCATCGGCGAACCGCACCTGCGCGACCCCGAGCAGCATCGGCCTGTATACCGAAAGGGTCTGCTGTTTCGGCCGAAGGAAATACTGCGGCACCGTAGACGGCAGCACCGGCCTCTTGGATCCCTGAGAGGCTGTTGCTCCGGATGCCTGTCCGGGCAGGACCGCTGTGGAAGCGGGGGAGGGAACGGCAGCGCTCATTCTCGATTTGACCGGGTCCATGAGGACTCTGATCTGGTCCCTGGTCAGCGGTCCGCGGAGATATGACATCGCCCATCTGGAAGTGAACACAACAGGAGCGTCCTCATTCACATTGTGCATGAGGAACACCCGATTCCCCAGACCGGCGATGATCTGGTCCATCTCGCCGCGGTTGAATTGGGTTCCGGAACCGGCGGAGACCCCTTCCAGCGCGTCCAGGATGCGCAGTTTGTCCCGGTCGGTCTGGAGCCGTCCAATGAACCAGGTGCCGGTGTTGGACAGCCCCTTGTAGTCCAGGTCCACCGGGTTCTGCGTGACCAGCACCACACCCACCCCGAACGCCCTGGCCTGCTTCATGAGAGTCAACAATGGTAACTTCGATGGCGGATTGGCGACCGGAGGCAGGTAGCCGAACACCTCGTCGATGTATAGGATAGCCCGCAGGCTGGTGGTTCCTGACTGGGTACGCATCCAGCCGACCACGTGGTTCAAGAGGAGCGACACGAAGAACATCCGCTCGGAGTCGCTGAGGTGCGCGATGGAGAAGATCGAGGTCTTTGGTTTTCCGTCGGGAGTGTAAAGGAAGCTCTTGACATCGAGCGGCTCCCCTTCCAGCCAGAGCCGGAAACCTGGGGCGGCGAGAAGGTTGTTGAGCTGCATCGCCAGGGCGAACCTTTCCTTCGAGGGGTAGAACGACTCCAGTTCGAGGACCCCGACCCGCTTGACGGACGGATTCTGGATCTGGGTTATCATACCGGCCAGATCGAGGCTGGACCCTTTCCTCCAGGCTTCCGACAGGATGGTGGATATCAGGATGTGCTCGCGCGACCTGATCGGGTCCGCCTTCCACGCCGATCAGCCCCAGAAGGCTGGTTACCGTGGTGCTGACCCGTTCGTTGCAGCAAGCTCGTCGTCACTTATGATCTCCGGAGGAGGGGCGGAGAAGGATTTGAGAATCGAGACACAGGCAGGCCGGCGTTGCTTCCCGGCGTGTAGACGGTGAAATTACTGGCATCATGCAGTCTTTTGATGCGCGCCGCATCCTCCCCCCACTGGGCCAGGCCATTCTTCCAGAACTCGGCCTGTTTCGCCGCGTACTCATCGACGGATAGGCCCTTCTTCATCGCGTCCTCGGAGTTCACCCAGGGCTTGAAATCCTCGTTGCGGAGCTCCGGAAAGGTCAGCATCAGGTTGGCCATGTCCCCTTTCGGGTCGATCACGATGGATGGGATACCGTCAAGGGCCGCTTCCTCCAGGAGACAGATGCAGAGTCCGGTCTTGCCGCTACCGGTCATGCCAACGCATACCGCGTGGGTCACCAGGTCCTTAGAATCATAAAGGATGACCTCGTCCTTCTTCGATTTGGTGGCCAGATCATAAGTGCTGCCTAGGTAGAAAGCCCCGAGCTTCTCAAAATCCTGCATGGTACAACCCCTTCTCCTGGAGATATTGGTCAACACAATAAGAAAGTTGCCGGACGCTGTTGGACTGCTCCTGGAGAGGATATCTGGCGATTTTACCTTCGAAGTCTTTCAAGGCACGGGCGTATCTGAATGGAGACTATCGATTCTAACATTACCAAAATTTTAATAACGGATGACCACCCAACCTGCATTCATGAGCTCGATCATCGATGGTATGATGGGAATGCTGTCCTCGGGAGACAATCTATCCGCCATGGGCAAGTCCGTCGGCGGGGATGAGAAATCGGTCAAATCTGCGCTGGGCATGGGATTGCCATTGATCATGGGCTCGATGGCGGACACAGCCTCCAAACCCGGTGGGGCCGATATCCTGACCAAGATGATACCGAAGGCAGGGGCCAGCAATCCGATGGACAACGTGGGCGCCCAAATAGGCAACCAGGACACCGCCGCGGGTTCGGATATGCTCAGCAAACTATTGGGGGACAGGATGGGGCCAATGCAGAGCGCGATCTCCAAGAAATCGGGGCTCGCCCCAGATGGTGTCGGCAAGCTGCTGGCGATGGTGGCGCCGTTGCTGATGGGTCAGATCGGTAAGATGTTCACCCAAGGTAATATGGACAGCAAAGGATTGTCCGCACTGCTTGGCAGCCAGTCCAAGATGGCTATGCAATCCTCACCCGAGGCTTCAGACCTCTCCAAGGAGCTGAACATTGGACAGGCAGGTGCCGGGGGCTTCATGGCGAAGCTCAAGAACATGTTCAAGAAGTGACAGGACCAGTGCAGGCTGGTCATTGACACCAGGTTCGAAAACGATCTAACCTTGAGATCGCGGAGGATTCATTTTCTGATAGCTGGTCATTTAACGTCCCGCCCATGGGCTCAGGCAATGATCAGATGATATGACAGTCCGGATACCGATCGTTAATGGAAAAAAGACGGGTTGGGATTCCCTGAGGATCGCTTGGGAAATGAAGGAAGCATCGGGAGCGGAGTGGAAAAGTACCCCGATCTATGGTTAAGGCCGATGCTGCGTCGGGTCCGGCGAATATCGCTGAATTCTAGAGGGTGCACTTTGGCCGGACCAGGATGGGTTTGAAGTTGTATCGATTCATCCATTGCAATGGATGGAAGGCCCTTCCCGGCCGGCGGCTCCGCGACATCACCTTCGGTCAAGATCCAAGACCCCCCCTCCTAAGAAGGAGAGATGCTCGCCCGACGCATCTCGTTCGCCCCCAGGTCAGTGCACGAAATCTACGCCGTCATCATTGCGCTGCCTTGGCTGGTGGTATTGGCTGGGTACCTGGCTTGGTGCGTACTGGGAAGTTCCCCTGGGCAACGTCTGGGTGCTCATCCCTGACCCCCTGGCGTCGAGCATGTACTTGCTCTTGGCGCCGGTGACAATGAGCAGCACCTTGATCGTTCCAATTAGTTCTGGCTCGATCGAACATCCCCAAATGATCCTCGCTCTCTCGCTGACTGATTTGGTCACGATCTCCGCCGCCTTCTGGGCCTCTCCGACGGTCATGTCGGGTCCGCCGACGACACGGATCAAAGCGCCCCTGGCCTGTCTCAGGTCGATCTCTCCCAGCATCGGGGAGGTTAGCGCTTCATGCACCGCGTCCTTGACCCGATCGTCAGAATCGGCATTGGCCTCGCCGATGCCGACGAACGCCACCCCGCCCTCGTTCATGACCGTCTGGATATCGGCGTAGTCCAGGTTGACCAGTCCGGGCTTGGTGATGATCTCGGTCAGCCCCTTGATGGTCTGCATGAGCACTTCGTCGGCCACCTTGAACGCGGCCTCGATCGGGAGCTTTGGCACCATCTCCAGGAGCTTGTCGTTCGGAACCACGATGGTGGTGTCGCAGGCTTGCCTCAGCTTGTTCAATCCCGACAGGGCGTTCTCCATGCGGATCGTCCCTTCCGCCTTGAAAGGAATGGTGACTACCCCCAGGGTTAGCGCCCTGATCTGTTCCTTGGCGATGGCGGCGACGTAATGGGCCGAGCCGGTCCCAGTACCGCCCCCCATGCCCGCAGTGACGAAGACGATGTTCGCGCCTTTGAGGAAGTCCCGGATCTCGATGTCGTTCTCCCTCGCGGCCTCTTCCCCTACCTCTGGCCTCGCCCCTGCGCCAAGACCTCTTGTTTTGGATTTGCCGATCAGTATCTTCTTCGGGCGCCCGGATGGTCAGCAGGTGCTTGGCGTCGGTGTTGACGGCACAGAGCTGAGCCCCGCTTATGCCAGCATCGACGCAGCGATTGATGGTGTTACAGCCGCCTCCGCCACATCCAATGATCTTAATGCATACGTCCAGCTGCGCGGCGATGCGGAGCAGTTCCTCATCGCTCGCGCTCACTACCGGCGCTGCCGCCGGTTGGTTTTCCACACTTCCATTTGCCGGTTGCTTAGCTCCGGCAGTCGATAGCGCATCTTTTACCAATGAACTTGGCATTTGTGCATCCCCGAATATATAGCGACCTAGTTGATAATAAATATTTCTGAGGTCCAAATTTTAACTGGGTATGGAGAATAATGCGATGCTTCGGATAATTAGTTCCGCGGGTAGAGCAACGCCTGCCTTTATGGGAAAGGGACTTGCTCACGGTCCATGATCGATCACCACAGGCGGTTCCCGCAATTGGGACAGAATTGATGCTCCACCGAGACGTTCAGGCCGCATCTCGGACAGACCCTGCGATCCTGAAATGTCTGCTGGACCCCGACCTGATTCGGTTGCTTCTTTTTCCTGAGGAGCAGGAACAAGATCACCAGCACCGCAATGATGGCGACCACAGCCACAACGGCAATGACCAATATCAGTAGACTGAACCCGGAGTCGACTATCTGGACATTCACCGCACCAAAATCATAGACGACCTGGACATTTCCCGCACTCGGAGATGCCCCTCCAGATGGCCTGCCCGTGTTATCGATCACCAGATAATACTCTGTTCCGGTCACCAGCTCCCCGACGTTGCTGGCGACGAAGGCCGTAGAAGCATTGAGCTGGCTCAGACTGGAGTAGGAGAATTGTCCATTGTTCTTATAGCTCTCGAAATTGTCCTTGTCGAGGACCAGCAGGTCCACGTTGGGCCCATACAGGACTGTCACGTTGAAGCTAAGGCCAGCGTCATCCATAGCCCTTACACCTCTCACCAGAAAGAAGCCGTTAGGCTCAATGGTCTTGATGCCGCTGTTGTAAACAGTGTTGAACGCATCCACGCCAGTTGCCAATGGACCCACCGTGAGGACCAAGAGTATGGCGACCATCGTTGATACCAGAGACCTCCAGATAGCGCGCGTAATCTCACCGATGACATCCATTCGGTTCAACTTTATTTATATCTTCTTCTGCTGAAAGAAGTCTTCATTGAATTGGTTTGATTCAGAACGAATGATCCTAGTTCCGATGAATGGCGTATCGGATCGATCGATGGCTGTCTGGACATGTGATGCCTTGCTCTTCTGCCGTTTCGACCCGAACAGAAGCTTTAAAAAACGATAACAGGTTCTTGACCGGTGGGCATGAAGTCTCTTATTGTGTATGCATCAGTATCTCATGGTAATACCGAAAAGGTGGCCAGGACTATCGGGGAGGTCCTTGGGGCGGATGTGATGGATGCAAAAGTGGTCGATCCGACCGTCATACAGACCTATGACCTGATAGGATTCGGATCGGGATCTTCTATGGAAAATTCCATGCACGACTTCTGAAACTAGCGGAGATGATGCCTTCCGGAAAATCCAGGGCCTTTGTCTTCTCCACCAGCGGATTTGGGACGACCGATCCGCATGCTAAATTGTGGCAGGTCCTCGAATCCAAGGGATTCTTCAAAGGGGGCGACTTCGCGTGCAAAGCTTTGGACACCTGGGCTCCCTTCAAGCTGGTTGGCGGCCTAAACAAGGGGAGGCCTGATGCCAGCGACCTCGAGAAGGCCAGGGAATTCGCGAATGGGCTCAAGAACTAAGCAAAAATATTCGGCGCGACCCCCGAAGAATGCCTTAGCGACGAAAGTGATTTGGGACGGTCAGATTGACCGTTCATCACCGGTTCTCGTAGGCTGCCACTAGGTCCTTGATGATCAGTTTGTCCATCTTCAGCATAGCTTCCATCACCCTTTGTGCCTTCAAGGGATCCTGATCCCTTAACATCTCGTTCAGAACAGTGGGAACGATCTGCCAGGACAATCCGAACTTGTCCGTGAGCCATCCGCACCGATCCTTGCGGCCCCCCTGGGAAAGCTCATCCCAGAAGTGGTCCACTTCGTCCTGGTCCTTGCAGTCCACGAACATCGATATGGCCGGGGTGAAATTGTATACCGGCCCGCCATTGAGCGCGAAGAACTCCTGTCCCTCAAGCTGGAATGTCACCGACATCACCGTTCCTTCCTGTCCCGGCCCCATTTTCCCATACCGGACTATCGTGCCTTTCTTCGAGTTCTTGAACACTGACGTATAGAAGTTCATGGCCTCTTCGGCATTATTATCGTACCATAGGAATGGAGTTATCTTCTGCATGCATTCGATTTGACAGCGTGGATTATTTAGTGGTTTGCAGAATATTCCTGATGATTAGCTATCTTAGTGAAATTGTTGATCGCTGCATCGAGGAATTACAATCGTTAACTATCCGAATGCAATTATTCATCATAATCAATTTACTTATACTTGGTTCCCACCTATTTTAAGAGGGCAATCTAGTGCGAAGGGGGCGGAATGCCGCAGCGATGATGTTAGTCGCGTTTCTATTCTTAGGCGATGTCATGTTTTTATCGCAGGCTAACGCGGCGAATACGAAATATGGTTGCGAAACATCGGAACCGAACGGTCACGATGTGTCACAATCTCAAGCAGGAAGGCCGGCGGTTTCATTTGAGCAAGAGGTAATGGTTGTCCCCCAAATCGTCCCGGATGCCTGGGAATCCAGCCATCGTTTGAGACAGCCATATCAGGGACTAGTAATTGCATCGTCAATGCCCGTCGGATGCCTGTGCAGCGTTACTGTGTCGAGTGCCATGACGGTTCTCCCGAATATGAGGGAACCATCCCAGTTGAACACATCCAGGTGTTCCAATTGCTCAATCACCTTGAAATGGAATGCACCATCAGTCTCCACCGGATTGACCGGATATCTTGTCCAAGTTTCTGATACAGATTCCTTCGAGACGATATTGAGGAACCTTACGGTGACGTCGAGCTACAATAGCATAACGGTCTCTGAACTAAGCGATGACGCTGAATACTACTTCAGGGTCCAGGGATTATTCAACGGGACTGGGGGACAATTCTCCGCAGCCGTCCATTCTGGTCCTGTAGCAATTCAGGATGAGAACATGATCGACACGAATCTTATGATGGGAACGGCGCTGGTGATCGCCATCTTGGCGTTGTTTGATTTCATGACGCTATACACCAAGATGAAAGGGAAATTACATCACTAACTGATGCGTGCGCTTGACCTTGGTTATCATGGCACTGGTAAGCGATACCCGATCTTCAGAGCTTGCCCTTGATGTTGTGATCTCCGCCAATCCTCTTGGATTCGGAGGACCCTTTTATCCATGAGCTCTTCTTTCGGTCTTTCTTCTGACCGCTGGTTCCCTCGATCGCACCTTCCCCTTGGTCGATCGCCTTCTTGCTGTCATAGGGCGCCAATCTTTCGGCCGGACCGACCATACTGTTCACGCCCGCGCCCGGATGGGATGCTCCAGTTCCTATCTCGATGCGATCCGGATTATTGTCCATGTTTGCGGCTCCTCTCTTCACCTCGGCCGCCCTCTTTGCCGCCGCCTCTGCGTTGTCCATCCTAGTAACCCTTTCCCGCATGTTATTGGAATGTTTCATGTTAGCGACCTGATGTCATAACCATACCTGTCATGTTGATGTACTTATTGGATGTAACTTGTGCTTTGTTGTAACTTGAATTTTTGATAAGCAGGCAAAGCCTTTCTAATACCGTCCATTGGTATTGTCTGGTCCTCTTGACTAGACATGGATCGGCCATCGCTCTGAAGGATTCGTTGTCACAGAAAAAGGTGCGGTTATCCTTTTGCTACAAAGTACGATCAATTTTGGTTGTTAGGATGCTTTAGTTCATATAGGAGACTAGAATTGACTGACGGTCAGTCGAAGTGATTAAAACGCCTAGAGTAACCAAACCCGCATCGGACCGCCGACTCGAATTCATCAACGCTGCTGAAGCACTGTTCAACGAGAAGGGGTTCGAGAACACATCCATCGATGACATCGTCCATCGCATAGGTGTCGCAAAAGGCCTGTTCTACTATTATTTCAGATCTCGAGAGGATCTCCTCGCCGCCATCGTCGATCGCATATTGGACGAGGTGGAACAGATCGTGGTCCAGGCGACGAAACGGGAAGGTCTGACCGCCATGCAACGGCTTCAGGAGATGAGCCTTTCCCACGATGTCGTCCGTGTCCGCTCCGGGAAACTGATGCAGTATTTCCATGAGGAGCGCAACCAGGCACTCCACCTCCAACTCGAAGTTCGCACCATGAAATTCCTGGTACCCGCGATGGAAGCGATCATCAGACAAGGAGTCGAGGAGGGTGTTTTCGATACCCCTTTTCCGCAGGAGACGGCCGTGGCGCTGTTCGGGATCAAAGGGGTCATCGCCCACGCCGATTCCGGGACAGATTATTGCATGGACGGAGAAAGAAGCATCCAGATCATCGCGTTCCTATCGGAGCGCCTGCTCGGAGCCAAGGAAGGGACATTCCTGGAGTTCCTGAGAGAACTAAAACGCCACAGCCCGGAGAGCGGCTGCGGTAAGTGATTTACGATCAAAGAAGGAAGTGTTACGTTGTTCGGCAGATCAAAGAAAGAAAAACAAGAACAAAAGCCATTAACGGCGGAGGAGCGGTCCGGTCATCGCGCCCGCAATTTCATCATGATCGGCCTTGCTTTGGGAATGCTGGTGTCCAGCCTGGACCAGACAGTGGTCGGTACCAGCCTGCCCAAGATCGTGGGCGACCTGGGGGGCATGAACCTGTTCGCATGGCTCTTCACCGCCTACATGTTGGGAGAAGTTCTGGCCATACCGGTCGCCGGCAAGATGTCCGACCGATATGGAAGGAAACCAGTGTTCCTGGCCGGCATGGGATTGTTCCTGGCCGGCTCGATACTGGCCGGCATGTCTAATTCGATGGAGATGCTGATAGGCTGCAGGGCCATACAAGGAGTCGGCGGCGGTGTTATCATGCCGGTGGCGATGGCCACGGTGGCGGACCTGTACGCCCCGACCGAGAGGGGCAAGATCCAAGGCATGATGGGAGGGATATTCGCTGTATCCAGTGTCATCGGTCCTTTCATGGGCGGCTTCATCGTCGACAACCTTGACTGGCGCTGGGTGTTCTACGTGAACCTGCCGATAGGAATACTGGCATTGGCGGTCACTTCTATGAAGTTCCCCAACCAGGAAAGCGACACCTCGAAGCGCATCGACTACGCCGGGATGGTCACTCTGGCCTCATGTCTGACCCCTGCATTGCTGGTCATGACCTGGGGCGGGAGCACCTATGCCTGGGGCAGCGTTGAGATCATCGGCATGACGGCTCTGTCGGTACTGTCTCTGGTCGCCTTCGTGATGAACGAGCGCAGAGCGGAAGACCCTATCCTGCCGTTGCACCTGTTCCGCGAACCCATCTTCACCCTGGGCAGCCTGGGCCTGATGATCATGTCCATGGGCCTGTTCGGGGTCATCGCCTTCCTGCCACTTTTCCTTCAGTCGGTCATAGGCATGAGCGCCACAAGCAGCGGCGAGACCCTCATCCCTCTCATGATAGGGGTCATGATCACGATACTAGCGAGCGGTTTCCTGCTGAAACGCACCGGTTACAAAGTATGGTTGCTGGTGGGACCCCCGATGTCCGCCTTCGGCCTGTACATGCTGTCGACGATGCACGCGGGCAGCTCGCAGACGGACGCGGTCATCTACCTCATCATTGTCGGGATGGGTCTGGGGGCGGTCATGTCGAACTACATGGTGGCAGCGCAGAACGTGGTCAGCAAGAGGGAGATGGGCGTGGTGACATCATCGATGACCCTGTTCCGCAGCATCGGAGGGACCATCGGCGTGACCATTCTCGGCGCCTTCGTCAACCAGCGTATGGTCGAGGAGCTCGGCCGCAACCTGCCTTCGGGAGCCATGTCCAGCCTGCCCACCACGGACGTGAACTCGATCGGCGGACTGCTGATGTCCTCGGCCGCGGCCACCATCCCCGGCCCGATACTGGAGTCGATCAGGCTCTCCCTCAGCAACAGCATCACGTACATGTTCCTGATGGGTGCCATCATTGTGCTGTTCGCCCTGGTCACCAGCGTGTTCGTCAGAGGAGTGCCGCTGAAGAGCTCCCAGGAGTACCATGAGATCGAGGCTTCAGGCAATGAGCCGGCGAAGGGAGTCCTGAAGACGGAGATGGCGGTGGCGATTGACCTCCCATCACATCCCAAGAAGAACAAGAAATGAGGCGAAAAACCTTTTTCATTTCCTTTTTTCCGGTTTTCCACAACCCGCTTCATTTTCTGATGAGTTTCGACACGATGATCGTGGCAATGAGGGCGGCCAATATCATCGTTACCGGCAGAAGGATGAAGAAAGACGGGTCCGAATCGACAGTACCCCTCGACCCGATGGCCAACGCGATGCCGTATCCAGCGGCCATACCGATCACTAGAAGGTATGCGGCCGGAGGCCACCGGACCCACGACGAGAGGTGACCGTTCATATCATGACCTTCATGAAGTGATATCGCGATGCTTCATCTAGTCAGGCAGGAGGTCATAATTGTTGGCCCTCACTGTCAAAAAGTGCCATGATGGAGGGACCGACTGGACCGAAGTATTCCGAATTTGATACTATCGATGATAGTACCATTTTTATAGAGATCCCGCATTGAGCGCTTGAAGAATGCGTTTGAGATCCCAAGGGTGTCATCACATTCATTCCGGTCCGGTGAGATAAATGCAAAAATGCTGGAATTGCGGATCAGATGTCCCAGAACAAGCTACCTATTGCCCCAAGTGCGGAAAGACATTCATTGCCACGTCCCCTGGTTCCCCCCAACAGGCGGGACCGAACGGACAAGCCCCACCGTATCCCATCCCTCCCTATCCCTTCTTCCAGAGCTATCCATATCCACCAATCCCAGGAGGTCAATTGGAACGGAAGGTGGACAGCCTCCGCAATCTGGTGATGGCGGTCCTCGCCCTGCAGGTATTCTTCATTCTCCTGATCTTCCTCTGACGGACCTCCGGTCCTTCATGCCTTGAAACGGCTTTAGAGCCGGTCAGCCAGCAACTGGAAGGTCACGATGAACATGAGCAGCACCTGGAATATCGGAAACGCCAATTTCAACCCCTATACCGATACTTGCCCATGGGCACTCGTATCTCAAAGCGCGCGCCTTCGCCGGCCACGCCGTTCTCGATGATTGATATGCGGGTCATGTTCAGGATCTCCTGGATGAGGAAAAGCCCCAGTCCGGTGTTCTTTCCATAGCCGTGCAGGAATATCCTTTCCTTCTCTTCCGCAGGGACACCGACCCCATCGTCCCGGTACACCAGGACCAGCCCTCCTTCATCTTTCGTGCATTCAAGCCATATGTTCTTGACACGCACGCCATGCCGTACCGAATTGTCGATCAGGTTCTGTAAAACCTTCTCCAGCATCGGATTGGCGTACAACTCCAGGTTATTGCAGGCATCGGCGATCTGGACCGGATGGATGGTTGACAATCTCCCCACTATCTCGTCCATGCGCTGCCAAACCGGGTCCTGCCCACTCAGGTCCTGCAGGTCGCTGGTAAGTTCAAGTTCGGAACGGATGCCCCTGACCGAGATGGCGGCCTTGGTCAGCAGGACGTTAGTATCCATGTCGGTCAGCCGCCGGGAGGCCAGCTCCAGATAGCCGAGCGCCGCCCCGACCTTGTTCAGGCAGTCATGCCTGGTGATGTTGGTCATCAGGTTGAGCTGTCGGTTCATCCGGCGCAGCGCCTCTTCGCTCTTCTTTCGTTCCGTGATATCGGTGAAGGTGCCCGTCCATATCACCGACCCGTCCCCTCGCTCGGAGGAGGGAGAGGCCGTTCCCAGTATCCACTTGATGGATCCATCCAGATCGACGATCCTGAACTCCTTCTCCCATAGTGCCATGGAGATCATCGCTGAATAAACCGATTCCATGATCGGTTCGGAATCCTCATCGTAGATCGCCTCTATGATCCGACCTATGTCATCATACCATGTCTGGAGCGGGAGGTTGATGATCTTCTCCGCCCCTTTGCTGACGAACAGGAACTGAATCTTCCCGTCCGAAGTGATCTCCACCTGGTACACGATGTTCGGCGTCAGGTCGGTGATCATCTGCAACCGGGCCTTTCCTCCCTCAAGCTCCTCGGTCTTGGCCTGCAGGTCCTGCTTGATCTCCACCAGATCGGTGACATCGTCGTTCATCATTAGAACGTGGACCATGCCGTTGAAAGTTATGAACCTGGCCGACGTCATCAGATGTCTTTTCCGACCGTCGGATTGGGTGATGCCGGTGGGATACTGGTCGATGGCACCTCCTTGCCTTGAGAGCTTGTCGGATAGCGCTTGATACTCGGAGGCATCGACATATCCCAGTTCGACCGGGGTCTTTCCCACGATGTCCACCTTCTTCATTCCCACCATTTCCTGATGCTTTTCATTGACGTCCACGAACCGGCCCTCGATATCGTTCAGGGTCATGGACAGTGGGCTCTTGTCGAATAGGGAGTGATAAAGTTCCTCACTCTCCCGGAGTGCCTGTTCCGCCTTTTTGCGTTCGACGATGGAGCGGGTGGTGATGACCATCCCATCGACGTTGGGAATCCCGAACATGTTCCTGCCGACCGCCTCCACTGGTATGTATTGGCCGTCGATCTTCTTGATCCGGAACTCGGTCGGCACGCCATCCTGACTGTTCTCCCTGACCAACCGCATCTCGTTCAACACGTTGCCGTGGTCATCGGGATGGATGATCTCCAGGGGATTCTTGCCCACTAGGTAGTTCTCGTCGTAGCCCAGGATCCTCTCTATCGATGAAGAGCTGTAGACCACAATCCCGTTCTTGTCCAGGATGGTGATGAAATCGGACGAGTTCTGAACCAGGTTCCGGAAGCGGTTCTCGCTCTCGGTGAGCAGCCTCTTCGCCCTTCGGGACTCGTCCGACCTCCTAATCATATTGGCCAGCTCGGTGAACTGGGCTTTCGGATCACCCCCTTTCTGAAGGTAATAGCTGGCTCCCAGGTTGAGCGCGTCAACCGCGACGCTCTCCCGCCCCTTACCGGTGAACAGAATGAAGGGCAGGTCACAGTTCCGATCCTTCATGGCCTTGAGCAATTGGAGCCCACTCATTGAAGGCATCTGATAGTCCGATACAACGACGTCGATCTCCTCAAGTCCGATCCTGGATAGGGCCTCGTGGGCGGAACTAGCGACAACCACCTCGATGTCCTGATGACCTTCAAGAAATATCTTGGTCAGATCGAGAAGGGTAGGTTCATCATCGACAACCAGGGTCTTGATCTTTCTCATTCGCCGAGCTTCCTGACATATTGTGTAGATTCAAGTCGATATAAAAACGTAGGAGCTATGAGTTCCGTCGATGAGATTACCATCGTTCATTCAATGCAATTATCCCATTCCACTAACAACTCACTGAATCGTCGATCTTGGAACGTTCCGGTTTATGTGCCCGCGCCTTCCATTTCCCAGAGATCACCCTTTCGATCTCGGCCACCATTTCCTCAATGCGGTAGGGTTTAGGCATGACCCCGCTGAATCCATAAACGATATAATTGGCCATTACAGGATTATCCGAATATCCGGAGGACACTGTGGCCAGCGCTTCGGGATCGATGACCAACAGTCTCCAGTACCCGGTTGAAGAACAGGCTTTCCTTGGTCTCAACCGCTTGCTTGACCCGGGCTCGGTAGTTGTCCCCGATAAGGCGCATTTTCTCAGACTGGACAATGTCGACTTGATCAAGGACCGCCCACACTGGGGAACCAATTACAGTGGATTTCTTCATCCCAGTGATTGTCTCCATGGCCTGGTTCCATTCTCTGACCGCTCCCAGGTCATCCACAAGAAGGATTCCTTCCATCGACTGCTCGACGAAAGAACGGAAACGCTCCTCTGAATCGATAAGTTCTGTCTTAACCCGGAACCACTCACTCAGGTTCCGGATTATGGCGATGGTCAATCTTTCGCCGTTTTCCATCATGATCGAATTCGACACCTCGACCGGGATGCGTATGCCATCCTTCGTACAACCACCCGGTCGAAAATGGTGTGACCCTGGACCTTGAGTTCCTCCATGTGGCGTTCTGACAATGGCTTATGGGTGTCGGAAAAATCTGAGATCTTGCGCCCGATCAGATCTTCCCGTCGATATCCTAGAAGTGCCCCGGCCGCTTCATTGGCTTCGAGGATGGTCGTGTCAGCCCTGTGTACAAGAATCGCGTCCCTCGAAGATTCGAAAATCGCTTTGGAGTAGTCGAGCATCGGCACTATCCGATTCCTGGAGCCAATATAGTGTATTAAACCAGCCCATCTCAGTTACCATATTTGATAATCCTCGGATATTATGCTGGCATCCCAATTTCTCAGAGGAAAAAATGATTCCAGCTGAACAGATCCGGAAATCGCCGGAGCTCAGATGTTGACAACACCTATCCCCCCAGAAGACTGACAAGGAAGTCCCATAAAGCGGTCAGCACCGTGAAACCGCTGGCGAGGGCAAATAATAGCACAGCGATCTTCAACGTCGTTGGGGACAAGTTGATTGTTGTGGTCCCGTCCTCTAGTTTTTCAATGAACTTCCTACCCAGCATGAGCTTGGGCGGTTCATACATCCGGCGCAGGTGGTTGTATATCACTGTGTCGGTATCCTCATGAGTCGTCTGTCCCTGGAGCTTGTAAAGCAGATATCCTTTCAACAACGCAATTAATCCCAGAATGGAGGATGCTGTGTCCTCGGGGTCATACCAGTTGCCATCTGCATCCTGATGTCTAACGAACCAATCGATGATTACGTTCAACTTCGTTGGATCATCATAGGGAAAGTGGTCGGAACTGGCAAGAGCCCAAACTATCTGTCCGTTTGACCATGGCTCACCGGTCCAAAGCGTTTCCTCATCGATGGTGTTCAACAAGTAGTCCGAGGCCCTCTGGGCACTCTCCTTGAATCTTGCTTCATCTAGGAGGCAATATCCCTTTGACTTCTGCTTGTTGCATATCGATTGGACCACTTTGATGAAATATGCTGAGTAATGAGGGGCTATGATGGCCCCATTTGGTTCCTGGATCTCCATCAACCATCTTGCACCCTGGCATGCCTCATCCATGGCCAGATTGTCTCCAGATTCGGATATTGCCATAATGGCCCATGATGTCTCCCAGGGCTCATCTTCCCAATTTGGCCTTTTATGATAGTGGAAGACCTTCTTCAGGAAACCAATACCGCTCGTGATGACTGGATCGGTTGGTGGAAGCCCCATGCGGAGAAGGGCGATCAAGGCCATTGATGAATCGGAGACGTTCTCATCCCAAGAGGAAACATTCGGCTCCATTTCATGTTGTTGCGAGATCAGCCAATTCCTGACCGCAACAATCCAGGGGGAACTCTTCGGTTCTCGAATGGTCAAAGCCATTGCGACAAGGGCTGTGTGGTCGACAAGCTTCCAATTTGCGTTACCTTGTCCTGCCAGGAAGAGCCATTCATATCCCAGACTTACAGTCCGATAGACTTCTCTTTCGATATGGTCATCGGTCACGATCATTTCCGATCACCCCATCGTCCGATGGTTGAAATGAACTGATCTTGAAAAAGATGGACCGTTACCACAATATCTGCGAATCACCGGTTTGGTTGCTGTTGATGTTCGCTTGTGATCATCGAATATCAATTCGATCGCTAACGCTTTTGCTATTACAGATGACCTATCCAATTCTTTATCCCCCCACTAGTAGACGCCAGTCCGGTCGAACTGTTAGGCTCTACAAATATATATTATTCCATGAGTAATTAAAAGTTAGCCAATTCTATTGAAATCAGAAAATATTCCATTAATTTATCTTTGATATGTTTATGATTCTCGCTGAATGTTGATTCGATTGTAATGAAGGTTTTCACTCAATCGGGTTATCAACTGAGAATGAATCAAACCTCTCGTAGCAAAGAGGACAACGCTGGATAAGCATCCGCAATGACGCCTGCCGATCGATGGTGATGTCCGGATACTGGTCGGTGGAAAAATCCAGAGGGCTTTGGTGCCTCATTCCCCTAGTGCTTATCTCCTCCGCCAATTCATCATGCCTCCGCCTGATGCTCCTGGGTTCGATGGCGTTTATCCGAACGTACCCTTTTATGCTACGCCCCAGTCTTATGTTACCTGCGATCATATGCAGTTCAGCATGCTCTCCCAGCAGGTGCTGTCTGCACATTATCCTCGGATCAACCATCCACATCCTGGTCAATGAATCCTCATTGGAGAGATCGCATCCGCTACATTTCTAAGGTTTCCTCCGCGTGTGAGGTTATCCATTTACAGTACAAAGATGGTCATGGCAAAGTATAATACCAACAATCCTGCGAATGGGACCCCCCATAGCAGTTTCTTCCAGTTGTAGACCTTACGGCCATCCATTGGCTCGAAGGGCATCATCGCGTATGTGGCGGTCAGGAGGTTCATGGACGCCCCCAGGAACCCGATGGTGGCCAATTGGCCCCCTAACGGAACCAAGGACAGGAACACTGCGAACACGGCAAAGCTCATCAACGGACCAGACCCATAGATAATGGCCTGTTGTTTCTTAGTCAATGACCCGGCGTTGTTTATCCCTAACCTCGAGGGGGATGAATAGACCACCCCGAAAAGGATCGCCGTGAAGAACATGATGATCGTTCCCAGGAACCAGAACTTGTACTCGGTGATAACCCCGTACCTCCAGGCCATGTACCGGTGGGTAAGATCATGCAGGATGACCGCCAGTCCGGCAACGAACACATAGATCAGCCAGTCCGCCGCGGAGCCGAGATCGATCCTGTTGGTGATCATGAAGGCAAGTCCCAGGAAGACGGAGGTGTAGAAAATGACCGCCATCTCCCGTGCCGAGAACCCCGCGAAGAGAGGCATCCTATGTACCGCCACAGTATCCTCAGGCTCGACCTTGGCCACCTGTCTCCAGACCAGGGAGTGGGCCCGTCCCTTGATGTATCCGTTGACGAAATCGAAGACCTTGTCCAGCCGGAAGTACCGTTTGAGGCCGTTGCGGACCTGGTCCATTCCCCCGTTGTATGCGTTGGAAACGGTGGCCACTGCCTCGGCCGCCCGGGTGACCACAAAGACGCCGACAAAGGCAAGAGTGGTCCCCACCGCCACTGCCGCCACCGGGGGCAACGCCTGCTGGTATATGGTTGAAGAGGAGGTGGGAGTGGATGGTGATGGATGGATAGCCGCGATCCCGCCTAGCTTCATCACATAAAGATCGTCCTTTCCCGAGTTGTAGGCAAAGGTATTCCCGACACCGAGGAAGCCACCGTCAGCGGTCCTGACCCCAACAGAGCCAGATGTTGGAACTGTTAATCCATATATGCCCGCATAGGATATGTTTCCGTTCAGGTCCGTCCGGACTAGGAACAGCTTGCTCAGGGTAGAATTGAAGGATGCAGTCGAGCCTCCGAAAACAAAGCCGTCATCCAGGGGTAAGACCATGGAACCGTAGTCCTCGCCTGTTCCCCCGTAGGTTCGTTCCCATACGACACCGCCTGTAGGGTCGGTCCTTATCCCTATGATATCGTTTGCCCCGTGGCCCGCGGATGTAGTATGGCCGGTTATTACGAATCCGCCATCCGACATCTCGTCCGCCTCATAGCAGGTGGTGCTTCCCGTAACACCAAAGGTGTTGTTGTACAATTCTGTCCCGCTAGGATCCGTCCTGATCAGTTGACCTTTGGAGGTTGCCCCATAGGAGGAGGTCCAGCCGGTGATGGCGTATCCTCCATCCTTCGTTTGTATCACCGACTTGGCCCAATCGTCGGACACACCGCCGTAGGATCTGATCCATTGTTGATTACCGCCCGCGTCGGTCTTTAGGAGGAACATGTCCGTGGCATGTCCTGATACCGACAGGTAGCCGACCAGAGCGAAGCCGCCGTCGCTGGTCTGAATGGAACAGAATCCGACCTCGGATACAGCGCCATAGATCTTATCCCATTCAACCGTCCCATCGGAGCTCGTCTTGACCATCCATGCCCGGAAACCATTCGACGTAGATGTAGCCCCGCCGATGAGGAACCCGTTATCGGAGGTGTAGCAAAGGGAGTATGTCCAATCGCCGAGTGTAGTGCCATAGGTTCTGTTCCACAGCTCATTCCCGTTGGCATCTCCCCGTACCAGGAAAGCGTCATACTGACCGAGACCGTATGACTTGGTCACGCCCAAGGCGGCGAACCCTCCGTCATCCGTGGCGACTACTCCATAGCCAGTATCACTTAAGGCCCCACCGAACGTTTTCTGCCAGTTCAATGCCGGCGCCGCGTCCAGTGAATAGTAATCATAGTCGGTCGTTCCCTGCCATGGTGCTACATTTAACACCGAACGGACCTCCCCCATCGTTGCCGTTGTCGAAATAACTGGTGATATACTGGGAGTTGTGGTAGCAGGAGATATTGTTCCCGATCTTTACCATGGTCATGACATGCCATTGTTCCAGTTGAAGCGGGGCTGTCGGAATCTGGATGACCTTTGAAGAACCGACAGAGAAAATGTAGACGCTGTAATAACCGTCTAGCCAGAAGGTATAGGATTGGCGATCCGTGGACAACGCCACACCGATGGTCCCACCGCCACCTGCGGTCCATTTTCCCTTGGTCTCAGCCCTCCAATCGGTGATTCCGGCGGAGATGTTGCTGAAGGTCATGTAATTGTCCTGACCGATTCCGCTCAGTGTGACAAGACCGGAATTGAACCCGGTTTGACCGGGGATCGCTATTTGCCATCCGGCCGCGACCGCCTCGTCCGTGGAAGTGTAGTCGAAATTGTCGATCCAATGGTAGCTTATCTGCTCGGCCTGCGCAGATGGCATCTGGCTGACCGAACATACTAACAGCACGATGGCTAACAGTAATGCTTTCCTCAATGCCCCCCTCTCCCGCAACTATATCGACCGTGTCCCCTTATTCGATATATTATAGTTTCGGGAGGTGCGGTTCGGGGTTGTCAGTGACGATCCGACTTCGGACTATCACCTAGCAAGGGATTCTTGGCTGCGAGGTCGAACGAAGGGGGACCAAATGCCCCTTGCTCGTCCGAAGACCTGATGGTCCGTTCGATCAAATGGGTTTGCCTGGAGGCCATACAGTAAATGGCTCATTGAGAACCTCATCGGTTCTGTGCCCCTTCTGTTCTACCGTGTTGCCAGATAATACCGCCTTGTTGCGGGAATGATCAGCATGATGAATATGCCGATACCTATCATGACAGTGAAATAGGTCGCCGGCCAGTCGAGGCCGATCAAGCTTCCTTCGACCGCCAGCCAGACCACGAGGACGACGGTAAGGAGAAGTCCCCCGGTCCAGGACCAATGATGTCCGGAGATCTCGCTGATCCTTAGCCAAGAAGGCCTCCTTGCGGGTGATCGCCCCGTACGCCAGGATGAACGATCCGATTCCATAGATGAAGAACAGGAACAACCCGACAAGAAGGAAACTCTTGAATGGGACCTTCTCGACGATGTCGGAGGTGAATCCCAGTCCGCTTCCCGGTCGGGTCGCTGATCAGGAGCGCGCCGCTGATCAGACCAAGCGATCCATAGAAAACAAGCAGGGCTATCAGAACCTTTGAGCTGAATGGACGTTGCATATTCGGGTAGTCCATGTTCCTTGAATATCATCGGGATATTTCAAAATCTCCCATAGGGCCAGTACCAGCGATCGTACCTGAATGGTCAGGGATCATGTCACTTCTTAGACCTTTTCTCGTTCTCTACCATTCGCTCCTTGACAAGCTTGGTGACCAAAGGAACCGGAAGAGGCTCACCTGACTTGAACCGGATGGTGGCAGTCGTCGTGTCATATGCGCTCAGCTCTTCGCGTAGGGCCGCCATCAGGGGCGGGCTCATGAGATGGAGGCTACAATGGTTCCTCGAGGCGGAGAAACCGACCAATGGCCCGTGATATATGAACATCGGGATACGGTAGTAGATCGACTCGGTCGCCTCCGGTGCCGCCGCCCTGATCGCTTCGCGGAGACCTTGGAGGAAGGTCCTTGCTTCCTCTGGAATCGCGGCAAGGTACTCATCGATGTCCCTTGCGGTCATGCTCTTCCACGGAGTGTCGCTGGAATCCTTATCCTGGTTTTTCCGACCTTCAAGCGCGCCATCGTCCTCCATAGTTGATCGGATCAAATATGCTAAGTGTTCTGGTCCGTAATAATGGATTCCTAACAAAGGCGGAACTGTTCGCCCATCTGCTGTGGATTTTGAAATCCTTTGACCGAAAGAGGGGGACATGATCTATAATTACGGGGTTGAGCAGAGGGCGGACCTCTCGCCCTCTCCTCATTCAAAGGCTGCGCTAAGTCAATCCCCCCGTTCGACCCCTTTGTCTGGGCCACAGCATCATAGTCTCATGCTTTGCGCTTCCGCAACACCACCATCACCAGCACCAATACTCCTATGGCTACGAGAATTCCGATGACCAGGAACATAGTCATGTCCCCTCCGGTTATCGACGCCCCGTTCTCACCGGCGCTCTCCGCAATGGATGTCATAGTGAGATGTCCCAGTTGCTGGTCCGCGGTGACGGTCAAGCTCAGGTCGAGCCCTTCCATTCCTGACGCGGTGACGTGCAGCTGTTGCTGACCCGAATCCACATACACACTGAACTGTCCATGGGCGTTGGTGATTAGGGTCTGCCCTCCGATGGTCACCGTGGCACCGGATATCGGCTGGTCGTTCTTGTTGACCACGGTCCCGCCGATAACGAACCTGCCCGGAGACTGTTCACCGGACACGACGTTGAACGCCCATGAGTATGCAAGCATGCTGTTTCCCGAGAGGTCCCGGGCGCCGGCGATCGCGACGGTATAGTTGGTCCCGCCGACCAGTGTCCTGGTCACCTCATAGGTCGTGCCATTCAAGGAGAACTCGCAGACCTCCCCGTTCACAAGTACGGACATTCCAGTATTGTTGACGGTCTCGGAGAACCTGAATGATATCCTGTCGCTCGTTCCCGCGTTGGAGGTGGCAGGGGTATGCGCCACTATGGTTGGTGCAATGGCATCCACCGTAAGGTTGACGTATCCAGTAACGACCCGCCACGCCCGGTCCGTGACCATCAATCTGAACGTGTGGTTGCCAGACGTCATCGCGACCGAGACCGACGATACGCCTTCCATCAGCCCGTGACCAGCATCATTATCGATGCTATACATCACCGATGTTGTCCCTATGACGTCGGTCACGTTCCAGGAAAAGACGACGTTGGACGTGTTGACCAGGGACCCGTCCGGCGGGATCAGGAAATTGATCACCGCCGGGTTCAGATCGATCGTGACGTTAACCACGGCAGACCGGGAGTTCCCAGCCACATCTATGGCCCTGACATGTATGGCGTGGCGGCCTTCGGTCAGCACTAACGGCGCGTAGAGGCTTGTCCCACGCGATTGCCATTCACTGCCGTCGACCTTGACCTCATACGACGCGAGTCCGCTTCCGAACTCCATGCCGGTCCAGGTAACATTCAGGTCAGGCACGGAGAAGTATCCTCCCTCGAAGGGAATGGTTATGCTCAGCATCGGCGCCACCGTGTCAATGAAAACGTCGATGTGAGCTGCCCGGACCTTGCCGGACTTGTCTGAGGCTATGACGTTGATCACGTGGCTGCCGTCCATCAGGCCGGTCAATTCCACACTGGTTCCCGTCCCCTGGCCGGTCATCGGACCGTAGTCGATGCCCACATCATAATGGTCGATGCCAGAGCCCTGGTCGAGATCCGCTCCACGATATCGTGACGGTGTTGACGGAATAGACCGTGTGGTTCGCCGGAGTAAGGATGGTTATCGTCGGTAGGGTATAGTCCACCAGGAACCTCACTTGCTTCTCGACCGAGCTCCCAGCCTTGTCAAATGACCTGACATACACCGAATGGAAGCCCTCGGACACGTCCAAGAATGTGTGCGTGGAAGCAAGGCCTTTGTCTATCCATCCCAAGCTGTCCAACCGAACCTCGGTTCGATCCAGCCCGGAGGGGCTGGCGGCCAGATCGAAGGCGTACCAGGAGACCGGAATGTCCTTGACAGACATCACGGATCCATCCGCCGGAGACAACGAGTCCAGACTGGGAGCGACCGTATCGACATAGAAGTCGAGGTAGTACACCCTGATGTGGCCGTTGCTGTCCGACGCCCTCAGGTAGAAGGTATGGCTACCATCGCCCAGGAGGCTGCTGAAGGTATAGGTTTCGGCTGAGCCAATTGAGACATACGCCTCCAGGTCCCAGCCGACATTGTAGTAGACGACCCCCATCCCCGCATCAGTCCCGGTCCAGGAGATGGTGGGAGTGCTGTCGTTCACGGCGGTATGGTTGCCCGGCGTGGTTATGGTGGCCACCGGAGAGCCTGCATCCACAATGAACATGCGGACGGCCGTGCCATCATTGCCGGCCCTGTCCACACCCTTCACGTGGAGATGGTGCTGTCCGTCGGACAATGAGGTCCAGGTCTGGATATTGCCATAACCGACGTTCAGCCAGGGGCCTTCGTCCATGTATACCTCGAAATGATGCAACCCGGACCAGGTGTCGGTGGCATCCCAGGAGAGCGTGACGCTGTCGGATGTGAATACCGCACCGTCAGTGCCCGGACTGGTTATCGTGACGGTCGGGTCCGTGTCCTCGGCTATGGGGAAATAATCGTATTCATCCCCGCCGAGGATAAAGAGCGGGGCATCGACGATTCCATCACAGTTGACATCGGGGTAACACCAGTCGGACCAGAAATTGCCTATGCCGTCAGGGGCGGGCGTGTTCCAGTGATTGCTTCCCGAATTGTCATCGTATGCTTGGTTGCTTACAGATGAATATACACTTGTCGACCCATGGTTGAACAGGAATTGGTTATGGTGCAACATGGCATTCTCGCAGGAGTACATCACCACGCCGGCGTCGTCGTTCCTATAGAATATGTTGTTTGTGATCACATCGGACGACGTGCCTTCGATCAGAACCCCCATCATGCAGTGGGACACGTTCACGTTCTGAATGATCGTGCCTGCACCACCGTGGACATAGATGCCCATCGCCCCTCCACCCCCGGTCGAATCCGTGATGTTGCCCTTGCTTATCCAGGTGCTCAGACTATTGAGGACATAAGCCCCCCATTGGGATGCGTCGATCTGATTGTCTTCGAGGAAGCAGTTGGTGCATATCTTAAGTTCGATACCGATGATCCCGTTGTGGAATATGTTGGTCAAGAATTGCGCATCCGCGCAATCCTCGGCATAGACCCCGTGGGCGATATTGCCATCGAACGTATTTCCAGATACCACACATTCGTCCGATGAGATGAGATTCAACCCGTTCAGGTTCAAAGAGAAGAAATTCTCGATGAGACTGATGTGACTGACGCTGCTGATCAGCACCCCGTGAACATTGTCAGAAATGGTGTTCCATTTCAGGGTTGTATGCTCTGAGGATGGGATGTGGACACCGTAGTCATCGAACCCATTGATGGTGTTTCCGGTGATGCTGCAATTGTCCGATCCGCTGGCTCCCAGTAGGATAATGCCGGAATTCGCCCCGTTCCTGATCTCATTGTAGGAGAGATTTGCCCAGGTGGCGTCAGATAGCCAAATGCCATAGGCATTCCCCAGCAAATGACAGTCCGCGACCTTTTCATGATCGGAATTGTACAGCTCGACGCCCTCCTGGTTCAGGTAGGCCCGGACCCTCAGTATGGAGGAGTTGTCAGAATTCTGGGTGAGAATCCCGATATACAGATTGGCCATGATGTTGCTGTCGATCACACGACAGAGATGGCAGGCGTCGAAGACGACGCCGTTGTAGCCATTGCGGGAGGCGTTCACCGCAAGAGTGCAGTTGTTGCTGCTGGTAACTGAGAATCCATTGACGACGTTGTCCGTGCTCTTCGCGGTGGAATATATCCAGGACGACTGGACTATGCGGAATCCGGTCTCGACGGTCCTGCTGATCACGTCATCCCAGAGGTACGAGTTCCTGCAATTGCTCAGATAGATCCCGGCGACGGTGTTGAAGAACATGACGTTGTCGCTGGTGGTGATGTTCTCGCATCCGTTGGCGTAGAAACCATAGGAGGAACTTCGCGAGCAGTTGTTATCGCTAACCGTTATATGGTTCACACCTGTGGCGTAGATCCCCCTGGGATTGTTGACACAGATATTGTTCATCACGAAGCAGTTATCGGCAGAATTGATCTGAATGCCGCTGTAAAGATTGCCATAGACCTTGTTGGCCGCGATCAGGTTATTGTCATCCAATACGTAGATGCCGGAATATGTGTTCGCGCTGCAGTTGTTGAGGTCGATCTTGTTGCCGAACGATCCGGATTCGATCGATATTCCATAGACATTTGCGGATGCGTAGTTGTCGCTCAGGATGTTCTGGTAGCTTCCGGAGATGTAGAAACCGTAGGTATTGCGAAGTAAGGTGTTGTTGTCGAACTTGCACCCATGGGTCGATTGTATGGAGGTCATTCCGCTGTAAGAATCGGCGCAGAAATTGTGATGGACCTGCACCGATGTGCAGGAAGCGATCTTGATGTTTGCGTAGGTGACATTGTTGATGGTATTCCCGTATACGACACAGTCATGAGAATTTTGGATTGTGATTCCATTGTAGGCGTCGAAGACCAAGTTGTTGCAGACCTGGATATGACTCGATGAGGTAACGAATATCCCGTCCCCATTCCCGATGTTGAAATTCAGGTTATGGGTATTATTGACCACGCAGTTCTGGATGATGACATAGAGATCGATGTTCATTAACGCCATCCCGTTGACGCCGTTGTTCGCATCGATGTTCAGTCCTTCGATGATATAGGGATCGAGCGAGCTACCATCGCCATCCAACGAGTGGTCGGTGGCATACGTGGCCATGGCCGAGTCTCCATCGATCGTTACTGGAGCGTCAGCGGCGGTGGCATTTCCGGTCATGAGGACGATAGTGACCACCAGTATCATTCCAAATATCGTTCCTGATGCAACCTTATGTAACGACATGAAAAGCACCCGAACGATGAAAAAACCCGGTTTTGAATATTTAATCATCGATTACTGGCTATCAAAGTTGATAATATGCGGATGCTCCTCCGCGTATTGCCTGAGCTGGTTGTAACGTCGTCTTGAAGAAACGTTCCTATCAAAATTGAAACGAGACGGGGCGGACATGGAATCAATGGCACCTATCCCTTGACCTGATGATCGATGAAAAGAGAACATTTTCCTCAGACCTGCCGATGGTCAAGGGTCCATTGCCGGCTGATGGTTTCATATTGGAAAAGTCAGACCTTACAGCGAATAAAAAAATCATAAATAGTCTGAACCGAGCGTCTGATTATTATTGCCTGGATCTCTCCAAGGATTAGGCAGAGAGGGTTTGATTGAGATCTGTTAAGTCGATCCTCAGATTCCCCTGGTGGTCGTCCAGAGGCCCATTGTGTTGCCCTCGCTGTCCTCGAAGTATGCGAAAAAGCCCATGGTGCCGGCCGCCGTCTTTTTCATGATGGTCTTGCCGCCATGCTTCTCCACGCTTTCCAGTGCCGCGTCGATATCATCGACATCGAGAGTGATGATGGGATTCTTGTTCGGATCCTGTCTGGGTACAAGTCCGCCGTTGATCGCACCGGCATCCTTGGGCATGAACTTCTCGTTCACCGGTGTCGTGCCCACCGATTGGTACTCCACGACAGGATCGAGAGGGAACATCTGCCATCCGAAAACGTCCACATAGAATTTCTTCGCCCTTTCCATGTCATCCACAGGAACCTCGAAATGTACCACTTTGGCTTGTCTTGCCATGATATCGACCCAATCCAATTTCTTTTGAACGGGGCGTAAATAATGATTTGTAACAATTCTGCGCGGAGTATCGTCCAGATGCCGTGGATTCAGCGATGGCGGATACCGGTTTACGATGCCCAGATATAAATGGGGCTCGACTGTCGGCTCTATAGGTGAGTTTGATTTGCCCGCCTAATCCTGACCCACAAGCCGACCATTGCTACCGCCGTCACCATGCCCATCGCGGATATCGATCCCCAGAATAGCCAACCGTCGTTCAGGTTGTCATAGAGTAGGCCCCCGACCAGGGTCGATCCGAACCAGCCGAATGATCCGATCAGACCGAATATCCCCAGATACTTGCCGCGCTCGGTCTCGCTGGACATACTGACCGTGAGGTCCGTGGCCACCGGGACCACAATAATCTCACCTATGGTAATGACCACCATCGTGATCGCTAGAGTGAATCCGTCCGTTACCCCGGCGACGAAGAAGTACCCCACCGCATAGATGGCCGTCCCTAGGGTCATGGCCAAGTATTTGTCCCTCTTTTCCAAAGCTCGGGCCAGTGGCATCTGCAAAAGAACCACCATTATCCCATTCAGACCGAACACCAGTCCGATGGTCAGGGTATCGATGTGCACTTTCTCGTTGGCGTAGACGGTATATGTGGTCCCGAACTGACCAGACATCAGGAACATCGGAATGCAGATGAGGCAGAAGATGAGGAAAAGCACCTTAACATTGCGCATTTCCTTCAATAGGGTGACACGCTCCTTGGCCGGTCCCGGAGTGTAGGATTCGGTCAGCATGAAGGCCACAATGAGACCGGCCATTAGGGATATCACGGCCGAGACCAGAAATGTGGCGGAGTAGGAGAACACCAGCAGAACTCCCCCGATCATCGGGCCGAAAGCGAAACCGAGGTTCCATGCCACCCTAAGCAAACCGTAGGCCTCCAATCGCCTGGCCGGTTCGACCACGTCTGCCACCATGGCATTGTTGGCAGGGTCGAACACTCCGCCAAAGAACATGCTGAAAGAGAGGACCGTGGCCACCACCAAAATGTCGGGCCAGAAGGCCACCAGGAATGCAAGGGCAAAGAAGGTGACGCACCTAAGCATCATCGAGTAGGTCATCACACCGAGGCGGCCATATCGGTCTGCCATGAGTCCTCCGACCATATTTCCAGCCGCGCCCGCGAGGCCTGAAATAAGTAGCACAATCCCGACCGCGACCATAGGCATGCCCAGAGCCTGGTACATGAACAGGGCGAGGAATGGACCGACGATGCTGAAGCCTATGCCATCGATAAGACGGGAGATGAACAGCACCCACACCCGGTGGTCATATCCTTTGAGAATGAACCTTTTCACCGGATCACCCCATTCCGGAAAGCAGTCATTATGTATACTGGCATGGACGATTGAACATGATGTAGGGCATACTTATCTGCTTTTTGCCGGAAAAAACCCTTGACCTTCGATTCTGCTAAGAACGTCAATCAACATTCCGATTTGGCCTTGCTGTTCCCGATGATGGATCGAACCAGCGAGTTCAAGGCTTTCGATTCGGAAGGGCGATTCTCCATTTTCCTTCCGGGATCTTGATCTCGAATCTCGCCCCCTTCATATACTCCCCGCTCTCCTTGATCCCGATCCCGGTAATGGCCAGAATCTGCATGCCCAGGTACAGGCCGAGACCGGAATCCTTTCCAAAGCCCTTCAGGAATATCCGGCCTTTGTCCTCTGGCCTTACACCTGTTCCATTGTCCTCATAGACGACTGTGTAGCCGTCGGCGGACTTGAAGGCGGACAGCTTGACCTGGGTCACTTTCGAGCCATGACGATTGGTGTTGTCCAAGAGGATGTAGAACAATCTCTCTAGCATTGGGTCCGCGTATATTTCGAGGGAGCCGGTATCGACGATGTACTCCACTCCTTGCTCGGCGCAAAGGACCCTTGCTCTCTGATAGACCTTCGTGACGTTCTGCCATTCCGGCGAGACGATTCCCACTTTTTCATAATCTCTGGTGAAGTTGATCAGGTGTTCGATCGCCACCGTGGAATCCATCATCTTCCTCAGATATTCGCGGGCCTGGGAATTCTCCTCGGTCTTATCGTTTAGCAACTGCCCATATCCACGGATGACCGTGATCCGGTTCAGGATGTCGTGCCTCGTGACGCCGTAAAGAACGTTCAATTTGGAATTGGAGGAAGCGAGCGCCTCCTCGGTCTTCCTTTGCGATGTGATATCCCTGAGGATGAGCAGCTGACTGACCTTCTTTTTGTCCACCAGAACCGGGGAATGGCGTACCTCGATTCTAAGCGTCCGACCATCCGGGCCGACCATCTCGGTGATCGCGGACCCTTCTTCATCCGGCCCGATCGCGGCGTGCACCGCCGGCAGAACCGAACTGATCGGCTTTCCGAGAGGGAACCCCTTCTCGCGGTGCACCAGTTTCTCAGCTGACAAATTCAGGTAGGAGATGATCCCGTCCTGATTCAACATGATGGCACCGTCCTGCATGATATCAGCGATGGAATTGAGAGCGAGCGGCGTGGCATAGAACAGGCCGTATCGGTAAACGACGAGATATAGCACACATCCTGCCAGGAAGAACCCGAATAGTATCAGATCTATGATGGGGAAAGATATCAGGTTCCCAAGGCTCAGCAGGACCAATGTTGTCGGAACGACCGAAGAGAACAATATCAGGCCCACCTGGGCACGCCGAACCTTCGGTGATTTGATGAGCGCGACGGCGGCGATCGCTATCGCAGCTATCTCCATACAGAAAGAGTATACTACTTGGGAGATGGAAACGATACCGTCCACCGCCCCAAATGGCTGAAACTCTCCTTCAACCAGGAATGTGCTCTCGAAGAACAGATGGTGGTAATCATTGGTCCACAGCATCAGTAAACAGAAGAGCGGGACAATGGAAATCAGGGCGATATTTCTCCGCGTAAGAAGATCATCTCTGCCAGAATACCTGACCATTATGAGGAGGTATAGTACGGGGATGCCAACCATCCCGAGATATTCCAGACCGTTCCAGAATAGCTTGTCTGACAATGTTGTGCTCAACAGCTCCAAGACGTAGGAGACCGCCAGGATGTTAATCAGCAGGGACATGGCGACGAAAAAAAACTTGAATTGTTTGTTCCCCTTCTTCCAGAATAGAACAGCCAGGACTATCGACATGATAGCTATGGTCGTGTCTAGGAACAGAGAGGCAACGTAGGACATTCAGGTCAGCGATTTTAATGTAAATACTTTATGATATGCATTACTGTCCGTTGGGTGAGAATCACAAGGTGAATGGACCGGCTGTCTAAGATCGGGTCAATTTACGGCTGCGGATCCGTTGGAAGGATGCGCGTCATTGTCTTTATTGCCTGATGAGTGATCCGACCTTGGCTTTTTGGCGAGGTAATCAATTTGAATCAGTCCAGACGAGAATGTTCGGTTATCTTTCAATCTGAGGTCCTGTCTGGGAAGACCAGACCGGAACATCGGAATTCCCTCCCCCAGCACGACCGGGTGGATGGAAATGATATACTCGTCCACCAGCTCATCCTTCATGAAAGCGTCGATCAGGTCAGACCCACCCACCAGCCATATGTCGGATCCTTCTAGTCCCTTCAGACCGTGGACGAACTCCTCCACGGGCAGATTCACGAACTCCACATTCTCATCGCCCCCCATCAGGGCCCTGGAAAAAACGTAACAGTGCTTGTCCGGGTAAGGGAACGGACCCATCCCAAGCACCTGGTCATACGTCCTTCGTCCCATCAGGATGGTGTCAACCGAGGCAAGGAACTCTGCGTAGCCATAGTCCTGGTCGTTGAAGAGCCAGCTGATATCGTCATCCCTTCCGGCAATGTATCCGTCCAGGCTGCAGGCGATAAAAAGTACGACCTTCCTCCCTTTTCCTTCCATCGATAACCACATTTGGATGATTGAGGTCCCATTTATCTTAAATGATGCTGCCGGGCCGCTAATAACCTCAGAGATCGAGCAGGCGTTCCAACTCCCCTTCCTTCATCCTGATGATCCCAAGGCGGACCAGATCGGGTGTGAACATGCGCCAGTTAGGGTTCTTCGAGAACACCTTTCGGAACAACGGGACCGCCTCATCGAAACGGCCAAGCCCAGCCATTGTGGCAGCGTGCCAGAACATTATCTCCTCGTTCCCTGGGAACTCACGCTCGGCCGCCTTGTATTTGGCCATCGCACCTTCGACCCTTCCGGCTTCAAGATCCCTGTCCGCTTCGTTCATGTGTTCGTAGGCCCGATGGACCCGGAGCAGCCTTCGAAGCTCTCTCAGCGGTTCCCCATGATCATCCACCCGGATATCGATCTTCCTGTCCCTCCATGGCTCCCCGGTCGGACTCCCGGTCAGGACCAGCATGGCGGCGGACTGCTTTCCCCGGAAATCCCCTCCGGCCCCTTGGGCGGCATCGAGCGCCGCCATCATTCGCTCGGCCAGGTCTCCCTTTCCGGCAAGGAACGCCTGAGACATGGCCGGCCAGACCTCCTTGTTCAACATCATGTTCGCTTGGACCGAGTGTGCATCCCCGACGAAATGGCCACAAAAGGGTACGCATCCGCTTCCGGTGAATGAAGCCGCTATACCTTTCGAGCTCATCACCGCCAACTGCCTCACCGCACGCCCTTTGTCGTTGCCAGTCAATTGCTCCACCACCCTATCGGGGAGATGACCTTCCCTGAGCAAGGCCAATCCCTCCGGTCCGTAGGATGGGTTCGTGAATGATTGGGTGGCGATCATGCCTACTCCGGCTTCTCCCCAAAGGACCATTGTGCCGACAGAGAACCAGTGGGACTGCACCGCGCCTCCGATCTCGCCGGTCTCCGGGTCATGGGCAAGAATGGAGAAGGTATGGGCGAACGGACCTTTTGCCGGCCAAATCGAAGGATCCGGTCTCATGAGCTAGAGGACAGGGCTCCATGGTTTTGAAGCCTTCTATGTTGGCCTAGTATCTGAGAATCCGGCCCCTTAAGATCATCAGGGGGAAGATAACCCCAGCGACCATGGCGGCCGCGATGAAGAGGGTTTGAAGCCCCACCTGGACAGTACCGAGGAGTTCTGAGACGGTGACCGAGGACCCATGCTGTTCCATGGCGAAAACGCCCTCGATGAACTTGATCCCGAAATATCCCGGAATCATGGTCAGTGCCGCGGAGACGGAGATGACGATCTCTGGGACGCGCAAACGGGAGGCGAACAACAGCGCCAAGACCGTGATGAAGGACACCGATATCAGGGTTGCCAATGCGATGTCCGCTCCTCCGTTCACCAGAATCAGGCGGGACGCTCTGCCGATCGCCCCGCATAAGGCACAGGCCAACAAGGGATATCTTGGCGTATGGAACAGGGCTCCGAACCCGAAGGCGGCGATCGCTCCGAGCAGGGCGTCGTAGGCGATGCTGTCTGGCCATAAGAGGACGGGCACGAGCGGACCTTGAGTTGGGACGGGGAACAGAGCGATCGCGACGGTGGTGCCGAATGCAATGATCGCCAGGGTTACCACGACCATGATCAGGCGGGACAGGCCCAACAGGTTGTGGTTCCTGACTATCTCGATGCCGCCATTTATGAACTGCACCCCGGGGATAAGGAATATGACCGATACGATCAGTGACACGTCGGTGGCGTTGGTCAGACCCAGACGGGCCAGCAGACAGGCGGATATGGCCCCGATCAGGGTAGCGGCGAGAACGTTGACGTAATAGTTCCATCCCCGCATGCCCATGGCCCGATAGACCAGGAAGGAGAGCGCGGTTGCCGGGAGCACCACCAGGACAGAGGACAGGTCACCCCCGTTCAGGAGGCCGAACGCGGCCATGGCGACCGACGCGACCGCCATCATCGACAGGATGCCTTTCGATCCGCGGTCCCGGTTCATCCGGTCCAGTTCCGCCCTGATCCTTATATGGTCCGTCTGGTAGGTGAGGGAACGGAGCATTGAGCTGATTTCAGAAACGATCCCGTTGTCAATGGTACCGGTAGAAGGGACGGTGTCGATCTTTGTCCGGTATTCCGCACCCGCGACCGTCGTGACCATGATGGCGTCCGGATTAACCAGTATGCGGACGTCCCGGCCTCCGAGGTGACGGTTCAGGACCTGCATCGAATCGATGATCCGCTGGGCCGATGCACCAAATCGGTAAAGTGTTCGACCCAGATACAGGAGCAGGTCGACCGTTTCATCCGGAGGTGCGGCGCATGTCACGGCGATCTCCTCGTTCCTTTCCATCCTGTCACCCCATCTCGAACGGGGTGATTCGGAAGATGCGATGGGTTTCCTTGTCCGGGCCTATCCGGGCATAGATCCTCATGGAGCCGAACACGCCCTTCATCACGATACAATGGGCAATGTCGATCGCCCTGAATAAGAACCGGTTCGGATATGTGACCACCGCTATGTCTCCAGCCAGCGCTCCCTGGTAGTAATTGATGTGAAATCCCGGGGGGTCGGCCCTACAGGAGAATTGATTGTGATGATGACCGGGATACGACGCCTCGGTCCTCGCCCCATGGCGGCAGGTCCGGGCGTCACTCTCAGCCCTCTGACCGAATGCGATATCCTCCATTCTGAACACCTGTGCATCCAACGAGTGCCATCTGATGATTAAATACCGTTGGATGCAGGCCCGAAACTGAGTAACGCCGCTATACATGCGTAGCACGGTCAACCGGTGGTCGTTCCATCCAGGGTCCGCAACGATAAGCTATAATATGCTATGAAAATAATAGGGGGGTAGCGCGGGGGTTAGAACTACGGGGATCTTGGGGAAAGACCTTTTGGAGGACCCCCACGCCAATTCTACCTATTTTCTTCTCCTTAATAACCGTTACTATTTGAACATCCATAGGTCGCTCCAAATTACTGATTTATTATCACGAACGCATGCCGATTAATCAGTTCCTATCACAAATGTACATTTTTTTTCATAAATAAGATGAATATGATGGATGGCGAGCGAACGTGGCCGGACAATGATAGGGAGTTCCTCATCATGATCGATGGATATCATTGCGTTGACTCCCACAGGCATAATGAATCAAAAACACGGCCATTTTCTGTCCCCGTACGAAATAGCGCGGCTCTAGTCAAATGGATACGCTCAGCTCATCTGGAGCCGTAAGCGCGTGCATGTCTCCAGGAATCATCAAACGGGCCCTTTCCCTCATAGATGCTCATATCAGTCCGACCGTGGATCCTGCGGTCCTCGCCCACTGGGCAGACCTTTATGCATATTCCGCAAGGAGATATGCCTCGCCGGCTTAGGCTGGCGTTGTGCTCAGTACAGCGGGCCTTATCGATGATCTGCCCGGGATAGTCACCAGGTTCGATGGCTCGGACCGGACAATGGTCAACGCACCTCATGCACCGCACGCAGAGCTGCTTTATCATCACGTTATCCGGCTCGAACTCCGCATCGGTGAGTATCGAGGCGAACCGGACCCTCGGACCATATCGTGTTGTCAATAACGTGTTGTTGACACCGAAAGTGCCCAGTCCCGCGAGGTAAGCGGCATGGCGATGGGAGAAGGCGGCGATCGGCCTTTCCCGGAGCACATCCAGACTGGCGTAGCCGTCGCGAGTTATCCCGACCGCCGAATGGCCCTCGTTATCGAGGAATAGGGCGATCCGATAGGCGAATTGGTCCAGAAGACCGTTGATCGTCCTGTACTGCTCATGGTAGAGGATAGACGGGGTGGTCTCTAATATCGGCAGCAGAACCGGCAGTCCGATGACGATTACGGTCTTGGTTCCCGGCATCACGCATCCAGGATAGAACTCTTGGGGCATCCATGGTCGGAAAGGAGGATCTTCCCAGCGGGCTGATGGGGCGAAACCGATCAATGGTATGCCCATCGATTTGGCCAGCAGGCCGATCCTCATTTTCAGTTCATCGTTCAACCCAGCACCAGCGCCATAACTATCGTCCGCCTCATGAAAAATCTATCTGATTATCCTCCGAACATCCAGCCGCCCTCAGGGACCTCGATCTCGAACCTGACGCCCATTCCCTCTATCCCGGTCTCGTTGATGGTCATCCCGGTAATTCCCAGGATCTCCTTTGCCGCGTAAAGGCCCAGGCCAGTGTTGCTTCCGAAACCCATCTTGAAGATCTTGTCCTTGTCCTCTTGGCTGATCCCCATGCCGTCGTCCCGGTACACTATGACCTTGATGTTCCCCCGGTCCTCCACCTCCACCCAGATGGTGCTGACGTTTCCTCCGTGCCGTTGGGAGTTCTCCATGAGGTTGAAGAACATGCGTTCCAACATCAGGTCGGAGTAGACCTTGAGTCCCACTGTCTGGAAGTGATAGGTTATGGTCCGTGATGCCAATGCCATCCTGGCCTTTTCCAGCACTTCTCCCAGTGCCTGCCATTCAGGAGCCTTCACGCCTAGGTTCTGGTATTCCTTGGCGAACTCGATCCCGTGCTGGATGGCCGAGACGGAGGCAACGATCTTGTCCATTATTTGATGGAGCTCCTCGTCGTCCCGGCGTTTTGAGGCGATGAGCTCTCCGTAGCCGTGGATGACCATCAGCTGGTTCATGATGTCGTGGCGGGTTATGCTGGACATCAGGTTCAGTTTGGAATTGGCGGTCTTAAGCTCCCGCTGGTTCTTTCGTTCCTCGGTGACATCCTTGAGCAGGATGAGGGTACCGGACTGCTCCTGACCATGATTGACGATCTTGGTGATGACGATATCCACGATCCTGTCCCCGAACGACCCCGGGAAGGTCAGCTCCTTTTTCACCGTCCCGGCATCGACCAGCTCATGGATCATTGGGACCACGTCGGCGAGCATCTTGCCGCTGATGGCCTTGCTCTCCAGCCCTAGCAACTCCTCGACGGCCGGGTTGGAATATATGATCTGTCTCCTATTGTCGATCACCAGGGTACCGTCCTTGATCGTCTGGATGACCGAGTCCAACACCAATGGGGTCATGTCCAGTAGCTCATAACGGAACGACCCGTAGAAAAGCACCAGTATAGTGCCCAGGAAACCGGTGTCCAGCATGAAGCTCATCGGAAATTCTTCGGAGAAGGTGATTCCGATGAACAGAGCCAACATGGGAAACCCGACCGCTCCCAGGATTACCATCACCTGCTTGCGGTGGTGCCGGCTGCGGCTGAACAGCCCCTGGGCCACCAAGGTCACCCCTGATACCATTATGAAAACGAAGAACACCACCAACAACCAGAAACCGATCCCGTAGGAATAGGTAAGGCCGTTTATCGCGCCAAAGAACTGCTGGCTGCCCAAGTTGGCATAGAACGCATGGGTGGAATCGTTGGTCCAGAGCAGCACCAGCAGGGTGGCGGGGACCAGGAACAGCAGGAACATCCTCCGGCGATCCAGCATATCGTTCCTTCCCAGATAGGAGACGATGAAGATCAGGAACAATGATGGCAATATGATGAAGACGGACATTTCCAGAAGATTCCAGGCTGCCATCGTCCCCCTGTCCGGGGACAGGATCTCGCCCAAGTACCCGACGGTGAACATTACGATAGCGCCCATCAAGAAGATGAAAGGTGCTCTGATGGGCCGTGTGCGAGAGGTCCACTCCAGAGCCACCAGCGTCATCGCCACGGTGACGGTGATCCATACCGGTAAGGTAAGAACAAAGGTAAGGTCCACGTCCGATTTGAGGAGCTATCTGGTATAATAATTGAATGCGGTTTCTCACACAATGTGAAAGAAATGAAGTCCTACCGGAACCTCCACCCTCCTTTTGGAACGGTCAGGACGAAACGTACCCCGCTTCCAGCCCGACCCCGTTCAGATATGGATATGTCGGTAATCGCCAGGATCTGCTTCGATATCAGGAGCCCGATCCTGGTGTTTTCTGGGGAATCCCGAAAGATGTCGGCCTTTCGCTCCAGCGGTATGCCCACCCCATCGTCCTCATATACGATGTTCAGGTCCGAACCGTTGACCTCCGAACTGATGGTTATCGTCTGGACCCCCTGACCGTGCTTGGCCGAGTTGTGGATGAGATTGTGGAAGACCTTTTCCAGCATTCGGTCCGCGAATATCTCCACATTCCCCACCTTAATGTCCACCTGAGATGGAGGTGAGGGACCTATGCTCCTTGCCCGGGCCAGGACCAGTTCCAGGTCCTGCCATTCCGGCTCTTTCACACCCAGGTCCTGGTATTCCCTGGTGAACAGCACCTGCTTCTCTATTGCGGCGGCCGAAGCGGTCATGGTGCTTACGTATTTGGCAACGTCCGACTGCTTGACCTCTCCCATCTTGATCAGGTCACCGTAGCCCCTTATGACCGAGAGTTGGTTCAGGATGTCGTGCCTCGTGATGTTGGAGAGCAGCATGAGCTTGGAGTTGGCGGTCCTCAGGGCTTCCGAGGTCCTCTTCTCCTCCGTGACATCCCTCAGGACCAACAATCTACCGGTGGGCATACCGGACCCGTTCCTGATGGTGGATGCCCGGACGTCATAATAGCACTTCTCGACCCCGGTCTTCTGGACCAACAGCTCCGCCTTCCCGTCCTCAAGGGTCTCGAGGGCATCGGACAGGAATGGAAGGGAATGTGACAATGACCTGCCCATCCCTTCCTGTGAGCCGCTGCCGATGATGCTCCGGGCTGGCAGGTTCAAAAAGACGATCCGCCCTTTGATGTCCAGGACGATCGTGCCGTCATGAATGTTGGATACCATGGCATCAAAGGTGACTGGGTTGATCTCGAACATCTCGAACCGGAAGGTGCAGATGAAAATGATTATGCTGGTGACCATGAAACCAACGGTCAGGATGTAGCTTGTGGGCAGATGGAATATGTTCGTGAATCCGAGCAGGATGGCCACGGTCGGTATGGCACCGGCCAGTATGACACCGAACAGCTGGTACCGCTGGGTGTTATACGCGGTCCCCAATGATCTCAGGCACAGGGCGATCGCCGCGATGACCAGGACGATGGTGTATACCATGTGCATCCAGAACCAAGGCCCGTAGGTGACGGCCATCACTGTACCGTCGCCCCAACCTGTGGAGGATACGCTGGTGTAGACCAGATGATGCAGGTCGTTCGTCCAAAGCAGCGACAGGGTCGCCAATGGGATGAGGGAGAGGAGGACGACCCTCCTGATGCTGAGCCATTTGTCCATTCCCACGTAACCGATTATCAGCACCAGGTAGAGCGTGGCGGCGAACACCGCGTAGATGTACTCGATATTGTTCCAGAATATCATCTCAGCCAGGTCCCTGCTGGACATCTCCAGGCTGAAACCCATGGTGGCTAGGATTATCCCGGCCATGGAAAGAATGAAAGGCCATTTGATCGGAAGGGTGCTCTTGGAGGCAGAGAATGCCAGAATGAAACAGATCATCACCGTTGCTATGAGAGGCAAGGTGAGGAGGAATCCGAGCGCCATTGGACTGAAAATCGGCTAGACGGGATATAGCTTGATTCACCTGGTTATTGGCCGTGATATTCAGGAAACCGTCGGTCCTTGAATTGGGCTCAATCCCGCGGCTCCCAATTCGGGTCCTGCCATTCGCTGCCGGCCATTTCACGGCATTCCGCTATGATGGCATTCACCTGCTTATCGTGTCGGACCTCCTGGGCAAGGTCGGTGATGAGCTCATTGGTGTACCGACGGTGACAGGCAGGGCACAGGGTCTTGAGATTCCCCGGATGGTCGGAACCCCCTCGGGAGCGGGGGATGATGTGATGGACCTCTAGCGACTCATATCTAGTACCGCCCTTGCCGTGCCTAAGGGTAGGATCATAGACCTTCATTCGGCCACGCTCGAAGTTCACTCCGCAATCCTGGCAGATGTACTTGTCCCGACGAAGCACTGCCGACTTGATCTTCGGCCAGAGGACCCGCCTGACCAGGTCTGAGGTGTCTGGAGCATAAGGCTGCTGAGTGGTGCCGGTGAGGAAGAACTTGCGCAATCCCGGCAGATCCGACCGCATCTGCTTCAGTACCTGCTTGGTCGATGACCATGCTTCGCAGATCATGCGGGAATTTGAGTCCGGTCGGTGTCGATGGCCGCAATGGGGGCAGACGACCATGGCCTTCTTGGTCACCTTCGCCGCCACTGCCGAGCGAAAAGGACAGATAGCGGCCAGTTCCGGACCGCAGAGGACGGGCCGGGTCTCATCGCCCCCATGGAAGACCAACGAGGGTATGGAGTTCTCGGGGTCGGCCATCCGCTTGGTTTTCAGGAGGCAATAGCTGCTCTCGGCCCCGGTCAGGCGAAAATGGCATACCATTTCGGACTTCTCCATCCTTTCGGCTCTGAAGATACTGGGCACATAATAACATTTTCTGGGAGTTCTTCCGATGCCAACGATTATCTACCTCAGAAAGCCCTTGAATAATTGGCGACATGAAATGGGCGAATGGGACTGGCAATTGTATCCAGAAACGGATGAGTTCGTTTCCGGATTGATCGGGTCCTTCATGGACGGGAACGGTCACGCCGATGTGCTCCGAAGTGAGATAGAGAATACCAGCTCTACCCGGTTCATTGATTGGGTGGATAGCATGGAAATCCCTGAGGAGGACATTGGTGCTGAGGACCTTGAGCGGATAGGATACGTCAAGGACTCAAGTAAGAGTGTCGATGGAACCGTCTTCAACCATCCCGGTTCGTCCTTTCCGATCATTTTGCGGACCGACCGGTCATACCGGCTGTCCATCGGTGTGGACCTAATGGAACGGTTCTTGGATATGAGTGGTTATTCCAACAAAAAGACAGAGGGAGAACCCAACGCCCCTCTGCGGAAGGTCGAGTTGAACCGGGAAGGGACCTGTTCCTTCTTCGCGCTGGAGCGGCATGGCGGTCGAACATTCGATGTCGAACCGGCAACAGACATCGATGAATACGAATCGGCATTGAAGTGCCTCGCCGCCCGGAAAAGGGTCATCTCGGATGATCGAGAAGGCATGGATGACCTGAAGGCCCAGATCGAGATCTTGGGAGACAGCCTGGAAAGATCCCGCCTGGCAGACGCCTTCTTCCGTGTCGAGAGGGACTATTGGCGATCCAGGAACCGGGCTGGAGCGGTGCAGTTCGGGCGGCAGGATCGGTTGGGGTTGGGCTGGGGCAATCACGACCATCACACCTTCCGATGTTCCAGGGAGAATTTCGCAGACGCCATCGGCATCTTCGGGATGATGGGCATGGCCCGCCGCGAGCGTTTCTTCGCCGGGGCGGAGGCTGGATGGGGGGCACAGGTCATGGAACAACCGGATTCCGGCCTGGTCGTATTTGCAGACGTGGACCTGGGGCCGGATGAGGTCGGTTCAGATTTCACCAGAGAGAGATTGGAACCGTTGCAAAGGCTGGGCACGGTCGGGCTATGGGTTGGTCTGCATGGAGAAAGCCTCTTGGGATCTGGCATGCATCATCTTGCGTTAGGCTCCGACTTCCGGAGGATGCGCGAGGACCTGACGGCCCGAGAGGTGAATTCGATGGCTCCATTCTCAGAGTTCCAGTTCCTCAAGCAGTCGTTCACCGTGGCGGAGCATTGGATCCCGCCTAAGTGGAGGGTCGAACGCCTTTTGAGAGAAAGGCTCATCACCGATGAACAGTCGGCCAAGTTCATGAGGCTTGGAGCACTGGGGAGCCACTTGGAGACCATCCAAAGGGACCAGGGATTCAAGGGGTTCAATCAGAGCTCGGTGAGCGCCATCATTCGAATGACGAACCCATTGGACCGGCCGGCCATCGGAGCGTAGGGACATGACCGAGGGTATCCTATCGATCAAGGGAAAAGTGATCACGGACGAGAGGCAGCTAGAGCGGTATGCCAGTGATCTGAGCCATTATTATATCAAACCAAAGATGGTGGCCATCCCTCTGGACGAGAACGACATCGTAGGAGCGGTGGATTTCGCCGTCGCTAACGGCATCGTCATAACACCAAGGGGCGCGGGGTCGAACCTGTCCGGCTCGGCAGTGGGCGAAGGCATGGTCATCCTGACCCGGGAGATGGACCGCTTGGTCGGAAGGGAGGACCACATATACTCATGCCAACCGGGCATGGTCTTCAACCAATTGGACAAGCAGGCCAGGATGGACGGCTTTTTCATACCCTACGACCCTAGCTCGAGGGCTTTCTGCACCATCGGCGGAAATGTCGGGACCAGGGCCAGCGGCATCCGTTCCTTGAAGTATGGCAGCACGGACAACTGCCTGGATTCGATCCGGTTCATCAGTCCCGCGTTCGGTCTGGTGGATACCGCCAAAGAGCTCCCGAGCCCGCTCAAAGCGGGCACTGGAGGACATCACCGCACGTCTACGGGACGATGAGGAGATGCTTCTGCTCCTGGAGACCCGGGGCAACCTCAAATCCAGCAGCGGATATAACCTGGGTGCGTTCCTGGAAGAGAAGACCGTGAACCGGGTCGCCGCCCATCTGATGGTGGGTTCGGTGGGGACACTGGCGGTGTTCACGGAGGTGCGACTACGATTGCGGCCGCTTTACAAGAATAGGACGTTGTACCTGGTGTTCTTTGAATCTTTGTCAGAAGCCGTGCGGAAGATGCTTCCGGCCCGGGAGTTCGCACCTTCCGCCTTCGAAATGCTCGATTCGTTCGGGGTGAAGAACTTGGCCTCACTGGTGCAGGTGCCGACCGGGGCGAACGCGGTGATAATGATCGAGTTCGACGAAGACCTAAGTGAATCGGGCTCGAAGATGGCGGCATTGCTGAAGGACGTAGGACGCAAAGGCATGGTGTTCAATGACCAAGCGCTCATCGAGAGGATATGGAATGTCCGGGAGAGCAACCTGCTGCGCATCAAGCACGAGATAGAGCGACCAGAGCTCAAGTTCCTATCTTTCATAGATGATCTGGCCGTACCTCCTGACCGATTGCCGGACCTGATAGAGAAGCTGAACACGATATTCAGGCAGGAGGGATTGCAGGTGATCATGTATGGCCATGTCGGAGAAGGCAACCTGCATGTCAGACCTTACATCCACAAGGACGGATGGGAAGAGGTCACCATACGCCTGGCGGAGAAATGCTTCCGGGTGGTGCTGGAGAATGACGGCACCATCACCGGAGAGCACGGTTTGGGCCGCAACCGGTCAAAATACCTTTGTGACGAGTGGGGGAAGAAGGCCTGCGGTTATTTCCGCGAGATCAAGCAGATATTCGATCCGCAGGGACTGATGAACCCCGGGGTGGTGTTCACGGACAGCGATCTCACTGAACATCTCCGATTCTAGCGGTCAGGATATGTCAAGGAATTCTATTATCAGACCCTGATAATGACGAGCGAAACTTATTAACCGCTGAATTCTTCGAATGATAACGGAGAATCAGGTATTGCCGATTTCTGACCTTCTGAAAAGCCGTGCCAAGATCATATTCTTGGTTCTGATCATCGCCGGGGCAGCGGTTATTCTCTCGGCCCTGATACTGGCATTCACCATCGACACGAGCAATGTTATTGACCTCTATGTCCTGGAATCGACCACCCTTAGCGTGGGCATGGTGATGCTGTGCATGGGCATCATCCTGATGAAGAACGGTGAGAACATTTTCGGAACCAGCGTCACCGAGATGGAAAAGCAGAGGATGCACGACGACATGCACCGACAGGTGATGTCGGAGATGCGCCTGTCACCGAAGGACGTGGAGATCCAGAAGTCGATCGAAGAGTCGGACGACGAGCTGTTCAAATGATCCGGGATTTCCTGGTGACCGCTGTCAATGAGGCAGGATCAGGAGCCCCTCCCCACGAAGACATTCTGACCGGCAATATGCGAACCGAGCTCATCTGACGGTGCTCCGATCTTCTCCAGTATCTCCTTCGGATCGCTGTTTCGCAGGAAGAAATACAGCGTGGAATCGATGATCTTGACCATGCTGATGCTGACGTCGAAATCGAACAGAGGAGGGTTTATCTGTTTCTTTATCTGGTACTTCGTTATCGTGTTCAGGAAGTTGCTCATGTCGCTGGGACGGATGTCATCGGGCCGGTGGTGGATCTTCAATATCGCTTGCTGAATATCGGCTCTCTTGAATCCGTCCGTGATCTTGCTGAAATCGGAATTCAATAGCACCACTAGGAAGTAGAAGGGTATGAACAGAGGAATGCGGTCGCTGGTCCTTCTCGAGGATTCGGCAAACGATTCCAGAGCCCGCAGATGCCGGGAAGAATAATCGTCCAGTTTCTTCTTGATCGCCTCATCCAGGTGCCAGCTCAGGATCTTGACCTTCTGCGGTGAGGTCTCAGTCACTCCGGCGCTCATGCAGGAACGGTTGCACAGCTCTTGGAGCACCCCGATGCTGTCGAACGAATAATCGATGATATTCTTCTGGACATCGGAAAAATCGACGTTCAGGATCCTCGACCCTTTTTCAATGACCCGCTGGAAATCCGCGTTGTCCCAAGGCTCCACTGCCACCTCCACGACCCGGTCCTGCAGATCACCGTTGAATTGTATCAGACGGTTCCTTTCACGCCATATGCCCAGGATCACAAATCGGATGCCCAGCTCCTGGAATATCCGAAGATCGTAGGCTAATTTTTCCTGGACCTCCTGAGCGAGATAATGGAAGTTCTCCAGGACGATGTATCTTTCGAAACCGATCTCGTTCAGTAGTTCGGCGACGTCTGCTGCCAGATTCAGGTTGTACTCGATGGTCCGGTATTCCTGCGTTCGGGACCTTTCTCCCCCTTTGGTGGACTCAACGCCCCCTCCTAGGTCCGCGAAGATGGGGATCTTGACCTTGGTGGATATTTTGGAACTCACAGTACCGGAATCAGTGGTTTGTTCCGATGTTTCGGTCATGATCTGGACCCCGCTGTGGCGCAGTATCGATGCGTAAACGTCCCCCTTTTCGGTGTCCGGGGCGCACTGGTATACCAGTTGGGATTCAGGCTTCAGATGCTTGTTCAACAACGATGTCTTACCCTGTTTTGACGAACCATACACTATTACCTGTTTTCTTGATTCCAATGCCGCACGGAAGGATCCGTCCACTCCCTCCCGCTCGATGTAGGATTCGACGACCCCGCTTGAAACCCCGAACACATTCTGAGTCTTGCTCATTTCCCCATCCGCGATATCATTGAATTGCAGACCTATTAATGATTATGAGAATCGAAAGATCGAATTGACCTCATGCAAGAAACAGACAAGGTCTGGGGAGTGTACGGTTGGCACCGGCATCCCTCGACTTGTTCCCGTCATTTCGGCTTTGAGATGCCCTAGCCCCATGTTCCACAACTTTCACCAGTACTGCCTGCCAGTCGAATCTACAAAGACAAAACTTTTTAAATGGAGGCGTAATGGCAGCGTCATGATTATCCGGGCCGATTCAATATCACGCGCCTTCAACGCCAAGGAAGTGCTGCGTTCGGCCACTTTACAGATCAACGAAGGGGACCGGGTCGGACTTGTGGGCAGGAACGGGGCCGGCAAGACCACTCTCCTGAAGATCCTCATGGGAGAGCTCAAGCCGGATACTGGAGAGCTCTCGATCCGGGCGAAGAGGATATGCTACCTCTCACAGTTCGCGCAGGAAGGAGGTCCAGATAAGGTGGAGGACCTCCTGAACAGCACCTCCACATTGACCCAGCAGGAGAAAAGGATGGCCGAGCTGGAGAGGATGATGGTCGAAGGCCCGGAGAGCGGCGGCATGGACTGGGATTCGCTCATGGAGGAGTATAACTCCCTGCATGAGGAGATCGCCAAGTCCAGTTCCAAGGGAAGCGGGACCAAGACCAAGGAAGCACTAGAATCGGTGGGCCTGGATCACATGACCGAAGGCCTCATGTCGGAGATGAGCGGGGGCGAACGCACCAAAGCCCGGATCGCCCAGATACTCATGCAGGCAGGGGATGCGGACCTGATCATCCTGGACGAACCGACCAGCCACCTGGACATCGATACCGTCGAATGGCTTGAGGAATATCTCATGAACATCGGATCGGGGCTTCTGATCGTGTCCCACGACCGTTATTTCATGGACCGGGTCGCCAACCAGATCGTGGAGCTGGAAGAGGGCGTCACGAATCAATATTCAGGCAATTACACCCAGTTCGTGGAGAAGAAGGAACTGGAATATGAACGGCTCAAGATGGCGGCGGAAAAGTACAGCACGGAAAAGGACCGGCTGGAGAAGATGGCCGAGCAGCAGCACGCCAAGCTATGGTACAAATCCACGCACAAGGTGACGCTCAAGCGCATTGACCGCATGGACAAGGTGGACCCTCCCCGGGAAGAGCGCGACATCAAAATGAGGATCGACAGCGCCAGCCGTGGAGGGCGGGAGGCCATTCGGGCTAAGGAACGTGACGGTGGAGCTGGGCGGCAGGAAGATCATCAACTCACTCGACCTGGACATCGAGGTGGGCGACAAGGTCGGCATCATCGGCCCCAACGGCTGCGGCAAGACCACACTGATCAGGGCCATCATGGGAGAGGTGGAACACTCGGGTGAACTGTGGGTCGCTCCGGGCGCCAAGATCGGTTACTTCGCCCAGGGCCACGACCACCTGAATCCGGACATCAGCGCGGAACAGCAGTTGCTCCTTGACCTGGGCCCGGACGAGAAGCTGAAGGCCAGAAGCCTGCTTGCCAGGCAGATGATCACCGGCTACGACGCCAACCGTCCGATAAGGACGCTCTCCGGAGGGGAGAGGGCCAAGGTTGCGCTGGCCTCGCTAATCGCAGAACGCCGCAACCTTCTGGTGCTGGATGAGCCGACTAACTATCTGGACATTCCCTCCAAGAACGCGGTCGAGTCGGCGTTGGCGGAATATACCGGGACCATGGTGGTCGTTACCCATGACCGTTATTTCCTGGATGCCGTGTGCAACAAGATATGCGAGATAAGGGACGGCAAGGCAAAGGTCTTCCCCGGAACATATACCGAGATGAAGGGTTCGAAGACCTTCCACGAGGTAGTGGTGGAGGAGGCGGCGATTCTACAAGGTGGTGTCCTCGTTCACCGAATGGACCTCAAAGAGGACCTTCAAACCGGGGGATAAGGTATCGGTCGCCCCCAGCGAGATGCCTCTCTTCAAATGGGCCTTTGACAACGGAAAGCTAAAAAAGGTCCAGGGCACGGAGAAGAAGAAAATCCAACAATGAGTCGATGTTGCCCCCGGCCCTGCAAAATATCTTTATTATCTAATCTATATTTTTTAAATTCTGAACGGAATGGCATATCCATTCTCTGAATCTCAGAAGTTGCAATTAGGAGGGTACGCTTAAAATATCTAAAATCTGCTAATTTAGCCGAAGGTTCGGTCAGATCTTCAAGGTCAGGAATTGCATGTTCGATATACTGGTCGTTGACGATGAAGAGGGCATTCTCGAGGCGACGAAAGAGTATCTTGACCTTTCTGGCAGCTTCAGGATAGACACTGCCACCTCCGCAAAGGAGGGACTGAACCTGATCGCCCGTAAGCAATACGACGTGATCGTTTCCGACTATCAGATGGCGGAGATGAACGGGATCGAGTTCCTCAAGATACTGAGGAAGGGCGGTGACCGAATCCCGTTCATCCTTTTCGCTGGGCATGCTGACAGAGAGGTGGCGTTCGAAGCGCTGAACTGCGGGGCCAACTTCCTCGTGATCAAGGGCGGGGAAGAGGATGAGACCAGCTTGGCCGAGCTGGTCATGGCCGTCAAGGCAATGACCGAGCGGCGCATGGAAGAGATCGCCCTCAAGCGCAGTCTGGAAAGGTTCAAGCGGATCTATGGGGAACTGCCAGTTGGCATAGAGATATTCGACAAGGACGGAGTGCTTGCGGACCTGAACGACGCCGCGTTGTTCATATTGGGCATAACCGACCCGAATGAAGTGAAGGGGCTGAACATCTTCCGCGACCTGGAGCTTTCTGATGAGGCAAAGCGGAGGATCCGACGTGGAGAGTCGATAATCCATAGCTCGACCGTCGACCTGGAGCTATTGAAAAAGGTCCATGGGGTGAGATCGAAGCGTTCCGGGCTGATCTATGTAGAACGCATGATAACGCCGCTGGCCGGTATAGGGCCTTCCAACGACGGCTTCTTCATGCAGATCCGGGAGATCACGGAGAAGATGCACGAGGAGGCCCAATTGCGGTATCAGGCCTACCTTATGGAAAACGTGCGTGACGCTATCATCGCCACGGACAGCGATCATATCATCAATTCCTGGAACGCTGCCGCGGAAAGACTGTATGGATGGAGATCGGAAGAGGTCCTGGGCAAGAGCGCCAAAGAGATACTGCGGACCCACCGGACAACGGAAACCCTGGATGACACATTCGGGCAATTGGAGTCGGCCTGCAGTATGGTCGGGGAGGTCCAGCAGAAACGAAAGGATGGCCTGGAGATCGATATGGAGATGACGGCCATCGCCCTAAAGAACCGCAATGGGCGGGTCACCGGTTATGTCGGCGTGTTCAGGGACATAGCCGAGAGGATAAAAGCCCGCAATGAGAGGGAACGATCGTTCTCACTGCTCAAGGCCACACTGGAATCGACCGCGGACGGGATCCTCGTCATTGACATGGATGGAAGGATGACCGCCCACAACGACAAATTCCTGGAGATGTGGTGCATCCCGACCGAGGCAGTGGCAGCAGGGAAGGAGCTGGACATGAATAGCCTCATGGTCCGGCAGGTGCGGGACCCGATTGGATTCACATCGGTCATCGATCGATTGAAACTCCAGAACAACCACATAAGCCATGATGACGTGGAGCTGTTGGACGGGCGCATCTTTGAACGCTATTCCAGGCCTCAGAAGCTAGGCGAGAGGGTGGTCGGAAGGGTCTGGAGCTTCCGTGACGTGACGAAGAGAAGACGGGCTGAGGAAAGGCTCAGGGACTCGGAGGAGATGCTGCGCTCCATCTTGAACTACTCACCCGATGCCATCAATCTCATCGATATGGACGGGACCATCGTTGAATGCAATCCGAAGGCCCTCGAACTGACCGGTCTGAACAGCAAGGACGAGGTCATCGGCCATAACATGCTAGAAGCCATTTCACCCGATGAGCGGGAATGCATGATGGAGAACATCAAGGAGCTCATCGCGGCCGGCAACGCCAACCGCCTGGAGTACACGCTGGTGAAGTCCAACGGGGAGCCATATTTCGCCGAGGTGACCTCGTGGGCAGTGAAGGACAAGATGGGAGAACCGGCCCTCTTGGTATCGATGACCAAGGACATCACCGACCGGAAGAGGGCGGAAGAGGAACTCAAAAAGAGCCAGGACAGACTGCTCGCCGCCCAGCGTATCGCCCACTTCGGATACTGGGAGTACGATCTGGAAACGGACCGGCTTTACCTATCCGATGAGGTCTTCGAGATCCTGGGATACCGTCCCCAGTCATTCGAGGCCACATTCACCAAGTTCATACAGCATGTCCATCCGGACATGAGGGAACTCGTCAAGGGGGTCTTCCAGGAATCCGCCAGCGCGATCAGGGAGATCGATGCCGAGTTCCGCGCCCTGAAGGCGGACGGAACAGAGATATGGCTATATGACCGGTCGAAGCCGGTCATTGATACCTATGGAAAGCCGAAGATGCTCATCGGTACCCTGGCCGACATCACCGAACGCAAGCGCATAGAATCCAACATCCAACTGTCCAATCGGAAGCTGAACCTTCTCGGGGCGGTGACCCGCCATGACGTCCTGAACATGCTGACCGTGCTCATGGGCAACATCGAGCTCGCCTCCTCCATATCGACGGACGAACGGTCCAAGAAGTACCTCAACCGGTCGAAGGACGCGGCCATGGTGATCCAGAAACAGATGGAGTACACCCGTTCCTACGAAAAGCTAGGTTCGAAAGGTTCCGACTGGATCAACGTGAGCAAGGTCCTGAGGTTCAACATGCCCCACCTGAACCTGAACGGCACCAAGGTGAACATGGAGATCGGGGACCTGGAGCTCTACGCCGACACCATGCTGGACAAGGCGCTCAGCAATGTGATGGAGAATTCCGTGAGGCATGGGGAGAAGGTCAAGAACATCACCATACGCTGTCAGGAGGACGGGTGCGACCTGAGGCTTTACGTCGAGGACGACGGGATCGGCATCGCCGAGGATGAGAAGGAGATGATCTTCCGGCGTGGCTACGGAAAGCACACTGGTCTCGGCCTCAATCTGACCAGGGAGATACTGGGAATCACCGGGATGACCATCAAGGAAGTGGGAATGCCCGGTGAAGGCGCCCGCTTCGAGATCGGTATCCCAAGCGGCAAATTCCGCTTCCGTGGGACCGAATTGGCCGAAACCTCCTACGAGCTAATGGAAAAGTCCGGCCGGACATCCGGTTTCTGACCTTCCGTCTAAGGCAATAACGCGGTCCCGACGATCCGGAGCTTCCCACCTTCCAGCTGGGTCAAAACCGCCCTCGATCCGGGTGCGTGGATCACGCCCTTTTCCAGTGAGAGCGTCAGGATCGGTCTCTTCCAATCGTTTCCGTTTTCCACACCGACCACCCGGGCCGGCAGGAATTGCATCCAGTGGCAAACATGAAGCACCATGCCCTCCTTGATCGCCGATGGCCAGTACTTGATCAGTTCGGCCTGTACCTTGAGCGAGACATCGACCTTGATCGTCTCATCGTTGGTCAGCACATAGCCCCGGTCCAATTCGTCCGCCTCGACGCCCTTCAGGGCCAGACCGACCCGGTCGCCCCGGTAGGCCACATCGAAATCGTCATCATGCTTCTGGATCGACCGGACCAAGGCCGATTTCGCCGTGGGAAGCACCTTCAGCGTCTCGTGCTTCTTCACTCCACCATTGGCCACATATCCGAGGATGACCGTTCCCACTCCTTTGACGTTGAAATGGTGGTCGATCGGAATGGCCCCGACCTTGCTGGGCGCCGCGTCCGGCTGCATCTTGGCCGCCATGCCCAAGAGCATCTCCCTGATCTCCACGGGATTGTTCTCGATGAATTGGTACTTCTCCAGCCTGGTCCCCTTGATGAACGGCGCGATCTTGTCCGCGGTGAGGTAGTTGCGCAGTATGAAAAAACCCTGGTCCACCCCGGCACAATCCAGCATGAGGATGCACTCGCCGAGCTGGGCGTTGATCTCATCGACCACGACCAGTGCCAGGTTGGCCATGGATACGGAATAGAACAGGGAGTTGATGCGCTCCGGATACTTTGTCGGCTCTATCAGGGTGACCGTGTCCTGGTCCTTCTTTATGTCATAAAGAGTGATGTCGGTGGAAGTCCCCTTCTTGGCCAGGTCCTTGGCGTAATCGATCGGCCCGATCATAGCGACATTGAGGTTTCCCATGCTGGCGAATATAGCTGGTCATGATAAAAGCGTTTTCTAGATGAGAACAACCCTCACTTGGACCTTGGGAAATATTCTCGAGAGCGATGACAACGTCCTGAGTCCCCGTGCACCATGGCTTCCTCGGCTGTTCTGGGATACTGGCCTCATCAACCAATTGTATCAATCTCCTTGGTTCCGGTCACCTGATGCGGTAAGTGCTGCCACGGGTGGCGATACTCGTTCCAGTCATGTTTAATACAGGATTGACGAATGAAGATTGCATTGGAGATGACCCGTTGCTAGAAGAACTGGACCTTGACAGGGGCATGGGAGACAAGGAGTTCTCGAAGAGGATGGACCTGCTCAGGCCCAGATTGGGTGAGATGCTGCGCAAGGCCAGGGATTCTAATCGCCCGGTCATGGTGGTCTTTGAGGGCTGGGACTCGACCTGCATGAGCAGGATCGTCAATGATTACATCCGTTGTCTGGACCCGAGAGGTTTCGATCTCCATGCCATTGGTGAGCCCACCGAAGAGGAGATGGACCATCCTTTCATGTGGCGCTTCATGGTCCGCACTCCGGAAAGGGGAAGGATGGGTATCTTCGACCAAAGCTGGTACTCCAGAACTCTAGAGGAGAGGCTTGGGCATAATGAGGATGCGGTGCCGCTGCGGTCTTTGGAGGAGATATTGTCATTCGAACGGGAGATGGCCGCTGACCACTGCACCATAATCAAGTATTTCCTGCACATGAGCAAGAAGGAGCACCGAAAAAGGCAGGAGAAGGTCCACAAAGGCGGAGCCAAGCGCTGCGTGCTTACCCGGGACACTCTAGACCATCACCGGGAATATGAAACGTTCCTTCCCATCGTCGAAGGCATGCTTGAAAGAACTTCCCGCCCCTATGCTCCCTGGACGCCAGTGGAGGCAGAGGATGACAACTTCGCCTTGTGCAAAGTGATAGAGCACAGCATATCCGTTCTGGAGCGATCGACCGGAAATAGTGACGAAAACACCGCCCTGACCCGCAGCACTGGCAGATATCCGGTGAAGCCAATGTCGCTCAAGGACATAGACCTCTCGGTAACTGCTGACCCAGACGAATACAAGGAAAAACTGAAGAAATACCAGGAGAAGGTGGCCGAGCTCCAATGCCAGATGGCCTCGGCAAAGGCCCCCATGGTCATCGCGTTCGAAGGGTGGGACGCGGCTGGGAAAGGGGGCGCGATATTAAGGCTTACGGACAATCTGGACCCGAGAGGCTACCGGGTGGTCCCGATATTCGCCCCAAACGACATCGAATTGGCGCATCACTACCTGTGGCGTTTCCATACCAGACTGCCGAGGAATGGTCACATAGCCATATTCGATCGCACCTGGTACGGAAGAGTGCTGGTTGAACGCGTGGAAGGTTATGCTGAACCAGAGGTCTGGGAGAGGGCGTACACCGAGATCAACGAGATGGAGGAGATGCTGGCGGACTCCGGGACCGCCATGGTGAAGATCTGGCTCCAGATAGATAAGGAAACCCAGTTGAAGCGATTCAAGGAAAGGGAGACCGAGGCGGACAAACAATGGAAGATCACTCCGGATGATTGGAGGAACCGAGAGAAATGGGACCAGTACGAGGCCGCGGTCGAGGATATGCTCATGAGGACATCCACCAAGAAGGCGCCCTGGACCGTGGTGGAATCCAATGACAAGTACTATGCTAGGCTCAAAGTCCTCAGGACGGTCATCGAAGCGGCGGAGCATGTGCTGGAATGATATTCGCCAACCAAATAAACCCGATAATCACATGTTCGTTGGAATGATCGAATTCTGATTTTTTCGGTCATCCGAGGGGTTATTGAGCACGTTCGGATACTCCGACCGATTTCCGGCTCCCAACCGTAAGTATATCATAGGTGGTCGTGTTGGTGGGCCATGGCGCATAGCCCCGGCATAATGTTAGACAGTCAGGTAAAAGGACGATTCAGACCCGTTTATTGTCAAGAGAAGCGAGATGTCTGCCGGACCAAGAAGTGTCAATCGTATGACCCGCACAAACAGAAGTGCCTGCTCCTCAATATCGAGCTCAACTGATCGGCCAGATCAACCATTTGCGCCATCCCGGTGTTCTCTCGGATGTCGTGGATGAACACGGCCACCCGGCCATCCATTTTGTGACCCTTTCGTAGATCAGACCTAGGGCTCTTGTTACGGACATAAACCTCGATAACCGCCCAGGATATGGCCCCGATCAGGGATGCCCTTGTTTCGGCCCTTGGAAGAAGGAATAACCTTGATAATTTATTTCTCACTCCATTATTTATTTGTTAAATATCGAATATATTAAAAGAACCTTGAAATAATCGTGATGAGGATGTGAAATTGACCAGAGGCTGCCACACATGACAAGGACGATCATTGATGTAGAACTGGGTAAGACATTTCATATCAAGGTGGAGGCCACACCTTCCACCGGTTACGTTTGGGCTCCAGTGTATGACAAGGAGTTCCTGAACTTGCTTGGCGAAGAGTTCGAGAGGACGTCGAATGCGATAGGAGGCGGTGGGATCCTCGAGTTCTCCTTTCTTGCTTTGAGAACCGGGAAGACCGACATCGCACTCCAGTTGCGGCGCCCGTGGGAGGCGGACGTGGCCGAGACCCGATATTTTGAAATTGAAATCCTTTAACCTTCCGGCGCTCACAATCCATTTTGGTCAAGCACGGTACAATGGAGATTACGCGCAAACACTACGAAACGCGACCGTTTCAAAACCTCATTGCGTTAACGATCGGGGGAGAGGCGCAGGCCTCTGAGACCTCCCAGTGATCAAACCACGATCTTGACCTGGGGGCACGGCCGGCGGTTGCAGTAAGTCACGTGGTGGTCCGGGTCGAGGATCATCTCGCTAGCCGGCCGCGCCATCAGCAATCAGTCTAGTTTGGTTAAACGCCTTTCGAGACAGTTATCAACGGGTGGAAAAACATAATCGATAATAAGGACCCAGGTCGAGGTACGCCGTCGCCCCGGGAGGAGGGGTATAATGAGAAACGACGGCGCAATATGATTTAGCACGCCATATAATAAGATTCTTTCGCTCGTCACGATGGAGCAAGGTCGAAATCCACTGAAATGATCAAAAAGGTCCACGATAACCACCGCCATGAGAGAGCCTATTTATCATCTCGAGACAATGGAAATAACTTGTTTTCGATCGAAAAAGGATATTTCAGGACCCCGCTTTCTCATCATCGGGGCGGGATTCTCTGCCAGTGTTTGGTAGGCAGGCCGGGAGAACATAGATGGCTAAATTTCTGTTGTCCGGCCATGCCTGATCATCTGAACCATATCCTGATTTGATATACCTACTTGACCGGTTCTTGTTTCTGATAATCATTGGTCAATAGAAATCACTGCTGGAGTGTTGGAGACATCAAGAAAAAGGGTCTGTGTCCCCTAGCACTTTCCCGTAACCCGCGCAGGTCTGATGCCGATGAGGAATGGACAATCCCGATTGGCCCCCGGATAGGACGCCAGTAGGAGGAGACAAGCATAATCATATAAGGATGTGTCAATATCGGACAAATAGAAAAGAGAAAACGTGAATTTAATGACCGCGACTTTCGAATCACTAAACTTTGAACCGTACATCATGAAGGCCATTGAAAAGATGGGCTTCGAAGAACCGACCCCAGTGCAGGTTGAGACGATCCCCCTTCTAATGGAGGGAAAGGATGTCATGGCCCAGGCCCAAACCGGAACGGGCAAGACGGCAGCGTTCGGAATCCCGATATTGCAGAAACTTACCTGCGGCAGGAAGCCCTCGGCGCTCATTCTGGTCCCGACTAGGGAGCTGGGCGTGCAAGTGGCGGCTGAGATCAGCCGATTGGCGGAGTTCATGAAGGGGGTTAGCATCCTTCCGATCTATGGAGGTCGCTCCCTGGACGAGCAGTTCCGTGCCCTGGAACGGGGGGTCGACATCGTGGTCGCCACTCCGGGCCGTCTGATGGACCACATGCAGAGGAAGACCATCGACCTCAGCGAGGTTCAGTTCCTCGTTCTCGATGAGGCCGACCGCATGCTTGACATGGGATTCATCGAAGACATCGATTATATCCTGTCGAAGTTGCCCACAGCAGCGCCAGTCGATGCTGTTCTCGGCAACGATCCCGGAATCGGTCCGGAAGATCGCCGCCGAGCACATGCACGATCCGATCAGGGTCATAGTCAGTGAGGACAAGCTGGTCCTTCCTTCCACCCGGCAGATCTATTTCAACATCGAGAGGAAGAACAAGATATGGGCGCTGTGCCGTGTGCTGGACAAGTACCAGCCTAAGGCCATGGTGTTCGCCCAGACGAAGATGATGGTCAACACCATCGAGCGGGTTCTGAAATCCTACGGCTATCCGGTGGCGTCCCTTCACGGCGATCTCACCCAGTCGAGGAGGGAGAAGGTGCTCGGCGACTTCCGCGCCGGGAAGATCCAGGTGTTGATCGCAACGGACGTGGCCGCCCGTGGTTTGGACATCGAGGACGTCACCCACGTTATCAACTTCGATATCCCCGAGGACCCTGAAGTGTACGTCCACCGCATCGGCAGGACTGGAAGGGCAGGGAAGGAAGGCGTCGCCATAACGTTCATCACCGCCCGTGAGATGTATCTCCTGAAGAAGATCAAGGAGTTCGGGGTCGTCGAGATGCTGGAAGAACCGGTCCCCGAGTCCGGCCAGAAGGACGTGGTCCGTAGGGTCGTCGATTTCGAAGCCTATTCGGACATTTTCGGCATGGTCAAGTTCCGGGTCTCCCTGGGGGAGAAAGACCATATCCGTTCGATCGATATCGTGGATATCCTGTCCCGGCGTCTCCGGGTGAACGAGATGTCGATCGGCAACATCGAGATCCACGATGAGTACACCGAGGTGGAAGTGCATAAGGACGCGGCGTTAAAAGCGCTGACCGGTCTGAGGGCGATGGATATCAACGGAAAGAAGCTCCATGTGGACATGGTGCCGGTAAAGAACTTCTAGTCGGTTCAAAAAAAGAAATCTTCAGGGGCATCCGGCCCCGTAAGGTTTACTTCTTCCATCCCGGGATGTTCACGTATTTCCTCCAGCCTTTCTGCTTGCCCGGCCTCTTTGGCATTCCGGTCAGGACTATATCCTTCTTGAACATGCTGACCGCGATGAACATGGTCACCGAGGCGAAGATCGCCTCGTAGACGATCCCGGCAATGACGATACCGCTGTTACCGAACATCAGGGAACGCATGGCGATCATCGGATGCGAGAACGGTATGGCGAACACCAGCGCCTGGCCTGCGGCCGGCAGCGTGTCGAAGTCGGCGAAGATCAGCACGAACATGGGGATCAGCGCCAGGAACGTGATAGGCATGGTCATCGTCTGCGCCGCCTTGTAGTTCTTGGTGAATATGCCCAGCAACATGCAGAGCGCCAGCGCCGAGATGAGCGCCAGGAACAGGGATATTCCGACCAGGATGTAGTCGAATATGCCCAGGCTGATACCGTACTTGCTCAGATCGACCGCCGAATTGGCGGTCAGCGAGTTCATGTAGTAGCCCATGCCGATCATGTAGATGACCGCCATGATGAGGCCGACGATGGCCGCCCCGGCCAATTTTCCGACAACGATCGAAGAACGCCTTACTGGAAGGGTGAGCAGGGTCTCGAGGGTCTTGTTCTCCTTCTCGGTTCCCATGGAGGTTATGACCATGCTGCCGGCCATGATGACCACCATGACGATGATCAGGGGGACGACGATGCCTTGTCCAACCATCACCGCCGATATTGACGCCGGGGATATCCCGCTCAACTCCCTGCCCTTGAACACGGTCGTTTCCGAGATATGCGTGGGGCTAAGTATGACAGCGGCGCTCAACTGGCTCTTCTGATCTATCAGGTAGGTCGATATGTTATGGTTCATCTGGGCCAGGGTCAGGCTGACGATCGAGGATTGCACTCCCTCGAGCGCTCCCGCCCCCTTCATCATCCAATAGACCTGAACCAGTGCCGACTGGTTTGCGGAGATCCGTTGGCTGAAATTGGCGGGGAATATGATCAGGGCCGCCCCATTGTCCGACTGTATCTTGCTCAATCCTTCCTGTACCTTCGAAACATCCGTCCCATTGTACGAGAAGATGATCCTCGAGGTCCCATTAAGCGACGAAAAGGCTATGCCGGAGAGATCGGACTGGCCCTGGTCGATGACCCCGATGACCGGTTTCTCCTGGAGGCTCTTCTGAGTGCCGCCGATGACGCCACCCAAGGAAGCGAATATCACCGCCATGATGATGATCGGTATCAACGTGGCGGGCGTCAGCAGCTCCTTGACCTCCTTCTTGATGATGTTGCCCAGGCTGCTCATTGTACCGCCCTCACGAAGACTTCCTCGATGTTGGTCACGTCGTATTTCTTCTTCAGTTCGGCGGGTGTCCCCATCTCAATTATCTTCCCATCGTTTATGAGCGCGATCCGGTCGCACATGAGCTCCACCTCAAGCATGTTATGTGACGAGAGCAGGACCGTCGTCCCTTCCTTCACCGTCTCCCTCACGGTGCGCCTGACCTCCTGTGCGTTCAGCACGTCCAGGCCGGATGTCAGCTCGTCGAGTATGGCCACCTTGGGGCTGATCATCAGCGCCCTCGCCACCAGCAGTCGCCGGGCCATGCCCTTGCTGTAGGTCTCGACCTTGTCATCGATCCTCTCGTCCAGCCGGGCTATCTTCAGTCCGCGTCCGACCATATTCTTCTGCTCGGCGCTCTCCCCGAAGAAGGCGGCGATGAACTCCAGGTAATCCCGTCCGGTGAGGTTCTTGTATGCCCCTGCATCCTCCGGAAGGTAGCTGATGATCTTCCTCACCTCATCGGCCTTCGTGGCCAGGTCATTACCGTAGACCTTGATCGAGCCGGACGTGATCTCCAGAAGCGTGGCGAGGATCCTCAGGGTCGTGGTCTTTCCGGCCCCGTTCGGACCGATCAGACCGAAGACCTCCCCCTCGTTCACGTTGAATGATATTCCCTTGACGGCGGTTATCCCGCCATAGCTCTTGACGAGGTCTTTCACCTCAATCGCGTACATCTCTTTGCCCCCAGATGACCGGACATCGGTCACATTGGAATCGAAGCTAGTATGATTAATCTTTGCTAAGGGAATCCACGTCCAATATGTGTTCCCGAGCCGGGATCATCTTATCCTTTCGACCTTGCCCCGGTGGGTCGACACCATCTCTGCATGATGCCCCTCATCAACGGTAAGGTCATCGAGCGCTTTCATGAACAGCTCCTTCTTTCCCGGGAGCAGCAGTTCTTCCATATCAGCACCCTCCAGAGATTCCCGTATCAACGAGTAAGTGTCGAGCATCAGGACCTCGGTCTGATAGAGTTCGTCCATTATCTCCAGGTGCTCCTTGCCAGAAAAATTGAATCGGGTCGGAGATAGCGGGATCAGCTCCCCCGGGTTGGAGACGTTGACCATCTTGATCATGTCATTGATCATTCCTTTATGCTTGGCCGATTCGGCCAGCATCTTGAAGAGCATGCGGCGGAAATCACGGTCCTTGGTGACGAGATAGGCCTCCCATTGACCGACGGATTCGAATCCCTCCTCTATCTGCAAGGCCCGCTTGAGCAGTTCCGCCAGTTCGTCACCGTCGCTTATCACGATAGACCGACGATAGAAGAATGACAGTGGTATAAGCAATACCGGCTCTGATTATCCCGATATCTGGCGGACCGCGGTCGAACCTCCCCCGCTGTTCCGGAGCTTTTCCAGGTTCTGGTGGGAGATCGGAGAGTTGAGGACACGACCCGTTCGGTCATGAACCATCATGTCGGATACTCATCGGGAGAACGCGGGACTATCGTCCAGCTCTTCGTCCACCAATACACCAGCGAAGACATCGTGATGGTGGCCATGATGATGACCGTCACCGACCACACCATCATCCCGAAATCGAGACCGATCACGAACCCGAATATCGTGGCGAGCGTGTTCGGAACCAGGAGTGCCGTTCCCAGCACGGTCATCCAGGTCAGCGCAAGTATCATTCGGTTGTTGATTGTCAGCAATTGATTGTTGTACAGGGCCTGAAGCACGTTCATTCCGGAGACCAGCACCTCGGACATGTTCTCCGACAGCTCTACCTGGCGGGAAACGTTTTCGCTCATGAGGTTCAGCCTGCCCAATATCTTCTGTTTGTCATCGATCAGTTCCGCGTCGCCATATCGGAGGGAGTTGATGACATCCAGAAGGTGCCACAATGTGCTCAGGTAGACTATGGTGGTATGCTTGACCTGGAAGATCCGTTTCCCCACGTCCTTGACGTGGATGGTCATTTCCGAAAGCTCGTAGCCGACGGAGTCCGCATGGTCCTCGATGAAACGCAATTGGTCAAAATGATCATTGCAGTTCTCATCCAACAGCCTTATCAGGAACATGGTCCTTTTTTCAGACAGGGTCAGCGAGGGGTTCATCTTGCTTAGGTAAGTGTCCGCGTAGCGCGAAAACTGCACCAGGTGGGATGCCGCCACTCCATGGATGGTGAGTATCAGGTTTTCCTTGACCAGGAAATAGCTCGGCTCTATCTCTGGTTCAGGCCGTTCCACCCTCACGGAAGGAATCCTCATGCCCAGCTCGGTCTCCAGGTCGACATACTCGGAAAGTTTGTCGGTCCTCAGCGAATCCATCAGCGACCTTGAGAAACCGAAGCCCAGGGCAACCTCCGCCGCATCCTCGATGTCCGATGCCGTGTGGTCCACCCAGGTGAACGATCCTCGGGCGGCCATGTCGATCGCCTTGGACATGACCAGGTCATAGTGTTTGACGATGTTGCAGGAAGGCAGGACACTGACAATGATGGTGGCGGAAACGCCTGGCGTGGATCGGGTCCCGGTGACCCGGCACACATCCCCTATCGGGATCGATTCCCGAACCTCGTTCACATCCATTCGATCAGTTCCGTGGTCTGCCACTAGTTGACGTACTCGTCCGCCTTTTTCGGAAGGTTGACCCGCTTCTTCACCCACCAGTATGCCAGCAGCGTCGAGTTCACCGTGGCGATGGTGATGACCCCCAGGGTCCACACCAAGGTATGAATGTCAACGTTAAGGGCGTAGCCGAAGATCGTGGCCAACGTGTTCGGTACCAGGACCGCCGTGCCCAATATCGTCAGCCAGGTCATGGTCAGCGACATCCGGTTGTTCAGGATCTGCAGCTGGTTGTTATACAGCGACTGCAGCACTTCGAGCCCGGATGCCAATACTTCGGACATATGCTCCGACAGTGATATCTGCCGGTTCAGGTCATCCGCCAGCAGACCGATCTTGCTCAGGACCTTCTGGTTGTCGGTGATGGTTTCGGCATCGCCGTAACGAAGCGAATTGACCACATCGAGGGTGCGCCACAGGGTGTTCAGGTAGGTGATCAGCGAATGTTTCATGCCGTAGATCTGTTTCCCTACCTGGGTTCGCGGCGAGCTCGGGTCGACCAGGACCTGGCTCATCTCATCGGCCTGTTCCTCGATCTCCCTCAGCTGCTCGAAATTCCTGGTGTTGTTCTCGTCTATTATGCGGAAAAGGGTCATGGTGAGCTTGTCCTCGGCCGGCATGACATCGGGGAGCTTCTTGAGGTAGATGTCCGCGTATCGGGAGAACTGGACCAATCTTTGCACATCTTTGTCGTGGATCGTCAGGATCAGGTTCTTCTTGACCAGAATGAGCAGTGGATATACCATGAACTCGAGCCCTCTGACCCGGACGGCCGGGACCATGATGCCCAGTTCTGTCTCGCGGTCTTCGTATGCGGCGTAGTATCCATTCAACAGGGTGGGTACCAGGGACTCGCCGAAACCGTACATGGTCGCGACCGCCGTTCCATCCTTTTCCAGGTCGTCCACCCCACAGTTGAGCCAAGACAGCGATGACCCGTTAACGGTGGGGATGAACTCGCTGGGAGACTGACTTGAAGCTTTTACCGGACGATTACTTCCCAGGGGAATGGAAACACAGATCACCCTGGCCATCCCCTTGCCGTTCTGCTCCGCCTCGGGTGCCCCGTTCACCGGTTTCACCGGTGCGGCCTCGCCAGGTTTAGATCCGATCTTCCATTGACGTCCCTCCGCGTTTAAATATTAAAGCGACCTGGTATCCGGCAAGGACGATATACCCTTTTTGGAGAGATTCTCTTATATCCTGAGGATCGTCCAGGGACGCCACTCGAAAAATGGATGGAGAGCGTGTTTCGTACCTCGGCGGGACACCCGAACCCCCTCTGATCCGGATGGCATTTCAAAGGAGCCTTCAATCCTCTCGGTACCGATATGAGATGTTGCAGCTTCCTTCTCTCGAGACCATGCAGGGCCCCATGGGGCGCTTCGGGTTGCATGCCCTGCCGAAGGCTGGACATTCCTTCGATTCTATCAGTCCGCGCAGGACCTCGGCGCAGCGGCAGTTGCCCATCTCCTCCTCCACCACCGGAGCAGCGGCTATGATATCCTCATGGACGATACGGGCGTTCTGCTGGTCGAACTCGGGACGAAGCTCGAGCGCGCTCTTCGGCAACACCGGGAAGCCGCGCCAGTTCTTGTCGACCGCCTCGAACACGTCATCGAGCATCTTGATGGCGATAGGGTTCCCCTCGGGCCTGACGACCCGGGAATACTCGTTCTCCACCTCTGCCCGTGCCTTCCCGGATCTGGGTCACCATCATGTACACCGTGACCAGGATGTCCAGGGGCTCGAACCCGGCGACCACCTGCGGCACGTGCATGTCTCGGGCGAACCTTTCGAAAGGCTTCGTCCCGATGATGGTGGCCACGTGACCTGGCTGAATGAGGCCGTCGATCCGTACCTCGCCCATCCTGAAAAGCGCGTCCAATGCCGGGGGCAGGATCCGGTGGCAGCTCAGGAACGTGAGGTTCTTGGGAACACCGCTCAGGACCACCGAGGCGGTTGTCGGGCTGGTGGTCTCGAACCCGATCGACATGAATACGGCATTCTTGACCTCGGGCGCTATCCGTAATGCGTCCTCGACGGAATACACCACCCGCACATCCGCCCCTTCCGCCTTGGCATCCGCGAGCGACCCGATCGGCGTCGGGACGGTGAGCATGTCCCCGAACACCGCGATGGTGACACCGTTCCTTGCCAGGGTGATGGCCTCCACCACCTCCTTTGTGGTGGTGACGCAGACCGGGCATCCCGGTCCCTGCCGGATGCGTACGCCCACACCCTTCAGCATCTCCTCCAGGCCGAACTTGACCAGGGTGTCCTGGTGCGTACCGCACACGTGCATGAACTGGAGGTCCAGGTCGTATTTGCCGAGATTCTCGATGATCTTCTTGGCCGTGGCTTCCTCTCTGAATCGGAACATTATTTCTCCACCACCTTGATCGATGATATCCTGCAGCTCTTGCCCTTGGTCACCTTGACGCCGGCGCCGCATTTGGGACATGAGAGCTTGGGAATGTTGTTATGGAACGACTCGTCTACATAGTATTCGGCCGGACCGTTGAAACCGCAGGAGGGACATGATACCTCGGCCTTCTCGTCCTCGAAGACCAGCCTCGATCCTTCCAGGACCGTCTCCCTGGTCATGATCTCATAGGCAAAGGCGAGCTGGTCCTTTCCCAGGTAGGTCATCTCCCCGACCACCAGGTTGACCTCCTCCACCTTCTCCACGTCATGCTTTGCCAGCTCCGCCATCACCGCGTCGATGATGCCGGACATGACCGATACTTCGTGCATTGAAAAACCGAACGGGAAGGTCCTATTTATTTAGTTACTGGCGAAGAGCATGAGATTACGATGGAAAGACCTGAGAAATCCCAGACGTCGCCTGGTTCGCACAGAACCATGGTCAGTTTGACCAACCTTGAACTGGTCGTGACCTTAGGGATTGTCACTTAGTGTTCGACGACAGAGACTGACCTAGGTCACTTCCTCATGATCAAAAAGAGAGACCTGAAGCGAATGCAGGGCGCATCAGGAGGGAGCCGGTGACCTGCCGCCGATGGGCCGACATCGATACAAGATGGGGCAAATCAAGAAACCCGATTCCTATCTGGGCGATTAGGCCGAGGAACCTGAACAACGCTTTTATATCTCTAGTCCAATACGAATGACGTAATGCCAGAAGATGAGAGGACGCGCGGCGAGATAATGCTCGAATCCATCATAGAAGGCAAGAAGATGGAGGCCTATGTCGAGCACTGCACAAAGGACATGCACGTCTGCACGTTTTGCGGCACCATCGGTTACAAGAAGCAGCCCATGAGGCTTATCGGGAAGAAATGGCTCTGCATCGACTGTCTCCGCCAGCTCAAGGAAACCATGGAGACGATGGACCAATGGGAAGCGGAACTGCAGCTCGAGAAAGAGATGTCCAAGAAGATCGATGAGACTCTCGGCCTATGATCTAGTTTCCACTTGTTTTACGCCTATCATCATCTGGTAAAGCAGAGAAATAGTCGCATTCCGATCTTACGGAGCATTTGTCACAGCGAGGGTTTCGGGGAAGACATATCCGTTGGCCGAATCGGATCATGATCGCGTTGATGTCGCACCACAGTTCCTTGGGAGCGATGTTCATGAGAGAGACCTCGGTCTCATCCGGCGAATCCGTGGCGACGATACCTATCCGATTGGATATCCTGTGGACATGGGTGTCAACGCAGATGGACGGTATTCCGAAGCCGTAGGACAGCACACAATTGGCGGTCTTCCGTCCCACCATGGGGAGGGTGAGCAGGACCTCGATATCGGAGGGTACCTTGTCGTTGAAATCCTGGTGCAGACGGCGACCAATTTCCTTTATCGCCTTGGCCTTGGCCTGAGGGAATCCGGCCGGGCGTACCAGTTCGATCAGCTCATCCAGGTCGGCCGAGGCGATCTCCGCCGGGGTATCGAACCGGGAGAAGAGCGCCTTCGAAGCGGTGAAGGTGTTCTGGTCCCTGGTACGTTGGGACAGGACGGTAGAGATCAACACATGGAAGGGGTCCCGGGCCCAGACCACATCGATGTGCTCCATCGCTCCTGGATACGCCTCGTCCGCCACCTGCCCCTTCATCATGGTCAGCAAAGACCTAATTCGTTTCATGAGCGCCCCACCACCGTTTTGCCTCTCCCACGGTGTATAACGAACCTCCGACGATCACCGTATCGCCCTCTGCTGACCTTTCCAAAGCCATGGCCAGCGCCCCCCCGACATCGTGGCTTACAGAGACATCTGCGCAGAAGTGCGCCATGACCTCCTGGACGTGCTCGGCCGGGAACGCCCTTTCGGTGTTCGGCATGGTGGCGATGACCGAGTCAGCGACCTTGCCGAACTGGCAGGAAATGCCCTCCAGGTCCTTGTCGTTGAGCACGCCCAGGACTACGATCGTGTGTCCCTGCCTGATCTTCATGATCTCTTGCACCGCCACCTTCGCCCCTTCGGGAGTATGGCTGACGTCGAAGATGACCAATGGCCTGTCCCGCACCACCTCCAGGCGACCGGGCCACACCACCTGGGACAGTCCGAGGGCGATGGACCCCTCGGTGATCCTGAGCCCTTTCTTTCTCAATTCCAAGGCGGCCTCGCATGCCATCGCGGCGTTCGATGCCTGGTAGTCTCCCAGGAGGGGGACCTGCACCACCCGGCCTATGGACGGCAAATGAACCGCGACACCGGAACGATCGCCGCTGACCAACTGGAATCTGAAGTCGGCGCCCAGCCTCGACAGGCAAGCCCCCTTGTCCCGGGCGATCGAATCCAGGACCTTCAGGACCACTGGGTCGTCCTCGGCGGTAATGACCATTACGGACGGCTTGATGATGCCCGCCTTCTCGTAGGCTATCTTGGCCACCGTGTCTCCCAGGTATTGGACATGCTCCTTGCTGATACGAGTGATGACGCACACGTCCGGAGCTAGGACATTGGTCGCGTCCAGGCGGCCCCCCAAGCCGACCTCGATGACCGCTGCCTCCACTCCCTTCCTGGCAAAGTACAGGAATGCGATGGCGGTGGTGACCTCGAAGAACGTCAGCGACCCGCCCTCAGCGTCAACGGACCGTTCCCCCGCGCTGCGGACCTCGCCCGCCAGGGCGACTACGTCGGCCTCCGGGATCATCTGCCCGTCCACCATGATACGCTCCCGGAAATCCACCAGATGAGGTGAGGTATAGAGTCCGGTACGGAGCCCTGACGCCTGCAGGATGGATGCGGTCATGGCGCAGACGGAGCCTTTTCCATTGGTCCCGGCGACGTGAACGGAACGGAACGAGGACTGCGGATCCCCCAGGTCATGCAGAAGCCGTCTGATCCGACCTAGGCCGAGCTTGATGCCCATGTTCTCCAGGCCGAAGAGCCAGTCCAAGGTCTCCTGGTATTCCATGTTCCCGGTTACATCGGCGAATGGTTTAATCATTGCTCTTCCGCGAGCCTGTTCACCATCTCGCCCAGCGTCAGCCCGTCGCGTTTGGCCATCCTCTTCATGGCGTTCATGATGCCCGAGCCGTATTGCGCCGCCTTCTTCTTCCTATCGGCGATCGGTCCCAGCCCCAGCGCCCGGCCGACATCGCGCAGGATGGCCTTGTTCTCATCGCCGCGCAGGAGCATTTCCAGCGGCAGATCGAGGGACATCCGGACCACTTCCGGGTCCAGGAAAGGATGGAATAGTGTCTTTCCGAACGATCCCGCAGCCTGTTTCTCTGCTTTCATGCCATGGACGAGCAGCGCCTCCAGGTCATGTCCCATGGAAGCCCTCATCCCCTTTTCCTCCATGGAGCGGTAACGGGAGTAACCGGCGTAAAGCTCGTCCGCTCCCTGGCCGCACATCAGCAGGTCCTCCGCCGCGACGCCTAGCACAAGAAAGAGAGGCATCTCGAACGACAGGGTAAGCGGGGACGTCCCGAAGAAAGGTACCATGCCTTTGATGGCCTGACGTATCTCATCCTCGCCTACGACCAGACCCACCCAGTCCAGACCCAGCCCTTCCGCGGTGCTCTTGGCCACCGTCAGGTCGCTGGCGCCTTCGATGCCTACCGTGTACAGCGTGGTCCGAGAATGGCGCGCCACCAAGGCAGCGACCACACTGCTGTCGATCCCTCCGGAGAAGAGGACCCCCGTGGTCCCGGTGGATATCTTTTCACGCACCGCCTCGTCCAAGGTGCTTAGTAATTGGTCGATCCGGTTCACGCCCGAAGGAAGGCATTCGGGCCTATTTCACGTATGTCATGCCGGCGCACGAAAGGATTATGGCAAGTAACACTATTTGACACGGGAGTAACATGGAAAACGTGACCAGGATCGGGGTATCCCTTGAACCGGAGCTTCTGGAGAAGTTCGATAAACTGATCGAGGGGAAGGGCTACACCACCCGTTCCGAGGCCATCCGGGACCTGATCCGGGAGGAACTGGTCAAGGACATCGTGAAGGACGACAATGCCATGGTATTCGGCACCATCACCCTGATCTACGAGCATCACAAAGGCAGTGTGAAGGAGGAGCTCATGGACATCCAGCATGCGCATCATACCAGCATCTCTTCGTCGATCCATGTCCATCTCAATCTGGAGCAATGCCTTGAGGTGCTGATCGTTTCCGGTTCGGTCAGGGACATCAAGCACCTATCAGACGAGATAGGCAGCGTGCGGGGAGTCATGCATATGGAACCGGTCATGATCTCCGGTTCCCTCGGTGGGCACAGCCATCATCAGGGCCAGGAACAGCATACCCATTGAGGACGTTCCGTGGTCCGGTCGGTCTCCGAGCAGGACCTCTGGCGCTGGCTATCCAGTCGGAATGGAACCGCTGGAAATCGGCAGCCAGTTTACCATACTTTCTTATAAGAGATACCTTGTTTGTGCGGTCCGGATGAAGATACTAGTAATCTCTGAGAAGTCGAACGCTGCCGCCAGGATATCCTATATTCTTTCCAACGCTTCGACCAAGAGGAAGAATATGGGCGGTGTCCAGGTTTTCGAGTTCAACAGAGAAGGGGACGAGTACTGGGTGGTAGGTCTCCGGGGTCACATCATCGAGATCGACTACCCTGAGGAGTTCAACGACTGGAATGCGGTCGACCCCAAGAAATTGGTCTATGCGGTCCCGGAAAAGCGGGTCATGGCCAAGAACATAATCGCGATATTGACGGACCTGGGCAAGGTCGCCGACCAGATCATCATAGCGACCGACTATGACCGGGAAGGGGAGCTCATCGGACTGGAGACCGTGCACCTTCTGGGCGTGGACATGTCCAAGGTCAAACGTTCCAAGTTCTCCGCCTTCACCAAGGTCGAGATCGAGAACGCGTTCAGCAACCTCACCGATCCGGATGAGAAGCTGGCCAAGGCGGCCGAATCAAGACAGTACATCGATCTTGCCTGGGGAGCGGCATTGACCCGGTTCATCTCACTGAACTCCGGTCAGGTCGGGTCCAATTTCCTCTCCGTCGGCCGGGTCCAGAGCCCTACCTTGTCGCTCATCGTCGACCGCCACCGGGAGATAACCAGCTTCGTTCCCGAACCATACTGGAACGTCACTGCCAATTTCTTCAAGGAGACGGCCTTCGGAGGCGTGCACCAGAAGAACCCGTTCAAGTCCGAGGCGGACGCGAACGCCGCGCTTGCCAAGATCAAGGACGCCAAGGTCGGAACGGTGGAGAAGTTCGAGAAAAAGGAGAAGGACGAGTACCCGCCCGCCCCGTTCAACACCACCATGATGATGGCGGAGGCCAACAAGATGGGCATTTCGCCTTCGATGGCGATGAAATTGGCCGAGGACCTCTACACATCTGGTTACATATCATACCCGAGGACGGACAATACCGTCTATCCCCGGTCATTGTCGCTGAAGACGATATTGGAGAAGCTCAAGGAATCTCCCTTCAAGTCCGAGGCCGAGGAGATATTGAGGCAGGAATCGATCCGACCGTCCAGGGGCAAGATCGAGACCACCGACCACCCTCCGATCTATCCCACCGAGGCAGCCTCCCCGGACAAGGTCAAGGGAGAGAAGTGGAAGCTATACGAGCTCATCGTTCGCCGTTTCTTCGCCACCGTCGCGCCCGCCGCCAGGTCCGAAGGGATCGATGTGACCATCAAGGTGGAGGGCGAACCGTTCGACTCCAAGGGCTACCGCATCCTGTTCGAGGGATGGAGGAAATACTATCCTTACTGGCGGGTCACGGAGGTCCTGCTTCCGGCAATGGCTCCGGGAACCGAGGTCGAGGCCAAGGGCTTTGACGTCGAGACCAAGGAGACCCAACCACCGCGCCGCTACTCCCAGGGCACCCTCCTTCAGGAGATGGAGAAACTGGGCCTGGGCACCAAGTCGACCAGGCATGACATTATCCAGAAGCTCTACGACCGGAAGTATGCCGTGGGCAACGACCTTATCCCGACCCAGTCCGGGATCGCCGTCGCCAGCGCCTTGGAGAAGCATGCCAAGATCGTCACCGAGAGCAAGATGACGGCCCACCTGGAACAGGACATGGAGAACATCGCCAATGGCAGCACGACGCTGCCGGAGGTGGTCGAGGAATCCCAGGACATGCTCTCCGACATCCTCGAGGTGATGGACAAGAACAAGCAGGGCATCGGTGACGAGATAAGGCAGGCCCTCCATGAGCAGAGCTTCATCGGCCTGTGCCCCGCGTGCGGCGGGAACCTCAGGGTCCTCCGCAGCAGGAAGGGGGCAGAGTTCATCGGATGTTCCGGGTATCCGGAATGCAAGAAGGCGTTCCCGAAACCCAGGGGAGCGTTGGTCCAGACGACCGATCAGCTTTGCGATGTCTGCAAACTGCCCAAGGTGAGGGTCATCCGGAGGGGCAGTCCGCCGGCGGTCATCTGCATCGATCCCGAGTGCGAGAGCAACCGTGACACCACCACGGTAGGCCAATGTCCTGATTGCGGGAAAGACCTCAGAATTCTCTATTCACGCTTCGGAAAGAGGTTCATCGGCTGTTCTGGATACCCGAACTGCAAGCGGACCTATCCTCTGCCCCAGCTTGGAACGGTCTACTCGACCGGCACCAAGTGCGAGGTCTGCGGAGCTCCGGTGATGGGGGTCAAAGGCGCCCGGTCATGGCAGTTCTGCGCGAACATGGAGTGTACCTCCAACAAGCGGGCGAAGAAGGAAGGGGAAGAGCCAAAGAAGACCGCGGCCAAGAAGGCGGCGAAGAAGGCACCGGCCAAAAAGAAGGCCGTAGCCGCGGATGAAGAAGCTCCCGCAAAGAAGACGGCGGTCAAGAAGGCGGCGAAGAAGGCACCGGCCAAAAAGAAGGCAAAGCCGGAAAAGAAGCCCGAGTGATCTCGTCCGTTCAGTGCTTGTGGTCGCCCGAGCAGGCTTCGTGGTCGTGTTCGTCCAGGTCCTCGACGGTGACCCTCGACACATCCCTGAACCCGGTCAGCACCGCTTTTTCGACGATGTCCTCGATGGTCTGTTTGTCCAGACCGTACTGCAGAACGTTCAGCACGATCTCCAGCTTGTCGGACGCGACGGCGAAGGAATTGGAACAACGGGCCTTTCCATCTGGCGTGGTAACCGAACAGGCGATGTGCAGACCCTCTCCGACCTCTGCGATGCATTTGATGTGCCCGATCAGCCTGGTCCCGGCCTTTACGCAATCCAATGCGACCCGGGTCAGCAGCGATTCCACCATATTCTGCATCTGGACAGGCTCGATCCTCTGCTTGAAGGTCACGTGTACCTTGGCGGCGCAGGCCGCGAAGTCCTCCGCCATCATGGGCCCACCATCGCTTTGACGACCTGGTCCAGGTTCTCTCCGGTGACCGCCGACACCGAAATCGTTCTTTTCCGGATATCCAGTTCCGCTAGAATGTTCATGACCACCTGAACCGCCTCAGGTCCTGATTCGTCTATCTTGTTAATGACGATGATGTCCGCGGCATTGAGCTGGTTCTTGATCGGAATGGTCAAGGCATTGAGTATCAACGGAAATCGAACCGCGTCGACCACGACGATGATGCGTATCGGTTCGACCTTCGGGCCGCGGTACATCTTCATGGTGTCGATGATCTTCGCCGGATCGGCGATCCCGGTCGGTTCGACCAGGATCAGATCGGGCTTGAGATTGATGGCCACCGTGTTTACCGTTTCCAGGAAATCCGAACCCAATGTGCAGCAGATACAACCGCTCGGCATGTCCTGGACCTCCAGTCCATATTTCTTCATGACGGCGCCATCGATTCCGATCTTGCCGAAATCATTGACAATGACCACCACTTTCTTTTTGGTGGTCTCGATGTACTTACCGATCGTCGCCAGGATCATGGTGGTCTTGCCAGAACCGAGAAAACCGGATACGACTAACATGTCCATGAATATGACTCCCTTTGCGTTACCGGGTCGGTTGCTATCCGATGAGGCATATATAAAAGTAGGGCGATATGGGCCCGGGGACCTCGAACAGAAGTAGGTGGCCACCCGGAACAATATGATGGTTTAGAACAGATTTATGACCATTCTAAGGGTTTTTCCGAAGGTGGGGTCACCACTCTCTTCTTCTTTGATCCCGGTGAAGGCGATGTCTTCTTCCTCTTTTTCTCGGGCGATTCGGGCATTGCGACATTTTCTGCACTCGACCGTCTTCCCGAGCTTGTGCTTGATCCCCACCACTGACCGGTCAAGCTCGGTCACTGCACCGCATGAGCACAGGATGCGCGACGTCTCAACCTGTTCGACAATGAGCATGCCAGAAGGCTCAGACGTTAGAGTCTTACATCTGATTGCGGGCATGAATTCATCCCTTCTCCCCAGGATCCCAAATTTTGGTTCGATCTTGTCAGCCCCGTGACCGAACGCAGCCTCCGCTAGTTGAACATTATACAACCTATCCCTCCCCACTCAGAAATCAACCATCGGCCATCCGCTTCGCCCACAAGCTACTGGACAGCAGGAAATATTGGTTACATCCCGAGTGAAAAACACTAACACTTCAGTATCGTATTAAACGTTTCGCACCTTGTATTAATGACGTATGCCAGATGTCTGACAGACCTTATTTTTTCCGACCATAAGGCAAGTGCGTTAAGCCCTTGCCGGAAATGCTGGAAAAGCCCTCGACATGCATCGAATGGCACCCTTGAACTGTTCCGTTCCGTTTTATGCCTCGAGAGATAAATTGTAGCCCGCGTCATATGCCTTGGCAGCAATTTGGCAGACACTTTTTTTCGGTCCTACTCATCCTTTATGGTGGCGAAGCAGGCGCAGGTGAGAGTCTTGCCGACTCCGTCCATCTGCCTCATCTTGTCGATGACCAGCGAACCTATGCTCTCCATCGATTGACCCCTCACCTTCATCAGGATGTCGTGCTCCCCGGAGATCAGGTGTACCTCGTGCACCCCTTCCAAGGCGGCGATCTTCAAGCGCCAGCTCCCTCTGGGACATCTTGCTGTTCGGAAGGAAGGACATCAGGATGAAAGCGGTTATGGGCTCACCCAGCTTGGAAAAATCAGGGACCACGGTGAAGCCCTTGATGATTCCTTTCTCGGACATCCTCCTGATCCTTTCGTGCACGGTCGCCCTAGGTATCTCCAGGTCCTTGAAGCGATCGCCTTGGTGCTCCGTCTGGCATCCTTCTGGAGCTCTCTCAGGATGGATTTGTCCTTATCGTCGAGCATACAACGGTATTATAAATGAGTCTGTTAAGGATTGTCCTCGATCCTGCCGTACTCACGAAGATGTCAAAAAATTACCGGGACTGTCAGGGTGAGATGACCTCTACGTCCATCGGTATGCCCGCCTTCACGCTCTGGGAGACGATGCAGAAGTCCTCGAATATCTCCTGGCAGAGCTTCAGTTTGGACGGATCGGACAATTCTGGGTGGAGGATGACCTTGATGTGGGTTATCCTCAGGCGACCGCGTTCGTTCCTCTCCATCCTGCTGAACACCTCGGCGCTGAGGGACAGCATCTCGGTATGGGTCCTCCGCACGCAGAAGGACAGGCTTTCGCACAGGCAGTTTCCGACCGCCGCCGCCAGGAACTTACCGGCGTTGGGGTACAGTCGCCAGTGCCCAGAGGCTTTGGCTCGTCCATGAATATCTCCTGCGCGCTGTTCATGTCGATGCGGAACCGGTAACCTTCCACCATCTCCATGCTGACCTTGAACGTCTCCTCCTCCATGTGGTCACTTCTCCAGTTCCATGCGCTCGATCTGCTTCAGGACCCTTGACCGGATCTCCTTGGGATGGAGCTGGCGGGCTGACCCTCTTGCCCTTGTCCAGCAGTTTGACCTCGGCCAACCTCATCTCCCGTTGACAGTGTGGGCAGATCGGTATCTCGTCCTCGGAACGGGAGACTCCGAACTCGAAGCAGTTCTCGCACCTGAAGGCGAACTTGCGGCCTCCGAACTTGCCCCGTTTGGCAACGTTCTTGCCCTCCTTCTCGACGATGTCCATGGCGAAGTCGATGGTCGGAGCGTTGCTGATGCTGGTTCCGACTCCGAATCCGTCCGCACCTGCCTTGGACAGTTCGTTGATTGTGCGGTCGCAGAGCCCGCCAGAGACGATGATCTTGACCCCCTTGTAGCCTCGGGAGTCCATCTCCCAGCGCACCTCGCGTATGATGTCCGGGAAATTCCCCCGTCTCGACCCAGGTGTGTCCAGCCGGACGGCGAACAGGTCCTTGATGGTCTCACAGGCCATGATCGCCTCGAACTTCTCGTCACAGTAGGTGTCGACCAGCGCCACCCGCGGGACCTCCGGCTCAACGACCTCATCGAACGCCTTGAATGCCTGGCGCTGATCGCCGATCATTATGACCAGGGCATGGGGCATGGTGCCGGATGGCTCCTGCTCCACGGTCTCCGCCCCGATGATGGACGATACCGCGTCGCAACCCCCGATGTACGAGGAACGGTCGATGACCGGGGCGATGGCCGGGTGCATGCGGCGCACACCGAACGACAGGACCATCTTGCCTTCGGCCGCTATCTTGCAGCGCGATGACATGGTAGCCACGCCGCTGGCGAAGCACATGAACCCCAGGGCCGGCGACTCGTATGGGCAGTATTCCCCGTAGGGCCCTTCCAGTTTCATGACCGGTACCTTGACCCCGTCGAAGCTGCGGGACCGGAATATCGTTCCCTCCGGAATGCCAACCAGGTCTACGTTCTTGCCCTCGAAGAGCCTGATCACCTCCTCGGAACCGCAGAACACGCCCCAAGGCCAGGAGTCGGGCAGAGAGGCCACCGTGAACTCCGACAGCGTGTCGACCCCGAGAAGGCCTCGCTCCCGGAGGACCTGCATGGTCCTCTCGAAGTAAATGTCGGTCGTCCTGCCATCGGCAATGTCCTCGTCAGATGCCCCGAAGAACTTACCCAATTTCCCGCCTCCCTGACCCGAACGGTATCTGACTAAAGAAATGTTCTGGCAGGAAAAATGGAATAAAGGGTTTGCGGACCCGCTTCAATGGGACTTGAACGCCTGGGCCCCGGCGAACTTGGCCTTGCTTCCAAGAGCCTCCTCGATGCGCAGGAGACGGTTGTACTTGCAGGTCCTTTCTGCCCGACATGGTGCTCCGGTCTTGATCTGCCCGCAACCGATGGCCACCGCGATGTCGGCGATGGTCGAGTCCTCGCTCTCCCCAGAGCGGTGGGAGACCATGACGTTGTACTTGCTCTTGAAGGCGAAATCGGAAGCCTCTAGCGCCTCGGTTACCGTTCCCGACCTGGTTGACCTTGAGCAGGAGGGCGTTCCCAGCTCCCATGGGTACCGCTCTGCGCAGCATCTTGACATTGGTGACGAAAATGATCGTCACCCACGATCTGCAGCTTGCTTGCCCACGTCCTTGGTGAGCTGGGCGAAGGTATCGAACGCCTCTTCCTCGAACGGGTCCTCCAGACTGACTGATCGGATAGTCCTTCAGCAGATCCTCGTAGAACCCGACCATCTGATCCGGGATCGAGCCTCTTTCCGTCCAATACATATTCCCCGTCTTCGAAGAACTCACTGGCCGCCGGGTCCATGGCCAGGGAAATGTCCTTGCCCGGAACGTAACCGGCCTTCTCGATGGCCTGAACAAGCGTGTCCAACGCCTCTCTGACCGTGTTCATGGGTGGAGCGAATCCGCCTTCATCACCCACGTTGATGGCCCCAACACCGTAGGCGTCCTTCAACACCGATTTCAGAGCCTGGTAGACCTCGGTCCCGTAGCGCAGCGATTCGGCGAAGGTCTTTGCCCCGAGCGGAGATATCATGAATTCCTGTGGACGCAGGTTCCCGCCGGCATGCTTGCCGCCGTTGATCACGTTCATCGATGGGACGGGCAGCACATGGCTCCCCCTGCCCAGATGTTCATGCAGTGGAATGCCGTTGACGATCGCCCCGGTCCTGGCGCAGGCGAACGAGACCGCAGTGGTGGCGTTGCCGCCCAGGCGGGACTTGTTCTCCGTGCCGTCCAGCGCGATCATTGCCAGATCGATCGCCTGGAGGTCTGTGACATCCATGCCGACCAATTCCGGGGAGATGACCTTCCGGATATTGTCCACGGCCTTGAGAACGCCTTTCCCCCCGTATCTGGCCCCGCCGTCCCGCAGTTCCATGGCCTCATGCGAACCGGTCGATGCGCCGGATGGTGCGATGGCGCTGACGGTGACGGTCGACGTGCTTATCTCAGCCTCAACGGTCGGATTGCCTCTAGAATCAAGGACCTCTCTGGCCCAAACCTTGGTGATCTTGTGATCGGACATCGGGATCTCTCCTTACGCAGGAACTGACCCCGAAGCATGGTAGATTACCTAATAGGTTTCGCCTGGTCATCGCCGGTGGTATCGATGATCTCCATGTTGCGTTCGAGGAGGGCCATCTCCCTGACGCTCAGGGTCCGAGGGTCGACGGAGATGATCAGGGTGGACTTGTACTCCATGACCGCCTCGACGATATGATGCATCATCCTGAGCACCTTCTCGAAGTCGTTGTTGACGATCAGGAACTCGATCCCGTCTATTATGACGACCGACTCCCCGGATTTCTCCACAAATCGTATGATCGTGTCGGATAGGATGCCGATGTTCGTCGGGTTGACGTAGACCTTGCCCAGCTGGTTCGACAGCCATATTATGGGGGTCTTTTCGATCTTCCAGGTGGTCCGGATAGTGGTCGGATGCTGTCTGGTGACGCAAAGTCCCTGTATGTTATGGGTGACCTGGTCGACGAAGATCTCGAAGGACCTCTCCGGCTTGGATTCCTTGACCACATAGCCGAAACCTTTTCTCAGCTCATACTGCTTGGCGGACCGCTTGGCCTTCTCCATTCCGGCCGGCGGCGAGCGAGTGGGGACCATCTTGGAGAACATCTTGGACAGTCCGCTCTGCTTCTTCACTTCCGGCTCGATGACGATCTGGGAGGGAGTCTCCAATACCGCCTTCAGACCTTTCCGTGAGCTCCAGGTTGTTGAATGGCTTGCGGATGTAGCCGGAAACCACATCCTGTAGCCCGAAAATGTCGGTACCGATCTCGGTGGTGGCCGTCAGCATCATCACCTTGAGCTTCTCGGTCGCCCCGACCTCCTTCAGCTTCCTCAGCACCGTCCATCCGTCCATGTCAGGCATGTTGATGTCCAACAGGACCAGGTCCGGCTGCTCGGAGGCCACCTTATCAAGGCAGTCCTTACCTCCAGTGGCTGTAATCGGGATGTAACCGGCCGAAGAAACCAGCTCGGACACAATCTCCTGAATTGCCGGATTGTCATCGACTATCAGGACTTTCTTCACAGTACCACCACTGCAGGCATCATGCAATCCTCTGAGATTGAATTGGACCCTAAAAACTTATCCTCTGAATAATCAGCTCAAACAAAACAGAAGATATCAAAATGCGGTCGGGCATCTGACCGACCACAATTTCGTAAAAATGGAAAAGTGGTTGACGAAAGGCGATTACGCCTTTCTTGATTCCTTAGCCTTCAGGCGAAGGTGATCGTATCCGCATTTCCTGCACCGGGTGGCCCGGGGGGCGTTCCTCGCGTAGCAGTTCATGCAGACCATCTTGTTAAGAAGCCTAGCATCAGCTTCCTTGAATCGTGCCATATGAGTCCTCTCCGCCTTGAAACATAGAAGGAATATAAAAACGTTGGCAACGCCAAAGCCGTTCCCTAACGTTCACCCTTCGATTTGTCGCCCACTATGACCAGGTGCGCCAGGAGCGATTCTAGCTGAATGCGCTCGTTCGACCCCTCCACGATCCGGAACTCGATCTCCCCGGTCTTGTCGATGAGCATCACCTTGTCATAATCTGGAATGCTCAGGTCAAAGAATGAGCGGTGTATCTGCTTGATGATGTCCTCTCCGCTCAGGCCGTATGTGAGCATGATCTCGTCCAGTTTGTTCCTGGCACCCACGAAATCCCCTGACAGCGCGGTCTCGATCATGGCCAGGACCTCGTCGGGCCGGGCGTTGCCGGTCGTCTGGTAGACCACCTCCAGTGTGACCTCGGTGCCTACGGCCGCCGCCACCTGCAGGGCATTGATCGACTTCCTCATGTCCCCTTCCCCGACGTGGACCACCGCATCCAATGCCTCCTCGGTGATGGACACCTTCTCTTCCAGGGCGATTCGCCTCAGATATTCCTTGACATCCTCCGCCCTGAGGGGCTTGAACCGGAACACGGCGCAACGGGATTGGATCGGTTCGATGATCTTGGATGAATAATTACAGGAAAGGACGAAACGGCAGTTAGCCGAATACTTCTCCATAGTCCTTCTCAGGGCAGCTTGTGCGTCGGAGGTGAGCGCGTCCGCCTCGTCCAGGAAGATGATCTTGAATGAAGAACCGCCAATGGGCGAGGTCCTGGCGAAGTCCTTGATCTTTCCCCGGACCACGTCGATGCCCCTCTCGTCCGAGGCGTTCAATTCCACGAAGTTGTCCCGCCAGCTGCTCCCGAAGAGCTCTCGCGCCAAGGCCAGCGCCGATGTGGTCTTTCCGGTGCCAGCGGGACCAGCGAACATCAGATGGGGCAGGTTCCCGGATCGAGCGTAGGAGCGCAGCCTATCCACGATCTGGCTCTGCCCGACGATGTCGTCCAGCGTCTTAGGCCGGTACTTCTCGATCCATATCTCGTTCATGGCTACCGATTCCAGCTAATGACAGCGGTCATGAAAATACTTTGGGTTGGGGCGGCGGAAGTGGTCCATCGGTGAGGTTCGGCCTATATGCCGATGACCACCTGAATGGTCAATCATCGAGATGAAGGAGGAGTTACGAACAAGATTATTAACCGGACCGCCTCTGAGCGTCCGTGGTCCGCTGCACGAAGTGCTCAGAAGATTCGGTAACGTTCATCCGTTACAATGGCAACAGCCTGTGCCCGACGCACTTCAGTGAATACGTGGAGAAGCGGATCAAGAAGGAGATACGATCGCAATTGGAGATCGGCCGCGGGAAGCACATAACCGTTGCCATTTCTGGTGGTAAGGATAGCTCGGTCGCCTTGCACACCATGGCCATGATCCTGGGAGACCGGAGGGATGTCAGGCTGAGCGCGTTCACCGTGGACGAGGGCATCGCCAGCTACCGCCCGGCAACCATGGAAAAGGTCATCCAGCTCACCAGAAGGCTGGGGATAGAGCATCACGTGATCAGCTTCCAGGATGAGGTGGGGACGACCATGGACGAACTTGCCCCGATATCCGGTGACCAGTCGCCCTGTTCCTTTTGCGGGGTGTTCCGCCGGCGCTGCATGAACAAAGCGGCAAAAGAGCTCGGGGCGGACATCATAGCCACCGGCCACAACCTGGACGATACCGCGCAGAGCGTTCTGATGAACTTCATGCGGGGGGACGTCGAAAGGCTTGCCCGGCTGGGTCCGCACCTGCGCATCCAACCAGGCCTGGTACCGAGGATCGAACCGCTCCGGATGATACCGGAGAAGGAATCATACCTCTACGCGCTGCTGAACGACCTGGAATTCTCCGATGACGAGTGCCCGTACGCGGGGGGGGCACTTCGGAACGACTATCGGGCGATGATCGACGAGATGGAACAGAAGCACCCGGGGACCAAGTTCTCCATCGTGGCCAGCTATGACGCCATCCGCCCGATGCTGAGGGACCGTTTCCCTGCTTCCGAACTGGGACGATGCCGATGCGGCGAACCCACGTGCAACGAGCAGTGCATGGCCTGCGAGATGGTGGAGAGAGCCAGGAAAGTTCTGCAAAAGAAGAAGGGTTGAAAAGGGTTTGAAGGGTTTTCAGCGGGCTTAGACGAGCTCGTGGAACTTGTACGCCTCTTCGCCCTCGCTCAGGCAGTACCTGATCTTGGTGAAGTTCTTTTTGAGCGCCTTGACATCATTCCTGACGGTCTCCGGCTTCTCCTTCTTCACCACGACGCGGTGGATGAAGCTGGCGACCTCCTTCATCTCGCTCTCCTTCATCCCCACGCGGGTGAGCTCCTGCATGCCCAGCCTTATGCCGCTGGGCCGGATCGATGATTCGTCACCAGGGAGCATGTTCTTGTTGCAGATGAGGTTGGCCGCTTCCATGTCCCTCGAGGCCTGGTCACCGCCGCCGTGCGCTCCCACGTTCACCGCGATGGTGTGCGATGCGGTGAAGCCTTTGTGCTCGCATAGGACATCGAATCCCAGCTCGTACATCGCCTGACCGAGTGCCTTCGCGTTCTTGCATATCTGGGCCGCGTATTGCTGACCGTAGATCTCCCACTCGGCCAAGGTGACGGCGAGGGCCGCCATCTCATGCAGGTGGTGCGACGACGTGACACCGGGGAAGACCGCCTTGTTCAGCCTCTTCTCCATCTCGTCGGTCACGTTTTCAGCGAGCAAGATACCGTGGTTAGGACCGGGGAACGTCTTGTGCGTCGATGCGGAGATCAGGTTGGCCCCCTCATGCAGAGGGTCTTGGAACTGACCGCCGGCGATCAGGCCGAGGACGTGAGCCGCGTCATACCAAACGGTACATCCCACTTCATCGAACGTGTCCCTCAGCTCCTTAAGGGGGATCGGGAACAGGAAAAGCGACATGCCGAACTGCGCCACCTTCGGCCTGACCTGTTCAAGGACCTTTCTGGTCCCATCGATGTCCAGGACCATGTCCTTGGTGTCGAACGGATAGGTTACCGTGTTCACCCCGCGGAACCCGGTGGCTCCGAACTTGGCGGTGGAGATATGCGCCCCATTGTCCAGCGAGGCGGTGGTGATCGTGTCGCCTGGCTCGGTCAACGCAAAGAGCGCGGCCATGTTGGCCACGGTGCCTGAGATAGGCCTGACGTCGGCGAACTTGCACTTGAAAATCCTCTGTGCCAGTTCCATGCACCTGATCTCGACCTTGTCAACGTAGATGTTGCCGCGGTAGTACCTCTTTCCGGGCATACCCTCCGCATAACGATCGGCGAAATCGGAAATCATCATCTCTTTTGCCAAAGGGCTCATGAGGTTCTCCGAGGCGATCATTGGGATACACTCCTCGAACCACTTGTTATGCTCCTTGACCTGTTCAATAACCCAGTATGCATCTTCCTTCATGCGGAGTCCCACAAGGACATTCATGAACGTATTAAAAAAAGGTATTGCTGTTGGCTATGGGGTTGTTGAACCGGGCGGATGCCTACCGCCAGCTCATGTCCCGATCCGTTTCTTGAACTCGCCGATGACATCCACCGGGGTCGGGTCCACGCCGCATAGCCTGGCCATGTAGTAGCTTACCAGGTCTCCCAGGATGAGCCCGTAGATGAGGTTCTCCATCAGGGTCTCCCCCTCCAACTGCACCACGATCGGGTCCAATCCCCTCTCGTTGAACATCTGGATCGTGACCTGGGTCATCTTCTTCACGGTGGGCTCCAGGGCGCTCGGGACTATGAACACGGGTTTCAGTTTGCTGACCTCGAAACCGCTCAGCCAGCCCACCATCTGGTTATGGTTCATCTCCGGGATCTCTCCGGAGAAGGCGACCACCTTTGAGTTCTCACTTATCTGGTTCTGCCAACGCACACCAACGCTGCGGATCGAACGAGGACAATACACCGCCGGGACCTTCCCGAACAATGCCAGCGCGATCTTTTTGGCGGCGTTGTTCGATGTGGGCACGTCCGGGGCCAGCCTTTGCGCGGCAGAACGGGCGAACGGGATCACATCCTCGATTGCCTCCACCGGAGTGCAGGCGCCGGCCGCTTCCAGTATTACCGCGGCCGATCCGAGAAGATAGCCCAAGGCCGCCCTTGGCTGTATGCCAGCCGGAACGAGGATGAAAGGGAGACCGTGCTCCTTCGCCTTCCTGATCAACTCCCCGCCCGAGGAGACGCATACCGTCTTCAATTTCCTAGATAGGGAGTCCTCAAAGACATCCAGAGCCTCCTTGGTATTGCCGGAATAGCTGATGACGACGACCAATGTACTGCTGTCCACCCAGCTGGGCAGGGAAACGCTCCGGACCACTGTTACGTGCTTGTGGCAAATGGGGGCCAGATAGTCTACGATTATGTCACCGCACATTGCCGATCCGCCAATTCCGCAAAGGCAAATGCTGCTGACGCCAGACAGAGGCTGGACCTGGTAACCGATGGCCTCCTTGATGTTATTGACGAAGCCATTGATCTGGGATAACATGTCCATTCGGTCCCAGACGGAATAACTCTGGAGGTCGTCGAGCTTCTCTTCCATGGGACCGAATTCATTTCCTCGTACTATAAGCCTTTTAGCCATTTCCCGGAAGGAACCTCCGAATTCATCAACTGGAGGCTCGAAACACCAACTAACCATTCCCCTTGTAGTTGCACAATGAATAATATCATACCCTCGATTCGTACCGACAAGTGAGAACATGAAAAGCACTGTGGAAGAAGCGTTGAAGGACCTGCGCGCCGGAAAGATCGTGCTGGTCTTCGATTCAGATGACCGTGAGCGGGAGACCGACATGGTCGTGGCATCGGAGTTCGTAACGCCCAGTGTGATCATGCAGATGCGCAAGGAGGCTGGAGGCCTTATCTGCACCGCCGCTCATGACGACATCAAGGAGAAGTTCGACCTGCCATTCCTGGTCGACGTCTTCTCATGTTCCTCCAAATCCCACCCGGTCATGGATCTGCTGTCGCCAACTGACATCCCTTATGATACCAAGTCCGCATTTTCCATCACCATCAATCACCGAGCGACATTCACCGGGATAACCGATACCGACCGTGCCCTGACCATCTCGGAGTTCGCCAAGCTGGCAAAGCGCACTAAGGACATGACCGGATGAGAACGCCCGCGCCGAGTTCGGTAGGATGTTCCGGGCACCAGGCCACGTCCATCTCCTCAATGCCAGCAAGGAATTGCTGGTCAAGCGCTTTGGGCACACCGAGCTCTCCACCGCCCTGTTGGTGATGACGGGATTGACCCCGTCGGCCACGGTCTGCGAGATGATGGGCGACGACGGCAACGCTCTTTCAAAGGAAAAGGCTAAAGAATACGCTGAGAGGTTCGATCTCTGCTTCCTTGAAGGGAGACAGATCATCGACTCCTGGAAGAAGTGGGAGAAGCATAAATGACCAGAGTGATGGCCACAGGCGTCTTCGACATTCTGCATTCGGGGCATCTGAGGTATCTTCAGGAAGCAAAACTGCTCGGCGATGAGCTTGTGGTGGTCGTGGCTACCGATGCCACCGTCCGAAAGCAGAAGCACGAACCGATCACCCCGGAGAAGATGAGACTGGAACTGGTGGCCGCCTTGAAGCCGGTCGACCGGGCCTTCCTAGGGAAGGAGGGGGACATGTTCGAGATCGTCAGGGAAGTGAACCCGGACATAATCGTCCTTGGCTATGACCAGGCATTCGACGAGGAGAAGCTCGAGGCGGAACTGGCCAAGCGAGGTCTGAAGGCCAGGGTGGTCCGACTGTCGAAGCACGGCGAGGACCTCAACGGGACCCGCAAGATCATCAAGAAGATCATCGACTGGTACTCCAATCAACAATGAAAAGTCCGAGGGGGAGAAGAAATGAAGACTCATCGGGATCGTGGACACGATGTTCGCCCGGCTGGACATGGGCGGGGCGGCCATCGACGAACTGAAGACGCATGGGCACCGGTTTCAAGATCGTCCGCAGGACCGTCCCTGGGATCAAGGACCTCCCGGTGGAGGCCAAGAAACTGATCGAGGAGGAGAACTGCGACATCGTTATCGCGCTGGGCATGCCGGGGGCACAGGCCATCGACAAGACAATGCGCGCACGAGGCGTCGACCGGCATCATCGCCGCCCAGCTGATGACGAACAAGCACATCATCGAGGTCTTCGTCCATGAGGACGAGGCGGCGGACGAGAAGGAACTGGCATTCCTATTGGAGACACCGATCGAGGGACCATGCCAGAAACGCTTACAACATGCTGTTCAAGCCCGAGGCGCTGGTCGCCCAGGCGGGTACGGGCAGAAGGCAGGGATATGCGAGCGTGGGCTCGCTCAAGGAGAGATGAAGATGAAGAAGTACAACATCGGAATAGTGGTATCGGAATTCAACTTCGACATAACCCAGATGATGCTGGAAAGGGCCAAGTCACACGCCGAGTTCCTGGAGGTGAACGTGGTCAAGGTCATCAAGGTCCCGGGCGTGTTCGACATGCCGTTGGCGATCAAGAAGATGTGCCTGGACAAGGGCATCGATGCGATCGTCACGCTGGGATGCGTCATCGAGGGCGAGACGGAGCACGACGAGATCGTCATCACCAACGCCGCCAGGAAGATCGCCGACCTATCGGTTGAGTATGGAAAGCCGGTCGCACTCGGCATCACCGGACCGGGCATGACCAGGCTGCAGGCGGAGGACCGCATCGAGAAGGGACGCGATGCGGTCGAGAGCGTCGTCAAGATGCTGAAGCGGCTCGAAGAGTGATCTTGAAACCTATTTCCATCCCCTCCATAGTATGAGGCGGATGGAATGCCTCAGAGGTCGGAGCTAAGACCCAGTATGCATGATACTGAAGGCCATACCAAATCCGTCATCCACAAGATCGACCCGAAACGACCAGAGTGGATGCGCATGGTATGCCTCACCCTCCTTCTGTCTTCTTCAGAACAGGGTTTCCTTAGCTGAAGGCTGATAATTATTGGATGATAAAAATGATTTCAAGCCTTCGTCTTTCTTAACGAAGGCGTGAGGGTTTCGTTCATGCCACCTTGTTCATGTAGTCCTCGAGCTGGTCGAAGGCCCTTCCCAGGATCTCCTGGTCCGGCAGGAACACGGCCCTGAAGTGGCCCTTCCCGTAGATGGGGCAGAAACCAGAGCCGGGAACGAACAGGACGTGCGCGTTGTGCAGCACGTCCAGAACGAACTCCTTGTCCGTCTTCCACTTCTTCGACTCGATCTTGGGGAAGATGTAGAACGCCCCCTGCGGCTTCTTGGTGCTGATGCCGGGGATCTCGTTGAACCGCTTGTAGGCGAAGTTCCGGCGGTCCTCCAGCTTGTCCATCATTCCCTTCAGGTGGTCCTTCGGGTGCCTCATCGCTTCGATGACCGCCATCTGGCATGGGGCGTTGGCGCTGAGCCGCAGCCGGAGCTGCTTATTGACCGCCTCCTTGATCTCCTCCAGTTCTCCGGTCGGATCGCGGAAGACGGAATAGCCAAGCCTCCAGCCGGGCAGCAGGTCCACCTTGGAGAACCCGTTGACCAGGATCATCGGGACGTCCTTGGCCAGCGTGGCCGGCGAGTGATGCACTCCGCCGTCGTAGGTCATCAGGTCGTATATCTCGTCCGAGATCATGAACAGGTTGTACTCCCCGGCCAGGTCGGCCATCTGCTTCAGCACCTTGTCCGAGTAGAGTGCGCCGGTCGGGTTGTTCGGGTTGATGACCACGATGTACTTCGTGCTGCGGCGTGATCTTCTTCCTCAGGTCGTCGATGTCCGGCTGCCAGTTCTCCTCTTCGATGGTGCGGTAGGATACCGGCACCCCGCCGAAGAACTTGGTGAACTCGATATATGATGGATAGCTCGGACCGGGAGCCAGGACCTCGTCCCCGGACTCGATGGTGGCGGCGGTGATCATCTGGATGCGACTCGGTGACACCGTTGGTGACGATCACGTCGTTCTCGTCGATGTCGATCTTGTTCTTCTTCCGCTCCTTATCGACGATGGCCCGCCTCAGCTCGAGGTTGCCCTCGGACTCCTCGTAACCGTTGTCGCATTTTTCCACGGCAGCGCAGAGGGCGTCCCTTACGTGCTTCGGGGTCCTGAAATCGAACTTATTTGGATCCCCGATGTGCAGCTTCAGGACCTCGACCCCCTTCTTCTCCAGCTCCCTGGCCGGCAGAAGGATGTCGCGGATGGCGTATTCTATGCCCAGCGTGCGCTTCGTTGGCTTCATGCTAATCGATGCCCAAATTAATGTACTACTATTTCTAAGTTCGAGAATAGGTCATTGAATATGCTGGGCAGTTTTGCATCCCTGGAGCGAGCTATGTTCGCCGACGAGATGTTCCAATTGAGAATACTTTAAAATACGGGTATGAGGACTCGGCGGGACATGGGCATAGTCAGGCTTGGAGAGCTGCACCTCCGCTGGTGCAGACAGTGCAACGTGCCGGTCCTGGAATCCACGGAATGCGGCAATTGCCACGGAAGGACCGAACCGGTGAGCATAACACCGCCGGGCGACGTCAGGCCAGCCTTCGCCCATGACATCGAATTCATGCGCTCCCTGGCGGAAAGGGACTTCGGACCTGGCTGCGGAAAGGCGCTCCTTCCGGAAGGCCGGATCGTCCTTCTGAACAAGGTCCCCGGGCTGGACCGGATGGAGGAGATCATCGTGGACGGCACGGTCATTGCCTCCGCCCGGTATGATCTCGGGTCCGGCTGGAAGATAATCCTCAGAGTGGCAGCTGCCAGGATGATGCAGGACGTCGCGTCCAAGGGCATAGTCGTCGCCGACGACGGGGCGGTCGCCCCGATACAGAAAAGCTCCAGCCTGATGGTGCCGGGAGTGGTGTCGGCGCTACCCGGGATCAAGAAGGGCGACGAGGTCATCGTGGTCGATTCCAGGCATTTCGCCTTTGCCACCGGAACCGCCAGGATGACCACCGAGGAGATGTCCCAGCTGGAAAAGGGGGCGGCGGTCAAGACCCGATGGGCGGACCTGCCGGCGGAAAATGTGCCTCGGACAGACCAACAGGACTGGGAGATGGTGATCAGGGCAAATTCTCCGGTGATGGAGCGCAGGATCTGGGACGCGATCAAGTTCATCAGGGAGACCACGGCGGAGTTCAAGGTCCCGGCGATAGTCTCCTTCTCCGGCGGAAAGGACAGCCTGGCAACGATGCTGTTGACCAAGGATGCCGGACTGGACCTGCCCGTCGTTCTTCATCGACACCGGGCTGGAGTTCCCGGAGACCGTTCAGTACGTCTACGATATCGCAGAACAGCTACAAACTGGAACTGATCGTGGAGCACGCGCCGGAACACGCGTTCTTCGGCAACCTCAACTACTTCGGACCGCCCGGACGGGATTTCCGCTGGTGCTGCAAGACCAACAAGCTTGGCCCGACGGTGAAGGCCATCATGGAGCATTTCCCTGACGGTGTGCTGTCGTTCATCGGTCAGCGCAAATACGAGTCGGAGCAGAGGGCGGACAAGCCCCGCATCTGGCGGAACCCATGGACGCCGGGACAGATCGGGGCCTCGCCCATCCAGCACTGGACGGCGCTGCATGTGTGGATCTACATCTTCATGCGCAAGGCGCCTTACAACCCCTGGTACGAGCACGGCCTGGACCGGATCGGCTGCTTCCTTTGCCCCGCCTCGGACCTGGCAGAGCTGGAACTGGTCAAGGAGGAATCGGTCCGTTCCAAGGAGTGGGACGCTTACCTCCACAGATACGCGGAATCGATCGGTCAGCCCAAGGAATGGGTGGAGCTGCGGATTGTGGCGCTGGAAGACGCATCCCCGCCTCGGTCAAGGAAGAGCTGGCCCGCACCGGCATAACCATCCCGGAACGGCAGAGGAAAGAAATGGAGGAGACCGCCTCCAGGACTGCTGACCCTGAGGATGCAGGACGGTTTCTCGCCCTGTGTGCTTGGGTTTCAGCATCGAGGGCGCGTTCTCCCGGAAGCTGGACCTGATGCAGGCCGCCAACCTTCTCAACATGGTCGGGGAGGTCACCGTGAACGAGGAGGAGGGCTGGTGTTCCATCGATGGACGTAACCGTCTTCGATGAGGGCGCGCTCATCGCCAAAGGGCAGTGACCAGAAGACGATAAGGGAAAAAGTGGAAAAGGTGCGCAGAGCGGTGGTCAAGGCCGAGGAATGCGTCGGTTGCGGGGTGTGTATCGCCAGATGCAAAGAGGGTGCACTTCGACTGGAGCGGGACCGGATTCACGTGATAGCCTTGAAATGCATCCATTGCGGTGGATGCATGGAACCCTGTCCAGCCATCAGCTTCGGCGACACCACCTTCGATTTTTGAACGACACCCCCTTCCGATAAGAGGAAGGGGTGCGTCCACCGACGCAGTCCTCGTTTGCCCCCAGCGTTCAGCGCACGAAGTCGATATCGTCGTCGTTGCTGCTGCTGCCTCTGGGCTGCTGGTACTGCTGAGGCGCCGGGGCTGGGCCCGTACTTGGGGGTGCCGCTCTCGGTGCCGGCTGGGTGTTCATTCCGCCCATTCCCCTGGCGTCGAGCATGTACTTGCTCTTGGCGCCGGTGACGATCAGCAGGATCTTGATGGTTCCCTCCAGCTCCGGGTCGATGGAACATCCCCATATGATCCGGGCCCTCTCGCTGACGGACTGTGGTGACGATCTCGGCGGCCTTCTGGGCCTCTCCGACGGTCATGTCCGGTCCGCCGACGACACGGATCAACGCGCCCTTGGCCTGCCTTCAGGTCGATCTCTCCCAGCATCGGGGAGGTGAGCGCCTCGTGCACCGCCGCCTTGACGCGGTCGTCCTCGTCCGTGTTGGCCTCGCCGATACCGACGAACGCCACACCGCCCTCGTTCATGACGGTCTGGATATCGGCGTAGTCCAGGTTGACCAGGCCGGGCTTGGTGATGATCTCGGTGAGTCCCTTGATGGTCTGCATCAGGACCTCATCGGCCACCTTGAACGCGGCGTCGACCGGCAGCTTCGGGACCAGCTCCAGCAGCTTGTCGTTCGGGACGACGATGGTGGTGTCGCAGACCTGCCTCAGCTTGTTGAGACCGGACAAGCGCGTTCTCCATGCGGACCGTGCCCTCGGCCTTGAAGGGAAGCGTGACGACACCGATGGTCAGCGCCCGGATCTGCTCCTTGGCGATGCTGGCGACGTAGTGTGCCGAGCCGGTGCCGGTGCCGCCGCCCATGCCTGCGGTGACGAAGACGATGTTCGCCCCGTTGAGGAAGTCCCTGATCTCGCTGTCGTTCTCGCGGGCGGACTGCCTCTCCGACCTCCGGTCTCGCGCCTGCGCCCAATCCCCTGGTCTTGGATCTTGCCGATGAGGATCTTCCTCGGGGCGCGGATGGTCAGCAGGTGCTTGGCGTCGGTGTTGATGGCGCAGAGCTGTGCCCCGCTTATGCCGGCGTCGACGCAGCGGTTGATGGTGTTGCAGCCGCCGCCGCCGCATCCGATGATCTTGATACAGACATCCAGCTGCGCGGCGATGCGGAGCAGTTCCTCGTCCGTTGCGCTCACTTGCGGCGCTGGTGCCGGTGCGGGCTGGGGCGCCGGTTGGACCGGGGCTGCCTGTTGGTTTCCTACACTTCCGTTTGCTGGCTGCTTGATTCCAGCGTTAGCTAGCGCTTCTTTTACCAATGAACTTGGCATAAGTGCATCCCTCTCAATCTTAAACGTGATTCCATAATATAAATATTGCTAGGATAATTTACAAACTGGGTAGTGAGAAAAATGCGAAGTTTCGGATAATTCCTGGGGATAGGTGGGCTATTTCACCATGCGCATGACCACCTCAGGCCAAGTCACAAGAAGAACGCTAGGGTCGCGTTCCAACTCTCGGTAGTACTTCTGGTAGATATCCTCCGCGGCCATCGGAATGAGGTCGGAAATGAGCATCAGGGACACCAATCCAATGGTGTACACAGTGAAAAGAGCGGAAGGGTCCTGCATGGCGATGCGGGTATCGGCATTTTTCTCGTAGTAACTGGAGAACTCGTTAACCAGGAAACCGTGGAGCACTTTGAGCGAGGCGGACCGGGAATCGGTCAGCTTCGACATCGTGGTCATCTGAATGATCTCGCTCATCTTCTCGAACGCCCAGACATCCATTCCATTCAATTCGGACATCGGTATCTCCGGCCGCACCTTGATGTGCGTCCTTACAATGTCACCGATGAAAAGGAGCTCGTCGCGGATCTCGAGCTCCCGCATTCGATCATCGATCAAACCGATGGTGTAGTCGAATCTTCTATTGTGGCTGACGTTGAGAGCGGTCTTCAGGGACTCTTCGATCGAGGCCGTTGGCACACCCATCCGGTTAAGCTCGGGGATCGTCCTGAGCATCTCAGCCAGATAGTTCTTGAGGGTCTCCACGTTGCGGTATCGGAGCTTCACCAGCTCGAGGCAATGTGAGATATCCGCGATGGCCCTGACCGTTTCCCCCTCCAGGAAGGTGGTCTTGGTGGTGACCGCCAACCGCTCGATGTCGTCCACCGGTACATCCCTCTTGCGGGCGAATCCGATCAACATTATGGTCTCCTCATACAGTGCGGCATAAGGAGCTGCCTGCGGCCCCCAAAGGTCCTGGATGACGATTTTCACGCCTCGGCGTACGTCCCGGTTCATGTTCGAAACATTGTCGATGATCGCTTCCTTCCCCAGGGAGGTCTTTGATATCTCCTTGAGAAGGTTCTTGATCGACTCCTTCACCTTCTCATTGTCGCGGTCGTAGTAATGGAGAAGGACCGTCACCATCTGCTTCGGTTCGGTCTCTGCTGCCTTAAGCACTTTGGCCTCCGTCCTCTTCCTCTCCCCGGGAAAGATGGAAGCCAACGAATCAAAAAGCTCAGGATCCATCTTAGCTGCCTCCGATTCCGAGTCATCGGGACCGCTGAACAGGCTTTTGAAGGAGATCGGAGCCATCGGAAGGATATATTCCCTCTCAGATTATATCGGTTTCCTCAGCCTATCGATTTTTGAAAATAAGCTATCGATTTTCATATCTGGATATCACTGATTTCGTTTTCCGACATCAGGTCAAAAGATATATAATAACAGCTCGGCATATAATGCCAGACGGGTTGGCCATATGGCAGAGATTGCTCAATTCAATCTAGCGGTTGAACGCCTGCTAAAGACACAACATGTTGTGACGGTCTTCGTTTCATCGAGGGCCGGTGTTTTTGCCTATGGCGAAACGCCAAAGATGACCGACCGGGGAGTGTACGCCGCCATCACCTCGATGATGCTGGGAGCGGCGGAACAGATGGCCAGCGAGATGGACGAGATCCTCGACTTCGTCGTGCTGAGCATGAGCGAAAGAAAGCTTGTCGTTATCGGGGCGGGGCCGAAGCATTTGCTGGGGGTCCTGACCGACATGAGCGCGGAACCTGAGAAAATGGCAAAGACGGCGAGGGCCATCATGGCCGAAGCAATGGTCTAGGTCACATCCTTTTCATTCCGCGACCGATCCACTCGGAAATGGCCTTTTTACCGTATCGGATCGTTGCCGGCACATCCCTGTCGGTGCCCCCCGTGGTGGATTTCCCCGAAATGAGCGCCTTCATGACCGAATCGACATCGGTGCAGCTGTCTGGAAATACCGTGTAGGATTTTCCCACCGTTTCCGGCTCATGCGAATCGCTTCCGCCGGTGCGCGGTCTAGCCATTTTCTCGGCGAGCTTCACCGCCCTGCGGTTTCCCCCTCTCGTGGAACGGCCGTTCTGACACTCTATGGCGTCGAATCTCTGGCCGATCACGTTCGATTCCCCCAGGCCCGACCACACCCGATAGGGGTGGGCGGCAACGGCCACTCCGCCCTGGGCGTGAATGCGGTCGATGGTATCCGCCACGGTCAGGTCCCTCGGTATTTCCTCGGAGACATTGAATGCCAAGATGTGCCCCTCCGCCGAGGAGACCTCGATTCCGGGAATGACCAGAAGGCCGCTCTTGATCGCCAGCGCCTCCTTTCCCCCGCGCGTCGAGTTGTGGTCCAATACCACCACCCCATCCATTCCTACTCTCTTGCAGGCGTCCAGTATGTCCTGGGCTGAGCTGCACGAATCCCCGGAATAGACGGTGTGGACATGCATGTCGATTCTCATTTGACCTGTGCCCCGTTCCCGATCTCACCGTCGACCGTGATCACGACCCCCTTGGCGGTGGCCAAGGCCAGGGCCTCCTTCGCGTCGGATGACGGCAAAAGCACCACGACCTGCGCCGGAACGGCCGCCTTCTCGGGCAGCTTGACCGCCACTTTGTTGCCGATATCCACATTGCCATTCTCGACCGAACCGACCCGGATGATGAACTTCTTGAACTCATCGAAGGAGATCGACTTCTCCGAAAAGCCCATGCCTGAATCGACCGCCTCTCCCAATTCGGCGTCACCCGAAGGGGTCAGCACCAGGACCTTCCCGTCCTTCTCCGCCGCCAGCATCATGCCGTGGGACTCCACTCCCCGAAGCTTCGCCGGTTCCAGGTTGGAGATGTAAACGACCTTCTTTCCGGTGAGCTGTTCCTTGGTGTAGTGGGCCTTAAGTCCCGCCACCAATTGAACCGGCTTTCCCGCATCCAGCTTGACCACGTATAGCTTCTCGGCGTTGGGGTGGTCTTCCACACTGATGACCTTGGCCACCCTCAGGTTGAGCTTGGTCATGGAGGCGAACGGATTCTCCACCGGTTTCTCCATGATGACCTTGGAGAACAACGGCTTCGGTTCCGCCAGCTTCGTCCCCGGCTGGAGCGGTACCTCGACCTGGGTCCAGGACCCCTGCCCCAGAGGAACGTCGTTGCCGAGCATCTTCCAGACCTTCTGGGAGCTGTTGGGCAAGTACGGCCATGCCAGTACCGCCAGGGCCTTGACGATCTCCATATTGAGGTTCAGAACCGATCCGCACTTCGCCTTGTCGCTCTTCAACAGTGCCCATGGCGCCACCGAATCGAAGAAACGGTTGCCGAACTGCGCCAGGTCCATGATCGACTTGAGCGCCCGTTTGAACTGGCAGGTGGACAGATAAAGGTCGACCTCGTCCCTCGCCAGGACAATGGCGTCGCGTACCTCCTGCCTCTCCTTCTCGGCATCCTCCGGTCTCATCTCCGGTATCTGTCCGAAGTTCTTCTGGGTGAAGGAGAGGACGCGGTGCACGTAGTTGCCGTAGGTGGCGACAAGCTCATTGTTCACCTTGGTCTCGAATTCCTCCCAGTTGAAGTCCGCGTCCCGCTGCTCCGGCATGTTTGCCCCGAGGAAGTATCGAACCACATCCGCGTCGAATTGCTTCAGGATGTCCTGGACATCGATGCCGATACCCCTGCTCTTGGAGAACTTCTCCCCCTGGAAGTTCAGGAACTCATTGGCGGGCACATCATATGGCAGGTTCAATCCTCCATAGCCCATCAGCATCGCCGGCCAGATTATGGTGTGGAAGGGGATGTTGTCCTTACCGATGAAATAGTATGATCTGACATCTGGATCCTCCCAGAACTCCCTCCAGTAGTCCGGTTTCCCGATGATCTTGGAGTACTCCTTGGAGGCGGACAGGTATCCGATGACCGCCTCGAACCAAACATAGATGACCTTCTCGTTCATGCCTGGCACTGGCACCGTCACTCCCCAGGACATGTCCCGGGTGATGGCCCGGTCCTTCAGCCCCGCCTCGAGCCAGTTCTGTGTGAACAGCTTCACGTTGGTGCGCCAATGTTCCTTTTCCTTGACCCATCGGATCAACGGCTGCTGGAACGCCGATAGCTTGAGGAAATAGTGGTCGGTCTCCCTCAGTTCCGGGGTCGTCCCGCAAACGGTGCACCGGGGATTTCCGAGCTCGCCCGCCTCATAGGTGGCCCCGCATTTCTCACACTGGTCGCCCCGGGCGCGGTCATCCCCGCATTTCTTGCAGCGGCCCTCCACGTACCGATCGGGAAGGAACTTACCGCATTTGGGGCAATAATACTGCAGTGCGCCCTGCCGGTAGAGATAGCCGTGCTCCATCAGCTTGTTGAAGACGTCGTGGACCACATCGAAATGATTCTGCGTCGTGGTCTTTGTGAACAGGGAGAAGTTGATGCCGAGGTCTTCGATGGCCTTCTTGTTGATGCGATGGTAGCGCTCCGCCACCTCCTCCGGAGTGGTCTTCTCCTTCTCGGCCCTGACGGTGATGGGCGTTCCATGCATGTCCGAGCCGGACACCATGAGGACCTCATTTCCCTTGAGAGAGTGATATTTTGCGAATACATCAGGGGGCAGGAGGGATCCTGCCACATGTCCGAGATGAAGCGGGCTGTTGGCGTAGGGCCAAGCAACGCAGACCAGTACTTTTACCATAATATCGAGGGTCAGAATGTCAGAACATCGATTTAAGCGTTCAGTGGGCCAGTTTGGGATTGGACGGTCCAAGTTTTCTCCCAAGAGGGAAAATGATGGCGGGCACTGCTCTATGAACTCCGGCTCTGGACGCACGACCTTCTCATCCCTTCCCGCCAACCACCGCTGTGATGGACAGCTTTTTATCAAGGTTCCATATTGCTGAGTACCATGCGCATAGCTGCCGTCCTGAAGGACCGTTGCCAGACCAAGAAGTGCAATACCGAGTGCATCAAGTATTGCCCCAAGGTCAGGACCGGGGTCCAGGCAATCTGGCTCAACGATTCATCCAAGGCCGAGATATCGGAGGAGCTGTGCGTTGGCTGCGGAATATGCGTTCACAAATGCCCTTTCACCGCCATCAAGATCATCGGTCTGCCGGACGAACTGAAGGAGGACATGGTGCACCAGTACGGGGAGAACGCCTTCCGGCTCTACCGGTTGCCCACCCCCAAGACCGGACAGGTTACTGGTATCCTTGGTCCGAACGGAATCGGCAAATCCACATCATTCAAGCTGCTTTCCGGCGAGATCGTTCCCAATCTCGGCCGCTTCGATAACCCTCCATCTAAGGAAGAAGTGCTGGCCCATTTTGCGGGGACCGAACTGCATGACTATCTGGTCAAGGTCTACACCAAGGGTTTCAAGACATCGATGAAACCGCAGTATGTGGACAAACTGCCCTCGGTGGTCAAAGGACCGGTGCGCGACCTTCTTTCCAAGGTCCAGGAAAGAATGAAACTGGACGAGGCGGTCAAGCTTCTGGAGCTGGAAGAGGCGATAACCCGCAATATGACCGAACTATCCGGCGGTGAGCTTCAGCGCGTGGCCATCGCCGCCACCATCATGAAGGACTCGGACATCTATTTCTTCGACGAACCATCGTCCTATCTGGACATCTACCAGAGGATGAAGGTGGCGAGGATCATCGAGAAGCTGGCCGAGGAGAAGATGGTGATCGTCATCGAGCACGATCTGGCCATACTCGACTTCCTGGCGGACAATGTCTATCTGGTCTTCGGCTCCGAGGGGGCCTACGGCATATTCGCTCAGCCGCGTCAGGTCCGCTCCGCGATCAACGTCTATCTGGACGGGTACGCGAAAGAGGAGAACATCCGGTTCCGGGACACCCCGATCCGGTTCGAATCGCACCCGCCCCGCGAATCCTTCCAGTCCATGAATCTCCTGGAATATCCTGGGCTGGAGATGGCCTACCCCACGTTCAAGCTCAAGGTGGACCCTGGCTCCATCAAGGTGGGAGAGACCGTGGGCATCGTCGGTCCCAATGGCATAGGAAAGACGACTTTCGTGAAAATGCTGGCCGGAGTGGCCGAACCGACCTCCGGGAAGGTGGAGCAACAGGTGAAGGTGAGCTATAAGCCGCAGTACATCTCCCCGGACTTCGACGGATCGGTCTCGGACCTGTTCAACACCTACGTCAAGGACTTCTTCGAGTCCGGGTTCTTCCAGACCGAGATCCAGCACCCGCTGACGCTGAAGCCGTTGCTGGAGAAGAACGTCAAGAACCTCTCCGGAGGTGAGCTCCAGAGGACGGCCATCGCACTGTGCCTGGCACGAGAGGCGGACATCTACCTGCTGGACGAACCCTCGGCCTACCTGGATTCCAACCAGAGGATGGAGGCGGCCAAGACCATCCGCCGGGTCATGGAGAAGAAGGGCCGGTCAGCGATGGTCGTTGACCATGACATATATTTCCTGGACATGGTGTCCGATTCGATGATGGTGTTCGACGGCGTCCCCGGACAGAGCGGCCACGGAAAGGGGCCTTTCGACATGCGCGGGGGCATGAACATGTTCCTCCAGCAGGTGGATGTGACGTTCCGGCGCGACAATGACACGAACCGTCCCAGGATCAATAAACCTGGTTCCAGGCTGGATAGGGAGCAGAAGTCTGCCGGGGAGTACTATTACTTCAAGGAACTGCAGAAAAAGGATTGAACAGGGCCGGAGATATATCCGACCGCCTCAGTCGACCTTGCAGTATTCTTCCCTGGCTTTCAGCCTCTTTCTCCTGCGTAGGTACCACCATGCCACCAAGACCCCGAAGGCGACCACGATAAGGATGTCCGCCTGCCTGAACCAGACCTCTAAGGTATCCCAGTTCTCGCCCAGAGCGTAACCGACATACGCCAATGCCAGGCACCAGATGGCCGACCCCAATGTCGTCAGGATGACGAACTTCTTGAAATCCATCCGGGCCATCCCGGCCGGGAGGGAGATGAAAGTGCGGACGATGGGCATGACCCTGGTCAAGAATATCATCACGGTACCGTATTTCTTGAACCATCTCTCTGTAGCATCCAGATGGCCCTCGTTCAGGAAGATGTACTTGCCGTACTTGCATATGAATGGCCTGCCTCCCTTCATTCCCGCCCAATAGGCCAGCATTGAGCCGGCGGTGCAACCGAACGTTCCAGCCAAGCCGACGATGATCCAGTCCATCTTGCCCTCGAAGGCCAGCCATCCCCCGAAAGGAAGGATGACCTCACTGGGTATGGGTATGCACATGCTCTCCAGGGCCATGAGCAAGAATATTCCGCCATAGCCACCGAGTTCGATGAGCTGCTTGACCAGCTCTATCCCCCATTCGATTATTCCCATCATTCAGGGCAACAAAGAGGGCACGTATAAACATATGCGATTGATTTCTGAGGGACCTTTGAAGGAACGAAACACAGCAAACGATAGATATCCGTTCGTGCAATAATCGCCGGGAGAGCATATGGAAGCAGTCAAGATAGCAGACGACATCTATTGGGTGGGGGCCATCGACTGGAACTCGAGGAATTTCCATGGATATGATACGCCTCGGGGAACATCATACAATTCGTTCCTGATCCTGGACGAGCACCCGACCCTGATCGATGCCGTCAAGGCACCGTTCTTCTCCCAACTGGCCCAAAGGATCAGGTCGGTCATCGATCCGCGCAAGATCGAGTACATCATCTCCAACCACTCAGAACCGGACCACGCCTCCGGCCTCAGGATGGCGCAGGCCCTCACGGGCGGGGCCAAGGTCTTCTGCTCCAAGATGGGGAAAGAGGACCTGAGGATGAACTTCGGGGAGATGGACGTGACCGTGGTCGAGGACGGCTCTGAGATGAGCATCGGCAAGCACACCCTCAGGTTCGTCTATACACAGATGGTGCACTGGCCGGACTCCATGATGACCTATGTCCCGGAAAAGGGGATACTGTTCTCTATGGACGCTTTCGGACAGCACTTCGCCTCGTCGAAGCGTTTCGACGATGAGGTGGATGAGGGCGTCCTGTTCGAAGAGGCGGAGATCTACTATGCCAACATCATCATGCCTTACGGGCCTCAGGTGATAAAGGCGCTAGATAGGTTGAAGGAACTCGACCTGAAGATACTGGCCACCGCCCATGGCATCCTATGGCGTAAGAACATCGCCAAGATAATCGATAAATACGTGGCCTACGCCAACTACCGCACCGAGCCCCGGGCCGTCGTCGTGTACGATACCATGTGGGGTTCCACTCAGATAATGGCGGAGATCATTGGAGACGCCATCGCATCAGAGGGTGTGCCAGTCAGTGTGATGAGGATAACGGACACGCCGCGCAGCTCAATATTGAGGGAGGTAATGATGTCCCGGGCCTTGGTCCTGGGCTCGCCAACGCTCAACAACGGGATGTTCCCCAGTGTCGCGGACATCGGCACATACATCAAGGGATTGAAGCCCAAGGGCCATCTCGCCGCCATATTCAACTCATACGGATGGGGGGCGGGCACGGCCAAACAGATGAGGGACCTGCTCAACGGGAGCGGGATGGAACTGCCTTTCGAGGACATGCAGGTTCAGTTCGTGCCGGACGAGGCGGCTAGGGCGAAATGCAAGGAGTTCGGAAAGCGGATCGCCCGGAAGATCCTGGAGAGCCCTTAGGAAGGAACTGAACGGTTTTTCGTTCATCGGGCCGTAGAAGCCGAGCCCTGGTCGTTTACAGATGAAGTGCCGGGCAGAACTGGAACACAGGATTTGATGTCCTTCCCGAATGCTTTAAAACGCTAAACCCCCTTGAACCACGCGATGCTAAGTAAGGCGGATATCCACGTCCATACCAAGTACTCGGGACTGGCGCATTACAAGTTCCTGAAATTCCCAGAGTCAGCATCGAATCCTGAGGACGTGGTGAAGATCGCCAAGCAGGTCGGGCTTTCTGTCCTCTGCATTACCGATCACAACAGCATCGCCGGGGCGTTGAAGGCGGCCGAGTACGCCAAGGACGACCCGGAGATAGAGGTGGTCATCGGTGAAGAGGTAAGCACCAGGGACGGGGAGGTCATAGGTCTCTTCCTGACCGAGGAGATCCCGATGGACCTATCCGCCGAAGAGACCATCCTCAGGATAAGGAAGCAGGGAGGGGTCGTGCTCGCACCGCATCCTTACTCGGGGCATGTCTCGGCCATCGGAAACCTGATTGATACGCTGGACATCGATGGCATAGAGGTCATTAACGGCGGCCACATCGATGGCATTGCCAATAACAAGGCGCTCGAGCATTCGAAGTGCGGAAAATGGGCTTGTGTGGCCGGCAGCGACGCGCATGCCCTTGGTCAGCTGGGATGCTGTTGCACCTTGTTCGAAGGCAAGACGGCGGCAGACCTGAGGGCGGCCATCCTCAACAAGACCACGCAACCCTTCGGGTCCAGCACCACGCTCGACCGGGGCATCAAATGGAGCATCGGAGTGGTCATCTACGCCGACAAGCTGGTGCTCAAGTCCTTCTTCGGATGGTTGAGGGAAGAGGACCCCAACGACCCGATCATCAAGGTCATAAAGAACATGGCGTTCTCCAAGAAGATCATCACCCTCTGCGGTTCGCTGCTGTATTTGACGCCTCCGATCCCTTATCTCGTGGGCATAACCTCGGAGAAGATCCTGAAGAAATGGAACCATACGGTAGATGCCAAGAACTCTGAGGCCACCAGAAAGCACAGTCCGACGAAGTAGGCTTTTTCCAATAGGCCCTGAACGGGCATCGCCAGGTCATTGATCGTTTTCCTGAGGGACCGCCTGTCCCGTATCTACGCGGGAAGATCAACAGTTAGACACACGCTCGAGTGAATCTTGGCAAACCCAATTCCTTAGGCGGGAGGCGCCCTTCCCCGGACCCCCTACCCTCCCGCCTGAGGTCTTATTCTAACCCTCCTCGTGCTGGTGGACGTGAACATGCTCCGGGTCGTGCAGGTTCCCGAATGCGTTGACCATCACCTCGCTGAGCGCAGGATGGATGGTCTGGCTCCTCGCTAGGGGAATGTAGGTGCGGTCGCCGGCGTTCATCAGGTAGACCATCGATTGGACGAGGATCGAGGCGTTCGTTCCCACCGCGGAAACTCCGATAATGTTGTATGAGCTCTGGTCGACCACGACCTTGGCGAAGGAATCCCTCTCCCCCATGGCGTATCCCTTGGCGCAGTCGTAATATTCGCTCACCCCGACCAGCACCTTGATGCCTTTGGCCTTGGCCTCCGATTGGGTGATGCCGACAGAAGCGACCTCTGGATAACCGAAGACCGCGTGAGGGACGGCGTGCTCGTCGATCTTCATCTTGTTCTTGGCGAAGGCATTGATCCAGACTAGCTGGGCATGGTAGTTCGCGGTGTGGCGGAACATCGTTCTGCCTATTATGTCGCCCATGGCGAATATCCCGGGAACGTTGGTCTCGAGGAACTCGTTGACGATGATGTACCGTCCCGCATCGGTCTTGATGCCGGAGGCCTCCGGTTCAAGCATATCGGCGTTGCTCTGAACGCCAGTCGTCAGCAGTATCTCGTCCGCCTCCAGTTCCATAACGGTGCCATTGTTGCGGTCCTTGATCACCACGATCTTGCCCTTCTCCCCCTTCCTGACAGAGACGACATCCTGATTAACCTTCAGGTTGAGATACTCCATCATCTTTGCCAGGACAAGATCGCTGACCTCCTCCTCTTCGCGGGGAAGGATGCGGGGATTATGGCCGACGATGGAGACCTTGGTCCCGAACGCGGAGAAGAAATGACCGAATTCGCAGGCTTTGTATCCGCCCCCGAGGATTATCATCGATCGTGGCAGGGTCTGCAGATCGAAAATGCTCTCGGATGTCTCGAACCCGGTCTCCCTCAACCCGGGTATGTTGGGGATGAATGTCCTCACACCGATCGCCAGGACGATCTTCGGCGCTTTGATCTGCTCCTGTCCTACCTGCAGAGTATAAGGCCCGATGAAGCGTGCGGTGGTGTGGTAGAAGTCCAGGCCCGTGTCCGCAGCCACTCCTTCTTCCATACCACGCCTGTCCCTGAGGACCAGCTCCCACATCCGCTTGCGGACCAGCTCATAAGTCGAGAGACTCGATCTTGGCATTGATGCCGATCTCCCGGGCATGCTCTATCTGCCGGACCATCTCCGCCGGATAGGTCAGTATCTTGCTCGGAATGCAACCCCGGTTGAGACAGGTCCCCCCAAAGACCCAGTTCTCCACCAAGGCCACCTTCAGGCCAGCGTTCCTAGCCTTTGAGACCACGTTCATCCCAGCCCCGGACCCGATCACGATAAGATCATATTCCTTCATCAGACCGCCCATCTATTGTGTGTATAACATTAATTGATTTCCTAATTCACAGACGACCAAATCGTTGGATTGTATGTTCATGCAAAGATGGACGACATGGAAAATGCGCGTTCCATTGAGCAAGGGTGAGGACATACATCGATCACCGGGAATCGGCAAATGGATCCTAAGAACCATTCCGATTCCAGAAAAGATTGTGCAAAGGTTACCTGGCTTATGACCTTGCTTTCAAGGACTGCTTATTTATGGGAATCAAGGAACTTCCCAACATATCGTCCAAGCCCGGGACGAATCTACCGAACAGTTTCTCGGATTCCATTAAGAATCAAAAACAAAGCGCGCGAATATGGTTCGAATATGACCCTAGTTCGAAAGTACCTAGAAAGCCAGAGGAAAAAAGCCTATTGAATTTTGATTAATTTCTGTGAAAAATTGACCGATTCTTATTGTACACTTGTCTAGTATTTTTGGTACAACTATTCATTTGATGCGTGCGAAAAGCTTTTATTAGCCCTTTGTCTATCGATTTAACAATGTGCGGGACAAACATCGGATTCCAAACCGAAAACACCATGAAGAGGTGTGGCGAATATGAATCCGATATCCCGCATGTTCCGGCCGAAGGCCGGTTGAGGTGATTCAAAGTGAAAAAGTCCAACGCAATAAAGATCGGATTATTGATGGCACTGGTGATCATGATATTACCAGCCCTGTCAACGCCCGTGGCGGCGACTACTGGGGTGATTGAGGATATCAACACCGGCGACACAGCATGGATATTGGTGGCGACTGCCCTTGTGTTCATCATGACACCGGCTGTAGGTTTCTTCTACGGCGGCATGTTGAGGAAGGAAAGTTTCCTTTCCATCCTTGGTCAGACTATTATCATCACTGGAATAGTCACCTTGATTTGGGTTCTGTTCGGTTACTCGCTGGCATTCGGGGGTTTCCATTCCGACCTGATCGGTAACTTTGACTTTATTGGGATGAAAGGCGTCGGGCAACTGCCTGATACTGACTATGCCAGATCGATCCCGTCGATATTGTTCTCGATGTACCAGCTGATGTTCGCCATCGTCACGGTCTGCCTGATCATCGGCGGTGTTGCTGAGAGGATGAAACTCAAGGCAATGGTCGCATTCCTAGCGATATGGACCATTATCGTTTACCTGCCTGTAGCTCACTGGGTGTGGGGCGGGGGCTGGCTCTCGAAGCTTGGGGCATTGGACTTCGCTGGCGGTACCGTCGTGCACATCACCGCAGGTGTGTCGGTATTGGCTGCAGCAATAGTGCTGGGCAAGAGGTTGTCTGTACAGGCCGGTAACGGCGAACACCCGCACAACATCCCGATGGTCGTCCTGGGCGGCGGCCTGCTGTGGATGGGCTGGTTCGGGTTCAATGGCGGCAGTGCGCTGGGCGCTAACGGTCTGGCAGCTCAGGCATTCGCCAACACGACGATCGCCGCAGCAATGGCGGCGATCATGTGGGGCTTGGTCTCGTGGTTCCACCAGGGGAGGCCAGGCGTGCTAGGCCTCATATCCGGCGGCATCGCCGGTCTGGTAGCGATCACACCTGCCTGCGGCTTCGTTGACACGACTGGTGCCATAGCGATCGGTCTTGGCGCCGGGGTTGTCTGTTACGGTGGTATACTGGCCAGGAAGAAGTTGGGCTTCGATGACTCTCTCGATGTGTGGGGCGTACACGGTATCGGCGGTACCTTCGGTGCCATCGCCACCGGTCTGTTCGCCACCAGCTCAGTGAACAGCGTGGTTACGAACCAAGGCCTGTTCTATGGCGGCGGCTTCACACTGCTCGGCAACCAGCTGATCGCGGTCGCAGCGGTTTGGGCATTTGCCTTCGGTATCACCTTCATCCTGCTGAAGGTGCTGGGCAAGATCACGCCACTGAGGATGACAAAGGACGAGGAACGCATCGGTGCTGATATCATCCAGCACGGGGAGAGCGCATACAGCTAAGAGGTGACCAGAAATGTCGAAGAAAATCGAAGCAATAATCAGGAGTGAAAAGCTCAATCCCGTGAAAACAGCGCTGGAAGAGATCGGAGTGCTCGGAATAACCGTGTACGAGGTGCACGGCCGTGGAGAGCAGAAGGGCCTGGAGTTCACCCATCGGGCTGGAAAATACCGGGTCGACCTGCTCCCTAAGACGAAGATCGAGCTGGTCGTGAACGATGCCGACTGCCAGAAGGTGGTCGACACGTTGGTCGCCTCGGCCAGGACCGGCGATATCGGTGACGGGAAGATCTTCATCAGCCCGGTCGAGAAAGTGATCAGGATACGCACCGGAGAGATGACCTCGAAGTAGCGCTGACCCCCCCTAACAAACCTTTTCCTTTTTCATATCATGGCCCATCGGATAGCCTCACGGCGCGTGAGAACGGGCCTTATGTCGTCTGGATTGGAGCATCGCGATGAGGTTACATTCCATGAGGTTCAAGAACGAAGTGTTGGAGAGTCTGAAGAAATCGGTCGAATGCTGGGACTTGGAATTGGCCAGGAGCTCGGCAAAGGAAGCGTTGGAGCTCGGCATCACGCCTTCGGAGGCGATCGAGGACGGATTGAGCAAAGGCATGACCAGCATCAGCCAGAGGTTCGATGAGGCGGTCATCTTTCTGCCCCAGCTGCTGGCCGCATCCCATGCGATGGAAGAGGCGATGAAAATATTGGACCCGGTGATGGGAGCGAACAGCGTTGCCAGAAAAGGAACGATAGTCTTGGGAACAGTCCTGGGGGACGTGCACGAGATAGGCAAGAACGTCATCGGGGCGATGCTGCGCGGTGCTGGTTATCGGATCATCGATCTGGGTAGAGACGTATCGATTGGCAGATTCATAGACGAATGCAAGGTATCCAACGCCGATATCGTCGGCGCCTCTGCGTTGATGACCACCACATTGTGGGGTCAGAAGGCGATCGCCGAAGGAATAAGGGATGAGGGCATGCGCACCAGGACGGTCTTCGGAGGCGCCCCATGCAATCAACGTTGGGTGGAAAGTTTCGGCGGTGATCTCTATTGTCCCAACGGAGCCGAGGTGGTTGACATGGTGGAAAGGCTGATGGTCAGAATGAGACTGGAGAATGCCATAAAGATGGAGACTGAACTGGACGGAAAACGACGTAGAGGCGCAAAGGATTGGAACTGCAACGTCATGAAGGGCATGACCTATGGGATCAACAGCCTATCGCACTGATATTTCCAGATATCACCATATATGCCTTCCGCCAATTTCCCTTCAATTACAATATTTTCGAGGTGGACCCAGTGAGAATTGCTGTGATCGCCTGTGACATATTCCAGAAGGAGCTCGACCTACTGATCGGCAACGACCCGAACATCGTCCACAAGGAATATCTTGAGTTCGCCCTGCATGATCATCCGGAAGACCTCAAGGCCAGGATATTGGAGAAGGTCAATGGACTGGTCGGTAAGGTGGACGCCGTGTTCCTGGGGTACGCTGTATGCCAATCATTGAAGGGGATAGTGAACGAGCTCCCCATACCCACGGTCATGCTGGATGCCGATGATTGCATTGGGGTCTTCCTTACCCCTTCCGAGTACGCCGAAGAAAAGGAGAAATGCCCCGGGACCTGGTTCAATAGCCCCAGATGGGCGGAGTTGGGGGTAGAAGGAGCGAACAGGGAGCTTCACCTTGACTGCCTTAAGGACCAGGGCTTTGAGCCGATGTATTTCCTGAAGATAATGTTCGAGGGATATGAACGATGCCTGTTTCTGGACACGGGAGTCCCGGAAAAGGAGAAGTGGGAATCCCTATCGAAGGATTTCGCTGACCAATTGAAGTTGCGGCACGAGTGCCGCACCTGCGACCTGAGGATGCTGGAAGGCGGCTTGACCATGACCAAGTCAAAGGTCCAGAACTGACCCCTGGATTTCTAAGAGCACGCATCTGATCGCGTCATTTTGGTTATTGCGGACAACATGGCCTTTTCTTAATTTTCCGATACCGTGGGAAACGGGGGTTAATTCCTTTTTATACCAATATCACGATTCATAATAACGTTCCTAGGAATGAACATCTGAAATAACCCCATGGAAAAATCATAACTCCAATATCGCCAAGGATTTGCTGAGATGAGCAGAAAGGAAGAGATACTGAACCGGCTGAAGATAGCCGTCGAGACCTGGAACATCGAATTGGCCAGGTTTGCAGCCAAACAGGCTATTGAGCAGGGTATCGATCCTACTGAAGCCATCGTCAATGGGTTGGGCGAAGGAATGGTCAGCATCAGCGCGAGGTTCGACGAGGCGAAGATATTCTTGCCCCAGGTGTTGGCCGCGTCCAAAGCCATGGAAGCGGCCCTGCAGGAGTTCGCCCCAGTCATGAAAGGATCTCCGGTCCAGACCAATGGAACGGTCGTGATTGGAACGGTTCAGGGGGACGTACACGAGATCGGCAGGCATGTGGTCTGTGCATTCCTCCGCGGGGCCAGGTACAACGTCATTGACCTCGGTAGGGATGTCCCGTCAGAAAATTTCGTGGAAGCTGCGATCAAGTTCAAGGCTGATGTCGTGGGGGCGTCAGCACTAATGACCACGACCATGATAGGTCAGGCTCAAATAGTGGAACTAATTAAGGAGGCTGGCTTAAGTGTCAAAACTATTTTTGGGGGTGCGCCATGCACACAAAAATGGGTCGACAGCATAGGTGGCGACGCATATTGCCCCAGCGGGGGCGAGGTCGTGGCCACTGTTGAAAGTCTACTGAGAAAGGCAAAGGATTGAAATGAGCGTCGTGGACAAGGCATTGACGGTCTATGAGACGTATCTCAGGTCCGAGAAAGGCACCAAAATGCCAGAGAGCCATTGGGACAACAAAGTGGTTCCCGAAACAGCGACCATGCTGAAGGAAAAATACCAGATCAAGTTCGGATCAGAGATCATTCCCACCGACAAGAAGATGATCAAGAATCTGTACCTGGCCGGTCTCGAAATGCTTGTTACAACTGGCATCTACAACGCCGATACTAGCAGAGTGGTCAAGGTCACCGAGAGCGAAGTCAAGGAGGGCATCAAGAAGGCCCCGAAGAGGCTTAAGTTCGGCGAGTACCGTGATTCCGCTTATATGGAGCCCAGAAAGGGCAACTCACCCCAGAAACCGATCATCCAGGGAGGGCCGACTGGAGCAACCGTTTCGGAGGATGTTTTCATCCCTATGATCCAGAGCTACGCTCAGGAACCGGTCATCGATACCATCGTCAACGGCGTTATGGCAACCATTGATGGCATGCCCGCCACCACAAACACGCCATTCGAGATCAAGGCCACTCTGGCGGAGATCCGCGCCATACGCGAGGCCTGCAATCGTGCCGGCAGACCCTATATGGGCATATAGGGTCCGGAGACCCCCCTCTCCGCTGCGGGGCGTCTTGCCAGCGATCTCAAGGATTGTCTGAAGCCCAGTGACAGTCATGAGGTCTCCCAGCTGAATGAGATGAAGATCGACAATTCCGCCCTCAACATGATAGCAGGGTGGCTGCACAATGGCGATACTATAATGGTGGAGCAGATGCCCATCTTCGGCGGCTACATCGGAGGAGTGGAGGAGACCGCGATCTGCGACGTGGCCACGACCCTGACGTCATTCACGCTTCTGAACGCCTCATATCACCTGGACGGTCCAATTCACATCCGCTGGGGAATAACCACCGCAAAGGAGACGCTGACGATAGCGGCAAATGTCGCTGCCGCAATCGATATGAACACTGACCTGTTGATCGCCAACCAGTATTACCCAATAGCCGGCCCATGCACCGAGATGTGCCTTCTGGAAACGGCTGCCCAGGCTATGGTGGATACGGCCAGCGGGAGGGAACTGGTTTCCGGTTGTGCCGCAGCCAAGGGAGTAGCGGAGGATTACACCACCGGAATGGAAGCCCGGATCATGGGAGAGGCAGCGATCGCCACCGCGGGAATGAAAATCGACGACGTGAACAAGATCCTCGATAACCTGGTCCGCGGTTATCAGAAATCGTTCCCCCGTGCACCCCAGGGAAAACGATTCCAAGAATGCTACAATGTAAAGAAGGTCCTTCCAAACAAGGAATATCTAGAGGTCTATGAAAGGACCTGTGTGGCACTGAGGAATCTTGGCCTCGATATCCAGTAATGGATTGATCTTTCTTGTTCAATGGGAACATTCTTGGTCGTTCTTGGTGACACCACATTTTCTAGATTAAGACCATGGACGGTTCGATTTGACAAAGCCACTCAATCTGGACGGTCTTGATTATTGATGAAAAAATCAGTTTGGAGGCCCCATGCCCTTGCAGGGGACCCCCGAGGTGCGAAGAAAAAATTTGAGCTACAGAAGGGGTTTGGTTGGAGTAGTTTTCTATCTGGGGGGATAGACATATTCAGTGTAGCTCATTTCATATTCAGACCAAAGTTCCTCAAGGTCGCCTTTGCGCCGTCATATACCTTCAGATATTCATCTGTCGGCTTGACGGTCTTGACATCGTAGCATTCCTGGAAGCGCTTGCCTGCCGGAGCCTTGTTGTAGCTCTTTTCGTAGCTGCTGATCAAGGTTTCCAGTACCTCGTTTACCTTGGATATCTTCATACCTGCCGTCGCAATCGCCGCTTCGCCCATGATCCTAGCCTCCATGCCGGTGGTCTTGTCAATAACGACACCCTTGGCGGCCGCGGAACCAGACAGCAGCTCACGTCCAGATGCGGTGTCGGTGATCGCCTGTGCGGCGGTCTCCAGCAGACACATCTCGGTGCATGGTCCTGCGATCGGATAGTACTGGTTGGCCAGCAACAGGTCGGTGTTGGCATCGATGGCCGCCGCCGCGTGAGCGGCGATCTGCAGGGTTTCCCTGGAGGTGGTTATGCCCCAGCGGATGTGGATCGGACCGTCCAGGTGGAAGTTGCCACTGAACAGCGAGAAGGAGGCCAGCGTCGTTGCGACATCGCAAATGGCTGTTTCCTCTATGCCGCCGCAGTATCCTCCGAAGATCGGCATCTGCTCCACCATTATGGTGTCGCCGTTCGCCGTCCATCCTGCGATCATGTTCAATCCGGCCATGTCGATCTTGAGCTCGTTTAGCTGCGATACCTCATGGGCGTCGCAGTTCCTCTGACCGCCAAGCAGGTCACCGGCGAGACGTCCCGCTGCGGACAGCGGGGTCTCTGGGCCCTATATGCCCATGTGCGGGCGGCCAGCGCGGATACGCGCCTCTCTGACTGCCCTCAGCTCGGCCATCGTGGCACGGATCTCCCAGGGCGTGTTGGTGGTGGCGGGGTGGCCCTCGATCGTGGCCATGACACCGTTCACCAGGTGATCAACGGTCGCCTCCTGGGCGTAGCTTTGCATGATCTGGATGAATACTTCTTCAGACACCGGAGCGCCGGTTGGGCCGCCCTGGATGATCGGCTTCCTGGCCTCGTTACCGTGACGCGGGACGAAATCGACGGCATCCTTATGCTCCCCGAGTACCAATTTCTTCGGGGTCTTCTTGATGCCTTCCCAGACCTCTTCCTCAGTGAGCGTGATGACTCTTCCCAGGTCTGAATTGTAGAACCCGCTGGTCACTAGCATGTCGAGACCTGCCTGGAACAGGCGGTTCATGAGGCCCTTGTCCTCTGGAATGATCTCTTTGCCGAATTGGATCTGGTATTTTTCCTTCATCAAAGCGGCGTTGGTCGGTATTACCTTGTAGTCCCAATCCGCCTCTGGCAGTTTCTTACCGGCTTTCGAGCGCTCGTATGTCTCGAAGATATCGATTGGTCTTTGGGCTGACATTTTGTTTACCTCCCCATCATCTGGTTGACCAATGCCACTGCTTCAGCTCCCGAGGGGCAGTACATGTCCCCGCCGATGCTCTCTACCCATTCGGGGTTGCATGGCGCGCCTCCGAAGATCGTCTTGGCGACGACATTCTCTTCCTTCAGCATGATGACAATGTCCTTTTGAACGGTGACAGTGGTGGTCATCAGGGCGGATGCTCCGACGATGTCGGCCTTCTTGTCACGGGCAGCCTCTATGAACTTCTCAGGCGACACATCCCTTCCAAGGTCGATAACGGTGTAGCCTCCGCCGCGTAGCATAGCGCCCACGACGTTCTTTCCTATCTCATGGATGTCACCCTGAACGGTTCCGATGACGATTATTCCCTTTGCGAGGGTTGTGCCCTTTGCCATCGCAGGTTCGAGAATCTTCAACGCAGATTCCATGGCAGTAGATGCGGCCAGAACCTGCGGTAGGTAAATCTTAGCCTCATCGAACAGTTGACTGATCATCTGCATGCCCATGCCGAGCCCCTTTTCGACGGCTTCCGACGGGTCGATTCCGGCATCGAGAGCCTGTGCTGCGGATTGCTTAGCCAGTTCGATGTTCCACGTTTCGATTGACTTTTTAAGGTTAGCCAATATCTCCTCTTTTTTTTCCAATTTATTCTCCTCCTAGAAGAACGTGTTTTAATTGCAAAAGTATCATCTTCATTTTAGTATTAATAATTATGAGTAGCATTCGGATAGGTTAAAATATAGATATGTTGGGACTAAACAGCCTAAAAGATATCTTTATATATTAAATAATTAAGATGCTCCAAGCAAATAGCATAGTTTAAATATAATAAAACTTGATGCAAATGTAGGTGTTTGCTGAATATTCTCAGTAACGCCACCAAAATGCTGTATCAAGGGAGGAGCAAAATGAGCGGAAAAGGGGAATTAGCAAAAAAAGAGCTGTTTGATGCAATTGTTGCATATGACAAAGATAGAACACTTAAGAGTGTTGAAGTGGCGCGGAGCGTTCTGACTCCACAAGAAATCATCGATTCACTTGCAGCTGGTATGAATGAAGTTGGAATAAGATTCGAAAGAGGTCGCCTATTCCTTCCTCACGTAATGGTGGCTGCAAGTGCAATGACCTCGGGAGTTGAGATCATAAAGCAAGACCTCCCGAAAGGTGAGGGCGGTAAGAGTCTTGGCGTTATTGTCACAGGGACAGTGGAAGGGGACGTACATGACATTGGTAAATCCATCGTCTCCACGATGCTACAGTGCGCCGGATATGAAGTTCATGATCTGGGTAGAGATGTCCCTACAAAGAACTTCATTGACACAATAAAGGAAAAGAAAGCAGACATGGTCGGTCTGTCCGCATTGATGACCACATCTATGCAGACCCAGCGGGAAGTCATCGAGAATTTGGTAGAAATGAATTTGAGAAAGAATATTAAGGTCATGGTGGGTGGCGCGCCAGCAACTCAATCATGGGCGGACAAGATTGGCGCTGACGGTTATGGAGAGAACGCTAGTGAGGCGGTCAAGAAGGCCGGAGAACTCCTCAAGAAGAAGTGAGAAATGCCAGTGTTCAAGGAGGTAAGAGAAAATGTCAAACGAATATGCGCTTAGAATGGGAGATGGCAAGAGAGTCTATCTTTCTAAGAAACAGATTGTGGATGATGTTACCGCCGGTTCGGAAGATGCTGCAGATCTTGGGAGCATCCCAACCATGAGCTCCGAGGACATGGAAAGGCTCGTGGAAATTCTGATGATGCCTGGGAGAATGGTGGGCGTTGAGCATGGGATGGAAGTGCCGGTTACTCATGATATCGGAACTATCCGCCTAGATGGAGATCAGGGTAACAGCGGAGTCGGAATTCCCTCCAGCAGATTGGTCGGAATGATGACACATGAACGGGCTCTAGGGGCAGACTCTATGGAACTTGGTCACATCGACTATAGTTTCAAACCAGTCAAACCGGTGATCGCCCAAGAGATGCAGACGATGGAGATCGTCCAGCAGAACATGATTGTTCCGGTGCTTTACGGTGCGATGCCGAACATGGGCCTCTATTATCGCCCTGATGGTCCCTTTGACAACCCTGGTGACCTCATGAAGGCCTTCAAAATCGAGGAGGCTCAGAGATCGACAGAGCATGCCGCAGAGCATTTGACACGCGACATGATCTGGGTAATGCAGAGAATTATGAAATCAGGATCAGATGGAGTCAACTTTGACACTACTGCGGCTGCGGGAGATGGCGATTTCTTTGCCACACTCAATGCGATCGAAGTATTGAGGAAGGAATTCCCAGAAATGTATATAGAATCCGGTATGGCTGGAGAGCTTGTACTTGGAATGCATGGAGAACTAAAGTACAAAGGTGAGACCCTTGCCGGCATGTGGCCTCATCAACAGGCAAAAATGGTGGCCAAGGCTGGTTCTAACATTTTTGGCCCGGTGGTCAATACCAACACCAGCAAGTCAGGTGCCTGGAACCTGGGAAGGGCCGTCACCTTCGTGAAAGCTGCGGTTAAGGCATCTCCAATACCTTGTCACGTAAACATGGGGATGGGCGTCGGCGGAATACCGATGTTTGAGACCCCCACGATTGATGCGGTCTCCCATGCTAGCAAGGCGATGGTCGAGATCGCCCATGTCGACGGCATATAGGTTGGGGTCGGCGACCCGATGGGTATGCCGATCACACACGTAATGACGTCCGGAATGAGTGGACTCAGGGCAGCAGGCGATCTGGTCTGTAGGATGGAGTTTGCGAAAAGCATGAGAATCAACGCAGGCGAAGGAGTTCGTTGCCAAGAAGGTGGGAGTCGACACCGTGGACCTCAGCGACGAATTTGTCATGCGAGATATCAGAGAGAGTCTCGGAATTGGCGTAGTTACCTCAGTTGCAGGAGCGCCGAAAGGCATTGCAGCCAAGATGAACATAGAAAAATTATTGGGCATCAAGATCAACTGCTGCGAAAAGTTCAGGGCACAGGTGAAGAAGTAGTAAAAAATCAAACGCTTAATCTATCTATCTCTGGACCAGCTTCTAACTGTTAATTACCTTAGGTCCAGAGAGCGGTTTTTTCTACATTCAGTGGAGGAGAGAGGAGGGGTGATTCATGGTTGATATTCAAGAAGGAGGAGGTAGTCCTATGGAAACCGAGTCGAAAAAAGGGAATTCGAACGAACTACAAAGGACTATAGATTGGAAACAAGGATTAATGATAGCTGTTGGCGTACCATTGTTGATATTGCCATCGATTGGCTATACTGCAAGTTATCTTTGGGCAGCTGCGATAATACTCTGGGTGGCATCGGTTCTTCAGGGATTCATGCAGAATATTGCCTATGGAGAAATGGCGACGGCGTTCCCCAAAGCATCAGGGTTGCCTGGTTTTGCCCAAGCTGTATTTAAAACAAATAATAATGTAAATAAATATGATAGAGGAAAGTTAATCGGCGGATTCAGCGCCTGGGGCTATTGGTTTGCCTGGAATCCGGTATTGGCGATCTTTTCATTGACAATCGCAAGCTATCTGCAGGGTATGATTCCGGCATTGGCTGATTACGATTTCGTGTCATTAGCCTTAGTTTGTGGGGCGTTAATATTCGTGGCCTTAATTCTCATAAACATGAAAGGATTGGCGAACGGCGCCAGGATCGGATTGATTCTAGCAGTAGTGTCTCTTATCCCGTTGATTGTAATCTCGATAGCGCCATTTGCCACTGGTGATTTCAACGTTTCGAATATCACTAACAACTTGGTGCCCACGGGTTGGACGTGGGATTGGCAACATATTCTGATAATCTTTGGTCTATTTGCCATCGCCCAATGGAGTGCGTGCGCGTGGGAGACTGCGGCAATTTATGGACCACAATACAAGAAACCTGGTTCGGATGTGCCCAAAGCACTATTCACCTGTGGGATAATTTGCTTAATTATCTTTGCCCTTGTTCAGACATCTGTGACTGGTACACTGGGCATTGATGGCATTCTTGCACAACCGGTCTCGCCCCTAGTACCCATGGCTGAAACGACATTTGGCTCGCTCGGTTCATCTGTCATGATTGTCATGCTCGTAGCTGCAATGATCTTGATAATCCAGACGGCGTTCCTGGGCTCTGCAACGTCGATGCACTCCATGGCGTCTGAAGGAAATCTTCCAAAATTCTTCAGCAAGTTGAACTCAAGTGGAGTTCCAGTTCGGGCAATGATCGCAATTGCACTATTCAATATGGCACTGATCTCTCTGAAGACCCCGACCGCAATATTAGCCGCCTCAGCGATTGGATACACTTGCGCCAACGGAATCAGCCTTTTTGCGTATGTCAAGGCGAAGAGGGATCCAGAGCTAAAGAAGTTGAATAGGCCGTTCAAGGCACCACGGGGCTGGACATATGTTGCCCTTGCATTCGGGCTGTTCAACATTCCACTCTGTCTAATTGGTGTCATGTATCTGAACAGTCTAGAAAGTGGGATAACGGCAATCATTGTCGGAGTTATCGTTCTTGCAGCCTATTTGCCGATCTGGTTCTGGTCTCAGCATAAGAATTCAGAACTCCAAGAAAAAGAGGGAGTAATGGAGGCGGCTGAGGAGTAAACAGGCATTGAATTGAGAGTTCTATGGACAGAAATGACTGTCCATTCTAAATCATTTTCATCCCTTTACGATAAAATGTATCAAAATGATGAGAGTTAAGAATGGATGGAATTCGTTCGCTAATTTGATCAGGAAGGAAAAATCTGGAGAGGAATGCCTTCAACAATTCTGTCCATAACAATTCATGGGATGATGCATGGGAACGTTTTCGAACAATAGGCTCGCCCGGTCTTCTTTGGACTTGTTATTTCATGTAGACAATCACCAAAATGGAAGCCGTTCATAGCCGAGAGGATTAGATGGTGTCTGATCCGGCCACCGTGAAGGCGGCATACTGACAAATATGGAATTAGAATTGAGATAAGATGCATCCATAATTGTCAGCGCCGGTTGAAAATTCACCAGATTTGAAGGCTGTCCCATTATTGAGTTTTCAGAGTGCCGGTTGAATTTTTACTATCAAATTTGTTCGATATCTTAACGCCTGTTGAGTAAGATCCAACCGGCCGTTCCTCTTCTGACAGAATCAGGTCCGCAGTCCGATCCTATTGGTCCATAGCTTCCTCAGGTTATGGCCCATACAAGCCAGCGTCCACTCGCTCCTTACTCTTCTTAAACCCTTACAGAAGAATTCTCGCACTCCGCGATTCTCTTTGATGTTTCCGAAGAAGCACTCGACGGTGCGACTTCGCCTGGAGAAGATGGCATGACCCTCATCGGTGAGCAGCTTGGCCGCCATCTCCTCCATGACCGTTGGGGCTCGTTTCTTGATCCGTGGCGGGCGTTTCATCCTGGTGTCGTAGCTTAACTGGGTGACGATGTACAGGTCGACTCCGTCGCCCTGTTCGACCATTGGAGTATTGAAGTAGCCAGCATCGGCCAGAAGTTTTTCAGGCCGTCTGTCCTTAAATTTCTCAATCTCGTCCAACATCGGCAACAGCTGATTCATATCGTTGCAGTCCTGGACGGCGACCTCGGCTACGATTACCTGGCTGTCGCAATCGACCACCGCCTGAGCATTGTACGCCTGGGCGTATCCGTTCTGAGTAATCATGATCCTGCACTCTTGGTCCGATGGATTCCTCCGCTCTGATCTCTTCTCGAGCTCCATCTTCGACTTCCTGCTCCTGACCTTCCTCCCCTTCGCTGCCCATTCTTCCTCCAGGCGGAGCCGTTCCTCGATCTTCGCCTTCTGTTCCGCTTCCGCCTTCTCCTCTGCCTCCTTGAGCTGGCGGAGTGTATCGGCGATACGCTGCCTCCTTCCATCCCTGCGTCTCAGGGACGGCGGCAACGGATTCCCGTCATCATCGCCAAGTCGATCATCCTCGTCTTTATCGGCCTTTCCGCCTCTTTCATTATCCGATCGATCCTCTCGTCGATCTCGTCTAGCTCCTTCTGCAGGTCCTCCTTCTCCATGTTCTTCTAGATGTTCGCGTTCGCCTTGATCTTCGTTCCATCCAGTGAAACAACCTGGAGATCGGCTAGACCTTCTTCCGCGCAGAGCTGGACGACCTGGCGGAACGCTTCCGCATGCTCGGTGCGGAAGCGGCAGATTGTTCTGAAATCGGGAAAGTTATTTGATGCCAGCACACGGAACGCAATATTCTCCCTCGTTGCTAAAAGAGATCTGTCTGGATGATCGAAGGCCTAAGCTGTAGGCATAGGCCAATATCTTGACCATCATCTTCGGGTCGTAGGGCGGGTAGCCAGGTGCTGGGGCATATCGGGCATAGATCGATGCCAGGTCCGGTTCATCGATCACTTCGGAGATGAAGTAGGCCAGATGATCCTCGGGTAGCCATTCATGAAGGTCCGGAGGCAATAAAAGCGTCTGGTCGGGATCGTATCGACGGAACGTCTTTTTCCGAGCTGGCATGATATCATTCACGCCATCTGAATTTATTTAAAAATTGTAACCAGATTTGTTACTAAATCCAAATATAAATTAGTCAGAATCTATATAAAACTGTGACAGTCTCCAGAAATGGATAAAATTCAACTGCCACTAACAATCATGAGCGAAAAAACTGAACGACAATAGTATAATATCCGTTAACATGATCATAAATGCGGAGGAAAATGATCGAGCTAGAGAAGATATTTGGTCCATCAAGTCAGTAGTAATTGAATAGGAAGGACGATTAAAAATTCCTTACTATGATTATCTATTGGAATATGATGATTAGTTTAGAGAAGAATATTGTGACCCATTGGATTGGAGTTCACGGCAGATGTGGTGATTTTTGTTCTTTACCGATTGGCCATTTAGGGCCTCCTCTCTCCTTTGCCATTCTAAAGACGTTCAGGATTGTACCAGATAAAACCGTCGGCCGTTGGGTGAAATAGGAAGTAATGAAGAAGATGCTCGTCTAGGTTCCTAAACATAATCCTAGGAGGTCAGATGAACGATGAAACACTATTCATTTACTATAAATAATTATGAGGTATTAAAAGAATGATTTATATACTGATGTTACAAGACTTAACAGTCAATAGGTTAAATTTATATATAATAAATTAAAGAGGAAGTCAATGTCTAATAATATTTATATATAAAGAATCTCGATACTCGAATAGACGTTAATCAAGTCACAATCGATGTCAGGTGGATGGGCGTCGGCGGAATACCGATGTTCGAGACCCCGACGATCGATGCGGTCTCCCATGCTATCAAGGCAATGGTCGAGATCGCTCATGTCGATGGAATATAGGTTGGGGTCGGCGACCCTATGGGTATGCCGATCGAACACGTCATGACATCCGGTATGAGCGGACTGCGCGCAGGCGGAGATTTGGTCGCACGCATGGAATTCGCCATGAGCATGCGCCTGAAGGATGCCAAGGAATACGTGGCTAAGAAGCTGGGAGTGAACCCGATGGACCTGAGCAACGAACATGCCATGAGAGAGGTCAGGGAAGCGTTCGGCCTGGGCGTCATCACCTCGGTGGCGGGTGCCCCGAAGGAGATAGCAGCGAAGATGAACATCGAAAAGGCGCTGGACATCGAGATTAACTGCTGCGAGAAGTTCAGGAACCAGCTGAAGAAGTGAGAATAGCCGGAACTAGCGATGAATAATTTGGTGGATTAAAGAAAGGAGGAGAAAACAATGGGACAACACTACTACCCCGGAAGGGATAGATTGGAGGGCGTAAAGCTCGAGATGTTCAATACGGACGATCTCAGGCAGATCGATTACGCCAGTATGGAAGTGCTGCTGAACCCTGGCGTACAGGTTTCTGATGTAGAGGCAAGGAAGCTCTTCAAGGAAGCCGGATGCGAGGTCAACGAATCGACCAGGATCGTCAAGATCCCCCAGTGGTTGGTCCGCAAGGCATTGATGATGGCGCCCTCGAAGTTCTATCTATACGGAAGGGACAAGAAGAACACAGTCCCCCAGGAACACAAAGGCAAGGTCCACTGGACCTGCTTCGGTACTGGGATCAAGATGTGTAACTACCTTGGACCAGGCAACTTCAAGACCGTCGACTCGACCGAGAAGGACGTCGCCAACACCGCGAAGATCGTTGACTGGGCGGAGAACGTGGATTACTACTCACTGGCAGTGTCCGCAAGGGACTGGGCAGGAAAGGGCGCACAGGACGTGCACGAGACCCTCACCTCGCTGTCCAACACCACGAAGCACTTCCAGCACATCGACCCCGTCGGAGGCAACGTCGAATTCTACTGGGAAATCGCCAAGGCCTACTACGGTGGCAACGAGGAGATGGCCCGCGCTAAGCCGATATTCTCGATGCTGCTATGCCCGACCAGCCCGCTGGAGCTGAGCTCCAACGCCTGTCAGGTCATCATCAAGGGCGCCAGGTTCGGAATCCCGGTCAACGTCCTGAGCATGGCCATGTCCGGAGGGTCCTCGCCGATATTCCTGGCCGGTACCCTTGTCACCCACAACGCCGAGGTGTTGGCAGGCATCACCCTGTCCCAGATCGCCCAGCCGGGCGCAAAGGTCTGGTACGGAAGCTCCACCACCACCTTCGACGTCAAGAGGGGAACCGCTCCGGTAGGTTCACCAGAACTCGGAATGATCAGCGCCGCTGTGGCCAAACTTGGACAGTACTACGGACTGCCCACGTTCGTGGCGGGCATATAGGCTGACGCCAAGATACCTGATGTACAGGCAGGTCACGAGAAGACCATAACGACCCTTCTCCCCGCCCTCGCCGGTGCTAACACCATCTATGGTGCAGGTATGCTTGAACTTGGCATGACATTCTCGATGGAGCAGCTTGTAATCGACAACGACATAATCGCCATGACGAAGAAAGTGATGTCCGGGATCCCGGTAAACGAGGAGACCATGGGAGTGGAATCGATCCAGAAGGTTGGAATCGGCAACAACTTCCTGGGACACAAGTCGACCAGGGCGAACATCAACCTACCGTCGGACCCGATGCTGATCAACAGGGACATGATCGGAGACTGGACCGCGGCCGGATCGAAGGATCTGATAACCGTGGCCCACGAGAAGGTCCTGAACATCATGAAGACCCACGAGGTAACACCAATCGACGCCGACCTGCACAAGGACATGGTCGCGATCATGAACAAGGCGGACAAGGCGTTCCAGGGTAACTAAGGGGGACAAATAAATGTCAAAAGCAAACGAAATAATCGAGAAGGCGAAGAGCGCGGTCCTGGCATACGATCAGGAGGCCGCAGAGGAAGTGGCGCAGGAGGCGCTGAAGGCAGGGATCAGCCCGGTCGATGTGATCCAGCTCGGATTCACAAAGGCAATGACGGAAGTCGGCGACAGGTATGCCGCCAAGGAGCTCTATTTGCCCCACGTCATCGCGGCCTCGGAAGCCATGACCGCCGGAGTGAAGATCCTCACCCCGGCCCTGGAAAAGATGGGCGGCGACCAGTCGAAGGGATTGGGGACCGTGGTCATCTGCACCATCGAGGGAGACATCCACTGCATCGGGAAGGACATCGTCGGCATCATGATGAAGGTCGCCGGATTCAACGTCATCAACCTGGGCAGGGACATCCCGGTCAAGGAGATCGTGGCGGCAGTGAAACAGCACAACCCATTGGCGGTCGGAACCTCCGCCCTGATGACCTCGACAATGGTCAACCAGATTGCCGTGGAAGAGATGCTCAAAGAACAAGGGATCAGAAAGGGCGTCAAGACCATGGTCGGCGGTGCTCCATGCACCCAGCAGTGGGCCGACAAGATCGGGGCCGACATCTATGCCGAGAACGCGGGCGATGCGGTCAACCGGCTGAAGGCAGTCGTTGAGCAGAAGTAAAAGCGGTCGCGGCACCGCAACATAAACCCTTTTCATCAATCTTTCATCTTAACAGATAAATCTTAGGGGGGAAAAACTTGGTGGATTTGGAAGAAAGGAGACAATTGGAACATAAGAAAAGGATCAGGATAGGGTATCTCATGGCTCTGTTCTGCGCCATCCTGTGGGGCCTTTGGTACCTGCCGGGAAACGCCCTTTGGAGCTTGGAGCCGTTCTCGTCGATGTTCACTGCGGTGGATGCCACCCATGGAGGCACGGTCGCCCTGATCGTTGTGGCGGTGCTGATATCTGGGTTCAACGCAATCACCGTGATTATCGCCCTGTTCATCTGGAATGGCGGACTCGGCAAATATAAGGAGATGTACCGGACCGCCAGGCAGTTCAGGCCATGCACCAAGTACTACTTCTTCGCATCCATATTCGGCGGACCGATGGCGATCCTTGGTTCATTCATGGCCATGGGATTTGTCGGAGCGGCTTTCGCAGCGGTCGCGGCCCTGTTCTATCCGGTCGTAGGATCCCTGCTATCATATTACTGGCTCGGCCAGAAGGTATCGAGGAGGGCGCTCATAGGAATTCTGATCATCGTGTTCGGAAGCCTTGCTATCTACGCCGGAGGCCTGATAAACGACCTCACCAACGGAGGCGGCAACGTCATGGGCTACGTAGGTGGCCTGATGGCTGCGGCCGGCTGGGGCATTGAGGGAGCAGTAGCCGCTAAGGCACTGGACATTTCGGAACCGGACATCGGCATCACGCTCAGGTTCCTGGGTGAGAACATCATCTGGTGGGTCGTCGTCATACCGATACTATTCCTGCTGGGATTCCCGATGTACGACTATGCGTTGCAGGTCTTTGAGCCGACGGTGCTGCTGGTCCTGCTGATGGCGGGTATAACCTTTGGTTTCTGTTATGTCGCCTGGTACAAATCCTTCCCCCTCATCGGCGTGGGGAGAGGACAGGGCATTGGAAACCTCTACGGAATATTCGCAGTGGTATTCATCGCGTTGTTCGTCGGAACCATCCCGGAATGGACGATCTTGCTCGGAGGAGTGATGTGCATCATCGGCAGTTTGGTCATGTTCACCGAAGGCAGCATTGCGCTGGAATCGTTGAGACGTGACGAACCCAAGGGGGAAACGAAATGACGGCTGAATATCCGATCAAGTTCAGGGTCCTCGAGCTGTTCAGTGACGGCAAGGACCACTGGAACAGCGAGATAGTCAAGACCATCATGAAAGAGTACGGGATCACCTCGGACTTCGGCAGGGACTCCATCAACTTCGACCTCATCGAACTGGCCGCGGGCGGCATGATCAAGGAGATCGATGTCAAACTGGATGACGGTTCCTACAAGAAGGAGGCGTTGCTGCACAAGTATGTGATCACCGACTTCGGGAAGGTCCGCCAGAAGGACACCTGTGTGATGTAATAAGGAGGAAACAAAATGACAAACGCAGAAGTAATGGTCGATTATTTCGCTAACGGTTTCATCCCAAGCTCCGACATACTCTACATGGTGGTCATCGTGGCGGTCGCCGCGATAGCTCTGTGGCAAGCGAGAGTATTCGTCGCTAAGTTCTGACGCATGGAAGGTATCTACCTGACGAAAGAACTGAGACCACAAACCCTTTCCCCATCTTTCCTTTCAATATACTATCAACAGACCGGGGCTCAGAAAATAATGAAAGAGACAAACCCGATATCATCGCCGGAATTCACCTATCCTGGATCAGAGCCAGATAGCAAAGAAAACCTTAAATTCGGAGTCGTTCATCAATCCTTAGCTGAGCAATCTCACAATGGAGGGTTGGTCAGGGACCGCCGGGCCTCTACAGCTATGGCAGCCGGGTTCGATTCCCGGGCCCTTCGCCACTATTCTCAACGCATCCTCTTACCCCGAGGTGGATAGGATGCCGATTATCTGGACCTCTTCCCAATCCCAGAGAATTCGAGAGCTGGGCGGGGAACCCAAGCAGAATGAGGAGTTCCCCACGGAGGAAGAGAGGGAGAAAGCTTTCTCGGTGCTAATCGAGAAGCTTCAATCTCAACACCGAAAGATGATCCGCGATCTCTCCGCCAATCCCCGCAGGCACCAGCTTGCCGAGCTGGAGGGTTCTTTGGCCAACATGCTTGTGGGCAAGGGATTCCTCGAAGTAAGGACTCCTACCATCATTTCCTACGAGGCCCTCAGGAAGATGGGGATCACGAAGGAGCACCCCCTCTACGAACAGGTCTTCTGGCTTGATGAGAAGAGGTGCCTGCGGCCGATGCTGGCACCCAACCTGTACTTTCTCATGAGACAACTGAAACGGAACGTGAAGATGCCGTTGATGATGTTCGAGATCGGGACCTGTTACCGCAAGGAGTCACACGGCAATTCTCACCTCGAGGAGTTTACCATGCTGAACCTCGTGGAGATGAGGCCGGACATTGACGCGACAGAGCGGTTGAGAGAGCATATCGTGTCCGTCATGGACCTCATCGGCCTGAGATATGAACTGGTGGCCGCCGAGTCCGAGGTATATGTCAGCACCATCGATGTGGAGGTCGGTGGTGTGGAGGTCGCATCGGGCGCGGTTGGACCCCATGTCCTTGACAAGGCCCACGGGATCACAGACCCATGGGCGGGAGTGGGGTTCGGGTTGGAACGCCTGCTTCTGATGAAGAGCGGCGACCTGAACATCAAGAAGGTGGGTCGGAGCCTGATCTACCTCAACGGAGCTAGGATCGATATCTGAGGGTGAACAAGATGATTGCAGAGGATGATCTAGATATCATAATGTCAAAGGCCCGTGACGGGCGGGTTCTGGGCGATGGAGAGATCGCCTATCTCCTGGGCCTTCGCGATGAGCTGTCCGTCGGAAAGCTTTTCGAAGCGGCGCGCGACGTAAGGGACAGGAACTTCGGCCACAAGGTGTTCCTGTATGGCTTCGTTTACTTTTCGACCCACTGCCGGAACAACTGTTCCTTCTGCTTCTACAGAAGATCCAACGAAGAGAGCGTGAGGTACCGTAAGAACCGGGAGGAGATCATCGGCCTGGCCACTGCGCTGGAGGATTCCGGCATCCACCTGGTCGACCTGACCATGGGGGAGGACCCGCTGTACCACGGCAAGGCCGGCCACCACGAACTGATCGACCTGGTCCAGAACGTGAACGATTCGGTCAACGTGCCCATCATGGTATCCCCTGGCGTAATGCCCAGGGAGATGTTCGCCTCGCTGCGGAACGCCGGGACGGATTGGTTCGCGTGCTATCAGGAGACCCATAACCGTGAGCTCTTCAGCAAACTGCGCCCCGACCAGGACTACGACGTCCGCCTGAACCAAAAGACCTGGGCCGGGGAGGGGGGAATGCTGACGGAAGAAGGCATCATGATCGGCGTTGGAGAGACGATCGCCGACCGGGTGAACTCCATCAGGATGATGGGAAGGCTGGGAGTGCAACAGGTGAGGGCCATGACCTTCGTTCCGCAGGCGAACACCCCGATGCAGGGGATGCCTTCAACGTTGATGATCGAGGAATTGGTGACCCTGGCGGTCATGCGGCTGGTGCACCAGGATAAGCTCATCCCGGCCAGCCTGGACATCGAAGGAGTCAAGGGTCTGCGCCCACGATTGGATGCAGGCGCGAACGTGATCACGTCCATAATCCCCCCTAGCAGAGGCCTGGCAGGAGTAGCCCAGCATGAACTGGACATTGAGAATGGGGAACGATCGAAGGGCAATATCGAGGACATGCTGGACGCGATCGGGATCAAGGTCGCCAGATTGTCCGAGTACACTGGCCTGATCGCCTCCCGGAAGGACAGGCTGGGAATCGAGGTGATCCAGTGAAGGTGGGCATCGTGGGCGGGGCGCTGCAGGGAACGGAAGCGGTCTACCTGTCCCGGAAGGCGGGAATCGAGACGGTCGTGCTCGACCGGAGAAGACGGGCGCCCGCCATGTCGCTGGCGGATGAGGCGGTGAACGTCGACATCATCAAGGAACCTAGACGGGCCGTACGGGTTTTCGAGGACTGTGACGCCGTCATTCCGGCGAACGAGAACTATGAGACGCTGACCGCTCTGGTCAAGCAGTTCGAGAATATCGATGTCCCGCTCATGTTCGACATGGAGTCATACGACCTCTCGTCATCCAAGGTCCGCTCCAATGAGATGATGAGGAAGCTCAACATCCCCATGCCCGGGGATTGGCCGGGATGCGGGTTCCCGGCCGTGGTGAAGCCTTCCGGTCAAAGCGGCAGCACCGGCGTCGTGAAGGCGACCGACCAGCAGCAGCTGGAGGAAGGGATGGACCGGGTGCGGAGCATTGGCGACGATTGTGTGGTGCAGGAGTTCGTTGAAGGTCCAAACATATCCGTGGAGGTCATCGGGAACGGTATCGAGATGGTGCCCCTGGTCATCACCGAGGTAGTTTTGGACGACCAGTACGACTGCAAGATGGTCCGTTCCCCCTACCGAAAGCTCGATGCGGATACCGAGCTCATCTTCCTGGCGGCCAGCGAAAAGATGGCCCAGAGCATGACCCTCAACGGCATAATGGATGTGGAGGCGATCGTCAAGGACGGCCTCCCAAAGGTCCTGGAAATTGATGCCCGGATACCTAGCCAGACCCCGGCGGCGGTGCTCGGTTCGAGCGGTATCAACATCATGTCGATGCTGACGGATTCCTTTGTCAAGGGAAAACTGGAAAAACCCAGACCGACAAGGGAAGGATCGGCCTTCTATGAACATATCGTCGTCAGCGGCAAGACCATGAGGTCCTGCGGCGAAGGCGTGTTCGCCGAGGTGGACCAGCCCGAGCTAATGCCCGGTCTATTCGGCTCTGACGAGATGATCACCGATTACAGGCCAGGGAAGAAGAAGTGGAGGGCCACCATCATAAACTCCGGTCCCTCCGAAGAGAGTGCCTGGCATAAGCGGCTGGCCTGCCTATGGGAGATCATGGAGCAGACCGGAGTGACGAGATACATCAACCCAACACCGGAGGCAGTGAAATGACCCGTTTGACCTATGAGATGATAGAGAACGTCCCGGACAGCATGGGTCTTCGCGATGAGCGGCTGAGACACGACCTGGGCATGAACATGAAAGGCCTGGCCTACCTGGCCCTCGGACTCGAGGACGGCGACCTGAACCTGACCGGCTTCAAAATGGCGGCGGTTCCGGTCACCAGCGGTAAGGGCGTCACCCCGGGCTTTTGCGAATCGGTGTGCGCGATCACCTCGCATCTTGGCATGAAAAGCCATGTCACCGAGGGAACGGACGTGACCGGATTCTATCAGGCGATGGAAGCGGGAGCGGACATCGTCTTCATGGCGGACGATCAGGAGTTCGTAGCTGTCAACATGAGGGAACGAAGGGCAGCGGACAATACGCACTCGACGGCTTTGGGGTACTTCACGGCACTGAAGAGGGCTGTGGGCCCCCTGAAGGGGAAGGCCGTGCTGGTCATCGGCGCAGGGAGAGTAGGCAGTTGCGCTATCGACCTCCTCGCGGACGAACGGGCTACCATAACGGTGATCGATCCGGACGTTGCGAAGATAGAGGCGGTGAGAAGGAGATACCCCGAAATCAAAGCGGTGCATGATCTGGAAATGGCGGTCTCCGGGGCGGGCGCCATTCTCAATGCCTCCCCAGCAAGGATCAAAGGCGAATGGATCCAGGAAGGCGCGGTCATCTCATCCCCGGGAATGCCTTACTCATTTGATGACCTGGGAGAATCCAAGGCCCGGGTTCTGGTGCACGATCCGCTGCAGATAGGTGTGTCCGTAATGGCTGCCTGGAGCGCCAGCTATTCGATGCATCGTAAGCCGAAGAACATTGCCTGGGCCCATGCCATAGAGGTCATCCAATGACCAAATACGGCATCGCCCTGGACATAGGGACCAGCGGGTTCCGGGCCCAGGCCATCGACCTGGAGAGCAACGAGGTCATCTCGACGGCGATCACCATAAGGCATCCCATCCCGGGAGCGAACGTGATCGACCACGTCAATTTCGCGGTGGTGGCCGGAAAGGACGAGACCCATCGCCTCATGACCGATTCCATCAACCGGCTCCTGGAGAAGCTGGACATCGACCTGGCCAAGGTGGAGCGGATGGCGGTATGCGGAAATCCGTTCCAGCTCTCCCTGTTCCAGAACATCGAGATCCGAGACCTGGCATATGCCGGGAAGAACATGCTAGATAGGTTGGGGGTAGTGCCCCCCAAGAGGGATGGGGAAATCGTCAAGGCGAAGGACCTGGACTTGAACCTTTCCCCGGAAACCATGGTGATGATACCCCCGGCGGTCAGCCACGAGATCGGGGCAGACGCGCTGGCCATGCTGCTTATGACCGGGATAATGGACCAGAAGGAGCCTTGCCTGGTCATCGACTACGGCACCAACGCGGAGATGGCGCTGGTCGTCAATGGGAACGTCTATTCGGGCTCGGCGGCGGCCGGGCCTGCCCTGGAAGGACAGCAGGTGGAGATGGGCATGCTGGCGGCACCCGGGGCCATATGTGACGTGAACATCGAACCGGAAGGATGGCACTGTTCGGTCCTCGATGACGGGTTCATGGCCCTGGAAGGGGACACCATGGATCCGATAGATGGCAGAAGGACCCTGACCGGGAAGATGCATGGTAAGGCCACCGGCATCACCGGAACCGGGTTGATAGCGGCGATCGCCAGCGGGATCAGGTCAGGATTGATCGTGCCGCCCAACATCAAGACCCCGGACCATCGTCTGCATCTGCAGGATGGAGTGTACATCACGGAGAACGATGTCTCGGAGGCGGGAAAGGCGATCGGGGCCATCAGGGCCGGGTTCCTGACCCTCATGTTAGAGGCGGGTCTCTGGACAAAGGATGTCAGGACGGCGTTCATGTCAGGGGCCTCTGGACTGTACGTCGACGCGGTGAAGGCGCAGAGCATCGGGTTGGTGCCTCCCGAGAGCGATCACATCATCCAGCTGGGCAACACCTCACTAGCCATGGCAAGGGAGCTGGTCCTGCGGCCGGAGAGGTTCCAGGAGATGAAATCGTTCGCCAAGGAGCTGAGGGCCAGCCATTGCATGTTCGCCACCTCGGAGAGGTTCAAGAACATATATTCCATCGAGCTCTCGCTGTGGTACTACTCGATGCCCATGTCGGCATACAGCGATATGCTGGCCATCTACAAGCTTCCGCCTCTTCCGGCCCAGGCGGCTCACGTCGACGTCGAGAGAAGGATGAGCCGTGACATACCGGACCTGGGCCGAAAGGGCATCACCATACTGAGGGATATCGGGGTTTCCCTCGAATCCTATCTGGAAGGATGTATCCAATGCGGTAAGTGTTCCGAGGAATGCCCGGAGGGTGCCATAAGCATCATCGAGACCGGAGACGCATTGAAAGCGGTCATCCGGTCGGAGCTCTGCTCCGGTACGGCCTGCCGCAGATGCGAACAGACCTGCCCGACCCAGTCGATCAATTTCAACGGCATGAGGGCGAACCGCGGCTGACGGGAGTGGGGGATAGACGTTGTGCGAGGAGGGAGGCCTGAACAGATGGGAGAGCACCCAGCCTATGGTCTTGATGTTGGCCATGGTAATCGGGTTGGTGGCTGGAAACTTCATCGGCGGCGCATGGAACGACAGCAACTCCATCATCTATGTCAGCCTCATCCTGCTGGTCTACGGGATTGCCCTCGGTACGCCGTTGAGTGCGGTCGCCAGGTCATACAAGAACCGACGGTTCATCGCCATCGCCCTGATCGAGAACTTTGTGGTCATTCCCATCATAGGTTTCGTCCTGGCGCTGGGATTCCTCTACTCAACGCCGCTGATATTCGTGGGTTTCATACTCTATGTGGTCAATCCGTGCACAGATTGGTTCCTGGTCTTCACTGGAATGGCTAAAGGGGATGTCCCGCTGGGCTTGGCCCTCCTCCCCATCAATCTGATCGTCCAGATATTGCTGATCCCGGTGTTCCTCCTGCTTTTCGCGGGCGAGCTGATCACCATCCCGCTTTGGGCGTTCGTGGAAACGTCGGCCGTATTCATCGCGATCCCTTTCGCCGGTGCGGTCGCGACGAACTGGACGGTGATCCGTTCCAAAGGGATGGACTGGAAGGGCAGGCACATGGGCAAGACCCCGATCCAGATCCAGACCATAACCTTGGCCGTGATCATCTTCTTCATGTTCGGGAGCCAGACGCCCATCATCCTCGACAACTTGGTGCCTCTGTCGGTTGTGCTGGTGCCGGTGGCGATCTTCATCGTCGCATCCTATCTGGTCGCCAGGTCGGTGGGGATATGGGCCAGACTGAACTATGAGGAGTATGCCCTCCTGACGTGCACGACGATCGCACGCAACTCGCCGCTGGCGCTGGCGATATCCTATGGACTCTTCCCCGGGGAGCCGCTCATTCAGGTGGCCATCATAATCGGCGTCCTGGTGGAGCTCCCGGCATTGGTGCTGGTGGTGAAGGTCCTTAGGAAGGGCAGGGAAGGATACTCGTGCCGGGTGAAGGCGGAGACATCTGGCGGAATATAATAAACGGTGAGTCAAATGAAACTGGGATTGGGCATTGATACGGGCGGAACCTTCACGGACAGCGTGATCATGGACCTGGAGAACGGTCAGGTCATCAGAAAATCCAAGGCCCTCACGACAAGGGAGGACCTGGCGATAGGGATAAAGAACTCCCTGTCATCCCTGGGGGAGATGGATATGGGGCAGGTGCGCCTGGTCTCCCTGTCATCGACCCTGGCGACCAATTCGGTGGTCGAAGGCAAGGGCTGCCGTGTGGCATTGGTCATGATCGGCATGGAACGACGGGAATTCATGCCGGTGGACCACTTCGTGGAGGTGGCTGGCGGCCACTCGCTCCAAGGCCTGGAACAACAGGTGCTGGATACGGAAAAGGTCGAGGGGTTCATCGAGTCCGTCTCCGGCAAGGTGGACGCCTTCGCCGTCTCTGGCCTGTTGAGCATCAGGAATCCGGAGCACGAGCTGAAGGTCAAGGACCTGATCGCGGCCAGGTGCTCCCTTCCAGTGGTATGCGGCCATGAACTGTCATCACAGCTCGGATTCTACGAAAGGACCATCACCGCAGTGCTCAACGCCAAACTGATACCCATAATCGCTGAACTTATCGCCGCCGTCAAGGGAGTGCTGAATGAACATGGCGTGACCGCTCCCCTGATGATCGTGAAGGGCGATGGCTCGCTCATGAGCGAGAGCATGGCGGCGACGCGTCCGGTGGAGACCGTGCTTTCCGGCCCGGCCGCAAGCATAGTCGGGGCCAAGTTCCTGACCAAAGAGAAGGACGCGGTAATAGTGGACGTCGGGGGAACCACCACCGACATCGGCATACTGAGGAACGGCAAGCCCCGGTTGGACCCAGAAGGGGCGCTTATCGGCGGGTGGAGGACTCGGGTCAAGGCGGTAGACATCATGACCTCTGGCATAGGTGGTGACAGCCGGATAATCGTCACCAAGGACGGTTTCAGACTGTCGCCGCTCCGGGTAGTGCCGCTGTGCGTCGCCTCGAGGATATATCCGCAGATCGTCGAAAGCCTGAAGGCCACACTATCGAACTTCCCGCGACAGAGGACCCGATACTACGACGCGAACCTGATCCCCCAGCTGGTGGAGTTCTTCATCTTCTCGAAGGATGTGCCAGGCATCGATCTTTCGCCGATGGACAGGGCTCTCATCGCCACCGTCAAGAAAGGGCCTATCACGATATTCGGGATCGCCGAGGTCACCGGGATCGACCCGTACGCGTACAGCGTCAGGCATCTGGAGGAGCTCGGGATGGTCGCCAGGATCGGCCTCACGCCGACCGATATCCTCCATGCCAACGGCTCCTATGTGGAGTTCGACAAGGAGGCTTCGGACCTTGGGGTGGAGATACAGTCGAAGGTCATGTCCACCAGCCCAGGCGAGTTCTGCGCCATGGTGAAGCAAGGGACCATCGACAAGATCGCCAAGGAAGTGCTGCTGAAGCTGATCCAGGAAGATCCGAGGTACGAGGCGGACAACGAACTGAGCCGGCGTTTCATCCACAAGCTCGTCACCAGGGAGATGGGCATCGATTACTCCCTCAACCTCAACCTCAACAAGAAGATCATCGGCATAGGGGCACCGGTCAGCGCTTACCTCCCCGATGTGGCGGCGAAGTTCAACACAGATCTTCTGTTGCCGGTGAACTCCGAGGTAGGGAATGCCGTCGGCGCCATCACCGGGACTGTAATGGAGACCGTCGAGGTCCAGATTAAGCCCAAGGCAGGGATGAGCAACACCGACAATCCCCCATCGGTCATCTTCACCTCGAAGGGTCGGAAGGCCTTCCCCAACTTGGAGGAGGCAAAGGCCTTCGCCATCGAATTCGCGAACAAGGAGGCGACGGACCTGGCAATGAAGGCCGGTGCCGACAGCGTTGAGCTTGTCTGCGAGGTACGGGACGATTACGGAAAGTTGGGCAACAGCTATGGCGATGGCGGGATCCTGCTGGGAACGACAGTGCTGGTCATGGCCGTGGGAAAGCCCAAAATGCATTGACCTGAACGGATACCACACATGGTGCGGCCGTTACTGCTGGGAGCGCCCCCATGACATTAGATTAACCATTGACGTGGATGATACCGGAAGGAAGGAAATGAACGTCGAAGAGATCATCGGGTTCCTTGAATCGAACAAGAGCGAGGTCAACCGGGAAGGTATGTCACGATACGGCATCAAGGTCGACCGGGCCTTCGGGATATCGATGGTCGACCTCCGCTCCCTGGCCAAGAAGATCGGGAAGGACCACCAGCTGGCCCTTGACCTGTGGGAGACGGGGTTCCATGAGGCAAGGATAATGGCGACCGTCATCGACATACCGGCCCAGGTTACCGTTGACCAGATGGAGCGATGGGTCGCCCAGTTCGATTCCTGGGACATATGCGACCAGTGCTGCAGCAATCTCTTCTCCCGGACGCCGTTCGCGGTCACGAAGGCAAAGCAGTGGGCTTTGCGTGACGAAGAGTACGTAAAACGCGCTGGCTTCGTGATGATGGCGGCCTTGGCGGTCCATGACAAGAAGGCTCCGAACGAGCTGTTCCTTGATCTCCTCAGGACTATCGATTCCGATGCCGCGGACGACGACCGGCCATTCGTGAAAAAGGCGGTCAACTGGGCATTGAGGCAGATCGGCAAGAGGAATGTCCTGCTCCATGAGGCGGCGATTGGTGCCGCTGAATCGGTCAGGTCGCGGGGCACGAAGAGCGCCCGTTGGATCGCCGCCGACGCGCTACGGGAGCTTAGATCGGAAAAAACCACCGCCATGGTAGGAAAGCGAAAGGGATGAACCTTCAGCATGAACGCACCAGATCGTCCATGGTGCCTAGCGGAATGATGAACGCCACTCTTTATTAACGATGGTTTCCAATTAACCGACACGAACAGCAACACGATAAGGATGATCGCGATCGTATTGGCAGTATCCGCCACGCTGCCGGGCGCGTTCACCGTCATAGTGACGGTCCAGGACGGCAGTGAACAGCTCTCAAATATGTTCTCGACCAGCCGCGCGAGCTTTCTCCGTTCTCAGCTGGCGAGAGCGCCGGGAGGACTAGCCTGGGATTACCTTCAAGGGGAGGATTTTCCGGTCCTCAAGGTGGAATGGACGGCTTTCAACCAGAATATTCTGGATTCGAGGAATTCTCCGTTCTCGAGCTTTCAGTCGCTTATATATTCACACTGTGATAAAAGCACCATCTCCTACACATTTGTGGGAACTATCGATCCCGCTCTACGGCAGCAGGCCTATTCCGAGACCGACCTGAACACTTTGTTTTCCAGAACGTTCAAGAATTCCAGCTCCAACGGTGTCGCCATTGTGCATATCGCCTTCCTTGCCGGATCGTTCTCCGACCCGGACGCCGTTGGTGTCTCTTTCGCAGGGGATCGTTTCGCCATCTTCGGTGACACGCTTATCGATTTGTACCTGAGGGTCGCCATCGCCCATGAGATGGGACATCTCCTCGGCCTGGTGGCACCGTTGGGTGTCAATTCGATATACACCCCGCAGAACGCAACGGAACATTATGACTCCGTAAATCCGCCACATTGCACATCGAATCCTTGTCTGATGCGACCAGTGGTAAGTCCGTCCGATGATACGTGCAGATACTGTGACGCCGACATGCTAGAACTTAGGAACTCGACAGCCCCCTATGCCGTCACTCAGGCGCAACCGGTTGTTAGAATTGGTCTGATAGCCGTCGGAGCGATCATCACCTTGGTGCTGGCGGTCCCGGCCATCATCCTCTTCAGAAAAAGATACTGATGGAACGAACCATGTTCAAATGAACGCGAGTGGTCATCGAATGGCTTATGGGCCGCCGTCTTCTTTCTTTGGTATCGATTGCCATCCTCATTCCAGGATGATCACGCGGAACTGTTGGACCTATCCGATCTTTTTGGCAGCGCAGATTTCAAGAAATCCTTGGCATCGTTGACCGGTCCTTCGTCCAAGTTGCCTTTCATGAAAGCGTCCAGGATATTCATCGCATTTATGACCATGTTGAGCCGGCTCAGGTCGCCTTCAGAGAAAGTGTTGCTTCTTTCAATGACGGTCTGCAGGTAGACCAGGTTCTGTTTCATGACGAATGCGGTCTGCAACACCAGCATGATGCTGTCAATAGGCATGTTGTCGGGATGCTTCAAGGCCGCCTCCATCGTCTCCTCGATCGATTCCAGACCGGTGATGGTCGCCTCAATCGTGTCCTGGACATTCTTCATCATGTCCGGGTTCGCATCCCCTTCCAGCAACAAGTCTTCTCCCTGCAAATCAGTTACCGAGCCCACGATAGCCATTCTGGATATTCTAACTTGCGCTGGAATTTCTCCGAAACGAAACACTGATGATTCTCAAAATGGTGCTGATAGATCACGGAATGTCGCGATCCCAATTCCCATCATTCGAGGGCTGCGGCTTGACCAGGATTGCACGCCGATATCCTGAAAGGATCTTACAAATAAATCTGTTAAATAGGATGTTCCAGTATCTTGGTGAAGACAATCGTGGTGGTTGAGATGACCAAGAGCATGTTCCGTTATTCCACCAATATCGGGGAAATTGGAATGGCCGGAGATCGTGATTCGATAACGAACCTATGGTTTCACGATGAAAGGGCTCCTGTCGACGCGGTAGAACGGGAGACCGGCCTTATCTCCGATGCATATGGACAGTTATCGGAGTATCTATCTGGCAGAAGAAAAGCATTCTCGCTTCCCTTGGATCCAGCCGGGACCCCGTTCCAGAAAATGGTTTGGGAATGCCTGCGGGAGATACCATATGGTCGGACGCGGAGCTACGGCGATGTAGCCAAGGACATAGGCTCGCCGCGGGCCTCCCGGGCGGTGGGGATGGCGAACGGCCGGAACCCGATATCGATCTTCATACCTTGTCACCGGGTGATCGGTGCCGATGGATGCCTTGCCGGCTATTCGGGAGGGTTGGACATCAAGGAGAAACTGCTTGACCTGGAGAAGTCATCATTCAAAGGGAATCCATTGTCCAAAATGAATACCGGAAGGAATTCGAAAGCGATACGGACCAGGGAGATTCAGTAATGCGTAGAAATGCCCTAGATCTTTTTGATCAACAGAAATGGGAAGCGATTCAAAATGGAGATGCGGCCTTTGATGGCGTGTTCTTCTATGGCGTAAGGACAACTGGGGTCTATTGCCGTCCTTCGTGCAGATCGAAGACCCCTCTAAGGAAGAATGTGGAGTTCTTTGAAACTGTGGAGGAGGCTGAGAAAAGAGGGTTCCGGCCATGCAAACGATGCAAGCCTGACCTGTCCGAAAAGGACCGGGAAAACACCAAGGTCGACCAGCTCAAGAACGTGTGCGACAGCTATTTCAACGACCGGGAGCGCCTGTCGGTGGAATTGGAACGACTGGATATCCACCAGAACCGAGTGATCCGCGAGTTCCATCGACAATATCACACGACCCCTTCCAAGTACATCAATGGACTGAGGGTGGCGAAGGCGGCAGTTTTGCTCCTAGAAACAGACAAGAGCATGCTGCAGATCGCCTCGGAATGCGGTTTCGGGAGCGTGTCGAGCTTTTATTCACTATATAAGGCGCGGTTCGGGCGGACCCCGACCGAATCAAGGAGTTCCAAGTTAAAGGCAGGCAATGAGTGAACCATCCAACTTAAGGGCTCGATGATTCTTCTGACGACTGACAGAGCAGGTCGAAATGTCTCCAAACGTTATGTCATCCATTACTAAAACATTCCGCGGAAAGATCTGGATCAATTTGTCCAATCTCCATAAACTGCGAATCTGTGAAAATAAAGTGGAAGGTGAAGAGCATTCTGCCCTGCACCCTCAGGGGGGTTTAGGACTTAGGCAACGAGGCAGGATCCGTCCTTGAGGCGATCCTGATCCATCTGCTTGGTGCCAAGCAGATCACCGGTCTGAGAATGACTCATGGTCCTAGCGCCAGTTTGTGATCCCGTCCCATCGCAGGTACGGTCCTGCGCATGTAGTTTGTCCATCGTTCTGTCACAATCGCCGTTTCCGTTCGCGGATACATCGACTCCCTGTCCAGCCATTGCGGTCGAAACCCCAACGGCAACGAGTGATGCCACAGCCAGCGTTGCGAACGCCACGATCAGTATTGCACTTAGTTTGTGGGCCATCTGTTTCCACCTAATGACCTCATTAAACAGCACTAACTAAGGCCTTTATGGTGCAAGAGTCGAACCTATTGGTGCAGTCATCGAACAGATAATGGAGTGCCTAGAAAGACTAGAATCTGCTATGCGATCTCACTTTTCCCCACCTAATTTACTCCAGATATCGGCGAAACGGTCCACAGCATCACATGATAAGCTCTCTTGGATGCCGATAAGAAGGTCGGCCACCCGATCCCCATCCTCGACCCGGTAGACCATTACCTTCTCCATCTTGCTGACGTCTATCACCCTGATCCCCCTCAATCGCTTTAGATGATATGAGAGGGTGGACTTTGCAACGTCCATCTCAGCCTGTAGGTCTTGGAAGCTTGTGGGGCCATGGACCAAGAGGTGAATCAATATCTTCCGGGGGGAGTCTTGGCGCAACGCCCCCAGGGTGCGTCGGTCTTTCTCGATGAATCGGTCTGAAATAAAGTACATTTTACGATGGCCGTCGTCCTCCGCCCGCACCAGTTTTCTCTTTTCAAGATAATCTAGGTGATATGAAAGGAGGCCTGGTTGCATGTTCAGAGATCTCTCCATCTCTCTCACATGAGTACCTGGATTAGCTGATATCATCTCGTAGATGCGACGACGATTCTCCAGGTTCAGCGCCTCTTCCATCTTCCTTCATCTCTTGAGCACTGCAAAGTACAGAGAGAGCAGGATTCCGAGATTCAGGAGCACTAGATATGAGCTCATCTGCAAGTCCTTCCAATCAAAGAATGGCGCAACTAGGACGAGAAGAGCAAGCAGTGAATAGAGGGCGAAAGCAACAGCGACTATTGCCAACCTTGGTTCCTTATGACGGCGATAAGCCTTTAATGACACAGCCATGAGCACGAATGCGAAACCCGCCAAGCAGGAGCTTAAGAAAAGGTCTATTGGCGTCACGACACGTATAAACCAGTGATGGATAAAAATCATTTGCATCCTAGATCTGGTTTGGCCGAAAGTCGAATCCGACCGATGAGGTGTTCGACATATGGACCATTTTGTTCGACGTTCGTACCACAAAACGAATAAGCCTCATCTACCTCTGAGATTGAAATATGACACTAAAGAGAGCATGGTTAAGATCATTCGCAATAGTCACAGTATTGTTGATGCTTCTTAGCATGCCAACATCATTGGTTTTGGCAGCCGGTGACAATGGCCAGAGCAATGGTGGCCAGATGGGCACTGGAGGCAACGACGGAGGCGACTCGTCCGGACTGGTGTCCCAAGGCGGTAGGCGGATGAACCAGACAGAAGAGACTGTACACCTCCAGCAAATGAGTGGTGAAGGCGCGCGCCTAGGTCTGTTTGGAGGATTCGATCGGAACAACTCAGAGTTCAAAGGTCGGTTCCTTTCCGTTCAGCTCAACGAAACATCAGGGTCATTGACGAACTATACCGTCATGACGTCTGGAGGGAACGAGACCTTGTTCTCGCTGATCAACCTCAAGGGTTTCATTCCCAGTAGCATCAGCACCACGGGCACGCTGCTCGTTGAGCGGGATTCGAATGCCTCGATCGTTGTTCATGACAATCCAGTGGCTCTGTTACATATGAGCTCGAATCGTTCGATGCAGAGTGCAAATTTCACGCTGGCATCAGGGATTTCAGCTGTTGTGTTACCCACGAATGGCAATGAAACCAATATCTCATACGCATGGATCAGCGGAACGGGCATCCAAGGGATTCTGATGGTCAGGAATGGCACTCTGGTGACCGAGAAGGATGGGACCGGAGCAACGACCATTGTAGCCAACTCGTCCGATATCATGCTCCGGATGAAACCATCGATGATAAAGGGATATAATGCGATGAACGAAGCTGTTCAGACAGCCATTGCCAACGGAATGGTAGCTGGAGAACTATCGTTGATGGTCAGGAATGGCAGCGCAATGTTCGACCTTCTGCAATACCAGACAGGATTTATGCTGGAGGTGAAGCAGGCATCCGAGAACCACATTCAGCTGATTGCCTCTTCAAACGAGCATAAGGGCAGGGTGGCCATAATCAACCTGGACCGGGGCACGTTCGATACCCGAACGGACAGACGACATCGTTATCACTCTAGATGGGAAGACCATATTACAGACCAAGAACCCTCTGGATGTCCTGAGCAATTCCGGTTCTAATGATAGCGACGCGGTCTACTGTATAGAAACCACCCCCAATGGTTCACAGATAATGATCTACGTTCCGAGTTTCTCGATCCATGAACTGGACATCTCAAGCGTATCCCCATTGGCTAGTGTGTTGGGCATCACTGGGTTGATGGCTTTCCTGGGAGCAATTGCGACCGTTGGATTGGCTACCTACCTATTGTTTGGCCGGAAGGGCAAGAATTAGGTAGAACCCGGCAATTTGACTTTTTTCTTTCATCTCTGATCAGAATCAATAATCTGTTGCATGTCCGAGTTCCCTAATCCAGGGTGTTTTATCAGCCATGATTCTTTTCTAAGACGTCAGGATATGTTGGAGGGAATCGAAGAATATGTGTCATTTAGAAAATGCTCCGTAGTAATTGACCTTCAACCTTGTTCGAGGATCGAACCAATGTGTTCGAAATTTGCACCAAAAAACGCTTAACGGGCCTTAACGGTCGATGACCCAGTGATAAAATGAGGCTAGCAAGATACAATTTGATGATACCTGTGATTGCTATCGCTTTGATTTTCTCAGCGATATTGCCAATGGTATCAGCTGATGCTGGGTCAGGCGGCAAGGACCTGAATGACCAGAGTAATGACTATAAATGGAATTGGACTGAAGCCAATACATCGGAATATGGTACGGGATATTTGAACCAGGGTGGAAAGCTATCTCAAAATGACCTGGAATGGATGCTAAAGGAAGGAGCTAGGTATGGCATGATGGCTCAGCTGAACTACTCCAATGGAGTGATCAAAGGTGATTTCATCTCGTTACAGGTTAACGAGACCACTGGGATGATCACGAACTTTAGCCTTATCATGGGTGATGAAGAAATCGTGGTTTTTGACTCGATAAATGTTATCGGTTTCATACCTGAAGGGGTTTCTATCCAAGGTTCAATAATGTTGATCGAGGGGGGATCCGTTCAGATCATGATCCATGATAATCCCACAGGCATGATTCATATTGTCTCGAACGGCACCGTGGCTACTGTTACCTTAATCGTATCAGAAAACGTCCAGGTGAGCGACGGCGCAGGGATCGATGATAGAGAATATGTGAACATCGACGGTGCCGGGATCGATGCTGTACTCGCCACCGATAACGGAACGATATTGATGGACGAAAATGCAGCCCAGAAATATCTGAATGTTACCTTCGGGGACCATCTGATGTTTAAGGCGACCCCCTCGTTTACAAACAGGAACATGGAAAACGAGCGAGCGTTGATGAAGGCGTTCGTACAGTCACAACTGGCAGGAGAGATCTCCGTCCTCGTGAGGAACGACACAGCCATTTACAACACCATGCAGTACCAAAACCAGTTCAGGATCAATCTTATGGAAGCGCAGCAGAACCGTATCATGTTGCAGGTTTCCTCCGATGACCATGAAGGGAGACTGGTTGTAATGACCATGGACAAGGAGACTTTAGAACTCCAGAACAGAGAGCTTATGGTGAAGATGGATGGAACGGCGATAAGGGAAGGGTCCCTTTCGGATGTGCTCAATGCAAACGGACAGCAAGGAGTGAATGCGACATTCTGTTTGCTCGCTCAGGGGGACATCTCCCAGGTCCTAGTTTACTTCCCTAGCTTCTCGACGCATTCCTTAAGCGTAGAGGCCGTGGTTGCAGACACGAATGCGAATATCTTCGGACAGATGGACCTGATCATTCTGATCGCAGTCATGGGTGTAATAGGAGTCGTAGCGATTGTTCTGATAAAGCGTCACCGCTGAATTGGGTCGAAACCATTTCCCATTTTATTATTGACTATAAAATAAATTTTCTCCCTGAAAGCCATCCTCGACATTTGATATAAGAGGATCGTGGACGTGACAAGAACGTGCTCCGGCGGCACCTCGTGCGATGGACACGGCTCGACGGCGATGACCGAGAAGGGCAAGAGGTGTATCAGATCTCTAATGCCCAATGGAGGGTTCACCCATCAGTAAGATATGACACATCCAGATGTGAAGAGTGACGCTATAGAAAAAAATCTCAGAACACTTTCAATAATTAGAGGCGGACGAGAGGGGATTCGAACCCCCGACCTGCAGCTTAGGAGGCTGCTGCCATATCCAGTCTAGGCCACTCGTCCATACGAAGGAGTTTGGTAAAGCGTTTCAACATGCAAGGGGAGATAGGGAACTGAAATTCAGCTCTTGTCCTCTTCGGAGCCGAGCTCCTCGGGGGCCTTCTCTTCGGCCTTAGCCTCGTCCTTCTTGACGTACTCCTCGATCAGGTCCACGGTGACCTTGCCGAAGAGCTCGCGGAGGTCGGCTACGACCTTGTACTTGGCCATCGTCCACTTGGAGTCGTACTTGCATACGTCCGGCAGGACCAGCTTGACGACGTCGTCGTCCTTGGTGATGATGAAGCCTTCGGATGTCCCGTAGTCCATCTCGAGCATCGCCTTGACCTTGTTCTCGTCGCCCTCGATCTTCTCCACGATGGTGAAGACATACTTTAGGGATTGCCCGGCGAAGCGCCTGTTGAAATCGACCTTGACGCGGCCGGCGGAGACCGAGGTGATGATACCGGTCTTGTTGTGCATGTTGACCTCCATGCCCGGGTGCGGCTCGACGTCCTGCTTAAGGAACTCGCGTACCGAGTGTACCTCGACCAGCTTCGGGTCCCTTGGCCCAGCCGCCTTCTCCGGCGGGATGATGACCTCGGTCTCCTTACCGACCTCGGCTCCGATCAGGGCCTCGTCCAGTCCCTCGAAGATGCGGCCACCGCCGACGAGCAAGGGCATCGGGGCGTAGGTGAACTTCTCGTTGAAGATACCTGCTTCCTTGGCGCTCTCCTCTTTCGTGGTGTCGATCATTTCGTTGGTGTCGACGGTCCATGCGTTGTACTCGATCCTGATGATGTCGCCCTTGGCAACCTGTGCAGAGTTTTCAGTTGACATGAAATTCACCATGAAATTAGTCGTCTGATTTGACTCCCTTCAATGAATGATTGTTCTTATAAGTTTTGGTATCCACGGGTTTGGATAGATCTTTGTCGAGTGAAAACTGGGTGGATTTGGAAACGCCTGGAATAGTACCTTCCCGAAGGACGAGCGGTCAGCGTTCATATTTTTGTGAACGATTCCACCGTACTCCTGCCCAGGACTTTGGCGAGCTCAAGACATAGCTTGGCCAAGTTCTCCTGGTCCTGCAGGTCGAACACACCGACGTGCGAGTGGATGTGCCTTACCGGAATCCCGACTGCGATCGTGGGAACCCCGGTATTGGCCACATGGATCGCCATTCCGTCGGTGCTTCCCCCTTTCACGTACGAGAGCTGGTATGGTATCCTCTTTTTCTTACAGACGGAGATGACCAGCTCCTTGAGGGGCTGATTGGGGATCATGCCGCCATCCCAAACGGTGATGGCCGGCCCGCTTCCCATGCGCACCGGGGCCTGGATAGGGTCAATGCCGGGAACGTCCCCGGCAATGTCCACGTCGACTATGATGGCGACGTCCGGACGCACGCTATTAGCGACGGTCTTAGCTCCCCGAGTTCCGACCTCCTCCTGGACGGTGCAGGCCGCCACCACCTTGTTCGGATGTTGGATGTCATTCTCCTTCAGGGACCGGACCAGGTCCAGGACAGTGCAGACACCCAGGCGGTCATCGAACGCCTTTCCCATGGCCAAGGTCCTCTTCCCAGCCTTCTTTCCGTCCTTGAACGCGGTCTTAGTGAACCAATTGAAACGGCTATCCGGTACGATGCAGTCGCCGAGCCTGACCCCTCGTTCCTCGACCTCCTCCTTGTTCGCGCACCCGATGTCGATGAACATCTTGTCCTTGGTGACGACCTTCTTGATCTCCTCCGCCTCCATCAGGTGCGGGGGCTTGGATGCAATCACTCCGTTGATGGGTCCCTTGTTGGTCATGGCGACCACTCTCTGACCCAGAAGTACCTGGTCGAACCATCCGCCCAACTGGTTGAAGGTGAGATAACCGTGGGATCCGATGCCCGTCACTATGAAGCCGCATTCGTCCATGTGCGCTGCGAAAAGTACAGTGGGGCCTTCACTCCCATTCTTCTCGAACATTAGGTTACCGATATTGTCGTTGTAGACCCTGTCGGCGTATCCGGAAGCATAATCCTTGCAGACGAGCGCTACGTTCCTTTCGAAACCGGAAGGGCCAGGGACGTTGCTCAGTTCTTCGATCAATTTCAGAGATTTCTTATCCATTGGAATCGCCAGATCATGATATGGGTTTCCATATCTTGCTGATATGGCTGAAATCCATTTCATCTGATAAATACATTGGTCCGAGAAGGACATAAAAGACCCAGCATCCAGCCTGATCACAGCCTGGTTCGAGAGATGGAAATCGTATCCCGCTCCTGGATGTTGACGAGGATGTCGGAGTCGGATAGATGTTTGATGACCTCTGAGATGTGGTCATCTGGATGATGCATGGTTATGATATGGAGGGAGCCTACGAGGTCTTTGGCATCGGACGCTGTCGAGTCGTTCTGGCATATTGCCGGATAACCATACTGATGGGCATCGCCGTCCTGGTAACAAATGAGAGGAGTTACATTGTCCAAGGATGGGGTAAAATCCACGATCAATGGTCTCGAAATGCCTGGGCGACTTGTCGTTTCATGCATCGAGATCAAGAGGGCTGGAAGGTATCATTTCCTCTTGCAGAAAAACGATCACGAACAGGATCAAGCCACTGCCATTCTGACCATGACCATCGAGGTTTTGGAATGGACGAGGACGGAGATGGAAGCAGCGTTCATATGAATAATCATTTTATCCTTGATGCCATTACGAGGGACAAGGCCACCATAGCTCAGCCCGGTTGAGCGGCTGACTTGTAATCAGCAGGTCGGGAGTTCGAATCTCCCTGGTGGCTCCATAGCTTTTCTTACTTCCTGTCATTCGCCTCGCGTCAATCAAAACTCGGATGTCAATAGTCGATATTTCCCGAAATGCGTCTCCTTAGATAGTTAAAAAAGAGGAACGTTGATGCGAATAGATTAGTAATAGTGCATTCCTAGCCGTCTTAGAGAATATCAGGGACCATTTACAATGAAAACAAATGAGAAGAGACCGCTGGCTGAGGTAGAAAAGGAATATCTGGGCAGAGTATGGACCGCGAGCATCGACCACGAACCGGGATTGGAAGGATTCCGCTATTGGGTCTCAGAGAGGGACGGCACTATCTGCAAGATCATGGAAGACAGCGGTGTCGAGGAAATGGCTCTTAGAAAATCGCGGAAGAAGAAGAAAAACTAGGACCGGAGCGTTGGGACCTCAATCCCAATAAATATCATTTTCCTGGAACCCGACCTTAAGGACCAGTATCCTGAAATCATGATGGATCACCGGGTTCCCGTGGACGTCCCCCGGCTCGCAGATAACTATGTCGCCCGGGCTCATTGTGACATTCTTGCCGTTGATGACGAAGGGCGCCTCGTCCAGGGCATAGAATATCTCGGTCTGGAAACGGTGATGGTGCTGACGCACTACCTCCCCCTTCCGGAACTCCACTTCCTGGATGAAAGAACCGGGGATGCCCAGGCCTGATTCGTCGATCAGCACCTTTTTGGTATACCCCTCTCCCTGCACGACCTTGGCCCGATCATGCTTAATGAGCTTCATCGGACTACTTCCGCGCGTCCCTTATGGCGCCCTCGAGAACGTCCAGGCCGGCATCGATCTGTTCGATCGGGGTTATGATGGGCGGTATGACCCGGATGCCGGACCTTCCGCAACCCAGGGTTATCAATCCCCTCTTCATGCACAGTTCATCGACCTTGTCTCGGAGCCGGCAGGCCGGGGTCTTGGTCTTCCGGTCCTCCACCAGTTCGATCGCCTGCATCATGCCGAACCCGCGTACGTCACCTATCTCCTCGAACTTCTCCTTCATCTCGTCGAGCCGCTTCCTCAGGTGGACCCCCTTGACCGCCGCCATCTCCACGATGCCGTCCTCCTCGTAGACATCCAGGGTAGCCATCGCCGAAGCGCAGGCAACGCAGTTGCCCCCGTAGGTGTTGGAGTGTGCCCCTTTGACCTTCCAATCAAGCTCGCTCCGGAATGTGGTGGCGGCTATGGGAAGTCCCGAGCCCAGGGATTTGGCCATGCAGGCAATGTCCGGCTCGATGCCGTGGTGCTCGATGCACCACATCTTCCCCGAACGGCCCATTCCCGCCTGGACCTCATCGTCAACCAGCAGGATACCTTCCTTGTTGATGATATCGTAGACCTTCTTCGCCCAACCCACCGGCGGGACGATGTAACCGCCCTCGCCCTGGACCGGTTCCATGAAGAGGGCGGCGACCTCCTCCGGAGGCGTAATGGTCTCGAAATAGATCTCCTTCAGGATGTCGGCGCACCATATGCCGCATGAGGGATACTCCAGATGGTAGGGGCACCGGTAGCAGTAGGCGTACGGTATGTGGGTAACCCCCGGCATCATGGGAGTGTAGCGCGCCCTCTGGACCTTCTTCGAGGCCGTTAGGGAGAGAGAACCCATCGTGCGGCCGTGGAATGCCCCGATGAACGCGATGAACTGCTTGCGGTCCGGCCGGTTCCAGCGGGCCAGCTTGATAGCCGCTTCGATCGATTCGGTGCCAGAGTTGGAGAAGAATATCTTTTTCTTGTAGTGGCCCGGCCCCACCTTGCACAGGCGTTTGGCCAGTTCGGACTGTATGTCGTAGTAGTAATCGGTCCCGGCGAAATGCATCAGCTTCGCGGCTTGTTCCTGGACCGCCTTGACCACCTTCGGATGGCAATGACCGATGTTAAGGACCGCCACACCGCTGGCGAAATCGAGGAGCAGGTTCCCGTCAACGTCCCGGATCACCGCACCGGAGGCGCTTTCCACCGCAATCGGCGCAGCTTTCGTCGAGGTGGCGACGAACTCATTGTCCATCTCGATTATCTTCTTGGCATTCGGCCCCGGCGGTTCGATCACTATGTTGGGAACTTTTTCCACGATATCGCGCTCCGTGCTCCGGACGGTCTTAATCGTAGACAACATTATATGATGATTTGCTGGAAGGCCGTCCAGTTCCTTTTAGGATACGCTCAAGGGCATTTATCCCCCGGGCCTAGTCCTCGATCCCTTCCGCAAGTTCCGCGCTGGCGATCATCTTGGAGAGGATCTCGTAGGCATGGATCATGTCCTTCTCGTCCACGATGAAGATGGTATCGGTATAGCAGGAGACGGACTCCGCCACGTTGACGTTGTTCTCGGACAGGTTCGAAGCCAGGTAGGAGAAGACCCCGCTGGTCTCCATGATCTTCTCCGGGGACTTGACGGATATCTCCACCAGGCTGGGACGGACCCGCAGGACGTTCTCCTTGCCTACCGCGTTGACGACCTCGTTCTTGAGCTTCTCGTCGGCGATGATGGTGATGGCGTGAGCGCCTTGGATGACCTGCATTATGGCCTTCTCATTGATCAGCCTCTGGAAGATCGTCTCGAGCTTATGCAGCACGGTCCAATCGTTCTTGGCGGTGACTGCGCAGACCTTGGTCTTGACCTCCAGGCGGCTGTTGCCCAGGATCTTGAGCACGTCCTTCTCGTGGTCCTTTTTGGAGAGCTTGACCGAATAACGCCGGCAAGCGATCATGACCGCCTCCTCGTTCTTCACATTGAGGTCCTTCATGATCAATCGGCGAGCGATGAGTAGTTGATGAGATCCTTGGAGATGCAGTCCTTGATGCTGGGATGAGCGTCTATGTATGCCCTGGTCTTCTCAGCTATGCTCTCCTTGGGAGCCTGTTCTTTCATGTAAATCAAACATATAATAAAAGAGATATTTGAGCGTGTCTGTTTCTAGACACATTGCTCATTGGATGGCGAGGAAGGACGCCAAGGAATCGTTGAAGGTCTTCACCGAGGCCTCGGAGATGATCAGGGGAGGTACCGCGCGCACCACCTGGGAGGCGGCCACGTTGATCAGGAGCCTCTTATCCAGACCGAACCTCTGGAACTCCTTGGCCTTATCCCCCATCTCAATGCCGGTCATCAGACCTAGACCCCGAACGTCCTTGACGCATCTCGTGACCGGAAACTATCCGGGCAAGGTTGGAACGCCACTTGTCGCCCATCTCGGCGGAGCGCTCCACCAGCCTGTCCTTTTTCATGGTGTTGATGACAGCGCAGGCGGCCGCACAGGCCAGCGGGTTTCCCCCGAAGGTGGTCCCATGCGATCCGGGAGTGAACGCCTTCGATATTTCCCTGGTGGAGACCAGCGCGCCGATGGGAACGCCGCCGCCCAGCGCCTTGGCCAAGGTGATCATGTCCGGCACCACATCGAAATGCTGGAACCCGAACCATTTGCCCGTCCGCCCCATGCCGGTCTGGACCTCGTCGACGATCATCAGCGCACCGGTGTCGTGGCATACGTCCCGAGCGGTCCTGATGAACTCGGCGGGTGGCCGACTTAACACCTCCCTCCCCCTGGATGGGTTCCAGCATGACCCCGGCCGTCTCCTTGGTGACCGCCACCTTCAGCGCCTCCGGGTCGTTGAAAGGCACGAATGAGAACGCCTGTGACAGCAACGGTTCGAAACCGGTCTGGTATTTCACCTGGCCAGTGGCCGAGAGCGCTCCCGCCGTGCGGCCATGGAACGAGTTCTTGGCAGGCCACGAAATGCTTGCGTCCGGTGGCCTTGGAGGCTAATTTGAGCGCCGCCTCATTGGCCTCGGCGCCGCTGTTGACGAACATGGATACGCCCAACGGACTGGGGACCGTCGAGGCGATCGCCTCGCCCAGGTCGGCCTGCTCCTGCACGTAGTAGAGGTTCGAGACGTGTATCATCTTCTGGGCCTGTTCGGAGATGGCCTTCACCAACGCCGGGTGGTTATGGCCCAAAGCGTTGACCGCGATGCCCGCCACGTAATCGATGTATTGGTTTCCCTGCAGGTCGTACAGGAACTCCCTTTCCCCGCGCGAGAAACAGATGTCCTCACGGCCATAGTTCTGGAACAGATATGCTGAACTGAGCAACTTGACTTCTTCGAAATCCATCTTGATCCCTCCGGTCATGTGATATTCATGTGATGTTATTGATAATGCTGCTGTTAGTTCTAGGGTTTTATCCGGGTGCCCCGGTTCTCGCCCTTGAGGAGCTGGGATACGATCGCCTCCGGGTCCTTCCCGCAGATGATGTTCGCCGCGCCCCCCATCGATACGGCAAGACAGCAGGCCTCCAGCTTCGGGATCATACCTTCTTTGACGATCCCGTCGGCGACCAGCTTCGCCACCTCTTCCGTTCTGATGTCCCGGATGACCGAATCGAGGTTCCCGAACTCCCTCATGAGCCCCGGTACGTCGGTCACCAGGATGAACTCGGCTGCCTGCACCGCCCTGGCCACGTGCGCGGCAGCGGTGTCGGCGTTCACATTGTAGAGATGTCCCACCCCATCGGCGCATATCGAATAGATGACCGGGACGAAGCCCAGACCGACGAGCCATTCAATGGACCGCGGATCGACCGATACTACCTCGCCCACGTGCCCCAGGTCCGCAACGATCTCGACACCGTTCTCGACACCTCTGATCGGGCTCCATCCTGCGGCACGCGATGGTCCCGCACTCCGAACCGGCCAGGCCTATCGCTTTGACGCCCGCAGTACGGATCGAGGCGACCAAGGAATCGTTGATCCTGCCGAGGACCGTCTTTGCCACCATCAGAGTGTTGTCATCGGTGACCCTCAGACCCAGCACCTTGCGCACCGGGAGACCGTTCTTCTTCATCTCCTCGGTGATCTCCGGACCGCCTCCATGGACGATGACCGGCTTTACCCCGAGGGATACCAGAAGGGCAATGTCACGGCTGAACCGGCCTTGGTCGTTGGCGCCCCCGATGGAACTGCCGCCGAACTTGATGACTACGATCTTACCCTTCAGCTCCTCGCGCCCGCGGATATTCCGAACCGTTCAATGGCCATGATGACCGCCCTCAGGTCGTGTACATGGCGTTGATCTTCACGTAGTCATACGTGAGATCGCATCCCCACGCCTCGCCGGACGAGAAACCGACCGCCAGGTTCAGGTCGCATTATGATCTTCTTGCCGGAGAGGATCTTTCTCACGTCCACCTCGGACTGGGTCCCCGGTATCATGGTGGGAGAACCGTGTCTCGAACAGCGTCACGGTTGTCTCCTCGTCGCTGAGCCTGAGGACGACCTCGTCCAGCTTGAAGTCGGCCCCGGAGTTGCCCAGTGCCGACAGTATGCGGCCGAAGTTGGGGTCCGCCCCGAACACCGCCGTCTTGACCAGGCTCGACGACATTATCCCTTGGCGGCGCAACCTTGCCTCCTTCGGGTCCTTGGCGCCGGTGATCCTGACCTCGATGAGCTTCGTCGCCCCTTCACCGTCAATGACGACCTTCTTGGCCAGCATCTGGGCCACGTAGCGCACGCGCATCCCAGAAGGCGGAATCATTGTCCGCCGCGGCGCCGCCCGCGCATCCGTTCGCCATGAGGATCGAGATATCATTGGTGCTCTGGTCCCCGTCCACGCTGATCACGTTGAAGGACTGGTCCATCATCTCCTGCCATTGGTTGTTGATGTTCTCATCCAGCCTGGCGTCGGTGGTGATGAAGGATAGTGTCGTAGCATGCAGCACCTTGACGTTGGGGGAGATCATGCCGCTGCCTTTGGTGATGCCCGCTATGGTGACCAATGTCCCATCCTTCAAGGTGACCTCGCATGCCGCCTGCTTCTCCACGGTGTCCGTGGTCATGATGGCCCGGGCGGCCGCCAGATCAGCATCCTTGCCTTGGCCGAGGTGCTTCACCGCCAGCGGTATGCCGCCCATCACCTTGTCCATGGGCAGGAACCGGGATATGACCCCGGTGGACGCTATGCCGACCAGATCCTCCTTGATCTTCAGCTCATTGGCCAGACCGGAGATCATCTGGTTCGCGTCGGAAAGACCGCGGGGCCCGGTGATGGCATTGGCATTGCCGGAGTTGACGATTATCGCCTGCAGCATGCTGGGGTCCTTCTTCATCATGATCTCGATGGGCGCGGCACGGACGCGGTTCTGGGTGTAGGCCACGGCGCAGCGGGCCGGCCGCTCCGAGTAGATGACGGCCAGGTCCAACTTCTCTTTCTTGATGCCGCAGTGAATGCCTGCCGCCTTGAATCCCTTCGGCGAGGTTATCCCGCCCTCAGTTGTCTCCATTTTCAAACCCCCAGTCCCGGGAAATCCAGTCCCGTTTTCTCGTCCAGACCGAACATGATGTTGCAGTTCTGGATCGCCTGGCCGGACGCCCCCTTCACCAGGTTGTCCAGCGCGCTCATTACCACTACGTTGCGTTCGCCCACGGTCTCGAACCCGATCTCGATGAAGTTCGATCCGGCCACCGATTGCATGGTGGGCATCGGTTCGAATTTGATGAAACGAGAACCGGAATAGAAATCACGGTACATTGAGGCGATATCTTCCTTGGCCATCGGCTCCTTCAGGCGCGGATAGGATGTGCACAGCATGCCCCTGACGACCGGAACCAGGTGGGGCGTGAAGATCAGCTCGACCGGCGTTCCGGAGACCCTCTCCAGGACCATCTTGAATCTCGGGCATGTGCCGGTGCGTCCCCGACCTTGTAGGGGGTCAGGCTCGCTCCGCAGGTCGGGTGATGGGTGGCCTTGGTGGGCTCGGCCCCGGCTCCGGACGTGCCGCTCTTGGCATCGACGATGACCCGTTCCTCGACGAGGCCTTTGGCGAACAGCGGCGCCAGGGCCAGGGTGGAACAGGTGGGGTAGCAGCCAGGATTGGCCACCAGGTGGGCACCCTTGATCTTGTCCCGGAACAGTTCGGGAATGCCGTAGACCGCCTTGGAGAGGTTCTCCTTGTCCCGGTGCTCCAGACCATACCACTTCTTGTACAGTTCCGGGTCGAACAGACGATAGTCACCGGAAAGGTCGATGACCTTGACGCCCGAAGATGACAGCTCCGGAACCACATCCATGGATGCTCCGTGGGGCGTGGCCGTGAAGACCACATCATAGTCGTTGCCCTGCAGCTTCTCGGTGAAGTTGAGGTCGACGAACCCGTTCAGGAACGGATGGACCTTGGCGACCTTGAGCCCGGCATGCTGCCTGGAGGTCATCGCCTGGAGCCTTGATTTCAGGATGACGGCATAGCAGGCGGGCCAATTCCCCGCCAGTGTACCCCGAACCGCCGATTATCGCTGCACTTATCATGAATCTGTCCTCAATCCTTTGTGAAGAGTTGCCGAATTACGAAAGATGTTTATTAAGCATGATGACCCAAATGAGACAATCGGAATCTCCCCTGTCCCTGTCGGAACTATGGCCAGCCCCTGGGTTTTTCGAGATGTCCGAAAGAAGACGTCCATGGCCGCAAATGTCTCTCTCTTGTCATCATCGCTTAATAAGCTCCGGCCGCTCACCGAAAAAGATTGACATGGCACCCAGTAAGAAAGCTAGTAAATCATCGGTCAAGTCATCCGAGCGCAAGAAGGTCGTTCTTGCTTACTCCGGCGGGTTGGACACCTCGGTCGCCATCCGCTGGCTTCAGGACAAGTACGACGTCGACGTGATCGCCGTCGGAGTCGACGTGGGACAGCCCGGCCAGATGGACGAGGCCATCGAACGTGCCTACACCATCGGAGCCGTCAAGGCATACGCGGTGGACGCGAAGAAGGAGTTCGCCGAGAGCTATGTCTTCAAGGCCCTGAAGGCCAACGCTCTCTACATGGGCTCATACCCGATGGCGACATCGATCGCCAGGCCGCTCATCGCCAAGATCCTGGTGGATGTGGCAAAGAAGGAGAAGGCCCAATACATCGCCCACGGATGCACGGCAAAGGGCAACGACCAGGTACGTTTTGATGTCTCCATCGGCGCACTGGCACCGGACCTGGAGATCATCGCCCCGATGCGTGAGTGGATCATGACCCGTGAGGAAGAGATCGAGTATGCCCGTAAGAACAAGATCCCCATCAAGGTGAAGAAAGCGACACCCTACAGCACCGACGAGAACCTCTGGGGCAGGTCCTGCGAATGCGGTTGCCTGGAGGATGCCTGGCAGGAGCCGCCGGAGGATGCTTTCGAGTGGACCAAGAGCCCGGCCGCGGCACCCGACAAACCAACCTATGTCGAGATCGGATTCGAGAAAGGCCTCCCGGTCTCGCTGGATGGAAAGAAATACAGTGCCGTGGACCTGATCGAGAAGCTCAATGTCATCGCCGGCGAGAACGGCGTCGGCCGCATAGACCAGATGGAGGACCGCCTGGTGGGCATCAAGTCCAGGGAGATCTACGAATCACCTGCCGCCGTCGTACTGATCGAGGCCCATCGTGACCTGGAAAAAATGGTACTGACCAAGGATGTCAACAACTTCAAGCGCCTCACCGAACAGCGGTACGCCGAGCTGTGCTACGATGGACTGTGGTTCTCGCCCCTGAAGGACGCCCTGGACGCATTCATGGACTCAACCCAGGAATACGTGACCGGGACCGTCCGGGTGAAGTTGTTCAAGGGAAGCGCGGTGGTCGTTGGCCGGATGTCGAAGTATTCGCTGTACGACCATGGACTGGCCACCTATGCCAAGGGAGACCAGTTCGACCATACCTGTGCCAAGGGATTCATCTACGTCTGGGGACTGCCGCTGAAGAACGTGGCGTCGACCCAGAAGCTGAAGAAGTAGGTGCCTCAAATGTCCAACAAGGTCCTGTGGTCGGGGAGGTTCAGCGGGGCGCCGGACGAGGGAACGATGGCGTTCACCTCCTCCCTTTCCGTCGATTCCGTACTGGCGTGGTATGATGCCGTCGGATCGGTGGCCCACGCCAAGATGCTGGTCAAACAGAAGATCATACCCAAGCCGGACGGCGAAAAGATAATCGCGGGACTCAAGGACATTATCGGCCAGATCGAGGAGGACACGTTCGATTTCAATGAGACGCTGGAGGATGTCCATTCCAATATCGAGTTCAGTCTGACAGAGCGCATCGGAGAGGCGGGCGGCCGCCTCCATACCGCCCGGAGTCGCAATGACCAGGTGGCCACCGACTTCCGCATGTTCATGCGGGACGTGGTCATGGATTCCGCGGAACTCCTGATGGTGCTGCAGGGGGCGCTGATCGAGAAAGCTAAGATGAACATAGAAACGGTCATGCCAGGATTTACCCACGTCCAGCACGCGCAACCGGTCAGCTATGGGTTCCACCTGATGGCCTACGTGTTCAAGATCCAGCGTGATGTAGACCGACTGCTGGATTCGTACAAGCGTCTGAACATCTCGCCCCTCGGTTCTGCCGCCTTGGCCGGATCCACCTATCCGATCGACAGGCACATGACCGCCGAACTTCTGGGGTTCGACGGACCGTCGCACAACGCCATGGACAGTGTCAGTGACCGGGATTTCGCTTTGGAATACTCCTTCTGCGCGGCCCTGATAATGGACCACCTGTCCTCGATGTGCGAGGAGCTGGTGCTTTGGTCAAGCCAGGAGTTTGGATTCATAGAGATATCTGACATGTATTCGACGGGAAGTTCGATCATGCCCCAAAAGAAGAACCCGGATGTAGCCGAGCTCATCAGGGGGAGGACGGCTTCGACCTCCGGCAACCTGATGACGATGCTGATGCTTCTGAAGGGGCTTCCGCTCTCATATAACCGCGACCTGCAGGAAGACAAGCGATCCGTCATCGCCTCCTACGATACGGTGACCTCCTGCCTGGGAATGATGGCGCCGATGATGGCAACCTTGACGGTGAACAAGGAGAGGATGCTAGCCGCCACCTCCCAGGGTTTCCTTAACGCCACGGACCTGGCCGACTACCTGGTCACGAAGGGGGTGGCGTTCCGGCAGGCCCACGAGGTCGTGGGGAAGATCGTCCGCCACTGCATCGATCAGAACAAGAGGATAGATGACCTTGGAGTGACGGAGCTGAGGAAGTTCTCGTCGAAGATCGGCAAGGACGTGAAAGAATACATTTCGGTAGAGAGCTGCATGAGCCGCCGGACGTCGTATGGAGGAACATCACCGACCAGCGTCGACGCCCAGATAGATGTTGCCGAGGAGATAATAAGTGGACAGGTGGAATTCTGCGAGGCGGAGAGGAACCGCATGGTAAAGGTCTGGAACGACCTGCTCCGATCCTAGACCGGTTAGGATAGTTACTTAATGGAGCCGTAAAAAAAGGCTCCGGCGTTCCCTTTCAATCCTCGGCCGAGCTCAAGGCGTTCCACTGCATCTCGTGATGCACTCCGCCTTTGGTGAGGATCTTGCTCATCTTTTCCGCCACCCGGACGACCTCGCCGCTCTTCGACGAACCCCGAATGTAGAACTCTTTGCGGGTCATCGGGAAGACCAGCCTCATGCGGCCTTTCCGGTTGTATCCCTCAGGCTTCTTGTTATGCTCCAGTTCAGCCTGGTTGAGGTAGATGAACATCTGCATTACGTCCGGATCCTCGGGAACCTGGTCGGTTTCCTGCAGGAATGTTGTGAGCACCTCCGGGAAGACCTTCGCCACGTCCTTGTAGTCTGTGTCATCCTTCAATACGAAATGCCCGCTTGACGCCTTCATCAACTCATTCGATGAATATCAGTCTATTTAACCTTTATTCAGATATCGAACATTGTGTCGTTTGCCGAAGGTCCACTTATGTATGGCCAGATATGAGAATTTTGCCCAGTAGGACCGGCAGAATGAAATGGATATGGTCATGATCACGCGGAACTTCCTAGAATTGCCCACCCTGGTGGTGATTAGAATGGACCATCTTCAGACGTATCATTTGGATTGATAGGGGAAAGTGTGATTAATCCGGTTTGGAAATGGCGGGCATTTGAGCACTTCCTCTAAGAATGAATGGGCCTAACTGATTCCATCAGGGAAAGGAAGGACGGCCTCAGATTTGACATTATAAGAAGGAATGAAGGCTTGAGCCATTAAATGGAAATCACGGCCAACATCAGACCACCTTATCCCCCCTCTTCCTGGGAATAATCTCCTTGTCTACGATATTCCCATAGGGACAGGCGATGTTGCATATGGTGCATTCCATAAACCCCCTTTCTGTAGTGTGACGTATGTATTTTTCATGCTTGGGCTCGATGTTCCTGTCGAACTCATGGGATACGACACACTTTGCATAGTCCACTTTCTTCCCTGGTTCCACACCTTGCGATGGTCCAGGAATGATGGCCTGGTAAGGACAGGACTTGACACAGAGGGATTCATTCTTGCATAGAAGCTGCTCAGCACATAGGTTCCTGGTAAATGGTTTGTCTGGAATTAGGTCAGCGTCGATCAGTATCGTCACCCACCTTACCCTTGGGCCGTATTCAGGAGTGATCACTTGTGTGTTATGCCCGATGAAGCCGAGACCGGCCAGGTGGGCTGCCACCTTCTCGTGAACGGCGTGGGTCGGAACCGCTTTGATTTTTTTGGAGTCGTGCAACCAATCAGCTATCCGCCATGCTCGTGTTTCCAGAACCTCGTAATACATGTTGAGATAATCGGCTACGCCACCGCTGAAATCGCCATTCCCCACTGCTGCCACAGCAGTGTTCAATGCTTCATCCCATATCACCATTCCAAGGACCACGGCTGACCTAGCGTTCTTCATCACTTCGGAGGGACGCATGAGGCCTCTGCCTGCTGGAAATTCCACACCCTCCAGCCTGTTAATGTCAGATACTCCAAAAAGCTGGAATCCCATCTCCATGGCCTTGATCTTCAGCTCTTGCCTCAAGTCGGTCGCACAGTTGTCGCTTTCAGAAATTTGGGTCATTGCTTCGCAACATTCTTTGTGGATTTATAAAATTTATCTCAAACAAGATTTCGGTTCACCTATTGAGCCCAAAATCATTGTTCGTTCATGTTAAGATCTCCAGACAGCCCATCATCTGGATTGCTTCGAATCGGATCGAATAGCTCTTTTCCACACTTTGCTAAGACAAGGGACAAAATGGTCACCTCAACGATGAGCCCCAGCCCGGGCTTCCACCCGCCATTCCAAGGTATGAAAGATCCTCTATTATTGATCTTTACCCTTGATATCTTATCTGGATTATTACCTGGCACATTTGTTTAAATCGGAGAAACCAATATCTTGGCATGCCTACGGTCCTGACCATCGCAGGAACTGATTCCGTCGGAGGGGCGGGCGTGGCCGCCGATCTCAAGGCCTTCTCGTCGATGGACCTGCATGGTTGTTGCGTTATCACGGCCGTCACATCTCAGAATACCCAGAAGGTATCCGGTATCCACCCGGTTCCGGCGGAGATGGTGGCTTCGCAGCTCGACGCCGTTTTCCAGGACATCAAGATCGATGCGGTCAAGACTGGCATGATCTATTCCGCAGAGATAGCCGAGGTCGTTGCTGGTAAGATCGAGGAGGAACAGGTCCCACTGGTGGTGGACCCGGTACTCTGCGCGGGTGTCGGTACGTCCCTTTTCCGAGAGGACCTCAGGTCCGCCGTTTTCACCCGCCTTTTCCCACTGGCCACGGTCGTGACCCCAAACCGGATGGAGGCGGAGGAATTCTCTTCCATCAAGATCCGGGATGACCAGGGCTCGGAGGAGGCCTGCAACGCCATCTCCTCCAGCGGAGCCCGGGCGGTACTGCTGAAAGGTGGACATTTCGAAGGTCCCCTGGTCACCGACCTTCTCCTCCAGGACGGGCAATTCACCGAGTTCACTTCCCCACGGCTCCCGATCAAGGTGCATGGTTCTGGGTGTACCCTCTCATCGTACATCGCCGGATACCTCGCCCAGGGATGCGACGTCAAGAGGGCGGTCTCTGGCTCGAAAAGACGTGTGCAGGACGCCATTGCCATGTCATCCACCCTCGGGAAGGGCATGGCCATCGTCAATCCCATGGCGACAAAGCAGAAGGAGGCGATGCGCTACCCTCGGATAGGATCGATGCGTAAAGCGGTGGCGTCCCTCGCTCGGCACCTGCCGGATTCTATTGTCCCCGAGGAAGGGATGGAATTCGTGTATGCCCTTCCAAATCCACAGGACTTTCAGGAGATATGCGGTCTGGAGATCGGCAAGTTCAGATCGGCCGGAGGATGTGAACCCCAACGCGACGTGGCCTTCGGGACAAGGGGCTGGATATCCAGCGCGATCATGATGACCTGCATCGAACACCCGGAACTGCTATCGGGGATAGAACTGAGGTACTCCCAACGGACCGAACGGATGCTACTTGAACAGGGGATCTCCACATTGGTGACCAGGTACCGCAGGGACGAGGATGTCCTGGTGACAATAATCGAGGGAGCTGACCGTCCATCCAAACAATTAGGTTTATTATCAGGTTCAATATTAAAGCTGGAAGGAATGGGAATAGAACCGAGGATCGGTCTATTGGGCAAGGACCCTGATGAAATACTAAAAATGATCGGCCCTTGCTTGGATGGGTGAAGAGATGAGAATAGCCATGTTCACGGACAGTTACCTCCCGTCAAGGGACGGAGTGGTGACTTCCATACTTCTTTCAAGAAAGAGCCTGGAGGCTCTTGGCCATGAGGTCATCATCTTTGCCCCGGAACCGAAGGACCCCAAACAGCGGGAGGACGGGGTCTATTATTTCCGGTCCAAGAGCTTCAACTCCTACCAAGGGTACTCCATACCCATGTTCCCCACCGACAAATGCCATATCCTGAAGAAGCTAGACGTGGACATCATCCATGCGCAGGGACTTCTCTTCATGGGTCTCAGGAGCATGCTCGCCGGAAGGACCCTGAGGTTGCCGGTGGTCGTTTCCTTTCACACGATGATCACCGATGCGGCCAAGTTCTACAATTTCACACCGTTACCGGACTGGGTCGTCACAAGGCTCATGTGGACCTATCTCAAGGACCTGCTGAAACGGGCCGACTCGGTGATCGTCCCGACGAACGCCATCAAGGTCGAGCTCGAGGAATCGGTGAAGCGGATGAGGCACATCGAGGTCATACCGACCGGGGTGGACACCACCATGTTCAGTCCGCTGAACGACGGTTCCGCCATGCGGAAGAAATACGGCCTGGATGGAGGCAAGGTCATCCTGACAGTGGGCAGGATCGCCTGGGAAAAGAACCTGGACCTGATCATGGAAGGGTTCAAGATCCTGCACGAGCGGGACCCTGAGACCAAGCTCATGGTGGCCGGCGAAGGGCCGGCGAAAGGCCACGCCAAGCAAAAGGCTATCGACCTGGGGATCCAGAACAGCACCTTCTTTCCCGGGTTCGTACCGGACGAAGACCTTCCTGGATTGTACGCGGCCTGCGATGCGTTCACCATCGCCTCGAAGTTCGAGACCCAAGGACTGGTCGTCCTGGAGGCCATGGCGACGGGAAAGCCATGCAGCGGCATCAACTACCGGGCGATAGCCGAGATCATAAAGAACAACGTGAACGGCTTCACGTTCTCGGAGAGCCCGGAAAGTTGGGCGATCGCCACCCAGATGGCCCTGGGATCGAATGGCAGTTTATCGGCCCAGGCAAGGGCGAGGGCCGAGGAGTACTCCCTGACGGAGAGCGCCAAGAAGCTGGTGGACCTCTATGAGTACGCCATCGAGGCGAAGAAGAAGAGACTGGCCAGGTAATGTCAGACCATTTGCCGGTAGGACCTGTCCCACTCATTGGCGATGACGTCCCAATCGAACCTTTCCACTGCCCGTTCCCTCGAATTCCTTCCCATTTCTACCCTCCTCACCCGGTCGGTGAGCAGCCCAATCATGCTCCTGGCCAATGCCTCCGGGTCCCTGGGCGGGACTATCTCGCCGCACTCGGGAGACACTATCTCCCGGTTCCCCCCGGCCGATGTGGCGACGACCGGTTTTGCGCTTGACAATGCCTCATAGAGGACCACCGCGCTTGGTTCGTAGAGAGAAGGCAGGGCGAAGATATCGGCCATGCCGTAGTAGAGGGGCAGTTCTGGCTCAGGGATCCCGGTGACGAACCTGACCGACCCCCCAAGACCTAGCGAGGACGCCTGCTGTGTCAGCCTCTCCTTCAGAGGACCTCTTCCGATTATTACCAGTTGAGCATCCTTTATCTCCCTCCGGACGGCGGAGAACGCGTCGATCAGATATCGGAATCCCTTCTGTTCGATGAGCCTGCCGTTGGATAGGATGATCGGCCCCTCCCCCATGCCAAGATCCTCTCGTAGCCCGGAAAAGTCGAGGCCGGGCTTGAACTTGGAGGTGTCCACGCCGTTGTAGACCACGGAACAGCGCCCATGTATCGGGTCAGGTATGGTGTCGACCATGGCGGCTTGGCTGACGCAGTTGATACGGTCGCACATGGAGAATATCCAGTTCCCTATCATGTCATCGTATAGCCCGCCCCAGAAATCAACGCTTGGCGAGATCCCCCGGGGTCTGGCATTATGAATGGTCAGCATGAGCTTCTTCCCTATCGCGCGTTTCACCTTGCGGTAGGTGGAGGGCGAGTACCAGAACCGGTTGTGCACATGGAAAATGTCGCTATCCGCACTCTCCCTGGTCATGTCCCGGTTGATGGAGGGCGTGAAAGTGAAGGGAGGGGGAAGGAATAGCGGCATCCTTTCAAAGAACACGGAAGGTGAGCGGATGACATTGATCCCTTTGATGTCTTCCCTCCGGACACCTTTGGCCTGAGGGATCATCGAGGTAATCACGTCCACATGGTATCCGTGGTCCCTGACCAGGCGGCTTCCCACCTCCAGAACTACCTTCTCAGTCCCTCCGTAGTAAGGGAAGAACAAGGGGTCCAACATGCAGACTCTGAGACCGTTCACGGCATCCAGTTTGATATTGTGCAACGGTATAAAAACATTGATAAAAGGCAATCCCAGGATAGGGCGGGACGTTCTCTTGATCATTTCGACACGGCCGGACGGCCCAAGATGGGACTTTAGAAAATAGCGTCGTGAAGACAAGCGAAAGCAATATTAACGAACATTTGTTCAGCGTCCTTGAGATGTTCGATATTGGCGTCGTTGATCGGCGTCATCGCGATAAGCCTGACCCTTTCAGAGCTGATACGCAAGAAATTGGTGATGACATATGAAAGTGGTCGAAGTAAACGCGTTCCATTACCCGTACATGGGCGGCATCGAACACCGCATACACCACCAGTCCCGCCGGTTGGGAAAGAAGCACAAGGTTACGGTGCTTACGTCCCGCCTTCCCGGCACACCCGAAAGGGAGCGGATGGACAACTATGATGTGGTACGGCTTGACTCGAGATATGTCAACCTTTACAATCCCCCCCATGTCACCACTCCAGGCATCCTCGAGGCGCTGGATGAGCTGGACCCGGACATAGTCGACTTTCATTACCGGTGGTCGGGGACCTACAACAAGGCGGCCCGCGTCTATGACGGTGCCAAGACCTTCACTTTTCACAACACCTTTGGCGAGGGCGTCGGGTTCCTAAGACCGCTGTCCATCCTCAACGACAGTCTCTGGAAACGTCACCTCCTGAAGTTCAGGAAGATGATCTGCGTCAGCGAGTTCGTCAGGAACGACCTGATATCCAGAGGCTTTGACCCCGATCGGTTGGAGGTCGTCTCCAGTTGCATAGAGATGCCCCTGCCGAGAGATACGGAGGAACAGGACTACGTCCTGTTCGTGGGAAGACTGGTCGCCACCAAGGGCATTCCGTACATCCTGCAGGCAATGAAAGATGTCGATACCCGCCTGGTCATATGCGGGGACGGGCCTTCCCGGCATAGCCTGGAACGGATGGCGGTTAAACTTGGGGTCAGAGATAAGGTTACTTTCGAAGGCAGGGTGTCTGAGGAAAGAAAGGCTGACCTATTCGCCGGATGCAAGATGCTCGTTATGCCCTCGATCTTCGAATCGTTGGGACTGGCAGCGGCAGAGGCGATGTCGTATGGGAAACCAGTCATAGGCTCGACCTCGGGAGGTCTCCCGGAGGTGGTGGGGAATGGAGGCCTGGTCGTTCCGCCCGAGAACTCCCGTGAACTCGCCGAGGCGATGAAGAAACTGCTCATGGACGATGAGCTCAGACATTCCCTGGGGGCGAAGGCAAAGATAAGGGCAGCCCAATACTCCTGGGACCTGGCAGTGGAGAAGATCGAGAATATCTATTCATCGATCATGTCAGATTCAAAACAATAATGGAAAACGGTTTGAAAAGTGATAGCCCGATCACACGAAGGTGACAAGGGTTATCGTGAACGTCAGCGTTTTTCCGATGAGCTCAGTGTTGGCGTTCCTCGATGCCGTTCCGGCGGCGGTGCTTACGTTGTCCAGTATGAACAATGTCCCCGCCGAGTCCACACCGCGGACCATTCCAGAGTCGGTGTCAGTTATATCGTGGACCAGGACGATCTGCCCCGCTTCGGAGATGGAGGTGTCAACGGTCGTCACCGTGATGTTCCATCCGGCCGCGCTTTGGGTGGAATTACTGAATATGAGGTATTTCTGACCCTGCACCGGTGCGTTCTGGACCCTGACATTGTCCGCTTCGGAGTTGGCGATCAGCACATTGACCGGCCACTTGTAGACCGGGTCGGTGACCGTCATCCCTGCCACTGCGGTGACCGAGTAGATCGTCTTGAACTGGGCGAACGACATGTTCTCGTAGACGGTCTTGGTCTCGGTCAGGGTGAAGTTCTTGACCTTGCTCTGGACCAGGTTTCCATATCCTTCCGAGGGAGGGATATCGACCGTCTTGGTCTCTCCGACCTTCATTCCGATGACCGCGTTATTGAAACCGGTGATCAGAGAACCCGATCCAACCGTGAACGACAGCGGTGTGTAGGATGCGTTGGACCTAAGGGTGAATGACAATGATTTTGGAACCGATGCATCATTTGCTACGCTGGCCAGGGATGTGTCAAAGACCCTTCCGTCCGCCAGCTTGCCGATGTAATCGACCTTGACCGTGTCCCCGGTGGCGACCGCGCGGTTCTTCTTGTTCGTTTCTTCCTGATTTCCCTGGTAAAGTACTATGACGAGCGTGCTCGCGCTCAGCATGACGAGGACGATGATGATTATCAGCGCCGTCTTAGCCAGACCGCTCGTGTCATTCTTCAACTTCTTCGGGAACATAGTGATTACAGGGCACGCAATCGATTCTCTGCACTTAAACCTTGTCGTTATTGCTGGCTATGGCCTCAAGGCTCCTCCGGGACCTCGAATAACCGGTGTCCTTTGCGCATAGGAGGCATCGAGCCTCAATTTGGCTCCGTCTAATTTCTAGCGTGCGTTCGTCCTTACTATTCTGATCCTTGATGGCCAGTCTCGAAAAAATTCAAGGACGATGTACTCTCCGGACATTCTTTTTATATCACACGGGCGTTTATTGGCTCATTCGATAATGGCGATAAGATGAAGACCCTTTACATTCACGCCGATTACATGGAGTACGAGACCAAGAAGCCTACTCCAGTGGCCGAGAAGGATATCCCCGAGGACAGCACAAGGGCCGAGCCGAGGAAGTGCTCGTCGCATTCACGACGGTCGAGAAGCAGGACCAGGAAAGTCTGGATGAGGTTGCCGACCTGGCAGTGAAGAGCCTGCTGGAAATACTGACGAAGGTCAAGGCGGAAAGGGTGATGCTCTACCCCTACGCACACCTTTCATCGGAGCTTTCCGATCCGGAGTCAGGAAAGAAGATGCTGAGGACGATGGAGGCCATGCCTCAAGGAAAAGGGGGTGGAGGTATCCCGGGCTCCCTTCGGCTGGTACAAGGCGTTCAAGATAAGCTGCAAAGGGCATCCGCTCTCCGAGCTGTCCAGAGAGATCAGGATCGCACCGAAGAAAGCAGAACAGACGGAACAGATCGACAACATCGCCCTGCTGAAACAGATCTCCAAGGCCAAACTGAGCAAGGATAACCTGAAGGACAACGACCATCGGATCCTGGGGCAGAAACTGGACCTGTTCAGCTTCTACGACGTCGCCCCGGGAATGGTGTTCTGGCACGCCAAGGGGCTGATCATCAGGAACGCCCTGATCGATTTCTGGAGGGACGAGCACCGCAAGGCCGGATACCAGGAGATCAAGACCCCCCAGATCATGAGCGACATCCTTTGGAAGGTGTCCGGTCACTGGGAACACTACAAGGACAACATCTTTCTCACCAGCTATGACCAGACCGGCAATTCTGTGCCAAACCGATGAACTGCCCGGGCGGCATACTGGTGTTCAACAGCAGGGAGAGGAGCTACCGGGAGCTGCCACTGCGCATGTCGGAGCTCGGCGAGGTCCACCGGGTGGAACTGTCCGGTGTGCTTTCCGGCCTGTTCAGAGTCATCCAGTTCACCCAGGATGATGCGCACGTCTATTGCATGGAAGAACAGCTGGAGAGCGAGATCAACGCCATCATCAGCCTCATCGACAAGTTCTACAAGCTGTTCGGTTTCCAATACCGCATGGAGCTGTCCACAAAGCCGGAGAACTCGATGGGGGATCCGCTGCTGTGGGAAAAGGCAGAAAGCACCTTGAAAAAAGTGCTCGATGGCAGGAACGTCACATACGAGATCAACGCCGGGGACGGCGCCTTCTATGGACCGAAGATCGATTTCAAGATCAGGGACTCGCTGAACCGGGAATGGCAGACGGCGACCATCCAGCTGGATTTCCAGATGCCTGAGAGGTTCCAGATAAAGTACGCAGGGGATGACGGGAGGATGCACCAACCGATCATGCTGCACAGGACCATCTACGGTTCGCTGGAACGGTTCATGGGCATCCTGTTGGAGCACGTGAACGGCAATCTGCCGGTCTGGCTTGCACCGGTCCAGGTCCGGGTCATTTCGTTCAGGGAGAGCAACGCCAAGTCCTCGGAAGCGGTCTATCAGAGGCTCTTCGACCTCGGATACCGGGTGGAACTGGACCTCAGCCCGGGGACGGTCGAGGGCAAGATCAGGGACGCGGAGATGCAGAAGATCCCCTACATCATCGTGATGGGGGACAAGGAAGAGCAGTCCAACACCCTGGCGATAAGACGTCACGGAACCAAAGGAGCGAAGTTCGGCGTCAAGCTGGAAGATTTCGAGGGGCAGCTGGCCGAAGAATGCCGGATGAAACAACTTAACTAATCCTTTTCCCAGAATTTTTCTGTAAGAACTTGCAGGATGGCCCAGCTAGTCGGCGTGCGACCGAAAGGCCGTCCCTTCTCGGAACGAATTGAGTCGATGAACGCCCTAATCGATATGAAAAGCCGAGCGATGTGAAAGAAAGGGACACGAACGATGTGTGGACCTCGACCACTCGCTTTGAAATAAATAGGATACGGGAATGTTCGATCATTCCCTGTTCGTTTTCAGCCCTTGTTTCCCAACTGTGCCTACCGCAGGTTGATCAATGCCGTGCTATAGAGGGAGGGGGTTGTGAAGCCGACCGTTGTCGAGGACCCGTATGACGGGATGATCTTGAGAGTGGCCGTGGACGTGTATCCCAGGGTCAGTCCGGTTATGCTGACGGTGACCAGGTCTCCCTGTGAGACCACGCGGTTGTTACCGGTCCATAGGGACGCCGATCCGGTGGTGTTCGCCCCATACTTCGAATCGGCCACTGCACCGCTTGCGGTGGCAGACCCGGCGGCGAAGCCCAACAGGGCGTTGCTGTTGGAAGTGATCACCTGAATTGAGACCAAGTTCATGTTGACGTTAGGACTTCCGGCCTGGAGCCTTATCTGGATGGTGAGATCGGTGATCTGGGTATAGGCAGCGTTGACCGAACCGGTCACGTCCTGAACCACGAAACCGGAAGCGACGTTGTTGATCGCCTGGTCACCAGTGTTCTGGGCCTGTTCCCTTACTTTGTTGGCCGTTCCGATCAATACCGATGCCGCAACGGCCGCTATGAGGATCATGGCGATGAAAATGATCATTGTTCCAACGCCCATCTCACCACTCCTGTTCCGCTTCAACCAGATCTTCTTCATGATTTTCACCGTGTATGCGATGACCGCTAGCGTGCAAGCATCGGCTCGCTAGTACTTTGTCCTCATATCCGTTACCGCGAGGCGGCGTATATGTACCCAATAGTGCAAAATGTCATTATCGATATTGAGAAATTTGACAAGCGACCGGCGATCTGGCTCTCAATAGTGGGAATAGATTTATTCATTATCCAAAGCGGTAGATGAGGGTCTCACCGGGCGATATCCTTCATTGACATACCATGCAATAGCGGATTCCCCTGGAACCGTTTCCGTTCATGTGGTGCATATCATTCAAGGGAGTGCCCCTTGCGCGGCAGGTCAGAAAAAAAGGGATAAAAAGAATGGGTTGAAATGGGTTTCAGGGACCGAGTTGGCCTCAATCCTTGCCGATGGCCGCGACCACCGCATCGCCCATCTCTGCCGTCGTCGCCTTGCCGCCGAGGTCCTGGGTATAGACACCCTGGTCCAGGGCGGTCCTGACGGCCTTGAAGATGACGTCGCCCAGGTCCCTGCGGCCCAGGTTGTCCAGCATCAGCTTGGCGGCCAGTATGGTGGCTATCGGGTTGATCCGGTTCATGCCCTTGTACTTCGGGGCACTGCCATGCACCGGCTCGAACATGGAGATACCGTTGGGGTTGATGTTGCCGCCTGGTGCCAGGCCCAATCCGCCGGTGACCTCGGCGAGCAGGTCGGTGATGATGTCGCCGAACATGTTCGGGGCGGCGATGACCCGGAACTTGTCCGGGTTCTTCACCAGCGCCATGGTCATGGCGTCGACGTACATGTAGCTCAGTTCCACATTGGCCTGCTTGCACTTCTCGGCCCAGACGTCACGCCACAGGCCGTAGATGTTGCTGCACACGTTCGCCTTGTCGATGACGGTGATCTTCTTCTCACCGATCATCTTGCAGTAGGTCAGATTGAAATCGGCGAAACGCTCGATGTTCTTGCGGGACATCATCCCGATCTCGAAGGCGAACTCGTCCTTGGCGTCCGCATCGGCCTGGAGCTGCACCCTCATGTCATAGAGGTTCCTCTTGATCTGCAAGTTCAGCTTTCCATGGCCTTCCTGGACCCGGCCGCCGGCTCCGACGTAGTAGTCCTCGGTGTTCTCCCGGAACACGTCGATGTTGAAGTCCATGTCCCGCTTCAGACGGCCGAATGGCTTCCACAGCGGGGCCGGACGGTGGTTGATGAACTGGTCGAACTGGAATCGGAGCGCCAGGAGTATACCTTTCTCCAGGACGCCCGGCTTGACCCGATCGTCGCCGACGGCGCCGAGATAGATGGTGTCGAACTTCTTCAACTGCTCGACGTCCTCGGTGGTGAGCAGCTTGCCCGGTCCGCAGGTATCTCTCGGAGTTGATGTCCATCTCCTGGAAGTCGAACTGCACCGAGTAGTTCTCGGACAGTTTCCGCAGCACCTTCATTCCCTCGTTCACTACCTCTGGTCCGATGCCATCGCCTGGCAGTACGGCTACTTTGAACATTTCTTTTCCTCCTTTATCTTGGCCATCAGGCCGCCCTTTTCGATCAGGTCCTGCACGAACGGCGGGAATGGATCGAACTTCCACTGTCTGCTTCTGGGTCTCGTTGCTGATCGTCCCGATGATCGAAATCGACCGACAGGATGTCTCCTTCCTCCGCCTCGATCTTGCATTGGTCACCGGGAGCAGACCCACATTGATGGAGTTTCGGTAGAATATCCTGGCGTAGCTCTCGGCCACGACACAGGAGATGCCCATCTGCAGCAGCGCCCGGGGGGCGTGCTCACGGCTAGAACCGCTGCCGAAGTTGCGTCCGGCCACGATGACGTCGCCCTTCCTCACCATCTGTCGCCATGCCCGGCCTTACCTTCTCGAAGGCGAACGTCCCCAGACTTGTCGTTGTTGTCGCTGGTCAGGCGCTCCGCCGGTATTATCTGGTCTGTGTCCACGTGATCCCCGAACAGCCAGACCTTGCCTTTGACTTTCTGCATATTGATCACTCATCCTTGACATCTGAGGGCAGGGATATCTTCCCGGTCAGCGCGCTGGCCGCTACCACGGCCGGTCCGGCGAGATATACCTCGGACTCCTTGTGGCCCATGCGGCCGATGAAGTTGCGGTTGGTGGTGCTGACGCACCTCTCACCCTTTGCCAGTACTCCCATGTGCCCGCCCAGGCAGGCGGCGCAGGTCGGTCCGGAGACGAATGCGCCGGCGTCCACGAATACCTTCAGCAGTCCCTCTTCCATCGCCTGCTTGAACACCTTGACGCTGGCGGGTACGACGATCATGCGTACCCCGGCTTTGACCTTCCTGCCCTTCATTATCTCGGCGGCGATCCTCAGGTCCTCGATCCTCCCGTTGGTGCATGAGCCCAGGAAGGCCTGGTCGATCGTCCACGTCGACATCCTTGACCAGCCTACCGTTGGAGGGCAGGTGGGGCAGGGCGACCATCGGTTCCAGTTTCGAAAGGTCATATTCCAGCGTCCGCGAGTATTTGGCCCCGTCGTCGGCGTACACCGCCTTGAAACCTTCCCGGCGGGAAGCCTTCATGAACGCGATGGTGGCGGCGTCGCAGGGGAATATCCCGGCCTTCCCGCCCGCCTCGATGGCCATGTTGCATATCGTCATGCGGTCCGAGACGCTGACCGCGGATATCCCGGAACCTCCGAACTCCAACGTCTTGTAGGTCGCCCCGTCCACCCCGATGTCGGATATGATCTTCAGTATCAGGTCCTTGCCGCCAACGTACTGGTTGAAACGACCCTTGAGCAGGATGTGCACCGATTCCGGCACCTTGAACCACAGCCTTGCCGGTGGCGAACACCGCCGCCGCCTCGCTCGAACCCACCCCGGTGGAGAAGGCGTTCAGCGCCCCGTAGGTGCAGGTGTGGGAATCGGCCCCGACGATCAGGCGGCCGGGGGCGGCGAACCCTTCGTCCACCATCACCTGGTGGCATACGCCGCCCCGTCCGACCTCGTAGTAGTTGTCTATCCTCCATTTCTGGGCGAACTCGCGCATCTCCTTGGCCTGCTGGGCCGAGGCGATGTCCTTGTTCGGGACGAAGTGGTCCGGGATAAGCACGATCTTTTCCCGCATCGGCTCGCAGCCCAGTCCCTCGAACTCCTGGAAGGCCAGGGGACCGGTCACGTCGTTGACCATGACGTAGTCCACGTCCGCCTCTACGATCTCGCCCGCGTGGGCGTCCGTCCCGGACTTCAAGGACATTATCTTCTCTGAAATGGTCTTCGGATCCTTGCCGCTCATCTTGTTTCCTCCATCATGCGCCCTTGCGGGCATAAAGCCGGTCTATGGCCTCCATGGTGGCCTCGACCGATGTGAGTACGATGTCCGTTCCGATGCTCTTGCCGATGGACATGATACTTCCCTCCCCGTTCATCCTCAGCTTCACGGTCACCTCGCACAGCGAGTCGCTCCCTCCGGTGATGGCGCTGAGACGGTACTCGACCAGGGTCAGTTTGTCGCTGACGGCGCTCTTTATGGCGTTCAGCGCGGCGTCCACCGGTCCGATGCCGATGTTGGAGCTCCTGCGAATGTCCCCGTCGATGTCGATCACGACCGTCGATGTGGGGGTGATGTTCATCCCGGTAAGCACGGTGAACTCCTTGAGCTTTATCTTGTGCTCATCCCTCGGCCGGTCTGACCGAGGATGTGCGATGCCAGCGCCACCAGTTCGGCGTCATCCACGTTCTTACCGCTCTCGGCCAGCTTCTTTACCTTGTCTACCACCTCGGCGACCTTTTCGTCCGAGATGTCGATGCCGTACTCCTTGAGCTTCTGCTTGATCGAGTGGGCCCCGCTGTGCTTCCCCAGCACTATGGTGCGCTGCATCCCGACCAGCTCCGGGCTGAACGCCTCGTAGGTGGAAGGGTCCTTGAGCACGCCATGCACATGTATCCCGGACTCGTGGGCGAAGGCGTTGTTCCCGACTATGGGCTTGTTGTCCGGGACTGGGATGCCAGTGATCCGGGAGACCAGCTTGGACGTGTATCCGATGCGCTTGGTGTCGACGTTCGTCGGAACGTTGTAGAAGGCCATCAGGCCGAGGACGACCTCCTCCAGGGCGGCGTTGCCCGCCCTTTCCCCCAGTCCGTTTACGCATACGTGCACCTGCCTGGCGCCCTGACGCACCGCGGCCAGGGAGTTCGCTACTGCCAGGCCGAAGTCGTCATGGCAATGGATGGCCAGGGGCACCTTGGTGAACTTCATCACCTCGCGACACCAGGTATTCCATGGCCGACGGGGACATCGTGCCGACGGTGTCCGGCAGGTTGATCTTGTCCACGCCGGCCTCCTGCACGGCGATGTGCATCTGCTTGAGGAAATCCAGGTCCGTCCTGGTCCCGTCCTCGCATGACATCTCCACGGTCAGACCGTGGGACTTGGCATACTCGACCGTCTCCACCGCCCTGGCCAGCACCTGCTCCCGGGTCATCTTGAGCTTGTGCTTCAGGTGGATGTCGGATGTGGCGATGAAGGTGTGCACGTAGTCGAGCCCGCAGTCCAGTACCGAATCGATGTCGGCCTTGGTAGATCGGGCCAGGCCGCATACCCGAGCGTTCGAGCTTGAGGGCCGCGATCTTCTTTATCGCCTCCCGTTCCCCGGCCGAGGTTATCGGGAATCCTGCCTCTATGACGTCGACCCCGAGGTCGCTCAGCGCCGAAGCTATCTTCACCTTGTCTTCGATCGAGAGCGCGATGCCCGGGGTCTGTTCTCCGTCCCGGAGGGTGGTGTCGAAGATCAGGACCTTCTTCGGCAACGAACCGGACAGTGCAAAGCTGTTGAACTGGCTGGTGTATATGCTCTTCCGGTATTCCTTGTTGTCTTCCGAGTTCTGACTATCGTTCGTTCGAAGGTCGTCCATTATAACCACCTCTGAAGGATTGGGTCGCAGCAATGGGTCGCACTAGAGACGCAAAAGACAGTAGATACTGTTGTTGATAGCGCTCATTACTGTTCCTTACCTTTCGGGATAGTCAGTAACCTTCGTATTATATATAATTCTTGTCGGACAAAAAATGGCACCGGATCTAGCGCCCGATGGCACGTACTCTGTCCTCGTACCATATTTGGAAGCGGCGAGGTTCCGGCAATAGGAGGTACGGCTCAGACTCCCCGCCTGTCGCCCCAGATCAGCTTGTGCAGCTGCGGCAGGACCCTCACGTTCAGCTTCTTCTTGAGCACGAAATCGGCGACCGGTTCGAGGTCCAATCCCCCCACCGGTGTGAAGATGACGGTGCATTCGATCTTGTTGTCCTTCAACATCTTGGCCGCGTACATCATGTCTTCCCGGTTGGCCACGACGAACTTCAGCTGGTCGAGGGGGGATAGGAGTTCCAGATTGGTCAGGTCCATCTGTTCCGCCATTCCCGACGACGGGCATTTGATGTCCATGCTGATCATCATGTTCATCGAGCAGGGCAGGTCCTCGAGCGAGATCGAACCGTTCGTCTCCACCGAAACATGATGCCCGGCCTTTAGCAGCTCGTCGATGAGTTTCACCGATTCCTTCTGATACAGAGGTTCCCCGCCGGTCACGCAGACATGGTGGATCTCGAATTCCTTGACCCTGTCCAGTATTTCGGCTACGGACATCTCATCCCCATCCTTCTTGGAATAGGGGGTGTCGCACCACGCACATTCGAGATTGCAGCCAGCGGTCCGCACGAATACCGTCGGTGTGCCTATCAGCGTGCCTTCGCCCTGAAGCGAACGGAAAATCTCACATATTTTCATGAATGATCACTCGTAATCGATCTCGTCCTTGAATCCGGCATCCTCGAAGCCCTTGAGCCTGAGGAGGCAGGAATCGCACCTGCCGCATGCCTTTTCCCCGCCCTGGTAGCAGCTCCAGGTCAAGTGCAGCGGTGCATTCGAGCTTCTTGCCCAGTCGGACGATTTCCGCCTTGGTCGAACGCAATATCGGATGCTCGATCGATCGTCGGAAAGCCCTCGACGCCCGCCTTGGTCCCGACCTTGAGGACCGTTCTCGAAGGCCCGGAAGAACTCCGGCCGGCAGTCCGGGTAGCCGGAATAGTCGATGGCGTTAGCGCCGATGAATATCCTGTCCGCGTCCACGCTCTCCGCCAGACCGGCCGCGATGCTCAGGAAGATTATGTTCCTCGCCGGAACATAGGTTACCGGAATGTCGTAACCGATATCCGCCGGTCGAACCTCTTTCCGGGACCGTGATGTCGCTTCTGGTCAGCGCGCTGCGGAAACTGCTCAGGTCGAGGTCCAGGACCACGTGGTGCTTCAGACCGTAGTGCTTGACCACCGCCCTGGCCGCATCCAGTTCCCGTACATGCCTCTGGCCATAACTGATGGTCAAGGGGACGACGTCATATCCTTCCGAGAGGGCATATGCCAGCGTCACCGTGGAATCCAGCCCGCCGGACAGCAAGTGAGACCGCTTTCATTTAGTATCACCGAGAAATCGTGTGTGGCCCAGGCGCTCTGCCCCAGTTCCTCGTCTATGCCCACCTCGAGGCGGGAGACGTTCTCCGGGAAATCGACCTGTTCCAGCAATCGTAACAAGAACAGACGTGACAGCTCTTCCGCGCTGGACTCCTCCGTGTCCAGCAGGACGACGTCCTCGGCCGGGAAAACATATCGTCTTGTGGTCCGCCTTGACGAAGACCTCGTCGCCCGACGGAGACGGTGATCCGCTTCGAGTTCGCCGGTATCAGTACACGATGGTCCAGATCGTCGGCTATGTTCGCGGAGGGCCTTCTTCAGCGGAACGAAGTCCATGACCATTCCGTGCTCGCCGATGGAGCCGTGCAGCTTGATGCTGACGACGTATGAGTGCCCGTGGAGCCGACCGCATTTCTCGTGACCGGCTATGAAATGGCAGGCGGAGAACTTGACGCCCGCGTGCTCACCATCTATCTCGAGACGCATTTTATCCATTCTCTATTCCCTCCTTGCCTATTAGCCTTTTCTTGTCCGCCGCGCGCCCACCGGGATTACCGCCAGGATGTCCTGCGCTTGGCCGACGGGTCGCCAAGCAATGCCGATGCCAGCGCGATGGAGTCCACGAAGGACACCTTCGCCCGGGAGGTGTCGACGAACACCTTGTCCAGGTTGACGATAGGCGCCCCCATCGACCTGCCGCCGTCCACCAGGTGCATGGTCCTGAAGATCAGATTGCCGGAGATGCCGTCCGGCGCGATGAGGAAGTTCTTGTTCTTGACCGCCTCTTCGATCAATGATCTCGCAGTGGACTACGTCGAGGCCCTGGGCCCGGCCGATCCTGGCGACCTCCTCCGCGTCATCGATGGAACGGTCCACCATCGGCGACCTTCCCTTGTCCGATATCCTGCCTCCGGACATCACACCTATTGCCGGAACGATCCCCATCCTGCGGATCATCTTGGAGCCCAACTGCATGATCTCGACCTTCTGCTCGACGGTCCATCCCTCGTCCACCCCGACCGGGGCCAGGAAGAAGATGGAACCGCCCCGGGGCTGCATCAACGCCACCCGCAGCACATGGTCCAGACCGAAGCTCCTCTTCACCGCGGACATGGCCTCCTTGGAGTCCAGCGTGCCCCTGACGGCGGCATCGATCTCCCCTTTCTTCAAGGCCGAGCACGAGCTCCTCCGCATCGTCGAACATGCGTTGAGACGCCATACCCGCTGGCGTTGGCGATGGTAACACTGGATTCGACAGTTCTCTTCGCTGAACCTGCTCCGATGCCGATCTTCCGCTCAGTGCTTTTGGCGACCTTGAAAATGAGCTCGGGATTGACCATGACAGAAGGTCGATGCCTCTGGCACTATTCGATTATTTTGGTTTGGCAATGGCCTTGATGGTAACAAGCAGGGAGGACATCATCCCAGGATGGTGTCCATCCGATACTGTTCCCAGGTCCGTTCTCCCAGTACGATCTCCAGTTCCATCGGGTGTGATGATCGGTTTCGGATAGCGGAGGTAGTCGTCGATGGCCAGACGAGGACAGGCGGTGGAGACGTATACGTCGGCGTGGTATGGCAGCAGATAGTCGGGACGCACCTCGTTCATGACCACGATGTTCGAACCGAAGCCTTTGGCCCGAAGCTTGTCGCTGATGTCCAGCGCCATCGACAATCGGTTCTGGCCCATCTTCGATGAGACGATTATGAGGTACTCCTTGGCATCATGGCACCGGGCGATCGCCCCATGGCGTTGCCGCAGTATCTTGTCCTTCAATCCTTCCAGCTCCCGGACCTCGTTCATTATCGGATCGAGGACTATGACCTGCTTGTTGGTCTCGATGGCCACTTCCAGCGGATGAAAGTTCCCGCTGCCGATGTAGAGGTACTGTTCGACCTCGTGGTCTATGTTCGTGGCCGCGGTGACGTTGCATCCGAGCACCTGTCCCTCCCGGTTAAGCCGGCTGTCCCCCATACCAACCTTGACCGTCTTGCCGTGTTCGATGAGCCAGCGTGTCGCCTCCGGCACCTGCCTGCAGATGCTGGATGGTTGTGAATATGCCTATGCGGTCCTTGAGCCTGGGTTCGGCCTTCTCCAGCAGATCGGTGACGTTGAAGTCGAAGCCGACCTCGATGAACAGCACCCGGTCGCCGATGTTCATGGACGGTATCTCGGCATGGCCGATGTGGACCAGGACGTCGCCCAGGTTACGGTAGTCGGAGTAGACGTCACAGGCCCCGTAGCATGGGTCCCCGAGGATCAGGCACTTGGCCTTGGTCCTTGACTCGATCTCGGAGGCTATCTGCTGGGCGTAGACCTTTAGGCCCTCGGGCATCTGAAGAACGACTGACCTTGCGCCCTTTCGGGTCACGAACTTGACGATGTCGTCAAAATGAAAATCGTACATGGGGCGCTCCTGTTCAGAAAGAGGAGCACCCATTAAAAAGGTTTAGTGGATGATCACACCGTTCTGCTCGATGTGCATATAGGTCGGGGTGGGCAGCTTGATCGAAGCGCTCCACAACGCATCCTTGGCGGCCGTGAGCGAGGTTATCGGAACCCTCACGATCATCAGGATGTCGCCGGCCTGCACACGGGCAGCGGTACCGACCGCCTTTCCGAAAGCCGCCCTCATACCGCTCGAGACACGGTCCGCGCCTGCCCCGGTGGCGAGCTTGTTCTCGCGGAGCACATGGTGCGGGTACGGCCTTATCTTCAAATGGTATCCGGTGGCACCTGCGTTCTTGGTCAGCATCCTGTTGGCCGAGATACGGGCCGCCTCTAGCGAGGTATGCCTGATCTGGCAGGGCTCCTTGGCCTTCAGTTCGATAGTTACAGCGAAGTCACCGTTCGGGACTCCCAAGTCATAGGTATTGATACGGTTGGCAGGAACTCCACCCATGTATTCCCTGCGGCAGTATGCCTGACCTCTTATCTGACGGTACATCCTTCCGGGCTTGCGTGCCATGATTAATCACCTAAATACAGTTATAACGACGGGAAGGCTAGATTAGTGTTTTCCTATATAAGATTGATGTAATGGGAACCTGCCAGTTGACCGGAGCCCTTCGATTCTGGCGCGGGCCCACATATTACCAGAAATCCGAAAAGCATCGCAACATCAATATCCTTTCGGCGACGAATGTGCACTCATGGAGACCATGCTGATGATCGGAGGGGCCGACCTCCTTCCCCGGATAGAACCGCTCTGGTGCGAGCTCAGAGACCTGCATTCCTCAAAATCCGCCCATTTCTCAGACAGGGCAATGGACATGGAATTCGAATCCCGAAGACTGGATCTGTTGGAGAAATCTGTTGGGGGCCATATCCTGGTCCAGATCATGTGCCTCAATGGCGAATCAGAGACTAAGGATGTTGGCTATTGCATTTCCACCGTCGGCCTCAACGGAATAGCGGAGATCGATTCGATCTACGTGGCGGAAGGATACCGGAACAACGGCCTGGGAGGAAAATTGATCAAAGGGGCGATGGAATGGATCGATGAACATGACATCAAGGAGGTCCGGTCCTCGGTCGAGTGGGGCAATGAGGATGTTCTGCCGTTCTATAAACGATACGGGTTGTATCCGAAGAGCATAGTGCTTCTGAGGAGATGACCGCTTTCTGCGCAGAGTTCCCTATGAACTGCAAGGGACGGCTCTTCTTGAACAGAAGAACATTATCTCACGGTCCATCTTCCGGCCAATAGACCACTATCGCCTTTGTCGCCTACCTGAACCTCAGTATCCCCATGAGAACCAGGACTATGATTGCCAGTATGACTGCCCCCAGAAGGCCGAATATAAACCATCCGATGATGAACGCTATCACCGAACCAAGCCCGATAGCCCCCCAATTCATTGAGATTGCCATTTCTTCATCTCCGGTCATCGGTGGTTGCCCTAACTTTATAAATTTGCCCCCACGTTAGTGACGGCCCTAATTAATTTTCATGTCGTATTATAATAATATGATGCACAATTGGAGTAGAGCTAGAATCTTATCCATTTCTACTGTCGGAACAAATGATGTATTCATCTTGAGAAGCCCCCGCCATCATGATCGTGGTATGCAAGGCCCTACTCGCCAGCGATTTAGGGCGAGGGAAAGCTATTTGACCGGCATACACTTTCGAGGCGTTTGAAGTGAATCATAGTGGGCAAGAGACGCATTAGTAACAAGGAAGTGAGAGGGATCGCCAAGAAGCGCATAATGATCCTGATGTCTCTGGCCCGCATCGCCGCCATCAACGGCAACATCCCCCGCGGCAGGCGATATGTCGAGCTTGCCAGGAAGATAGCCATGCGCTCGAAGGTCCAGATGCCGAGGAACGAGCTTTGGTGCAAAGAGTGCTATCTGCCGCTCATACCTGGCCGCAACTGCCGCGTCCGCCTTCGCGACCAGCGCATTGTCGTTCATTGCCTGGGGTGCAATCATATAAGGCGAATGCCATACATCAAAGAGAAGAAGGAGACCAAGCGATGCCCAAGCGCACCATAAAGGAGATTAAGCGAATAGGCGCGGACCTCAAGCCGACGATCCATGTCGGAAAGGACGGGGTCACCGACAGCCTGATCGAGGAGGTCAAGCTCCAGGTGAAGACCAGGAAGGTCGTGAAGATCCGGTTACTGCCCGCTTCCGGAGAAGAGAAGGATGTCATCGCTAAGGATATCTCAGAACGTTCGGGGGCCGTCCTGGTGGACGTCCGGGGCTCGATCGTTCTATTGACCCAGCAGGATTTCCTGAACGGGAAGGGTTACATAGACCTCTAGGAAGGATTCAGATGTTGGACGTATCGGTCATCAGGGAGAATCCCGATAAGATTAGGGAGATGCTGAAGAACAGGAACTACCCGGAAGAGCTGCTCGACAAGTTCCTGGAGATTGACAATGAATGGAGACGGCTGATCGACGAGTCGAACCAGCTCAAGAGGAAGCGGAACGAGGCATCGCACCAGATCCCGAAGCTCAAGGGGGACGAGAAGTCGAAACTGGTCTCGGAGATGAAGGACGTGGCGACCGCGATCAATCGGATCGACGCCAAGGTCACCGAGCTGGAGAATGCCCGGAACGAAGTGGTGCTCCTCATACCCAACATCCCCGATGCCACCGTCCCGATCGGGATCTGTTACGACAACAACCAGGCCATTAGAACGTATGGCAAGGAGCGCTCCTTCGACTTCACGCCCAAGGACCATATCCAGATAGGTGAGGATCTGGACATCATCGACTTCAACCGCGGCACCAAGATCGCCGGTAGCGGGTTCTATGTCCTGAAGGGGGACGGGGCCAGGCTCGAGAGGGCGCTCATCAACTACATGCTGGACCTGCATCACCAGCAGGGTTACAAGGAGATATTCCCGCCGGTGGTCGTCAACCGCAACGCCGTCATCGGCACCGGTCAGTACCCGAAGATGGCGGAGGACATGTACTGGTGCGAGAGGGACGACCTGTGGCTCAATCCGACCGCGGAGGTCCCGGTCACCAACCTGCTGCAGGACGAGATCCTGGAGAAGGACCAATTGCCGATTTACTATACCGCTTACCTGCCGTCGTTCCGGCGCGAGGCCGGCCGCCACGCGGAGATGAAAGGCATCATCCGAGTCCACGAGTTCAACAAGGTGGAACTGGTCAAGTTCGTGCATCCGGAGGGATCCTATGCCGAGCTGGAGACCCTATTGGCCGACGCGGAGGCCGTACTGGCCGGTCTGGAACTGCCATACCGCGTGCTGCTGCTTTGCACCGGGGATATGGGTTTCGCATCGGCGAAGACCTACGATATCGAGTCGCACGCTCCCGGGACGGGAAAGTGGCTGGAATGCTCTTCATGCAGCTGCTTCACCGATTTCCAGGCGCGCCGGGCCAGGATCAAGTTCCGCCCCGAACCGCACCTGAAGAGCGAGTTCGTCCATACCCTGAACGGCTCTGGCGTCGCTCTACCCCGTACCATGGTATCCGTCCTGGAGAACAACCAGCAGAAGGATGGGACGATCGTGATACCGCAAGTTCTGCGCAGATACATGCAAGGGCAGGAACTCATCGAGTAAGCCCAAAAACCCCTTTCCATCCTTTCTTCAAACTTACTAACGGCGTCACCTTGTTGAGGTAACTCCCTCACGATCATGCTCCAGCGCACAGACCTGTGGCAGATTCGATCCTCGAAAACCATGTGATTTTCATCATCTGTAAAGGTCCACTTTTGGAACAATTGCTACTCGCCGCCTTCGGTAAATTCATCCAGCCCATGATTATCCATGTGAACGATCTGTTCTGTGCCAGTTTTTTTCTGAAATTATCGGCGATCGGTCAGTCTAAGCAAATCAATGCTCCACCGATTCCCATTGTCAATTAATCAAATCTAATTTCAAAAGAAAGGAAAGAGGAATGAAAATGTTTGGGAAGAAGGATTACTTCTTGCCCTTTGCCTTCTTTGCGGCTGGCTTCGGTGCCGGCTTGGCTGCTGGCTTCGCCGCGGGTTTCGCTGCCGGCTTGGCTGCCTTCTTCGGCTTCTCCTCGACCTCAACGGCCTCTTCGACCTCGCATCCGCATCCTTCGGCTTCGCCCTCATCGACGTATCCGAGGAAGTCGAACATGTCTTCCTCGAGTGCCTTCAGGACCTCCAGTGCGTCCTCGCCCTTTCCCTCTTCCAGCATGTCAATTGCCTGGGAGAGAACATCGAGCATGTCCTCCATCGAGCAGTCCAGAATATCGAATATCTCAGGGAACGACAGTTCCATGTTCTCGTCTTCCTTTGCCATATGATTCACCTTGTTTGGAATAGTGACCCACTATAATTAATATCTCTCTTTGAGGAATCGGGGAACCTTGCCAGTCCGGTGGCGGAGGGACCCGACTGCCAAATTAATAAACCCATCAGCGGATGTCATCATCAATGCCACATCAGTTCGATGCCGGAAACAAAGGAATGCTCAAAGGCTTGCGTAGGCGAGAGGTCCAGCCAGCCGAAGAGATAGTAGAAAGGGCATCGCCTGACGCCGGAGATCTATGTGCGGACCTGGGCGCTGGAACGGGTTACATCACCATCCCCCTCTCAGCCACGGTGAGGGCAGTTGTCGCCCTTGACTCACAGCGGGAGATGCTCGACTCCCTTGAGGCAAGCCTCGAGGAGGGGCAGGGGAACAATATTTGGCCGGTGGTCGGTGAGCTTCCCGAGCTTCCGTTTGCGGACGCTTCCATGGACCGGATCTTTGTTATCAACGTCCTGCACGAATTCGAGGACCGGGACCGGCTGGTCGAGGAGATAAGAAGGGCCCTCAGGAAAGGAGGGCGGGTCTCATTGGTCGACTTCCAAAAAAGACCGACCAGCTTTGGCCCCCCGGTGGACGAGAGGATCGACATCGGCGATATCGAGGCGATATTCACCGGGTTCACGTCCTTGGAGAGCTGGAGCTTCGAGGAGTTCTACCAGTTCGAGCTCGCAAGGGACTGATCACTCAAACAGGGCTTCGTGTCCAGCGGCGTGGAATGCGTCCTGGATGCGGAATATCAGCTCGGACTTCAGCTGCCTTGCGTTAAGACTGTCGGTTACGTGGGCCCTGACCTCATACTGGATCGTACCTTTCTCGATCCCGGTGGCGATGACCTCCGCGACAGGTTCTTTCACTATACCAAGGACCTTACCGACCGCGTCACGGATCATCTTCTCGACCTCGCCATGCGAGATGGAGAAGTCCACCTCGAACCTGACGGTTATGGCATGGGCCACCGACCTGGAGTAGTTGTAGATCTTGTCGTCTATGATCTTGATGTTGGGGAAGTCCACGAAATCGCCCTCCATGGTCTTCACCTCGGTGAACATGAGGTTCTTCTGGACCACGTCACACTCCAGGTCGCCGCCGATATTGATGCGGTCACCGACCTCGAACGGGCTGGAATCCATGATCGCCAACCCGGCATAGATATTGCGTATCGTGGAATAGGAAAACGAGACACCTACCAGGATGACGGACGTGATGAGGATGACCAGGATCAGCCCGATCTCAGCCAGGTTGAACAGCGAGAATATCGAGAACACGATGGTGAGGAAGGCGATGGTCCATAGCGAATACCCAATGACCGTACGGAACAGGTCAATGACCTGGGGGTTGAACTTCTTGGTGCGGTACTTGAAATCCTCCAATACCTCTCCGATGAGGCGCATGACCAGGAAGATGGCGACGATGATGACGATGATGGTCCCGACCACCGTGCCGTTCTTGTTCAGGAAATCCGTGGTTGCCTGGAGAGGGTTGAGGGTAGGGATAAGGGCGATGATTATGATCAAAGTCAGGATGACGGCTATCAGGTAAACGACGTAGCTCATGATCAGGCTGGTCATCTCTTTGTTCGATCGGCTGAAGGCTGCGACCTCCCTCTTCGCCATCCGTTCCTGCTTCGCGATCCGTCTCAGGATGTGGACGATCAGCATCGCCACCAGGACGATCACCGCTATGATGATCACGTCGATGATAACGTTGAGGTACGGCGTCCACAGCCGGTCCTTGAAATCCTGCCATACCAGGGATGCGACATACCCCGATAGGAACAGCAGAAAAATGATGATCACCGTCTTGACCATACGACCAAGGAAATAGACCACCTCGGAGTCCAGGTACTTGCCCTCCCTGGACGCCATCCTGTCGAAGGCCTTCGACACATAGGACCACACGTAGAGCGATACCACGAATATCGCCGTGACGAACAGCAGGGCCCACCCATACGTATCCATCCAAGCGTCGCCGGTGGCCAGTGGCACGTTCGACAATCCCATCAGCATGTTCCTGAGTATCCTACACCGGTGATTTCTAGTTTGTTGTGGTAGTGGGAGGGAAAACAGTTCTATGCCGTGCTGGTCACCGACCCTTTCAGTAGCCACACGTCGACCATCGAGCCGATGCCTCGGAGCTTGACATTCTGCAGCAGAGAGGCGGGAATGCCCGAAATCAGAACGCCGTACGTCGCCTGCGGTCTGCCCAGGTCTTTGCCCATGACCGCTCCCACGGATGCCAGGTTGACCTTGACCACCGCCGACATCTTCACCATCAACGGCGATTTGCCCAGGATGCCTGGAAGTCCGATCCTGCAGAAGGCGCTGAGACCGATCCAGGTGTTCTCGCATAGCCGTTCCACCGACAGGGACGAAAGCAGCGGGGCCATCGGGTTGAGCAGGTTCCTCATCACCTCCACGATGGCGCTCCCGAACCAGTGCAACGCCTCACGGACGAAACCGTTGGTCACGGAAAGGGACAGCCGGAAGCCTCCACCGGATGCTCCAGCCTGGTCGGTGATGCTCACCTCGACATAGACGGCGATCTCGATGATGGAGTCGATCACATAGTCAGCAAGGTTCTCCAGAAGGTTCTCGATGCTTGCCCTTATGGTGAGCGCTATGCCGTCCGCACTGGACCCTGCGGCCGTCATCAGGTCAAGGCTCTGCACCAACGCGTCGGTGATCATCTCGACGAAGGACTGGGAGGTGCTCGGGTCATACCGCCAGTGGGCATTGGCCGAGTTCTTGGTGGCGGTGCGGAACTCCCAACGGTCGGAGCCATCGAACGAACGCTGCCATGATCTCGCATCATCTTTGGTGTCCACGGTCCAGGGGGTGGAATCGATCCGTCCGCCGGAGCTGTCGCGGAGCACCACCGATTCCATGATAGGGAACTTCCCCTCGCCCTGATTGTCCAAGGCCTGTCCGGTGAATGTGTACACCAGACGGGCGTGAGGCATGAGCAGGACATCCCCCAGGTCGTCACAGCGCTGCACCCCGTGCATGGTCTCGATTGTCCAGCCGGACAGACTCACCGCATCGGCGGTCGGATTGAATATCTCCACCCATTCGTGTCCGGAATCGGTTCCACGAGGGTTCTGCTCATACTCGTTGATCATGACGTGGTCCATGCTGGGCTCAGCGTACTTGAAGACGAAACCGGCATCGATCGCACCCTTCAGCCCAGGGATCGGCAGGATTATGTTGGAAAGGACCTGCCCGAATCCAGGCAGGTCCGAGAGGGCCAACGAAACCTGGTCATATCGGACGATCTCGGGCATGACCACCTCGACCACGCAGTCAGCCATGATCCCTTTGATCTCGATCATGTGCTCGAAGACGTCCATGAACGGGTCCAGCACCAGGGTCATCGTCCAGTCCTCAGATCTCAGAGTGGCGTTCGAGAGCAGCGTGAACTGGCCGTCAGGAAGCAGGCACATCCGCGTGGTAACGGATATGGAGCTGCCCAGTAGCCCTGTCCACATGGTCATCTTCAGCAGGCTCTTGGCGGAACCCAGGGCCAGGTCGGCAACGTTGGTCTCGAGGCGGAACTTCAGGCCGAATATGTCCATGTCGCGCGAGACCGTGCCGATCTGTTCTGCAATCGCTCCGGAGATCCACTGGAATGGACCTATCAACGCGATCCTGACGAAATCCTGAACCGAGGAGATCAACGCCTGCATCACGGAGGAGAGGGCTTTGACCACCTCGGAGCAGAAGGAGATCAGCTTTTCGATCAGACCCTGCATTGAGTCGAAGAGCCTGGAGACGCCGTCACATATCACCTTGACACCATCAACTATCCACTGCCATACCGACCGAAGCAGGTCCCCTATGTCGCCCCATAGAGTGGCGGTGGGGAGGTACTCGATCCCGGCAAGCGCCCAGCCGCTCTGCAGGGAGATCGTGAACTGGGATTCGAAAGAGATCTTATCCTTCGTGCTCGAACCGTTGAGAAGCTCGATCAGCGGATCCGAGATGGCGGACGTCAAGGCCAATGATATCGAACCCTTCAGCGATATGCCCCACTGGCTGGTGAACGGGGTCCAGGAGCAGTTGCCGATATCCACCGAATGCTGGTTCGGATAGAGGGATGAGGAATGGTCATACTGGTAGGGCTGAACGATATCCACCGCCAGGTCGGATATCCCGTTCCGGTCGATGTTCGTGGCTATGGCCAGGCACTCTCTAATTTCCCTCCCTCCCTCTGACTGGATGGTGAAACCGGCTTCGACAGGGATGGCGATGGTGACCCGCTCGGACCGGGCGATCTCCGAGTCGGACAGGTCCTTGAGCAGTACCAACGTGAAACGGTCCAGCATGGCCTCCAGTCCGGGTATGACCATGAACAGCCCTTGGGAAAGCATTCGGACGTTCTCGATCAACCTGGAGTGCTCGGGGCTGGGTTCACTGAAGGTCAGGTTGAAGATCCCTCTTACCTTCGATATCTCCAGGTCGAATCCCGAGCACAGGCGACCGTTGATCCATGAAGTGTCCTGCCGGATGATCGCGGCGGTGCTCCTGATGTTCTCTTCGTAATAAAGGCCGTTCATATCGGGGGTGCGCGAGCTGGCATCATCGACCATTTTCCCGGCGATGACCATCACCGAGCCGTTCAGGCTGTCCGAACGGTGGAACATCGCTTCCCAGTTGTCATCCAGATAGTTTAGGAGCGCCTCTGACATTCCATCGACGATACCGTCCAGGGTGGAGCGGTTGAAGGCACTGGCGAACCATGATCCCTGGCCCGATATTACCCCGTTCAATGCGGAAGAGAACTGGTCAAGGTAGTTCTGCGAATCCCTTGGGTCCAGCGACATGCGCGATACCGGCAGGTCCGAGGCACTGGAGATGCCCAGGGCCACGCTCTTGACGAAGTACTGGAGCTGGGCGGCCAACTGGTGGGTCCCCTGCGAATACTGGACGTAGAACTGCTTCCATTCCTCGAAGGTAAAGATATCCTCGACGGGAAAGTCAACGTTCACGCTTCCCGATACCCGGACCTGGACGGATTGTCCGGTATCGTTGATGAGGGTGAGCGAACGGGCCGGTATCACCAAACCCAGGTCAATGGCCGATTTGTGGACGAACCGGTAGCTGTCCTCGCCGTAGCCTGCCTCGGCCATCCTCCGGCCTAGCCAGGAAATGACCTTCTCCTGAACCAGGTCCTTGCCCAGGCACTTGTCGACGAGATCTGCCAGAAGCATGCTGCCTTTCTCGACCAGCTCCTCGACCCCGTTGACGATATCGATTATGCCCAGATAGTCCAACCATCGCAGGACGATCACATCCGAAGCGGCATACAGGCTTTGTGCCAGTACCGACCTTAGGTCGTAGCCGCCGGCGCCGTAGAGGCTGAGGAACAGGTCGGCCGGGTCGAGATCGCCCCCCTCGGCCAGGTCACCGATGAAGGACCTCGCCCCGGGCTGGTCACCGGTCAGGTTCAGGAGCGCCAACATGGATGGGTCGACGGTGCGGAGGTACTTCCTTTCCAGTAAAAGGGTGGCAACGTTGACGGCGTTTTCCACATCGGTCTCCGTGACGATGGAGGATGTGCCTTTCAGACCATCTCTGCTCCCCATCCCGTAGCCGTTGATGACCCTGAGCTGTGCCAGGGCGGTCAGTTCATAACGGACGATCTTCTCGAACTCGGTGAGGCCCGATCCAAAGGCGGAGGAGAGGGCCTCGGCGCGGTTCAGCAGGAACGGGAGCGGGACCAGAATGCTGCGGCCCACTTCCACCACCTTGGCCAGGACGTCGGAGCCGACCGAGACGTTTACGGTCATGTTCCCCGCCAGGGCGAAATAGACGGGAACGGATGAACCGGCCAGGTCGAGAACGGTATCTGCTAGGGCGGCCGGATAGAGGTCCTGGGCCGGAAGGCGCAGGAACATCAGGGTCAGATGGCTGGTGTTGACATGGACCAGATAGGGCCCGGATACCGAGGGATACCGGGACCCGCTGTCCTTCCGCTCGGCGCTCAGAAAGCGCTCCATCAGCTCGGTCTCGTTCCGCACCCCGGCCTTCACCTGGTCAAGGGCGATAGCGTATGCGATGTTCTCCGCCTCATCGGCCGCTTTGGCGGAAGCCAGTTCCAACCGTTTGAGGACATCCTGTGACATCGAGGCCCGGCGATCCCGCTCCCCCATCTGGGAATAGACCGCGACAGAGGCACCGGAAATGACGAGCACCAGGACCGCGGCGATCGCGAATGACATCTGACCCATCCGCGATTCGCTCAATGAACGACGACCGATCCCACGGGGCCTTCGGTGAAGAATGGTGACCTTGGCTTTCATCGCCATAGCCACCGTGGGATTTCGCTTTAAGGGCTAAAGCTACATGCAGATTACATATCCCGCCGGTTCGCTCCGTCCTTCTCGATCGCCATGCGCATGAACCGCTCCAAATGCTCGGCGATGAACGGGTTGTCCGAGAACCCGCACAGCTCCAGATCGGGCGAGGCTATCATGGCCATTTCCCCGTCGGTAATTATATCAGTGGCCAGCAGGTCGGCCTTTCGATGAACCTCCGACGATTCGGGGACCTTGGCCCCGGGCAAGGTGATTACCACTATCTTCACCCCCCGGTTCATCGCATCCTTGAACAGCTGACCGTGCACGCCACGTATCTCCGCGATCACCGGAGAGGATATCATTATGGTCCGTTTGGCGGACTCGATCATGTCCCCGATCTTGGCCATGACCCTCTTCTTGTCGATTATGGTGAAGACCAGCTGAGGGGTCCCCTTCTCGCTCAGCATGCCCTTGATCGAGGCGAGCTTGTCGAACATCTCATTGAGTTCCTTGAGCGTGCGTGCCCGGACCTCCTCGACCGGGACCGGATGATACGTGGTCGGCCGGCCGACGGTGGCGGTCACGTAATTCTTCTCTTCCAGCGAACGCAACGCCTTATACACCGAGGTTCGGGGCAGCATCGATACGTCGGAGAGCTCATCGGCGGTGGCATGATTCTTGACCACTAGGGCTACGTAGGACCGGGCTTCATAGTCGGAGAGACCTAATTTCTCCAGAACCGATGCGAGTTTCCTGTATTCTGTTTCAAGTTCTCGAAGGTCCAGTCGTAGAATGTCCATCAGATTCATAGCATCATTTGTAGCTAATCAAGCTACATAAGTATTAAATCCTTTTTCACGGTACGCTGACTATAAATCGGGGACCTTCATGATAGCTAAAGAAAGTTCACTGCAAAAGGGATTGCCTAAGAAGACCGATTCCCTGTGCCCGGAGTGCAAGAAGATCATTCCGGCCACTCTGTTCGAGTCGGACGGGAAGGTTTTGATGGAAAAGACCTGCCCCGAGCACGGAAAGGTCACTGATGTGTATTGGTCCGATGCCGAGATGTACCTCAAGGCCGAGAAGTTCGCCTATGACGGTACCGGAGTGGACAACCCGGCCATCCCGAACGCCAAGGTATGTCCGTTCGAATGCGGATTGTGTCAGCTGCACACCAGCCATACGGCGCTGGCGATCGTCGACCTCACCAACCGGTGCAATCTGAAATGCCCCATATGCTTCGCCAACGCCAACCAGGCGGGCTATGTCGTGGAACCCAGTTTTGACGTGATCGTTAAGATGATGGAGAACCTCAGGGCTCAGCGTCCGGTCAAGACCCCGGCCATCCAGTTCTCCGGCGGGGAGCCCACCATCTACCCCAAGTTCCTGGAGGTGCTGGCGAAGGCGAAGGAGCTCGGTTTCGCGCAGATCCAGGCGGCATCCAACGGCATCAAGTTCGCCGAGGACCCAGAGTTCTTTAGGAAGGCGGCAGCGGCCGGCCTGAACACCATCTACCTGCAGTTCGACGGCCTGAGGGATGATATCTACATCGCTGCCCGGGGCCGGAAGCTGCTGGACATCAAGCTCAAGGTCATAGAGAACTGCCGCAAGCTGGAACACCCGCCGTCGATCGTCCTGGTGCCGACCATCGTGAAAGGCATCAACGACGACCAGGTGGGTGAGATATTCAAGTTCGCCCTGAAGAACTCGGACGTCATCCGGGGAGTGAACTTCCAGCCGGTGGCGTTCACCGGACGCATCAGCAAGGAAGAGCGGGAGAAGGGCCGGTATACCCTGCCCGACCTGGTCAAGGACCTGGAGAAGCAGACCGGGATGATATCCCAGAACGACTGGTACCCGGTACCCTCGGTCGTGCCGATCTCCACCCTGGCGTCGGCATTCCTGGGGGAGGAGAAGGTCACCTTCACCACCCACCCGCACTGCGGTCTGGCCACGTACCTGTTCGTCAGGGACGGCAAGGTGGTTCCGCTGACCAGGTTCGTGGACGTCGAAGGCCTGTTCAAGGAGCTGTATGAAATCTCCATCAAGGCGGAGAAGGCCAAGATCAAGTTCCCGCTCAAGATCAAGACGCTCAACGTGCTGAAACGCCACATGGACGAGAGCAAGATGCCGGAAGGACTGACCACCACGAGCTTCCTGAAGCTCCTGCAATCGGTGTTGGGGGACGAGTCGAAGGAGTCCCTGGCCAAGTTCTCATGGGGCATGATGTACGTGGGCGGCATGCACTTCCAGGACGGCTACAACTATGATATCGAGAGGGTCAAGCGCTGCTCCATCCATTACGCGACCCCGGACAACCGCATCATACCGTTCTGCGCCTACAATGGCGGACCTCTCTACCGCGACGAGGTGGAAAAGAAGTTCGCCGTCCCGATCGAGGAATGGAAGAAGACCAAGGGAAACGAATACGTGTGAACGTCAGGAAGACGGAGATCTGATAATATGAAAGTCAATATCGACAAGTGCATGCATTGCGGCGCCTGCGTGGGCACCTGCCCCCAGAACGCCATATACCTCAACGACGTCGTCCTAACGTTCAACGACAAGTGCAACCGCTGCGGGCTCTGCGTCAAGACCTGCCCGGTCGGCGCTCTCCAGTTGGAGGTGAAGGCATGAAGACCGACTATGATGTGATAGTGGTTGGTGGCGGACCGGCCGGCTCTATGACCGCGCTCCACGCGGCCAAGGGGGGCGCCCGTGTCCTCATGATCGAGAAACGCCAGGAAATTGGCGCATCCCTGAGATGCGCCGAGGGCGTATCCAAGAAGGGCCTGGACGCCGTTGAGATCCCGGTGGACCGGAGATGGGTATCCGCAGAGGTCGTTGGCGCCAAGATCGTGTCGCCGAACGGGTCTGTTTTCCGCATCGACGAGAGCAGCGCCGGGGATGAGGTGGGCATGGTGCTGGAGAGGCACCTCTTCGATAAAGCGCTGGCGAGCAAGGCGGCGCACGCTGGCGTGGAGATCAAGCTCAAGTGCAGCGCGACCGATGTCATCATGGACAAGGGAAAGGTCGTTGGCATCAAGGGCATCGACAACGGAGAACCGTTCAAGCTTTCCGCCGGTTGCGTGGTCGCGGCGGACGGATACGAATCACAGGTGGCCAGGTGGGCTGGCATGGAGACCAAGCTCAAGGCCGGCGACATCACCACCTGCTTCCAGTACCGCATGACCAACCTGAAGACCGAACCGGATTATTGCGAGTTCATCATCGGATCGGCCGCTCCGGGCGGCTATGTATGGGTTTTCCCGAAAGGTGACGACACGGCCAACGTCGGAATCGGCATCCTGCTCTCCAAGCTCAAGAAGCCGGGAGAGGTAAAGGCGTACCTGGACAAGTTCATCAAGAAGGACCCCCGCCTCAGCTGCGGACAGCCGCTAGAGTCGATCGCGGGTGCGGTCTCCGTCTCGGCGCCACTGGAAAAGACCGTCATGGACGGAATGATGATCGTAGGTGACGCTGCCAGGGTCATTGACCCCATCACCGGCGGCGGCATAGCCAACGGTTGCATGACCGGATTCGTGGGCGGCAAGGTTCTGGCAAAGTGCGTCGAGGCCAACGATTTCAGCGAGAAGATGCTGCTGGAGTATGACGCCGGGTGGCGCGAGGAGATGGAAGAGCGCCTATACCGGAACTGGATGGCCAAGGAGAAGTTCCTGACCCTATCGGACCAGACACTGGACAGCGTTATCGACACCCTCTCCACAGCAGGCGTGGACAAGATGTCGGTGTTCAATATCCTCAAGGCAATCAAGGATAAGCACCCGGAACTGGTCAAGGAATTCGAGGACCTTATCTAAAAAACGACCTTCCAAACATCTTCCCTATTCTTTTATTGAATGGTTTTTGAGGATTCCAGCATTACGCCGGGAACCCCGGTCCTGACCTTTATCGGATACCCACCCTTCCTTCTGATCACTTCGGCTACCTGGTCCGGCCGGTCCGTCAGGGCCACCATGCTCCCGCCGCCCCCGGCCCCGGTCAGCTTGGCCCCATAGGAGAGCGGAAGCGAGGCGTCGATCAGGTCGTCCAGTGCCGGGCAGGACACCCCTAGGATCGCAAGCAGCTTCTGGTCACGGGTCATCAGCGAACCGAGCTTCACCGGATCGTTGCGCCGAAGGGCGTCCCTCCCCTCGAGGGTCAGCTGACCGATCTCCTCGATCACCTCCCGGGCAAAACGGCTCTTGTCCGCGAACCGCTTGACCTTGGCCACCAGCGGCCCGGTCGCCGCGGAGATGCCGGTGAACCCGACCACCAGGCTGAGCTCCGGGACCTCGCAGTGGTGGATATCCCAGTGCCTTGAATCCTTGGCCAGTTCCCATATGAAATCGTCGCCTTTCACCGTGTTGACGAAGATCCCGCTGCCATGCGCACTGGTCGAGGTATCGATCGGACTGGCCCTCCCTTGGACCAATGACTCGATCTCGAATGCGTCCCGGGCCACGTTCTTGGCGTCCAGCTTTCCCTGCATCGCCTCAATGGCGCCCAGTGCGGCGACGGATACGGCGGCGGACGATCCCAGCCCGGACCCGGACGGGAACTCCGAAGTGGTCTCGATGGCCAGCGGCCCTCCCCTCCAGAACCGGGTTGCCGCTGCCCCTACGTAGGCATGGGTCCTCTCGTTCAATGGATGTCCGTTGAGGGTGAACGCGTCCGAGGGGGTGATGGAGCACTGAAGCCTCTGATCGATGGCCACCGCTATCGCCGGCTGGCCAAAGACCACCGCATGTTCGCCCAGGAGGATGACCTTGCCCGGCGCGGACGCCACCACGCTTAACCCCTTGCCCGTTGCCATGGACACCTCCGCATTGGCGAATCCAGTAATAAGCATTGTCCGTCGAAGGCCAGAGTGAAAAAGGGAAGGGATTTCTGGAAAGGTGTTTGTCCGATCAGTCTATGCCGTAGCGCTTTGCCGCCTCTTCCAAGGTCTCGTTCGGGGTCTTGCCCTTGAGGTCCTTGCGCTTGGCGTTCCACCATTTATCCTCGAAATCCTCCAGCGCGGCCTGCAGCTGCTCATCGTCCTCGAAGGTGTCTCCCTTCTCCTTCACGAAGTCTTCCTTGAACTTGGCCAGCAGGTCGATGTTGTTCTCCTTGTTGACGACCGTGACCGCCAGGAAATCATCGATGTTGTCGGCGACCACCTTGGCATAGTCGGATGGTATGATGTCCATTACCAGGTCGAGGATGGCGTTGCTCAGGGTCAGGAACAGCATCTCGCGCTTGTTCTCCTCGGGCATGTCCTCCTTGGCAATGACCTCGTTAAGGCTCTCGTACCAGACATCCCTCAGAACGTAGGACCGGGGCCCGTTCTTCTCCGAGGAATCATCGCCGCCGCAGCACTCGCAATGCTCACCGTGCTCATGGACCTGCTCCATGACCTCTTCCGCCACGGGCTTCTCTTCCACCTTCTTCACCGGTTTCTTGGCGGTGGTCTTCTTGGCGGCCGGCTTCTTCGCTGCTGGCTTGGTCTCCTTCTTCTTTGATGATGTTGCTGCCAAATCGTTACTCTCCTGAAACTACACCGGGCCGTAGAGCACGCCTCCCGAACGAACGGACAGGACGTCTGGTCTCGGTCATTATCCCGTTGTGCCTTGTTCTATCTGTGTGATTCTGAGGAGGGTTATTAAGCTTATTGCATCACATTATTCCAGTGGTTTTCTGAAAACAAAGCTGAGCCGTGATCTAAGCGCGTCCTGGCCCATTATCATCTTCTCGATCCGGATCTCCTCGAACCCGATCTCATGCATTCCCGTGAAGAGCTCGCGGACCTCCTCGGCCAGGAAGTAATGGGTCAGCACGCCGGCGCCTCTGATGAAGGAACCAGGCTCCACCTCTTGCCCCTTTCCATAGCGCATGTCGTCCCGGGAGAACCCCTTGAAACGGACCTGGCCGCCGGGGCGGAGCACCCTGAGCATCTCTCGGGCTGATGCGACCCTTTCTTGCCGATACAGATGTTCCAGGACGTGGAAGCAAAGGACCACGTCGAAGCACCCTTCCCGGAACGGCAGCATGCCGGCATCGGCGAGCGCATACTCCTGACCGTCCGAGGAATACCTGGCCCGGCACATATCGAGCGCCACCGATGAAATGTCGATGCCGACCGCTCGGACACCGTTCATTCCAGACAGGGTCTTGCCGCTGCCGCATCCCACCTCCAGCACGGTCGCTCCAGCGGGAAGGTCTATCGAGTGCCTGGGGGCGCCCTTCCACAGGGCACCTTTGGTGGAGTACTCCCCATCCCATATCTGACACCTACGCCCCATGCTCAATTCCTCAGGCATCGACATTCTCCCTGTTCGGATGCTCGGTCCGATTGAACCGGACAAGGCCGCCAGTAAATATAAGTCGTGTCCCGCCCTCCCTTCCCTCAGATGAATTCCAGGGCGGCAGAGGTTTTGCGTTGCCTGAACCAAGCGGGCATGCAGGCAAGGATCGTGCCTGCAAAGAGGGCCATCGATATCGGACGTGACATATTGTCGCTCAAGGACGAGGGTCAGCTGGACCAGGAATTGTATGACATCTACCTATCGAAGTACAACTACGGACTTCCGGATTCCCTGCCGACGGCAAAGTCCCTTCTCGTCGTCGCAGTTCCTACTTCTGGTCTAACCATTACCTTCAATCACCATGGCAAAGAGCACCGATGCCGGGTACCGCCCACCTATGCCAACGCGAAAGAGATCGACCGGAAGGTAAAGTCGATACTGGAGGCGGCACTGCCGGAGTGCAGGTTCGTCAAAGCCATATTGCCATTCAAGACGCTGGCCACCCGGACGGGGCTGGCGCGTTACGGGAAGAACAACATCACCTATGCGGAAGATCTTGGCAGTTTTTACAGGCTGACCGGATTCTTTTCCGATGGGGATATGGAAACGGATGATTGGCAACCCCGGGAGGTCATGGCCCAGTGCGCCGATTGTGACCTGTGCCTCAAGGCATGCCCCACCGGGGCGATCGGCAAGGACCGCTTCCTGATCAGGGCGGACCGATGTTTGACGTTCCTCAACGAATTGCCCTCGGAACGGGCCTTTCCATCCAGGATAAAAGCCTCCGTCCATAACGCCATAGTCGGATGCATGAAGTGCCAGGATGTTTGTCCGATGAACCGCGAACTCCTAGGTTCATACGTGGACGGGGATGTCTATTCGGAGGAGGAGACCGACTATCTGTTGAAAGGAGACTACCAGAACGACGACGCGGAGGAGATAATGGAGAAACTGGACTGTTCCGGTCTGGACCTTGAGATCTTCCCCAGGAACCTGGCTGTCCTGCTTAAGGGCAAGGCCGATAGATCCTGAGTCTGGACCCTAATCTTGCCATGAATGGTACCACTCATTCTCGACGACGAACCCGGTCCGGCTGCCGGTCCAAAGAATGATTGAACGATGATCGGATGTCCGATGCTCCGGCCGGGATCGACTAGCTTCTTAAAAGAAAAAATGAAAAAAACGGAGTAGCCTCACTCCGTCGGTTTACCGTCGTATTCCTCTGGTTCCGCCAAAGCATCTGCCTTGGTGTGCCGGACGACCTTGTCTATGTGCTCCGGGGGCGAGTATATGGTGTAGAGCTTGAGTTCGTCCTTCTTCGATGTGTTGACGACATTGTGCCAGGCGCCGGAAGGAACGATGACCGCCATTCCATCATGGACCTTGTGCTCCACATCGTCGATCACTACCACACCCTCTCCCGCTTCGAACCGGAAGAACTGGTCAACGGTGTCGTGAACCTCCATTCCAATCTCCTCTCCTGGTTTCAGGTTCATCAGGACCAGTTGACTGAACTTACCAGTGTATAGCACCCGACGGAAATCGCTGTTCTTCAGCGTATCTTTCTCTATATTTCCAGCAAAACCTTTTTTCACCATTTCAGATCACCCGTGATACTGTCCAGGGACAGTCTCCCTCAGCATCTATGACGGTCCGGTCGATATTTGTAGATAATGCATCAACGTAAATGTCGACCATTGCTTGATAATGCCTTTCAGCCTTGTCTTACAGCTTCTTCATGCAAGGGCCGGGACCGTTCAGCAGCGACCGGCCGTACAGGTCGATCGAGATATCGACCAGGTTCTTTTCTTCGAGCCCGACCGCCTTGACGAACTCCTGGTTCGAAAGGACGGTCTTCAGCAACCCCTGCAACGAAAATGATATTATGAGAGCCGCAGCCACCGGGTCAACGTCCGGCCGGATCGATCCGTCCTTCATCCCCGATTCGATCGCCATGACCATTATCCTGCCGATCTCCTCGTTCAGCGATTGGCACCTGCCTTCGCTGGCAAGTGTTTTGCCTGGTTTTGGGGAGTTCGTGTCGTAGATAATGTTCGAGTATTCCGGATACCTCTTGGTGAATTCGTAGAACGAATAGCCGATGGCCCGGAACTTTTCCAGCCCGACCTCCTCCCGGTCGGCCGCCTGGCGGAACATGTCCCGCATAGTCCCCAGCGCCTTTTCGACGATGTTGAAGTAGATGTCATCCTTGGTCTGGTAATGAAGGTAGACGGCCCCCTTGGACACGTCCGCCTTGGCGGCGATCTCATCGATGGTGGTGTTGGCGAAGCCTTTCGCAAGGAAGAGCTGTTCTGCGACCTTCAGTATCCGGTCCTCCCGTTCAGCCCTTTTCCTGACCTTTCTATCGCTCGCCGGCTTCGCCTTCGCCATTTCTTCAACCCACCGCTGGAACAACCTTTAGTAATCCGGCTTGGCCAACGGATCTGTCCCGTTCCGCCTTGCCTCCTTTTTCCATCTCCGGTTGACCATCCAGTTATACAGCCATGGAGGGGCGGTTCCCTTATTTGTCAATTCCCTTGCCTCGGGGGGGACATCCTTCCCTTGGTCTAGGGCTCCAGCCGTCATGTCCAACGCCAAGCGGAGGTTGCGTAGTATTCCTCCCCCTTCGTTAAGGTCCTGGCCTCCGATAGCGCCGCCTCCGCCCACCGCCAATCCGCCTGCCCACTGGCAGCCAATATCGCGGGCAAAGATCGAACAGATCCTGAGTGCGTATTCGTTGTGCCTGGATTCGGGAAAACCTGATTGGCATATCGCCATTAGCCTCCGTCCTTTTCCCCCGCCGATCCCGCGCCCGTTCGCCAGTTCCATGAATCGGATGGTCTGGGAGGGCAGTGAATCGATATATAATGGGAAGGAGAGGACAATCAGGTCGGCATTCTCCATCTTGCCGAACGCCTCATTCATCAGGTTTTCGCCTTTCATGACCTGGTAGATGCATTCCTTGTCGGTCGTCCACCCTGCCCCGGAGAGCCGGTCGAGCAGATACTGGCCTACCTTGTCCGAGTTGGACCTCGAGTTCCCCGGACTGCCAACAAGAAGCAGCGCCCTTCCGCTCATGCCATCACCTGCTTTAACGCGGCGGTCATCTGGACCTTGATCTCCGTTTCGTTCGACCCTTTATGCAGTACCACGCTTGACGTGTTTTCTGAATGCATGTTCAAGGAGTTCCTTATCACCAGGTCTCGGAATAGGCCCTCCTTTTCCTCATCCCTCAACGGCAGGGTGCCTATGCCGAGGAGGTTCCATCCGTTCCCGCTGCGTTGTGGGTGATGCGTCTCCCCATTGTATTTGCGGAAAAAGGGCAACAACACCGGGATGAACCGGTCCAGGCCCTTCTTGAGCTCTGAAGAGTAACCGCCGAAGGATATCGGGGTGATGAGAACGATCAGATCGGACCTGGCTATATCCGCGCATATCTTACGTTGTTCGTCGTCGTACACGCATTCCCCCGGAGTTTTGGTCCAGCAGGTGAAGCATCCGATACAGGGGGCGATCTCGATGTCCCTGAGCGTCCAATGGGTGAAATTGACACCCTTCCGCTTGAGTTCCGAATGCAACGTTTCACCTGCGATACCAGCCTCGAGGTCATCGTTCCTCGAGCCATCGAGGATTATGACCTTGGAAGTTTTTCCGTTGTAACCTTCCGTGTTCTTCATTCTATCACCATGACCTTTAGTCAATTATGACTTATGGTCATTAATGACTATAAGTCATATTTAGTATTTCGGATGGCGGGGCTTTGCTGCGATGATCCCCTCTTCGCAACAATCCCCCATTATGGAGGTTATTCGTCGTTGGGGCCATGGATAGTGTAGTGCTGCCAGTAATCCTGTGAAGTTCGAAAAACCACAATCCTGACTTTTATCTGGCATGTGGTACGTTAAATCATCAACCAGGTATCCTTGAGGATTGCCGCGATCGAACAAATCGGATCATAGTCCGGGATAGCAGATGAGATGGTCCATCACGTAAGAGATCTCCATCTTCTCGAACCCGAGCGGCTGTATCTTCTTGTCCAGCACGGCAAGCAGCTCTTTGTCATCGGATGCTTTGATGCGGAACATGATGCGCCTGTCACCGGTGACATGAAGGATCTCCGATACGTTCTGGAGTTCCAGCAGGCCGGTCAGCGCCGATGATTCTTTCCTTGGATCGATCTCGGCGGAAACGTAGGCGTCCGCTAGTATTCCCACCCGTCTCTCATCCACGATCGCCGAGTATCCAAGGATCGTCCGGTCCTCCTCCATCCCCTTGATACGGTCGCGGATAGTTGAAGGGGAACGCTGGAGCATCCGACCGATCTCCTCATTGGTCAGCTTTCCGTTCTTCTGCAAAAGCTGTAGGATGAGCCGGTCCAACTCGTCCTGCTTCATCGGGGGATGATTGTGGTCCCGCTTTAGAAATACTTTTCCGTGGTCGTTCGATAACTGGCTTGCCATTCAGCACAAATAGTTATGGAATGTCGCACTTACTGCGCTGACCTATCATCTTCTTCTTTCGGAAATATGAGGCTATGAAAGAAAGCACGATCACGCCGATGACCATGACTAGGACCACGGTGGTGGCGGTTGCGCTGTCCCAATAGGCTATGAACAGCCCGCTGGCCAAAAGGATGAGCCCGTATTTCGCCGTCCCTCCGATGAGGACGTATAGCAGCGATTTCTTTAGGCTCCAGCGGCACATCGAGGCGAAGGCTCCCATGAACGGAAGCACTGGAGCGACCCGATTCACCAGGATCATTCGTTCATCTGGATAAATGAGAAACGCTCGGAACTTGTCGACGCCTTTTTGGATCAGCTTCGGGACCTTGACCCTTTTTACGATGAAGTACAGGGTGTAGAATCCCAGGACCTCGGATACTGCGATCGTGATCAGAATGAGCACACCGAACCCGAAGGTCGATATCTGCGTCTGGTAGGCGAATATCCCCACCGTGAAGAGCTCCGGCACAGTAGGGAAAATGATGGCGTCGATGTAGAACAATAGGAATATGCAGATCAGACCGCCCAAGACATTGGCCGGGTCAAAGATGCTTATGACTATGTCGGTGATACTTGCCATTCCGATAAGGGGATATCACTAATTGCTACATGAGCCTAGCTACGTCCCGAACGCTCAGTTGCCTGTTTTCCGATGACTCATTAGCTAAGGTCGACCTGTCAGGTTCATTTGGAACCGTATCTGCCCCTTTTCAACAGAGCCTCGGAGAGTATCATGAGATGGTCCGCGGCCATTACCGGCAGGTCCTTCAATGGGAATAGGGCCGCCTCGGCGGCGTCATCACCGCCCTTCAATTTTCCGCCGATGGGCCTCAGATTGTACGCCAGGGTGATGAAGTGCCCCCGGGGGTCCCGGTCCGCGGCCGAGTAGACACCGACCAGGTCCAAGACTTCGGTCTTCAGCCCGGTCTCCTCCTCCATCTCCCGGACGACGCACTCCTCCACCGTCTCACCATATTCCACGATGCCTCCAGGGAGGGCGAACATGCCTTGGAAAGGCTCCCTGCCCCTTTTGATGAGCACGACCTGATCCTCGATCACGATGATCCCGTCGGTGGTCACCCAGGGCTTTTTCCAAAGGTTCTGCACCTGGGAAATGGCCATGCGTGACCGGGTCTCGAAACTCCTCAAGCAAGAGGTTGCCGGCCTCGGTCAGACGGACCTTCCCGTCAGGGGTGTGCTGGATAATGATGGTTCCAACGGCGTTCTCCATCGTCTGCAGCCAGACCTTCGCCTCACCCAGTGAGATGCCGACCAGCTCGATAGAAGCGTCCAGCGACCCGCTCTTCCCTATCTTCTCCAGGAGCGAGGCGCGCCGGGCGTCGATGACAACAACCCCGTCCTTCTTCAGATTTATTTCACAATCGGTCTCTAACGCCATATGGATGCACCTCCCGGACTGTATTGAGAGATAGATTAATACCACCCTTTGCTTTAGGAATCTTTGTGTTGAACTTACGAAAGAGGATACCCACCATAATGGACGCCGATGAGATCCTCGACAAGGCGTTCCGCAGGGCGGTCAAGATCGACGCGGAGGGAGATTCCAAGTTCGACATGATCCGTCGCAAGTCCGGGGCCCGTATCATGGCCACCGCGGATATAATTTCTACCCTTCTGATAAAGTACAACCGAGCCTTCCCGTCGCTCAACGACCGGAACGAGTTCGTTGCCGAACTGGTCAACGTCCTGATCGGGGTCGACGAGCTGAAGAAGGCCTTGTCAAAACTGGAATGGGCCGCCCAAAAGATCAGCGAACTGCAGAGAGAGTACAGCGGAAGGGTCTACCGGGCAGGCGACCTCAACGAGATGGACAACGAGCGGAAGCAGTATTACGGCCGCATCTCATCCGTCATGCAGAGGATCGACAAGGACCTGAAATTCCTGCAGATGGCCCGCGAGGAGCTGCGGAAGGTCCCTGACTTCGACAACTCCATGCCCGCGGTCGTCATCGCCGGTTTCCCGAACGTCGGCAAGAGCCAGCTGGTGGATAAGATCAGCACGGCCAAGCCGCAGATCGCCGCCTACCCGTTCACCACCCAGGGCATCGGCGTGGGTCATTTCGAAAAGGGATGGAGGAAGTTCCAGATCATCGATACACCGGGATTGCTGGACCGCCCCCTGGAGGACCGCAACGAGATCGAGCTCCAGGCCGTCCTTGCGTTGAAGCATTTGGCTGATGTTATCGTCTTCGTCCTTGACCCTTCAGAAACGTCCGGTTACTCCTACGAAAAGCAGTTGCACCTACTGGAATCGATCAAGAAATCGTTCGAAGGCATCCCGATGATCGAGGTCGAGAACAAGGTCGACCTGGTCCGCACCGACAGCGATCGCATCAAGATCTCGGCCATGGCCGGAGAGAACTTGGACGAGCTAAGGGATGAGATCGTCAAGGTCCTTAAATCGACAGAGGCGGCGGCCCTCCCGATGGAGCCGCTGGCGTAAAACAATCTCTTGTTTCAGGGGATGCGGGATTGAAGGAACTCGCCTGCAGCGACAGCATGAAGCGGTACTTCCAGGACATGTACCGCGAGAACGACCGTTGCTATGAGATAGCGAAGCTGGCGCGCGAGCAGGGCTTCGATCCGGAAACGTTCGTGGAGATCCCCCAGGCAGAGGACCTGGCGGCCCGGGTCGAGCAACAGCTCTCCGATTGGCATGTGGAGGGGGTGGCGGAGCGGATACGTGAGCTGAGCCTCACCCATGAAAGCCGGGAGGAGGTCTCCCTGCTGGTGGCCAAGGAAGTGGCTAAATTCCCGGCCAAGACCCGAGAGGAGGCGCTTGATCGGGCGGTGCGTGTCGGTCTTTCGGTGCTGACCGAGGGGATCCTGGTGGCACCTATCGTTGGGATAGGGGCGGTCAAGATCGGCACCAATGGTGATGGCACGGAGTATGTTTCTGTTTTCTTCAATGGACCGATCAGGGCCGCCGGCGGTACTGGCCAGGCCATGAGCGTCCTGATCGCCGATGTCGTCCGGCGTGAATTCGGCATCGGAAAGTACGTGCCCACTTTCCAGGAGGTGGAACGGCTGAAGGAGGAGATCCCGCTCTACAAGATGAAGCAGCATCTCCAGTATCTGCCGTCGAACGAGGAGATCGAGCTGATCTACAAGAACTGCCCGGTCTGCGTGGATGGGGAGAAGACCGAGGACGCCGAGATATCTGGTTTCCGCGACCTGCCGCGCATCGGCACCAACGCGGTCCGGGGGGGCGTGGCACTGGTAATCTCGGAAGGCCTGTGCCTGAAGGCCCCGAAGCTGGAGAAGCACGTCAAGAACCTGAAGATGGACGGTTGGGACTTCATCTCGGAGTACAACAAGATGAAGAAAGGTTCCGGGGACAAGGGAGACAACAAGATCAAGCCGGACTTCAAGTACCTCAAGGACATGCTGGCGGGACGCCCGGTTCTGAGCCACCCCTCCCGGCCCGGGGGGCTCCGTCTGCGATACGGGAGAGGCAGGACCACCGGACTGGCGGCCCTCGCGGTCAGCCCGGCGACCATGCGTGCGGTCGACGATTTCCTGGCCATCGGCACCCAGATCAAGATCGAAAGGCCGGGTAAGGCGGGCGCGATAACCCCGTGCGATTCGATCGAGGGACCGATACTGCTGCTCAAGAACGGAGACCTGATCCAGGCCAACACCATGGCCGAGGCCGATGCGGTCAAATCGGAGATCGTGGAGATCGTCGATCTGGGTGAGGTTCTGCTCCCTTTCGGCGAGTTCGTGGAGAACAACCACGTGCTGGTGCAGGGAGACTACACCATCGAATGGTACAAGCAGGAGCTCCTGGCCGCGAGCGACTGGCAGCTTCCCGATGATTGGCGGGACCCGGTCACGTTCGAAAGGGCGCTGGAGATCTCGAAGAAGTACCAGGTACCGCTCCATCCCAACTACAACCTCTTCTGGTATGATATCAAGGTACCGGAACTGCTGAAGCTGCGCGACCACCTGCTCGATGAGGGGAGATGGATCAACCGTTCCCTGGCGGTGCGCATCGAGCCGGGTACAAAGCGCACCATGGAGAATCTGGGCGCCCTGCATACGGTCTATGGCGATGACCTCATCCTGACCAAGTACGCCTGGCCGCTGATGGCTGGGCTGGGCCTGGGGATCGAAGGGGAGCGAGTGGTCGCCACATCGATGCTGGCCGGTGAAGGACCGCTGGATGCCGTCTCGGCAGTCGATGGGGGTGACGGTCAGGGCCAGGGCGGTGACCCGCATAGGGACCAGGATGGCCCGGCCGGAGAAGGCCAAGGAGAGGTTGCTCAGCCCCCCGCCCCACGCCCTCTTCCCCGTGGGCACGGCGGGCGGGGCCCAGCGTTTCATCGATACGGTGGCCCGTTCGGCCCAATCGGACAAGAAGGACGAGAACGGCAGGACCTTCTCCAGGAAGAAGGCGGGCGCGGTGAACGCCTCGGTAGGATTGCGGGTCTGCCCGGAATGCGGGGCCAACACCATCCTGTGCCGATGCGACTGCGGCGCCCACACGGTGCCCCGGGACAAACCCCAGGTGACCTCCATCCCGGTGGACGAGCTGTTGGAGAAGGCGGCGGAGAGGGTCAACGAGCCGATGCCGGAGAAGATCAAGGGAGTGATCGGGCTGATCTCCAAGAACCGCACCCCGGAACCGCTGGAGAAGGGCATCCTGAGGTGGAAGCACGGCATCCACGTGAACAAGGACGGCACCATCCGCTACGACATGACCGACGTGCCCCTGACCCACTTCCGTCCCCGGGAGATCGGCCTTTCGGTGGACAGGGCGAAGGAGCTCGGATACGAGCGCGATGCCCACGGCCTGCCGCTGACCGACGGAGAACAGGTATGCGAACTGAGGGTCCAGGACATCGTCCCGGCCAAGGTCTGCGGCGATTACCTGGTGAAGGTGGCCGCCTTCGTCGACGACGAGCTGGAGAAGTTCTACGGCCAGCCGCGCTACTATAACGCCCGGACCAGGGAGGACCTGATGGGAGCGCTGGCGATCGGTCTCGCGCCGCACACCTCCGGAGGCATCCTGTGCCGGATAATCGGGTTCACCGAGGCACATGTCTGTTACGGACATCCGTTCTTCCATGCCGCCAAGAGGCGGAACGCGGACGGTGACGAGGACAGCGTCTCCCTGCTGCTGGACGGCCTGCTGAACTTTTCCCGGGGCTACCTCCCGGATTCGCGCGGCGGCCTGATGGATGCCCCACTGGTTCTCGCCACCCGGCTGGACCCGAACGAGATCGACAAGGAGGCGCACAACGTGGACGTGCTCTGGGAATATCCCCTGGCGTTCTACGAGGCGACCATGGCCATGAAGGCCCCGAAGGAGGTCCAGGACAGCATGGACCTGGTCGGCGGGAGGATCAAGTCGCTGCTGCAGTATGAGGGCTTCGGATACACCCACGACACCAACGACATTGCGGAAGGCCCGGTCTTCAGTGCGTACAAGACGCTCGGCTCGATGATGAACAAGCTCCAGGCCCAGTTCGTCCTGGCGAAGGAGATCAGGGCGATCGACAAGATGGATGTCGCGCACCGCATCGTCACCAAGCACTTCATGCCCGACCTGATCGGCAACCTGGGCGCATTCTCCGGGCAGAAGGTCCGCTGCACCAAGTGCGGCAAGATCTACCGGCGGGTGCCGCTGACCGGCAAATGCTATTGCGGCAACAACCTGACCATGACGGTGGCCGAGGGGAGCGTCAAGAAGTATCTCAGGATCACCAAGCTGATCGGCAAGGAATATGGCCTGCCGAACTATACCAGGCAGCGCATCGGTTTGATGGAGAGCTCGATCCAGTCGATGTTCGGCGGAGAGATCGACGACGAGGACATCTCGATCGACGATTTCATCCTGGAGAAGGAGAGCGCCAAACTGAAGGGCAAGAAGAAGTCGAACATGGTCTGCTCGCTGGACATCTATGACGGGGCCGGCTGCGAGGAAGAGCCGGCATCGGAAGAGAGCATCGATGACTTCTCCGCGGAAGAACCGGAGGAAACGGACGAAAGCCCCAGGCTGGATGATTGAGAATAGAAAAATTAGGAAATTGGTTTTAGGGGTTTAGGCCGCTTCCAAGGTGGAGATGAGCTCCCGGAAATCCTCGAACTTCTGTTCCAGGATCGCGAGCGCCTTTACCAGTGCCTGCTTGGCGGTGACCGAGCCGTCCGTCTCGAACTCGAACACGAACTTGTTCTTGTCGCCTTCGACCTTGACCGCCTTGCTGTTCTTGCAGACATCGACGCAGGCCATGCACATGGTGCAGGCGGCCTCGTTGACCACCGCTACCTTTCCGTCCTTCTTGGCGAAGACCTTCTTGGGGCAGACATCGATGCAGGCGCCGCCATTGTCGCATTTGGAGAGGTCGATCTTGACGCTCGGCAGATACTTGTAGCCGACACCCGAGGTGGCCTGCCACTTGGCGTGCTTATGTCCGATGCCCAGTTCAGCGGAGGCGTAGACCAGGATGGCCTGTCCCGCTCCCAGCCTGACGATCGGGATGAGCTGGTCCTTGACCCGGTACTCCTCCGAGCCCAGCGGCTCCAGGTCGCCGGAGTACACTTCGCATGGCCCCTTCTTGTTGAGGGAGTACATGATGGTGCAGCTCGGGCATCCTTCGCCGGCGCAGGTACACGCGTCCTTGGGGACGAACAGGCTCGGATCGGATGGGATCGGGACCAGTCCCAGCCGGTGCGACACTATCTCGTCGAACAGGGGGCTGACGCTCTCGAACTCGTTCCCTTCCTCGTCCCTTATCGGGCCGAGGTGGAACTCCACCGTCTCGATGGCCATCTTCGGGATCTCGGAGATGAGCACCCGGCGGAGCGCGTTGGCCTCCTCCGGGGTAGCGTCCGAGACCAGGAACTTGGCCTGGTGTTCGGTCATCTCGATTATCTTCACGTCCATGTTTGGAACCTCTTACACCCTTCTTCCCCTGCGGCCACCCTTCTTCTTGGTGCCGTCGTGCGGGACCGGAGTGACATCCTCGATGCGGCCGATCTTCATGCCGGCACGGGCCAGTGCACGGATCGCGGCCTGAGCGCCCGGACCGGGCGAGGCGGACTTGTTGCCGCCTGGAGCGCGCACCTTGACATGTATGCCCTCGATGCCCTTCTCCTTGGCGATCTCGGCGACCCTCTCCGCCGCCCTCATGGCGGCGTACGGCGAGGATTCGTCCTTGGCCTGCTTCACGACCATACCGCCAGTGGCCTTGGTTATGGTCTCTGCACCGGTTATGTCCGTGAGCGTTATTATTATGTTGTTGTAGCTCGCGAAGACGTTAGCTATACCCCATTTGCCCATTTACTGTGCCCCCTTGTCTGCTGGAAGATCGAGCGGAACTGCCGGCGCGTTGATGGACGCTGCGGCTGCCGCGGCCTCCTTCGGGACCTTCTTGACGAACTTCGGCTTGCCGAATCCGCCGCCGCCCCTGCCTCCGAACTTGCCGCCTCTCCTGTCCTCGAACTGCGGCTCCCTCTTGGGCTTCTTGGCGCGCAGCTCCAGGGCCTCCTGCTGCGAGATGCGCAGCGGGTGGGTGTCGTTGGCGATCGGCGAGCGGGGGTTGATGACGATCTTGTCCTCTTCACCGCGGGTGACTATGTAGCCGGGTATGGTGACCTTGCGTTCATCGATGGCGACATGGCCGTGGATGATGAACTGGCGTGCCTGACCGGGGGTGATGGCGAATCCCTTGCGCATCACGATGGTCTGGAGGCGGCGCTCGAGCATAGACTTGGTCTGTAGACCGAGCACATCATCGAGGGTGGCGCCCTCCATCGGCAGGAGTCCGATCCTGGCGCAGCTCGCGAGCAGGTTCCTGGCTTCCAGCTTTGCCTGCTCCTCGCCGGTCCTGGTGCGGGCCTGCAGGTCCCTGGACTGCTTTCTCAGGTCCCTTACCTGGGTCTTTGCCTTCCAAAGCTCCCTCTTGTTCTTCAGGCCGTATTCCTTTACGACGATTGCCTCTTCCTTGATACGCTCGCCCTGCCACGGGTGGGAGGGGGTGTTAAAGGATTTGCGTGGAAATTTAGGGTCTCCCATGGTAACACCTTATTTCTTGGCTTCCTTCGGCGCAGCCGGTGCCGATTTCTTCTCTTCCTTGTCGCCACCGCCGCCCTGCTGCTGAAGCCTCTGCCTCATGACACCCAGGGTCAGTCCGGTCCTTCCGTTCGACCTTGTGCGCTGGCCGCGGACCTTCTGGCCCGTTTCATGCCTTACGCCGCGGTAGGTCTTGATCATCTTCATCCGGTTGATGTCGTCCTTCAGCATGACGTCCTGGTCGATGCCGACCACGTGCATGTCGTCACCGGTCTCGAGGTCGTTCTGCCGGTTGATGGCCCATGTCGGGGCGTAGTCGGCGTAGGTGGAGATCAGACTCTCCATCTCCTCGATCTTCTCGTCACTGACGTTACCGATCTTCTCGGTCCTGGAGACGGCCGCCTTCTTGACAATGATGTCAGCGACGCGCTTGCCGACGCCCTTCACTCCCTGAATGGCGATGATGACCGGCTTCTCTCCGTCCAGGTCGGTGTTGACGATACGGACGATGTATTTGAAGTTGGCATTCTCATGCTTGATGATGGCCTTGGTCGGCTCCTTCTTTTCAGCAGGTTCCGCCTTTGCTCCCTTATCATCTTTCTTATGGCCATCCTTGCCCTCCTTCTTTTCCTTCTGGGGCTTCTCGGCCTTCTGCGACTCTTCGTTCTTTGGTTCTTTTTCCTTGTCAGCCAAAGGTATTCCTCCGGTGTACTGCAGATCCAATGATTCTGAATCTCCCCTCTTTGGAGTATCGACCACGGCGCTCAAACGCGACGGGGACAGTTCCCATCTCTGGATAGGGGTCCAGTCCGGGAACCGATCGCCCTAAGGGGCGACCGCTCCGAGCACATTAGGTGCTCTGGTAGGACTCAGTCAATCCCTAATCTATATATAAGGTTTGTCCGAGCCGGGCCATTGGTTCTATGTCGGTATCGCCTGCCCGTTATTAATCATTTCATGACTGGTCGTTCACCATATCGTGTCTTGTGACGGACCAACGAACCTTTGGTGGATGCCTGTGGCTTTTCCGCCTCAGAAGTATTAATATCCCGGAAATCAACGAATAATGGATATCATGACCGATAGCGCAGAGAATGGCGGAAAGGCTCGGGCTTTGGCAGTGTTTACGGTATCCGCGTTGGTTCTGGCGTCTTTTCTCGTTCTGTTGGGTGCGGGCATCGGGCAGGCCGCCTCCCCCTCGGATGAGGCCTCGCTGGCAAGCAGATACGCTCCCACGCTGCAGTTCTCCCATGCTGAGAGGACCTACCCTTGCGACATCGAGTTCTTCGTGTCACGATGCAACCTGAACCTGAGCTCCGGGACTTCCCAGAGCTTGGCGGCTGCCGAGGGGACCTTTTCAGCCTTAGATCTCGGATCGTACAGCGGGACGTCACATTATCTGGACAACACGGTCGGCACGAACAAGGATGACCGGATCATCAACGACTATCAGAACAGCAAGGACGAATGGACGCAGACCGTGTATTGGCATATCGGGACCTCAGGGGGCACCACCTACATCCAATACTGGATGTTCTACGTGTTCAACGAGGGGACCTTCAACAACCATGAGGGCGACTGGGAAATGGTCCAGGTGAACCTCGATTCGACCATGAAGGCCGAGAGCGTTGGGTTCAGCCAACACAACAACGGCGTGAGCGCGGCCTGGTCGGACGTGGAGAAGAACGGAGATAGCCCCATCAGCTATGTGGCCAAGGGCAGCCATGCGAACTATCTCCGGTCATACCAAGGGAAGCTGGGGTTCGCGCAGGACGTGGTCGACGGCAGCGGCAAGAGGCTCACCCTGAGCGATTACACCCTGGTGAGACTGGATAACTCGCTGGGATGGACCGAGTTCGCCGGCGCCTGGGGGAACTGGGGGGACCCGACCGATTCCTTCATGGGCCAGCGGGGACCGCCTGGGCCGCAGTTCCGGGTCAGCGATACCGGCACCACCATGTGGGATGGAGCGATCTGGGTTGCATCTATCTCCTCCCTGAACAACAACATGCTGACGATAGAGCTGCTTCTCTCCTACATCTGGCCCATATTCATTGTGATCCTAGCGATACCGGTGGCCTTCTTGGTTCTCCGCATCTACAGAAAATCGAAACGGCATGAGCTGAAGCGGCCGTATAACGAGCTGATCAATTTCCGAGGCTCGAACCTGAGGACGGCGGCGAACTTCCTGGCCATCGTCGGGATAGTGGTCGGTCTGGTATCGGCGTTCTTCCCGTACTACACCGCCTCCGCCAACGTCCAATCCGGCTCGCTGAACACCCAAGGCTATGTGGACATATTCTCCATAGACGGCTGGAACGGGGTCCGGGTGAATACGCTCGATCCGGACATGGGGGTCACCCAGCTGACCGCTGTACCGATCCCGTTTGGGGTCCTCATCCTGGCCATGGCCATATTGTTCGTGATCGGAATGACGGCGCTGGATGAACGTAAGGTCCGCGGGAGATATCTGGGAAGAGGGGTCCGACTGATAATCCCGCTGTTCCTGACGATCCTGGCGGTGATGGCCATCGAAAGCATCCTGCCCTATGTGAACCCGGTCCCCGATTCGACATATGCCATGGACGCCCTCCGCACGATGGCCCAGAGCCCGTTGGGAGGAACATCGGGCTCGTTCGCATACCCGCCGTTCGGCACGGTCCAACTGAGATGGGGCATCGGCATCGGACTGATACTGATGGTGCTGGCTGGGGTGATGCTGATCATCGGAGGATTGCTCCAAGGTTATGCCGTCAAGCAGGAGGGAGCCCAGACCCGGCGGACATGAACTTACCCAAGAAGTAAATGAACGCAACGGTGCCAGGCGATGCTGGCAACCCTTGCCCTTCACGATCGAACCAACGATAGTTCGATCAGAAATGAAAATGGAAGGTGTTTCACCGGGAACACATCGACCGCAGCATCTCCGGCACCTTGTCGAACGTACCGTGCAGCTTTTCCGGGTCCCCGCCGCCGCCGGTGGCGTACTCCTTCTTTCCGCCGCCGCCTCCGCCGACCAGCTTCATGATCTCCTTCAGCGCCGCGCGGCAATCGATGTCCACGTCCGCGCTCTTGGAGACGAACACCTTGGCGCTCTTCTCCCGGACGCCGATGACCGCGATGACATTGGACATCTCGGACAGCAGCTTGGAAAGCTGTTCCGGGTTCTCGTCGCCATCGGTGATGTGCACCACAGCCCGGGTATTCCCGATCATGACCGCCGACGCGGCAAGCTGCTTCGCCTTCATCTCGGTGTAGACGCTGGCGAACTGGTCCATGCGTTTCTTCTGGTCCCGCAGCTCGTTCGACAGCCGGTCCACGTTCTCGGCGATCTTGTCCGGGGTGGTGTTCAGCCGTTCGACCAGGTCCTCGACGATGCCCTTGTCCTTCTGTATCTCCCGCACCGCCGCCATTCCGGCGGTGTACTCGATCCTGACGATCCCGTCCTGGATCCTGTGGGTCCGCCGTATCCGGACCGGGCCCACCATGCCGGTGTGGTTGCAGTGCAGACCGCCGCACGCCTCGGCGTCCAGTCCGACCACCTCGACGACCCGTATGATCTTGCCCGGGACAGCCCCGCCCTGGTAGAGCCGGTATCCGTGCAGTTTCTCGGCCACGTCGCGCTGCATGAACCCGATGTTGATCTTCAGGTCATCCAGGACCACCTTGTTGACGTCCCGTTCCAGCTGGTCGCGCTGCTGCACGCTGAGGTTCTCGTAATGGGTTATGTCCAGCCGCGCCTCTTCCACCGACTTATGGGCACCGGCCTGCCAGACATGGTTCCCGAAAAGGGCCCGGGCGCAGCCGTTGATCAGGTGCGCGCCGGTATGGTGCCTCATCAGCTGGAGGCGCCTGTCCTTGTCGATGTGGCCCTTGACCGTGTCGCCGATATTCGGCAACGGACCATCGATGAAGTGCATGATGGCCGTCTTGGCCTTGATGACCTTGGTCACCCGGTGTCCGTTCAGCATGCCCAGGTCCCATTCCTGGCCACCGCCCTCCGGATAGAAGGCGGTCTGGTCCAGAACGATGCCGTCATTGTAGATGGCGATGACCCTGCCCTCGAACTCGGTCAGCTCGGCGTCCTCATAGTAGAGCATGCGGGTGTTCGGCATGCTCTCCGGGAACTCCTCTTTCTTGACCGCCTCCGCCTCTGGCTTCTCGTGCTTCTTGGCGACCTGCATGTAGAAATTGTCCGGGACATCGATCTGGTCCGGGGCGAACTCCTTGGCGATCTCCGGGTTCAGGCCGTGCGAGTCGTACAGGTCGATGAGCTTGTCCAGCGCCAGCTTCTCGCCCGACTTGAGGTCCTTGGTCATCCGGGACACCAGCTGCTTGCCCCTGCCCAGGGTCTCGTAGTAACGGCCTTCCTCGACCTGCACCAGGTTCATGATGTCGTCGCGGTTCGCGTACAGCTCGGGGAATATCGGGCCGAAGTAGTCGATCTGCTTGCTGACCATGTCCGCGAGCCGCACGTCGATGCCCAGCGTGCGTATGGAACGGAGGGCGCGCCTGACCAACATCCGGGCGAAGTAACCTTCCCGGACGTTCGAAGGCACGACCCCGTCGTTCAGGAGCATCATCAAGGCACGGGAGTGGTCGCAGACCACGTAGATGTCCTCCAGCGGGGTCACGATCTTCATCAGCTCCTCGTAGCTGATGCCGATCCTGGCGGCGGTCATCTCCCGTATCCGCCTGACGTCGGCGGCGGTCTTCATGTTGGTCGCACCGGCCACCTTGCTGTACTCGGTGAGCACCGGAGAATCCGATGTCACGCCCACGATGTCCTTGAGCGCCTGGAGCACCGGGCCGAAGACCGCCTCATAGGCGGACGACTTCCCCTGGGATACCCAGCAGATGCGTTCCAGCCCGTAGCCGGTGTCCACCACGGTCATGTTCATCGGCTTGCGCCCCTCGGGCGTGTCCCGGTACATCATGAACACGAGGGTAGCCACCTCGACCCCGTCCAGGATGACCTCCACGCAGGGTCCGGCGTTCCCTCCGCCCTCCCACCACTCCTCGATGTAGCGCATCTTGCGCGGATCGGTGCCAAGGCTTTCGGTGAAGAACCGGTGGCAAAGCTCGACCGTCCGGTCCTTGAAATAGATCTCCTTGCCCTCCTTGTTGAAGGCATGGTGGGCCAGCATCTCGAAGAACGTGAAGTGCCTGCCGGTCTTTCCGACGTTGTCGATGTCGTTGAATCGCACGCAGGTCTGGGAGATGGTGAGCGGGTTGGCCGGCGGGTCGATGACCCCGTTCAGCACCCAAGGCTGGAAATCGTAGATCGATGCCTGGGTGAAGAAGACGTCGTCCCTCCAGCGGGCCACGATCGGATAGCGTTTCACGCGCCCGTGACCGTTCTCCTCCATGAACCCGAGGTAGGCCTCCCGGGTCTCGTGCAGGGTCAGGACCTTGTTCATGGGTGAGTTGCCGATGAATGTGTATTCCTCGCACGGGGGCTCGCCGCAGCTGGGCCAATCGCCGAGGCTCCAGAAATGACGCCCGCACTTGGGGCATTGCTTCCTGATGAATCCATTGTCCAGGAAGAACTTGAGATCGAACTCTGAAGCGGTCATCGCCGCATTATGAGACGGTTCTTATATGAACTTTTTTCACTCGGAGCCACGCCATAACGGGAACAATATCTACGCTTCCTGGCGCCCTTTCCCTTCCTTCGAGGCGGGAAGGAAAAGCTCGTCGTTGCCGGCATAATCGACCTTGGCGTCGATGACCGCCAATTCCCTGTTCTTGAGGCAGCGCCTAAGCGTTTCCTTGAGCTCATCCGCCGTTTCCACCCGATAGCCTTTGGCCCCGAACGATTCCGCGTACCTGACGAAGTCTGGATTGGAGAAGTCACAGCCGTAGTCCCGGCCGCAGCTCCGTTTCATCTTGACCTTGATGAGCCCGAGGCCGGAGTCATTGAATATGATCGTGACGAAGTTCGTCCCGAGCCGCTTGGCCGTTTCCAGCTCCGCCGAGGTCATCATGAACCCGGCGTCCCCCACGACCGCCACCACGTCCCGTTCCGGACGGCAGAGCTTGGCCGCCAGTGCGCCCGGCACGCCCACCCCCATGGTGATCAGGCCGTTAGGCAGAAGCAGCGTGTTCTCCCGGCGGACCGGATAGTTGCGGGCGAACCAGATGAGATGCGCTCCGACGTCGGGAACGACGATGTCCCCCGGACCCATCACCTCCCGGACAGCCTTCACCGCGTTCTTCGGGTTCATCCCGGCCCCGTCCGGATGGAATGAATTGAGCTCCTCCCACAAACGGTCCCGGATGTCCGAGACCCAGCCATTCTTCGGAACGCCGATCCGGTAGAGCGACTTCAGCATGTACCTCAGTCCCCCCAGCACCTGGATGTTGACGTTCAGGTTGTGCGCGTATCCGACCGGGGCTTCGCCGATGTAGACGATGGTCTTCGCCTTCCCGACATTCCAGAACTGAGGCTGGAATTCCGGCGGGTCATATCCGGCCAGCATCACCACGTCCGCCTTTTCGAAAGCGGCCAATGCGGTATCGTAATTGCGCATCCCGACGGTGTTGAGGGAAAGGGGGTCCTCGAACGACATGATCCCGGAACCCATCCAGGTATGCGCCACCGGGATGTTCCAGGACCGGGCGAACGCCTTGAGCTCCTTTCCCGCCTCGGCGCGAACGATACCGTGGCCGGCCAGGATCAATGGCCTCTCTGACCGGCTGAGCACCTCGGCGATCCGGCTGAGCGCTGACGACTCATGCCTGGTCCGGACGATCGGGCACACCGGAATCGGCTCCTCAGGGCAGTCCTGCCTCATGACGTCCTCGGGAAGCTCCAGCATCACCGGCCCGGGCCGCTCTCGGCGGGCAGTGTCGAACGCCTTGCGTACCAGCATCGGCACCGTCGCAGGATTTCGTACGCTCAGCGACTCCTTCGTGACCGGCTTGTATAGGTTGACCAGGTCGACGACCTGCTTCTGCGGCGGGTCCATCCGGCTCTGCCCCGCCTGGCCGCAAAGGGCGATAAGCGGGAGGTTGCTGAGGATACGCGTCGGCCACCCCGTTGACCATGTTGGTGGCGCCCGGCCCCAGTGTGGACAGGCAGACCCCCGGCTGGTTGGTGAGCCGGGCCTGCACCCCGGCCATGTAGGCCGCCGAGTTCTCGTGCTTGGTCAGGATGAACTCGATCGGGGAGTCGGCCAAGGCATCCATGGTGTCCATGTTCTCCTCGCCGGGAATGCCGAAGACACGCTGGACCCCCTCGTTCTCTAGGCAGCTGACCAACACCCTGGACGCCTTCATGGTCTATCACTCGAAAGTGTTCGCCCGGTCCCGGAAGAGCGCGTCCACGGCCTGATCGATGGCGGCCTTCACCGGTCCTTTGGCGGTGTATGATTGTATCGCATCCTCCTTCAGGTACTCCTTGGCGGGAGTCCCGATGCTCATGCTGATCACCACATCGCAACCCTGGAGCGACCTCGGCCAGCATCTCCAGCTTTCCTTTGTGGGCATTCCCTAGCATGGCCACGTTGGGGAGATTGTCCACCTCGATCGGTTCCATTTCCGTTATCACTGCACCCGTCCACCTGAAAGACGAAGAACTTCTTGGCCTGACCAAAATGCAGGTCCACTTCTTTCCCGGTCGTCGAGGCCACCGCCACCTTGTAGACGTTGTCTCCTTGCATCTGGACCTGGACCGGGCCCTTGAGCGGCACGTCCCTCGCCTGGCAGGTAAAGTGGGCGAATTCGGCGGACCGGTCCTCTCCGAGCAGTCCGATAGCGTCCGCCCGGCAGAAGCGGCAGTGCCTCATCTGTTTTATGTCCGGCTCGCACAGGTCCTGCAGTTTCTTCCGCTGCTCCGCCGTCGGTGCCTTGAGCTCGGCGAACTTGGTGCCCGGGACCGGTATCATCGGGATGATGTTGACGACGTACGCGCCCAGCGATTTCACCTTCTTCGCCACTTCGGGGATGTGGTCGTCGTTGATGCCGGCGACCATGACGGTGTTGACCTTGACCAGCATCCCGGCGGCCACTGCCTTCCTTGATGCCTTCCATCTGGTTCTCGATCAGCTTCGCCGCGGCCGCCTCTCCCCTTAACGTCTTTCCTTCCCAGACGACGAAATCGTAGATCTTCGCCCCGACCTTCGGGTCGATGGCGTTGACGGTCACGGTTATGAACTTGATCCCCAGCGCCTTGAGCCGGTCCACTGACGCCGGCAGCATCAGCCCGTTCGTGCTCAGGCACAGGGTCAGCTCGGGGAACTCCTGGCCGACCAGCTCCAGCGTGCGGAACGTCTCCTCGTTGGCCAGCGGGTCTCCGGGACCGGCAATGCCGATGACGCTCAGGTATGGTATCTTTTCCTTCACGTACCGGATCTTCTCGACCGACTGCTTCGGCCGTGAGCAGTTCGCTCGTCACGCCCGGGCGGGATTCGTTGGTGCAGTCGTACTTCCGGTTGCAGTAATTGCATTGGATGTTGCATCTCGGCGCTACCGGCAGGTGCATCCGGGCAAACTTCGTATGAGCCTTCTCGGAATAGCAGGGATGCGTATCCAGCATGGCCCTTGTTTCTGCGGTCATCTTGTCTTCCATGTGCTCGGTTCCTCATTGGATAGGCGGGCTATTGAATACTATCGTCATTTTCTACGATGTATCTGGAACACCTTTTCGGAGGAGGCGTATCGCTTTCGGTGACATTTTTCTACTTGGTTCCGCCATCATTGTGGAGATGGAAGACGAACGGGTGATGGCGAAGCTCCTGCAGAGCATGAACGAGCACATCCCTCCGAAGAGGAAGTCGATCGCTGACATGCTCGATGAGACCGACCCGTTCTACGAGGGGAAGGACGGGAGAAGGTACAGTGTCTCCAAGGACGAGCTGAGGAAGTTGGCGTCGTTCGCCGACCCCTGGGACCTTGACCGGATCAAGATCCCCATTCTCCTTATGACCGACACGAGCTATGGCTCCGGATATTGGAAGATCATCGGAAAGGCCGAGACGATCCTCGTCTCCCGGTTGATCGACCGGGAACCGGAGAAGGTCGACGAGATCCTCATTTTCTACCCGCAGCTGAACGACCTGCGCAGGCAGTTCCCCACGACGACCAATGCGATGTACATGCCTTGACCGGTCGAAAGCTATCGCTGACCCATGGATTGATGAAAAACATCCAGGATATTTGTGCATGGAAGAGCTCGAACGCAACCTGTCCTTCCACCTGATTGATGGTCCGCTATTGCGGGTCTAATGAAATTCTGAGCTCTACAATAATTCCGGAGCTCAGCGAACAACAGAACTGAAGGCAGCGCTTTCGCTGATCCATCAGATCTTCAATAAGAAAAAGATCTTTGATTATGCTAATGGAAGAATCATACGCAATTCGTGCAGTCCCACCTGTTGACTGCACGAGAATATTACTGTCTCAGGAAAAATCAATCCCGTTCAAAACATTGTACAATTCGAAAGAGCAGTTACACTGACCTATCAAATATTGATTAAAAATTGAAAGAAATTGATTTTTTGGAAGAGTTAGGTATACGCAACCTGTGTAACGGCTAAGCCAAAGCCTACCATTGCTGGTAAGCGGACAGTGATAGCGGCTAATGGACATTAGTTATCGCGGACTGAATATCTCGGCGAACCTCGATACTTACATCCCGATTCTATCAAACTCATCATTTATGAGCGTCCTAAGATGCTTCTTTTCCAAGGTTACTTCGAGCTTAGATGCGTTCAGCTCTTATCAACTAGTGCGTGGCTGCTCAGCAATGCCTTGTCAGACAACTGATGAACTAGAGGCACCGGATCCCCGTTCCTCTCGTACTAAAGGATCCTTCTCGTCAAGCATCAATACACTTCCACCAAAAAGCAACAAACCTGTCTCACGACGGTCTAAACCCAGCTCACGATCCCTTTTAATGGGCGAACAACCCCACCCTTGGCAGCTGCTGCACCACCAGGATAGGGAGAGCCGACAGCGAAGTAGCAAGCCGCCAGGTCGATATGAACTCTTGCTGGCGACGACTCAGTTATCCCCAGGGTAACTTTTCTGTCATCAATCACCCCCATTAGGAAGGTTGATTGGTTCGCTAGGCCCTACTTTCGTATCGCCGATTCTTGTTGTCCGAACCGGCGTCAAGCTAGCTTTTACCCTTACATTCACCGGCAGATTTCTGACCTGCCTGAGCTAACCTTTGGGCGCGCTTGTTACCTTTGTGAGCGCGTGGCGCCCCACCCAAACTGCCCACCTATAGGTGTCCTTCTTACGAAGTAAGTGATACAAATCCAAAAGAGCGGTGTTTCATCGTTGGCTCGGAGACCAGCTAGCGCTGGTTCCTGGGTAACGCCTCCCGCCTACCCTACACAATCAGGTTCATACCACAACAACAGGCTGCAGTAAAGCTCCATGGGGTCTTCGCTTTCAGGTGGAAGATACTGGATTGTGCGCCAGTACTATTAGTTTCACCGGCTTCCAGGCGGGGACAGTAGAGCTCTCGTTGGGCCTTCATGCAAGTCGCCAATTAAGCGACAAGGTATTACGCTACCTTAAGAGGGTCATAGTTACCCCCGCCGTTTAACGGTCCTTCGTTCGGTTGAACCCGAGTTTGAGATACCGTCACTGGGCAGGCTTCAACCACAATACTAATCCTTTCGGACTTGCTGTGATCTGTGTTTTTATTAAACAGTCGGAGCTCCCTGGTCACTGAGACCAGCAACTTTCGTTGCTGGCACCGCTTATCCCGAAGTTACGCGGCTAATTTGCCGAATTCCCTCGCCTGAATTCTCGCCGACACGCCTTAGACTTCTCATCTAGGGGCACCTGTGTCAGATCTTGGTACGATCGATTAACTGACTCTAGTATCGTTTTCATGGACACCAGGAATTGTCCGAAGAGGACTTTCGTCCTCCTACTCATGCTTTCGCAAAGTTCTCACCATTACGGTTCTTCCTAAGCTTACACACTTGAACAGCCAGACAAGACTGCTCGAATTATCCCGATGTGTCAGATACTAGACAGAGGTTAATCGGCACAGGAATATTGACCTGTTTCCCTTTCACTATTTTCGATTAAGTAATAGTTTAGGATCGGCTAACCCTCGGCTGACGAACATTGCCGAGGAACCCTGGCCCCTACGGCGGAATGGATTCTCACCATTCTTTGCTGCTACTCCTACCATGATCCTTATACAAACACGGTCCACCAGACCTCACGGCCTAGCTTCTACCCATGCATGTCACCTCGTTACCAGATCACCTTTCGGTGCTCAATAATATCGGTATCCGGTTTAGCCCCGTCCATTTTCAGGGCCCATAATCTCGACTGGTGAGCTGTTACGCTTTCTTTAAAGGATGGCTGCTTCTAAGCTCACCTCCCAGTTGTCTTCGACTACAGACGCCTTTTGTTATTACACTTAACCGGAATTTAGGGACCTTAATTATTGGCTGGGTTGCATTCCCTGATGGACCCCAAGATTACCCCAGAGGCCCTCACTCCCGACTTCTACGGTGGTTACAAGTTCGGAGTTCAACAGGCGACCGAAAACTTTCGTTTCCTAAGCCCCCAATTGGTGCTCTACCACATAACCTACCTCCATCGAGGTCTAACTGCGATTAGTTTCACGAGGAACCAGCTATTTCCAGCTTTGATTGACCTTTCATCCCTATGCCCAGGTCATCCCAAAGATTTGCACATCATTACGGGTTCGATCCTCCACCTTCCTTTCGAAAGGCTTCAATCTACCCAGGCATAGATCAACTGGCTTCGGGTATCCCTCCAATGACTCCAGGCGAGCGCACCTCGCCCCTCACCCTTGCGGGTTGCGGGCTAGTTGGTTTCCCTCCGGCTCCGATCTTCTAGATCTTAGCCTCGCCATTGAACAGAACTCCATGGCCCGTTATTCGAAACGGACGAGTGGACACTGGTACGGCTTGCGCCATCATCCCTTCCATGCCACACTCAACTTATAGCCGATTGGTTTCAGGCTCTTTTTACCTCCCGTCAAGGGTACTTTTCAGCTTTCACTCACGCTACTACTGCGCTATCGGTCTCGAGACGTATTTAGAGTTGGAAACTAATGTTTCCCAGCTTCACGCGCGATATCCAACGCACGTTACTCAGGAACATTGGCAATCTTCTTTTCGACTTATCCGTACGGGACTATCACCCTCTTTGGTACTGCGTTCCAGCAGATTTCTGGTTGATCGATTAAGAAGTAACCAAGTCCACAACACCACATCTCCCTCGCATTTCTACAAGGGATTCAGTTTGCTCTGTGCCGCTTTCGATCGCCTTTACTAACGGCATCCCTGTTGGTTTCTTTTCCTGCGGGTACTAGGATGTTTCGATCCCCCGCGTTCCCGATCCTGTAAAGGACCATTCCGAAGAATATGAAGTCACATTAGGTAATCGTCGGATCATAGGCTTCTTGCACCTACCCGACGCTTATCGCAGCTTGACACGACCTTCTTCGGCGCTCGAGCCGAGCCATTCCCCAATCGGCGTAGCAATTCGCCGCTATCTATTTTACTGTCGGCTTAACACACGTCCAGGTTGCGTATGATTGGTAATCACCGAATAGTCGAGAACTCTTCCAAATCTCGACCTTCTCTACCACTTCCCCGGCGAAAGGTTATTTCCCGGGTGCATTGAGCATAATTTTCACGAGCCAGATATTCTTTTTCCGGCTGCGTTGAAATCCCCATATTTGAGGGGATATATAAACGTTGCCATCTTCATCGACCTTTTTATTGGCAGCGTCCTTTCTTGCCTGTTTGGGCAAGGTAACCCCCTCACCGAGGATTAGATATTTAAGGCTTTCTCAGAAGGGTGTTTCACACCTTTTCTGGCCTTGCTTCATGGTTTCTACATGAGCTCGGTAGACTAACACTTGCCTAGATTAATAGGTTACGATGAGGGCGGCTATTCGAGTAACTGCACATCCCCTCATAGCCAGGGCGTAAATGGGGGCGGTTCTCGCCCTTACTCGGTCGATTTGATGGCGGCCGCGATCAACTTCGGAATGACCGATATCCGGGTGGCCACGTCCACCCCCGCCTCGCTCAATCTCCGGACCTTGTCCTCGGCCAGGCCAGTACCTCTTGAGATGATCGCCCCGGCATGTCCCATTCTCTTTCCGGCAGGCGCGGTCATCCCGGCCACGAAGGACACCACCGGCATGGATAGATTCTTTAGGATGAAATCAGCCGCCATCTCCTCGGAGGCCCCGCCGATCTCCCCGATCAGCACGATGCCCTTGACATCCTGCTTCTCCTTGCACATTCTCAATGCGTCGACCATGCTGGTGCCAGTAACCGCATCCCCGCCGATCCCTATGCAAAGGGCCTGCCCTATCCCTGCGTCAGTTAACGACTGGACGACCTCATAGGTCAGGGTTCCGCTCCGGGAGACTACGCCGACCGGACCGGCCATGAATATGGAATTGGGCATGATGCCCAGTTTGATCGTTCCAGGTATGGCGATTCCGGGTGAGTTTGGACCAATGACGGTGACCCCCATGGATCTGGCATATTGCGCGATGCGTACCGTGTCCAGCGGGGGGACATGCTCAGTCACCATGACAATGGTCTTGATACCGCCTTCGATCGCCTCGAAGGCGGCCTCTTTCGCGTGTGGGGCTGGGACGAAAATAACGGATGCCTCCGCCCCGAACTCTCTCACGCATTCATGCACCGTATCCCTTACCGGAGTCCCGTCATCCAGAGTGCCCGCCCTTCCTGGTGAGACACCGGCGACTATGTTGGTCCCGAACTGCTTCATGGCCGTGGTATGTATTTTGCCCTGGTGCCCAGTTATTCCTTGGACGATCACCGGCAATCCTAGGGTCAGGGTCAGATCGTATCTCACTCGACCATCTCCTGTTTCAGCATGACAATCGCGGATTCCAGGTCCCGGGTGAAGGGGATCTCGGCCGTTCTGAGCATCTCCTCGGCCTTGTCCTCATTCACCCCCCTTAGCCTCACCACCATCGGTATGTCCGGGGCCGATGAGGCAATGGATTTGATGACACCCTCCGCCACGGTATCACAGCGGGTAATGCCCCCGAAGACACTGACCAGCAATGCCTTTGGCCGCGGTCTGGACCTCTCGCCTATCGCGAGATCAATAGCGGTGGCCACCTGGCCCGGATCGTCAGTCCCTCCCAGATCCACGAACAGCCCCCCGTGAAGCCCGTTCAGCTCCAACAAGTCCAACGTGGCCATGGTCAGTCCGGCTCCGTTTGCCACCACCGCAACCTCTCCCTCAAGCTGCACCAGGTTGACGCCGGATATCCGGGCCTCTCTTTCCAGATCGGTCAGGTCACGGCCGAGAAGCTTATCGAACCCGTGCTGCCGGAAGCCCGCGTCATCGTTCAGGATGACCTTGGCATCCGCTGCGATCATTTCGCCATTCTCCGTGACAATAAGCGGATTGATCTCGACCAGGTCGCAGTCCTTCTGCAGGTAAAGACCCCACAGGGACCCGATGACCATTCCGAGCTGTGCCTCCATGGTCTCTTCGATGCCGAGGAATCGACTCACTCCCCGCGTCACGTAATCCCCTATGTCGATAAAAGGTGAAAGGGGCCAGGTGGCGATCTGTGAAGTGGGGACGTTCTCGATGTCGATCCCCCCCTTGGAACTTGCCATAAGGGAAGGCACCCCCAGGCGGGGGTCGATCGTGACCGCAAGATAGATCTCGCTTTTCACCTCACGGACCATTTCCTCGATCAGGACCGCATTGACCGGAAGCCCTTTCACTTGGATATTGAATATGTTACGCGCCGCTGCGATCGCCTCGTCGACGGTCATCGCCGTGACCACGCCCCCGGCCTTTCCTCTTCCCCCGGTGAGCACTTGGGCCTTGACCATGACCGGCATCTCCAGATGGTCGAGGCAGGAACGGATCTGGTAGAATGAATTGCATGCTTTTCCCTTTGGAACCCGGATCCCATATTGTCGGAACAGTTCCTTGCCCTCTGTCTCGTAGAGTTTCATGTTCTCCGATAATACAAGCGACTGGAATGGTATAACGACTTTGTCTTTTGATTATGTTAAACAAGTTGAGCAAAAGCCCCTCAAAAGTATAAATAGAGAGATTAACTTTCGAAAATTGATGCCGATCCTGAGCATTGCTGGAATGGGTCCAGATTCGAACATCTTCCTGGTTACGGGGGAAGACCCATTCGTAGTGGACACGGGAACCGGTTCCAATCACGCAAAGGTTCTGGCAAAGCTCCGCTCCCTGTCGAAGGGAAAGATGCCGAACCGCATCATACTCACCCACCGGCACTACGATCACGTCGGGGGGGCGGCCAAACTCTCCCATGAGCTGGACGCAGAAGTTTACATCCATGAGCTGGACGCAGGGGCGGTCGAGAGGGCGGACCTCCGCGCCACCGCGGCCCATTTTTACACGAGCAGGATGGACCCGGTCAAGACCAATCACCTGAACGGGGGAGAGGTCTTCGAGACCGGCGACCATCGCTTCGAGGTGGTGCACACGCCGGGTCACACCATCGGAGGGATATGCTCTGTTCGATAGGGGCAGCGGAGACCTTATCAGCGGTGACACGGTATTCGTCGGCGGGGTCGGCCGGTGGGACCTGGAAAGCGGGAACCGCAAGGAGCTTGTGGCTTCCGTGAAAAACCTTATAGGCCTGAGTCCCAAGGCACTTTATCCGGGACATGGCGAGAGCACAGACGTCGACGTGGCCATGGTCGTCAAGGACGCATTGACATACCTGGGGGAAATCTAGATGGAAATATTCAAGGGCATTGCAAATGACGGAAAGGTATGCGAGATACAGGACGATAAGTTTGAGATGGTGGTATCGGAGCTGCGTTCCGGTCACTTGATCGTGTATCCCACAGAGACCATCTATGGACTCGGTGCCGACCCGTTCGATGAACTGGCGGTCAAGCGCGTGTTCAAGGCAAAGAAGCGCCCTTATGATATGCCGCTCTCCATCGCGGTGAGCAACTCCCGGATGCTGGAGGAGCTGGCGTTCGTCGACGACCGCGCCCGCAGGCTGATCGAGCACTTTCATGCCCGGGCCTCTGACGCTGCTATTGCAGAAGAAGCCCGTAGTTCCGGACATGGTGTCCGCCGGTTCCCCGGAGGTCGGTATCAGGATCCCGGACCACCCGTTCGCATTGAAACTGATCGACGAGTTCGGTCCCATCATCTCGACCAGCGCCAACCTTCACTCGCAGGCCGAACCCTATCACCTGCCAGAGCGCGCTCGAGGACCTGGGCGAATCGGTCTCCATCTATGTCGATTGCGGGCCCAGCCCGATCGGCAAGCCATCCACCATCGTTCAGCTTCTCGAAGGCGACGTCGAGGTCATAAGACCCGGGTGCGATCCCCATCGAGAAGGTCGAGGCTGTGCTACATGGATGAGCATGCATTGGACTGCGTCAGGAAGGCCGGCCGTATCGCCGGCGAAGCGCGTGAGCTGGGCGTAAGCCTGGTGGCGCCGAACGTACCCTTGGTCAAGGTGGCCGAGGAAGTGGAAGCTTACATTTATGAGAAGGGTGCCAGACTGGCATTCCCGACCAATCTCTGCATCAACGATGTGGCGGCGCACTTTTCGCCGAACCTTCACGACGACACACGTTTCTCCATACGGGGACGTCGTCAAGGTCGACGTCGGTGCGCACGTGGATGGATATATCGGCGACACTGCTGCTAGCGTCGAGGTGGGCACCAAGAACTGGACTGACCTGATCAACGCGTCGGCCCGCGCACTTACGTTCGCCACCGAGATGATCGCTGACGGAACGCCGGTGAATGCCATCGGCGGAGCCGTCGAACGCAGCATAAAGGAGTCGGGCTTCCGCCCAGTGGTCAATCTGAACGGCCACGAGGTGAAGCAGTACAACCTTCACGCCGGGCTTTCCATCCCTAACTATGATGATGGGACGACCACCAAGGTCCGAGATGGCATGACCATCGCGGTCGAACCGTTCGCCACGAACGGTGCTGGCTCTGTCGACAACGCCAAGGCCGGCAATATCTACCGCATAATTCGTGACCGGCAATTGAAGGACGCGGAGACCATGCGCCTGTTCGAGCAGATCAAGACCGAGTTCGGCACACTGCCGTTCTGCGAACGCTGGTGCCAGAAGCTGGACAAGGATGCGCCGCACCTGCTGAAGAACATGTTCCGGCACGGGGTCATCATGAGCTATCCGATGCTGCAAGGAGACGAAACACGGGATGGTGTCGCAGACGGAGCATACCCTTGTGATCGTGAAGAACCGCTGCGAGATCACCACCAAGGTGTAGTCCAGCCAGTATCCGCAAGCCCGACCCCGGGCTCATAAGCTTTAATTAGCCCAGCGGCATTACGCAGGAACACTGATGCGAGGGTAGCCAAGCCAGGTCAAAGGCGACAGACTCAAGATCTGTTCCTGCAGAGGTTCGCCGGTTCAAATCCGGCCCTTCGCACCATCTATCCGAATCCAGGCATTTCTTTTCTATTTTCAATCGGTGGGGAAATGTTCTTTGAAGTATCCAGTGGAGTTGCTCAGGGACGTACGAGTACCGAATACAATCCCGCCAGGAACTGAAACAAAACATTTCCCCGATTGGGATGATCGGATCATTAATGGAGCAACGCCGCTCCATGGAATCACGAATAATGCCAGACATTTCCCGAGACCGGAGACACTATATCAGAAAATGGCCTCTTTGGCAGCACTGGCCGTAGAGGGCTGCAGCCCCTTTACGGCAAGCGAAACCATAATGGAAACAGCGTTCAGCATGATCAGTAGGTTGTTCGGATATCGGATTGGACGCCGTTCGAAAACGGGTCGGAAAAATGAGGTCCAAGCCAAGATTGCCATGTTCAATTTATTATTGCTGGCTGGGAAAACGGTTGGTTTACAGAATTAGTTTTGCACCAGGGTCGAATCGAACAGATGACTAGAGAGATATGCAGCCGAACCCAAATGGATACTGCATTCTTGCGCACATAGTATGTCAACGAAGAAAGTTGGACCTGTTCTTCATGATCTAGCTAGAACCATCGAAACCGATTAGCCCAACTATCGTCCTTTGACGGAACCTACACTGATCCTTTCCGGTTGTGCCACATTCGCGGTCGGGAATGTTCGTTGCTGTAAATATCCCAAGGTTATCGAAAAGTGAAGAATAATGCCAATTTCTTCTTATATATCGTTCGATCGTGTGAAGTAAGAAGACATTCTCACCGAAAATGATGTGACGTATGAGATATGTTGTTCTTGGACAAATGTCAAGTCCTCATTATTAAGATTGGACGAACTTTATATATTCCAACGATTCATCCTTCTGGAATGCCGCCAGCATCTGCTTGACCGAATCCGCTTTCCCAGAAACAAAGAACACGTCAAGGCACTTGCCATTCTTCAGGTGGGAATGGACCTGGGTGGCGATGTTCTTCTGATATTCGTGGCGTACGTCGTCGAGCTCATGATCGCCACTAGCCTTATGGACTACAATTAATATCCCATCAATATCACCGGTCAACTTTTCCCTTTCCTTGATTTCCATTTCGGCCGATCTGAGACAAACCCGAATGGCTTCGGACCGGCCTGCCAGGCCAAGCACGCTCTGGAGCTTGTCAAGGTCCTCTAGGTTCTTCTCAGTGAGGGATACACTTATAATAGACATATTACGCATTGGGATGTAATTGTTAATATGATATTTATATATCACTGGTGACAAGTTAATAGCTTATGTTATATAATATGTTATTAATTAAGTGACAAGGTGGTATTTTGAAATTAACTCGCAAGGCACGAATAGTCGTGGCAATTGTTCTGGTAGGTCTATTGGTAATATCCGGCGGTATTATTCTTACCAGTTCTCAGAGTACGAAACAATCAGGCAAGTTACTGGTTACGGCAAGCTTCTACCCCCTGTATTACTTCTGCAACGAGATAGGAAAGGATAGGGTCGAAGTGAACATGCTCATCCCGGACAACGTAGAACCTCACACCTGGGAACCGGCCCCGTCCGATCTGATCAAGGTCTCAAACTCAAAGGTCCTGGTCTATAATGGCGTTAACTTCGAACCATGGATGTCGAGCTTCCTTGGCCAGGTCGATCAATCAAAAGTTAGCGTCGTTGATACCAGCGCTGGTGTGGACCTCCTCTTGTCCGACACCGTGATCTGGCCCTACGATCAGGCAGTTGCGCTTCTTGCTGACGGTCCAAATCTGTCCGCAGCTACTTCATTGGACCGGTTAAATGCCCAGGTCGTTGAAGCAGCGCCAAGCGTTGTCACCGTCGAGATTTCCAGTGATGGATCTGGCTTTTCGGGCTACCTGCGTCTGAACCTGACCACACCTGACGATTTTAGAATCTTCATGACCAATGACACGCAGTTCGAGGTTCAGTACGACGACGGGACGACAATAACTCCAGAGCTGACGCTTGGATACGAAGACCGATATCCCTTTTTCAACAACTCGAAGTTCATGGGCATGGAGTCCGAAACCACCGGCATGTACTACATGCATTTCACTTCTGCCAGCAACCAGACCAAAATGGTGATCGTTCAAGGCAGTGGAGAGGAAGAGGTGGAAGGAGTTGTGCACGAGCATGGAGTCAATGACCCGCACTTCTGGATAGACCCCATCTCAGCAAAGGTCCAAGTGAATAACATCGCCCACGCCCTCGAGACGGCTGACCCTGCGAATGCGACTTTCTATCAAGCGAACGCAGATAATCTAAATGATAGACTGGACAGTCTGAATCAGGAATACGTCGTGGGTTTGCAGAACCGCACTAAGAACGCGATCATAACTACCCATGAAGGTTTCAATTACTTGGCCCAGCGTTACCACTTTGATGCCTACGGAGCAGTGGGAATATCTGGAGACAACCAACCAAGCGCCCAGGATATTGCCGCCTTGGCGGATCAGGTCCGAGCCCTTGATTTGCATTATGTCTTCAGCGAACCGGTATTCTCAGATGCGGTCATTGACACCGTTGCCAGCGAGACCGGGGCCCAGGTGCTGGTATTGGATGGAGTACATGGTCGGTCTGGTGTGCATGTCGACATGGACTATTTCCAGATCATGCGTGCCAACCTCGAAGCCCTTGAGAAAGGGCTAGAGGTAACCTCATAAACCCTTTCCCATATTGGGTGTGTCAGATGAGTGAGAAGATAGTGGAGGTTAGCGATGTCGTTGTTAAGTACGGCGGCAACACGGTGCTAGACCGGGTTTCCCTGGACGTCTTGAGGAAAGACTTCCTGGGGATCGTCGGTCCAAATGGCGGAGGAAAGACGACCCTCCTGAACGCCATCCTAGGCAACGTCAAGATCTCCTCCGGACACATTAAGCTGTTCGGCACCGAACTCAACCACTTCAAAGACTTCAATAAGATTGGATACGTCTCTCAGCATGCTATCCAATTCGATCCTCTTTTCCCAGCGACCGTCGAGGAGATAGTCCGCCTAGGGTGCCTATCCAGGAAGAGGCTGGGGAGAAGGCTAACGGCGGAGAACAAGAAAGAGGTCACCGCGGCGATGGAGCTGGTCGGGATTATGGATATCCGCAAGAAAAAGATCAGCGAGCTATCGGGAGGTCAGAAACAGCGGATCTTTATTGCCAAGGCCCTCGTCCGTAAGCCGGAGCTGTTAATTCTCGATGAAGCGACCAGCGGTCTGGACGTTTCTATCCAGGACAGGTTCGTTCACCTTCTGAGCCAGCTGAAAGAGGAACAGGGGGTCACGGTTATCACGGTATCCCACGACCTTTCCGGGGTCATGTGCCAAGCCAACAAATTGGCCATAATCAACAAGAGGCTTGAATTCACGGAGATAGAGGAAGGGAGCGATCCCACTGATGCGTTGAGGGACGCCTACGGGGAGCACTTCACCTTCGTTTTCCACCACCTTAGAGATACCTGCATTGGACACGAACATGGGTAGGGAATGAAATGGCTGCATCTTTCGATATCATTGCTATGTTCAGTTACGCATTCTTCCAACACGCGTTTATTGGCGGTATCTGCGCAGCGATCCTATGCTCAATACTTGGCGTGTTCATTGTCCTAAAGCGAGCGGCGCTGATCGGAGAGGGCGTGGCTCACCTTTCCTTTGGAGGAATTGCGTTAGGCCTGTTCCTGTCGATATATCCCCTGGATAGCGCATTGGTGTTGTCGCTGATCGGTATCTTTGTCATCGCATACATGCAACGCAAGAAGATCGTCTATTCAGAGATGGCCATCGGCATAATGATCTCGTTTGGGTTAGGGCTTGGCGCGGTGTTGTCCAGCCTTAAGGGTGGGTTCAATGTGGATTTGTTCTCATACCTATTTGGATCGATCCTGACCATCACGACCGAGGATACGTATATGATCATAGGATTGTCCGCCGCCGTCCTAGCCTTCGTGCTACTGTTCTTCAAAGAGCTTATGCACATGACCTTCGATGAGCCGGGCGCAAGGCTGGCAGGCGTGCCGACAATGCTATTCGACCTTGCATTTAATGTGGTCCTGGCGATTACTGTCGTCGTCTCGATCAAGGTGATCGGGTCGCTGCTCGTGTCAGCCCTTCTGATAATACCAGCGTCCTCAGCCATGCAGCTTTCGAAATCGTTCCGCGGGACCGTTTCAATAAGCATCATATTGGGCGTTATCGCGGTGGTGCTAGGTCTCATAACTTCGTTCTTATATGATGTTGCCACCGGTGGGGCGATTGTCCTGTTTAGTATCATGATATTCCTGCTGTGCGTCGGGCTCAAGAGATTCATAGGTAATGAGGAAATTGAGGTCGTAGCCGATAAGGCTAAGATATGAACCCGGGGCTGAAGAAACGACTTTTTATTCCCTGGCGTAACCAAGAGCCCATATTAATCTCCTAAGACCGCTCAAAGCTTCAATAGTGTAAGCCTGTCGAACAGCCTCTTTTATTGGGATAAAAGCTAGCGTTTGCGCTGTTCATGGTGATGCATTCGGTGTCCGAGGGGACCATTGGTAAGGAGAGTCAGAGAAATTGAACGGCGATTGCCAGTTAAAGAAACAAATGACGAGAGTATCATCAACAACTCATGGTGGGCGAACGGCATTCCTCTTGGTTACCAGTCTTTAACCTCTTTGTAATGAAGGACCGGGTCTCGATGATTGAATAGGTTTGTAGCATTTGCCACTTTTATTTGTTGTTTGTTGTTGGAGTCATTCTACCATTTTTCGAAATAGTCTGATTGATAGGATGATATGTTTATTGCTTGGAGCTTGTAATTATAATGCCAATTAATTATATATTAATAATATTAATTATTAATAGATGCTCAATATTCCAAATAATTTATGAATTATATAGCAATTGATACTAATAGATATTATAAAATATGATATTCATAATATCATAGTGATGCCAAGACCGAACTGCAAACAGTGCATTACGAATGCACTCATGCTGACTTAGCCACCCCATCGATTTCCTCCATTTGAGTCGAACTCAGCAGTTCGGTCTTGGTAATACTTAACGAGGTTCGAAAATGATAGGTAACGAGATGCTGGTACAGGCCGAAACGATCCATAGATTCGGAATCATTGTCCATTTCAAGAGGTTAACCACACCCACTGAAATCACCCATCTGGTTGAGTTGATAATGTCAGAAATTATCTGGGATTGTAAAAGTGGCGAGTCCCGCCCTATAGGGATATTGGCCTGTCAAACTACGGCAGAAGACAGGAATATCTCTGTAAAAGTCGTTAAGCATGATGGGAGAATCGAGATTTCCGGAGCTGTAAAGCATACGACAAACAAAATATATATTGATATCGATTTAAATATTCCGGGCTTTCCCGATTCCCTTTATTCAGACCTTATCGGTCACGCATTCGAGCATTTTATCCCCCAGATTGGATACTTCGAGATTAAGGAGGAAGGACAAACAATAAGGTCGATGTTTGAAGGAAGGACCAATTCACGGTCCCAACCAGTCAATGTTGTTTGAGCGAAATGGTGGGTCACAGGTCATTTGTCTGGGCTTTCTGAGGATGGAAGGCTCGATTGACCTTTCTAATCTTGACACTCGCTCCGATAGCGTGTGTCAAACCAAAAAGCCATGCAGATTTCGATTTAGGAAACTGAGTTGAATAACCCGACCCAACACGCAGCCTTCTTCAGAATTGAGTACTCGACGAACATGCTTTCTGCTTCTTTCATGGCGAGGTCAGGTAGTTTCGATCTGACTTATTCGCTCACCCCCCGTTTGATGGCAGAGAACATCGTCCCCTCCTGCCATCGAACGTCATTCCTATGTCTCAGCTTCCACAGCACCTCTCCCAGGTCATTCCTCTCATGCAAAACCTTTAGCCGTGTCAGCGAGTGAACTAGGCATTTTATATGCATGCGTTCTAGCGCAAACTGATGGCCGGTTCGATCCCTTCCCCATGGATATGATCAAAGTTGTCCAAGATGTCATCTCCGCTGTCCGCAAGCAATGGGCGATCTGGCCCGAAAGCAGGCGGAACGCCTGCTACGGACATTGCGTCGAATTCACCTCTCCTGAACTGCTTGCCAAATTCGATCGCATCGATATTCATTCCCGAAAAGAGCCCACGCCCAGCCTGAGAGACCAAAAACACTAGGAAAATGGAGAATGAATTATCCAGCTGAGATGCTAGGCAAATACCTCAATCTCAATCGAAACCGTTAAATCAAATCGCTTCACAAAACATTTACCGATGTGAATGAATACCAGAAATGTACCAGAAGATGCACTGCCCATTCTTGAGGATTTGAAGAAATTCGGCTTGATCGATGCAATCCTGGGTCGACGATCGCGAAGATTCTTTCTGGGAGCAGAAATCCCTGACGGAGTATTTGCATACCGCTCTAAGCACGATCCATTACCGTTGACGGAGATGGAGAAGTTGCTCATCCTAACTGCATGTGGCAGCGGCAATGGATGGCATAACATGCACATCAGAGCGGAATCGTATAAGCCATTCCTATCCAACTATTCGGCGGCCGCGGGGGGCCGAACCTTCCCTTCGGCTGCGGGTTTTCACACCAGCATGACATTCTTCACGGATGATGATGGAGTCTATGTACTCAATTGCAGGGATGCTCCATCCACCCCAAGGAATGATGACGGTTCGGTCGACTTGGAGGACAGCATGGATGGCGTAAGGAAATCCATCAAAAAGATCCAAGGGTCACGGCTGACCATTCCTAACCGACCCCCGTTTGTTGAGCCTCACAACACCTGGGTAGCTAACGGGCCGGGGTCCATGTTGGTGATACCAGTCGCAGATGTAGCCCAACATGTTCTGCTGGGACTCTGTTACCTTCTTCAGAACGGAATAGTGGTGAAGGATGACATCAACAACCGATCTATTCCCATGATTGAGAAGTTCAAGGACATGGTTGACGTGAATAACGCTTTACCCATCACCTTCCTGGACCAACTGGCACTTCTAGAGGTTTCGGCAGAGCTTTCGACGAGTTGTTATGCCGGTGCGTTGATGCTGCAGGCCATGGGGCTCGGCGGCTGGATGTACGATGGCATTGATCCTTTCACCATCCTTGGCGCCAGCGGCGATCCCGCAGCCAAAGGTCTTGGATTCAGATATGATACCGATGAAAAGTGGCCCTATCCCAATCCGACTGGCCTTGAAGGGATCATGGAAGGGTATTGTCCTCCGCATTACAAAGATATGAGGGAGGCGGTGGAGGCTGTGGTTGAGCGCAAGTTCGGCCCGGGCGGCCCGTTCAATCCGGATTCGCCAGGGCCCTGGAAGTCGACGCGCGAAGTGCGCTCTGCGGCCCAAGTACACAGTGAGGAGTTCAGGGAATGTGTGGCGTTGCAGGCGCAATACATTTTCGACACATTCGGAAAATTCCCGGCGACGATACCGTCGATCATGTGTTCGGTATATCTTCAAGCTCACCATCTGGACCTTGATTTCTATGATCACTTTTTCGAGTCGGGAGCATACCTAAAGACCCACGCGGATCATATGAAAACGTGGCATTGATGTCCCCTGGGCAATATTCTGAACATCCGTGGCTCCTAATGGACAGGGAAAAAATGCAAATCAACATGAGGGTCGGGAGGAAATGGCTGGAACCAATTGTGGTCGCTATTCCAGCCTCGCCTCGAAAATGGCTCACGCAGGTCATGACACAACCGTTCAGGGATATTGCACGATGGAAGAGGACCATTACTGCGATATGCTCTGAATCGTTCGAGAGGATGATCTCCCTGAAATGATTTGAACCTCGATGAACTGGCCCGACCTGCCTGACCATTTGCCTATTCCTTTCGATCAGATTTAGAAATGGACCACTCGTCCGACCGAACAATCTCTTGGGGCATTTCCGCTTGTTTATGAAATGAGGTGGATGAATACCTCAAAATATCTTTTCCGCCACGTTCTTGGCCACGAAACCGTCCACAAAGCAATAGATGACGAACATGAGGATCGAGGTCAATATGCCAGGGACCACTGTCGTCAGCAACAGTTGGGGAATGGAGACCACTATCAACGCGACCAGCAACAAGAAACCGTGGGCCAGTAGTGCGGTCCACTTTGAATCCGACCTGATGTGCCAGAAGTACGAGGATAGGTTCACGTTCAGCCACCCTATGACGTAGACCAGCGCCAGCACCCCTATGATCAGGCCTATCACAGATCCAACCGCGACCAGGAAAACCAGGACCAAAACCCACCCGATGACTATTCCGAACATCACTAGGGAGAAGACCAGTCCATGTAGGAAATATTTCTTGACATCTTCGAACGTCATGCTCTTGCTATGGATCTTGTATTGTTCAGAAACCGGTTCAACCGATGTCGGGTGCTGGACCATTTCAGGCGCAGGGGGCGATCCCTCGTTTCCCGAGTGGCCTGTGGGTATCCAACTGCCGCAGAATCTGCATTTGATGGTTGAACCATCTTTGGAACTCCCCGGCTGGCTTGTATCGATCTCGTTCCCGCAATACGGACACTTCATCCTTTCCCCAGGCCCAGAGCGGAGTATGATGTTTAATAAATATTCCACCTGATTAATGAATTATTACTATCAACATTCGATAGGTCATTCTCCGAAACACTATTCGAACCGAAAACGATAAATCTACAAAATAAGGACTACGGCCCCAATGGTTAGCATCAGGGTTAACGAAAAAGAGTGCAGTGGCTGTGGTATCTGTTACGGAGACGAGTGCCCGGAGCTGTTTGCTGAAGGACAGGGCGGCATAAGCGAGATACTGCCTGCGTTCCAGAAAGGCAGCGCCTATGTCGGGGAAATCCCAGCGAACATGGTGGAAAAGGCCAAGGCCGCATCAATGGCGTGTCCGAACAATTCGATCATAGTAGGCTGATGAAACCTCACGATTCGATTGGATGTCTTGATGTCCTCTCGAGAAAAATCTCTTCTCCAACATTCTATTGATTTCATCGCGCTGCTCTTGTATTGAGAATAATGTAAACTGCCGTCAGCCGCCTCTGCTGTTTGACCAATGCGTAAAAAGGACAGCGCCATATTTGAGCAGGTTCCGCCATCCGGTCTTAGATGCAGACGGTCATGTTGTTGGCACTGGCCATATTCCTGGCGACCTACATCCTGATCTCGGTGAGGCGCTTTGGCAGACTGAACCTGGAACGGCCGACGGTGGCCCTCTTCGGGGCGGCGTTGATGGTCGTTTGCGGGGTTGTCTCCGCCGACCAGGCATTCGCCTCGATCCAGTTGGACATTCTCGGACTTCTGCTCGGAATGATGATCATCGTGGTCTCCCTGGAGCTCTGCGGGTTCTTCACCTGGGTCTCGGTAAAGATGATCAGGGCGTCCAAGAACCAGTTCCAGTTCCTACTGCTGGTGATGTTCGTCACGGCGCTGCTCTCAGCCCTCATATTGAACGACACCGTCGTCCTCCTGTTCACCCCTATCGTGATCAAGGCCTGCCGCCTGATCAAGGCCAATCCCATCCCATTCCTGGTGGCCGAGGCGATATCCGCGAACATAGGCAGTGTGGCCACCCCGGTGGGGAACCCGCAGAACGCGTTCATCGCCACCCAATCGCACATCACCTTTGCCGAGTTCACCACCAAGCTGCTCCCGGTCACCCTGATCTGCCTGGTGATCGCCATGGTCCTGGTGTGGCTGGTCTTCAGGAAGGAGCTTAGGGACGGCAGTGAAAGGAATGGCAGGTATCTGTTCTGCGAGCGGAGCAAGCCGATCGACGCGGAGAGGGCGGTCATGGATATCGCCCCCCAGCCGGTGCACCGCTCTGTCTACCTCGTCCTTGGGGCATTGGTGCTGGTGTTCATCGGGTTCGTTCTCTCCCCCTACATCAACCTGCCATTGGCCATGGTGGCGTTCATCGGCGGTGCCTTCGTCCTCATGTTCCTGCCGTTCTTCAACCGCTCAGTGCATTCGATCGAGGTGTTGCGCAGGGTCGATTGGACCCTTATACTGTTCTTCGTCGGCCTTTTCGTCGTGCTCAAGGGAGTGGAGACCTCTGGCCTTCTGGCGGAGATGATGGGGCTGTTCCAGGCCAGCAGCGGTTCTGGCCTGACCAGCATCCCCGGGCTGACCGGATTCTCCGCCATCCTTTCCAATCTGATCAGCAACGTTCCGGCGGTCATGCTGCTTTCACCGTTCGTGGCCAGCGTGGGGAGCAACAACCTTTGGCTGGCGCTGGTCACCAGTTCGACGCTGGCGGGGAACGCGACCATCCTGGGAGCGGCGGCCAATGTGATCGTGGTGGAGACCGGGAACAAGATGGGGGTGGAGGTCTCTCTGTGGCAGTTCATGAAGGCTGGTCTCCCGATCACCATCATCACTCTGCTTGTCTCCATAATCATGCTGGAGATGCTCTGATACCGATCGGAAGCGCCAAATGAGGATGGGATGCCAGGAGGAAGAACAAAGACCCTTGGCGCCCACGACGGGTGCGGTTCACATCTTCTTGTGGCAGAACCACCAATCGTAGCATTCCTTGCCCATGGTCCTCTTCCGTTCCATTGCCGCCTTGTAGTCCCTCGGCGGTGGAACGATCACCTCCCCCGGGATGAATTCGTTATTAGGCCAGTTCTCCGGGGTGGAGACGTTGTTGGCATCAGAGTACCGCAGGGCCTTGACCGCCCGCAGTATCTCGTCGATCGACCGGCCTACCTCGGGCGGGTAGTAGACCATGAGCCTTATCTTGCCAGTTGGATCGACGACGAACACCGACCGGACCGTGTTCGTGGCCCGGGCAGGATGGATCATCCCCAGCTTCGATGACAGCGACCCCGCCCCGTCGGCGATTATGGGGAACGGGACCTTCACGCCCATATTGTCCTCTATCCATTCGACCCATTTCAGGTGGGAGAATATCTGGTCGATGGAAAGGCCGATCAGCTCCGTCTCCTCGGCCCGGAACTTCTCCGCCCGGGTGGCAAAGCCCACGAATTCGGTGGTGCAGATCGGGGTGAAGTCAGCGGGATGGCTGAAGAGCACGAACCATTTCCCGGCGAAATCCTTCGGCAGCACCATAGGCCCGAACGTCGTCTTGACCTCCACTTCGGGGAAGAACTCCCCGATGAGCGGGATCCTCCCCGCCGTTTCCTTCTCCTCCCTGCAATCCGCCATGTAAATGACCTCTGAATCAATTGGAGACGACATTACTTAACGTTTCTTTTTCCAGGGAACAAAAGCCTGGAACGAATGCACTCTGGCTCCGCACACGATTGTACCAGTTAGGGGCGTTAATATCCGCTTAAGGGCAATGTTCCCTCTCTAGGCATGATACCTTAAATAGCGAGGAAGTGGTTTTGCTTATCCATGGAATTGGGAACGATTTTCGGGATCGGATTCATCGTACTTGGCACGCTCATGCTGTTGTTAGAGCTGAACGCTCCAGGTACGTTCCTCATCGTACCGGGCACGGTACTGATGGTGCTGGGCGTGATCGGCATACTGTTCCCCGACCTATTGTTCAGCTGGTGGGCCCCGATCGCCGCGGTGATCGTACTGGTTCCGACCACCCTGGTGACCATCAAGCTCTACCAGAGGCTCTCGCCCCCCGGTCCGCCGGTGACTACAGTGGCGACCTCCCTGGTGGGCATGAAGGGCATGGTCACGACGGACGTGTACCCGCACACCCTAAGAGGAAAGGTGGAGATAGAACACGACACCTGGTCGGCAACCTCGGAGACGATGATTCCCAAGGGAAAGCTCGTAGTTGTCGTGAGCAGCGAAGGAGTTCACGTGGTGGTCAAGGAGCTATGCGAGGACCCGAAGCGAGCGGAGCAGGAATGTCGATGAGCAGGACGTTCAACAGAAAGGAGAGGTAAAGATGGCGGATGTGGCATTGGAAATAATCATCGGATTGCTTATCTTGGCGATCGTCGCGGTGCTAGTCATCGTGACGAGCGGAGTGAAGATCGTTCAGCCTTACCAGCAGGCCGTCTACATGAGGCTGGGAAGTTATGTCAGGATACTTGACCAGGGTATGAATTTCGTCACCCCCTTGGTCAACACGGTGGTCAAGCTCGACCTGAGGACGCAGGTGCTGGACGTACCGCGGCAGGAGGTCATCACCAAGGATAACTCCCCGGTGAACGTGGACGCGGTCATATACATCAAGGTCATCGACCCGAAGAAGGCCTTCTTCGAGGTCACCGACCACCGGGCGGCCACCATCTACCTGGCCCAGACCACCCTGAGGAGCGTCATCGGCGACATGGAGCTGGACGAGATCCTGTCCAACCGGGAGAAGATCAACCTTCACCTGAGAGACAAGCTGGATGAGGCGACGGACAAATGGGGCGTCAAGGTAGAGGCGGTGGAGATAAGGGAAGTTGACCCGGCCCCGAAGGTCAAACAGGCGATGGAGGAGCAGACATCGGCGGAGAGGCTCAGGCGCGCGGCGATATTGAAGGCGGACGGACAGAAGACCGCCGCGATCCTGAGCGCCGAGGGTGAGAAGAGGGCCAGGATCCTTCAGGCTGAAGGTCTGAGACAGGCCAAGGTCCTGGAGGCCGAGGGTGAGCGTCTGGCGATCATCCTGAATGCCCAGGGAGAGGGACAGAAATTGAGGATACTGAGCGTCGGAGCGGCGTCGCTGGACTCCAAGGCGCTCACCGTGCTTTCGTTGGACACGATGAAGTCGGTCGGAAACGGACAAGCGACCAAGATCATCCTCCCATTCGAGGTGTCTAAGCTGATGGAGACCGTCTCTGAATATCTCGGCGGTGGCACCAAGACGCCGGAGCGGTCCATATCCAACCGGGATGAGATCGAGAAGGCCGTCGGCAAGGTCGATGACATCCTCGGCCCGATCCCCACCCAAGATGAGCTGAGGGCGGACTTCAAGAACATCGAGGATGCGGTCCAGAAGGACCGGATAGAGGCCGCCGAGGCGATCAGAGAGATGGAGAAGAAGAAGCGGGCGGCAATGATCGCGCCGGACGGTTCCGCCTGATACAAACCCCTTCCCTTCGTTCTTTTTTATTTTCGCCCAAATGAGCCAGCGTGGTCTTATCCGACACGATTTATACGTTCAGACTGCTTCCAACATACCCTTTTTTATATCACGAGAAACATAGCAATTGTCATACCGCATGACCAGAATCGTGCGGTCCGAAAAAGGAATGGGTATCGTAATGTATGGTGGAAAACCAAGAGGCGGCGGCGGTGGCGGCTATGGGGGACGACCAAGACAGGAAGGACCCCGCGAGATGACAAAGGTAAAATGTTCCGATTGCGGAGCGGAGACCGAGGTTCCATTCAAGCCGACTGAGGGCAGGCCGGTCTATTGCAGGGACTGCTATCAGAAACACAAGCCCGCCAGAAACGACAGGTTCTAAACCTGTCAATTCCTTCTTTTTTTTGTTTCCTATCAGGTAGGGGCCGTCATATTCTCGTTATGCTTTCGAATTGGCCGGTTACCGAGTCCTGGTCCGGTGTATCCAGAAATTAAATATATGACACATCCCCACACGCCCGTGCGGTCATCGGAGAGGCCGCCGATTGAGGGTGTCTGAGGGATTCAAATGCGATCTTGTGAACCTATTTCAATACTGATCATTGCGGCGATGTTGCTGACCGGAATCGGTGCGTTCCTGCCGGCGGCGGATGCCGAACTGACCTCCTCCGACCCATTGCTGGCCTCGACGTATCTGGAAAGCCCGGGCTATGATTATGGCAATTGCATAACCACTGACTCGCAAGGCAACATCATCATCGCCGGCAAGACCAACTCCTCAGGCTTTCCCATATTTCCTAACCCCGGGGCATACTCCACCGTCCATCACAATCCCGGCAGCCTCACCTGGGGCGAGTTCTCCGAGACCTTCGTGCTGAAGATGGACCCGACCGGCACCGAGCTGATCTTCTCCACTTTCCTGGGAGGGTCGGGCAACGACGTGGCCAACGGCATCACGGTCGACTCGAACGATAACATTTACATAACCGGGTTCACCGATTCCACGGATTTCCCGGTCACCAGCCAATTCGTCACCGTCAGGGGATGGGGCGAGGCCTTCGTCTGCAAGATGGACCCGACCGGCTCGTCACTGCTATACTCGGTGATATTGGGCGGCAGTGAATGGGAAGAAGGTAAGGACATAGCGGTCGATTCCTCCGGAAACGCCTATGTCTTCGGGGAGACCAATTCGCCGGATTTCTATTCCACCGCCTCAACGAAGACCTATGACGGCACCTTTTCCGATAGGACCGATACGTTCATCGCGAGGATCGGTCCGCAGGGGACAACACTGCCGTTCTTCACCTACCTGGGCGCAGATGCGTCGGAACAAGCGGGTGGGATCGCCGTGGACAATGCCGGAAACGCGTATGTCACGGGAAACACCCATTCCGTTGGTTTCCCGACGAAGAACGCATATGACAGCACCTACAACAGCTTCGTTCTGGTGGGCGATGAGCCAGATACCGAACCGTTCTACTTCCAGGATATCTTCGTGACCAAGTTCAACACCGCTGTGGATGGCGTGGCCAGCATGGTCTATTCCACGTTCATCGGCGGTACGGATGACGACCGGGGAATGGACATATGCATTGACCCTTCCGGCAATGCGTTCATCCTGGGGGAGACGGTCGGCGGAGTGGGATTCCCGACCACGGCAGGGGCGTTCGACCGCCATGGCCGCACCTGCTCCCAGCTCCTTTACTATCCCACTTCCGACGTCAACTGTTTCATGATGAAGCTGAGCTCGAGCGGGGGCGGATTACTGTACTCCACGCTGATCCCGGGAATATCGCATTCAGGGGACATCGCGCTGACCGCGGGAGGAGACTTGGCGGTCTCTGGATGCACATACAATGTAACCTTCCCGACCACGGCCACCGCGTTCTCACGCACTCTGAGCGGTGATTCTGACCTGTTCTTCATGGTGTTCAGGACGGGCGGGGCGGGGACCTCCGACCTCATCTATTCGACCTTGATCGGCGGCTCGGAGTTTGACTACGTCGACGGCATGTGCATCGACAAAACTGGTAATGTCCTCCTCACCGGAGGCACCACCTCCCCGGATTTTCCCATAAGGCCATCCACCGGAGCGTTCCAATCAACAATGATCAACGACTATCAGAAGGCCTTCGCGATGAAACTGCAGATCTCCGCGGGCCTTCCAACGGCACCGCGGGATGTCGGTACCAGTGCCGGGACCACCTATCTGGACGTTTCCTGGTCTGCCCCATCATCGGACGGAGGCAGTCCGATCACCGGCTATAACGTGTACCGGAGGACCGGAACGACCGTGGACAAGGTCCTCCTGACAACGACCCCGTTGTCATCGACGGCAAGAAGCTATCATGACATCGTTGTGTCGACTGGCACCGAATACGTATACAGCATCAGGGCGATCAATGCGAATGGCCTGGGCGATTCGTCGATCGAGGCGAATGTTTCCCTCACCCCGGTGCAGAACCTGCAGGTACCGGGCCAGATACTTGACCTTCAGGCCACCGCGAACGCCGATTCCATCACTCTCCATTGGTCCGCGCCAACGAATGGAGGAAGTACCATCCTTGGATATTTCGTCTATCGGATCCAGAACGGTGCGGAGACGCTGTTGACCGATGTCCTGATGCCACCATCTTCGACCTCATATTCCGACTCGACGGCGCAGTCTGGCATACAATACACCTATCGGGTGACCGCCAAAAACAACGTTGGTGAATCGGCCAAGTCGAACGAGGCCATGAATCAGATAGGGCTAGGACCTACAGTTCCCGGAGCGCCCACCGACCTGAGGACGACACCTGGAGCGAGCAACATAACGCTGAGATGGACACCGCCAGCCTACCCGGGGACATCTCCGATCACTCAGTACCGCATCTATGTCGGCACTACGACCGGCCAGGAAGTTGCGGCGGGCAACATTTCCGCGAGTTCAGCATCCTGTCTGGTCTCCGGGATCCCGCTGGGAGCGACCCGGTACTTCCAGGTGACGGCGGTGAACTCGGTCGGCGAGAGCAACCGGTCGGGAGAGGTGTCGGCTGCCACCATATCGTCTCCCACGGTGCCCGCGGCGCCGGCAGCGCTTACGACATCGATCCATTTGGGTGACGCTGTGCTTTCGTGGACCCTCCCGAGCACCGACGGAGGGTCGGAGATCACGGCGTTCAGGATCTTCAAGGGGGTTGCGGCAGATGGAAGCGATGCGGCCTTCCTGGCGGATGTCCCGAACGGGAACGTCACGTCCTATGTCGACACCACATACTCCCCTTACCAGACCGTTTACTACCGGATCTACGCGGTCAATGCCAACGGACAGAGCACTGTGGCGACTGTAACGATGATCAAAGGTTCGACCGACAACACTGCCGGAGAGTTCCCGATCATCCCCATCATCATTGTGGTCGGCGGAATAGTGGCCATCGTTCTGGTGATCTTGTTCATTATGAGAGGCGGGAAAAGAGCGGCAGGGAACCGCCCAGGTCAGGTCGGACCGCAGAATCCATATCTTCCTGGAAACGCCCCTGCCACCGGATTCTGTCCGTACTGCGGCAATCAGACGCAAGGTGCTGGGTTTTGCGGAAAATGTGGCAAGAGGCAGCCGTGATTGATCCATGATATAGGCGGAATGAGCGCGGTTTCCATACTGACGATCATGCATTAATTAGCGGAGACATGGACGATCGACGCGACCGGTCAATGAATGTGCAGCGATGGAACTGGGTTCTAGCAGATAAATAAGAAAAGTGGACGGTGCGCGATTTGAACGCGCGGCCTCCTGCTTGCAAAGCAGGCGATCTTCCGGTCTGATCTAACCGCCCGATTAGGGTTCGTAAACGTGCTGGCGAATATATAGGTTTCTGAGTTCCAGTCAGATCTAGGTACTCAGAGCCCCGTTTCGACCCGTGACGGCGCGGTCCCGACCTGCTTTCTTACCTGCAGATGGCACCGTCGTTCGCACCGCTGACCAGCTTGCGGTACTTGGCCAGCATCCCATCGGGATGGCGGTCGACGACCTCGACCTTCTCCAGGCGCTTCCGGATCTCGTTGTCGCTCACTCCTACCAGCTCCAGTTTCCGACCCGGGATGTCGATCAGGATGCGGTCGCCATCGACAACCGCGGCGATCGGTCCCTTGTCGAACGCCTCGGGGCAGACATGGCCAATGCATGGCCCGCGTGTCGCTCCGGAGAACCGGCCGTCGGTGATGAGCGCCACCGAGTCGGACAGGCCCATGCCGGCGATCATGCTGGTGGGCCCGAGCATCTCCGGCATTCCTGGTCCGCCCTTCGGCCCTTCATAGCGGATGACGACCACGTCGCCGGGAACGATCTTCCTTTCCGATATTGCCTTGCTGACGTCATCCTCGGAATTGAAACAGCGCGCCGTCCCCTCGTAGCGCATCATCCGCTCGCTGACCGCCGCCTGCTTGACTACTGAACCTTCCGGAGCCAGATTCCCGAAGAGAATAGCGATGCCGCCCTGAGCATGATATGGCCGGTCCATGGGCCTTATGCACTCCTCGTCCGTAACCCGGGCCTCGTCTGCGATCTCGTGGATGGTCTTGCCGGAGACGGTGTCCTCGTTGTACAGGCGGTCCTTCAAGCGCTTCATTATCGCCGGGACGCCGCCGGCGCGGTCGAAGTCTCCCATAACGTACTGGCCGCTGGGTCTTATGCTGGTCAGGTGCGGGATCTCCTTGGAGCATTCGTCGAACGTCTTTAGGCTGATCCGGATGCCGAAATCCGCGGCGACCGCCGGGATATGCAGGGCAGTGTTGGTCGAACCCCCGATGGCCATGTCGATCCGGATCGCGTTCTTGAACGAGTTCTCCGTCACGAAGGAACGGGGCGTCTTGTTCTGCCGGGCCAGTTCGACGATCCTCCGACCGGACTCCCGCGCTATCTCCCGCTTCTCCCGGCTGTCCGCCATGGCAGTACCGCAGCCGACCAGGGACAGACCTAACGCCTCCGTCATGCAGGCCATGGTGTTGGCCGTGAACAGACCGGCGCAGCTTCCGGCCCCGGGGCAGGCGCAGCCCTCGACGTGCTCGACGCGTTCCTGGTCGGATTTTCCTGCCTTGTACTCCCCGAGCGCCTCGAATACGCTCTGGAGGTCCAGCCGCTCCTTCCCCGACACACCGTGCTCCATCGGCCCGCCGGTGACGATTATGGTCGGAATATCGCACCGCCCTGACGCCATCAGCATTCCTGGAGTGATCTTGTCGCAATTAGTCACACCGACCCATCCATCGAAACAGTGGGCCTTGACCATCAGCTCGACGCAATCGGAAACGGTCTCCCTGGAGGCGAGCGAGTAACGCATTCCGGCATGGCCCATGGCAATGCCGTCACATATACCAGGGACACCGAAGACGAACGGGACACCGCCCGCCTCGATTATTCCCTGCTTAACCTCGTCGACAAGCGAATTGAGATGTATATGACCAGGAATGATGTCGTTCTGGGAGTTCGCTATGCCGATGAACGGCTTATTGAAGTCCGCATCGGTCAGTCCAACCGCCCTGAGAAGGCTCCGGCTGGGTGCCTTCTCGATACCTTTGGTGATGATATCGCTGCGCATGAGATCGCCGGCATTGAATGCAGGAAGGGGTAGATAATCTGTTCATGTCGAACACGGCTCAGACCAGTCTGATCTTTTCCGTCTTTAACCGGGTGTAGAGCGTGTTCAGGAAATCCGACACGAAGTCGTCGCGACGGTTCACTTCTCTGATCCATATGCGGATACTCAGCGTTACCTTCCCATCCGAGATATCTGACACCAACACACGGGGAAGGAACATCTCAAAGGATATCTTGTTCTCGAAGAGTGAAAGGAGGCGCCTGAGGTGTATCACCCTGTCGATCTCTACCCTCTCCTCTCCCGGGACGTTAGGCAGCACATGCGGATCCTTGTCCGCCTCCTCCAGTATGATCTTCCGGACCCTTTCGATGTCCTCGTCCAAGTGGACGGTCAAGCGAAGCGGGACCTCGAAGAACCCTGCTTTCGTATAGTTGATCACTTTGCTGCTGGTTATCACTGTGTTTGGAACGATGACCATCTTGCCCTGAGGATCGAGAAGGATTGTCTTGGTCAGGGTTATGTCCTTGACCCGGGCGGGTTTGGTCTCAGGCAATCCCCCGATATCGATCCAATCTTCCAGCTGGACCTGACGCTCCATCCCCATGAGAAGGCCGGCCATGACGTTCTGCAAAATCTGCTGGGACGCCAGGGCGATAACTATTCCGACCAGGCCGACAGTTGCGGCGATGGTGGATAGATCGACCCTGAAGATCTGAGTCATGCCGAAGGAAAGGCCGGTGGCGATGATTGCATATTCAAGACCTCTTGCATACATTTTTGATCGGCGCTTTCCCAATCTGATGTCGAACGTCCGGCGGAAAAGGTTGTGCAATGCCCGGCTCAGGAAAAGCGTGAAGAGAATCAGGAAGGTGAAAACGACGAGGCTCTCACCATCGATTCCGAAAATAGTCCATGCCATTAGGGATGAGTGATGGAATTACCCGGTAAATAAATTGCCTTGTCTATATGGATAGAATTATTGGAAAAGATTTGGAATAAGATAACTGGAATATGTTTGAAGCGTTTAGGACCGGAGAACGATCTCGATGTTAACACCATCTGGCACTTGAATTCTCATCAGTTGCCTCAGGGCGCGCTCATCTGCGTCTAGATCGATCAGTCTCTTGTGGATACGCATCTCCCACCTGTCCCATGTCTCCGAGCCCTCTCCGTCCGGGCTCTTCCGGCAAGGGACCTGGAGCCTCTTGGTAGGCAGGGGGATAGGTCCGCGTATAGCGACGCCGGTCCTTTGGGAGATCTGCTTTATCTGTCCACAGACAGAATCGACCTTCTTTGGGTCCGTGCCGCTCAGTGAAATCCTTGCGCGCTGTGCCATGTGATCATCTCAAAATATAAAGAGGAAAGGGAAGGGGTTTACATCTCCTTCTTTTCGACTTCGATGCACATACCGGCGGCGACGGTTGCGCCCATGTCACGGATGGCAAACCTACCGAGCTGTGGGAAGTCCTTTGCCCTCTCCACAACCATTGGCTTGGTCGGCTCTACCTTGACGATGGCGACATCGCCGGTCTTCAGGAAGGTGGGGTTCTCCTCCTTCACTGCGCCGGTCTTCGGGTCGAGCTTCTTCTGGAGCTCGATGAAGGAACATGCAACCTGGGCAGTGTGGCAGTGGAACACCGGGGTGTATCCGACTGGTATTGCCGTAGGGTGGTTCAGGACGACGATCTGGGCGATGAAGGTCTTGGCGACGGTCGGCGGGTTGTCGACTGGGCCTGCTACATCTCCCCTCTTGATGTCGTTCTTGGCTATGCCCCTGACGTTGAATCCGACGTTGTCGCCGGGGAGCGCCTGGGTCAGCTGTTCGTGGTGCATCTCGATGCTCTTGACTTCGCCTACCTTGTTGGACGGCATGAAGATGATCTTCATGTCCGGCCTCAGGGTACCGGTCTCGACACGCCCGACCGGGACGGTTCCGATACCGGTGATGGTGTAGACGTCCTGGATCGGCAGCCTGAGGGCGAGGTTCGCCTGGGTGGCCGGGACCTTCAGCTTGTTGAGGGTCTCGATCAGGGTGTCTCCCTTGTACCACGGCATCTCTGCGGTGCCCTTCTTCAGGATGTTGCAGCCAGTGTAGGCGCTGATCGGGATGAACGGTACTTCCTCGATCTTGTAGCCGATGTTCTTCAGGAGGGCCGAGACGGCTTCCTTGGCGGTGTTGAAGGTCTTCTCGTCGTAGGCCGGCTTGGTGGCGTCCATCTTGTTGATGGCGATCATGATCTGCTTGACACCGAGCACCTTGGCCAAGAAGATGTGCTCCTTGGTCTGGGCCTGCGGTCCGTCGGAAGCGGATACGACGACGCATGCGGCGTCTGCCTGGGAGGTACCGGTGATCATGTTCTTGACGAAGTCCCGGTGACCGGGGGCGTCAATGACGGTGAAGTAGTACTTGTCGGTCATGAACTTCTTGTGAGAGACGTCGATGGTGACACCGCGCTCTCTTTCTTCCTTCAGGTTGTCCATGACCCATGCGAACTCGAAGGTTGCCTTTCCCTTCTCTTCCGCGAGCTTCTTGTACTTTTCGATGACGAACTTGTCTATCGCGCCGGTCTCGAGCAACACCCGACCGACTGTGGTGGACTTTCCGTGATCGACATGACCTATGAACACAATGTTCATGTGGGGCTTTTCTGATGCCATTTTTTCATCCTCCTTTTTATTTTCTATATCCTGGTAATATGCTTGATTTTTCTCGATACCGTTCTTGATATATAACGGTTTTTCATCCTCAGCCAGAGTAGTACGCGGCGTCGTAAGGCTCTGGGTTGAGGCCCTTCCTCTTGCGTATTTCGCCTACTACCTTTGACAGCAGTTCCTTCGGGACGATCACGAAGCCGGCGTTCTCCGTGGACCACAGAGCGCGGCCCTGGGTCGCGCCACGGATGGCGCTGGCGAATCCGAACATCTCGGCGACCGGCGCCCTGGCGACGATGACCGCGTTGATGCCTTCCTGGTTGATCTCCTCGATGGTGGACCGTCTGGACTGGAGCTCACGTATTGCGTCTCCCATCAGGTCCTGCGGGACGTTGATGTAGATCTTGGTTATCGGCTCTAGCAGTACTCTTTCTCCCATGCACATGGCGCCATAGATGGCCGACCTTGTGGCTGGGATGACCTGGCCCGGTCCCCTGTGGATCGAGTCCTCGTGCAGCTTGGCATCGACCAGCAGCATCTTGACGCCGGCGCACTTCTCTTGGGCGAGAGGGCCGACGTTCATTGCCTCGTCGAAAGCCTGCTTGCACAGTTCCATCGTCTCGTGCAGGTTCTGGATACCTTTGGTCATGTCGATCAGGACGTTGTTGTCCTTGAACGCCACGACGCCCTTGGCCTGTTCCTTGTCCATCCCCAGGTCGCTGAGCTGCTTGGCCAGCGCCTTCGGGTCCTTGATCTTCCCGTCGACCTTGATGTCGCCGGCCTTGATCGCGGCCACGATGGAGTCCTCCAGCGGGAGTACTTCCATGAAGAACCGGTTGTGCTTGTTCGGCGACTTGCCTTCGAACGGGCCGCCGTGCTGTTTAACGCACTCGCGGTAAACGACGATCGGCGCGGATGCCTTGATCTCCACCTTGTGATCGTTGACGATCCTGTATTGCGTGATATCCAGGTGCAGCTCTCCCATGCCGGACAGTAGGTTCTCCCCGGTCTCCTGGTTGATCTGGACTTGGATGGACGGGTCCGCCTTGGCGACGGTCCTCAGCACCTCGACCAGCTTCGGCAGGTCCTTCATGTGCTTGGCCTCGATGGCCACGGTGACCACCGGCTCGGAATAGTGGGTGATCTTTTCGAAGGCTTCCATGTCCTTGGCGGTCGAAACGGTCGATCCCGCGAAGGCGTCCTTCAATCCGGCCAGTGCCACGATGTTTCCGGCGTCGACCTCGTCGACCGGGATACGGTCCGCGCCAACGCTCAGTGAGACGGTCTGGCAGCGGTTCATGCCCATGCCGACGATGTTGAGTTCCATGCCACGGGTGACCTTACCGGAGAACAGACGGCCGATGGCCACCTCTCCAGCATGGGGGTCCATGATGATCTTGGTGCACATGAAAGTGACCGGACCGTTGGAATCGCAGTTCATCATTGCCTTGCCGACCTCGGTCTCCAGGTCTCCCTTCCAGATGACCGGGATACGGACCTTCTGGGCGTCCTGCGGGTTCGGGACGTGGGTGATGACCATGTCGAGCAGGACCTCGTGGACCGGGGACCTCTTGGCGAGGGTCTTCTGGTCTCCGTTCTTGCAGTACTCGTAGACGTCCTTGAACGAGATGTTGGACTTCTTCATGTACGGCGCGGAGATGGCCCAGTTGTTGTAGGCGGAACCGAACGCCACGGAGCCGTCCTCGACCTTGACCTGCCATGACTTGCGCAGGTCCTCGGGCAGCTGGGTCAATATCCTCTTGTTGACCTCGGCGATGATCTTGACAAAGCGTTCCTGCATCTGCTGCTGGGTGACCTTGAGCTCGTTTACCAGGCGGTCGACCTTGTTGATGAACAGGACCGGCCTGACGCGCTCCTTCAGCGCCTGCCTGATGACGGTCTCGGTCTGGGGCATGATGCCCTCAACCGCGCAGACCAGGATGATGCAGCCATCCAGCGCCCTCATGGCCCTGGTGACGTCCCCACCGAAGTCGACGTGACCCGGGGTATCGATCAGGTTGATCAGGTATTCGTGACCGCCGTAGCTGTGGACCATCGATGCGTTGGCGGCGTTGATGGTGATGCCGCGGGCCTGCTCCTGCTCGTCGAAATCGAGCATGAGCTGCTTGCCTGCCAGGTTCTCCGACATCATGCCGGCGCCGGCGATCAGGTTGTCACTGAGCGTTGTCTTGCCGTGGTCGATATGGGCCGCCGTTCCGATGTTACGGATGTACTTCGGCGTCCGCATGATGGCCTGGGCCTTTGCGATGTTATCCTCTTTACGTCCCATAGATCCCACCTTTTAGTTCAGCGTGCCGACTGCGCGACCCTTTCAACTTCTTCCTTCTTGGCGACGGAGAAGCTGTTCATGTCGTTCTTGGAGGCGAGTATGAGCTCGTCGGCCAAGCACAGTTCGATGGGCTTTGTTGTCTTGAACGATGCCTGGATCGCTCCCTTGGAGATGTTCCTCAGGGCGATGTCCAGGCGCCTTGAAGGTGCGATATCGACGGCCTTCGGTACGGATATTCCTCCGAACTGGAGCCGGGTGATCTCTTCCCGCGGCGCGGCGTTCTCCAGTGCCTCGACCAGGACTTGGACCGGGTTCTTCTTGGTCCTCTCGGCGATGACATCGAAGGCGTCCTTGGTCACACGGTAGGCCTTCATCTTCTTGCCGGTGTAGACCTCGGTCCTCATCATGTTGTTGAGCAGGCGCTCCACGATGTTGACCTTGGACTTTCCGAACCAGCGGTTGGCGTGCCTCGCGTCGCTGTGCGGCAATGAGATCGGGCTGAGGTTGATGTACTTGGCCAGTCCGCCGTCCTTGACGACGACGTCGGCCATTGCGAACTTTCCGAACAACAGGATGTTGTTGAATTGAAGGGTAGTCTCTTCTGCCAAAGAATTCACCTCACTGGCTTTTCTTTTCTGCCCCTGACGAGTTCGTTGAGGGACACATTGTTCACCTGGATGACCTTGAACCTGACACCAGGAATGTCACCGTATGAACGACCCATTCTGCCGCCGATGCCCTCTACTAGGACCTCGTCGTGCTCGTCAATGAAATTGATGGCGCCGTCGCCGACCGCGAAAGCGGTGATCTGCCTGCCGTTCTTGATCAGTTGTACCTTGACGCACTTTCTGATAGCGGAGTTAGGCTGCTTGGCCTCGATACCGACCTTCTCAAGTACGATGCCCCTGGCCTGGGATGCCCCTTCCAACGGGTCAGACTTCTCTTTGAGCTTGAGCATTCTTCTCTTGTAAGAGCTGTCACTCCATCGGAACTTCTGCCTGTCTGATGCGAGCTTCCTGGCAGTGTATAATCCTCGTGCCAATATATTCACCTTCATTATCTGAAGCAGACTCCCAATACCGCATGTCGTATTTAAGAGTATAGGGCTAACGATTGTGCCCTCTGGCTCTCAAATTTTCGACCGATGGATGGCTAACTGTCTGCGATTTGCGTTGGTCGATGGAAAGAACATCTCATTTATATCCCTTCCTATCGTTTGCAAAAAACTCGTAAGTCAGTTTTCGGTTCTATTCAGGAAGGCTCGGATCGATGTCCCAGACTAAAACGGCATAGGTTTATGAATCCGGGCAGTATTATGATTTCCAGGGATGGGATATGGTAGAGAAAGCGTGCGAGGGCGCTGACCAGCTTCAGCGAGCACAGTCGATCATTGAGTACGGTCTTGCAGTGGTCATCCCCTCGTTCTTCGCCTGCATGATGTTCTCATATGTCATTGCACAGGAACTCTTCAACGTGTTCTTCGTCATCTCCATCGATAGTCGGCGGCGCTGCTGATGATCCCGGCCAAGATGGTAAGCGATCTGCACTTCGAATGCTGGTCGAAGCATGTCATGCCCAAGAAGTTGGTCAATGGTATGCTCGGCATGATCTACATATCCGAGGTGTCGGTTTTCGCCGCTTCGCTATTATCTATGTACAAGGGGCTCAACCCGGAACAGCCGCTCACCTTCGCCATCATCGGCGGCCTCATGATGGTGCTGATCATCGTGCTGGCGTTCAACGACCGGTACGGCAAGGTGCTTGCCGAGATGGACAAGCGTTGCCTTCGGATGACCTCGGACAAGGCCCGCGACAAGGTAGTAAGCGCACTTGGGACGTCGGGAACGTCCTTCGAGGTCACACCAGTCAAGAACGGGTTCGTGGTCTCCATGAAGGCCGATGCCCTGAACATCCACATCAAGCCGTTGGGGACAGGGTCCTCCGAGATAATCCTGGAAAGGCAGGCCGGGGCCTCCGACGCCGTGGTCGAGGCGGTCAAGGCCGCCATCATCGCCTGATCACGGGTTACCCTTAGATTCTCCTTTCACCAGGGCGGCGGCAATCAGGTGGGCCAGGCGAATCGGCTCCGGTATGGCGCCCAGGACGGTGCTCCCCCGTATCAGTTCCCGCATGTCCCCGATCGATGCGCCGGCGACCGAAGCGAACACCGGTCCGTGCTCGGTCTCCACCTCGGTGAGCGGGTGCCTCTCAACGACGTCTAGCCGGTCCTGCCAATCCGGAAAATGCTTCTGCAGTGCGGCGCTCATCGAATCGATGTCGGGACGATCCCGGGTAACCGTGCAGAAAGGGATCCCGGTCTCCTCGTAAAGGCGATCGATGTCCACTATGTTGAAGCCGCCCAGGGAAGTGCCGTCGATCATGACCATCTTGATCTGCTCACGGTACCGGGACCTGGCGATCAGTCCGATGATCGACCTGATCGGCGTCATCGCCCGTCGACGGTAACTTCCGAGACCATGACCCCCTCCACATACCCCGGGAGACGCATGACGACGCCGACGATCGGGACCTTGCCGTCCCTGAAAGAGAAAGGTGCGTCGTCGATCCCCAGGACGCGCACCTGCTGCTTCATCTACATCAGCCCCAGATGACCAGTGACCTTGTCGATGAGATTGTCCGGTGCCGGTCCGATGCCGAGGCAGGTGGTGGTGTTCGGCGGCAGCTCGGTCATGCCGGCGTCGACGATCAGCGAAGAGACCAGCCCGATGGCCTCGGCCGCCGCCTTCACCTGGTGGAGCTCGAGAAGGCTGTTCACCTTGACGACGACCTTCTTCTGGCCTTCGTTGTACCAGGCGTCGAAATACATGGGGCTGCGCTTCTTCGCGATGAGGGCGCAGTTCACCGCCGCATGGGCCACCTGGGCCGCCATCTTGCCCGGCGACAGCTTAAGGTCCTTGCGGACGACAATGACCATTTTGAAATTGAAAGATGCCATCTGGATTCGGTCTATGATTTACCCTGAGCGTAAAAAGCTTTCCGCGGCTCAGAGGTCACCGAAGGTCATCGGGAACGATTTGCGCAGCTCCCTTTCCTGGAGGCGCCTCATCTTCTCGACCAGGTCCTTGAGCTCCTGGTCGCTGTAGTGGAAACATATTTCCGCCGTGCAGATCGGGCAGCGGTAGTGACTCCCCCTCCCTGCAGGCATTCACCGGCACCGTGATCTTGATACCGCATTTCGGGCAATCCAACAGAAGGCTCTCCTCAATCTCGGGCATCGACCGGTCGAGTGCGTTTTCCGGTATTTCAGGGTTGCCTCGGAATGTTCCGGAATCGGTCAATTACAGAATGGTAGTGAATATTAATATCCCGCTCACATTGGGATGAATAATGTTCGAGATAACGAAAAGGGACGGACTGGCCAGGATCGGCAAGCTCGAGACTGCGCACGGCGTCCTGGAGACCCCGGCGTTGTTGCCGGTCATCAATCCCCGGCTGATCACCGTCTCTCCGCGGGAGCTATACGATGTCTTTGGTTTCCAGGGGGTCATCACCAATTCATACATCATAAGGAACGATCCGGTGCTTCGGGAGAAGGCGCTCCAGGGGAAGCTCCATGACCTCCTTGACTTTCCCGGGACCATCATGACCGACAGCGGGACGTTCCAGTCCCACATGTACGGCGAGGTCGACCTGAAGAACAGCGACATCGTCAATTTCCAGAAGGACATAGGGTCGGACATCGGGACGGTCCTGGACATCTTCACCGAACCAGAGTGGACCAAGGAGCAGACCGGGGCGGCGGTGGACGTGACCTTGGAGAGGACCAGGGAAGCCGCCGGCCTGAAGGGCGGCATGATGCTGGCGGGAGTGGTACAGGGCTCTGTCTATCCCGACCTGAGGGAGCACTGCGCCCGGGAGATGGCCTCCATCGCGGTCGACGTTCACCCGGTGGGCGGGGTGGTCCCGCTCATGGAACAATACCGGTTCGCCGACCTGGTGGACGTGATCGTGGCGTCGAAGAAAGGGCTCAATCCATCCCGGCCGGTGCACCTGTTCGGCGCCGGACACCCGATGGTCTTCTCGCTGGCCGTCCTGCTCGGATGCGACATGTTCGATTCGGCCTCCTACGCCAAGTTCGCCCGCGACGACCGCCTGATGACCGTGGAGGGAACCATGCATCTGGCGGATATGAAGGTGCAACGACTGCGACTGCCCGGCGTGCGTCGGCAAGACCATCGAACAGATCAAGGCCATGAAGCCGGCGGAGAGGCTGCTGACCCTGGCCCGGCACAATCTCTACACGTCGCTCACCGAGATCGAGAGATGCAGGCGCGCCATACTGGAAGGGGACATATGGGAACTGGCGGAGAGGCGCTGCCGCTCCCACCCGGCCTTGCTGGACGGGCTCCGCCGGCTGCACGAGCACACCGAATACCTGGAGAAGTTCGAGCCGCTTTCCCGGGACCGGGCCATGTTCTACACCGGACCGGAATCGCTGAACCGCCCCGCCATGCTGCGGTATGAGAAGCGCGTCTTCTCCCGCTACCGGCAGCCGGAGAACGAGATCCTGGTCGGCTTCGCGGACAGCAGCAAGCCCTATGCCAGACAGTATTCTAGCGAGATCGCCACGATATCCAAGACCTCCGACGCCCACTTCATGGTGGTCACGCCGTTCGGTCCGGTCCCGATCGAGCTGGACGAGATGTACCCCATCGCCCAGTCCCTGTTCCCGAGCACCAACGACCGGGAGACCCAGGAACGGATCAGAGGAGCTGATGGAACGGCAGTCGCACCGGCAGACGTACAAGCTCTCGCTCATGTACGACGGCGAACCCACCCTGGAGATGCTGTCCGAGATAGCCAAGGGAAGGTCCAGCTTCGATCTGGACCTCTACCGGATCCGGGCCGTCGCTGACTACCAGTTCGGGGAGGGGGCGGCCGACGCGCTGTTCTCGGGCAAGATCGACCTGGTCAAGTCAAAGAACACCGACAAGATCCGCAATGTCATCGTGGACGGGGAGCACATCCTGTCGATGAGGGCGGAGGATGGTTTCTTCACCATGAGACCGGGGGCAGCCAGGAGGCTCATGAAGGCGTTCCCATCGCCCAGGCTCCGGGTCGATGGTGAGGGACGACGCCATCCCCTTCGTCAAGGAGGGCAAGAACACGTTCTGCGGTTTCGTGGTGGACGCCGACCCGGAGCTGCGCCCCATGGACGAGGTCATGGTGGTCGACAAGAACGACAATCTGCTGGCCATCGGAAGGGCGATGCTCGTCCCGGACGAGATGATGGCGATGACCAAGGGCATCGCGGTGAAGGTGCGCGAAGGGAGTAAAGGATTAGGTTCAGCACTTCTTACCAGCGGAGGTCATCTCTTCGGCCACCCGGATGCAGGCCGAGCAGGTCTTCCAGCGTGTGCAGCATGGAAGGCATCGACTTGGCCTCGCAGACCAGGTGGAAGGTCTTCCCGGTCAACGGCGGCCTTGGCATACGGACCGTTGTCCAGCTCTATCGCCTTCAGTATCGCCTGGGCCTGCGCCTCGCTCTCAAGGTCCATCTCGATATCGCATTCTACGGACACGCAGGGTGATTGTCTATTCGAGGTAATAAGCGGTTCGGAGCTTGCGGACCGGCCGAACGATTCGATGATTCCGGCCTAGTGTAACGCTTATCTACGTTGGCGTGGACTATTATTCAACAAGAGCTCGAGGTGCACATATGGATGTTGTGAAGGCGATCGAGGAAAGGCACAGCGTCAGAGGTTTCACGGCCGACGACGTACCGATGGAGATAATTGACGAAACTCTCCGGTTGGCGAACCTGGCCCCTTCCGCCGGCAACCTGCAGGCAAGGGACTTCATCATCGTCAGGGACCTCGAGATGAAGAAGAAGCTTTCCAAGGCCTCATTCGGGCAGCGTTTCGTCGAGGAGGCCCCGGTCGTCATTGTGGTCTGCAGCAACATGAACCGCATCAAGAACTATGGGGAGAGGGGAGAGAAGCTCTACACCATCCAGGACACCGCGGCTGCCGTGGTGAACATGATGCTGTACCTGGTGACCAAGGGATACGGGACCTGCTGGGTCGGGGCCTTCGATGAGAAGGAGGTGGGGCGTCTGATGCACCTGCCAGAGTGCGCCCGGGCGGTCGCCATGATGCCGATCGGCAGGCCCAAGGAATCTGGACGGACCTCGCCCCGGCTGGAGCAGGACACCATCGTGCACAGGAGAAGTGGTGAAGGAGAGTCTTTCATACCGGAAGGCCCATCAGGTCCCATGGTCCAGATGATCGAGGGTTTCGAGCACGTGGCGCTGGAGGTCCAGAACGCGGAGACATCGCATAGGTTCTACGCCGACGTTTTCGGAGCCGTGGAGACGAACCGCTGGGAGTCGATGGCGCCCGGTATCAGCCGCATCATCTTCGTCGACCTGGGCGGGACGATCATCGAACTGATCGAGCGGGGCGGGGCGAAGGAACAGTTCCGGGACCACGGCGATGCCGGGATCAAGCACCTCTGCCTGCGGGTCAAGAACCTGGAGGCGGTGATGGCGATGGTGGAACGGCTCGGGGTCAAGGTCGTCAGCGGCCCGATGTCGATCGACCGATCGAACTACGAACCTACTCCTATCCGATGGCACCATGGACCTGGACAAGGGCATGAAGCGGGCGGTCGTCTCCGACCCGGACGGCATCCACATAGAATTGTTGGAGAAATGAGTAGTAGCCCCGTCCAGATTCGAACTGGAGTCGCTGGCTCCAAAGGCCGGCATGATTGACCGCTACACTACGGGGCTGTTCTGACCGCGATATTCGTTCCGCCTATATCTAGCTTAGTCGTCCAATCATCGCCTGAGGATGACTGGCGGTCGAGCTCGATTTGTCTTTGTTGCAATTCATGGTAAAAGCCTGGAAAATGAGGATCGCCAGACGCCGAATAACATCGGACGTCCGGCCCTGCGTTCTTGTAAGGGAAAAGGTTTAGCTCGACTCGTCGTCAGCCAGGTCTTCTGCATGACACTTTGCCGCGACGCAGATCGGGACGACCTCGATCTTCTTGTATATCTCCTCCGGACGGACCACCGCTCCGCCCTTCATCAGCAGGTCGCTCTCGACCGATATCCCGAACAGGCTCTCGTTCTCCCTGAGGTAGGGCATGAGCAGTTCCCAGTCCTTGTCGGAGAGCTTCGATATGCGCCCGCCGTTGAGCTGGTCCTCGGTCACCTTGTTCCTCGGGTCGCGCACGTAGATGGCACCGCCGGATGCCAGGGAGAACAGGTTGCCTCCCGGGTAGGGCTCGGCCAGGTCGAACGCGTTGCCGTCGGCGTCGAATCCCAGTCCGTTCAGGACCACGAATCCTCCGCCGTTCAGCGGGTCGCCCGCCATGATCGACTCGGCCAGATAGTCCAGGCAGGTCCCGTTGATGACCACCCGCGGCTTTGCCCACGGCGTTGATCAGCGGCCTTCCGGCGGCGTTGCCGCGGATGTAGACGCTGCCTCCCTTGGCCCCGTACATGAAGGTCTGCCCAACGTCGCCATGGATGACGAACTTGCCCGATGCCAGGATCTGCCCCAGCTGGTCCTGTCCGTTGCCGTGGATGATGACCTCGGCCCCGTCCAGACCGGACGCCAGGTAGTCTCCGGAGCTTCCGTAGACGTCCAGCTTGATGCCGGCCGTGCGCGGGCCCAGCCCGCAGCCGAAGAACCTCTGTCCGGTCGTCCCGAAGGTGATGATGTTCTTCCAGCCCAGTTCGGCGGCCCGGCAGATGACGTGCGATACTCCCTCCTCCCCTTCCATGGGGAATCCGGTGCAGTCGATGGCCATCGCCCTCTGGCCGTTCGGGGCGACCAGCGATTGATAGTTCTTCAGGTCCACCAGCGCGGCTGGCGACGATCTGTTCGACTCCACCCGGGGGGCCGATCGCAGCATCGACGCGATGCCGTCCGTCAGGAGCGTCGTTATCCGGGCCCTGCGCAGCTTGCCGGTCGGGTACCGGCGGTCGAGCGCGATGGTCAGCAGGTCGATCCTCTTCTGGAACTCGTCCCCGTTCTCGGACAGCGCCGACAGCGAGGATATCGTGTCGATGATCTCCTCGGCGGACGATGAAAGGACCGCGTGCTTCCACAGCTGGAACCCTTGTTCCACGGTACCGGAGAGCATCTTGTCGGCCAGTGCCGACCTCCTGCCCATGGGCAGCGGGTGGGCCATTATGGCATCCGCGGCCATGTCGAACTCCTTCCCCGGGACCGTGACGCGCGCCCCGAACTTGTTGTTGCAGGTCAGCTGGCGCCCTTTGCCCGGGATGTCCTTCCCGAGGTTGAAGATGAACGACCCGCCGTCGGTGTGGCTCCCGCCCCGTGGCGTTCCAATACATGTCCGCCTGCAGCGGCAGTGTCTTGTAGTAGCTTGCCAGACTGAGCAGCGCGGAATCGATGGCCTGCTTCTCCGAGGCGATCAGGCCGATCTGCATCTCCCCCTCGACCAGCGCGAAGACCTGGGGCCTCAGCATCGAGGTGTCGGTGATCCCGATCAGCTGCAGCTTGTCATTGTAGTGGTCGTTGCGGCTGATGATGAAGAACCAGGGGCCGTCCGGCGAGCGGTGCAGGTGGGTCGACTGGATCGCCCGGTAGATCTTCTGCTTCTCCGGCGACAGCTGGTGGAAGTCCCTCTCGGTTGTCGGTGCGAGCGCCTCCAGGATGTATTCCAGCGGGTACCCGTAGACCCGGTTGAGCAGGTCGAACAGCAGCACCGATACCTCGGTGTCGGTCAGGAACAGCGGCTTGATGCCTTTCTGTCCCAGGTATTCGGTCACCGAGACGTAGTTGGCGAAGTCGCCATTGTGCACCAGCGCCTCGTCCAGGCCCATGAACGGATGCGCTCCGCCGGGATGCCACACGCGACCCTTGGTGGGATATCTCTGATGTCCGATCCAGATGTTGGCCTTGAAGTCCTCCATCTTGTAGTAACGGATGACGTCCTCGGCGTAGCCGACGATCTTCATGATCAGCATGTTCCGGCCCTGGGACATGACGAACGCCTGCATCGCATTGTTCGCGTAGAACTTCTGGTTGATCTCGAAGCTGGTCTGGTTGACGTATTCGTCCTCCACCTGGCCGCGGGCTATCTCCTGGAGCTCGTTCTCAACGATGAACTTGTCCAGCCTGGCCGGCTTGGCCCGGCAGAAGTAGCGGACGACGGTCGGCGGCCTGACCTCCAGCCTGGCGAGCAGGACCGGCTCATTGCTGATGGGCACCACGTGCGATGACCTGACGTCGTACCGCTCCTGGATGAACTCCTTCTCCAGCTGTTCCCGCACCTCATCCTTCAGATACGCCACCTGGACCAGGTAGTGGCTCTCCAGCGTCTGCCTGTCCACCCCCAGCTGCTCCGGGACCAGGCCCACGGCGGATATGCCGCCGCCCTTGCCGTTGCCCCGGTTGTGCATCTGTTCCAGCGGCTGCAGTATGTGACAGCCTTCCACCGGCTTCGAGGCGGCCAGTCCGACCACTCCGCATCCGCCCTCGGCCTCCTGGGGCAGGTACTTGAACGGGTCCTTGGTGATCTTCCTTCTCGATTGCAGTATCTTGTTGGCGGAATCCATCACAGCATCCTCCCGGGTGTTCCGTTGTAGCGGAGCAGGTCCGTCCTGCCCCTCAGCTCGGTTATGTCCTTCATGTCCAGGCGGTGCAGCAGCTCCTTCCATTGCATCTGCCAGGACTGGTACAGGTTGCCCAGCCTCTTGGCCTGGGATTGGGATCTCGTTCAGCACTTCCAGCTCCAGGTCGGTGGTGGCTATTCCGCGGGGGCAGCCCCTGCCGCTCTCGCAGTTCGCGCACCGGACGCATCCCATGGCCACCATTTCCGCCGTGCCGATGACGACACCGTCTGCGCCCAGGCAGATGGCCTTGGCGATGTCCATGGCGGTCCTCATGCCGCCGCTGCAGATCAGGGTCACGTCCTCCCTGATGCCCTCCTTCTCCAGGAAGCGGTGCACCTTCGGTATGGCGTACTCGATCGGCTGGGCGATGTTCTTCTTGGCGATCTCCGGAGCCGCGCCGGTACCTCCGTATCCGCCGTCCAGGTGGACGATGTTGGCGCCGGCGTAGTAGGAGCCGACCGCCACCATCTCGACGTCGTTGGGCGTCGACACCTTGACCGACAGCAGCGCCTTCGGGTTCACCGCGTGGATCCAGTCCAGGTGCTTCTTGTGGTCCTCGACCGAGTACACGCTGTGGAACGGGAACGGGAGAGAACAGACTGGTGTAGGGCACCGCCTCTCTCATCTTGGCCACCTCGGGGGTGTTCTTCTCGTACAGCAGATGTCCGCCGAGACCGGGCTTCGCGCCCTGGGCGTACTTGAACTCCACGATCGGGGCGCGCTTGATGGTCTCCTCGCGGACACCGAACAGCCCGGTAGCGATCTGGGTGATGACGTGGTCCTTGTACGGGATGAGCATGTCCGGATAACCGCCCTCGCCAGTGCAGGTGAAGGTGTTCCATTTCGTGGCCGCTATGGCCTTTGCTAACATCGTCCGCTTGCTGACGGAGCCGAACGACATGCCGCCGCCGTAGACCGGGATGTCGATCTTGACCCGCGGTCCATACTTGCGGTGGTTCAGGTCGATCGCGGTGGATATCTCCTCCGGATGGAAATTGCCCTTGGCGGCCGGGATCTGCGATCGAGATCCGGTCGAAGCCGCCGCCCGAGTTGGCATGCTGGGCGTAGTGGTCCAGCGGGATCGGCTGACCGGTCTCCGCCTGCTTCCAGGTGGCGATGATCATGTCCGGGGTCCAGCGGGGGTCGCCCATGCTGGCGAACACCGGGTTCGGCGAGACCGACAACGATTGGGTGGGGCAGTTCTTGACGCAGTAGAACGCGTTCGAGGAGCAGGTCGGGCCGATGCACTTGGCATCCGCCGGCGGCAGCATCTTGACGTGTCCCTCCACGCGGCGGTGCACGCCGTAGGGGCAGAGCGACTCGCAAAGCCCGCAGTTGATGCAGTTGTCCGCCCGGGTGACCCGGTACCGGGCCATTCTCTTCAGCAGCATCGACGGAACGGCGTTGAAGTCCTCATCCATGATCTCGGTTGACATTGCGCACATCTCACGCACCTCCCTGTAAGTTGGAGAACGCATCCCTTTCGGCGTCCTCGTAGAATATGGCACGGCCGGTCTCACCGCGCAGGCGGCGGGCCTCCCTAATGCCCATGGCCCCCATCACTTCCAGCAGCTGGTCCCTCCAGGCGCCCATCATGTTGACCACCCTCCAGTAGGCGTAATCGGTGGTGATCTTGCTTCCGATCCATCGGACAGACCGGGCAGGACGGGCCTCCGTGGCATCCCAACGCCACCTTCAGCGCCTGTTCCAGTACGATAGCGTCGGCACCGCAGATCAGGCTCTTCGGCACATGTTCCGCCGCGGCCAGACCGCCGGCGGCTATGATGCTGACGGATTCCCTCACTGACGCGTTGGCCAGCGCCTTGTTTATCGCCAGCAGCGAGTCCTTGGCCAGACGCTTGGTCCCTTTCTCCTGGCCCTGCTCGTCGTAGAGCAGGTGGATGATGTCGATGCCGCCGGAGACCAGCTCCAAGGCGACGCTTCTCGACCCCTTCGGCCGTCTCCACCCTCGCGCCGAACGATGGCGTCGGGGAACCGGGCGGTGAGGGCCTGCGAGGTCCTCTTTCCAGGCCGGGGACATCTCGAACTCGACGATGCTGGGCGAGGTCACCGTCTCTACCGAGGTCCTTGCCTGGCGAGAAGACCGGCACCAGCAGGCGCATTGCCTCGGTCGTCACCTCCGGCAGTTTCGTCCCGGCCGGGGAAGAACAGGTACGTTCCCAGCGTGGCCGCCGCCTTGATCAGGCCTTCCAGGGGTGCCGCCCTGAGGTCGGCCGAGCGGCACACGTCCATCATCATCGGCACGGGCAGCTCGACGAACTTCGGCATCTCGGTGAGCAGATTTCCTTTCTCATCGAACTCCAGGTGATCGACCCTCTTTCCCAGGTCGACGCTGGTGGATATGTATTCCCTTCCGTGGATGCCGTCCCTGGTGGGACGGACGATCTCGGACATGTCCGTCCACATGGAATCGTAGCCGGGACCGACGTACATGCCCCGGTAACCGGCCCCGTACACCGGCAGCTTGCCGGTCTGGGATTCGTTCCAGATGGTGTTGACCCGGGTGCGGTGTCCAGATTCCACCGCCTAGCGCCAGGTATTCGTTCGAGTACTTGCACGGTCAGCGCCCTCTGGGGGCAGTTCTCGACGCAGCGCAGGCAGTTCTTGCACAGGTAGGCCTTCGGTTCGGCCATGACCCTGGGGTCCTTGGCGTCGCGTTCGTGCACACCGTAGATGCATTGGTCGGCGCACCGGCCGCAGTTCATGCAACGGTCGTCCCGGATGACGGCGTTCTTGGCGAACGGCTCTCTCCGGCAACGGAAGCTCCTTCTTGGGGAGGTGGTAGCGCTCGTACATCTCAGTTACCTCCTTCGACGTTCTTGCTGGGAGACCCAAGCACCAGCCCGCGGTCGACCAGCGCGTCGTATGCCGCGGAGTTCTCCGCCTGCTCCACGAACCGCTTGACCATCTCGTCGTTCCTTGCCGTGCTGTTCCTCCAGCCGCCTTTCCATCTCCTCGTAGACCGGGATCAGGTGGAGCTTCGACTGGCACACCTGCTCGCAGGCCTTGCATCTCATGCACAGGAAGGTCGCATGGGCGTGCTCCTTGGTCACCGCCCCGTAGGTGTCCATCTTCCTGGCGGTGAGAAGCTTGCCCCTGGCAGTGACACGCTCGTCCTTGGTCAGCATGTACGCCGGGCAGACTCCGACGCACGCTCCGCACATGGCGCACTCGTCGGCGGTGTCCAGCAGCAGGTCCTTTCCCTGCCGTTCCATGATCTCTCCCGAGGCAATGACCTTGACCGCCGGTGCCGCCACCGGGGACAGGGCGTTGACCATCTTGAGGACCGACCCCAGTACGCCTGGACTGAACAAAGTGGCCGGCAAACCGCCCAGCCTGCCGCTGAGCCTGGGGAACTTGCCCCGGTTCATGATGTTGGCCGGGTCCATCTGCTTCTTGGCGTCGAGCAGGGCGGTCTTCTCGTGGACGTCGCCATAGTCGACGAACAGGTGGTTCCATACTCCGAATGAGTAGGGAGTCGCCCCTTCCTCGTACAGTGCCTTGCTGATGAGGAGACCACGGAACGAGTCCATGGTGTACTTCAGCTGCTTGGTCTGGTCGGTTATGTAGTAACAGAGGAGCATGCCGTCCCCGTTGCCGAGGAAATGAATCTCCATCATCGGCTCGAGGCCATGCTGGTCGCATATCTCGAGTGCCTTGGCCACGATCTTGGACATCCTTTCCTTGGGTGCCAGCACCTCGGAGCCCATCAGCCCCGGTCCGAGCTTGCGGAACTTCATGGGGAAGAACCGCTCGTTCCACATCAGGAATGATAGGTAGGGCTGGGCCAGCTTTGCCATCCTTCGGGACGGCGTTGGCGGCAGCGTCCTTGTCGTTCTCGTAGGTGGCCATGATGCCGTGCGCCTCCGGGTAGTCACCCCTGCCTAGTACCTGGTTCAGGCCCTTGAACTTGGCCGGGCTGAAATAGGTCAGGTCCATGGGTTTCTTGTCGGAGGTGGCGAGCTTGCCGGCGTACTCGATGGCCTTCTCGTGGTCGGAGAAGAAGACGAGCCTTGGCGCTACCGTCCTCAGCCTTTCGCGGACCTGGAGCGTGACCGACGCGATGACGACCAGCTGGCCTTCGCTGCCGAAGACAGGATGGAAGAGAGGGTCCTTGGGAGTCAGCTTCTTGACCTCGCCGAGGGAGGTGACCACCTCGACCTCTTCCACGGAGTCTATGAGCCTCCCGGCGGACACGGTGCCTACGCCGATACCGCCGCAGGCGATCCAACCGCCCACCGTCGAAAACCTGCTGGATGGTGAGGATTTGACGCTCATTCCCTTCTTCTCCAGGAACCAGTCCAGGTCGGCCCACCGGATACCCGCCTCGACCTTGACGGTCCTCCGGACCGGGTCGAAGGAGATCACGTTGTTCATGGTGTTCATGTCCAGGACGATGCCGCCCTTGACCGGCATGGAACCTCCGAACGGCGAGGAGCCGGCCCCTCGGACGATCACCGGGATCTTCTTGGAGGCGGCGTAGGTCAACAGCGCCTGGATGGCCGAGACGGAGAATGGCTGGGCGAGAACGTCCGGGACGCTGTCGAACATGGTCGAGCGGAGCATGTCCGGCACATCCGCCTGGTCCCTCGAATAGAGGGCGAGCGCCCCTTTCGCCGATATGATCTTCAGGTCCGGTATGTTCAGGGCCATGATGCCCTTGGTGACCTTTCCCTTCTGCACCTCTCCCTCCTCAGGGAACAGGTCCTGGGCGGTCTGCTTTACTGCCCACGGGTCGGTCTTTCTATCATTTTCTGAGCCATCGAGTGCGGTTGTTGAAGCGGCATTCATGCTGGATATCCCCCTCTAGATTTGTTGTCTTCGGAAATCTGTCGATCGCGATCAATACGATGAACATTATCGCCCTGGCGGTTAACATTGCCAGGCATTCGGTCGAAGGCGTCTATGGCCAGCACTGAGTACGCTCGGACCCCCTTACGCTCCGCATCCGCCATTTCATCACCTTGCAATGCGCCGATCATCCCAGGACCACCATTCCTCGTCCATCGCTCGCCCCTCCCGAGCTTGGACGCTTGTGTAATAGTACCGCGGGTTGCGATAACAGGCCTCAGATAGCGAATCAGGTCTTATAGCTTATGCATATGTCTAATTCAAGCCCCGAAATACCTTCAATAACTGATTAATGAATGTTATTTCAACGTTTTTTTAGACGAATGTCGGGCAGATTCATCGAATGGATAGTCTCATTGCCTAAGGAATTCCTCTGTTATTGGACAGATATGTTCAGAAATGCGAGGATGTATTAGATGTTTATCTAAAAATTGGCCAAATTCATGCTCAACAATTGGAAAGGATTCTGTGCAACTTATAATTAACGACCCTGTAATTATGAAATCGCTGCTGATCCCGAGCATATTGAGCACTCGGGATGATAGGACCTCTACGGTAACCTTCATCAATGAACATGCGGAGCCAGGGAAGTGCCGGGAATGGGATTGAGCCGGGCGATGCCCCGACAGCAACAACATCAGCCGTACTTGTGATTGATCGCGGCCTTTATCAGCCCGAGGTGCAGAGGCGAGGGCTTGTTCGGTCTCGACCTGAACTCCGGATGGAACTGGCACGCCACAAAGTATGGGTGATCTCCCTGATATTCGCCAATTTCCATCTTCACCCCGTCGGCCGATCTTCCGGTGAACTTCCACCCGGCGGATTCGAGCTGTTCTATGAACTTCGGGTTCACCTCGTACCTGTGCCGGTGCCTCTCCATGATCAGCTCCTTTCCATAGAGATCATAGGCTATGCCCTTAGTGACCATGACCGGCTGGGCCCCTAGCCTCATGGAGGCTCCCTTCTTGACGACGTTCTTCTGCTCCGGGAGCAGGTCCACCACCGGGTAGGCGTTGTCCTTGTCGAACTCGGTGGAGTTGGCGCCTGACATCCCCAGTATGTCCCGGGCGATCTCCATGGTAGCGATCTGGAACCCGAGACAGACCCCAAGATACGGCACCTTGTTCTCCCGGGCGTATCTGGCAGCCATTATCTTGCCCTCTATGCCCCGGTTTCCGAACCCTCCTGGGATCAGGATCGCGTCGGCCTTCTGCAATTCTTCGGTGACGCCGAACTGCTGCACCACCTCAGAATCGACGAAGATGAGCTCGACCTTGGTCCCGGCCTCGGCCCCAGCATGGTGAAAGGCCTCGAAATGCGATATGTATGAATCGGCCAGATGGGTATACTTCCCGACACAGGCGACCTTGACAGTCTTGTTCGGGTTGAGGATGCGGTGAGCGAACTCCTTCCATTCAGTAAGGTCGAAGCCCTTGGGTTCAAGCTTCAATCGGTGAAGAAGGAAATCGGTGAGGCCCTGCTCCTCGAGGATCATCGGGACCTCGTAGATGGAGCTCGCATCCGGACAGGAGACCACCGCCTCCACCGGGACGTCGCAGAAGAGCGATATCTTCCTCTTGATCGACTCCTCCAAAGGCTCCTTGGCCCGGCAGACTATCACGTCAGGCTGAATACCGATGGCACGGAGCTCCTTGACCGAGTGCTGGGTCGGCTTGGTCTTCTGCTCCCCCACCACGCCCATGATCGGGACCAGGGTGGTATGTACATAGATGCAGTGCTCGCCTTTTCCCAGATCCGCGTTCATTTCCCGGACGGCTTCCAGGAAAGGCATGGACTCGATGTCACCTACCGTCCCGCCCAGCTCGACGATGCAGACGTCCGCGCCGGTCGCCTCTGAAACGATGGTGATCTGGTTCTTGATCTCGTTGGTGATGTGGGGAATGATCTGGACCGTCTTGCCCAGGTATTCGCCGCACCTTTCCTTTTCGATCACCATCCGGTAGATCTTTCCGGTGGTGATGTTGTGATTGTTGGTCAGGCTGATGTCTAGGAACCTTTCGTAGTTGCCTAGGTCCAGGTCGACCTCTCCGCCGTCATCCAGCACGAACACTTCACCATGCTCGAACGGGTTCATCGTCCCTGCGTCGACATTGAGGTAGGGATCGATCTTGATGGCGGTGACCTTGAGCCCGCGGGATTTGAACAGCCTACCGATCGATGAGGCGGTTATCCCTTTGCCGAGCCCGGAAATTACTCCCCCAGTAACAAAAATGTACTTCATCAATTCACGGGAAATGACCATAATCCAGATGCATATTTATTGTTTGTCTTTTAGACAAAAAATCGATGGCGATGAATCTGATTTAGTAGAAATGACAAAGAATAATGGAATGACGATCGATGTTTGTTTTAGTGCCTGGTAACCCTGCGGGAATTGGTCGGGGAAAACACTCGATTGCTCTCGTGCTTCCCCTTGCGTAGGAGGTGATCCATCTGCAGGTTCCCCTACAGATACCTTGTTACGACTTAACCCTCCTTGCTGAATCTCAGTTCGAAAACCCCAAAACGAGATATCCTTACTGAAACCCAACTCGGGTGGTTTGACGGGCGGTGTGTGCAAGGAGCAGGGGCATATTCACCGCGCAATGTTGATGCGCGATTACTACGGAATCCAGCTTCACGAGGGCGAGTTACAGCCCTCGATCCGAACTACGAACGGGTTTCGGGATTGCCGTCACCTTTCGATGTAGGAACCCATTGTCCCGTCCTTTGTAGCGCGCGTGTAGCCCAGGAGATTCGGGGCATACGGACCTACCGTTGACCTCTCCTTCCTCTGTCTTAGCGACAGCGGTCCCAATAATGTGCGCGCCTTCCAGAGAAAACGCTAGCAATTATTAGTGAGGGTCTCGTTCGTTATCTCACTTAAGAGAACGCTTTACAGTACGAACTGACGACGGCCATGCACCACCTCTCGAAAAATCAGGCAAGGTCATCAGCCTGGCCTTCATGTAATCGTCGCTCCTGGTGAGTTGTCCGGCGTTGAATCCAATTGAACCGCACGCTCCTCCCGTTGCGGTGCTCCCCCGCCAATTCCTTTAAGTTTCATCCTTGCGGACGTACTCCCCAAGCAGCAGGCTTAACAACTTCTCTCCGGCACTGGGCGCCCACTAAGGACCCCCAACACCAAGCCCGCAGCGTTTACACCCTGGACTACCGGGGTATCTAATCCCGTTTGCGCCCCAGGGCTTCGTTCCTCACCGTCGAATTCGTTCTAGTCAGACGCCTTCGCCACCGGTGGTCCTTCTAGGATTACAGGATTTTACCCCTACCCCAGAAGTACCTCTGACCTCTCCCGATCCCAAGTCTTGCAGTCTCCCCGGACTTCGGACAGTTAAGCTGGCCGATTTACCCAAGGATTTACAAGACCGGCTACGAACGTTTTAGGCTCAATAATATCGACCACCACTCGGGCCGCGGGTATTACCGCGGCGGCTGGCACCCGTCTTACCCGGCCCTTACTTCTCTTGTTTTTTAGACAAAAGAACAGCTAACACAAAAAGTGCTAGCACTTGGAATTCCCTCATCGGGGTTGCCCCCATTGTGAAGTTTTCGCGACTGCTGCGCCCCGTAGGGCCTGGACTCATGTCTCAGAGTCCATCTCTGGGCTTCCTCTCTCAAGGCCCATACGCGTCATCGGCTAGTGGGTCCGTTACACCCACTACAACCTGATACGCCGCAGACCAATCCTAAGGCACCGGAGTTTTCGACCTAAAAGCATTCCAGCATTCTAGATCTATGGAGTATTATTCTCAGTTTCCCGAGATTATCCTCCACCTTAGGGCATGTTATCCGCGTGTTACTGAGCGGTCCGCCGAGTCCTTACGACTCTCGACTCGCATGTCTTAATCGAATTCCAATAGCGGTGGCCGCCGGCAGGATCAACCGGAATCGATCCTATGCTTAATCCATGATTACTGCTAAGGATTTAACACGAAATTGGCAGGATTACCAAGTTTCACCAGCGATACCACTTCAATATTAGTGATATTCGCCATCGATCGTCAGAACCAAGAGAGCACGTCATTCTTGACGGAGATCTCAGTTCTCCATTATCGCTCACAGCTCTTTTTAGCTATACAGGCCATTCGACCCATACTGCTCTTTTTATGCTGTGTCTTAGCGTAGAATCCCCTTAACTTCGGTCACATATATAACCGTTTGGTTTAGGGGGCTTCTTTCGCCTTTCCCATGCCTTTCATGGCAAGGTAGCCCCTCACCTCGGTTTTGATATATAAACCTTTTCCAAGGGGGCTTTTTGGTGTCTTACGGTGCAATCCGACCCCATGGATGGGGCCGATTTCATCGTATTATCGGCTAACACCTCATCATACATATACTCTGCGGAGAACCCCGATGATGTGTTGACCCTGCCAAGGGTGGATTTGCGCCGGATCTTCGGATGAAACCAATTAAAAACGAATTGAAAAAAGTTAAAAGATCGTGGTGAAAAGGTAAGAAATGGTTCTGGACCGTGTCTTTGATAAAGGTCATTCCGAAACGTCCACATAATAGAAGGTTGACCGGTCGGGCAATGAGCCAAAAACGTGGCATAGAAGTCATCCTGGATATGAAGATCCCGGCCCAGAGAATTTGCAGGTCGGGGAAACTGAGGGATAATGATTGAAGGGCTGGAACGGGTGACTTATCGTTCGATATGGTTCCCAAGGACGATCTCGGCCGCAAGAAACGCGAACACCGAGAGGAGCAATACAGGAATGCTCTCCACGATTACCCTTAGAGGGTCGGCCCATATCCTAGGGAAAGCAAGGAGGAACAATAAGAACGCCCACACCGAGCAACAGAGGAACACGCTCCAAGAACCCGCTGGCCAGGGGGGTCATCGAGCCGATACCAGGAGGACGGTCGAGCTGGTGATGAAGCTGACCTGCCATCACATAAGGTCCTTCAGAGCACTCTGCCTGAAATATTGCATGTGCCTATCAAAATATTGAACCAAACCGCGTGCGGTGGGAACTCCCTATTGTCACGGCACCCCCTAGTCGCTCATTCGAAAGGGATATTCTCTAGTAGAATAGTTCCAGGCTGACAATTTCTCCCACGGGCTTGTCTTCATCGCCCATAACAGGCAACGCATCCCATTCTTCACCATCGCATTGAGGACGTTCCGAGCTTGGCATCTCTCCTCACTTTGGTCACCTTTTGGAACGCACCCCTCACATCGTCCCCCCAGGGGCGTCGCGCATGAAACGGTAAAAGGAAAAGTGCTCTCCCCATCACCCCGACCTTTGTTGCCTAGGAGCTTAAGGAGCGTTCTCTTGGTAATGACCTCCACGAATCGTCCCCTTCATCCATTACGTACACTTTGTTAGAAGGGGGTTGCGAAGCATCTCCTCATTTGCATCCCTAATCCTCGAACCTTCCTTGACCACAGAGGGCTTTTTGAACAATCTCCTAACGTCCCCACCAGAGTATCTTGAAAGCTCTTCTCGACATCTACCTTGCCTCGTCCATATGGAGCTAGGCATAAAGCGAGCTCTCATCCTGTCCATTCACATCAGATGGTCGATAGGTGTAGGTCCGCACTATAGAAGATTGAAGTCCTCGAAGACGATATCTTTCATTCGGACGCCCATTTTCACGAACTGCCTGGACAGGTCCTCCATCAAGGGCAGTGGCCCACAGAGGAAGATGACCTTGCCGAGAACCTTCTCTCTTCCGCCGAGCAACTCGGATATCTTTTCGGAGTCCAAACGTCCCTGCTTGCTGGACACCCAGGGATGAAACCTCAGTTCCCTGCTCTTATTCACTTCTCTGATAAGCTCATCATAGTATAGCGCCTCCTCGGTGTATCGATATGCCCATATCAGGTCAACTTGCCGCCCGATGGGGTTCTCGGATTCGTTCCTCGCCATGCTCAGGAAGGGAGTGATTCCAATGCCTCCGGCGATCCAGATCATATCTCGCTTATGGTCAAGATATCGTTCCCCGAACTTACCGTAAGGTCCCATTATCACTGCCTCATCACCTTCTCTCACCAACGGTACCTGCTCACTCGTGAAGTCGCCCTGTTTCTTGATGGAAAGGCGGATCGTATCCTCATGTGGATGGTTCGATATGGAAAATGGCCACATCTCATGGGAACTCCCTGCGCGAGGAAACCTCACGAATACGAACTGCCCAGGGTGAAACGATAGGCTTCTATCCCCAGACCTCAGGTGTATCTCGGTCAGATCTGGGAAGCGGTTCACCTTAACCACCGTCATGAGTCTCTTGGGGCCGAAGTGTCGGTAGAGGACTAGGGTGTAAGCGTAGGCAAGCACCCCCAGGCCGCCGATCAGCAGGACCCAGTACCTAAGGACAGGGTAACCTTGGATATCTGAGCCGGCGTCAAGGGCATGCCATATCGCGAATATGAGGGGTAGGACCATCAAGCGGTGTGTCTTCAGCCAAACGCTATAGGAGATCCGCATGTGCAGTGTTAGGGACAGCAGCACGAGCAATACCATCAAGGAAATGATCCCTAACGTGTTAGGGAAGTTAAGACCTGGAACATAGAGCGTGAGTATATATGACCCGGCCGGGAAAGCGCGGATGGTCAGGAAGGCTATGTGGAATATGATGAAGAACAGGGTCAGCCTCCCCACCACCTTATGCACCTTGTACTGTCTGTCCAGCCCTCCAAAGAGGTTTTCCAGAAATGACCACCTAGTGGATGTCAGGAAGTTGATGGAAAGAAATGAGATCGCCAGGAAAGCAAAGGTCTTCGCCAGGACAGTGATGATGCTTCGCAAGGATTCGGACCCCTGGACGACCCACACAACCAGGGTAACGGAGCAGATAAGCATCATGAGGATAGCTCCAGCTGACTTGAGGGGAGCCCTATGGAACGGGTCTGATATTTTCTCGGGGAAATAGCTCTTCAGTATGTCTTTCACTTTTGATGCCTTAGTTCCCTTGCCCATCTGCCATTCCCCCTAAGTATGGCTATAATGGTAGTATAGCTCCCATTTTATTTTAACGATTCATGGTCAGGGGCAGATGCTCTGCATCTAGCTGGAGCAACGTTACGACCCGACCATACGCGCGATGATGATACGTCAGAGCACATGGCCATGCCTGCATTACATTCAGGCCTGAGAAAAATCACTTGACCGACCTTCAGTTCTCAGTTCACCAGGGATCCAAAGGATCTTCGATCAGGTGCTATTCGGGCAGGATTGCCAGCTTCCGGAACGATATGCTCTAGGAGCATTATGGTGCTGTCAGTGTTCGATCCTCAGGTGAACGTCCACAGACCTGCAGCGATCCAGGAAAGTTATGACGGTTAAGGTTTGGATGAGAGAGGCCCGTCGTGAGCGCATACTCTCGAATCTGCTGGAGGCCATCAGGCAGAGGATGAGGGCTTCGAATTGGCGGATTCATGATGTTAATGCTCTTACAAAAATGCCCGGCAACATGACCCCGGAGTGTCTCCCATGCCGAAAAGAGTGGTCCCTTTATTGTTTTCCATAAGAGACCTTACTCCTCCTCGAACACCTTCTTACCTACTATGAAGAGCTCCAAACTCACCAGTTCTCCGATGAGTTTGCCTTTGGAGTCCACCACCGGCAGATCGTTGAGATGGTCGTCCAGCATCGTTCGCATGGCCGCAGTGAGCTTCGTTTCCTTGGTGACCGTCCGGCTCTTGACCATTATGCTATCTGCCTCCTCCTTAAAGATGCCGACTATGAACTGGAAAAACGATAGACTTGAATTTTCCCTTACACCATACCGGTATCCCATCAACCGCAGGATCGTTTCGGTGTTTACTGTTCCAACATATCTACCCATGTCATCGACGACATACACTTTCCTGGAAAGTGGGTTGAGGAGCATCTGATCTATGACCTCCCCGATCTTTGCGTCCCGTTTGACCTGGGATGCCTTCATCACGATCTTATCGTATACATCGCCGACCAGTATATCTCCGAACTTCTTCTCGCGGTATGGCATGGATGTGAATTAGCAAAAGAATCATTATACAATTTCCATCAAATACCTCGATCTTGAGGGACAATGTCGTGACCATCTTACTAATTTGGATTTATCATCGACGGTTCGGAACGAGGATGCGCCATATGGATGAGATAGCCATAAACGGTTCTTTAACGACTACTCGTTCCTGTTCCTATTGGTAAAGGTGCCGACATGCACTTGTCGAGGATACCAAGGAAATCTGCCCCTTGTCCCGGTCGAATCAGTGAACTTGAAACCACCTTCGAAGGATCGTGCTTCCAAGAACCGGGTTGCCTCAATGCCAAACCTTTTGCCCCCGAACAGAGTAACCAGATCGTTCTGTTCCGTCTTTATACCAAACAGGAACATGGGGTTTTGCTGGAACATGTAGTTGCCCATGGGAGATTTGACCTCGACCTCCATCTAGTAGTTTCCACGCGCTTAGAAATGTACAACATTAATTCATTCATCATTGTCGAAGTGATAGGATAACGATCGAATTCAGCGATTCCTCTAAGAATTAGTTTGATCGATAGGACTTTTTCAGAGGATGTTTCGTGAAGATTGACCCACGACCCCCTTACCAGCTATGATAGTTTACTCATCATCGAGCGCTTTGCTCGTTCAAAGGTCATCAAAAGAGTTCTTGGGGCTCGATAGGCTCCCCTTGCCCCGGCCGGCCTAACCAGCCATCGGAGGCTAGATAAAAACCTTTAAGAACGACATGGACTTTCTCAGACCCCTAAAGCGGAGGTGGCCCAGCTCGGTAAGGCGATGGATTGCTAATCCATTGTCCGAAAGGACCCGGGGGTTCAAATCCCCCCCTTCGCGCCATTTATCTATCCATCGTCTTCTTAGCGACTTCTTAGGGAATCATTCTCCGTCTGGTGTTTCCGCAACTATCCAAATGTTTGGTTCTGTCTCTAAGATTTATTAATCATTTGTTCCTGAAGATGTTCAAGAACAGTCCCTTAGACTACCACTAATCGATAGATTTGCCAACGTTCGGAAAATATTCTGTCAATCCATCGAGAGTTTTATAACGTTATGAAATCCTCATTCATTCTCATAAAGGCCTCGGGCCTGGATCTTAGGGAGGAGTATACGCATGGTCAAATTGACAAAATATCTAGCATTGGCTATTGTCACCACGATGGTCGCTTTGGCGGCGATCCCCTTTATGGAGAACACGGGGGCAGTTCCTACGGGTTGGAATGAAAAACAGATCTCGGCGGATTATGCTCCTCAGGCGAGCTCGATAGCGGTTGATAGCAGCGGCAAAGTCCATATCATCGGTGTGGACGCCAACTATTACAACAAGGTGTTCTACATGGATGATGTATCCGGTTCCTGGTCAACCCCATATACCATCGATAGTAGCAATGTAAAACAGCCTGGAATCGCAGTGGATTCGGCTGGGAAATCCCACGTCGCGTATGTCAAGGACTTCAATCTGAAGTATGCCACCAACGCCGGTGGATCGTGGGTGAACACGACGATCTGCCCCATCCCCCAAGGGGTCACAACCGGTGTGGCGATCGCAGTTGACCATGCCAATAAAGTGTACATCACATTCAACAACTATACTCCCTATTCGCATGTTTATCTGGCATCCAACGTTCTTGGATACTGGACCATCGAGAATGTCACCCCTGCCTTGAGCTACGAGAGCTGGCCGTACCTGGCCATCGACTCGAACAACAAAGTGCACATCGCATGCTTCTCCACCGGAGCGAACAAAGGCCTGGTGTATCATGCCAACACGACAGGGACCTGGTCCACGACGCTGCTCGATTCGGCATTGAACATCACTAACATCGCCATGTGTGTTGACCACAACGACAAGGCCCACATAGCCTACGAGACAAGCTATACGAACATCAACTACACGACCAACGCGGGGAGCGCATGGCAAAGGTCAACGGTCACCAGGATTCCGGTGCAGCATGGGGATCTCCAGTACCTGCCCCAGATTGTAGTAGACTCTAGCAACAACCCCAGTATCTGCTACACCAACAATACTGCTGGAGCCATTAACGAGGAGCAATACGTGCACATCGTGACCAAGTCCGGTTCATCGTGGACCAATCTCCGTCTAGGAAATGGACTCAGTCAGAGCATGGCCATCAGCGCTACCGACGAATATTATGTGGTGTCCCATAGAAGCGGCACCATCCTCGATTCAACGGCGACCATCACCGGGAGCACCTCTACCGATGGAGTGGCACCGGGACCGCTCACCTCGGTCAAGGCGACCGCCGTATCCAACAAGGTGACCCTTACCTGGGAGGCACCAACAACGGGGGGAGATACGACCTGGGTGAAGATATACAGGTCACTGGACGAGACCATGCCGGCCTCTCCGATAATCACGATCGACTACTCAAAAATGCAGTATGCGGACAGTGCCGTGGAGACCAATAAGACCTACCATTACTGGCTCGTCTCCAGTAACACCTATGGGAACGGGCCTTCGGTCTCAACAGCAGGCACGACCGTCGGAGCTGCATCACCTTCAACCTCGACACCGGGGAGCGGTGGAGGGTTGATCCTCTTGGTGTTGATCCTTGTGATTATATTGGTCATCGTGGCCTTCGTCTTTATAAGGAGGAGAAGGAGGACTTAACCACAAACACATCGGTTCTTTGTCGAAATGAGGCTTTCCGGCCTCCCCTGATATCTATTTCACATCTGGCTACAAATGGATATCGTTCTCCGCCTTTCTCGCTACTTTCAATCCCAATCTCGAAATCCTCTCATTCTGTTGCGAACACCAGTTCAAAACGATGCTGGATTATTGAGTATTTCAATAAGATCCTGACCATACATGGCAGCATGAAAAGTCCTCTGACAGAATGCGTCCAGCGTAGGGGAGATCAATTTCTTTATGTCCATCTTGATGGCCAGGCCAACAAGTAGATACCACGATATGCCCTATGATACAATGGGCAGGTATCGGATCATGATCGCTATCCTATACGTTGATGATGATGTTGATCAGCTGGACCTAGGCAAAATATTCCTGGAGGAGATGGAGGATTTCCAGGTTAAAACGGCGGCATCTGCCAACGAAGGGCTGATGCTTCTAAGAGACACGGACTATGATGCGATTATTTCAGATTACCAGATGCCGGTGATGGACGGAATAGGTTTCCTGAAGACAGTAAGGGGCATACACCGCAACATGCCCTTCATACTGTTTACTGGCAAAGGCCGCGAGGAGGTAGTCATCGATGCGATCAACAACGGAGCGGATTTCTACCTTCAGAAAGGCGGTGACCCCGGGGCCACTTTCATCGAGCTCGCTCATAAGGTGAGGCAGGCAGTGAACCGAAACCGCGCTGAGCGAGAGTTGAGGAAGAAGACCGCAGAACTGGACAATTTCTTCTTGCTGTCGTTAGACATGCTCTGCATCGCGGACATGGACGGCCACATTGTTCGAGCCAATAAAGCCTGGGAGGATACTCTTGGCTATAGTTTGCAGGAACTTGAGGGGGCAAGGTTCCTCGATTTCGTACACCCTGATGATGTTGTTACAACTCAATTGGCCATGGCGGAGCTAGAAAACGGCAATAAAGCACTCGATTTCCTCAATCGATACCGGACCAAGCATGGAGACTATCGCTGGATAGAATGGAGGTCGATACCCTACGAAGGGAGATTGATCTACGCGGCGGCCCGAGACATCACGGACAGGAAGTTGGCAGAGGACCAATTGAGGGAAGCATATGAATTGATAGCTGCGAATGAAGAGGAACTGCATCAACAGTTCGATGAACTGATTCAGAACCAGGAAAATCTAAAGGCGGTGAACCTGCAGTTGAACAGTCAAGAAGAGGCCTTGCGCACCCAGCTTGCGCAGATCACCAGTATCCACAGTGAATTGTTGAGCAGCGAGAAGAACTTTCAACTTCTGGTAGAGAACGCACCGGATGCCATCTTCATAGCGAGCCACGATTTCCGATTTGTTTTCATAAACCGAGCGGGGGTCAGGATGTTTGGGGCATCGGTTGCCGAAGAGCTATTGGGCACCTCGACCTTCGATAGGATACACCCGAGTTTCCATTCGATAGTAAGGGAGCGCGTGAGGCAGCTCACCGTCGAATGTGAACCGGTCAAGCCTCTTGAGGAGGTGTACATCAGGATGGACGGCTCTCCGGTGGCGGTTGAGGTCGGCGTAGTTCCATTTGACTATAGAGGGAAGAACGGAACCCTGGTGATCGTGCGGGATATCACTGAACGGAAGCGGGCAGAAGAGGCGTTACAGCGCTCTGAGCAGATGCTGAAGATCGTCCTAGATAACTTCCCTGGAGTGGTATTTTGGAAGGATCGCGATTTGGTCTATCTGGGAGCCAATCTGGAATCGGCTAGAATCGCAGGGTTCACTGATTCTAGGGAAATTGTTGGCAAGACTGATTTTGACATGCCCTGGGCGAAAACAGAAGCAGAGGCCTACCGGGCAGATGATCGTCAGGTGATTGAGAGCGGTCAACCGAAGCTTCACGTCATTGAAAGACAGCTCAGAGTCGGCGGCGAGATAGGTTGGCTGGATACAAGCAAGGTTCCCTTGCGGGATTCTGGGGGGAATGTGGTTGGAATGTTGGGTACATCTACCGATATAACGGTTCTGAAACGGGCCGAGGAGAAACTTCTCCAAGCGAATCTGGTGGTGGAGAACGGTCCTGCCGTGCTTTTCTGCTGGAAGATGGAGGAGGACTGGCCAGTCGAGTTGGTCTCCAAGAATATCAGGCAGTTCGGATATTCTCAGGAGGAGTTCCTATCTGGTGCGGTAAAATTTGCCCAGATCGTCCATCCCGAAGATCTCGGAAGAGTCAGGGAGGAGGTAGACCGCCATATAGCACTAGGTACGGACCATTTCAAGCAGACCTACCGAATATTGAGCAAAGAGGGTGATGTCCACTGGGTGGACGACCGAACGGCCACAGTCAAGGACACCGGGGGTCGCATCGCGCATCTCCAGGGAATAATAATCGATATCACCGATCGAATGAGCGTCGAGAGAGCCCTCCTTCGCAAGAATGAGGAGCTGAACATAGCTTACGATACCTTGAGCAAGATCGAGGAGAAACTACGAGGCAACTTTGCTCGACTGAGCACTAAGGAATATGAGCTGGAGGCGAGCGAGAAGCGCTACAGAAGGCTGCTCGAACAGACGTATGATGCCATAATAACCCATCATGACGGCAAGATCGTACAGGCGAATGAGGCAGCTTGCAGACTTGTCGGGGCAAGGTCGATCGACGACCTGATCGGACGCTCGGTCATCGATTTCGGAGGACCAGGATTAAAGGAGGTGATCGTTCAGAGGATGGAGCACCTATATGCCAATCCAGGCATCATCGAGCCCCTCATCGGGGAGAAACTCCGACGGTTGGACGGCTCGATCATAGATGTGGAAGCGATCGCCACCAGTTACCTAGAGCAAGGAAAGACATGCGTCCAGGTGATATTCAGGGACGTTTCTGAACGGAACCGTATCCTGAATGATTCACAGGAGAGCGAGGAGAAGTATCACCAGCTCTTCGAGTTAGGCGGTGAGGCGATATTCCTCATCGATAACGAAGATGGCAGGCTCATGGAGTGCAACACCGCTGCCACGGAGATGTACGGATACAGCCATGATGAGCTGGTCCACATGCAAAATACGGACCTATCGGCGGAGCCAGGGGAGACCAAGAGGATGACGATTGAGAGTTCTGATGGAGAGGTAGTTGTTCCCGTAAGGTATCACCGCCGCAAGGACGGGAGAACGTTCCCAGTGGAGATAAACGGCCGTTTCTTCTCCTGGAAAGGCAGGAGGGTCCATGTGGCGGCAATCCGCGACATTACTGAGCGCATGAGGATCGACGACGCCCTCCGTCAGATAAACAGAAAGCTAAACCTGCTCAACAGCATAACCAGGCACGACATCATCAACAAAATCGTGGTACTGCAGGGGAACATCGACATCGCCAAGAAGAGGTCCAGCGACCCGTCGATGAAAGAGTATCTGGACCGGCTGGACAATGCCACCAAGGCCATCCAGGAGCATGTAGAGTTCAGCCGGATATATCAGGACCTCGGCCAGCAGGGGCCGGTCTGGCAGCCAATTGGCGAATTGATCGGGACGATGGACATTCCTCCTGGCCTGACCCTCGAGCAAGAGGTAGGAGAGATCGAGGTGTATGCTGATCCCATGCTCAGGAAGGTCTTCTACAACCTTCTCGACAATACCATCCGACACGGAATCAGGAGCACAAAGGTTGTGGTCTCCCTAGACGAGAACAAGGATGGCCTGATCATAGCATGGGAGGATGATGGCATCGGCGTTCCCACCACCGAGAAGGAGAAGATATTCGAGCACGGATATGGCAAGAACACCGGATTGGGCCTCTTCATCTCCAGAGAGATTCTGGCGATCACAGCCATCGGCATTAGGGAGACCGGAATGGAAGGGAAAGGCGCCCGCTTCGAAATCACCGTCCCGAATGGCGGGTACCGTCACGTCAGCAGCAACTGATGCCATGGTCGGAATAGGATGAATTCACGTATCGGTTCCCGGCAGAAAGGATGGTTCTTTAGCCTGTCGGGCAGGAATGCCGTAGCGACGCAACGAAACGATGTGACTGGATAGCCGCCACATTCTGTTATTGGTAGTACCGTTCCAACTGGTAATGTTTATATTCAAGTTGGGGCTTGAGAGTGACGATACCAATGGCTGATGACGATTACTTATCACTCCTGGACCGGGCCAAAGGTCAGTTGCCCGAGACCATTGAAAAGCACGAGCGTTTCACCGTGCCAGAGCCCGACATCTTCCAGGAAGGGAAGACCACGGTCATCAAGAACTGGGGCGACATCACCGACGCTCTTAGGCGTGAGCCCGAGCACCTGCTCCAGTACCTACTACGCGAGCTCGGGACGCCCGGTACGATCGAGGGCAGAAGGGTCGTCTTCAAGGCCAGGCTGGCCCCGGTACAGATCGCAGAGAGGATAAACAGCTATACCGATACGTTCGTACTTTGCTCGGAATGCGGCAGGCCCGACACTCACATCGTCAAGGAGGGAAGGATCCTTATCTTGGAGTGCGAGGCATGCGGTGCACACAGACCGGTAAACGTGAGGAAGCAGGCCAAGGCCCCGGAGAAGGAAGGGCTGCAGGGAAGGAAACATCTACGAGTTCATGATCGAGGACGTCGGCAAGAAGGGAGACGGCGTGGCCAGGATGGACAAGTACATCATCTACATCCCGGGCACGATCAAGGGCGCCAGGGTCAAGGCCAAGGTCACCAAGGTCTCCGGCAACGTGGGATTCGCCAACGTCTCCCAGGAACCGGTCACCAGGTGATCGGCTCGAAACTTCAAACCTTTTCCATTCTTATCTACAATCATTTCTGAAAACATGAATTGAAAGAAAGGAGACGGGCCGGTCCCGTCAGTTGATGTAATTGACGCTGGAACGGTCGAACCCCTTCACCAGCTCGATGTCCATGGTCTCTTCATCGTCCATCTTCGGTTCGGCGTAGGTGAAGAACGGAAGGACCCGGGATATGTCCTCAGCAATGTAGGTGGTCTTGTGGTCCTTGCCGAACAGCGCGACGCTGATCGAATAGGCACGCCTCCGGGTCTCTTCCTCGTCGAGTATGCCGATGGCATGGATGTACTCGTGCAGCAGTACGTGGAATGCATAGGACTTGTACAGGTCCGGCTGAATCACCATGATCCTGTTCAGAACGCTCTTGTTCATGACGATGATGTTCGACGTGACCGGGTACAGCCCGCCGACGAAGGACTTGTTGTCGCCGCCCATCTCCGCCAGCCCAAGCATCAGCCCGGCACGGGAAATACCCATCTGGACGCGTACCGCTTCCTTGACGACCTCGAATATTTCGGTCAGGTCCTTGGCCCGCTCGAGACGCTCCGGGAACACGGACTTGGCGGACTCGTGTCCGCACTAGTTCACTCATGGTTAACTACAATGCGGAGACTTCCTTATTAAAAACATTCCTCGAAATATCGAAGCTTGACGAAGGAGTTCTGCCGCCCTCGCTCAAAATGGTATTATAGACGCTGAACGCATCCATCCGCCCATGCGGAACCCGGTCCAGTACCTGGTGATGTTTGCCATCTTCATATTCATCCCGGTAGCGGCGATCTACTTCCTGCCACTGCTGTTGAGCACAGGCGACTACCAGGCCTTCCAGGACCCCCAGAGCCCGGTGAACCCGCTGATCTACTTCGCTCTGATCCTGGGCATGACCGTGCTGATGCTGGTCCTGATCAAGTTCGCCAAGGAGAAGATCATGCAGGCGATATTCTACAGCGCCATGACCATCTCCATGTTCTCTATCCTGCTGCCGATCTTCTACTATCTGATCGGCGACGTGAACATCTCGCTTGTCCTCGCCATCGCCGGAGCGGTGGGCCTGCATGGGATGGCTGGTCTTGCGTCCGGAATGGTATGTCATCAACTCGGTCGCCGTCCTTATCGGAGTGGGTGCGACGGCCATTCTGGGAATATCGTTGGGCATCCTCCCCGCGCTGATCCTCCTCAGTATTTTGGCGGTGTACGACGCGATATCGGTCTACAAGACCAAGCACATGCTCTCCTTGGCAGAGGGAGTGACCAAGATGAGGCTCCCGGTGCTGTTCTATGTCCCGAAGAAGCTGGACTTCAAGGTCGAACAGATGGACAGCATGGACCTGAAGGACCGGGAGAAGGACCAGGAAAGGGAAACGATGATCATGGGAGTGGGAGACGCGGTGATACCGGGCATATTGATCGTCTCGGTCATGGCCTACCTGCCCACCAACTCTATGCATTTCCTTCACGCGGACGTGCTGGTCACTGCGGGGACCCTGATCGGTGCCTGCTGCGGTTTCGCGGTCCTGATGAGATACGTTGCCACCGGGCGGCCGCAGGCCGGACTGCCCCTGCTGAACGGCGGCGCGATCCTGGGGTTCCTGATCTCCTACCTGCTGGTATTCCAGGACCTTGGTTTCGGGTTCTTGTGAGCAACATTGATGTAATCAGCCCTGATATGTTGAGATAGGCGAGTTCCATGCGATTCCTGGTTCTATCGGACGTGCACAGGCGCGACAAAGTGGTGAAGTGGGCCAACGAGATCATCGAGGACATGGGCTTGGATGGGACGATCGTGCTGGGCGACATAACCCATTTCGGCCCGCCGGAATGGGCAGAGGAGTTCCTGGGAGCCTTAAAAGGAAAGACATATGCAGTGCCCGGTAACTGCGACCCGACGGCTACACTTGCCTACATAGAACGGAGCTCGGTATCCCTGCATCTGACCAAGGTCCGGCTGGGCAGCTATGTCCTGGGAGGCATGGGCGGGTCCAACCCCACCATCTTCGACACGCCGAACGAGTTTTCGGAGGAGGACATCATGACCCAGCTCCGTCCGGTGATGGAAGAGGGCATGATCCTGGTCCTGCATTGCCCTCCGTTCGGGGTACTGGACGTCCCGTACTCGGGAAAACACGTGGGCAGTGTTTCGATAAAGAAGCTCGTGGAAGAGTTCAAGCCTAGGGTGGTATTGTCCGGTCACATCCACGAGGACCGCGGCGTCGTCGAGAAGGATGGAACGCTCTACATGAACCCAGGACCAGCCAAGGAGGGCTACTCCGGCCTTCTGGAATTGGGCGATGCCCCGTCCGTCAAATTGCTCGAACAGCGCCTTGTATGAAGATAGGTATTAATACCCCGCTTTATTTTAGTGGCCACGGATTGCTATGGCACTGTGGCAAGGGAAATCCAAGAGGAAGCCGTCAGGTGGAAGGCTCCGCCTCGGCAGGAAGAAGAGACGATTCGAGATCGGCAGGGAGCCGACTTTCACGCTTCTGGGCGCAGAGCGCTCTCTCATCATGAGGACCAGGGGTGCAAACGTCAAGGTTAGGATGCTCAAGGCGTCATTCGCCAACGTCATCGACCCTACGACAATGAAGGCCCAAAAGTCCAAGATCGTAACCGTCAAGAAGAACTCGGCCAACCCTAACTATGTTCAGCGTAACATAATCAACAAGGGCGCTTTGATCCAGACCGAACTAGGACTGGCCAAGGTCACATCGAGACCGGGACAGCACGGGGCGGTCAACGCGGTACTGGTCAAGGAGTGACCGGTACCCCCTTAGGGGACTACCCATGACCCTTGACGAGGATAAGGCATGGGTCCTTTGGCCCGAATATTTTGACATCAGTCGGACCAGGGACGGCGGTCGAAAGGTCAGCAGGAAACTGTCGATCAACAGTCCGAACGTTGAACTTATTGCCAAGGCCGTCAAGCAGATGGGCTTGGAATTCAAGATCGAGACGGACAAATCCTACCCAGGCAACTGGTTCAACCACACGGGAAGGGTCCTGGTGGAGCATTCCCTCCCCAAGACATTGTTGTTGTTGAAAGTAGGTCAGGCGCTGGTCAAATATCAGCGGTCCTGAGGCGTTTCGACTTCTTCCACCAGCTTCTTGCCGGCGGAAACGCTGTCAACGGAGTGAACGACGGCACCGGATTCGGTGATGACCTGTTCGACCATGTCATAATCGATGGAATTCCCCTCGATGGTTATCTTGATGCTCTCGGTCTCCTGGTCAACCTCGTCCAACGTGCAGTTCACACCGGAGATCCCTTCAATGGCGCCGAGTCGTTTGGCCAACTCCACGATCGAGGGATGATGCGGCTTCAATACGTCCAATACGAGTCGTTTAACGTCGCTCACTTTCAGATACCCTTCCAGGGCGAGAAATTGGAGTCGGTATATTAAATCGTTAGGATGGCAGAAGCTTGTCCTGCTCCAATCAGTGGTATGGGATAGATAAGATTTCAATTATGAAGGGGGACCTCACTCCAACCAGGGGAATCTATCTACGATCTTCGTGTTCGACCACCACTTGCCCAAACCGATCGTACGGCCTGCCTTTACCCTCCATAGACCAAACAGGAGGAACAGGTAGATTATGTGCTCATCGATGAATGGGTTGTTCGTGGGGGGAACCTGGGTGGACCAGAGCAGAAGGACGAGCAGCCCTCCGCCATAGGCCGATATCTTGCTCCCGATTCCGAGTATTAGGGCCACTCCGAGGAGCAATAATGCCGCCATAAAGATCACATCAACGATTTGGTTGCCGGCAATACTGCTGTAAAAACCCTCAAAGATCCCACCCGAAACGTTGCTTAGGTAAAATGTCGTGGGCGAACCGCCATTGATCCAAGAACGGCTAGATGCCGTCGCAAATCCGAGGCCGAAGGTCTTGTCCAAGAATGCCCATAGGAAAACCCATCCCAATAATATCCTGGATATTCCCCAGATATAGTCCGTCCGGATCTCAGGAAGCCTATAGGCCATGTTTAATTTGGATTCGATCCGGGTGGATATAAACATTATTGTTGCCTTTCATGACGGTCGATCGTGGCGGATAGAGGTCGGACGTGTCGAGAAACAATGCACCATCCACCATCCTTCATTTTTACTCACTGTATCCGTTCAGGACCGGTTAGGATCATACGCACATTCGCCAATGCCGGTATGTTTGGCAGGAGCGGTCGGAAAACGCTCTGTGCTCGCTCCCGATTCTTTGCCCCGAAGCGACGCGGCAAGTTGGTGTCATACTTCCATGGTGGCATATCGAATAGCTGTCAACGAATCGTCCGGATCGGATGTTTGGCTTGGAAAAGGATTATCCATGATGCCAATGGATTCTAGTTGTCATGCTCACCTTCCGTGAAGTCACCGTGATCGACGTCAACTCGGAGTATCTGGGTGTCCAGGTTGAGACTTTGATGGAAAACGCCGGTTACGCGGTGGCAAAGGCCATCACCGAAGAGTATGGGAAGGGAAAGATCGATCGCGGTCATCTGCGGCATGGGGAACAACGGCGGCGATGGCCTGGTGGCCGCCAAGTACCTGCGGGAGAACAACAACGTCAGGGTCATTTTGGCCAGACCGCCGCAGTTCATCAAGAGGATGGCTCCGCGGAAGAACCTGGGGCCAGTGGAGGACATCACCAAGGTATACGGCGGCGAGGACCTGTCCGGCTACGATCTGATGGTCGACGCGATCTACGGGATCGGCATACATGGCGATATCAAGGAACCGTACTACTCGCTGATCAGCAAGATGAACACGGCCGGTGTACCCATCGTGTCGATCGACGTGCCATCGGGGCTGGGCAGCAACATGACCATCAGACCGGTCACGACAATAACCCTCCATGACATCAAAGAGGGAATGAACGAGTCGAACTCGGGAAAGATCGATTTTCGTTGATATCGGCATTCCCAGGGATGCCGAGCGCTTCGCCGGACCGGGCGAGTATGTCTACTATCCGATACCAAAACCGGATTCCCACAAGGGGGAGAACGGACGCGTGCTGGTCATCGGGGGCGGACCCTATACCGGGGCCCCCTCGCTGGCGGCGATGGGTGCATATCGGATCGGCGTTGATCTGGTCCAGATCGCCACACCGGAATCATCGTACATCACCATTTCCAGCTACTCGCCCAACCTGATCGTGCACGGCATGCAGGGAGCCATCTTCTCCAGCAGCAACCTGGACCAGGTGCTCGGTTTGGCCAACCTGGTGGATGTCGTGCTCATCGGTTCAGGACTGGGACGGGACCCGCGGACCCAAGAGGCGGTCCGGGAATTCGTCAAAGAATGCGGAAAACCGATGGTCATTGATGCCGATGCCTTTTCCGCCCTTTCTATGAACCCGGAGTTGCTGAAGGGCAAGAAGGGCATCGTGACTCCTCATTCCAGGGAGTTCGCGACCTTGTTCGGCAGGTCCCTGCCGGGAGACCTCGATGAACGGGCCGGCGTGGTAAGGGAGGCTTCGGCGCGCATCGGGATGACCGTTCTGGTGAAGGGCATGGTCGACGTGATATCGGACGGAGACCGGACCAAGTTCAACCGGACGGGAAATCCCGGCATGTCGGTGGGAGGGACTGGGGATGTATTGGCGGGCATATGCGCGGGGTTGCTGGCCAAAGGGGTCGAGCCATTCGAGGCCGCCCGCATGGCAGCCTTCACGAACGGGGCCGCCGGAGACCTGGCCTTCAGCGACCTATGCTACGGGCTTATGGCCACCGATGTGATCGACAATATCCCATCGGTTATGTGCAGAGCGCTTGACAGATTTAAATAATCCCTAGATAATCGAAGGACCGTGAGGACGGCCATCATATCCGATGTCCATGCCAACCTCCCGGCTTTGAATGCCGTTCTGGCCGAGATCGACAGCATGGGCATTAACCACATCATCAGCGCAGGGGATGTGGTCGGTTACTATCCATTTCCAAACGAGGTTATCCAAGTTTTCCAGGAAAGGGCGGTCGTAGGGGATCGCCGGGAACCACGATCGGACGGTCATCCGGACCCAGGTTTCCCGCATGAACCATGTCGCCGGAGAGGCGGCCCAGTGGACGGCAAGAGAGCTGAGCGAGAGTTCACGAAAGTATCTCGGCAGCCTACCGCCCCGGACCCATGTGACCATCGGCGGAAAGCTGATCGGTCTTTACCACGGTTCACCGCGGGATGATGTGGAGTATGTGTTCGAGGAGGAGGCGGAACCGGAGCTGCTCAGGCTGAGCGGCACACGCCTGCTCATCCTAGGCCACACCCATGTCCCTTTCATATATCCGTTCCAAGGAAGGCACGATCGTGAATCCTGGATCGGTGGGCCAGCCAAGGGACGGCGATCCGAGGGCCTGCTTCATGGTCCACGATTCGACCAAGGATGATTTCACCATCAGACGGGACGGAGTACGACATCGAGTCGGTGGTGCAGGCAGTGTCGAACGGGCCGGTCTGCCGAATGACCTGGGAGAACGCCTCAGACATGGATGGTGAGGAGCGATTGGACATCTCGCCGATCCCGGGACAGGCCGGTGCTGGACATATCCGGCTCGAAGAGACTGATCTGCGCCGGAGACCTGCACATCGGGCTCGAGAATGAGATGAAGGTCAACGGAGTGGTCCAGTCCCCAGCCAGACCTACCGCATGGAAACGGAACTGGTCTCCCTGGCACAGGGGCACGACGGCCTGGTGCTTCTGGGAGACATCAAGCACCGGGTCCCCGGTTCATCCAAGCAGGAATACAGGAGATACCGCGGTTCTTCTCGGAACTGAAGAAAGCCTACGGCGAGGTGCACATCGTCCGGGGAAATCATGACACGAACATCGAGGCGATGCTTCCTGAGGGGATCATCGTCCATCCCGCGACCGGATTCGTAATGGATGACGTCGGGTTTGTGCATGGCCATACCTGGCCTTCCCCAGAGGTGATGTCCAAGAGGGTGCTGGTCATGGCGCACAATCATCCGGCGGTCATTTTCGAGGATAACATGCACCACAACCAGATAGAGCGTTGCTGGGTGCGGTGCCGTTTCCGTGAAACGGCCAACCAGAAGTACCTGGAGCTTCCCGAGGAGGTCATCATCGTCCCGGCCCTGAACCGGAACCTGGGCGGGTCACCGGTCAACTTCGAGGAACCGAGACTGCTGGGACCCTTCTTCTCCCAGGACCTGATAGACCTGGACGAGGCCCGCGTCTATCTGATGGACGGCGTGTTCCTGGGCAAAGTCGGCAGTCTGAAGGTCAAGAGACGCCGCCATTTCCAGCCTTCGTCCTGACGAACAGTGAGCGTATCCGCTCAACGTTGGAGACCAAAAGAAAAGGAAAGAGAAAAGGTTTTCTTGAAGGGGTTTAGTAGTTCGATATCTCTCTGAACACGGACCCGTCTGGGTTCCTGATGACTGCCTTCATCGGCATCTGTCCCGGCAGGGTGTGCGTCGCGCACGAGTTGCACGGGTCATAGGCACGGTAGGCCATCTCGACCATGTTCAGCAGACCGTTGGACACTTCCCAGTTCTTGATCAGCGCGGTGGCGGCCTTCCTGACGCTCAGGTTGATCGGCGCGTTGTTGTTGGTCGTTCCGACGACCAGGTTGACCTGGGTGGTGATGCCGTTCTTGTCGGCGCAGTAGTGGTGCACCAGGGTTCCACGCGGAGCCTCGAGTATACCGACTCCTTCGTCCGGGGTGTGCAGCTCGCCCTTGATGTCCTTGCTGGTGATCTGCGGGTCCTGTGCCCTCTCGAGCAGCAGTTCCGATGCGTGCACCAGCTCGATGACACGCGCCCAGTGCATTGCCATGGTGTGGTGGATCGGTCCCTTGACGCCGAGCGAGGCGAAGGTGCTCTTCATCTTCTCGTACTCGGCCTGCGCCAGCGGGGTGGTGAACCCGCTCGAGACGTTGATCCTCGACAGCGGCGTCGCCCGGTAGATACCGGAGTCGATTCCGTCGACGAGTCCCTTCCAGCCGACCGGCTTGAAGTAGCAGAACTTTTCGTACGACCAGGGCAGGGTGTGCTCGGCGATGTAGTCCAGGTATCCCTTTCCGGTGTAACGTGCCACCTCCTTGCCGTTCGGGTCGATCATCTTCTGCGTTCCGTCGTAGAAGTTGACCTTGTCGTTCTTGTCGACGGTTCCGAGGTTGTAGGTCTCGTTGTAGAAGATGTCCTTGCTGACGATGATGTTCAGGTAGTCCTGGTTCTTCAGCACGACGTCCTCGAAGATCTTCATGGTGAACATGGAGAAATCGACGCAGGACTTGGCCATGGCCTCGATCTTCTTGCGCTCGTCCTCGTTGAGCGGCTTGGACATACCGCCGGGGATACCGCAGACCGGGTGGGTCGCCTTTCCGCCCAGCATCTCCTGGATCTTCTGTGCGTAGGACCGGTGCTTGATGACTTCGGCACCGACCGCGACGCCGACCGCGTCGACCACACCGAGGATGTTCCTCTTCTCTGCCGGGGCGCATGGCCCGAGGACGAAGTCCGCCGCCGCCAGCGCATAGAAGTGCGCGATGTGGCTGTGCACGTAGTGTGCGGCGTAGAACAGCTCCCTGAGCTTGACCGCCGCCTCTGGCGGGGTCGGCTCCGTAGACACCGTCCAGTGCCTTGGTGGAGCACAGGTGGTGCGCACCGGGGCATACGCCGCAAAGCCTGGCGGTGATCTTGTTCAGCTCATCGACCGACCGGCCGATGCAGAACTTCTCGAAACCTCTCAGTTCCGGCACCTGCCAGTAGGCGTTGGCTACGTTACCCTCGTCGTTCAGGAAGATCTCGATCTTGCCGTGGCCTTCGAGCCTGGTGATCGGGTCTATGGTGATACGCTTCGAGGTCGCCTTGGTGTGCGGGTCAGATAGTATCGGTGACATGTTTAGGCCTCCTGCTTTGCCTCTACCGGCTTCTTCTTACCTCTCTCGTGACGGTCCTCTTGATGATGGACTTCGGCATGGTGAACGCGTAGAACGTTCCCAGCGGGTCCTTGACCTGCTGCATGATCTCGAGGATCTGGTCCTCGTTCAGCAGCGCCTCGTCGTCCCCGATCTTGAAGATCGAGGCCAGAGCGGACAGCATGCTACCGCCCTGGTCCATGACCTCGGCGGTCGGTCCCATGCATCCGCGGCATGGCTGGTTGGCCTCGAGGCACTTCGCGCCGCATCCGGCCCTGGTCGATGGTCCGAGGCAGATGACTCCCTGCTCCAGCATGCACTTTTCCGGGTCGATGTCGATCTCGAAGGCCAGGTGGATCTTGTCCACGCTCTTGACCGACTTCGTCCTGCCGCACTCGTCGCACAGGGTCTTCTGGGAAGCGATGACCGATCCCTTCGGCGGGAGCGGCGTGCCTTCCGTCAGATGTGCTGTGACGATGCCCAGGAACTCGTTGATCAGGTTGGTGGTCGGCGGGCATCCCGGCATGTAGTAGTCGACGTCGATGACCTGGTCCAGCGTCAGGACGGTGTCGTACAGCATCGGCAGCTCGAGGTCTCCCTCGGGCATGTGGGTCTCATGTCTGCGGTATCGACCGGGTTGGCCGAGTCCTTCTGGTCCGAGGAGAACGTCCGGTTATAGACGTAGTCCAGGGTGGCCTTCGCGTTGGTCACGTTGGCCAGTCCCGGTATTCCTCCGAAACAGGCGCAGGAACCGAAGGAGACGATGAGGGCGGACTTCTGCCTGAGCAGCTTGGCCATGTGCTCGTTCTCGCTGTTCCTGATCGCACCGTTGTACAACGTGGCGGTGATGGACTCGTCGGGCATCGCCTCCACGTCCTTGATCTTGGTGTCCACGGCGATCGGCCAGAACACGATGTCCGCGATCTCTGCCACTCCGAGGATCTTCTCGTCGATGTCCAGGAGGGCGACGTCGCATCCTCCGCAACCGGCTCCCCAATATTGCGCAATCTTGATCTTTGCCATTTCGTTCCACCTGCCTGGATTAGACCTCATCGTTGATCGGGTTCGGGCCAAGCTCCTTGATCAGCTCGTTGAACTCCTTGATCGTCTTCTGGAACTTCGCACCCTCTGAGGCGGAGACCCACTCCAGCTTCAGCCGGTCCGGGTTGAATCCGTATTGTTCGAGCAGCACCCTGAGCAGCGCTATCCTCCTGCGGGTCCTGTAGTTGCCACCGATGTAGTGACAGTCGGCCGGGTGGCATCCCAGTACCAGGACGCCGTCGGCGCCCTTGGCGAAGGCCCGGAGGACGAACTCCGGGTCTACCCTGGCCGAGCACATGGTCCGGATGACCCTGAAGTTGGTCGGCATCTGCAGTCTCGACACTCCCGCCAGGTCGGCCCCGGCGTAGGAGCACCAGTTGCAGCAGAAGACGACGATCTTCGGCTCGAACTCGCCTTCCTCTGCCGGCTTCGCTGCTGTTTGGGTAACGGTCTCGGACATTACTTTCCACCTCCCACGAGGGCCGCGTCGATCTGTGCGATGATCTGGTTGTTCTTGAAGCCCTTCTGCTCCATGGCACCGGACGGGCATGCCGCCACGCAGGTACCGCAACCCATGCACAGTCCTTCGTTGACCACTGCCTTCAGCTTCTTCGGGTTCTTCGGGTCCGCCACGATGGTGATCGCCTTGTACTCGCAGACCGGCTCGCATATGCCGCAGCCGTCGCAGATCATCGTCGTTCACCGCCGCGATGATTCCCTCGGTCTCCAGGAACTGCTTCGAGATGATGGTCATTGCCCTGGCGGCCGCTCCGGACGCCTGTGCGATGGTCTCATCGATGAACTTCGGCCAATGCGCCAGTCCGGCCAGGTATATGCCGTTGGTGGCGAAGTCGACCGGCCTCAGCTTCATGTGCGCCTCGAGGAAGTAGCCGTCCTTGCTCAGCGGCACCTTCAGGATCTTGGCCAGGTCCTCGTTGTCCGGCTGGGGCCTGATACCTGTGCTCAGCACGACCATGTCCGGGTGGAACATGAGCGGCGATCCCAGGATCACATCGTCGGCGACGATCTTCAGACCGGTCGCCTTCCTTGCTGACCACTGGGTCCTTGTCCTCAGGGAACCTGACGAACTTGACACCGAGCTCTGCGGCCTCCTTGTACAGGGACTCGCGGAACCCGTAGGTCCTGATGTCCTTGTGGAAGACGTAGACCTCTGCGGCCGGGTCCTTCTTCTTGATCTCGATGGCGTTCTTGACCGCCTTGGAGCAGCAGACCCTGCTGCAGTACGGGGCCTCCTTGTTCCTGGAGCCGACGCACTGGATCATGGCGATCTTCTTGGCGTGCAGCGGTCCGTGGTGCAGCTTCTCCTCCAGCTCGAGCTGGGTGATGACGTTCTTGTCCTGCACCGTACAGGTACTCCTTGGGCTTGTACTCCTCGCCGCCGACCGCCACGACGACGGCGCCGGTCTCGATCTCCTGCCCGCTGATCTTGACCTTGAAGTTGCCGACGAATCCGGTCAGGTCCTCCAGCTCGGAGTTCATGTGCACGGTGATGTTCTTGTTGTCCTGGACGTTCTTGATGATCTCGTGCATGACGGTCCTCGGGCTCTTTCCGTCCTCGTGCGTCAGCAGCTTGTTCATCCTTGCCGCCCAGCTCTCCGGTCCTCTCGATCAGTTCGACCTTGAATCCCTGCTGCGCGATGTCCAGAGCGGCGGTCATTCCGGCCAGTCCGCCGCCGACGACGACGGCGGAGTGGGTGACTCCCAGCCTGGACTTGGACAGCGGCTCCAGCAACCTGGACTTGGCGATTGCCATCCTTACCAGGTCCTTCGACTTCTGGGTGGCCTTCTCCGGCTCGTGCATGTGGATCCAAGAGCACTGGTCACGGATGTTGGCCATCTCGAACAGGAACAGGTTCAGTCCCGCTTCCTTGATGGTGCTCTGGAACAGTGCCTCGTGGGTACGGGGCGTGCAGGACGCGACCACGACGCGGTTCAGCTTGTGCTCCTTGATGAGCTCCTTGATCCTCTCCTGCGAATCGGCCGAGCAGGTGTACTTGTTCTCTTCCGCGAAGACGACGTTCGGTAGGGTCTTGGCGTACTCCACGACCGACGGGACGTCGACGGTTCCGCTGATGTTGATGCCGCAGTCGCAGACGAAGACACCGATCCTGGGCTCCTGCCCCTTGACGTCGATCTCCGGGGTCTCCTTGACCACCGTGTCGATGCTGACGCGGTTCTCGGAGACCAACGCGCCGGCCTTCGACGCTGCACCGGAGGCCTCCGCGACCGTGGTCGGGATGTCCTTGGGGGCGGTGAACGCACCGCTGACGAACACTCCCTTCCTGGAGGTCTCCAGCGGCGAGTATACGCCGGTCTGGCAGAATCCGTACTTGTTGAGCTTGACGCCGAGCCCTGTCGGCGATGCTCTTGGCCTCTACTGGCGGCTCGAAGCCGACCGAAAGGACGACCATGTCGAACTCCTCGGCGGCCACGTCCTGACCGTTGCTGTAGCGCAGCGATCAGGTTCTTGGTCTCGGGGTCCTCCTCGACCGATGCCACCCTGGTTCCGCGGTACATCTTGATACGATATTCCTTCTCGGCCCGGGCCCGGTAGTCCTCGAACTCCTTGCCGAAGGCCCTGATGTCCATGAAGAAGATGGTCGGCTCCAGGCCCGCGGTGTGCTCACCGGCGATGATGGCCTGCTTCATGGCATACATGCAACAAACGGACGAGCAGTAGGGGTTGCCGACCTTCTCGTCCCTGGAACCGACGCACTGGATGAAAGCGACCTTCTTCGGGGTGCGCTTGTCGGACGGCCTTACCACATGTCCCTGGTATGGGCCGGTGGCGGACAGTATCCTTTCGAACTCCAGGCTGGAGACGACGTTCTTGAACTCGCCGTATCCGTATTCCTTCTTGGCACGGGCATCGAAGATATCGAAACCGGGGGACAGGACGATCGCTCCTACCTCGATCTTCTCCTCGACGCTCTTTCATCTCATAGTCAATGGCGCCGGCCGGGCAGTTCTTCTTGCACAAGCCGCATCTTCCCTTGGTCAGGAACAGGCACTTTGCTTTCGTCGATGGCGTACTTCATCGGTACGGCCTGGGCATACGGGACATAGATGGCCTTCCTCGTTACCATTCCCTGCTCAAATTCAGCGGGGGTCTTCGACGGGGCATTTCTCTGCGCAAATGCCGCATCCGACGCATAGGTCCTCACGGACGTATCTCGGGTGCTTCTTGAGGGTCACTGTGAAATTAGGTGCCTCACCTTCGACTTTCATGACCTCTGTCAAGGTCATCATGGTGATCATCGGGTGCCTTGCTGCCTCCACGAGTTTGGGGGACAGGATACACATCGAACAGTCGTTCGTCGGGAACGTCTTGTCCAATTGTGCCATCACACCGCCTATGCTTGGCTTTCTCTCGGTGAGGTAGACTTTTAATCCTGATTCAGCCAGGTCTAACGCTGTCTGAACTCCGGAAATGCCTCCTCCTACAACCAATACGGAACCAGTCTTTGCCGACATTTGTGCTCCTCCTTCTATCTTACAATCCTACAATTTTCAGTTAACGGAACGGCCTTAGCGGTAAACGAAGTTCTCAGAACGGACGCCCTGTGGTCTTCAAGGCGCCCCGCGCCTCGGCCAGAACTTTGCTTCGTACCGGTCAGTCTTTCCACCTTCCAACAAACGCTTGCTACGGCCCCACAGACCGCTTGCATCGATCTGGTGGCCATTTCTCGCAATCCATACCCGTTTCCTAGGCGGTTTTGGCTGCGGTGAAGAACCGCAAGTGTCCCCCATTCACCGGTTGTTTCGTAGGGGATACCGTGTCATGTCGTGTCGCGGTTTTCCGTGAATACGGATGTCCGTATTTTAACGTTTTGTACTTTATCTTCGGCATGACAGCGGGTATCTCTCATGCCCTCTTTGTTAAGAGCTTTTCGCTTAACTCGCGTGAACTTTCCGAAGGTTCGACGCACCATGACCGAAGCGTCCCCTGATGAAATGGATAGCATGAGTGTAATCGTCCCTGGTATTGCCCACTCCAAAACATGGGTCAGAAGACCTCACATGCCCGCTTCCCTATCAAATAAGTGTATTCACGGACAAAGGGTTTTAGACCCTAAGCGAATTGGGAATGGTCGTGCCAAGGTCAAGGGAGACGATCACCTCTTGAGGAATCCGTTCACGATGCTGTTCCGAGGGCGTCTGGTCGTCAATTGGGTACCGATCGGTGAGGCGCCGACGACCACCAGGCAGAAGGCGCCGGAGGTCCTCCGACCCCGGCCGAGGGTCACTCCCATCAAGCCGAAGTACGACATCGTTGTCTGTCAGATCTGCATGGGCCGGGTCAAGCCGGGCTTGAACGTGGCCAGATGTGAGTGCGGGAAGAGCTTCCACGACATCTGCCTGGAACGGACCGGTTTCTGCCCCTATTGCCATAGGACCTATGACGCGCCGTCGGTTGCCGCCATCTCGAAGAAGAGGGAGTCGCCGAAGATCGAGAAAGCCCCTTGCCCATCCTGTGGCCAGATGATACTGGCCGAGGCGAGGGGGTGCGAGTGTGGGGCGGTCTTCGTGGAGGATGAGCAGTTCAACTGCGCCAAATGCGGATCGGTGGTCTACGCCGACAACATGGTCTGCGGCCATTGCGGGGAGGTATACGAAAACTATACCCCGAGGCTTTGCCCCATATGTTCCAGGATCTTCAACGAGGAGACGGGACAATGCGAGTGCGGGGCATTCACGGGCGATTCCTGTCCGGAATGCGGGCTAACCCTGGAGGTCGATGATCGGGCCTGCCGCCGGTGCGGGACCATTTTCGAGTATGTAGGCACTCCAGAGGAGATCGCGGAAAGGAATCGGGATTGAAAAGTGTCAGCCTGAATATCCGCCTCTTTATATCAGGTCCCAGAGCAAATTGAATAAATATCACATTTGTATTATTCAATCGAGGGTGTGGGTGCACTTGAGATCATTATTTGATATTCCAGACGAAGGAAAAAACGGATTACGGGAAGATGTCCCGAGCATGCAACCATCGATGACCAGTGAGGACGACGCCGAGCTTATGAAGCTCGTGGAGACCCTGCGGATAAAGATCTCCATCATTGGGTGCGGCGGAGGCGGCTCGAACACTGCCAGAAGGGTCACCCAGGCAGGGGTGTCCGGGGCGACCATCGTGGCCTGCAACTCCGATGCCAGGCATCTGTTGGCCATACAGGTCCCGAACAAGGTCCTGCTCGGCAAGTCAACGACCAAGGGCCTAGGGGCGGGAGCCATCCCAGAGATCGGACAGCAGGCCGCCGAGGAATCCGAGGGCGACCTGCGGAAATATGTCCAGGGTGCGAACATCGTGTTCGTCACCGCGGGCATGGGCGGAGGAACGGGCACTGGATCGGCGCCGGTCGTTGCGGAGATGGCGCGGAGGCAGGGAGCCTTGGTGATCGGTATCGTGACCCTGCCGTTCAAGGCCGAGGGCAGGATCAGGATGGAGAACGCCATGAAGGGCCTGAACAACCTGCGGGAGCACTGCGACACCACCATCGTGGTCCAGAACGACAAACTGCTGGAGCTCGTGCCCAGATTGCCCATCGAAGCCGCGTTCAAGGTGGCCGATGAGGTGCTTATGCAGAGCATCAAGGGCATCACCGAAGTGGTCACAAAACCTGCGCTGGTCAACCTCGATTTCAACGATATCCTGACCATAATGAAGAACGGCGGCATCGCCATGATCGGCATCGGCGAGGCCGTGACCGATGACAACGACCGCGTGAACAAGGCTGTGAACGACGCCCTGAGCTCCCCGATGCTGGGAGATGTGGACCTTCACGAAGCGAAGGGTGCCATGATCCGGGTCGTGGGCGGTCCGGACATGACCGTCACCGAAGCGGAAAAGGCGGCAGAGCTGGTAAGCCAGGCGGTCAACCCCCGGGCCCGGGTCATCTGGGGATGCGCGGTCGAACCGGCAATGAAGGGGAAGCTCAGCGCCATGGTGATCATCACCGGCCTGAAGCAGAACGCCATTTCCGGCAAGACGGATGCGGCCAGCTGCCCCCCGACGCCGTCCAGGGGCCGGTGAACGGGACCGATGGTCGTCAAGGACAAACGAGGACGCCGCCGCTACGTAGCGTTCGAGACCGACGAGGTCAATGACGCGGAGACGGTTTCCCGGGAGATCATCTCAAGCGCCGTCCGGCTCGGGGTCCGACCCCCGAAATTGATCCAGTTCGAGGGGCGGCGGGGCATCGTCCGTTCCCTGGAACCGGAGAAGGAGGCGACCTTGGAACTGATCAGTACGGCCGCAGCTGCCGATGAGGACCCTCCGCACCTCGGGCACGCTTGAAGACCCTGAGGGAGCGTTATTTTGTTCCCAACAAGGAACCCGGCAATGATGCCGAAAGAGGGCGGCGAATCGGCCGCTGAGGGACGCATAACGGCCTTGCCAGTATACCAGAAGTATGGGTGCGAAAGTACCCAACAAATATATAGCCGAGGATAACTTAAGGGAATGTCGTAACGCGTTCGAAGGAGTGTTTAGATGCAACCAGGACAAATGGCATACGATCGGGCCATAACTGTGTTTTCGCCGGACGGAAGACTGTTCCAGGTGGAGTACGCTAGGGAGGCGGTCAAGCGGGGGACCACAACCGTCGGTCTGAAGTTCAAGGACGGAGTGGTCTTGATTGTGGACAAGAGGATCGCCAGCAGGCTCATGGAACCGAAGTCCATCGAAAAGATATTCAAGATAGATCATCACATCGGCTGCGCCACCTCCGGACTTGTGGCCGACGCGAGGATACTCGTGGATCAGGCCAGGGTCATCGCCCAGGTTAACAAGATCACATACGACGAGAACATGGGCGTCGAGGAGCTGGTGAAGCGCATCTGCGACTACAAGCAGAACTACACCCAGTACGGCGGTGTAAGGCCGTTCGGAACCGCCCTTCTGGTCGCTGGCGTCGACGAGCTCGGCGAGCACCTGTTCGAGACCGACCCGAGCGGGGCGCTCGTTTCCTACAAGGCGGGAAGCATCGGTGCCGGTCGGAACGTTGTGATGGAAGTCTTCGAGGAGCTGTACGCCGAGGGCATGGATATGGTCGACGCGGTCGAGCTGGGCCTAAAGGCGCTTAAGAAGGCGACCGAGGAAGAGAAGCTCAACCCGAAGGCTGTCGAGATCGGCATCGTCAGGCGGGGAGAGAACTTCCGCCGGATGGATGACAGCGAAGCAGAGACCTATATCCAAAGGGTCAACGCCGCGTGATCGGGGTCTGGATGGTAGACATCGAGGACGCGATCATCGCGAAGCTGGAATCCCACGGGGAGACCTTTGAGATACTGATCGACCCCAAGGTAGTGAATCTGCTGAAGGAGGGCAAGGACCCCAACCTAGTAGACTACATGGTAATAGACGAGATCTTCAAGAACGCCCACAAAGGAACCAAAGCCCCTGAGGAGAAGATCAAGGATATCTTCGGCACCAATGATGTGATCGAGGTCGCCAAGCAGATCATCCTCAAGGGGGAGATCCAGCTCACCGCCCAGCAAAGAAAGGAGATGCTTGGAGAACAAGCGGAAGCGGATAGTCTCCGAGATCGCCAGGAACGCCATCAACCCCCAGACCGGAGGACCGCACACCGCCGAGCGCATCTCCATGGCCATGGATGAGGCCAAGGTGCACATCGACGCATTCAAGCCGGTCGAACAGCAGATCAACCATGTGCTGGACAAGCTGCGACCGTTGATCCCGATCCGGTTCGAGAAGATCAAGATCGCGGTCAAGCTCTCCGGGGACGAGTATGGCAAGTGCTACGATGACATCATCCACTTCGGAAAGATACTCAAGGAGGAATGGGAGCCGAACGGTTCCTGGATCGGAGTCGTGGAGATCCCCGCGGGAATGCGGGACGACTTCTACGGTCGTTTGAACGAAAGGACCAAGGGGAACGCGCAGACGAAACAGCTCAAGAACTAGGCGTTCGCTGCTTCAATGGAAGGGAAGGTTTTTAAACCAATCAGGATTTGCATGAAGATGTGGTCAAATGAATAGAGAAGGTGCAGGTGGAGACCGGGAGATAGTTATCCCCGGAGATCTGCTCGATGCGAGCGGCCTTAAGGCCGGAAGCGGCGCCTATGCCGTGGAGGGCAAGGTCTTTGCCGCGCAATTGGGCATCAAGAGCGTGAAGTCAAATTTTGTGAATGTCATTCCCCTTGGCGGGAGATACATACCGGCCACTGGTGACAGCGTAATCGGCAAGGTCATCGACATCGGACCGTCGAACTGGCTCATCGACATCAATTCCCCTTACCCGGCCCCGTTGCATGTCAACGAGGTCCCGTGGAGGGTAGAGTTCGGTGACACGTCCAAATACCTGAACGTCGGCGACACCCTGCTGGCCAAGGTATTGATGGTCGATGAGACCAAGAGGGTCCAGGTCACCATGAAGGAGCAGGGCCTGCGCAAGCTGTCCGGCGGCCAAGTGATCGACATATCATATACCAAGGTGCCACGGGTGATCGGGAAGGGCGGTTCGATGATCCAGCTGATCAAGAGCCACACCAACTGCCGTATCTTCATCGGGCAGAACGGAAGGATCTGGCTGGACGGAGAGATCGAGAGCATGGTGATCGGCGATCCACGCGATCCGTATGATCGAGGAAGGCGCCCAGCAATCCAGGCTCACGGAGAAGGTTAAGGAATATCTCGAGTCGATGACGAAATCAAATTGATCTGGTGAACTTATGAGCGGAAATACAGGCGTCAAACTCATTGATGACAATGGGATCAGAATAGACGGAAGGAAGGTGGACGAGCTGCGGCCGATCAAGATCGAGGCCGGCGTCCTGAAGAGCGCGGACGGCTCCGCCTACGTGGAGATCGGCAAGAACAAGGTCCTGGCGGCCGTATATGGCCCTAGGGAATGCCATCCCCGCCACATGCAGAACCCTGCCAAGGCGATCGTCCAGTGCAAATACAACATGATCGCGTTCTCGGTCGGAGACCGCAAGAGGCCAGGACCGGACCGGAGATCGGTCGAGATCTCCAAGATCATATCCGAGGCGCTGGAGTACGTGGTATTCACCGAGAGCTTCCCCAGGACCTCGGTCGATGTGTACATAGAGGTGCTGCAGGCGAACGCGGGAACGAGATGCGCGGGCCTCACCGCCGCATCGGTCGCCTTGGCTGACGCCGGCATCCCGATGAAGGACCTGGTCCCGGCGATCGCCGTCGGAAAGGTCAACGACCAGGTGGTCCTGGACCTGAACAAGGAAGAGGACAACTATGGCCAGGCCGATGTACCGATCGCCATGATCCCACGGACCGGCGAGGTCCTCCTGCTGCAGATGGACGGTCACCTGACCGTCACCGAGTTCAACCAGGCCATGGACTATGCGGTCCCGGCACTGGAACAGATCTACCAGATGCAGAAGGACGCGCTGCGCCGAAGGTACGCCTCCACCGAAGCCGCCGAGGAATCGCCGGCCGATGACCAGAACCAATCCGACTCACAGGAGGCCTGAGAATGGCACGCTCGGTTGTATCTGAGATCAAGAGGGACCACATCCACAAGCTCATCGCCAAGGGGAAGAGGGTGGATGGAAGGGCCTGGGACGAGTACCGGCAGATCTCCATCGAGACGAACTACATCGAGACGGCAGAAGGTTCGGCCCGGGTCAAGATGGGCAACACCGATGTGCTGGTCGGGGTCAAGATGCAGGTCGGATCGCCGTTCGGGGACACTCCGGACAAGGGTGTTCTCTCCACCAACGCGGAGCTCATCCCGATGGGATCGCCCAACTTCGAGGCCGGTCCGCCAGACGAGAACTCGATCGAGCTGGCCAGGGTCGTTGACCGTGGCATCCGGGAATCGGGAATGATCGACCTGGAGAGGCTGTGCATCGAGAAGGGCAAGGAAGTGCTGGATCAACTTCATCGACATCTACGTCCTGGACTTCGATGGGAACCTGTTCGACGCGGCGTTCCTGGGCGCGGTCGCGGCGCTGAAGACATGCAAGGTCCCGGCCCAGGAGAACGGAAAGGGCGAGGACTTCATGATGCCGATAAGAAAAACGCCCATATCCTGTACGGCCGTACAGATAGAAAACGTTATATTGTTCGATCCGACTCTCGACGAAGAAAAAGTGGCATCGGCTAGATTGACGGTGACCACCGACGAGAACGGTGACCTCAGGGCCATGCAGAAAGGCCTGCGCGGCGCCTTTACAATGGATCAGGTCAAGAACATAATCGAGACCTCCCAGAGACTAGGCAATGAGCTGAGAAAGCTGGTAGGGTGAAATCGATGGCAAAGAGAACAGAGAAAGCGGGAACCGCCGGAAGGTACGGAGCAAGATGCGGTGTCGTCACGAGGAAGGCGACCAGGGACATTGAGGCAATCGAGCGATCGAAGTCCGAGTGCCCCACATGCCACCATATGAATGTCAAGCGTGTATCCACCGGGATCTGGCAATGCCGGCACTGCGAAGCCAAGTTCGCCGCCGCCAGCTACACGCCGACCATCAAGAAGATCACCTCCAAGGAGGTGCTGGCCCAGAAGGCACAGCTCGGAGGCGAGAAGCACGTATAAGTGCGGCAACTGCGAAAGGCCCATCCGATCCAACGTTAACGCGGTCGGCATGCAGTGCGAGAATTGCGGTTCCAAGATCTTCTACAAGGAACGCCCGAACGTCAAGAAGGTCATAAAGGGAAGATGAGCGGTATGCTCCGGGCCACCCTGAAGGTCCGCACCAACCACGCCAATACGATCCTGGCATCGATCTCGCCCGAGGCGGGGAGGGAGATACCCAGGACCAAGGTCGTGGCCCAGGCGGGACCGGACCAGGTGGTCTTGAAAGTGGAAGCGACCGACTTGGCCGCCATGAGGGCGGCGCTCAACTCCTACCTCCGATGGATGCAGATCGCGGAGGAGATGAGCATAACATCAGGTGAGTGAAATGGACGATATCAGCCCCAAACTCCAGAACCAGATTGCACAATTCCAACAGGTGCAGCAGCAGCTCCAACAGATCCTGAACCAGAAGTTCAGGATGGAATCCCAGCTCAAGGAAATGGACCTTACCATTGAAGAGCTCAAGAAGACTCCGGCTGACAGCCCTGTCTACAAGAATGCCGGCGCGCTCATGATCAAGGTATCGGACCGCGAGTCCCTGCTGAGGGAGATCGAGGATGACAAAGAGACCTCGGAGGTACGTGTCAAATCGCTCGACCGGCAGGAAAAGATGCTCCGTGAAAAGTACCAGCTGATGCAGGACCAGATATCCAAGGCCATCGGCAGCGGCGCTCGTCCGTCCGAAAGCTCGGATGACAACTGAAACCATACATTTCGGGGACCTGGTCCCCTTAATTATCATCTCTTTTTTATTCGTCCGATCCGTCTTCTCAGTCAAGTTCGAAAAATGCTAATATGCACCGACCATACCATCTGCCCATGCTAGCGACGATCGCAGAGAGGCTCAAGCAGGGGAGGAAGGTCATCCTGCTTCATGGCAATGCCGACCCGGACGCATTGGGCTGCGGCTACGCGATCGCCCGCGCGTTCCCCGCGGCCGACATATGCGCCCCGGGGGGACTGGACAAGATCTCCAAGGTGATAGCCGCGAAGCTCAGCCTCAAGGTCCTCGACCAGGTCGATCTGGCAGATTACGATCAGGTGGTCGTGGTGGACACCTCCTCGCCGGACCAGCTCGGTGAGTTCTCAGCCGTGCCTGCCGGTACGATCGTCATCGACCACCATTCCCGTTCCGACCGTTGGGGCGACCGGACCTATTATTGCGATGATTCTAAAAGGAGCTGCGCTGAGATCATCTACCAGCTGTTGAAAGTTGCCGGCACAAAGATCGAGCGGGATGTGGGACTGGCGCTGCTGGCCGGGATGTTGACCGACAGCGGGCACTTCCGATACTCCAACCCCGCCATCCTGCACGCCTTCGCCGATCTGATGAACGAGGCCGGATTGGAGATCGACGAGGTCATGTCGATGACCGACCTAGAGCCCGATGTGTCCGAGAGGATCTCCCAGCTCAAGGGAGCGCAGCGCATTCGCTTCGACCGGGTGGGGGACCGCATCGTCGCCATATCGGTGGGGAGCGCCTATGAGAGCTCGGTCTGCAAGGGCATGCTGGCCATCGGGGCGGATGTGGCTTTCGTGGGTTCACAGAGGGACCAGAATTTCCGACTGTCGGCCCGGGCCAGACCAGAGATGGTGCGCATGGGTTTCCATCTGGGCAGATTGCTGGAGGATGTCGGCGTCGAGACGGCCAACGATGGCGGCGGTCACGGCGGGGCCGCCGGCCTGGTGGGGGTCGGGGATGTAGAGGCGATCCTGAACATCTGCATGCAGCGGACGATGGACTTTTTGAGAGAGAAGAAACGGGGCAGGGAAAACCTGTCCCCTTAGTCCGTGATGGTGCCGCTCACCGCATGGACTTGACGTTGCCCACGATGTCCCTGATCCGCTCGAGAGTCTCCGGCTTCTTGATGAAATACTCCCGGGTCGGGGCCAGTATGCCCGCCAACGTTTCGGCGACCGCGTTCTTCAGGTCCATGGCGTGCAGCTTCCCGGTCAGGTAGGCCTCCTCCAGATTTGCGTATGAATCGAAGGTGACGTTCCCGCCGAACTTCTCCGGCCGTTTGATATCGATCCTGTCCACGCGCTCGAAGATCACGATCCTGGCAATGGCCAGGACCGGATTGCCCTCGGCCTCGGGAGGACAGAACGCCTTTCCGATCTTCCGCTTGATGTCCTCGGGCAGATCATGGATCAGTATGCCGCTGTCCGGGTCGCTCTTGGACATCTTAGAGGCGAGCGGGTCCATGCGGTTGCCGCCCTTCAGGCCGGGCAGCAGAGGCGTGTGGACCGCCACTGGTTTCACCATACCCATCTTTTCCGCCCCTTCCCGGGCCAGCATGTGCACCTTGCGCTGGTCCATGCCGGCGTAGGCCACGTCGACCTTGAGCATGAATATGTCCGTCGCCTGCAGGAGCGGGTAGATGAACTTGGAGGAATCCAGCTCCGCCTCTTCCTCGGTCCTTCCCATGATGGACAGGGCCCTCTTGACCCGGGACAAGGAAGCGCTCTTGCCCGTCTTGATCACCACCTCCCAGTAGTCGATATCATCCATGATGTCCGAGGCCAGCACGAATTTTACCTTGTCCCTCGGCAAGCCCAATGCCTCGAAGCAATCCTTCATGTACTCCGCGCAGTCCCTTATGTTCTGGATGTTTCCGCCGAGCTTGTCATTGATGTAGGCGTGCCAATCGGCGAAGAAGATGATGAACTCGAACCCGGCGTCGACGAAGTTCTTGACCTTCTGGGTTACGACCATCCAGCCAATATGCACCAAGCCGGAAGGCTCGAAGCCGACATAGCCCCGGGGAGCGTCCTTGGTGGCGAGCAGGGCCATTAGCTCCTCCGCCGTGATGATCTCCTCGGTGTTCCTGGCGATCAGCTTGAAACGCTCCTCTGGTTCCATGTTATCACGGCCAAATCGGCGGACGATTATTAAGCATTATTTGGCGCTGATGATGAAAAGGAATGACGCGGGAGCGGTCCTGCGCCGTTTGCCCGGTGTTAATGATAGTAAGGAGCGCCGGGGCTGACCATTGATTCGCATATGAATCAAGCCGGCCAAGCCGCGTTCCATTTCGGTTGAGATCGAACACGATGATGAGCCAGATTCAATCTGTGAAGTGTTTTCGGATTAATAAGATTCATCTGACGAGACAATCAGGTATTTCCGAGATATTTGTCGCGTTTCAAAGACTTTAATTATTAGTTTGTCTATAGACTGCCGCCTTGATAGCCAAGAGCATGGACAACTGAGGAACAAGACCTCCAAAAAAAGGGGGTTCCGATCATTGTTCCAGCTCCGGGGCAATTGACAATGATGGCCTGGAAGGTTGCGGAACTAGTTCGGCACCACGTCAGGCCGCGCACATCTTCGGACCCAAAGGAAAAGGCAATCAGTTGGAAGGGTGAGGTAACAAATGTCGCCAGCAGTGAAGAAAGAAAAGGTGAAAACGGGCAAGAAGGAAGAAGCATTAGAGATGGCCCAGTCCGGAAAGGTGAAGATGGTCGATTTCAAGTTCGTCGACCTGCCGGGCATGTGGCAACATGTTTCTATCCCTGCGAACCAATTGAAGGGCCAGTTCGAAGAGGGACACGGCTTCGACGCATCGAGCATCCGTGGCTTCGCACACATACATGAGAGCGATATGCTGCTCATGCCGGACGCCGAGACCGCGGTCATGGACCCGGCATGCAAGATCCCAACGTTGAGCATCATTTGTAATGTGCAGGAGCCGATCTCTGGGGAAAGGTACAGGCGTGACCCGAGGCACATCGCTCAGAAGGCAGAGGCCTTCGTCAAGTCGTCCGGCATCGCCGACGCCGCCTACTTTGGCCCAGAACTCGAGTTCTTCGTCTTCGACTCGGTTTCGTTCGACCAGAACCAGCACTCCGGATACTACTTCGTTGATTCCGAGGAAGGCATCTGGAACTCGGGAAGGAACGACACGCCGAACATGGGTCACCGCCCGAGGAACAAGGAAGGCTACTTCCCAGTCCCGCCGACCGACTCGCTGCAGGACCTGAGGTCCGAGATGGTCCTCAAGCTCATGGAGACCGGCATCGAGTGCGAGATCCACCACCACGAGGTCGCCACCGCCGGACAGGGCGAGATAGGGATGAGGTTCAGCACCCTGACCACCATGGCTGACAAGGTCATGATGTACAAGTACGTCCTGAAGAACGTCGCCCACGAGCACGGGAAGACCGTTACCTTCATGCCCAAGCCGCTCTACGGAGACAACGGTACCGGCATGCACGTGCACCAGTCCCTGGGCAAGAAGGGAGAGAACCTGTTCTACGACGCCAAGGGATACGCCCAGCTGTCACAGACCGCGATGTACTACATCGGCGGACTGCTGGCCCACTCATCGGCATTGCTGGCACTGACATCCCCGTCGACCAACTCGTACCGCCGGCTGGTTCCGGGATACGAGGCGCCGGTCAACCTGGTGTACTCGGCAAGGAACAGGAGCGCGGCCATACGCGTACCTGTCTGTCAGAAGTCGCCAAAGGCCAAGAGGATCGAGTACCGGCCTCCAGACGCCACCTGCAACCCGTACCTGGCGTTCTCCGCCATGCTCATGGCCGGACTGGATGGTATCAAGAGGAAGATCGACCCGGGCGAGCCGCACGACATGGACCTGTTCGAGCTTTCCAAGGAGGAGTCGAAGAACATCAAGACCGTCCCGGGCAGCCTGGAGCAGGCCTTGAACAACCTCGAGGCGGACCACGACTTCCTGCTGCGCGGGGACGTGTTCACCAAGGACATGGTAGAGACCTGGCTCGATTACAAGAGGACCAAGGAGAACGACGCCATCCGCCTCAGGCCGCACCCGTACGAGTACTTCCTGTATTACGACTGTTAGAGTCGTGGCTATAAGGAACGAAACCTCTTCCTTTTTCACTTTTTCTTTCGTTTTCCTGATTTCATCGAAAACATAATACCGCTATCGGCGATACACCCCTAGTTTGACCGATCTGGTCGGGTGGGCTTGAATGGTAACGAATGGAATTCCCGAGATCCGCAAGCATGCGCTGGAATACCTTGCCGCCACGATCATTTGCCTGGCGGTCGCCCTGTTCATCGCCCTGACCTCACCCCAACCCAATCTGAGATTGCTTCTGGTGGCACTTTCCTACCCTTTGCTGGGAGGATTGATCAAGTACGGCGACCAGTCATATGATTCGGGAAGGTTCAGCAAGCGCATCTCGCTTATACTGGCCTTGCCCGGCGGCCTGCTCATGGGCTCCTTGATAATCGGGGACCGCAGCTCGGCGACCATCTTCATCGGCATGCTCTTGGCCTTGCTCCTAACGGCGAAATACGACAACCTGGCATTCCAGCTGGGATTCGCGGTCACCGCGGTCTTCGCCCTGTTCTCGTTCCTCAATTTCCCGAATAACCTCGACCTGTTCGGGACCGGTTTGATCTTCCTAAGCGCCGTCGTCGATGAGGTGGCCAGCGACCAGGCCGATAAACGCAGCACGGGCTTCGGTTTCTGGCAGGTCATGAAGGAGAGGCCGTTCATGAAGGTGGTGGTTTTCTTCCTCTGCGTTGTGGGGACCATCAGCTCCTTCTGCTATCTCTTTGCGTTCCTGGCCCTGGACATGGCGTATTCGTTCGTGGAAAGGATCCCCATGCGGAGTGAGACCTGATGGAGGAGTACCACACGGTCATCGTCGGGGCAGGCCCGGCCGGCTCATCGGTCGCCGCGACACTCCGTCCATTACTGGGAAAGGACCATCAGATCCTGATGCTGGAGCGCCTCCCGGACAGCAAGTTCGTCAAGTATCACCGCATGTGCGGCGAGGTCATCAGCCATGCCTGCCTCAAGGAGGCGGGGTGCCTGGACCGCAGGTCGATCGTCGACGATATCACCAGGGCGGTGGACCATTGGCCCCAGGGCCACGTCATCGAGACCCGGCTAAGAGGATACGTCATCGACCGGTCGCTGCTCCTCAAGGGAATGAGGAGGAGGTTCGAGGACCACGGGGGAATCGTTTCCCGTGACACTGTCGAATCGATAAGGAAGGAGGGCGAGGAGTTCGTCCTGGGAACGTCATCGGGCCAGAAACTGAAATGCAAGTACCTGGTGGGGGCCGACGGAGCCCAATCCACGGTCCGGGACGAACTTTTCAGGGACGCGGAGGTCACCAAGATATGGGCCGTCCAAGCGGTGCTGGATGAAAGGCCGGAGAAAGGTACGCTCCATTTCCACTACGACCATCGCTACCGGGGAGGCTACCGCTGGACCTTCCCCAACGGCAGCATCACTCGCGTCGGTTTCCCCCGGGGGACCGATGTTATCCCGGACAATGCCGTGGAGGTGCACCAGCGCGCCGTACCATTCGGTAGTCTTGACAAGATCGTGTGCGGGAACGCCTGCATTGTCGGCGACGCGGCGGCCATGGTCAATCCTGTTTCGTTCGGCGGCATCAGGACCGCGTTAGTGTCCGGCAGGATGGCCGCGATGGCGATCGCCAAAAAGGACCTGGGGCAGTATCAGACGTCCTGGAGACGTTCCCCGTTCTCCGACCCGATATACATTTCTGGCTACCAGACCCTGGCGGCGATGTCCAACGAGGAGATGGCCAGGTCGATGCGGCCGTATAAGGGAAAGCCCACGGCATTCAATCATGCCAAGGTGATGCTCAGGTATCCCGAGTTCCGGGCGTTGTACCGTTCGAACAGCCTTTCCCTGCGCTACGGGTGGTAAGGCGTCCAGCCGGATCGAAGTTCTGAGGCCTGTTCTGACCGGCCGCAGCGTGGGAAGGATATCCAATTGAGGGGAACCGGGCATCCGGTATAGATTCAGGTGCCGTTCCGGTGTCTCGACGGGAGACCCCATTCAGTTCCCTGTAAGCTTCTTCATGAGCATCTCGGCGGCTTCGTTGACGACGTCCTTGACCATCGAGGTGGGCGGACAGTACGCGTTCTCGAACGCGCTGACGAACTCCTCCGCGGTGACCCCCTTATAGATAGCGGCGGTCAACCAGTTGATGCGTCCGGTGACCTCCTCGCCGCCCACCATCTGCGCTCCGATGATGTGATGGCTTTCCTTGTCCGCGAGCAGCTTGACCACCAACATCTTTCCGCCGGGATAGTAACGGGCCCGGGTGGAGCCTTCCGCCACCGCCTCGACCACGTTCAGACCGTAGTAGTCGGCAAGACCTTTCGAGAGACCGGTCCCGCCTACCTGGATATCACCGATGACGCTGATGAACGGTGACAGGACCCCGGGCATGATGGCGTAGCCTCCGGCGGCGTTGATCCCCGCCACCCTTCCCTGACGGACTGCCGCCGATCCCAGCTGGTTCATCGTGGGCCCAGGAGCGGCGGCGCTCTCACATTGCACCACATCCCCGGCGAGGAAGACGTCCTTGACCAGCCTTCCCTTCTTGTACGGCTGCATCGTCGGGCTCACCCGGACGGCGCCCAGCGGTCCGATCTCCAGGCCCATCATGTTCGGGAGTTCCAGGTTTGCCCTAACCCCGGTGGCCATTATGACCATCTGGCATGGCAGCTCGAGGTTGCCGACGACGACTCTCTCGACCTTGCCGTCACCCTTGATGGCGCCCATCGGCGCGCCCATGACGAAGATGATGCCGAGCGACTCGCAGTGTCTCTGGACCAGCCTGGCCATGTCGGAGTCCATGATCCGGGGGACGACCTGATTGAACATCTCGACCACCGCCACGTCCTTGCCCAGGCGCTTGAGCGCCACCGCCATCTCCAGACCGATGACCCCGGCACCGGCGACCACGACCGAGCGCACGCCGCTAAGCGCGTTCTTGATCGCCATCCCGTCCGCGATGTTCCGAACCGGGAAGACGCCGGGAAGTCTCACTCCCTCCACGGGAGGCAGGAATACCGTGCCGCCAACGCTGAGCACCAACGAATCGTAGGGATGCGTGGTGCCGTCGGCCGAGGTGACCGTCTTCTTATCCATGTCGACGGCGGTGACCTTGGTCCTGGTCAGGACCCGGATGTTCCTTTCCTTGGCATAGAACTCCGGGGTGTGCATGACGATAGATCCGAAGTCCTCGATCTTGCCCTCAATGACGAATGGAATGGCGCAGGGAGAATAGGATATGTGCTCCTCCTCGGTGAAAACTGTTATCTCTGCATCCCCAGCGCTGCGTGCGGCGGACGCCGCTTTCATGCCGGCGGCCCCCGATCCGATGACGATGACCCTCTTTGCCATGTCGTTCCTCAGGCTGGCTAATCCGAAGGCAGGCATATTAAGTCTTCTAGTCGGGTCAACTGAGAAGGCCCTTGAGCATGATGTCCACCACGAACGCGGAGACGGAACCGATCCACAGCAGTGCGATGAAGTGTATCCCTGCGCCAGCTATGTGGCCCCCGCGGAGCATGGGCAGCATCAATGATGAGAAGAACGCGTGGATGAAGATGATGGAGAAGACCATCAACTTGAGCGGCCCCACGTCGAAATGGGAGTTGAACAGGGTGTTCAGGAAGCTGGCCCCTCCCAGGTCAACATCCTCCAGTGACAGCCCCTGGATCGTGTTGGACATGTACTCCGAGATGCCCACGGTGATGTAGAGGGTGAAGGACAGCGATACCATGATACCGTAGAGGACCCCCAAATAGCCGGAGGCCACTATCTGCCGCTTCTTCCTTATCGCCAGCACCTTGAACATGTTGGCGCTGATGAACATGCTGGTCACCTCGGACTTGGCACCGCTGGTGACGCATTGGGTGTACACGTTGTTGAATTTCCTGATGAGGTTGCTGGACGATTCCGCGGAAAAATGCTTCCAGGCGTCGATGGCGTTGATGTTCAGGGCCAGCCTTTTCGCCAGGTTCTTGACCATGGAGGTCAGGGGGCCGAACTTGTGCATGGCCAGTTTGCGGACCGCCTCGCCCATGGTCTGGCCGCTGACCGACGAGGCCCTTCCCAGCGACCTGATGAACGCTCCGTAGATGTTGTCCCGTTTCACGATGTTGCGCTCTTCCCTGGTGATCAGGATCCCCGGGATCAGGAAGGGAAGGCAGACCGAGGAGGCGTACAGGCCGATGGGCAGATTGAGAGGCATCAGTAGGAATGTCAGCAGCGCCGTTCCCACTATCGAGATCACGACCGAGAGGATCATGATGCGGTCGCTGTCCTTGGTCAGCCTGTCCTTCTTCTTCTGACGCCAGCCGTACCAGATGTCGTCCTTGGGCAGCTTCGTCTGGATGAAATAGACGAACATGCCTTCCATGACGGCGAAGCCCATCACGATCCCTGCCAGCAGGGTATCGACGCTGCCCTGCCCCAGAAGCGGGACTATGGAAATGAAAACGCAGGCGAAGATGAGGGATGTGACGATCCCAGTGAACAGTTCCTTCACGAAGTCCAGGTCCTTCAGGCTGGCGTCGGCCTTCAGTGTGTATTCGTCCATGATCACTTCGTGCTCGTTCTTCAGGAAACGGTCCAGCTTCTCACCCACCTCCATGGAGTGGGACAGCCGGCTGAAGAAATCCGCCTCGACCGGCGAGGGGGTACGGGCGGCCACGAAACGGCATGCGTCCCCGGCCGCCACGTGGTAGAACTTGATGAGCCGGTATATGCGCTTCGAGTCCTCGGCCAATTGACCGTACTCGGTCTTCTGCGACATGACGTAGAACATCTTGTCGATGGGCATCTCGGAGGTGGATAGGGCCGCCAGCTCGGTAACGAACAGGGGCATGTTACGCTCCGCCCTCATCTTGCTCTTGGATGAGGCGATGATCGGCAGCATCGCCACCGCGAATATGGCGAAGATGGGCAGGGCGTAGAGCAATACCCCGTACGAGGGATCGATGACCTGGCTGAGATACTGGGGGATTATTACGCTAGAAAGGAAGTACGGCACCACCAGCCCGAAGACCAGTATGGAGATGAGGACCAGCCTGAAGTAGGTCTTGGGCTTCATCTTCATGTCCCGGAAGCCCTGTTTCAACCTCTTGCTCTTCATCTTCACCATGTGCCGGCCTCAGTAGTTGAAGGGGAGCGAGTTCTCTCCCTTCTCGTAGTAGTCGTTCAGGAGCTTGACCACTTCTTTGTAGCCAACGATGTTCAGTTCGACCATCTTCGCGATGATCCTTTCCCTCTTCCTCAGTTCGATGTAGATGTCCTTCTTGTCTGCGTAACCATGCTCGGCGGCGATCCTGTTCTCCAGGATGAAGCTGTTATTGTTGCCCCTGAAGTACAGGTGGTCGGTGGCGGAGTCCCACTTGAAGACGGTCCGGGTGAGCATTCCGCCCGCCTCCTTGTCGAATCCCATCATCTCTTCCACGGCGGTGACCCTCCTGAGGTACCGCTTGTTGACGTTGACCGCAGACTGGAACACCAGCACGTTGCAGTTGTCGATGAAGGACATGGGGATGTTCACTGGCTGGCCGGTCATACGCTGGATGAACTTTGTCGAGTTCGAGGCGTGGAAGGTGGCCAGCACCGGGATACCGGTCTGCATGCATTGGAAGGCGACCCTCGCCTCCTCACCTCTGATCTCACCGACGACGATGTAATCGGGCCTGGACCTCAGGGCGGCTCTGAGCAGGTCGAACATCGTGACCCTGGACTCCTCCGGACCGGCCTCTCGCGTTACGCAACGCTGCCAGGCCTTGTGCGGCGGTTTGACCTCAGGTGTGTCTTCCACGGAGTATATCTTTCCACGATGGTCGATGAACGTCATGATGGCGTTGATCGTGGACGTCTTACCAGAGGCGGTCTCACCGCAGATGATGATGTTCATCTTGTTCTCCAGGCACAGCCAGAGATAGGCACCGAGCTCGGGGCTGAAGGATCCGAACTTGATGAGCTGTATCGGGGAGATCGGTTCCGCGGTGAACTTCCTGATGGTGCAGGAAGAGCCTTTGGCGCTTACATCGTTCGAGTAGATCATGTTGATACGGCTACCATCTGGCAGCGTACCATCGACGACCGGGTGGGAATTGCTTACCGGCTTCCCCATCCTCTCGGACATGGAGACGAAGAAGTCGTTAAGGCTCACCTCATCCTCGAATCGGACATTGGTCTCTAGGGCGAACTGGAACGCCTTGTGCGATACACGGACCCTACCGGTTCCGATCAGGTGCACATCTTCTATGTACTGGTCGAGGATAAGCGGTTCAAGAGGGCCGTACCCGATGATGTCCCGGCGGATGTAGTACTTCATCAGGTCGTGCTCCTCTTCCGTCACCGTTATCTTCTCCCCGCTACCGAACAGGCCTCCCATGCCGCCCTTGCCAGACTTGGCCTTGCCAATGACAACGGACTGCTCGAAAAGCTTGTTGAGAATTCTTTCCTGGTCTTCTACGGTCTCGGATGATTCTTCGTTCGAGGCCTTCTCCAGGATGAAATCCTTGATGGCCCGGAGACGGTCCTTCTGTTCGTCGTCCAGCTTCTGTTCGACGTTGACATAGGCGTTCTTTCTGGCGTTTATATGGACAAAACCCGTTCCAACACAGTAGATGACATTGGCTGACTCGATATCGTTGATGGCCGCAGAGCGGATATCACCAAGTTCTTTGATGGTAAGATTCTCGTAAAAACGCGGCATCCTGGAGGTTTCTTTCTTAAGCTCCGCTATGTAACGCCGCAGGTATGGGCTCTTAGCCATTGCCTTTGTCAGGCCGTCATCTTCAACCATTATTCATCCGCCGTATAGCTCACGCACCGATCGTCACCGGCTCGCGGGCAATTAACAGGTTTATGTCCGATCCGTTAAGTTACTGGTCGTTGTGTGCCCCTTATCCTGAGACCTCCGTGATCTCGATGATCATTCCGATCCTTGGTTCGATCCTGAACCGGATGACCTCGGTCACTGTCTTGGTGGCCCGCATGAACCGCTTCACATTGATGATCCGGTTGATCCCCTGGCCAGTGGCCTTCATGGTCAGGTAAATGTACATTTCCGTTGACAGCCGGAGCGTGTCCACGCCCGGAGTGTTCGGCTCGATCGTCATGATGACCATCTTCCCCAGCTTGTTCATTTTTTTCAGGAAGGCCATCAATTTGACCGCGCTCTCCTCATCCAGATGGTTCTGGGTCAGAGTGGAGAGGGAATCGATGATGAGTACATCTTGTGCATAGAGCGCCGATGATGTGGTCAGCTTCTCGACGAAGTCGGCCCTGGCGACGGCGTTCCCGATGAGCGGATAGACCGGGAAAAAGGTCAGGGTCCGGTTCTGCAGGTACTTGCTAACCTTGAAATCGAGGGACCACATCTGTTCGATGAAGCCCTTCATGGTCTGCTCAGTGGATACATATGTCACCGAATGGCCGTTGGAAAGGAACCCATAACACATACGCTGGCACAGTACGCTCCGTCCCGAGCCTATCTCTCCTTCCAAGAGCATGCTCGTGCCGCGCGGGATATACCTTTGCCCAACTTCTCTGCCAGCTCATCCTGTTTCAGCGCTATGCTGAACACATCCTTTACAGAGGATTCGCTAGCTGGAGCCTTTGCATCGCCGCTCATTCAATGATCATCCGCCTCCCCATGTTGAACCAGACCTAGTGAATCACTAGATCCGGAACCCCATGGAGTCCGAAATCCCATTAGATACGACTACCTTAGCAGTATGGTCACCGTTCGCAAGAATGATATTCAGATGGACCTCGAGGACGACACTGGGTCCCCAAATATTCGAGCCGCCGACGATGGTCCATGAACTGCTGTTTTGGTCCTTTCCGTCGATCATCACCAGTATGTCTGTGGGAAGGATCTGATTAGAGCCAGTGTTCTTGATGTAAACCGTAAGGTTCGAATCCTGATAAGGGACGACAGCCGGATCGTTGATGATCTTGATGCTGGTGTCCAATTTGTCGGAGAAGTTGTTCGCCCTCTTCTCCACCGCCTGGGCCATGTTGGACGATAGTCCGATGAAGACCCCGGCGAGGGAGGCGGCCACCACGATGGCGGCGACGAAGAATATGACCTGCGTGGTTGATGAGTCTGACATTGGAATCCCCTAAACTAACTGAAGGCCATCGCCCCGCAGTCGGTGACCAGTTCGATATGGGCGCCGACAATGTTGACGTCGGTATGGATGTATAGCACCTCTCCGGTCAACCATAGATGGGAAGCAGGATGTCCCTCGATGGACAAACTGGATATCGAAGAGGTTTCCAGCGTACCATTGATGAGAAGGTCCAGCCCGGAAACGTCCAGGGTGGTGCTTCCGTGGTTCATGACGGATATGGTCCCGTTCCCCGCGTCCACACCGATGATAGCTATCTCGGTCGCCTGAGCCTCCAAGGCCCGGTCGTAGTTGTTCTCCTGTGCCGTTTGGATCTTGTCCTGGTACATATTGATGGCCCCGAACATGGCCCCAAACAGAATAAGAAAAGAACTGAAAAGGATGGCTGAGGCGGCCGATACGCTAAGTCCCATCCTACTTCACGCCCATCCGTTTATACTCGGCCATCCACCGCTCCAGTGCAGCATAGTCCTCCTCTGGGACCTTCTCGCCTTTCAACTTCATGGTATATATCTGCTCCAGCTGGTGATCCACTAGCTTGTGGATCTGGTTGATGGAGTAGAAATCCACCACGAGGTTGGAGATTGGTTCCGGAGTCGGCGCCGGTTCTGGAGTTGGCGCTGATGCCTTCTCGATCGGTACTGGCTTGTCGACGATCAGAGGTCTGGTCGGCTTCGTCACTTTGGTTATCTTCACTTTCTCGACGAGCTGCGCGACGTCATCATCATCAAGCTCAGGCTTCAGGATCTTGTCCATAGGTTCTGCCTCGATGTAGTCCGGTATTTTTAGTGGCTTGCTTTGTTCCAAGGGCTTACCTTTGCCCAGGTCCAGGTCCAGGTCTAGGTCCAAGTCCTCAAGGTCGAGCTTTGGAGCCTCTTCCTTAGGGGCCGGAGCGCAGGGCTTCTCCTTGGCAGTGGGACATTCCGCTTTCTTTGGGCTGGGCATCTCCGAGTCCACGAATGGATTGTACTCGCGACTGACCGCTTCATAGACACAGAGCAGGTTCTTGATGGAGTCGTTGATCCCATCGATCTCGGTCCTGATCTTGTCCATGTCGTTCTTCATCGCCTTGCTGCCCATGGTGATGGTCTCGAGCTGACCCTTCAGGTCAGTGATGGTTCCGTCCATGGCCTCCATCTTCTTGTTGTCGGATTTTGGGGCCAGGCCGGCCAGGGGATTGTCGTCGAGCTTCATTCCGCCCCCGCCAAGGCTTCCCCCGATGCCGCCCATGTCGCTCTTCAGTCCGAGCTTCATTGCATCCGCATCGAGATCCAGATCGAGATCCCCGACTGCGCTGGATAGGTCCTCTCCACCTCCTTTCTTATTCTTCTTGAACGTGAATACGGCGAAGAATGGAAAAAAGAGGGGCAGAGGAACTGCTCTATTGGTGGTCGTTCTATCAGTCCTCCGTTTTTTTATTCCTATTCCATCGCTCATTTCAGGTTGACGTAGTCCGTGCTGTAGTAGGACGGGGTCACGAAGTTGATCGTGGTCGGGGAACCGTAGGCCGGGACGATCTTGATCGTTGCGGACTGCGTGAATCCGAGAGCCAGGTTGCCGTCTGAGTCACAGATGGATATCGTGATCAGGTCACCCTGCTGGACGACGTAGTTGTTGGTGCCCCAGGTAGCTCCGCCGACGGTCTTAGCTAGGGTCTGGTTGGCGGTGTACTTGGCTGCAGTGGGGGCTCCGGTGGCCTGCATCTGCATCATGTTGTTGGTGGTGCCGCTGATGAACTGGACGGTTACCTTGTCCATGTTAACTGCGGGGGATCCAGCCTGAAGCCTTATCTGTACGGTCAGGTTCTTGATCGCGGATCTATCGGCGAGGACCTGTCCGGTCACGTCCTGAACGACGAATCCGGAAGCGACGTTGTTGATCGCCTGGTCACCAGTGTTCTGGGCTTGCTCACGGACTTTGTTAGCGGTACTGATCAATACGGACGCAGCAACCGCCGCGACGAGCACCATTGCGATGAATATGATCATCGTTCCGACGCCCATCTCTGCGCGCTTGTCCTTCTTCCAAGACGTTCTCATCTTCATTTTCCTATCTCCTGTGATTACACAAGCGTCCCGGTTCCCCGGGCTGACATAGCTTGATCCTCTGGACTGTACGGTACTTTCTGTATCGTTCAATCAGTTCGGTACCATGAAAAGGCGGTTGAAGCTAGATAAACCCCGAAGAAATGGGAATCAAGCATGATAACGTGACGGAACGAGTCAGTCACGAGAGAACGGTCCCTACGATGATCGACGTGGAATCTCCTTACTCCAGGTTTCGGAATGAAATACAGGGCTCGATCATCGAAGCGTTTGTTCTGTTACAGCACTGATGATTATATTAATTCTACTTCATTAATAACTATTTCAAGACATATGGCCGGATCGATCCTATGCCCATCGAACGAGCTAACGACAACGGCTAGACAACTAACGCATTGCGAATGATGGAATGGGAAGGTGGCGATGTTCCAAGGAACCAAGGACGGGCTCGGCAAAGTCAAATCGCTCCCAACGGATGCGCCTTGAGATCGACCTTGAAAATCGATCTGATCAATCATGATCCACCTGAATGGCGGAGGAGGCAGCCAAGGGCAAGCTATGACAGGACACATTAGACCTGGTGGCCCCATTGCTTCGAACTTGAACACAAGATCGCTCCACTCGGGTCGAACTGGCGTTAATGCTGGGAAGGGGTCAGACATGAGAAAAATATGGGCGGGGAATCCTTACTCGCGAAGGAACCCTTCATTGAAATGAAAGTGAGGGGTTGCATTTCAACCCCCCGTTGGGACAACAGCTCATCTTTACTTCAGGTTGACGTAGTCCGTGCTGTAGTAGGACGGGGTCACGAAGTTGATCGTGGTCGGGGAACCGTAGGCCGGGACGATCTTGATCGTTGCGGACTGCGTGAATCCGAGAGCCAGGTTGCCGTCTGAGTCACAGATGGATATCGTGATCAGGTCACCCTGCTGGACGACGTAGTTGTTGGTGCCCCAGGTAGCTCCGCCGACGGTCTTAGCTAGGGTCTGGTTGGCGGTGTACTTGGCTGCAGTGGGGGCTCCGGTGGCCTGCATCTGCATCATGTTGTTGGTGGTGCCGCTGATGAACTGGACGGTTACCTTGTCCATGTTAACTGCGGGGGATCCAGCCTGAAGCCTTATCTGTACGGTCAGGTTCTTGATCGCGGATCTATCGGCGAGGACCTGTCCGGTCACGTCCTGAACGACGAATCCGGAAGCGACATTGTTGATCGCCTGGTCACCAGTGTTCTGGGCCTGTTCTCTCACCTTGTTTGCAGTGCTGATCAATACGGACGCAGCAACCGCGGCGACGAGCACCATTGCGATGAATATGATCATCGTTCCGACGCCCATCTCTGCGCGCTTGTCCTTCTTCCAAGACGTTCTCATTTTCATGTTCTATCTCCTTTCTTTACACAAGCGTCCCGGAATCCGGGCTGACATTTGCTTGATCCTCAAGACCGAACAACGGGTTGCTTGTGCAGCGCGTCCTTCAATCAGGCGGTTACAATGAAAACCATTGTGAATCTTTATAAACCTAAAGAAACAGGTATCATGCATGATAACGTTGGAAAATGCTAATTGGTGAGTTCTGGCTCGCGATATTTACTTTGAAAATTACGGAAGAACATATCCTTCGGAAAATATGTCGATCTTGGATCGAACGATGATACGATATCGATCGGAGTTGGAGCCCTGGTACAAGAAGTCAGAGAAATTACCTTTGAAAATATAGGGAAAAGGAAGGGCCGTTATTGGCCCTTCTTGTTGTTACGCACCCACATTACTTCAGGTTGACGAAGTCCGTTACGTAGAAGGACGGGGTCACGAAGTTGATGGTGGTCGGGGAACCGTAGGCCGGGACGATCTTGATCGTGGCGGCCTGCGTGAATCCGAGGGCCAGGTTATGCGCCGTGTTGCAGATCGAGATCGTGATCAGGTCTCCCTGCTGGACGACGTAGTTGTTGGTGCCCCAGGTAGCTCCGCCGACGGCCTTAGCGAGGGTCTGGTTGGCGGTGTACTTAGAGGTCGTCGGTGCTCCGGTGGCCTGCATCTGCATCATTATGCTGGTGGTGCCGCTGATGAACTGGACGGTTACCTTGTCCATGTTAACTGCGGGGGATCCAGCCTGGAGCCTCAGTTGTACGGTGATGTTCTTGATCGCCGATCTGTCTGCGAGGACCTGTCCGGTCACGTCCTGAACGACGAATCCGGAAGCGACGTTGTTGATCGCCTGGTCGCCGGTGTTCTGGGCCTGCTCACGGACCTTGTTAGCGGTACTTATCAATACGGACGCAGCAACCGCCGCGACGAGGATCATTGCGATGAAGATGATCATCGTGCCGACGCCCATCTCAGCGTGCTTGTCCTTCTTCCAAGACGTTCTCATTTTCATGTTCTATCTCCTTCAATGCTGCAAGCGTATGGTCATCCGAGCTGACATGGCCTGCTCCTCTAGACCGAAGAGTGTTCGAAGAACAACTCATCCGATCAGGCGGTTATTATGAAAACGGACAATGAGATATTAAACCCCAAAGAGACAGGTATCACCGATGATAATCAACAATATCGAGAATAACTACCATCTGGCTTCAACATCTTAAAGTGAAAATATCGATTCCTGAGAATAATGGGATCACGATTTGTCATAGGAATCCCGCAGGTTACCATGTTGTTCCAAATCGCAGGGCGGCAGGTCAAATGGTTTCGCCGAAACAAACATGGTCTGTCGGACACCGTTTCGGCAAGATTGGATGACAGCATATCCATGCGTCCAAGGGAAGTCGCATACGTAGACGTTCGATTCGATCAGGTATCGATGGGGCGAGAAGAGCCGACTTACTTGGATACTGCTTGGGTCTTGATTGGTCTTAGATCAAATTGAGGCCCTGTCGCTCTTGGCCATCGGAAATCATGGTGACCGACCGGGTCTATTTCCGGACGACTGGAGATGTACATTGCCCTAAGCATCTACGATTTGTTGGTGAGAAACACAGAACAACCCGGTTGAAAGTCCTACCTTGGATAATTCTGCTGATAGTCAAAAACAAGGCAAACAATAACAGAAAAAATGAAAATAGGAAAGGAGAGGACAGAGTCCTCAGTTGTTCTTTACGATTACTTCAGGTTGACGAAGTCCGTGCTGTAGTAGGACGGGGTCACGAAGTTGATCGTGGTCGGGGAACCGTAGGCCGGGACGATCTTGATCGTTGCGGACTGCGTGAATCCGAGAGCCAGGTTGCCGTCTGAGTCACAGATGGATATCGTGATCAGGTCACCCTGCTGGACGACGTAGTTGTTGGTGCCCCAGGTAGCTCCGCCGACGGTCTTAGCTAGGGTCTGGTTGGCGGTGTACTTGGCTGCAGTGGGGGCTCCGGTGGCCTGCATCTGCATCATGTTGTTGGTGGTGCCGCTGATGAACTGGACGGTTACCTTGTCCATGTTAACTGCGGGGGATCCAGCCTGAAGCCTTATCTGTACGGTCAGGTTCTTGATCGCGGATCTATCGGCGAGGACCTGTCCGGTCACGTCCTGAACGACGAATCCGGAAGCGACGTTGTTGATCGCCTGGTCACCAGTGTTCTGGGCCTGTTCTCTCACCTTGTTTGCAGTGCTAATCAATACGGACGCAGCAACCGCCGCGACGAGCACCATTGCGATGAAGATGATCATCGTGCCGACGCCCATCTCTGCGCGCTTGTCCTTCTTCCAAGACGTTCTCATTTTCATGTTACTATCTCCTATGGTTATACAAGCGTCCCGGAATCCGGGCTGACATAGCTTGTCACCTTGACGGTGAGATACTAACAGTACCTCAGCCAATCAGGCGGTTGAAAAGAAAACCCATTGGAAGTTAATAAACCCCGAATAGCTGGGAATCACTTTCGATAACGAAATTAATAGACTCAATGGCGAACTGGCATCCGTGTTCTTCATCGCCGAACGCCATGCTAGCACCGAACAGGGGAATGCTTGGAAAACGCCGGAAAGACCAATAAAAAAATTGGCTGGGTGATGATATTGACATCATCACTTGTAACCGAACTTGCTGCGGAACAGGTTCAGTGAATAGGTGATCTCTTCCAGCGCCACCTCTCTCCCGGCCCATCCCTCGACGGTCGTGCCCTTGCCCTCTTCCAGACGCTTGTAGCTCTTGAAGAACTCGAATATCTCGTCCAGCATGTGCTTGGGCATGTCCTTGAGCTCGTAGTAGTCCTGGTTACGGGGATCGCCGGTGGCGACACAGAGGATCTTGTCGTCGCGGCCTTTCTCATCGCTCATCCTAAGGACCCCGATGGGTCGGGCCTCCACGACACACCCCGGGAACGTAGGCTCGGAGAGGATAACCAAGGCATCGATCGGGTCCCCGTCATCATAGTAGGTACGGGGGATGAGTCCGTAGGCATGGGGGTAGACGACCGATGAATGCAGCACCCGGTCAAGCAGGATGCAGTCATATTCCTTTGATACCTCATACTTGTTCTTGCTGTCCCTGGGGGTCTCAATGATGACATTGACTATCTCTGGCGGATTGCGACCGGAGGGAACTTTCTTCCATAACGACATTTTGCACGCCCTATTGCTTCGGCGATAGGAGCTAGCTACTTATTGCTTTTGTCAGAACAATTACAGAAGTCAGAATTTTGGGCGAACCTATTGAAGATGGATGCCGTCCCAAGCTCGCCGTCCCGATTGTAAACATAAATATGCATACCCCGATATTGGAGGGCGGGATGCGCTGATGGCAGTAGAAGATCCAGAATTGATAAAGCAGGTCTTGCTTCAGTTGTTCGTTCTCATTTCTTTCGCCATGGCGGCTGCCGTCATCTGCAAATTGATCAAGATACCGGTGGTAATCGGGGAAATCCTGGTAGGCATCATCATCGGCAACCTTTACTTGGTGGGCGAGTCTGAATTGTTCTCGTTTCTCGGAAACACGGATTTGTTCAGTGCGCTCAAGCTCGGAACAGATGCCCAGGTCTTCGAGGTCTTCAAGCAATCTAGGAGTAATCTTTCTCCTTTTCGCCGTCGGACTGGTAACGCCGTTCAGCGAATTGCGAAAGGTAGGCAAGACAGCGTTCATTGTGGCCTCGCTGGGAGTTGTCGTCCCCTTCGTTGGTGGATTTCTGTTCATGGCCGCCCTTAATTACGCCCTCATCCCATCCCTCTTCGTTGCAGCGGCAATGGTCGCCACCAGCGTAGGCATCACCGCCAGGGTGATAAGCGATATGGGGTTGAGCGATGCCATCGAATCTCGGGTGATAATTGGTGCGGCGGTGATAGATGATGTTCTCGGCATGCTTGTTCTTGCTGTCGTAATCGGAATCGCAGGCGGCTCTGGAACGGATATTGCCCAGACCGCGATAGTTGCCATCGAGGGTGTCATCTTCGTCATCGCGGTCATAATAATTGGCGGTATGGTCATTCCGAGGGTTCGCAAGGTGGCCAAAGAAAGGAAGACCGACCTAGAGCACCCGGTTAAGTGCGCGACCCCCCTAATCAGCCCTCTGCCATTTGCCCTTGTCGTGTGCTTCGGATTGTCTTTCATTGCAGGGACATTCGGACTCGCTGCCATAATCGGATCGTTCCTGGCAGGAATGGCCTTCGCAGAGTTCCATGACCGCTGGCCTTGCAGGGAGAAGTTCGAACCGATCAATGAATTCCTGGTACCGTTCTTCTTCATCTTCGTGGGGATACAGGTACAGCTCTCATCCTTCGTTGAAGTATTCTTCATTGGGTTGGCTTTGACCTTCATCGCCATTCTGACCAAGGTTATAGGATGTGGAATGGGGGCGAGGAGCATGGGCAGCAAATCGGCACTGATTGTGGGTGTTGGAATGTCCCCGAGAGGCGAAGTGGGGTTGATCGTGGCGACAATCGGCTTGGGCCTAGGTCAGGTATCGAATGCCATCTATTCCGTGGTTGTGTTCATGTCATTGGCAACGACCATCGCCGCCCCTCCGATGCTTACATACGCATTCAAGGCGAAGTTCAAAAAGAAAGTGAACAAGATAGAACGCGACGATGCGGATGGGCAGCTGAAGTTCCGAGATCGTTGAGGGGAGAGCCCTGTCTTCTATGAGAATGCATAGGAACGAAAATGATCCTAGGGCAGGACCCGCATCAGTTAGGGAAGAATACGTTAAGGAGTGATACGACGATGATGGTCACTATGATCATTCCAACCACGACGTAGGGGCCCATTTTCAATGCCTTGGAGTCTTCGCTATCGAAGTACCTTATTAGACCGGCTGCGGATTGGAACCCCGACCCTTTCTTGTCCTTAGGCATGCTGATACCGATGCTCTAACCAGAAACCGCATATAAAAACGTTGAGGTATTGAAATCTGGATGACAGTTTTTGTGATCGGCTGAGGGATGGAGAAAAGGTCACATCATAAACTTACTGGGAACAGGGTTTATTAACGCTCGTGCGATTGCCCCGACGATAAACATGCAGTGGGCAGACGTCATCGCCAAGTCATTGCTCGAGAAGGGTCGAAAGCATTTGCTGTCGACCGGGATCAGCCCTTCTGGTCACATTCACGTGGGTAGCCTGAGGGAGGCCATCACCGCCAACGCGGTAAGGAAGGCCTTGGTGGACCAAGGGGCCGATGTCAAGCTGATCTATCTGGTCGATGACTACGATCCCCTCCGGAAGAGATATCCATTCCTTCCTGAATGCTATGACAAGGAGGTAGGGAGGCCGCTCTGCCAGATCCCGTGTCCCGGCGACAAGTGCCACGACAGCTATGGCGCCCATTTCATCCAGCCGTTCCTTGACGCCATCGCCGAGATGGGCATCCACCCGGAAGTTCACTGGACCCACAAGGTGTACGAGGAGGGCAAGTTCGCCGAGCTCACCGACCTGGTGATCCGGGAGAAGGACAAGGTCGCGACGATACTCCGGGAGGTCACCGGCAGGGACGTCCCCGCCAATTTCTGGCCGGTTTCGCCCCAATGCGGATCGTGCGGTCATTTCACGGACCGTGTGACATCCTACGAGTACCCCTTCGTCCACTACAAGTGTCACTGCGGACACGAGGGCAAGGCCGACCTGAGGACGGGCGAGGCGAAGCTCCCGTGGAGGCTGGAATGGGCGGCCAAGTGGAAGATATTCGGCGTCACCTGCGAGCCTTTCGGGAAGGACCATGCCGCCGCCGGAGGCTCGTATGAGAGCGGGGTCCGGTTCTGCAAGGAGCTCTTCGACATCGATCCGCCCTATCCGATCCCCTACGAGTTCATCCAGTTCAAGGGCAAGGGACAGATGCACAAGTCCACCGGACACGTGGTCACCGGCACAGACGCCCTGAAGATCACTCCCGCCCCGGTCCTGAACTTCAGCGTCCTCCGCTACAACCCCGACCGGCACATCGACTACGATCCAGGACTGGGCATACTGGACGTGGTGGACGAGTATGACCACATCGAATCGCTCTACTTCAAAGGGGGGGCCGATGATAAGGAGAAGGACCTGCTCCGCGCCTATGAGATCGCCCAGCCCAAGTCCGTCCGCACCAACCTGCCGATGCAGGTGCCGTACCGCCATCTGGTGCACGTCGTTCAGACGGCGGAGACGTTCGAGGGCATAATGAAGATCATAGACAGGACCGAGGGGCTCATGCCGCCGACGCCGGAGGACATAGAGGTGCTAAAGGAGCGCTGCGAATGCGTCCGCTATTGGCTTGATAACTTTGCCCCGGATGAGGTCAAGTTCGCGGTGGCCAAGGATGATGCCGGCGGTGGAACTGACCGGCCCGGAGAAGACCTATTTCTCTTTGCTGCACACGGCCCTCAACGGTGCCAACTGGGACCCGGACGCGATACACAATGCCGTGTACGATAACGCCAAGGAGGCCGGCATTCTGCCGAAGGCAGCCTTCCAGGCGCTCTACAAGATCTTCGTGTCCCGCACCTCCGGACCGCGCCTGGGATACTTCCTGTCCACCCTGGACAAGTCCTTCGTGATGAAGAGGCTCTCAGAGGCCAGCGCCTAGGCCGACCTCCTCCTCATCGTGAACAGCAGTGCAAAGACGGCGAACCATACCAGCAGCACCACGAACAGTATTATGACGTAGCCGGGGAAGAAGGTGTTGACTATAAGCAGCGCCCCGATCATCGCCATCAGGTTGCCCCAGAACAGGAAGTAGTTCGAGTCCGATTTTGTCCAAGGCGCTCCCTGAGAGGGCTTCCCGAGACTGAAACCGAGTATGAGGACATACACTCCCAACTCCAGGAGGATCACCGGCACCAGGAGCCACCAGTTATTCAGCGCCAGGGATACCATGATGGCCACCGCCACGGAGAGGAGCACGGCCGCTGTGGTGATCCCGGAGCTGTTGAACCTGCGATTACCGTTGGTCATAGGAACCATATAGCCATTGAACTGCCGAGATATTAAGCTGACCGGTCTACTTCTTCAGCAGGCCGAGCTCGTTGAGCTTGTCAGGCATGTACTTGTCGGTCACGAAGTCGAGACCGTACTTCGCCAACGCCTGCTGTTCCGCCTTCTTGTTCAGCTTGAGCATCGTCTCGATCTCGTCCTTCCAGTAGCGGTCGGCGAACCGGGGGTCGTTGAGCTCGGCGTTCAGCGCCCGGACGTCCATGTCGGTGAGCTTGTCGGTGGGCAGATTGTAGTGCATTATGTCCGAGGCGGTGATGCCGATGAACTGGGCCGACGGCGTTGCCAGATACTCGCTGATGTGGGCGGTCTTGATGGCGCCGTAGGCGACGGAGGCGAATATCCTGAACGACCAGGGGTCGCCATCGGTGAACACGATGACCGGGAGGTTCATCTCCTCGTTCAGCCGCTTGATGAAACGCCGGGTGCTCCTGGCGGGCTGCCCTTTCAGGTGCACCAGCACCGAGTTGTAGTCTTCGGCGAAGCCATTCTCCACCAGACGGTCGAACATACCGCCGGTCTCGATGGCGCAGATGAAGTCGGCGCCGGTCTCGATGATCTTGACCTTTTCCTTCTCCACGTTGTATGGGATGCCATAGCCGGAATCCCCGACGTCGTCCAGGCAGTTGATGCGCTTGGTCCGGCCCTTCCGGTCGAACTCCTCGATGGTGATGTTGCCGATGACGCTGGCGCCGTTCTCCTCCGGCCTGAGCTTGAAATCCTCGCGCATGCACTTGGTGACGATCTCCAGGTCCTCCGCGAGCATGTTCGACTCATCCTGGCTGTGGAACTTGGCCTTTCCCCAGCCTTCGGAGATGTAGTACATCTCCCTGAGGGTGGAGGATTTGTTCTTGTCGATCATGTCCTCGATGAGCTCGAGCGTGTACATGGTGCGCAGGAGCATCATTGCGCCGTTGGTCTTCTTGGCCGTCCTGGCCCCCGTGGCCGGGCCGTACTTGAAGACGCCATGCTTGGGGTCGAACCGGATGTTGCTCTTGGTACGCAGTGGCAGGACCATCTTCGGGATCTTTCCATGGTCGATCTGGTCATAGATCGAGTTCGCCACGGAGAAGAGCGCCCCCACCGCCTTGTTGTCGACCTTCTTCTCCGGCTGCTCCTCTTTCTCAGTCATCGCTCAGCGCCTCCGATTTCTCGTCATAGTCGACCTCGTCCTCGTCCTCGGCGTCCGGTTTCTCCGGTTCGACCGGGGCGACCTCGGTGATGTTGAGGCCCTTTACATCCCAGTCGCCCGGCAGCGGTTCGGCCCCGATCACCGAGACCGGGTTGATGCCGCTGGAATAAATCTCGTTCTCCTCGTAAGCCTCCTGGTCCAGGCCGTTCAGGTAGAACGATATGTCCACTTTGCCCGTGGATGGGATGGTCTTCAGTTCCCAGGTCGTCTTACCGTCTTCCCTGGCCTCCTTGGGGAATATGGCCAGCCCCTGGTAGTCGAACGCGTTCTTGGGCAGGACCATGTGGATGTTGAGCTTCTGACCGTGCGGGGTGTAGTTGTAGATGGTCACCCGGACCTTGTGGCGGCCCTTGTCGAACGTGACGTCGTCATCGATCCATACCACGTTCATGATCTTGGTGATGGTGCCCGAAAGCGATGGCACTGGCTTGTCGATTATCTTGGCGCTCTTCTGCGCTATCAGCGGGAGGATGACCTGAACGATGTCGAACTTCTCCTTGGTCCGGGTCTTGGTCTCCTTCTTGTTCAGATGCGTCTTGAGCGTACGTCCGCAGGTCCTCAGGGCAATCTCGATCTCGTTCTGGATCGCCGGGATGCTGGCGATCGCCTCCTTCGCCTCGGAGGTGAACGGTACCTTGGTGGAGGCGACGTGCACGATGATGATGGCCGGTCCGAACGGTATCCCGTTGCCGCCCCGCTGCTCCAGCCCGTATCGTCTCCAGTCGACCGCCTCGACGGCCTTGGTGATGCAGCACGCCCCCTGCTGGTACATCAGGGGCACCCGGTTGGCGAAGCGGAGCAGCTGCACCGGCTGGTCCGATGGTATGCCTCCGCCGTAGACGATGCCGACCTCGACAAGGAAGGGATTGCCGGCGTTGACCTTGGGGTCGCGGGTCACGGGCGGACAGTAGAACTCCGGCCGCACCTCAGCCAGGACGTTCTTCAGGCCTTTCCGGATCAGGTTCTCCCCGATCGGCGACAGGCAATCGGTGGGCGGACCCATGATCTTCACCGTGCCGATGGCGGACAGGAGCCGCTTATAGTCATCAAGCTTTAGGCCGCTCTTGTTCTTCTCCGGGTCCCAGCTGCGGATGTTGGTCCGGTCCTCGTCCATCCCGGCCTTCACCGAGATGTCCTTAGCCAGGCGGTCGCTGATGCGGCAGAAGTCGGTCTGCAGGAACTTGGAGAGGGTCTTGGCCTTGGTCTCGTTGGCCATGTTCATCAGGGTGCCGAGCTCGATGCCTTCCGGATGAGGTTTGATCTCCTTCACCGCCGGGGGCTAGCAGGTCGGTGGCCCTTTCGAAGGTTATCCTCCTTCCCTCCGGGTCTACGAAAGATATCTTGGCATGGGGATTGACGATGGCGGTCTGTTTCAGGTACTCCATCACCGACTGCTTCCCGGTCATGTACCGGCCGTTCATGAAGAACTCGATCCGGGTCCCGTGCTCCTTCCCGTCCCAGATGACCGGATTCTCCTTGAAGACATCGGGCATGTTCTTCTTGGTGTTGACCATGATGTCCAGTTCCCAGGCGGTTTCCTCATGGGCCACCTTGGACCGCACCGTGGCCGGCTTGCCGGTGGTAATCTGGCCGAACATGACCGTGGCCGATATCCCGATACCCTGCTGGCCGCGGGACTGGCGCACGGCGTGGAACCTTGACCCGTAGAGGAGGCGCCCGAAAACGTTGGGGATGGCCTTCTTGATGATGCCGGGACCGTTGTCCTCCACGGTCACCTTGTATTCGTTGGTCTCCACCTTCTCTATGCGCACATAGATCTCGGGCAGGATCATCGCCTCCTCGCAGGCGTCGAGAGAGTTGTCCACCGCCTCCTTCACGCCCATAATGAGCGACTTGACCTGAGAGTCGAACCCCAGGATCTGCCGGTTGCGTTCGAAGAACTCGGAGACGGATATCTCCTTCTGTTTCTTTGCCAGCTCATCAGCTATGGAGTTCACGGCATCACCTTCTCGAGATATGACTGAACGAATGCATCCCAGGGGGCAGTATCCGCGGGCAAATACTTAAAAAAATGGAGAAAGGGGAAGGGGTTTGACCGAAGCGCTTACTTCTTCGGCAGTGCCTTGCCGCAGTTCCAGCACTTGACATCGGACTCGAGGACCTTGGCCTTGCAGAACGGACATTCCCGCTCCACCGACTCCTCGAACTTCTCCCCGCAGCGGGGGCACTCGTGGGCGTCGATGGGAACGTCCGAGCCGCACTCGGAGCAGATGAACTTATCGACCACTTTCTGTCCGTCATCGCCCTTCTTTTCCTGCTTGCGGGCCTTGTCGAACTCCGCCATCTTGGCCTTCGATCGGTCCATCCACCAGGTCAGGACCAGTAGCAGGTAGAACAGCAGACCGATCTGGAACAGGCCGATGAATATTATGCCATAGTACAGGTACGAGGATAGCACCGCGTCCATGCTCATGGCGATCGGACCCAGGCCGGCCTCGGTCAGGACGTATCCGCCCGGGATAAGCCCTTGGAACTGGAACTGGTATATGCCTTCCGTCAGATTATTGAGGGTCTTGGAGAAGATGGCGTTCGAACCGTCCATCCCCGCATAGGTCATGGAATAGTTCAGGGTGGACGTGGAGGCGCCATTGGTCGCCAGGAGATAGACCACGCTGGCTTCGCTGCCGTTCACCACTTCGACGGTGAAGTTGTAGGTATCGCCGGGCAACCCCTTCACCGGGGCCACTTGGCCGGCGATGAGGTCGTTATGCTCGGAGTGGATGACCTGTCCGTTGAAACCTTGGATGTAATAGTATATGTTGAGGCCGAACACCACGCCCAACAGCAGGATAAGGAGCGTCCCGAATACAGCCAGTTTCTTCCTGTTCTTCAGCCCGAAGTAGAATGGTATCCCGTAGGCCACCAGGGCGATGAGCATGGGAACGAAACATATAGAAATGGCATACAAAGTCAACGCCAGGGTGAGCAGGACAGTCAACGCGAGGCCGATGGGCACCGCGTACTTCTGCTTCCTGAATTTGTTGAAGCTATCCATAAATGACATTGACGCGCAATCGGGTGTTCAACCTTTAAATCTTTTGAGAACAGGTAAGGGGGTTTCACTACATTTCCACTGTTCCCTCGATAGTTCCTGAAATCGATGGGGCAATGCTCGTTGCCGCATGGTGTCTGAGTTCGTTCTTTAGTGAGCGATCTAAACTGTTCTAATTCCAGTATGGGGTGCCTCAATGATGAAGTGGGCGCCTTTCCCTGGTTCCCCTCCCTCCCTTATCCCGATGTTCGTCATGGATAAGATCTCGTGACAGAGGAACAGTCCGAGCCCATGTGCCCTATCGTAGCTCTTCATGAACAATTGTTCCTTTAGGTTCGATGGAATGCCGACACCGTCATCCGTCATTTCAACGGAAATGACCCCATCTCTTTCCTGGATGTAGAAGCGTATGGTGGCCACCTTGCCTCCGTGCCGCATCGAATTATCCATAAGGTTCAGGAACACCTTTTCGATCATGGGATCGGCGAACAGTTCAGTCCCGGCCGGGACTTCGTTCAGCAATCTAACGTCTTTCAGATTGAGCTCTTCAGCGCACCGATCGATCAATCCCCTTATGTCGTGCCAGATCGGAGAAAGGACACCTATCTCCTCGTAGGCCTTGGTAAATTCCACCATCGATGAGATCCGTTCCGCGGCAGCCTCCGCCCTCTCCAGATTCTCCTGGTTTGAGGGACATATCGAGTCCTCCATGAGCAACAGGTGGCCTCTCAAGGTCATCAATTGGTTCCTGATGTCGTGCCTGGTGATGCTGTTCATCACCCTCAGCTTATTGTTCGCCTCGCTCAACCTCTGCTCAAGGCGGTTGCGCACAGTCAAGTTCCTGCCTATAAAGACCAATCCGGTCGGCCTTCCTTCGGGGTCCCGCAACACATCCCCGTTTGCCTCGAACGGGACCGATTGACCGTTCTTCATGACCAGATGGTATGTGGCAACGGGTGCTGCTCCGCCCATGATCATTGATTGGAAGTTGATTGCCGCTTTGTTACGGTCCTCAATGGCGATGAACGAGAATATGGATTGCCCGACGACTTCCTCATTCCCATAGCCACTTTCTCTCAGTGTCGGTTTGTTTACCAGAACAATTGTTCCCTTCAGGTCCGTCAAGATAACGAAATCTGGTACTGTCGACAGAAGCTTGGAGTGCAGCTCCTCGCTTCTTTTGAGCGACTCTTCGACCTCTATGTTCCTCTCCTTTGTCCGGAGACTGATGACGCCAACCGAGAGATCTCCTGCCAACTCCTCCAGCAGTTCCACCTCCTCAGCGCTGAAAACCTCAAGCTGGTCGGTGTACATCATTAGTGCTCCGAACGCCTTCCCCGAGTCGAGCAGGGGAATGGCGATCAATGAACGGTAGCCGTTCTTCTTGGCGAATTCCTTCCAAGGACCAGTCCGTCCATCGTTCGTGAGGTCATTGATGAATACGGTCTGTCCAGTTCTGATCGCAATTCCGATTGGGCAGAATGTTCGCCCATCTTCGGCCCATGTGACGTTCGTTTGTGTTATATAACCCTCATCATGACCGCTCCATGCCACCGGACGGACGGTCCTGTTCTCGTCCTGCTCGGCCATGCCTATCCAGGCAATACGGTAACCGGCCACATCGCAGGCGATACGACAGACCTCGTCCAGAAGTTCCTGTTCGGTGAGTGCCTTGACCAACACCCGATCGCATTCCTTGATGGCTAGAAGCTCCCGGTTCAGCCTTCTCGTTCTGGTCTCAAGGGATTTGAGCTCCGAAATGTCAGTACCGACACCCATCAGATAAGTGCGTTCCTTTGTATTGAATCGCTTTCCGGTAAGCAGAAAGGACATCTCCCTGCCGTCTTTCATAACCAATGGAGCTTCGATGCTCGCTTGTCCGCTCTCCATGCAAGCATCGATGGCTGTCAGGACAGTATTGGCGTCCTCTTTCCGGAACCAATCGAGGGCATGCCTGCTAAGCATCTCCTCATCGGAATATCCGCTAATTTCCTGATGATTCCTGTTCCATCGCACCAGGCGCAGGGTTTGAATGTCATACAGATAGAAGATGCCAGGAAGGCTTTCGGAAAGGGATTCCGTGAATGCGGTCGCCTTCTTTAATTCTTCACTCCCCTGAAGGATGGCGTTCAACTGTGAACGCATCTCCCCCTCAGCCGCCACCAGCTGCTCATTGATCGACTGGAGCTCTTCACTGTTTCTTCTTTTCAATTCCTCATTGACTCGACGTTCTGTTATGTCGCGGATGACGAATATCATCCTCTTTGGATTTCCGTCGACTCCCCTGACGAGGTCAGCGTTCACCTCTATCTCGAGTTCGCTCCCATCGTACCGCGACACCTTGTATTCTTCTGGCCCCTTGAATATCCCTTGTAACATCCCGCCGACGTTGGCCATTGCGCGTCCTCTGTCTCCCGGGAACAGGAACTCGAATATGATCCGGCCCACTAGCATTTCTTCGCTTGTATGCCTGAACATCGAGATCATCCTTGGAGAGACCAGTTCGATTTGTCCCCCAAGGTCCGTGATAACGATGCCATCGGGGGAAGCGGACAGGATCGAACGGTATTTCATCTCACTGTCACCCAGCGCTTCCTCTGCCCGGTTGCGGCGAACAAGCTCCTTCACCTTGTGATGCAGCAGACGGAATTGGGCTACGACATCCACGCCCTTCTGGAGGTATGCGTCGGCTCCGTTGTTCAAAGCCTCAATGACAACTTCTTCCCTGCCGCGACCGGTGAAAAGAATGAAGGGCGTCCTGTCTCCGCCCCCCCGTAACGATTTTAGGAATTGAATGCCATCCTCGCCAGGCATCTGGTAGTCAGAAATGATGGCGTCGATATGTTCTTCGGCCAACCTTGTCCTGGCTTCTGCCACGCTGTTGACACATTCGACCGTTTGCTCGCCCGAACTCTCCAAGAACTCTTTAGTCAGTTCCAAAAGTGCCGGTTCGTCATCGACCATTAGGATTCGGGCATGGGTTGATGGCATTGAGTGCAACAATCAAACAATTGTCCAATATTAAAAACCAACTCAGTGAAATTCAATCTCGCGACCTTCCTTTGACCTATGAGGAATTCGCACATCACAATGGACCAGACGTCCCGGGATGAATGCCAACATCGCCCATGCACATGCAATCGGACAGTTGGTAGAAGCGATAAATGCCGATGGTTTCTTGAGGGGCGTCGGCAGTTCCTGACATTTTCATTCTTCCGAAGCAATGTTCTTGACAAATATAATAACCAATAAAATCCGCGACGCAGAGTACTTCATCATGCTTCATCAATAGTGACGGCAATCGGGTTGCTCTTTGCTGCCTTAGAAATTCGGTCGTCGTCACGAACCGCCTCGACGATCTTGACGGTGGTGCGGGCCTTATATTAGATCTGGGTAGAAGCGACCGGCGCTCATGGATCATTGTTGTGAGGAAATCTGTTGGAGATTCGCGAGACCGGCCGCCATAACTAAAAGGTGACTGATAAGATATCATTTGTCCGGTCTGATTATCATACCGTCACACTCAGCTGCTCCCTTCTAATTCACCTTGAGAACGATCGGAATGGTCCTGAAAATGATGACGAAGACGGGAGGTAAAGGGACGTGTGGAATATCCGATTGTTGAGTGAGAATGGAACGATGCCCCTTTCCAGAGATGGTTCTCTCTAGCATGATGCGAGCCGAGATGCTGCACAGGAGGAGATTACGAAGCTGGACCATCGATTGTGGGTGATGCTATTGATGTCTGTGACAAGAGAACAAAGATACCGCGTTCCGGGTGTGAATCGGATCAGCCAGGAAAGAATAAGTGGAAGCAAGGGATCACCTCGGTCGATGATTCTACTGCACTTTCCCTGATGCGCCCATCCAGTCGAAACGCACACCAATAATCATATAATGGTGTCCGGTATTGAAGCGTCTCGCGCAGAGAAGGAACATGTTCATTTCCGAAGTTTCACTAGTATCCTATCTGAAAAACCGACCCAGGGGTGAGTGCTAATGCCGACCATCGAGGATTCCATCAAAGAGGTGGAGGCAGAGATTGCCAAGACCCAGGTCAACAAGCACACCGAGTATCACATCGGAAAGCTGAAGGCGAAGATCGCCAGGCTCAAGGACGAGCAGGAGAAGAGGCGCTCCACCGGCGGAGGCGGCGGCAAAGGATACTCGGTCAAGAAATCAGGGAACGCCACGGTGGCATTGGTAGGTTTCCCGTCGGTCGGTAAGTCCACCCTCCTGAACCGGCTTACCGGCGCGGAGAGCGAGGTCGGCGCATACGATTTCACCACCATCGATGTCGTACCTGGCATCATGGAGTACAATAGCGCCAAGATCCAGATACTGGACCTTCCGGGACTGATCAGGGACGCTTCCAAGGGAAAGGGCAGGGGGCGGGAGGTGCTGTCCGTCGTCCGTTCGGCGGACCTTATCCTCTTTGTCCTGGACACCTTCGACACCAACCTTCACGTGCTGATAAGGGAGCTGGAAACGGCAGGCATACGCATCAACACCCATCCCGCCGATGTCGTCATCACCCGTACCGAATTCGGGGGCATCGAGATCAAGCCGACGGTCACCCTGACCAAGATAGACGTGGAACTGGCTTCCGCCGTGGTCTCGGAATACGGGTTCGTGAACGCGGAAGTGGTCATCCGGGAGGACGTGAACGTAGACCAGCTGATCGATGTCCTGACCGGCAACCGGGTCTACTCCAAAGGCATCCTGGCCATCAACAAGATAGACCTGACCGACAAGACCCACGTGGACGCGGTCATGGATCAGTTCAAGAGCTGGAGGCCGGTGCCGATATCCGCCCAGGGCAAGATCGGCATAGAAGAGCTGAAGGCACGCATCTTCGAATCGATCGACCTGATACGGATCTACCTGAAGAAGCAGGGCCAGGAAGCGGACATGAAAGAGCCGCTCATCATCCGCCGGGGCGCCTCCATTGGTGAGGTCTGCGATTCGTTGCACCGGATATTCCGACAGAACTTCCGCTATGCCCTGGTGTGGGGGAAGAGCGCCAAGTTCCCCGGGCAGATGGTCGGGCTCGACCACATATTGCAGGACCAGGACATCCTCTACATCGTGATCAAGAGGACCGGCGAGTAGTGGACACCAAAATAATATCTGCAAGTCCATTCCCTTCGTCGTGAACATGGATGGACCTGATGAAGCCGAGATAGCATACTGGAAATGGATGCTTCTCAAATTGGAGAAGGAAAGGAGGAAAGTGTCGACACCGGCCTTCACCATCACCCTATTACTGCTCCTGAACCTGCTAGCTGTTGTCATGACCGACCAGTACGCGATCCTCTGGATATTGTCAAGTCTTCTGTTCTGCGTATTCTCCATCCTGTTCCTGGTCATGCCCACGACAAAACGCTCTGCGATCCAAGAACCGAAAGAAGGCAAATTGAATCTTGACCGGGCGAACGTGATGGAGAACAAGGAACTGCTAGGCCTGGCGCTGTGGAATGGCTTCTTCATCAACTCGCAACCGATGGCCAGGGGCATCATCGCCATATTCTCGTTCGACATCCTGCTGATAATATCGCTCGGGGTCGTCGGCCAGGTCCTCACCTTGGAGGTGACCGGCCTGCTTCTGCTGCAGTCGATGGGGATGATCGTGTTCTACGTCGGCATCATAAAGATAAGACCCTACGACAAGCAATTCCTGGAGGAGGTACAGTCGATCGGAAGATCGGTCAGAGATTTCCTTAAGGGCAGGCCGGTCAGGAGGTTCAAGGGCGTCTTCTTCACCCTGCTGGTCCTGTCCGTTTTCGTCCTTTCGCTGATAACGGCCATGCTCTTGCCCGGATCTTCCATAAAGTTGCTTAGAGGGGATTCGAACGTCGACCTGGTGAAAGGGGCGATCCCGCTGGCCCTAATATTCATATCCCAATTCCTCCTGGTGAGGCAGACCCAGGGAATATCGAGCCGAAGGATGGCGGATGATCTGCTAAGAAGGAAACTGGCTTTGCTGGAAACCCGGACCGCCCCCGAGGGGACGGGTGTGAATGGGCTCGAAGGGCAGATGCCGAGGTACTTCAAGGTCATAAGGCACGATATCTTCGGACACCTGCCGGTCTATCTGATGAACCCCGATCTTGCGGCAATACTCGGAGAACAGGTCGGTCCGGAAAATGTGTTTTAGACCCTTACCGAGGATGACGGAACCTCGAACGCTCCCGTGGTGGACGATGGATAGGAACGGTCATTTTTCAGTGGAGAACCTACTAATATCGAATGCTGGGAAGTTATTCTCGGGAACTGTGCTGCCAGTGGAAGCAGTGTATTCCCGAGGTGGAGCATATGTCAATCGCGGATTCGATCAAGTCCGATCATGATGAGTTCAGAGGCGAGATCGCGACATTGCAGAAGACCTCGACCGCTGATTTCGAGGAAAGGAGGAGTACGTTCTCCGACCTGAAACGAAAGGTGTCAGCCCATTTCTTGGCGGAGGAGGACACCGTGATAAAGGAGATGGGCAAATTGACGGAACTGAGACCTTTGGCGCTGGAACTGTTGGAGGAGCACCAGGCTATCCGCGACCTCCTCGATATCCTTTGGGCGACAAATTGCGATGATGAGGTCTGGCTTCCGAGATTGACCCCCATAGCGGAGCTGTTGGCGATCCATATGGGAAAGGAGGAGAACGTGGTTATACCGGCCGCTCCGAAATATTTCACCGATGCCCAGCTCGAGGCATTGGGGAAGGTGTTTGAAAAGGTGGAGGCGAAAGAGATGGGACAGATTTGGATCCAGGCTTAGAGGGAGGGCAATGAGGAAGAAGCGGTCAGGCCCTGAAATGGAAGGTCACGGAACTGGACATCCACTTTTCATCTGCCAGGATCGGCAATGCTATGGTCCGATGATGACCCGGGTCTATGAGGATGTTCCACAGCCGCCGGATGACCGGCGGGAGTTCGAGGACCTGAGGGAGGACATACCGGTCAAGAAGAAGGTCCCAGCGGACGGTATCGAGCGCTATTAGATCGGGTTGGCATCGAGTCCGTGCCGCTGATACGACCGTGCCTTTTCCGGGACAGTAATTATTTGGTCTTGACCATCCCTTTCGGGAGCACAAGGAGTTACGTTCATGAACGACGTCAAATGGGACCTGTCTCAGCTGGTCAAGAGCACAGACCGATCGGAGATCGTCAAGGAACTTGATGCATTGGTCGAGGAAGCGGGAAAGAGGGCCACGGAGTACCGGGGGAAGATCAGGACCTTGGACGCAGAGGGCCTCAAGGCCCTTTTCGAGGAGAGGGAGGAGATGCAGCTGCGGTACGAGGGGGCCATCATGTACAGCCGCCTCCGGTATTCGGCGGACACCACCGACGCCGTCTCCAAACAGCTGAACGACGCCGTCAGCAAGGCCGGCACCAAGGTGGGCCAGCAGCTGGCATTCGTGGACATAGAGCTGAGCTACCTCCTGAAGGATAGGCCGGAACTGGTGAAGGACCCGGTCCTGGCTGAGTTCAGGCATGCGCTGGAACGGACCCTGAGGGCGGCCCCGCACCTCCTTTCCGAGGAGGAGGAGAAGATAATCATGTCCAAGGACCAGAACGGGGCCCACTCCTGGTCCCAACTGCAGAGGGAATGGCTCAGCACCAGGACGTTCCCGATCGAGGTGGAAGGGAAGAGGAAGAAGCTTCCCTATGGACAGGTCATCGGGCTTTACGGGTCGCCGGACCGGAAGCTGAGAAGGGATGCCAACCGGATAGTTTACGGAAAGCTCGGCAAGGACGAGATCGTCTGGTCCACCGCCCTGCGCTCGATCTGCGATGACCACCTGCAGAACTGCGACATGAGGAAGTATCCCACGCCGGAGACGTCCAGCCTGATCTACAACGACGTGGAGCAAGGGGCCATAGATGCCCTGATGGCCACCATGAAGGACAACGTCGGGGTTTACCGGAAGTACCTGAAGCTCAAGGCCGAGATGATGGACCTGGACCGTCTGGGCAACTGGGACATCATGGCCCCGTTGCCCAAGGCGCCCAAGATGACCTTCACCTGGGACCAGGCGCACGAGACGGTGGTAAAGGCATACGGCGGGTTCGACCCCCAGCTGGGAGAATGGTCGGAGGAGATGTACCAGAGGCAGCACATCGATGCCGCGATACGCCCAGGCAAGGTCAGCGGCGCGTTCTGTTCGGACTGGTACGGCGGGAGGTCGGCCTATGTCCTGCAGAGCTTCAACGGCCGATTGGACGACGTATACACGCAGGCGCATGAGATGGGGCATTCCATGCATGCCTACCTCACCTCGAGGTCGCAGCGCGCCACCAACACCGCCATCAGTTATTGCATAGCGGAGTGCGGATCGATCTTCGGCGAGCTGTTGCTGACCGATCACCTGATCGGCAACGCCAAGGACATCGAAAGAAAAGCAGGCCGTGCTCACCCAGGTCATGGACGGGTTCGGACAGGCGGCGTTCCAGGTGAGCGCCCGTTACTTCTTCGAGAAGAGCCTGTACCAGGCGATCCGGGACGGCAGGTATCTGGACGGGGAGACGATCTCGTCACTATGGGTCAAGGCGCGGGACGATGTGTACGGAGATTCGGTGGAATGGCTCCCGGAGATGAAATGGGAGTGGACGATGAAGATGCACTACTACATCCCGGAGCTCCGCTTCTACAACTATCCCTACGTGTTCGCTCAGCTGTTCGTGTTCTCCATGTACCGCCTGTACCAGGAACAGGGAAAAGCGTTCGTTCCCAAGTTCAAGGGACTGCTAGCGGCCGGATCCAGCCGCTCCGCGGCGGAACTGGCATCGGGGCTCGGTTTCGATATCGGGAGGGAAGGGTCGTGGCAGAAGGGGATAACCCAGGCTGAGACATTCATCGAAGAGTTGGAAGGAACCTTGAAATAGGTCGGACCGGTGATGAAAGAAATACCGCCGGAGCGATCCGGCAATGAAACCATTTATCGAGGAATAAGGGGCGGTTCTCGGCAATTGCCGAAAAGCCAGTGAACCTTCCCCTTTTCTTTTCGCCCTTCATTAAAATCAATTTAAATAGTAGTACATTATTGGTGTAATTATCCCAAGAGTCGTTTCACGGTTTTTGAGATATAAACAAACAAGGTAGTAAAAATGTACGGTGGTAACAGAGGCAACAGCTATGGACGCCCAAGGAATGACGGACCGCGCGAGATGCACAACGTGAAGTGCAGCGACTGCGGAGCCGAGACCCAAGTCCCGTTCAAACCGACCGAGGGAAGGCCGGTTTACTGCAGGGACTGCTTCCAGAAGCACAAGCCAAAGGACAGGTTCTAAACCTGTTCTAAAAATATTTCAAAAACCATTATCAAAAAAGGCAAATCAGTCTGCCCAGTCCTCGCAAGGGGGCAGGGTTCTTTTTCTTATTAAATTCTCATATCACTGGTAAGTCCTTCGACTTTCAGTTTGCATCTTCGTTCTTGAAGGTTAATCTCTAATAGCCGCCGTTGCCAATCGAGACGCAGGAGTGTGCATTATGGCAGATTACAAGGTGGCGGTGGTGACCGGCGCCACGGGCTCTCTCGGTTCTTCCGTCACCAAGGAGCTGCTCGGTCATGGGTATCCATGTCATCGTAACGTACCGGACCAAGGAGTCTTTGGCCTCCCTCCGCGGTGATCTCGGGACCCATGGCGGCCCAACTGGAGTCCCGGAAGGCGGATGTGACGGACGAGAAGGACGTGGCCGACCTCTTCGATGGCATCAGACAAGACCATGGCCGGGTGGATATCCTGGTGAACATCGTGGGAACGTACCGGGGCGGGAAAGAGATATGGGAGACCTCGGTGAAGGAATGGGACATCATGATGAATGTCAATCTTCTGTCGGCGTTCCTCTGCTGCCGTGCCGCCCTGCCGATGATGATCGAGCACAATTACGGGAAGATAATAAACATCGCCGCCCGCCCGGCCCTGGAGAGGCGGAACCGCGTCAAATCGGGGGCCTACGCTGTCGCGAAGGCTGGAGTATTGGTATTGACCGAGACCATCGCTGAGGAGGTCAAGAAATTAGACATCAACGTGAACGCGGTCCTGCCCAGCACCATGGATACTCCAGACAACCGCCGGGACATGCCACAGGCGGATTTCTCCAAATGGGTCCCGCCGGCCGAGGTCGCCGCGGTCATCATGGGACTGGTCTCTGATTACATGAGGCCGGTCAGCGGTTCGGCGGTCACCGTGTACGGAAAGGCATAGGCAGGATGGCGCACACCATCATGGCCTATGCCTTGGCCGGCGAGCTTCCTCACTTCCTCCATTCCTGGCCGGCCGCCTGCTTTTCCATGGCTCTCCGCTGACGGCGCTGCTGTCTCAGGAGGGCGTCGTCCACCGGCCTGAACCCGTTCTGCTTCCAGTCCTTCCGATAGATGAAAGCCTCCACCGCCCAGTAGATGCCCCACAGCGCCGCCGCGATGATGAACAGCCAGAGCAGAGGCTCGAAGTTGAGGTTGAGATGTATGTCGGTGTTCATGACGTCCATGGAAACGGAGATGTGACCGCCGAGCGCGGCGATGAATATCCATGCGCAGATCAATCCCACGACGACCAGGGCAAAGGCGAGCCGGGAGACAGAACCCTTGGGATAGAAGCCTTTGAAGAAGGACAGCGCGGCGATGGGCAAACCGATGAACAGCAGCAGGTTGGCGAGCCGGTCCAAGGTGGCCGAGCCCAGCCCCAGCAAGCCATCGGTATTGCCGCCCCCCATGCCGTTGGCGAGCCCCTGCAGCATGCCCTGGGAAGATTGGATCACGGCGCCCAGCACTATTATGAAGAGGAGCGGGATGATCACAAACTTCAGCAAGGCCTTGTTCGCCTCGGCCATTCCGGGCAAGAATCTCCCATAGCGGGGCCGGAAGTCCTGCCAGAGCCGGTGGTTCTGGGGATCCTCGACCAGGGCGGGCTTGGGCCAGGTTACACCCGGGTAGGCACGTGCCAGCCACTCCAGGAACGGTCTGCGGAAATCAATGAACTCCGCCAGCTTGTAGAGCGATTTGAAGACGATGAACAGGGTGAGCAGCCAAAGCACCAGATCGAGCTTGAACGGGAAACCGGCAGCGTTGAAGGCCGGACCCATCCTTCCGCCCAGGTCGAAGGCCCACACCATCAGCGCATAGAATGGGATCATCGCCAGATCGAAGGTGAGGCGGGAGACCGAACCCCGGGGATAGAATCCTTTCAGACCGGCCAACACGGTCAGCGCCGCGCCGAAGAGCAGGATGAAGGTCCGATAGTCGGCAATGAGCTGGGCCAGATACTTCACCGATGCGGAATTGAAGGCGTTGAGCATCGACCCGAGGACCAGGAAGATGAGGAATGGCACGATGATGTACTGGACCAATCCCAGCACCGCCCCCCAGATGGCCCTGGACAGGGATCCCAGTTCCAGCTTGAACTCGTTCATAGGATCGGGCTCCATTGATGGTCTATCGTTTTATTCGCCGAGACCGACATGAAACCGGCCTGGACCTGGAAACGCAGCGGTTCAGAATGGGTCGCCAGGTATTGGCCGGCCTGATCATCGAGGTTGAGGACCATCACTCCATTGGTCTGAGGCTGCAGGGCTATCATCTGATCGGTCGTGGCCATTATGCCTGAGCTGTTGCTCATGGTCACCTTGAGCTCCATCGGTGCACCGGATATCTTGTTCGATACGCTCACATGGTAGGGGATGGTGAGGGCGTAATGACCACCGGACGTCCCCAACCTGGCGTTGTTCAGGTCAACGCCATAGTCACTGACCAGCGGCTCCCACTCGGTGTTGGAGCTGCCTCCCAGGTTGAGGGAGACCCAGCCAAGGGGGTAGGTGGCGCCTACGTCCAGCGCCATAGTGACCCGCGTGGTATTGAAGACGAAGGACTGGAGCGCGGACGCATTCATCTGGTTGAGGTCGATGGTCATTCCCAGGGGTAGGTCGCTCCATTGACCGGAACGTATGTCCCTGTGCACCGTGGTGAAATTGCCCAGGTTGGTGGAGTTCACGTCCGAAAGGCCGAAAACGACATAGAAATCGTTGACATCAAAAATGCCGCCGTTGTATACGCCGATCGAAGACCCGAGCTTCAATGTTCCGTTCTCGAAGCTCCATACCCCGTTGGCTAGCTCCGGCGCGTTGACCTTCAACCCCCCGGTCACCGGAGTTACCGCCGCCAAAATCAGAATGACGATTATGGCAATCTTGAATGCCAGAATTCCGAGTCTGGTTAGTACGAGCTGCCATCTCGTGTCGGAAAAGGACCCCATCGGCCCGAACAACGTCTTGCGCCGTAATAATGGATTCTATGCATTCATGGCGGCAACGGAAGGGCACTCCCGTACTTCCTTACAACCGCCATCAACCCTTCGTCGGTCGAGCTTCTCTCTGACCCACAAGATGATTCAGGAGGCCCCCGATGCCTGAGGCGTTCGGTCGGTTCGAGGAAGCCTTTAGTTGGGTCGCCCAAGGAACTACAGGCCAAGGTCAGAGGCCCGAGCCTTCATTCCTTCGAGGCACAGCGATAGGAACTCATCCCTTCCGATCCCTATCTGTTCGCAAACCATAATCCGGTCGCGGCTCACCCCTTTGGCAAAATCCTTCGAACCGAACTTCTTGACCAATGATTCCGGACGTACTCCCTCCAGCTTCTTCGCCGGTGTCACGAGGGCACAGGCGATCACCAGTCCTGAGGCCGCGTCGCAGGCGATCAGGCCTTTCTTCAAAGGCGTGTCCGGTGCCACACCGGTATGTTCGTGATTATGGGCCAATATGGCATCGATCAGCTCCTGGTCCACCGTCTCTTTCAACAGTTCCTGCGCCTTGAGGGTGTGGTCCTCGATACCAGTGCATATCTCGAAATCGATATCGTGGAGTATGCCTACCAGTTCCCACCTTTCCGCATCATGTTCTAGTCTGGTGGCGACCGCCCTCATTGCCGCTCCGACAGCGATCATGTGTTTCACATTGTTGTCCTTGGACACATGTTGACGGACAAGAAGAAGGGCCTCATCCCGGGAGATGCTTTGGATCATGCTAGTACTCATGCAAAGACCAGGATTTTATAATGATTTGAACCGGATAGGTAAAACCTCCACGATATATCGAAATCCGATAGAAAAAAGGGCGATGGGGGATATCCATCTTGAATGGTGATAATACTTCCGTCCTTTTTACAGAATCTTATCAAGAGGCGTGACAAACCCCCTCTTCGTGAATGATATACACTCGAATTTTAACATTGTATGAGAAGTATAATATTCAATTAAACTGAATCATTAACGGGGATAAACCTTATGACCATAGAAAGGCACATCCTGGTTCTATACGTCGATGATGAAGAGGATATGCTGGAACTATGCCGGATATATCTTGAGCTTTCAGAGGACATCCGAGTGGAAACCGAGATCTCCGTGGTAGAGGCGGAAAGGAAGATGGAGAGCGGACGATACGACGCGGTGATATCGGACTACCAGATGCGTGAGATGACCGGCATCGATTTCTTGAAGAGGCTCCGAAAGAAGGGAAATGACGTTCCATTCGTGCTGTTCACTGGAAAAGGGAGAGAGGAGGTGGTCATTGAGGCGATCAACTCGGGTGCCGATTCCTACGTCCAAAAAGGAGGAGAGGCAAAATCCCAGTTCGTGGAACTTGCTCACAGGGTAAGGAAAACCGTGGCCAAAAGGCGGGCGGAAAGATCGCTGAAGGAGAGCGAAGAGAGCTACAGAATGCTGTTCGAAGGCATCTTGGAAGGAATGGCATATTGCCAGATGCTGTATGACCACAATGGAGTTCCAGTCGACTGGCGTTATATCAAGGTCAATGAGCAGTTCACATTACTGACCGGTCTAAAGGAGATAGAGGGAAAGAAGGTAACTGAGGCCATTCCCGGAATCATGGAGCTCGACCCCGGTCTGCTGGCCACCTACGATCGGGTCGCCTCGACGGGGGTCTCTGAGAAGTTCGAGACCTACGTCAGATCATTAGGCCAATGGATGGACGTTTCTGTGATCAGCCCAAGCAAAGGGTTTTTCATTGCCATCTTCGAAAACGTCACAGTCCGGAAACGCTATGAACAGGAAATGGAGACGACCATTGAGTTCCTGAGAATCGTCAACCTCAGCAAGAGCGTGGAGGAACTGATCGCATCCGCCATCACCTTCTTCCAGAAACAATCGGGCTGCGAGGCTGTGGGCATCAGGCTGAAGGAAGGGGTCGACTATCCTTATTACGAGACCAAGGGATTCCCTGACGGGTTCGTGTTACTGGAGAAACGACTTTGCTCCTACGATGAGCTTGGGGCTGTGATCATAGGCCAGGATGGATATCCCATCTTGGAGTGCATGTGCGGTAACGTGATTCGTGGAAGGTTCGATTCCACGAAGGAATTCTTCACGGCCAACGGCAGCTTCTGGACGAACTGCACGACCAGACTATTGGCGACATCGACCGATGAGGACAGGCAGGCGAGGACCAGGAACCGTTGTAACGGCGAAGGGTACGAATCAGTGGCCCTGATCCCTCTGACCATGGGACAGGAGCGATATGGCCTACTCCAGATGAACGACCGTAGGACCGGTAGGTACTCCACGCAAATGATCGCCCTTTGGGAGCGCCTGGCCGGATATCTTTCGGTCGCATTGTCCAAGTTCCTGGCCGATGAGGCGCTGAACAGGAGCGAAGAGAGGTATCTGAGCCTGTTCGAGTCGATCGAGGAGTCCGCGGCATTCTTCGAGTATGTACTGGATGGAGGAGGAGAGGTAGCGGACTTCATTTGCCGGGATGTCAACCGGGCCGGCCTGGCCGCCATGGGATACGACTCCAAGGAGGATGTGCTGGGAAGGAGGATGGGGGGATTGGGTCCGGAAAGGACCTTGGCGCCCCCGGTAGCAGCGATCGCCGAGATGAGGAGGAGCGGGAAGACATTGGTCAGTGACATCCATCTGGCCACAGGAAATCGGGACTTCATAACGGCCATCATCCCTATCGATGAAGACCACTTCATCCTGACCAGCAGGGATGAGACCGATATCGCGAACATAAAAAGGGCGGCTGACAATGACGCATCCCGTCTTAAGACCATCATGGACGTCCTGCCGATCGGCCTTATCATGACCGATGAGAAGGGAGCGATCTTGGCGGTGAACGATATCACAAAAGAAATTTGGGGAGGGAGCTTCCCAATGGCGGAGAACGTCGAAGACTATCGCATATACAAGGCCTGGGAGTATGAGACGGGAAAGGAGATCGAGCCCGAGGAATGGGCGGGGGCTATCGCCCTAAGGGAAGGAAGGACCGTCCTCGGCCAGGCTGTGACGGTCCAGGGATTTGATGGGGTCCGGAGATCGATCATCAACAATGCTGCTCCCATCAGGACGAATGAAGGGAAGGCCGTCGGGGTGGTGGTTGCGATGCAGGACATCACCGAGAGCAGGCTCCAGGAGGAGTCCCTGCGCATCGCCAACGGAAAGCTGATGCTGCTTGACAAGATCAACCGGCACGACATAAAGAACCAGTTGACCCTATTGAGGGGCAACTTGGAATTGGCCAGGATGACATTCACCGACCCGGAGGGTCAAAAGCACCTGAAATTGGTCGAACGGGCGGCAGAGATGATAGAGAAGCACGTCAATTTCGCCAAACAGTACCAGGAGCTTGGTCGGACGTTGCCATGCTGGCATTCGTTGAGGGAGGAGATCTCCAAGGTGATCGAGGGATATGACCTGATCGACCTCCAAATGAATTGGGAACCGACCTGCGGCTCGGAGATATTGGCCGATCCAATGCTCCCCAGGGTGTTCCAGAACTTGGTCGAGAACACCATGCGCTACGGCGATAAACCCGCCGTGGTAAACATCCACTGTGAGCCGGATGGTTCGGACCTTTTGATAATATTTGAGGATCGGGGCAAAGGAATACCTTTCGCGGAAAAGGAGAAGATCTTCGAGAAAGGATACGGAAAGGGTTCTGGCATGGGACTGTTCCTGATCAAGGATATCCTAGGCATCTCTGGCATCACCATCATAGAGAACGGAGTCCCAGGCAAAGGGGTCAGGTTCGAGATCAGGGTACCGCCAGGACGATTCCGGATGTGCGGATGACGTTCATCGTCGATGATCCAGCAACCAAAATCCGATCTGCCTAGCAGAACAGTCTCCCTTTGCCTTTTAAGCGGAAGTGGAGGCCCGGTCCTTTGCAGAACCAAGGCCATTTGTATCTTGGGAACGGAAAGGTCGTTCAGCGGTAGGCGATAACCGTGGCCCCGATATCCTTCTCGACCTTCTGAAGTTCTTTCACCTGGCCGTTGGACAGTTCCGCAAACTCCAGGGGCTTGTAGGCCATGAGCACGACTCCGAGCTCCTTCTCGAGGGCGTTTATCTTCTTGATATCTGCGGCGGAAATGTCGGCAAGCTTGTTCAGACAGACCATTATTACACCGACGGGTTCAACGCCAATGGCAATATTTTAACCTTGTTTGTCTGGCTCATACATCCAACTGGCTAGCATGAAAACCGATCCGAACGGAGGCGTGACACAGTGACACAAGGTTTAACAGAGCCGCTCGCCTTGACTCCGGGCGGGTACAATGGCTGGTACGCCTGAGGATGATGAGGGGGGAAAGGACCGGTATCTAATTCTGGTGGTGGTATTAGCCGGGGTCTTCATGTCGGTACTCGATGGAGTGGTGGTTACCATAGCGCTCCCTAACATCACCTCCTATTTCCGGGTCGGGGTGGCCGAGTCCCAGTGGGTGGTGACGACCTACCCGGTCATCGAGACGGCCTTCATCATCATCTTCGGCAAGGTGGCGGAGCGGACCGGCAAGGCCAGAATGTTCGCAGGAGGACTGGTCGTTTTCACGGCGTCATCGCTGATCTGCGGAATATCAAGCTCCCTGGAATTGCTGATAGTCTTCCGGGTGGTCCAAGGGATAGGTGCGGCGATGCTGTTCTGCATTGCCGCGGCGATACTGTTCCAAGTATTCCGTCACGAGGATCGGGGGAAGGTCATGGGGCTGCTCGGATCGGCCGTGGCAGTGGCCATGCTGGCGGGACCGGCCATCGGCGGTTTCATCGTCGCCGGGCTGGGCTGGCAGTACATTTTCTGGATCAATGTTCCGGTGGGCATCTTCGCGGTGCTCCTGGCCCTGAAGACCCTGCGGCTGAACGAATCGATCGTCAAACACCTGAAGATGGACTATGTAGGTTCGGCCCTATGGATCCTGGCTATCGTTACGTTGATGCTCACCCTGGGAGAGATCGCGTCCTCCGGTGGGATTACTGGATTGGCCATTGTATTCGCCGCTACCTTCGCCTTGTCGCTGACCGGTTTCACGATATGGGAAAAACGGGCACCATTCCCGCTTCTGGACGTCTCGGTCTTCCGGGTGAGGGCCTTCACCTGCGCAGGATTGAGCATGGCCATGTTCTTCATCAGTTCCAATATCGTCTCGGTGGTCGGTCCGTTCTACTACGAGGGAGTCCTGGGATTTGGACCGGAAACCGTGGGCCTGATCTTCATGATACTGCCGGCGGTCATGATCTTCGGTTCGCCCATCGCCGGCAGGATTTATGACCGGACGCACTCCCGACACTACAGTCCGTTGGGGCAACTGGTCCGGGCGGGTTCACTGTTCCTGCTCGCCATTGGCTTCTTCTGGCAGGACATGGCGACAATGATCATGGCCTTCGTGGTCATGGGATTGGGGAGCGCCCTGTTCAAGAGCGTGAACGACACCGAGGTCATGATCACCCTGCCGAAGGAGCAGTCGGCGGTCGCCTCGAGCGTCTCGGCGACCTTCCGAAATCTAAGCATACCCATCGGAACCTCGCTGGGCACCATGCTGCTGGTGTTCCAGATGGGCAATGTGGAGCTGACGGGAGCGGTCGGAAACGCGGTCGCCTCGGATCTGGCGGTGGCGACGACCATATCTGTCCTGGTGGCGGGTTCGCTCTCAATGGCGGGAGCGGCGATCTCCTATCTGGGAAACAGAACTGGATAGCTGGATGAGAACAATCAGAAAATAAAAAAAAGAAATTTTCGGCGGACAAGCCACCTTGTCGCGCCCGATCGCCATTGGGCCTTTACTTGATGAAGCCCATCCTGAGCGCGGCTCCGGCGAGTCCGGCCAGGCTTCCGGCGACGATCTCGGCCCCGTACCACCCGACACCGCTCGCGAACAGCGCCGCCATTCCCCAGAAGAAGAACAGGGCGGATATGCCGAGCAGGATGAATCCCATCATCTTGCTGTCGAGGCTCTTCAGCAGGCTCGGCATGATGACCGATCCCAGAATGAACAGGCCCGCCAGGAGGGCGAGCAGTCCGAGAAGAACTACTGCCGCGCTAGTGCCGTAGTATCTGAGGTCCGAGAGACCGCCAAATCCGGCCAGCACGAGCATGAACCCGGAGAACAGGAACAGAACCTCGGTCATGCCGACGCTCTTCACCGTGGGAACATACTCCTGCTTTACCGGTTGGGGCGGGTAGTATTGCTGCGGCGGTGGTTGCTGATACTGCTGTTGCGGGGCAGGCTGTTGGTACTGCGGCTGGGGAGCGGCCTGTTGGGAGCTATCCCAGTTACCTGGTGTTAGCAACGAAGCACCGCAATTCGGACAGTGCACGGCGTCGTTGACGATATTGTCCATTCCACAATTACTGCATTTCATAGGGAAACCTCATTCCTCCATCGTTGGATTGGCGGAGGGGGGTTAATAGTTATCGGATATGCCCAAACGATACCATCGATGTGGAACAGGCTCACTTTTCGAACATCTGAGAAGGGATGGATATCTCGAACCGGACCCCTTTCCCGTACGTTCCAGTCTCCCTGATGGTTATTCCAGTGATGGCCAAGATCTCCCTGGAAAGGAACAGGCCGAGCCCGGTTCCCCTGCCGAACCCCTTCTCGAATATCCTTTCCTTTTCATGGTCGGGTATTCCCGGGCCGATATCCTCATAGACCAGGTTCATCACGTCCTCCGCTGGTTCGCTTCCGATCCGGATCGATACCGGTTTTGCCGAGTATCGGACCGTGTTCTCGATTAGGTTGTTGAAGACCTTCGGCAACATCGGATCGGCATAGATGGAAAGGCTGGCGGCTTCTTCACTTATCTGAACATCCTTGGCATATTGATTCTGGCGGACCACCTCCGCCACCGATTGCCATTGAGGGGCCGTGCTCCCCATGTCCTGGTACTCCTTCGTGAAACGGATCTGCTCCAGGATGACCCGGCTGCAACTCGCCACCTTCTCAAGACTGGCCAATGATTCCGGATCGACAGCGGACAGTTTGACCAGGTCCAGATGACCCCGTAAAACGGAGAGCTGGTTGACGATGTCGTGCCGGGTGATGCTGTTAAGTAGACTGAGCTTCCTATTGGCCCTTTCAAGGGCCACCTCCGCCTTCTTCCGGTCGGTGATGTCCTGATTAGCCCCATAGATATGGAATGGCCGGCCCTGGGCGTCCCTCTCCACTTCGACGCAGACCACTATGTCCCTTACCTGACCGTCGCGGCGGACCATCCGATGTTCCAGCCGGTTGATGCCGATCGGCGAGGAAAGGTTCAGATCTATTACCTTATCCACCCATGACCGGTCGTCAGGATAGACGAAACCTTTGGTGTAGTCGTCTATCTTCATGAGGTACCCGCCCTCCCGCTCCGCCGTGGTACCGTAGAGCGCATAGAACGCGTCGTTGAATATGAACCGACCCTTCACCAGGTCCATATCCCAATAAACCAGCTTGGCGAGGTCCATGGCCACCGCCAGCTGGTGCTTGGCGGCCCTCAGGTCCATCTCCGCGGCGGATATCTGGGAGTATGATGCCCGGAGCTCGTCGTTCTTCTGCTGGACCTCCATTTCCGCCTTCTTCCTTTCCGTGATGTCTTGGAGGACGCCGAAGACTATCCGGTGGACCGGGTCGTATTCCGCCCTGGAATGAATGTGCAGGATATTGCCGTCATTCTTTCGTTTTATCTTGAACTCGATATCATAGGGAGTGCCTTTTTGGAGAAGATCTGTGAGCGCGGCATCGAGCTGGGTACGATATTCGGGCAGCGGGACGTCCTTCACCAGTTCATAAGGTAACCGCCCCGGTTCGATTCCATAGATGATCCGGGCGCCGGCGGAGGCGGACATCTCCTTGCTGTCGAGGTGAAGTTCCCAGTGCCCGAACCCGGCGATCTCCTCGGCCCGGGTCAGCCGGGCTTCGCTGTTCAGTAACGCCATGCAGGCCCTGTGCCTTTCCACCGCCCGATTTATCCGATGCGTAAGTTCGGTGAACTGGGGCCGGGGAAGTCCGCCCTTCTGCAGATAGGAATCGGCGCCTTCGTTAAGTGCCTCTATGACCACCTCCTCCCTGCCCTTCCCGGTGAAAAGGATGAATGGAATGTCGTTCTTGGACTTCCTGAGCGCCCTTAGGAAGGCCAACCCATCCATCTCTGGCATCATGTAATCAGATACCACGACATCGAACTTGCCTTCCTGAAGCAACTTGATGCCGGTCTTGACGCTGATGGCCGTTTCCAGGATCATCTCGTTCGATGCCTCCAGGAATTCCTTGGCCAACTCCAGCAATGGTTCTTCATCATCAACGTAGAGGACCTTGATCATCGAGCGTCCATACTTTATAACCCGTTAAGGTTCATAAACCCTTATTTCCAATAATCAATTCTCAACACTCTCCCCCAGTCCGGAATAGCCGGAAAACATGGCTCAACCGACTGGGTTCTTTTCACGTGTCCAGATGGATCAGAGCACTGAATGGGATGGACCTCCCCCACCAGGGCCTATTTCCATGCGTTATGGCTAATGGAATAGTTCGAAGGGCTTTCCCGGTTCTGCAATGATCACATTGATGTCGGAGCTGTTGAGCAGACGGGCCTTGAGCTCACTGGTCGGCGTCCTGAGGTTGTGCATGGGGACCGCGTACCCCGCACCTATCACCCGAGCGGCCTCGGCCGCGGAGTCGGCGTCCATGGTGAATGTCCCGCCCATCGGAAGCAGCGCGAGGTCGACATTGCCCAGTTGCCTCATCTCCGGTATGAGGTCGGTGTCTCCCGCGTGGTATATCGTTCTTCCCTCGATCGTGAGGAGATAGCCCACGCCCACCCCTTTCTTATGAAAGATATGCCCCCTGAGACCGAGATTATAGGCGTCGACTGCCCTCACCTTCACCCAGCCAATGTCGTGTTCCTTTCCCGGGCCGGTGACGACGGTTTGTTGTGATGGACCAAGTTTCGTTACGACCTTCTTTGGGGCGATGATCAGGGTGGATCTGCCGACAAGTGCCTCCACAGTCTCTTTCTGGAAATGGTCCCCGTGAGAGTGGGTGATAAGCACCAGGTCTGCCTTTTCGTTCATCTCCGGCCCCTGGTGATGGCCTTTGGGAGTGTAAGAGGGATCGATATGGATGACCTTGCCGCCGGACCTGATTCGGATCCACGATGTGCTGCTATCGACCCAAGTGATCTCCATAATAATGCCGTGCCGTGATTGGCTTTCCATCATTTTAAGCTAAGTTTTCAGCCCTTTCCACTTTCCAATGAGTATTTATTGACCAGGATTCTCTTGACCCCGATAAGGGATGCCCTCCATGGACGAAGAGACGCTGTACCAGACCATATTCAAACGGAAATCCATCAGAAAATTCGAACCGATCCCGCTGGAACAGAGCACAATGGATCTGGTTGTTTCCCAGATGGCTTCGTTGTTACCATTGAGCGCCGGAATCGGGACCGAGACAAGGATCCTCAGGAACGAGGATGTGAAAGGGATGTTCAGGGCGGATGCCCCTCACTATTTGGCCATCTATTCGGAGGACAAGGAAGGATCCGCGGCAAACGCGGGCTTCATGTTGCAGCAGTTGGACCTCTTCTTCAGCGCCAGCGGTATTGGTTGCTGCTGGCTCGGGGGAAGCAAACCGACAAAGAAAACCGAACCGGTGGCAGGCATGCAGTTCGTCACCATGCTGGCATTTGGAAAACCTGCCGAAACGCTGCAGAGGAAGAGCGTGTCCGAGTTCAAGAGGAGGACTCTTTCTGAGATATCCGACATGAATGGATCGGACGAACTAATGGAACCGGTGCGCCTGGCACCTTCGGGAATGAACAACCAATCCTGGTTCTATCACGGCGACGGAAATCGGACCGACGCCTACTACGCCAAATCGATGATGCTCGACCAGATGAACCAGATCAATGTGGGCATAGGCCTGTGCCATCTTTGGCTGTCGGCCGTCCATTTCAAGAAAGATATCCGTTTCGTCAACGAAAGGCCGAGCGAGGAACGAGCTCCTAAAGGATACCGGTATGTCGCCTCTGCGCTGATGGATTGACCTTGCTTTCCGGAACCGCCTCGGACCGATCGTCAATGCCCTCTGTCACCATCATTAAGAGGAATGTTCGAGCTTCTCTTTCATGATACTCTCCGAGGGTGTGAAATGAACGATAGCGGTCGGAAGCCACGGCTCCTCTTGGTGGAGGGCAACCGCGAGGATACCTTCCTCATCAAGAAGATGCTCCGGGACACCGGGATCGAGCTCGATGTCACCGTCGCCGAGGACGGAGAAAAGGCTATGGATATCCTGGACCGGGCCAATGGCGACCATAAGAGACCGATCGTATTTGTCATCCTGGGCATCGACCTGCCCAAGATCGATGGTTTCGAAGTACTATCCTACATGAAGAAGATGCACGGTATGAAGGACCTCCCGGTCGTGGTATTGACCCGATCTATCAACAATGCGGAAAGGGACCGTGTCCTCTTGATGGGAGCGACCCACTATCTTGTGAAGCCGTCTTCTTATCGTGAATTCAGCAGCCATGGTCGAATGGATGAGGGGAGCGCTAGAGAATCGCTAGGATTCGCCGTTCGGAAATGCTGCCTCGCCCGCGATCAAATGGGAGCGGACCTAGCCGCAGCCAGCTCTTTCGTCATCGCCAGGCTCTGCTGCAGTATCTCGGGAGTGCCCAACCGGCATTCATGCCGGAGGTTAAGCTCAACGGCGAACTGTTTCGACAGCGCGATGTACTTCTCGATGTCCCCCAGCCCATCATCGATGAACAGGACCCTGGAGTAGCCGTCGAACATCTTCCGCATATACCAGTCAAGAGAGATCCCCAGCTCCTCGAAGTTGGGCATCTGGACGCGCATCTTCTTCTCGAACCATTCCCGGTTCATCAGGGCGAAGTAGGGAGTGTGATACATCGTGCCTGCGCACTTCTTCCGCTCTGCCGCATACTCCTCCGGCGTGATCAGCACGCCGATGCAGTCGTCTCCCCTCAGCTGGATGGTGGGGACGTTCAGCTGTTCGGTTATGTCTTTCAGCGAATTGCATATCCCGTAGCCGAGCAGGACCGCGTCCACCTTGCCCTCCAATGCGTTGACCTTCTCGATCACCGCCTTCTTCAGCATCTCCGGGAATTCATGGAGGCCGAACTCCAGATACTCCTTGTGGACTATGTCCGGGTCGTCCTTGATGAGCGGTTCGAGGTTCCTCTCGAACGTTTCGCATGAGATGATGCCTATCTTCATTGTTTCAACTCCTTTCCTTTGGACTACAGTAGATGATACGTCCCCGAAATATTAAAGTATTATCATGTCATATTTTTCTATTACTGTGGTCTGATGCAGGGTGACGATATAAGGGAACAGATCGAGGCGCTCCGCCAAGAGGTCCGCGGATTGAGCACGTCCATCCTCAACCTCCGTCAGGATGACATGCGCAAGGTCTTCGGAGACCAGATAAGACCGGTGCTTATGGAGCGGATCGAACGGCATTATCGGACCGATGATGGCGTTTCGACCGACGATGGCGGGACCAGCAAGGAAACGCTGTCCGACCTGGTGGACCGGACCATCTCCATCTTCCAGGGCGAGGGAAGGCGGAAGGCACTATCGTTCCTATCCGACCATGAAAGCGCCAACGATCTGTCCGGAGAAGATCCGGGAAAGGTATTCGAGGGACAATTGGTCACCCAGCTGAAGGAGTACTTGCTAATGTCCGACCACGTCTTCAACCAGCAGGTGCCGGAAGTTCCCAGCCATTCCTCCAATAATGCTTTCGACCAGCGCCTGTCGCCGGAAGACGCGGAAAGGCTGATGGCACCACTGTCTAACTCCAGGAGGGTTCGGGTAATGCTGATCCTTTCCCGGGAGGCGAACAGCCTGGCAGAGCTCAGCAAGGAGCTGGACCTGAAAAAGGGACACCTGCAGTTCCATCTCAAGGCACTGATGGACGTGGACTATATCCGTTTCGACCGGAAGAGCCGGCTCTATTCCATCTCTTCCCGGGGGACCCGTGTGCTGGACGGAGTTACGAAGCTCATCGAGGACCTGTCCGGCGACCAGTGACAGCCAACATGATCCCAATTTTGGAAATCTTGGTGGGTACTGGTCGGTGAAGGTTAAAGGAAAAACCTCGCTAGGCGACCGGGGCCGATTAGGAGGGATGAAGAATATTGGAAAGGGTTTTGGGCATTAGTCACTTCAGGGCGAGCAGGCTTCTCTTGACCCTGTCGGCGGTCGCCTCGTCGATCATCAGCTTGACGCCGGTGTAAGACCACTTGGCTAATTCGTCCAGATCGTTCTTAGACAGGTCCGCCACCTCCTTCTTGAGGTGGGCGCTGACCTGACGCTTGAGGAACGACGGAGCTGCCGGACCCAGGTCCCTGGACAGGATCGAAAGCACATCGTCATTGATGCTCATTTCGACCCCTCCATCGGCTCTTCCGCGCTCTCCTCCAGCGCTCTCATCACCTTGAAAGCGTTGATCATCCTCTGGAAGGAGGTGGCCAGATCCTGAATCTCGTCCTTGGTGTTGACCGTTACCTTGTGGTCCAGGTTGCCCAGGCTGACATCGTCGGCCGCGCCGGTCAGGGAGACCAGCGGTCTGGTGATCCTTACCGAGGTCCAGATGGCCAGTGCTAGGGATACGGTTATGGCCAAACCTACCAGCATCAATACCGAGTTGGTGGTCGCGGTGGATACCTTCCCGGCGTTGTCGAGGGCGATCTGAACGTTCTGGTTGGAGGTGGCGACGAGGCTGGATATCCTGAGGTTAAGCGCTTCCATCTGGGCGTTCAGCTTCGAGGTTGCCTGGGTCAGCAGGGTCGCCTTGTTGTCTGCCTGACCGTTGTAGATGGCCAAGATGTCGGCCTTGTCCTGGAGGATGGTGGCCCCGATGACCTCGATCTCCTCGAGGTCCGAGACCAGAGCCGCATCGGTCGAGTTCGCAAGCAGGCCTGCCAGCGAGGTGGACATGCCATGAGTTCCGGCGTTCATCATCTGGTTGCCGATCTCAGTGCTTCCCTGTACGTACAGGGCGATGCCGTTCTGGAGCCCCCTGGCGGAGCTGAGATAGGTGTTGACGTCGACGCTTGTGGCAACCTGTGTCTTGACGTTCTTGTCCTGTTCGTTCATCACTCCCAGCTGAGCGTTGATCATCAATGCCGAGCACAGGAATATGACGATTATCAGGGAGAACGATCCCATTAGCTTGTATAGTATTTTCATTGATTTCACCTCAGATGAGCCTTACCAGACCGGTCGATTCCACGATATCCTGACCCTCCTGGCTCAGCATGAAGTTCATGAAGACCAGTGCCGCACCCACGGGGGCGTTGTCGGTGATCAGATAGAGCTTCCTGCCGAAAGCGTAGGAACCGTCCAGCACCGACGTCTGGGTGGGGGCGATGCCGTTGACGACCAAAGACTTGGCGACCGAGCCAACGTAACCGGAGGCGCTGTAGGCGATGCCCTCGGTGTCGTTGATGACCGTTCCGGTTATCAGTGCGGCGTTGTCGATCAGAACGGTGCCGTTCACGTTGTTGGAAGCACCGTCGTTGACGACCTTATTGAAGAAGGAACCGGTCCCGGTCTTGGCTTCCAGCGCGTAGACATGGATCGCACCGGTCTTGCTTCCATTGGTTATCTGTGACCAGTCGGTGATCGTGCCGTCGAAGAATATGCCCTTAATCTGGGCCAGGGTCAGTTGTGCGATCGGGTTGCTCGGATTGACGATGATGCATATCGAATCATAAGCTACGACCGTCAGGAATAGTGTCTTTCCATTCTGCGCCGCGCTCGCATACTGGTCGCCCGTTGGAACGGAGCTGGCCATGGCAACGTTAGCCCTTCCGGCGATCAGGTCGCTGATCCCATCCCGGGTGTTGCTGGTGGTCTCGGTCCCGTTCAGGGAAGTCGTGATGGTGGGATAATCTGCGTTGAACGGGCCCAACAGTTCTTTGACGGTCGGGAAGACCACGGCAGCTCCGGAGAACTTCAGGTCACCGCTGGTGGAAGCCTTGGTGGTGAGTTTCGCCTGAGAGACTACGACTCCAACCACCAACACGGCCGATAGCATTGCTAGGACGATTAGGATCGCAAGGATCGTCTTGCCATTTTTCTTCGGATTATCAACCGACATAATGTATCGAAAGCCGATACTAAGGTTAACGATATAAAACGAGATAATCCCAAAATCAATAATGTTAATAATTTTGGATAATAACATTAATGTATGATTATATTAATATCCGATTATCAGAATGTCATGATTGGCGAAACAAGATGCTGGCAACGAGATATTTGTCTAATCATGTAACATTCATTGACATCCAAGACATCCGCAATCATCCAAGATTTTCCGTTCAAAAGTAATATTTTTGGCATACGATGCTTCGAAGAAAATCAGAAAAATGAAATTAATATTGAGCGATTTTCAGACATTTCTCCGACCTTTTGTACTATTATTCATCGAAATATAATTCGTCATGTCAATCCGCCCTAGCCGAAAATATTCATTTGTTCAATGCCGTTCATAAAGCCCGATACTCTTAGGGGATCGTCCCGCGAACGCTCGCCCCTTCGCCGATGAGGGAGGGGGCGTGTCGACGGCAGGGAATATCAGGAACGTAGACTTGGTCATCGACCAAGAAGTGAAGATGGCTCACAGAAATTGGAGCCATGGTTGAGCAGGTTGCCGGCCCCTATAGTCGCCTCGGGCAATCAAGAGGGACCGGCGGTGCATCAATATCAGACGGCCGATGCCGAAAGAAGTGAGCATTGTGTCCGTTATCCTCTCACTTCCTCCTCATCCGGTCCACCTCGGTCTTGAAGGTCTGATCCTTCGCGGCGGTCACCGGGAATGTCCGGCTCTTCCGGCCTTTCTTCTCGACCGTCATCTGATGAACGTCCTCCGATACAAGGAACTCGAACTTACCCTCAACATCGGAGACCGTGCTCATGCCGTCCGCCAAGGTCACGGTGACCTCCTTGATCGGGTGGTCGTCCGGATCCAGGACCTGTCCGGTCATGGTGCCCTTCACTACGACGTAGAACATCCTCCTCCGGGCGATGGCCAGGAGCACAACCAGCAACGACGCTGCGACAGCACCGAGGATCCATCCCCAGATGGCCCAGCTGCTCTGACCGGAACCGGCTATCTCGATGGCGCCGAGGTCCATCTCTTCACCCGCGATGGCGGTGGCGTTGACATTGGCCAGCAGCTTGCCCTCCTTGGTGATGGTCAGGTTGTAGTCCCCGTCGTTAAGGTTGATGACGAAGTTCCCTTCCGCGTCACTGGTCACGTTCTTGCCCCCGGCGGATATGGTGGCGTTGGCGATCGGCTTTCCGTTGGCGTCCAGGATCTTGCCGTACACGGTACCGTTGGCGATGACCGTGAACGTCCACTGGGCACTGACCGGGTTCCCGGCCAGATCGTTGCCGCGCACCGAGACGGTGTAGGTATGGGAGTGGGCCAATGGCCGGGACGGCGTAAGCGTCAGGTTGGGACCGTCCCATGACATGGTCGCAAATATCCCGGGAGTATCCACAGTGACCGAGCTTTCGTTCATCTCCTCGCTGAAGAGCACACTGATGAGTGCATTGACCGGCACGTTCGTTCCCGTTGGCGAGGTGATCACCGCGGGAGCCACCGTGTCCACCAGGAACTCCAACGATGTGATCTCGGTGTTGCCCGCCTCATCGACCACCCTGAGCCCTATGACATGAGTTCCATCGGCCAAGGTGATCGTAAGGTTCGTCGTGGACACTTCGCTTTCGATCCAGGCCCCTCCATCCAGGCTTGTCCAGATTTGCTTGACCGGCGATCCGGTCCCGTTGATGTCCCATCCGATCTCCACGATGCTCTGGTTCAGCCTTTCCCCGCTGACCGGTGCCAGGATGGCCGCTATCGGCCGGACCGTGTCCAGGGTGAACCGGACGGATGCGGTGGCGCTGTTGTTGGCGCGATCGAACGCCTTCACCTCGAAGACGTGCTCGCCGTCGACCAGGCCGGCGAAGATGTTCCGGGCGGTGATGGCCGGAGGCGACCATATGCCGCCATCCATACGATACCGATAGCCCGCGATCCCGGAGGTCAGGTCGGTTCCGTTCCAGACCATCTCCGATGCGTTGACGAACGCCAGATCCGAAGGTATGACAATGTGCACCGCCGGAGCGACCGTGTCCACCATGATGCTGATCGTGGCTATCATGGCGTTACCGGAGTTATCCCAGGCCCTGACATCTATCATGTGCGTACCTTCCGAAAGCTCTCCGAAGGTGCATCCGGTGTCACCGCAGGTCGACGACCACATGCCCCCGTCGATGCGATACTGGAAGCCCAGCACTCCTGTGGTGGCATCGATGGCGTTCCATCTGACCGCCACGGTGGAGTGCTTGGTGATCCATCCGTCATCCGGTGATGATATGACCAGGACCGGCGGGACCGTGTCCACGGTGAACGTGACGGATACCGTGGCCGTATTGTTGGCGTTGTCCATGGCCTTGACCTGGACGGTATGGATCCCGTCATCAAGTCCGCTGAAGGTGCCGAGCACCGCCATCGACATCGGGGACCAGTCCCCGCCATCGATACAGTAGAGATATCCGGCGATCCCGGTGGTTCCGTCGCTGCCCGTCCAATGGACGGTCATGGTGGTGGAGTTGGTGTTGACTTCGTTGTCCGGGGAGAGTATCTCGACGTGTGGTGAGACAGTGTCGACGGTCACGTTGACCGAGACCATTGCCGAGTTGCCGGCCCGGTCAGTCGCCATGACGTCCATCCTGTGCCTGCCGTCCGCCAATTCGCTGACCGTTATCCCGTTCGCCATCTCCATCGGTGCCCAAGCGCCTCCGTCCAGACGGAACGAGTAGTTGTGCACACCTGACGTAATATCGGTGGCTGTCCACGAGATGCTGATCGACGTGATGTTGGTGTTGATGTCCCGGGACGGAGAGACGAACACCGGGATCGGCGCGACCGTGTCGACGGTGAAGGCGATCGAGGTGGTGGCGTTGTTCCCCGCCATATCGTACGCCCGAACCTCCACGGTGTAATTGCCATCCTCCAGATCAAGCATGACGTTCGTCTCGGAGGACAGGGAGGACCATTGGCCTCCGTTCACCCGGTATTGGTATCCCTGTATGCTGGTCGTGGCATCGGAACCGGTCCAGTTGACGTTGACGGTGGACGAGTTGCTGAATAGCCCGTTGACCGGGGCGGTGATCTCCACCTCGGGAACGGTAGTGTCGACGGTGAATCCGACGCTGACGTTGGCGGTGTTGTTCGCCCAGTCGTAGATGCGGACCTCGACCGTGTTGACCCCCTCCGGAAGATCGAAGGTGTGACCGGTCTCCGTCGTCATCGACGACCACGTCCCTCCGTTCACCCGATACTGGTATGCCTGGACCCCGACACCGATGTCATCGCCGGACCAGGTCACCGAGACCGATGGACTTTGAGAGTAGTGGCCTTCCGATGGCGCGATGATCTCGACCGTCGGTGCGGTGGTGTCCACGATGAAGCTGACGGAGACGACGATCTCGTTGCCGGCGAGGTCGATGGCCTTCACCTGGGCAGTGTGCGGACCGTCCGCCAGGCCGGTGATGTTCCGGAAGCTGGCCGACTGCATTTCCGACCAATCCCCGCCGTCGATGAGCACCTGGTACGAACCGATGGCGGATATCGCGTCGGTCCCCGACCAGGTCAGATTGACCCAGCTGACGTTGAGGAAATAGCCTTCGACCGGGTTGATGATCGAGAGCATCGGCGCCTCCGTATCTATGGTGAAGTACACGACCGCCTGCTGCACGTTGCCGGCGAGGTCCCTCGCCTGGAGGACCACCGTCTGGTTGCCGGTGAACGTTACGTTGGCGAACAGGTCCGTTATGCCGGATACCCAGCTGCCCGAGCCCACCCGGATCCGGTAATCGAACACCGAGGTCGTGGCATCGGAGCTGGTCCAGGTGATGCGCACCGTCGGGGTGTTCCAATAGGTACCGTTCGTTGGCGAGGTAATGGCCAGGACTGGCGGGACGGTATCGACGGTGAAGTTGACGCTCCTGACCGTGTAGTGCCCGGCCACATCGGTGGCCCGGACATTGACGGTGTGGGGTCCGTCGATCATGTTGTCGAAGGTTCCGTTCAGGTCCATGCTGAGCCCGGACCAGTCGCCGCCATCGATGCGGCACTGATACCCGGCGATACCGGATGTGGCGTCGCCGCCTTCCCATTCGACCTGCAGGGACGAGGAATTGATGATCGCCTCGTCGGCCGGATAGCCGATGGTCAGTTCCGGGGCGACGGTGTCGATGGTGAAACCTATGCTGGCATTGAACGTGTTGTTCGCCCAGTCATAGGCACGCACGACCAATATGTGATGCCCCTCGGGCAGGCCCGCGAATGTGTGGGTGACCGTTCCGGAGAGCGGCGACCATCCTGCCCCATCCAACATGAACTGGGTTCCCTGGATTCCGGACATGACGTCGCCGGCGGTCCAGGATACCGTTGCCGAATCGATGCTTATTAGCGATCCGTCGTTCGGAGCATCAATGGTCAGAGTCGGGTCGACCGTGTCCACCGTGAAGGTTACCGTCGATATTGACAACAGGTTCACGTTGTCATAGGCACGGACCGTCACGGTGTGGAGACCCTCGACCAGATCCGTGAAGAGATGATCGCTGGTCGGGCTGACCCCGGACCATGCGCCGGAGTCCAGCCGGTAACTGTAACCGTGGACGCCGGACGTCGCATCTTCCGCATGCCAGTCGACATTGACATCGCTGCTGTTGAGGAGTATCCTGTCCAGTGGCAGATCGAAGAATATGGTCGGTGCCACCGTGTCCAGGGTGAAATCCACGTAGGCCAGGGCCGAGTTACCGGCGATATCCCAGGCCAGGACGTCAACGCCATGCGTTCCGTCATCCAGTCCGATGAAGGTGTGGGCCACGTCCAGGGATGTCACGGACCATGCGCCGCCATCGACGCGGTACTGGTATCCGAGGATGCCGGAGGTGGCGTCGCTGCCGGACCAGGAGACATCCGTGTCATTGATGACCGCATGGTCGGCCGGGAGGTTGATCGAGACCGATGGTGCGATGGTGTCGACCATTAACGATACCGAGGCGTACCTGAACGTTGCCGGCATTGTCCTGGGCGCCGACGGTGACGGTGTGGGATCCCTCACCTAGTCCAGGGAAGGTGTGGCTGGTGTCCGAGGTGAGATCGGACCATGCTCCGCTGTCCATCCTGTAGTAGTACCCGGCGATCTGGGACGTCACATCGTCCCCGGTCCAGGTTGCCGCGACCGAACTCTGGTTGAATATCTGGTCGATCGTCGGCGAGGTTATCGAGATAGACGGTTGCACCGTGTCCACCATGAAGGTGACCGACACGGTGGCGTTGTTGAGCACGTTGTCCATCGCGTACACGTCCAAGGTGTGCAGGCCTTCGCCCAGACCTGCGTAGATGTGCGAATCCGTCATCGACAGGACCGACCATTGGCCGCCGTCGATGCGGTAACCATAGCCGAGCAGGCCGGAGCTGCCATCGGTGGCGGACCATTCCGCGGTGATCGCTGCGACGGCATAGATGCCGTTGTCGGTCGGGTATGTTATCTCCAAGGCGGGGGCGGTCAGATCGACCGTGAAGGTCACGCTGACGATGTGGGAGTTCATTGCCCGGTCGGTCACCATGATCGATACCGTGTGACTGCCTTCGCTCAATCCGGAGAAGAGCGCGGCTGATGGTCCATGCCGTTCGAAGTCCAACCAGCACCGTCCAGGGAGTAAGCGTATCCCAGGATGCCGGAGGTGGCGTCGGACCCGTTCCAGAAGACGGTGGCGGACGTACTGCCGGTGAACCATCCATCCGTCGGATGGCTGATGGCCAGAGCCGGTACGACCGTGTCGACGGTACAGTGGAACAGTGCGATCTCCGAGTTGTTGGCGTTGTCGTATGCCTTGATGCTCACGGTGTGCGAGCCGTCGGTCAGACCGGCGAACTCGTGGGTCAGGTCGAGCGACAGCACCGACCACGCGCCGGTATCGATCTTGTACTGGTATCCCATGATGCCGGAGGTGGCGTCGCTGCCGGACCAGAACACCGAGACGGTGGTGGAGTTGGTGATGAGCCCTTCATTCGGCACAGTGATCGTTACAGTCGGCGAGACGGTATCGACGTTGAACGTCACCGACGTCTCGAAGTCGTTGCCGGCCAGGTCGATGGCACGGACGTCCACCGTGTGGTTCCCGTTCACTCCCGTGGTGAAGGTATATGTCAATGCACCGGAGGTGGCGGACCAGCTTTGCCCGTCGATGCGGTACTGGTAGCCGAGGATGCCAGACCCGGAATCGCTTCCTTCCCAGTCGACACGGACGTCGAACGAGTCGGAATAGAACCCGGGGGCAGGTGCGGTGATGGTTACGGTCGGATCGATGGTGTCGACCCGGAAGGTGACCGACGCCGAGGCGTGGTTATGGGCGACATCGTACGCTTCCACGGTCACAGTGTGCAACCCATCCGACAGCCCAGTGAACGTGTTCGTCCAGATCATGCTGACCGATGACCATTCTCCGGCGTCGATGCGGAACCGGAAGCCCTGCAATCCGGTGGTAAGGTCATCGCCCGTCCATTCCGTCGGCATCGAATCAGCGTTGGTGATCGCGTTGGCGTTCGGGACGGTGATCGATACCGATGGGGCGGTGACGTCGACCGTGAAGTTCAGCCAGGCATAAGCGGAATTGCCTACATTGTCATATGAACGGATGCCGACCAGGTGCACCCCGTCGCTCAGACCGGCGAACTCGTGACTCAGCGAGCCGGCCCTTACCGACCAGGCGAGGCCGTCGATGCTGTACTGGTAATCGAGAACACCGGACGCGCTGTCGGTGGCGGACCATGTCACGGTCATCGATGATACGTTGGTGATCGCGTCATCCGCCGGGGATGATATCGTGATCGCTGGGGCGGTCAGGTCGACGGTGAAGGTCACGCTGACGGTATTGTAGTTCAGCGCGTAGTCCGTCACCAGGACGGTGACGGTGTGACTGCCTTCGCCCAACCCGGTGAAGGTGTGGCTCAGGCCCATCCCGGTGCCTGTCCAGGAGGCCCCGTCCAAGGAGTAAGCGTATCCCATTATGCCTGATGTCGCATCGCTTCCGTTCCAGAAGGCGGTGACCGCGGTGCTGCCGGTGAACCATCCTTCCGTCGGGTGGCTTATTGCCAGCGCCGGCACGACCGTGTCGACGATGCAATGGAACACGGCGGTCTCAGAGTTGTCAGTGTTGTCGAAGGCCTTGATGTAGACCGTATGCGGACCGTCGGCCAGACCGGTGAAGTCGTGGGTCAGGCCCAGGGACAGAGCGGAATAGGAACCGGTGTCTATCTTGTACTGGTATCCCTTGATGCCGGAGGTGGCGTCGCTGCCGGTCCAGAACACCGAGACGGTGGTGGAGTTGGTGTTGAGGCCTTCCATCGGTCCGGTGATCGTTAGGATCGGTGGGACAGTGTCGACGTTGAACGTCACCGACGTCTCGAAGTCGTTACCGGCCAGGTCGATGGCACGGACGTCCACCGTGTGGTTCCCGTTCACGACCGTGGTGAAGATGTACGTCAATGCATCGGAGATCGAAGACCAGCCCTGCCCGTCGATACGATATTGGTATCCGAGGATGCCGGAGCCGGAATCGCTGCCTTCCCAGTCGACGCGGACGTCGAACGAGTCGGAATAGAACCCGGGGGCAGGTGCGGTGATGGTTACGGTCGGATCGATGGTGTCGACCCGGAACGTCACCGATGTCGTGGCGGTGTTGTCCACCAGGTCGAACGCCTTCAGGTAGACGGTGTGGATGCCGTCGGCCAATGAGGCGAAGTCGTGGGTGACCGCACCGGTCATCGCAGACCAATCCTCGCCGTCCACATGATACTCGTATCCCTTGATGGCGGTGATGACGTCGTTTCCGTTCCAGCTGACCGTAACCGTCGAGGAGCTCGAGTTGTAATTGGCCTCGGGCGTGGTAATGGCGACGATCGGGTCGGACGTATCCAGGGTGAGGTTGACGGACGCGATGGCGAAGTTGTTGGACCGGTCGGTGGCCTTCACCTCGATGATGTGTCCGCCGTCGGTCTGGCCATTGAAGATGTGCGTCAGGCCCATCGCCGATGTCGACCATGAACCGCCGTCGATGCGGTACTGGTAGCCGGCGATGCCGGAGGTGGCGTCGGAACCGTTCCAGGTGACATCGATGGATGTGACCAGTGCGTCCTCCGACGGTATATTTATCGTTACTATGGGCGCAGTGACATCGACCACGAATGTGACCGAGGCAACCCTCAGGTTATCCGCCAGGTCGAACGCCCGGACAAGGATCGTGTGCGACCCGTCGGCGACACCGTTGAACACGTGGGTGAGGTCCGTGGACCTGACCGACCACTCGCCGCCGTCGATGCTGCACTGGTAGCCTGAAACGGCGGTCGTCGCATCGGAGGCGGACCATGACGCGGTGACCGACGAGGAACCCAGGTAAGCCGCGCTTGCTGGCGCTGTGATGTCTAGCACAGGCGCTACATCGTCAATGGTGACGTTCACGCTCCGGAAAGCGGTCCTTCCGGCCATATCGATGGCCTTGACGTCGACGCGATGGGCGCCGTTGGACAGTCCGCTGAACGTGTGGCTCAAGCCACCTGCGGTGGCCGTGTACCCGCCGTTGTCGATCTGGTACTGGTAGCCGGCGATTCCGGAGGTGGCGTCGGATCCGTTCCAGTAGACGGTGACGGAGGTGGAGTTCGTCAGGTAGAGGTTCGCCGGGTTATCGATGGACCAGCGTCGGGTTGACCGTATCCACCATGAACGAGACGGACCGGGTCTGGACGTTGTTCGCGTTATCGAAGCAGCGCACCTCCACGGTGTGTGTCCCTTCCGCCAGTCCGACGAAGGTGTTGCTGACGGTTTCATATGTTATCGAGGACCAAGCCTGACCGTCGATGCTGTAGGAGCAGCCCTGGATGCCGGAGTTGGCATCGCTGCGGGTCCAGGCGACGGTCATCGAATCGACGATCGAATACGTGCCGTTATCCGGGGCGGTGATCGACAGGGTCGGGGCGATCGTGTCCACGCGGAAAGTGACCGATGCCATGACATGGTTGTTCGCCACGTCGTAGGCTTCGACATAGACCGTGTGGGTCAGCTCCGCCAGCGAGGAGAAGGTGTTCTCTGTGATCATTTCGATCGACGACCAAGACCCGGAGTCTATCCTGTACCGGTAGCCCTGCAGGCCGGTGCCCAGGTCGCTGCCTGCCCAGCTGGTCAGGACCGCGCTGACGTTGAAGTTCTGGTCCGCGTTCGGTGCGGTGATCGTCAAGGACGGCGCGGTGACATCGACGGTGAAGTTGACCGACCGGACCTCCGAGTTGCCGACGTTGTCGGTCGCTCTGACGTCCACCCTGTGGTTTCCGTCAGATAGGCCGCCGAAGGCATGGCTCAGTGATCCAGACAGCGCGGACCATCCCAGTCCGTCGACGCGGTACTCGTAGCCATTCACGCCGGAGCTCAGGTCCGTCGCAGGACCAGCTGACCGTGACCGTGGAGCTGTTGAAGATCGCGCCTTCGGTCGGCGAGCCGATGACCAGCGCCGGAGCGGTCAGGTCGACATGGACGGTGACGCTGACCACGCGGTGGTTCTGGGCGTTGTCGGTGGCCCTGACGCTGAAGATGTGGTCGCCCTCGCTCAGTCCGGCGAAGACCTGGGTGAGGCCCAGTCCGGTTGATGACCATTCAGCGCCATCCAGGGCATACTGGTAGCCGAGGATGCCGGAGGTGGCATCGCTTCCGTTCCAGAATACCGTCACGGACGTGCTTCCGGTGTAAGAACCGGTCACTGGGGCGCTGATCGCCAAGGCCGGGACGACCGTATCCACGATGAAGTGGACGGTGGCGGTCGCCTCGTTGTCGGCGTTGTCGATCGCCTTGACGTAGACCGTATGCGTACCGTCGAGCAGTCCAGCGAAGTCGTGGGTGAGGCCTAGTGACGTACCGGACCACGACCCAGTGTCAATCTTGTACTGGTAGCCCTTGATCAGCGACGTGGCATCCTCGCCTGTCCAGAACACCGAGACGGTGGTGGAGTTGGTGTTGAGGCCTTCCATCGGTCCGGTGATCCCTACGGTCGGAGCGACGGTGTCGACGTTGAAGGTGACGGACGTCTCTTCCTGGTTGCCTGCCCTGTCGATGGCACGGACCTGGACGGTGTGATCTCCCTCGCTCAATCCAGTGAAGGTGTTGGTGACCGAGGACGAGACCGAGCTCCAGGCCAGTCCGTCGATGCAGTACTGATATCCCTGGATCCCGGAGCCGGAATCGGTACCGGTCCAGTCGACCTTGACCGAGCTGGATGGTGAGTAGTACCCACCGGCTGGCGATGTTATCGTTATGCCCGGTTTGACGGTATCGACGCGGAACGTGACCGACGCAGTGGCGGTGTTGCCGACCAGGTCGAAGGCCTTGACATAGACCGTGTGCAGTCCGTCGGCCAGTCCGGACAGATCGGTGGTGACCGCGCTATCCATTTCGGACCAGGCGACCGCATCGACGTGGTATTCATACCCGGCGATGGCGGTGATGACGTCGTTTCCGTTCCAGTTTACGGTCACCGTCGATGAGCTGGAATTGTATCCGCTGGCCGGAGCGGTGATGGTTACGGTCGGCGCGGAGGTGTCCAGCTTGACGTGGACGGAGGTAACGGCAAAGTTCCCGGAGCGGTCCGTGACCTTGACCTCGACGAAGTGTCCACCGTCAATTAGCCCGGTGAAGGTGCGGGTCAGGGTCATCGCGGAAACGGACCAGGACCCGTTGTCGATGCGGGACTGGTAGCCCTGGACGCCGGATGTGGCGTCCGTTCCGTTCCAATTGACGATGACGGATGTGACCAGTGCGCCCTCCGTTGGGGAGGAGATGGTGACGGTCGGGACGGTGACATCGACGGTGAACGTTACCGACGATGTCCTCAGGTTGTTGATCTGATCGTATGCCCGGATGTCCACTGTGTGCGAGCCGTCGGCCACTCCGTTGAACACCGTGGTGGCGGTCATGGACTTTTCTGACCATGCGCCTCCGTCAATGCGGCACTGGTATCCTGAGACACTAGTAGTGGCATCTATCGCGGACCAGGTGGCGGTGACCGACGACGAATCTAGATATGCCGATGCGGACGGGGCGGTGATGGTGATGACCGGCGCTACGGTGTCGACGGTGAAGTTGACCCGCTTGATTGTGGTCCTTCCGGCCAGGTCGACGGCCTTGACGTCGACGTAGTGGCTGCCGTCAGAGAGCCCGCTGAACAGGTGGAAGATCGGAGCCGTCGTTCCGGAGAAGCTGGCACCGTCGAGCGAGTACTGGTAGCCCTGGATTCCGGCAGTGGCGTCTGATCCGTTCCAGAACACCGTCACCGATGTCGAGTTCGTGAGGTAGAGGTTGGCCGGATTATCGATGACCAGCGTCGGGTTGACCGTGTCGATGGTGAACGACACCGACCTGGTCTGGTAGTTGTTGGCGTTGTCCCAGGTGCGTATCTCGACGGTATGCACTCCGTCCGTGAGGCCGCCGAAGGCATGGCTCACGGTGGCGAGGACGATGGACGACCATCCGCCCTCATCGATCCTGTACTGGCTTCCCTGCACATTGGAACCGGCGTCGCTGCGCGTCCAGGTCACGGTCTGCGAGGTGCTGGTCTGGTAGGCGTTGTTGGCCGGGGCGGTGATCGACAGCGTAGGCGCGGTCAGGTCGACCCGGACCGAGACCGATGCGGAAACGTGGTTGCTGGCGTTGTCCCAGACCTCGACGTAGAGGATGTGGGTCGTCTCGGTGAGCACGAAGGTGTAGCTCAGGTCGGTGACGATGCCTGACCAGGCGAGGGCGTCGGCATGGTAACGGTAGCCCTGCACGCCAGTACCGACGTCGGCGCCGGTCCAGCTGGCCAATACTGATGTTATGTTGAAGTTCTCACCGGCGGTCGGCGCGGTGATCGAGATCGTCGGTGAGGTCACATCGACGATGAAGGTGACCGATGCCTCGGATGGATTGCCCACGTTATCGAGGGACCGGACGTCCACTGTGTGGCTGGTGGTGCCCAGGCCGGTGAAGGCATGGCTCACGGTGCCGGAGACGGCCGTCCATCCCAGTCCATCGATCTGGTACTGGTATCCCTGCACTCCGGAGCTGGCATCGGTGGCGGACCAGGTCACGGTGACGGTCGAGCTGTTGAATATCGCCCCGCCCGACGGCGAGCTGATGGTAAGGACCGGCGCGGTCAGGTCGACATGGATGGTGACGCTGACCGTGTAGGCGTTCTGCGCGTTGTCGGTGACCTTGACCCGGACGGTGTGGTCTCCCTCGCTCAACCCGACAAATCCCTGGCTGGTGCTCATCGAGGACGAGGACCATTCAGCACCGTCCAGCGAATACTGGTATCCCTGCACGCCGGAGAGGGCGTCACTGCCGCTCCACACCACTGTGGTGGAGGTTAGTGCGGTGTACGAACCGGTCACCGGGGAGCTGATCGCCACGGATGGCAGGACGTTATCCATTGTGAACTGGACCGACGTCTCCGCCATGTTATTGGCATGGTCATAGATCTGGACATAGACGGTATGGACCAGGTTCGAGAGCCCGGCGAAGTTGTTGGTCGCCGTCATCGAGATGCTCGACCAGGACCCGGTATCGAGCTTATACCGATATCCCAGGATGCCGGATGTGGCGTCGGACCCGCTCCATTCGACACCAACTGTGGTTACGTTGGTTATGTAGTTGCTCGCCGGCGAATCGATCTGCACCGATGGTGCGACCGTGTCCACGTTGAACGTGACCGAAGTTTCTGACGGCAGGCTGGCGTTGTCCATGGCACGTATGTGCACCGTGTGGTCGCCCTCGCCCAGTCCAGAGAACGCGTGGGTCTTGGTCCAGGCCAGGACGGACCAGTCCTCGGCGTCGATGCGGTACTGGAATCCGGAGACGCCGGAACCGCCGTCGGTGGCGGTCCATACGACCGTGACCGTCGCCGAACTGGAATAGTAGCCGGCGGACGGGGACGATATCGAAACGGCCGGCGCGGTGGTGTCGACCCGGAACGTAACGGACGTGGTGGCCGAGTTACCGGCGTTGTCGACCGCCTTTACGTATACGGTGTGCAGGCCATCGGACAGACCGGAGAAATCATTGGTGACCGCTCCGGACAGCGTGTTCCATCCTTCGGCATCGATGCGGTACTGGTAGCCGTTGATGCCGGCCGGGGAATCGGTGGCCGTCCAATCCACCGTGACCGTGGTGGAGTTGGTGATATAGCCGCCGGCGGGGGAGGTAATGGCGACCGCCGGTGGCGTCATGTCCAGAGTGAAGTTTACGGAAACGGTGTAGGTGTTGCCGGACCTATCGACCGCCCTCACCTCGACGAAGTGTCCTCCGTCGGCGAGACCGACGAAGGTGCGGGTGAAGGTCACGGCGACGGCCGACCAGGATCCGTTATCGACCCGGGATTGGTAGCCCTGGATGCCGGAGGTGGCGTCGTTCCCGGTCCAATCGACGGTGGCGATGCCGACCAGAGCGCGGTCCGCCGGCGAGGTGATCGATACCGCCGGGTCGGTGATGTCCACGACGAACGTCACCGAGGCGGTCCGGATGTTATTGGCCACATCATAGGCCCTGATGTCCACGGTGTGGGACGCGTCCGACAGACCGGTGAAGGTGTTGGTAAGGACCATGGCCTTGTCCGACCATTCTCCGCTGTCTATCCTATACTGATATCCGGAGACGCCGGAGACGGCGTCGGTGGAGGACCAGGTGACCGCTACCGAGGTGGAGTCAAGATAGGCTCCGGCCGACGGAGCCGAGATGGTCAGCACCGGAGCGACGTTGTCGACCGTGAAGTTGACCCTCTTGGTGGTGGTCCTGGTGGCCTTGTCGACGGCCTTGACGTCGACGTAGTGGTTACCGTTGGAGAGCCCGCTGAACAGGTGGAAGATCGGAGCCGTCGTTCCGGAGAAGCTGGCACCGTCGAGCGAATACTGGTAGCCGTTGATGCCGGCGGTGGCGTCTGATCCGTTCCAATAGACGGTCACGGACGTGGAGTTGGTAAGGTAGAGGTTCGCCGGGTTGTCGATGACCAACGTCGGGTTGACCGTATCGACGGTGAAAGAGACGGACTTGGTGGTCACCAGGTTGGCGTTGTCGAAGCAGCGTACCTCGACCACATGGACGCCGTCGGTAAGGCCGGTGAATGTGTTGCTGGTGGTTGCCAGAACGATCCCCGACCAGGCGCCGCCGTCGATATGGTAGGAGCTTCCCTGTAGGCCGGAGCCGGCGTCACTGCGCGTCCAGGTCACGGTCTGCGAGGTGCTGGTCTGGTAGGCGTTGTTCGACGGTACGGTGATCGTCAATGTCGGGGCGGTGGTGTCGACCCGGAACTGTACGGTCGCCACGTAGATGTTGCTGGCGTTGTCGGTGGCCTTGATGTGCACATGTGCACGGCCTGCGACAGGCTGGTGAAGGTATGGGTCAGAGCTTCCGGCGATGGTGGAGTAACCTCCGCTGTCGATCTCCCACTGGTACCCGGCGATCCCGGCCAGGTTGTCGGTCCCGTTCCAGTTGACGATGACGGTGGTGACGTTGAAGATGGCGTTGTTCGCCGGGTAGGAGATCACGACGGACGGAGCCGTGGCGTCCAGAGTGAAGTTGCGGAACGTGTCGGCATAGTTGCCGGCCCGGTCGAACGCTTTCACCTGGACCATGTGGTTGCCGTCCGCCAGGCCGGTGAAGGTGCGGCTCGCGGTGGCGGAGAGAGAGGACCATGATCCCCCGTCGATCCGCGACTGGTAGTTCAGTATCCCGGAGGTGGCGTCATTGCCGGACCAGACGACTGCCTGGGAGTTGACAAGCTGGCCCTCGGTGGGCGAGGTGACGCTGACGGTAGGTGCGACGGTGTCGACGACGAACGTCACCGTGAGGGTGGCGATGTTGTTGACGTTATCGTGCGCCCTGACCGATACCGTGTGCGAGCCCTCCCCCAGTCCGGTGAACGCGTGGCTGATGTCCATGGAGAGCGTCGAATAGGCCTCGGAGTCGACCTTGTAGGTGTATCCCTGGAGCCCGGTGACGGCGTCGCTTCCGGTCCAGACCACTTCCACCGTGTTCACGTTGAAGTACGATCCGCCGGCCGGAGAGGTGATCAGAAGGCTCGGCGCCACCAGGTCCACGGTGAAGCTGACCGTGGCCGAACCGGTGTTGCCGGCGTTGTCCTGCACCTCAACGTACACGGTGTGCACGCCGGTGGTCAGCGAGGTGAACGTGCGGGTCAGCGAACCGGAATAGGCAGACCAGGCCACCGAGTCTATGTGGGAGCGGTAATGCCATACGCCGGAGTTCTCGTCGGAGCCGGCCCAGTCGACCTGGACCGAGGATGAGGCGGTGATCAGCCCGTTCGCTGGGGACGAGATCGACACCGTCGGCTGGATCGTGTCGACGTTGAAGGTGACGCTCACCGAGTTCTTGTTGCCGGCGTTGTCCTCGGCCTCGATGACCACGGTATGCACTCCCTGGTCCAGCCCGGAGAAGGTGTGGGTGGCGGTCATGCTCAGCGAGGAGAACTCATCGGAACCGATCTTGTAGCGGTAGCCGGCCAGCCCGGTGCCGAGGTCGATCCCGGTCCAGGTCACGGTGACCGACGTGGACGAAGAGATGTAGTTATCGGCGGGAGAGCTGATGGAGACGCCCGGTGCCGCCGTGTCGACGATGATTCTGATGGTGTCCACGGCGTTGTTGCCGGCCAGATCCCAGACCTGTATGTCGACAGTGTGGGTGTCATCGCCCAGGCCAGAGAACTCGTGGGATAGGTCGTTGGACAGCACCGACCAAGCGCTTCCGTCGAGACTGTACTGGTAGCCAGTCACTCCGGACAGCGCGTCGCTGCCCTCCCAGATGACCGTGACCGTCGAGGAGGCAGAGATGGAATAGTCAGCCGGCGATGTTATGTCGATCGTCGGCGCGGTGGCGTCGAGCGTGAAGTTGACGAACGCATAGGAGCACGAGCCGGTAATGTCGAACGCCCGGACCGTCACGGTGTGATTGCCATCGGCCAGTCCGGAGAACGTATTGCTGGTGGTCAGGTCCATGGTCGACCAGGCGCCGCCATCGGCACGGTACTGGTAGCCAGCGACACCGGAGGTGGCGTCGGAGGCCGCCCAGGTGATGTACCGGTCGTTGACAAGCTCCCCCTCGGATGGTGAGGTGATCTCCAGAACCGGAGGCACCGTGTCGACCATGAAGGTTATCGACCGGAGCGTGACCAGGTTGGCGTTGTCGAATATCTGGACCCGGACGGTGCGGTTGCCGTCCCCCAGGCCGGTGAACGTGTGGCTGGTGTCCGAGGAGATCGAGGACCAGGCACCGCCGTCGATGCTGTAGCGGTATCCCTGGACATCGGATGTCAGGTCGGATCCGGACCAAGAGACGGTGACCGAGGTGAGGTTGGTCAGATGGTCGACGGACGGGGCGGTGATGGATAGGCTCGGAGCGACCGTGTCGACCACGAACGTGACCGAGTCGGTCTCGCTGTTGCCGGCGTTGTCGGTGACCTTGACGTAGACCGTGTGGGTCCCGTCCGTCAATGAACCGAACAGATGGCTGGTCGACATGGACGAGGAGGACCATGAACCGCCGTCCAGCTTGTACTGGTAGCCGGCGATGCCGGAGGTGGCGTCCTCTCCGGTCCACCCGACGGTGACCGAGGAGACGTTGAATATGTCGTCGTTCGGAGGGCGAGTCGATCGCTATCGTCGGGTTCACGGTATCGACCTTGAAGGTGACCGAGGCGGTCGCCATGTTGTTGGCGTTGTCCCAGATGCGCACGTTCACCGTGTGCGATCCATCCTCCAATGCATCGAACGCCTGGCTCAGCGAACTGGATATCGCGGACCAGGCACCGCTATCGATGCGGTACTGGTAGCCCTGAACGCCGGTACCGACGTCGGCGCCGGTCCATACGACGGTGACGGAGCTGAGCTTGGAGTTGTAGTTGTTCGCCGGGGAGGAGATCGTTATCGTCGGCAGGGTCAGGTCCACGGTGAAGCTGACGCTTCCCTGGGCGGTGTTGCCGGCGTTGTCGATGACCTTGACGTCGACCTTGTGCAGGCCCTTGATCAGACCGCTGTAGGTGTGGCCCAGGGCGGTGACCACCGATGACCATGAACTGCCATCGATGCGGTACTGGAAGCCGGCGATGCCGGAATTGGCGTCGGTCGCCGTCCAGTTGACCGTGACGGTGGAGGAGTTCGAGTTGAACACCGTTCGCCGGGGAGACGATGGTCAGCACCGGCGAAATCGTGTCCACGGTGAAGGCGACGGTGGCTGTTGCGAAGTTTGTGGAACGGTCGACCGCCATGACGTCGGCGGTGTGCGGTCCCTGGGCGAGCCCGGAGAACCCGTTGCTGACCCGCGAGACCAGTGACGACCATTCGCCGCCGTCGATGCGGTACTTGTAGCCCGCCAGGCCGGATGTCGCGTCGCTGCCGGTCCATATGACCGTGACCAGCGAGTTGCCGGAGATGAAGCCGTTCGGCGGCGAGGTGATGGAGACCGACGGATCGACCGTATCGACCACGAAGGTCACGCTGGCAATGTAGGAGTTGCCGGCGTTGTCGATCGCCTTGACGTAGGCGGTGTGCGATCCCTGGGCAAGACCCGTGAATACGTTGTCGGTAGATCCTGACTTCAACGACCAGGAGTCCCCGTCGATCCTGTACTGGTAGCCGTCCATTCCGGTGGTGGCGTCGGTCGCGGACCAGAAGACGTGCGGGTCAGCGGTGTTCAGGAACGCCCCGGTGGACGGCGAGGATATCGCCAGTACTGGTGCGGTGGTATCGACGGTGAAGCTGACCGCCGCGGTGGCGGTGTTGTCGGCCCGGTCATAGATCATGATGTCGACGGTATGCGAACCGTCGGAGAGGCCGGAGAACCCGTGGATCAGCATGACCGTGAGCGAGGACCATTCGCCGCCGTCGATGCGGTACTTGTAGCCCTTGACGCCGGACGGGACGTCGCTGCCGGTCCAGGTAACCACGACGTTGCTGGCGGCGGAGATGGACCCGTTCGACGGCGAGGTGATGCTGACCTCCGGCGGGCTGTGGTCGCCGGTGTCGATGATGAACGTGACCGAGGACGTGGCAACGTTGCCGACGTTGTCGACGGCCCGGACGCTGACGGTATGCGATCCGTCATCTAGGGCGGAGAACAGGTGGCTCAGTACCACGTCTATTTCGGACCAGTCGCCGGAGTCGATCTTGAACTGGTACCCCTGGACGCCGGTCGTGGCGTCGGTGGCGTGCCACACCACGTTCATGAACGTGTCCGATGTGGCGGCGCCGCCGCTGGGAGAGGATATCGTAAGACTGGGAGCGACCGTGTCGACGGTGAAGTCGACGGAAGCGGTGCGGTTGTTGCCCGCCCGGTCGAACGCGCATACCTCGACGGTGTGCGTGCCGTCCAGCAGGTTGGTGAACGTGAAGGTCGTCGCCGACACCAGGCCGGACCAGGCGCTGCCGTCCAGGTTGTAGCGGTAGCCGAGGATGCCGGAGGTCGGGTCGACCCCGAGCCAGGTGACGGTCATCGACGTCGAACCGGTGTTGACGCCGTCGGCCGGGGAGCTGAACGATATGTCCGGCCGGACCGTGTCCACGGTGAAGCTGACGTTGGCGGTCTCGAAGTTGTCGGCGTTGTCATACGCCCGGACGTATACCGTGTGGGATCCTTCGGACAGTTCCGCGAACAGATGGGTGACGTCGTCGGTCAGGGAGGACCATGCCTCCGAATCCACCTGGTACCGGTAGCCCTTGATGCCCGATGTCGGGTCGCTGCCGTTCCAGTTGACCTGCATGGACGAGGAGTTGGTGTATACCGAGCCATCCGGCGAGGATATCGCGATGAGCGGCTTGACCGTGTCGACCGTGAAGTTCACGCAGGCCTTGTCGAAGTTACCGGACATGTCGAAGACCCTGACCTCGACTATGTGCATTCCTTCGGAGAGCGGCCCGAACACGTGGAACAGGTCGTCGCTCATCTCGGTCCATTCCTGCCCGTCGATGCGGTAGATGTAACCGTCCACGCCGGACATCTCGTCGTCGCCGGTCCAGCTGACGTTCACCGACGAGGAGGGCGAGTAGTATTCGTTGACCGGTCCATTTATGGAGATGGTCGGATCGATGGTGTCGACCATGACCGTGACGGTCCTGATCCGGTCGTTGTCGGCGTTGTCCGTGGCCCGGATGTCCAGTACGTGCGTGCCTTCGGAGAGCGAAGTGAAGGTGAAGGTTATTTCATCGGTCAGATCGGACCACGCGCCCCCGTCCAGCCGGTGGCTGAAGCCCTTGAGCCCGGAATGAACGTCCCCGCCCAGCCAGATGACCCTTACCGATGATTGGTCGGAGTAGAACCCGTCCGCGGGCGAGGTGATCGACAGCGTCGGCAGGACGTTGTCGAGGTAGAACGTGACCGAGGCGGTGGCGGTGTTGCCGGCGTGGTCGGTGTCCCTGACCCAAACGGTGTGCTGGCCTACCGAGAGGCCGCTGAACACGTGGTCGCCGGAGACGCCGATGTCCGTCCAGCCCTGCCCGTCCACCATGAACTGGTAGCCCTGGATGCCGTAGCTCCCGTCCGCGCCCAGCGCGGAGACGCTCACCGATGATGAGTTGACGTAGCTGCCGCTCGTCGGCGAAAGAATGCTTATCGTCGGCGCGGTGCAGTCGACGGTGAAGTTGACCGAGGCGGTCACGATGTGGCCGGCGTTGTCCCAGGCGCGCACGTCGACCCGGTGGTCCCCTTCCGGCAGGTAGTACGAGAAGGAGTAAGACAGCGTCGGTGAGGACCATCCGCCGTCATCCAGCTCGTACTGGATCCGGTTGATGCCGGAGGTGACGTCGTGCAGGTCGCAGCTCACCGTGACCAGCACCGAGCTGGTCGACGAACCGTTGGCGGGCGACGTGATGGACAGCGTCGGGGCGACGGTGTCGATCATGAACTGCACCGAGTCGGTGAGGACCGTGTCGTTCACGTCGACGGCGCGCACGTAGACGGTGTGCCATCCCTCGGACAGTCCGGAGAAGAACTGGTCCTCGGACAGTCCGCATGGGACCCATGCCCCGCTATCCAGCTGGGTCTCGTAATGGTCGATCTCGAAGGTCTTGAACAGACCCCAGGTGACGGTGACGTCGTTCGTCGTGAACGCAGTGTACCATCCAGGCGAGGTTATGGCGAAGGTCGGGCCGGTCCCGCCGATGTAGAAGCCGACGGCGTCGCTGCCCATGTTGCCGGCGTGATCGTATGCGCGTACGTAAACCGCGTGGTAGCCCTCGGACAGCCCGTTGAACGTGGCCGTCAGGTCTATCGAGAGCGGCGACCACTCGCCGCTGTCCATGCGACACTGGTAGCCGACGACGCCGGAGTTGAGGTCGCTCCCGGTCCAGCCGACGACGGCGGTCCGGTTGTCTACAGGCCCGGTGACCGATAGATAGTTGATGTCGACGATCGGCGGGTACGAGTCGGTGGTGAAGTTGACCGTCGCCGTGGCGAAGTTGCCTGCGCGGTCGTAGGCCCGGACCGTGAGCACGTGGCGCCCGTCCTGGATGGAGGTCAGAACCGTCCCGGTGGCAGAGGTCAGACCGGACCATCCGCTGCCATCCAGCCGGTACTGGTATCCGAGAAGGCCGCTGGTAAGGTCGCTGGCGGTCCAGTTGCAGTAGACGGAGGGGCTGGTGGTGTTGAACTCCGCGGCCGGGTCCAGGATGCTCAGGACCGGCGCGACGGTGTCGACGGTGATGGTAATGGATGCGCTGTCGTTGTTGCCGGCCCGGTCCAGGACCCTCACATCGATGGTGTGTTCGCCGTCGATCAGATCAGCGAAGGCGTGGCTTGTGCCGGTGGCGACGATAGACCATTCGCCGGAATCGATGCGGTACTGATATCCTTGCACCCCGGAGACCGAATCGCTGCCCAGCCAGGAGACCGTGACCGACGGCGTCGCGAATATGGATCCGCTGCCCGGGGAGACGATCAGGACCGTCGGTTCGCCCGAGTCCACGGTGAACGTGGAGGTGATCCGGGCCCAGTTCATGGCGCCGTCGTACGCCTTCACGTCGAAGGTGTGCATGCCGTCCGGGAGACCGGCGAACGTCGCGTTCGGTGAATCGGAAAGCTCGGTCCAGGCCTGTCCGTCAATGCGGAACTGGTAGCCGGAAATGCCAGAAGTAGGGTCGGAAGAGGACACCCGGACAGTCACTGATGAGGTGACGTAGGCCCCTTCCGACGGACTGATGATACCGAGGATGGGGATATAGGTATCTACGATGAAGGTGACCGAGGCGGTGGCTTCGTTGCCCGCCTTGTCGATGCACTTCGCCTCCGCGCTGTGCGGACCTTCTGCTAGTCCGGTAAAGTCGTGGCTGATCGCCTGGGTGGTGGCGGACCAGGCCCCGCCATCGATGCGGTATTGGTATCCGCTCAGCCCGGCGGTGGCGTCGTAGGCGAACCAGATGAGCTTGACGGTGGCACTGTCGGAGTTGAATCCCATCGCCGGGGAGGTGATGGACATCTCCGGGGCGGTGGTGTCGACGACGAACGTCACGCTCTTGGTGATCGAGTTGTTGGCATTGTCGTAGGCGACGATCTCGACGGTGTGCGTTCCGTCCCAGGTGGAGGTGAACGTGAGCTCGGTGTCGACGGTCATATCGCTCCAGTCGCCGCCGTCGATGCTGTACAGATAGCCCTGGACGCCGGACGTGAGGTCGGTGGCGTTCCAAACGACGTGGACGAGGGCGTTGCCCAGGAACGCGTTCTGCGCCGGGGACAGTATCGTCAGTACCGGCGGGACGGTGTCGACGACGGTGAAGTTCAGCGTGTCGATGGCCAGGTTGTTCGCGTGGTCGATGACCTTGACGACGAACGAGTGGTCGCCATCGCGCAGACCGAGGAAGGTGTGGCTGGTGGAACCGGTGATCGAGGACCAGGCGCCGCTGTCAAGCTTGTAGTAGTAACCGGCGATGCCTCCGGTGGCGTCGCTGCCCTCCCAGACGACGGTGAGGGCGGTCTCGTTCGTGATCAGGTCCGGCTCGGGCGAGGTGATCTGGACGGTCGGGACGGAGGTATCGACGTAGAACGTGACGGTCCGGGTCACGGTGTTGCCGATGTTATCGTAGGCCTTGACGCTGACCGTGTGCGAGCCGTCCGCCAGACCTTCGAAGACATGGCTGTAGACCAGCGATGTCGCCGGGTAGCTTTCCGAATCGATCTTGAACTGGAAGCCGAGGAGACCGGATGTCGGATCGCTGCCGGCCCAGGTCACGTTGACCGTTGACGACGGTGAGTAATATCCACCCGACGGGGAGGTGATGGACAGTGACGGCGCCGTCGAATCGACGATGAAATTGACCGAGATGGTGGCGGTGTTGCCGGAGCGGTCGATGCCCAGGACGTCCACCTTGTGGCTGCCGTCCGACAGCCCCACGAAATTGTATGTCTTGGTCATGCCCAGTGCGGACCATCCGCCGTTGTCGATGCGGAAGCGGAATCCCTGCAGGCCGGAGGTGTTGTCGCCGCCGTCCCAGGTGACGGTCATGCTCTGGAGCAGGGTCATCGTACCCTCGGCAGGCGTGGATATCGACAGGTATGGTGCGGTGGTGTCGACGGTGAAGCTGACCGAGGCCACAGCAATGTTGTTCGAGTTATCCAGCGAACGGACGTATACCATGTGCACGCCGTCGGCCATGTCGGTGAACAGGTTGGTGGTGGCGTTGTCGATCGGCGACCATTCGCCGTCATCGAGGCGGAACTGGAATCCCTGCAGGCCGGAGTTCAGGTCGCCGCCGGTCCAGTCCACCCTCATGGAGGTGACGCTGGAATAGATCGTTCCGGTCGGGTAGGTGATGGAAATGGATGCCGGGACGGTGTCCACGGTGAAGTTCCGGCTGACCAGCCGGACGTTGTCGGCACTGTCGAAGACCTGTACCTCGACTATGTGCATGCCTTCCGCTAACGACGTGTACTGACGGGAGGCGGTGAGGCTTGATGCCGACCAGGCCTGTCCGTCGACGCGGAACTGGTAGCCCTTGATCGGGGAGGAAGCGTCGGTAGCGGTCACGTTCACCGTGACCGTCGAGGCGTTGAGGAATGCGCCTTCTGACGGGACGGTTATCGTTACCATCGGCGCGGTGGTATCGATGACGAACGAGACGGTCGCGTTCTCCACCAGGCCGGCCAGGTCGAACGCCTGGACGGTGAAGATGTGGGCCCCGTCCTCCAGGTCGCTGAGGGTGATGTCGTTGAAAATGGAGATCGATGACCATTCGCCGTCATCGAGGCGGCAGCGGAACCCGGTCAGGCCGGACCCGTTGTCGCTGCCGGACCAGATGAACGTGACCTGGTCGGTGTCGGACAGGAAGTCCTGCGCCGGCGAGGATATCGTGACCACCGGGGCGTAGGGATCGACGCGGAACGTGACGGTGGCGGTGACGTAGTTGAGCGCCTTGTCCAGGACCTTCACCTCGACGGTGTGTGTGCCCTGGGAGAGGGCCGGATAGTTGAACGAGGAAGAGACGTTGATACCGCTCCATTCGCCCCCGTCAAGACGATACTGGTAGCCGAGCACGCCGCAGCCGGCGTCACCACCGGTGGTTACGACGGTCACGGACGAGGTGTTAACCCAGTCGTTCTCGGCCGGGAAGTCGATGGCCAGCGTCGGAAGCGTCAGGTCGATGGTGAATGTGACCGAGGAGTTCTGGGAATTGTTGGCGATGTCGAAGACCTTCACATATAGCGTGTGCGAGCCTTCGCCCAGTCCGGTCAGGTTGATCGAGGGGGAATTGTTCAGTTCCGACCAGTCCCCGCTGTCCAGTTTGTACTGGTACCCGGCCAGCCCGGTGCCGGCGTCGCTGCCGGTGCAGGAAACGGTCACGGAAGATGTGTTCAGGTAGCTGTCTTCGGCGGGCGTATCGATGGCCAGGCTCGGAGCTGTCGTGTCGACGATGTACCAGACGGACGCTGTGGCGTTGTTGCCAGCCCGGTCGAGGACCTTCACATCGACGGTGTGATTGCCGTCGAACGCGCCCATCATTATGGTGGTCTGGGTCCCGGCGCTGTCCCATTCTCCGCTATCGATCCGGAACAGGTAATGATCGATGCCGGAACCGCTATCGCCAGCGGTCCAGATTATCTCCACCCAGTTATCGCGCGATATGGTCCCGTTGGACGGGGTAAGGATAGATATCGTCGGATAAACGGCATCATTGGTGTAGACCGATACCGATGCGCTATCGGGGCTGGCAGTATCGGCATGGGCCACCAGGTAGTAGGTGTAGTTGGAAAGGTAGTGAAGGCCATTGTCCGTGTACGAAACGTCGTCCGGGCCGAGCGGGATCGAGGCGTTGTCGCCGGTGTCCGAGATGCGGTAGAGGGTAAGTCCGGTAACCGGTGAGCCGATGGTGTAGTTGAGGCCGGTCCAGGTGAGATGGACCGAGCCCTGTCCGACCACGGCGCTGAGACCGTAGGGCGAGGCGACCAGGGCGACCAACGGATACCCGTCGATGGCAGCGCCCGGTCCCGCCAGGAGATAGTCGGAATCTATTATGCTGTCGTGATCGAGATCCACCGATGGCAGGTCGCTCCAGTAGTTGCCGATGGAAGCTGAGGACCAGAGGTCGCTGGTGCCGTCCTCGTATGCCTGGGCATGTTCGATGTCGTAAACGGAGCTCGCGCCGTTGTTTCCGGTGAGGGCGTTGCCGTAGAAGGTGTTTCCCGACGAGCCGTTGGAGACCAGTCCGAAAGAACTGCACTGGGTGACTGTGTTGTTGTATACAGTGGTCGAGGTGGAGTTGCGGATCAGAACGCCGTAGCGGCACTCGCCGATGGTGTTGTTGACAATCAGGACGTGACTGGTGTTGAACAGGAATATGCCGGCACCTTCACCGAAGCCAATGGACAGGAGGGAGGCGTTGGTAAGGTGGGAGTTGGTTATGATCAGGTAAGAAGAGGTGTTGCCGATGGAGATGGCGTTCGAAGCGCCGGTGGCGTTTATTTCGAGGTTCTGGAAAATGTAAGGGTTGGCGGATGAACCATCACCCGGCCAATCGTTCAATGCCATCAGGTCGGCCAGGTCGGTGTTGTTGTGGACGACGATGGGGCCGTGTTCGAGCATCGGGGATGAGAGGCCCTGGGCAGACACCTGTCCGGCCGGCCCGATGAACAATGCTCCGGCGAGCGAGACCATCATCACCACTGCAAGCAGTGCGGGGATGATGCTCCTCTTTTTGTCATTGAACGAACGCTTGGTAATCCTGTCGATCATAGGCAACCCTTCTAAATGTTAAAAATGAGGTCGGAATATTAGAAGGGGGTAAGTCCGGTTACCATTCCTGATAACGATTTTTTCGTCGTTGATAACACCATCCATACGTTCGAATCTATCGAACTAGGAGGTTGACGATATGCGGAAAATGGAAGGAGAAGACCTCCAAGAAATCGCCGATATTCGCAATTCATTGGTTGATTGGGTAGGGTGTGCATCGAGCAGTTCAAAACCATGAAAACTCTTCTTTAATGGTCGTAAATTTTCGGGAGAATCATTCTCAACTTGCCGTACCTGAGATTGGACTTCGTTCAACGACCGAAGGGTGAACCACCCAAATCGTTCAATATTCAATGGTGTGCCTTCTGAGCGGTCCCCTTCCAGTTATTGCTTTGCGAAAATATTGGCTAGTAACTATCGGTCCTGTGAAAGATATTTGCTGGACCATTCCAATGTATGAGTGGGAGTAGCTAATCTCATGAAGGTGATTGCTGATGTCCTATCGAAGTAGCGGATGACAATTGTAGCCCTTCCCATCTCTAGAGTCATCATTTTGATTTCATCCAATGGTCACATCTCTCTTAGCCAATCGTTTCCGGATATCTGGCATCCATCGGAGATGGTCACCTCGTTCTTTTCACCCCGAAGTCCCTATTGTATTTGTCCAGCATGCTCGCCACTTTCATCGAGGCGGATTGGCCGCCGGCACCCAGTGGAGAACTGCTGATCGGGAATTCAAAATCGCAACGTGGACATCTAACGTTGGCGCACCCTTTGATCGCATGAGGACACCCTGCACAGGCAAATGTGCGAGCATAGAGGAGACTGAACTTGTTGTTGCATTTGGGGCAGGATAGTACCTCTGCCGTCGCCCTTCTAAGTCTCGGGTCAATGCCTAATTCGTTCTGCTGACCGATCATATCGTTCGCCTTCATTTCACTATAACAACGAATGTAAAGAAAGAATTGCCGGGGGACGGGGGGAGAGGCGTGCACCCCGGGGGGATGTCGTTTTAACGGCGCAGGCCTAGCGCGGCTTTCTCTCCTGCCATTCCTTAGTCTCGGCATAATCGCGGGTCGCCTTGACCATGGCAAACAGGTTCGCCGCTGGCGTGGAGACAGGCAGTTCGCATCCCGGGCCGACAATGTACCCGTGCTCGCATTTCGTAGCCGCAACGTCCAGATGGTCCCTGGTCGTCTTATACACCTCATCATAGGTGTTGATCATGAACTTAGCTGGCTCGATGTTGCCCACGATCATTGTGGACTTCCCGAAGATGTCGATGACCTTCGGTAACGGCGTCCGGTAGTCGAAGTTGATGGCGAACGAACCTGGCACTTTGGCCCACAATTTCGCATTGTCGGTCTGGTTCCCGCAGGGGTGGCAGAGGAAACCGGCAGGAGCTCCTGCCTTCAAGGCACCCTCCCTAACCTTGATCAGCGACGGCAACGCGAACTGCTCGAATTGCTTGTCGCTGATCAGATCGTTCGAGTCCGTCGGACCTCCATCAAAGAACATTATCGGGCCGACCGTGGACAGTATGTACTTGACCTCATTGATGAGGAACTCTGACACGCTGTTTAGAACCTTATGCACCAGATCCGGTTTCTTCAGCATCCAGATGAGCATCGTCTCCACGCCGATGATGTTCCCGGCGTTCGAGAAGGCGTCACCGGCCTGGACGGTGGGGTTCTTGTAGCCCTCGGGATAAGTTTCGAGAACATACCTGGCTCCACGACACCAATCTTCGATCTCTCCCGCCGTGGCGGGGTCTGGGGTCTGCATCTTGTCGACTGCGTCCGGCGTTTCGATCGGGTGCCGCACGATGAGCGGGCTCTGAGCCCTCGAATCAGCTCCAGGGTAAGAGAGTTCTCCCCCGTATTCGGCAGCTCCGGCGCAAGCGTGGCCGAACAACGGCCCGGTGTCGAATCCGTAAAGCTCCTGGACCGGAAGGAACGCTTTGGCGAACTTAACCGGATCCTTGTAGCATTCACCGATGGTCAATCCCTTGTGCTGCTTGGATACGAAACCCATGGCGAATGCCCCGGCCCCCGGACGGTCTGCCCATCCGGTCTGGAAGAGCGACATCATCCTCTCGATGGGGGTCATAGTTTCCTTGAACATTTCAAGCACCTCCGAACAGCTTGTTGATCTCGGTGACAGCGACCTCGCCATTGTCAGCGGTGGTATCAGCACCGATCTGTTTGGCGAATTCCTTGTTAATCGGTGCACCTCCGATCGCCACCTTGAACTGGTCACGGACTCCGCGGGACTTCATCAGGTTGATCGCGTCCGTCATGCCGGCCATCGTTGCCGTCATTAGAGTGCTCATTCCGATCAGGTCCGCCTTCTCCGCCTGTGCGGTGTCTACGATCTTCGAGATCAACACGTCCGCACCCAGGTCATGAACATCGTATCCGCCGACACCCAATAGGGTGGCCACTATGCCCTTTCCTATCGAATGGACGTCGCCTTCGACGGTGCATATGACCACCTTGCGGGCCTTTGCGCCCGATGTCTCTTTCTTGAGGTGCGGTTTCAATATGGCCAAGGCAGCGTTCATGGCGGCCGAGGCGGCCATCACCTGTGGTAGATAGTACACCTTCTGCTCGTACAGGACGCCTACCTCCTTCATCCCTTCGCTCAACCCGTGCAGAATCGCCGTCTTAGGGTCGTAACCGTCATCCAAGACCTTTTGGGCGGTCTTTGCGGCCACAACTTCATCGAAGTCGATGACGCTCTGCTTAAGCTCTTTCAATAGCTCAGATTCTTGTGTCTTCATTTTTTCACCTATCCATTCAGCTCTTTTTTAACAAGATTGGACACACTTGTTTCCTTGCGCATCCGTTGATCACCGAAGCAACGCTAAGGTAGAATGCCAGAACTCCCACGATCACCGCGAGCACGCCAATGGCGGACAGTAGAGTCGCATCGGTGGTCAGCGCATGAATGCCGACCATCATGAACATCACCGACGCCAGCCCGATTATGATGGTCAGCAGGCGGACCGGGAAGAACGTGGTAATTATGGCCAGCATGGCCACGAACAATGCGAAAGATATCATGAAGGTTGCGAACTCCGCTGATGTCGGCGGACTGACCAAGCCTGTGGCGGGCAGGATGTTGAGCGCCACGAACGACCAGGCGAAAACCATTATCATTCCGAACGCAAAAAGCCCGAACTCGTTCCCCTTCTTCCAGGAGGTCAGGGCCACGATCAGAAACCCGAACCCGCAGAAGAACACCACAGACAGGACCATGCCGCTGACCGGGTAGTAGTTCAATGAGGCGAAGGCGAACACTATGGTCAGCCACCCCAACAATGCCGATCCCAACGACAGCGAATCCGCTGACGTATCAGTTATTTCGAATTTCCGTTCATCCGCTACGCTAATGCTTGCATTTTCCATTTTCCTTTCCTCCTAGTTCTACGACTTACCACTAATTATTTTCTGCAGTGGTCTTTCCATTCTGGCGATTCGGCATAGTCCCTTGTCGCCTGGACCATCGCGAAGAGATTGGCTGGCGGGACCGAGGATGGCATTTCGCATCCCGGTCCGACCGCGTATCCTCGATTGCATTTGGTTGCAGCCAAATGTAGGAATTCCTTTGTTGTGGAATAGATTGAGTCGAAATTCTGAGAGACAAACGAGCACGGTTCGATGCTGCCCATGACGGTCGAATCATTGTGGAACTCCTCCACCACCCTATTGATAGGCGTCCGATAGTCGAAATTGATATACCTGATGTCCTTCAGCTCTTTCCATAATTTGATGTTCCGGGTCTGATCGCCACACGGGTGGGAATTGATCCCGATCGCTCCGTGCTTCATCGCGCCAGTGTGGTATTCCCTGAGATATGGCAGTACAAAATACTCGAACTGTTTCGCACTTATGAAATCATTCGACTCGGCAAGGCCTCCTTCGAACAGGACCATTGGTTCAAGCGTCTCCACCAAATACTTCGCGTAGTCGATTTGGAATTCGACCACCTTGTTCAGCAATTTGTATACGAGATCGGGGCTCTTGATCATCCAGGTGAGAACGGTCTCCATTCCCACGATGTTGACCACCCAGGTGAACGGCGTCCCCACAACGACGGACGGGCTCCGGTACCCATCTGGATATTCCTTGAATACATGGCGGCAGGCCTCGACGATCTTCGGGACCTCACCGACGGTGCTCGGGTCCGGGACGGCCACTCGGTCCACATCCTCGGGAAGATTGATGGCGTGGTTGACGATGAAAGGAGAACAGGCCTTGGACCTTTTACCGGGATAGGCCAAGGTTCCCCCGAACTCGGCGTTACCAGCGCATGCATGTCCAAATAGCGGACCTGAGTCGAATCCGAAGAGCTGCCAGATGGGCAGGTATGCCTTGGCGAAGGAGAGCGGGTTGGCATAACCCTCCCCCACGGTCAGTCCATGGGTCATTCTAGGGACCATCCCCATCGCGAACGCAGATATGCCGGGCCTGTCCGCACACCCCGTTTCATAGAGCGAGTTCATCCTCTCCATGGGGGTCATGGTCTCTAGGAAGGACATCGCGTCACCTCTTCTCTCTTCATAGTCACAAATACCTCCGTATTTGCGATATAATGATTATGACCCAGAATGGGGCTTAAGGGCTCTTTCGTCGAAACTTGAGAGCACGGCCTCATAGCGTTGTCATTGATCATTCGGACGGAGGTCTGATATTTCATTTGAAATACAAACGTAATACAAATGATATATATCTTTCTCCTACCTTTGGGGGAGCAGATGACAATAAACGAGAAGAAACGAAGGGGTGAAACCCAGATCGTTAATCTCCGGATGCCCTATGGACTCGTGGCCGAGATTGAGAACATCGTGGATCGGAGAATGTTCAAATCACGATCGGATTTCATCATAGCCGCGGTTCGTCACTACATCGATTATATGTCCTACGATGAGATCACTGGCAACAAGGGTCGTGAAGAGATATTGAAGAGGATGTATCTCCAAGGCCAGCTGAAGGGATCGAGCATACCTATTCCTGAGGATAACGGGCAAGATGAAAAAGAGTAGGGTTAAGACCTGTATGCGCCCACATGGATGTTCGTTCTGAACTCCTGGCTCGCCGATTTGTCATACGGCATTAAAACAGAAAAAAGTCCCAATATATATAGAAATCGGGCACTGACTTTGACAGGACAGCATCTGCCTAAATCATTATTATTCTCTAATCATTCATTGCCCGATTTAAACCCGGTCAGATCGTTGAGCTTGGTTTTGCCTATCAAATAAGAGGATAAAGGCCAAGTCCGATCGTAGGGTTCCTGTTCGCCCTGTACTTCGCCGATAGCGCTAAGAAGATCGCAGGGTTGACCTTGGGCTCCCTGCCGGTCCTTTCATTCAATTGGACGGCCATATTGAACACGATCGTCCTGATACTCGCCGTAGTGTTCTTCTTGGTACAGACCAAGCGCTGGATAGTCAGGAGAAGGCACCTGATAAGATTGAGGAAGATGGAAATGACGGTCCTGGAGGAACTTCGTATCCGATGATCGCCCGGTAAAGTACCTCTCGTGTCTCTCAAAGATCGACAAGCGCCTTCTGTATCGCCTCTTCCAGCTGTTTCATTGTGTACGGTTTCGGCAGAACGCCCTTGAAACCGTAGCTGATGTAGTTCGCCGTTATCGGGTCGTTGGAATAGCCGCTGGAGACGATGGCGTTGATGTTGTCGTACTTTTCCTGGAGCCGCCTTATCGTCTCCCTGCCGCCGAGCCCGCCCGGTATGTTGAGGTCCATGATGACCACGTCGAACGGGTCGCCGGACGCCTCCGCCTTGGCGTAGAGGTCGATCGCCTCCCCTCCTTCCCTGGCCGCCACCACATAATGTCCCAACGCCTCCACCATCTTGGACAGGACGTCCAGGATGCCCTCGTCGTCGTCCATTATCAGCACTTTGGCCGGCCGGTCCGGACCGTGCTTCGGCCTGGCCGCCGGGGCGTTGACGCATTCCGACCAGGCCAGCAGATAGACGTCGTAGTTCGAGCCCTTGGACGATGTGCCGATGACCATGAACCCGTCGTGCCTACGGATGATGGAGTTGGCGATGGCCAGGTCGAGACCCTGCTTCTCGTCGAACTCGGAACCGTGGGACCGGGGCTTGTCCCTCTCCGACCTCGGCGATATCCAGGTTGGCGCCTCCAGCTTGACGACCACATATCTGGCGGGGGCGAGCGATGTCGCTTTCGCAATGGCAACTTCCTGATATGATAATGTGATTTCGAGGACGATCCCGGAGGGTGCGCTGGCCAGCGCATTGGAAACCAGGTTCGAGAACGCCTGGCCGATCTGGACCTCGTCAGCGTTAACATAGTACTGCTCATTCTCGGACGAGACCCGGACCTCCACCCGGGACCCGTCTGAATATCTTACGCCAATATCCTCCAGCAGGTCCAGCACGGAAACGCAGCTCCTTACCGGTTCCCCGCCCCGGGCGAATGTCAGCAGCTGGTTCGACAGGTCCTTGGCCTTCATGGCCGCCTGCCTAACATCGTTGAGGCTGGCCTTCCTGCGTTCCTCGTCCAGCGGCATGTAGCTGAGCATCTCGACGTTGCCCAGAATCGTTGTCAGGACGTTGTTGAAGCTGTGAGCCATGCCCCCGGCGAGCTGCCCTATCGAATCCAGGCGCTGCGCCTCGGAGACGGCCTTCTGCAATCGGACATCGTCAGTTATGTCCCGGAAGACGATCACATAACCGATCACCTGGCCGGCCCGGTCCCTGACTGAAGCGGAGTTGTAGGAGAGGTCGCGGCGGCCGCTAAGGTCGACCAGGATGCCTTTCCGTTCGGATGTGGAATCGTCATCACGGGAAACCCAGTAGGATAAGACGGGCTTCTCCATGATCGGGTCAAGGATGGGAAGGACGTCGTTTATCTTCTGACCGGTTATCGTTCCCGTAAAGGAGCATTTATCCTCGGCGATCTGATTCGCCAGCCGGATGGTCCCATCTATCTCGGTGACGATGACGCCTTCCCCGATGCTGCAGATGGTGACGTCCAACCGTTCCTTTTCCTGGAACAGCCTCTCTTGCGCATCTTTGGTCCGTTTCACTTCTTCGGCAAGACGTTCCGTTACCTCGGTGAGGTCCTTGGTCCTCCCCCTGACCTTTCCCTCAAGGTCGTTGGCGTATGATCTTAGTGCCTCGATCATTCGGACCTTCTGGATAGAAAGAAGGGAAAGGTTGGCGAGCGAGTGGAACGGCCCCTTCCGGTCCTTTGTGAACCACTCTGGGTCGGGATGTCCGAAGATCATAGCCCCGATGATCTTTTCGTCCTCTATCAGGGGGACGACCACCCATGCCATGTCGCCATGCACCAATGTCTGAGGTCCTGGTTCCATTTTGTCGATGAGCGTTTCGATCTCGATATCCGGCGGTGTCCCTTTTTGAGCGATCCTCACCATCTTGCCTGATGGGTCAAGATCGTAAACCAGAGCGGAAGATGCCCTGCAACCGGTCCACGGCGACCCCACATATGCTCTCCAGCGAATCTGCGGCCAGTTCGGAACCGATGATCTTCCGGGAAACGTCGTAGAGGGCTTCCAGCTCCTCCGCCCTTCTGGCCAGCTGGATCGTGCTCTCCTTCTGTTCCGTCACGTCCGAGATCATCTCCAGGACGTATCTTTCCGAGCCGGTCTCATCCGCTATCGGAGTGGAGACCCGTTGGACCCAGATCGGTTTGCCGTTCTTGCGGGAGAATCGGGCGACACCCTCGTGGAAAGCGGGGGTCGACCTCGGCTCGGGGATGATGTCCGTCGAGTGCACCACGAAATCCTTCAGGTTGGAACCGATGAGCTCGACCGAGCTGGTGCCGAGGATCTCGTTCGCCTTGAGGTTGGCGCGGATAATGAACCCGTTCTCATCGCTCTCGATGATGCCGTAGGGAGCACGCTCGATCATGACACGGATACGCCGCTCGCTCTTGCGGAACGAGGTTTGGGAGGACCTCAGGTTGTCAAAACCCTTCTTGACCAGGTAATAGAGAAGAAGTGATGTCAGAATGATGAAGGCCAGGCCCTTGACGACCGAGATGTTGTACCTCGTGGATGGGTCCTGGACCATGATCCAGACTAGGTTGTCCGATAGGAATATCCAGATGGCTGAAACGATGAAATAGACCAGCACTATCTCCAACGGCCGTTCGAACAATCTGCGTCTCGCCGGATCTGCGTTCTTCTTCTCCATTTCCCTTCTCCTGGTCTTTACCGATTGTTACACTATGGGAGGTCATGGCATAAAAAGACGATAGCAGAGTAATTGGAAGGGATAGTTGTAAGTGATTGATAAGGAATATTTTGCCGATGGAGATGGCGTTCGAGGCGCCGTAGGCATTTATTCCAAGTTTCTGATTAGAAAAGGATTGGCAGATGAGCTATCACCCGGCCAATTGTTCATGGATATCAGGTCAGTCAGTAGTGTCGTTGTGGACGACGATGGGGCCGTGTTCGAGCATCGGGGATGAGAGGCACATGGCAGACACCTGTCGGGCCGGCCCGATGAACAATGCTCCGGCGAGCGAGACCATCATCACCACTGCAAGCAGTGCGGGGATGATGCTTCCCTACTGTTACTGAAAGAACACTTAGTTACCTGTCGATCATTAGCAACCCCCTGAACGTTAAAATTGGTGCTTGCGCATTAGAGGGGGGTAAGTCCGATTACCCTTTCTGATGATACCTATTATATCGTTTGACGATACCGACCATACAACCGTTATTATCGAACTGGGATGTTTAGAATAACGAAAAATGGAAGGAGATGGTTCCATGAAAATTGCCGATATATTGTATTCACTAGGGATTATCCTGAATGGAGATTTCTCTCAATTTGGGGTTGCTTCAAGATTATTCTGAATCATTTTAATAAATTGAAATACGTCTCTACCTGGATGGGTGGAAAATATCCCACAAACATTGTAATAAAAAAGAGGATACCTCGATACTGTATTTGATGAAATAATTTCTTCCATTGTCTTATGCACTCTTTCCTGATACCTATTATTGATTCGGCGCAGAGAATATCTCCCAACTGGATTTCAGATCACAATATTGATCTGCTAATATTACAGTTAGTCCTCAACTCGAGGGGAAGTTATGAGTGTCGTAGAGGAAATTAGAAGTGAGGTTCGAACAATAGCATCAGATAGGAATCTGAATGACGATCGAGCTTTCGGTTATTGGTTCCTTGAGGGGTTTGAGGATTTTAGTCCAGAAGAGGCGGAGTCTTGCATTGTTGATGGTCCCTGGGATGGGGGAAGAGATGCAGTATTTTTCGATGAAGATGAGTCTATTTTGAAAATATACCAGTTTAAATTCTCCAATTCTATTGATTATGTAAAAAAAGCATTTGCCGATATTCAAAAGGCTCTAATAAATGAAAAAGACAACGCGTCTCGTGCAAAGCAGGTACAGTTGATCGTAGTATCATTGGTTGATTCAAATCAGGATATTCTAAGAATCGAGAGATCAGCAAGAACTCGAGCGAGAAAATGGATCAAGAAGCAAAATCTTGCTACTGAAATCGATCTGAAACACTATGATTTGAATGAATTCAAAAAAATGCTAGATAGAATTCAAGGAGTGAACCTTTCTATCAGTTTTAAATCCAAACCAGTTATCGACGGAAGAGATCTGATCGGACTAATTAATGCAAATGAGCTTAGAGAACACATAAATGATGATAATATTCTTGCTTTTAACATAAGAAAATTCCTTGGACTCAGAAAGGGATCAGTAAATTATCAGATTAGGCAGACTCTCGAGAATGAAGATCTCAGACCAAAATTTTGGAATCTGAATAATGGAATCGTTACACTGTGCACAAATGGTAGAGAAGAGAGTTCATCAGAAAATAAATGGAAATTTGAAAACTTTACAATAGTAAATGGGGCTCAAACAATCAACACTATTTCAAGATTCCTCGATGATTCACCAACATTAAGAGACGATCCAATTTGGGTAGTGGCCAAAGTCATTGTAGTCGACGATACTAATATTGAAGAAGCTCTCATATTAACCAAAACATCTAACAGTCAAACAGCGACAAACGATAAGGATCTAAGAGCAGTAGATCCGACACATAAAACACTGAAGAGATGGTTTGATCAATACTATTCTTTCAAATACTTAACAAGAAGAGGAGAAAAAGTAAAAAGAGACACTCCATCGATAACAATGAAGGATTTGGCACAGTCATATGTTGCGTTCTCTATGGATATGCCAAATGTTTCATTTTCACAACCAGGAAAGATATTCGAACATGCGAATTTTTATTCCGTTGTGTTCCCTGACTCTGTCATATCTATTCTCGACAAAACAGGAGGAGAGGACAAGCAGAGAAATTTCATTCTCCAGAGATTAGTACCAACATTATTACTATGGAAGATACGCCCCTATGTTAAACAAAAAGCACAAGATTCTAATGATCTTAAGTGGAAATCTGTTTCTTATCATATCTTGTGGTTATATGGATGTATGTTCAAAGAAATGAAGATTGAAGATTGGAAGAAGATACATTCTAATCTGGATTTTATCTTTGCTTCTACTATTGAATTATTCTATGAATATCTTCATAACATGACAGAATTCAACCCATCTATTGAAATTCCTAGAGATCTTAAAAACACCAAGATTATGGAAGAGATAAAAAGGAGCAAGATCTTTGAGAAACCTGGATTCAAATCGATAATTATAAAAATTGATTCAATAAATAAGGAATGATTTGTTCATAGCACTGGTCCAGGCATCGAATTGCTTCGGGGCTTACAGGATCTGTGAATCTAAACCTCACCAAATATGAGGGAAGAGCCTGTAATTGACCTTCTTCAATACTCAGTATATCCTTCCAGTTCCTTGTTGAGCATCTTCTCCTCACCGATTATCCTCCCCATCAGGAGAACAGTGACCGCTAAACCGACAAACACCCCAAATACCGAGCCGAGCAGCAACGGTGCACCGATCAGCATCAGGATCGCCCCTAGGTACATCAGGTGCCTGACGAAACGGTATACGTCGGTGGAAACAACCGTCTACTACTTTGCTCCTGGATCCGGACCAACGGTGACAGGAACGTATTTTCCGCGTATGACCAGAAGAAGAGATAGTACGATCCGACCAGCCAGGAGCGGAAAGACCGAAGACCATCCATACCGTCTGGCATCCAACGGCATATCAATTATCAAGGAGGTGAACCAGACGACAGTCCAACGACGACGCACCTGTCCAGCCTTTCTCGTTACCCGTGCCGGGCTTCTTGTATCGTTCCTCCAGAAGCACCGGGTCCTTCCGATAAAAGTAATAGATCGCGGAATAGCAGAGCAGTATGAGCCAGATGCTGAACGCCCACCCCTCCGACCAGGCCAGGTCCCAGGAGAGTAGGATGATCAGTACCGGGAACAGCAGAATGGACAGCGATGAGCCGATGACCTTGGTGACCATCACTCTACCGAAGCGGTAACGGCATTGGGTTGCTAGTCATTGTTGCCAGAACGTTCAGATTGCACAAGGATTACGACAAAATTGACATACTATTGATCCCCGAGGGATCCTTCATCGGGTCGGAACTGCTTCCTCTTAGACGGCTCCAGTTCGAACCCCTGCGACTAGGAAATTACAGCCATCCCCATTCGGTTAATCCTAACGAAATGATGAGATCTCTCGGGCTTTCTCCCCTCCTCCTCGGTTGGGTATCTCCGTAACGCTGAGATCATACCGCCGGACCAGGTGCCGGAGGGCCGTCGACCTCCAAGATGGGAGGTTCCGCCTTCTCGATGAAACGGAACTGCCCCGGAGGTATCAGCATCTCGAATCGCGCCCCCTCGCCCGGCTTCCCCGTCTCCTTGATGGTGATACTGGTTATGGACAGTACCTCTCGGGAAAGGAACAGGCCCAGACCCGTCCCATGGCCGCGGCCCTTCTCGAATATCCTTTCCTTCTCCCGAGCTGGCACCCCCGGTCCGTTGTCCTGATACGCCGCCCGGCTTCCCTGTCTCCCTGATCGTGATCCCGGTTATCGACAGGACCTCCCGGGAAAGGAACAGACCCAGACCCGTCCCATGGCCGCGGCCCTTCTCGAATATCCTCTCCTTCTCCCTGACGGGTACACCCGGCCCGTTGTCCTGGTACGAGATCGTCAGTCCCTGCTCGGCCACTTCGCAGTCGATGTTCACGCACACGAACTTGCCGGCGTACTTGACGCTGTCCTCCAGCAGGTTGTGGAACACCTTCTTCAGCATCGGGTCGGCGCTCACCTCCAGCGCCCTGGCCCGTCCCGGATATCTCCAGCGACTCCAGCCACTTGACGATGTCCAGCCCCTCCACCGTTTGGGCCACGTTCTGCCAGCACGGGGCGGTCGTCCCCAGCCCCTGGTAGTCCCGGGCGAACTCGATGTGCGAGCCGATGATGGTCGCCGCCCGCTCTATCCGCCTCAGCCGGTCGGCGGGATCGGAGTTCGGCAGCTTGGCCCGCTCGACGTTGCCCATGATCACCGTGACCTGGTTCTGGATATCGTGGTGCGTTATGTCCCCCAGCAGCTCGAGCTTGTGCCGCACCTTGCGCATCTCCATCTCCGCCTCCTTGCGCTCGGTGATGTCCCTCAGCGTGATGATCGTGCCCTCGTACACCCCGTCGGTGAACACCGGGTTCGGCGAAACGGTGGCCCAGAACTTGGAGCCGTCGCTCCTGCGCAAGCGGTGGTCCATCTGTCCCCGACGACGTTTCACCGAGTTGGGGATCAGGGCGTCCTTCGAGCCTTCGCACAGCAGCGCGCTGGAATCCATCCCGATCATCTTCTCCATGGGGAGCGCCACGATCTCCGACGCCCTTTCGTTGGCGAAGACAATCCGGTTGTCGGTGTCGATGGCGATTATTCCCTCGGACAGGCAGTCCAGGATGCGGTTCTGCTTGAGCTTGGTCTCCTTGATCATCCGGCGCGTGCTCTTGGCGTTGGAGATGTCCTGCACGATGCCGAACAGAAGGGTCCGTCCCTTGTAGTTGATCGGAGCCAGGAAGATCTCCACGTCCCGGGTCTCCCCGTTCTCCAGCCGGTGCGGGGCGAAGAAGTAGTTGTTCTCGTTGTTCCGGGCCGACCGCAGCCGGTTCCAGTAGTCCTCGAACGGAAGGATGCTGATGTCCGACAGCTTCATCTTGGAGATGGCGAGTTCAGTATATCCGTAGAACTTGCAGGCCGCCTTGTTGGCGTGCACGATCTGGCCGGTCTCCGGCTCGATGAGGAGCATGTTGGCCGGGTTGTTGACGAACAGGCTGCGGCTGTTCTCCTTCTGCTGCATCAGGCGGGTCTCGAACTCCTTCTGCTCGGTGATGTCCTTGAAGCTGAAGAACCGCCCCAATATCTCGCTGCCGATGCGTTCCGGCGTGGAATAGACCTCGGCGAAGCGTCCGTCCTGGAACTCCAGGAGCAGATTGCTGTCCTCGGGGCGGGTCCAGCATTCCTCGACGTACTTCGCGAACCGGGCGGGGTCCTTCAGCTGGTTCTTGGCGTAGTCGATGACCCTCTTCCCGGAACCGGCCTCCATGATGGACGGAGGGATCCTCCACATATCCTGGAACCGCAGGTTGTGCTCCGATATGACCCCCTCGTTGGTTATCACCAAAATGCCTTCGTCGCTGGAGTCGAGCGTGGCGCGAAGTACCGCCGTGGAGTGCTGGAGCTTCATCTCCGCACTCTTCAGCGCGGTGACGTCGTTGCCGATGGCCAGCAACTCCGTCAGCCGTTCCTCGGCGTCACGTACTTCGCGCAGGGTCCAGGAGACCCATGCCTCCTTGCCTTCCGACCGGGCCGGGAAGGTGTAGCTGTCGCCGTGCCGGTCGGATGAGATGAATGCCTGGAACTGCTCGGCCAGGGGTAGTTCGGGATAGTCCCCGGGAATGATCAGGGTGCCGATGACCGGCCTTCCGATGGTCTCCGGCCCGAGGCCGAAGAACTGTTTGCCGAAGGTGTTCAGGAAGATGATGTTGCCCACCGGGTCCAGTTTGAGTATGATGCTGTTGGCGCCCTCCACCAGGTCCCGGTACTTCCTCTCGCCCTGGGCCACCAGGCCTTCCGCCTTGCTCCTCTGCGCCAGCTGGATGATGGCGTTCTTCAGCTCCCGGAACTGGACGTTCGGGTCGCCCCCCTTCTGCAGGTAGAAATCGGCCCCGTTGTTGAGCGCCTCGATGGCGACCTCCTCCCGCCCCCTGCCGGTGAACAGGATGAACGGGGTGCGGTCACCGATACCCCGTAACGCCTTGAGAAGTTCTATGCCGTTCATCTCCGGCATCTGGTAGTCGCACACGACCACGTCGTAGTGGTCGGTTGAGATGCTGTCAAGCGCCCGCCGAGGGTATCCCTCGATGTCCACCTGTATCTCGTCGTCCTCCTCGAGAAACAGCTTGGTTATCTCAAGCAGTCTCGGTTCATCATCGACGTAGACGACACGGGGCATTGCCAGGCAGCATCGGCTAAAGGGAACTAATAGATTGCCATGGGACAGGCCTGACGGTGTTCTGTTGATATCTGTGAGGACATCGCTTCCCAGGCCTATGGAGACCGATCCTTTGGCGAACGGATCGCCTCACCTCATCCATAAAAGAGATCCGGGGTCTTATCGACCCCTTCGGCATGAAACGGATCACGGCTTGATGGCGGCCTTGATCTTCACCATCATGTCCGGCGGGACTTCCTTCAGATCATGTGCCGTTGCGGCGTGAGTGGCGATCGCCTTCATCATTTCTTCATCGGTCTTGGTCTTGATCTCGAACGGGCATTGCATCCCGGTGTCTGCGCATTTGAACGACGGCATCTTCCAACCTTCGGGACCGACTTCGTAACGACGTTAATAAAAAGCTATCTAGTCGATCCGGCGGATTTCTGAGAGTCAAGGGTCATGGCCCTGGGGGCCAGGTGACGGAAGAAATGGATCAGGCCCTCCTCCGCCGGATCAGTATGATGGCGCCGACCATGGCGGCGCAGGTCCCGCCGACCACCAGGATCAGCAAGAGCCCGTTGCCCGGGTCCGGGTGCAGCGCCCCCGGCTCCACCGTCAGGCCTCCGCTCGTTACCGCATCGGCGGTCATCGTCACGCCCATGCTCTTTGCCAGGTATCCGACCTCCGTGAACTCCAGGGCGTAGCTGCCGATGGCCACATCGTAGAACGTGAAGGCCCCCTTCGCGTCCGATGTCGTCTCCCGCACGGTGTCGATCGCGGTCGACGCGGCCAGGCCGATCTGCCCCAGGCCCGTCCGGGCGGCGGTCGGTCCGCCGATCAGCCTCACGACGGTGTTGGGCAGCGGTTTCCCGTCATGTCCGTACAGGATGCCCGATATCTTGCCCACCATGGCGGTCTGGAACATCCAGCTCTCCTCGACGGTGTTCCCGGCCAGGTCGAAGCCCCTGACAAAAACGGTGTAGGTGGTTATCCCCGTCAGTGCCTGCGACGGCGTGAAGATGAGGTTGTCCCCGGCCCATTGAAGATTTCCCTGGACGCCGGTGATGGAGACGGTCGACAGGGACCGGTCCATCGCCTCATCGAAGGTGACCGTCACCGATATCAGGGTGGACTCGCCGGCGCCGGTCGGTGACCGGGTCATCAGGACCGGCGCCAAGGTATCGACGGTGAACGGGACCGAGGCCGTCACGTAGTTCCCGGCCCGGTCCGTCGCCCGGATAAAGACCTGGGCCTCGCCGTCCCCGAACAGGAGGGAAGCGGAGCTACCGGTCTGCGCCGTCCAGTTCGTTCCGTCAACGCTCAGCTCCACCCGGTCCAGGCCGGACACCTGATCGATGACGCTCCAGGCGACGGTCACCGTCTGGGAACCGAGCATCGCCCAGGCGGCCGGCGAGGTTATGGTCACGGTAGGCTCGGTGACGTCGACCATTATGAGGACCGACCGGGTGAGCACGTTGTTCGCCGCATCGGTCACCCTGACGGACAGGGTGACGTTCCCGTCCGGGAGCCCGCCCATCAGTTGGCTCGTGCCGCTCACCGTTCTCCAGGCCTTCCCGTCCCGGGACACCTCGGTCTTGACGATGGTGGAGCTCAGGTCCGTCACCGTCCATTGCAGCAGCACGCCCCCGGTCCGGTCATAGGAGCCGGCCTCCGGCGAGGTGATCGCCAGGGCGAGGATGCTCGGATTCCTCAGCGGCTTGATCATGACCGTGGACGAGTTGGGCCCGTTCCCGATCGCGTTGTGCGCGGCCACCATGAACGTGTAGGTACGTTCATTGGTCAGGCCGGTGATGGTTGTGTTCAGGGTAGTGACCGTGCCCACCCGGACCCCATCCTGGTAGACCACGTAGTGATCGATCGCCAGGCCCCCGTCCGCCGGGGCGGTCCAGTTGAGGTTGACCAACCCATCGCCCGAGTTGGCGGTCAGGCCGATCGGTGCGTATGGCACCTGCTGCCTGGTCCAGCTGGCGGTCTGGTTCAACGGGCCGGTTATCTGTATGGCGCCGGTGACTGGATTCTCCATGCCGGTGTAGCTGCCGGTCCCGCTCCCGGTCCAGCCGTTGAAGATGTAGCGTTCGCCGGCCCCGGCGGCCGGAGCGGTGGCATTGAGCACGATGCTCGAACCTTCAACGACCCATAGTTCCCCCGCGATCGGATCGGTCGTCCCGTAGTTCGTGGTGATGTTGACCAGGTATTGATGGATCCAGCTGGCGGTCTCGGTGATCGGTCCGTTCATGGTGACATTGGCCGCAGGCGAGGCCCCCGCCCCGGTGTAGTTCCCCGACCCGGACCCGGTCCAGCCGACCCAGTGATAGCGTTCGTAGGCCGATGCCACCGAGGGGGCGGCCGCGTTTATCGCAACCTTGGAACCGGCGTTCTGCCAGGTACCGGTCCCGCCGGCCGCCGGCGTGGTGGTGCCAACGTCGGCCGCCATGGACAGGAGGTACTGGTGGTCGAAGTCTGCGATCACCGTGGCGGTAAGGGCGGTGACCGTGTAGCTATGGATACGGGCCCCTCCATCGCTCCAGGAACTGAAGGCGTATCGTTCCCCGGACGTCCCGACGGTTTGGACCGCCTGGATGGAATGGACCGCCCCGATGGTCCATTTGAAGTTCGCCGGAGTGGTGATCGGGCTCCCGTCTACCAGCACGTACCCCGCCCCGGTCGGGCTGGAGGTTATGGTTATGCCCAACGCCAGCACGAAGTTCGCGGTGATGGTTCCCGGACCGCCGATGAACGCAGTGGTCAAAGCGGTCTGGGCGCCGAAGGTCAGGGAGGTGGACCCGCTGGTCCAGGTGGAGAACGCATAGTTCGTCGCCGGTGTGGCCTGGATCGTGATGACATCCCCGGCGTCGTACCAAATGTTTGTGCCAGCGGGAGCGGTGGTGCCCCCTCCTGCCGGCGTTACGGCGAAGGAGACCTGGTATTGCCTGGTCCAGTTGGCCGTCTCGGTGATCGGGCCGTTGACGGTAACGGCATTGGTGGCCAGCTTGGTGGTCCCGGAGTAGCTCCCGGTGCCAGTTCCGCTCCAGCTGTTCCAGACGAAACGATATCCCGTACCGGACGCCGGTGCGGCGGCGTCCAGCGTTACCGTTGACCCGACATTGTACCAGTAGGAGCCGACCGCCGGGGTCGTCGTGCCTCCGTCGGTCGCCATCGTGACCAGGTACTGGTGGGCGAAGGTGGCGGTGACGGTCGCCGTTGCGGTCACGGTGTAAGAATGGACCCTGCTCCCGGAATCGCTCCAGGACGTGAACGAGTACCTTTCTCCCGTCCCGACGGTCACCGTACTCAGTGCTTCGAGCGAATGGATGGAACCGGGAAGCCAGCTGAAGGCATGCGGCGTCGATGTCGCAACCCCGTCAACCAGGACATATCCCGTCCCAGAAGGGCTGGAGGTGATCGTCACCGTCACCGGCTGAAGTGTGAACGCCGCCGTGATCGTTCCCGGACCGTTGATGTTGGCGGTCGTGGAAGCGGCCTGCGCGTTGAACGTTATCGAGGCCGTGTCGCTGTCCCAGGAAGTGAACGCATAGCCGTCATCCGGCACCGCCTGGATCGAGAGCGGAGCCGGCGTCCTCCCAGACCAGTCCGGACGGTGAGGTCGTGCCGCCGGCCGATGGAGAGGATACGAATGACACCAGGTACTGCGTGGTCCAGCTGGCGGTCTCGGTGATCGGGCCATTGACGGTAACGGCATTGGTGGCCGGCCGGTTGGTCCCGGTATAACTGCCGGTGCCCGATCCAGCCCAGCCATTCCATTCGTATCGTATAGTGGTCCCAGCCGTCGGTGCCGTGGCATCCAGGGTCACCTGTGACCCCACGCTGTACCAATGAGTGCCGACCGCTGGCGTGGTTGTCCCGCCATTGGTTGCCAGGGTGACCAGGTACTGGTGGGCGTAACTGGCGGTGATGGTCGCAGTAGAGGAGGTTACCGTGTAAGAATGGACCCTGCCACCGCTGTCGCTCCATGACGTGAATAGGTATCGCTCATTCCCACTGATGTCGACGCTCGCCGCCGCTTCGAGAGTATGAGACTCCCCAGGCAGCCAAGAGAATGTGTGGGGAGTGCTGAACGCATCATTGTCCACTAGGACATAACTCGGCCCGGTCGGACTGGAGGTTATGGTCACGCCGACCGGAAGCAGCGAAAAGGTCGCCGTGATCGTCCCAGGCCCTTCGATGGTGGCCTCTGTCGAGGCGGACTGAGCGTCGAAGGTTATCTTCGTTGGATTACTGGATGACCATGATTCAAATGCATATCCAGATAAGGGCGCCGCCTGGATCGATAGCGAGCCAGCGTTCTCCCATACATCCTCCCCCGCAGGGGTCACAGTACCTCCGCCAGGGGGAGACACGGCGAAGGAGACTTGGTATTGATGGACCCAGGTGGCCGTTTCCGTGATCGGGGCGTTCATGGTGACGGCGTTGGAGGCTGGATTGCTAGTTCCATCGTAGCTTCCTGTACCCGTTCCCGACCAGGAAGTGAACTGATATCGTTCTCCGGCAATGTTCGGTCGGATGAGTGGCAGTGATCGTCACCTGGGATCCGGCATTGTACCATGATCCGGTCTCGGGACTGGTCGTTCCGGCATTTGAGACCATTGATCAGTCGGTACTGGTGATTCCAGCTTGCATATTCGGTGATAGGGCCGTTCATGGTGACGGCGTTGGAGGCTGGATTGTCCGTGCCATCATAGCTTCCAGTACCCGTTCCGGACCATGAAACGAACAGGTATTGTTCCCCGGTAACAGTGGTCGGATGATTGGCGGTGATAGTAACCTGGGAACCGGCGTTGTACCATGTACCGGTCGAGGGTTCGACTGTGCCATCACTGGAATCGATCGTCAGCTGGTATTGGTGGGTCCAAGTGGCTGTCTCTGTGATCGGACCGTTCATGGTGACGGCGTTGGAGGCTGGATTGTCCGTCCCATCATAGCTTCCAGTGCCTGTTCCGGACCATGAGACGAACTGATATCGTTCCCCAGCAACAGTGGTCGGATGATTGGCGGTGATTGTTACATGATCTCCCGCATCGTACCAGGATCCGGTCACCGGACTGGTCGTTCCGGCAGCGTTTATCATGGTCAGCTGATACTGCAAGTTCCAATCGGCGGTTTCGGTGATCGGCCCGTTGACCGTCACGGCGTTGGTGGCCGGATTGTCCATCCCATCGTAGTTACCGCTCCCGCTTCCGGCCCAACCGTTCCAGGTGTAACGAGCACCTTCGTCTGCTGCCGGCTCTGTAACCTCCAGAGTAAGATGCGTCCCGGCGTTGTACCAATGAGTGCCTACCGTCGGCGTGGTGGTCCCTCCATTGGTCGCCATCGTGACCGAGTACTGGTGTGCGAAGCTCGCGGTGACGGAAGCCGCCGCACCTACGGTATAGGAATGGATTTGATTCCCAGAATCAGTCCAAGATGTGAAAGAGTACCTTTCTCCCGTCCCGGCAGTCACCGGGGACAGCGCCTCGAGTGAATGGCTTGACCCGGGGACCCAATTGAAGGTGTGCGGCGTTTCGGTTTCAGCTCCGTCCACTATGACATAACCTTCCCCGATCGGGCTAGAAGTTATTATAATCTGGACAAGATTTTGAACGAAGTTCGCGGTGATGGTTCCAGGCCCTCCAATCTGAGCCGTTGTTGCAGCAGTGGTCGATGAACCGAAGGTTATATCGCCATTGTTGCTGGACCATGATGCAAAGGTGTATCCAGCCGATGGAGTTGCCTGAATCGAGAGAGAGCCCTCGTCCTTCCAATCGTCCGTTCCAGATGGGGTGGTTGTCCCTCCGCCCGCCGGTGAAACGGCAAACGAGACCAGGTACTGATGGGTCCAGGTCGCTGTCTCGATGATGGGACCGTTCATCGTCACTGTGGTCGGGTTGAGCGCTCCATCATAGCTGCCTGATCCCTGGCCGTCCCAGATTAGAGATACGAATTTATCGTTGGCTGACGCCGATGGGGCCATGCCGGTGATGGTAATCTCGGTACCTTCATTGTGCCAAGAATTGCCAACACCAGGGCTTGTGGTTCCAACGTTGGCAGCCATAGTGAGCTGGTATTGGTGATCAAATACCGCGGTGAACGCGGCGGTCAGGTCCGTGACAGTATAGGCATAGGTTAGGGTATCAGTCAGGTAAGTGTCATCTTCCCAGTGATTGAACGAATACTGTTCCCCCGTTACGCCGGGAACGGACAGATATTGCGACAAGGGTATGTTCGGTCCCTTGCTCCCAGTTGTGAATGGTCGTTGGCGTTTCGATCGCCTCTCCGTCCACCATGACGTATCCGGGCCCGGCGGGGTTGGATGTGATGGTGATCTCAACGGTGTCGGCGACGGCAGATCCTGTAGCCAATATGATCACTGCGCCCAACATCAGTCCTAGTGCGACCAGCAGGATGATGCCCCCAATCTTTGACTTTCCTAACATATGGAATCCCCGCCCCCTTTGTGAAATGGTGCCGGTGGAGCTATTAACTCATCACGAAGCAGCTGAATATCATTCTTGATAATAAGAAGAACGCTGAGCAACTTGAATTATTTCATTGGTGTGACCTTTCGGGGAATGAAATGCCGGACCAGGCCTTATTGTCGATTCTGATAATGAGATGAGGTCGGCTCTCATATCTTACTGGCAGGAAATGTTTTCGCCTTTACCGAGTCCCTGATGCTCTGACCTGGCGGACGATTGATGGAATAGCGGTCGCTAGAGAACAGAAAATGATTAGAAAAAAGCCCGAAAAAATCCCAAAGGGGTTTTTGCTGCCCTCATTCAGCAAAACTAACTTATTCGCTACTGCCAAACAAGGACACGCGGGATGAAACGCCGTCAAATAACGCCGAGTCGCAGAACGTCAGATCGCAGGATCCGGTCGTGAGCGCAAGGCAGGCTGAATCGGTTTGGTTGACTCCTTGTGTGCCCGTTTGAGTGGCGGTCTGATCGTGCGTAACGGCGTCAGATCCGCCTGATGATAGCTGTACTCCTACTGCCAGGGTCGAAAACCCCAGCATGGCCAGCACCAACACTGCGGCTATCTTCAATCCCCCAGATTGATCCATAGTTATGACCTTTCCCTCCCCCAATTTATATCGTTTTCATGGTTATGTAAATGGTTTTTCGCCCGTGGCACGGTGAGATGAGTGTTCACGGCTCATCAGAGGCAGCCTCTTCTCGGACCGACTTTTAGACGTCGATCCGAACCACAGACCGGCCTACCTCTACCAACCCTAAAGGTCGGTTCCCCTGATTCCCGACTAAGCTTCCATGTTATCAAATTTGATATTTAGAATTTAGTTGATGAAATAGCGGATAAAATGCAAAATATCCGACGAAAACTCAATTTTGTTTGTTACCTGATTTGATAAGCAATAGTTTCGACTCGAAAGCGCTGAGCATCGGATTGGTTGTTCAGGACCTGCCCCTGTCGAATGTAGGTCCGTGTCCGGGAGCCCATGACCATCGGTCGACGCCTAGATAACGACAACGAACCTAGCCCCCTTGGAACGGTCACCGGGAACCCGGTCCTCGACCCAGACCCTCCCTCCCTGTTCCTCGACCAGGCGTTTGACCAGATAGAGCCCGAGGCCGTGCCCGGTCACCTTGGTCCCCCCGCGGGTGGAGCGGTCGAACACCTTCTCCTTCATGTCGTCCGGTATCCCGGGGCCGTTGTCCTCGATGCTGACCCGGCAATGCTCATGTCCCTCCTGGGAGGGATTGACCAGGTTCATGCCGATCTCCAGCGGTCCGGTGGAGTGCTTGATGGCGTTGCTGACGATGTTGCCGAAGGCGTCCTTCAGCAGGCTGGAGACCGGCCGCGGGCAGCCCCCCCGGCCGTCCAGCTTGATGACCACGTCCCTTCCCGGTGGGTGCTCGTACTCTTCCTTGATCTGCTCCAGCATGGCGCAGATATCCACCATCTCGGCCTTGAAACGGTCCTTCTCGAGCCTCTGTATGTTGCGCACGTTGGCGATCAGCTCGCTGCTGTTCCGGAGCTCCTGCATCGGTATCAGGAGCAGCCTCTTGTCCTTGTCCTCCAGCTGCAGCCGCATCTCCGCCAGCTGCAGATACCCCAGGGCGGCGGTGATGTAATTGTTTATGTCATGGGTGAGCAGGTCCAGATAGAGCTCGGCCCGGCCCTTCTCCTCCCTCAGCTCCTTCTCGATGCGCTTCCTCTCGATGGCGAAGACAATGGCATGGCTCAGGTTGCTGGAGGTGAGGTCGTTCTTGAAAAGGTAGTCCTGCGCCCCCTCGTTGATGGCCCGCGCCGCCTCGTGCTCGTCGGTGGAACCGGTGAGCACGACGATGGGGACCTGCGGGAACCGGCCGTGGATATTCGTAAACGTTTCGAACCCGTGGCTGTCCGGCAGGTTCAGGTCGAGCAGGATCACGTCATAGGCTTCGTTCTCGAGCATCCTCAGGGCGTTCGATACCAGGTCGGCGTTGGATATCGTGTAACGTCCCAATATCGCCTTGTACAGGTATTCCCTGATCAGCCCCAGGTCGCCGGGGTTGTCCTCGACCGCAAGCACCCTGACAGAATCCGCTTTTTCGTCGGCGTACTTCATTGTGGACATCGATCATCCCTCTAGCTGTGGCGTCGTTTTGATAATCCTTCTCCGTGGAAAAAGCGATGTTTCCAGCCCGAGACATGCTGAAGGTTGGCCTAGGCGGCGCCTAGGCTAGGCCAGACGTCTCTGACGGTCATTTCAGCAGAGAGTTGACCACCCGGACCGCCTCGTCCGCGTCCTTGGCGAAGCCGTCGGCGCCGATGGCGCTCCACAGCCCCTCGACGTTGTTGAACGCGTAACCGCCCACCACCACCTTGATGCCTTCCAGGGTGGATTCGGCGCGTATGTGCCGGATGAGCACCCTGACGCGCTTGATGTTGTAGCCCATGGTGACCGATACCAGGAGCGCCTTGGCCTTCCGCTCCTTCAGCATGGAAATCACGTCCGCGTGCGGGGTGTTCGCGCCCAGATAGCTGACGTCCCATCCGTCCATCTCCAGGAAGTCCGCCACCATGCGCGAGCCGAGGCCGTGCATCTCGTTGCCCACGCAGGTGACCACCAGGTTTCCCTTGCGGCAGACCTGGCAGGTCATCGCCAGGCTTACCTGGGACAGCACGTGATGGGCGAACTCGGTGGCGTAGTGTTCCTGGGCCACGCTTATCTGGCCCAGCTGCCAGCGCCGGCCCACCTCGTACTGCGCCGGCTGGATGATGTTGATGTAGATGTCCTTGGGCTGGATCCCCTGGGCGACGGCGTTCCGGATGGTCTCCTGGGCTCCGGCCCTTTCTCCCGCCAGCACCTGCTCCACGTAGGTCTTGGCGATGGTGCCCATCTCGACGCTGTCGTTTATGAACGGGGCTTCCGACTCCGGCATGGTCGGATATTGTTCGATGGTGAGCCCCAGGATGCTGTCCACCTGCTCGGCGAATGAACCCTTGAGCTCGCCGCGGCATTGCCTCCGGATGATCTCCAGCTTTTCCTGGACCACTCCGGAGGGGACACCGGCGTGGATCAGCACGATCTTGGACCAGGCGATGTAGTTGACGAACATCGGCGGGCAGTTGATGTTGGCCGCATCGAACAGGAACGCGATCTGTTTCCGGGTATCCTCCAACCAGGGATCGTTCGGCTCCCCCGGTAATGGGCAAAGATGTCCGGCCGCAGCTTCTTGTGGTCCGCCATGACATTCAGGGCCAACCGTTCGATCGATCCATATGGGTCATCCATCTATGCCACCTGACCTGTCGGATGACCGCTCCGCCTTAAGAATGTTCTGAAGTCATTGTCCGTAAGCCATGTTGACGTCATCTGGTCAGCCCTCCCTCATGATCGGTTGCCCTTCCCCTGCCGCTGCGCCCCGCTCCGCCGCCATCCGGGCGGCCAGTTCCTTGACCTGCTTGATCGCGTCCGTCATGACGACCAAGGTCCCGTCCCGGGTCTCATAGGAAAGCGACAGCTCGTCGGCGAACAGCTTGGCCTTCTTCTCGAAGCACTCCCGCTCGCCGATGGTGTGGATGTACACGGACCGGGAGTATCCGTCGAACATCTTGGAGTACATCCTCTTGAAATCGTCCGAATCCATCTCCATTCCCATCTTGCTCTCCCAGTCGTTCTCCTGCCATTCCATGTCCATGTCCGAGAAGTACGGCGTCGAGTAGTAGGTCAGGGGTACCTTCTCCCGCTCCCGGTCGTACACCTCCTGGGTGAGGTAGACGGCGATGCAGTCGTCCGCCTTGAAGGTGACCGTGGGCACCCTGAGCTCGTCCACGATGTTGTTCAGCGACCCGCAGACGCCATAGCCCAGCAGCACCGCGTCCATCGTGCCCTCCAGTCCGTTCACCTTCTCCACGATGACGTCCCGCAGCCGGTTCGGATCGTTGTGCAGGTTGAACTCCAGATAGTCGCGCATGACGAAGTCGGTATCACCTTCGGTAAGCGCTTCCAGCTCACGCTTGAAGTGATCACATGCAACTATAGCGATTCTCATCTCGGGAATACCTCACAGTTCATCCTGATATGATTGGACTGGCGTCGTTCGGGCGTGATGGAACTGTCCCTGGTCCGTATTTATTCATTGCGATTTTCCCAGCCGCCAGAAACGTAGGTTCCCCTGAACGGCTCGGCTCACGTCAACGAGGCGGCGAGGACTACTTGCCGCTAATCGCCGCCACCAGGCCCAAGGCCCACTCCTTTACCTTCCCCGGTTCCCCGTCCCGGAACTGGTATTTGTCCTTGCCACCGTGGACGTAGGCGAGCAAGGGGGCGGTGACGATCTTGAACCCCAGCTCCTCCAGCTGCTTCTGCATCGCATTGTTGGCGTTGCCGCTCATGAACGATTTCATCTGGGTGTCGAAGGAGGCGGCGAACTTTCCCGACAATTGCTTTCCCTTGAGCCCGTCCAGGAAGCTCACTGTCCCCTTGGTCGGCCTCCACCCCATCGTCGGGGAACCGATGATAAGGCAGTCATAGTCCTCGATCCTGACCCCTCCGGCGTGGCCCACATGAAGGGCCTCGGCCTCGATCCCCTTTTCCTTCAGCGAATCCTGGATGATCACCGCCACCTTTTCCGTCATCCTTGTCTTCGATACTGAATCATACACGATCACGACCTTCATTTCCATACGCCTCGGGAAAATAGAGCGGTATGGGATATTTAACAGTGAGGGGGTGATAATATTCAAGGGATCAAAATGTAAAAAGATGAAATGGAACGGGTTTGGGGGGCCGGAACACCATCATTCCCTTCCCGGTCATCTCCGGAGGCCCGTTCGCCGGTCCCTCGTCCTGGGGCTGAGGCCCGGTCAGCGCCGGCGGGTTCCTTCTCCTGCGGACCAGCTTGACCAGGCCCACCAGGACGACCGAGATGGCCACAATGGCCCCCATGAACAGCAGGCCGTCGCTGGTGCCCGCCGGAGATACCTCCGCGTTGACCGTGAGGATCCCGGCCTGGATCGCGGCCATGGTCATGGACACCGGCGTGCTCTTGGATTGGTGACCGGGCTCGGTGACCTCCAGGGTGTAGTTTCCGACGACCACGTCGTAGAACGCGTAGGCCCCGTTTATGTCCGTCGTCGTCACCATCACCTTGCCGACGCCGGAGGACGCCGCCAGCGAATACTGGCCCAGCACCGTCTGGGCGGCGGTCGACCCCCCGATGAGCTTCACGACGGCGTTGGCCACCGCCTTGCCGTCATAGCTCCGGACCACTCCGGATATGGTGCCCCAGGGAGCGGTCCGGAAGGTCCAGGTCTTGTTGACGGCGTTCCCGGCCAGGTCATGCCCTTTCACCGAGACCGTGTAGTAGGTCCAGCCCTTGAGCGCCTTGACCGGGGTGAACGACGCGCTGTCCTCGTCCCATATCACCGTTCCATTGACCCCGGCCACCATTATGAGGGTGGACGCCCGGTCCATCTCCTCGTTGAAGGTGATGTTTACGCCCACCCGGGTGGACTCGGCGTTTCCCCCGGGAGAGGTCATGAGGATGGTCGGTGACACCGTATCGACCGTGAACGGGATGACCGCGGTCACGACGTTCCCGGCGTTGTCGGTGGCCCGGATGTAGAATTTGTAGGTGCCGTCCCGGTAGGTGGCGGTCCTGCCCGCCACCGTCTGCTCCATCCATATGGAACCGTCGGTGCTGACCTCGGTAAGGAACACCCCGGAGCCGTTATCGCTCACCATCCAGCTGAACGTGACGTTCAGGCTGTTGACATGGCCGCCGGACTTCGGCGTCTTCATGGTCACCACCGGCTTGGAGAGGTCGACGACGATCGGGACCGACCGGGTGAGCACATTGTTCACCGCGTCGGTGGCCCGGACGTAGAGGGTGTGGGGGCCTTCCGCCAGCCCGCTCATCAGGTAGCTCGTCCCGGTGACCGGGGTCCACGGGTAAAGCTCGCTGCTGACCTCCACCTTCACCACCGCCGAGCTGAAATCGGTGACGTTCCACACCAGCCATACGCTGCCGGTGTTGTTGAAGGAATTGGTGATGGGCGAGATTATCTCCAGGATCAGGCTGTTGGCCCCGGCCATCGGGGTCACCACTATGGCGGCCGGGCTCGGCCCGTTGCCGATCGCGTTGTGGGCCGCCACGGTGAAGGAGTACGCCTGCCCGTTCGTCAGACCGGTGATGGTGGCGTAAATGGCGGTAACCGACTTCACTTCCACCCCATCCTGGAACACCACGTACCGGTCTATCATCAGTCCCCCGTCGGAAGGCGCGTTCCAGCTGAGGCTCACCATGGTGTCCCCCTGCAATGCGCTGAGACCGGTTATCTCGCCGGGCGCCCTGTGCAATGTCCAGAAGGCGGTCTCGGTGATGGGACCGTTGACGGTCACGGCGTCGATGGCCGGGTTGTCCACCCCGTTATAGGCCTGCATGCCCGTTCCGGTCCAGCCGACGAAGGTGTATTGCTCGGTCGTTCCGGCGGCGGGCGCAGTAGCGGTAAGCGTGATCATGGAACCGGCATCGAACCAGTTGACCCCCGGCAGCGGGGAGGTGGTGCCGAAGTTGGTCACCATGGTGACCTGGTACTGAAGGTTCCACCTCGCCGTCTCGGTGATGGGCCCATACATCACTATGGCGACCGCGGTCATGGCGCTCACCCCGGTGTAGTTCCCGGAGCCGGTCCCGGTCCAGCCGGCCCACTGGTAGCGCTCGTCGGCGCTGTTCGCCGCAGGCGCGGCCGCGTCGATGATGATGGTCGTGCCGGCGCTCTGCCACAGGCCTGTTTCACTGACCTCCGGGTTGGTGGTGCCCAGGTTGGTGGCCATGGTCAGGAGGAACTGGTGATCGAAGTTGGCGATGACGGTCGCGTTCAGGGAGGTCACCGTATAGGTGTGGGACCGGGGCCCGAGGTCATTCCAGGAAGTGAACTGGTACCGCTCGCCGGCAACGCCGGCGACCGATGATATGGCCTCGATGGTGTGCACCGTTCCGGACGCCCACCGGAAGCCCATCGGGGTCACCACCGGGTTTCCGTCCACCAGGACATAGCCGGAGCCGGTCGGATTGGAGGTGACGGTTATGCCGAGGATCAGTACGAAGTTCGCAGTGATGGTTCCGGTGCCGTTGATGTTCACGGTGGTCGTTGCGGTCTGGGAATCGAAGGTTATGGCCGCCGTGCCGCTGGTCCAGGAGGAGAACATGTAGTCGGTGGCATTGAACGCCTGGATCGAAAGCCGCCCAGCGTTGACCCATTGGCTGACGCCGGACGGACTGACGGTGCCGCCGCCCGCCGGTGTCACGCCGAACGATATCTGGTATTGCCGGGTCCATTGGGCCGTCTCGGTGATCGGGCCGCCCACCGTCACCGCGTTCACGGCTTGCTGGCTGGTACCGGTATAGCTGCCGGTCCCGGTCCCCGTCCATCCGTTCCAGACGTATCTGTATCCAGTACCGGCCGGGGGAGCGACGGCGTCAAGCGAGACGACGGTGCTGGCATTGACCCATCGGGTACCGGCGACCGGCGTGGTGGTGCCGCCGCTGGTGGCCATGGTGAGATGGTATTGGTGATTGAAGTTGGCGATGACCGTCTCGGCCTCGATGGTCACCGTATAGGCGTGGGAGATCGGGCCTCCGTCGCTCCACGAGGAGAACGAATACCTTTCCCCGTTCACCACTGGTATCTCGGAAACCGCCGCCAGGTTGTGGATCTGTCCCGGGTACCAGATGAAGGTGGTGGGCGTGGCGGTCGCGTTTCCGTCCACCAGGACGTATCCCGACCCGGAGGGGCTGGATTCGATCCTGATGGGGACCGGCCTCGCCTCGAAGATGGCGGTGATGGTGCCCGGCCCTTCCACCATGACCTGGGTGGAGGCGTCCGTCTCCGCGCTGAAAGTGATCGAGGTCGAGTTGCTCGACCATGATGAGAACAAGTAGCCGTTCGATGGGGTCGCCTGGATCGTCACGAGCGACCCCGCGTCATACCAATGAGGACCGGTGCCGAGATTGGTGGCGCCGATGGCCGGTGTCGCGTCCGGACTGATCGCCAGCGTGACCAGGTACCGTTTTGTCCATCCGCCGGCCTCGGTGATGGGACCGTTGACGGTTATGGTGTGAGCTATGTCGCTTCCGGAATAGCTACCGATCCCGGTCCCCGACCAGCCTTCCCAGACGAACAGGACCCCGTACAGAACATTGTTGCCGGGGGCCGGCGGATTGGCGTCGATGGTGATGATGGAACCCGCCTCGTACCAATGCGATCCCGCCGTCGGCGTGGTGTCCCCGCTGTCGGCGGATATCGTGACCAGGTACTGATGGTCGAAGGTGGCGGTGATGGTGGCCGGGGCCATCGTCACGGTGTAGGAATGGGACAGCGCCCCGCCATCGCTCCAGGAGATGAAGGACAGCTTCTCGCTGGTCCCGATGTTGATGGCCGATACCGCCTCCAGGGTGTGGACCGTATTGGGAAGCCAGGAGTACGTGCCGGGGGTGACCATGGGGCTCCCGTCGACCAGGACGTATCCGGACCCGGTTGGGCTGGAGGTGATCAGGACCTCGACCGGCATCAGAACGAATGCCGCGGTGATCTTCCCCGGACCGTTTATGGTCGCCACCGCGGAGGCCGAATTGGCACTGAAGGTGATCGAAGCGGTATCGCTGGTCCAGGACGAGAAGGCATATCCAGGCGACGGTGTGGCCAGGATCGGGAGGTTCCCGGCCTCATACCAAGCGGTGCCCGCCGCCGGAGAGATCGACCCTCCTCCATCTGAGGTGATCTCGAAGGTGACCTGGCAAAGGTGGGTCCAGTTCGCCGTCTCGGTGATGTCCCCGCCGATCGTAATGGTGTGCGTCTGCTCGGACCCGGTGTACGCTCCCGGACCCGACCCGGTCCATCCGTTCCAGACATATTGTTCACCAGCCCTCGCCGGCGGAGGGGTGGCCGATAAGGTGACCGACGCTCCCAGCTCGAAGGTCCCGCCGACGGACGTTGTGCCGTAGTTGGTGTGCATCTCAAGATCGCACAGGACGACCGTGGTTATGCCCAGCCAGGTCGGATAACCGAACCCGGTGGCGCCATAATGATAATAGATCTTCAGACCGGCATGGTTGGTTATCGGAGAGACCCCGAGCGTCGGCTGGTTGCCCAGGAACTCCATCCGGACCAGTGAACCGGTCCCCTGGAAAGCCCGGTCCCCGATCGCGGTGACGCTGCTCGGAATGATGACGCTCTGCAATCTGTTGCAGCCATAGAACGAATAGGCCCGGATGGTGGTGACCCCGTTCGGGATAGTAATGTCTCCGGTCTTGCCGCCGGGATACTGGACCAACGCGGTCATGGCATGATTGTAAAGAACGCCGTCGAGGCTGGCATAGTTCGAGTTGCCCGCGTTCACGTCAATATCGGTCAGGACGGAATCCAGCTGGAACGCCCCGGTCCCGATGCTGGTAACGCTGGCGGGGATCGTTATCGACTGCAGGGAGGTGCAGGAGGCGAAGGCGTAGGTGCCTATCGACTGGAGGCTGCTCGGGTTCTCGAACGTGAGGGGGTTCAGGTTCCCGCATCCCTCGAATGCGCTGTTGCCGATCGAGATGACCCCGTTCGGGATCGTTACGACATTCAGACCGGTGCAACCGGCGAAGGCCGAGTTCCCGATCAGCTGAAGGGTTCCGGGGAGATTGATGGTCGCATGACAGTTCTCAAAGGCGTTGTCCCCGATGGAGGTCACGCCCTCGGGCAATAGAACGAGGGTATGGTCGGTGCTGGCGAAGGCCGAGTCCCCTATCGATACCACCTGGAAGCCGTCAATGTTCGATGGGATGATCAGCGCTGATTCTGCCCCATAATACTTGGTGATCTCCACCCCACCGGCGACGAACCTATACTCGTAATCACCATCCATGGAGAGAACTGCCGCTGCCGGAGTGGTGGCCACCATGACCAATGCCCCCAGCATCAGCATCAATGCGACCGCGAAAGTGATGAAGTTGACACGAGACCTCAGGAACATTGAACCCGCCCCGAACTATATGTCCCCTAAGCATAGGACTAATTATTATGTTTGGGGGGCAACCCAATATTATTCCCGAAATGGTGGGATTTGGCGAGACCATGTCCGAGGTTTCGTCGATCTGGCATGGCTGTGTTTAAAGCGTTCCCGGAACGTCTGCCGGTGGATCGACGCGTTGATTTCGTCAAGGCATATCCATATCCATTCTTCCCTTCTGGATTGATTGATCGCGAAATATCGTTCGGTCCACGGCAGTCCCGTAAGACTGTCCCAACTCGAATCGCCACCGGCATTCCCTCCACTCGGACTCCGGTCGGTCATCAGCTCATCTCGTTCGTATGATCTGTAGCGATATCATGTCCTCTATCCGGTCGCCCATGTACTTCGCCGAGTCGCCGACCCCTTGGTTATAGAACTCCGGCGCCAGTTTCTCAACGATGAAGTCCAGCAACAGACCGGCGCCGAGATCGCCTATCTCTTCCCCCTTTCCGTCCTGAAGTACCTTTTAATCGAGGAGACCATATCGATCCGCTGCTCCTTGGTCAATCTGATCCTTTCAATGCCGCCCATGCTCCCTCAACTCCGAGAACGGTAAGCCTGTTGCGGAATTAAGAACTTGCATCGCCTGGCAGTCTGTAACTTACATCCGTTCGATCGCCTCACCGGTTTTAAATATCCCCGGCAGGACTTCATTTCATGGTGATAGTGTCAAGGTCGTGGTAGTTTCCGACGTCCACCTGGGGAGCGAGGACAGCCAAAAGGAGTCCTTCGACTCGTTCCTGGCCTCCCTTCGCGAAGACCAGGACCTTACCGATCTGGTGCTCCTAGGCGATATCGTGGAGATGTGGCACCGGGACGCTTCCGGGGTGTTCCTGGAGAACATGGACACCATGGGATTGCTCAAGGACCTGCAGCGGAGGATCAACGTCCATTGGGTGGCTGGCAACCACGACTATCACCTGCTCAAGCTGAAGAACCGGGCACCCCACTATCATTACCCGTTCGAGTTCCACGAGACGCTGGAGCTGGTGGACGGCGACCACACCTACCACTTCATGCATGGCTATGAGTTCGAGTATGGGAGCGAGACCAGGTTCATCAGGCCGATCCTGGAGATACTGTGCCATGTCATGTCCGATTCCGATGGTGTCCCCCGGGACGATGTGTGGAGCAACCTTGCCAAGAAGATGAGCGCCCTGCAGACCTCGGTCACCACCGAACGAGGGGAGGAGGGGAAGCTCAAGGTGACCACCGGAAGCATCAGCGAGAGCCCCGGGAAAAGGCTCAAGAACCGGGTCGAGGGAATAGAGAGACTGGCCTACGCCGAGGTCCGGGGAAGGCCGGGCCATGTGCTGATCTTCGGCCACACCCACGATCCGTTCATCAGTCAGGACGGGGACCTGGTGAACACTGGGTCGTGGGTCGCGGAGGGAGATCCCCACAATACCTATGTCGTCCTGCAGGAGGGCAGGCCGAGATTGTTCATCTACAACGGCGGGGAGATCCTGGAACGGAAGACCATGGGTTGACCCTAAGGCTAAGAGGATGCGGTCCCTCCATGCCATCGTCGACAGCATTTAGGCCAGCGCAGTATTTTAATGAACCCGCCGCATATCCGGCCGGAGAGAGCTGATTCGAATGGAGACCATCGAGGAGTGCGTGAGGAGACTGCTCAAGACGGATAACGACGGTGAAGAGCTGGCACTGGCCTTGACCTCCAAGTCCGGGAGCGCCATGGGCAATGAACGGCTCGAGTTCCTGGGCAATGCCGTGCTGAACATGCGCCTGGCCGAGGCGATCTACGGTATGGAACCACAGTTCGCCCCGGGGAAGATGTCCCTGATGTGCAATTATCTGAGAAGCAACCCGGTCCTGGTCCTCGTTGGCAGGGAGGGAGGGCTGGCGATATCGCTTGCCCGGCACCACCGTGAGGAAGGCGGGAAGGTCACCGACAAAATGGTCTCCACTGCGTTCGAAGCGATCGTCGGTACGCTGTACGAGAATGCCGGTTACGAGGCGGCAAGCGAGTTCATCAGCCATTTCCTGCTTACGGAAGAGCTCATTACCAGCTCGGAGAAAGGCAAGGGAGCCATCACCGACCTTAAGGAGCTCAAGGACCGGAAACCAAGCGAAGTGGTCGTCCACCACAGCTTCTCCGAGAGTTCTGCGGATGGGGAACTGGTCTTCTGTCACACGACCACGATAAACGGGAAGACGGTGACCGGCGAGGGCAGGACCAAGAAAATGGCCGAGACCAAGGCGGCGGCCAAGGCACTCGAAGCGGCTATGGCCATGGGGCTGCTGTAGAGGTCCAAGACTGCGATAGACTAAGAAGAAGGCCATTTCTGAATCCGATCGAACCCCTTTAAAGAACCATGCACCAAACGTTCAGGGAGCAACGGCATTGCGCCATTTCCCTTCGGGCACGGTGAGCACGAACCTCGCCCCCTGTCCCGGCTCCCCCTCCTCGCGGATGGTGATACCGGTAATTGACAGCACCTCACGGGAGAAGAAGAGACCCATGCCGGTGTTCTTTCCGAAACCCCGGTCGAAGACACGTTCCTTGTCCTTGAGATCGATCCCGACACCGTCGTCCTGGACCGTGATCAGCAGCGAACCATTCTCCACCTTCGAGGAGAAACTGATACGGGATGTCGTTTGGCCATGCCTCATGGCGTTGTCGACGAGGTTGTGGAACACCTTTTCGACGAGCGGGTCTGTGAGTATCTCCACGGCCGGCATCTGATCCTGAAGTTCGGGCCCGCTCGTGCCCATGCCCTCAACGCCCTTGCGAACCAGGGATGGCAGGTTTTCCCATCTGGGCGCGGTCATCCCGATGTCCTGATAGTCCTTGGTGAAAGCGATCATGTTCTCGATGTTGATGGCCGCCTCCATGGCGCGGGCCTGCATCGATAGGGCCGAAACCAGGCCATTGGCGTTCTTGGCCAGCTCCAGATTTCCCCGCAGGACCATCAGCTGGTTGATGATGTCGTGCCGGGTGATCCCGGTCATGAGCTGAAGCTTGCGGTTGGCCTCGGCCAATGCCGTCTCTGCGTCGACCTTGGCGGTCTGATCGTGGAGCGTGCCCATGCTTGCCGGAGCGCCCTGGAAGAAGATGCGCGAGACGCTCAGGTCGACAAGTGCCTCCTTTGAACCGTCCTTGCGCAGCAACCTGACCCGTTCCAGCGCGCCGTCCTTGCCTTTGATCAGGGTCTTGGCCATAGCCTCCACACGCCCTCGGTCCTGAGGAGATATGAATTCCATTATCGGCCGGGTAAGCATGGTCTCCGGCGTGAATCCCAATATCCTCTCTATCGATGGGCTCATGAAGACGAACTTGCCATCCTGGATGATGAAGACCGCATCCTGACTGTTCTCGATGAGGATGCGATACTTTTCTGCCGACTCCTTTAGCGCCAGTGCCGCCTCGGACAGCCTGCGGTTCTCTTCCCTGCGTCTCATATGGAGAACGAAGAATATCGCCACCAACGTGGTGATCAGGATCGCGGCCAGGCCAGGTACCAATCCTGATTCGATTATCTGTTCGGTCCAATCCCGTGCATCCACATCTATGCCCAGGACCGCTACCACGAGGCCTGTTTCCGGGTCCTTGATGGGAACCATGCCGCTGACCCAGGTCCCCCACTGATCGATGAGGGGTCCGCCAGTCCCTTCCTTGCCCAAGAACGCGTTGTCAATCGTCACCGAGGTTATCTCATAGACTTGGCCAGGAGGAGAATTGTCTGGGGATGTCGCCGGTTCCGAATCTACGTAGAAGAAAATCGTGCCATTGGAGTATAGTCCAATCAGGTACACGAAACGGGCCGATGGCATTGCCGCGCGATCCTCGGCCATCAAGATCTTGAGTTTCTGATAGTGCGGGGAGCTTAGGTCCTCCGGCGTGGCGGTCAACGCCTTGATGTCGCTCACGTTCACTCCGGCAGCCGCGATCTTGGAATCGGTCAACAGGTCAGCGCGCATGCTGGCATCCTTTCCCACCATGGTCCCATAGGTGGCGACTGTCCCGATCATCAGAATTGCCAGGCAAACTGCCAGGATTATCCGTGAAAACCTATCCAACTCTCTGACCTCCATGGTTGGAACCGTCACCCGACGTGGCGACCGCTAGAAGAATGACGTATCTTTTCACTGATCCCTTATAGGAATATCTCGCCATTGACTATCCTGTCCCATCCAGGACCACCATCGGACGCAAGACAGGCATTCGCGTTACGCCCGGCGGCTGAGATGGATGGGAACTATTTGAGGTAAATCCCAGGCCGCGAACAATATTTAGGGGGTCGCATCCCAGTATCAAGGAATGGAACGACCGGGAATTTTGGCTGGGAACAATGGTACAGTCGAGTCGGAGGTTCATATGCCCCCTAGGGCAGACCAGCTAATCGATCTGAACCGACCAAGTGTTCTTTGATGCTTCCAGCAGGATCAGCAGAGGAGACCTCACTTCTTGACGTCCATCTCGATCCTTCCATCCTTCACGCCGATTATGCGGTCGGTCTGTTCCGCTATCCTCCGATCGTGTGTGACGATCATGAAGGTTGTTCCCAATGTTTCGTTGATGTATCGGAACCTGGAATAGATGTTAGCGGTCGATTCCGAGTCCAGGTTCCCTGTCGGCTCGTCTGCCAGCACGATCTTGGGCTGGTTAATCAACGCCCTCGCCACCGCCGTCCGCTGCTGCTGTCCGCCGGACATGTTGGTGGACAGGTTGTCTTTGACGCCGGATATGCCCACCAGCTCCATCAGCTCCACCGCCCTGGCGGTGTCCTTGTCGTCCGCCTTTCCTTTCCGGATTATGACCGGCAGTAGGACGTTCTCCAGCGCGGTGAACTCCGGCAGCAGGTAGTGGAATTGGAAAATGAAACCAATGGTCTCGTTGCGCAGTTTCGCCAGCTGGTTCTTCTTCATCTGGTCCGCCCTTACCCCATCGATCAGCACCTCGCCGGAGGTGGGCGTGTCCAGCGTGCCGAGGATGTTGAGGAGGGTGGTCTTTCCGCTCCCGGAGGCCCCGATGATCGAGTTGAAGCTGCCTTTCTCGACCTCCAGGTTTATGTCGAACAGAACCTGGGTCTTGATGTCCCCGGTGACGTAGACCTTGTCCACGTGGCGTATCTCCAGGACCTTCTCAGCCATTCCTGATCACCTCGATGGGGCTGAGCTTGGAGGACTTGCGGGCCGGGATGGCCGCCGCCAGACCGGCCGCCAGGATGGCGATGGAGGTGGAAAGCAGAACGAACGCCGGATCGGCCGATATCTGCAGCAGGCTGCTCCCGTCCGGCTGCTTGGTGAAGGCGGTGAAGCCAATGATCATCACCACCCCCAATATCGCCCCTGCCACCGCCCCCAATACGCCCAGCATGGTCCCCTCGTAGATGAAGATCAGGCTGGCGTTGCGGTCGGTAATGCCCATGGCCTTCAGTATGCCTATCTGCCTGGACCGTTGCAGCACTTTGATCGCGAGGATACTGGCGATGGCTATGACCACCGAGGCCAGGACGAACGTCTGGATGATGATGCTGGAGAATCCCTGGCTCTGCAGGCCGCTGAGCAGCTGGGCGTTCTGCTGCTTCCAGTCGGTCACGACGATCGGCTGCCCGTTGAACTGCACGCGCACCTGCTCCGCCACCTTGTCCGCGGCGAACACGTCCTTGACCTTCATCTCGATGGCGGTCACTCCTCCGCCGTAGTCGAACATGGCCTGTGCCCCCGCCAGCGGCGTGAGGACCCAGAGCTTGTTGATGGCTTGGACCTTGAGGTCGAAGAGACCGGTTATCGTCAGGGTGAAGTTCTTCCCCGTCGGGGTGGTTATGCTGAAGGTATCTCCGATTCCCTTGCCCAGCTGGCCGGAGAGGTCCTTTCCGATGGCTACCTCCCCGGACGCGCTCGGGGCGGATCCTTGATAGATGGCCCTATCCAGATTATAGATGAGGGTGGCGTTCTGGAACTGCAGGCCTCTTACCAGGACCGATATCGTCCGGGAACCGTCCCTGAGGAACGACGGCGAATCGGCTGACACCGATATCGCGGTTACCGCCGATATCTGGTTCAGGCCGTCGACCATCTGCTGCCAATCGGTCAGAATGGTCACGTTGGCGTCGGGGGAGATGGTCACCTGCGGCGAACTCCCCACCGCCGCATCCAGCAGACTGCTCTGCAGGCTGGAGACCAGAGATCCCACGAACACCTGGACGGAGACCCCGATGGCGATCCCCAGAACTATGAGGACGGTCTGCACCTTGTTCGACCGGAGGAATCTCAGCGCTATGCGGAACGAGACCATGGGATCAGTCGCCTCCGAGTGCTAAGATCTCTTTGAACGATGACAGGTGCGCATCGGCCCCGATCTCGTTCCAGGCATTCGGGTTGCTTTCCAGGGCCACGCCCCCTACGATTATCATGACCTCCTTACCAGGGAATCTCTCCCTGAGCTTCTTTATCGCCCTTCCAGCGGCGAACAGCGCATAGCTGCTGGTGGCGCTGATGCCCAGTATCTTGGGGTGGAAATACTCCGCCGCGGAGACTATGTCAGCGAACGGGGTGTTGGCCCCGATCAGCGCCACGTCATAGCCAGCTATGGTGAACATGTCCGCCACCATCCTGATGCCGAGCTCGTGGTATTCCTCGGTGGGGCAGACCAGCACCACCCATCCCTTCCCTTTGGCACCGGGGCGGCCCCTTCTTTCTTTCATCACGTAAGCATGACAGCTTTCGATTATGGTGCGTACGATGGAGGTGCGCATATGCTCCTTCCATATGCACCATTGCCTTTCTTTTAGCGGGCATGTCATGTTCTTCAATGCGGGCGCCAGTATGCCCTCGTATAATGTGGGAACGTCGACCTCTTCCCGTTCCAGCAGGCCTAGGGCGTAATGGATGGCACCTTCCTTGTCCTCTGCTGTGAGCAATTCTAGAAACTTGTCATAATGTTCTGTCAACGCACCCACATCCAGTTTGAGCCCACCTTCCGATTGGATTCCCTTGGACAATATTTAATTGTTTACGCTGGCCCTGAAAAAACTTGGAACGTTGCTTAGCGGTCTGCCACACTGATCAAGAATTGGATCGTTTATGTGAACGATAGGCAACTTGATAAGTAGGGCTATGTCCATTTATCATAGAAAAAACCCAAAAAAACCGCTCATTCACAAGATGCACATATAAATCATTCTAATAATTGTTAAACAACGGGAGAGTAATGCAGATGGTCGATGAAAGCGAAGACTGTTACCATGCGATATTCGAGAATTGCTTTGACGCCCTGATGCTGACAAAGCCCGATGGAAGCATACTCGCCGCCAACCATTCGGCCTGCAGTCTGTTCCAGATGAGCCAGGAGGATATCGTCCAGGCAGGCAGATCTGGCATTGTAGAAGACGATTCTGTGTTGAGGCAGGCTTTATTGGACCGCGAGAAGGAAGGATACGTTTCCGCTGATCTCACCTACATCCGGAAGGATGGTACCAAGTTCATCGGCCAGACCAGGTCCAAGATGTTCGTCGATCGTGACGGCGTCGAAAAGACCACCATGATAATCAGGGAGGTCACCGACCAGAGGAGGATGGAAAGAGAACTGAATATCAGTGAGAAGAAGCTTAGGGCGGTTTTTGAGGCGATGGCGGACGCGGCATTCCTCATCGACCAGAAAACCGGCAGGATAATTGACGCGAACCCGACGGCCAGCCGCATTTACGGTTATGACCGGGAAGAACTCACCTCGATGAACGCGGTCGATATCTCAAACGAACCGGAGAAAACCTCCATTCTCCTGAGGGATCCTGTGCCTTCGGTACCATTGCGTTTCCATCGGCGCAAGGATGGCATGGTATTCCCAGTTGAATTGACCGCCAGTACCTTCATGTTCAGCGGCAACACCATGATAATCACCACCGCCAGGGACATCACGGAGAGGAGGAGGATGCTCGAGGCTTTGCAGGACAGCGAAGAAAAGTACAAGGATACGTTCGAGACGGTCTCCGATGGCCTGGTCCTGATCGATCAGGAGGCCGGAACCATCCTGGAATGTAACATATCATTCAACCGGATGCATGGCTATCCCGAGGGCGAGCTGATCGGTTTACCGAATACCATAATATCCGCCGAGCCAGAGGTGGAGGGTTTGATCCCTGCACCGGGCCTGAGAAACGTTCCGACCGAATTCCACAGGAGAAAGGACGGCAGCTTGTTTCCGGTCGAGATCATGACCAGCGTCATGAATCTGCATGGCCGCAAGGTGGTCATCGGCGCTGTAAGGGATACCACGGAAAAGAGACGCACCGAGGAGGCGCTGCGGCAGGCCAATAGGAGGCTCAACCTGCTCTTCAGCATCACACGGCATGACATCAACAACCAGATCACTTTGCTGGGTGGATATCTCAATCTCCTGGAAGATACGAATTCCAACGCCTCGATGGACAAGTATATCCGAGAGGTCAAGACGGCGGCGGGCCGGATATCCACGATGATCCATTTCACCAAGGAATGCGAGATGATAGGCGCTCAGGCATCGGCCTGGCAGAACTGCCACTCATTGATAGAGAAGTTCTCCAAGGAATTGAAACTGGACAATATCTGGGTGAATAACGACCTGCCGAGAGACATCGAGGTCTTTGCAGACCCGCTCATCGGGAAGGTGTTCTACAACCTGATGGACAACGCCATACGTCACGGCGGGAAGACCACGTACATCCGGTTCGGGGCGCAAGAAAGAGGTGACGCTATGACCCTGACCTGCGAGGATGACGGTATCGGTATCCCTGACAAGGAAAAGGACCTCATCTTCAAGATGGGTTTCGGCAAGCATACTGGCCTCGGTCTTGCCCTGTCCCGGGAGATCCTGAACATAACGGGGTTGAACATCCGGGAAATCGGGATACCGGGCAAAGGGGCGATGTTCGAGATCGAAGTACCGGTCGAGATGCATAGGCGAACTGGTCGGTGAGAAGGAGTTCATATCGATCGATGCCGTCAGGACGGACAGTCAGGACGCATAGGATTTCATCCCCGCAGCAAGATGATTATTTTCAATTGTGAATATTGATAATTGGAGATTTAACGGGTGCCATGTCGGATGGAATCAATAACGACCACAAGAATCGGTGGACAGGGTTCGATTTCTGAAAATAGCCCTCCCAAAGTTATTTCAAATGACGCGTATCAATAATGGATATTATCGCTCCGTGAAACTGAGAGGTAGCCGAAAACTGGATGGTCCGCCTTGAAACCCATGACCCGACGATGCGGCCGAAGATCCCTTTCACTTCTTAGTCGCTGCACAGCCTCCAAAGTTCCGGCTGGGCCTTTTCTTCCTCGTAGTCGATGTGTTCGAGGTAAGAAGGCCACGAAGCGGTTCCAGGCCAGGTAGAGCTCCTGGAACAGCGCTCTTTTCTCCGTTGGCGTGACGGAGGCGCCCATCATCATCTCGGCCATGGCCAGGATATCGTCCAGCTAGCGGTGCATCGCCGTGTGGTCCTGCTCCAGCGATGGATATGGACCTCCTCCATGCGGGCGTGATTGCGCAATTCGTCCCGGAACGCGCCCATGCGGGCGATCAATCCCGACAGGCCCTCGGGGCTTTCCGGCTCGGCCTGGCCAGCCAGTTCTGAAATGCGGAACATCTCAAGACGCTGGCCCTTGTGTATGTTCTTGTATAGGTCGAAGGTGGATGGCATGGTGAACAGATGGCTGCTGGACAGCATATAAGCCGGGCGATGCGCTCGAATAATGAGGGCGAATGCCGGCCCATTCCGGTGTATTGGCCATCGCCGACAATCCGCCCTTGAGGAACGGGGCCGGGACCGGACCGTCGCATTATGGGAAGGATCTCAACGGCCGATCATGCCCGCCAGCATCCTCTCCCCTTGGACAAAGCTAGGGACCCCTCTCAGCCAAAGGACCATCTTCAGCGTTTCGTAAATCTCGGCATCGCTGGCCCCTGCCCGCTTGGCCTTCTCGAGGACCTTGTGGGTCTGACCCTCCTGCCTCTCCACCAGTGCCACAGCCAGGGCGATGAGGTGCTTCTCCTTTCGGGTAAGGGCGCCTTCCTTCCATACGTCGTCATACAGGTCGGCGATGACCTTCTCCAGGTTCCCTCCGATCTCCTCATCGATCTTGCCCGCCCCGGTCAGGGCCAGGGGGACATATCCTATCTTCTCCTCCAGGTCGCACTTGTGGCGGGACTTCCGGCATGCTCCAGCCTTCTCTTCCGTGGGCGTATCCGTCATGAGTTATCGTTCTCACCGCCACCTATTTCAAGATTGCATCCGGCCATTTCCATGCTCAGAGGTTAAGCGTCACGGAGTACGTCCCCCCATCGGCGACCGTCAAGGTCCGCAGGTCGCTGTGATCGATACCGCTGGTACCAGGCGCCGTCCCGACTATGGTGATCTGTTTCTGACCGGTGAAGGCCCAGGGAAAACGGTAGGGGATCGATATGATGCGTATCGTCCCGGGGGCGATGTCGTCCTGCTCAACGATAGCGCCATCGATCCGTACCTCAAAGTGTTCGGTCCGGGTCAGACCCGTGCCTTTGACGGCAACGTTTAGAGTGCTGGTGCAGAGAGGTGCAAAGACCAATGATATTACCATCAAGATCAGGACGCCGGTCAGCAGATAGCTCATCCGCGTGAGTGCTTTCCTTGATTTGACCCGGTGGTCCTCCTGCATCTTCCTGCGGGTCATCCCATCATAGGGCTCGGCTTTCTCCAGGTCGGCCACTCTGAGAGACTGGCCGCATTCTACGCAATACGTCAATGTCCATCCGTTGACGACACCGCAACGCGGACACGTCTTCGTCCATCGGGAATGCCTCGGATGTTCCTTTGCCCCGGTAATCTGAGAATGGACCGGAAGGTCACGGCCGCATTGGTTACATGCAACGGAATTTTCGGAGTTGATGGACCCGCAATTTTCGCATTCGATCAAGCCCTTACTTCCTGCCTTGACTTGAGCTAGGAGATAGTGTGGGAGACCCCGGCTTTTAATGGTTGGCGTTAATGAGCTTGTGCGGGCTTGTTCACTTCGTTAGCGCTCTCCGGTTTTATCTCCCACGATCTTTTTAAGGTCGACCTCAACGAACAGTCCTTTTCCTTCCGCGACCAACGCGTTCGTCCTCCCGTTGACGATGGTCGCGTTGACGTGGATCTTCCGACCGTCCCGCTTCTTGACCTCGGCCTCGCAGACCAAGGGGTCGCCCACTAAAGCCGGGTTTCGATAGTCTACGGTCATGTTCGCGATGACCGCAACGACATCATCCCGCGCGATGGCATGGAACATCACCTCGTCGAAAAGGATGCAGGTCACTCCCCCATGCATCAGGCCAGGATATCCTGTGTACTCCGGCTTCACAATGAATTCTATGTGAGCCTTGTTCCCACGATACTCCTTCTTCAAATGGAGACCGGACGGATTGTCCGCCCCGCAGCCGAAGCAACGACTAATGTCTACAGCGTTCATGATAGTCACCTGATACCGAACATAAACTGGCGGCATGATGCGATGGCGCATCCTAACGCAAGCAGAGAATGTATCTAGGGCAAATAAGAAGGATGCTATTCGAGGCCCGATCAGATTCCCTTGGACCGGGTACTGCCTCTTCTCGGGACCGGGGCGAATGTCTTTGCGCCCTGATGCAAAGGGATTTAATCTGGCGCTTGGCTATTATTCACCATGAGAAAAATTACCGTGTTCAATTACGTCAGCCTTGATGGTTACTTCACCGGACTGCTGGGGGAGATCGACTGGTTCAAGTCGATCAGGAAGGACGAGGAGTTCGATCGAGTAACCCATGAACAGGCGAAATCGGGAGGAACCATTCTCCTCGGCCATACGACCTATGAGATGATGAAGAACTACTGGCCCACACCAGAGGCGATAGCGACCGATCCGGGAATGGCCAAGGCAATGAACAGCGGGGCGAAGATCGTTTTCTCCCGGAGGCTTGAGAGCGTGGAGGAAGGTCCGAACTGGAAGAACGTCACCCTGATGAAGGAGATCAACAAGGAGAACATGACCAAGCTCAAGAAGCAGAAGGGGAAGGACATCGTCATAATCGGCAGCGGATCGGTCGTTCGACAGCTGACCGACCTTGACCTGGTCGACGAGTATCAGCTGATGGTGGTCCCGGTCATCCTGGGAGCAGGAAAGAGCTTCTTCTCCAACGTCCGGCAGATGGACCTTGAGCTCATGGAAGGAAAGGTATTCAAAAACGGCGTGGTCCAGCTGAGGTATAGGCCGGCCTGAGGAACGTAGGGCTGCGGCCCTATCCGAAGCTATTCTTTAAGTATCCCGGGCTCACAGAATCCGATCCATGAGGTCCATTAACCCGTATTTGAACTTCAAGGACAAGACGGAAGAGGCGTTCAATTTTTACCGGTCGGTCCTGGGCGGGGAGTTCACGATGCTGCAGAGGTTCAAGGACATGCCTCCGGGCATGGGAGAGGTGGCCGAGAGCGAAAAGGAGCTGATACTGCATGTCTCGCTCGTCCTGGAGAAGGGGGTCGTCATCATGGGCAGCGATGCCCCGGAAGCCCATGGGCTGAAGGTGATCACCGGCAACAACGTCCACATGATGATCAACACAGAAAGCGAAGAGGAGGCGCAAAGGATCTTCAATGGCCTCTCTGAGGGCGGGAAGGTCACGATGCCGCTGCAGAAGGCGTTCTGGGGAGCCCTGTACGCCTCCTTCTCCGATAAGTACGGCGTCAACTGGATGATCAATTACGATCTGCAGCCGAGACCGTTGGAAGCTGGCTTCTGACGAATAATGGAGAAGGTCCGGACGATCGGGACGGTGCGACCGCCCAGGCCGATCTGTATTGACATCGCTCCTGGAGGGGCTGCCGGCTCAATCCTGGCCACCATTTCGTAGCCCGATTGCGATAACCGGTTGGAAGGTCTCCTTTGCGGCTCCAATCATACTTATAATCACAGTCCGTATAATCCTCGAATTTCCGGCAATGCCTGGAATTCGGTCATGTAAAGTGACCATCGTCCAAGGGGAGGAATAGGATGAGCAGCAAATTAGGGTCAGCGACTTCGAGGTTCGCGAGCGGAACACCCCCGCAAGACTATTTGGTTAGCGGGGAGAACATCAAATGGAGCGGCAAGCCAGCGGCGATCGTGATCTTGGGGAGAGGTCTGCTGCTGACATTGTTTTCCGTGGCCTATTTCATCAGCATGCTTTCCTATAACGGTGACCGGGGGAACCTTCTGCCGGTTGCGGTCGGCGCCGTTGCCTGTCTCTTCATGATCTGGGACGAACGCCGCTTTGGGCTCTTGGGAGGTCTGGTGGGCATCGGGATCGCCGTCGTGGCGATCATCTCGAACGGCGGTCTGAGCTGGTATTGGTACTTGATTCCGCTGGTGTTCGCCCTGATCGTGCTGCTGTTCAACTACATCTACCTGAACCGGGTCCTGTTCATCATCACGGACCGGCGGATCATATCCAGATATGGCATCTTCTCCTTACGCTATGCGGAGATCGGGGTCGACAAGATCCAGAACGTGACGGTCATACAGCCCTGGTACGAAAGACTGCTCGGCTACGGGGATATCTTCTTCGCCACATCGGGCGAGAAGGGCGGGATCGACTACGAATCCCCCGGCCTTAAATTGAGGAGCGGAGGGGCGGTAAGCTGGGAGAATGTCGACAAACCATTCGTGGTAATCAGGATCGCCAGCACGGTGGTCAATCCGGCGGCCTCGCCGGTTACGGTGGTCAATCAGCCTGGACCACAACCCACAACAAACAATACATCCGACCGATTGAGGGAACTGGATGACCTGAGACAGAAAGGCCTGGTCACCCAGCAGGAATACGATGAGAAGAGGAAGCAGATACTGGCAAAGCTTTGAGCCAGGACGATAAAGGATGGATGGAGACCCGTCCCAGGTAAGAATGGCGGATTGGGAAACCCCGATGATGCCCCGTTACCATATCTCAGAGATCACCGTTCTGAACGGCACAGTGATTGATAGGCCTGATTTCTGACGCCTTCGATTCCTGTTCAGGACCCGATTGCTCTTTCCTCATCTATTGGCTCCCCCGATTTCTGTACCGGGATTCCAGTAATCCTTACCTGGACGATGCGTTTTCCAGCGACCTTCTCTACCTGGAACACCAGCCCTTCATACTCCACCGTGGGTTTCTCCTTGACCGCTGGTATCCTTCCTAACTGACCGGTCAGGAAACCGTTCAACGTGTCATACTCTTCCTCCGGAAGATGCACTCCGGTCAGATCGCTGATCTTTTCCAGACCGACGACTCCCTTCACCAGATAGGTGTTGCCGTCGATCGTTTCAATTTCATTTTCTTCCTCATCGAACTCGTCGCACAGACCCCCGACGATCTCCTCCAGGATATCCTCCACGGTCACGATGCCGGCGGTCCCCCCGTACTCGTCGACGACGATGGCGATATTCTGTTTCTCCTTCTGGAATTTCTTCAGCATATCGTTGATGGGGATGCCCTCGGGGACCGACAGGATGTTCCTGATCATACCGTCAAATCCTTCCAGGTCATTGCGGATCTTGTGTTCGTAAATATCTTTGATATTGATGAAACCGACCACATTGTCGGTGTTGTCCACACACACCGGATATCTGGTATATTTCTCCCTCATGGCCGTATCCAGTACACTGTCGATGGAATCCCCCTTGAAAACACATACTATGTCCATGCGAGGCACCATCACGTCCTTGACGATCTTGTCCGAACTTTCAAAGATATTGTCCACATATGTCAGCTCAGTCTTGTCGATAAGACCGTGCTTGTAACTTTCCTCGGCCAATATCATGATCTCTTCGTCCGAGTGGGCCGATCCGTGCACATCTGCCATCGAGCGGCCCATAAGCCTGAGCAAACCGTTCGTGGCATGGTTGAACAGCCACATTATCGGATAGGTCAACTTGTAGAAAAAGACCAGAGGCATTGCCGTGGCGGTGGAATACTTCACTGCATCCAGTATCGCCAGTGACTTAGGGACGAGCTCTCCCAACACGATGTGAAGGATCGTGATCATCAAGAAACCCACAGCGATGGAGACGGTGTGGATCATGCCCTCGTCCAACCCGACATAGCTCAGGAGCGGCCCTATCAACGCCGAGACCACTGGTTCGCCTATCCAACCTAAAGCAAGCGAGGCGATCGTTATTCCCAATTGACAGGCGGACAGGTATGAGTTCAGATCATTGACCACTTTCTGAGCATATCTCGCTCCGATACCGCCACTGGATGCGAGGACGTCGATCTGCGTTTTTCTGACCTTAACCAGCGCGAACTCCGCGATGACGAAGAACGCATTCATCGCGATGAAGAAGATGACTAAGAAAATATCCAGAATAATCATTTACCTATTCAATCCTTCTGTAATTTATGTAATGTATATCTATATTAAATAGAAAATGGCAAAATGCCATAACCCATACCTACAACAATTCATCACCGATTTCATAAATAAAGTTATCTTCGCCATCAGAACTGGAGTGATGACCGTTCTGGACGCGTACTGACTGGCCAATCGACCCATCCTTCACTCATGCGATCCCTCCGTTCTCTTGACTCCATGGCATGATTGAAAGAATGCGGCAAGAACTGCGTATTCATTAGATCCGATAGACCATATCGTTGTTTCTTTTTAAAGGCAGTTCTCAATTGTTGGAGGGCCTTTGCCGATTTCATCACGCCCGCGGCTGTCGGCAGTTCCTAGGTCTTTCATAGCGGCCATGCTGACCGACTCTCATTGACATCAGTGCCATATCTGGACTGATGGGAGAGGTATCCTAACGCGAAGTCGCTTGAACCCTCATTACGGCCGGGACCATTTGAATGTTAGGGTTTTGTTCTCCCCCATCGGCCTACCCACAATATTACCAGCACCGCAATGGGAATGCCGAAGATGATGAACACCCAGATGAGCGCAGTAAGTGAGGAGTAAACCAGATAGTCGAACGTCCAAGTTGAGAAAGCGACGTTCCAGTTGCCATCCAGATATATTTTTATGCAGAACGCGATGAAAATAAGGAACGACATACCGTTCCCCCCGTTTCTCGCCTGGGACCGCTTTTGAAAGAAGCGATATTCCGACCTCTCCTCCAGCGGCAGCTCCTTCCACCAGGACCATACTGCTAACAGCGCTACAATGACAGGTATTGCCACCAGCAGGATCACCCAGAAGAGCAAGTTCAACAAGAACGTCACCAGGGTGCCCATGGCCCACTGGCCCAAGGACAGGGGTACCATGCCTGTTGCCTGGGCATTGCCTGCTACCCACAGGAACACCAGGATTGCCCACACCATAACGAGGATGGCTCCGGCCACGAACAAAATGGTCGCTTTCCAATGTTTTCTGATGAATCTCCTTCGGACTTTATCCTTTTCCGATTCGTTTTCTTGCATCTAATCCCCCCTTCCTTTCCATCCAATACCCGAGTGATGAATAAATTGAGCACGTCAATCATAATCCTTTGTAAGGCTCGGTAACATCGTATCTTTCAAACGGTCACAGAATTGATGGGGCCTCTCCTGACAAACACTCGATCGACCATCCCTTAAGTTTCGCGGATTAGGTTCCATTGACAAATCATGGCCGGCATACCTCTGAAGCAGGTCGTGCCAGATCCTCAGAACAGATCTGAGACCCATAAGGCCGAAGAGATATCATTCAACAAAACGATCGGCCGATCAACCTGTTCCGAAATAGCTGATATTGATAACTGGAGACCTGCCAATATATATCGAAAGGATGGTTTGAAGCCGTTCTGAATGACCTCAACCGAGATCCATGTCCTTGTCATTGATGATGAGCCGGACCTCTGCACACTTACAAAGCAATTTTTAGACCTCCAGGGCGAGATGGTCGTTGACACTGCCTTTTCCGCGGAGGGCGCCAGAAGTATCCTGGCCTACAAAAGTTATGACGTCATCCTTTCCGATTATCGGATGCCAGGAGAGAATGGCATCCAATTCCTTTCCTCGTTGAGAGCAGCCGGGGACAGGACCCCGTTCATCCTTTTCACATGCAAAGAGCGGGCGGAGATAGTCATTGAGGCCTTGAACGACGGGGCGAACGGATTCCTGCAGAAGGGCGGGGACGTGGTGCCTCAGTATAAAGAGCTCGAGAATTTAGTGAGGACAGTGGTCAAGCAGAAGCGGGCCGAGGATGCATTGAAGGAAAGCGAGGCACGCTTCAGGGATATGGTCGAGATGATTCCCGCAACCATCTTCGAGATGGACCTGAGCGGCAGGCTCACGTTCCTGAACCATTTCGGCCTGGAACAGTTCGGCTACGGTCCGGACGATATTGCCGACAACCTCGAGGCGATGGACATGCTGGTTCCGGAAGACCGGGGGCGGGCTTTCGAGACCATGCAGGAGATATTCCAGAACAGAGCTTCCGGCCCTCATGCATATACCGCTCAGAGGAAGGATGGGACGACTTTCTCCATCATCATCACCTCAGCGATCATTCTCCATCAGGGACACCCGGTTGGACTTAGAGGTGTCGTTCACACCCCTTGTGTTCACCCGGAGAAGGCATCTCCCGCGGACCGCGATTGATCCACGGGACGCAAAACTATTCTTGGTCGCTCATGCTGGAATAGAATCGAATGATCGGCATTATCATTCAAGATAGATGGCAGGCCCTAGGACCGGTGGGAAAACCTTCCTAGACAGTGGGAAAAATGTCCATCCAGTGATGTTCCTAACGGATACGACCACTGGACATTTCCATTGCGTTTACTTCTTCTTCTTGGATGCCTTTTCTGGAGGCGTAACGATGGATGAAGGCTTCGACCCCTTTGAATCCGACCGGTTCTTGTTCTCTGGTACCTTGTCTGCGTCCTTTTTCTTTTTCAAATGAGCCATGAAAATCTCAATGCAATATGTAGGTAACTGGATGAAATAGTTAATGTGTCGCCGATGGAAAATGTGATTCATCGACCTAGAGATCACTTACGACAGATCATTGAGCATTGATTAAAAAGAAAAAGGGTTTTGGGATGGACCATTCCCGGATCCTCACGGGTCCGATCCATACCACTATGTTAGACCTGGGTCCTCGGCTCCAACCTATGCACCTGGACCACCGGGATTCTGCTCACCTGGCCAGGATCGTGTTGCCAGAGACGGTGCAGCTGGTGCATCCGATGAGCCATATCGGCTTGCTCGATGCCGTCTTGATGACGTTACCAGTGATCACATTGTTGTGCGAGTTGGTCGAGAATATCACGCAGGTGTAACCCTGGGTCTGCGTGACAACGTTGTTCTTGATCACCGCATAGCTGCTGGGAGTCAGGATCACGAACTCATTGAAGGCCCCGTAGACATTGCATCCGATCACTGTGATGTAATCGTTCGCCGCGTATCCGGATATCGCATATTCTGTGATAACCGGAGTAGCATGTCCATTCCAGGTCGACGCCTCACGGAACACGCAGTTGGTTATGGTAATGTGGTTGGCGGGCTCCAGGTCGATGCAGGACATCGACACCTTGGTTATCCGTACATTGTTGATCGTGATATACGAACATGCGACCTTCGTCGTCGAGGCCTCACCGAACGCAATTCCCGATCCGTAGTGCGCGTACGTCGTATCCCCGATGTTATAGACCTGGCAATTGGTGATGCTGCAGTACTGCGAGTTGGACATGTAGATGCCCTGCCCCGCGATCACGTCGTGCACGTAGACCCGGAATATCTTGCTGTTCAGGGTGTTGACCATCCCGACCCCTTCCATCGTTCCGCTGGTCCTGACCGCCCGGTTGCCGTCGACCTGCAGGTTGCTGATGGTTATCCCGTTCGGACGGCTTGACATATAGGAGTAGTCGGTCAGTTTGTAGTAACCATTGGTCACCAGGATCCCGGCACCCCTCACGGTAGACAAGGCCTTGATGATGGTGCCGTTACCATCGCCGACGATCGACACTTTGTTCGTGTAGATGGTCTTGGATATGGAATATGTTCCCGACTTGATGTAGACGTAACCGCCTGACAGTTTGTCGATCGCCTTCTGGATCACCGTTCGAGAGTCGATGTCCCGGAAATCGATGGCGGAGGTTATCGCGTTCTTGGCGCAGGTATATCCGCTGCTGTCCTTGTAGATGGTGTACGATACTGACACATACTTGCCGTCCCCGAGGGGCACGACCGGGGCGGTGGCCCCCTGCACGGACGCCGTGCCCAGGAAGGATGTTCCGATCATCGCCGCCACGATCATTACCGATAGCAGCGTAATGGATCTGCCGTTGAACAAGTGGAATCTCATTGGAAACAGCCCCTCGATGTGCCGGAGGCGGCCTCCCCGATGGCGCCCTTTTTCATGGACTGATCGCCGATCTTCCAGGCCTGGTCCCTTGTTTTGTTCGCTACACTATTCAAAATGGACAGATCGACCATCGCGGCGGGTTCCGTCGAGAAACCCATCCTGCTCTTGTCCTTCAATGAAGATACCATTCTCATGCTTATCAGCTCCTTCGTTACGTTTCACTACAACAGACTGAACGGAGACAGTATCTGACGATATGACGATCGCCAGCTGATCTGTCTCATGTTTACAGGCGATGGAAGAAATCGCTCAATGGACATACAGCCTGAACATCCAGGATCGAAAATTGATCCGTCGATGTCGATTGCAGCTGGTCCGGCGGAATTCCTGCTCCGACGGCAGAGAGATCATTGCCCTTTTCAGGGGCCCTTCCGTTATTTTCTCTCCTTATGGATAGGAATTCTATAATACGATATAAACAAAATTATATAGAAATTTATCATCATAATAACTACTGAATAGCTTGTTGTTACCAAAAATATGCGTATTATTGATAACAATTTAACATTTGAAAGGGTCGATTTCTTATAGTATCGTTTAGGGCCCGAACGACCTACAATTGAATTTGTTGGCAAATTGCCGTTATCGATCGATGAGGTCGTACGACAATGATCGATTGGTAAGGCCAGTTTATAATTCGAAGGATGGTTACCTGACAGATCGTCCGACCCTGCGAATGTCGGCCCTCACTTCTTGCGCTTGCCCTTGGGTTTCCTTCCCCGGAAGAACAGGAAGTACACGGCGACTGCCGCCGCGACTGCCACGCCTGCGATTATCAAGGTGAGGTCCATCGAACCCGATTCGACGGGTGCTGCGGATACCGTGGAATTCAAGACGATATCATCGAGATCGGCGTTCATACTGGACACGACCGTCACATTTCGCGTGACGGTTGAATAGCCTTCCTTGGCGATCGTTAGAGTATAGTTGCCGGCGGTGACACCGGTGAACACGAACAGCCCGTATTCGCTGGTGGTGATATCCGCGAAGCCGTCGAGACTGACTGTGGCATTCCCCATCGCCGCTCCGCTGGCATCGCATATCGTTCCATCGACCGCCACCCCGATGTTGGGCAGCCTTACCACGACGGAGGAGGAGTTCACCAGGTTCCCTTTCGTGTTGGGGACGACGATGGTGAAGTTGTATGAAAGCCCGTTCACCAGGCCGGCGATTGTGACCGAGTTTCCGGCCGCTCGTTGGATATAGGTGCCGTCCTGATAGACCAGGTAATTGACGCTCGAGATGCCGACGAAACCGCTAGGAACCGTCCAGGATAGTCTGGCGCTGCTGTCCCCTGCCACGGCGGTGAGATTCTGAGGGGCGTTGGGAGAGGTCAAAACTTCGAGGGCCACTCCGCTCCATGCCGAGCCGGCGAACCCGGTCGCGCCCTGGTAGTAGTAAGCGGTCAGATTGCCGCCGCATCCATACGCCCATTCGCCACCCATCGTGGGTGCGTTGCCGTAGAATCTTATCGAGGCCAGGTCATAGCAGTTGACAAACGCGCTGGCCCCGATGCTGGTTACGCTTCCGGGAATTAACGCGGAGACCAGATTGTAGCAGTTCCCGAACACAAGGTGGCCCAGGTTCGAAACGTTGTTGGGTATCGTGACCGAGGAAAGGGCATAGCAGTTGTAGAAAGAGTAGTCGCCGATGCTGGTGATGCTAATGGGCATGGCCACTGAGGTCAGGGCGTAGCATCCCTGAAAGCACTGATCCTCGATGGTGCTAACGCTCTCCGGTATGCTGACCGTGCGCAGACCGCAGTTGTAGAAGGCGCCAATGCCGATGTCACTGACGCTGCTGGGGATGGCAACGGTTGTGAGCAGATAGCAATTCCCGAACGAAAAGTCGCCAATGCTGGTGATGCTTACCGGGATCGTTACCGAGGTCAGGGAATAGCAGTCGAAGAAAAGGTAGTCCTCGATGACAGTCATGCTGTTCGGGATGACCACCGTTCGAAGGCCGACATCATAGAAGGCGGCGACACCAATGCTGGTTACGCTGTTAGGAATGGTCAGAGCGGTCAGGGAATAGCAGTTCTGGAATGCCTCGGCCCCGATCTTGATTACGCTGTTGGGAATGGTCACGGTCGTCAAGGCGGTGCAATTGGCGAACGCTCCTTCACCGATCGAGGTGACCGGTTTGCCCGCAATGACGCTGGGAATGGCGGCGCTAGTGAACGTGCTGTTGAACCCGGTGATCTCCACCGCCGTTCCTCCGTTGATGAGCTGGTATTGGAAACCGCCGCTTTCCGCGGCGGACGCCGGTCCGGCCAACAACCCAAACGTCACCATCAGGAGCGGTGAGAATAGAACGAAGGTTGCCAGCAGGACGGTGATCTTCTTATGGTTCATGGTATACCAGCTGTTCTAGGGGATGCCCAGGCCAAATTAGGACGGGATACCTAATAATAGAAAACTGCCATCAGAATGTCAGGATTGATAATGAGTTATGCATTGTCATTTTAAGCATCGATTCACAATTGGATGCGTCATTCATGCTGGCTCTAGCGAGGAAGATGGAATCGGTCCGGATCAGTGGACCGATTCCCTGGTCCACATCCGTCTCAGGCATGACCTTCAGGACCATCGTTCAATAGTGAATTATCTGTTGCCATCGATATCCCCGCCATGGAATTCCTGGCGGAGCATATCGCGCCTTGCGGTGCAAATTGCATGATATGTTTGAGCTTCCTCCGAGCGGAGGATGGATGCCCGGGCTGCAGGTTCGATGGTTCTAGCAAACCTGTTAATTGCACAAGGTGCAGGATCAAGAATTGTCGAAGGATGAGGGACGGATCCCTGAAATTCTGCTATGAATGTGAAAAGTTCCCCTGTCCGAGGATGAGACAGCTGGATGAGAGATACAGGAGGAACTACCGATACAGCATGATCGACAGTTTGGTGGAGATCAGGGAAGAGGGAATGGACCAGCATATCCAGAACGATAATGAAAGGTGGTCATGTGAAACATGCGGCGGGACCATCTGTGTGCACAGGGGGTATTGTACCTCTTGCGGCAAGATCAGATATTGCCATGCGGGCAACCATCGGGCCAGGATAAGGACGGATGCTGACAGTTCCAGCACTTTGCGATCCGAGCATTGCAAGTGATCGACACAATTGCACCCGTTCCCATGCCCGGACCTGCGTATGGAAAAACCTCTGACTTATCATCTTCGGGTCCGTTATCCTGCCAGATGGTTCCCGCGTTCGGTGGGGGGCATAAGTTAGGTTTAATACATGCCCTTTGATTACCGCCCAGTGGCCAAGGAATTCGAAGTGGACGAGAATGGTCTCACGACCGAGGGCTTCAGGGTGCTCCATCCCAAGATAAAGAACGCCATGCGGGTGAGCATTCTTCTGTTCCTCATGTTCTCCATGACAACACTGCTCCTATTGGGGCTGTTCATCGGAGAGCTTCTGGGAATTCTCTATTGGCCCCTGGTGCTGCTGTTCATCGTGATCAATGCCTTGGCCATTCTGGACCTTATCATCGTTCCGACGATCTTCTACGCCCGCTACAGATACAAGGTGGGTGAAGACCGGATAGATGTCCTGAGAGGCGTGCTGATCATAAGGCACACGATTGTACCTATCGAACGCATCCATCAGGTCGAGGTGACCCGGGGACCCGTAAAGAACATGTTCGGGCTCGCGGACGTCACGATAACCACCGCGGGCGGGACCGCCACCATCGAATACCTGGAAATGCACGAGGCAGAGGGAATCGCTGACAGGCTCAATGAGAATGTCCTAAAGATCCTCGAGGAAAGGTACTGAAGTGAGCGGAGAAAGGATCAGGAACCATCCATCGGTTATCCTGGAGAACCTGGCACAGGCAGTCGTGGTAGTATTCCTGATTTTCATCTCGGCCGCCCCCTTTAGGACCCTGGAAGGATATCTGGGCGTGTCGACGATCATCGGTTTTGTGGCTTTCCTGCTCTTTCTACGATGGCGGAAGACGACCATCCAATTCAACGAGAACGAGATTGTTGTCGAGAGGGATACCATCTTCAAGATGAAGAAATCCATCCCTTACTCCAAGATAGCCTCAATAAACGTCGACCGCGGCATAATAAACAGGATATTCCGCACTTCAAAGCTTAAGGTAAACGTCAACACCAGCAAGAACGCGACCATCCCCGAGGCCACGATGGTTCTCAAAAAGGTCCTCGCGGAGGAGGTCAGGGGTAGATTTTCTCAGCACATGAACGGAGGCGAACCGGTCGTTGAGGCAGCGGAGGTGTCCGCGATCAGGATCGGAACCTGGGACGTGCTGATCCACGGACTGTTCAGCCAGTCCACCATCCAGACGGCGAGCGGCCTCATACTCCTCGCCTACGGCATTTCGGGGCAGTTCGTATCCGCAAGAGAGATCTCGAGCGTGGAAGGCCTAATCTCCTTACTGATGTTCTTCTGGGTGACCGTGTTCCCCACCATATTGTCGATGGTCAACTACGCAAATTTCAAGGTGTACCGAACAATGGACACCATCTACCTGCAGCACGGGCTGATCAGGACCTTCAGGACGTCATTCAATGTGTCCCGGATCAATGCGGTCCATGTGAGGAGCACGATGATCTCGAGACTGCTCGGAAGGTCGTACATCGAGGCCGAGGTCATCGGCCTCGGTTCGGGAAAGGACACCAAGCGCCCCGTGCTGTGCCTGCTAAAAAAGAACGACGTCATCGATGCCGCCTTGAGGGAGCTGGTGCCTGAGTTCGTCTACGAACGGGATGTGATAAGGCAGCCGAAGGCCGCGAAGAAAATCATTGCCGTCAAGGCGGCGGTGTCTTCGGTGTTCATCATTCTGTTCTCTGCGTATCTGACATCTGTCATGTACCAAATGTCAAAGGACATGTCTTTTGGCATCGAGAGGGAGCTGGTCAGCAACCTGTTCATCATCACCGGGGCGATATTGCTGGTGGGGATCGTCCTTTGGTCGTTCAAGGCCTATAGGATAAGGGAGCTGACCATCGGCGAGGAACTGTTCACTTTTGTGAATGGGGTCATGGACCGCAAGATGACCACGATGAGCTATGACAAGGTGCAGATCGTCAATATCTCGAAAGGACCTTTGACCAGGAGATATGGCCTGGCCGTCGGGTCCATCTCGCTGCTCTCCTCGATCGGGGGTGTGAGGGTTTCCTCCGGCTATTTCCCCGAAGATGAGTTGAACCGGGTGCACGGGATGGTAATGGAACGATTGTCAAACGGCAAGTATGACCACCATGCCAATGATGTGTGAGCATCGGAGATACGAATGCGAGAACGCTTGTATAGCGTCTGCACCGGTGCCTTTCTAGCGCACTTTCCTTGAAGGACTTGTTCTCCGCCTCAGCTTGACCTCGGGTATCCCAGCTTAGTGACATTTTATTCATCAGCACATGGCCAGTACATTCCCGTTATCCATTTTTCGGGATCCTGCTCTTTTTGTGGATCGCTCAAATACACTTCCCACATGTGCCCTGCCGGTTTCAAGTGGTTCCTGCCCATCCATTCCTGCATCGCCGTGTATGATTCTGCCAACTTCTCATAGGGGCCAATGTGCATGGCATTGACTGCCTTCCCCCCGGGAAGTGTGAATGGACCGATCTTACCGTCACTTTCTATCTGTTTCGACACCGGAAAGCCAACGCTCATATGCGTCTTCCGATCGTCCCAGGAATAGTAGTATGCAAAAGGTGGGCCAACGATCAACAGACTGTTCCTCTGGGAGAAAACGGAAAGTTCCTGGAACAGCTTTCCCATCATCATTGGGATCTTGTCGTACTCCACCTCCACTTCGATGGCCATACATTTCACCTCTGGCAAATCAATAACTTGGATATCTTTCATCATGTTCGTTCGATTCGTCACCGCAGGTAAATATTTTACGTTGGGGTGACCGAAAATAATCCGTCTGACACCTTCGCAAGATTGACTGGTCGAAGCCCTCCAAATAAATTGAAGGCCCACGATCCATGCATTTGCAAATCTCTGTCCGATATCAGATGAAGGAGAGCAATGAGACCGGCCAAGAGAATGACATGCCGATCAAGATTGCATGAGGGATCTGAGCCCAAGCATGTTCTGTTTTGATGTCATCTCCGAAGTTAGAACATCTCGATCTTTAAGAAATCAAGTGCCGAGTACCATAGTCATTCTAAGGGCGCCACGGCCTGGCCTTGTTCCATTGGTCCTCGAACAGGTCGCCCGCCCATCTCATTGATTCTGGATCGTTGCCGGCGAAGACCTGGTAGTCCATCTTTCCATCCAACTTCGGTAACGAGATCCCCATGATCTTTTCGGTCATGATCAGGATGGCGCAAACTCGGGGAATACATCTCATCTCCCCTGAATCCGCAGAGATCATTTCTCCCTTGATGCTCTCAAGCAGGCTCTCTTGAACCAGGGTCCTGACCTTTATGCCATCCTTGACCAAGCGCTGCCTGATTATCTGGCCATGCTGCTCCAAGCTCTGATCGGCCATCACGTCGATCCGCTTCTCGGCGTTCTTGAGGACCTCGGTGCCGGTGTTTATGTTGGAGACCATCTCGGTGTGAAGGACGGCCTTCGAGAGCTCTCCGAACCTGGCGCGGAACTGAGGAGGGATGAGCGATGCGTCATGGTCCAAGAAATACTCCCTGTGCTTGGAAAGAAAGTCCATGGCGGTGGAGGATTCGAGGATGAGCCTGGAATATGGGGTGGAGCGGTATCTGCCTTCGGAGGTCTTCTCCAGGAAGCCGGCATCCGTCAACCGCTGCAACTGCCTGAACGCCTCGGTAGGCGGTGATGTCCAGCTTCTTCGCCACTTCGTTCAGCTTGAGATTCTGGGTCTGAAGTTCCTCAATTATCCTGCGCCTGTCCGCGTTTGACAACTGAAAATGAAGGTCGGAGAGGCGGTCCTCATCGACTTTCGTTTTCTCCACATGTAACACCTACACATTGCTGTTAACGGCAACACATCCGAGTCAAATAATGGTTATCAGCCCTGGTCCGCACTTATCCGATTCAAGGTTTGAAAATGACCCGAACAAGAAATGGAAAAGATGAACGGATGTTCTCCATCGAGCTCAGATCGAAGGGGGATGTGAAGAACGTATCCTTGGACGGCGACGAAAAGGTCCTCATCGAAGGCTCCATCGGATCTTTGAAACGAGCCCAATTCCTGGAAGGACCTCGTTCTGGAAGTGATCGGAAGCAATGGCGAGCTGAGGGTGGATCTCACCGTGAACGACCTGGATCTGCGGCCCCGCGAAGCTGAGGGATCGAGGAGGACCAGGGGGGCGGACAATGAAGGCCCTTCACATCTTCGGAGGTAGGTCCGGCCCTGCAAGGGGAAGGGAACGGACAATTGAGCTCGATGAAACAGGACAGCAAGAATCGCGGGCTTGTTCTATCTGATCTTCGTCATGCTATTGCCCCTCGCCACATCGATCCGTTCTCAGCTGATCGTGTCCGGGGATGCCGCCGCCACAGCCCAGAAGATCATGGCGAACGAGCTTCTGTTCCGCCTCAGTTTCATGACCGAGCTGGTTTCGGCCTTGTTCTTTGTCCTGGCGGCGTGGGCCCTATATGCGCTATTGAGGTCGGTCAACAAGGACCTTGCTTTGCTCTTCCTGCTGCTGAACCTGTGCGGGGTCGCGATCGAATGCGTCAGCGTGCTCAATCTGTCTACGGCCCTGTCGCTGTTGAGCGGGGCCGATTACCTGACGGTGTTCCCGGCCGATCAGCTGCAGGCCCAGGCCTTGTTGCATATCGATATGTACGATAGACGGATTCATGATCGCCCAGCTCTTCTTCGGCGCCTGGTTGCTCCCGCTCGGTTATCTGGTCTACCGGTCGGGCTTCCTTCCCAGAGTGTTAGGCATCCTGCTGATCATCGACTTCTTCGGTGTGCTGATATGGTTCATGCAGTACTTCCTGCTCCCCGAGGCCGATGTCCTATCCTACCCCGGCTTGGCGGCGGGTTTCATCGCCGAGGTCTCGCTGACATTGTGGCTTCTGGTCAAGGGAGTGAAGGATAACGGACCGTCCCCGACCGAGGGAGGTTGATCCCGTATGGAAGCTTCAACAGCAGAACTGAGTCGGGCAGAGGACGTCGCATGAGTTCAACATGAAGCTGTTCAAACTGGCTATCGTGGGAGGGGCAGCATTCTGGGCGACCAACTTCGCGATCTCCCTGACGCCGATCGCCGCCGAGTACCGGGCGGCCCTTTCAATTTCTTATCTGCCAATGCTCGTCGAATCGTTGATCGGCGGCCTGGTCATCGGATTCTTTGTCAGCTATGTCTTGCTCCGTTTTTTTGACAAGATACCGACAAAGGAATCCGATTCTAAAATCCGTGATCCTCAGCGTCATCGCCCTGATCGTTGTCACGGTCCTGCTCGAAGGTCCTGCACGTTTTCTCACGCCAAGCGATGCCTTGCGTTACTTCCTCATCGGCGCATTGTTCAACGTACTGAGGATACTCGCTCTCGGATTAGCCATTGGCTATCTGTACAAAAGGCTGGAGAGAAAATATATTTAATGGATTAATTAAATATCGAACGGAACCGGTCCATCCGGGACCGCACTTCCATGTCACACGAACTCGAGGACAAAGGTTTCGCAAACGACAAGCATGTTCTCATCAAAGGACAGACCGTGTTCCTCCAGTTCTCTCTTGAAGAAATCCCTGTGGACCTTTCTCCAATACTCAAGGGAGCGGTCACCCTCACCTTCATTGTAAGCATGTTCTCGGCCTACGTCACAAAACCTGCAGACAATCGACATCAGTGCACCTGATGATGCACACTGCCTCGCCATTTGCCTTTAGGATGATGCTTAGGTCTCCGACTGATGGAATTGGGGAGTTTTCAATCTGGTATATTTGATGGGCAGATGACGTCGCGGACTTGATCCCGCACATGACAAGACCCGCTAATTCATCAGCGGCCTCTCCACCCCCACAAAAACTCCAGGCGGAATAGGATTCTGCTCGAGGGTTTCTTTGCCTGAATCTTTCCCAGATTTCATATGATGTCACTTTTTCATCTCCAAAAGCCTCATGGAAAAGATCATTCGCGACTTCATTCCCACTGCCTCAACAAACCATTCAGTCTTTACTGTGATATGAAATTAGGGGTTATTTCTCAAAGAATATGGCCCTACTGGAAGATAAGGAAAAGGACGATGTTACACTTTGGTCCTGATGCCTCTGATGACCTTTCTATTAAATTGGCCTTGCGGTGTTTCCCCGTTCCGGCGGTTGGTCGCCGCCCGCAAAATATGTAATCCTACGGTACAATACCGCATGACACGGTATCGCCGACTGGCGGCGGGACTTTTGCGCCATATCCATATTCGGAGGAAGACCTGTGATAATATCCATCGCTGAACTTAGGGACCTGACCACGAAGGCCATTGCCGGCTTCGGCTATAACGAAGAGGAAACCGCAGCCATCCGCGAAATTCTTCTGTATGCCCAACTGCGCGGCAACAATCAGGGGGTGGTGAAACTGATCGGCAAGGGAATTCCCAGGGATCCCGCTGTCGGAGAGATAGTCATCGAAAAGGAAACACCCCTCTCGGCGCGTATCAATGGCAACCGCAACCATGCCATGGTGGTGGTGCGCAAGGCGCTGGAGATCGTCGCGACGAAGGCGGAGAAGAGCGGATTCGGCATCGCGGGGACCTTCAACACCAACACCTCATCTGGCGCCATTGGCTACGTCGCCTCCGAACTGGCCCGGAGAGGGTTCATCGGTTTCGTGTTCAGCAGGTCACCGGAACGGGCGGCCATGCACGGCTCCTATGAACCGGTCTTCGGCACCAACCCACTGGCGATCGGCATCCCGGCCGGGGAAGACCCGATCGTGCTGGACATGTCCACGGCGGCGATCTCCTATTACGGACTGGTGGAGGCGGTGACCGAGGGAAGCGACATCCCCGGAGACATGGCGTACGACGCCGCAGGTCAGCCGACCACGAGCCCGGCGGAAGCGATCAAGGGGGCCATCCGTTCCTTCGACCGGGGGTACAAAGGCTCGGCCCTGGCCATGGTCGTTGAGATCCTTGCCGGTCCGCTGGTTGGGGCGGCGTTCTGCGGCCAGGCGGACAGCAAGGGGAACTGGGGGCATCTGATCTTCGCCATCGACCCGGACCTCCTCGGTGATCGCGATGAGTTTCTGGCCAATGTGGAGAGGGTCATCGGCAGGGTCAAATCGACCAGGCGTCTGCCAGGTGTGGATGATATCCTGGTGCCGGGGGAACGCGGCTCCGGCACCGCGCGGGAATGTCTGGAGAAAGGGGAGATCGACATCGAGGACAACCTGCTCGCGGAGCTGCGCAAGGTTGCTGGGGCGCCGGCAATCATCACCAAGAAGTAGCTCCACTCGGTAACGATCGAGAAAACGATAGCGGTCAGACAGATCAATTTCGAATGGACCCTACCTACGGAAAATTAACAAGGGATATGATAAAAGGAGAGGCCGAGGAGGCTTCATTTTGCATTGCGGATACTGGGTCCAGTCACTTTTTTCGTCGCATGAGCACCAAGATCGCCAGGATGGCGGCGACCAACACCCCGATGCCCACACCGGCATAGACCAGGGCATTATCGCCAGTTCCCCCGCTATCGATCGCGGCCGAAGCTGTCTGGGGAGTCGATATCGCTCCCGTTCCGATTTCGTTCACAGCCTTTACGCAATAGGTATAGCTCGTTCCCGCTGTAACTGATGTATCCACATAGTTCAGGACGTTCCCGTTCACTTGAGCGATCTGGGTTTCCACTCCCCCGCCAGAGCCGCGATATATCTGGTAGCACAGGATGTCTGACCCTCCATCATCGCTAGGAGACTGCCATGTCAGGGTTACCTGACCCGAACCGTTGATGGCGATCAGACTCTGCGGGCAGGAAGGGGCCTCAATGGCGATGGCCAATCCATTGGCCTCGTTGGAGAACGGACCGGCCCCGTGGCTGTTGTTGGCCTTGACCATGTACACGTAGGTGTTGCCGTTCACCACGGTGGTGTCATTGAAGGTCGATGTTCCAGCCGCCACTTGGCCGATCGGCGTGGTGCTGACCGATCCAGCTGACAATCCACGGAAGATTTCGTAACATGTGAACGCGGGATTGCCGACATTGTTCGGAGCTTCCCAGGTCAGAACGACGAAATGGTTGCCACCGACGGCCGCCAAGACCTGCGGAGCGCTTGGCAATGTCGTTTCAGCTATCGGAGCGGCATTTACGGCCGTGCTGTTCGGCCCGCGGCCGACTGAGTTCATAGCGCTCACTTTGTAGCAGTAGATCTGCCCATTGGTCAGATCTGCATCGGTGTAGTTGAGCACGTTGCCCAGGGTGATAAGCAGAGTCGCCCCGCCCGCGGTCGTTCCACGGTAAATATTGTAGCCAGTGATGGCGCAGCCGCCATTGCTGCTAGGTGCAGTCCAATTGAGGGAAGCCTGAGAATTGCCAGAAATGGCGACCAGTCCCGTGGGAGCCCCAGGTTCCACTGGAATGACATCACCCATCACCAATCCGTTCCAAACCTCTCCAGGTCCAGGGAAATCCGATGCGGCATATGCGTGGCCTCTTAGCTCCGGAGGGGTACCATATAACCATTTTTCTGGACCACCGATGGATGGTGCCACCAGACCTAAGAAAAATATACTTTTCAGGTTGACGCAGTCACTGAATACATATCCCGCCTGGTCCGGGACAAAAAAGAGACCGATGGTCGTTACGCCGCTTCCTATGGTCACGGAGGTCAGGGAGGTGCAGGAGGCGAATGCGCCGAGCCAGATAGTCGCATTAGGGATCGTCACCGAGGTCAGGGAGGTGCAGGAGGCGAACGCATAGATTCCGATGGACGCGACTCCATCACCGATTGTCACGGAGGTCAGGGAGGTGCAGAAATAGAACGCATAGTCCCCAATGGACGTTACGCTGTTGGGTATGGTTACGGAGGTCAGGGAAGTGCAAGATTCGAACGTCCAGTCCCCGATGGTCGTTACACTATTAGGGATGGTCACGGAGGTCAGGGAAGTGCAAGATTCGAACGTCCAGCCCACGATGGTCGTTACACTATTAGGGATGGTCACGGAGGTCAGGGAAGTGCAAATGCCGAAAGCATAGAATCCGATTGTCGTGACGCTGTCCGGGATGGTCACCGAGGTCAGGGAGGTGCAGTCATGGAACGCACCGCTTCCGATGGAGGTAACATTGTCCGGGATGGTCACGGAGGTCAGGGAGGTGATCGATTCAAATGCATCATCCCCAATGGCTACAACGGTATACCCACCCAATGTAGAGGGGATCATGATCTCTCCCCCAGCGCCAGTATATCCAGTGATTGTTGCACCATTGCCGTTCACTGAATAGGTATAATCGTCCAATAATAATGGAATGACATCACCCATCACCAATCCGTTCCAAACCTCTCCAGGTCCAGGGAAATCCGATGCGGCGTACGCGTGGCCTCTTAGCTCTGTGGGAGTACCAGATAACCATGTGGGAGTATGAGCTGTGCTGGGCCTGTAATCCAAAAAGACATTGGTCGGTGCAACGAGCCCTAAGAACATCAATGAGGTTAGTGAGCTGCAGTCAGAGAACGCATTGTCACCGATGGACGTGATGCTACCTGGAATCGCCACGCATGTCAGGGATGTGCAGGAATCGAATATATAGGCGGCGATATTCGTGACGCCGCTTGGAATGGTCACGGAGGTCAGGGAGGTGCAGTCACAGAACGCCCCGTCCCCGATCGACGTAACTCCGCTACCGATGGTTAAGGATGTCAGGTAAACGCAGGAATAGAACGCCCAGCCCCCGATGGACGTTACGCTGGAGGGAACGTTAAACGCCCCTGTTCTGCCACTAGGATACTGGATCAAGGTAGTGAGTGTTTTATTGTAAAGCACTCCATCAATACTAGCATAGTACGGGTTGCATGCATCAACATCGATCGAGGTCAGGCCAGTGCAGGAATCGAACGCATTTATCCCGATGGACGTTACGCCACAAGGAATGCTGAATGCCCCTGTTCTGCCACTAGGATACTGGATCAAGGTAGTGAGTGTTTTATTGTAAAGCACTCCATCAATACTAGCATAGTACGGGTTGCATGCATCAACATCGATGGATTTCAAGGCGAAGCAATTAACGAACGCCCACTCACCAAAGGATCCAATGGACGTGACGCCAGTTCCGATGGTCACGGAGGTCAGGGAGGTGCAATCTAAGAACGCCCAGCCCCCGATGGACGTTACGCTGTTGGGTATGGTCACGGAGGTCAGTGCAGTGATTGATCTAAATGCACCATTCCCAATGGCTACAACTGTATACCCACATATTGTAGAGGGGATCGTAATCGCCCCCCCAGCACCAGTGTATCCTGTGATAGTGGCAACAGTCGGGCTGCCTTCAATTGTATAGGTATAGTCTCCATCCGTATTTGCGACAGCTGTATGTGGCGCTAAGATCGATAGCGCGACCAAGAATGTAAATAAGACAATGATCGGGCTCCACGGATGCAAAAATAAGTTCTTTTTCCCTTTCGATATAATGTTGTTCGTTTCCATCAACTTCCCCCCATTTTGAGGCGGGATGAAATCCAACCTGCCTCCCGATTATCACTAGCCCCCTCAGACCTAGCAAAAAGTGATCATCAAGAAGAGTCCTATGATATTGTTGTCCTTGTTGTATATAAATAAATTAATGATTACGTTAACATTTTTACTACTACTCAATTAATCACTGTTCTTGTGCAATTATCATGGAAAATTTTTCATTCCTTGTGTTAAAACATATCCGCTCTTATGACGATGCCAACTATCTTTCCCAGTTCGTCCTTCACCAAGGTCGAGAGCAGTTGCTCTATCGATTTCACCGCAACCTCATGGAACATCGCCTCGGGTATGAGGGCTCTCCATCACTATTTCGAAAAGGAGCGTCTGAAAAGGTTTCTAAACTCCATTAGATGGATCTATGTCATCTGGCCTGCTCTGCACTCCCCAATATTCATCTGATCGTTCTGACTCCGCCGGTCTTAGATCTTTGTTTCGTAAACACGCTGGCTATCGCGTCTGTTCTGCTGATGGTTACCGAGGCCACTCATTCTGGGCGGTCATCGTACCTACGGACGACGCACCAGTGGTTACCCTCGGATTCGGATCCTCTTCGATGAGACTATGCAGTGGGTTTAGTAGAAAAAAGAGAAGGTTTTCCTCCTAGTTCGGGAAGGAATTTGAAGAATATGCATGTAATACCAAAAAGCTCATTCCTTCCATCTACTGATTCGATGGCCGCCAAGTTGTCCGTTGGGGCACTTCCCATTCCCACCATTGTATATGTCGGTCCAAGACCCTTGCCATATGGTCGAGGATGTAGTATCAATGATTTCATACATCCTTCTTCAATCAGACTAAATGAACCTAGAGCCATTCAGGTTCGTGGCAGCAATCTATTGTCCTTGAGACAGCAGAATAGTTATGTCAGGCAGCTCATTGTATTCTTAATGCTAAGGATGGGAAGACGGGGGAGAGCTGAAAATGGCATACGCGAACAATGATGGCGTCAAAATTTACTATGAAGTCGTTGGAACAGGCCACCCCCTATTATTGTATCATCCCTTTGGTTACGATCAAACGTATTGGTCAAACCCTGATGAGAATTGGGTGGAAGCGCTCCAAAACGATTTTTCCTTGATCCTGATGGATGCCAGGGGACATGGAGCTAGCGATAAACCTCATGATCCCAATGAGTACCAATTATCGAAGCAGGTCTCCGATGTCGTCGCAGTCCTTGATGATATTGAACTTGAAAGAACACATTTCTTGGGATATTCCATGGGCGGGGTCGTTGGCTTCGGATTTGCATGCTATGCGCCGCAGCGCTCCTATTCCGTTGTCATCGGTGGGGCAAGTGCCGCCGATGACCTGACTGAAGAACCGCACCCTTGCATCCCGATCTATCGCCAGGGGGCACAGGCGGTCATTCGCATGACAGAAGAAAGGGGCAATAAACCAGTGTCACCGAGCCTGAGGAAGATTCTACTATCGAATGATTATGAAGCATTGACGGCCATGCTCGAATTGAAAGAACGGCTTGGATTGGAGGCGATCTTACCTTCTGTCACCAAACACGCCTTGATCTATGCGGGGGATAAGGATCGGAGTTATGCGGAAGCGAAGCGGGCAAGCGAACTCATGCCGAATGCGACCTTTCTATCATTGCACGGAGATCATCTGACTTCGTATCTGCCGAGCGTATTGCCACACATCAAGAGATTCGTGCATCGGTACCGTAGGCGGTCATGTCAGATCCATTATTCTTGAATGAATCTTGAGCATAGTGGTGGAAATGGAAATTGATAGTGCTAATTCTTACCTGAACGAATCACGTGTCGATAAAAGTACAAATCGATTTAGAAATCAACCGCTAGGGACATGATTCCAGTCAAGATGACCATTCATGACCCATTATGGCACCCCATTGCTTATTTTTCTGATGGGTTCATCTACTTTACTGGAGCACCGCAACTGTCACATTTCATTTTTATAATCTCATTCAAATTACCACAATATGGACACGGGATTTTCACGATCTCTCGAATGATCATTGTTCGTTCCACATGCTGTGATTTTTTTTTACTTGCCGCATAGAACGTCAATTCATCTTGGATCGCATTGTACAATTCAACGTTCTCCGTGGTCTTGAACTCATGACGGGGATCTCCTGGAGCGTTCGCAGGATCGACCAGAATCACAACTTTTCTGCTATTGGGATGGTTTCTTGCGAAACCCGGATTCCCCAGGGTGATCGTGAGGTCGAACTCTTCCTTATGATACTCTACTAATTTGACGTCTAACATCGACCCCACCGGAATGGAGATCTTGTCTCCGTTCCTCATCTCATCTCCCCCATCGATGGAAGGCCTACTTGATGGTACCAATCCTATTGGAGTAGACCAAGTCACACTTTCATCCTTTGTGAACGTCACCATCTCTCCCCCCACCTCGATTATTCCGTCGATCTCACGGTATCGGCCAATACACGAAAACATTGAATGAATACTGCCTTGAACTGTATTTAGAGACTATCGAAAGTATCGATGATCTTGAATTACTGACCGATAAATTGAGAGACTAAGATCTGTACCTGAGAGTATCGATTTTAGACACGAATGGAGTCATTTCAAAAAGAGGTATACCACCCCAGCTTACAAGTGCGGGGGGTGGGATTCGAACCCGCGAACCGCTAGGGACAGAATCTTAAGTCCTGCGCCGTTGGCCGAGCTTGGCTACCCCCGCAAGCATCCAGTCGATGCGGTAAACACTATTTCAGTCTTTTTAGGTGGCGTCGCATATGGTGTCCTAGCAGTCATCCAGCTCACGATTTCCTTCTTTGTTTTCTTAGACAGTCGAACACTGGGAAGGTCATTCCGCTTGGATTTGAATACTTCCAGTTCAACATCGATCAGGTCTGGAAATATTGATGCCCAAGCGATGCCATGCGATTCCATGAACCTGACCAACGAGACCTATCTCGTCAAGATAAGGAGCAAGAACTCCACCGAGTTCTATTACAGGGACAAGGACGGTTGGAGCAAGGTCAGCACGAAAGGAAGGAAATTCAAAGCGACCGCGGAGCAGGTCCTGAACCACGTACTTCCGGCCATGGCCGGAGTCAAGCCGGGCGTGACCATCGAGGTGGAGCATTATGACGATCCAGAGGACCGGCCCCTCCCGGACATCGTCGGACGATGTTGGCCAACTCTCTGAGAGGTGGCACACGTCCTCATCCGCTTGGACCTAGGACCGGACCTCTTACAGGATCTTGCACATGTCGTCGCACTTCTCCAGCAGCGGCCCCAGGCTCTGCTCGATATACTCCTCCAGGGTCGGATGCCCGATCTCGCACAGTTCGTAGTGAACGCGGACGATCGGCTTGTTCACCTTGATCACCCGGCTAAGGTCGATCGGTGTTCCGGCCACGACCACGTCGCAATCGGTGTTGTTGATCGTCTCCTGGAGCTCTAGAACCTGCTTCTCCCCGTAGCCCATGGCCGGCAGTATCGGCCCCAGGTTGGTGTACTTCCGGAACGTCTCGGCTATCGAACCGACGGCGTATCTCCGCGGGTCCACCAGTTCCTTTGCCCCGTTGTCCTCGGCGGCGATGGTACCGGCACCATAGGCCATGCCCCCGTGGGTGACGGTCGGACCGTCCTCCACCACCAGCACGCGCTTGCCGCGTATCATCGACGGGTCATCGACCTTGATCGGCGAACCCGCCTCGATGATCGTCGCATCGGGGTTCAATGACCTGACGTTCTCCTTCACCGTCAGTATGTCCTTGCGGTCGGCGGTGTTCACCTTGTTGATGACCACCACATCCGCCATGCGCACGTTCGTCTCTCCCGGGTGGTAGGTCAGCTCATGGCCGGGCCGGTGCGGGTCGGCGATCACGATGTGCAGGTTCGGTCGGTAGAACGGTGTGTCGTTGTTCCCGCCATCCCAGACGATCACGTCCGACTCCTTCTCCGCCCTCCTCAGTATCTTCTCGTAGTCGACCCCGGCGTAGACCACGATGCCGTTGTCGATCAGCGGTTCGTACTCCTCGCGTTCCTCGATGGTGCAATCGTTCTTGTCCAGGTCCTCGTAGGTGGCGAAACGCTGCACCGCCTGCTTGACCAGGTCGCCGTAGGGCATCGGATGCCGGACCGCGGTCACCCTCAGGTCCTTCTTCTTCAGGAAACGGCATATCTTGCGGGTCGTTTGGCTCTTTCCCGCGCCGGTGCGAACGGCGCACACGCTGATCACCGGTTTCGACGACTGGAGGGTGATCGCCTGGTTGCCCATCAGACGGAGGTCGGCGCCGTTCGCCAGCACCAGCGACGCCTTGTGCATCAGTTCGATGTGCGAGATGTCGGAATAGGCGAACACCACCTGTTCGACCTTCTCTCTGCGGATGAGCGAGACCAGGTCCGATTCCGGATGGATCGGGATCCCGTTCGGGATACAGTCTACCGGCCAGCTCGGCTGGATACTTACGGTCGGCGATGTTCGGTATCTGGGCGGCGGTAAAGCATACCACCTCGTACGATTCGTTGTCGCGGAAGTAGGTGTTGAAGTTGTGGAAATCCCTCCCTGCCGCCCCCATGATGATGACCCTTGCCTTTGACATGATATCCAGGAATCAAAGGATGCCTTGGATATTTCAGTTTTCAGTTAGGAAGCACCCGCAGCCAGAAGGTTCCGCCCCGCTCACGATGGAATCGGTCATCTTGCAACCATCATATAGGGAAAGCGTGTTCGTGGGCCTGGCGATACCGTAAGCTCCGACGAGGTCCCCAAAGCAAAGAACAAACGCACCAGCGAAAGCTGGGTGTTCTGGATACTCGCCGGGCTGGTCCTCACCAACATCTTCTGGGGCGCCTCCGGGGTCGCGGTCAAGGTGGCGCTGACCCAGCTGGACATCTTCGAGATCGTGGCCTACCGGTTCATCGTGGCGGCGATCATCCTATTCCTGATCACCATGCTGTGGAAGGGACGGAAGGCGCTCGCCGTGAAGACCAGGGACCTCCCCCTCCTCGCCCTGCTGGCGTTCCTGGGCATACCGCTGGAGTTCCTGCTGCAGGTGCTATCGCTGGAGAACACCAGTGTGACGAACTTCACGCTCATCTTCTGTCTGGCGCCGTTCTTCATCATCTTCGGCTCGTCCCTCATGACCAAGGAGAAGGTCACCCGGAACAAGATAATGGGCACTCTGCTGGCGTTCGCCGGTGTCGCCTTCGTCGTCATGTCCAGCGGGTTCGCCCTGTCGGCCAACCTTCTGGGTGACGGCGTCGCCCTGCTCAGCTGCGTCGTCTGGGCGATCTACACCGTCATGGGCAAGCCCATCAACCAGAGGTACACCACCCTTACCGTCCTGAACTATGTCTTCATATTCGGGGCGCTGGAGATGCTGCCGTTCCTGCTGTTCTCCCCGCTGACGCCGCCGACGTCGTTCATCGGCGACACCTGGATCGCGATGGCCTTCCTGACCGTCTTCTGTTCCCTGGCGGCATTCTTCATGTACAACAACGGCGTGGAGAAGCTGCCCGCCTCCACCGTCGGCATGTTCATCTACCTCAACCCGCTGGCCGGGGTCCTCCTGGCCGCCGTCGTGCTCGGCGAATCGGTGACCGTCTACACCTTCGCCGGCATGGCATTGATAATCCTCGGGATCTTTGTCTCGGAACGTCTGGTCATGAGGGAAAGATGAACGTCAGCCAGGTAGATTTCTGGCCTTACTGATGCAGGGAAAGGTATCGCCGCCCCGCCGCCGTTCCATCGGAAAAATATGTGTACTTATAGATTATTGTCTGCCTGAATGAGCTACCGCATACCGCCGGCAAAGATCCTAGTGGAGGCGATATCCGAGGTCATCAGGGAGAAGCAGACGGTCGACTCCCAGAGAATGCTCACCGAACTGGTGCAGAAGGCGCTGAAGAAGAGGGATTCGGATTATACGGCGAGCGAGATCCGCATCCGCAAGGCGGCGGTCCTGAGGACGCCGGTGAAGCTGCACATCCACTACCGGGAGACGACCGAGACCTCAACCAAGGGAAAATGCCCGGTGTGCGGTTCGGAGACGGCGCAGATCAAGAACAAGACCCTTTTCGACGAGAAGGTGGACATCGGGTTCCGCTGCACCAAGTGTCCCTATTGGACCGGCCAGCTGAAACGGGTCCCGGTGCGGTACATCTTCAATGCCCTGATCGAGGAACTGCCGAGGCCGCCGCGCCGGAAGACCGATGGGAAATACTCCCAATGGAAGTTCGCCTAGGCCGAGCATTATCGTTTTACAAACGCAAGGCAAGCTATCAAATACCTCCGATTTCGTAATTTTATCACTGTGGCGTCCTGAGTGATTTTGAGCTAATGGTTCCCCACCTATGCACAAAACGGATGCCACACCTCCATTTCATCCCGGTGGGGACGAAATCCTACCATTTAAGTATCGTCCCAGCAATGGCATAATCATGTGCGAGTCGACGGTCTTCATCGATGAGAACGGGGCGGTCAAGGAAGTCATGCGGGATGTCTCTAGGATCGTCATCAATGGCGAGGAGACGGTCCTCACGGACATCTTGGGTCAGCGTATGGTCCTGGACGGGGTCACGCTCAAGGAAGCCAACCTCATGAGCCACGGGATCGTTTTCATGAGGAAGTAGGAAAATGAAGATCGCTGTCGCCGGGAAGGGCGGGGTCGGCAAGACCACCGTTGCCGCCATGCTCGCCCGGTTGTATGCCCGCCAAGGCAGCAAGGTCATCGCCATCGACGCCGACCCGGCCACCAGCCTGGCATCGGCCTTGGGGGTGCCGAAGAAGGACCGGGAGTCGATCACGCCGCTGTCGGGAATGTTGGACCTGATCGAGGAACGGACCGGGGCAAGACCGGGAGCCAGCTACGGCGGCATGTTCAAACTGAACCCCAAGGTGGACGACATCGTCGACCGATACGGTGTCCGCGCCCCGGACGGCGTCACCTTGATGGTCCTGGGAACCATCGACACGCCGGGAAGCGGATGCTTCTGCCCCGAGTCGTCGCTGCTCAAGGCGCTCATGTCCCACGTCCTTTCCGGCGAGGAGGTCGTCATCATGGACATGGAGGCGGGCCTGGAGCACCTGGGCCGGTCGACCGCGAGGAACGTCGATGTCATGCTGATAGTGGTCGAACCGGGAATGCGCTCGGTGGATACCGCGGTCAACATCGCCCGGATGGCCAAGGAGATCGGCGTCGGCGAGATCCTGGTCGTCCTGAACAAGTGCGCGACGGAGAACGAGGAGGCGCTGGTGGCCAAGGAGCTGAAGAAGCAGCAGCTGGTGCTGATCGCGACCCTGCCGAACTCCAACGTGGTCAGGGGCGCGGACCTGTTGGGCGTTTCTCCGATGGACATGCCCGGCATCGAGACGCTGTTGCCGATATTCCAATTCATCAAGGACCGGATCGACGCATGAGGTCAGCCGAACCTGGGTAATGAAACCGATGTTTGCTGCATCTCGACGCATCGATTTGAAATTTATTTACTAGGTCAAAGTCGCGATCGTTGTTCTGCTGGAATTCAATGTGAAGAACTTCACTTCTATGTGATTTTTATCTGCTGTTGTGGACGAGATCGTCCGCATCCTGCATCGCCACCAATTCGATATCTGATTCGACTTAACATGCAGGAGATACTGGACACCCTGGTTTAAAGATGGATGTCGTTCAGGAACGTTGGTTTATGAAATACAGGGCTTTCGCCCCTAAATCGTTTACTTCTCCTTCAGAGCGCGCATCGCCACGAAAATGCCGAGGACGATGAAGACCAGTGAGAACACCATCAGTCCGAGGATGTCCACTTCCAGCGGATATATCCCGGTCGAACCGGAGAACATCAGCTGTCTCATCCCGTCCACCGCCAGCGTCAGCGGGTTCACCTTCGCCACCGCCTGCAGCCAGTCCGGCATGCTGCTCACCGGGAACAGCGCTGCCGAAGCGAACATCAGCGGCAGGTTGACCAGGTTGATCACCGCGAACAGCGTCTCCTGCTGCTTGATGGTCAGCGCTATCGCCACGAAGATGGAGGCGAACGCGGTTGACAGCAGCCCCAGGATCAGGATTATGCCAAGGAACTCGATCACGCCGAAGTTCCCGGTGATGGTCAGGCCCTTCAGCCCTGGGATGTGAGCGAACAACAACGCGATGACGAGCACCAGCATCGCCGCTACGACCGCCCTGACCACCGTGGCCAACACCCTTGATATGGGGATCGAGGCGCGCGGGATCGGAGAGGCGCGGAGCTTGTTCAGGAATCCGAACCGCCGGTCCCATACCAGCGACATGCCGACGAACATGCAGGTGAACAGCGAGATGATGGCAAGCTGACCGACGGACATATAGGACATGTAGTCCGGTGCACCGTTCAACAGCCTCGGGTCCAATGGGAAGGCGAAGGCCTGCCCGAAAAGACCCAGCCAAACGATCGGTTGCACCAGCATCATGAATATCTGGATCTTGGCCCGGTACCAGTGCTTGAGCTCCCTGACCGTCAGAGCCCATGTCTCTCGTATCATTTAGCTCGACCTCCTCATCTGGCGGGCGTTCGCCATCTTGTCAAAGCTTCCCGCCTGTTCCGCATCGCGCAATGACCGGCCGGTATACTCCAGAAACACTTGGTCCATGTTCGGCCTTTCCAAAGTGACATATGTTACCTTGCCCCCGCTCTTCGATATCTCCTGCAACAGCGGCGCGGTAACTGTCTCACCGTTCAGCACCTTGACCCGGTAGGAATCTCCTTCCCGCTTCACGCTGAAAACTCCCTCGACAGATTGGATCGCTGCGGTATAGTCGACATCTCCACCGATCTTGACCGAGATGACGTCCCCACCCAGCGATTCCTTCAACTTGTGCGGAGTGTCCAGTGCCATGATCTTACCCTTGTCGATGATGCCGATGCGATCGCACAGGTTATCTGCCTCCTCGAGGTAATGAGTGGTCATGAACACGGTCATGTTCGAGCTCTTCTTCAGCTCCCGGATGTGATCCCACATGGTCGTCCGTGTCTGGATGTCCAGTCCCAAGGTCGGCTCGTCCAGGAACAAAACCCGGGGCCGGTGTATGAGACCTTCAGCCAGTTCCAGGCGCTTCCTCATTCCTCCGGAGTAGGTCTTGACCAATCGTCCAGCCGCCTCTTCCAGGTTGACCAGCTTCAATAGCTCGTCTATCCTTTCCTTGGCTATCTTCGGATCGACGCCGTATAGCGCCCCCTGCAATTCCATGTTCTCTCGGCCGGTCAGGTCGTCATCCACCGTCAGTTCCTGAGGCACCAGTCCGATCGACTGGCGTACCTGGGTCGGATTCTTGACCGCATCAAAACCGCACACCTTGCACTCACCGCTGGTGGGCAGCAAGAGCGTGGTCAGCATCTTGATGGTCGTGGTCTTTCCCGCGCCGTTGGGACCGAGGAATCCGAACACCTCGCCCTCGGCCACCTCGAACGATATCCCATCCACCGCCCGGATGGAACCATTGTAGACCTTGACCAGGTCCTTCACTTCGATTATTGCTACCATGTCCTCACACCTGTTTTTCCTTATCATCGAGGACCATCGCGATCCTCTCTTTGATCTTCGGTTTGATGGGGTCGGAGTCGTCCATCTGCTCGTATTTGCTGATGGCCTTCTCGATCCCTTTTAAATGCCTGCACATCATCGTCCTCGCCTGCATCAGCATCTCCAGGCGTTCCTTTGGCGACAGGTCGTCCCTGAGCAGGCAGGCGAGATGGAGAGGCAACTGCATGACCACGTCGATGTGTTCCTGGGTCTCGACGCTCTGGTCCTCGACGGTCTCGGCCGCCGCTCTTCCCAGGAAGCTGAAGTAGCGTCCCATGAACTGCGCCTCCTGGGAGATCGATTTCAGGTTCTCGATCATCCAGTCCTTTCCTTCCCTGGTCAGGGAATAGTATTCCTTCCCATCCTTGACCTCGGAAAGTATGAGCTTCTGCTCCTCCAGTCTCTTGAGGGCCGGATAGATGGCCCCGGTCTGAGGTTCCCAGAATCCGTGGAACTCCTCCCTTAGGACCTTGAGCACCTCGTAACCGTACATCGGGCTCTTCCTCAGAATGACCAACATCAGGAATTGAGGGGGGCTGATGCGGTTTCCTTTATACACGTAATGACGACCTATCATTTTTCACCTGCATGTACATCATTAGGTTGGGACCTACTAAGTTTGTGTCTACTTAGTATATGTCTACTATATGAACAATATGCCTTTCTGATGTGGAAAAAAAGAATTCTAAAATGTTTTAGCCTACTCGACAGGCACTTGGACCTCGGTGAGCAGATCGTTCTCGTTTACCGTGGCCGGATCGTTCAGATAAAGCTCGCGCCCAGGTCCGCTCGGTCTCAATCCATTCTCTTGGATGAACTTGAAGACCTTGCCCCAGGCCTCCCCGACCTTGTGGTAGGCACCCAAATGGATGACGCTCACCGCTCTTCCACCCGCCATGATCCTTACCTCGAAACCTGACGCGCCGACGTTCACCCTCCCGCTTACAGGCATGGCGACCTCCAGGTCCGCCTCGTTCTCCTTGTACTCCTTATCCCGGTATATCGCCATCGGCGGCCCTACCGCGTGAGCTTGCTGTTCCTGGTACCCCAGCAGGGCACACATCTCGCCGATCAAACGTGGAATTCCTTCCTGGTACGTTCCCATCTCCCTCTTCGATATGACCCGCTGCGCGGGCAGTTCCTTGATGCAGGGTGTTCCATTCTTCATGTCTGTCACTTCCTCGAAGCTCTTGTTCTCCAGCTCCCCTCTGACCGCCTCGAGCTGGCGCACCTGGGATCCAACCTCCCGGATGCGCCTGACGATTATGTGGTCCAAGGCGGCGGCGTCCCCGCCTCCGTTCAGTACATCGACCGCCGACCTCATGTCCTGGATTCCGAACCCGAGTTCGGCCAGTCGCCTAAGCATCAGACCCAATCTGATCTGAGAATGGGCATAGTACCGGTATCCGGTGATCTCTCTCCTGGCTGGGATGAGCAGCCCTTTCTCTTCGTATAGCCGCAGAGCTTTCGGACTTAGCCTGGTGATGAGAGAATAGGTCCCGATGTTGAGGTATCCGCTCACGTCGTTCATAGGAGCGTAGAGCCGATTCTAACCGATATAGATTAACGACCGCATTCCGCCCCGGGGCAAGGTCGGGCGATGGAACGCCGGGACGGTGTCCCGACCCTCGGTTCTTTCTCGGGCAATTGCTTTAAATGGGTCTGACATTCGCCTTTTCAATGGACGTTGTCAACATTCCGGACGACCTGTGGGACGACTGGTCGTGGTTTATCACGCCGCATGATCTGCGCTGCACAGTGATCGAGGACGAAAAGGTCATCGAGGAGGCCAAGGTGGCAGTGACGGCGGTCTACACATTGAACCTGCCGAAAATGGTCATGAGCGATCTGGCCCTCGCCTCCAGACTGGAGAGAACGAACGTCGGCATAGTCGACACCGGGATCGTCTGCCGGGACGTCCACATCACCCCCGAAACCCTGACCCATACCATGACCCAGTTGCTTCTCCATTGTCCGTTGGTGGTAAGGCCGGCCGAAGGAGAGAGGGAGACCCCGTTCTCAGACGTGTCCGATGGCCTGGAGATCTGCTTCTTTAACCCGCTGATGATGGAGGACGACCAGGGGAGCAAGGAGCTCTACTGCATGGAATCGCCCACCAGGTGCATCGAGGAGCTTTCCATGGAAGCCGAGGAGGGTAAGCTGGCCACCGCGGTTCTGACAGCGGTCGAGGAACTGGCCTCCCGCGCCTTGATTGACGTCGAGGATGGGATCATCATCAGGGTCACCGAGAAGGGCAAGCGACTGATGGAGACCGAACCGCTCAACGACAGGGTCGTCTGCGCCTACCAATTGCGACCGCTGGAGTAGGCGTACCCAGAAGAGGGACGGGGTATCACTGTTCCAGTCCGGGGGATCTCCGGACCAGGTCGTCCCAATCACCGGCCACCGCCTTTCTGATCAAGAGTTTGTACTTTTCAAAGACCTCTGGTGGCATCAGGACCTTCCATACCCCGGTCATTACCGCTCGCTCTTCGAGATCCAGTAAGGGAAACAACCAATCCACGAGCGAGGGTGCCTTCTCCGGAGGCACAGATCTGGACATGTGCCCGATCATGGATGCCTGTTCGGGACCGGAGAGGTTTTGGCGCAGGAGAGGATATAGGAAAGTGTCCTCTTTGTCGAGGTGGAGCCTGAGATGCTGGTTCATGGCCGCCGTCTCTCGGGCGGCGATAAGGTCATCGGGATCGTTGCGCAGCAGCTCGATACCGCTGACCAATCTATCCAGTTCTCGATGGTCCATGACATAGGTGTTCGTGATCAGAGGTGCGATCCCGTTCACTGCGGGAAAAACGGCCGCCTCTTCCCCTCTCGCATGGTAGTCCAGGAATTCTCCCAAGACTTGGAATCGATCCAGAATATGGGATAGGTCCCCTTCTCCACGAGCCAGCTCGTACGCCGCACCATCGATCTGAAGCATGTCACGTCGAAATGCATTGTGAAAGCATAGTACCCCGTCGATTGGTCCAGACATAGCCATTCCGCCGATATGGGAACAACTCTGACCCAAGCTTATTTAACCATTATGAACGAGATCCGATCCATCACTGTCTGCCAACGGAAGGACCGGACCGATCGCCCGAACCATCGATGAGCGCACAGTTGGTTCGTCCAAAGAAGCTATTTCACAGCATGACATGATCCAGGCCACCCGCGAGGCCGGCCTTTTCGGATATGCCAGCATGTCCCACCGTATTTGAACGGCATTGACAAGGTTTATCAAGCGAAATGTCATTGGCGTGCCGGGTCCGAAAATGAGGCTTTGGGAATTCGGAAGGATGAACAATTCGAGGGTCAAGATCGGCGAGAAATTAGGTGGTCCTTTGGGTCTCGTCGACGGATGCCAGGTCTACACCACGATGTTCCGCTACGATTTCAACGGCAATACCGGATACGAGATCGTGCTCTCCACCTTTGGACCGGAGAACTATCGTCAGATCTGTGAGGCCACGTTCTATATGCTGGATGTTCCTGGATCGTGCGCTCAGGTCTCCAAGTTCCTCTCCGAGAGGAACATCGACATACTCAATTCTGTGTCGATCAGCATGATCTCCAACGTCACCATGGTGTGGAAGATGCTCGTCGACCTCAGCTACTACGGTGAACTGCCGCAGCTGCAGGAGGACTTCGACATGCTGAGGAAGCAGAAGTCCTCATCGATCTCCAACATCGATGCCATGGAGATCAAGGAGTCGCACATCAGCGACCGTTACACCAAAGGCACCTCCGGACAGGGCCAGATGGTCAAGGCGAAGGCACTGAAGAAGGCAACCAAGGCTCCATCGATGATCATGAACGGCGAGATCGAGCTTCCCGCGGACTACCTGAAGATGCTCGAGGGCGTCAAGGACGACAGACCCGGTCATGATGGTCGGGGACACAGACGCCTGGGTGCTTTCGATCACGTTCATGAAGCCGACCGTCAAGCTGGCGCAGATCGAAATCGAGATACCGGACAAACCGGGCTCGGTCTTCGAGGTCACCAACCAGCTGGCCAGTTTCGACATCAATCTCCTGGCGCTGCACACCAAGGTCCTGGTCTACTATGAGAAGATGAGCATGGAACTGGTCGCCGACGTGAGCAAATATCCCGGAGGGATCGAGGCGCTCAAGGAAGGACTGAAGACCATGTTGTCCGGCCTGAAGGGCAACTACAGGCTCTCCGCCCTGAAGGAGATCAGGGTCTGAGAAGTGGGCTCCCAATGATCATCGGAAAAAAGATCATCGTCAAGGACGAGGTCCCATCGACCAATGACCTGGCGAAATCGCTGGCGAATGAAGGGGAAGAGGAAGGCCTGGTCGTCACGGCAAGGACCCAGGTTGCTGGCAGGGGCCGCATGGGACGCACCTGGTCCTCGCCGGAGGGCGGTCTGTACATATCCGTCCTTCTCCGTCCGAAGGTCCCGGCTCACGACATGCTCAGGATGACCGTTCTGGCCTGCGTCCCGGTGGCGCAGACGATCGAGGAGGCTTCCGGTTGCAAGGCGACCGTCAAGTGGCCCAACGACGTCGAGATCGATGGAAAAAAGGTCGCCGGCCTGCTGGTAGAATCTGCCTCCAAGGGAGGGGAGATCGCCTACCTCGTTCTGGGCATCGGAATCAATCTGAACCTGCAGCCGGAATCGCTGGGCGTTCCGGAGGCCACATCGGTGAGCGCCTGCGCCGGAAGACCGATCGACCGGGAGGCGTTCCTGAACATCCTCCTCTATCGGCTCGACTCATTCTACGCCTCGTTCCTTAAGGGAACGTTCGAGATGGCCGATTACATCAAACGATCTTCCACGGTCGGTTCTGATATCGAGGTTGAGGTGAATGGCAGTAAGGTCATCGGAAGGGCGACCGGAGTGGACATCACCGGCGCTCTCGTTGTGATGACGCCCGAGGGCAGCGAACACCGGCTGTCATCGGTGCATGATACCACGATAAGGAAGACCAATCGGTAAGATTGGAATAATTTAGGCAAAAGGTGTTAACTGTGGGGCATCAATTCAAAGCATCGGACTGGAGGGTAAAAGATGGGCGTCGAGGAAGCTAACAGGGAATTGCGCGAGATGAAACGGAGGTCCCGCGCCGGAGGCGGCGCGGACAAGCAGGACAAGCATCACAAGCAGGGCAAGATGACCGCCAGGGAGCGGATAGATGCCCTGCTGGACCCCGGCTCGTTCGTCGAGTTCGATGCCTTCGTGACGCACCAGTCCTGTCACTTCGGCATGGACAAGCACAAGGTCCCGGGCGACGGCGTCGTCACCGGCCATGGCACCATCGACGGACGCCAGGTGTACGTCTTTGCCCAGGACTTCACCGTGTTCGCCGGTTCCGTCGGCAAGATGCACGCCCAGAAGATCTGCAAGATGTACGATTTCGCGGTCAAGACCGGCGCCCCCATCATCGGCATCTACGATTCCGGCGGAGCGCGCATCCAGGAAGGGGCCGACTCGCTCTCCGGGTTCGGCGAGATATTCTTCCGGAACGCCCTGGCGTCCGGCGTGATACCGCAGATAGCCATGGTCATGGGGCCGTGCGCCGGGGGCGCCTCGTTCTCCCCCGCCATGAACGATTTCGTGTTCATGGTCAAGGGCAAATCGCACATGTTCGTGGTGGGGCCGGACGTCATCAAGGCGGTACAGAAGGAGGATGTCACGTTCGAGGAGCTGGGCGGGGCCATGACCCATGCCACCAAGAGCGGCACCGCCCACTTCGTGGCCGAGGACGACATGGACTGCATCAAGAAGGTCAAGAAGCTGGTCTCCTTCCTGCCATCCAACAACCTGGACACCGCCCCGCACGGCGTGGGGAAGGACGACCCGGAACGTCGGGAGGACTCCCTCGACACCATCGTGCCGGAGGACCCGACCAAAGGGCTACGACATGCGTGAGGTCATCAAGAAGGTGGCCGACGACGCCGAGTTCCTCGAGGTGCAGGAGCACTGGGCCAGGAACATCGTGGTCGGCTTCGCCCACATGGACGGGATCAGCATCGGCATCGTCGCCAACGAACCCTCGGTCTACGCCGGCACGCTGGACAACAACTCGTCGATCAAAGCGGCCCGTTTCGTTCGGTTCTGCGATTCCTTCAACATCCCCATCGTCACCTTCGTGGACGTCCCTGGCTATCTGCCGTCGGCGGAGCAGGAATATGAAGGGCTGGTGCGCAACGCGGCCAAGCTGTTGTACGCCTACTGCGACGCCACCACGCCCGAAGGTGACGGTCATCACGCGCAAGGCCATCGGCGGGGCCTACTGCGTGATGTCGTCCAAGCACATCCGCACCGACATCAACCTGGCATGGCCTTCCGCCGAGATAGCCATCGTCGGACCGGAAGGAGCCATCAACATAGTCTATAAACAGGAGCTCATAATGGCAGACGACCCACAGGTGAAGCGGGACGAGCTCATCTCCGAGTACCGTAAGGCCTACGCGTCACCGTATGTGGCCGCGGAACGGGGATACCTCGACGACATCATCGAACCGAAGGAGACCCGGTCCAGATTGATCAGCGCCCTGCATATGTTGGAGAAGAAGAGAGAGTCGAGACCGACCAAGAAGCACGGCAACATTCCGCTATGAGGCTGTCCAGATGAAGATAAAGATAATGGACACGGTATTGCGGGACGCCCACCAGTCGCTATTGGCGACCAGGATGCGGACCGAGGACATGCTGCCCATAGCCCCGCTCATGGACGAGATCGGTTACTGGTCCGTGGAGATGTGGGGAGGCGCCACCTTCGACTCCTGCCTCCGCTACCTGAAGGAGGACCCCTGGGAGCGCATCACCAAGCTCAAGAAGGCGATGCCGAACACCCGGTTCCAGATGCTTCTCCGCGGACAGAACATCGTCGGATACCGTCATTATTCGGACGACATCGTGGAGAAGTTCGTGCAGAAGGCGCACGCAGCGCGGGATCGACGTCTTCCGCATCTTCGACGCGCTCAACGACGTCAGGAACATGCAGTCGGCCATGAGGGCGGTCGAAACGCTCCGGGGCGATCGTGGAGGCGGCCATTGCCTACACCACCTCGCCGGTCCACAGCATCGACACCTTCGTCCAGATGGCCAACCGGCTGAAGGAGCTGGGTGCGGATACCTTGTGCATCAAGGACATGGCCGGACTCCTGAAGCCGTATGTGGCCTATGACCTGGTCAAGCAGCTGAGGGAGGAGACCGCCCTGCCCGGTGCACATGCACTGCCACGCCACCTCCGGAATGTCCGAATCATCCTACGTAAAGGGGATCGAGGCCGGCGCCGAGATCATCGACACCGCCATCTCGTCCATGTCCCAGGGGACCGCCCAGCCGCCCACCGAATCGATGGTGGCCATGCTCCGCGGGACGGAGTACGACACCGGACTGGACCTGAAGAAGCTGCAGGAGATATCCGATTACTTCGAAAAGGTGCGGGAAAAGTACTCCGATTTCGAGAGCGGACACACCGGTGTCGATACCAACGCCCTCATCTACCAGATACCGGGGGGGATGATCTCCAATCTGGCCTCTCAGCTGAAGGAGGCAAAGCAGGAGCACAAGATCCAGGAGATCTATGAGGAGGTGCCCCGGGTCAGGGCCGACCTCGGCTATCCCGCCGCTGGTGACGCCGACCTCGCAGATCGTCGGTACCCAGGCGACCCTCAACGTCATTTCCGGTGAGCGGTACAAGATGGTCACCAACGAGACCAAGAACCTGGTGCGCGGGCTGTACGGACGCACGCCGGCGGAGATCGACCCCGCCGTCCGCAGGAAGATCATCGGGGACGAGAAACCCATCACCGTCCGCCCTGCCGACCTGCTCGAGCCCGAGTATGACCGGTTGGCGCTGGAGATCGGCTCCTTGGCCAGGAACGAGGAGGACGTCCTCTCCTACGCGCTCTTCCCCCGGGAGGCCATTGAGTACTTCAAGGACCGGGAGATGAACGAGAAGGGCGTGAACCTGAAGGACATCGCCGCCGTCGCCGTTCTGTACATGCGCTCCACCGAGAAGAAGCCCGCCAAGGACATCTGCAAGGGGAAGGAAGACCAGTGGAAGAACGTGGCCCGCCGCGAACAGATGAGGCAAGGGGGGTGGCTGATCTGAAGCTCAAGATTACCGCCAACGGACATCCGCATGAGGTCAACGTGGAGAAGAACGGCGGCGACTACCGCGTCACCATCGGCAATGAGAACTATCGGGTGGCCATCAAGGACAGCGGGGTATCCATCAACGGAGAGCTACTTCCAGATAAACGTGGAGGGGGCGCTCAACGAGGGCGCCACCGTGACCACCAGCTCGCGCCAGATGAAGGTGCTTGTGGAACCGGTCCGCGAGATGGCCATGGTCTCGGTGGAGGCCGAGGTGTCGCATGGCGGCAAGGGCTCCGATTCGAAGGGCTCGATCATGGCGCCGATGCCGGGCAAGATCATCTCCATCAAGGTGAAACCGGGAGACACCGTGGCCCAGAACCAGATCGTGGCCGTCCTGGAGGCGATGAAGATGGAGAACGAGATCCAGTCCGACGTCGCCGGCACCGTTCTCAGCGTTTCCGTCCGGCCGGGGGAGACGGTCGAGGGCGGCCAGGTCCTGCTGGTTGTCCAGTGATCAGAAGTCCGTTCCCTGGGCGAAGGCCGCGGTAGCCTCGGCCACCTTCTTGTCTCCGTAGATCGCCGCGGTCATGCTCTTGCGCACCAGCAACTGCTGGGCCAGCCGCATCACCTCGTCCTCGGTGACCTTTTCGTACTTCCTCACCTCATCGTCGATAATCGGCACATCGCCGGTGATCATGTAGTGGTAGGCGAACATGCGCATGTCGTCGCGCGGCTGGCCTATGTTCCTCAGGATGCTGCCCTTGAGGACATGCTTGGCGCGTTCCAGCTCGCCCGGTGCCAGCCCTTCGTTCTTGAGCCGCTTGAGCTCCTCCCCGAAGATGTGGATCACCCTCTGGACCCGGTCGGCGGAGGTGGAGAAGTACGACTCTACGGTACCGGAGTCGGAGTAGGAGGACGGCGCCATGTAGATCGAGTAGACCAGGCCTTCCTCCTCCCTCACCTTCCGGTTGAGGCGTGAGCTCGCCCCGCCGCCGATGATCGCCGCCAGTACATCCTGTGCGTAGCTCGACGGGTCCTTTGCCGTCAGTCCCGGGAACGCCAATCCCACGTACATGTGGTCCCCCTTCCTGGGATACGCATCTATGGAGGCGTGGAACTTGGGTTTCTGCCTTTTCACCGGTCTGCCCTTCTCCAGACCGTCGAGCGAGTCGGTGGCCCATCGAAGGACCTGTTCCGGGTCTATGTTGCCGCAGGCCACCACCGCCATCCGGGGCGGGCGGTACTTGGTGGAATGGAATTCCAGCAGATCCTCGGAGGAGAACGAGTCCACGCTCTTGTCCGTGCCGAGCACCGGCCGGGACAGAGGTCCGCCCTTGAACAGGGAGCGCAGCAGAAGGTTCTTGATGTAGCGTTCCGGATCGTTCAGCCGGTTGTTGATCTCCTGTTTGACGACCCCTTTCTCCAGCTCCATGTAGTCCTTGTCCATCAGCGGGTTGCAGAAGATGTCCTGGACCAGGCCCTGGGCGGTTTCGACCGTCTCATCGATGGAGAAGGAGAAGAAAGAGGTCATCTCCTGGGTGGTGAAGGCGTTGAGATACCCGCCCGCCTCCTCGATCGTCTCATTGACCTGATTGAACGTGCGGTTCCTGGTGCCCTTGAACAGCATATGCTCGAGGAAGTGGGCCATTCCATGCTGCTTCGGCCCTTCGTCGCGGGAGCCGATGCCGACGCTGATCGAGACGGCGGCGGATCGAGTCTGGGGAAGACGTTCCGTGATGACCGGTATTCCGGCGGGCGTCTTGGTCACCGTTAGCAGCTGTTCGGTCCTCATGTGCCATAGATGGCCTGACCGGATTAAAAAGGATGCCGTTTCGGATCGGGAATCCGACGTCCCAAACCGCAGGCCACGTGGGGTCTGACATTAACCCGCTCGATCGGTGTTCGACGGATGTTGCCAGTACAAATAATATATTGTTTTATTAATATTATTAGTGAATATCTTAAGGATGCTTATTAAACCCAATAAGCGGGTCAATCATTGATTGCGGTCGAGGCCACGGCCTTAGGGGGCATTGAATTGAACGTGCTGAAGAACCTCAGTGTCGCCATCGTTGCGACGATGATGATCCTTGTTTGTATATTGACAGTGTTACCTGACCAGGCACAGGCCGTGCCAGTGTCTGGCTGGAGCCCGGCCATACCGTTGAACGGTAATCGGTCCAGTGCCGCATCGGTCCAGGTGGGCGACACGGTATACATAATGGGCGGATTTAACACCACCTCGGTGGATATGACCAACTATGTTTTCACCTATGACCTTATGACTGGGGCGAGTGTCCGGAAAGCGAATCTCCCGTACAAGACGGCCATCGCGGCCGCCGCTACCGATGGTAAAGAGATCTTTGTTGTCGGGAGCCTCAACATCTCGGTCTCCCACTATATGGATACCCTTCAGATCTATAACATCAGCACGAACGTATGGACCGTCGGGCCACACATTCCAGTGGGGAGCGCCGGGGCTTGCGCGGCCGTCATTGGCAATAATCTCTATGTCGTGGGCGGATTCAACGCCACCGCTCCCTACGGTCTGAACGCCACCCAGATCTTTAACATTCATGATCGGACCTGGAGCAATGGTTCATCTTTGCCGTTCGGCAGGTTCTGCGGCAGCTTGGTGGCCTACCATGGGTCCCTCTATCATATGGGGGGCATGGATGGTGCATCTGCCCGGACCAACTGCTACAAATGGGACCTGACCGGGTCCTGGTACTCGATCGCATCGATGCCGGAGGCGAGGGGCTTCAATAGCCTGGTGATAGGAACTGACGGATTGTTCTATACCGCAGGCGGATCGAGCCTCAATTCATTCGGCAGTGCCTGGAACAACTCATTCATCTATGACCCGACCGACAATGTCTGGAGCAGAGGTCCGAACCTGACCCAGGCTTGTACGTTGTCGGCCATGGGGGCATCGAGCAACGGTAATATCTTCCTCCTGGGAGGACGGAACTCAGCCGTCACCAACTCGCGCGTCAGCTACATTGCCACGATGCCTTCCGCCCAATCGCAGGTGGATTCGCTGAATTCCCAGATATTGGCATTGCAGGGGAAACTGCAGGACATTGGCGCGAACATCTCGGACATCCAGGACAAGATGGACGATCAGGGGACTCAGATCGGGACGGCCCAAACGGCTCTCGGCAGCCTTCAGGTGCAGCTATCCGGTCTAAGGGCTCAGCTGAACGCAACCCAGGGCTCGATCACTGAACTCTCCACCGGCTACGAACAGCAGATGGGAGGATTGAGCTCCGAGCAGACCGCATCTGCCACACAACTGACCCAAATGCAGACCCAGATAGCGACCCTCATGGATGACCTCAACTCGACCCAGTCGCGGTTGACCCAGACCAGCAACGAAGTGGCCGGGGTCCAGAGCAGCGTGGATGGGCGGGCGGACGGGACCATGGGCCTCATAATCATGGTGCTTGCCATTGTGATGATGGTAATGGCAGCGTTCCTTATCGTTCTTGTAGCCAGGAAGAAAAAGGGGGTCCAGTAGGATGATGCGAATGAAGAGGAAGGACAGCATCACGGCGATCATGATCGTGATGATGTTGACAATGGGCGCTTTGGTCATTGTTCCCGATACCGTGTCCGCGGTCAGCGGACCCGCTTGGACAACGATGCCTGCACTGCCAGTGAACCGTACCGAGTCGGCCTATGCCCAGGTGGGCAACACACTGTACATCATGGGCGGAGGGGTCAGCCCGCTGAGCAAGGATAACTTAGCTTACAGCTACAACATGACGAACGGTCTGACGACCGCACTGGCCACGATGCCGGTCGCGGATAGGGGATCCGCTGCCGCCGCCACCAATGACGGAAGGATATTCGTCTTCGGAGGAACTGTCGGCAGCGCAAAGACCCAGATATACTACATATCGAACAACACTTGGATCATGGGGCCGGATATGCCGCATGGGGTCTGGCAGGGAAAAGCGGCCTACATGGTCAGTGACAACAGGATATACGTGGCCGGGGGAGAAGTGGCCGATCCAGCAAACTACCTGCAGATCCTCAACCTGGCCACAATGGTCTGGTCCGCCGGGACCCCATTACCAGTCGGTGTCGGGCAGGGCAATCTGGTCTCGTTCAACACCCAACTGCTGTACTTCGGTGGATATAACCAGACCAGTCATGCGACCAATGAGACCCTGTCCTATTCTGGAGGGACTTGGACAAAAGTGAAGCCGATGCCGGCCCCGCTGACCTACGCCGCCGCGGTTCGCGCGATCGATGATCAGATATATGTCATCGGAGGAAGTGACCAGTACATGCTGGCACAGAATTCCCTAGCTGGCGTATATGCCTATGAGCCGAGGTCCAAGACCTGGACCACCGTGGCAAGTCTGCCGGTACCGAGGGAGAACCCGGTCGCTGGCATCACATCGTACGGGACCATCGTCTGTGCCGGCGGATCGAACCTCAGCCAATCGATGAATACCGTGCTGTCTCTCCGCATCGCATCGATGTCAGTGACGACGGTGCTGTCATCCACTGTCAAGACCGGCGGACCGATTTCGGTCACGTTCACGGCAAGCATGACCTACCGCCCCCTGGCGTTTGTGGAGGGCGAGGTCTATCTGAAGGATGTTATGGGCGTATCATTCGATCTCGGATCGGCGTCCGCATCCTCCGGCCAGCAGATGACGACCTTCGACGTGCCTCAGTACGCCGCTCTGGGTTCGGCCAGGCTGAACGTGCCGGGGCTGACCGCGCACGACGCCAGGGGATACACCTGGACCTTGCCATCATTGACCTCGGCCGCTTTCACCATCGCCCCTGGACAACCGACACAGGACCAGATAGACATTCTGGCCACGAGGGTCATCGAACTCCAAGCGCAGTTGCTGGAACAGAACGCTTCACTGGCCGTCATGTCGGCGAACTCCACCTCTCAGGCATCCCAGGTGTATGTCCTGCAAGGTTCGATAGAGGCTGCCCAGGAGAACGTGGACCTCTTGAACGCCCAGCTGCTGACCGCACAGGCGCAGCTGGCATCGCTGCAGGCCCAGACCAATTCCTCGATCGGATCCGCCTCGGACTGGCAAAATCAGAGCCAATCACAGTTGACCGCCCTGCAGGCGCAGATCGACCTGCTGAACGCCCAGGTGAATGAGAGCCAACAGCAACTGGGTCAGATCAGGACCGACGCCGGATCGGTGCAGGCCTCTGCCGACCGGAAGATGGACTCGACCACCGGCATGCTGGCGGTGGTCCTGATGATAGCGGCGATCGCCGGATTGGCACTGGCCATGGTCCTGGTGATGCGCAGGAAGTGACCAGGGAAACCGTTTACAAACCAATTCCCTTTCTCTTTTCTTTTTCTAGGATGCCCAGCTGCATGGCTACAAGAATGGTGCCGGCCCCGGCAAGGAGGGAGAATGACATGGACCCACTGGTCCGCGGATCCTCCTCGGATTGTGAGAGCGATACTGGAACATCGTTTTCAAACGCATCTCACGGGGGCTAGAATCGAAAAGCAGATATGTAGTCACAACATGGCACGAGCGTCCGTCCGATCACGGGATCGATTTGGACCGACATAAGGAGATCATCCATGGCGACCAAGGGCAAAGGCAATCCGGAACGTACCTGCGACGCCGGGGCAAAGGACTGCATAGAGACAGCGGCCGCCAAGAAGATCGAGACCGCCTGGGACCGGTTCGAGCTGATGCAGCCGCAATGCGGCTTCGGAGAGCTCGGGGTGTGCTGCAACATTTGCCTTCAGGGCCCCTGCCGGATCAATCCATACGGGGGAAAGCCGGAGAAGGGCATCTGCGGCGCCCGGGACTATACGATCGTGGCCAGGAACCTCATCCGCCATATCGCGGGCGGCACCGCCTCACATTCGGGCCATGGCCGCCACATCGCCGACACGCTGCGGAAGGTGGTGGACGGGAACGCGCCGGCATATTCCATCAAGGACGAGAAGAAACTGAGGCGGGTCTCGGAACGGCTGGGGATCGATTGCCAGGGAAGGTCCAAGGAGGAACTGGCGAGGGCCGTCCTGATCAAGGTCTTCGACGACTATGGACGGAGCGAGAGTCTGCCCCTGAATTTCACCACGGCCACTATCACCAAGCACCGCGCCGATCTTCTGGAATCGCTCGGGGTCATGCCTGACTCGATCGACCGTTCCATCGCCGACGTCATGCACCGCACCTCGCTGGGCTGCGATGCCGATCCATTGCCCTTGCTCTTTGGCGGCATCCGGTGCGCCATCGCCGATTACAACGGAATGCAGATATCCACCGACCTGTCGGACATACTGTTCGGCACGCCCAGACTGGTCCGTACCTATGCCAACCTGGGTGCCCTCAAGGAGGATGCGGTCAACATCGCCATCCATGGTCACAACCCGGTGCTCAGCGAGGTCATCGTGGACGTCGCCCGGAAGATGGACGAGGAGGCCCGGCAGGCGGGCGCTTCGGGCATCAACATCGTCGGCATCTGCTGCACCGGGACCGAGGCGCTGATGCGGAAGGGGGTCTCCCTGGCCTCGAACTTCGCATCCCAGGAACTGGCGCTCGCCACCGGGGCGGTCGACCTGCTGGTGGCGGATTACCAGTGCATAATGCCTTCGCTCTCGGAGATCTGCTCCTGCATGCACACCGAGATGGTGACCACGATGAGCAATGTCCGGATCCCCTATGACACCCACGTCCAGTTCCGGGAGGAGGACGCCGAGGAGTCAGCGCGGTCGATCATCCGGATGGCCATCAAGTCCTTCCAACGGCGGGAACCGGCCAAGGTCAAGATCCCGAACGTCAGCTACGACGTGGTGGCCGGGTTCAGCACCGAGCAGATCGAGGAGCTGTGCGCACCGTTCGTACCGGAGGACCCGCTGATCCACATCGTCGAGGCCATCAGGTCCGGGCAGATACGGGGGATCGCGCTGCTGGCAGGCTGCAACAACCAGAAGGCGGTGCAGGACAGGAACCATCTGACCATCGCCAAGGAAATGATCAAGCATGACGTCCTGGTGCTGACCACCGGATGTTCCGCCGGGGCCTGCGCCAAGAACGACCTTCTTTCCGCCGAGGCCACGGAGAGGTTCGCCGGACCCGGACTGAAGACGTTCATCCGGTCCCTCGAAGAGCGGAACGGGGTCAAGCTCCCGCCGATATGGCACATGGGTTCCTGCGTCGACAACTCCCGGGCCGCGAACCTGGCCAAGGAGATCGCGGTCCGACTGGGAACGGACGTCTCGGAGATACCGTTCGTCGTCTCGGCGCCCGAGGCGAATCACGAGAAGGCCGTGTCCATCGGCACCTGGTGCGTCGCCCTGGGCATGCCGGTCCACGTGGGCACCATCAGCTATGTTCACGGTTCGTCACTGGTCACCGAGGTGCTGGAGCACTCCGCCAGGGATGTCTTCGGCGGACATTTCATATTCGAGGCGGACCCGCACAAGGCATCGCACCGGCTGCTCAACACCATCGAACGCCGGCGCTGGATGCTGTCGTTCGAGAACCATTACGTGGTCGAGGACTCGAAGAAGCTCTCCAATCCAGGCTGTTCCGCATGGCCATAGACGGCGCGCTCATCGCCACCGGCTTCGCCGACCAGCTGTTGGGGGTGGCGATCGAGAAGCATGGCTACGACAAGAAGATCGAGTACCCGGAGACCGCCTACGAACTGCCGTCCATATACGCCTGGGACGGTTCCGAGGCGAAGAAACTGGGAGACCTGCCCGGCATCCTGGGCAAGGCGCGCGGCAAGATCCGGGAGACCTCGGACCTGGAGAGCGCCCTGGTCGCCGGCGAGGCCACCATGATCGCGGCCGAGATCATCGAGTCCCTGAAGTACCTGGACGATGCCAAGCCCTACGAGGGCACCATGTACACCGGTTTCGTCCCGGACCGCATACTGCGGCAGCTGGGACTGGCCCTCGTCGACGACACCATCCCGGGAGCGGCGGTGCTGGTCGGCACGGCCAAGGACCCGAAGCAGCTGGTCAAGACCGTCAGGGCGTGCCAGAGCAAGGGCATGCTGATCTTCGCCTCCTATGATACCGTCAGACAGCTCAGGGACAACGGCATCCACATGGGATTGGACATGATGCTCTACCCGGTCGGGGAGTTCACCCAGGTCATTCATGCCCTCAACTTCGCGATCCGCGCCGCCCTCTCCTTCGGCGGGGTGCAGAGAGGCGACCGGGAACGACTGGCCGGCTACATGAAGAAGCGGCCCAAGGTGTTCGTCCTGCAGTTCGGTCCGCTGGACGCGATCAAGGCCTCGGCCGAGTTCGCGGTGCTGCTGAACGGTTCCCCGGTGGTGGCCGACCAGATCCTGGAAGGCATACCGGACCGTTTCGTTACCCAAGCCCCGGAAAGCATGCTGCAGACGGCCATCGAACTGAGGGAAATCAAGGTGAAGGCGGCGGCCGGTGGACGTGCCGGTCGCCTACGGCGCGGCGTTCGAGGGCGAGACGGTCCGCCGACCGGACACCTACGTGGAGGCGGGCGGCGCCTCGAAGACACCCACCTTCGAGCTGCTCAGGATGAGGGAAGAAGCGGACGTCGAGGACGGCAAGATCACGGTCATCGGGAAGGACGTGGACCAGATGGCCGACGGATCGTCGACCCCGCTGGCGATCGTCATCGACGTGTACGGCAAGAAGATGCAGGAGGACTTCGAATCGGTGATGGAACGGCGTATCCACCTGTTCCTTAACTTCGCCGAGGGCGTCTGGCACACCGGGCAGAGGAATCTGAACTGGCTCCGCCTGAGCAAGAACGCCGTGGCCGCGGGCTTCCGCTTCAAGCATTTCGGCGACATACTCATCACCAAGATGAAGGAGGAGTTCGGCAACATCATCAGCCGGGTCCAGGTGACCATAATCACCGATGAGGAGGAGATCAAGCGCCAGCTGCCGTCGGCCATGGAGGTGTACGCCAAGCGGGATGCCCGGATGGCCGGCCTGACCGATGAGGCGGTGGACACGTTCTATTCGTGCCTCATGTGCCAGTCGTTCGCCCCGGACCATATCTGCATCGTCACCCCGGAAAGACTGGGCCTGTGCGGGGCGATCAACTATCTGGACGCGAAGACGGGGAAGGAGATATCCCCCACCGGCCCGAACCAGCCGATATCCAAGGGCGAGACGGTGGACGCCGTCAAAGGCCAGTGGACGGGCGTCAACCAGGCGGTGTACGATCTCACGCACCATAAGCTGGAAAGGTTCAACGCCTACACCCTGATGGAGGACCCGATGACCTCGTGCGGCTGCTTCGAGTGCATCGTGGCCATGACGGCGGACGTCCAAGCGGTCATCGTGGTCAACCGGGAGTTCCCGGGCATGACCCCGGTGGGGATGAAGTTCTCCACTCTGGCCGGTTCCATCGGCGGGGGCAAGCAGACCCCGGGTTTCATCGGGGTGGGCAGGAAATACCTTATCAGCAAGAAATTCATCCCAGCGGACGGCGGTTTCCTCCGCATCGCGTGGATGCCCAAGGATCTGAAGGAGGCGATGCGCGGATCGCTGGAGAAGAGGGCGGCGGAACTGGGCGAACCGGGTTTCGTGGACAAGATCGCCGACGAGACGGTCACCACGGAAGCGGACGGACTGACGGAGTGGATGGCCAAGGTGGACCACCCGGCCCTGAGGATGCCGCCGCTGCTGCAATAATGTTTCAGGAAGGTCATGACATGGTCGAGGTTCCAATCCCCAAGGAGAAGTGGACGGGCAAGATCGGCGTACTTGAGCTTGGCGCTTCGGCGGAGAAGGGCGGCTCCCGGGGGAAAAAGGTCCTGGTCGGGCGGCGAGCACCGGCATGCCCTTCCTTTCGTACGAAGGCACTTCGCCGAACCGGCAGATCATCGCCGGGGAGGTCATGGACACCACTCGACGAACTGCCCTCGGCGGTGGCGGAGTTCTTCGGGGACGCCGTCAAGGACCCGGCGCAGTGGGCGAAGGCCTGGGTGGAGAAGTACCACGCCGACGTCATCTGCCTGAAGCTGCTGTCGACCAACCCGGAAGAGGCGAACGTATCCCCCGAGGCGGCCGCCGAGACGGTGATGAAGGTACTGGCCGCGGTCGATGTCCCGCTGATCGTCTATGGCTGCGGACAGGAAGAGAAGGACGCCAAGACCTTGGAAGCGGTCAGCAACATCGCGCCGAAGGAAAGGCTGCTGCTCGGCTACGCCGAGGAGGGGCACTACAAGTCCATCTCCGCGGCGTCGATGGCCAACGACCACCCGCTCATCGCGTTCTCCAACCTGGACATCAACCTGGCAAAGCAGATCACCATCCTGCTCACCGATTTCGGGGTGAAGAAGGACAACATCGCCATGGACCCGCTGATGGCCGGCCTGGGCATGGGGCTTGACTATTCCTATTCGGTCAACGAGCGCATCCGGCTGGCCGCCCTCATGGGAGACGGCATGCTGCAGCAGCCGATGCTGTGCGACTCCACCGCTTCGTGGAAGTCGGCCGAGGCGACCGACGAGATCGTAGGGTACGGCGACGCCGAAGGAGAGGGGTGTCTGGTGGGAGGCGACCACCGCCATAGCCGCCCTGGTCTCCGGAGCGGACATACTGGTCATGCGGCATCCAGGAGCGGCCGAGCTCGTGCGGGAAGCGCTGGACGATCTCAGGGGAGGGAACTGAATGCCGACCGCCATCGAGATCTTCAAGCATCTGCCGAAGAAGAACTGCGGGGAGTGCAAGCACCCCACCTGCCTGGCGTTCGCCATGCAGCTCGCCAACCAGAAGGCCAAGCTGGAGGATTGCCCCTATGTCTCGGACGCCGGCAAGCAGTCGCTGGCGGCCTCCTCGGCCCCGCCGATCAGGTTGGTCAAGGTCGGGCACCGGCAAGGCCGACCCTGGAGATGGGCGACGAGACCGAGCTGTACCGCCATGACAAGAAGTTCTTCCATCCGGTGCGCTACGCGATGACGGTCTCGGACACACTGACCGAGGCCGAGGCGATATCCAAGGTCCAGAAGGCCAATGCCATGCGGTTCGAGCGGGTCGGACAGATCATGGCCCTGGACATGGTATGCGTCAGGAACGATTCCAAGGACGCGGGCAAGTTCGTGGCGATGGTCGACAAGGTGATGTCGTCCACGGAACTGCCCACTGATCCTCTCCAGCGATGATCCGGTGGCGATCAGGGCGGCGGCTGCTGAGGATCTCGGCCAAGGTCCCGCTGCTCTCCGCGGCGACCACGGACGAACTTCGCCGAGATGGCCGCACTGGCCAAGGAGTTCAAGTGCCCTCTGGTGGTCAGGGAATCGAACCTCAACGACCTGGCCGACCTGGTGGCAAAGGTCAAGCTGGCAGGCGTCGAGGACATCGTTCTGGACTTCGCTGCCGGGCAACCTCAAGGACCTGATCGAGAAGAGCACCATCATCCGCAAGCTCTCGGTCAAGAAGACGTTCCGCGGGCTCGGATATCCCTATGCTGGTGAACGCCCCGGACGGCAACCGCGGCATCACCATGGGACTGGTCTCCACCATGAAGTACGGGTCGATCGTGGTGTTCGAGGACCTGCCGCCAGCAGATGGCCATACCTCTGTTCGTGCTCCGGCAGAACATCTATACCGACCCGCAGGTGCCGATCCAGGTCAAGCCCGGATCTGTACCCGATCGGCAATCCGACGGAGAACTCGCCGATCCTGTTCACGACCAACTTCTCGCTCACCTACTTCACCGTGCTGGGAGACATCGACAAGAGCAAGGTCCCGGTGTGGCTGCAGGTCGTCGACTGCGAGGGGCTCAGCGTGCTCACCGCGTTCGCCGCCGGGAAGCTGACCTCTGAAGGAGTCGTCCATGATCTGGACAAGTCCGGGGCTAGGACCAAGTCGAAGAAGAACGTCCTGATCATACCGGGCATGGTGGCTCGGATGGCGCCGAAGCTCGCCGAGCTCACCGGCATGAAGATCGTGGTCGGACCGAAGGAATCGTCCGGCCTGCCGAAGATGCTCAAGTCGCTCGAGTGACACTCCAACCATCTATCGATGCCTATGCATTATTGGCGGCGGTCCAACCTAGGTGATGCTTACACTAGCTGTGCCGATCAAGAAACGGTGAGTTGGCCCAACATATTAGCATATCGATAGCGCCTTCTGCTCCAGGCCTGCGTTGACGGCCATTATGTGATTACGCTCAGGACGGCGAAGATGGCGTACAGGGCGGCGACGGTGATCAGGGTCGCCACCAGGTCGGTGAAGATGCAATAGAGCCAGGCCCATCGTCGGTCGTCGTAGTAATGGAACTGCCGGAGCGAACTGATGAACGCCCCCCATGAGAATGCCAGGGCCAGAAATAGAAGAAAGAAGAAGGTTATCAGGCGCCCCTGGTTCTGCCGCGCAATGACGTCGAAGCCCTCAAAACCGAGGAATGAAACGGCAAAGAAGAAAGCGACAAGAGAGACTATCAGCAAGATCGGGGCCCACTGTATATTGGAAGAGTAAGCCATCTCCGGCGAACACCTTACCACATCAGTTCATTTCAGGCTGATAATACCGTCGTTTTAATTTCTCTTCCGTTTCAGAAATCCAACGATACCCTTGAACTTCCCGGTATACTCTGCGTAGATCGACACCAGATTGATCTCGATGGCGACCAGGGACAGCAATACCAGCACACGACCGAGCGCGTCGGAGAAGATGTACTCTCCGAGCAGTATTATCCCCATGAAGACCACGTTCAATGACCTTACCAGATATCTCATCCTGAATCCGGGCTGCGCGAGCAGTTCGACGAATCGGAGCAAGCCGTACGTCGCCGTGGCCACCGCCGTCAATGCCACCACCAGGTACTTGTCGCCCTGGTCGGACCCGGTCCAGATCTCGATCACACTGCGTGTGGCGACGAAGACCATGAGCAGCGCGAACCATGTGCTTGTGCGCGACCGGTCGAAAAGACTAGCTAGTTTTCCCATCCCTATGCATTCCAGACACACGAAACGCACTATTCAATCTTTTGATGTCAACATAGGATCGTCAAAAGGACTGGCTGCATCATTTCAACGTACCCGCCAGCCCGACGACCGCCCGATAGAATTGACTGAGCGGGTCAAGCTGGACCAGTGGAGAGCCGGACACGGCCAATTCCTCCACCTTCCGGTCGTAGGGCAGGTATGACACCGAACCGAAACCGGCCCCGTCTATCTCCCTCTGTACGACCTCTCCCACCGTTCCCTGGACCCGGTTGACCACCAGGACGCTCCGGCCCACCTCGATCTCCATCCCCCTTGCCAGTGCCAGCAGCCGCTTTCCCGTTTCTACCCCGAGCACCGTGGCGTCGGAAACGACCAGCAGCACGTCCATCCTCTTCGTGGTACGTCTGGAAAGATGTTCCATGCCGGCCTCGTTATCTATGACGACATAGTCATAGGAGTCCATCGCCTCATCGATGAACGTCCTCAGGATGTTATTGATGTAGCAGTAGCAGCCCCGACCCTCTGGCCGCCCCATGGTGAGCAGGTCGAAACCGCTTCCCTCCACCTTGGCCATTTCCATCTGGTAACGGACCAACTCGTGCTTGCTCAAGCCCGCTCCGAGCTCGTCCGCCCTCCTCAGCAGGTCCTCCCTCAGCTCACCGATGGTGTGCTCCACCTTCATGCCCAGCTTGTCGCCCAGATTGGAGTTGGGATCGGCATCGACGGCCATGACCACCGATCGCGTGCGTTCCGCGATGGCCTTGATAAGCAACGCTGACAGGGTGGACTTGCCCACCCCTCCCTTGCCCGCCACGGCCACTATGAAGGTCAAGGATCAATCCTCCAAGCCGTACTTCGACCGTATCGCCTCGGATACCTCGACCAGAAGGTCCAGAACATGCAGGCACTCCGACTCGCTGAGCCCTCCGAGCCCGCATTCCGGGGTTATCATGGACTGCTCGAGCAGCACGTCCCGGTTCAGACCCTTGGAGACCAGCTCCCCGACCGCGGAATCGAATCTGGCCAGTAGCGTGTCCGCTGTCTGGTCCTCAAACCGGTGGCTCATGTTCGGGATCAATCCCCAGGAAAGTATGCCGCCCCGGGCCAAGAATGCCTTCAGCTGTTCCGGGTAAAGGGAGACCGAGAACGCGTAGTTGTAAGCGTCGAAGGACAGCAGGTCTATGCTGGTGGACAGCACCATCGGCCAATCGGTGTTACCGCAGCAATGGACCCCGCGGATGGCCTTGACCCCTTCGAAAACCTCATCGATCCAGGAGATCACGTTGTCGCCTGAGACGGAGGCGAACGGAGTTCCGACGAGGGACAACGAAGGCTCATCCAGGAAGATGATGACCTTGTCGGACAGTTTGGAAAGCTGACGCTCCTGCCACCGGACGCACATGTTGAGATTCCGGCGGATGATCTCACCGTAGGCCTCATCGTATATCGCCGGGCGCCCGTTCTGGTCCACGATCTGCAGGCCGGCGCTCACTGGCCCGATCACCTGCCCCTTCACCGCCACGGCCCTTTTCGGCAATTTCCGCCGCATCAGCTCATAGAACCCGGAGAAGCTGTCCTCGGGATAGGCAAAGCTGTCCACATCGTCATTGATGATCCGGTTGTAGAACTCCTCCGGATCGTAGTTGGTCAGGTCAACGGTCACCCGCTTGTTCTCCCGGTCTATGACCACTCCCGGAAGGTTCGTGGCGTACTGCGCGTACATGTTCTCCTGGAATCCACGGGCGGGCAGCTGGGGCCAGTAGGGGATCTCGTGAAGACGGTGCTCTATCTCGTCAAGTGCCTTGATAGGGTCTTTGAAGGGCATTGATCCGATGCAGGTCGGTGCGCAGTTCCAGGCCATGGCCCACTCTATTTTATCGGCCATACAAAAAGGTTCCTTGCCGGAGATGCTGGACCGGAAAGAGTGAAGATAAAGGATTGGCCTTGAGGAAAAGGATGGGGCCGGTTCCCCCGGCCGGGGTTCGCTGTTTTATGCGATCTTCTTGCCGGAGTTGTAGTTGGCGCTCTCGTCCCATACACCGGTCGGCTCGAAGGTCCAGACGGCCCTTGCCGACAGTCCCAGGGGCTTCAGAGCGGCGTTGGTGCCATCGAAGAGCGGTCCGGAGGTCAGGTTGTCCTTGACGGTGGCGGTGATCAGATAGGCGCTCATTTCCGAGTTGACCAGGATGCAGATCTGCTTGTTGGCCTTCTTGGTGGCCTCGAGGTTGGCGTTCGAGGTCTTCATGAGAACGGCACCGACCGATATCAGGTTGGGTGCCGGGGCGCCCATGCTCCCTACCCGGATGGAGTGGGGCGTTCCGTCGGCTGCCACGGTGGTCAGGACCTTGACGGACTTGGGATCGTTCAACAATGCGGAGACCTCTTCTGGGAGCTTGACAGACATTATTTGCACCTAGACGTACAATGAGGATGCTAATAAATAAGTATTATTATTTAATAGAAACCTATTACACCTTGAAATGAACCAAGAAGAGATCGTCCAGCGTCTCGAGAGACTGAGGGCGGAGATGGAAAGCCTGGGCCAGGAACTGAAAAGGTCGAACCTGGAAAAGTTGTGCCTGGGCATGGACGGAGCCATCAAGGAAGCCCTGTCCAAGAACGGAAAGGAATTGCTGGACAGAGATCTGGACAAGATGAGGGACGAGTCGACCTGCGAGAACAGGGACCGATGTCTCGATACCGTCGGCAGTATCGCATCCGAGGCCATGGCCACCTACCTGGCGGGAGATACCGAGGGAGCCTTGCATCTAATCTCTTCCCTGGAGGAGAACATCCGCGGAATCGCGTCCCCCTGCGGCGACGAGGGATGCTCCGCTGATTGCCTCAGGCTCATGGATGACGTCAGGGAAAGGATAGCCTTTTCAGAAAAGCTCAGGATGGCCGCCGAAAAGGGAAGACCGGTATCCTCCGGACCACCAGTGACCGCAGATGATGTCTTCCATTCCCTCGACCCGCTCTCCCACCCGGCCCGGGTGAGCGTTCTCATGCTGCTCTCCCAGGGCGATCTCAGCTTCACCGAGGTGAGCAGGAAACTGAATCTCAGGACTGGCCACCTCCAGTACCACCTGAAATCGTTGCTGGACGCCGGCTATGTGAACCGCAAGGTCAATCGCGGCCCGTTCTCACTGACGAAACAGGGCTCGATCGTCCTGGAATCGGCGATGGACATGACCAGGCGTCTCAAGGTCTGATCTGGACCATATCGCCCCAAGAAGTCCCCGGACAGCCGCTGAACTTTGATGGCTTCAGCGTTCCCATTGCCTTCTGATGGATCCCGCCGAATTGAATCGATCAAGCGCCCGATCGGACATCGTGGGGGCCGTTGATCGTCCCATCATCCCTTATGCGGACGGATCTCCAACGAGGGGAACTGCGACTGGTCGGTGTGGGGGAGGAACGAGGCGGAAGTGAACCGGTCGAAGAACGAAGCGTTGGTGGTCAGTTCCAGGTAGGTCATGGACCGATGCACCTCCAGCGCCTCATCCCTCTTCCGCTGCGACATCAGGGCCAGCCTGGCACCTCCCAGCGAAGCGTTGCCGATGAAGCTGAACTTCTCCCTCGGGATGTCCGGAAGCAGGCCTATGGTGATGGCGTTGTTCACATCGATGTAGTTCCCGAACCCGCCGGCCACGTAGACCCGGTCCAGGTCGGCGAAGGTCATGTCCACGCTCTTCAGGAGCACCTCGCCGGCCGCATAGACCGCAGCCTTGGTCCTGATTATGTTGGCCAGATCGTCGTCGGTGATCGTGATGTCCTTCTTTGGCGGCGCCTTTGCCATCAGGCCGTTCATGGAGGGAGGTATCTTCAGCTTCGGCTGTCCGGTCTCGTTCGCCCAGGCGATTACGTACTCGCGGCCGTTGTCGGTCTTCCTGACCCTGTCCGTCCCAACATCCTGGATCCTTCCCTTCTTGTCCACGATCCCGGTCCGGAACATGCCTGCGATCAGGTCGATCAGACCGGAACCGCAGACGCCCAACGGTTTCTGGCCGCCGATGGTCGTGTAGGTCAGTCCCAAGGAACCGTCGATGGAGACCCTTTCGATCGCCCCAGGCATGGCCCTCATGCCGCTGGCGACCTCTCCTCCCTCGAACGCCGGCCCGGCGGAACATGAGCAGGAAGCCATCCAATCCTTGCCCCCCAGGACGATCTCGCCATTGGTGCCCACGTCGATCAGCAGCGAGACCCCGTCCAGGTCCCTCATCCCGCTGGAGATGACGTCGGCCACGATGTCCCCGCCCACATAGCTGGCCCGGCCGGGTACGCAATAGATCGGTGCTTCCGGATGGATCTCGATGCCCAGCTCCTTCGCCTTGACCGAGGGCGGGATGTTGGTCACCGAGATGTATGGGTCGTAGCGTATGGTCTTGGGGTGCAGACCCAGGAAAAGGTGGACCATCGTGGTGTTGCCGCCCACGGCCATGGCGGTGATCTCCTCCTTGCACACCCGGGTATTGGTGGCCTTGCACTTGTCCGAGTTGTTGCTCACCTGGGTGAGGAGTTGGTTGATGGTATCGATGACCAGCCTTTGAAGGCGGTCGAGCCCTCCGTCCTCGGCGAACGCGATGCGCGCCAAGATATCCTCCCCGCACATGATCTGTTTGTTATAGGCCGATGCCTGGGTGACCACGTTCCCGGTGGAAAGATTGATCAGGGAGAGGACGACCGTGGTCGTTCCAATGTCCAGGGCGATCCCGAAATTGCGGGACGTGGTGTCCCATTCGTTGACTTCGATCACCGATGGGTTGGCGGTGGATCGGTCCAACACCGCGGTGACCCTCCAGGCGGAACGTCTGAGGGTGCCGGTAAGCCCTTTCAGGACCTCCAATGGAAAAGACAGTCGGCCCAGTTCCATTTTCAATGCGCACTCGATGCGTTCCCGATCGCCGACGCTGTTGTCCAGGGTCGGGGGCTGCAGTTCCAGGTAGACCGCTGACGAAAGGGGCGATATCTCTTGGATCTTGGAGCCGAAATAGGTCTCCAGTATCTGCATCTCGTTGAGCCTGGTCTCCTCCGGGACATAGGCGATGGTATCGCCCAGCACCTTCGTCATGCAGGCCAGGCGATAGCCCATGTTCCAGTCCTCGGGCAAAATGAGGTCCGTCTGTTTGGAATCGAACTTGCCGCTCACGATCATCCGGCAGCGGCCACAGGTCCCTTTCCCCCGCAGGCGCTGTTGACCTCGACGCCTGCCAGGAAGGCGGCCTCTAGAAGGGTCGATCCCGGTTCGACATCGACGCTGGTGCCCTTGGGATAGAATCTGACGGAAACGCTCATCGTGGTTCGAATTGATTACCTGTTATATAACCCAGGCGAATTGATTCTCAGCCTTCTGGGTCCTGGCATTGTCCGACCGTGGGAGAGCATTCCCTCATGCGTTTGTGGCGGAACTCGCTGCCGGCGCGGTACGCCTCTCCAAGGTTCATCCCCATCGCATAATAGGAATGGTCCGAAGGCGAGTACCAGAAAGGCAGTATCTTGGCCACGTCTGGAATCCCTTCCTCATCCAGGCAGTCCTCGTCCACTTTGACGTCCTTGATCTCCCCCACGAATTGGGTATGGGCCCCCAGGTCGGTGACATGGGTCACCCGGCACTCGAGGACCAGCGGGAACTCGCTGACATAGGGGGCATCCACTATCTTGCTGGCGACCGCTTTGAGGCCGGCGCTGCTCGAACTTGTCCTCGGCCTTGCCCGAGACCATGCCGAAATAGTCTGATTCCTTGACATGCTTCTCCGAGGGTATGCTGATGGTGAATGCCTTCCGCCCCATCAGATTCTCGTAGGTGTATCGGACCTTCCTCACCGATATCGCCACGCTCGGAGGCTCCGACGAGCATATCCCGCCCCATGCACATGCCATCGCGTTAGGGCTATCGTCCCGGTCGTAGGTCCCGACGATGAAGACCGGGGTCGGATAGACCAGTGTTGTCGCCCCAATTGACCTCTTCATTAACAAATCACCTTCAAGAATAACTGAACTGCTAGCCTAACTACTTTATTGTGGTCCCCCAGCTCCATATTGGACCGGTCATATGAATGTCAAGGGCGAACCGGGGCGCGATGAGGATGGTCCGATCCCTGCGGACAGAGTACGTCGTCATTTTCGTTCGGGTATGGGGACTATGAAATAGAAGGAATTCTCATTTCGGAATGATGGTTGAGGAGGAGGGACGCGGGGACCATGACCACGAGGAGGGTCATGAACACGGCCACGATCACGTCCACGCCCGCTTCGAGCCGGGGAAGAATCTGTCGAAGCCTCTCCTAATCGTGCTTGTCATTACTTCCTCATTCGCGGTGATTGAGCTTCTGGGTGGCCTTCTGTCCGGTTCACTGGCGCTGCTCTCCGACGCGGGCCACATGTTCACCGACATCCTGGCATTGTCTTTGAGCCTGGCGGCGGCCATCATCTCCCAGCGGGAGGCCACGGCAAAGCAGACGTTCGGATACCTCCGGGTGGAGATCCTGGTGGCCTTGGTAAATGGCGTGGCCCTGATCTTGGTCTCGATATACATCATGTATGAGGCGATAGGTAGATTCACCAACCCCACCGGGATCGACTCCGAGCTCATGCTGGTAGTGGCCATCGCCGGACTGGTGGCGAATGTGGTCGGCATCCTCATTCTGCGGGAGCGGTCTAAGGACAACCTCAATGTGCGGGGGGCGTTCCTGCACATGGTCGGCGACCTGCTCTCCTCGGTCGGTGTCATCATAGCGGCATTGCTCATTTTCCTGTTCAACTGGACCATCGCCGACCCGGTCATCAGCATCGCCATATCACTGATAATCCTCTATGGCGCGGGGAGGCTGAGCCTGCAGTCCGCCTACATCCTGTTGGAGTTCACGCCGGCACACCTCGAACTGTCCGAAGTGCGGACCTCCCTCATGAAGATCCCCGGTGTCGAGGACGTGCACGACATACATGCCTGGACCCTCTCATCTGGGGTCCATGCTCTCAGCGCGCACGTGAGGGTGAACGACCAGCCGGTCTCCGCCTGCTCCTGCATAGTAAAGGCTTGCGAACATCTTTTGGAGACCAAATATCAGATAAAGCACTCCACCTTGCAGCTGGAATACGAGCAATGTGACCTGGGAGTATGCTACTTCAAGGGGTTCCCGAAGGACAATGGCTCGGATGAGAAGGGCAAGGCCGACTGAACGAACGGCTGCGATGATCAAGCCGGATAAGCCTGAAGGACAACCCTATCATTCTCCTAAGGGGTGTGGGTCAGAGATTTGGGGAAGTTCGCCTGATGACCTCAACAAGTGTGTCGCACCCCTGACCCACGGAGATCTTAGGGGCCAAGGCATTATACCTGAAGGGCAAGGAGAGCATTGCGCGACCAATACCCTGCATGTCGGGGGGACACGCATCCCTCTAGCAGAGGCCTGCCCCTTAGTCTCACGAAAGCATTGAAGGGGCATCGATATGTACATAACTGAACGTGAACAACCTCATTCCACGATGTATCCGCTGGATAAGCGTTTTGCAGGGCGCAGGCGATCCTGCCGGGATGACTGGACCTTCAGTGCCGGAACACCCTTACTCCCGTGAAGACCATGGCCATGCCATGCTCGTCCGCCGCCTTGATGACCTCTTCGTCCCTGATCGATCCGCCGGGCTGGATTATGGCCGTGACCCCGTTGTTCGCGGCTTCATCGATCCCGTCCCGGAAGGGGAAGAACGCATCTGAGGCCATGACCGATCCTTTGGCCTTGTCCCCGGCCTTGTGGCAGGCGATCATGGAGCTGTCGACCCGGGACATCTGTCCGGCGCCAATCCCCACGACCTGCTCCCCCTTCGCCAGTATGATCGCGTTGGACCAGACGTGCTTGACGACCTTCCAGGCAAAGAGCATTGAGCCGATCTCCGCTTCCGTAGGTGCCCTCTTGGTCACGGTCTTCAGGGTGTCCCGGCCTACGTGGATGAAGTCGTTGGTCTGTACCAGGATGCCGCCCTTGACCCGCTTCATCTTGTTCTCCGGTTTGGCATCGTGGACCATCGGCCCGTTGGTCTTGAGAAGGCGTATGTTCTTCTTCTTCTGGATCAGTTCCAGCGCCGCCTGGTCATATCCAGGGGCGATGACGCAATCGACGAAATGCGACGCGATCATCTCCGCCGTCCTGAGGTCCACGTTCCGGTTCAGCCCTATGACGCAGCCGAAGGCCGCCAGCGGGTCGACGTTGTAGGCGATCTCGAACGCGTCCGGAATATTGTCAGAGGATGCTATGCCGCAGGGGTTGGTGTGCTTGATGACGACCACCGTTGGGCGGTCGAACTCACGCAGCAGCTCGAGCGCCGATTCGAGGTCCAGGATGTTGTTGTAGGAGAGCTCCTTGCCATGCAGCTTCTCGCTGCTGGGTACGGACACCCCGATGCTGAATGGATCCACGTAGAACGCCGCGGTCTGCTCCGGGTTCTCCCCGTATCGGAGGTCCATGGATTTTTCGAAACCGACGTTGAGCGTGGAGGGGAACTTTTCCGAAGGGAACACGCCCCCCAGGTACTGGGATATCATGGAATCATAGGTGGCGGTGGTCCGGAACGCCTCCAGCATCAGGGCCTTCAATGTGTCCTCACGGAGCTGGTTATTGTTAGCCTCCATCTCGGCCAGGATGCTACCGTAACGGGATGGGTTCGTGACCACGGCGACGGACTCATAGTTCTTGGCCGCTGCCCTGATCATGCTCGGTCCGCCAATGTCGATGTTCTCGATGATCTCTTCCAGAGACGCTCCCTTCTTGAGGACGGTCTGCTTGAAAGGATAGAGGTTGACGACCACCATATCGATCTTGTCTATCCCCATCTTCTGGATCTGTTCCATGTGTTCCGGCAGGTCCCGGCGGGCCAGAAGACCGGCGAAGACCTTGGGGTGCAGGGTCTTCACCCGACCGTCAAGCATCTCGGGGAACCCGGTGACGTCGGCCACCGAACGGGTGCTTATTCCGTTCTTTTCCAGCAGAGAGGCGGTGCCTCCGGTACTGACGATCTCCACCCCTCTCTCGACCAGTTCCCTGGAGAAATCAACTATTCCCTCTTTGTCTGAAACACTGATGATGGCGCGTTCAATCTTGACCATTTAACAGACCTCGATGATACGAGGCATACTCAAGAATCAGGGTATGCCACCTCTATATTGAATCCGCCCTGATAAACCTAACTGGTTAGGTATCAGATGGAGAAATGTGACGCCATGTAAGTTTTTATGACCTGGAAAAACATTATTCATGAGTAACATCATTGGAAGCGATGCCATGAACACCGGCATATTGGTCTATGACACCTGCGCGCAGTTCGAGGTGGTATTCGCGGCGCTGATCCTCAAGGACAAAGGTGATGTGACCACCTACGGGGTGGAAATGAGGGAATTCGAGACCATGGAAGGGTTCAAGATCAAACCCCACAAACTGCTAAAGGACCTGTCGACCGATGACACCGACCTGTTCATCATACCAGGTGGACAGCCGGGCGTGATCGCCGGTAACGCCCTCCTGGGCCGGAAGATCAGAGAAATGGATTCTCAGGGTAAATTGCTTGCAGCGATCTGCGGCGGTCCGGTGCATCTGGGGAATTCAGGGGTTCTCCGAGGAAGGAGATTCACCACCTCAGTCTTTGAAGAATGGAAGGATGCCTTCGAGGGCGGGACCTATGTCGATGAGGACCTGGTAGAGGACGGTAATATCATCACCGCCTGGCCAAACGCCTATGCGGACTTCGCATTGACCTTGGGTCGGAGGATGGGGGCGTTCAGGGACGAGGCCGAGGATGCGTCAATGGTGCGTATGGTGCGCGAGTTCCAACGTGAATAGGCATACTCGACAGGTCCGAACATTCAATTCATTGAGGGCAATCCTTTTACCGCCGCCCGATATTCATCAGCCGGTTGCATATGATAGTCATCAGCGAGCGCATCAACGGGCTTTTCACTTCCGTGGGCAGAGCGATCGACAACCGCGACGCCAAGTTCATCCAGGAGCACGCATTGAAACAGATCGCCTGCGGGGCGAACATTCTGGACGTCAACGTCGGACCAGGCCGTGAGGATGGACCGGCGGCGATGGACTGGCTTGTCAGGACGGTTCAGGAAGTCACCGACGTCCCGCTATGCCTGGACACGCCCGGCGCAAAGACCATGACCGCAGGATTGAAGGCGTGCCAGAACAAAGTGGTCATGAACTCCACCACGGCAGAGAAGAAACGCATGGACGTCTTCTTTCCCCTGGCCCGGGAATACAACGCGGATGTCATCTGTCTAACCATGGACGAGAGGGGCATCCCGAACGATGCCGAATCCAGGACCGAGATGGCCATGCTGATGATGACCACGGCGATGGAGAACGAGATCATGCCGGAACGCCTATTCCTCGATCCGCTCATCCTGCCGACGAAGGCGGCCCAGGACCAGGGGGCCAAGGTCATCAAGGCCATTGAGATGTTCCAACAGCTGAACGACCCTTCACCCAGGACGGTGGTCGGATTGAGCAATGTCTCCAACGGCGCTAAGGACAGGCCGCTGGTGAACCGGACGTTCCTGGCCATGCTCATGGGGGCAGGCCTCAGCGCGGCCATCCTGGACCCGGAGGACGTTCAGCTTATGGAGACGCTCAAGACGGCCCAGATACTCCGGAATGAGAAACTGTATTGCGACGATTACCTGAGGGCATGAGCTCCTACGAGTTCGATCCGAAGAAGTATCTCCAGGCATCCAGTCACCAGAAGGACTGGGGCAATCGCCTGATCGATGAGCTCCAGCTAAGTGGGGACGAGATCATTCTGGACCTGGGATGCGGCGAGGGAACGCTGACCGCCAGGCTCGCGGCCTTGGTGCCGCGCGGGGGCGTGGTGGGAATGGACTCATCGCCTCAGATGATCGAGGCGGCAAGAGAGTCTGGAGACCCCGAACCTGAAGTTCCTGTGCAGGGACATCGATGAGCTGGATTTCCATGAGGGATTCGATGTCGTCTTCTCCAACGCCGCCCTGCATTGGGTAACGGACCACGACAAACTGCTGCGGAACGTCCATGAGGCCTTGAGGCCGGATGGAATGGCCCGATTCAATTTCGCCGGGGATGGCAACTGTTCCAATTTCTTCGCGGTGGTCAGGCAGCTGATGTCCTCGCCCCGGTATGCCCGGTATTTTGAGCACTTCCTTTGGCCGTGGTACATGCCCACCGTCGAGGACTACCAGGAAAAGGTAGGTTCCACCGGGCTTTTCGATTTCCAGGTCTGGCGAGATGTGGCGGACCGTTCCTTCTCAGCGGCGGAAATGATCGGGTGGATCGAGCAGCCGTCCATCGTGCCTCTGCTGGAACAGATCGCCAGCGACGACAAGGAGGCGTTCCGCGACGACGTGGTGGCAATGATGCTGGAGAGAACGAGGAAGGAAGACGGAGCCTTCTTCGAGACGTTCCGCCGGATCAACCTCCTGGGGCGAAAGAGATAGTGGCACCTGGCCGGCAATCATTATATGTTCAACATCGGATAGCATCGCCGAAGATCATGCAGAAATACCGGATAGAGGGGCTGTCGGATCTGGTCTTCGGACTGGCCCTCTCCATCGGATCGCTGGCCATGATAACTCAGCCCGTCACCGATACCAACGACATCAGGGACGGGGTGATCCAGTTCGTTTTCAGTTTCCTCATCATCGTCACCGTTTGGGTCTCCTACACGAACATCATCTCGGAGATCAAGGTGGAGACCAAGACCGACTTCCAGCTCAACCTGGCCTTACTGATGCTGGTGGCCATCGAACCTTATCTTCTCTACCTTCTGGGCCACAATAACCAGGAGATCCTGAACTGGTCCTCCACTGCATACGCGATTGACATAGGCATGATAATGCTGATCCTGGCCGGCCTGTACCACAAAAGGAGAGGTCCGGATGCTTCCATCGAGACCGCGGAGCATTACTCAAGGGTACGGAATCGCTACCTGGTGGTGGCGATGGTCTTCCTGGTGTCCGCCCTTCCGGTATTCTGGCAACAGAACTTCGTCATGAGCATCAACCTGCGGTTCATCATTTGGATGATGGCCATCGTGCCGGGGGTCGTCATCCGGCTGAATCTGCATCGCTCAAAGGGGATCGAAAAGGACAATTGACAGGCCATAAGCAAGTGTGCCCGAGGATAGTTTCATAATGATGCAGCTCCGAACAATAGTCCGACCTTCGGGCAGGTGTTCCAGATGACATTGTATGAGGATAGGTTGAAGGAGCTCACATCTTTCGTGAACGAGCAAAGCGAAAGCGCCAACCAGACCGAGGATGGTTTCTTTCAGACCGTGCTGAACCATTCGCTGGGATATGTGGAGCAGGGCAAGGACCTGAAGGACAATTACACCAGGCTCCTGACCGTCGCCCTCTATACGGTCGACACGCTGAACACGATGATCAGCAAGTGCCAGAGCGAGGGAGCGGTGGAGGAGTTCCATAACTATCGGCAACTGGTCAAATCATTCGACTATGGGACCGAGGACGTCATGAGGTCGTACGAACGGCTAAGGGACATCTACGAGAAACTGCTCTTCGCCTCGACCTACTTCGGGTTCTGCGATTATCTCGTGGACGCCGGACCGGTGAAGGTCAGCCAGAAGTGAGCGGGATATCGAACCTCTGCTGCAAGGAGATTGCGATGCAAATGGGCGGATGGTTCTAATCCAGCTGAGACCGGCTAATGATTCGCTGAGGCTCCGTAAGATCCAGGTACGGTAGACCCGGGTATCGAAAATTGAGGTGCGGATCGGAACCGCAAGCTCCCGGTCAGGGTTTGGGGCCCCCATCCTGCATCTTCAAGACCGCTATTTCTTGATCTTCTGCTTGATCTTGGAGCCGGCTCCGGAAATATCCTTCTTTATCTCCCCTCCAGTCTCCTTTATCTCCTGTCCAACCTTTTTGGCCCCTTCCTTCAGCTTGTCATCGAACTCGAACTTGCCTTTCTTCTCTGCCATATGTTATACCTTTGTGATAATTTGAACCGGGGCATATTTTACTTTTTTCATGAAATGGACCGTCGTTTATTACATTTACAAAATATTTGATTTCAAGATTAATCATTTCATATGCAAGATGAAGCTAGGACCACGTACCCTACGGAGGGGGAAATGCCCTGGGAATCCTTGAACATCAGTACGCCCGGGAATATGCACGGCTCATCCGATAGCCAGAAGAACTCCCAGAATGACTGTGACGATCATCAGGCCAAGCGCTGTCAGATTGGATACCCAGTGAACATAGCGGTAGCGTTTCGGGTCTTTTCTCATGCCGGCCCCCGTGATTATCCCAACCACCGCGAATATGACCGTCAGAAGCGCTATCCGCCCATGCAGGGAATAGAACACCGCCCCCCTGAGCTGTTCGGTCACGGCTATCCAGTAAAGGAATGTAAGCAGCATGATCAGGTAGAATAGGATGCTCACATAGCGGTGATACCTCTGCCCGAACAGGTCAGGGATGCGGTCCGCCACCTTCCTGTCCGAGGAGTTCCTGAGGCCGGAGAGGACGGAGAATGAGCCCAGGGCCAGGGCCATCGTCATCAGCAGGGCATGAACGAACCAATCCGAGATCGGGTTGATGCTGGCGTCGTCAGCCCATCCCCTTCCCTCCCAATATCCTTTGTAGTCGTAACCGACCACCTCGATGGCGTAGACCCATTTGGCCCATTTGTATCCCCATTCGCCTGGGACGACCGTTCTAAGCGGATATCCCTGGTCCAGGGGCAAAGTCTCGTTGTTCATCCCATAGGCCAATATGACGTCGCCCCGCATGGCGTCCGCCATTCTGAGGCTGGTCGAATAGCCGTCCATGCCATAGAACACGACCTCCTGGGCCTCGGAGGAGGTCCCGGCCATGTCCAGTATCGCACCGAGCCGCACTCCGACCCATTCGGCGGTCCCGGAGGGGCCGGTCACGCAGCGTATCGTCTCCTTCTCTGAGGAATTGTCCATGGAAAGGACCTGTTGGTATGACAGGTTGAGCGAGCGGTCGACAAGGCCGAACACGGTGAGGGTATAGCCAGTGATGTTCACTTCCGGAACGCCGTTGTAGGAAACGCTGAAGAAACGGTCGTTGGGGGTTATCGGAGGACCTGAGGGAGGGGCCGGCGAGGGTATCAAGAGCAGTATCAATGCTATGGAGACGAGTATGGCCAATACACCGACGGCCCTTTTCCACAGCATGCACTGTTTCAATTACATCCGGGAGGGCATAATCCTTCGCCTTGGATCTTGAGATTGTCAACGTTCCATGGAACAAGAAGGCGACCCGTCGGCAGGGCATTGTGCACGGTTCTGTTCGGCGGTCACTCTTGGCCTGTCTTCCTCTTGCACATCAGCAGTAGCCTACCCTCAGGAGTCGATGGGAGGGTCTCAAGAACCTCAAAGTGCCTTTCGATCGACCTCTTGAAGTTCTCAAGGCTATACCATTCGAACCCTTTCCTGAACCATTCGCCCACCACTTCGTCGTTCTTTGGGACGTATTCGATGATCAGGTTGGACCTACAGAACGGTTCGAAGGCATCGATTATGTTGTCGAAGGACAACCACTGCCACTTGACCAGATGATGGATGATCGCCAAAGCCAGGACGGTGTCGCAGCGCAGCCTCTCGGTCGCCGGCCGCAATTGATTGTAGCCGATGCCGTATCCTGGGGACGGATCGATCGTGTTCATCAGTATCGGTAGAATATGGGAAGAATCGGAACTCGATTCGACCAGCAGTTGGTCCAACGACTGACTGTTGTTGTCCAGCGCCAACACCCTATGCCCTTGGATCGAAGCCTGCTTCGCATACCAGCCCTTATTGCTGCCGATGTCCAGCACTGTTCCCGGTTCCAGACCTTCCAGCAGCTGAACGAAGGATTTGTTCTTTGAGGGCCACTCTGATGTATCTGTGTGAGAGTGATACTTTGCCCACGATGTATTGTAGTAGTTCGAGAAAGCATCACGCTCGATGGGCAGCCTCTTTCCTTCGATCGTTCCCTTGACCTTGGCCAATGATGCCTTCCTTCGTTCCGGTGAAGTGTTCATTATTTGATGTAAGTTGCTCATTTGGTTCTTGAGGGGTTCCTTTATCGCGGCCGGCAATTTTGAGGACGCGGCACCCAGTCCAACGACCCAGTTCCTCTGGTCGGCCTTGTCCCCGTGAAAAGTTGATAGACCTTTGTCTTTCAACACCATCCGGGCGACCTCACCCTTCTTTTCCAGATACAGGTTTAGAGGCCTTATGCAGGATCCGAGGATGTCACCATACGCGGGAAATGTTGGCCCTTGTTTATTATATGGAACGATTGAATTAATATTAATGTGGACGGGTTTGGGTCCGTCATAAAGAACATTGAATAGACTCGCATCCTTCAAGCTCAGGTCATACTCGGTAAGCACCATCTCGATATCTAATTCCAGTAGGCCCGCCCTTTTGATCATCTCGAATGACCATTCATACGGATAGGAAACGAATTCGATCCTCTTTTGTTCTAGCACAATCTCGAATTCATCGGTCGAGAAGTCCGAGACCTTGGTGTCGACCAACATTCCTCGCCGGACCAGTTCCTCGATCGCACCGGAATCGAAGACCCCACTGATCTTCTTCCATCCAGCTTCGTTGTATCCCCTGAATACGCGGCCGTTCCAAAAAAAAACCCTGCTCTTTCGGTCACGACCGGCCGTGCTCGAATACTCAACTTCGCTTATCGGTATCTTTGACATGGTTGCAACAGATGATCCGGACATTCCGGCGTATAGATGGCGTTCCCGGTCCCTATATTCCAAACCTGATGCTTGCACTAGGAACTTTTTTTCTATTTCAATTCTCAGCCTACGATTGCCTAATAGGATATCTGATGGCGAGAGAAATAATCTTCCTTCAAAATATCAAGTCATCACCCCATGTCGCCGTATCATCAATTTCGGGGAATGGAACCTGTTAAAGGACGACGGCTGACGATAGCGATTGGCGACATAGCATCCGTTTGAATTGGCTTCAGGCTGCTGCGTAGCGCACGATCGACATCGTGGATAATAATCTAATGAAGACCTCATCATCGCAATGCTCAAATCGCGGAGAAGATGGAAAGACCATTCTTAGAAAACGAATAATAAAAAATGAATCGGTTAACCGACCAAAGATCGTATCGGAAAGATTTTGGAACAGGTCTAGAACCTGTTCCTGGGTGTTGCGGGCTTGTGCTTCTGGTAGCAATCCCTGCAATATACCGGCCTGCCCTCGGTCGGCTTGAATGGAACCTGGGTCTCCGCTCCGCAGTCGGAACACTTCACGTTATGCATTTCTTTCGGGCCGTCGTCTCTGCGGCCGCCAAATCCACTGGATCTCGGTTTTCCGTACATTATTATTACCTTTCGGTTTTTCCCGTCCCGCCACCTTCGAGGCGCTAGGGATGATTCGAATCAACCCCCTAGTATAAAAAAATAGATGGTCGGACGGTCAAACATAACAATGACTGGCATGACACGAAAGAGCACGGTGCCTAGGAGGGATCCTGCTCCGTCCCGACCGTCACCGGACGGGGATATAGGCCGGCCTCGCGCACTATCTCCGGAACCTTCTCCTCCCAGGCCACCGCCATGATGTGAATGCCATGGACGCCCTTCATCTGTTTCAGGTGCTCGATGGTCTCGATACAGAGCTTGATGCCTTCCGCCTTCGGATCGGCCGCGGTCTTCATGCGGTCGATGATAGCGTCCGGGACGCTCATGCCGGAGACCTTGTTCTTCATGTAGAGAGCGACCTTTGCCGATTTCAGCGGCAGCACCCCGGCCAGAATGTGGACCTTTCGGTCGAGGCCCCGGTCCCGAACCCCATCCATGAACGTTTCGAACCTGTCCATATCATAGATGGACTGGGTCTGTATGAAGTCAGCCCCGGCGGCCACTTTCTTGGCCAAACGGGCGACCCGGAACTCGAACGGGTCCCCGAACGGGTTCTCCACCGCTCCCAGGTACAGCTGGGGGGCGGCCTCGAGGAGGTCCCCTCCCCAGGCCTTTCCCTCGTCGCGCATGGAGCGCAGGACCATGAGCTCCTGGATGGAGTCCAGGTCGTATACGTTCTTGGCCTCCTTCTGGTTGCCGAATATCTGATGGTCCCCGGTCAGGCACAGGACGTTCCGTACCCCGAGCGCGCTGGCTCCCAGGACGTCGGATTGGATGGCGATGCGGTTCCGGTCCCGGCAGGCCATCTGCATGACCGGCTCGACGCCTTCCTGTATGCACACCAGCGAAGCGGCCCAACTGGACAACCTAACCATTGCCGTCTGGTTATCGGTCAGATTGAAGGCGTCGGCATACCCTCTCATGTTCCCGACGTGTTTCCTCAGCACATCGGGGTTGGCCCCCTTCGGAGGCCCTATCTCGGCGGTGACCGCGAACTGCCCGGAATCCAGCACTCTCTGCAGGTTGCTTGAGGCCTTCATTGCGAGACCCCCCGGATCCTCTTTTCCTCGTCGGTCTGGACCGCTTCCTTCCTGACGGTCTTCCGCGGCCCTCCGGAGCGGCTCGGCCTCCAGTTCTTGGGGGGATCACGGCCTCCATGAGGTCCAGGCGGCCCAGCTCCTTTAATGAGCGGTAAATCAGGTCCCAGCCGCAGGGGGTGTCCGGGTCGATCTCGCACTTGCCGTTCTGGGAGCCGCCGCAGGGGCCGTTCATCAGGCTCTTGGAGCACCTCGCCACGGGACACACCCCTCCAGTAAGGTGCAGCACGCAGTCTCCGCAGCCACCACACCTCTCCAGGTAGATCCCCTGCTCTTCCGGCGCGCCCATGGAAACGGTGTTGACGCCGGGAACGACGAAAACCGAGGGATACATATCGTGGATGACCTGAGCGCCGACCCCGCACGCCAAAGAGATGACCGCGTCCTTGCCCTCGATGGCCGCCTTCATGCCCGCGGCCCATTCCTTCTCGCACGCCCGCTCGAGGGTGACCACATCTACGTTCCACCCCTTGTGTTCGAGGTCGGAATGCAGCCGGAGCGATTCCGCCAGAATGTTCGCCTCCTTTTCCCCTCCGGCCAGGCAGATCGCCACGCAGGAACGGCATCCTACGACGAGCACTTCCCTGTGCCCCTCGAGCATCTTGATGACATCAATCAATGGTTTCTGTTCCGCGATGATCATTTCCTCACCTTTCCGATGGGGTTCGGGCCGAGCCTATCCACCCTCGAGACCATCTCCTCGACGATCTCCACGAACCTCCAATCCTGATTGGAGGACAGGTTGAACATCTCCAGCCGCTCCGGTTCCAGACCGGCGGACTGGATCAGCGATTTCGCCAATGTGACGCGTTTCCGCGCCTCGATGTTGCCATACTGGTATTTGCAGTTGCCTTCGAGGCATCCAGCTACAAATACGGCATCCGCGCCCTCCCGGAGCGCCCTCAGGAGATGCACCACATCTACCCTTCCGGTGCATGGCAGCTCCACCAGCGTCACCGAGGATGGATGGACCGACCCTTTCGATGATGCCCGCTCGGCCGCCTCCAGCGCGCCGTCCCGGCAAACGAACCCGATGATCTTCATTCCATCTCCTCCAGTGCGGATGCCAACTCTGACATTATCTGGTCATCCCGGTAGGAGTATACCTGGATGGCCTTGCTGGGGCAGGCCGCCGCGCAAATCCCGCAGCCCTGGCATATGCCGATGTCGACCTCGGCCTTCCTCTCCGTACCAATGCGGGGAGCGTGGAAGGGGCAGGTCCTGACGCAGGTAAGGCATGCGGAGCAACGTTCCTGATCGACCTCGGCGACGTTCCCTCCGATTACCAGGCGCGAACGGAGCAGCGAGGCCATCCTGGAGGCCGCGGCCTTTGCGCTCATGGTCGGACCCGCCCCCAGGTTCATTTCCGAGGCCGAACCGCAAAGGAGAATACCGGGAATATGAGCGGAGACCGGACGGCATTTGGGATTGGACCGGGCCATGCCGCCGTCGGAAGCGAGCGGTAGCTGGAAAGCCCTGGCCACGACCTCCGTCCCGACGCTCTCGGAACGGTTGTCCACCACCACCAGGTCAGCCGGTATCCTAAGGACCAGGCCGGAATGCATGTCCTTGACGACCAGACCTCCATCGTCCATGGTCGGCACGGTCTCCGAACGGATGAAACGGACCCCCATCTCCTGGGCCTTGCGGTATCCCACCTCGCACTGGCCGAAGGCATAGACCTCACGGAGGATCACGGTGACATTGGATTTGGGCGATAGGCCTTTGGCGTGCATCGAATGATGCACGGCGTCATGCGTGGACATGGGCGAACGTTCCGACGTCCCATCCTGGTCCATGGCAACCATGACGATGTTCCGCGGGACCCTCCCCAACGCCCGGAGCTGCGCCTCGAACCCTTCCTGGGTTATGGCGCCAGGGAATCGTGAGAGCAGGGGATTGAAGGAATCGACCTTGTCCAGGGCGACGATCGCGCCTCCTACCGTTTCCTTCCATGTCTCTCCGCCCTTGGACATCGTCACCGTAAAATCGCCTGGATGTCCGTCAATGGACCGGACCTCGGTGGAATCGTGCACCCGGAACCGGTCCCCGACCGAATCGGCCATCTGGTCCAGTGCCCCGCCCTCCAGCGGGATAACGCTCTGATGGTCGCTCTCCTCGATCTGGGAGGTCGGATTCGCCACGATCACATCCAGACCTTCATCCAATAACGCCATGGAAGCGGTTATGGCGGATGGCCCGTTGCCGATGACCAGCACCTTTCTCGACCTCCCCACTTCCATGCGGGGAGTGGTCTGGAGCATCGCGATCCTCCTCAGCGAGGTGCGCATCGCGCGTTCCGCCCTGCCCTGCGCCTCTGACCTGGATAGGGGGCCGCACAGGCCGATGATATCGACGAAGGTGACCAGTTCGGGACAGATGCCGGCCGATTCCGCCAGTTGCGCGAATCGTTCCGATGCGCTACGGGCGCTGCAGCCGACCACCATGAACCTGTCGATGTCCCCGGCCATCAGGGAGAGCTTGACCTCTCCCAAGGCTGGCCCGTCGCACCCGCGGTCGAAGCAGAGAACGTCCCTGACATTGGCGTCGGCGTTGGCAATAACCTTGATCCGGTCCAGGTCGACCTTTCTGGATATTACCCCGCCGCAGGAGCATATGAAGACCCCGATGCCCTTGGGCGTTCCGATGGGGCCGTGAGAGGGCGGCACCGGCTCGGTCATTTCAACCTCTCCAGATAGATGCTGGCCTTGCCCGCCGCGATGTTTCCGTCCATAACGCACTCCTCGATGTCCTTGGGGCCGGAGCATGATCCGCAGAAGAACAGCCCTTTGGCATCAGTCACCCGCCCGGGGTTCCCTTCGGACACGAAGAATCCTTGCGGGGAAAGGCGTACTCCGAGCGAGCTCGCGATATCCGCCCCGGAGTCTGGAGGCATGAGACCGATCGATAGAATGACCAGATCGAACTCCGTCTCCTTGACGCCGTCGTCGGTGGCCATCGCATACCGGACGAGCGGTCTCCCGCCCTCGCCTTCGACCACTTCGGCGGGCCGGCTCCGCAGCACCGTCAGTTTCGGGTCGGAACGGGCCAGGTCCGTGATCGAGTCCTCGTCCGCGTACCTCCTCCAGTCCATCATGAAGAAGGATATGTCGAGATTAGCGTCCGCTGCCCTCAATGATTGGGCCAGTTTCATCGCGTATTTGCAGCACACCTTGGAGCATTGCTCGGACCCGGTTCGGCCCCTTGAGCCTACGCATTGGATGAAGGCGACGCTGCGCGGCGGCTTCCCTTCGCAGAAACGATTCAATGAGCCGCACCGATTCAGCTCCGCCTCCGCGTCAAGACCGGTGATGACCCCGTTGACCGAGCCATAACCCAATCTCGGGTCTGCCCCGGCGTCGAACGGATCGTTACCTACCGCCACAATGATGGCGTCCGCCAGGACCTCGCAGCCTACCGGACCGGTCCGGACCGCGTCCCTGGAACAGACATCGACACACCTGCTGCATTCCTCCACCGGGAACGGGCAGGACGGCGTCACTACCTTTCTCTGACCCTTGCTGCCAGTAACCGCCACTATGGCCCCGGACGGACAGGCATCGGCACAGTCACCGCAACCATCGCAGCTCATCGGGTCGATGGAACGGCCCGGCGCAACGGTGACCCGGTACATTCCCATGTCCCTCTCGATCGTGGCCACCTCCGAGGAGGTGATGATCCTCACCAGGCCTGAACGGAACAGTCTCGGGACCAGCTCCGTCGACATGCACACATCGCATTTCACGCATTGCACCCGCCCCTTGCAGGCTAGCTCTGAGGCCAGTCCGCCCAATCTAGGGGAGCGCTCCACGATGGTGCATGGTATTCCCCTCTGGGCCAGTGAAAGGGCCGCAGAAATGCCCGCGGTACCTCCGCCGATGATGACCACACCTCTCAAGGAAACCGCACCTCGGGTGAACGAAGTATGGTGGACGACATCTCAGGTTGGAGTGCCGGGAATGATTCGAAATGATACTGGACGGTCAAATGGTATCGGACTTTCTGACCTGATGGGTGATATAAAAAGCTTATGAACATGCTATTGCGCCGGACGGGGATTGTGGTTCGGCAACGGTTATCTAGGGCGCTGACCTTCTGTTTCCCCATGCGCAGGGCGGCCATCACCGTCGATGTGGACAGGGATGTCAATCAGGCCTGTAAGGGACGAACGGCGGCCATCTCCAGTCCTGTCAATGGTTCGGACCAGCCCAGGTTCTCCTCGTCCAGGAAAGGCTTGGAGCTCATCGTGGCCGCCATGAACGACCTGGAGGTCCGCGGGACGTTCTTCTTTGAGGCGACGACGGCGCTGGAGATCAGCAAGTCGGCGGATATCGCTGAACTGATGCAGGGACATGAGATCGCCTGCCATGCCTATGACCATGAGGATCTGACCGGGCTCGACACCGGGATAAGGATCGACCGGGAGGAGGTCGACGATATCCTGGAAAGGTCCATCGGGGTGCTGGATTCCCTGTTCGGCGAAGGAAGGCGCGGTTTCCGTGCCCCCTACCTGCACTCGAACGATGAGCTGATGGAATCGCTGAAGGAACACCGCTTCCTCTATGATTCCAGTGTGGTGGAGGAGATGCGCGACGGCCAGATCCGGCCCTATCTCACCAAGGGCGGATTGCCGGAGGTGCCCATCGCATCATCGCGGGACGGCCGGGGGAAGAAGATAGTGGGATATCTCTGGCCCCTGCATGAAGGAAAGAGGCCCATAGGCGACTACCTCCAAATGGTGGACGGTTTCCGAGACGGGCTGCTGGTCCTCTCCACCCATTCCTGGCATCCGGTGGAGAACTTCTGCGATGGCCAGCAATGCGAGCTCGATGTGCAGAAGGGCATGGACGACCTGAGGACGCTCATCAATCATTCGATCGACACAGGGGTGGAGTTCGTCACCGTGGCGGAATATGTCGGCCGGGACATGGGAGGGAGCTGCTGATGCCTGCCATCTTCGAAAAACTGAGGAACACTGCCAGCTATTCCGCCGCCCAGGAGAAGGCCTGGGAAGACCTGGTCCATCTGGATTCGAAGAGCATCGCGAAGAACTCGATGGCCGATTTCGATGGCCGGACGTTCACCCTCAATGTGCTCGACGAGACCGTCAAGGTCGATAAATGGGAGGGCCGGGTGACCACTTCAAGTCCGCATGACCGGGCCTTCGAGATCCTGGTGATGCATTATCTGATCGGCTGCCAATCGGGAGGGCCGTGCGGCGAGCTTGTCCTTTTCCGCCAGCTCAAGGGAGGGGAGGCGTACAACGATACCTTCCACAAACGCGTGAACGACCGGTTGGCCAAGGCGTTCGGCGACGATCCCGGGTCGCTGGTAACGACGGGCGAACGGTTGAAGGGAACCAGGAGGTCTAAGGGCAACGCTTCGATCGAACTGCCCCTGTTCCCCAAGGTCCCCATCACCGTTATCGTCTGGCGGGGGGATGATGAGATCCCAGCTTCTTCCACAGTTCTGTTCGACCGCAGCATAGGCGACATCTTCCCCACCGAGGACGTTGCAGTGGCCGGCTCCCTGATCGTGGAGAAGCTGGTCGGGGCGAAGGGAGAATGGCCGGTCAGTACAGACCGGTGATGTAACCGTCATCGCTGATGTCGATCCCCAGCGCCGCCGGGTCGGAGGACAGGCCGGGCATGAGCATTATCGGACCGCAGACCACCACGATGAACCCTGCCCCGGCGGAAACGAACACTTCCCTGACGTTCAGTTCCCATCCGGTGGGGGCTCCCTTCAGTTTAGGATCGTCGGATAGGGAAAGCTGGGTCTTGGCCATGCAGACGGGGAGGTGATTGGTCCAGGAGCTCTCGATGAGCTTGATGGACTTCTCTGCCCCGCTCTCGTACTGAACGTCCATGGCACCGTACATCTCGGTGGCGACCACCCGGATCTTCTCCTTCAGCGGCAGGTTCGTGTCATAGAGGAAGCGGAAATTGGGCTTCTCGTTGGCCAAGACCTCAAGCACCTGCGAAGCCAGCTCCGCGCCTCCCTCCCCACCTTTAGCGAACACGTCGGAGAGCGCGCACCGCACGCCTTTCTCCTTGCAGTGATCGATGACGATCCTGATCTCCTCCTCGGTATCGGTGGCGAAATGGTTCAGAGCCACGACCATCGGCACACCGAACTTCCTGATGTTCTCGATATGCTTGTCCAGATTCGAGAATCCGCGCCTCAGGCCGTCGCAGTCCTGAACGCATACCTTGTCGATGGGGACGTTCCCGTGCATCTTCAGCGCCCGGATCGAGCACACGACGACCGCGCAGTCGGCGTGGATACCTTCATTGCGACAGACTATGTCGAAGAACTTCTCTGCGCCCAGATCGGCCGCAAAGCCCGCCTCGGTGACGACGATGTCGGCCATCTTCAGGGCATATTTGGTGGCGGTTAGGGATGAATTGCCGTGGGCGATGTTCGCGAAGGGGAAGCCATGGATGAAGAACGGTTCGCCCTCCAAGGTCTGGACCAGATTAGGGAATATGGCATCCTTGAGGAGCAATGCCAGCGCTCCCACGCATCCGAGCTGGGTGACGGTGACCGGCTCTCCGTCGAAGGTGTAGGCCACGATCATCCTTCCCAATCGCTCCTTGAGGTCGGCCATGGAGGTGGCCAGGGCGAGGATGGCGCTGATCTCCGTCGCCACGGTGATGATGAAACCGCCCTCGTGCGGGGTCCCGCCTTCGGTCCTGCCGCCAAGTCCGACCACGATGTGCCGCAGCTCACGGCAGTTCATGTCCATCGCCTTGCGCAGTACTATCCGGGTAGGATCGATATTGAGCGGGTTCTTCTTGGAAATGCTGTTCTCCAGCAGGGCCGAGAGCAGGTTGTTCGCGGCTCCGACCGCATGGATGTCCCCGGTGAAATGCAGGTCGATGTCCCACATCGGGTATACCTGGGAGTATCCGCCGCCGGTGGCGCCCCCCTTGAGGCCGAAAGTGGGCCCTAGGGACGGTTCACGGATCGCCCCCATCACCTTCTTGTTCAGCCTTCCCAATGCCTGCACCAGGCCGATGGTGGTGACCGTCTTGCCTTCCCCAGCCGGCGTGGCGGTGATGGCGGTCATGAGCACGAGCTTGCCAGTCGGATGGCCGTCGAACTTCTTGAGAGAGCTCAGCGGCACTTTCGCGATGTACTTGCCATAGAGGACGATGTCATCCTTGTCCAGACCGACGGACCTCGCGATATCCTCGATGGGTCTGGCCTTGACTTCCTGAGCGATCTCGATGTTGGTCTTCATTAGCTCCACCCTGGGAAGGACAGGTATGTTGGAAGTATGTCTTAAACGTTAGGACATTGTCCTTCCTGAACCTGACCAGTGGTCCCGGTAGGGCATCGAACATTTATTATTTAGCGGATAGATAGGGTGACACTGAGACCTCATGACCGCCATCTTGATCGAGGGAAAGCCCATCGCCGAGGAAATCAGGAAGGAACTAAGGGAAAGGATATCCTTGTTGAAGGATAAGGGGGTCGTCCCAGGCCTGGCCGTCATCTTGGTCGGGGATGACGCGGCCTCACAGACCTATGTCCGCATGAAGGGGAAGGCGAGCGAAGAACTGGGCATGTTCTCGCAGACCATCCTCAAGCCCAATGACTTCACCGAAGCGGCGTTGCTCCAGCTCATCGACGAGCTCAATGCGGACCCCCGGGTCCATGGCATCCTGGTGCAACTGCCCCTGCCTCCGCATATCGATGAGCGGAATGTCCTGGTCCGCATCGACGAGCGCAAGGATGTGGACGCTTTCCATCCGGTGAACGTGGGCAAGATCTTGATCGGAGACCATACCGGTTTCATGCCGGCCACACCTTACGGCATACAGGAACTTCTTATTCGCAGCGGGAATGCGCCATCGGGTAAGCACGTGGTCATACTGGGAAGAAGCAATATCGTAGGCAAGCCCCTGGCGGCCATGCTGATGCAGAAGGATGAGCGCGCCAATGCCACGGTCACCGTCTGCCACTCAAGGACCAAGAACCTGGCGGAGATAACCCGCACCGCCGACATCCTGATCTCGGCGATGGGGGCGGAGGCGGCGTTCGTCAAGGCGGATATGGTCAAACCGGGAGCGGTGGTCATCGATGTCGGTTCGAACCGTGTGCCGGACAAGAGCCTGCCAAGGGGTTACCGGTTAGTGGGGGACGTAGACTTCGATTCCGTGAGGTTGAAGGCGGCGGCGATCACCCCCGTGCCTGGCGGAGTGGGTCCGATGACCATCGTCATGCTCATGCGCAACACCATCAAGGCGGCGGAGTCGACGCTGGAATGAAGCGCCCTCCTAAAGAATGACTTTTTATCGCACAGCCGAAAAAGTATAAGTGCGCCAAGCTAATTCCACCCCCGCTGAAATGTTGCGCGAATGCAGTGAGCACGGCTATTTCCGGGGTGACGTCTGCCCGGTCTGCGGCGAGGAGGGCAAGTTCCTTATGAACGAGCAGGAGCTTGAACAGATCGGTAGGACCATGGCCGGAGTGCTCCGCCACTTCCCAGAGAAGTTCGGGCTGGAGATGGACGAACAGGGTTTCATCAACCTGAGGGAGTTCGTCAACGCCCTGAAGGACCAGAGCAAGCGCTACCATTGGCTCAGGCCACATCACATAATCGCTATCATCGAGACCGACCCCAAGGGCAGGTATCAGATAAGCAACGACATGATCCGCGCCACCTACGGCCACTCCATCGAGCTGAACCTTAGGCTGCCGACGGAGAACATACCGGACCGTCTCTACTACCCGACCACACCGGAAGAGGCGGACATACTGCTCGAGACCGGGCTGAAGCCCTCCGACAGGAAGATGGTCCACCTATCCAAGACATACAACGACGCACTGTCCGCAGGCAAGGTCAGGACCGGAGAGCCCATCATCCTGGAGATCGACGCGAAGGGAGCGATCGCGGACGGCTTCGTAATCGGCCAGGCAGGAAGGACGGTTTTCCTGGCTACGGAGATACCGGCCGAGTGCCTGAGCAAGGCGGAGCCGCCGGTCGAGGAAGAGGTCATCACGGACTGATGATCAGAAACTCCTTTGACATTCTCTAAAGTTCGGCGATCGACCTGTTTGCCTTTAATTCCATGAACATTGAGGGTATCCTCTGACACTTGTTATGGCTGCTCAGTTCATCGGATTGACGATCTCCATGACCTGGAACACGACCGTGGCCACGAAGACCAGAAGGAGCGGTGCGACTACCGAGTCCAGAGTCCCCAGTATCCTCTTCGACCTCATCGAGGATGCGGAAATGAGCTCTCTTGACGACAGGAGCGATACCAGAAGAATAGCGATCAATGCTCCGCCGACGCCTCCGCTGATGACCGTGGTCATCGATACAGCGCTTGACGCCGCACTCGATGTCAGTGACGAGGCTGCCATTACTAAGCTCATTGTTCTAGTTAACAAAATTAAGCGTATTTAATGCTAGTCGGGATAATCCAATCCTTGAGAATATCACCATCTTTCATTGGAAATGGCGAAAAAACGGTACCTGTACTTTCGTTGGACCGTACGACAATTTGATATTGCCGTGAAGGACTGGGTTGGAGCATGTTCGTCCGTGCCGATCGATTGCTCGGTTCCGCTCCCGATCTATTCCCTCAGCACGCGGTCTCTTTCGGATGGGAAGAGTACACGCCCTGTCTGGAGGCGTTCGACACCCGGACCGGGAAGATGACAAGGATAGAACTGACGGAGATCGACTGGCGGGTTTCCGGGGATAGGATGTGCGTGGGTCGGTACAGTTCAGATGGATATGTCCCCTGTCCGTCGAAACGGAAGGTGGACCGTTTCGACCAATGCGGAAGCTGCGCATCGGTCTGGATCGGACATCAGGAATGCATCTTCGAACCCAGATGTGACGGGACACGCTGCGATTCAGAGATCTGCAGAAGGAAACATGTCGTCTATGTGGCGTTCCACGGGGACATGATCAAGATCGGGATGACCTCGGGTTCGAGGCTTAAGGAGAGAGGCATAGAGCAGGGAGCTGACGCCATCGCGCCAATCGTCGATTGCGACAACCGCATGGCGGCAAGAGCGGCGGAGAACCAGATCTCCCACCTCCTGAAAGCGCGCCAGACCGTTTCTAAAAAGGAATCGCTGAGGACCATTCTGAGGATAACGGACAAAGGATTGTACGAATCGAGATATGAGGGAGTTCTATCCCAGGTGTCGAAGATCCTCCCCACCAAGAACGCGCCGCTGGATGTGCTGGATCGATACCCGGTCGCCTTCAGTGACATTGGACAGATAGATGTGTCCCCGCTCGAGGGCAGGCATGTCGGTGAGGTCGTGGCCATCAAGGGCAAGTTCCTGGTGTACAGGACGAAGAGCGGCAAGGACCTGAAAGCCCTGCAACTATCCAACGTGCCATCTCACTTCATCAGAACACAGGGAGCACCATAATATAGACTCTGGGAAATACTTATACCGATGCGCTCGCAGATCACATTGTTGATGGTGTTTGTTGTGCTTGCATCAATGATCTCCTCCACTATGATTACGGAGGCGGTGCCATCGGAACATTTTGGTGAAATAAGCTCTTTCACGGTGACGACTGACGGGGGTATGTGCTTCATGGAATGGATGCAACCCTCCATGGTCTTAACCTCTGGAGCGCAAGTGGAACGCTATGAGGTATACCGTTCTGTGGAGGATCTCGATCATTTTGTGCTGTTGGCGACGCTGCCCGCTAGTCAAACAAACTATACGGATACCGATCCGCCATTCGGGGAGGTCTGTTTCTACCAGCTTTTGGCAGTGGCGGGAGATGATACATACTCCAGCCGTTACGAACCGGTGGGGATCGGGCGGACCGTTCCATCGTCACCTGACCAAACGCGCTGCCTCGCCGGGGACAGTTCGGCCTTCGCTTCATGGGCATTCGGTCCTGCCCAGATGGGGGGAACGATCAGCTCCTCCTTCATCCTCTACGGCGGATACTCCGCCACCAACCTCACGAAGATAGGACAGCTGGCCTCCATGGGTGATGAATCTTGGAACGTGCACTATTACGATTACAAGATCACCGGCCTGGTGAACGGTTTGGGCTACTGGTTTGGCGTGGCTGCCGTGAACTCGGCCGGCCAGGGACCCATTTCCGGACCGGTCCGGGTAGTTCCGCTGGGGGGCCCCATGAATGTGACCAGCAGCGTCATAAGCGCGAATACCGTCGACCCGATACCGGTCAACATTTCATGGACCCCGCCCATTGATACTGCTGGCATTTCACTTTATCTGGTCTGGAGCAGCAGGACCGGAGAGCACGTCGTAGACCGTAATTCATCCTGGTTCAACGAAACGGTGGCCTGTGACTGGGGAAACCAGTACCGCGTCACAACGGTGTATCAGGATGGCAGCAGGGTCTATTCCGATTACGTGTACGTGGCGGGACCCATGGTGGAGGGTGATCCGAACGCTGGAAGTAAGGCCTTGACACTCATAGGAACAATCATCCTTCTGTCAAACGTGATCGGCGGCGCGGTCATATTGACCCAGAAACGTCTGAGGATACGAGGCTGAACCCCCTGCGTGGGTTGAGATCAAACGCGGATTGTCCTGGTCCTCAAATCCAGATGCGGCGTCTAGAAATGTAAATAAGTAACCATGCCATGTTAGCCGAATACCAAGGCCTCCCTAGAGGGTTAATCATATGACCAAGATCCTTAGTCCTGAAGAGATCAAACAGAAGTTCGGTCAATATTTCTGCCGTGGCATATACACGATGGTCGATGAGAAGAACAACGTTGCCCAGATCATCGAGGAGTGCAGCGCCAAGGGACCGGTGGAGTGGGATGCCGTCAACAGGAAAAGGGCGAAGGGCGCCATCACCAAGATCAGAGTGGAAGGCACCACCCTGATCATGGACACGATAATCGGAGAACGGGAGCTGAAGTTCGGAGCCGCCTCGAAGGACCTTGGCGGTCAGGGCCTGAGGTCGCTGACGATCGATGGCGATAACGTCAGGACCGCCTGGGTCGGACTGGCGGGAGCCAGCGTCGGGATAGGGGCCTGCATGCCGCAGGGTCCGGGCACCATCTGCGCGGAGTATCCCGATGAGATAAGTATAGGCGGGGCGCACATGATCGAGGTAACAGTGGTCACCCCGAAACTGGTGCGGGTGATCATCGGGGTCGATGATACGGACACAAGGGAGAAGGGAGCCACCTGGGCCTCCGTCCTCAAGCTGGCGAGGTCCTGCCCCATCGGTCATTTCCTTGAGCACAAGATCATCCAGCTCAATCCGGAGGCGCCGGAGAAGACCACCAACTGCACTTCATCGGCGGTCTCCTTCGCCATCGCGGAGAAGGAGGTTGAAGATCTGGTCCAGTACTTCGTGGAGGGGGTCAGGAAGGAAACCCTCTCCGACCACACCGTGGTGGCGGCGTACGTCGGCCTGAAGGTCCCAGACCCATTGGTCAAGTACGGATGGGAGGCGAAGAGCATTCTCTACAACGTCGATTCGGCATTCCGGGTCGCCGAGCAGAACGGGGTGCGCATCTTCGAGATAACCGGAAGGGGCGGAGCAATAGGGGCGGTGTCGGCGATAGGGTGCTTCGACCTGGGACTAAGGGCATCCGGACTGCCCGAGGACTTCGAAAACTAAATGAGCCTGCAAGTGTTGGCAAGACGGTAAGGTGTGGTTACGGTTAAGAGCGAGATCTCCAGGGTCATAGCCAATACGGCGTTCCAGACCTATGAGCGCAAACTCCAGAAGGAGATCGAGGAGGGCCAGGTGCCGAGGCATGTGGCCATCATCATGGACGGCAACCGCCGCTTCGCCAAGGAGTTCGGCCTGAGCACCACGGAAGGCCACATCAAGGGCAAGGACAAGCTGGAGGAGGTCATGGAGTGGTGCCGGGAACTGGGCGTGAAGATCCTTACGGTCTATGCCTTCAGCACCGAGAACCTCAACCGCGAGCCGGAAGAGATCGAGTACCTGATGAACCTGTTCGAGGACAACTTCAAGCGGCTGGCGACGGACGAGAGGATCCACAAGTACCATATCCGCCTGACCGTGATCGGGCAGCGCGAACTGCTCCCCGACCGGGTCCAGAAGGCCATCCAGGTGGCGGAGGATGCCACCAAGCAGTATGACTCCTACTTCTACAACATCGCCATCGCGTATGGCAGCAGGCAGGAGATCATCCAGGCGATCAAGCAGATCGCAGAGGCGGTCAAGGACGGCAAGATGGAGGTGGAGGATATCGACGAGGAGGTCTTCTCCAAGTTCCTCTATACCGCTGACTTCCCCGATCCGGACCTGATCCTCCGTACCTCCGGCGAGGAGCGGATATCGAACTTCCTGCTCTGGCAGCTCGCTTATGCCGAGCTGTACTTCACCGACGTATACTGGCCGGGATTCCGGAAGGTGGACTTCATGAGGGCCATCCGGTCATACCAACTGAGACAGCGTCGCTTCGGCAAGTGAGTTTTAATACCCACAACATTTTCTCGTCGCACCGGGGGACATCGCTTGCGGGAAGACCTCATACTCATACACGCTCCCAGCGTCTACGACTTCAGAAAGGAATTCCTATTCTACGGACCGGTCAGCGACCTGGTGCCCTCCACCCCGGTCTTCGAGATGTACCCGATCGGGTTCACGACCATGGCGACGGCCCTGCATGAGGCCGGCTTCCGGGTCCGCATCATCAATCTGGCCAGCATGATGCTCAACGACAGCAAGCTGGACGCCGAGAAGCTGATCGCCAAGCTGGATTCGGCTGTCTTCGGCATCGACCTGCATTGGCTTCCGCACGCCCAGGGCGCCTTGGAAGTGGCCAAGCTGGTCAAGAAGCTGCATCCCGATTCCAAGGTCCTCATGGGAGGATTCTCCTCGACCTACTACCATCAGGAGCTCATCGGTTACCCCCAGGTCGACCTGGTGCTGAGGGGGGATTCCACCGAGGGACCGGTCACGGAACTGATGCAGGCACTGGAGAAGGGCACTCCGCTGGAGAAGGTCCAGAACCTCACCTGGAAGGACGATTCCGGGAAGGCGCATTTCAACGAGCTCACCTACGTGCCGGCCGACCTGGACCACTTGGATATCGATTATGGCTGGATCGTGAAATCGGTCATACGGCATCGGGACCTGGAAGGGTTCAAGCCGTTCAAGGACTGGGACCGCTACCCGCTCACGGTCGCCTTCACCGTGCGGGGCTGTTCGGTTCAATGCGCGGTTTGCGGCGGCTCATGCTCGGCCATGAAGGGTTTCCTCGGCAGGAGCCGTCCGGCGTTCCGCTCGCCGGAAAAGGTGGCCGCCGACATCCACAACATCCAGCAATACCTGAAGGCGCCCACCTTCGTGGTCGGCGACCTGCGCCAGAACGGAAAGGGCTACGCAGAACGGTTCTTCAAGGAAGCGAAGGAGCTGGGCATCAGGAACCAGCTTATCCTGGAAACCTTTACCCCGGCGAACGATGAGTTCTATGCCATGGCCCAGAGCTCGCTGGAATCGTACTCGGTGGAGTTCTCACCCGATTCGCATGATGAGAGGGTAAGGAACGCCCTCGGCCGAAGGTTCGACACGCCGAGCATGGAACGCTCGGTCAAGAGCGCCTTGGACCACGGGGCGGAGAGGTTCGACCTCTTCTTCATGATCGGCCTCCCCCAGCAGACCCGGGAATCCGCCCTGGCCAGCGCCGAGTACTCCCGCAAGATGTACGAGATGGTGGGTAACGACGAAAGGCTGTTCGTCTTCACCTCGCCGCTGGCGCCGTTCCTGGACCCGGGCAGCATAATATTCGAGAACCCCTCCAAGTTCGGGTACCGGTCATTGGCGAGAACGCTGGAAGAGCATCGCACCAGGCTGCTCTCGCCCTCGTGGAAGTATGTACTGTCGTATGAAACCGAATGGATGGACCGGGACCAGATCGCCGACGCGTCCTACGACGCCGCCGACATCCTGAACAACGTCCGGTTCGAGTGCGACCAGATCGGCCGGGAAGAGCTCGATCTGCGCCTGGCCCGGTCGGAGAACGCCAGGAAGATGATGGGCCGCATAGACGGGATCATGAGGATGAAGGACGTGAATGACCGGCAGGAGGCGTTCCGTTCGCTGAAGGCCGAGACCGAGGAACTGATGGATTCGACGATATGCCAGAAGTCCGACCTGGAATGGGCCACGAAAGGGGTCGTGCATAGCGTGCCCAGGGCCGTGTTCGGGTTGATGAAAGGGAAGAGAAAGAAGTAGGAACGTTACTTCTTGGCCATCGCCCTGGCCTTGTCCGCGCCTGCCATGATGAGCTTCCTGACGCCGTCCGGGTCCTCTTCACCATTCTCCTCCATTGTTACACTGTCGACCCGTATCGGTCGGTTGAACTCGACGTAGGAGTAATGACCCCAATCGCCCCTTATCCGCACATCGGTTCGGTAGGAGCCCACCGTCTCCACTGAGCTTATCTTCTCCAGATGGTCCGATTCATTGAGCACGTATTTCCTGTGGAATATGCCCTTGAGGACCAGTATCAGCAGCCTCTTGTCGGTGAGGACCATCAGTGCCGGTTCCGGAGCACCTACATTCCTTTCCCCGCGCAGGACCCTGGTACCCATGGACGTCCTCATCGATTCGTGGGACGGGCTGAAGCCCTTCCAAACCTGGACCAACGATTCGTCGGCGTCGAGAAATGAAGCTGGTCCGATGCCTTTCATGGCCGACCGATCGGATGTTTTGGCATTGACCATCGGGACCACACTACGGGAGAACCGGCTTGCAGCGGATAAGCTTGTTGATGCGCCTCTGACCCAGGAGCCGCATGGCCCACTCCAGGCGCCACTGGCTTCCGAAACAGGTGTTGGCCAGCCATTTGGTGTGGACCGCCGAGGCAAGAGGTTTGTAAATCTCCTTTCTCCACCGGTCCTCATACGCCTTCAACGGCAGGCCCTTGGTGACCGTGCCGGCTGCCGCCTGTCCCGCTATCCTTCCGCAGATCATGGAGATCGGGATGCCGCCGCCGTTCACCGCCATGACCTGTCCTGCCGCATCGCCGACCACCAGGGAGTCGCCGATGACCGTCCGTTTGATCGGGCCGGACATCGGAATGAGCTTTCCCATCAGCGGTTCGTCGCTGGTGAGGTTCTTCAGCTTCATGAACTTGTCAAAGTACTCACCGACCGGCATCTGGGAGAAATGGGTCGCTACTCCGAGCCCGACGTTCGCCCCGACCTTCTTCGGCAATATCCAAGCGTATCCACCAGGCGCCACGGTGCCGAAGTACATCTCCGGGATCGGCTCGAAATCAGCCTTCACCTGGAGCGATACCCCCGGACAAAGATCGGTGGAACGTCCGTATCCCAGGCTCTTTCCCACCAGGGAAAGGGGGCCGTCCGCCCCTATGATGACCTTGGCCTCGATGTCCATCTCTGGCGTTGAGACGGTCCTCGCGGTCACCTTGGTGCAGGCCAGATCGGTGCGCAGTTCGGCCCCCGCCTTGACCGCTTTCGATGCCAGGAATTGGTCGAAGCGGTCCCTGTCCGTGGTATAACCGGCGAACGGGACCTCCCAACGGGTCATTCGTGGAGAATATATGCGGATCATCTCGGTGGTAAGGGAACGAAGATCTCCGGGAATGTCGAAAAGAGAATCCAAGTCATTGGCCTTTGGAAAGATCGTCCTCATCTCCTCCACCGCGGGCATGAACTCGCCGCACCGGACCGGGACACCGACCTTGGGCCTTTTCTCCAGAATGAGGACCTGGGCTCCACCGAGAGCCGCGTGCTCGGCGGCCGAGCTTCCTGCTGGACCGGCCCCGACGACCACCACATCGACCTTAACAACCTTGGTCATTGGATACGCCTCTTGAACTCAGATGGATGAATAAATTGACAACCTTCTCAGGACTTCCGGTCCAGGATGGCTTTCGTGAGTGCCTTCAAGGCCTCCTTGTACTCGGACGGCCGGAGGATCTCGAGATCGAGCAGCGCTTTGTTCGCGTACTCCTCGGCCAGCTCGGAAGAGGCGTCCAGAGCCTTGGTCTTCTTTACTAGGGCAATGGCCTCGGCGACCTCTTCCGGATCCTTCCGGTCCTTCCTGAATATCTCCCTGATGCGAACGCCATGGACCTTGTCATGCATGGCAATGATAAGAGGTAGGGTGGGTTTTCCATCTATGATGTCGATCCCGTGAGGTTTTCCCAGAGAGGCCTCCTCCCCGGTGACATCCAGGATGTCATCGACGATCTGGAACGCTATGCCGATGTTCATGCCATAGCTGCCCATCGCCTCCATTACCGCCGGGGTCGCGTCGGCCAGGTAACTTCCCACCCGGGCACCGGCCTCGAACGGCCTGGCGGTCTTGCCCTCGATGATACTGATGTAAACGTCCTCGTTGGTGTCCTGGTCGTGTTCGTAGTCGCTCTGGAGGATCTCCGATTCGGCAATCCCGGTGCAGGCATCGGCGACCAGGCCGATGACCTTCTCGTCAAAGGCCCCGCCCAGCGCGAAGCTCTTCACGAACAGGAAATCTCCGGCGATGAGCGCTTTCTGAGTTCCGTATTTCTTGTAAGCCGCCTGCCGCCCACGACGCATCTCACCGTGGTCGTTGATGTCATCATGGATGAGCGTGGCGCTGTGGATGAGCTCGAACGCGGAAGCGACCTTGATCACTTTCTCCGGGTCCGTCCCTCCAGTCGCCTTGAACACGAGGATCGCCACCGCCGGGCGCATCCTCTTGCCCCCGGATGTGATGATGTAATTGCTTATCTCGGTGAGCAATGGTTGCTCGGAATGTACACTTTCACGGAGCTGCTCCTCGACCAGCATTAGCTCTTTTTGAACAGGAGCATCCCAGGTAGAAACCATCGAGCCTCGATAATGTCCAATCTATACTTAAGATTACTGGCATTAAAAAAATGTCTAAAATTGAGAGCCACAGAGGCCAAAAAAACCGTTAGGCCGACGGCGTATTGGAGCGCTCGCTGGGCCATGAAAAATGAAAAAGGGAATTGGTTTGTTGGGGTTTCAAGCTCCGGCGAAGAACGCGGCGGCCGCGTTCTGTGCTGCCTGATAGAACGGACCCGGCCAAACTCCGATCAGGATCACCATGAATACGCAGATGGCGACCGCGGCGACCATCGAGATCGGCAGTTTCAGCTTCTCCGTCGGTGCCCCTTCCTCGGCCTCGTCCACATACATGTACTTCACGACGCGTACGTAATAGTACAGGGAGATGGCAGAGTTGATTATGGCGGCGACTGCCAGCCAGATCATCCAACCATTTCCCGGGATCGTCGACGCGTCGATCGGGGATGAGAACAGGACGAACTTCGAGAAGAAACCTGCCAGTGGAGGTATTCCCGCCAGGGAGAACAACAACACCGTCATCCCGAAAGCCATGAACGGAGCCCGCTTGGCCAGTCCCTTGTAGTTGCTGATGGATTCGCCGACCGCCACCGTTGCCAACGTGGCCACGATCAGGAACGCCCCGCCCTTCATGAACGCGTGCGTCATGATCTGCATGATACCAGCGGACAAGGCGAAGTGCAGTGGCGACCGGCATAGCGATATCAGGATGTACCCTGCCTGGGCGATCGATGAGTAGGCCAGCATCCTCTTGATGTTGGTCTGGCTTATTGCCGCCAGATTGCCGACCGTCATGGTCACGATGGCGATGATCCCGATGAGCACGTCCCAGTTCGACTTTATCGCGAAGAGGCCGATCAGCAGCACCTTGAACAGAGGCCATGAAACCCATCTTCTTGCTGCCGCCGGCCAGCATCGCGGTCACGGTGGTTGGGCGCTCCCTCATAGACGTCCGGGGCCCACATGTGGAACGGGACGATGGCCACTTTGAATCCGAAGCCGGCGACGATCATTATGAGCGCCAGGAATATCACCGGTTGCATCGGCGAGTTCATGGTCACTGCGTCTGCGATGCCCGCGAAGTTGGTCGTGTCGGTGACCCCGTACAGCAAGGATATGCCGAACAGGGCGAGGCCGGAGGACAATCCACCGATGATGAAGTACTTGACCGCCGCCTCCGCTCCCTGGGCGTCCCTCTTCCTGAAGGCCACCAGGGCGTAGGAGGATATGCTGGTCAGTTCGATACCGACGAACAGCGCGACCAGGTCGTTCGAGCAGGCCACGACCATCATGCCGATGGTGGCCAGCAGTATCAGCGAGTAGAACTCCGGCTGGTGCTTGTCCTCCTCGATGAAGCGGGCCGACGCCAGTATGACGTAGAAGGCCACTGCCAGGAAGATCATCATGAACAGCGCGGAGAACTGGTCCAGCCTGAGTATGCCGCCCTCCAGTCCAACCGCGGTGCTGTTGTTGTAGACGAACATGAAGACATCTGCGAATGCCAGTCCAACTCCTACCAGGGAGAATGCCGCACAGATCTTGCTGCTGTTCTTGGACAGCAGTCGACCGCCGGCACCAGTATGGCGAACAGCGCCACTATGATCTCAGGACGAATTGCTTGGATATCGATCATCTTAATCGCCTCCCAATAAGACCGGTCAAGACCTGACGGACGGCGTGATATAGTCCATTATCAGCGCCGGAAAGATACCGAACAGAACGATCAGCCCGGTCAGGACCGCCAGTGGCGCGGTCTCGAACCAGTACAAGTCGTGGACATGCTCCAGTGTCGATCTCCTTGGTCAGCGGACCGAACAGCGTCCTCTGCATCGCCCATATGTAGTAGGCAGCGGTGATCGCCACGCTTATTATGGGTATGAGGAGCCAGCCGAACGAGTCGAAGGTCGCCGCGAACACGCAGAACTCGGCCAGGAAGCCGACCATTCCAGGTAGCCCGAGAGAGGCCATGAAGCCGATCATCATGAACGTGGCAGCATGGGCATCTTGGCCGCCAGACCGCCCAGCCGGGGCATGTTCCTGGTACCCACCTTGTGCTGGATCATGCCGCACATCATGAAGAGGACGGCCGTGATCAGGCCGTGGGCGAACATCTGGAACACGGCGGCCGCGATACCCAGCTCGGTCATAGGTGGCGATACCGAGCATGACGATGCCCATGTGGCTGATGGACGAGTAGGCGACCATCTTCTTCAGGTCCTTCTGCGCCAGGCAGGTGATCGCCCCATACATGATCGAGACTATGGCGATTATGACCATGACCATCTGGTATTGGTCTGCGCCATACGGCGAAGGTGGGCAGGCAGACCCTGATGATACCGTAGGAACCCATCTTCAGCAGCAGACCGGCCAGCAGGACCGACCCTGCGGTCGGGGCCTGCGACGTGCGCGTCCGGAAGCCAAGTGTGGAACGGGACCATCGGCATCTTGACGATGAACCCGAAGAACAGCGCCCCGAACACCACGAGCTGGAACATCTGACCGAAGCTACCCGACACCGAGGCGATCGCCTCCATGTCGAAGTTCTGTGAGCCCAGCAGGGCGCGGACGCCTCGAAGTACAGGGCGAGGATTCCCAGCAGCATCACCAACGATGCGATGTGGGTGTAGATGAAGAACTTGATCGAGGCGTACGCCCGCCTTGGACCTCCCCATACCGCTATGAGGAAGTACATCGGGATCAGCACGACCTCCCAGAAGACGTAGAACAGGAAGTAGTCCAGGGACATGAACACGCCCAGGACACCGACCTCCAGTACGAGCATCAGGCCCATGTACTGGTTGGTCCGCTCTTCCACGTCCCAGGAGAACAGGATGGCCAGGAAGACCAGCAGGGTGGTCAGGAAGACCATGGGGATGCTGATGCCGTCGACCCCCACGTTGTAGGATATGCCCAGCGTCTCGATCCAGGTGAAGTTCTCGACGAACTGGAACGTACCGACGGTCAGGCTGAAATCGAGCCAACAGGACCACCGATATGACCAGCGGTATCGCCGAGAAGACCAGTGCGATGATACTTGGCGATGCCTTGGGTTCTTTCCCAGCATGAAGGCGATCATTGCTCCGATCAGCGGGACGAGTATACAGCAGGGATAAGATGGGTACGTTCTGCAACAGCATTTCAGATCAGACCTCCGAGGACATACGAGCAGACAGCAGCACGATCAGTGCCACGATCCCACCGATGATGATGGCGCGTAGCTCTGTACCAGTCCGGTCTGCATCTTCCTCAGGACGCTTTCCGCCGCCTACCAGGCCGCGGCTGATGACGTTAACGATGCCATCGATGACCTTGCGGTCGAACCAGTCGCAGCACGAGGGAGAATCCGTACACGACCTTCTCGCCGATCTAGTCGTAGCCCTCGGTGAAGCCGTACCGCTCGAGCAGCATGTTGTAGAGCGGTCTTACGCGCCGGGCTGTGGCACGATCGCGTCTGGGCTGATCGACCTTCTTCTTGTAGAAGGTGAAGTACGCCAGGCCGATTCCGCCTACGGCCACGAATACCGAGAGGTAGGTCAGCCAGTCGCCAAGTACCGTTGCCCAGGTCGAAGGCCTCGGCGATCTCGAAGTAGATCGATGCCGCTGAGATCCTTGTCCCATGAACAGGCGACCAGCCCGGAGCCGATCGCCAGGATCGCCAGGATGACCAGCGGGCCGAGCATGACCCAGGGTGCCTCATGGTGCTCGTGGACTTCGGCATGGTGACCGTGCTCGTCCGCGTGAGCGCCCACATGCTCTCCCTTGGTGTGGGTGGCGTGCTTGGTGGCCTCTCCCTCTTCCCCGCGAAGGTCATGAACCACATGCGGAACATGTAGAACGCGGTCATGAAGGCGGTCAGTGACGCCCATGAGCCACAAGCAGCATGGAACACCGAGTGGTCAGCTCCCGCCTCGAAGACCACTGGCCAGGATCTCGTCCTTGGACCAGAACCCGCTCAGTATGGCGGAATGCCGGCTATGGACATACGAACCGATGAGCATCACGATGGAGGTGACCTTCATGTGCTTCCTCAGCCCGCCCATGAGCCTCAGTGTCCTCAGTGTGGACGAAGTGGATGACGGCGCCGGCGCAAAGGAAGAGCAGTGCCTTGAAGAAGGCATGGTTCATCAGGTGGAACAATCCAGCCGCGAATGCGATGCTGCCGGCCGCCATCAAGGCTTCGTTTCCGTGCTCGAGCCCGATACCGAACAGGTATGCGCCGGTACCGAGTGACAGGAACATGTAGCCCAATTGGCTGATGGTGGAATAGGCGAGCACGCGCTTGATCAGCGGCGAGTTGAGCGCCATGGTGGCCGCCATCAATGCGGTCATACCTCCGATGATGGCGATGAACAGGCCGACGTCCGGGCACGAAGATCAACAGCGGGAACATCCTCGCCACGAGGTACACACCGGCCTTGACCATGGTCGCCGCGTGGATAAGTGCCGACACCGTGGTCGGGCCTTCCATGGCGTCCGGTAGCCAGTCATGCAGCGGGAACTGAGCGGACTTTCCGATCGCGCCTCCGAACATGAAGAACAGGCCCAGCGCCAGCATTCCCTGGTCCACGCCCTCGTATCACCAGTCGGATCGAACAGCGTGTGGAAGTTCAGGGTCTTGAAGGTCGGTCGAACAGCATGAACAGGCCGATCATGAACATGACGTCTCCGACCCTGGTGACCAGGAACGCCTTCTTGGCGGCCGAGGCCGCCGACGGCCTCTCGAACCAGAAGCCGATCAGCAGGTAGGAACAGAGACCGACCAGTTCCCAGAATATGAACATCTGCAGGAAGTTGTTCGCCAGCACCAGACCGAGCATGACGCCCACGAACAGGCATATCTCGGTGAAGTAGCGGCGTCTCCTCTCGCCCTGGTCATGCATGTAGCCGACGGAGTAGATGACGACCAGGGTGGAGACGAATGATACCACGATGAGCATCAGCGCGGTCACGGTATCGATGTATATGCCTAGCTCCAGATTGTAACCGCCGACCGTTACCCAGGCCATGCTCTGTTCGAAGTAATGCTCCGCGCCTTCGAAACCGACGGTCAGCACCTCATAGGCGACCAGCAGCGAAAGCACCATCGCGCCCCCGACACCGGCCAGCGCGACCATTCCACCCTTGTCCTTCATCTTGCCGCCGAGGAACCCGACGATCAGGAAAGCGACGAGCGGCAGCAATGGGATTATCCAGGCAAGTTCGTAGATCTGCATTCTTACCACCTCATGGTGTTGAGGTCATCAACATGGACCGTGTCCTTCAACCTGTTCAGGTTCAGCAGTATTGCCAGACCCACAGCGACCTCGGCCGCGGCGATGCCGATGGAGAACAGCGCGAACACATACCCGGTCGGGGAATTGTTGTATGCCGCGAACGCCACGAAGTTGATGTTGGCGGCGTTCAGCATCAGCTCTATGGACATCAGCACGATGATGGCGTTCTTCTTCGTGAGCACGCCCACGATTCCGATGACGAACAGGACCGACGAAAGTATCAGGAAATATTCCAGGGGGATCATTGCTCTTCCTCCTGCGCAATGAAGACACCGGCAATTATGGTGGCGAAGAGCAACAGCCCCAGCACGACGACGATCGAGCCGTATGTACCGAACAGGATTGTTCCGAATTGTTCTGAGGTGAACTGGGCTAAGGGGCCGCTCGGCCAGGTGACCGTCAGTATGGACACGACGATGAAGGCCAGGAGGGCAGCGCCCAGGATGGTCTTGCCGATCGCGTTGCCTAGACCGGTGGACTTACTCACAGGTACCACCTCCGGTGAGGCGTCTCTTGGTCAGCATGACCCCGAACAGGATCAGCACGTTGATCGCCCCCACGTATACCAGGACCTGGATGAGGCCCAGGAACTCGGCGTTCAGGAATATGAAGGTGATACCAACTCCGATAAAGCAGAACGTCAGGTAGAACACGGCCCGGATGATCTCCTTCGTAATCAGGACGGAGATCGCGGCGCCGACGGTGATACCTGCGATGACTAGGAACATCAGCTCAGACAGATCCATTACAGCGCCTCCTTCATGGTCAGGCAGTCCTTTGGACAGACATCTACGCACATCTCGCAGGACACGCACTTGGAATCGTCGAAGACCGGCCTCTTGATCGGTTTCTTGGTCTTCTCGTTGATCTCGCCGGTCTCGGTCATCTTGACCGCTCCGGTGGGACAGGCCTTCTCGCAGCGGCTGCAGGAGATGCACTTCTTGGCCTCCAGACAGACCGTGTCCTTCAGCTCCATCGACCCTTTCTTGGCGGGAGCGCCCTGTCTGTTCGAGGGCAGCAGTTCCTCGTAGTTGATCTCGTAACCAGCCTTCCAGGCGTGCTGCAGCTTGATCGGGTCGTATACCAGGTCATCACGGGTATACGAGGCGAGCTCGAACTCCGGGGTGACGATCATCGCGTTGGTCGGACATACCTCTGCGCAATTGCCGCACATCATGCACCTTCCGACATTGACCTCGGGGCGCTTGACCTTGCCCAGCGTCTCATGCTCGATCTGCACCATCTTGATGCAAGTGGTGGGGCATGCCTTGACGCATTTCTGGCAGGCGATGCACTTGTCCAGGATGATACCGGGGCGTCCCCGGAAGCAATCCGGGATGATGCTCTTCTCCCAGGGGTACATGATCGTGCGCGGCCTGTGACCGGGAAGAGATACCCGGACCATCGTCCTGAGGGTGACCCATAGCGGCTTGAGCATGTAACCGGTGGCTCTCAGCTTCTTGTCTCTCGGATTGTTGCTGGTTGCGTTCATCTCAGAACCACCCCATAGCCTTCATGACAACGGCGATGCCCAGGTTGACGATGGACAGCGGGAGCAGCCTCTTCCATCCGATCTTCAGGAGCTGGTCGGTCCTGATACGGACCGTGGCTGACCTTACCCATATCATGATGAAGAAGACCAAGAACACCTTGGCCAGGAACCAGACCTCGGGCCAGAGGAACGTGGGACCGTCCCATCCGCCCAGGAAGAGCACTAGCGACGAGCGCGCTGACGACATACGCCCTCAGGTAGTCGGCCATCATGATCAGGCCCCACTGTATGCCTCCGTATTCGGTCTGCCAGCCTTCGACGAGTTCCGCCTCGGCCTCGGGCAGGTCGAACGGGACCCTTTCGGACTCGGCGATGCCGCAAACGAAGAAGGTGATGAAACCGATGAACAACGGGAACATCAGCCACATGTGCGCTTGCTGGAAGGCGACGATGACATTGAAGTTCAGGCTTCCGGTCATGATGATGATCGAAAGCACGACCATCAGGATCGGGATCTCATAGGCGATCAGCTGCGCCGCGCCTCTCATCGCCGCCGATCATGGTGTACTTGTTGTTGGAGGCCCACCCTGCCGATCAGGATGAAGAACGGAGCCGAGCGAGAACACTGCGAGACCGATCAGAAGCGCCAGTTCGGGGTTGGCGACGAAGAAACGGGTGCTCCACGGCACCAGTCCCGAGGAGCAATACGGACGATGCCGATGAATCCGGTGACGGACCACATGAACAGCTTCTTGTCCGCGTCCCGCGGGATGATCAGTCTCCTTCAGCAGGGTCTTGATCGCGTCGGCGAAGTTCTGGAAGAGACCGAGCATACCGACCTGCGTTCCCCGCCTGTCCATTATCCTTCCCAGGATCTTCCTTTCCTGCCAGATGCAGGTGATGCCCACCAGGAGGGCGGCCACCATGAATATGGCACAGGTCAGAAGGATGGTCAGGAAATTGACCGGTCCTCCGGTCACCGCCCAGTCACCGATGAACTGGATCTCCTGGATTCCGGTGAGCCGGATAAACCATTGGACGACCTCGCCTATCCAAAACGCAAGGCCGTGCAGAAGACTGAAGAGCGTAGTTTCGACCATGGTATCACCTGTCTGTCTCACCGAGGCACATGTCGGCCATGCCCATGATGGCGGGGATATCCGCCACCTTGCCCCCGACCAATGCTGCTGGCATTCCAGATACTGTCACGAATATCGGAGATCGGACCTTCAACCGGTACGGTTTGTCGGATCCCGTCGCTTATCAGTACATCAGACCCTCGCCCCGGGGGTCCTCGACATGGGCGAATGTCCGCCCGGCCGGTACCGCCTTAGGCGACTTGACCCGCACTGGGCCCTGCTTCATCTTCTGGAAGCATTGACGGATGATGTTGCACGATTCGTACATCTCATCCATGCGGACCCGGTACCGAGCGTACGAATCGCAGCCTGGATGTGTGCAGACGTCGGAAGTCGATCTCGCTGTACTTCTCGTAGGGATCGTCCCTGCGAAGGTCGAAGTCGACGTTGCTGCCCCTCATGATCGGACCGGTTACGCCCAGGTTCATGGCCTCGGGACCGGACAGTTTGCCGACGCCCTGCGTTCTCATGCAGGAAGGCGGTGCATTCGTCGAACAGGGCCTCGTAACTCCCTGAGCCTCTTCTCGAAGAGGTTGAGAACGCGCAGGGTGTCCCTCTCCCAGTTGGGGGTGAGGTCGTTCCTGACCCCTCCGATCCTCGGATAGTTGTAGGTCATCCTGGCACCGCTCAGGTCCATCATGAGGTCCATGAACAGTCTCCCTCTCCCTCATCGGAAGAAGGAACATGGTGTATGAACCGAGATCCGTACCTATGGCCGCCAGCCACATCAGGTGAGAGGCGATCCTCTGTATCTCGAGCGTCATGAGTCCTTATCCAGCTGGCCCGTTCCGGCACCTCGAGCTCCAGAAGGTCCTCCACGGTCATGCAATACAGGTGAGACCAGGAAAGCGACGACGCGTAGCATAGCCGGTCAGCCAGCGGGACTATCTGATGGTAATCGCGGTTCTCCATCATCTTTTCCCACCCGCGGTGCAGATAACCGATGATCGGTTCGGCATCGGTGATGATCTCACCGTTGATCTTGACCCTTAGGCTCCACAGACCATGCGTCATGGGGTGCTGCGGACCCATGTTGACCCACATTTCCGACATTAAATCCGCCTCCCCACTTCGTAGTCCTTCCTCAGCGGGAAGAACTGGTAGTCCTGTGGCAACAGGATCCGTTCCAGCTTCGGATGTCCAATGAAAACTGATCCCGTACATGTCATAGGCCTCCCGCTCGTGCCAGTTCGCCCCGCCATACAGCGGCGCGATGGAGTCCACCTCGGGGGTTTCTCTGGGTACATCGACCGTAATCTGGATCACCATCTTGTTGGCATAGGACGAGATATGGTAGACGACCTGAAAGAAGGTCTTCATGTCTACGCCTGAAACGCAGGAGCACTGCTCGAACTCGTATCCTTCCTTGAGAGTCTTGCACATCTCCAGGATCACCGAACGGTCGGTGTTGAGCGTTATCCTGCGCGGTTTGATCTTAACTTCCTTGACCTTGTCCTGGAACTTCTCGGTCAAGGCATTGACGACCTGCTCCTCAGTGAAAGATTTGGCTTTGGGACTCGTCTCGGTCATTTTCCCACCTCAATCCAGGAAGGTTCCCTTCTGCTCGGCGGTTATCTTCCTGTTAAGCTTCAGCATGCCATCGATCAAGGCCTCGGGCCTGGGCGGGCAGCCCGGGATATAGATGTCGACCGGAACTATGGTGTCCAGCCCCTGAATGACATTGTATCCGTCATACCACGGACCGCCGGATATGGCGCACTCCCCCATGGCCACGACCCATTTCGGCTCAGGCATCTGTTCATATAGCCTCCTCAGGGAAGGCCTCAGCTTGGCCGAGAGCCAACCCATGATGAGCAGGACGTCAGCCTGTCTTGGGGAGGAACGAGGGATCATGCCCAGCCGTTCCATGTCCCACCTGGGACCGTATGCCGCCGCGAATTCCAGCGAGCAACAGGCAATACCGAACTCCAGCGGATAAATCGCATTTCTCTGCCCCCACGACCATATGGGAGCGGTGACCTTATCGACCGCCTGCTTGACGCCGGTGGACTTCATCGTCTCAACCATGAATTGGCTGGACCATTTCTGGAAGTCCTTGACGGTCATGGTTATTACTTGGGGCGAATTACTTAGATCCAAAGTATGGCCTCCTTCTTTAATGCGTAGTAGACCCCGACCAACCCGATAACAATGAAAACGAACGCAGCCAACGCAGCCTGACCGAGCAGGTCCAGGGAAGAGAGTAGTGTTAGAATATGTCAAAGCCCAAACGAGCATGAAAACCGTAACGATATCGAAAAGGACGAAGACGAGGGCATAGATGTAGAATTGCACGTGGAATTGAATTTGTGCTTGCCCGATGGGCTCCATTCCGCACTCGTAGGTTGTATCCCTTAGGGTGCTATACTTTGTCGGTCTAAAGAACTTAGCCGTAACAAAGGCCAGTACCGGGAACATGATCGCCACCAGTACAAACACAGCAATTGGATAATATTGGTCTACGAGCATTGAGAGGGGAATATTCTCCCCGTATTTAAACGTTTGATAGATATGCTGGCTACCCTTTGAAATGCCCTAATTGTGAGTCTTATTTGACTCAGTAAGGAACGACTGACCAGAGAGCGGGAACATAGCCGAGGAATCGTTATTTCAAGGTTGGCCCGTGAGTGTCGGATGTTGATAACTAGGAACCGGTCGTCAACCCTTGTTTTTTGGAACAAGAATGCCTAGAATCGGGTACGGACTCCCACTTGTTCCGGCAACATTAAAGAACTCGGTGACCGAATTATTCATGGGTTGATAAAATGGTCGAGAAGGTGGCGGTTTTGGTCGAGGACATGTACGAGGACCTGGAACTTTGGTATCCATTGATCCGTTTGAAGGAGGCGGGATACAATCCTATCATCATCGGCAGCGGTACCAAGGACACCTACCTGAGCAAACACGGCTACCCGGCCCGGTCGGGTCTGGTCGCGGACAAGGCCAATGCCGATGAATTTGTGGCGGTCATCATACCCGGAGGCTTTGCCCCGGATCACATGCGGAGACATCCGCCGATGGTCGATTTCGTCAAGAAGATGTATTCGAAACAGAAACTCGTGGCCTCGATCTGCCATGCCGGTTCCTTGCTCGTGTCGGCGAACGTCCTCAAGGGAAAGAAGGCGACCTCATTCTATTCGATCAAGGACGACATGATCAACGCCGGGGTGCGCTGGTTCGACGAGGAGGTGGTCGTGGATGGGAACCTGATAACCTCCAGATCCCCGGAGGACCTGCCGGCGTTCATGAAGGCCATATTGCAGTACCTGGAAGGGCGCTGAGCCCGGACCGCATCCTATCCCCCAGGTGGCCAGATGGGCCACGACGCTCTTTTTATATCATCGAGTTCATAACGCCATCGCACTGACGGTAACGTCAAAGGAGAGTTGATTCAGATGAAGATTGGATTCGTCGGGGCTGGCATGATGGCCGAAGCCCTCATGAAGGGGATCATCGCAGCGGGGGTTTCGACCCCGGAGGACATAGTCGCGAGCGAAATAGTTCCGGCTCGCAGGGATTACATCACCAAGACACTGAAGGTCCGCACCACGGTGGACAATCTCGATGTTGCTAGATCATCAGATGTCATCCTCCTGGCGGTCAAGCCCCAACAGATGGGGTCGGTCCTGGAAGAGCTGAACCAGGTCCTGACGAACGAGCATCTGATCGTATCGATCGCCGCCGGCATCAAGATCGACTTCATAGAGAAACACCTTAATCCAGGAGTGCGCGTCGTCAGGGTGATGCCGAACCAGCCATGCCAGGTCGGGGCATCCGCCTCCGCGTTCGCGCTGGGCCAGAGCGCCAAGGCCGATGACAAAGAAACCGTACAGAAGATACTGAACTCGGTGGGCATCGCATTCCCGATGGAAGAGAAGTACCTGGATGCCGTTACCGGGCTGAGCGGTTCCGGACCGGCCTATATCTATATGATAATCGAGGCGATGGCCGACGGCGGAGTGCTGGCAGGCTTGCCCCGGGATGTGGCGATCGGACTGGCAGCCCAGACGGTACTGGGCGCGGCCAAGACCGTCCTGGAGACGAAGAGGCACCCGGGTGAACTGAAGGACATGGTGGCATCCCCGGCAGGAACCACGATCGAGGGAATACGTGTCCTCGAGCAGTACAGCGTCAGGGCGGCGTTCATCGACGCGGTGGAGGCCGGGGCTTTGAGGTCAGCCGAACTCGGGAACAAGTAAATCGGAGCGCCCTGCTCCTTCTTTTCAATTTCTTCGTATATTTATTTTGAGAACAATATTATGTCCAGTATGGCTGAATATCGTTATCGAGGTTATCAACGCTGATAATCATACCGAAGTGAATTATCTAGTCGAGGACCGTCACGAGGTAATTCGGCGGCTATCGACCAAGCCTATGCAAAACGGGTCCTTCTTGGACGCCCGCCACATTCAGAGGCCATGATGATGAGATCGGGAAAGGGTTGGAAACTCAACAAAAAGGCGGAGATGGGTGTCGGAGAGATACTCGTTTTCACCGCCACGATCCTCGTTCTCGTTATAGCTTCCTCGGTCCTTATGACATCGGCGAACAAGGTATCCGAACAGTCTCAAAGTACCCGCGATACAGCCTTCGGCAATATCGCTTCCGGGTTCACTGTGCAAGATATCACGGGCCATGTCCTCGCTGACGGATCGGCGATCCACACGCTTTTCATTCAGGTCAAGCTGCAGGCGGGATCGCCATCGGTCAATCTGGACAGGATCACCATCCAATTCATCGGTAACTCCTCCCAGTACATGATGCAGATATCAAATTCGACGAACAGTTCCGGTCATGGAATTATGACAAGTTCCACCTTCTCCGCCTACCAGGTCCTGGCACAGACCACCGGCGGGTCGACCTGGACGGCCGGTCATTACGTGGTCCAGCAAGGTGACATGATCATGATCTCGATAAGCAACGATGCAGGTAATCTGAACCTTAAACCATCACAACCCGCCACCATCAAGATCATACCTGCCTACGGTTCTTCGACCACCGTTAATTTCGTGACCCCGTCCCTCTTCAAATCGGACTACGTCAATCTGAAATAGCCGACAGTAGCCATCGATATCAGAGAAAGGTAATGTCGTTCCCTCATGTCCTGGCCCTCGTCGTCCGCAATTTGGATCCGCATACCGGGCAGTCTGGCATGTCCTTGTCGAAGACCTTGCCGCAGCCCAGGCATTTGTAGTTCCATTTGACGAGCTGCCTGATCGCTTTCATCCCGACGGCCTTGTACTTCAGGCCGAGTGACCTCGCGGTGTTCTGGATCGAGTAGTCATCGGTGAGGATGGTCGCTTCCAGGTCCTTCGCCAGGGCGAGGAGGTCAATATCGACCGGGGAAAGTCTCTTCGAATCGCCCGTGGACTGGGACGCCTGGACGATGGCCTTCCTAGACTTTGGGGACGGGTCCATGACCGTCACCTGGTGCTCCCAGAACATCCAACGCGTATCGTTGTACTTCTTCAGCTCCTCGACGACGCCTGGGGTGGTATAAGCCTTATACTCCCCGGGTACGGACTCCATCGAGAAGAGGGCGGATGTATCCAGAACGACGATCACGTCCCACTCAATGCCTTCGCATCGGTAATACCTTTTCCAAACAATCTTAAATACCGATTCTCCTTTTTTGGCGTTCGGACATGATCGAGGTACAAGTGGACCAAGCGGTCAAGGATTACATTCAGAAGACAGGAAGGGATTTCCGCGTGAGCACGACCTGCTCTGGTCCGGTCATCATGCCGATCGAGGTCAAGCCGGCGAAGGACAATGACATCAAGGTCAAGATAGGGAAGAACACGCTCTTCATTTCCCGGGTCCAGGCAAGGTATATCGACCGGATTACGATGGAAATGATGTATGACGCCGATGTAGGGCTCAATTGCTCTCTTTATCCAGGTCTTTGAGCGATCTGATGTTGTCCAGGGCAAATTGAAGCTGCTCTGCCACATCGATCTTCACTTCCTCTTCCATGATCCTTTCGGGCCGGGCCATGGTGATCGGCCTTTCCGGGACGATGGTGCACGCCGGTGCCTTCCCGTGGGATATGGAGATCTCATAGGTCCCGATCTGTTTCCCGATGAACTCGATCTCGATCTTATCCAGGCCTATCAGTGGGCGTAGGATCGGGAAGTCCATGCCGAAGGTCTCCGCTCTCAGGTTCTGAAGCGTCTGGGATGCCACTTGGCCGAGCGATTCCCCGGTAACGATGGCATCGGCGCCGATCCTCTCCGCGAAACCCTTTGCCGTCCGCAGCATCTGCCGCTTGCACAGGACGCACTGGAATGTCGCACGGCACTTCTCGGCGTTGATCTGGTTGTTCCTTCCGTGCGGCGCATAATAGAAATCGAAATGCCTCCCAGTTGCCCTTTCCAGGGGGGCGATCATCATGGAGGTCTTGCGTACGCTGCCTGGAGAGCCATAGGGCCGGTTGTCCATGTGGAGCAGGGTCAGGTCGACCCCTCTCATCGCCATCAAGTAGGCCGCCACGGGTGAGTCGATGCCTCCGGAGATGAGCGCCACTGCCTTCATATCGGGAGAGGGGAAGATTTCCCTTATAATAACATTGCCGGGGGAAAAAAGGTCCGCCTTCAATTGTTGGTCTTGAAATCGCTAGTGGTCGACATTCCGGGATAGGCGGCGAGATTCTCCTCCCCCTCCTCATCCTCTTGTTCTGCGACCATGTTCAGAAGGAGCGCCATTATCTCCTTCATCTGCTGAACCTCTTCCTTGAGCTCCTTGATCTCTCGGGCCAGGTCCTCGTTGCTCTTTGCCATGCGACCTCACTCCATTGTCGAACCCGGTCTATTGCATTTATGCTTTTCTAGAAGAGAATAATAAACATGATAGGATGGTGAAGAATGGGGAGGGATGCGCGACCCCCAAAACGTGCCTAGACGCTCTCCACGTCGCCGTAGTCATCGGCCATCTTCCTTATGTCGCCCCTCTCGCAGGTGTTGCAGTAGAGGCCTTTATCGACCTTCAGCAGCGGCTGCCGGCATTTGCGGCACAGGGCCTTGACGACCCCATAGTGCGGACCGGCGGTGGTCAGCTGGATCGACGGCTTGACCTGGGTGACCTTGGCCCTGATGATATCGCTGGGCCTGACCTCGCGGCCAACGTCCTGGACATATTCCTGGGACAATTTTGAGACGTGTATGGTTCCGTTGGTGTCCCCGGTGATATTGCGGCTCTTGCCTTTGACCAATACCACCTCGGCAATGGCCATCGAGGCGCGCACATCGGTGATCTCGGCGAACACCTCATCGCCGATAGTTAACGTGATCATCGGATTCTCGGCGACAACCTTGGCGACCTTCTCCTTGTCGTCAAGCTCCAGTATACCTTTGAGAGCAGAAAATACCTTGCCGTTCTCCTCATAGGTGCCCTCAGCCGGCAAGTACTCTTCAGCCTCGGCCACTTCGTCGCCGGGCAAGACCTTTCTCTTATCGTTCATTTTGCATCACCCAATTCTGCGCAAGCAGAGAAGCGAAACGTCGAAACACTTCTTAGCCTTCGTATGGAACGAAAACATATGAGGAATCTCGAATTTATACCTTTTCTGGTAGTCCACATAAAAACCACGGTCGGAAATATACTTGGCCAGGAAGTCAACCGTGTCGCTCATGTGGATCGAATAGACCGCGTCGGCTACGGTCATCGCGGTATCGAGGAACGGCCTGTCCGCATTCCGTTTCTGAGACCCGAAAGGCGGGTTCATCACCACGGTGTCAACCTTCTCGTCGAACTCGCTCACGTTCAGATTGTAAAGGTCCACATCCACTCCGATGAACTTCGCGTTCGCCGCGGCCTGGGTGAGGGCGTTCTCATCGATGTCGACCCCTATCACGCGTTTCGCGCCCAGTTTGGCCGCTCCGATGGCCAGGATCCCGGTCCCGCATCCCAGGTCCACGACCGTCCTGTCCGCGATATCGCCTTCGGCGTAGGCCATGAATAGGAAGTCAGAAGCGATCACCGATGGAGTGGAATACTGTTCCAGTGAGGCCTTCGGTCTATCGAATGGCGGGATGGTCTGCAAGATCATCTCCAGGTCTTTCTTCTTCATTGCACACCAGGATGGACAGCGATGATTAATACTCGTAGTCGACGACGGCGCGGGCCTCTCTTATCTTGAGGATATATTCGGCCACCTTGACATGTTCCGGGTGTGCCTGATAGGCCTGAAGGTCCAGGATGTTGGCGAAATCCACGATGAGGACCAGATCATATGAGGTCGGAGAGTTCATCGCATTGATTCCCACTTCCAGTGTCTTGATCTCCTTGATCCTGAACGGAAGAAGATCCAGCATCTCCTTGGCGTGAATGGCGTTCTGTTCCTTTGTCCTGCCTTCGGCCGATTCCTTCAGCCTCCACATAACGATGTGCTTGAGCATATTGATCGCTAGCCTCACTGGTTGAGACCTAGATTGAGGAAATCCGCGCTGGTGAGTATCCCGACGATCTGGCCTTTCCGGGATATCAGGATCGCCTCCTCTCGTTGAAGGTGGAACGAGGCCAGGTCGATTGGCGTGTCCTCCGAGAGTATCGGGAACGGCTCGTCCATGATCTCCTCGATCTTCGTCCTCATGACCTCGTCATAGGTCTTCCGGCCGGATTTAGTTTCCTCTATCGTGTAGTCGCGAATGCGATCATCGGTAATGCCCCCGACGACCCTCTCACCGACGATCACGGGCAACTGCGTGAAGCGGCCCTTCATCATCCTCTCGGTCCCTTCTCCGATCGACTGGTCCGGGGTCACATGGATCACCCCGCGGGTGGCAAGATCGCCGACGGTGAGCTGGTTCCCGGTCTTCATGCCCTCCACCTTTCGCCTTCGGAGCACTTCCTCGAACGCCACTAGTATCTTGCGCACGTTGCTGTAGGACGGATCGATGCTGCCGCGTTCGATCTTGGCGATCAGTGATTGGCTGACTCCTGCCAAATTCGCCAATTCTCGCTGTGAGAGATTAAGCCTCTTCCTCATCTGACGTATCTTGTCGAGATCTGGGAGCTGGGGTACCAATGCGATCCGGGCCGAGGACATGGGAATCAACCTTTCTTATGACCTGCTGCAGAGCTTCATTGTGATTGGCAAATTTAAGCTTTGCCAGAATCATATGAACAAATCCTGGGGGGAATCAATGTTCGGATTATGATTCTGGTTTGCATCGACTAGACAAATAGCTAGATAATATGAAAATATTTCGCTTAAATGACTATGGGATTGGAGCTAGTCAACTAAAAACTAGACAATTGTACAGTCAAATAGAGGCGGTATTCCCATATGAATCAATAAAACAATAATGCATATATATGTCCGCGAAATAGCATCGAGTGATGGACCAACGTCATAAAGGTAAGAGATGTCCCTCTTTCACAGGGCGTTCGGCCCTGCCCACGGTAGGTTTCCTTCCGCTAATGCGGCATGTATCTCTGGAAAGATTAATTACCCAAGCGGAGACAACTACTGGGACTCTGATGCGAGAGCTATTATCCATCGGACATCCCTACAGGGATGTATTCGTCGTTAACAGGAGTAAGTAATATGGAATATTTCGGTGATGAACGTCACCACAGATGCGTGTCACAGGTCAGCAACCCACTCCCCAAGCCGGCTTATGCTTATGGAGCGGCCAGACCGTCCGGGCCCGCCTACCTCATGGGCGGCTGCGGTATCGCGGGCATCATGGCACTGGATGGCAGCACGATCTCGGGCAACCGGATCGGCTCGATGTTAAGGACCATGGGCGAGAGGGAGAACGGACTAGGAGCCGGCTATGCCTGCTACGGGCTCTTCCCCCAGCACCTCGACGAATATTGCTTTCAGGTCTTCTTCGATGATGAGGAGATCAAGAAGAAGGTCGAAGAGTTCTTCAAGGATTATCTCGAGATCAACCATGCCGAGAAGGTATATACCAAACCGGTTCAGACTATGACCCCTCCGTTCCCCAAGATATGGCGATACTTTGTCACGCCAAAACCGGGCAAAGATTGGTACGGCAATACCCAACTGGCCCCTGACGATTTCATCATCCAGGTGGTCATGTTCGTCAATTCCACCATGTCCGGTGCCCAGATCATATCTTCCGGGAAGAACATGGCCGTCTTCAAGGGGAACGGGTTCTCCTATGAGATCGCCGAATTCTACGATATCTCCCGTTACAGCGGCAATCTCTGGATATCCCACTCCAGGTTCCCCACGAACTCTCCCGCCTGGTGGGCGGGGGCGCACCCGATGAGCGTCCTAGACTGGGGGGTCTGCCACAACGGGGAGATCACCTCCTATGGCGTGAACAAGAAACTGGTGGAGATGAACGGCTACAAGTGCACGGTGCAGACGGACACCGAGGTGGTCTCCTATATCTGGGACCTGCTGGTGCGGAAGCATAAACTGCCGATCCAGGCGGCCGCCTTCGCCATGGCCCCGTGGACCCACGAGGAGATCGCCACCCTCGATCCCGCAAGCAGGAAACTGGCCACATGGCTCCGCATCGCCTATCGGGAGGCTTTCCTGAACGGTCCGTTCTCCATACTGGTCGGGCGCTCCCAACCCGAGATAACGCTGATAGCCCTGGCCGACCGCAAGAAGTTGAGACCAATGCTCGTAGGCAAATCGCAGGATGGCAAATTGGCCTTCTGCGCCTCCGAGGAGTGCGCCGTCCGAACGGTGGAACCGGAGGCGATCACATGGACCTGTAACGCGGGAAGCCCATTCATCGCCCAGGTGGGCAAGGGCATCATCAGGGCGGGAATCGAACACCCATTCCAGGGGGCCACCCAATGAGCGAAAGGACCGACCGGCCAAAGCGCATGGAAACGCGACTGCCGGAGAAGTTCATGCCGACGATCAACTACAACACCTGTGTGATGTGCAAGCGTTGCGTGAACGAATGCTCTTTCCAGGCCATCGATGTCCGGGACAACAAGGTCGTGCCGAAGGGCGGCTGCGTGGCCTGCGGCAGGTGCATCGCTGTCTGCCCGACCAGCGCCATTGAGATACGGCCAGTGCCATCCCAGTTCCCACCCCACGGTAACTGGAGTGAGAGGATGAGGCGCGGCATCTATGCCCAGGCGAACAGCGGAGGGGTCCTGCTTTCCTCATGCGGCACCGATGAACCCTATGATGTCATATTCGAGGATATCCTGCTGGATGCGGCCCAGGTCACCAATCCGTCGATCGACCCGCTGAGGGAACCGGTCGAGACCAAGACCTATCTGGGGGGCCGCCCGGGCAAGATCGAGGTCTGCGAGGGCGAGCACATGGAGCTGTGCGGCGGGGAAGGTCCCATTATCGAGATGGACATGCCCATCATGTTCGGGCATGTCTCGTTGGGGTCGGTTTCGTACAACACCCAGAAAGCATTGTTCATGGCGGCCAAGGAGCTCAACATAATCGCCGGTTCGGGTGAGGGTGGACTCCATGAGGACTTCTATGTTTACGCGGACCATATCTGCTCAGAGGTCGCTTCCGGCCGTTTCGGCGTTAACCCAGCGTACCTGAAGAATACCGCCGCCGTCGAGATCAAGGTCGGCCAGGGGGCAAAACCCGGGCTTGGGGGACATCTGCCCGGGGAGAAGGTCACACAGCTCATCTCGCAGACCCGCATGATACCGCTGGGGACGGACGCCCTGTCGCCCTATCCGCATCACGACATCTACTCGATCGAGGATCTTCAGCAGCTGATCTCGGTCCTCAAGGAAGCGACCGAGTACGGGCGTCCTGTCGGCGTGAAGATAGCCGCGGTGCACAATGTCGGCGCCATCGCCTCAGGAATAGTCCGCGCCGGTGCTGATTTCATCACCATCGACGGGTTCAAGGGCGGGACCGGTTCCGCCCCCAGGGTCATCCGCGACAACGCGGGCCTACCGATAGAGGTGGCCATAGCGGTGGTCGACAAGAGGCTGACCGACGAGGGATTGCGTAACCGGGTGACCGTCGCCGCCGGCGGGGGCATCCGATGCAGCGCGGACATGATCAAGGCCATCGCCCTGGGGGCGGATATCGCCATGGTCTCCACCGCACCCATGATCGCCATGGGCTGTCGGGTATGCCAGCAGTGCCATCGCGGACTGTGCCCGTGGGGCATAGCGACACAGAGGGAGGACCTAATGGCCCGGTTGGACCCGGAGATAGCAGCTGCCCGGGTGGTCAGGCTGTTCAGGGCATGGAACGAGGAACTGCGTGAGGTCATAGGTGGAATGGGCATCGATTCCGTCGAATCTCTGGTCGGCAACCGGGACCGGCTCCGGTACCTGGGTCCCAATCCGAAGATAGCGGAAGTGATGGGCCTTAAGACCGTTGGAGAGGGGTGGGGCTGATGTCGAACATCGATTACGACTACCATGTGGAAGAATGCGACTGCGGCAAAGACTGCACTGTCACGCGGGAGGGCGTCGCCACCATCCGGGCCGACGGGAGAGATACGGGCAAAGGCGCGCTCCATTACAAGACGCTGAACTGCGCCATCCGTAAGGCCATTGCCTCAGACATCAAGACGATCATCATAGAGGAGGTCATGGGCCAGCGTTATATAGGCGCCACTGCCACCGGGTCCGACCTGCGCATTATGATCCACGGCACCCCGGGCAACAGCCTGGGGGCTTTCCTGAACGGACCTACGATCGAAGTGATGGGCAATGCCCAGGACATGACCGGCAACACCATGAACTCGGGGAAAATAATCGTTCACGGGAACGCCTGGGATGTTACTGGCCTGTCGGCACGCGGGGGGACCATCATGATCAAGGGGTCCTCCGGATACCGCGTCGGCATACACATGAAGGAATATGGCCAGACACGACCCTCATTGGTCATCGGAGGAACCGTCAAGGACTACCTCGGCGAATACATGGCAGGAGGAACGATTCTGGTGCTGGGCCTCCGAACGCATGCGGAGTCACCGGTCGGTCACAACATCGGCGCTGGTATGCATGGAGGGCGAATCTATGTGAGAGGCAAGGTCGACATCAGCCAGCTCGGTCCGGGTGCGGTCGTATCGAAGGTAACGGAGGAAGACACGGCCGAACTGACCGCGCTCATCGAGGAGTACGAAGGATACTTCGGCGAGCCAGTGGGAAGGGACTACTCCAATTTCGTGAAGATCAAGCCCTCATCGTCAAGGCCGTTCAGCGGATACTACGATAAGACGAACATCTGAACGTCATAGACCAGGCGGCCGTGAGACTGAATCGAGCACCACCTTCAGCTCGATGTCCTTCAGACCCATCGGGATCAGATCGCGGGTGACGATGTCCTCGAGCGAGTGATTGTCCGGGGCAGAGACACGGACCAGTATCCTTTTCTGCCCAGATATCTGAAGCACCTCCCTGACCCCTTCGATCTTGGAGAGCTTCTTGAGGTCCGCCGCCGTCGTTTCATGCGCCAGGTTACCCAGGACGATGGCGTCGGCATTCATCCCCATGCGCTCCGCGTTGACGATGGCATAGTAGCCGAGGATGACCTTGTCGTCCTCGAGACGGCGTATGCGGTCCCGGACCGTCGATGAGGACCGCCTGAGCTTCACCGAGACGTCGTTGTATGTCATCCGGCCGTCCGCCAGAAGCAGCCCTATGATCTTCCGGTTCATCTGGTCAACGCTAACCAATTCCTTTCCCCCATCCAACTATTCGGTCTATTCTTAGTTGTCTCACGAATATATAACTAACGGGGGTGTACGCCCCTCCGGCGGACGAAATGGACAAAGAGAGCGTGCAAAGCGGACCTTTGACATGTTTGACTTTGCCTGGTAAGATGACGGCAAATACGCCTTTTCGATCAGTTCTTTACGGTCTGCATCTGCCGCGCGAACCCGCAGCCCTCGCAAGGTATCTCGAGAACGCACTTCTCTCCCTGCGGGATGCCTTTGATAGCGCACAAGACCGCATGGTCCAATGGCTTGAACGGTACCTTGCGCCCGTTCGACAGAAGCATGGCCTTCTCCGCCTCATTGGGTACCATGGCATTGGAGCAGCTGGAACTAACCGATGTCATGCACTTGGCCACATCAGCGGGTGAGCATGAATCACATCTTGTGCCGCTTCTGGACAATGGCCCGAACAGGTTGGCCAACGGGTCCACCATGAAGATGCCGTTGTCCTTCCCGAAGGTGATGTACACCGTTGAAGGTTTCGCCGGCTCGATCAGCTCCATCCGCGTCCCTCTGACCTTGCGCTCCTCGCGCACGGCCCAGAAATCCTTCAGATGGTTATTGAGCTGATAGACAAGTTGATGGTATCCGACCCCTAACCTGTCCGCCAAATCCTGTTTCGATATGGGCGCTTCCCTCGTCGAACCGTAGAGGGTGCGCAGGATGCGCTTCCTCATGTCATGATTGACAATGGACGAGTAGGTTTCTGGGTCAATGTAAGCGATTTCAATCCTGCAATTCGATGGCAATAGGTTCATATCAAACCGGCGGCTATTTAATTATTGAGTCTGTAGTTCAATCCACGGACCCGATTGGATGCATTTCCCTGCCATCAGCCCACTATCCGGTGGGTCGGGTTCGGCCTCGACGGGGCGAAGCACTCGTCCCTGAAACCATTTGACCGGTTGCCGATCGAATCCATCGCCTGGATGATGGAGCTTCTGATGTTTGAGCGAAGCTCTTCCGGAGATGATACCACTCGGGCATTGATGGTGATCGCGACCTTGCCCTCGGCGTATCGGGAACCGCTGATACCGTCGATCGAGATATTGTCGAACACGACGGACATCTTGAGGGAATTGGTGTCCGAGGTCAGCATGATCTTGGCGTGGGCGATGTCCCCTGGATCGTAGCAGAGGGCGATGTCCCGGATGATCCTTGTGGCCAGGTCGTAAGTGTCGACCCTTTGATCGGCCTGGAAATTGAAGGTGCAATTATACCAGCCCAGTTCCGCCTCCGCCTGGGCGTAGGTGTCATAGTCGATGTCCACGTTCTGACGGTCGCTGGTATTGCCGGAACGGACAACGTTCATTATCTCGTCCAGCCCATGGCCGGTGATCGCTGAGTAAGGGATCACGCTCGCCTGAGGATTGTAGCTCTTAGCCGCTTCGACCAGCTTGAGCAGTTCCTCCCTGGTGACCATGTCTATCTTGGAGATGACTATGTGTTCCGCCTCCTCGATCTGGTGCTTCCTGAGATAACCGCTCAAAGTGCTCGGGTCCAGCCCCACCTCGGCCAGACGCGGTGCGTCCACGACGATGATTAGCGGGGCGACCTCGAACTCGTCGGGATGCATCAGCTTCAGCGGGGCGATGACGGTGGCCAGCAGATCGGTGCATGAACCGACCGGTTCCGCGATAATGAAATCCGGGCTGGTGGTGGAGGCGAAATTCCTGGCCGATGCCATGAGGTCGTTGAACCGGCAGCAGAAACAGCCACGCAGCACCTCCGATGTCTTAAAACCCATCGCGGTTGAATATTGCGTGTCGACCAGCGCCTCACCCTGATCGTTCATGATCAGACCGACGGTCTTGCCGGCCCCGCTCAATCCCTTCGCGATCTTGTTAATCAGGGTGGTCTTGCCGGCCCCGAGGAAACCACCAATGATCGCTATGCGTGTAGCCATTTCAGAATCCCCGATGACCAGACAGCGGGCCTGAAGATAAACATTTTACTCTGGACCCAACAGTCTGCCTGAACCTGATCAGACTATTATCGCGTCGCCCGGTCTCATGACGGTTGCGGTACCGATGCCCTGCTCTGCGATACGGTCGCGGAACTCGTACGGGTCGGCCTCGGACCACTTGCCATAGTGCATAGGGACGACCTTCTTGGCCCTGAGCAGTTTCTCTGCCCTGACCGCGTCCTCGGAATCCATGGTGTATATGCCTCCGATGGGCAGCATGGCCAGGTCGATGTCGTATTGTTCTGATATCAACGCCATGTCCCCGAACAGGGCGGTATCCCCTGCGTGGAACAGGTTCTTCCCGCCGATGTTGACCATGAACGAAGTGGCGGTGCCCAAAGGATGGATGTCGTCCAGGGAGGATGAGTGCACTGCGGGGAACAGCTTGACCGAACCAAAACCGAACTTGAACTTGCCCCCTATGTGGGCGTTGATGACTTTGGCCCCCTGGGATTCGCAATACATGCCCAACTCGAATGAGCACAGGATCGGCGAGTTCGATCGCTTGGACATCTCGATCGCGTCCCCAAGATGGTCATTGTGGGCGTGCGTTACCAGAATGAGGTCGGCCTCGATGTCCCGGGCCTTGAAAGGGGCATCGGCGTTGCCGGTAAGGAACGGGTCGATGAGGACCGTAGTGCTGCCATCGAAGATCGTGAACGCTGAATGACCTAGGTAACGAAGCTTGACCATGGAGTCAGTAGATGAATCGCCGAACCGATATAAGTTACCGGCATTGTGATTCACAAGACATGGCTTTGATATGACAAGTGCCAGCCAGGGACGGGATAAGCAAGGTTCAAATCCTGATGGTCAAATACTGCATGGAATGGATGGAACCGACCTGAGCCTGATCAGGATCTTGCTCTTCGAGCCCAGGCTGTCCTACCGGGAGCTCGCCGATCGCCTGAATATTTCGGTGCAGGCTGTCCATCGCCGCATCCAGATCCTTATGGAAGAACGGATCATTCTCGGCTTCGGGACGAACATATCCCTGAGATATCTCAAAGCGGTGGAGGTGATGGTCCAAGGAACATCTCGTTTCACCTCGAGGGAACATATGATCGCAGAACTCCATTCTGATGATCGGATATCCCAGATCCTGTTCGGAAGCGGGAACATGCTTTTTGTAACCGCGATCCTTCATGATATCTCGGAATTGGAAACGTTCGTCTCTTTTGTCAGCAGGTCCGCAGCAATGCCCGAGCCGATTGTGGCGATCGTTTCGCATGGCTTGGCCGGAAAGGCCGGCGAAAGAACCGATCCGAGCACTGGACCGGAACTATCTCACCTGGACAAGAGGATCATCTCTTCCATGAGGAGGGAGGCGCGTAAGGCGGTGGCAGACATTGCCTCCGAGCTGAACGTTACTGCGGCGACGGTGAAACGGCGGCTGGACGGGATGATCGAGGATGGCTCTGTGGAGTTCTCCCTTGGCTTGCATCCAGGCCTGTCGGGCAACATCATAACCATCATCAACGTCAAACTCAACGAGGGAGCGGACAAGATGGCGGTGGGAAACGATTTCGTCCAACGGTTTGCTCCAACGGTAGGTTACTACCGCACGTTCAGCAATCTGCCCGACCTGATAGTCATGTTGGCCTGGACCAAGACACTCCATGACCTGGAACTGCTATTGATGGAGATAGAGAAGTGCGACCGTATACGGTCCGCGGTCCCTGAGATCATCTATGCAGGACGATACTATGAGACATGGCGTGACCACCTCCTGGAAGGCGGGAAGCGTCCAGATAACATGACGTGAGAGATCTTCAACGTCATTGTTGAAAGAATGAAGCATTTGTTCCCCCTCCATGTGAGGAACATCATCGGTCCCGTGAACGTGGAAATATCTCCCCGTTCGGCATTCATCATTTTCAGTGGAAAAACATGCAGATCACAAAGATTTCAAGCGGCTCGATGAGAACGAAAAGGATCATGGGCCTGTTCCTGATGGTTCACGGAATGGTGCACCTGGGGGTCGCCTCGGCCCCAAACCCGGACGGGTCGTCGGGGCCATGGATGTTGGACCCGGCAACCTCGGTGTTTATTTCTTTCGGACTTGGTACCGATATCGTCACCGGGATCGGAATCGTATTGGTAGGGATCGCGGCGGCGGGTTTCGTCCTGTCCGGCCTCGGCATCCTGATACGGAGGCAGGATAGTAGCCAGTTGGTCGTGGCATCGGCGCTATCCTCCCTTGCCCTGCTTCTGGGATTCTTCAACATCTATTGGATGGCCGCCATAGGAATCGACATAATGGTGATTGTCCTGTTCGCTTCGAAAACCACACAGTACAGGGCCACCAAGGCAGCGTTCGCGGAGTAGGATGAACATGAAAGTGCTGACGATAATGGGAAGCCCGAAGGGCAAAGGAAACGGGTACGAGGTAGCACAGGCGATTGAAAGAAGGATGAACACCCATGGCAAGGTCGAGTTCGACTATCTGATGCTGAAAGAGGAGAACCTTGGGTTGTGCCGCGGATGCTTCCTATGCGTTTCCAAGGGTGAGGACAAGTGTCCTATGAAGGAGGACAGGATATCGATCGAAAGACGCATGGAAAAGGCAGACGGCATCATCCTGGTCTCTCCCGGTTACGTGCAGGACGTTTCGTGGTTAATGAAGAACTTCATGGACCGGTTCGCCTATACCCACCATCGACCGAAGTTCTTCGAGAAGAAGGTCATGCTGGTGGCCAACGGGGGGCGGGCCTCAAACGGACCATCAAGACCTTGCGGATGGCGATCGGAGGACCGGAAATCGTATCTGAGCTGCAGGCAATGAAGCTTCCCTGGCCGATGAACGATCGGGCGATAAACAAGAACCGGGAAAGAACGGAGAGGGCTGCTGATCGGTTCTATGCTGAACTGCAACGGAAAGTTCCCCGGGTCTCTTTCGGTTCCTATATGGGCTTTCGGTTCTTCAAATCGGTCGTGGAATCCACGCGCGAACATCTGCCAGCAGATTACGAGTACTATAAGGACAAGAATGATTACTATTATCCAGTTAAGATAGGGATGGGCAAGAGGATCGGCTCTGTGCTGCTCATTGGCATTCTGAAACGGACCATGAAGGATATGGCCCCAAGAGAGGAATGATCGGCCATGAGCTGGGAAGAGGCGGACCTGGAATCGATCATGGCCAGGGCCAGGGAGTCAGAGGGCGGCGAGATCTATCTGAACATCCTGACCGGCGAACGATGCCGCTTAGGGGTCTGCGTGATCGATTCGGACGACGGAACAAAGCTCGTCCTTGAACTGTTGATCTGTGTGCTTAGCGAAGAAAAGGTCGACCTGGACCGGTGCTATCATAGTCTGGATATCGCTCGGGTGGCGCAGGAAATCGGATATGAGCTAACTAGCCAAGGAGATGGCTGGATCTATTGCCATAAGAGTGTTCGTCCAACGGAGATTGAGAGGGACACTGTTCCAGTGGCCAGAATGATCGTATGATATGTCCAGGATCTCATTCGTTAAAAAATGAATCCGAAAACGTGTCCCACCGAACGCAAGATCCATCCCATTCCAGGAACTCATCAGCTCTTGGTCGGGAGGATTCTATCGATATGCGGATTCCAGGTCAGGACGGTTATTGCTAGATAGGAGCTCCGAAATGACCGGCCAGTTCCACATGGTTGCCGGGTTCCATGTGGATCGAGATCACATCCACCTCGGGATGCTTGGCCCTTATGACCCCTTCAAGTTTTTCGGCCACGTCGTGTGCCTGCTTCACCGTATGGCCACTTCCGAAGGAACAGCACATGCCCACTCTGATCTTACCTTCCTTCCTCTGCACCGATATCCGAGTCACATCCTCGATCTCGGGGAAGGTGCTTACCAACTGCTTGATCGAAAACGCCATTCCGTCCTCTCCCATCCGAACGCTCTTCAGGCCGCATGAATGACAGTCCGCCGGTTCGATGTGGGTGGTGACCAGGGTGATGCGCTGATCGAGGGTCTTGATGCGGTTCTCCAGGCGAGTGGCAATGGCATGGGCCTTGTCCAAGGAAAGATCCCCATCCAGTTCCAGGTGGAAATCGACCTCCAACTCCTCTCCGAAGTCGTTATCGAACTCGGACACGTTGATGTTATGGACCGTCCGTATCTCCTCAAAATCCGCCGCCTCGGCCCGGATCTTATCGACCAGATCGGTGGGCTCAACGCAGAATGGTTCGGCGTTCACCATTATGACGGCCTTGTCCACCTTCTTCCTTATCCTGTTGGTGAACTCGTCCGTGACACGATGGGCCTGTTCCAACGGGATCACCTTATCGATCAGGACGGTGCAGTCGATGTAGGTGGTCGGACCGGTCTCCCTGACGCGTACCTGGTTCACCCCTCTGATCCCCTTGATGCCCATCGCCTCGTTCGCGACAAGCTCGGATATTCCTTCTGGCGCGCCGTCCATGAGCGTATGGATCGAACGTTTCCAGAGGCGGTAACCGATCACCGCGGTGATGGCCGCGACCCCCAGGGCCGCGATAACATCGAAAGTCCTGTAACCCATCATTGTGAACACTATTCCAATGATCACCACAACGGATGACAGAAGGTCGGTGGAGAAATGAATAGCGTCGGCCTCGAGTGCCTGGGACTTGTAGAGTTTGGCCATCTTGTGAAGGGCCCTCGAACGGGTGAAGTCGACCACTATGGAGAACAGCATCACCCCGATCGCCAGGTATGTCACGTCCACATCGACCGGCGAGATCAGGCGGCGGACCGCTTCATATACGATCCATCCACAGGTCACGAACAGCAGTGCCGTCTCAAACAGGCTGGACAAGGACTCCACTTTCTCGTGACCGTAATTATGGTCCGCATCCGCTGGCCTCTCGGCCATGCGCACCGCCGCCAATGTAACGAAGGCGGCTATGAGGTCTATGCTGGAGTGCAACGCTTCGGATAGTATCCCGAGGCTGTTGGTCCAGATCGCAACTGTGATCTTGGTGACCACCAGTCCAATAGCGGCGATGACGGAAGCGAAAGCAACCTTCTCTTTCGGTGTCAAACCCTCACCCGCTATACATAAGAACCTGAATCTTTGGTGGGAACATAAACCTTTTCTATTGAGAAGAAAAAAAATATTTAGGCTGGCCTAACGAAAATCGATCAATAATGAGGTTCATTTCATTGCCGGTCTAATTGAGAAGAGACTGAACGGACCGATGACCGATAAAATTGAGGACCCTATTCGACCTTCGATACACTGGTCATTTTCGGGGAGAAATCGATCATTCCGTTGCACGCATAACCGTCATCGATCGCTCGTTCCGGATTCATCGACCCTTCAGAAGCGAATCCAAAACTCCCAGAGACCGTGCCTAACGCGAACCGGATAAATGTCGGTCCTGGCCGCCCTCATATATAATGTGAGCGTTCTGTACGAAGGTCACAGCTTTATTGCCCCCACGATTGTTGGTCAGAATGCTGGCATTACGAGGGTATGGGGGATTCTCAACAAAAGATTGAATATTCTCACCCTCCTGTTATCAATTGAATAGCGACCTAGGGAGACCGAGAAGGAGATCCAATGAAACCGCTCTACAAGGCCATCATCGTCATGGTTGCAGCGATAGTGTTGGTGGCGGCACTCGGTAGCGCATTCAACCAGATCGCCACCTCCCCCATTCTGACCAGGGATCTCAATTCTCAGGATGAAAACCAGGACATCCCCATACCGGCCATTCCGGACATCAACCTCACCGACCCCCGCCGTAGCAACGACCTTCCTGACATGAACAGCACGGTCCTCCCGCCTGAGCTCAACTATACCATCCCTGACATGCCTGGGAACATTTCGGGGGATGGCACTACCATCGGAGGCACTGTCTTCAACGACGCGGACGGGGACGGACTGGTGGACCCGGGAGAGGCGCTGCCGAACGTAGGGGTGCAGCTCTTCGACCAGAATGGCACCCTGATCGGGACGACACAGACCAACGCCACCGGTGAGTACAGTTTTACCGGTGTGGACCCGGGCAGATACAATATCAGCGCTTTCCCTGGAATGAACGGGAACATCACCGGGAGTGAGAACCGGACAATAACCGTGGATGGCACGCCCCAGGACGGGATTGACATTGGGACCGCCCCCGGGCCGGCCGGGAACCCGGCCATCAACACCATAACCGATATCACCTCGCCGAGAGACCAGTTCCTGATAAGAAAGGGAGTCATGTTCCCGGTTTCCGGAACTGTGACCACCGGTTCCCTGCAGCCCATCTCCGGAGTCCGGGTGGCGGTGTTCGTAGCCACCAGCAAGACCACCATGGATAGGCATTTCATCGGCATCGGTCAGGTTGATCGCGGATTCTTCACCGTCAATTGCCTGATCCCCGACGATCTTCAGTTGGGTAACTACCAACTGATAGCCCGCTTCCTGGGGGACGGTACATACAGACCGTCGGAGAGCGACCCTGCGGTCAAGATAATGGACGACACCAAACTGACCATCGAGGCGCCGGACCGGGTCGTCATGGGGGTCAGCTACGATTATCGTTTCACACTGGTGGAGAATGCATCTTCTAAGGCGGTCCAGTACGCCCCGCTGTATATCGGTGAGCTCTCTCAGTACCTCCAAACGGACTCTCAGGGAGTGGCCCATTTCAACATACGGTGGACCACACCGGGGTTTTACAGCTTCAAGGTGACCTATGGCGGGAACGCCACTCTCTATGGTACCTCAGCCAACAAATCCACGACGGTGCTTGAGGTCTCAGTGGATGTGGCACCGTCCTACCTGGTCAGGGGATATGACAACCGGCTTTTCGTCCTGGTCCACGCCTCCGAGCTGCCAGTCACGCTACGGACGGTGCAGGTCTATCTGGAGACATATGAGGTTGGAACCTTTCTGACGGACGGTGAAGGACGGGTCAACGTCACCGTTCCGGTGGCATATGATCGAGCTCTCGGCCCGGCCAGGATGGCGTTCGACATCGCCAACATAAAACGATGCGAGGTCAGCCTCGACATCAGGTCCACCACGACGATGGTGGTGAAGCTGGAAGGGAACCAGGTCAACGCCACCCTCCTCGATGATCACGACCAGGTGATGCTATCGATGCCGATACTGCTGCAGAGAACGGACCGGACCAACGTCGATGTGGGCGTTAGCATGGTTGGCTCGGAGTTCTCGCTGGAGAACCGCAAGGAGACCGACTATGTCGTCAACTTCACTGGCAGCTCGATCTATCAGCCTTCGTCCGCTACCGTGCATTACTCGCCTCCGGGATTCGGATCGGCCATGGACTGGTTGATAATTGGGGCCATAGGAACGGTCGCGGTCATAGCCCTGGCGGCTTTGGCGATGTCGCGAGGCAAAAGAACGGTACCGACAGACCTGGGTTTACTGCCCTCGACCCCGGCGCCCGTCACCGGGCAGACGACCTCCCCCTACGGTCTGAGCTTCCCCGATATCGCCGACGATCTACCGCTGGTGTGGGAGGAGAACAGGTCAATGCTCTTCCGGGTCTCAGGGCAGGGATCGATGCACCTGGACATCGATGGGAACGGTTCCGATGTGGATCTGCCGACTGGATCGGGGGATTTCACCGTGACACTGCCCAAGGGAGACCACATCCTTTCTGTCTCCGGCCACCTGGGAAAGACTACCGTGCCCTTCCGGGTGGTCAATTACCGTGAGGAAACGGTAAGTATCTACCGGACCTCTTATGCCCGTTGGAGGAGCAGGGACGAGGGCATCTCCGATTCGATGACCTGCAGAGAGATCCAGACGGTCCTGGAAGGCCGGATGGACCGCTCCCAGCATGGGCAACTTGACGTGGCGATATCCCTTTTCGAGATCGCCGAGTTCAGCGAAAGGCCGGTCGGCCGGCCGGAATATGAGAGCATGTACCGGGCTTCCAGACAGGTGAGTTGAGCCAATGGAATTCTGGAGCAGGGTGCCCGGAAACGGGGATGACAGGACAACGGTTCGAAGGAAGGTCATTTCGACAACGGTCATCACCGTGGCGATGGTGATCATGGCCACCGGAGCGTTCTTGGCATTGAGCCCTCCGGGCAGCAGGACCGACCTGTGGTTCCTTTTTCCGGCGGTATGCGCCATGTCGGCGTGCTACCTTGTCCTGGGGCTGGTCGGAGCCCTGGTAAGGGGAACGATGGCCAGCCTGTTGCGTACCGGCATCCAATTCCTGAGCTTGGCATTGTTGATTGGATTGCTGTCGATCTTCCTCCCCAACGGACCGAAGGGCATGCTGGGATTCGGATTGCTCTTGATACTCACAGGTTTTGCGACGATGGCTGCGTACATCGCCAAGGGATTCTCCGATCACTATTGGCTGGCCGGCAGAGCGGCGGCGCTCATGCTGCTGGGCATTACGCTCGAATCAGGGTTGGGGATGACGGGGGCAGCGGACCTGCTGTCCGGGATTCCCCTGATGGTGATGCTCGCGGTAGGTTTGCTTTCCCTATTCGGCATCGTGCACCAGCACAGTAACATATATGTGCGTTCGGTCGGACAGTTTTTCCGCAGCGCGTCGAACATGATCGCCCTGACGGTGGTCTTGACGCTGGTCCTCGTATACGCGTTCAGGCTCAGGGGCGCCATCGCCGACCAGGCCCCGGAACAGACCCTACTGGGGGAATGGATCGTTTTGGCCATAGTGGTGATCGTGGTAGTGTTCAAGTTCTTCTCGTTCTTCCGCTCCAAGGAGAAGAAGCAGGACTTCCTCGACACCCGCCGTTTGGTGCAATCGATCTACCAGAACCGGGGAGACACCATATATGCCCAGAGAGTGGTGGACCAGTTCATTGTGGAAGGGAGGAGGGAACCGCTCGTGGTCCTGCTGGCGACCGTGCTGCTGCAGGGCCGGGCTGACCCCAACCAGATCGAGAGGATCATAGAGGGCGTGGTGAGCTACGCACCCAAGGAGCAGAGGCATACCTTCAGGTGGGCTTTTGGCAATGAAGAGGCCATGACCAGGGAGGAGAGGACCAGGATCGCCTTCGAGGCACTGGACCGGGCGGCACAAGCGCTGGGGGCTGGCTATCTCATGTCCAGTGCCCCCAACCAGACGGGGATCGCGGAGGGATAGAATGGATATTACGGAATTCAGACAGTGTTCCAGGAACATAATCGATTCGACCGGCGGGGTCTTCGTGGGCGATGAGCTTGTGCTCAGGAAGCTCCTATGCGCGGCATTGGCCAACGGACACGTCCTGTTCGAGGACAAGCCCGGCCTGGGAAAGACCCTGCTGGCCAAGGTCTTCGCCAAGGTCACCGGGTGTAATTGGGGACGGGTCCAGTTCACCCCGGACCTGATGCCCATGGATATCCTGGGCACTAGGATATGGAGGGCGAGGACCTCGGAGTTCGTACTTGAGAAGGGACCGGTGTTCACCAATATCCTGCTGGCGGATGAGATCAATCGTTCCCCGCCGAAGACCCAGTCAGCCCTTCTGGAGGCCATGGAGGAAAGGCAGGTGACCATCGAGGGAACCACCCACCGGCTCACCAAACCATTCTTCGTCATCGCCACCCAGAACCCCATCGAACAGGAGGGGACCTTCCCGCTGCCGGAGGCGCAGATGGACCGGTTCCTGCTCAAGATGGCCACCGGCTATGTGAGGACGACCCAGCTGGAGAGCGAGATCCTAAGGCGCAGGATCCGCTGGCAGGCAGATGACCCGGTGGACCGCCTGGTATCCGCCATGGACCAGGCCACTTTCGTGGACATGCAGGATCTGGTCGAGAAAGGCGTCTACGCCGATGACCAGATCCTGGACTACGTGAGCACCATGGTCCGGGCCACCAGGGAACATGAGGCGGTGGAGGTGGGGGCATCCCCCCGGGGCTCGCTTTCTCTGTTGAAGGTCTCCCGGGCCCATGCGGCGATGATGGGACGGGACTTCGTCACCCCTGACGATGTCAAGCTCTTTGTCCGCGATGCGTTGTGCCACCGTATCATCATGAAGATGGAATACGAGATCGATAACCGGGTCACGCCTCAGTCGGTGGTCGATGCGATAGTGGCGCAGACCCCGGTCCCGAAGGACTTTGGCCGGAAGTGAATCGATGCTTCCCCGGATCTCGGCCGAGTTCAAGACCTTCGCCTTGCTTCTGGTGGTAGGGATACTTCTAGGCAACGTGCTGATCGTGCTGCTATCGCTCGTGCCGATGTTGTTCGTGGTCCTGTCCATGCTCTATCAGGCCCCGACCCGGATGAGCGTTTACCGCCCTGCTCCCCAACTGAACGCATACGTCAATGAGAACGTGACGGTCACCTCTGAGCTTTCCGTCATGGACGGCGTCGGGATAGTGACGGTGGGAGACTCGCTGCCTGCCCATTTCCGCCTCGCCGAGGGCAACAATTTCCGGGTGTATTGGAAATCCGGGGCGCCTCTGCAGGTCCGGATGCAGTATGGACTGGAATGCACGAAGCGGGGGGTGTACACCATCGGCAACTCGATGATCGAATCGATCGACCTCGCCGGACTGGAGGAGAACGAGGTCGTCCCCGGCCTTGACCCAGTGGAACTGCTGGTGCAGCAGCGCCCGATGGACATGCGCAAGATGAGGGACCCGAGGCTCCTTACCCGGATACTAATGCCCCCGGGGGCGGTCAGCAAGCTCGGGTCCACGACCACCGATTTCAAGGAGATCAGGGAATACCGCAATGGCGATCCGTTCCGCCACATCAATTGGAAGGCGAGCGTGAGGAATTCCGACCTGGATATCAGCAATCCCCTGGTAAACGAATATGAAAAGGAGGGACAGCAGGTGGTGTGGATCTTCCTCGATGCCTCGGAACGGATGGCCGTCGGTTCCAGCGTGGAGAATGCGTTCGAGCACGGAATCAGGGCGGCCAACGGCCTGTCCCAATTCTATCTGGCCAGGAACTGCCGGGTGGGGCTGAAGGCGTTCAATTCCGGCCGTCTCATCCTGCCGGACGTGGGAAGAAGGCAAAGGGCCATGATATCAAAGATGCTGGTCAGCGTGGAGATGACCAGGTTGAAGGGAAAGATGAAGGAGGACGTGCGGGCCTGCCGGGGACACCTGGTCGGGTCCAGCCCCCTGTTCATCGTGATCACCATGGTCAGGAATGAGAACCTGGATGAGCTGAGGGCGGGCATCCGCGAGATGCGTCTGTACTCCGGACCCCGGTCCAAGGTCCTGGTGCTGCATGTCGATGGCAACGGATTAATACCGACCAATCTGGGGGAAGAGGCCGCCGCCATGGCGACCGATCTGCTGTCGCTTTCCGCGGTCCGATCACTGGCCGGACCTGGGACCACCGTTGTTCCCTGGAATCCGCGGAGACAGAGCCTGAACGAGCTCATGCTCAAGAACCTGAGGAGGAGATGAGATGATGGATCAGCCCCCAGTGGATCGCCCGCATCCCATGCCCCGGGCGGTGACCACCCTGGTGGTCGTGATGGCCTTCGTGATGAGCGTCATTACGCTGATGAACTACCGGTTCTATGCCGACATACGGTCTGCCGCGTCCCGGTTCTTCCAGGTGCTGGGCGCGGGTTTCGATACCGACATCATCCTGATCGGCCTGATGTTCGTCGCTGTTCTCGTCGGGGTCGTGAGCGAGAAGAGGCTCCGATCGACCCTGAGGTCCGGATGGATGCTGCTCATTCCGGCGATACTATTCTATTCCAAGATCGATTGGATGTACCTGATGGGCTTGCCTGTCGACTTCAGCCTTTTCCACAATGACCTTCCTCAGGTCTACATACTCCTGAACGGTGTGGCGTTGTTCTGCGCCAGCCTGTTGTTCCGTTCCCACCTGCATCTGTCATGGATCAGGAAGACCCTGGCCGGTCGGGGGGCTTCAAAAGAGGACCTGGATAAAGCCGTGCAGGGCAATTTCATCTTCCTGGTAGTTCTGGTTGCCCTGTCGGCCGGGGCCGCGGCCCTTATCGGTGCGGCGGTCGGATTGATCATTCCCGCTCTAAGTGTGGCCAGCGGTGCCTTGGGCTACGCGTATCTGGTGATCGGCCTGGTCGCCAACGCGGCCATCGTGGCAGTTTTCGGCCTCTACATATGGAAGAGCAAGAGGACGTCCCCGAACCGGGAATGAGCGGCACACCAGGCAGGTCCGGTCGCCTCTATGGAGGACCGATTTCTATTCCCGTCTTTATTGACAGCCCATGGCGACTAGTAAGATAGGTATCGTAAGAGAAGCCGCCCCCTTGATTTGCCCACTGTCATGGAACGAATAATCGTAGACTGCTATCATTATCTGTTCAAAGGTTTTTATACATCGGGTTAAACTATTTTCAAACATGACCGCCTCCAAAAAGGAGCTGAGAGTGTTCACCGCCTCGCAGGAAGCCTTGTGGATAAATTCGACCCTCATATGCGGGGAGCGCGACGCAATACTCATTGACGCCCAATTCACCCTCAGCGACGCCAGAAAGCTTGTCACTATGATCAAGGAAAGCGGCAAGAATCTGAGCATGGTCTACATCACCCACCATCATCCTGACCATTATTTCGGCCTTCAGGAGATCGTTAATGCCTTTCCCGATGCCCAGATCCTTGCCCAACCCACCACCGTGGAGAGCATCAAGAAGACCTGGAAGGGCAAGGTCGAGCAATGGGCCCCGGTATACGGGAACAACATCACCACCGCCCCGGTCATACCCAAACCGATGAGCGGAATGGTGCTGGAACTCGAGGGGGACATGTTCCCCATCTACATGAACGCCCAGGGAGATGACCATGGTAACTCCTACGTGTGGATACCTTCGCTCAACGCCGTCATCTGTGGAGACATCGTGTACAATGGTGTCTATCCCTGGACGGCCGATACCACACCGGCGGACAGAAAGGAATGGATAAGGACGCTGGAAAAGATCGAATCGCTCAACCCATCAATGGCAGTGGCGGGGCACAAGGACCCTGCCAAGACCGATGACCCTTCCTGCATCCGATTCATGAAGGAATATCTGAGATACTTCGATGCGGCGATCATCACGTCGAAGACCGCGGATGAGCTGAAGGCTACTGTGAAGAAGAAATTCACCGGGCTCGGCCTGGAGGTCATACTGAACATCTCTTCAGGAGTGGCTTTCCCATCGAAGTGAGGCAGGAGACATTCCTTCCGATAAGGTCAAGCATCGACGATGGGCTCGCCGCCTTCCAAGCGAATGGTGACTCGTGAAGTCACGGGACCTGTCATTGTCACCACTGTTCCCGATTTCCGAAGGCCCTTCAGTTCTAAAGTAGTGTTTCTCCGATGCGTGGTTGGTCCTCCCAGGCGCTAGCGGTTATCGACTGCGTCGGTGGCAGTGGACCGATTAAGGGAAATGTAATAAACGGAGTCCGCATTGGCAGGCATCGTCGGAGCATAACATGGCAAGCCTTCATGTCAAACTATTGGCGGTCGGATTGGTCGCTATACTCATCGTCGCCTCTGTCTACATCGTCGTGTCTCCCAAGGAACAGAGTGCTGACAAGATCCGGATCGGGGTCCTCCCGGTCATCGATACACTACCTCTGTATGCAGCCCTGGAAAGGGGATCGTTCCAACAGGCCGGACTGAATGTCGAGCTGGTCCAGTTCGGGAGCGCACTGGAAAGGGATTCGGCCATGGTGGCTGGCTCGATAGACGGCTATTTCGGAGACATGGTGAACACGATCCTCCTGAAATCATCCGGTCAGGACGTGAAGGTTATGACCATCGATTACCACACGAACCCCCAGGCTCGCATGTTCGGTCTGCTCGCTTCCCCTGCCAACAACGTTTCAGATATCAATTCCACGATCGGAATGTCGGTGGCCACCTCCTCAGCGACGGTCACCGAGTACGTTCTCGACAATATCCTGGCGGAGAACAATATGACCGGAAAGATCAGCAAGACGGAGGTCAAGGCGATCCCGATCCGTTACCAGTCATTGATGCAGAACAACGTCCAACTCGCGATATTGCCCGAACCCTATGCCACCCAGGCGATCCAGGGAGGGGCCCACTTGGTGGCGGACGACAGGACGATCAATATCACAGCCACCGTGATCGGCATGAAGGCAGGATTCATAACCAGCCACATCGATGATCTGAAGAAGCTGCTCAAGGCGTACAACGACACCGTCCAAGCGATAAACCAAGACCCGACCCAATACTATGATGTCTTGGAAAAGGACATCGGATTCCCGAAGGCGCTGGAAGGCAACTTCACCTTCCCAGTCCTGAGCAGCACCTCGCTCCCGTCACCGCAAGAATTCCAGAAGGTGCTGGATTGGATGACCGCAAAGGGAATCGTCCAAAGTCCGGTCGCGTATGATGCCATAGTCGCCGAAGAGCTATACCCGTGAGCGCATGATAAACGTCGAGCATCTGTCCAAGTCATATGAAGGAGGTTTCCAGGTCATCGATGACCTGAACTTCGCAGTGGAAAAGGGCAGGTCCTTGGCGATAATCGGGCCTTCTGGGTGTGGCAAGACCACCCTCCTCTATATCCTGGCGGGGCTCACCCGGAGGTCTGCCGGCACAGTTACCGTGGAGGGAAGGTCGGTGGACGGTCCCTCGACGGAGGTCTCGTTCATCCTCCAGGATTTCGGCCTCCTGCCTTGGAAGACGGTCCTTGAGAATGTCTGTCTGGGCATGAAGCTTCGCGGTACTCCGCCGGAAGATCGGGAGAAAAAGGCTGACGTACTGCTAGAGGAACTTGGCCTGAAGTTGCACCAGGACCACTATCCGGCTAGGCTGAGCGGAGGAGAGCGGCAAAGGGTTGCGATCGGCCGGGCACTTGCCACGGAACCGAAACTGCTCCTGATGGATGAACCGTTCTCTTCGTTGGACACGCTGACCAGGGAGCGGATGCAGGAAATGCTCCTGGAGATAAGGAAGAGGAACGGACTGACGATGGTGGTGGTCACCCACAGCATAGAGGAGGCGGCATTCCTGGGAGATTCCATCCTGGTCCTCGGCGGGCGCCCGTGCACCGTCCGGGCTATCCTGCAGAACCCGGGCGCTGGTACGCCAGGACACCGTGGCACTGATTCCTATTTCTCCACCTGCAAGGCCGTGAGGAAGGCGGTGGAGGGAATATGAACAAGCAAAGGGCGTTCGGCTACCTACTATCGTTGGCAGTTGGCCTGATGGCCTGGAAACTGGCATCGCTCCTGGTCTCATCGCCGATACTCCCCAGCCCCGAGACCACCTTCCAGGCATTCATAGACACCGCTCAGACCGCTCTGTTCTGGTCCAATTTCGGTATCAGTGCCTATCGGGTCATCGTCGCCATCGCCCTCGCCTGGTGCTTGGCATTTCCCCTGGGCATCTTCATCGGCTATAGCCAGAAGATGGACCGCTACTTCAGTCCGCTGATCTTCCTGACCTACCCGATCCCCAAGATGGTGTTCCTGCCGGTTCTATTCGTGTTCTTCGGCATTGGCGATACCACCAAGATACTCCTGATCACGCTCATCGTTTTCTTCCAGATACTGGTGGCGACAAAGGAAGGTGTGAGCGCCATCGACCGCAAGTATATCGATTCGATGCGGTCCATGAACGCCACGAACAAGGACATCTTGAAAGAGGCGATCATACCGGCTGCGCTTCCGAGCAGCTTCACCTCCCTCAGGATCGTCACCGGGACCGCCATCTCGGTGCTCTTTTTCGCCGAGGCCTTCGCGGGATCGACCGGACTGGGATACTTTATCTATAACGCATGGGGGCTCCTTCAGTATACCCAGATATTCGTGGGCATCATCGCCATGAGCATCCTGGGATTGGCTTTGTATGAGATCTTCACCTTCATGGAACGAAGACTTTGCAGGTGGAAGGAGGTCCCGGAGGGGACTGAGGACGTCACGGACGATCGGTCCGCACTGATGAAGATAACCGCCTATGCGCAGATGATCAAACTGAGCCATAGCGTGTTCGCGGTACCCTTCGGATTGGCGGCATTGGTGCTGCTGGCCAAGGACAATGAAATCACCTTCGGGATGGTCTTCTGGATAGTCCTGGCGATCATAGGGGCGAGGTCGGCGGCGATGGGCTTCAACCGGGTGGTGGATGCGAAAATTGACGCCAAGAACCCCCGGACCAATATGAGGCACATTCCGTCGGGGACGCTCACGATGCGGGAGGGATCGTTCTTCGTCATGGTGTCTGCCGCGGTGTTCGTCATGTCCGCCGCCATGCTGTCTCCCTTATGCTTCTGGCTATCCTTCCCCGTGCTGGGAATAGTGATGGGATATTCATATGCCAAGCGGTTCACTGCCGCAAGCCACCTGATCCTGGGGATCTCCATCGGCCTGATGCCCCTGGGGGCCAGCGTGGCCGTGACCGGGACCATTCCCCTGGGGATACTCGTGCTCGGCCTGGCCCTGACCACATACATCGCCGGCTTCGACATACTCTACTCCTGTCTGGACATCGATTTCGATAAGAAAGAAGGCCTGTGGTCGTTGCCCTCCAGGCATGGCGTCATGAACGCCCTGGTGATCTCGTCGGCCCTCCACGTTGTCAGTCTGGCGGCCCTGGCGGCATTGTTCTGGATATATACTTTGGGAGCGGTCTTCCTGATCGGGGTAGCGGTGATCGGGGCGATGTTCGTATTGGAACATATGCTGGTCCGTCCGGCCGACCTGTCCAAGGTGAACGTGGCGTTCTTCAACGTCAACGCCGTGATATCGATCCTGGTGTTCGCATCCGTCCTGTTGGGAGTGTACGCATGATCATGACCGCTCGGAAGCCGCCGTCACAGGGATGTGAATGACTTGGAACTGGACAAGAACCCGCAAAGGATCGAAGGACTGTTCGACGACATCACCCCCACGTATGATCGCCTGAACCATCTGATGTCCATGTCCATCGACCGGATATGGAGGGGACAGGCGCTGGACTGCCTCGGGCTCAAGGATGGCGATCTCGTCCTGGACATTGCCACCGGAACGGGAGACATGGCGATACAGGCCCTCACCCGGGCGGACTGTTCCCTGGTGGGCATCGACCTCTCCCGGAACATGCTCGATATTGCGGTCAAGAAATGGCAGAAGAAAGTTCCTGGATCGGCATTCCCAGCCGTCCAGGGCAATGCACTATCGATGCCGTTCAAGGAAGGGACGTTCGACAAGGCCATGGTCGCTTTCGGCATCAGGAACGTTCCGGATGTCGGGGCTTTCTTGACAGACGTGCACCGGGTGTTGAGACCGGGTGGCCGTTTCGTGGTGCTCGAGCTGTCCGTGCCAGTTTGCCGGATAACCCGGCCGCTGTTCCTTGTCTATCTGACGCAGATACTGCCGCTCATTGGAAGCATGCAATCCGGAGACCTGCCCGCCTACCGCTACCTGAGCGATTCCATACTTGCCTTCCCTACGCCGGATGAGCTGGAGAAAACGATGGTCTCCAAGGGGTTCAAGGTCGTCCGCTCAATATCACAGACCCAGGGCATCTGCCACCTGTATGTGCTGGAGAAGGAGGGCCAATAATGCACTATCGCAACCTGACCGAATTCATTTCCCGCCTGGAGAGGGAAGGGGAACTGCTCCGTGTGAAGGCCGAGGTGTCGCCTCATCTGGAGATAACGGAAGTTACGGACCTCATGTCCAAGAACCCGAACGGAGGCAAGGCATTGCTTTTCGAAAAGGTGACTGGCTCGTCGTTCCCGGTGCTAACCAACGCCTTCGGGTCGGAACGGCGGATGGCCATGGCGCTGGGCTGCGATACCTTGGACGATCTCGAGATGAAGATCGGAGGCCTGCTCGACACCAAGCCGCCTGAGGGATTGGTAGGGAAGCTGGGAATGTTGCCTGAGCTGCTGTCCCTTTCAAAGGCGTTCCCACGGACCAAGAGGAGCGGCCGAGCCCCCTGCCAGGAGGTTGTGGTCACGGGCGATGCCGTAGACCTTAGCGTGATACCGGTCCTTCATTGTTGGCCCAAAGATGGGGGCCGATTCATCACTCTGCCGGTGGTGTTCACCAAAGACGTCGAGGGACATTCGAGGAATGCCGGAATGTACCGCATGCAGATATTCGACAAGAACACGACCGGCATGCACTGGCACATCCACAAGGATGGCCGCCACAACTTCAACGGCTACAAGAGGCTGGGGAAGAGGATGCCGGTGGCGGTGGCCATAGGAACTGACCCATCGATCACCTACGCCGCCACCGCGCCGATGCCGCAGGGGATCGACGAGATGATCCTGGCCGGGTTCATCCGCGGTTCGCCCGTGGAAATGGTCAAGTGCAAGACGATCGACATGGAAGTCCCAGCGGAATCGGAGTTCGTCCTGGAGGGGTACATCGACCCGGAGGAGAAGCGTGTCGAAGGACCGTTCGGTGACCACACCGGATACTATTCGCTCCAGGGGGAGTATCCGGTCTTCCATGTCACGGCAATGACCCATCGCCGGAACGCTGTTTACAGCGCCACGGTAGTGGGGAGGCCTCCGATGGAGGACTGTTATATGGCAAAGGCCACAGAACGTGTGTTCCTACCCCCCCTGAAGAAGATCCTGCCGGAGATCCTCGACTACTGGATGCCTTGGGAGGGCGTCTTTCATAACATCGTCGTGGTGGCCATTCAGAAGGAGTACCCCATGCAGGCCCGCAAGGTCATGAGCGCGTTGTGGGGCAACAACCAGATGAGCTTTGCCAAGATGATCGTGGTGATCGACGATCCAACGCTTCTCCGCAACCCCGCCCAACTCCTGGAACGGATCCAGAATAACCTGGACCCAGCCCATGACCTGGTCCTGACCGAGGGAGTCCTGGACGTGCTGGACCATTCTGCCCCCGATGCGTTGTTCGGAGGTAAACTGGGCATTGACGCCACGGAGAGGGTGGAAGGTGAGCCCTCCAGGTCGTCTCGGCATGAAGGCCGTCTGACCGATGAGGACATTCGGGCCACGATAAGAGGACTGAATATCCCGGCAGCGTCAAGGTCGGTCGGCCTGAATTCCAGGAACCCGTTGGTGCTGATCGGGGTCAGAAAGGAAGGGGGAAGCTCGAAGCACGTAAAGGAGAAGTTCAGGCCGATGGCGTCGAGTCTAGGATGCACAATAGTGCTGTACGACGACATCGACCTCAATGACGATTCGCTGGTGCTCTGGAAGGTCTTCAACAATGTAGATCCCCGCAGGGACATCGAGCTGGATGGTGACGGGGCGATCGTCGACGCCACCAAGAAGGGACCGGCCGATGGATATAAACGGGAGTGGCCCGACGAGATCGAGATGTCAGAGGACGTCAAGGATAGGATACAGCAGAGAAGGAAAGAGTTAGGCCTGGGATGAGCCTGCGGCCAATGGTGGCCCAATGGACGGCCCCTTCTCCTGCCTCGGATCGAGGATCAGAAACCATGTCGTGGATGGCTCTACACTGATCTAGATCGATGCCGCCCTGCTTCTTCTTGCACATGGACGATTCATCACGTTGAGGGAACCATTGGCTGACCGGTTTGGACGAGCCAGCAAACGATGGACAGGATATGTTTTGTAAGAAGAGGGCCGATGACCAGCCGTTTCCTTCCCCTGTTTCTCAACTTCTATCTCCCATTGGGGAGCTGCGTCCGCCCGTTCCATTGCAAACCAATAAATGGCATGGGAAGTGTAGAATTCCTACCTGTTAAGGAAATTCGGTGGAATGAACATGGACAACGATCTGCCTGATATCGAATCAGTTGAGTGCCTCAGGGTCCCGATCAAGAAGTTCAAGCCCGATGAGATCGAGGAAAAGGTCAAGGAACGGGCATTGGACAAATCGACCCAAGATGTCCTGAGAAAGACGATGAAGGAGGGTACCGATACCGTCTGGGACCGGTTCGAAAGACAGCAACCCCAATGCAAGTTCTGCACCGAAGGGATATCCTGCCAGCGATGTGCCATGGGACCGTGCCGTCTGATGGGCGGCGACCGCACCAGGGGAGTATGCGGCGCCGATGCCGACCTGATGGTGGCCAGGAACCTTCTGGACACCATGGCGACGGGCGCCGCCTCCCATTCGGACCATGGAAGGGAAGTGGTGGAGACACTGCTGAAGACCGCCCGGGGCAAAGCACCCGGTTATGCCGTCAAGGATGAGGAGAAGCTGCAAGCATTGTCCACGGAATATGGTCTGCCCGACTCTGACCCCATCAATGTAAAGGCAGAGAAGCTGGCATTGGCCATGCTGGAGGAGTTCGGGACCATTAAGGGAGAGATGCAGATGCCCAACCGGGCACCTCAGGCCTGCATCGACCTCTGGAGGGCGGCAGGCATCCTGCCCCGCAGCATAGACCGCGAGGTGGTCGAGGCCATGCACCGGGTCCATATGGGCGTCGGGGCGGACTATTCCGGCTTCCTTCTGCAAGGGATGAGGGCTTCGATGGCCGACGGCTGGGGCGGTTCCATGATGGGTACGGAGATATCGGACGTCCTTTTCGGAACACCGACCATAAAGAGCTCGAAGGTCAACCTGGGCGTGCTCAAACACGACCAGGTGAACATATCCCTGCATGGCCACAATCCGATCCTATCGGAAATGATCGTCAAGGTGGCCAGCATGCCGGAGATGATCGCCCGCGCGAAAGCAGTGGGTGCGAACGGCATCAATCTGGTGGGGCTGTGCTGCACCGGCAACGAACTCCTGATGCGAAAAGGCATACCCCAGGCCGGTAACCATCTGGACCAGGAAATGGTCATCACCACCGGTGCGCTCGAGGCCATGGTCGTCGACTACCAGTGCATCTTCCCCACCCTGGCGAACACCTCCTCCTGCTACCATACGATGCTGTTCACCACCTCTCCCAAGGCGGTCATTCAGGGCAGCTATTTCGTCGAGATAACTCCGGAGAACGCTTTCGAGCAATCGAAGAAGATAGTCGCCGCCGCCATCGACAACTATCCCAACCGGGTGAAGGAAAGGGTGCTGATACCGGACGCGCCGGTCGACGCGATGGTGGGGTTCTCGGTCGAGTCCATAAGGAAGGCCTTGGGAGGTAGTCTGAAGCCCTTGCTGGATGCCGTCGTTTCGGGCAAGATCAGAGGATGCGCCGGCATCGTTGGCTGCAATAACCCCCGGATCAAGCATGACTACGGCCATGTCACGCTGGCCAAGGAATTGATCAAACGGGACATACTATGTGTGGAGACAGGTTGCTCGTCCATCGCCTGCGCCAAGGCGGGACTGCTTCAGCCGAGGTCGATCGACCAGGCCGGAAAAGGATTGCAGGAAGTATGCGGTTCATTGGGGATTCCGCCGGTCCTGCACATGGGATCCTGCGTCGACAACAGCCGGATCCTGGCACTGGTGGCGGAGTTGGCCAGAACGGCCGGAGTGCGTATCGACCAGCTTCCGGTGGTGGGGGCGGCTCCAGAATGGTACTCTCCAAAGGCGGTTGCGATAGGGGCGTATTTCGTGGGCAGCGGAGTCAGCGTCTGTCTCGGGGTGATGCCCCATATCGGGGGAAGCCATAACGTGATCAAGACGCTGACGGAGGACCTGGACGGATTGGTCCATGCCAAGTTCTGGGTGGAGCCGAGCCCCCTGAACGCCGCGGCCTTGATGTCAGACCACATCGAGATGAAGAGGAAGGCCCTGGGAATGTGAAGGGGACCGGGGCGCACCCAAGGAGATTGAGGCCGCTCCCTGACTATTAGAGACGGAATGATTAGGGAAACCCATGGCGATTATTGACCGGCACGAGTTAACTATTGCTACGACCCAGATGTAAAATCGAGCAATTATTGAGGGTTGTTTCGATAATGCTTTGAACAAATGACAACATACGATGTTACATGACCGATTATGCCGAGAGTTCGAGGAAGATGGTCGAAATTCTTGGATTGAAATATGAACCCGTAGCGGTAACACTGATCAGGAAGGGACAGCCGCTTCCGGAAGGCATCCCGGAACCGGAGAAGGCCGTTAGGCACTGCCAATCAGTCATGAGGGCGAGAAAAGGAGAATGCCTGCTGGTCCCGGCAAGCAAGCATGCGTGTCCGGTAGGGGCATCGGCCCTGGGCCTTGTACCCGTCCCTGAAAAGGTCGCCTCGGGGCAATTCCATTTCGGGCTGGGAATGTACGAGAATGAAGCGGCGGCGAAGCACACCATGGATGTCAGGCCGACGTTCGATGAGAATAGCCTGGACGCAACCCTTGTGTGCCCGTTGAGCAAGGCCACAAGCCCTCCCGACGTCATAATAGTCACGGGCACCCCGGAACAGCTGTACTGGCTTATTCCCGCCGCCTCGACCTATGATAAAGGAGGAAGAATCACGATCGAAATGGCGTCATTCCAAGCCAGCTGCGTGGATTCCACCATACTTCCGTACAAGACCGGTGTCCCTCACCTATCTCTCGGCTGTTATGGATGCAGGAAGAGCACGGACATCGCTCCAGAAGAGATGTTATTGGGATTCAAGGCAGACACCCTCGAACGGACCGTGGAAATATTGGAGAAATTGAAGGAAAAGGCGATCCCTTCCTGTCGGGATAGACCGGCGGCCCATCCAGCCAAATAAGGACTCTGGCAATCCAATCCCGTCTGAACGGCATTCGATCCGACGAAGGGTATGGCGTTGCTGAACGCGACGAAAACTCTGCCGTCACGCCCTTCGGGGCGAACACCGACCATCTCACTACTCGGGACGCCGCCATCCGCCTGCTGGAACCGTTATCTCGAAACGCGCTCCCCGTCCTGGCTGACCGCATTCCCGGATGGTGGTATCGGTTATGGCGAGCACTTCCCGGATCAGGAACAGACCCAGGCCGGTGTTCTTTCCGTGCCCCTTCTTGAAGATCAGTTCCTTGTCCTCAGCGGCGATGCCCACCCCGTTGTCCTCATAGATTATCTTCATGGCGTCGCCAACCTGCTCGGCGCTCATCTTTACCCGGTTCACATGTTCCCCATGCCGCATGGAGTTATCGATGAGGTTGTAGGGGACCTTCATGGCCAATGGGTCGATCAGGATCTGCACGCCTCCGGTGTGCTCCTCGAAAGCCACTCCCTTCAGGTGAAGCTGGACAAAAGCCTCGGCGGTCTGTCGGCCGATCGGTACCCAGGTTGGCGATTGGCTTCCTATGTCCTGATAGTCCCTGGTAAAGGCGATCTGTTGCTGCACGTTCGTGGCCGCCCGGGACATTTTCTCCAGATACGCGATCATCTCGGGATCCTTTTCCCTGAGCTTGAACAGGGTCATGTATCCGGTAAGCACCTGCATCTGATTGAGAATGTCATGCCTGGTGATGCTGTTCAGCATACCCAGCTTGAGACTGGCCTGTCTGAGCGCCTCTTCCGCCCGCTTGCGTTCGGTGATGTCCTGGGCGCTGGTTCGGAAACCGATCGAATGGCCGTTGGAGTCCATGATAGGCCTCCATGAGATAGAGATCCAGAATTTCGAGCCGTCCTTGCGCAGCGCCCTGACCTCCAGGCTGTCCCCGCTCCCGCCTTCTATCGCCTTTCGCATCTTGTCGAACACCTTTGGGTGGTCCTCTTCGACAATCGCCATGTCCGTGTAGTTCTGAGCGGTGATGAATTCCTCAGGAGTGTATCCAGTCAAGGCGATCGAATAACTGTTCATCCACAATAGTCTGCCCTGAGGATCGAACCAGGCTTCCCAGCTGGCAGCATAGTTGGCGATGGCTTTGAACTTCTCCTCGCTGGCCTTGAGGGCATCCTCTGCCTTCTTGCGGTCCGTGATGTCCGTAATGATAACGGTGAACTGCATGGGGGCGTTGCCGTAGACCGAAACCTCGAAATGCCGGTCCAGCGCCTGGGAGTAGCTCTCGAAGTGGTCCGGAACTCCGGTCAGGACCACCCTGCCGTATCTCTCGATCCATGTCGGCTCGACCGTTTTCAGGGTCTCCATCACAGTCTTACCCACAACGTCGGACCGTTTCAAACCGGTCATGCTTTCGAACTCTGCGTTAATCTCGATGAAACGATAGTCGATCGGGATCCCGGCCTCGTCACAGATGATCTCGTGGACCGCCGCCCCGTTGATCATACCCTCGAACAGACTGCGATACCTCAACTCGCTTCCACGCAGTTGTTCCTCCGCGGCCGCCCTTGCCTCATTCCCGGCCTGAATCTTCTCCAGCTGCTTGCTCATTTCCAATTTTGCCGCAGCCAGTTCCTTGTTCGCCCGCAACAGCTTGCGGTTCCGCTGCTCCACTTCCTTATCCGCCTGCCGTTTCCGAACAGCCATCCGAAGACGGTGCTCGAGCTCTACGTACATCGGAGCGGGCATTCCGCCCTTCTGAAGGTAGGAATCCGCCCCATTGTTCAGGGCCTCTATGACCACCTCTTCCCTTCCCTTTCCCGTAAAGAGTATGAATGGTGTCTGGTCGCCGGATGCCCGCAATGATTTCAAGAATTGGATGCCGTCTTCGATGGGCATCTGATAATCGGAGACAATGGCGTCATATTTCTGGCCCAGCAATGCCTCCCGGGCCTTGGCCACGGAGGTTACGTTGTCGACCTGTATCTCCCCGGATATCTCAAGGAACTCCTTGCACAAGGAACCTAGGTCTGGCTCATCATCGACCGCCAGTACCCGAATGCGAGGAGAGGACATATAACGATATTAAACAGGAATTTCTATATTTATGGACTCGTACTCGAGTATCAAGCAACGTTATGGATGAATCTCATTCCGGCCTTCTGGGAAGAACAGAACCGATGCCGTTTGGAGTGGTTGGATTGGCTCATATTCAATATCGATTCATTCAGCGGGCAGGGATCCCGGTTCCTTGCCTGGAAGATTGTCAGCAAATCATCATTGAGGACCGATGAAGGTCATTACCGTTATTATCTGGGCGGAAATAGGTTTCACCGGTGGAGATCGGTGGTGACCTTGGAACTGTGAATATCTAGTTCATTTCTTCTGTAACTTGGCCAACTTCTTCTTCGCTGCCCCGCTACCGGCCGCAGCCTTGCTTTCAAGATCTGCCTTCTTCTCGTTCTTGCTTGCCTTTTGTTTCTTGATATCGTTCTTCGAAATGCTCATGACCTCGTATGTGGCAATTTTCTATTTATGTGATAAGTAGCCACTACGGTTATGAGGAATCAAGAATCCGGAATACGGGGACATATCAGCCGGCTATATTGTGTTTGATCGTCTCTAACGGACCGGATTCCTGGATAATGCTTACAGGCATTCGGTTCGATCGGGCCACCCTCCGTCGATTGTGACCTTCGATGACGCTGAGCCGAAAACAATTCTCCTGGTAGGAAAGGTAGGTGTCACGTTCGTACTTACTTGCTGGGAACGATCATCAATGGAACCCTTACATGGTGGGATACTCTGCTGGTTACGCTCCCGAGCAAGAAACCTTCGACACCGCCCAGTCCCCTGCTGCCCATCACTACTAGATCATATCCCCTGTTAGATTCGTCTATTATCCCCTTTGCCGGGTGCCCGATTCCATGTACAACGTTGTACGGAACTCCAGCCGCCTCCAATATTTTTTTCGCACCCTCGATCTTTTCCAGTTCCGCCATGGGAATCTCCTTGGCAGCATATCCCTTTCCGCCGGTGTTGGGTGGTTCCCAGACATATACCAGCGTTACCGATGACCCGAACTTCATGGAGATCTCAGCAGCTCGGTTCACAGCCTCCTCGGAGGATTTCGATCCGTCGACGCATGCCAGTATCTTTTCGTATCCTGTCATCTTTCTCACCTATATGATATTCGCATCTGGTTGGTAATTAAATATTTCCCTGGTTCGAGGGGCCCTGCATGTCATGGTAGTTTTAATCCCGTTCAAGAATTGAATAAGTACGGAAGGTCGGCTTTCCCTACTTTCTAAAACTAACTGAATCTCAGATGGTCCCGACCCCTTAACCTGTGACACTGGAATCAATTCGAAAAGGCAAATTCCAGGGTCCACAATGAAGCCGATATCTTCACCATATGTGGAGGTCACAACAATAACGCAGGTAGAATTTTATCGGACGGGAGAACTTCTGGAGATCCAAGTGTAAAAATGATAAGAAGTGGGCTCAGCCGGATTCGAACCGGCGACCTTCTGCGTGTGAGGCAAACGTCATAACCGCTAGACCATGAGCCCTTGAACCCCACAACATCACTTCAAGGTATTAATTCCTGACGGTGCTGGCATCAACTGGCGCCCCGTCCCTTGGAGAGGAAAGGTGTATGGAACTGCCATGCCCCTACCATTGTTTCGACCCTCGCCGATTGTACCCGGCAATGGTTTTAAGCCCTGTGGACATTGGCGTTCTGAATGCCCGGTATGTTCTGCGACCGCTGCAAATCGATCATGACCCCAGTGGGCGACCGGCTCGTCTGCCGCAACTGCGGGATGACCCGTTCCAGGGATGGCGGGAGAGGTTCCAGCGGTGGACAGGGTCAGGCCATCAAGCCAAAGTTCCAGACCAGGCTTGCCGGGACCCGCGAGGAGAAGGAGGAAGAGGTCCGTGAGGAATCAGCCCCTCCTCCGAACCCGGACGCCAATTCCATATTCCCTTACTTGCCCAGGCCGCACCAGATGGATTTTGTGAAACTGATCGGAGAGGTACTTGAGTCCAGGGGCAACCTGGTGGTCGAATCGGGCACTGGCACCGGCAAGACCGTATGCGCTCTCGCCGGAACGGTGGAATATGCCCTTGCCAACGACAAACGGGTGGTGTACATCACCCGGACCAATTCCCAGGCGACGATCGCGATCAAGGAGCTGCGCGCCATCAGCAAGCGGAGGAACGTCCTGGGCATATCGCTCCAAGGACGGAGGAACAGTTGTCCCATGCTCTCCGAGATGTCGGTCGATAACCTGACCCCGGGAGAGCTGTCTCGGGTGTGCGAGCACAAGAAGAAGAACACCCGGGACGGGGTCAAGGGGGGCTGCACCTACTATGCTAACACCGTTCATCTGGGCCATTCATATTTCAAGAACTATTGCGCCGACAACGTTCCTACTTCCGATGAGCTCTCCCGGTTTTGCGAGGCGGACGGCGCTTGCCCGTACGAGGTGGGGAAGATGCTCATGCCGGAATCGAAGGTGGTCATCGCCCCCTATCCCTATATCATCTCCAGCGAGGTGAGGCACCATTTCCTCGAACAGCTCCAGGCGGAGGCGGAGGACCTAATATTGGTGGTTGACGAGGCCCATAACCTGGCCGACGCCGCCCGGGACGCGGAGAGCATACGGATCACAAAAAAGATCGCCTCCATCGTCACGATCGAGGCTGGCGAAATGGGAAACGCCCAGCTGTCCAAGGATGTTGACCTGAAGAGGTTCGCCGGCGCGCTCTTCGGCGTTCTGGACCGGGCCGCGGAGCTGTGCGCCGACTCAGGCAAGGACGAGGTAGCCCTGGGCCGAGGATTCCTTGAAGGCACCCTGTGCGAGGCGCTGGGCTGCGACCGGGGCGAGTTGGCCGAGATCGTCGCCGAGATGCAGGCCACCGGAGAGGAGATGGCCTACAGGCGTCTCCAGAGCGGAAGGGAGCCGACATCGGCGACATTCACACTGGGAAGGGACCTGACCAACTGGGTGGCCTCGGACAACGCCCGCTATGTGAGGAGGGCCACGATGGAGGAGGGCGGCATGATCGAGGCATACTGCCTGGACCCCAAGGGAGCGCTCTCTTTCTTCCACGAGGTCCATGGTTCGATACACATGTCCGGGACACTGAGACCGCTCGACCAGTATGTCCGGGTCACGGCATTGGGCGACAATACCAGGACCGCCATATTCGAATCGCCCTTCCCCAAGGAGAACCGGAGGGTGCTCTTCGTGGAGGATGTCGAGGCGAAGTACGAATCGCGCTCAGACCCGAACGCCGTTCAGAAGCTTCACGACTACGTTTCCGATCTGGCAAATGCGGTCTCCCGTAACACGATGGTGTTCTTCCCGTCCCACGCCATGCTGCATAATTACCTGTACCGGAACGAGAAGCTGCTGACCAAGAAGGTCTACCGGGAGGTGCAGGGCGAGTCACAGGAAAAGCTGGTGGCCGATATCGGACGCTTCAAACGGGATTCCCGGAAAGGGGCGGTATTCTTCGCCGTGATGGGCGGACGGGTGTCGGAGGGACTGGACTTCCCTTTCGACGAGCTGCAACTGGTGGTGATCGTCGGAATTCCCTACCCCAAACCATCTTTGTGCCAGGAGCGTCTGCGCGAGTTCTACGATCAGCGCTTCGGGGGAAAAGGCTTCGAGTATGCTGTCAACGTTCCGGCGGCGCGCCGCATGATGCAGTCGATCGGCAGGCTGATCAGGACGGAAAAGGACGTCGGTTGCGCCGTGGTGCTGGACAGCCGGGCCCCCCGATTCATGAGATACCTGGAAATGGAGAAAAGCGAGGACCCGGTCGCGGACGTCAAGAATTTCTTCGTCGGACGACCGGGCCGTTGACCTACTCGGAAAGCACCCTGGTGGCGCGGAACGAGGCATGGTCGAAAAGCAATGAGAAGTAGTTTCCAGCATGGTTGGTGGAACGCATCTTTACCACCCGGATGCGGCGCTGAACATCGGTGTCCCCGATCTCCGCCATCTTCAGCAATATGACCCCGTCCGCCAGGTACGCCTCGTCCCGGTGGTGGCAGTTATACTGGTCCGGGTTGCACTCGGATATCAGGAAGCAGGTCACGCCCATTCCCCGGAGCCACTCGAACATGTAGAACAGTTCCGCCCTTCGTTCCTCCGGCTTCATCTGCGCCGCCATCTCCAGGACGTCGAGCGAGTCCAGTATCAGGATCTCATAGCCGAGGGAGGTCTTCAGGTTCTCCGCGTACATCTTGAAGACCTGCATCCAGCTACCTTTTGCGGACAGTTGCGTCAAGGATTTCCTGATGATGCCCAGGTCAAGAACGTTCACCGTGTCGCGGACCAGGTCCGGGTTCATGCCCATCGATTCCATCTGCTGATTCAGGCCTTCCCGGGACTGCTCCAGAGTCATGTAGAGCGATCTTGTGCCGCTTTTCAAGGCGTTCTGATAGATTATTGAGTAAGCGATCGAGGACTTCATGGTTCCTGGCGCACCCGCTAGAAGAACCAGATGCCCTTTGGGAACGCCTCCTCCCATATTCTCGTCAAGGTTCTCGATGAAGGTCTTAACTCGCGAAATCTGCATTCCCACCGCTCCCTTTTTCCAAGAAATTGTCGCCCGATGTTTTTAATCTATGTTTCCAAATGTCCGACACTGGTAATCATTTTCGATACCCATCAGTGATCGACTATCGGTATGGTGAGGTTGAAATGTTCCCCGTCATGGAACATCGCGTAATAGCGGGTGTCAACGTTCATCCCGCGCAGCTTGGGACAGCGCACCCATCTCTGCACCTTCGACTCGTCCAGCTGCCTCATCAGTATCTCGATGGCCCCATCCGCCAGATACAGTTCGCTATCCGCGCTATCCACCAGCTGGTCCATCGGCTTCTCCGAGATCAACATCACGGTGATGCCCAGGGATTTGAACCAATCGAACAGGTCCTTGAGGTCCTGGCGGGTGAACTCATGATCGGAAACCGCCTTGAAGGAATCGAGGGAATCGAGCACGAAGATGCGGAAAGGACGCTCGGCGAATACGTTCTTGACGTACCGCAGGAGTATCTCCCTCCAATCGCCTTTGGAGGCTTCCATCTCCTTGCGCAGGTCGACCATGTCGACCACCATCATGTGCTCGACGGCATGGGGCGATGGCATCTTGAGCCGGCCCATCTGCCTCAATATCGAGGCCCGTGTCTGTTCCAATGAGAAGTACATGGAACTGACCCCATCGTACAGGGCGGCATTGTGGAGAATGGTATAGGTGAGGGTGGACTTCATGGTACCGGGGGCACCATTGACCAGTATGACGTGCCCTTCTGGAATGCCTCCGCCCAGAATGGTGTCGAACTTCTCGATGTGAGTGTGGATCGTCCTATCCGGGCCTGACGCGGGAATACCGGCCCCGATCTGTATGTCCAGCTCCGGTCGGACTATCCTCACCAGTTCGGCCACCTTCGCCTTGATGTCGGCGCGGGCGTCCTCCTCCTCCCCCTCCATCTTCTCGCCGATGGTGCATCTGACCTCTGCCTTGACCAGCCGATGAAGCTCCACGATCTGATTGGTGGCCTCGGCGAGCTGCTGCTTTGCCAGCTTGAGCTCCGAGGTCAATCTGTCCTTCTCGGTCAGCTTGGCCTCCAGTTCCTCTTCGAGGGCTTTTTTCAGCTTGACCTTCTCGTTCTCGATCGCCGCCCCGTACTTCTTCCTTATGTCATCCAGCTTCTGGACGTCGGCGGCGGTTATGCGCGAGGACTTCAGCTTGTCCTCCAGAATCATGATCTCCTGTATGCCCTTGTCGAACTTCTCCGACATGAGCTCCAGCTCCTGCTCCTTCTCCCGGATGGACATCTCCTTGCATTTGATCATTGTCTGATCGGACTCGAACTGCCTCACCGATTCCTCAAGCTGATTCTGGTCCTTCTCCATCTTGTCGAAGGTGTCCCGCATCCGCTTTTCCTTCTCGATGATCGCCTTCTCCCGGGCGGAGATCTCCTTGTCCTTTTCCTCCAGCATCTTCCGCAATTTGGACAATGATGTGAAATCCGACGAATCCAGACGGATCTGGGTCTGCTCCTCGGCGATGACCTTGTCAATAACGATGTTGGAGGGCATATCCCCCTCTCTCTGTGAACGGGGGTCGATCTTCCTCAGCATCTCTCCGCAACGGTCACATTGGATGTCGTTCGGTTTTACCCCTGAACCGCACCGCGGGCACTCGTATTTTGACATTATGAGACTCCAGACTCTGCTCTGATCTCACTCTGATATCACTCTGGTCACCTGGAACTTGCTGCTGTTGTACAGCAGCGAGTAGTAGGAAGGATCATGATTGGTCTCCCTCATCTTGACGCAGCGTATGCGCCTCTGACTCTCCACGTCCCGGATGACCTGCATCTTAAGAGTGATGATACCGTCCGACAGATATCCTTCGTCGAACTTACCGTCCATCATCCTTTCCGAGGATGATTCGGAGATGAGGAAGACGGTGGCGTCGAGGTCACGCAGCCATTCGAAAAGGTAGAATAGCTCCGTCCTCCGGTTGGTTATCTCCGCCATCGTTTCCAGCACCTCCAGGGAATCGATGACCAGGATGGAGTAATTCATGTTCTCCTTGAGGTTGGAAAGATATGATTTGAAAACGTGCAACCAGGAACTGCCCGCCGATATCTCCTTGAGCTTTTTCCGGATGACCCCGAGGTCGAGGACGTTCAGTTGGTCCTTGACGCTGTCGGTGTGCATGCCCATCTTCTCCATCTGCCGGAGAAGGGACTCCCGGGATTGCTCCAGCGTGACGTAGACGGAGCAGGCGTTGTTCTCCAGGGCATGGTTGTACAGCATATAGTACGAGAGCGATGACTTCATTGTACCCGGAGTTCCTGCGAGGAGAACGATATGGCCGGTGGGAACGCCGCCCTCCAGTATCCTGTCAAATCCTTCGATATAGGTCTTCAGCCTTCCGTTCACATTTTCCATCGATTACGCACTCCCAGGAACGTACTGGCCAAAATGGTCTGGGTACGTCAACGTGCATTCAGCGTTTTTGACATATAAAATAGATTTGACCTGCTTATCGGAGGTTGTTTTTTATCAACTGGTGCCCCTGACCACGACCTTGCGCACATATCCTTTGGCGATCTCCGCCATGGCCCGGATCTTCTCCTCTGGATAGGGCGAGACCAGCTCCATTTTCTTCTCCAGGGTGGAATCGTTCTTGAACTGGTGCAGAGCGTATTTCTTGGACCCGCCGATGTAAGCGGCGATGGACTCGATGTCCTTCTCTTCCAGCAGGAACGGTACCACGGTGGTGCGGAACTCATGATCTACGCCCGAGTTCATCAGAATTAGTATCGAACGCTTGACCGCTTCAATATCTGGATTCACTCTCACTATCTCATGGTACTTCTCGTTCAGCGGAGCCTTGATGTCCATGGCGACATAGTCGAGCATTCCGGAGCCAAGCAGGTCCTCCAGCATTACCGGGTTGGAGCCGTTGGTATCCAGTTTCACTTTCATTCCCAGGTCCCTGATCTTCGCGATCAGTATCGGCAGGTCGGGATGGATGGTGGGCTCCCCGCCGGAGATCGCTATGCCGTCCAGGAAGTCCGCGTTGTCCCTGATGTAATCGGCGATGTCCTCGAACTCCAGCTCATCGAACACCGGCTCCATGGGGATCAGGTCGGGATTATGGCAGTATAAGCAGCGCCAGTTGCATCCCTGAAGATAGATGGTGGCCACCACGTGTCCGTCCCAGTCGAGCAGGGATGTCTTGGAGAAACCGACGATCTTGAGACCCATCGATTCCACGAACGGCGGACGAACATATTAATCGTATCCATGGAAGGGGCGGACCATACGTAGGATATCTGAGCACGTGCACCTGTGAAGGTGCGCGAGGGAGGTCATGACGAAAGTCATTGGTCCTCGGATGCGGGGCGGTCGATAGAAACCCTTTTTTGTCGGCACCCGCTTCGCTCGCAGGTCATCCTATGGATTCCTTGACGGCGATCTCAGACATTGGCCGATCCCCGGGAGCGGATGGCAACGACCGGTCATCACCGGAGCCGAACACCTTCGAACCCTCCATCGTGGCCTTCTGCTGCAATTGGTGCGCCTATGCCGGCGCCGACCTGGCCGGAGTGGGCCGGATCCAGTATCCCAGCAACATCCGGGTCGTCCGGGTCATGTGCTCGGGGCGGGTGGACCTGGGGATGATCATGCGCTGCTTCGAGATGGGCGCGGACGGGGTGATGGTCCTGGGATGCCACCTCGGCGATTGCCACTATTTCGCCGGCAACCGCAAGGCAGAGGTCAAGATGAAAGACTGCCAGGAGCTCCTGGACCTGATGGGGATCGACCCGCGGAGGCTATTGCTCCGCTGGGTATCGGCCGCCGAGGGCGCGCTGTTCGCTTCCACCGCCGCCGAGTTCACGGCATTGATCAGAGGGCTGGGCCCGACCGGGAGGGACTGAATTGGACCTGACCGATTCCGCCCGCAGGAACAACACCGCCGAATGCGTGGAATGCGGGAAATGCTCATACGCCTGCCCGGCCGCTCACCGGGACAACCGGTTCTCCCCCCGCCGGGTCATGGAGGATTTCGTCTCCGGCAGGGACCTGGACCACTGGGAGATATGGTCATGCATGACCTGCGGAGCCTGCTCCGAGGTGTGCACATCGGGGGTTACGTTCCATGAGTTCATAAGGGACGTGAGGGCGGAATATAATTCGAAATACCCTCCGATCCAATCGCACAACGGCATCCTGAGGGAGATAAGAAGGACCGAGGCAGCAGGCAGGACCAGAGGCCACCGGGCCGACTGGGTGACCCCCGACCTGGATCTGGACCCCGATTCGGATACGGCGCTCTTCGTGGGATGTACGCCGCTCTTCGATCGGCTGTTCAACGGTTTCGCCAAAGACATGTTGGAGATGCCCCGTTCCGCCGTCAGGCTGCTCAACGCGATCGGGATAAGGCCAAAGCTGGTCGATGAGGAGCTCTGCTGCGGCCACGACTCCTACTGGTTGGGAGAGGAGGAGACCTTTGTCAAACTGGCCAGGCTCAGCGCGGAAAAGCTGAAGAGAACTGGGGCGAAACGGGTGGTCACGTTCTGCCCGGAATGCCACCATACCCTGAAGGAGATATATCCGCGAGTGGTGCCGGATTTCGACATGGATGTGGTCAACCTCTCGGAGCTGGTAGGAAAGGCGGTGATCGATGGAGGGATGAACCTATCATCCGGTGACGAGAAGTACACATTCCATGACCCGTGCAAACTGGTGCGGTTCTCGGACCTATCAGAGGAGCCCCGGGCGGTCCTGAGGAGTTGCGGCGAATTGATCGAGATGCCCCGTTCCGGCACATCATCGGCCTGCTGTGGAAATCCGTGCTGGGCCAACTGCGACGACGATACCAAGAAATGGCAGGTGGAACGGCTGAAGGAGGCAAGGGAGACCGGAGCGGGAACACTGGTCACCGCCTGTCCCAAGTGCTACGTCCATCTTTCCTGTGCCCAGAAGGGATACGGGACCCACAAGGACCGGGAGCGGGTGCCGATCATAGACCTGCACGTGCTGGCCGCATCCAGGATAACGAAACTGGAAAAGGGGACCTGATCTATTTCTTCTCGTCCTCGATTTTCATTATGGGGGCGGAATGCTTGTTCTTCATGTGTCCGCCAGGCCCTCCGCGTTCCAGCAGGGCTTTCTCCACGCACTCCTCGTTCTTGCATAGGAACGCGGCGAAAGCGAACTGCTTGGCCGGTCCGCCGCATATTTGGCATTTCTCCTTCTCGATGTCCATCGCTACTCTCAGCGCCATTGAACGATATGGTTTTTGTGTCCGATAGAACGGAACGTTGCTGGTAGATCAAATGATCCGAAACAGTGATCGATCAAAGCTTTTTGCCGATGAGCGAGATGGCGTACTGGCATGATTAGGGGACGGGAGCGGGACGGAGCCGCCTCGTCTGATAAATAATCGAATATCCATCCATCCTCGATATTCATGATGGTCTGCCCCAATTGCGGAAGGACAGTGACGGATGAATCCATGCTCGTTCTGTCCCGCCTGCGGTTTTTCCTTCACTCAGCAGCCGAACCACCCATACCCGCCGGTACCGTACGGCCAACAGCAGTATGGCCAACCGGGCTATCCGCACAAAAGCACAGCAATTGCCTTAATCCTGTCGTTCTTCTTCGCCGGGCTGGGCCAATTGTACGTCGGCAAGATAAAACGCGGCATCGCGTTCATCCTGGCGTTCGTCCTCCTCTCGGTGCTCTCCAGTGTGCTAACCCTGAACATCGAATACAACGATGTCGAAGCGATAAGGGGACTTCTGTCCAACGGGGCGTTCATCGCGATCATGCTGGTCAGCCTGGGTTTCTGGCTCTACAACATGTACGATGCCTACCGCCAGGCGAGGAAATTCAACGACGCCAGCGTGCGGAACGACCTGGCCCGGTTCCTGAGGCAGTTCTGAACCTTGCCCCAGGTTCGGGACGACAATAGGAAAGAGTAAAATCCGGTGGCGCCGATGCTTGGCGCATGAAAGCCTCGGGTGCCGGCACCACCGATCTTGACCACCTCCTTACCGGATGGTCGATCTGGAAATGCCAGCAATGCGGCCTTTGCTCGGGGATATGTCCTTCCGAGAAGGCCGGAGGGATCCGCCCGATCGAGATCCTCGCCCGGGCCAGCCAAGGAATTCTGGACCTCCGGGAAGAACGCTCCCTATGGCTTTGCGCCGTGTGCAATTCATGCACGGAGAGATGTCAGATGGATGTCGATCCGTCGGCGATCATCATGACCCTGAGAGAAGAGGCGGCGGCCCGGGGCAACGTCCCGAAGCACTTCTCCGAGGAGGCGAAGCTGTTCATTCGGTCCGGGCTATCGTTCCCCAACACCGGAATGACCAAGAAGCTGAGGAAGGACCTGGGGTTGGAGGACCTGACCGTATCGGCGGAAACGATGGAACAACTGGCCATGCTGGTCAAGAGGACCCGGCTGGGAGGCCTCCGAATTGAATGAGAAATATCTGCTATTCCGAGGATGCCTCATCCCGACCAGGCTTCCGTTCCTGGAACGTTCTTCCCTGTTCGTACTGGATAAGCTGGGAATTGAGCAGGACCAGATGGCGGGGGCGACCTGCTGTGTGGAGCCGATCGGCCTTCGGTCGCTGGCCGAGGATACCTGGCTGATGGTGACGGCGAGGATGCTGGCGCTGGCCGAGAAGAGCGGCAGGGATATCCTGTCATTGTGCAACGGATGCTACCTGTCATTGGAAGAGTCCAGGCAGGCACTTGAGGACGAAACCACCAGGGCAAAGGTGAACGCAATGCTCGGGGAGATTGGGCTGCAATACACCGGCAATGTCCGGGTCAGGCATTTCGCCGACATCGTCATGGAGGCGGGCGAGGAAAAGGTCCGCTCCCTGGTCTGCGCTCCGCAGGACAAGCTCAAGCTGGCAGCGCATCCGGGATGCCATATGGTCAGACCATCGGCGAAGCTGAGGATCGATGATAGCTTCGCCCCCAAGGTTCTGGACGAGATAGCTTCCTGGTGCGGGTCCGAGGTCATGGTCAGTGAGAAGTGGCCGAAATGCTGTGGCGGCGGGATCGCCGGCATCGATGAGAAGGTCTCCTCCCGCATGTTGGAGGACTCCACGTCCTCGTTCCGTCCCAGCGGCGCCAACTGCATAGTGACGCCCTGCCCTTTCTGCTTCGTCCAGTTCGACCTCAGACAGAAGGATGGACTGCCGGTGCTGTACTTGGCCGAACTGCTCGCCCTGGCCTTCGGCGCTACCTCTGAGCAGATAGGATTGAAGTATCACAAGACCCGGTTGCCCTGATCAGTAGCGGTAGACCCGGGTGACGCTGAGGGAGAACTGGATAGCCTTCGCGGAGTGCGTGATCCAGCCGATGGAGATGACGTCGGCGTGCTTGGCGTACTCGGAGGCGTTTTGCGGAGTTATTCCCCCGGAAACCTCTACCGTGATGCGCGGATCGATCTCCTTGATCGCCAGGTAGCTTTCTTCCGCGTCCTTGGGTGACATATTGTCGAGCATGATGATGTCCGCACCGGCCCTGGCCGCTTCCTTGGCCTGGTCCAATACTACCACCTCGACCTCCACCTTCTTGCTGAAGGAGTAGGACTTGGCCTTCCTGACCGCCTCTGTCACCGACCCGACGATTATCAGGTGGTTGTCCTTGATCAGGATCATGTCATCAAGCCGGTTACGGTGCGGGTCTCCCCCGCCCAGTATGACGGCTTTCTTCTCGTAGAAACGGAATCCGGGAGTGGTCTTCCTGGTCGCGGCCACTCTGCACGTTCTTGTTCATGCGGCGGCAATCCCACAGTATCTTCGATGTGACCGTGGCTATGCCAGACATCCTCATGATGAAGTTGAGGGCGGTTCGCTCGCCTAAAAGTATCGCCTTCAGGGGGCCGTGTATGGTCATGACCACGGTTCCCTTCTTGATCTGGCACCCTTCCTCCACCTGGGCCCGGGCATCCAGATCGAGGCCTTTGAACAGCTCGGCGGCCTCGGCTAGGCCGGCGATCGACACAGTCCTCATTGGCGACTATCTCCGACTCTCCGCCTTCGTTCCCGATGAGAAGGTCCGAGGTTATGTCCCCGTACCCCTCATCCTCGGCTAGCATGTCCTCCATGCGCATGACCATACTACGGCACCTCCGAGGGAAATAGCTATTGGTCCTATAGCTCGAACTCCTCACCGGGCATGGGGAGATGCATCTTGAACTCGTCCTTCAGGTCGTTGGCCAGGGCCTGACGGTTGTCGGAGTGCATCAGCACTACGTTCTCCGGGTTGCATGCCCGGATGAACTTCAGCAGCTCATTGTGGTCGGCGTGGGCCGACAGATCGAACTGCTGTACCTGGCAGGCGACGCGCATCGAGGCCGGCACTTCCTCCGGGGCGGAACCGGGCTGCCTGATGTCAATGGCACCGTTGTCGATGAGCCGGCGTCCGTTGGAACCGTCCACCTGGAAGCCGGTCATGAGGACCGAGCTCTTGGGGTTGTCCCGTTCCTGCTGCAGGTAACGAATGACCGGACCTCCGTCGAGCATTCCTCCGGTGGTGACGATGACCTCGCCCTCCATGGCCTTCTCGCGGGCCGCGGCACCGCGGACCTCGTTGAAGCGCCTCTTCGCGTGACGCATGTCCCGTTCCGAGCGGATGTACTCAGGCTGTTCCAGGTAGAGACGGTTGACGGTCTTTCCCATGCCGTCGACCCACATGTCGTACTTCAGGTCCTTCAGGATCAGCATGACCTCTTGGGTACGGCCGACGGCAAAACAGGGGATGATGGCCTTTCCGCCGCCCTCGACGGTCTCCTTGACCTTCTCGATCAGCTTCTGTTCCTCCTTCTTTCGGTCCGGGTGAAGACGCCCAGCGTAGGTGGCCTCGATGATCAGGTTGTCGCACTTGACCGGGTGAGCGCCCCAGGTCAGGTTGGTGTTGTAGGTGTGCAGGTCGCCGGTGAACACGGTGGTGTTGTCACCGCGCAGCTCGTACATCGCCGCACCCGGAACGTGACCGGCGGAATGGGACTCGACCTCGAACCCGGCGACGTCCATGACATCCCCGAACTTCATCGGACGGAAGCACCGCATGGCCGCCTTGATGTCGCTCTCGTTGAACGGCCGCGGGTATCCTTCCGAGTCCGCCACCTTGAGCGTGTCGTTCATCAGCAGCTCGCAGACGGCTACGGTCGACGGGGTGGTGTGCACCTTGGTGCCGTACTTGCCGCACAACCATGGGATCATTCCGGAATGGTCGATGTGGCAGTGCGTCAGGAACGCGGTCTCCAGCGGCGGGGCCGGTATGGGGTACTCTGGCGGTTTGATCGGTTTCATGCCATATTCGAACAGCAGATTGGCGCCCTTGTTGTTGAGCAGCATTCCGAGCCTGCCAACGACGTCCGCGCCCCCTAGGAACTTCAATTTCATTCTTTTCTACCTCTTTCGTTTTTGTCTCTTGCAAGATGTTAATGGTTGTTATGCTAGGACTGTGAGTTTCATTCCCCTACCAGCTGAATTATCAGCTTTCTCGGTCTTCCGCCATTGTCCAGTTCCATGAGCACAATGCTCTGCCAGATGCCGATATCAAGGGAAGCATCGTTGAACGGAACGGAGACCGACTGACCGAAGGCCGAAGCCCTGATGTGCGAGTGGCCATTGCCTTCCCCGCCGACGTTATGAGCATATCCTAACCCCTTGGGGAAAACCTTTTCCATGGACCTGATAAGGTCAGATCGCAGGCCCGGCTCGTTCTCGGTGATGAAAACCGCCGCGGTGGTATGGGTGACGAAGATGCAGGCGATGCCGGCCTTCAAGCCAGAATCTATTTACCGCCTCGCTGACCTTCCCGGTCAGATCGACGATTTCGCCTTCCTCCTTCGTTGATATGTTCAAGATTGTCCGGAACACTCCCATTGATTTTCGACCAGGCTAGACGTGGTACGGTATAAATAGGTTGAGGTGAAACCCACCTGCCGATTCCGATATGCAGTGGTCAGCTGGCTTGCAATTTCCTATCGGCATGCCGAACTTCTGCAGGGAAGGTTTATCTAACTCACACTCGCATGACCTTAATCGCTTGTCCGACTTTGCATTTCCCGGGTTCCGTCAACCCAAGGAATTAGAGAAGGTTTGGCTGACCTCAGGCTTCAGGGCCATGATCATCGCGAGAGGGATAGAGAAGGCTGGTTCCCTGAACGAGCTAGGACGTCAGATGGGATATCGCTCCCGGGTCCATCCGGGTTGGAGCGTGGTCCAGATACTTCTGGGAAGGCAGGCGTTCCCCGCCGACCGGCTAAAGCTCCTGAGCACTTATATCAACTATCCATTCGATGAGATGCTCAAGCATCAGACGAGGTCCCGCGCCATCACCCCTGAGGGAACCAGGGAAGCGTTGCGGGAAAACAATCTGATGTGCTACATGCCGAAGTAACGTCCCCCGGCACCGAACCCCAAGTTCTTTATATTCACCTGTCGATTTTCATTTGTCTGACATACGTCAGACCGAGGGGGATGGGAATGAATTTCAGGCGACAGGCGCATCACGAAGGACCAGGCCACCAAGATCGCTCATGAAGAGCGGAGTGTACCGGCTTTCCGATGAGAGTGAGGATAGGGAGAAGCCGAAACGGTCATGGTTGCTATCATCATCTTCGGACGACCCTTTCAATTACTGGTCTGCCGTGAAATACGGCAGCGTCCTGATGTTCCTGCTCTGGTGGATCCCGATCTTCGGACCCATGATAGCGGGATACGTTGCCGGTCAGAAGGGCTGGCACCCCGATCAAGGGGGTCTTCGCAGTCAGCATACCCCTGGCCATCGTTTTCTTCGTGGCCACGATGGTCACGATCAAGTTCATCCCCACCGTTTGGTTCGGCATCGACCTCGCCCCAGAGGCGATATTCGGCGGCACTAGGCCAAGGCCATACCGGCCTTCGGACCTTTGGCCGACTTCACGACTGGTTACCTTCAATCCTTCATCGGGACGATCCAGGGCAGTACCGGCGTACGCCTGGACTTCTACATCCTGGCATTGGCGTTCGCCTACATCGGAGGGGCCATGGCCATCCAGTCGCTGCGGGAGATGGAGTACGTCGTCAAGCACGGAGGAGACCGCGGCACGCATGTGCATGTCGGAAGCGCCCGAAATCCAAGGGGAAGAAGGGTCTTTGGCTATTGGGTAAGCGGAAGGGAAAGGGAAAGGGCCGGAAGAAGGAAGAGGACGATGAGGAAGGGCCGGTCAGGTCGCCATCCGTCCATTTCAATGACTTGAAGGAGACCTCGGGAGCCGGAAAGAGCTTCACCCACGCCCCCGCCGCCCACTCCAGGACCCTGGAGAAGGCGATGGAGGAGGAGGAGAGGACGAGCCGGTCAGGAAACACCGGCAGAAGGAGTTCGAGCGAAACCTGAATAGGGCGAAGCATGAGGTTCCGGTAAGGGCGACGCATGCGCAGCACAAGAAGCTGGACAACGAGCAAGAAATCGGAATCCGACGACTTCCGATTCGTCTGAACCAATCAATCGCCCTGGAATGACGGTGGAGAAGAAGAATATAAATATGGAAGTAAATTTCCTGCGAGTTGGCGAAATCTAAATGTTCTGTCCTACATGTAAAGCCCTTGCGTTGCCGAAGAACGGCAAGATCTGGTGCAACCGATGCCAGAAAGAGTATGACGTGACCGCCAACAAGGCTGACACATGCGTCATCAGGGGCAAGGAGAAGGAGCAGATGGTGGTTGAGAACTCGGCGCCGACGTTGCCCAAGACCAAGGTCGAATGCCCCAAGTGCAAGCACAATGAGGCTTTCTGGGTGCTCAGGCAGACCAGGGCGGCGGATGAACCCGAGACCAAGATCTATCGTTGCTGTGAATGCGGTGCCTCCTGGCGCGAGTACGGTTAAATTTCAGCCGTAACTTGCCTTACCGGGCGCCCTAGCGTTCCCAACTGTCGGTTTTTAAGTTGGTCGGAACATGAGGATGGTCGCCGAATCCTGCATGTTCTCCGATGACGCCTGAAACAGCCCCACATGTTAACGGTTGGGATGACCGATCTCGATCGGGGCGATGTTCATCTGTTTCTGTCAGGCCAAGAATGGATCATGTCTTGGCTATCCCTCCCCATATTGGATCCCGAGATACTATCTAGGAGCGGGTTGGACAATCCTGGAAGGAATCATCTAAGGTCAACTCCCGTAACTCCTATTGATCAGCTCTTTTCGGTGGACCTCATCAACTTGATCACGAGAAACCGAAGATCGGAGCCACCTTGATTCATGAGACGATGGGGAATCTTAGCGGGTGAATAGATCAGTTCATCTGTTCTCACATGTCGAATTTCATCCTCGATCTCGATTTCCCCTTCACCCTGGAGCACATAGAAGATCACATCGACCGGAGTGATATGCTTCTTCAGTGCCTCACCGGGCAGAAGCCTGATCTGCGATACCTGGGCATCATCATTGTCCAATAACCGTTTCATCTCCACCCCGTGACCGTTCGGGCATGTGGGCAGCTCCTTCAGACTTACAACTTGCATTTGTTTCACACCTCATTTCGCATTTTTCCTTTCATAGATCAATGCGCCTTTCGGGCAAGCATCGACGCAACGCAGACAGAGATAGCACTCCGCCTTCCCCGCCTTCTCTCCGGCCTGGTCGGTGGGGCATATCCGTTCACATTTCCTGCAATGATTGCACGCTTCTGTTCGACGGATGGAATAAACCGGTCTGAGGGAGGCGAGAGCGGTGAAGACCCCGAACGGACAGACCAGGCGACAGAATGGCCGATAGTAGGCCAGAGAACCGATCAGGACCATTGAGAAAACCAGGGCTCCGGTCGACGCAAGGGCGAGCCCGAAGAAGTCCTTCAAACCAAACCAGCCGATTGTGTTTATTGAGAATGCCGTTCCAAGTATGACCATGATCACCAGCGCAAGAACCCTGATCGCTTGGGTGACGGAGGGGTTTCTTGCTTGGAGCTTCGGGATGGGTACGAGGTAAAGCATCTCCTGAACCGCCCCGATTGGGCAGCCGTATCCACAGAACGCCTTTCCAAAAAGGAGGGAAGCGGCTATCACCACGGAAAGGACCGATGCCATCACCCACAACGGGAGAGGGAGTTGCGGGTTTCCTCCCAATATTATCTGTTGGATCTGCCACGGAAACATTGGGGCGAAGAACAGGAACCCCATAACCATGGCGAAGAGAAGGAGCCCGAAACGAAGGGTCGGGGTCAGCTTTCTTCTACGCATCAGCAGGAATGGCAGAATGATGGCGAAGGCGGCAAAGGCCATCCCTGCCACCATCGGCAGTGAGTTGGCTGCCATATCAGCTCCTTTGCATGTCTCGGGCCGATTCAGGAGCGGGGAGAAGCTTGACCAATTCCCTAGTGATCGCCTCTTCCCGCGTTGTAAGGTCGTAGGCGAAGCCCGAACTGCGCCACTCCATCACGGCCATTCGCATGGTTCCGATGAAGATGAGCGAGAAGGTCGCCTCGTCCACTTCGCTTCCGATCTCACCATTGGCCTTTGCCTTGCGGATCATGGACATTATTTGGGCGGCCCGGGATTTACGCCGTTCATCGAACATCCCCTTTGCTTGAGGAAATTCCCTGAAAACCTCCTCTTGGAACAATATTGACGTCGCCTCAGGGCATTTCTGGAATTCCAGGAACTGCCGCCGCATCAGGTTGGCCATTGCGCGGCGAATGTCATTCTCCCCTTCACTCTCGTTAACGATGTATTCCTTGAACACCCATTCCGCCAGTGAGTTGACGATGTCCTGTTTGTTCTCGAAGTGTCTGAAGAGGGCCGCTTCAGAGATGCCGATGCGTCTCGAGAGCTCATGCAGGGTCAGTGCATGGATCCCTTCCTCCGCCACCACCTGAAGGGCGACCCTCAACACCTCACCCTTTCTCGTTTTGGAGTCCTTCCGTGCCGGCATCATATGTCATCACTAAGTTAGTTATCATTAACTAACATAGTTTAGCCTATACAAATGCCTTTCTCCGAGGCACGGGGCGGCTCTCGGGAGCTTCGGCCGACCGAAAAGGGATCAGCAACTGGGATGTGCGCCGTTCCTTCCATTTGTCATAAATGATTACCGGAATTGGCAAGCATGGCAGCCTGAGGCAGGACATCAAGTACTGTTCTCAACGATGGAAATGATGCAGGAATTACAATTGGATTACATGCTGGCTACATTCTGCAAAAGATTATTAAACCAAACCTGTTTACTGCATGGAAGGGAGTCTGATGTTCCAAGCCAAGCTAAAGTCCGAGACGCTCAAGGGTGTCGTGGACGTCGTTTCAACGCTCATCGATGAAGCTAAGTTCAAGATCGATGCCAACGGGATCACTTTGAAGGCGGTCGACCCGGCCCATGTGGCCATGATCGACATGACCATCGACAAGGGTGCATTCGAGCAGTTCTCCGCCAACGAGACGGAGATCGGGCTCGACCTGGACAAGCTCAGGGAGGTCATCCGTCTCTCGAAGGCGGGCGACATCATCGAGATGAAGCACGATGAGGAGCGCGGAAGGCTTGATCATATCGGTCGGCAACGTCACCAGGCGCATGAGCCTGGTATCCACCGAGGGCATGGCGGACACCAAGGTCCCCAACCTCAACCTGCCGGCCAAGGTCGCGGTGAACGTGGAGGAGCTGCAGCGGGGCATCAAGGCCTCGGAGAGCATCTCGGACCACATCGCCCTGACGGCGACACCGGAGCAGTTCGAGCTGCTGTCCGAGGGCGACACCGATTCGGTCACGCTCAAGCTGCCGAAGGACCTGCTGGTCTCGCTCGACTGCAAGGAGAGCATCAAGTCCCTGTTCCCCATGGACTACTTCGCCAACATGGTCCGGGCGATTCCCTCCGGGACGGTTGTCGTGATCAACCTGGGCAACGACCTGCCGGTCAAGATAGAGTTCGACTTCGCAGGCGGAAAGGGCAAGGTCAAGTACCTGCTGGCCCCGCGCATCGAGAACGACTAAGGTGGTCAGAGCTTCAGGCTCTCCACTATCCGGGTCTCTTCCTTCGGGACATGCACCGATATCTCGATCTTGTCCCTGATCCCGGATTTCTCTATCTTGTCCCGCAACAGCTCGTCTATCTGGAATATACCAGCCGAGTTGTTCATGGTTATGTCGACGTGGATCGGGATATCCTTCCCCTCGACCACCCGCACCTTTTCGATGGCCAGGGCGGACACTGAATGAATGTTGATGCTTCCCGCGCGGAACGGCACCCGGGCCCTGCCCTTCTCCATGTCCAGGGCATCGGCCACTCGCACCACCCCGGCCTCCAGGGTGAGCGGGAATATGTCCTCGTGGTGCGAGATCATGGCGTGCATGGTCTCCACCATCATGATGGTCCGCTCGGCCTCGTCGTAGAGGCCTTCCAGCATTCGCTTGATGATCGGCGGGGCCAGCATGAGGGACATCTCCTCATGGTTGGTCCGGTGGATCGAATGTCCGATGTCGTGCAAGGAAGCGGCGAGAACCACCACCACCTCTGCGTCGGAGATGCCCAGCCCGTAGTTCTTCACGACGCTCGGCTTCATTCCCTTGTCGACCAGCATCTGGAGCATCTTGAGCGCCAGTTTGGAGACGATCTTGATGTGCGTGGGACCATGATCTGAATAGCCCATGCGGTCTATGGCGGTGATGTTGGACGCCTTCCACAGGGTGCGAACCTCGACATCGTTGTTGAGCCTCTCCACCACCTGCTCGAGGACCGCATTCCCCCCACACGGGATATCGTAACAGTACGCCATCGAGGTCAGTATCTGAATGCTATCAGTATTAAATGGAGCGCGTGGATACAGAAGTTGGCAGGTCGTTTTTTCCCTGCAATTCAAGGCACGACCGGTCCAAGTGTCCGCCAAATATTCCACCGACCGACCATTGGTGGGCACAAAAAGTTATTAAATAGAACCGGGCCATTGACCAACCCCCATCCCATCCTTAGAGGTGCTCTTCGTGTCCTCGTACAACGACGATACCATCCTTAACCTAGAGAAAAAAGCCAACATACTCCGCCGCCACGTCATCCGCATGACGCATCGCCGCCGGGTCAGGACATCCCGGCGGATCGCTTTCCTCCGCGGACATTGTGACCGCCCTTTTCTTCGATATCATGAACCACCGGTCCAAGGAGCTGGATTGGCCGGACCGGGACCGTTTCGTGCTGTCCAAGGGACACGCCGCGCCGATCTATTATGCGGCGCTGGCGGAGAGCGGGTACTTTCCGGTCGAGGAGCTGGGCACGCTGCGAAAGATGGGTTGCCGCTTGCAGGGGCACCCCTGCCGGACCAAGACCCCGGGAGTGGAGATGTCCACCGGTTCGCTGGGGCAGGGCCTGAGCGCGGCCAACGGGATGGCGTTGGCGGCCAAGCTGGACAAGAGATCGTATCGGGTCTACTGCATCTGCGGCGACGGCGAGATGGCCGAAGGGCAGATCTGGGAGGCGGCCATGCTGGCATCCCACTACAAACTCGACAACGTGCTGGCTTTCGTGGACCGGAACAAGCTCCAGATCGACGGCACCACCGAGAGCATCATGTCCCTGGAACCGCTGGCGGACAAGTGGAAGGCCTTCGGATGGAACGTCCTGGAGATCGACGGACATGACATGCGGCAGATCCTCGACGCGGCGGACCAGGCCAAAGAGACCAAGGGCAGGCCGACCGTGGTCATCGCTCACACCATCAAGGGCAAGGGAGTCTCCTTCATGGAGAACAACCTGGCATTCCATGGCAAATCGCCCACCGCGGACGAGACCGCAGCGCGCCCTGAGGGAACTGGGGGAAGACCAATGAAGTGGACCTACAGCAGCCAAAGGAAGGAGTACGGCAAGGCGCTGGTCGAGCTGGGACGCTCCAGGAGCGACATCGTGGTGCTCGACGCGGACCTGTCCGGCTCGACCACGGACCGTCGATTTCGGCAAGGAGTTCCCGGAACGCTTCTTCAATGTCGGCATCGCCGAGCAGAACATGATCGGCACCGCCGCTGGGTTGGCGGCATCCGGCAAGACCGTGTTCGCTTCGACCTTCGCGGTCTTCGCCACCGGCCGTTGCTTCGACCAGATCAGGCAATCGATAGCCTATCCGAAGATGAACGTCAAGATCGCCGCCACCCATGCCGGCATCAGCGTGGGCGGAGACGGAGCGTCGCACCAGACCATGGAGGACATCGCCCTGATGCATACCCTTCCTAACATGACCATCGTGGTCCCGGCGGACGCCACAGAGGCATTCAAGGCGACCAAGGCGGTGGCCGCCCGGTCCGGACCCTGCTACCTGCGCATGGGACGCGTTGACGTGCCCAACCTCACCGACATCAACACTCCATTCGAGATCGGAAAGGCAACGATGCCGAGGGATGGTTCCGACGTGACCCTGGTCGGTACCGGTCAGATGGTCTCGGCCTGCCTGGAGGCGGCGGAGACTCTGAAGACCAAGGGCATCTCGGCCCGGGTGATCAACATGTCAACGGTCAAACCGCTGGATGAGGAAGCGATGCACAAGGCCGCCGCCGAGACCGGAGGGATCGTGACCGCTGAGGAGCACAATGTCATCTCCGGTCTGGGTTCATACGTCGCTTCTTATCTGGTGGAGCACCGCCCCGTACCGATGAAGCGTCGTGGGCATGGCCGACGTGTTCGGCGAATCGGGTGAGAGCGATGAGCTCATGACGAAATACGGGCTCACGATGGACAAGGTCGTAGAGGCCGCAGAGGAAGTAATCAGGAGGCGTTAGGATGAAGATCTTCATTGACACGGCGAACATCGAACAGATCAAAGAGGTAAACAGCTGGGGAATCCTGGACGGAGTGACCACGAACCCGTCGCTCGTGGCCAAGGAGAACAAGGACTTCTCGCACCCTGGTCAAGGAGATCTGCGCCGTCGTTGACGGACCGATCAGCGTCGAGGCGGTCAGCATCACGGCCGCGGAGATCGTTCCCGGAGGCAAGGAAGATCGCCGCCGGCAACAAGAACATCGTGGTCAAGATCCCGATGACCGAGGAAGGCCTGAAAGCCACCAAGATACTGGCCTCCGAGGGCATCAAGATCAACATGACCCTGATATTCTCGGCCAACCAGGCTCTGCTGGCGGCAAAGGCGGGCGCGCGCTACGTCTCGCCCGTTCGTGGGCAGGCTGGACGACATCGGCCAGAACGGCATGGACCTGATCGCCGAGATCATGGACATCCTGGAGAACTACGAGTTCGACTGCGAGGTCATCGTGGCGTCGGTGCGCGACCCGATCCATGTGACCGAGGCGGCCAGGCTCGGGGCGCACGTGGCGACCATCCCCTACGACGTCCTGAAGAAGATGTTCAAGCACCCGCTCACCGATTCCGGGATCGAGAAGTTCCTGAAGGACTGGGAAAAGGTCAGCAAGAAGTAACGGGCCATCTGCCCCCTTGCCCCGGGCCGCCGGATGGCGGCATACCATTTCTTTTATAGCTAGCTAGGCCTACAAAAACAGCGAATGGCATCTCCGTTCAAGGACCAGAGACTGATGTTCCTTGCAGCGGCGATTATTGCGGTCATAACGGCCGTGGTGTTGATCGCGAATGTCAGTATCGCGAGCGGTCAGGGTGTGGATATCGGCCGCGACGTCATGGAAACGCTGACCGCCACGATCACGCAGATAATGGTGGCATTCTGGATCCTTCTGATTGGCTACCTGGTGTTTCGATACCTCAGCAATAGAAAAAAGATATCCGGGACGAAAATGGAAGTGAAGGCCGGCCACGGTCAGAGCCTGCTTCCCTATGCCATCCTCCTGCTGGCCCTCTGGCTATTCGTCTTCCTGCTCAGACCTTTCGATCCGGAGGGATCCTGAACGGACAGCCGGGGACAGACGCGGGAGAGGACAACATCACCACGCCCCTGCCGGAAGCATCCCCTCAGAACATGTCGATGGTTCTTCCCTTGGTGGTGGTCCTGTTCGCACTGGCATCCATCATCGTGATTTGGAGGTTTCTTCGCCGGAATGATACGCTGGCGGTCGCTGGTCCGGAGTCCAGGAGGGAAAATGCGATGGCGGTCCTTGATCAAGCCGTCATCTCGCTCTATGCCGGAGAGGACCCTCGTTCCACGGTCATACGAACATACCAGAGGATGTGCCTCCTGGTGCAGGCGGGGAAGATCGAGGATGAGGCCTTCCTCACCCCCAAGGAGTTCGCCGTCAGGGCGGCCAAGGAACTGGGATGGAAGGCGGGCCCCCTGGAGGAGCTTACTGCGTTATTCGAAGAGGCCCGCTATAGCCGACATGAGATGGGCGAGCCGGAAAAGGCGCGGGCCATTAATTCGTTCGAGAGCCTGAGGGAGAGCCTGGAGGCGAGGCAAACTGGCTGAACCGCTCAAGGATGGAAGGAGAATCATGGAGAGCATATGGGAAAGCGATCCCGAGCAGCGGGAAGGCTTTCCCTTCGGAATGGCGATCGTAATACTGACCTTCGTCCTTACCATCATGGCGGTCTTCCTTTCCACCCAGGGAGAGTCCCGAAGCGGCGAGGACGTCAGGTGGATCTTGTTCGTTGCACTGGTCATCATATTGTGCCTATTCGTCATCAGATGGACCTATCCTAAACGTGCCTGGTATGAGGGCGAAGGGCGTTTCATTGACATCAAGGACGTGGAGTTCAAGCAAGGTCTGAACAAGAACAATGTGCAAGAGGCGCTGGAAGGCAATATCTTCAGCCAGGTCAATCTGTTACAAGATCTGAAGGTGACATTCTCGAACAAGGTGATGGTGCACAGGCACCTCACGATAGCGGATCTGAGGAATGCGATCGAAAAAGGGACGGCGGGGCAGATGACCAAGGACATCGACCTGACCTGGATCCTAAAAGCGACCACCAAGGACATGGAGGACCTACTGCTGGACGAGTCCAATGGTATCCGCGCCAATTTCTACAGGTGGCTGTCAGATATGTTAAGGAAGGTGGAAGAGTGGCATTGAAAGTAGAAGATGTGAAGGCCAAGTGCGAAACGATCCTGGACGAGGTGGGTAAGATGATCGTCGGAAAGCGGGAGGTGACCGAGAGGGTCATGCTGGCCATACTCTGTGACGGACACATACTTCTGGAGGACTACCCCGGCTTGGCCAAGACCATGATGGCAAACACATTCGCCCAGGCAAGCGGATGCGAGTTCAAACGGGTGCAGTTCACTCCCGACCTCCTGCCCGCGGATATCACCGGTTCATACATACTCGACCGGGCTTCATCATCGTTTGTCCTGAGAAAGGGGCCCCTCTTCACCAACATCCTTCTGGCGGACGAGATCAACCGCGCACCTCCGAAGACCCAGGCGGCTTTGCTGGAGTCCATGCAGGAGAGGCAGGTGACGCTGGAGGGTGAGACCCACAAGCTGAACCGACCCTTCATCGTGATGGCCACCCAGAACCCAATAGAATACGAGGGGACCTATCCGCTGCCAGAAGCTCAGATCGACCGTTTCCTGATCAGGACCAAGGTAGGTTACCCTTCCAAGGAGGAGGAGATGACCATCCTAAGGCGTCGCCGACTGAGAGGGAAGGAGGACGCCGATGTCAAGAGCGTATGTTCACCAGAGGACATCCTGGATCTCCAGAAGGCCGTGGAGGGCATTCATGTCGATGATGCCATCGACCAATACATCGTGTCAATAGTGGAGGCGACCAGACACCTGGATCAGGTGGAGGTGGGGGCGTCTCCGAGAGGCTCGCTGGCCCTGATGCGGCTATCATCGGCCAAGGCGGCCATATCCGGGAGGGACTATGTGACGCCGGAGGACGTCTACGCGATGGCCGAGCCAGCCCTTGCCCATCGCCTGATCCTTGCTGCCGACCCATGGATCAGAGGGGTCCGGGCGGAAGACGTACTGGATGCGCTGATCAGGAGCATTCCGGTCCCGAAGGTCGATTGAATTGCGCACCCGCACCGGCGGCGCTATCCTGGGAGCGACATCATTCTTCCTGGTCATGGGCCTGACCCTTCACAGATGGGAGATCGTTTCGTTGATAGTGCCACTGATCATGATGGTTGCCCTGGAACCGCTGATGTTCCGGCGGACCGGAATGGACCTGGTGATCACACGGACGTTCGACCGGGACCGGCCCCAGAAAGGAGAGGAGATCGAGGTCTCGATGCAGATAGTGAACCGGGGAGAACGATTCCATTTCGCACAGCTCGAGGACAAACTTCCTGAGGGAGTCCTTCTGGCGTCCGGCACCAACCGTTTTCCGATCGGGATGGCCAGAGGGGCGACCGCCTTGGTCCAATATTCACTGACCCTGCCGGGGAGGGGCAGGTTCCTGTTCTGCGAAGTTGAGGTCACCTCAACCGATCCCTTGTTCCAGACAACCCGATCGGTCACATACAGCGTGCAAGGCCAGCTGGAGGTCACCCCGCGCGTCCAGGAGATGAAGAGGCTGGTCATCCAACCGACCCGGGTCCGGATGCACGCCGGGAACATCAGGTCAAAACTACTGGGGCCAGGAACCGAGTTCTTCGCCCTAAGGGACTATCGCTCAGGCGACTCGCTCCGGCACGTCAACTGGAAGGCCTCGGCCAAACGTGATCGGATGGTGACGAACGATTACGCGACGGAACGGAGCGGGGACGTCACCATCATCGTCGATGCCCGGACGGTCGATGGATACGAGAATCTGGAGGCGACGATCGAGGCGGCGGCTTCCTTATCCTCTTACTTCTTGAAGGCAAGGGACCGCGTGGGCATGATCATAGTTGGCGAGGTCGTGGACGTGATCCGTTCGTATTACGGAAAACGTCAGATGCAGAAGATCATGGACCATCTGACAGAAACCAGGCCCGGACTGGTCCGTTCGGCAATGAGCATCCGTCTGGCATTGAACCGTTACTTCCGGGAGGATTCCATGCTGCTGTTGATCACGACCCTTAACGACGGCGGTATGGTGGACACCGCGAAAGAACTGGTGGTAAAAGGACATCACCTGGTGGTAATCTCGCCGCGGCCGGTAGGGAATGAACGGCCGGGGGATAGGGCGAGTGAGATCGTAGGCCGGATGGGTGCCCTGCGTCGCGCTGACGCCCTGTTCGAGCTGGGCAATTTCTGCAAAGTTGTCGACTGGGAGACGAACAAGCCCTTGACGATGTTCTTCCAGGAGGTGAGGGGTTGCCAGCAGGAGAAGGGCCACTGAGGGCACATTTCATTGTCCTCAGATACTCCTCGATCGCATTGATGTTCCTGGCGGTCATCGCCACGCTCATGTCCCATTCCCAGGACGATGTCGTGGTTCCGGGAGCACTCCTGCTGGCAGGGGCAACAGCTGGCGCGATCTCCTTGCGACTGGCCTGGGCTGTGGGGTTCAGGTTCCTGTTCGGGGCAGTGGCGGTCCTATCGGCGTTCTGGGCGGAGATTAATGATAACGCACCGTTCTATGTGGGATGGGGCGTATTGATCCTCGGCATGGGGGCGCTCCTGGTCGGCGGACTGTCTTTGGAAACGAGCTATCTGGCGACCATGAAGGCCCGGCCGGGAAAAATATCCGTTGGGGCGGTTGCCCTAGGAAGGATGGCCCTGATGCTGGGGATCTATCTCCTGATGGTAATGATGGTCGGTCTGGCGGCGGTGATCGTATCGTTCGTCTTCATCATGGAGAGCTTCCCGCTATGGGCAGTCGGGGTAACGACGGTCGGACTGGTGCTGATGGTGGCATACTTGGTCTCGAAAGGTGCCGAGGTGACCGACCAAAGTGGTTAATATCGGCGCAGATTTGCATAGGGTAATGGAATGGGACCTGGTCATCGTGGGAGGAGGGCCGGTGGGATGCGCAGTGGCGGCCATCACTTCAGGCAAACACCCGACCCTCATCATGGAGGAGCACCAGGATGCTGGGGTTCCGGTCCAGTGCGCCGGCCTCGTCACCCCCCGGGTCATCGACATGGTCGGGGCCCAGGATTCCGTCCTGAACCGCATTAGCGGAATGGTCCTCCATTTTCCCGGAGGAGCCATCCTCCGTTTGGATGGGAAAGAGACCAAGGCCGTGGTGGTGGACCGTTTCAAGTTCGACCAGCGCTGCATGGACCGGGCCGTGGCCGCAGGGGCCGAATATGTGACCGGGACTAAGTTCCTGGACTTCGAGGTCAAAGACGATCGGATGGTCGTACGGACGGATGACCGGAAAGACATCCGATGCAAACTGCTGGTCGGCGCCGACGGGTATAAGTCCACCGTCTCGAAGGCCGCCGGCCTCCCTCCGCCCCGGGACTCGGTCAAGGGCATTGAATGCGACATCGATGACCGCATGGCCGAGCAGACCCATGTCCACGTGTATCTGGGCAACAAGGTGGCCCCGGGCTTCTTCGCATGGAAGATCCCCTGCGGAAATTTCACGCGCATCGGCCTGTGCGTATCGGAGAGACATGGTCCGCCGAGCGGTTACCTCAAGTCCCTGCTCGAGGCTGAAGGGCTGGACGGGGCAACGAGGCTGGACAACTACTCTGGCGTGATCCCCTTGGGGACGCGGAAGCGGACCTACGCCGACCGTGTCATGATAACCGGCGACGCGGCGGCCATGGCCAAGCCGCTGAGCGGAGGCGGGCTGTTCACCGGGATGATATCGGCGGAATGCGCCGCGGAGACCGCCTTGGAGGCGCTCGGGAAGAACGATCTCAGCGCGATATCCCTCTCCCGATATCAAAGCCTCTGGAAGGAGAGGATCGGTCGGGAGCTAGACCGCGGTTACAGGGTCAGAAAGGTCTTCGTCAGGCTGAGCGACAAGAAGCTGGACGACGTTGGGAAGCTGATGCTGCGGCCTTCAGTGAGGGAGATACTGGAATCGGGAGATATCGACAGACCGACGGAACTGGCGCCGGCGGTCCTCCGCTCGGTGCCCTCGCTTCTCCGGTTCTCGCCGCAGATACTAGGCTCGTTGTTGTTCAAGTGAGCGGAAGGTTTGTATCGGCGGCCTCCTTTTTGAGCGCACATGAGATGCGCGCAGGTGGCCCGTCTGGAGGCGGAATCGGTCCGCAAGAGGCTGAACACCATGGGCTATGTGCGCAAGGATGTCCGGATCATTGAGCAGGGGGAGTTCGTGCTTCTGCCGCTGACCGACAGGGTCGACCAGCTGGTGATCGAACAGGAGCGTCTGGTCATTGTTGACGGATATCCCCGGGAGAGGGAATGCTACCGGGCGCCGTACGAGATCATCAGGGAAGAGCTGGCGTTGACCGATGATCTGGCGGACCTGCTTCCGTATAAGTGGGAGATGCTGGGCGACGTGCTCATCGTCAAGTTCCCGGAGAGGCTTAGACCGCATCTAAAAAGGATCGCCAAAGCCTACGCCGTGGAGCTCGGCGCCAAGACGGTGCTGGACGAAAGGGGCTACATCGATGGCCAGTTCAGGACACCGAGGATGGAGGTGGTGTTCGGCTCGGTGACCGAGACGGTGCACCATGAAGGTGCCATTCTCTACCAGTTGGACGCGGCCAAGCTCATGTTCTCATCGGGCAACTTCGATGAGAAGAAACGCATGGGGGAGCTCGACTGCACCGGCGAGACGGTTGTGGACATGTTTGCCGGGATAGGTTACTTCACCCTCCCGCTGGCCAAATTGGCCCATGCCGAACGGGTGATCGCCTGCGAGATAAATCCCCTGGCCCATTCCTACCTGAGAAAGAACCTGGTCCTGAACGGGGTCGAGAGCGTGGTGGAGACCTACCTAGGCGACAACCGGTCGCTGCCCTATGAGGAGGTAGCCGACCGGATCGTCATGGGATACATCGGCTCGACCGAGGCCAGCCTGCCCAAGGCGGTGAGGCTGATCAAGAAGGGCGGGGTCATCCACTATCACGATGTGTGCTCCATCGACGAGATACCGGAAAAGATGGTGGATGCGTTCTCTGCGGCCTTGGGGGACCGAAGGTTCGAGGTGCTCCTGGTGAAAGAAGTGAAGGCCTACGCGCCCTGCAAATCCCACATGGTCATGGACGTCAGGGTTCTCGATTGACTTTGCGAGAACAGCGACCCGCCCACTGCCATTGATGAATAATAATAGCCCTTGGACGAATACCGACCTAAAGGGATGATGCCCGTGTCCGCTAAAGTGTATTTTTGCAACCTTAGAACGAGGACGGAGAAGGGGAACAAGGTCAACAAGGTAGGGGACCTGTTCGACGAGGCCGGATTAGGAGATACTGTCAGGCCGGGCGACCTGACCGCCATCAAGCTCCACTTCGGCGAGAGGGGCAGCGACGCCTATGTCAACCCGATCTTCGTGAGGAAGGTGGTCGACCGCGTGAAGTCCCGCGGGGGCAATCCTTTTCTGACCGACACCAACACCCTGTACTCCGGCAGCAGGCACAACGCCGTGGACCATCTGGTCACCGCGCTGGAGCATGGTTTCGACTATACCGTCACCGGGGCGCCCCTGATCATCTCCGACGGACTGCGGAGCGAGAGCTACGTGGAAGTGCCGATAGGCAGGAAACACTTCCAGAACGTGAAGCTGGCCAGGGACATCGTCTCCGCCGACGGCATTATCGCGCTCACCCATTTCAAAGCCCATGAGATGACCGGTTTCGGAGGGGCAATCAAGAACATCGCCATGGGAGGGGCTCCGGCCATCGGGAAGAAGGAGCAGCACAGCTGCCGGATGGAGTCGGATAGGGACGCTTGCATCGGCTGCGGAGCCTGTGCCTCGATCTGCCCGGAAGGGGCGATCACGCTGCCCGACAATAAGGCGATGATCTCAGCCGAGGAATGCATCGGCTGCGGCGAGTGCCTGACGGTCTGTCCGGAGAAGGCCATAGACATCAACTGGGAAGCGGACGTGCCCGGGATGGTGGAGAGGATGACCGAGTATGCCCTAGGCGTGGTCAGGCCGCACCCGAAGAAGATGGGCTATCTCAATTTCCTGATCAACATAACGCCTGATTGCGATTGCACACCATGGAGCGATGCGCCCATCGTTCCGGACATCGGTTTCGTCGCCTCCACCGATCCCGTTGCCATCGACCAGGCCAGCTTCGACCTGGTCAACGGACAGATGGGACTGGCGAATTCCCTGCTCGAGGACAACCTGGAGCCGGGAATGGACAAGTTCAAGGGCCTGAGACAAAACACGAACGGCGAGCTCCAGCTGAGCTACGGCCAGGAGATCGGGCTGGGCAGCCGAAAATACGAACTGATCAATCTTTGAACTGTTCCTTCAGCCCGCATCGGCAGTTGGAGGGACAGCCCATCCATGATCTTCCCTCGATGTTGGCCACGCCCCACCTGGCCATGTCGATCATGATAGGTACCAGGCTGATCGCCTTCGGAGTGAGGCTGTACTCTACCCGGGGCGGGATCTCCGGGTACATCTTGCGTGCGACCAGCCCATCCTTTTCCAGCTCACGGAGCTGTTTGGTAAGCATCTTCGGCGATATGTCCGGCATCCCCGCCATCAGCTGGTTGAAACGCAGCTTGTCGTCCCTGAGCTTCCACAGGATGACCGTCTTCCACTTCCCGCCGATCATCGACACCGTGGCCTCGATCGGGCACTCGGCACGCCTGGGATCGGGAGAGGTATCTTCCACATTACTATCCAAATTGATAGCTAATATAATAAAATATCGTACTTGATTGAAATATAGTGACTTCTATCGGTATAGCTAGAGGATTCTTGATGAAAGTCATAGGTATCGTGGGAAGCCCCAGGAAGAACGGCAACTCGGAAACGCTGGTCCAGGCGGTATTGGACGGAGCCAAGGAGAAGGGGCACGCCACTGAGATGTTCCTCCTGAACGAGTTGAGCTACAAGGGATGCCAGGCCTGCATGTACTGCAAGACCCACGACCGCTGCAAGCTCGAGGACGATCTGACACCGGTCATGGATGCGCTGAAGGTGGCTGACGCCGTCGTTCTGGGGGTTCCTATCTACATGGGCCAGCTGAACGGCCAGTTCAGAGTGTTCGAGGACCGGCTCTACCAGTTCCTCGGGACCGATTTCAAGGTCAGCCTGACCCCGGGGAAGAAGGCGATCGTGATCACCTCCCAGGGCAACCCCGACCCGAAGGCGTTCGAGAGCGCCGCACTCGGTCTCGCCGGCGTCCTGAAGTTATACGGGTTCCACCTGAACGACACGATCCAATTGACCGCTGGGAACAGCCCCGCGACGGCGAGGCAGAACGAGGACCTGATGGAACGGGCGATGAAGGACGGGCGGGCGCTCTAAGGCGACCCCGGCCACAAGATTCCCCTGTCGAAGGACAGGGCCTCAATTCTTTTCCAGCACCACCGGTTCGGACGCACCTGACGCCGAGAGCAGGTTCCGCAACGCCTCGTCGTACTCGGACCCGTTCGATTCCAGCATCTTCTGGGCGAACTGGGCCAGGTAGACGCCGTAATCCGTCTCCTCCTTGTTGAACTGCCAGTTCTTTGACGTGTCACCGGCCGAGTTGAGGAAGGCGAAGGATATCGACTTGATCCGGTGGTCCTTCTGCCGGCCCTTTTCCGTCGCCCTGACCATGGCCTCCTTTCCCTCCGTCTTATAGGTTCTGGCCAGCAGATCGGCGTAGGTCCCTATCTCCCCTAGCTTGGAATATTTGGGCAGGCCGCTGGAGATGTTGAGGTTCTGCTCCATCCGCCTTGCTTCCTGGACCATCTGGGGCGGGGTGAGGTCGGTCCTTTTCAGCAGGTCATCGATGACACCCTTCGACGCCACCGCTTCCAGCAGTGTCTGTTTGTTCGGCTCCCATATGTCGGTGATGATCTTGCCCGCCTGATTGCTCGAGGAGACGATGGAGACGTTCTTCACTTCGAGAAGGTGGTTGAGCGCCATCATCTCGGACTCGCTGCCCTTCACGATGGCCAGGAACTTGTTCTTGTCGTGCCCGTAGCAGTCGGCCCCAGAGATATATACCGATTCCATCCAGCGGGTGGTGACGTTCAGTTCTTCGATATAGCGGTTGACCAGGTCCTTGTCGCTGATCTTGCCGTCGAGGTATGATCGTTTGAGGTCGTCGCTCATCTCGAACGCTTTCTTGGAGGGACAGTCGCTGCAGTCGGAAGCGATGCAGTGCAGCTTCCTCTCCACGTCGACATCGAAGTCGTCATTGGGCTGATTGGCCGCGATGCGGGAAGATAGCCAGCTGATGAGGTTGACCTCCTTGATGCATTCATGGCACACCCTGACCTCTTTCTGGGCGGATTTCCACTTGATGATCATGCAGGCATCGGAATCCGTATGTCCACAGGAGAGTCCCTTCAGCTTGTACTCGGACTGTTCGAGCATCTCGGTGACATATGTCTCCGGGACCTTTCCCCCGCCCTCGGAACAATACAGCCGCTGGTCGGTGGAATAGATGTGAAGGTCGCGCTTTTTTGCGATGTCGAAATACGCAAGCAGTCTCAGGTCCGGGTCATCGAAATGCTGGATGCCGATCAGTTTCTCCCTGTCGACCTTTCCCCTGACCGCGAAAGAGACCTCCCCGACCGGCAGTTGCGCGGCCGTCAGGTAAGGGATCTTCCCCGCTGCCGCGAGGGAAATGGCGGCAGCATAGGCGCGTACCAGCTGATCTCCGCGTTTTGCCAGTTTGTTCAGTTTCTCCGGATCGTCCTTGAAGGAGGAGACCTTCTCTATCTTGCGCTGCACTTTGTCAAAGCGACATTTGCGGCACTTCTCACCAGAACATTGAGGAATGATGACGTCTGGATTATCGCGTAGCATCTTCGATGTCTCGATGAGCCCCTTCTCCAGCGCCTTCGGGGTGGCCTTGACCCCTCTGAACTTGACTTGTTGGGTCGGCATCCGAGAGTTAGTATGGTCCTAATCATAAAAGGCTTTTGTCAGCGTTCTTCCGACTGGCCGTTGAAGTAACGGTGTTGAATCTAGAATCCAGCTCGCCGAACTCCATGGAGTGTGCTTTCGATCTCTTTTTCGAAGTCGACTCGACGGTGATCGGATGGTCTGCAGATTAACCAGGCCCGAATAATCGCCATCTGCCTGTTGATTTTAGCGAACATAAGGTTAAATCTCGGCCTCTACTATTCACTATATGGGATGCATGTCTGATCAGGAGTCCCTATCGAGGGGTTACATCAAGGGCTACGAGGAAGGTCTTCGCGATGCGCTAGAGGAACTGATATCCATCACCATGAAGCGCAATTACACGACGACCGAGATCCAGCTCCTGGCAAAGAACCAGCGCCTCGCGATCGAGGACAAGGTCAATGGCAAGAAGCGCAAGATATTGAGGGAGACCGGCATCGACCTCAGCGACGACAGCCAGAAGCACGAATTGCAGATGAGCTTCGAACCGATGAGGACCTATCTGATCAAGGAGAAGGAACGGCCAGACCAAGCGTTCAAGGTATTCTCTTCCCTGGTAAAGATGGGAATGGTCGGCCTGTGCATCTCCAGACTTCCCCCGGAGGTGGCACAGAGGCGGTTCGGGGACAAGTGCACCATTGTCTGGCTCACCAAATCGGACCCGCCATCGGCGGAGGTGGACCCGGAGCAGAAATGGAGGGAAAGGTACATCTCGCCTACCGAGCTCTCGAAGGTCCAGAGCGCCATCAAGGTCTTTTTGGCAGCGAACAAGGACAAATCAACGGTGATCCTGCTCGAGGGCGTGAACATGATGGTCACGAACAATGACTTCAAGGGTTTCCTCAAGATGGTCCAGAAGCTCAAGGATGATGTCTACTCAGCACGTTCCATACTGCTGATACCCATCGAACCGGCCACGATGGAACCGCTGGAGTTCAAGCTGCTGCAGAGCGAGCTCGAACCCTGAGAACATGATTCATGGGAATATCCCCCTGAGCTGGATGGCTCTGGCGACGTCGCCCATCGCGATCATGTTGGCGGGGGTGCGCATGTCCACCTCCTTCGAACGGGACAGTGTGTTGACCTTATCGTATGCCGTGATCATGACCTGACGTAGCCTTGCGTTCACCTCGTTGATCGTCCAGAAGAAGAACTGCAGGTCCTGGACCCATTCGAAATAGGATACCGTGACCCCGCCGGCGTTGGACGGGATGTCCGGAACCACCATGATGCCTTTCTGCTGCAGTTGCCCATCATTTTGCCGACCCGCTCCACATGGGAAACGGCGGTCTCATAAGGGTTTTAGGTCACTTGTGTCAATGTTACACCTTCCGGAAATCATTGGATTGACAACGACTTCAGGTTTCACAGGGTCGTTTGACCATGAGTGCCTACCGTTTTTGTTTCTTGCCGAATAGTCTTAGAGCGTCATTTTGTCGCGCTAGTCGCCATCACGATTCTCAGACCCGAATTTGGACGTTACATCGCTTTCGCTGAGCTGTAATGGAAAAGAAAAGAAAGGTGAGGTTTCGGTCGACCCGTTCCACTCATCTGAACTAGAGCGTAAATGTTGCTGTGGCGATCGTTTCCCCGGTCGAAGCATAGATCAGACTCATTATGACCACGGTCCCTGTGGGTTGGATCGCGTTCAGCCCGCTTGCACTGGTGAATGGACCGAGTGTGAAAAGGTCGCCAGCAGACACATATCCCGTTGTCCCTGAATCGACGATCGTCAAGTTGTAACCGGTGGCGGTCCCGGCAATGACCGGGATGGTCAGATGCATGGAGGAAGGGATCGCCGCTGGATAGCTCGTGTGGGTTCCTATGGTCAGCCTGACCTCGCAATCATCATAGCTCAAGGTCGATGAGCTGATGGACACGAGGGTAAGGATCCGATATCCAGAGCTGTTCATTCCTGCGAAAGAGCCTGTCGGTGTCGTTGAGATACCAGGGGTGCTCCCGGGGAAAGGGCTGTATCCTCTATCGGACATCGAACGGTCCGTCGCCCAATCCGATAATGAATAGTTGGCATAGATGTTAAGGTACCATTTTCCGTCGACCTTAATCAGCAGAACATACGTGGTGGAGGTGTAGGAATCTGTGGAGCTGTTCGTCTGCTTGATAGTTACCTTGACGAATTGCGAATCCTGTATTGTTATGAGGAATCTATTCTGGAGCGCGGTGGTAAAATTCATTGAATCCAGCTTGATGTCTGCTGGAACGTTAGACATGGATATGTCTTCCATGCTGACCAAGGATACGTTGAACTCGGACAGGTTCTCCAATTGATCGGTCAAACTCGTGATGAACAAAGAGCGGTTTGTTGTATCAAAATGCATTATTGTGCAATCGATGATCTTGGCGGCGTCACGTTCCTTCGTCCCGTCGAAATAAGCGTTCAACGCCGAACCCGGTGTCGATTGGGCTGCCTTCGGTAGGACGAACATGACAGCGGCCAGTACTACTACCACCACTAACACGACAGCGACTATGGCAATCATGAGCGTTTTCTTGCTTTTAGGCCTGGGCGCAGGTGGCTGATAGACGGGGGCGGCAGGAACGGCCATAGGTGCCCCGCATTTACCGCAAAAGCTCCCACTAGGATTGTCGAATCCACAATTTGGACAGATCATATTTCAACTTCCTAAATTTGAGGGTAAAATAACTCGAGCTGGATATTTAAATTATCTGAACATTGACAAATGGTCAGAACGACAAGGATTTCGGAGGCTGACCGAACCGGTGCATACTCTACAACAGCACCCGTCATTTCACGTCCGATATTCCCATGATTCTGCATGTCTGATGGAATTCGGCGATGTCTGAGAGTAACCATATCCCTTGCGTTTTGGAAACATTATCTTGAATAGCGCTTCGAGAACGAATCGATGATTGTCGTGTTTTCTGCTATGAACGTTTCCTAACCTATGATGATCAGATGGCTGAAAGGTGTAAGAATGGAATTCGTGATGATACTGAACAAGCAACCGATCAATGAATCCGGTAATGAACTACCTTCTACCGATTTCTGGAAAGAAATATCTCATATGGTCTAGTATCTTCACATCGATCCGATGCTCAACGAAAAGGTCGCCTCCATCCTCTACGAGATAGCGGACCTGCTGGAATTGAAAGGGGGAGAACCTTTCAAGCCGCGGGCCTACCGGAACGCAGCCCACACCATCGAGGAGATGCGGGAGGACATCGAGGACGTTTACAGACAGGGTAAGCTCCGCGGGATACCCGGGGTCGGGCGACGCCATCGCCAAGAAGGTGGCGGAGATCATTGATACCGGTGAGCTGGGCTACCTGACCGAATTGAGGAACGAGTTCCCTTCCGGGCTGATCCAGCTGATGGCGGTGCCGGAGATCGGACCGAAGACCACCTTACTGCTGTACAAACAACTAAACATCACCAACCTGCAGGAGCTGAAGCTGGCGGTCGAGCAGCACCGTATCCGCAGACTGAAAGGGTTCGGCCAGAAGACCGAGGAGAACATCCTTAACGGCATCAGGCTAGTGGAATCGTCGAAGGGCAGGATGCTGCTCGGCAACGCCTACCCGGCAGGCAAGAAGATGGTGGACTTCCTCCTCGCCCAGGGTGTGGAACATGTGAGCCTGGCCGGATCGCTCCGGAGAATGAAGGAGACCATCGGCGACATCGATGTGCTGGCGGGCAGCGATGAACCGGCCCGGGTGATGTACCAGTTCGTCCACGGCCCCGAGGTGAAGGAGATCATCGGCCAGGGGCAAACCAAGGCGTCGGTGCGTCTGAAGGACGATGTCCAGGTCGACCTGCTGGTGGTCCCGGACAAGAGCTTCGGGGCCGCCCTGCAGTACTTCACCGGAAGCAAGGAGCACAACATCAAGCTTACGATCCCTGGCCATCGACAGGGATATAAGTTGAACGAGTTCGGGCTGTTCAGGAAGGAAACCGACGAGATGGTGGCCGGACACACGGAGGAGGACATCTACCGGGTCCTGGGCGTGGACATCATGCCGCCGGAGATGCGCGAGGACCGGGGGGAGATAGAGGCGGGCCTGGCGCACAGCATACCGCGGATCGTCGAGCTTTCCGACATCAAAGGCGATTTCCACGTGCACACGGATATGAGCGACGGGAACGCCAGCATGGAGGCCATGGCCGAAGCGGCCCGGCAGAAGGGCTACCAATACATGGCCATCACCGACCACTCGGAATCACTAACCATCGCCGGCGGTCTCTCGGTCGAGCGGCTCAGAAAGAACATCGCGGAGGCCAGGAGGTTATCGGAGAAGATGGCCCCGTTCCGCGTCATCATCGGGACGGAGGTGGAGATCGAGGAGAACGGGAAGCTGGAGTATCCCGACGATGTGCTTAGAGAGCTGGACCTGGTGGTTGGTGCGGTGCATTCGAGGTTCAAGATGTCCGAGATGGAGATGACCAACCGGATCATCACGGCCATGTCGAACGAGAACCTGACCATATTGGCCCATCCCACCGGCCGGAGGATAGGACAGCGGGAACAATACCAGGTCAACATCGATCTGGTGATGGATGCGGCGAAGGAAAAGGACGTTCTGCTGGAGATCAACGCCTTCCCGGAGCGCCTGGACCTGAACGACGCCAATTGCCGCAAGGCCCGGGAAAAGGGACTGAACCTGGTCATCTGCACCGATTCGCACAGCATCAAGCACCTTGACTACATGGTCTATGGGGTCGCCATGGCCAGAAGGGGGTGGCTCGGACCCGAGCACATAGTCAACACCCAGCCTCTGGCCGAGCTGGAAAGGACCCTGGGACTGTGATCGGACCGCTCCTATGATACCCAGACCACTGCCTCTCGGCCAACCTTTATGTCCAGAGAGCAGGTATTACGTCTTTAGATGACGGCCAAGGAAGTTGCCAATGCCATCCGGTCGATGGAGATCCGGGGCGCCGCGGAGATCGCCAGGAGGGCGGCCATCGCCCTCAGGGAAGAAGCGTTGGCCTATGGCGGGAAGGACATCGGAGAGTTCCGCAAGGGAATGGAGGGTTCGAAAGAGATCCTCCTGGAATCGCGACCCACAGCGGTTTCCCTGTGGAACGGGGTCCAGTCGGTGTTCAAGAGGACCTCCGACATCGCCGACCTGGAAGAATACCGTTCCGCCCTGGTGCGCAACGCTGACGAGTTCGTAACCCGCTCCAACGAGGCGTTGAAGATCATCGGCCATCTGGGAGCCAATCGCATTCAGGACGGGGACCGGGTGATGACGCACTGCAACAGCAAGGCCGCGCTGAGCGCGATAATCACCGCCTGGAAGGAGGGAAAGAGGATCGAGGCGGTGGTCACCGAGTCGCGGCCGTGGCGGCAGGGGGTGCTCTCCGCCAACGACCTGGCCAGGGCGGGCGTTCCAACCACGATGATCATCGACTCGGCGGTACGGCATCAGATGAAGGACATCGACGCCGTGTTCGTGGGGGCGGACACCATCTGTTCAAACGGGGCGCTGATCAACAAGATCGGCACCTCGCAGGTAGCGCTGGCGGCGCACGAGGCACGGGTGCCGTTCATGGTCTGCGCCGAGACTTTCAAGTTCTCGCCCCGGACCATATACGGCCAGATGGTCAAGATCGAGGAGAGGGACGCGACCGAGATCGTGAAGCCAGGAGAAGTTCCGGATTCCGTCAGGATATTCAATCCGGTGTTCGATGCCACTCCGCCGGAGTACATCGACTCGATCGTGACCGAGGTTGGGGTGATCCCGCCCTTCGCCGCGTACGAGATAATCGTCAGGGAACTGGGACAGGAATTCGTATTCAATGAGCATTGATTGAGGATTTGAGGAGGGAAAGAAATGGAATATTCCGAGAAATATCTGCACCTGGGCGAAAAGCTCGACCCGGAATCGCACGTGTTCTGCACTTACAAGGTCAAGACCGACATGCCGATGAGGGAGGCCGCGGCGGCCATCGCCACCGAGCAGTCCACCGGGACCTGGACCGAAATCAGCACGCTGAAGGAGGAGAACTTCGTCCGCCGCAGCGGAAAGGTGGTCGATATCCAGGGCAATTACTGCGTGATCGCCTTTCCGACCGAGGATTTCAGCATCGATATCGGCGGCGTTCCCCAGATCCTGAGCGTGGTGGCGGGGAACCTGTTCGGACTGGACGTTCTGTCGGGCGTCCGTCTCGAGGACGTGGTCTATCCGAACGAGATACTGGAGCAGTTCAAGGGCCCCAAGTTCGGGATCGACGGATTGAGAAAGATCCTGAAACGGCCGGAGAAGCCGCTGGTGGGCACCATCGTGAAACCTAAGATCGGGCTTTCGCCCCGGGAGACCGCCGAGTACGTGTACGAGGCGGGCATGGGCGGACTTACCAACGGCAAGGACGATGAGACGCTGGTCAACCAAAAGTTCTGCCCGCTGGACGACCGGGTGGTGGCGATCGCGGAGGCTCTGGACCGGGTCAAGAAGGAATCCGGGCACGTCATGATCCACGCCATCAACGTCTCCACCCGGGGCGACAAGATACTGGAAGTGGCCCAGCGTGCCCAGGACCTGGGCGCTTCGCAGATCATGGTGGACGTGATAACCTGCGGCTTCGCCGCCGTACAGGTCCTGGCGGAGGACCCATCGATAAAGCTCCCCATCCACGTGCACCGGACGATGCACGCCGCCATCACCAGGAACAAGGACCACGGCATCTCCATGAAGGTGTTCGCGGAACTGTCCCGCATGTGCGGGGCGGACGCTTTGCACATCGGGACCTACGGTGTCGGCAAGATGACCGGGGACCCGAAGGCGGACCTGGAATACCAGCACGTATGCGTCGGACCGGACATGCCCTACAAGAGAACCATGCCGGTGGCCTCCGGAGGGGTCCAGCCGGCCATGGTCCCGAAGATCATTGCCATCGCCGGGAACGACGTGCAGATCCAGGCCGGAGGCGGTGTTTCCGGCCATCCACATGGCGTACGGGGAGGGGCCAAGGCCATGGCCCAGGCGGTGGAGGCGGGATATCTCGGCCTCACCGCCGAACAGTATGCCAAGGACCACCTGGAGCTGCGCCAGGCACTTGAGAAATGGGGATCGGCATGAAGCTCAGGGCGAGGTTCGTGGACGTGGAGACGGGAGAGACCACCGCCCTCCTGCACATCGATGACGCGCAGGACATGGCGCTGCGCGAGCAGGACCGGGTCAGGATCGTTCACGAAGGGAAGGCCGTCACCGCCATCATCAACACCTCGGACACGGTCATCGACAAAGGTGAGGTCGGCCTGCTCGGCCGGGCCTTCAAGACCATCGGTCCGGAGCCGGGGGAGCCGATCGACGTCAACCCGGCCACCCGCCCCGAGTCGGTCGAGTATATCCGGAAGAAAATGGACGGAGGGGAACTGAGCACCGACGAGATCAACATCGTCGTCAAGGACATCGCCACCCGGACGCTTTCCAACATCGAGCTCTCAGCCTACGTCACCTCGCTGCACATCAACGGAATGAACATCCGGGAGACCGCCGACCTCACCAAGGCCATGGTCAACACGGGAGAGACCATAACGTTCGACAAAGGCCCGATATTCGACTTCCATTCCATCGGAGGCTGCCCCGGGAACAAGGTCACCCTGCTCATCGTCCCGATCGTGGCGGCAGGCGGCCTGCTCATCCCGAAGACCTCTTCCAGGGCGATCAGCTCCGCCGCCGGAACGTCCGACATAGTGGAGGTGTTCGCCAACGTGGACTTCGACTCCGCGAGCCTGAAGCGCATCACGCAGGAGGTGGGAGGCATCATGGCGTGGGGAGGATCGTTGAACCTGGCCCCGGCGGACGACGTGATCATCAAGGCCGAGTATCCCCTCGGCATCGACCCGCACGCGCAGCTGCTGGCATCGGTCATGTCCAAGAAGAAGGCGGTCGGCGCCGACTACCTGCTCATGGACATCCCGATGGGAGAAGGGACGAAGGTCAGGACCATGGACGAGGCGAAGGCCTACGCCCGCGACTTCATAGACCTGGGCGAGAAGCTGGGCATGAAGGTGGAATGCGCCATCACCTACGGCGGCCAGCCGGTGGGGAGGGCGATCGGCCCGGCCCTGGAGGCGAGGGAGGCGATCTCCGTGCTGGAAGGGGCTAAGTCACCCACTAGCGTCATCGAGAAGACGATATCGCTGGCGGGGATGATATTTGACATGGGAGGGGCGTACAATGGAGAAGAGAAGGCCAGGGATATCCTGTCCTCGGGGAAGGCGCTCAGGAAGTTCCAGGAGATGGTGGGCGCCCAGGGAGGTGACCCGGACATCAAGTCGACGGACATCAAGGTCGGGGAGCACAGCGTCGACGTCCTTTCCAAGAAGTCCGGGTATGTCTCGAGGATCAAGAACAAGGAGCTGGTCCGCGTGGCCAGGGCGGCCGGGTCGCCGCGGGACAAGGGAGCCGGTGTGGTCCTCAGCAAGAAGGTGGGCAGCAAGGTCGACCAGGGCGAGACGTTACTGACAATCTACGCGGACAACGAACAGAAGATGCAGGACGCCTTGGCTGTCTCCATGAAGCTCGATCCGGTCATCATTGAGGGCATGGTCCTGGCGAGGATCCCTTCATTCATCCGGACGGTCGGCTGATCGCAAACCCCTTCTCTGCGCCCCCGCCCGGCGGAGGCCAATCATTTCTGATATTCCTCGACCGCCTCGGTCAGGCTTATCTTTCCCCGGGCAACCTGGGAGGCCAGCTCGGTGGATATGGTCACCCGCCCGCGGGATTCGATGCGGCTCAGGCGTTTGATGTCGCGCACCTCCCCGGGGGTGGGGCAGACTTCCGGCTGGAAGAGGACCTTCTCGCCGGAGGTGAAGGCGATCATGATGGCGGCGTCGATATCCGGAGTCTCCGTCCTCTTCGTGGTCTTGGTTTCGTCCACTATCTCGACCTCGTCGGCCAGGTCCCATACGGCATGGATGATGCGGTTCCGATTGGTCGGGTCGCCATGACCTATGCGGATCAGGATGTGCTCGAAGTCCAGGTTCCAGGTCATCCGGATGAGCGTTTCCATGACATCCTCGGGGCTGTAGACCTTTTCCGTGTCGATGATCCTGCCGTCCCCGATCACCACGATCCCCGGCGTCCTTCCCGGGTCGATCCCGACCACGATCCGGGAGAATCTTTTCCCCCGGAGAACCGAGCGGGCCGCCTTGAAGGCGAAGTCCGGGTCGTCGTCTGAGACGACGGTCGGAAAACGAACCCGGTCCCGTTCCGCGTTGGTCGTGATGATCGCCCCCACGCTCTCCGGTATCGGGTCGTCTAGACCAAGCGAGACGAACGGTTCCCCCCTCTCCTTCAGAAGCCGGACCATCCGGTGGAAGAATCGAAAATCCTCCGTGACCAGGCCTATTACCTTCATCTCTGTTCTTGAAACGGTCGATGCACGGATTTAATTCTTGTCCTGGACCCTTCGCGTGTCCGCTCCGTTGATGCCGGAGGTCAACATCCTGGTCAGGGCCATGAAACCAATGGCCGACATGACCCCGATGACCCCCACCGCCATCCAGAACAACACCTGGTCCTGTATCGCGTCCACCATCACCCCGCCGACGAAAGGGGCTGAGGACCAGCCGAAGCTGGCGAAAAGCCCGAAGATCCCCATGTATCTTCCCCGGGTCGCCTCCGCCGACATGCTGGCCACAAGATTCATCGACGCAGGTGAGACGATCATCTCAGCAACCGTCACGATCGAAATCGCGAGGGTCAGCATCCAGAAGTCATGGGTCAGCCCAATGAACATGAAACCGACGGTGTACACGATGGCTCCGGCGGCCATCACGTGCGATGTCTTGAAATTCCCGATGTAGCGGGCCATGGGGAATTGGGCGACCACCACCAGGACGGCAGTGATGCCGAAGATGATACCGATATTGAGCTCGTTCTGGCCGGCCGAATCCTTGGCGTACACCGGGAAGGTGGATGTCATCTGGCCAGCCATAATGAACACCAGCAGGCACATGACGCAGAAGAAGATGAAGGAGCTGTTGCGGAAGATCGCGGAAGATCCCTTCCAGCCGGATGTGCTCTCAGCACCCATTGTCGGCCTGGACTCACTGATCCACAACTGGATTATAATCCCGGCTATGAAGCATAGGATCGCACTGCAATAGAAGATCAGGGAGTAGGAAATGGTCGCCAGCACCCCCCCGACCATCGGACCGATGATCCAGCCAAGGTTCATGCCCACACGCAGCAGTCCATAGACCTCCAGGCGCCTGCTCGGTTCCACGATGTCGGCCACCATGGCATTGTTGGCCGGTTCGAAGGTCGAACCGAGGAAGAAGTTGACCGCCACCAGTATCGTTAGCATGAACAGGTCCACGGCACCGGCAATATAGACGCCGATCACCACGAAGACCAGACCCCTGACGATGATCGATACCGCCATTATCCTCTTCCTACCGTAGGCATCGGCGATCTCTCCTCCGATCAGGTTGCCGACCGCACCGGCACCGGCGGCGACCAGCAGTATCAGACCGACCAACGACATGGAGATGTTGAGCTGGGAATGCAGGTAGATCGCCAAGAACGGGTACATGAAGGAGAACCCGGCCCCGTCGATGGTCCGAGCGGTGAAAAGGGTCCAGACCCTGCGGTCGAAACCACCGAACCTCTTGCTGAATCCCATGAAATCCTCCTTTCTCACTATTCAGGTCATTGGCCATTACGATTCCGGTGGGGCAGTACCCTCCTGGGACGATGTCCGAAGGCGACGACCCTGGAACAGAGCATACCACCTCAGACCGCGCCGGAACTGTTCAAGGTGTCGCTGATGTGCCTCCCCAGCAACAGATAGCCGACCATGGCGACGATCCCGAACAGCCCTATCGACATCCACAGCAGGACCGGGGAGCCTATCAGGAGGTCCATTAGCACCCCTCCTACGAAAGGACCGGCGGCGAAACCATAGGAGGAGAACATACCATAGAAGCCCATGTAACGGCCCCGCTCGTCCTCCGGGGACATGTTGGCCACCAGGTTCATCGACGACGGCGAGACCACCATCTCGCCCATGGTGATCACCAGCATGCATAGTGACAGGAAGAGGAAGTCCGGGGCCAAACCGACCATGCCGTACCCTATGGCGTAGAACAGCGAGCCCAAGGCGATGACCGAGCACATCCGGTGGTGACTGATGACCCGGGCGATCGGCAGCTGGAGGAACACCACCATCATCCCGTTAATGGCATACAGGTAACCGACCTCGGCGAGGCTGATATGCACCTGCTTCTCCGAATAGACGGCGAAGGTGGAGGACATCTGCCCGAACATGATGAACAGGAAAAGCGAGATAAGGCAGAAGGCGGCGAACTGCCGATTCCGGGTGATCTTGACCAGATCCATGACCTTGTAGCGCTGATGGGACTCCCCCGGGACCCGGGACTCGCTCAGCATGACCGCCATGAAAGCGGCCACCGCGCCGGTGGCGATCCCGCCCAGGAGGAACAGGAACGAGAACGACAGGAGTGCCAGCAGACCTCCTATCATCGGGCCCAAGGCCCATCCCAGGTTGGCCCCGATGCGGAGCAGTCCATACGCGTCAAGCCTTCTGCTGGCCGGGACGATGTCCGCTACCATGGCGTTGCTGGCCGGTTCGAACATCGATCCCATGAAGGAGCTGATGGTGATCATGATGGCGATTATGAGATAGCCGGAGACGAAGGCGATGACGGCGGCTATGAGCACCATCATCACCGCACGCCCCACCAGGGCAATGCCCATTATCCGCTTCCGGCCGAACTTGTCAGCGATCTCTCCGCCGACGATGTTGCCGGTGGCGCCGATGGCGGTGGAAATCAGGAGCACAAACCCGACCTCGGTCATCGATACGCCGAGCTCGCCATTGAGGTACAGCGCCAAGAACGGCAGCGCCATGGAAAAGCCGGTCGCCTGGATTATCCTCCCGTAGAACAATACCCAGACCCTCCGGTCGAAGCCGTCGAACGATCGGCCTATTCTTGGATGGCGCATTTCTCATCACAGCTGTTGATGCTTGAGAAAACACCGGGACGTTTAACCCTTTCCAGTGTCAATTGCTAGCACTGGACGTTATTTGTGCCGCCCGAAGAAGCTCTTCTTCTGGGTGTCGAGCTCGGAGAATTTCTTCAGCAGTTCCTTCTGCTCCTGGCTCAGCTTCTTGGGTACCTTGAGGTGCACGCGCACGAATTGGTCGCCCTTCCCGCGGGAGTCGATGCGGTCCAGACCGGCACCCTTCAGCTTGAAGTCGGTACCGGGCTGGGTGCCCGGCGGAATGGTCAACTTGGCGGCTCCGAACAGCGTCGGCACCTCGATCTCGGCACCCATCGCCGCATCGGGGAACGATATGTCCTGCTCGATCAGCAGGTCCGCCCCGTCTCGTTTGAATATCTCATGCTCGGCCACGTGGATGACCAGGTAAAGGTCCCCGGGAGGTCCGCCATTGGGCGACCGCTCTCCCGCCCCGGACACCCGCAGTCTCATGCCGGTGTCGACGCCTTTGGGGATCTCGAACTCGATCTTCTGCGGTTTGCGGATATAACCCTCGCCGTCGCACTTGGGACAGGGGTGCTCGATCAGCGTTCCCTTGCCAGCGCATTTGGGACAGGCGCCCACCGACACGAACTGGTTGTTGCCCTGGCGAACGACGCGCTGGACCTGACCTTTGCCGCCGCAGGTGGGGCAGGTATGGTTCTTTCCATCCTTGGAGCCGGTCCCATGGCACTGGTCGCACTTCATCGAGGTGGGAACGGTGATCTCCCGCTTGACCCCCTTGGCCGCGTCCTCCAGCTCGATCTCGATGTCCATCCGCAGATGCTGACCCTGGCGGGGTCCGCGCTGCTGGCCGCCTCCGCCGAAGAAAGCCTCGAATATGTTGCCGAAAGGGGAGCCGGACATGTCCCCGCCGAAGATGTCGTTCAGGTCCTGCCCGTGCGAGAAGTCCTGCCAGGAGAAGTTGCCCTCCTGGGAGAACTGGCCGGAAACGCCTGCATGGCCGTATTTGTCGTACAGCTTCCGCTTCTCAGAGTCCGCCAGAACCTCGTATGCCTCGGATATCTCCTTGAAGCGTTCCTCGGCGTGGGCCGAGTCCTCCTTGGTCACGTCTGGGTGGTACTGCTTTGCCAGCTTGCGGTAGGATGACTTGATGTCATCGACGCTGGCGTCCTTGGCGACGCCTAGCGTCTCGTAGTAGTCTTTCTTGTCGGCCATGCGGACTCATCTTGCCTAGGGTTTCTTCTCGTCCTCATCGACTATCTTATATTCAGCGTCTATGGTCCCGTCCTCATTTTGTTTGGCTTGACCGGACTGCTGCCCCGGCTGCTGGCCCTGTTGCCCTGCCTGCTGTTCCCGCTGCACGTTCTGGTAGACGCGGGCCGATATCGCATAGAAGACCTTGGACAAGGCCTCCATCTTCGCCTTTATGGTGGCGGTGTCGCCCTTCGGGATCTCTCCCTTCAGTTCGGCCACCGCGTTCTCCACGTTGACCCGTTCCTCGTTGGTGGCCTGAGCCCCCAGCTCCTGGAGCGCGTGCTCGGTGGTGTAGATGAGGTTGTCCGCCTGGTTGATGGTGTCGACGCGCTCACGGTTCTTCTTATCGTCAGCGGCGAACGCCTCTGCATCATGCACCATCTTCTCGATCTCATCCTTCGACAGCTTGGTCGAGGCGGTGATGGTGATGGCGGTCTTCTTCTGCGTTCCCAGGTCCTTGGCGCTGACATTGATGATGCCGTTCGCATCGATATCGAAGGTGACCTCGATCTGCGGAACGCCCCTGGGCGCCGGCGGTATGCCGGAAAGCATGAACTTGCCCAACGATGTGTTGTTGGCGGCCATCTCCCTCTCGCCCTGCAGGACGTGGATCTCCACGCTGTTCTGCCCGTCCGCCGCGGTGGAGAACACCTGCGACTTGCGGGTGGGGATGGTGGTGTTCCTCTCGATCAGCTTGGTGGAGACACCGCCCAGCGTCTCGATGCCCAAAGAGAGCGGGGTAACGTCCAGCAGCAGGACGTCCTTGACCTCGCCGGAAAGGACGGCGGCTTGGATGGCGGCCCCCATGGCCACGCACTCCATCGGGTCGACGCCCCTCTGGATCTTCTTGCCCACCTCTTTTTCGATGAACCTCTGCACCAGCGGCATTCTGGTCGGCCCGCCCACCAGGATGACGTTGTCGATCTGTTCGTGGGTCAGATGCGCGTCCTTGAGCGCATTCTGGACCGGAACGCGGCAGCGTTCAACGACTGGGTTGATGAGCTCTTCCAGCGTCGCCCGGGTAATGGTCTGGGACAGGTGCTTCGGCCCGGAGGCGTCCGCGGAGATGAACGGCAGGTTGATCTCGGTGGACATCGTTGTCGAGAGCTCTATCTTTGCCTTCTCGCAAGCCTCCCGGACACGCCACATGGCCATCTTGTCCGAGTTCAGGTCCACTCCGGACTGCTTCCTGAATTCCTGGACGACGAACTTCATCAGTATCTCGTCCATGTCGGTCCCACCCAGCTGGGTGTCGCCGGACGTCGAAACCACCTCGAAAACGCCCTCCGAGAAGTCCATGATGGTGACATCGAGGGTACCGCCGCCCAGGTCGAAGACCATGATCTTCTGCGCCGTGTTCTGCTTGTCCAGACCATAGGCCAGGGCGGCCGCGGTCGGCTCGTTGATGATCCTGATGACCTCCAGGCCGGCGATGGCGCCAGCGTCCTTGGTGGCCGTCCTCTGGTTGTCGTTGAAGTAGGCCGGGACGGTGATGACCGCCTTGGTCACGGTATCGTTGAGGTAAGCCTCTGCATCCCTCTTGATCTTCTGCAGGATGAACGCCGATATCTGCTGTGGGGTGTATTCCTTGCCGCTGATGTTTACCTTGTAGTCAGTACCCATCTTCCTCTTGATGGCGGCGATGGTCCCCTCCGGGTTGGTGACCGCCTGACGCCTGGCCGGTTCTCCGACCAGAAGCTGGCCGTCCTTTGTGAATGCGACATATGAAGGGAATGCCTTCCCGCCGATGCTCGTCCCCTCTGCGCTCGGTATGATCGTTGGCCTTCCGCCTTCCATTACCGCGGCGGCCGAATTGCTGGTTCCTAGGTCTATCCCGATGATTTTTGCCATATTGTTTCACCTCACTCTGTATTCGTCGTCTCCGGCTTCACGCCGACCTTCACCTTCGAATGCCTCAGTACCCTGGGACCGAGGCAGTAGCCTTTCTGGTACACTTCGAGGATCTTACCTTCCTCTCCCTCGCCGATGCTCAAGGCCTCATGCACCGACGGGTCGAACTTCTCATTTGCTGGAATTTCTTTGAGTCCGTAGGACTTCAGTAGAGCCCCTAGGTTAAGATGTATCTGATTGACGCCCTTCCGGAACTCCTCCGCCGAGGCGTTGGATGCCAAGGCCCGCTCCAGGTCGTCGTATATGATGAGCACTTCGGAGATCAGCTTGTCGTTGGATGATCTGATTATCTCATCCCTGTCCTTGGCGGCCCGCTTGCGGTAGTTGTCAAATTCCGCGGTTATCCGCCTGGCCGCATCGAGGTACTCACGGGTCTGCCCCATCTGTTTGTCCAAGGCGTCCCTCAGGTCCGCTGCCTGCTGCTGTAGTTGCTCGATCTGGACCTGTTCTTCGGTCATATCCCTGGACTCAACCTTCTCGTTAGTGGCCTTCCCCTCAGCGCCCTCGCTCATCCCTTATCACCTTGAAACATAGATTATTAGAACGTGGTCATAAATGATTTTTGGCGGGGGTCGCCCCCCGCATTAGGGTTTGTTTAATCCTCGCCCATGCCGCCCATTCCCGGCATTCCGCCAGGCATGCCGCCGCCACCATGGCCGCCCTTGGAGGCGATTACGTCGTCGATCCTGAGGATCATGACGGCCGCATCCGTGGCCGAGTTGATGGCCTGCCTGCCGACGCAGAATGGCTCGAGCACGTTGAGCTTGACCATGTCCTCGATCTTTCCGGTGAAGACATTGACGCCCGCGTGCACCTTCCCGTTCTTGTGGGCCTTCCTGAGCTCGATCAGTATGTCGATCGGGTCCAGGCCGGCGTTCTCGGACAGTGCGGTCGGTATTACTTCCATTGCGGAGGCGAACGCGTCAATGGCGATCTGCTCCCTGCCGCCGACCGATGCCGAGTATGCCCTCAGCTTCATGGCCACTTCTTCCGCGGTCGATCCGCCGCCGGTGAGCATCCTGCCTTCCTCGATGGCCACAGCGACGACGCTCATGGCGTCGTCCAGGGACCTCTCGATCTCGGCGATGACGTGGTCGGTGCCGCCCCTGATGAGGACGGACACTGCCTTCGGGTTCTTGCAGCCGGTGACGAACGACATCTCGTCGTCCTGGATCTTCCTTACTTCGATCAGGCCCGCGAATCCCAGGTCCTCAGCCTCGAGCTCGTCGACCTTGGTCACGACGTTGGCGCCGGTGGCCTTGGCGAGCTTCTCGATATCGGACTTCTTGACCCGCCTGACGGCGTAGATCTTTTCCTTGGCAAAGTAGTGCTGGACCAGATCATCGACTCCCTTCTGGCAGAAGACGGCGGTGGCGCCGGTGGCCTTGATCTTGGCGACCATCTTCTTCAGCATGTTCTCTTCCTCATCGAGGAAAGCCTGCATCTGGTTCGGGTCGGTGATCTCGATCTTGGCGTCGACCTCGGTCTTCTTGACCTCGAGTGCGGCATCCAGCAAGGCGATCTTGGCCTTCTCGACCCTCTTCGGCATGGCTGGGTGGACCGGTTCCTTGTCGACGATGATTCCGTCGATGGTTATGGTGTCCTCCATCGAGCCGCCGGTCTTCTTGACCACCTGGATGTTGTCCATGTCGACGACCCACTTCTTGCCGACCTTCTCAGCGACCTTCTTTACAGCATCGACCGAGACCTGGGCCATCAGTTCCTTCGATCCGACGATCGATTTGGACATCATGGCGGTCTGGGCGATCTTGATGAGGGTGGCGCGGTCGTCGGCCTTCAATTCGATGGCCGAAGCGTCCAGGACCTCCATGGCTTTGGAGGCGGCGAGCCGGTATCCGTGGGTGATGACGGTGGGGTGAACGTTGGCATCGATCAGGTCGACTGCCTTCTTCAGCAGTTCTCCGGCGAGGACCACAGCGGTCGTTGTTCCGTCTCCGCATTCCTCATCCTGGGTCTTGGCGACCTCGACCAGCATCTTGGCGGCCGGGTGATCGACATCAATCTCCTTCAAGATGGTGACTCCGTCGTTGGTGATTACTACGTCGCCCAATGTGTCGACGAGCATCTTGTCCATACCACGGGGACCAAGGGTGCTCCGGACCGCGTCAGCGATGGCCCTGGCAGCCATGATGTTGTTGTACTGGGCGTCCTTACCCTTGTCACGCTTTGTACCCTCCTTAAGGATGAGTATCGGTGTGTTTCCCATTGACATTTTACATACCTCCCTGTTCTGAAATCTAACGCCTAGCTATGCTAGTACGGCCCTTGGAATGTTTGTCCTTCTATATAAGACTAATGTTGATGGGAGCCTGTCCACACACATAACGACCAGTAGCCGAAAATGGTTCGCGGTGCCGTGGCGGTGATCATGCCTGGACCATCTTTGTTCACTATAGGCATTGTCAAAGGCGATAGCCGACGGGACTTTCCATTTAAGACCAATCGGAGGTCATCTCTTTGTTAGTATTACCTATATCAATACCACGAATTCAGAATACTATAGAGGAACCCGGACGATAATCATTTAAGCGAAATCCTGTGTTCGGAAAGAGAGGAGAAGAATGGGCGAACTTGACAAGACCATCGCGGTCGTCTTCAAGCGTGGCGGCAAGAACGTTATGTCAGAGATGGAGTTCGTCAATAATGTCATCTTCAATTTCCGGTACTCTGGCACGAAAGACGGGTTCAAGTTGGATGCCAGAAAGGCACAACAGGTGATGGACGCGGGCTTGGCCAAAGGGCTCCTTAAGAAAGAGGAAGGTATGGTAAAACCGACCTTCGACTATCGCGAGTTCGATGTCCCGATGAACTACAAGCCTACCGAGGCGATCTTGTCGGAACTCATCGGCGAGGCGTCCCCCACCCCGAAAACTTCGCCCAGCTCAGATGCCTCCGGGATAACCGTCCCTCCACCGATGCCTGTACCGGTTCCACAGATCAAGGAGATATCCAACCTTCCCGCGGCGGCACCTGGAAGACCGGTAAACACCGCCCCCAACGTACCCCAATCATTGTTCGCCCGGCTTGTGGAGGATATTTCCAAGGCATCCGGTCTGAAAAGGAACGACGTCGTAGCCCGGATCAATAAGGTACAGGAGAAATTGGGCACTGAGTCGATCGTAGCGGCACTCGCCGTGGCGCGAGACAACGGGGTCGAGATTACCAAGTACCTCAAAGAGGCGAAGGAAGAGATCGTCAAATCATAACCACCCGATTGTTTTTCTGATATCTGGCCATTCTACATCTCCTTTTTTCTGAACGCAATTTGTCACGAAAACCAATAAATAACCGGTGTGCTATGACATGTCATAGCACGGATAACGTGCGAACAAAATGGAGGTTGACAAATGGCCGAAGCGAACCTGGACCTGAGCGAGAAGTCGTCCATGCATGTGCATATGAGAGAGCACGTGGCCGAGCAAGATGCCGCGATACACATGGGTTCCTCCGAGTATTACTCCCTCCAAAGGGCAATTTTCGAGGCTGCCCTGCCGATGATCACGCCACGCTGTAAGATCGTAGACCTCTCCTGCTCGAACGGCGATTGGCTGGCCCCATTCGTTGAGAGGTTCGAGGATCTCTGCCACTTCGTCGCCATTGGGGAAGACGAGAAGATCACATACTCCTGCCTGGACCGGTTCAGGATGCGCGTCAGGTTGGGGTTCTTTGAGATCTGCCAACTCGACCTGGCGGAACGGTTCCCGGAGACCTGCTCCCGTGTCACGATCTCGGTCATGGGCATGGGCGGACTGAACCTTGAAAGACAGGTGGAGGTGCTCCAGAAGACCCACCGTTTCCTGGAGAGAGGAGGCGCCTTCGTCATGGCAGAAAGGGTCTCCAGCACCCTGGACGTGGAACACTGGGAGAGATCCCTCAGGAAATCCGGGTTCAAAATGGTCCGCAAACTCTGGAGCAAGGGCGGGGTTGTGGCCTGGATCGCTCTGAAGTAATGACATATCAACGATTCAAAGATGTGATGAGGTAAGGCATTCATTCAAAAGCCAATTCCTAATCGGAGTCCCTTAGAGCAGTGTCTGAATGAGGTAACCACAGCCATCAATGATCCCTAAAGTGATTTTCTGCCTATTATGTCAATAGAGCTCTGGTCATCATGTGCTCAACCAGAATGACTATGAGAGGATGTAGTGATGTCGACCTTGTTAATCAATTAATAACAAATTATTTTCAATATTAAACAAATTACAAGACCTTAAATTAGGCCGGTATGAATTGATTCATACCCTGACGGAAGTTAGATTCGGGGACATCAGAGGGGAGAATTTCATGAGCACGAGAAAATGGATTTCAATCAAGGGCCTGGGGTTCGCACTCGCAGTGATGATGTTGCTGTCCTGCGTGGTCTTGGTCCCAGAAGAGATTGGAGGAACGACCCAGACCAATACTACGGCGCTAGCGGTGGGAACAACGGTTCCGACGGCACCGCTCAATTTGCAGGCCGATGCCGGAAACGAGTTCGTGTGGCTTTGGTGGGACCACCCAACGGACCAAGGCAGCGATCTGATAAAGAACTACACCATCTATCGAAATGTGACCGGCAGTTCGACGACTTTCGATAAGCTTAACACGGTCCAGATCGGTCCATTTAATCCTGTGGGCATCAATGAGGCCTACAATGACACCACGGTGATCAACGGCATACAGTACTATTACAAGATAGCCGCCGACAGCGATGCAGGCGAGGGGCCTAACTCCAGTGTGGTATCGGTTATCCCTGTTGCGAGCGCGACACCCCCTGGGGCAGTCCAGAACTTTCAGGTTTTGAACCAGGTCTATGACGCCCAGTTGAATTGGTCCGCTCCAGCGAGTGCCGGGAGCACGCCGATACGCTTCATCCATGTGTATACTCCAGACTCTGGGCTCCCAATAGTTTTGCCCGCTACGGCCAACGGATATCACGACACCAACCTCATAGCTGGCCAAACGTACAACTATACTGTTAGAGCGATTAGCAGCACCTCGGGCAACAACAATGCTTCTTTGGAGAGGCTAATTGGAGGGACGGGCGATATTCCTGGAAGCCCGGAGAATCTGACAGCTTTGGGCGGCAATAATTCGGTATTTCTGGTTTGGGACGACCCGGCCAACCCGTCATCTCATGGATTAAGAAACTATACGATCTGGCGTTCGGACGCCGAGACAGGTCCGTTTTCGTATATCGCCAACAGAAGTGAGTTTGTTATCTTTAATATTGTAATCAGTGGGCCATTCCCATTCTATTCGGACACAAGTGCCATAAATGGCCAAAAATACTACTATCGGGTGGTTTCGAACAACCAGTTCGGATCAAGCGCGCCCTCGAACATCGCGAATGCCACGCCAGCCCCTATTCCGTATATTGTGCCTAAAGTGCTGGCAACAGCGTATCCAGGCAACGGTCAGGTGTTGCTCGTTTGGTCTCCCCCCTCTTTCAATACCACTGGATTTGACATATACAGGTCTGCCACGGCGGGAGTTAGGGGAGATCTGATAGCCGGTCCGTTGGCGGTGTCCCAGTTCTATTCATATGACAATACCACGACGAATGGCAATAAGTACTACTATACGGTGAGAGCCAACCTCAGCGGTGTCTACTTGTTCTCCGATCAGGTGAACGCGACACCGTTCGCCGGGACGGCTCCATCCGCACCAACGAACCTCATAGCGACGCCGGATTCATCAGGCGTCGATCTATATGTGAACTTGACATCCAGCCAAGATGTCATCATCGGTTACTCGATCTATAGGGGAAACAGCACCGGGGCCGAAGGGGCGGTCCCGATCGAGAATGTGAGTACGATTGGATTCTTCGGATTCATCGGATTGCAGACAGGATTGTTCCACATAGATACAGACGGTTCTGCCTTGGATGATGTAAATTATTACTATACTGTATCCGTCAGGAACCTGTTCGGGGAGAGCCCACACTCGAATGAGGCCACTTCATTCGCCAGTTCCACCGGCGACGCCCCTGGGCGGGTCACGGACCTAAGAGCCACGGGAGGGAATGGCCAGGTTACCTTGAACTGGAACAAACCTCTGTATCAGGGAACGGCCAACGTATTGTTCTATGAAATCTTCAGGTACAATGGGACAGTATGGAGGCAAGCAGGATTTGTCACCGGAGGGTTGGGCGAGCAGACTTTTGTGGACACCCATCTAACGCCAGGGACCTATGGCTACTATGTACTGGCATCCAACAACTATGGCGACGGACTTGACCAATCAAACGTAGCTGAGGCCACGGCCACATCCTCGAATGTCATCCCAAGCGCGCCGACCAATCTGATCGCAACCCCCGGAACCGGCTACGTCCTGCTGTCATGGAGCGCCCCGACTACGGTGGGTCCGGGAATAACCGGCTACAAGGTATTCAGAGGAACGACCGCGGGAGGAGAAGGCACCACACCAATCCAGACCGTGGGTAATGTGCTAACATACAATGACACTACGGTCGTGCCTGGACTGCCTTACTTCTATAAGGTGGCCGCGGTCAACTCGGTCGGAACAGGGCCGGATTCGAGCGAGGTCACTGGGACCGCCCCTGCCCCATCCGCCCCCACCGCGCCCGTTGACCTTACCGCGTCCGCTGGGCAGGGCCAGATCATCCTGAACTGGAGCGCACCGCCACCGTTGGAACCGGGATCACCGAGTATCGTATCTTCAGGGGAACGACCGCGGGAGGAGAGGGAACCACGGCGATAGCCACGGTCGCCGGTACGGTGCTGACATATGTCGATGTCAACGTCGTTTCCGGAGGAACGTACTATTACAAGGTGAGGGCGGTCAATTCGGCCGGGGCTGGGCCTGATTCGAACGAGGCTTCGGCCACACCGTTGACAGTAGAGGGGATACCGAGCCCGCCCACGTCACTTGCGGGGGCGGCAGGCAATGGGTACATCCAACTGAACTGGACCGCACCTTCGGATGAGGGAGGCAGCGCCATCTCCTCCTATAACGTGTACAGGGGAACGTCCGCCTCGGGAGAGGATGCGACGCCGATCGCCAGCGTGACCGGGACAACATACACATACAATGACACGTCGGTCACCAACCAGGTGCCTTACTATTATGTAGTGAAGGCGGTCAACGCGAACGGAACGAGCAACCCCTCGAACGAGGTCACGGCGACTCCGCTCAACCCGGCGCTCCCATCGGCTCCGAGGAACGTTTCAGCCACCCCGGGTGCGGGCAAGGTCGTGATCCTATGGGACGCGCCTGCCAATGCTGGTACGGCCCCGATCACCGGATATGACCTGTACCGTTCCGACAACGGATCCCAGCTGGTCCTTCTGACCACCACCAACGCAAACACGACCACCTATACGGATACGGCGGTCGTTCCGGGCCACAGCTACGGGTACCAGGTGGTGGCTAATAACGCCAACGGGAACGGAACCGCTTCCGCCACCGCGACCGCCATACCCAACGCCAACGCTGGACCGGCGACCAGTGACAACACACTGCTCTACGCTGGGATTGTCGTCGCGGTGATCGCCATATTGGGAGGAGGCGCCTTCTTTTTCATGAGGCGAAAGAAGTAAACCCGGCGCCCAAACCCTTTCCATCTCATTTTTAATTTCGCCTGATCAGAATAATTATTGACAAAAAAAGGACCAGTGAGCGTCACCGCCCCTGGTCGTTCCGATACCGATCACTCTTTCTTGATGAAATCCGAGAGGGTCATCCCGCCCTTGGATACGGCAGCCTTCTCCGGTTTCATGACCGCCACCCGCTCGGTGATCTTGATCCCCAGAGTCTTCTCCACTTTGTGGATCAGTGCGTCGTCGGGACGCATGTCGCCGCGTTCCAGCTTGGTTGATGATGCTGAGACGTTCGCCCATCTTGCTGGCGAGCTCCTCCTGCTTCCAGCCGAGGGCCTCACGGGTGTCCTTGATCATCTTGGGATAGTCCACGATCAGCTCTATCGTCTCTTCCTGCTGTCCGTAGACATCCTTGGTCTTCATCCGCCTTTCCCGGTTCTGGAGGCGGTTCTCGATGACCAGCTTGTTGGCCGGTTCCTTGCCCCCGGCCTTGGCCTGATCTCCGAACTTCGAACAATCCTTGCAGACCTTGAGAATGGTACTTTCTATCTGGACGGTGAACAGTCTGTCCGTTTCCTTACCACAGAGTTCGCAGAGCATGTCAATCGGAGCACAAATGAGCCTTCCTCGATTTAATGTTCTCCTTTTCCCGTTCATCGGGTACAGGGTGCCCATTTAATGAAAATCTATGCTGGATGATGCCGGACCTCCTTCGTCCGTGTATGGGAATCGGCACGAAACTGTAATATATATAGCGCTTTTATATGAGAGAACGAGGTGCCAAGATTGAGTGATGAACAGCTCGACGACTATATCTCCAAAGAAACCAAGGACAAGATGGAGATGGTCGAACGCCAAAACTCTGAGCTTCTGGAGGAGGTAAGGAGGGTCGAGGGCGAAAAGAGATACGTGGAGAGCGAGCTATTCCGACTGCAGAAGGAGCTTAAACGCATGCGCTCGGAGCTGGAGCGACTAAAATCCCCACCGCTGATCATCGGCAACATCAAGGATGTGCTTGTGGACGGGAGGGTCATTGTCAAGAGCTCAACCGGGCCCGATTTCATAGTAACAACTTCAGAGTATGTTCCCACAGATGAGATCATCGTGGGCGCCAGGGTGGCGCTGAACAAGCAGACCCTGGCGGTCATGTCTGTACTGCCATCGTCGCTTGACCCGATCGTCATCGGAGCGGAGATCATCGAAAAGCCGACCATATCATATGACGATGTGGGCGGACTGGAAGAGCAGATCATCGAGGTCAGGGAAGCGGTGGAAGACCCGCTGCTGAGGCCGGAGCTCTACAAGAGAGTCGGCATCGAACCGCCAAAGGGCGTTCTCCTGGTCGGGCCGCCAGGAACGGGCAAGACCCTACTGGCCAAGGCCGTCGCCCATCAGACGAACGCCACCTTCATCAGGATGGTCGGTTCGGAACTGGTCCAGAAGTACATCGGTGAAGGCGCCCGACTGGTCCGGGAACTGTTCGAGCTGGCCAAGGACAAGGCACCGTCCATCGTGTTCATCGACGAGCTGGACTCGATCGGTGCTAAGCGCCTCGATGTCGCCACATCCGGCGACCGCGAGGTACAGCGCACCCTGATGCAGCTGCTCGCCGAGCTGGACGGGTTCAATCCGCTGGCCGACGTCAAGATCATCGGCGCCACCAACCGGCCGGACATCCTCGATGAGGCACTGCTGAGGCCGGGACGTTTCGACCGTATCATCGAGATACCCATCCCGAACTACGAGGGCAGGCTCGCCATCTTCAAGATCCAGATGAAGAAGATGAACGTCGACGAGACGGTCATCGCGGTCGACCTGGCGTCCAAGGCGGAGTTCGCCACCGGCGCAGACATACGTGCGATCTGCACAGAGGCGGGCATGTTCGCCATCCGGGACAACCGCGATTATGTCACCGGAGCCGACTTCGAGAGGGCGATCGCCAAGGTCCTGGAGACCGACGAGATCAAGGGATCCGAGACCGGCGCGATGTTCGCGTAAACACTTTCAACCCAATTCCTTTCCTTTTCCTTATGCTTTGCCAGATGGCGTGAGAGTTTCATTTTTTACAAAAATGACAACATGCTCTAGCGTTGCCAAGCCGGATGATTTGTTGAAGAGGCAAGATTTGGGCTCTGATCGGAGGCTCTGGATAGAAATCAAACTTTAAGAACGCCTCAGGCCAACGGATACAATCGGTCTATGGCCATCTGGATTTTTTCCTCTTATCCGGCTTTTTCTCTTCCATGGCCTTGATCTCCTCCTCGGTCATGTCCCGCTCCAGGACCACCGGCCCGATGTAGTCGCAGGTCTTGCAGTGGTAGATCACGCCGGTGATCATGGCGTTCTCATAGTACAGATCGGATGAGCCGCACTGAGGGCAGGTCAAGATCGTCTTCGGCATGAACAAGGATAGGTGAGGCCCATCCCTTAAAGGCGACGACAGTTCAGATTGACTGTTCGGGGCCCGGAAGTGCAGGATGAGGGACCCATACGCCTCAGCGGAACATCAGTCGCTTCTCAGGTCCTCTCCGCCTTGGTAGGACTGCTGGATGGCGTTGTATATGTCCTCCATGCCCTCCTGCTGTTCGGCGGACACCGGCGTTATCGTGCGGTACATGCCGATGCTCTCCATGGCCTTGAACAGCTCCAACGAGAGCGGCACCCGCGAATGCGCCTCGTCATCCATCAGGACGGCGTTCAGCGACTCCGGTTCCCGGGACCATTCCAGGACCTTTTCCAGGTCCTCCTCGTTCAGCATGTCCGACTTCGAAAGGACGTTGACGAATGGCATCGCGAAACGGAAATGGGTCGTGGCGCACAGCATCAGCGACGATACGAAGCCGGAGGCGGTCTTCACCAGTAGCGGGTCGGACAGGAACACCAGGAACGAGTCGTCCTGAGCCCAGCTGGTCGATGATGACCTGGCTGCTCTGCCTGAACGCGAACAGCTCGATCTGGCCCGGGGTGTCGATCAGCACGTAGGGGGTCTTGAACCCGTCGACCGCTTCCACCAGCTCCTTGACGTGGAGCGCCATCAGGTCGGCACAGACGATCTGGGCCCCGTTCGGGCCTAGCCCATAGTCCGCCATGACCTCGCTTACCTTCACCCAGTCCCGGATGTCGATGTCCGGCTCGTAGGGGATGAACTCCGCACCGGGGTCCAGGTTGATCGTGATGCAGTCGAGCCCCTGCAGGGTCATCCACTGCTGGAATGCGTAGACCAGGGAGCTCTTGCCGCTCCCGGCGGTGCCGACGAAGTAAATGTTCACCATATGAACCGACCAATCCTACTAGTCCATCTTAAGAGTTTGCAGAAACCGCTTGCGAGAGAGTCGAGGCAACATCACTCAGACCGAACGCGTGATCACATGATTACCGGTTTAAGTTAGGAGAGAGAGGCTTCATGCTTGTAACACAAGGGTCTGTGGCCGTTCGATCGACCAGATACCGTAATTCTTTTGATATTGGTCATGATTAAGGGAGCTGTCATGGCGAAGACGATGGACTGGGCAGCTTTGGGGATCGGCTCGGCCGTGGCGTTCGTTTTAGGGTTGCTCTATTTCGGTTTGCCTGGCGCCATAGTCCTTACCGTGGTAGTGATCACGATACAGGGCATACTGAGGTACAGATAGTCGGCCAAATGCATTCTGTCCTAGCGAGCGGGACATGTCTCTTTACCGCCATTTCTTGGAGATACCGTGAGACCGAAATGGAAATTTCGTATCGATAGGGGCGGAAGACAGTTGAAAATACCGCATCCAGTGCAAGTACTATCGGGTTCTTCCAAGATTTCGACCTTCGAAAAAAGCGCCGAAATTAAAAACTATCAGAAGTGCATACATACCTAGAGGAAAGTGAGAATCAAGAACACTGCCTTTCCTCGATCCATAGAATTACGGATGGGATAGATCCGAAGGGAACTGAGAGAAGATGGATTTCATCCAACTTGTTCCCTGGAGAATAAGTCAAAAGACTGGGTGAGGAGATGGATATAAAAATCAAAGGTGTGTTGGTAAGGATCTGCAAAAAACTGGACAAGATCGATGATTCGATCGATCATAGCATCAAAGCCAAGGAAGAGGACATCAAGAAGGTTCTGGAAAAATTGGTTGACTCCTTGGACCGGCTGATCTATGACGAGAACTATTTCGGTAAACCCTACCCTGAGATCCTGGTTCTGCATGAACTAAAAACGCTGTTGAAGGATGCTGATGGGCCCGCCTTGGAATCCAATATCCAGAAAACCAGAGATACGATTTATTCTCTGCTGGTCAAGGAAAAGCGCGCCCAAAGAAATCAGACCTGAGAACCAGGCAAGACCGTTCCGAGATCTCTGTCATTAGCGTACGCCATCTGGATCGAATGCCCACTGGGCTTCAGGTCCAATTGAGCTTGCGCATGACACACTTAGAATGAACGGACAAGGTCGGGAAGGCATGTTCGTGCTCGAATAGGCCAGGCTCTCGATCGAATCAGATATGCGCAAAGCGGATGAATTCGACGCGGTGAGCGGGCCGTATACCAGGAACGCCCGATATTGAATACCTCGTTCAACTGGAGTCGCCGATGGGATTTGTGAGGAGAGAAGTAAATATATACGCATAATATGGTCAAAGTTGGCCCTGAATGTCGCCACACTCCATACTGATTCTGTCGGTCGATGACGAACCGGACATCTGTGCCCTGACAAAGGAATTTTTGGAGATAAATCGAGTGATAAGGGTAGAGGTCGCTGATTCCGTTGAGGAAGCCCGGGCCATGATCGCCCAGAAGCATTACGATGCGATCGTTTCCGATTACCAGATGCCCGGTGAGGACGGCATACGGTTCCTCAAATCATTGCGTTCTTCGGGAGATATGATCCCATTCATCCTGTTCACCGGAAAGGGAAGAGAAGAGGTGGTCATCGAAGCGATAAACAATGGCGCAGACGCATATCTTCAGAAAGGTGGGGAACCTCGTTCGCTGTTCGCGGAACTTGAGCACCGGATAAGGACGATTGTCCGAAGGCATCGTGCAGAAGCCGCGCTCCTGGACAGCGAGTCGGAGTTCCGTACCCTGTTCGAAGAGAATCCCGATTCCGTGTCCATAGTCGGCGTCGACGGTAAGGTCCTGAACTGCAACCAGGCAGCGGCGGACATGGTGCTTATGGCCAGGGAGGAGATAATCGGAGGAAGCGTAAGTGACATGGGTGTTTTCGACCAAAATACCCTTGACCTCTTCCAAATCTCTACCGCGTCCATGATGAAAGGGATTCCGACCTCGTCCATTGTCGCCCAGGTCCATCGCCGGGATGGAACGACGAGATGGGTGGAGATGCGTTCCTCGATCATCAAGAAAGGAAATCGGTTCGATGCCTTTCAGATAATCGCCAGGGATATCGACGAACTGAAGCGGACGGAGCAATCGCTGAGGCAGAACAACGAAGAGCTCAACGAGGTCAACCAGCAATTGGCGGTGGCAGAGGAGGAACTGCGGAAGCAGTTGGACGAGATCACCGAGGGACAGGACGAACTGAGGAGGGAGAAGGCCCTCTCGGAAACGCTGGTGGAAAGCCTCCCAGGCATCTTCTATCTATACAACGGACAGACCATGAGGATGGTCAACTGGAACAAGAACCACCAGGTGGTGAGCGGCTATACCAAGGAGGAGATGCTGGGCAGGCATGTCCTGGACTGGTTCCGGCCGGACAAGGCCGGGACAGCCTTGGTGGACATAGAGGCCTGTATGTCCAAGGGCAAATCCAGCTTCGAGGCTTCTCTGCTCATGAAGGATGGACGGGAGGTCCCTTTCCTCTTGACTTCGAGCAGATTGGACACGAAGGAAGGCAGCTACTTCATGGGCGTAGGGATAGATGTCAGCGAACGGCGTGAACTTGACAGGCACATGCAGGAGCTGAACCACGAGCTGATGGAGAAAGAGAAACGCTTCACCAGGCTGATGGAGCAATCCTTTGACGCCGTGATAACCCACCGTGATGCCAAGATAGTCCAGGCCAATGATGCAGCCTGCCGGCTGATCGGGGCCACATCCGTTGAGGACCTTCTGGGGCGCCCGATCTCTGTATTTGCCGGACCCGGCTCGGAGCAATTGATAGAGAAGAGGAAAGACATCCTTTATGGCAGCCCGGGAACGGTCGCTCCTCTCCAAGAGGAGAAGTTCCGCCGCCTGGATGGAGGGATCATAGATGTGGAGGTGATGGCCACCAGCTACCTGGAGGACATGCAGCCGACCGCCCAAGTGGTATTCCGTGACATCACTGAGCGCAAGCGACTGGAGAAGGAGCTCAGGGACAGCGAGGAGTTCTATCGCCGATTGATGTCCAACCTCTCCATCGGAGTGGTCGTCATCGATCCCGTGACCCGGACCATAGAAAGCGTGAACGAGACCGCCGCCGATCTGTTCGGTCGTTCTGAGAGGGAGATCGTGGGCGACCTGTGCTATGAACATCTGTGTCCTGACTGCGAATGCGTTTGCCCCGTCTACGATGGCGGAATGGAGGTGAAGAACCTGGAGAGGACATTGATGAGCGCCAACGGCATCAGCCGTCCCATCCTGAAAACCGTCAAGAGGATCAACATACACGGGCAGGAACGGATGTTGGAATGTTTCATGGACATCACCGAACGGGAGCAGGCCCAATCTGCGCTGCGTGAGACCAACAAGAAGCTCAACCTCCTTTCCAATATCACCCGGCATGACATCAATAACCAGCTGATCGTCCTGACCGGATACTTGGGGCTGATGGAGAGGGTCCAGAACGCCGCGGCCTCCGATCAGTATCTGGGCAAGGCCCAGAAGGCCGCGGAACGGATTACCGCCATGATCCAGTTCACCAAGACCTACGAGGACATCGGCATACACGCGCCTACCTGGCAGAACATCCACGACCTGGTGGAGAAATGCGCCATCGATATCAACCTTGGGGGGATCAGAATTGTGAACGATGTTCCCAGGAGGATGGAATTATTCGCCGATCCCCTGATCGGCAAGGTGTTCCTTAATCTGATCCAAAACGCCAAGATCCACGGAGGGGACATCAAGACCATCCGGTTCTCCGTGGAAGAACGAAATGGGGCGCGAGTCGTGATCTGCGAGGACGATGGTGTCGGCATCCTGCAAGACATGAAGGAGAAGCTGTTCACCAAGGGTTTCGGCAAGGGACACGGTTTCGGCCTCTTCCTATCTCGGGAGATCCTTTCGATCACGGGCATCAATATGACAGAGGAGAGCGAGATAGGGAAGGGAGCTAAGTTCGTGATCTCCGTGCCCGCCGGCGGCATTAAGGCGGGTTGATCCTCGCCTATAAAGGGCATACAACTGTCGTGTGTGGTTTCGCCGACCTACCATTCAGCATTGAGATATTACCCGAATCGGGATTCGGGTCATTCTTGCACCTTCTGCTTCAGGCCATTGGCGAATCCCTCGGCTAGTTTGAGGTCTTCAGCGTTGGGTCTTCCCTTGTTCAGTCCCCCGAAGTACTTCAGGAAACTGTTGGTGTTGAAACCTCCACAATTGAATTCATCAACGATGATGTAACCTTTCGGCTCCAATATCGTCCTGAGCGAGGAGTGGATCTGGTCGATCCTTCTGTCGAAGCTGGTCGAGAATATGAATACCTTCTTTCCGGCGGCCGTTGGTATCCTATCGGCAAGGGCCAGCAGGTCCACGTGATGTTTTCCATCATAGATCCCCGAGCCAAACCCCACCAGGTCATAGGATCGAAGGTCTTCCGGACCTACCTCTCTAGGAGCAATTATCTGAGCGTCAAGTACTTCGGCGAAGACCTCAGCGACCTTCCGAGTGTTGTTATGATGATATGAGAACAGGACCAGTATGGATCTCATGAGTGAAGATATTCCATTACGGTTATTGAATAGATGGTCGGGAGGTGCTGAGGTGCCTGCAAGCGAAAAAAATGGATTGCGATCCCTTTCCTTCTTTCTCATCTGAATCCCAGCCGTTACGGGCGGGAACGACACCAGGGGCAGATTATTTCTAATCAGGAAGATGCATAACATTATTTGTGGAAGGACCCGACCCGATGGAGGAGAAAGTATGAAAGGGGTTGTATGGACCAGATATGGACCTCCGGATGTCCTTCAATTGCAGGATCTGGAGACGCCGACCCCGAAGGACAACGAGGTCCTGGTCAAGGTCCGTGCGGCATCCATCAATTCATGGGACTGGGAGCTCCTCAAAGGTGTTGCCCAAGTCAATCTGGGAGGCCGGCTGAAACCCCCGCACAAGATACTCGGATGCGACGTGGCGGGAACGGTCGAGGAAGTGGGCAGGAAGGTCACCCGCTTCAGCCCAGGTGATGAAGTGTTCGGGGACATCAATCAGGACGGCTGGGGCGGTTTCGCGGAATTCGTCTGCGCCAGACAGACCTCGCTAGCGAAGAAGACGGCTGGCCTATCGTTCGAGCAGGCGGCTGCGATACCGCAGGCGGCTGGGCTCGCCCTCCAGGCCCTCCGGGACAAAGGGAAGATCCGGTCCGGACAGCGGGTCCTGATAAACGGCGCGGGGGGCGGGGTGGGCACGTTCGCGGTCCAGATCGCGAGATCGTTCGGAGCTGTAGTTACGGGCGTGGACAGGGCGGAGAAACTGGACATGCTCCTTTCGATAGGCGTGGACCACGTGATCGATTACAAAAAGGAAGATTTCACCAGGAATGGCCAGGAATACGATCTGATCGTCGATGTCGTTTCCCATCGCTCGGTCTTCGAATACAAGCGTGCCCTTGCCCGCACAGGCATCTGCGTTCTTGTCGGAGGATCTGGAAGAGCCATCTTCGGGTCCATTTTCCTAGGCTCATGGATCCTCGGGGGAAGGAAGGTCGCTCTGCTTTTGTACAGACCGGATGTCCAGGATCTTGCACTGCTCGGTGAAATGACCGCAGCCGGAAAGATGGCACCGGTCATCGACAGGCGATACGCGCTCAACGAGGTCGCCGATGCGTTCCGATATTTCGAGAAAGGTAACGTAAAAGGTAAGATTGTCGTGAACGTTCAGTGACCCGGGATCCATCTTCGGTCTGAGTTGCATTACTTGTTCAGTTCCGGGGAGCCGGCCAATATCTCTGTGAGGATCCTTCTTTCCGCCTTTCTCAAGTGCTCCAGAAGAGTTGGCTTGCTGATGTTCACCTTCTCTGCCAACCGTTCACTGCTTATTCCAGTGGGTATGTCGTAGTACCCGTATTTGTAAGCGGCGGCCAATATCTCCCTTTGCTTGTCGGTCAGAATGGAAAGGATGTGCTTCTTTTCATAGGTCGATTGTTTGAATGAAATGTTGACGACCTTACCGACACGGGCTTTCACCATTTCGACGAATCTCTTCATGTCCTTCTGATTGCTGATGAAGCTGACGATGACCTTACCCTCGGATATCAGGCTGGGGGCGGTGTAGATGAGGTTCAGCTCTGACCCGCCGAAGGCATCGCTGGCAGCCTCCGTTTGGTGTCCCAATACCAAACAGATGTGCTTGTTGCCTTCGGACCGGATCACGCTGAGGATGTCCATGTCGCCTATCGTGGTCAGCTCGTCGATCGATACGTTATCCTTCAGATGACATTCGATGAGATCCACATAGATGCTCTTCTCACGGTCCATCTTCAAGACCTCCAGGACCTCATAGGATCTGATGTGGGTGAACAGCGACCTCTGGGCTTCCTTCGTGGCCTCGTACGGCTCTATCTCGACGATCACCTTCCGCATCGGCATGCTAGCGTTATGCTTGTACTTTGTATATAAAGTGCCATATATGCCTGGCTCAAATTCTTAGTATTTTTCAATCGTTCTGTCTCCTTAGGAATAGTCCTAAGTGAGAAAATGACAGAAAGATACTATAGAAAAACAGCAGCGATCGTGGGAGCGTTGTTCATCATAGCAACCGCAACTTCAGTGGCCACCGTTCCTTTTTTGGGCTCAGCCCTTGACGGTCATGATTTTATCCTGAAAATATCCGATAATGAGAACGGAATCAATATGGCATCGATGCTCATGATCATCCTGGCCACCTCGTTGGTCGGTATCGGGGCTTTGATGTTCCCGGTCCTTAGGGAACAATCCGAGGGTCTCGGAATGGCATATGTCGGGATCAGACTGGTGGAAGGGATCTTCATAGTTCTAAGCTCGGTATGCCTTCTTGGGATGCTTTCGATGGGTCAGGATTATGCGGCTGGACGTCTGGACCAGGCCAGCTCCCAATCGGTGGGGGCCTTACTGAGCTCGATACGTGATTGGTCACTTATGTTCGGTACGTTGTTCTTCCTGAGCCTGGGCGGCCTGGTGCTGAACTACGTACTATATCGATCGAGACTGGTGCCGCGATGGCTTTCGGCATGGGGCCTCGTCGGGGGCGTTGGCATCCTGATATACGGCACAATGGGTCTCTTCGGCACTGATACGAACTCGTTTGACACCGCTTCCCTGTTGGCCGCTCCGATCGCGGTACAGGAGATGGTGTTCGCCTCGTGGCTGATAATAAAGGGATTCAACACCCCGATCAGGGCCAAGGAGAAGGCCGAGATGGGAAGCGAGCCGGTCAACTCCCTATCAAAAGCCTGAAGCGACCCCCTATGATAAGTACCTAAAAGACAAACCCTTTCAGTATTTCCTCAACGATCGATCAGTTTCTTCTCAGCTCTGGAATCGCCGCAAGGCCCGACCGTATACACCATCTCGAATCGGACACCCTGACCCGACTGTCACTTTGCCATGGTGATGCCAGCATTGGGCATTATACTACAACCAAAGCGGACCAAGGCCATTGTTTTACCGAAGCCCATCCAATGAGCGTTCTTACCATGCCACCTCCCGGTACACCGTCTAAGGATCCTAATAAAAAGACGAAATGCACAAATGGCTACCCCATCCCATCGAGGGTCATCGTTTCACTGAGTTCGTCAGTGTTCGATGGGGTGCTCTTCATCATGACGCTCGCCCCCAATGCTAAGATGGAGATGACCGCCCCGATCATGAACAGGAACGTGAGGCTGTTGCTTAGAGACAGTCTGATGGCCCCGAGCACCGGCTCGGGAAGACTGGATGCCATGGATGGAGTCATCAATAGCCCACCCAGGCTCATTGGGTCCCCGCCAAGTGGATATATCGCTGATCCAAGAGGTATGTTCTTGTCCATCTCGAGGGCCATTCGGCCATTCAGTATCGCTCCCAATATCGTGACCCCTATCGTCCCGCCGATGCTGCGGAAGAGGCTCATGGACGAGGTAACGACCCCGATCCTGTCCTTGCTTGTGACGTTCTGCGCGGCGAGCACGTAGTTCGAAAAGACGGCCCCCATTCCTGACCCTGCGACAACAAGGTAAAGGATGGCCTCCTCCTGCGAGCTTCCCGAGTGCAGGGTGGACAGCATGATCAGACCTATCGCCGTCAACGGAGGACCGGCCAATAACCAGACCTTGAGTCCAGTGCGTTTGACCAAGAACCCGCCGACCATCAGGGTCAGCATCAGACCCGCCATCAGGGGGATCAAGGTGATGCCGCTGTTGGTGGCATTCAATCCGATCACGGCCTGCAGGAACAAGGGGATGAAGGCTATGGCCCCGAACAGCCCCATGGAAATGATCATCAGACCAAGGCTGCCGAAAGTGAATATCGGTTCCCTGAAGAGACCGAGAGGGAGAATCGGGTCCTCCGCCTGCCTCTCGATGATGACGAAAGCCGCAAGGGAGACACCGGAAAATGCCGTCAGACCGATAATCTCAGCGCCCATCCAATCATACGTGCTTCCACCCCAGGTCATAACGAGCAGGGCAGGCGCCAATGTTCCGATCAGGGCGACCAGCCCAGGATAGTCGACCCGTTTCACCGTATCTTTCGAAACCCGCGGGAATTCCACGATCGTCAAGGCGATGGCAAGCACGCCCACCGGAACGTTCACGAAGAACACCCAGCGCCAGTCCGCGTTGTCCACGATGAAACCGCCCATGAACGGACCGACGACACTACCCAGGGCGAACAATGCACCTACCATGCCCTGGACCTTGCCACGTTCCTCTGGAGCGTAGAAGTCTGCCACCGAGGCCATGGTCAGTGGGATGAGCACCCCTCCGCCCAGTCCCTGAATGAATCGGAAGATCACCAGCATCTCCATGGAATTGGAGAAGCCTGCCAATATCGAACCAGCAAGGAACAGTCCCATCCCCGCAAGGAAGACAGGTTTCCTCCCCATGCGATCGCTCATCTTGCCCGCGATAGGGATGGTGATGGTCTCGGCCAGCATGTAGGCGGTGAACAGCCATGGGAACAGGCTCATGCCTCCCAGGTCGCCCACGATCCTCGGCAGGCTCGTACCGACCACTGTCTGGTCCAGGCTGGCCACGAGCATTCCCAGGCTCAGGCCGACCATTATCAGGGTCCGAGTCCTGGCCTTCACATTTTCACCGTCGCTCGGTGCCCGGACCACTTCCGGTCTATTTCCTTTCCTTTTGAACATCATCGCCCCTCCCTTTCGCTAGACCCATATCACAAGTTATCTCCTGCCGTCCCCTGAAGTTCTGACCCTCGCCTCAATAGACCCTTTTCAGCATCCTCTGGTATTCCGCCTCCGCCATCTTATCGAACCATTCCGATTGCCGGAAGAGGACAAGCCCGTGCGAGATCACTCCCAGCCCCCAGAAGAACACAACGAACAGGAACCATGGGAATCCACCTCCGCCATTCCACCAAAGCGCGAACAGCAGGACGTTGACGATCGTGTACAAAGTCAGGTCGGAGTAGAAATTGATCTTGGCCTCCGCCCTCTTTCTGGCTCGTATCAATAGCTCCTCGTCTTCCATGCCTTACCCCTCCTCTTGCCGTGCCTTCTTCTTGGTCAGGACGTTCATCAATGCACAAACGCCCCTGTTGAATGGACATACCCCCACGTACCGGTGGCTCCCATCAGGGTTACGGGTCCATCTCCGTCGTCCTGCAGTCTCCCTTCCCTTCCCCTCTTGCCTTCTTTTGTTCTCTTTCATCTCGTACACCTCTAGGCAACGCATCATCGCGCCGCAAGGAAACAATCCGTGCCAGGGGATTTATGGAGGTGCTCCAAAGGCGGGAGTAAAACAACCGAAAATGACGTGAAAAATTACTCTTTATTGTTCATGAGGTGAACTAAAAAGGTAAACCGTGACCGATCGTCCGGATACTGGTATGTTCACCGGAGCAGTTGGCCGGTCATTTCCCGGACACCCTCTCTTTTAGCAGCCGGTCCCTCCAGGTTTCAAGGGACCAATGATCTTGGACGATGCCCGACCTGACGTCCCTGACCACATCATCTGCCTTGAGCGCCCCGATGATCTCGTTATGCTGACCGACCGTGGGAGCCCAGCAATAGCCACAAACGTAGTCCAGCTCGTTGCTGTGAACAAAAGTGAATATAAATCTTGCCCCGAAACGCTTATTGAGAGTGTTGATGAACTCGTTCCGGTCGACCCCTGGCTTGAGGTCGATCCTGATGATGAAGCTCGCTCCCGCCGTTCGTGCCGGGTCCCATTCAAAACCGTATTCGATGGACCCCTCCTTCTCCATCGCTTCCAAACGGTATCTGGCTGTCTTGGGGGTGATGTCGATCTCGTCTGCCACGTCGATAATCGGTTTACGTGAATTCTGATGCAGGGAATTGATGATGCGATAGTCTATCCTGCTCAATTCCCGGTCGCCGGTGAATTCTTTCTCCAGGAGCCTCGTACCAACGTATATTCTCATGGATAAGGTCACTTTGGGCCGTGGCATCTTGAGCGCGTCCCTGATCTTTTCTACCGTTGGCCCGAGGTCGTCGATCCTTTTTAAGATGAGCGTCAGGGAGGTAAGATTGGCCGCCGAGATGAGGACTGAACTTATTGAGCCGATAGTTCTCAATCGGTCGAGGGTGCCTTCCACCGATTGGCATTCGCAGACGCCGTCAACCTGGGCATTGACCGCCCCCAAATAACTGCGTGAGATGTTGGCGGTGAACCCGTTGATAACCTTCTGATCCACCAGGGATTGCATCCTCCGGTGCACACCGGCCACACCGATCCCCAGCTCGGCCGCTATGTCACGCTGAGGGATCCTGGAGTTTGCGGACAAGAGCTGGCAAATGCTGAGGTCTATCTCGTCCATTCAGGTGATACTAGTATCATAGTGGTTAATATCAATTTGTAAGGGCGAGATCGTCGGATTGGAATCGGCTTGACGCAATCAACGAACTCACGGATTCCATACTTTTATCCAGAAAAACACTAATGTAAACAAAGGAGGGATCGTGACCGATAAATCGCCCCTGAACATCATTGGATTGGGTATCGTCGGCGGAATCGCAGGCACCATCCTAATGGATATTGTCATGGTCCTGACTTTCATTTTGGCCGGTCAACCGGCAGACACGTTCTTCTCCATGGTCGGTGAAAAGGTTGGCTATGGGGCAGCGGTCGGAGTTTTGGTCCACAACCTGGTCGGCCTCACTGGAGGATTTGTCTTTTCCTTATTGGTCATAAATATCAAGGCACTTGGCATCGATAGCGTACGCAAAGGACTGATGCTTGGCATTGCCACTGGGGCTTTGACCATACCCCTGGGCTGCATTCCACTCGCGATATGGCTTGGTCAGCCGATACCCGTAGTGATCGCCTTTTCGTTGCTCCCCCACCTCGTGTGGGGAACAGCACTCGGATGGACCGTCGCCTATGGGCATCTTTCCTACCGAAGTCGATCTGGTACCGGAACCAGGCCCGATCAGTAGAGAAAAAGTCTCATTTCCCCTGATTCCCTCACATTCGATGAGCCTTGCTTAAAACGAAAAATGGGTCAAATAGAAATCGAACAAAATAAGAAGGAAGATGGCGGGCCCGATGGGATTCGAACCCATGGCCTATCGGTTAAGAGCCGATCGCTCAAACCTAGCTGAGCTACGGGCCCCGCGAATTCGTGGTATTGGTTGAAAATACATAAACATATCGCCCGCGATGATCAATAGTCGTCATCGTCCATGACAAGTTATTGCATGCCATTGATGCTTGGCATGATCTCGACGGCCTTGCCGGTTTTCACCAGTTCGCAACCGATGGACGCCGGAAGGCTGACCACGTCCTCCTTCGCGAACACATAGACCCGGGCCCCCGACGGCCATGACGGAATATCCTGCAGGATCCGGACGAAGACGTTCAGATAGGATGACGGCCCGCTCTGGGCGGACACGCCCGGAGTATTCCCTCGGGCAGCGGACTCCGCCTCCATTGTCGCAACCAGTCCGCAAACGGATTCGTCGGGGGTGGTCCGCATCGGGACATAGCCTTGACCTTCCATCGCAGCCGTTTTGACCGCCTTCAGCCTGTCCGTTATGTCTCCATAGAAATGCTTCTCCTCATCGGTCAATCTGGAGACGTCGCCCTTCCCCCCGCTGAGCTCTCGCAGGGCCATGAGCATGACCTTCCTCTGTCTGGAGATGAATATCTGGTTGCCTTTCTGGGTGACCTTCTTCACCTCATTCTGCATCGATGAGGCCTTCATGGAGTATGGGTCGCGTCTTATCTCTTCCTCACTTTCCCTTTTCATCCTCTCGAGGTATTCGCGGAGAGAAGGATAGAAATCCTTCCTGATCTCGCTGAGCTGTGTCGAATCCTGCTCCGTCCGAGCAATCTTGGTGATGTCATTGTAACTTAGGGGAGGAAGCTGACCGTTGCTCATCGTCGGATAGATTTGGTTGATTGTATTTGAGGGTTCTCCAGTCGGTTTTTCCATACTGTTCTTGATATCGGGAAGGCAACCTTTTTTTAAGTGGCAGGAGCTTGCTCGCCCGTGGACTTCTCCAAGGCGGTCCGGGAGACCAAGGAGGGCACCGAGATCGATGTCATGGTTTCCCCGCATTCGAACTCGTCCGGCATCCAGGGTATCGATGAGTGGAGAGACCGCATAATTGTCAAGATAAGGGCGCCTCCGGAAGCGGGAAAGGCGAACAAGGAGCTCATCGAAATGTTCTCAGGACTGCTGGGGAATGCAGAACTGGGCCGGGGCTCCACGAACCGCATGAAGACCGTCGTGGTGAACAAGCCGCGCGACGAGGTCCTGAGGATATTGGAGGGAAAGGCATGATGCGCCGGCCGAAGGAGGCGCTGGAGCAACTGACCGCCATCCTGGACGACCTGGAATCCCGGCCGGAGGACGTGGTCCTGCTGGTGGAAGGAAAACGGGACCGAGGGGCCATGAACCTCCTGGGGGTCCACGGGGAGATCGTCCAGGTACAGACCAGCAATGGCATCTTGGGCATCGCCGAGGACCTGGCATTGAGGCACAGGAAGGCGATCATCCTGACCGACTGGGACCGGAAGGGGGGACAGCTCTGCCTATTGCTGAAGAACGCGCTCAAGGCCAACGGGGTCGAGCACGATGCGATCACCCGTTCCCGTCTGGTCCACATCGTGGGAGGGGAGATCAAGGACATCGAGTCGCTTCCCTCGTTCTTCTCACGTCTGGTGGCCCAGGTCAACGGGCCGGCCTCCTGCGAACCCTGAGCAATTATCTATTTATCAGCCCCACTGCGTAGTCCTTGCCCGGCATGACCATCGACGGCAGGATGTTGAAGGAGCTGGGTATCGAGGACGTCGAAGCACTTTTCTCCGATATCCCGAGCGAAATCCGGAAGGACCGGCTCGACATGCCGGACGGGCTGGACGAGCATGAGGTGATCAGGACCATCAGGGAAATGATGTCGTCGGACCTGAACTCGGAGAGGGCCCCCTGCTTCCTCGGCGCCGGCATCTACGACCATTTCATACCCGCGGCGGTCAAAAGCATCATCATGCGCTCGGAGTTCATCACCGCCTATACGCCCTATCAGGCGGAGATAAGCCAGGGAATGCTCCAATCAATGTTCGAATATCAGAGTCTGGTCTCAGAGCTCACCGGAATGGATGTGGTCAACTCATCGAACTACGACGCCTCGACCGCGTTGGGGGAGGCGGCCACCATGTGCCACCGCATCCTTCCGAAGAAAAAGTTCCTGATCCCGGAGGCGCTGTCCTGGGAGAGGAAGAGCGTTCTCCGTAACTATCTCCAGGGCCCCCGTCTGGAGGCGGTGGAGTATGGTTACGACCCCTACACCGGAGGCCTCGATCCCGACTCCCTGGCAAAAAAGATGGATGGGGATGTCTTCGGCATCTACGCCGAGGTGCCGAACCTCTTCGGGGTCATCGACCCGGCCGTCATGCAGCTCAAGAAAAGGTTCCCCGATGTACCGGTGGTCATCGGGGTGGATCCCATCTCCCTTGGCCTGCTCACCCCTCCCGGGGAATACGGGGCCGACATAGTCATAGGCGAAGGCCAGTCCCTGGGGTCGCCGATGAGCTTCGGCGGACCCCTGCTGGGCATCTTCGCCTGCAGGAAGGAACATGTCAGAAAGATGCCTGGCCGGCTCATCGGGATGACCCGGGACAATTCCGGGGAACGGGCGTTCTGCATGACCCTGCAGACCAGGGAACAGCACATCCGCCGCTCCAAGGCCACATCCAATATCTGCACCAACGAGGCGTTGATGGCAGTGGCGGCGGCGGTCTACCTGAGCGTGGTCGGGCCGAAAGGTCTGGAGGCCATCGCCAAGGCCAACATCATCAACTCCAGGAGCCTGATGGCCAGGATCGACGACCTGCCGGGTTTCGACGCCCCGGTCTTCAAGGCATACCATTTCAACGAGTTCGTCGTCCGCACCAGCGTGCGGCCGGAGAGACTGAACAAGCACCTGGCCCGAAAAGGGATCATCGGAGGTCTAGACCTGGTGCGCCACATACCCCGGATGAACGAGCACATGCTGTTCACCACCACCGAGACCCACTCTGAGGCGGACCATGACCGGTTGATCGCCGCCCTCAGGGAGGTGGTGTGATGTACCGCCAGGCCAGGTACGATACCCGGACGGTGTTCGAACTGGGGGGAGGGTCCGATCCCTGCATCCGCCTGAAAAAGGAACTGGATGACGCCCTTCCGGAGGGGATGATGAGAAAGAGCCTGTGCCTCCCCGAGTCGCCGGAAAGGGATGTGGTGAAACATTTCGTCAATCTGTCACAGCGCAATTTCTCGGTGGACAATGGGCTGTATCCTCTGGGCTCCTGCACCATGAAATACAATCCCAAATTCGCCGATTCCCTCGCCTCCATGCCATCGGTGGCCTCGATCCATCCCTACCAGGACGAGGATACCGTCCAGGGGGCGCTCCAGCTGCTGTACCGGCTCGAACGGGCGTTGTGCGCCATATCCGACATGGACGCGGTCACGCTGCAGCCGGCCGCCGGAGCCCACGGGGAGTTCACCGGCATGCTCATCGCCAAGGCGTTCCATCGGGCGAACGGCCAGGACCGGACAGAGGTGGTCATACCGGATTCGGCGCACGGGACCAACCCGGCCAGCGCGGCGATGGTCGGATTCGGGGTCCTGGAGATACCCTCGAACGCCAACGGATGCGTCGACATCGAAGCGTTGAAAAATGCCGTGTCGCACAAGACCGCGGCGTTTATGATCACCAACCCCAACACCCTCGGCATCTTCGAGGAACAGATAAGGGAGATCGCGGACATCGTTCACGACTCCGGGGCCCTGCTGTACTATGACGGAGCCAATTTCAACGCCATCCTGGGAATGACCTCGCCAGGCAAGATGAGATTCGACATAATGCACTTCAACCTGCACAAGACGTTCGCCACCCCCCACGGGGGAGGGGGACCGGGAGCGGGCCCGGTAGGGGTCCGGGAGCATCTGGAAAGATTCCTTCCCGTGCCCCGGGTGGTGGAGCGGGACGGTAAGTATCGGCTCGACTATGATAGGCCCGACAGCATCGGCAAGGTCCGGGCGTTCCTCGGCAACTACGCGGTGCTGGTGCGCGCTTACGGCTACATCCTGAGACATGGCGCGGATGGACTGCGCGACATATCCCGGGCGGCGGTCCTGAACTCGAACTACCTGAAGAGCCGGTTGACCGAGGACTTCGAGGTCCCGTACCTTCCATTGCGCAAGCACGAGTTCGTCATCAGCGCCCGGAAGCTGGCAAAGGAAAAGAACATGAGGGCGCTGGACATAGCCAAGCGGCTTCTCGACCATGGTTTCATGTCACCCACCATCTACTTCCCGTCGCTGGTCGAGGAGGCGCTGATGATAGAGCCCACCGAGACCGAGACCAAGGAAACGCTGGACCAGTTCGCGGATACGCTCATCGGGATATCCAGGGAGGACCCGGCGGTGGTCCGTGCCGCCCCGACCAACACCTCGGTCGGGAGGGTCGACGAACTTTACGCGGCGCGCGAACTGATCCTCACCTGGAAGGACTATCTGGCAATGAAGGATGGGAACAAGGGGAAGGAGTGAACAACAGAATATTATTAGTACGGTTCCGATAAGGAGACGATGAACAGTTCGCTCGGGTCCGAGGTAGGGGTGGCCCATCTGTCCGTGGCAGCCAAGCCGATTGGCCGATTCTATGTTTTCGAGGGGATCGACGGAGGAGGGAAGTCGACCGTCGCCAGAATGCTAAATGACAAACTTCTCACCTCGTTCGGACGGGACACCGTGCTCACCGCGGAACCTAGCGAATCGTGGATCGGCGATTGCGTTCGCAGGGCGAACAAGGAGGACATCAACGATTTCGCCGAGGCCCTGCTTTTCATGGCGGACCGGGCCCAGCACACCCAGGAGATCGCCAGGTCGGTGGACCAGGGCAAGATCGTCATCTGCGACCGATATTACATATCGACCCTGGCCTACCAGGGCGTCACCCTTGAACGATTGGTCCCTGAGGCAGTCCTCTGGCTCAGGGCGGTGAACGCGCCGATCATCCGAAGGCCGGACATAACGTTCTATTTCATGATCGAACCGGAGAAGGCGATGGAGCGCATGAAGGACCGGGACGAGAAGAGCAAGTTCGAGAAGCTGAGCTTCCTCACGAAAGTGGCCTCGATCTACCATGAGATGTCCCTGTCCGACCCCAGCGCCCACATCATCGACGCCTCCCGACCGTTGGAGGATGTGTTCGCGGAAGTGCTCAGGGCGGTGCAGCAGAACGTTTAAGTCCGAGCGTGGAATTGCTTGAAGGCATGCATCCCTCCGAGGCCATACGCTGCGCCAAAAGCAAGAAATTGTTCGGCAAGCGCATCATTCTAGGTATCACTGGATCGATCGCGGCCGTGGAATGCCTGGAGCTCGCCAGGGAACTCATCAGGCATGGGGCGGAGGTGCAGGCGGTGCTTTCCTTGGAGGCGCAGAAGATCATCACTCCCTGCTCGATGGTATTCGCGACTGGGAACGATGTCGTCACCCAGCTTGACGGCTGGGTGCAGCACGTGGACCTCCTGGGGAGCGCCCAGGCCAGGGCCGACCTGCTTCTGATAGCGCCCTGCACCGCCAACACCATCTCCAAGATATCCTGCGGCATCGACGACACGCCGGTCACCACGATGGCTACGACAGCGCTGGGCTCCAAGGTGCCGATCATCATCGCCCCGGCGATGCACGCGGCGATGTTCGATAATCCCATCGTCCAGACCAACATCAGCGCCCTGAAGTACATAGGATTGGATTTTGTCGGACCCAGGATGGAGGAGGGAAAGGCCAAGGTCGCCACCAACGAGGAGATAGTGGAGGCGGTCCTCCGACGCCTGGGAAAGGGAGACTACCGGGGCAGGAGGGTCCTGATCATCGGCGGCTCATCGGAGGAGCCGATCGATGCTATGAGAGTGATAACCAACCGGGGGACCGGGGAGACGGCGGTGCAGCTGGCATTGGCCGCCTACGAAAGAGGGGCAGAGGTGGAGCTGTGGATGGGACGATGCTCGGTAGCCCTGCCTGAATTCATCCCCACGAAACGCTTCGTGACCGTCAATGACCTTGTCCAGATGGTTCCCGCGGTGGACCACGACATGGTGTTCGTACCGGCGGCCCTTTCCGATTTCGCCCCGAAGGCGGCGGGGGGTAAGATCTCCTCGGAAACGAGGGAACTGGAACTGGTCCTGGAACCCGTGGCAAAGGTCCTCCCCCTGCTGAGGAAGAAGAAGGTCAAGCTGATAGGCTTCAAGGCGGAGAGCGGCATAGGCGAGTCGGAGCTGGTCGTGAAGGCCGAGCAACGGCTGAAACAGCATAAGCTCGACGCCATCGTGGCCAACGACCTGACCGAGGTGAGGCCGGGATCGACATCGGTCCTGTTCATCACCAGCAAGGGCAAGTATGTGAGACTGACCGGGACCAAGGGAGAGGTGGCGGACCTGCTCCTGGATAAGGCGGCATGAGAAAATGAGAAGGGCCATCGCGTTCTGTCCTGGACACATCACCGGTTTCTTCCAGCCCATTGAGCATGAGGACATTTTCTCGACCGGTTCCCGGGGGGCGGGCTTCTGCACCGAGCTGGGCGCCAGGACGGAAGTTTGGATCACTGACGGCGATGGCACCATCGAGGTGAACATCAACGGGAAGAAGGTGTTCGCCCCGGTGACGGAGTTCGCGCTGCGAAGGATACTCAAGGATGAGGCCTACGACCTCAATGTGGTGACCACACTGGGACTGCCGATCTCGCAGGGCTTCGGGACCAGTGCGGCCGGGGCCCTCTCCGCGTCCCTGGCATTGTGCAGCCTGCTGGGGCGTCCGGCCCATGAGGGCTATGAGGCGGCCCATGAGTCGGAGATCGCCAACCGCACCGGCATGGGCGATGTCTCGGCTCTGTTCCGGGGGGGAATGACTCTTCGCCGGAAGGAGGGGCTGCCCCCGCTGGGCAAGGTGGACCGGTTCGATGGCGATCCGGAAGTGGTCCTGTGCGTACTCGGCGCTCCGGTCAAGACAAGCGATGTCCTCACCGATGAACGGCTGAAGGCATTCATCAATGCCTCGGGCAAGAAGTGCCTGGAGGAGTTCGAGCTGGACCCGACCATCACGGCCTTCGCAAGGCTGTCGAAAAGGTTCGCCATGGAGACCGGCCTGGCCTCGCCGGAGGCTTTGAAGGCGATCAGGACGGCGGAGCAGTTCGGGCAGGCCAGCATGTCGATGCTAGGCAACTCGGTGTTTGCGTTCGGAGATGTGGACCGGCTTGAGGAGGCCCTCCGTCGCTTTGGAATGACGTTCCGGACGAAGGTCGATGTCAATCCTCCTCGGCTCATCAAGTGAGGTACACGTCCATCTGCGAAAGGGAGACCGATGCCGATGGAATCGTTCCTGTCGATGGGAATCGGATCGCTCTACCTCGCAGAGTATCAGATTGGTCTGCGCGCCTATTCGTAAAGGGTAAAGAGCTGGTCATCCCCGCCGACGTCGAACAGCCCTATCCGGGCACCGCAATCGAGCCATCCGTGGGCATAGTTGACACAGGCGAAGGCGTTGATGAAGTCCCCTGTCTCACGGAAATGCTTGGCATCCTCATAGTAGGTCGTCGCCATCTCCAGGAATGAATCCGCCAGCTTCCGGTTGAAGGAGCGCTCGGGCGGGGAGACCCGGATCTTGTCCAAAGCCCTACTGGTTATGCCCAGATATCGGTCCAGGTGCTCATCGGTGATCTGGTCCCGCCTCATCTCTACCCCTTCGTGGGGATGATCTCGATGCTTTCCCCGCCGTGCCTTGACTCGCGGGGCCTGACCTCTACGAACAAGGGCATCTGGATATTGCCTCCGACGATGAGCGCGACCCCTATCGGCAGACGCTGGATGTCGTCCTCCATTCCCTCGGAGAGCCCTTCGACGGAGGACAGGATGGCCTTCAGGTCGTTGGGGTTGGTCACCTTCAGGATCATCTGGGTGTTGCATTGCGACAGGACGTTCTTGTCGATCTTGGCGGCCCTCTGCGAGATGATGGTGAGGCCGAGACCGAACTTCCTGCCCTCGGCGGCAATGGTCCGGAATATCTTGGAGGAAGCTGCCAGTCCCTGCTGCGGGCACCAGTTATGGGCCTCTTCGGCCACCAGCATCATCGGCGGGATCTTCCCGATCTTACGCAGTTCGAACAGCGCAGTGCAAATGCGATTGACGATCAGCTCGGAGATGTCTGGAGGAGTCCCGCGGAGGTTGATGATGGTCATCTTGCCCTGCACCACCAGCTCGTCGATGCGAGTTCCCTGCGGGGCAAAGATATTGACCTCGTTCAGGTACTCCAGTTCGGCGATCAGGGAGTTGTTGGCGGCATCCTCCTCGGCCTCGAGCATGGCTATGATGTCCTTCAGCCCGAAATCCTTCTTGACCGACTTCACCGAATCGATGGCCTTGCGAAGGGCGGTGAGGAACACCTTCCCGTTCTTGATCTGGGTCAGACCGAGCAGCTCACGGGCGTCGATGTTGGCCAACGTGAACTTCAGAGGCTTGGCGCTCTTGTTCACGGATACGTCCGTGGCGAACTCCTGGATCTTTTCCCCGAATCCCTGGGGGAGGATGTGGAAGTCCTTGCCGCCCTTTGGGGCGGAGCCGATGTCCCGCATGGCGGCGTACTCCCCGTGGGGGTCGATGACCATGACCGTAACGTCGTGCTTCATCAGCTCCTCGATCAGGTCGCCGCACAGGAACGATTTGCCACCCCCGGTCTTGGCCAGGATGGAAACGTGCTTCTGTACCATGGCATTGATGTCCACCTCGACCCTGATGTCATGACCGAACAGGTATCCCAGGTAAGCGCCGGTCTTGGTGTGCTCCTTCAGGCCGATGCAGTCCTTGATCAGCTCATCCCGGGCGCGGAATACCATATCGCCGGCCTTGAACGGTGAGCGCGGCACTTGAAGCAGTCCTCGGTCATCGCGGAACCCGACGATGTTGACGGTCGCCGCCACCATCTCGTCGATGTCGACGTTCATCCCCTCGGATATCTTCTTGGCCTTCTCGATGGTCAGGTCGGTCTTCCTCTGCACATCGACGACCTGTCCCAGTACCCAGCCGTCATGCGCGTGCTTGATCTGGACGTATTCCATCTTTTCGATGTCGCCGTCGACACGGAAATGGAGCTCGGTCGATCCGACGTTGCCGTAGATGATGCCGACCCCGTCGAGGTCGCCGTACTTCTCGTCCTTGACTAGGTGCTTGGAGGGCGCCCTGACCTTGACGGGCACTAGCTCAGAAGGGTGGACCGATGGCTCCGCTTCGGTCGGGTCGTCGGTGCCTGGATCCTCTATGATCGCCTCCGGTTTCGGCTCGAGGTCGATCTTGTCCTCTGCCTCGGTGAAGGCTTGGCCTGGTGTAGATTCAAAATCTGAATTGGTTTGCATTCCCATCCTGACCGACATATCAAGTGGATGGAATAAATATGTTTGCCACTCAATTCTGGATGGATTGAACGTTCGCTAGGGGAATGGGATTCAGAGAGGCGTTCGTTCCAAAAAGATACAAAAAAGTGCGATTGGATTAATTATCCGAAGCATCATGACTGAACGATAAGAATGCTTGTTGTTGGAGGATCGGCATCGACCAAACTGGCCATGGACCTGGCCACGGAATTGAATGCTGAATACACATCGGCGACGGTCAAGCGGTTCCCCGACGGGGAGTGCTACGTTCGCATAGAGAAGGAATCGCTGGACGATGATGTGGTGATCGTCCAGAATTCCTATCCAGATGAGAAAATGGTCGAGCTGTTCCTTTTGCAGGACGCGGCCATCGGCCTGGGGGCCAAGAAGGTCATCAACGTCATCCCATACTACGGATATGCCAGGCAGGACGAACGCTTCAACAAGGGAGAACCCCTGTCGGCGAGGGTCATGGTCGACCATATCCAGATGAACGCGGACAAGGTCATCCTGGTCGACATCCATAACCATACCATGCTGGACTGGTTCGACCAGGCGGAGGTGGTCGATACCCACGCCGCCCCGGCCATAGGCAGATTCTACAAGGACCAGGGGATCGACCTGGTGCTGGCGCCGGACGAGGGGGCGCTGAAGCGCGCGGGATGGGTCGCCGAAGTGCTCAATTGCGAGTGGGACTACCTGGTCAAGACCAGGCTGTCCGGTACGAACGTCCACATGACGCCCAAGAACATCGACGCGAAGAACAAGAAGGTCCTTATCGTCGACGACATCATCTCCACCGGCGGGACCATCGTGGCCGCCACCGAGGAGCTGAGACGCCTGGGGGCCAGGAGCGTCAGCGCGGCATGCACCCACGGACTCTTTGTGGGCGGGGCGTTGGACCGCCTGAAGAAGCACTGCGACAAGATCACCGCCGCCAACACGCTGGAGAGCGAGGTCTCGGTCATCTCGGTGGCGCCGGAAGTGGCCAAGGCGGTATGATTCTCATACGTTGAAGGCTTCCAGGAGGATGAACACCATCACCGCCGAGACCAGTGCGGTGATGGCACCATATCGGTTGATGAAATTGACCCTTCTGGGATGGCGAAAGAAATCTGTCTCCACCACTCCCAGCACGGTCACCGCGATGGTCAGGCCCAGGAACACGTAGACTGAGATTATCAGCTCGTCGAATACGCTGAACGAGCTCATCGGCGGCAGTGTCGATTGCTGCCCATAGTAGAAAAGGACGGCCGAGATTATCATGCTGGAGTTCAGGCCGAGCCTCAGCCCAATGTTCGATTCCTTAGACTCGCGGAAGAAGAAAGACAGGCTGGAGACCATGCAGAATATGATCGGTGGCAGGATTATCTGGATGGCTGCCGGAAGGCTGTCCCGCTCCACCTGGATGACGAATGTGGCCTGGGAATACGTCTCTCCGAACGTGTACGCATGCTCGCCCACGGAGTAGTTGACATATTGTATCTTCCAGCCCGGGATCACTACGCTGGACTCGTCGTAACCACTGTAATCTGAGGCCCAGACATAATGCAGCTCAGTATCATTTAGGACAGCGTCCTCCAGTTGGATCTTTAGCCCGCCGGACTCGAACGGATATTTGTTGAGATCGGGGGGAATGAACAGATTGGCCCTGAGCCGGAACCATTGTTCCTTGATATCCCCACTGGTGTTGTCGATTATCTTCTGGAAAGCGTTGGCGTAGGCAGGGTGGCCGTTCATTATCTCGAAATTCATGCTGCTGATGTTCGGGTCGGTCCAAACGAACCAAAGGTAGAAATCGAATGAGTACGCCCCTTTACCGAAATCGAAGTTGCTGACTCCATTGACGTATATGCCGACCAAGACGTCGGTCGTGTTCGGAGAGGGTGCGCCGTCAGCTGGGAAGGCCTGACCTCCACCTTCACGTCCGAGCTGGACAAGGTGGCAAATGATCCTATCATGAGCAAAGCCATCAGGACGAATATCGCCAGCCCCCGCCTCATGGCATGATTTATTGCAGGACCAGAGGTATATTACTGTTGTTTACGGGGAAGTTCGGTTCGTATGTAACTATTAAGTTACGAATCACATTTCCACCCATCCGAAGCCAAGGTGTCCCTGATGAAGAAAGAGGAAGACTTCAGCGAATGGTACAACGAGATTGTCGAGCTAGCCAACCTGACGGACAAGCGCTACCCGATCAAGGGAATGAACGTCTGGACACCCTATGGCTGGAAGATCATGCGTCATATCGACACCTACATCCGGCAGGAGTGCGACGCCACCGACCACGGGGAGGTCAACTTCCCGCTCCTGATCCCGGAGACCGAGTTCCAGAAGGAGAAGGACCACATCAAGGGGTTCGACGCCGAGGTGTATTGGGTGACACACGCCGGCCTCAATGAGCTCGATATCCGGTTGTGCCTGAGGCCAACATCGGAAACCGCCATGTACCCGATCTTCGCACTCTGGGTCAGATCGCACACCGACCTGCCGCTCAAGACCTACCAGCTGGTCAACACATTCCGTTATGAGACGAAGCAGACCAGGGCCTTCATCCGGGTCCGGGAGATCCACTTCTTCGAGTCGCACACGTGCCATGTGGACGAGGCCGACGCCCAGAAACAGGTGGAGGAGGACTTCGTCATACTGAAGAACATCATGGCCCAGCTCTGCCTCCCTTACTCGCTCCTGAAGAGGACCGACTGGGACAAGTTCCCGGGCGCCTACTATACCGTTGGCGTCGACACTCTTATGCCGGAGGGCAAGTCGCTGCAGCTGGGCTCGATCCACCACTACCGGGAGAACTTCTCCAGGCCGTTCGACATCAAGTACGAGGACATCAACGGTCAGATGCAGTACTGCCACCAGACCACCTTCGGGATGAGCGAGCGCCTGGTCGGTGCGGTCGTGGGCGTCCACGGGGACGACAAGGGACTGATCCTGCCTCCGGCGGTGGCGCCTTTCCAGGTCGTCATCATACCGATCCTGGCGAAGGGTAACGTGGAGGCCGTCGCGGTCGAGGCCAGGAAGCTGGCCGATGAACTCATCGCCGCCGGGATACGGGTCAAGCTGGACGATTCGAACGACCGCCCGGGAAGCAAGTTCTATAACTGGGAGATCAAAGGCGTCCCGTTCCGCCTGGAGCTGGGCATGAGGGACATCGAAGGAGGAAAGGTCGCATACGCCAAGCGCAACGACGGCAAGAAAGGCTCGTTCACCCGCGCCACCTGCGTCCAGGAGGTCAAGGCCATGCTCGACACCATAATGACCGAGATGCTGGAAACGGCCAGGAAGAGGATGACCGAATCCTATGTCACGATCACCTCGTTGGACAATATCCCAGGTAAGACGCTAAGGTTCGGATGGTGCGGCGATGCCGCATGCGGGCACACCCTGGAGCAGAAGACCGAGCTCAAGCTCCTGGGAACACCGTACATCCACGAGGAATTCCAGGGGAAGTGCATCGTCTGCGGCAAGGACACGGACAAGGTCGCATACGCCTCAAAAGCGATGTAAAACCCTTCCAACCCTCTTTTCTTTTCTTGAAATGTGATGAGGCCGTTTAGGGCGACAGCTGAATGATAGAAACAACAAACATCTTATCTGCGGGTCTTCAGTCCTTTTTGGTCCTGGCGAACAGGATACCGAAGACGCCGAAGAGAACCATCACGATCACCAGGGAATACAATCCGATGAACTTCGGTTCAAAGAAGTTCCATCCGTTGAACCCGATACCCCAGGCGACATAAAGCGCAATTCCGCTGATGAGCAAGAGGACTGAAATGCCCATTATTATTCTCTTGGGGAAGGCGTTCTCTTCCATCAAGAGCGCCAAAATGCGGTCAGCCTATTAATAGATTGGGCTACGCCCCCTGGATGCTGGAGATGGTCAGTCGTCGACAGCTGACGCTATGCTGATGAAGAAAGAAAAAGGGAAAAGTGGCCTACGCGGTGAACCACTGTTTGACGTTGGGCCGATACAGGTACCACACGATGATCAGGGGTATGATTATGGATATCGCTACGGATACCAAGCTGGTGCCCCCAATGATTCCGATCACGTTCCCTATGATGGATAGGACCAGGAAGATGATGGCCAGGACCCTAGCCCAGTTCTTACCCTTTAGGAACGCCCACGCCAGAACAAATGAGATTATGGCCATGACCAGGAAGAACACGCCCAATACCCCGAAGAACGCAGGAGCATTGTTGATGATCCAATCAGGCACCTCAGTGCCTATTCTGTCCCTAATTTCGGTAACGTTGATCAAGGCGGCAATGGCAAAGAACCCTAAAGCCAGGACCAATTGGAACAAGCCTCCCAGTATCTCAAGGATGGCCAGTATGGTTACTCCTACAGGCCTATTCCTCACCGGTTGTTGGTATGGTTGGTACATGGGAGCGGTCGCAGGCGCCGGATACGGTTGATTTGCAGTCATGGGTATCGATTTGCATCCCCCTTCTATTTGGTAATTTTCCAGCCCATGGAAATCACCATTTTGGAATCGAGACCGCCTTTCTTTACCGCCGGACTTCCAGGGAGGCTGCTCAGCGTCGTTTGCCCGGCAGTATGCTTCCAACCATGGCGATCATGGGGCCCACGATCAGACCTGCCCAGACGAAGAGACCGACGAGGCCGAAAACGAACAGTTCGATCCTTTTCCGTCGCGTAAGGATCTCCGGGCCAATGGCGATCCTGATCATGAACCAGCCCAACAATAGCGGGACGATGATGAATATCATGGTCAACATCACCTCGGCGGCCAATCCTGTCTCTGAGATCGATATCAGCGTCTGGACGATCGTGTTGGAGGCCGTGCCTAGAAATAACAGCCCAGAAACCAGAGCGAAGATCTGGACGCCCTCCATTCGGTTAAGCTCCTTCCTTTTCCAAAGATATAGCCCGAGCAGTCCGACCAGGAACACGGCAACGATCGGGGCGAACACCTGGGCCAGTGATTGACCTTCCCATTGATAGACTTCTAGAAGACTGAAGGGAATTGTGATGAACTCGGTCAGCGTGAACGATTCGATGAAGCCGACCGCAAGCCCGTAATCGCCATGAACTTGGGGAAGATCGATATCCTGGTAGACGACCACATAATATCGACCTTCGGCGACGACCGGTTCATCGAACGTCGCCAGGTTCATGAACGTCCCGGGGGAGAACGGCTCATAGGTCGCACGGCTCGGAAAGGTACCATTTAACGTAAGCCATCCGTAGCCCGTCGGTATCTCCACGGAGGCGGGGAGGGTGCCGGTCTTATCCATGGAAGGCCCCAGAATAGCCATGTCTGGCCGGAACTCGGACCCCCTCTCGTGGGTCGGCACGATCAGATTGAGATAGAGCCGGTCACCCGCCTTCAGGTCGAGCGCGTAGTACTGATCGGTCCCTTCTTCCAGATGGCTGTATATCGCCCAGGACTTGGAGGGGTTCTCGACATGGGTGGCATTTTCCAAGCTGCTGTTGTCACCGGGAAAGGAAGGCGAGTGCGCGGACACCGACATGGAAAACATAGGCAGGGAAAATACCGCTAGGATCAGCAGGACTCTAACGAATACCGCTTTGCTCATGCCCAATTAATTCGAGCGAGGGGTTCATCATTGTTTCGAAAAATGACAAAGATTACGATGTTAGATTTTTTGGAATCTATATTAAAATAAGATGAAAGTGTATACATATCGGGGCCTAATGGAGATGAACATCGAAATCGTTTTGGAGATATTGCTGGTCTGGTTTATCATAGGGATTGTGATCGGCGGTTGGATATCGATCGACACCTTTAGGAGAAAGGTCGAGGGGGCCAGGTGGGTCGCCGCCGGGGTTTTCCTAACAGTTATCGGGTTGGCGTTGTACATCTACATGCGCAAGAAGGCGATGGCGGTCAAGTCACCGGTGTTCCGTCCCGCTCCGGAATTTCATTATCCGGAAAAGACCGCGTCCGATGTGCCATCCGAACCTGCTACCCAGACCCCGATGGAACCGGCAATAACACCAGTGGGATGTTCGCCGTATGAGTCTTGGGCGCCGGTGATAAAGGACCAGATCGAGGGCCCCCCGCGCTGTCCTAAATGCGGATCAGCGGCGAGGACCATCGACGAGTTCTGCTCGGAATGCGGCGCCAGGTTGAAGGGACAGTAATCCTTTTTATCTGGACAGCTTAATCAGCGTACGATGAAGGAAGGGCAGCTGGTCTACCTCTTGGACGATAGGGGCCGAAAATACTGGACGAATGTCCGCCCGGAGATGCTGAAGATCCAGGGCCTGGGCGTGCTGGACGGCAGCAAGCTCCTGTCGCTCGAATCCGGCTCCAAGATCTCCTTCGCGGGGATCGAATTCTATGTGCTTGTCCCAGGCAACCCTGAGCTCATGGAATCGGTGGACCGCAGCGCCCAGGTCATCATCGCCAAGGATGCGGCGACCATCCTTTTCAATCTGGATGTCAAGAGCGGCGATACCGTTCTGGAGGCTGGACTGGGCTCAGCATCGCTTACCATGCCGCTGCTCAATGTCGTCAGACCGGCCGGGAAGGTCATCTCCGTTGAGCTTCGCGAGGACTTCGCGACCAAGGGGCGCAAGAACGTGGCGCGAGCCGGATTCCAGGACAACTGGAGGCTGATGATCGGGGATGTAAGGAACATCGATGTCGGAGAGACGGTGGACTCGGTCATCCTGGACATGCCGAATCCCTGGGAAGCGGTGGATAATGTTAAGCGATTCCTGAAGCCAGGGGGTAGATTCTGTGGATATGTCCCGAACACCAACCAATTGGAATCGACGGTGAGGAAGTTGCGCTCCTCCGGCTTCATCGAGGTCGTGGCGTTGGAGAACATCCAGCGGACCATGGAAGTACATGAGGGCGGAGTGAGGCCCTCGTTCGACATGCTGGGGCACACGGGATACCTGGTGTTCGGAAGACTGGCACCAGGCGGTCCAAAGGAATGAGAAATTGACGATCATAAAGGAGGGTGAAGATGACCGCCATCCCCGCCGATAGGCCAGAACCGATCCCTCTGGAACTGGGGACCGTTGAGGAATGGAGAGAGTGGTTAAGCCGTAACCATCTCTCCTCGGAGGAAACCTGGCTGGTCCTGAGGAAGGGGAGGAAGAGCGGCACGGACCTGACCATGAGCAATGCCGTCGATGAGGCCATCTGCCATGGCTGGATCGACAGCAGGACCAAACGACTGGACGATAAACGGTATCTGATCAGGTTCACTCCCAGGAAGAAAGTGACGAATTGGTCGGAACGGAACCTGGGCCGCGCCAGGGCGCTGATGGACAGCGGAAGGATGACGGCTGCCGGGATTTCCAAATTGCCGGCGGGCTTTCGGGAACAGGCGGGTAAGGACAACGAACGAGGGGATCCAATGGCGGGACGTTCACCGGACCTGGAGGCCACCCTGAGAAGAGACCCACAGCTCTGGAGGATCTATTCGGACCTGCCCCCGGGAAGGATGAGGGAGTTCAATCGCTGGGTCCTCCAGGCCAAACGGGACGATACCAGACAGAAGCGGATCCAGAGGACCGCCGAGCTCATCTGCATGGGGAGATCGTTGACCGAGGATATGATGGGCAGATATGCCAAGAGATGAACGAGCATTACTTTTTCCGTTCGGCCAGACCTATGGGGCAAAGCATATAACGGCCCGGCACTTTGCATAGGACGATGAGCTTCGAATTTGCCATCACCGTTTTCGCCGCGATATTCGCCATCGTGAACCCCATAGGCAACATCCCGGTATTCGTTGCCATCACCCAGGACTACTCGCTTGAACAGAAGAGACGGGTCATAAGGAAGGCGTGCATCGTCGCCGGGGGTGTCCTTCTGGCCTTCGGCATCTTCGGCAACTACATCTTTGCGATCTACGGGATTACGATCCCGGCCTTCAAGATCGCCGGAGGGATCCTGCTGTTCTCCATCGCCTTCAACATGACCCGCGGCTCGGTGGGCCGGGCCAAGATCACCGGGGAGGAGCACGAGGAAGCGCTGGAGAAGGAAGAGGTCGGAGTGGTCCCGCTCGGGATCCCGCTATTCGCGGGTCCAGGCGCCATCACCACGGTCATGATCTACATCTCCTTCGCAGCCACCTCGAACGATGTGGTGTTCGACCTGTCGGCGATATTCCTTTCGATCGTCATCACCATCATCGCCAGCTATTTCCTGCTCCGTTACGCGGAGCCGATCTTCTCCCGCATGGGTAAGAGCGGCGCCGGAGCGTTCACCAGGATCATGGGCCTGCTGCTGGCGGCGATCGCGGTGGAGTTCGTCATCACCGGCACCTTCAGCGCCATCGACTCGTACTACCACATCGTCCACTAGACAACGTGGCAGGGAGAAGATTATTAACCGGCAGTCGATACGAGAATCCGGTGCGTCAATGGTCGTGGCAGAGATCCGGATAGAGCTCAAGCAGGGAGTGGCCGACCCCGAGGGCCAGAACACCAGGAAAGCGCTCGAACTGCTCGGTTTCAAGGGTATCAAGGGAGTACGTTCGATCAAGATCTTCGAGGTCGAACTGGACCTGCCGGCCGATGAGGCGCAGAAGCAGGCCGAGGAGATGTGCCGCAAGCTCCTGGCCAACCCGGTCATCCAGAAATTCAAAGTCGAGATCAAGCAGTGAGAACAATGGCGATCGACCAGTTGCTGAAAAAGCGGGCGGTGCCGTTCGAGCTCTTCGACGTGGACATCTTCTCCGCCACCGACGAGCAGCTCAAGGAACTGAGCACCAAGCTGGGGCTTAACCTGTCCGTGGATGAGATGAAGCGCGTCCGGGAGTATTTCCAGAACCGCGGAAGCATTCCTACCGACGTCGAGATCCAGTCCATCGCCCAGGCGTGGAGCGAGCACTGCTGTTACAAGAGTTCCAAGGTGTTCCTGCGGGAGCACATCTTCAACATCAAGCATCCAGACATCCTTTCCAAGGGCGACGCCGGGGTCATGGTGTTCGATGACGAGTACGGATACGCGCTGCGCATCGAATCGCACAACCACCCATCGGCCATCGAACCGTACGGCGGCGCGGCCACCGGCATCGGCGGCATCGTCCGGGACGTCCTGTGCATGGGGGCCCAGCCGATCGCGCTGATCGACCCGCTGTTCTTCGGACCGATCGATTACAAGGGGGAGATGCCGGCCGGGTCCAAGTCACCGAAGTACCTGGTGGGCGGAGTGGTCGCCGGGATACGTGACTACGGCAACCGCATCGGCATACCCTGCGTCTGCGGCGGGCTGTACTTTGACGAATCGTACGTGGGCAATTGCCTGGTCAATGTCGGATGCGTCGGCATCGTGAAGCGAAAGGACCTGGTCAACAACGCCGTGAAGGGCACGGAGGACGTGCTCATCCTCGTCGGCGGCAAGACCGGCAGGGATGGGATCCATGGCGTCACCTTCGCCTCGGCGGAGCTCAAATCGACCTCCGAGGAGGAATCGAGGGGCGCGGTCCAGCTGGGCGACCCGATCACCAAGGAACCGCTCATTCACGCCTGTCTCGAGGTCAACTCGAAAGGGCTCATCCACGGGATGAAGGACCTGGGCGGCGGCGGCCTCTCGTGCGTCGTGGGGGAGATGGCCCTGTCCGGGGGATGCGGCGCGGTCGTCGATCTGGAACAGGTACCGCTCAAGGAGGCAGGGCGTGGCGCCGTGGGAGATGTGGGTCTCGGAATCGCAGGAAAGGATGATGCTGGCGGCGCCCGAGGAGAACGTCCAGGACATCCTGGACATATTCGCCCTGTGGGACGTCAACGCCTCGGTCATCGGCCGGGTGGTGGAAGGCAACCACGTCAAACTCATCTATCATGGCGTGCAGGTCTTCGACATCGACCTGGAGTTCCTGACCAAGGGGCCGGAGTACTGCCGGCCCAGCAAGGTCTGCTCACCTTCCGCCGTGGTGCATTCCGTTCCCAAAGTGCCCGAGGACATGAACGATGTCCTGATGGCGCTGCTTTCCGAACCGAACATTGCCTCCAAGGAATGGGTCGTTAGGATGTACGACCATGAGGTCCGCGGCAACACCATCGTCAAGCCCATGCAGGGCAAGATGAACAAACGCGGACCGTCGGACGCAACCGTCCTCAAACCGCTGGAACACTCGTACCGGGGCCTGTCGCTGGCGATCGGGGTCAACCCCTGGTTCACTTCGCTGGACCCGTACAAGGGCGGGCAGGCATCGGTGGACGAGGCCTGCCGCAACATCGTGTCGGTCGGGGGAGTGCCCCATTCGCTCACCAACTGCCTGAACTTCGGGAACCCGGAGAAACCGGAAAGGCTGGGCGAACTGAAGGAGGCCGTCGCCGGCCTGGCGAACATCGCCATCGAACTGGGTCTGGCGGTCCCGTCCGGCAATGTCAGCCTGTACAACGAGACATCCAAGGGCCCTTGCCTCCCCACCGCCACGGTGCTCGGGCTGGGAATCGTCGAGGACGTCAGGAATGTCGTCACCACCGACCTGAAGCATGAGGGGAACCCGATCTTCCTGGTCGGCACGACCAAGGATGAGATGGGGGGATCGGCACTCTATCGCCGTTTCGGCGGAAAGGGCGGACTGGTCCCGAACGTCGACCCCAGACGGTTGAGGAGCTCGATCGGGCTGATGCACGACTGCATGAGGGACGGCATGGTCCGTTCCTGCCATGACCTTTCGGACGGCGGGTTCGCCGTGGCGATGGCGGAGATGTGCATAGCCGGCGACATCGGCGCCGAGATCGATGTCAGCTCCATGGGGGACATGCCTGACACGGTGCGTCTGTTCTCCGAGTCGAACACCCGCTGGATCGTGGAGATCGACAAGGGAAGGGAGAAGGAGTTCATCGACCACATGACCATCCCGATAGCGCGGCTCGGTCACGTGGGCGGCACGGAACTTAGGATCAAAGGCAAAGGCGCCCTGATATCGCGTTCGGTCGATTCGCTGAGGAAATGCTGGTCAGAGCCGTTGTGGAAGCTGTTGGGGTGATTAAATGAAAGCGGAAGAGGTCAAGGTCTGCGTCATCAGGATCGAGGGCACGAACTGCGAGGACGAATGCGCCCAGGCGTTCAGCTCGGTCGGCGCCAGTGCCGAAAAGGTTCACCTCAAGCAGTTGCTGGGCCAATGCCCGGGGGCGATGAGGCGGGACCTGAACGACTACCATATCCTGGCCTTCCCGGGCGGTTTCTCTGCAGGCGACTATGTTCGGGCGGGGGCGATCTTCGCGGCGCGGATGAAGTCCGGGCTGTCCAAGGACCTGGTCAGGTTCATCGAGTCCGGAAAGCCGGTCATCGGCATATGCAACGGGTTCCAGATCCTGGTGGAGCTGGGAGCGCTCCCGGCATTGGACGGGGAGGCGCTATCAGAGCAGCCAGAGGCGGCGCTCTACACCAACTCATCGGGGCGCTTCGAGTGCATCCCGACACTGCTGAAGCACGAGAACCGGGGCAAATGTGTGTTCACCACCGACGTCCCGAAGCATGAGGTCGTCATGTTCCCCAGCGCCCACGCCGAGGGCAAGCTCATGTTCCCCAGGGAAACGGAGGATGCCATCCTTGATCGGATGGAGCAGAACGACCAGATCGTCTTCAAGTATGTGGACGAGAAGGGCGACTACGCCGGATATCCCTGGTGTCCCAACGGGTCGGTCAGGAACATCGCCGGCATAAGCAACGTGCACGGGAACGTGTTCGGGCTGATGCCGCATCCGGAAAGGGTGTTCGACCGTCTGACCCACCCGGACTGGACCAGGACCGGGGACAACCCGGTGGCGTCCGGTGACGGGCGCGTGGTGTTCGAATCGGCGCTAAAGAACGTGCTGAAAAGGAACTGAACGCTCAGATAAGCGATACTCTGACCTCGATCGGGTTGTTGTCATTGAGCCCGAGCGTGCGGCGCAGATGGTACTTGCACAGGATCTCCAGCACGTCGCTGTAGTGGGACCGGGACGGGATGACCACGGCGCACTCGATGTTCTGGATGGTGGCCAGATGGCACTGGACATCCCCGAACGTACGGCCGTTCCTTTCGAATCCCTTCACGATGAGGGCCTTGGTCTGCCTCAGGGTGTCCACCTTGTGCACCTCCGACGGGTTGACCTTGACGTTCAGGGTTCCCTCGTAGGGCGTGAAACCCAGCTTCTCGGTGAACTGCTCTATGATAGCCTGGCTGGGTCACGTAGTACTGGCCCTCTCCCATTCCGGTGATGACCGTTCCCTTGATGACCAGCTCGTCCTTCATCTCGAATATCCGCTGGTACTCGGTGTATTCCCTGCGCAGCATGTCGATGCCTTTGTCGGTCAACCGGATGCGCTGTCTGCGGGCCCCCAGGTCGCGGCTGATGAACCCCCCGTCCAGGAGTTCCAGTATCCGCTTGGACGCCGATTGCTGGCTCATGTCCAGCATCTCGCCCAGTTCTCGTGAAGATATCGCCACGTAATCATGCATTCCACCCATAAGGGCGATCCGCCTGAGAGCGAGTATGAACTTTTCGTCCGTCTCTTCTTCCACCATTACCACTCCAGATATGACGCCGATCGGGCCGGCGTGAATTGGACGACCACCAATAAAATGTGTAGCTAATCAATCTTGTTGTTCACAGATTGATAAATGAGAATGAGGCTGACGATTGTTCGAGGGCATATTTTATTAGCTGGGGCATAATCGTGTGCCTAGTGAGAGCATGGGAAGACATGTGATCGAGGCCCTTGGCAAGACGCGAGTAGTCATTGAGGATGGAAAGGTGACGGAGGTCGGGAAGCCGGAAGTGGCATATTGTCCCCTTTTCGCCAAGCACCGCGGCATCCAACAGATCACTCCGGAAGTGGTCCGGGAGAACGTCGAGTTCAGGATGAGGGATTTCGGCATGTGCACCGAGGCCCGCAAAATGCGGATGAAGGATTTCCTGTCGTTCGGCGTGTCCGAACTCCTGGGCATGGCATTGTCCAAGGGAATGATCGATGCGGCGGTCATTGTCTGTGAGGGGGCCGGGACCGTTGTGGTCACCGACCCGGAGCTGGCACAGGGCATCGGAGGAAGGATCTCGGGCATACTGGAGACATCCCCGATCGAGAGCGTCATCCAAGCGATAGGCAGGGAAAGGGTGCTCGACCCGAAGACCGCCAAGATCGACCAGGTCGGCGGGGTGCAGAAGGCCCTCGACCTCGGTTTCAGGAGGATCGGGGTCTCGGTGGCGACCGGCAAGGACGCGGAGACCATCAGAAAGAAGTTGGAGAGCTCCGCGGTCATTTTTGCGGTGCATACCAGCAAGGTGTCGAGGAGCGACGCGATCAAGTTCCTGAAGAATTGCGACATCGTCACCGCCTGCGCTTCCAAGGAAGTGCGCAAGCTCATGTCCGAGGTCGATGTCATGAGATACGGCAACAAGGTCCCGATCTATGCCGTGACCGAAGCTGGCAAGAAGATCATGACTGCGCGGCTGGAACAGACCAAGGTCCCACCGGCCACCGGTCCCGAGGACCCGCCTAGGCCGCTCATCTAAAGCTGGTCGTCTTCCAGATAGAGATGTGTGCGGGAACGCAGGAAGATGCACTTGATGCCTGCCCGGCGCAGCTTCGCCCGCATCAGCGCGTCGTTGGTGACCACGAATGCGTTCAGGTCGATCGCGGCGGCGATGATCCCCTCATCGCCCTGGATCGCCGTCTCGTAACGCTTGTACTTGCCAGCCAGCTGCAGCGCGACGTTCTTGAACTTGCTCTTGGACCGTTTCAGCTCGCCGATGGCCGGTCCAGGTACGTACGCCTCATAGGTGCCTAAAAGACGCTGGAGCTCAAGATCGACATTGATCTTGAACTCGAAAGGCATGAGAAGCGCGTTCGTATCGAGGACCACTTTCTGCATGAAGGCCTACTGGATGATGCCGAAGCCGATGAGGCGCCACTTGCCGGTGATCTTCCTCGAAACGGCTACCCGCTGACCCTTCTCGGCGCAGACCGGTATCTTCAGCGCGACCTCGGACTCGCTTCCCCTGGCGGAAGTGACGACACCGACCGTGGTGGCCGTCCCGACGCTCAGCATCAGCGGTTCGTTGGTCTTGATGTTCTCCACCGCCAGGTCCTCCGCCGCCCCGACCACGCGCTCCAGAAGGGTGGTGGTCATGACGATCTTGTGCAGCACTGGCGGCAGCGTGCCTGGCTTCCCGACAACCCGTCCGGTGAGCCCGTCGGACTTGGTCAGGGCCGGGTCCAGCTTGGTCCCGATGGCGATGAGTCCGCCTGGCTTGGCCTTTTGCAGTTCAGTGCCGCCGGCGTGAAGTGATTCGATGGTGGTGATGATCTTTTCCCAGGCGACCTTGCCGCCGGTGAGCTCGACCTTGCGGCCGGGAGCGATCTCGATCTCCTCGCCGATCTCCAGCTTCCCGTGGATGATGCGATCCGCCGAGGACACCGCCCTTCAGCTCTTCCGGGGTGCTACCCGGCTGGTTGATATCGAATGAACGGGCCACGAACATCCTGGCCGGCCCCTTGCCTTCGTGCTTGGGGGTCGGGATGTACTTCTCGATGGCCTCGATGAGCTTGTCGATGTTGACATCGTGGTGCGCGGAGACAGGTATGATCGGCGCGTTCTCGGCGATGGTGCCCTTGACGAACGCCTTGATCTGCCTGTAGTTGTCCAGCGCCTCCTCCCTGGTGACGATGTCGATCTTGTTCTGGACGATGATGATGTTCTCGACGCCGATGATGGACAGCGCCATTAGGTGTTCTTTCGTCTGCGGCTGCGGGCAAGGCTCATTGGCCGCTACCAGCAACAGCGCCCCGTTCATCATGGCCGCGCCTGAAAGCATCGTCGCCATGAGCGTCTCGTGACCTGGTGCATCTACGAACGACACCGACCGCAGGAACTCGGCCTTTCCGCCGCATTCCTTGCATTCCGGTTTGCTCGTGTATGCCTTCGTGTCACCGCACTTGGGGCATTTGTAAAAAGATACGTCGGCGTATCCCAGCCTGATCGAGATTCCTCTCTTGATCTCTTCAGAATGACGGTCGGTCCACTCCCCGCTGAGCGCTTTGGTCAGCGTGGTCTTGCCATGGTCGACGTGACCGATCATGCCGATGTTGATCTCCGGCTGGTGGGCCACACTCATTGCTTAGGCTCCTCTTTCTTTATGAGGTCCTCGATGGGCTTGGAGCCCTGGGTCGAGATCTTCATGTTGAGCTGAACTGTGTCCGGAGCGATGGTGTTGCCCCTCATGGACTTGCGCCTCCTCAATCCGCCCTCGGTCGTCTGGAACCCAGTGCTCGTGGCGGTGAGCAGTCTCTTCCTCCTTGGTCCGGGGAGGTCCTTCCTCATCGGGAAGCCGTCCTTGTCACTTCCACCAGTGATCGCGAGCTTGTAGCCTGGAAGTCCAACGAAGATGCCGTCAACGACATCCCCGATCTTCTTCCCGATCAGGGAGTTGGCGTGGTGGCCGGTAACGGACACCTGGTACGACTTACCGTTCTTTCCATCATTAATAACGGCTTTAAATTCAACCATACTAACACCTGTGAGTATCTCGCCCTAATGTAGTTCGCCTTAAATAACTATTGGTGTCACGAATGGTATATTATTAGCATACGTTGGTAGGACACCAGCAGCTTTTCGGCGACCATTCAAACCGCGCAGGCGACAGGCGCGGAATGTTATCCGGATGGGATATGATGCACCAGTGATTCTCCCCGAACATATACATTTTCCGCTGGAAAACGTGGTCCGGTACCTGCCCGGAGACCGGAGAAAAGGATTAACGGCCAGAAAACGGTTAGGTCGGCGATCATGAAGGAAAGCCTTCGTCCCATAGCGGTCGTCATCGTATCCGCCGCGCTGTTCGGAATCAGCGCACCGTTGGCGAAGTCACTGGTCGAGGGGATGCCCTCGACGGAACTGGCAGGGTTGCTCTATTTGGGCGCGTTCCTTGGCCTGGGTGTCTTTGCGGGACTAAGAAGGTTGGCCGGAGCAAAACGATCCTATGAGCCGATCGCCAGAAAGGACGTCAAATGGTTGATCGGTTCGATCGTTTCCGGCGGAATCGTTGCTCCGATCCTGATGGTCACCGGCCTGACCCTGATCTCCGGTTTCACCGCTTCCCTCCTGCTCAACCTGGAGGGAGTGTTCACCGCCCTGCTGGCAGTGACCTTGTTCCATCAGAGGGAAGGCAAGAGGCTTTGGGCCGCTCTCCTGATCATGACATTGGCCAGTGTTCTCCTGACCTACGACCCTATGAACGGAATTTTCAGGATCGAGGGCTCGTTGTTCCTCATCGGGGCTATGTTGTTCTGGGGCTTGGACAACAATCTTACCCAGAAGATCTCTGGCAAGGACCCGGTCCAAATAACCATGACGAAAGGCGCGGTCGCTGGATCCTCATCGATCGCCATAACCTTCCTGATCGGCTCCCAGATGGTTATCGGGAACGGGGTCGTATTTGCCTTGATACTCGGAGCGTTCAGCTACGGCGTTTCCCTGGTGCTCTTCATTATGGCCCTCGCCAGGCTGGGCTCGGCCAGGACCGCCGCGCTGTTCGCGATCGGACCGTTCATCGGAGCAGCGGCCTCCATCCCCCTGCTGGGAGAACCGCTCGAATGGCTCATGCTTCCTGCGGCGATCATGATGGCGATCGCGGTCTGGCTGATAACCAGGGAGCATCATGTTCACGAACATCGGCACCCGGCGGAAACGCACGCCCATCCCCATGGTCATGACGATCCGCACCATCGACACCATCCGGATGGGGCAGCAGGGGAGACCCATTCCCATACCCACACCCATGAGGAGACGGTCCATAGCCATGCTCACTGGCCCGACACATCGCACCAACACGAGCACTGAGACGTTCCTCTATTCCCTTTGGAAAACACTTATAACCTACGGGCTGCCTTTTTTGCCCAGAAGGGATCGATACGAAAAGGACCTTGATACTCCTGGCATCCGCAATCGCGGTAATTTGCATGATCTTGAGCGCCGCCGCCCCGGCCGTGGCCGATGACCTGATCCATCGAGAGGTCCGTGCAGGAAGTTCGAACATCGCTCTGAACACCTACGCGGTCATCGGGGAGTTCAGAACCGACCGGGACCCGCTGGTCATCCCGGATATCAGCTATACCGTGTTCACCATCGGCGACAACGGACCGGTGGTCTATGACATCCTGCTCATGGACGAGACCAACTATAACAAATACAAGAATCATGAGGCATTCAGTTATATCGCCAACGGGTCCAAGATCGGCCAGAGCGCTCAATCGGTAAGCGTGTCCAATCTGGTTCTGGCCAATAACGACCACTTCTTCCTGGTCGCGGACAATACCAATGAGCCTACGGGAGGATCAACTCCGACCCAGGAGCTTCGCATTGGCTACGTACTGAGCGGCATCAATCTCTCGATCCTGTCGCCATCGGGGAACGTGATCGAATGGTTGCTGATCGCGGCAGTGGCGATCGCGGTGGTTCTGATAGTGGTTCTGCTGGTCCTGTTCCTGGCCATGAGAAAGAAGGGAAACCAACAGCCGATGGCCGCACCGATCCCTGCGCAACCTGTCATAAAGCCGGCGACGGCGGAAGGTAACTGTCCGGTCTGCGGAAAGCCAGTGAGCCCCGACTTCATGATGTGCCCGAACTGTGGGAACCGGCTAAAATGATGGGAGGGAGCCCTCCCGCATTTTGTTACCATTAGCGGTCAGCATTTCCCAATAGCTGAGAGGTCCATTGAGTGAAACGATTCAACCTGGCGATGAACTAGGCATATGGATGTCGAAGGTCTGCTCCCGCTGCCAGAAGGGGGGGCGTTTCGAGGAATGGCACGTGCCTATCCAGATGGGGGCCAGACCTCACATTCCCCAGAAGCGGTCCTTCTTCCGCTTGATCTCAAGCGTCTCTTCCAGGACCATCTTCTCGTCGGCGTTGAGATCGTAGTCGGCAAGACCCTTGACCTCCGACTCCAGGATGTCGACGTAAAGTACCGTGTCGACGTCGATCTGCCGGCCGACCGTCGGCCCGTCGATGGATATGGCGATCTCCTGGCCGGCGATGCCCTCCTTCAGGGTGTCCTCGCCATCGCGCAGGCTCTTGATCTTGCCGATCTCGTTCCCCTCCCTGTCGATCAGCTCTCTGACCATTGCGGATGCGTCCGCCGAGCACGCGCACACCGACGATGGCCGGCTTGCTTACGCGGAAGACGCAGTTGGGCAGAAGCCTGAACTTTCCCGGAAAGGCGGTGAGGGCACGTTTCTCCAGCTCCGCCTTGCGCTTCTCCTCTGCGACCCACTTCTGGTAGTCGTCGATGAGGCCATAGACGACGTCGTTCAAGAATATCTTGCCCGGATAGTTGGGCAGCGCCTCCTTGGCGTCGATGAGCATGTCGATGCTGAAGCCGAGGACGGCACGGTGCAGTTCGTCGTTGTACGCTGAGACCTCGATCAGGTCCCTTCTGGATACATCGCCTACCTCGTACTTGCGTATCGGGATGCCGGCCTTGGCGCATTCGAAGGCGAGCGCCTCCAATGAACCGATGGCGTCGGCCTTAATCAGAACGCCGGCGTCGGCGGTCTCGATGTTCACCTTGGTCTCCTTGGTGATCTCTTCCAGGACCGCTTTCTCATTGCCCTTGATGACTCTCAGCGGTGCACCGGCGATCACGCCGTCCAGCGACTGGCACATGACCTTGACGCCTGCGGCTGCCGTTACCTCAAGCACCGAGCCGAACTTGTCCCGCGGGTCGCGTATCTCGTCCAGCGGTTTGGGCTTCAATATGGCCTTGACCTTGGTGATGACCGGCTTGTTCCTGGTCCCGAGCGCTACCGTGTCGCCGCGGTGGAGCGTTCCGGAGTAGAGGATGACATCGACCGTTGCCCCCAGGCCCTTCTCCTCCTTGACCTCTAGGATGGTTCCCTTGGCCGGCCCTTCCTCGGTCTTCAGCTCCGCTTCGAGGAAACGCTGGGCCAGTCCGACCAGCACCAGCAGCAGGTCTGGGATGCCCTCCCCGGTCTTGGCCGAGATGGGGATCAGGGCGATGTTCTTGGTGAAATCCTCGATCCGGTCGTAGCGGTCGGCGGAGAGCCCTTCCATGGCAAGCCTACCGGATATTTCGTACAGCCGGTTGTTGACGTTCTCCTTGGCATTCTCCGGCTGCTCCTTCTCCGAGAAGATGAATGGGGTCTTCGGGTGGGATATCCAGCCGTCAACCAGGTCGATCTTGTTGAGGGCGATGATGAAGGGCGTCTTGAAACGCCTGAGGATGTTGATCGATTCCAGGGTCTGCGGTTTCGGACCCTCGTTTATGTCGATGACCAGTATGGCGATGTCCGCCAGCGAGCCGCCGCGGGCCCGCAGTGAAGTGAACGACGAATGTCCGGGAGTGTCGATGAACAGTAGACCGGGGACGCCGAACTTGCTGCTTCCCCATCAGCTTGGCGCACACCTTCTCGATGTGCTCCAGCGGCACCTCGGTGGCGCCGATGTGCTGGGTGATGAAACCGGCCTCGCGCGACATGACGGTCGTGCCGCGGATGTAATCAAGCAGGCTGGTCTTGCCGTGGTCGACGTGACCAAGTACACTGACGATAGGCTGCCTGATGCTCATATCCAATCGGATTATGGCAAATGTATTTCTATCTTTCTTAGCCCCGGCGGACGGTCGGGATGGGTTGTTCAAACGTGCCTAAAAAAAGGAATGGAAGAGTGTTGGAAAGAGGTTTGCCAGATCGGTTCACTCGAACAGCCAGGAGCTGACGTTGTACTTGTAGTCCTGGAGCTCGTAGTCGTTGAAGAACAGGTTGATCTCGCGCTTCGCCGATTCCGGGGAATCGGAGCCGTGGATCAGGTTCCTGCCCGTCTGCTGGGCCAGGTCGCCGCGGATGGTACCGGGTGCGGCGTCCTTGGGGTTGGTCTTGCCCATCATCGTCCTTAGGGTGGCGACGATGTTATCCCCTTCCCAGACCATTACGAGCACCGGACCGGAGGTCATGTACTCGATCAGGCCGTTGAAGAAGCCCTTTCCCTTGTGCTCGCCGTAGTGACGCTCAGCCAGTTCCTTCGGGATCCGCATGAACTTCATGGCGACCGGCTTGAAGCCCTTGGCCTCGATCCTGCCCAGTATCTCGCCCATGAGCCCGCGCTGGATAGCATCTGGCTTGAGCATGACGAAAGTGCGCTCGATCATCTGGCTCGCCCCGGGATCACGCCTCGGGAGCCTTGGCCTTCGCCTTGGCTTCCTTCGGCTTCTTTTCCTTCTTGGGCTTGGCCTCGGCTGCCGGGACCACTGCGGTCTCTTCCGGTGCCGGCAGGGCCTTTTGCTCTACCGGTGCCAACGCTGCCTTGGCGGCGGCGTCATCCGCTGCCTTGAGGTTGCGGGCATCCGTGGCGAGGTTCTTGCGTGCGGCGTAAGCGGCGGTCCAGGTAACCTTCCTGGGGACGCGGCCCATCTCGATCATGTTCTTGGAGCACTTGTTGCTGCAGAACAGGAAAGTGGTCCCGTCCTTCTTGACGTACATCTTGCCGGTACCTGGCTCGATCGACGCTCCACAGAAGGTGCATATCTTTTGCTCTACCATTTCAAGTCACCGTCCAGTTTACCTTATCGATAGCTTGCGAGCCTCTCTCGAGGTCTCCCTTAGCATCAGGATGTCGCCCATGCGCACTGGCCCCATGATATTTCTGGTGATGATCCTTCCCTTGTCGCGACCGTCTAGTACACGGACCTTGACCTGGGTGGCTTCACCCGTCATCCCGGTGCGGCCGATGATCTCGACCACTTCCGAGGCGATGCTCTCTTCATCCACCATGGTTTAGCACCTTACCTTACTTCGCTGCCCTGAGCTTCTTGGCGTTCTCGACGAGGTTGTCCAGTACTGGCTTTCCCTTTCCGGCGTCCAGTATTGCGATGGATGCGGTGGGCTTTTCCAGTCCGCACGCGTTGCCGAGCTCCGCCTTGGATGCCACGTAAACGTACGGGACGTTGCGCTCCTCGCACAGGAGGGGCATGTGAGCCAGGATCTCTGGGGGCTGGACGTCCTCAGCCATAACGATAAGGACCGCCTCTCCTCGCTCGACAAGCTTGGTGACCTCGTTGGTCCCCTTCTTGATCTTGCCGGTGTCGCGAGCAAGCTCGACGACCTCGTAGGCCTTGTCCTGCAGTTCCTTTGTCATCTCGAATCTAACGAATGCTGGTTTTGCCATTATTTCACCTCATTCGGATGTTAAACATCCTCATCATTCATTGGTAGAATGCGGAATGTGCCAAAGTCATGGTGATATTTATAACTTGTCGGCCCAACTGTCGAACAACAGCCAGCATCATGGAATAACTATCTTTTCGATCCTTTGTCCATCATGAGCTAGTCTCCATATGTAAGATTGTTGCTTGCCCTTTCGCTTGCTTAAGGGGAAAGTTTGTGTCGACCATCCTTGTACTCAGCCAGGACCCGGTAGGCGACCGCTTGGCTGGCAGTCATAGCCATCATCGCCCCGACCATGACCGCGTCGAACATCTCATCCTCGCTCGCGCCGTACTTATCCGCCTGCTTGAAATGCACCAGTAGGCAATGCTCCGCGCCGAGCGCCGACCCCGCCGCTATCGCCGCCAGTTCCATGGTCTTCTGGTCCATGAACTTCGGTTTGAACAGAATGGCGCTGGAGAGTTCGGAAAAAGGGACGAACATGTCCGGTCGCTTGGAAAGCATCTCGGTCACTAAAGGGATCTGACCATAGACCTTCGTTACCCGGTCAAGGATCCTTTGGACACGCTCATCGCCATTGCGGTTATCCTCGGGGCTATTGTCTACCATGATTGATAGAGCGGCTTGATGGAATTAATCCTTTCACATGAATTATTTCTTAAAGTCAATCGTTCCTAAACCCTTACGGCCATTCCTTTCGAGTATCCTAAGGAACAGGAACGTGGCCCATCTGGACGGGACCTTCTTCTGACCGAACTCCCAATCTCGATAGTCCTGCCAAACCGATCCGGGCACCATCCTTCCATCAGGATCTGCCTTGGAGGACAGGACCGATATCATGTCGACGTACCGGGAATCGTCGATGACGTCCTGGAAAAGGCTCAGCACGTCGGCGACGTGAAGGATATCATACCACACCAGGGGCGCTTTCACCTTGCGGAAGTCGGTTCCCATATAGAATTGGTATGGGTGCTTCTCGCGGCTGTTCTCCCACAGGTCGAGCAGGCACTCCGTGCCGAACTTCACTGCATCACAAGAATCTAGGTAGGGAAATTCCGACAAAGCCCCCAGCGATATCAGGGTGGCGTACGGACAGGGGTCGTCCTTCCTGCCTGGACCCCTGAACTTGCCGATCTCTTTCGATCCCTTGCACATCCAGCCCCTATCGGATGAGAGCTCTGCGATCATTTCTGCCGCCTGGAGGACCCGGGAGTCCTTGGCCAGCCCCATCCGGGCCATTGAACTCACCACCATCGGGGCGTCGCAAATGACCCAGGCCATCTCCTCGACGCCGGAACCTCCGAAGTGCTTGGGGATCACCATCGGGACCCGGAACTGACCATCCTCCGACATGTTCTCGAAAAGCCGGTCGGTCGCTATCCTCAAATTCAGGTCATCGACCTTCAGTCCCACATCGGATAGGAATTCCAGGATGTGGATGGGATGCGACGCTGACCGGTGACTGTTGAGCGGACGCCAAGGCCCCGTCACGGTTGACGCGAGCGATCGGATGTTCGGATCAGACAGCATCTCGGACCGGGCCGCGGCGACCTGCGCATCTGACTCGTCCAGGTGAAGGAGGTCGAGCATGGTCCGATACCTCACATACGGAGGTCCTTCCATCAGCCATTCGACCGTTCCTTTATCGATCATGTGCATCATTGCTCCTTGTGATGTTGCTCAGAACACGTGCAGGTCATCCTTGTCGTGGTGCATCTTCATCTCTTCCTGCTTGAATATCGCGCAAACCGGCTCCTCGATCTCATGACCATAGTTGCGATACCACTTCTCGCACAGCCAGCGCTGCAATGTCTTGATGTCGTCGTCATTCATGTGGCGGAAGCGCCCCTGCAGCCTGAGATAGTCGCTCACCGGCAGCATTTTCTTCGGCTTGTAGGTGGTGCGGGACACGCTCTCCTCATACTCGAACAACGTCCACATGCCTGTCTCCACGGCGAGCTTGGCGATCTCCATGGTCATCGCTGATTCATATTTCCAGCCGGGGACGCATGGCGTCAGTATGTGCAGGAAACGGAACCCGGACATTTGCTTGGCCTTGTCCACCTTCCTCACGAAATCGTTGAAATGGGCGATCGACAGGGTGGCCGCGTAGGGCGGGTCATGCGCCTCCACGATCTTCATCAGGTCCTTCTTGAACGTTCTCTTCCCCTGCACCTTGCTGCCCACCGGCGAGGTCGTGGTCCAGGCGCCGAACGGAGTGGACGAGGAACGCTGTATACCAGTGTTCATGAACGCCTCGTTGTCCACGCAGACATATACGATGTCCTCGTTCCGGTCGAGCGCGCTGGATAGCGCCTGAAGACCGATATCGAACGTCCCGCCGTCACCGGCGATGCCGACCACGATCGATTTCTTTCCCCGGCGGCGGTATGCCGCCTTGATCCCGGTGGTAACAGCGCCGGTGTTCTCGAACGCGGTGAAGAAAAAAGGCGTCCGGAATGAGGATATGGGATACTGGGCGCTGAAAACAACGGCACAGCTGGCCGGAATGTATACCGTGGTATCAGGGCCGAGTATGCGCATCACGTTCTTGATGGCGATGGCGACCCCGCAGCCGGGACAGGCGCCGTGTCCGCTCACGAAGAACTCGTTACGCTTTATGTCCTTGAGCCCGTGCATCTCCTCCATCACATATCACCCCTTAGGTCATGCCAGTAGACATCACGTTCCGGTGCCTTCACCATGCTGTCCTCGATCACCCGGAACACCTTTTCCAGCACTTCCGGAGTCAGGTCCCTGCCGCCCAGTCCGGCGATGTGGTCGGTCAAAGGCAGCCCGGTCCCGTAGACCGCGTTCCTCACCTCGGTGAACACCGGCCCGAAGGCGTTGAACGAAACGGACCGATCGAAGACCCCCAGCGCTTTGAGCCCCGACACCGCCTCGAGCAGCTCCTCTCGCGGAAATGGCCTCATGAAACGCAACCGTATCAGGCCGACCTTCTTGCCCTCCGCCCTCAGCCGGTCCACCACCAGGCGGGTCGTGGTGGCGGCCGTCCCGATCGCCACCAGGGCATACTCCGCCCCATCCATGCGGTACAGGTCCAGAAGGTCGCCGTAGGATCTCCCGAACCGTTTTCCGAAGTCGATGTCGATCTCCTTGATCACGTTCTTCGCCGAATCGATGGCCCGGTCCAGCTGGTACCTCATCTCGGTGGCGTACTCCGGCGGGCATATGGGGTTCATCACGATGGGATCGTCCGGGTCCAGCACGTTGAGGGGGGCGAATTTCGGCAGGAACGCGTCAACCGCCGCCTGATCGGGGATGTCGACGCGCTCCACGGTATGCGAGAGGATGAATCCGTCTAGGCATATCATGACCGGGAGCATCACCCGGTGGTCCTCGGCCAGGCGGAAGGCCTGCAGGGTCATGTCCAGCGCCTCCTGGTTGTTCTCCACATAGCACTGCAGCCAGCCCGACTCCCGTTCGGGCATCGAATCATTGTATTCCAGCCAAATGCCGGCCGCGGCGCCGAGTGAACGGTTGGCATTGGCCATCACGATTGGCAAACGGATCTGGGGAGCCGCGTAGAGCATCTCGTGCATCAACGCCAGTCCCTGCGAGGCGGTGGCGGTGAAAGTCCTCACGCCGCCGGCGCTGGCCCCGACCGCCACGCTCATCACGCTATGTTCGCTCTCGACCGGGATGAAGTCCGCATCCATTTCTCCATTGTTAACGAACTCGGCGATCTCTTCCACGATCAACGTCTGCGGCGTGATCGGAAATGCCGGAACGACCTCAACCCGGGCCAGTCTGGCGCCCCATGCCACCGCGTGATCCCCGCTGATGACCTTCACTACCATTCCTTCACCCCCTTGACCATCTCGATGGCGTTCACCGGGCACACCTGAGCGCATACGCCGCATCCTTTGCAGTAACGGAAATCCCACTTCTCATAGTCGTCCTCAAGGCGGTGGATGCAGCCCTCGGGGCAGCTGAACCAGCAGCGCAGGCATCGGATGCACTTCTCCTTCAGGTAATGGGGCGAGCGGGTCCTCCAGGTGCCGGTCATGTTCTGCCAGGAGCTGCCCGGTCCGACGTTAATGTTCCCGTACGATTCTGATGGCAACGTGACTCCGATCGGTATGTCCTGCCAGTTCGGAAGCCACATCTCGCGGTGGACGATCTCCCGATTGCCTTGGCATATCCCTACCTTGGTCCGGTCGAACGATGCTTGGGCAGCCGCGGAGTTGATCTCCGCCGCCTGGGGGCCAAGCCTTTCCCCAAACCGGTCCACTATCGCCGCCCTGATCGAAGCCAGCGAGACCATGTCCTGGACCTTCGCCATCGATCCCAGGATGGACGTGTTAACGATGGGGGCCTTGATGTGTTCCAGGGCGACGGAGGTGGCATCGACGACGGCGCAACGCACGGAAACGCCTAGGTCCACTTCCGAGGGCTCCTTCCTGGTGTTGACGACCGCGGAACCGTCCGATTTCAATCCTTCCCCCACCGGGTCGATGTCCACCAAAGACTCGTCCAGAACGACGATCATATCTGGCCGGTAGATCTGGGACTTGATCCTGATCTTTTGGTCGTCGATGCGGGCGAACGCCCTCACTGGGGCACCGCGTCTTTCAGCGCCAAAAAAGGGAAACGCCTGGGCCTCCAGACCCTCGATGACCGCCGCCTCGGCAAAGGCCTGAGCTGCCATGACCGCGCCCTGACCCCCCCGACCATGAAAACGAACCTCGAACATGTCACAACTCTGGATTACAATTGGACATGTAAGTATATAATCCTGCACTGGCCAGTTCGATAGTACTAAATATAGATTAAATAAGGAGGTCGTCACCGTCCGGTTTAAGGGATGGACCGAAAGGCATGACCGTCATAAAATTAAGAATGGGTTTGACCCCCTTCAGGGCAGTGATGAAGGGTCACTGGACGTAGTCCAGCCAGGACTCGTACATCGGGTCCTTGCCATTCACCGCGGCGCTGAAGGTCTGCTGCAGCTGCTTGGTTATCGGTCCAGACTTGCCCGATCCGATCGATATGTCGTCGATGTAGCTGATCGGGGTGATCTCGGCGGCCGTCCCGGTCATGAAGACCTCATCGGCCAGATAGAGCTCGGAGCGGGTCATCGACTTCTCGACGATATCGTAACCAAGGTTCTTGGCGATGGTCGAGACAGAGTCGCGGGTTATTCCCTCCAGTATCCCGGCGGATATGGGCGGGGTGTAGAGCACTCCCTTCTTGACCATGAAGATGTTCTCCCCGGTCCCCTCGGCCACTTCGCCGTCGGCGTTGAGCATCAGCGCCTCGTCGAAGCCGCGGTGCACCGCTTCCAGCTTCGCGACCACCGAGTTGATGTAGTTTCCGCATATCTTTGCGTTAAGCATGGCGGAACGGTTCCCCGGCTTCTCCCAGGTCGAGGTGATGATCTTGGCACCGGACTCCAGCTGTTCCTGGCCCATGTAAGCGCCCATATGCGTCGCGACGATGGAGACCCGGGTCGGCATCTTGGTCGGGTTCAGTCCGATCTTGCCCTCCGGGTTCGCCCCGTAGTAGGCCAACGGCCTGAGGTAATCGTCCTCCGGCCGGCTGGCCCGAACGACCGCCTTGGACGCCTCGCATAGCTCCTCCATCGTGAACGGGATGTTCAGCCAGATGACCTTGGCGGAATTGTAGAACCGGACCATGTGCTCCTGCAGACGGAAGATCGCCTTGCCCTTGGGAGTGTTGTATATACGGATCCCCTCGAACACACCGCCTCCATAGTGCAATCCATGGGTCAAGATGTGCACGTTCGCCTCATCCCAGTTCACCAGCTTTCCATCCATCCATATCTTTGATTTGTTTGTCATTTTGAACCCTGCCTTTGAGATATTAATGATATGTTTGTCGGCCGCCGTATCAGATCGCGTTGACCGCTTTTATGAATTTGTTAGGTTTCGCATTGTCGATCATGCGCATCGACCTCTTCGATGCTTCCGATGAGCCTTACCTTACCGGAGGAGTTGCTCGCCAACGCGTATGATTCCTGCCTGGTCTCGTCGACCAGTTCGCACTGTATGATGTCGTGAAGTCGGGACAGCGCCTCCACCGACCTTTCCGCATGGACCTTGTCCACGATGGTCAGGACCACTCGCGCCTTTCCCGGGATCTCGCACTTGCCTACCACGATCGTTTCGACGTTGATCTTCCTCCGGGTGAACTCCTGGAGTATTCGCTGCATCACGCCGAACTCGTCGTTGACGACCATTGAGATTACCTGCATATTACTCACTCTTCCCTTTCTTCTTTGAACTGGATGATGTCGATGAGACTTCGTAGTTGCGAACCGAATGGTTCTTCTTTATCGGGATGATAGTAACCATCATCGCTGGCTCCGTTGTCATTCCCCTTGGGGTACTTCGGGGTCGACAGCCAGGACATCGAGAACTGCCCGTCGTCATCGTTCATTACGTGCTTCGGTTTCTTCCTCTCGCCTCCCGCGACCATGCCGGAGACTAAGAACTTGAGCATGATTTTTGATACCATAGGCTATTCCTTCTAAGCGATGGTTAGGGACAGACCCTCGGGGGAGCCTCCCTTTTCAGATACCCAATACCAGCTGCTCGACCACTACGATAAGTACTGGAGTCTGAGCAACGCTGAGCATCGTCGATTGAATTGTAAGGAATATATTTATAGGTTCTCATCGGGAGGCTCACACAGCGGTACTGGTTCCCTATACTCCCCCTCTTTGATGATTCTCTTCAGGAATGAACGTGTCCTTTCGTTCGTCGGGTTCGTGAATATGGTCTCCGGAGTGCCCTCTTCTGCGATTACCCCCTGGTCCATGAAGATGACCCGGTCGGCCACTTCCCGGGCGAATCCCATCTCGTGCGTCACGACCACCATGGTCATTCCGGTGTTCAGGGCCAGGTCCTTCATGACGTCCAGCACCTCACCGATCAGTTCGGGGTCCAGGGCCGACGTCGGCTCGTCGAACAGTATGACCTTGGGGTTCATGGCGATGCACCGGGCGATGGCGACACGCTGCTGCTGCCCGCCGGACAGTTGGCCAGGATATGCGTCCGCCTTCTCTTCCAGACCGACCTTCTTCAAGGCCTCGATCGCCAGCCGGTCCGCCTCCTCCTTTTCAATGCTCTTGACCTTAAGGAGAGCCAGGGAAACGTTCTTCCTCACCGTGAGGTGCATGAAGAGGTTGAAGCTCTGGAACACCATGTTCATCTGCGTCCTGACCGCGTTGATGTCGATGTCCTCTAGCCGTCATGTCGTACGCCTTCGAACAGGACCTTTCCGCTGGTCGGTTCATTCAGCAGGTTCATGCAGCGGAGCAAGGTGCTCTTGCCGCTTCCGCTTGGTCCGATGATCACGACGCACCTCGTTGGGCATTATGCTTCAGGGATATCCCTTGGAGGACCTCGTGGTCCCCGAAGGACTTTTTCGAAGGTCCATGGTCTCGATGATCGGGTTCGCCATTCACTCACTCCCCATCATTCCTGGGATCGCGAACCTTCTTTCCACATACCTCATGATCCTGCGATGTGGAGAATGTTACGATGAAGTAAAGTATCGCTATGAAGATGTAAACGACGAACGGCTGGAACGTATGTGCGGATAACTTCCCTGCCTGCGAAGGTCAGCTCCATCACCCCGATCGCGAAGACCAGCGAGGAGTCCTTGATCATGGTGATGAACTCGTTGGTGTAGGAGGGCAATGAATTACGAAGAGCCTGGGGGATGATCACCTGGAACATGGACTGGTTGTACGTCAGACCCAACGACCGGGCGGCTTCCATCTGGCCCTTGGGAATGGATTGGACCCCGCCCCTGAATATCTCCGCCTGATAGGCCGCGGTGTTCATCGCCAAAACGGCCAGTACCGGCGACGATGCGGGTCCAGGAATATCCCGAAAGAAGCGATGCCGAAATAGACCAGGAATATCTGGACGAGAAGAGGGGTTCCCCGGAACGCCTCGACATATACCGTCGAAATTCCATAGATCAGCTTGTTCTTGGATATCCGTGCCAATCCGATCAGGATGCCACCGCCGAATCCGATGGAAATGGATACGGCGGAAATGATGAGGGTCATCACCAGTCCCGACATCAGATAGTTGAAATATGTAGGGATGACGGACCAGTCAAGAAATATATCTGCCATGATGACGACCTCGGGTGCTCTTTTTCAATATGTCGTAGATGAATATAAAGGAAAAGGGTTTGGTGCGGCCTATCCTTGCTTAGGCCGCGTTGTACTTGTGCAGCAATGCCTGCAGAGAGCCGTCCGCCTTCATGTCGTTTATTACCTTGTTGATGGCGTTGCGGAAGTTGTCCTGGCCTTTCTGGATGCATATGCCGTAGTTCTCATTCGTCTCGACGACGAACGCTACCTTCATGCCGTTACTGGCCGTGTTGGCATAGCCATAGGCCACCGGCGTATCGACGATGAACGCGGTCTTCTGTCCGTTCTGGACCGAGGTCGCCGCCGCTCCGACGTCTGTCGTGTCGGTCACGGTTGCGCCCCTACCAGAATCCACCAGGTTGGTCTTTGCCCACGAGGAACCGGTCGTTCCCAGCTGGGCAATGACGGCGCTGCCGTTCAACCCGTCGATGTTGGTGATCGTGCTGTCATCCTTGACCAACACTCCCTGGTTGGCCATGAAGTAGGGTACGGTGAAGTTCACGGTCTTTTCGCGCTCGGTGGTGATCGTTATCGATGAGATAGCCATGTCGATCTTGCCGGTCTGGACCGATGCGAACAGAGGATCGAAGTCAGACTTCTGGATCACAAGGGTGACATTCAATGCGTCCGCCACCTTCTGGGCGATCTCCATGTCTATTCCCTCGAATTTCCCAGTGGTCAGGTTCTGATACTCAAATGGTTCGTACGGGACCTGGGTACCGACGATCAATTGACCGCGGGCCTGTACCTTTTTCAGAACGTCTGTCTCGCCAGGGTTCAGGAATCCTCCCAAAACAACGACTGCGATCAAAGCTACGACGACCACGACAACGATGCCGATCATCATCATCGGTTTCTTATTCTTCGCCTTCTTCAAGGAAGGCGCGGCTGACGGATTAGTATCCGTGGATTCTGACATATCTTGCCGATTGTGATTATCAAATTTAAAAGTACGTCCGACACGAACTGATGGTCAATGTCAAATATCAGACACTTTTTTGCATTATTCGCTTTTTTGATAATGTTATTCATTGAATGATTAGCCGAGATACTACATTTTCCGTAATATTCGGGAAAACGAGTTGAGAACACATCGAAGGGCAAGTGGAAATACACCGAACGGAATACCGTGCAGGCTATGAACGATAAGGTGCTCATAAGGAGCAAGGCGCCGTTGAGGATGAGCTTCGCCGGGGGCGGGACCGACGTCTCACCGTACAGCGAGGAAAGAGGGGGAATAGTCCTCAGCACGACCATCGACAAGTACGCCTACTGCACCATATCGCCCCGCAACGACAGCGAGATCACCATCCAGTCGCTCGATTTCGGCAAGACCGAGACCTGGCAGGCGAACGGCAACCTGATGCGCTACGACGGCAACCTGGACATCATCAAGGCGGTGCTGAAGCACTTCGATGTGAAGCAGGGTTTCGACATGTTCCTGCATTGCGAGGCTCCGCCAGGGTCCGGCCTGGGCGGTTCGTCCACGGTCATCGTGTCCATCATCGGGGCGACGGCGGAATGGCTGGGCATACCGCTGTCCCAGTACGAGATCGCCCGGCTGGCCTACGTGCTCGAACGCGAGGAGCTCGGGTTCCAGGGCGGGCGCCAGGACCAGTACGCGGCGGTCTTCGGCGGGTTCAACTACATGGAGTTCAAGGGGAACGACGTCATCGTGACCCCGCTGCGCATAAAGAACGACATCCTGAACGAGCTGCACTACAACCTCCTGCTCTGCTACACCGGCAAGACCCGGGACTCAGGGAACATCATCCAGGAACAGAGGAAGGGTTATTCCCAGGGCAAGGAGCAGGTCATCTCCGCCCTGGACAACGCGAAGCGGCTGGCCACGGAGACCAAGGACGCCCTGATGAAAGGCGAGATAAGGCATATCGGTGAGCTGCTGAACGAATCCTGGCAGTTCAAGAAGCGATTCACGGAATCCATATCCAACGAGTACATTGACAAGATATACAGCACCGCCATGGCAAACGGGGCCATCGGGGGGAAGATCTCCGGGGCGGGAGGCGGCGGTTTCATGTTCTTCATATGTGAGTACGACAAGAAGCACCTGGTGGCGAACGAACTTCAGAAGCTGGGCGTGGAGATCGCTCCCTTCAACTTCGACAAGTACGGGCTGCAGACCTGGAGGTACCGGTCATGAGCGGACTGGTGGGAAAGGAGCTGGAGGAGAGCTCAAGAACGCTGGCATCCATCGATCCGGACCAGATCTGGGACATCGCCAACGCCCTGGTGAAGGTGTTCCGCAATGGCGGCAAGCTGATCGTCTTCGGGAACGGGGGAAGCGCGGCGGACGCGCAGCACCTGGCGGCGGAGTTCTCCGGACGGTATCTGATGGAGCGGGCGCCGATGAACGCCATCGCGCTCACCAACCTTTCCAGCATCACCGCCATCGGCAACGATTACAGCTACGACCTGATCTTCGAGAGGCAGGTCGAGGCCTATGCCACCCCGAAGGACGCGGTCATCGGGATCAGCACCAGCGGCAACTCCAAGAACGTGCTGCTGGCGATCGCCAAGGCCAAGCAGCTGGGGGCGGTCACCATCGGCTTCACCGGGACCAAGGGCAGGCTGAAGGACGAGGTCGACCTGGCCTTGACCATACCGTCGGAGAAGACCCCCCGGATACAGGAAGGGTACTTCGCGGCCGGACACATCATCTGCGGGACTGGTGGAGAAGGGCGTGTTCGCCCGGAAGGCGGTCTTCGTCGACCGGGACGACACGGTGGCCAAGGACGTTCCGTATTGCAGCAGGCCGGAGGACCTGAAGCTGTTCCCAGGAGTCGGAAGATCGATCAAGAGCCTCAACGACGCCGGCTACCTGGTCATCCTGGTCACCAACCAATCCGGGGTCGCGCGCGGCTATTTCACCCTGGAGACCCTGGGCAAGATCCATGAGAAGCTCAGGTCGGACATCGCCAAGGACGACGGCCAAGATCGACGCCATCTACTTCTGCCCGCACCATCCGGATGAGGGATGCCCGTGCCGCAAGCCCAGGATCGGATTGATCCAGCAGGCGACACAGGACTTCGACATCGATATCGCCGGATCGTTCGTCATCGGTGACAGCGAGCACGACGTGGAGATGGGCAGAACGGGTCGGATGCCGGACGTTCCGGGTCAGGGACGGACAGGACTTCAATCTGGCAGTGGAAAAGATCCTTAAGGGCGTTGATTGAGAACCGGCTCAGGAGTTGACGTTCTTGGTCGATTCCACCATGCTCCACATGACCTTGTCGCCCTTGTCCAGCTTGACGTAGATGCTGGCATAGGCCCGGGCCAGCATTTCCAATATCATAGCGGTCGACATCCTGATGAAATGCTTCGAATTGTCCTTCAGGAAGCCCAGGTACGCCTGGAAGAGGAACCGGCTGTCCCAGGTCGGGATGTCGAAATCGAAGAGCCTTTTCATGTAGCGTTCCCCGATGTTGACCCGGGTGCGCTGCTTCCAATAGTCCCGCACGGTCTCCGGGCCCTTGTTGACGACGATCGCCTTCGGTTCGTACTCGGTGCGATACCCGCGCTTCTCCAGGTCCATCCGGACCAGGTCCTCGTCCGATTGCATGCCGGTCGGGATCTGGATGCGCAGGTTGCGGAAGGCGATGGCCTCACCGACCTTGGGATAGATCAGTGAGAGCCGGTGGTGCATGTCCCACAGCATGTGGACCGCAAAGCCGGCTATCGTGTCCCGGCGGTTGACGGGCATCGGCCTGCCGCCGACCACCCCTACCTTGGGATCTGTGAAATGTGAGATCAGGTGATCGAGCGCCCCCTCTGCCAGGTTGTTGTCGGCGTTGACCAGGACCAGGACCTCCCCTTCGGCCTCGGCCATGAAAGCGTTGACCGCCGAGTTCTTGCCCTCGCGCTTTTCCTGCCTCAGGAGACGGACCCGCCTGTCCTTAGAAGCATATTCCGAAACAATGCCGTCGGTCCCGTCGGTGCTTCCGCTGGAGACCACGATTATTTCATCGAGAGAGCCACATTGCAAGGTCTGGGCCAAGATGGAATCCAGGGTGTGGCGTATGTTCCTCTCTTCGTTATAGGCGCATACCCCTATGGATACGGACGGCATCCTGCCATGATAGTCCAAGTCAATATTTTAATCTGTTTGGAATCAGTCGATTGTTTGGAGGTCATATATCCCATGGAGTCTGGATGTAGAAAATACAAGATGGGAAACGCGGAAGCCAATGGTTTCTGCGCTTATTTGTGATACGATAATTATTAAATACGCAGCACATTTTCACATTAGGGACAGAATGAGCGACTGGATGGAGGATTCGTTTTCAATAGTGTTGCCCACCCTCAATGAGAGTGAGAACATTCTCCCGATGATGGAGACACTGGATAAGCTCTATCCGAACGCCGGCATCATAGTCGTCGACGACCATTCCAAGGATGGCACGGCGGACATCGCGCTCGAGTATGGCAAGCGAAGGGCGAACGTGCAGGTGGTGCAGAGGGACCCGGCGGACCGGGGTTTGACCGCCTCGATCATGGATGGGATCATGCATGCCGGCACGAAATATTTCGTCGTTCTTGACTGCGGACTTCCAGCATCCCCCGGAGTCGATCGCCGGACTCGATCAGGGAGCTGATCAACGGCAATGATTTGGCGATAGGGGTACGGGAGGACAAGATGGAACTGTCTTTCTCCAGGAAATGGGCGTCCATCGGCGCCCATGTCATGGCCAATTCTTATCTTCATGCCAAGAGGCAGCCCACCTCCAGGGATACCATGTCCGGCTTCTTCGCCGGCCGTTCCGAACTGTGTCAACGGGTGATCGAATCCAAGGGGAACAAGTTCGAAAGGGCTGGTTTCAAAGGATTGTTCGACCTGCTCAAGTTCATGCCCCGCGACATCAAGATCGCGGAGGTCGAGTTCAAGTTCAATTCCCGGAGGGCTGGAGAGTCCAAGCTCAGTTCCCGTATCATCCTGTCCATCATGCGCCAGTGCGGCATAGGCGGGAAGATACTGGCCTACACCTCGATGTTCTTCCTCACGAACATGATCGGGCGTTTCATAGCGGCCTCGATGCTGGGCCTGATGTTCACCTTCTGGTTCCTGGGCTGGGTCGTTGGGGGAATGACCTGGAACTCGACCTTGATCGTGTCGACCATCGCTTCACTGATCTTCGCGGTCGCCTACATCGTGTTCGCGAACAAGGTCATGTTCACCCATGGCAGCCGGAAAGGTCTGCTGCTCGGCTCGAAGCTGGTGGCCACCGGTTTCAGCGGCTATCTGATCAGCCTCTATATTTTCTATATCGCCTTCAACACCGTAACCGAGATCCAGATGGTCTCGATATTCTTCGGTTTCGGTATCGGCTATGCTTTCGACGCGGTCGCCGGGAGCATCCGGGCGTAATATCAGCTCTTGGCTTCGTTCTTCACTACCAGCTTGAGGGCGTCCAGGTAGCCCCTCAGGTAGGAACGGAAAGCACCCTTCGACCTCTGGGCCGATATCATAAGGAAATAATACGGTACCAGGATGAAGGTCTGCCCCATGGCGCAGGATATCCTAGTGACGCCCCGTTTCCTCTTCTTGACCAGCAGCAGCATGTTCCTGCCGTAGTAGTACGATCGGAACGGGGTCATGATATTGGAGCCGCCGATGCCAGTAGACAGCGACACCTTGTGATACACGATGGTGGTCGGGACGTACCAGGAGCCGAACCCCCTATCCTTGGCCCGGATGCAGAAGTCGATGTCCTCGCCATAGATGTTGTACTGCTCGTCGAACAGTCCGATCTCCCGGAACAGATCGGCCCGGACCAAAATGGAGCATCCAGTGATGTAGTCCTGTTCGCTCTCCACCCCTTGGCCATCGTTGATCATGTCCATGTCGGTGTGCTTCGAGTAGCCCAGCCAGTTATTGAAGGTCCCGCCGGAGAACCAGATCCGGTTCGAGTTGTAATAGAGGATCTTGGGAGACACCAGTCCGGCCTCGGGATGCCGGTCCAGCGCCTCCTTGAGCTGTTCGATGAACCTACCCTTGCCAATGGCGTCATTGTTGATGACAAGGACGTGGGTGGCGCCGGCATCCAGTGCCATGCGTATGCCCTTGTTCACACCCTTGACATAGCCCTCGTTGGTCGGGTTGGTGATGAGAATGGCCCCGGGAAGGGCCTGACGCATCTTCTGCACCGCAGCGTCCCCCGAACCATTGTCGACCACCACCAGGCCGATGTCGTCGTATCCGCCGCAGAGGATTGACCTGGCGCACTCGATCGTATCGTCCGGTCGGTTCCAATTGACGGTGACGGCGTACAGTTTGACCCCTTGGGCCATGCGGGGGTGATGGTCAGTTGACATTATAATTTGATTGACCAAAGAGGAGCAGATATAAAAAGGTCGAGCTCGATTTGCTCCATTCGATGACCACCAAACAGTTCGATGTAGTTGTCCAGGATAAGCCCGGCGAGGTCGCACACATCACCGAGGCGCTGACCAAGGGAGCGGTCAACATCAGGGGCATCGCGACAGAACGCACCACCAGCCCCCTGCTACACATCATCACTGATGACGAGGTCAGTACCCGGAAGGCCCTGACCAATGCAGGCATCCATTTCCAGGAGAAGGAGGTCTACGTGGTGGCGCTCATGAACAAACCGGGCGAGCTGGCCAAGATAACCAAGAAACTAGCCCGGGGCGGGGTCAATATCGAATCCCTGTTCATCCTGGCTGGAGGGAAGGACCAGGAAGAGATTGCCATCGGCGTGGACAAACCGGCAGAGGCCCAGAAGCTCCTGGACTACTCCTGAAGAACCTTCCTCGCTATCACGTCTTCGGACTGGTTCATGGAGATAACGATGACCGAGAGAAGGATCATCGCCCCACCTATGGCCGTGGCGATGGTGGGCAACTCACCCAGCAGCAGTATCGCGAACAGGATGCCGAACACTATCTCGACCAGCAGGATAACCGAGGACATCGTCGCGCCCAGCTGTTTCAGCCCCACCGAATAGAGGACGAAGGCCAGGGCGGTGCAGAAGATGCCAGCATACAACGCGGCCATGGTCCCGGTGGATTCGATGCGGTAGTCCTTGGTCATGATCAACATCACCGGGATCAGGAAAACTGCGGTCTCCACTATCACCGCCCCGGTGGCGGAGGCGAGCAGCTTGGTCCCGTTCAGCTCGCGGGTCAGCAGAACGACATAGAACGCCCAGAGTATGCCCGCGCCGAAGACCATCATGTTGCCTTCGAACGACCCGCTGATGATGGCCGACATATCGCCGTTGGTGGAGATGACCACCACCCCGGCCAGCCCGATGATCAATCCGATGACCATCCACCGGTTCAGCCTCTCCTTGAGCACGAACACGGCAAGGATGGCGATGAAGATGACGTTGATGTCGACCAAGAGAACGGTGTTGGTGGCGCTGGTCATGGTCATGCCCACGTTCTGGAATACCATGGCGATGGCGTTGAACAGGGCAATGACCCATAGCCCCTTGAGCCTGAACACGGAATAATCGAACTGCCTCATGGCCACCAGGGCAATGAAGATGGCCAGGGCTGCGAACGTGTAACGCAATGCGGAGAAGAGCACTGGGTCCATATGCTCCACCCCCACCTTGCCGGCGGCGAACGATGTTCCCCATATGATGCCCGCTACGACCAGGATCAACTCGTAGCGCCGACCGTTCAGACTCACGCCCGGGCGTAACCTTTCTGACTATTTATGGGCTGGGCGTGCTACTGGATATCAGGCAGGGACTTTCCCTCGAGGGAAGCGGGCCCCTCCAATCTTACTCCATCCCCGAGCACCGAGTCGATCAGCGAGACCCCCGGACCGATGATGCACCCTTCCCCCAGAATACTGCCCCTGAGGATCGCCCCGGCCCCTATCTGGCATCGGTCGAGCGTCAGGGATTCCTCCACGGTGACCTTTTCTCCCAACGTCGATTCCTTGCCGATGGCGCTGCGCGAGACGGACGTGCCCTTGCCCAGCCTGGTCCCGGTCCCTACGAAGACCGGACCGAATATCCTGGCCCCTTCGGCGTTGAACCCGGAACCGGCGATCTTGCCTTTGCACAGCGCCCCCCTTATGGTTATGTTCTGCCCGCGTCTTTCGGCCAGGTCCACATTCGCCTGGAACAGGTCCTTGGGATGGCCGATGTCCTTCCAGTATCCCTTTAGGGGGGCGGCGCAGAGGACCTTTCCCTGCTGCAGAAGGTCGGGGAACAGGTTCTTGGAGAAATCATACTTGGTGCCGGCTGGGACGTGGTCCAGGGCCTCTGGCTCCAGGACATAGGTTCCCGCATTGATCACGTTGGAGAATACCTCTTCCGGTTTGGGCTTCTCCTTGAACCGTTCGATCCTCCCCTCGGCGCTGACGCCGACGATACCGAACTGCTCCGGCCTTTCGACCTCGGTCAATGCCATGGTGACGAACGCCTTCCTCTGTCGGTGGAAATCAATGAGATGACCTAGATCGGCGTCGGTGAGGGTGTCCCCGCTTCCGACGATGAAGGTATCATGAAGCCTGTCCTGCAACAGCTTGACCGCCCCGGCCGTGCCCATGGGGTTCTCCTCATAGGTGTAGATGATCCTCGCCCCGGAGCGTGTGGTGTCGCCCAGGCTTTTCACGATGTCCTGAGAGCGGTAACCGCAGGCGATGAATATCTCCTCCACACCTGCGGATGCTAGTGAGTTGATGACGTATTCGATGCAGGGCCGCCCCAGAACTGGCAGGAGCGGTTTGGGCCGGGTATTGGTCAACGGTTTGAGCCTGGTCCCTTCCCCGCCGGCCATTATCACGGCCTGCCTTATCCCATTATTATGTTCTGACATATTGGATCCCCTGTTTTCCAACCAACGATCGTTCACCTGGAAATGCACAGTTTGACCACGTTCTGGTCCATGACCGCTCCGATCGCCTCGGCCACCGGACGGCATTTGGTCCTCATCAGATAGACCACCTTCGGATACCCCCGCTCAGAGAGCGATTCGAAGTTCGCCATTCCCTTTGAGATTATCAGGTCAGCTCGCTCCATCTCATCAAGCAACGGTTGTCCGATCAGACCGGTATCGATGCCTATGGCGAATGAACCGGTGCTCATGCATACATCAAAGACCTTGTCCATGCCAGTGGTCCGCAGATCGGCCGCGGTGACGTCGGTCAGGATCGGTTCGCCCTTGACCACTCCTACGACCCTCACGCCCATCGCCTGCAATTCATTCACCAACAGGCGGTCGAACACGATCTCCCCGCAGTTGTCCATGAGATAAACGACGGTGCTTCCCCGGACCAGGAGGGCTTTCATTCTTTCAACGTCGTTGGTCCCCAGGCCTTGGCCGACCAAAGCGTCGAACTTGCGGCTCAGGTCCTCCGGTTCGTCATACCCTATGCCAAGCCCGAAGTCCAGCACGTTCCCGATGATGGACATCAGACAGGCCGCCTCCAAGCGGTCCGCGGAGCCGTTGACGAATGCCTCCGCTCTGGGATACAGCGATTGGGCTATCTGATTGGCTTGCTCTTTCAGCTCGAGATAGGGATCGTCGCTCCCGATGGCGTCATATACAGCACGGTGGACCTTGGTGGCAACCGCCGCTGAGTTCACTCCCGGACGGAATCCTTCCGCCAGGATCTTGACCGCGACCGCCATTGCCTGGTCCTTGAGTGACGGATCGACAAGTTCCGTCTCGAACAGGACCCGGTTGAGCAGGCATGGAACGCATTCGGCCGCTATGTGCATGCTGCCACTGTAACTGATGACCCCTGATTAATCCTTCGAAAAACGCTATGAGAATCATTAAAAAATAAACGGTTTGGGCTAGGACGTTTATTTCTTTCCGCATCCACAGCCGCACTTCTTGTCCTTCTTTACTTCCTTCTCTGCCATTAATAATCACCTCTTTGGGTTTGAACCATGTCACATCTTATCCCCTTTTTAAGCTTACGCTCCTAACCTTCGTATGTGATATATCCAGATGCACACGCAATTCTTTAATTAGGCCAGAATCGCTATCCTGGCCAATGGCCGAGAGCATCATCCTTCGTGTCGCCAGGGCACATCACCAATCTGAGGTAGGACTAGGACGCGCCCGCATAGACGCCAAGACCAGGAAGGACCTGGCGGTGGAGGTGGGCGACATCATCGAGATCGTCGGCAAGCGGAGCACCGCGGCCAAGGTATTCCGCGCCGCCCAGGAGGACGAGTCCAAGGGCATCATCCGGATCGACGGAATGATCCGCTCGAACGCGGTGGTATCGATCGGGGAGAAGGTGTCCGTCAAAAAGGCAGAATCACTGCCTGCGACAAGGGTCACTGTGGCGCCCAAGATACCGTCCGGGAAACATGTCCGATTTGGCACCGGCGTCGAGGACCTCTTCCGCAAGGGCCTGACATCCAGACCGCTCGCCAAAGGCGATGAGATCATCATACCGAACATAGCGCTGATGGGAGGTTTCCTGCCCTTCACGGTGGTCAGCACGGTGCCGCAGGGCATCGTCGTGGTAGGAGACCACACGGAACTGGTGGTTAAGACCGAGACCAGCGAGACCAAGGAAACTGTCGCCCCGTCGGTCACCTACGATGACGTGGGAGGGCTGGAGGGAGAGATGCAGCGCATCCGGGAGATGATCGAGCTCCCTCTGAAGCATCCAGAGCTGTTCGACCGGCTGGGCATCGACGCACCGAAAGGTGTTCTCCTATACGGACCGCCCGGCACCGGAAAGACGCTGCTGGCAAAGGCGGTGGCCAACGAGGCCGGCGCCAGTTTCTATTCCATCCAAGGCCCGGAGATCATTTCCAAGTACTACGGACAGAGCGAGGAGAAGCTCAGGGAGAAGTTCGAGGAGGCCGAGAAGAACGCCCCCTCGATCGTTTTCATCGATGAGCTGGATTCGATCGCGCCGAAACGGGAGGATGTCTCCGGTGAGGTCGAACGGAGGGTCGTGGCCCAGCTGCTCACTTTGCTGGACGGCATGGCCGGCAGGGGCCAGGTCATCGTGATCGGGGCCACCAACCGGGAGGATGCCATCGATCCGGCGCTCAGACGGCCGGGACGTTTCGATCGCGAGATCGAGATCGGCGTTCCATCCAGGGAAGGCCGCCGGGAGATCCTGGAGATCCACACTCGGGGCATGCCTCTTTCGGAAGGTTTCAATATCGAGAAGTACGCCTTCGCCACCCACGGATTCGTGGGGGCGGACCTGGCCGCGCTCGCCCGGGAAGCGGCGATGAAATGCCTGGGACGCCTGGTCCCGGAACTGGAACTTGACAGGGCCATCCCGGTGGAGATCCTGGAGAAGGTCCGGGTGACCGAGCAGGACTTCGATGACGCCCTCAAGGAGGTCGAGCCGAGCGCCATGCGGGAGGTGCTGATCGAGGTACCGCACGTGACCTGGAACGACGTCGGCGGTCTCGAGGACGTCAAGACCCAGCTCAAGGAGATGGTGGAGATGCCGCTGGAAAGAGGCGACTCCTTCAAACGCATGGGCATCAGACCGGCCAAGGGCATCCTCCTCTACGGACCGCCCGGCACCGGAAAGACGCTGCTGGCAAAGGCGGTGGCCAATGAATCCAAGGCCAATTTCATTTCCATAAAGGGACCGGAGATCATGAGCAAGTGGGTGGGCGAGTCCGAAAAGGCGATCCGCCAGGCCTTCAAGAAGGCAAAGCAGGTAGCGCCCTCGATCGTCTTCTTGGATGAGATCGATGCCATCGCCCCGAGACGCGGAGGCGGTTCGGAGAACGGCGTCACCGAAAGGGTGGTGAACCAGCTGCTCACCTCCATCGACGGGATGGAGTCGATGGAGGGCGTCACTGTCATGGCCGCCTCGAACCGGCCGGACATCATCGATTCGGCGCTCCTCCGCCCAGGAAGGTTCGACCGGCTGATTCTGGTCCCCCTGCCCGATGATGGGGCGCGAAAGAGCATACTCACCATCCATACCCGGGCGATGCCCTTGAAGAACGTGGACCTGGACCAGCTGGTGGACGCGACCGATGGCTATGTGGGCGCTGACCTGGAGAACCTTTGCCGCGAGGCGGCCATGACCAGCCTGAGGGAGGACCCGGAGGCCGTCTCCGTCGAACAGAAGCACTTCGAAAAGGCACTGAAGGCCATCAAGGCGTCCGTCGACAAGGACGCAATGAAGTTCTATGACAACATGGGCAAGGCCCTGGACAAGAAACGGGCCGGATGGGACGAAGGAATCTACCGGTGAACATCATGGCCATCACAATAAAGACCCAGACCCCGGCGGAGAAGAAGGCCCACAAGGAACTCGTAGCCATCATGATGAAATACGGTTTCGGCGAACCGGACCTGCGGCTCCGGAGGGACCGGATGGAGCGCAGCATGAAACGCCAGGTGAACGAGTTCGAGGCGGCGTTCGGACTTCTTGGTGAGATCGTGTCCTCCTCGGACTCGGTCCAGGACAAGGTATCGTTGTTCTTCGGGATGGCCGAGGTGCTCCATATCCAGGGATTGGATCCTTCCCAACCCCTGATGGCCATGCACAACACCGAGCTGGCCACGTTCAAGGAGATCGGCTTCCGATTGGTGAGGGTGGAGAGTTCGAAGGACGCCTGCGTCGAGTGCAAGAAGATATCGGGCAAGGTCGTTCCCCTCGAGGAGGCCATGAAGGGAGGCGTCCTGCCGCATCGCTCCTGCAAGCATGATGTCAGGAAGGGCGGCCTCTGCAGGTGCCGTTTCCTGGCCGAATTCGGATGATTCCGTATCTAAATGGTCAAAAACCTAATATATGGAACAACCCATTTTACGGCTCGGATTTCCAATTACTGGGGGATGCATCACTATGAGAAAATTCATCACGGAGCTCAAAGGCAAGACGGTAATGACCAATGATGGCCAGATCCTCGGAATGATCGACAATTTCGTATTGGAGAACACCACCGGCGGAATCAACCACGTGCTTGTCGTCCCAGCCGAAGAGATCGATGCCAGACTGTTCCGCAGCGATGCCCAGGGCAGGATCATCCTCCCCTTCTCCGAGATGCGCGATGTCCGCGACGTCGTGGTCATGAACGTATCCAGGGCGTAATCTCCTTCTTGTCGGGGCGCCCACGCGCCCTCTCATTCTTCATTTTTCTAGATTTCAGCATTCCACCGGTCTCTAGAAAAAATTCGGGGGCCCTTACTTCTGAGTGTACTTCAGGAAGAGCTTGACCCGCTGCCGGTTGAATATCGCGTCCTTGAAGTTCGGCACCAGCTCGATGGCGCTGTCGTAGAGCTTAAGGGCCCACTTCATGTCGCCCTCCTTCTCGGCGATCAGCCCGAGGGCGAAGTCGATCTCGGCGGTCTCCTCGTACTTCAACGCAGAGGTCAGGGAGAGCTTCGCGCCGGCGATGTCCCCGACCATGATCTGGCACTTGCTCAGGTTGATGAGATAGTCGGACCTCCGGTCCACCGATATCGCCTTGCGGATCGCTTCCATGGCCGCATCATACTCCCCGATCACGAACAGTGTTGCCCCGATGTTGTTCCAGGCATCCCCATAGTTGGGGTCGGCCTCGACCGCCAGGTGCATGAAGTGCATCGGTTCATCGTAACCGTACTCACCCATGAAGCGCATGCAGACACCCATGTTGTTGAGCGCCTCCGGGTATGTCGGATGCTGCAGGAGGATATCCTTCAGGACCCGGTAGGCATCCCGATAGCGGGCCTTGGCCATCAATGAGGTGGCCAGCGCCATCCTGGTCACCAGCGAGTCCTGCATGCCCGGGTTGGAGAATCTGGAGATGATCTCATCGTAGCGTTTGGCCTCCAGCATGTTGGCCGCCTCCCTCGCCCTTACCTCTTTGCTCGGGGTGATCGAGGACAGTATGGCCATCGGCTCTTCCTTGCGGCCGAGCCTCCTGGAGATCGACTCGATGTCGAGCAGTGCGATCTCGTCACGGGGGTCCAGGCGGATCGCTTCCTTGAGCTCCTCCAGACACTCCGGCAGCCTGCCCCATGTCGTCCAGGATGTATCGCCTTGATGTGCCGGGCATCGTGCGATTCGGACTTATCCCGGATATAGAGGTCTATCTCCTCCACGGCCCTGGCGTTCTCTCCCAGGATGTTGAGGATGAACGGCCGCCTTCAGTTCCCGGTCGCTGATGGGTATCTCCGGCTCTAACGGGGCCTCGTAATACCGGTTCGGGAACGAACGGTATATCCATCGCCTGAGGAGGCAGTACCGCTTCCGTGGATACGTTGGCCACGGCCGTCTCGGCGGAAGGCACCAGCAGACCGACATCCTGATGCCCAATTACTGTCGGTAGGACTTCTGCTGATTGTACCGTGATGGCGTTTTCCTTGTCCATCAAGGCGGGCAGAACGGATTCCTCACGTATGGCCAGATGATGCTGGTTGTCGGTCAGTGCCGGGACCTGGACCGGTTCGGAAAGACGACCGCCGTGTTCTCTTCCACTTTCTGGACCTCCCTGCAGACCGGTTCCATTGCCACCAGTTCGACCTGTGAATCGGCCGGCACCAATGCGAGGGGTTCCTTGTCGGCGGATATGACCTCATCCTGGCCCTGAGGACGGACCCTCGGCCTCCTGGACTACCGGCGTTGGTTCCCCGGTCATCAGCGGTTCCGTTTCCGCCACGGCCTCCGGGACCTCGGGTTCATGGACCTCGGCGATGATCGCTTCCGGCTCCGGGAATGGCCCTTCGATCGTGATCTCCGGTTCCGGTGCGACCGATTGCTCCTCGATCTTTCCAGATTCCAGCTGGGGCGCGGACTCGATTGCCTGGACCTCCTGCGGCGGTTCGGCGACGGACGGAGCCGCTTCGGCCTCGGCCGGCGTCGGCTCTGACACAGGTGAAGGTTCGGACGTGACGGGGACATCTTCCGGAATTGGCTCGGCTGCCTCTTCTGGCAGTGGCTCTGGGATCGGTGTCTTATCTTCCGGTTCGGTGACGGAAGGTTCCGGTTTGCTCTCCACCGATGATTGTTCCGGTACCGTGGTGATCTTTGGCGGGAATGTGACCTCCTCCGCCATCTCCTCGGCGACCGTTTCGGGCGAGGGTTCGACCTTCTGCAGGTCCGGCGTCGGTTCGGTCGCGGGAATGGCTGGTTCGGCATCCACAAAGACCGTTTCCGGAACGGTGGACGGTTCCGGGAGCGGTTCCTCCTCCCGCTTCCCCTCGGCGATATCTTGAGGCGATGGCTCAGGAGCCTCGATCGGTCCCTCCTCCTGGGGCATCTTCGCCATCCGGGCGGCCGCCAGGAGCTCGTCCCTCTCGGTCACTGCCTCGGTAAGCCCCTTGTCCAGCCGGACGGCTTTCTCGAAGGACTGGGTTGCCTCTTCGAGCTGGCCCAGGGCCTTCTGGGATACTCCCAGCGAATACCATATGTCCGCTCTGTTGCGATCGATCTGGAGCGATTCCTTCCAGGCCTCTATGGCCTCGGCTATCCGGCCCATTTCGATCATGGTGAGCGCCCGGTTGACCGCTGGGTCGATGTAGCCCCGATTCAGGAACGAGGCCTTGTCGAAGGATTCCAACGCCTCCTTGTGCCGCCCCATGGCCTTGAGCACGATCCCCCGGTTGTTGAACGCCATGGCATCCTTGGGGAAGAAATTGCACATGTCATCGTAGACCTTGAGGGCCCAGTCGTAGCGATGGAGCTGGAACAGGGTGGCCCCCTTGTTGAGCAGGGCGGCCTCCATGCGGGGGGCGATCTTCAGGGCGGTATCGTAGGCCTTGAGCTCTTTCTCGAAGTCACCCAGCTGGTTATATGCCAGTCCCATCAGGTACCAGGTGGTGGAATCTCCGGGCCTGAGCTCGCTGGCCCGCTTGCACGCGACCAAAGCGTCCTCGAACCGGCCCATGGCCAAGAACACGTTCGCCTTACGCAACCAGACGATGTCGTTGTTCGGCTTGATGTCCAGTGCCCGGTCGTAATTGTACAGGGCGTCCCGGTAACGCCGTTGCTTGAAATGCTCCTCCGCTGCGTTGTAGAAAGAGTCGAACTGGGCTCCCGATGGGAGGTAGCGATTGCGGTCCTGTTCCAATATGCGCCGGTCGAGCTCGACCATCATTTTTCCGGCCAGGTCGTACTTGCGCAGCAGCATGAGCAGCTTGGGCTTGTCCGCGTAGGATATGTTCTGGGCTTCGGCGTAGTTCCTCTCTTCGGTGTCCAGATCGCAGGTGACCACCAGGACCGGAGTGGCCTCCCGCTTGGCGGCCATCTCCTTCAGGACCTTCATCGACTCGACGGAAGCGTTGTCGAAGAGACGTGAGGCGACGACGAAATACTTGCCTTCATCGCTGACCCCTTCGAAGAACACCGCATCCTCGGAAACGTCCATCCTGGTTATCTTGACACCAATGCTTCCCAGCAGCTCTGAGACCAATGATTTGAAGCCTTCGAAATCCAGGTCGTTGATGGCGTGCATTATGCGCTCGTCCATGCGGCTGTCCAGAAGTTCGCTCAGGTCGGTCATTGCGGCACCTCCATGGAGGCCATCATACGATTGGCGAGCGGGCACCGCAACTTTTCCGGGATCATCGCGAGGGCTTCCTTGGCCCGGTCCATCTGACCGGTCTCGAGCAATACGATGGCCCCCTGTACGACGAATGGAGAGCTTTCGTCTGTGATCTGGTTGGCGATCAGCCCCTCAAGGATATCCACGGCCTTCTCCGACTCGCCCATCCAGTGGCCCAGCAGGGCGGAGTTCGCTTGGCCGATGCGGTCGAATTTGGGGAATTTGGAGGAACGGGAATAGAATTTTCTGGCCAGTTCGGCATGCTTCTGCATCAGTCCCTGGAGGTCCCTCTGATTGACCGCCAGGTACCTGGCCCTGGACGCCGAGAGCGAGTACAGGTTGCCGATCCGAAGACAGGCCTTGGCCCAGTACTCCGACTCGAACTCGAGGGTCTCGCAGTTCCAGATCATCGACGATATGACCTCCCTTTTTGGGATCCTCTCGAAACCGGTGAGATGCAGGGGCACGCCGACCCCATCCAGATACATATCCACGTAGGAGGGGATGCGGGACTGGTCCTTATCGGTCAACATGGTCCGGAAAGTGAGGGCCGGCTCCGTGCCCTTGGAGAACTTGACCTCCGGCGATACCAGGGGCCCGATCATCATGGCGGCGCTGCGGGTGGGGACTAGACGCTGGTCCGCGTTTGGGTCCATCAGCCTGGGGACGAGTGATACGGGTTCCCCCAATCTCCCAAAACACTTACCGCACAACAACGACCCAGACCTGGTCGGAGAACCGCACACTACGCATCCCATGAAACCACCGATTAGGGAATGTGCGGGTGGGCATTTAGGATTATCCCTCAAACAGCTCGCTGGGAAAGATATTTCGATGACACCTGGACTCAGAACACCCGCTCAGGAATACTTTGTCAACATGCACGTCTCCGATCCAATCGTCAGAGAACTCAGGCGATTGATTATGTGGTCGTCGTCCTATCAGGTATCATATGTTTGTCACTGCCCTGGTGGACAACTCTCCGGGAACTGATGGTCTCGTGTCCGAGCACGGGCTGTCACTGGGAATATCGCTACCGGAAAGGGAGATCCTGTTCGACACCGGTCCCTCATCAGCCTTTGCCAGGAACGCGAACATCCTGTCGTATGACCTGGGCCGGGTCGATCTGGCGGTCCTGTCGCATGGCCACTATGACCACGGAGGAGGATTGCAGACGTTCTTCGAGGCGAACGCGAGGGCGCCGCTGTATCTGATGCAGAGCGCGGGAGGGGACTTCCATGCCGAAAGAGATCAGAAAAGCCGCTACATCGGGCTCGACCAGGAAATGTTGGCAAGGAACGCCGACCGGCTTCGGTGGGTAAAGGAATCAATGAGCCTTGGTCCGGACGTCCACCTGATCACCGCGTTTCCTAATATCTACGATAGGCCCGTGGGCAATTCGGCTCTGAAGGAGAGACGTGAGGGCCTCCTGGTCCCGGACAATTTCGAGCATGAGCTTATCCTGGTGACCAAGGAAGAGGACGGGATAGCCGTCTTCACCGGCTGCGGCCACTCCGGAGTGCTGAACATGGTAAGCGCCGCCAGGTCCAGGTTCCCGCAGGAAAGGATCAAGGCGGTGGTGGGGGGATTCCATCTGATATCGGACCCGAAGCGCGGAGACATATCATGCCGGCCTGAGGATGTCCGCATGATCGGGAGGGAGCTGCTGGACCTCGGATGCGCCAGCGTCTTCGGCGGGCACTGCACCGGCAAGGAGGCGTCAAAACTGCTCAAGGACGAACTGGGGGACGCCTATCAGGAACTGCGCACCGGCCTGAGGTTCGTCATCTGAGAGTGTCACAGCCTCTTCGACATATAGGGACCGGCCCGCTCGTACCCCAATGTGGCATAGTACCTTCTCACGCCCACCCCGCTGGTCACCCGAAGTACCTCGTAACCGTGTTCCTTCGCCCTTTGCTCTGCCATGGAGAGCAGTTCCTTTCCGAAGCCGCGGTGCTGCACCTTGCCGTCCTGCCCGATCTTAGCCATCAGTCCGAACACCTTAAGCTCCCGGACCATGGCTTCGGACCCATCACCCCGCCTCAGCCGGACAAAACCGACCAGGCCTTCCTTTTCGGGCAGCTCGAGCGAGATGAACTCCTCGACGCCGCCGGACGCGCGATAGGACTCGGTCCTCAACTCGACGTCCTTCCTGTCGAAGGCGGTGATGCCCTTGAGACCCACCTCCCGGCATCTGATGCACTGACACTTGCCTCCCTTCGTCCTCAAACGGGCCTCCGCCAGCTCCCTCAGGTGTCCCTTGTCCACCCCGGCCTCGATAAGCGGAACTGGTATGTCCCGCTGGATCCGCTGTATCCTGGCCCAGCGGGGCACAAGCCGGAGCATCTCCGAGGCGGTCTCGGTGGCCGCCTCCGTGTCGAGCGGTGAATACTCTCCGTTCACCCACATATCATAGAGCTTGGTCCCTTTCACCACCAGGGTAGGATATATCTTCACCATGTCAGGACGGAACCGTTCATCTCCGAACATCGTTCTGAACGATCCCACATCTTTCTCCATGTTCGAACCGGGCAGACCGGGCATCACGTGGTAGCAGACCTTGATGCCGGCATCCTTGGCGGCTTTGGTGGCGTCAGTGACGGCGTTGACGGTGTGACCCCGGTTGACCGATGCCAGGATCGCGTCGTCCAGTATCTGCACCCCAAACTCGACCCGGGTGGTGCCCAGGCGCAGCACGTTCTCGCAGATCTCCGGCGTGAAATGGTCCGGCCGGGTCTCGACGGTCATCCCGATGCACCGGTGCTCGGACATCTCGTTCCTTTCCTGCGCTTCGGTGAGAGTTTCTGAGACCTCCCCGTTCAGGCCGTCAAAGCAACGCTTGACGAACTCGTCCTGATAGGACTTTTCACGCGAGGTGAACGTGCCGCCCATGATGATCAGGTCGACCTTCTCGGTCTCGTGGCCGATGGTCTCCAGCTGTTCCATGCGCCCCCGGACCTGCCGCTCCGGGTCGAACTCGTAATTGGCACCGCGGAGCGCGGCGGGCTCTTTGCCGGTGTAGGACTGTGGCGAATTGTTGTCGACGCCCCCGGGGCAGAAGATGCACTTCCCGTGCGGGCAGGGCGCCGGCGACGTCATGACCGCCACCACCGCCACGCCGCTGAGCGTGCGGACTGGTTTCCTTCTCAGGATGTTGATGACCAGCGGATACTCCTCCTCCGACGCCAGCGCCAGCGTCTCGGAGTTGCGCGGCACGGTGGGAAGCGAGTACAGGCGGCAGAGCTCGATCTTCGCCCTCTGCAGCCCATCCTTGTCGGTGACCTTACCTTCCAGTATCATCCGGAGGAGCTTCTCGTGATATGCGGTGGATTCGCCCATGATGGATCTCGTTGCGCTCAGTTGTAGAAGATCGAGTCGGGCTGCTTCTTGCGGTCCTCCTCGTGCTTATAATCGAGGACGTCGATTATCAATACCGCCATGGATGGGACGATCCGCAACATTCCGTCCATCTTCTTGTCCTCGGACTGGAGCTTGATGCAGACACCCGAGTCCTGTCCGAACTGGGTATAGCCTATGAACTCACCTACGGAGACTATCTGCTCGTCCTTCCCGCCTTTGCTGATGATCCGGTACTTGCTTCCCTTGGTCAATTTGCTTGGATACTTCTCATCTTCCATGTTGGTCACTCCCGGTTGGCAAGGTCCTGCATGTGGTCCACGGTCTGGCGGTAGTTCTTCATGGCCATCTCCACGTTGGCCTCGGTGAAGGACCATGCTTTCGACAGGTCGCCATAGCGGACCCGATAGCCCTTCTTCTTTCCGCCATCCCGCTCCGCATCGACCTCCTCGAGGATGTCCATCGACTTGAGCTTGTTGAGGTGACGGTAGATGGTCGGCTTGGTGGTCCTCAGCTCGACCGCCATCTCCTCCACCAGCCATATCCTTTTCATGTTTCTCAGGAAGCAGTCGGTGAACATCTTGTACGGGACGCTGTCCTGCACATTGGAGACCTCTGTCTTCGGGTCATAGCCTTTCGGAATGTAACCGATCTGCTGCAGGAACTGCAATGCTACCTCGTCAAGGTCCCTGATGGGCGTCAGCGGTGTGTTGCTGACGATGCTGAGCTCGAACATAACAATCGGACCGCCATGAGGAGCAAATGATATAGTCTTTACTAATTTAGCTAAGGACTAATCTAAAATAGCCATGAACTTCACAATAGATGTCGAGGGGGCCGGAAAAAATTGCCTACCATTTTTTTCATACATTCGTATCAGGTTGGTATAAAATTATCACGATTGGGTTAGATTTTCCCTAAATATGCACAATCACTATATATCATTTTGATTTTAGTTGCAGATAGGTAATATTAATGAACAAGAAAATTGCGATATTGGCCCTTGTTGTGGTGGCCGTTCTCCTCGTCGGGGGGATAGCTTTGTCCGGAGTGCTGAACCCAAGTTCCACGAAAGGTACGATCAGATATACGGACGTAGCCCCTGTCAATCAGCAGGCCTATATCCAACAGGGTCTGATCGATGGTGGAGTTAGCTGGGAACCGTATGTGTCTGACTCAATATCGAACGGGACCGGGCATGCCCTGGTGACATCGCATGATCTATGGCCCAACCACCCCTGTTGCGTGGTGGCATCCTCGACCTCTTTCCTGCAGGCTAACGGCCTGACCGTTCTTAAGGTCCTCAAGGCGCACATCGAGGCCAATCAATGGATAGCCGATACGCTGGCGAAAAAGGACACCCCGGCCGGGGCCTCAAACTACACCCTGCTTCTGAACATCGGAGCCCAGTTCAGCGCCCGCAACACGACCGTTGTGGAAATGTCCCTGCAGAACATGGTCCTCACCTACAACCTGACCGCCCAGACCGTCTCATATCTGAAGACCTTCACCCAAGCCTACATCGACTCTGGCCTGATATTGAACAACACCTTGAGCCAGAGAGGGTTCGCTAACATCGACGCCTTCCTTGCCGCATTCGTCAACACCACCGCCCTGACCGAGGCCGATGCGCTGGCCCCGGTGGATCCCAGCGCGGAGCTCACCGAGGTATCGATCGGATACCTGCTGGGAGACCTGCACCAATTCGCCAGGGTAGTGGCTGAGAACAAGACCGTCGGCAGCCTGATGGGTCTGGGAGACCGGAGCCTATTCGCGGCCTATGGCATAAAGACCGTCAGCCCATCTGGCATGCCGAGCGCCGGATATGCGAATGGCGGCGCGGTCATGACCGCATTCAGCCAGGGAGTTGTTGATATCGCGTACCTGGGTGCTCCGCCAACGATCCTGAACCGCCTGAACCTGAACGTCGGTGTCACGGTCATGGCATTGGCCAACACCGAGGGATCGGCCCTGGTGGTCAAGAACTCGGTCACGGACATCAACCATCTTGACGGACTCTTGATCGGTGAACCCGGCCCGTCATCGATCCAGTATCTGATGCTCCTGGAGATCGCAAAACAGCATGGATACACAATAGTCAAGAACTGAAACCCTTCAGCAAACCTTTTTATTTTTCAAGCTTGCTGGAGTGTGCCATCGGATGTCAGCTATGTCTGGAATGTTGTTGGGCTCCAAAGCCTATCTGAACAAAGGGAACCTGCTCAAATATTCCTTGATGGCAAGCTCTATCCCTCTCTTCATCGCGTTTTGGTGGCTGCTTTCGCTTTACTTGTATGGTCAGAATTTCTTCTACCTCCCGACACCAAATGAGGTCCTGACCGCGTGGCTGACATCGGTCAACCGGGATCCGGCGACCGGGCTGCCTCTCCTTACAAATGTGCTCTCGAGCCTTACCCGGTTCTTCAGCGGCTTCTTCCTGGCATTCGCCATCGCGGTACCGCTGGGCCTGCTGATCGGCTACTCGAGCCTGGTGGAAGCGTTCTCAAAGCCGGTCATCGAGATACTCAGACCGATCGCTCCGATCGCCTGGGTGCCGTTCTTGCTGGTCTCATTGGGATTTTTCTGGGGACCGGTCATAACGATATTCATTGGTGTGATATTCCCCATACTGTCCAATGTCGTCTTCGGGGTCAGGAGCGTGGACCCGCTGCTGCTTGACGTCGCCAAGACCCAGGGGGCCTCCGAGACCCAGATATTCACCAAGATCTATCTCCCCTCATCCGTTCCGTTCATCATGACCGGGGTGAAGGTGGGAGTAGGCGTAGGTTGGATGTGCATAGTCGCCGCGGAATTCCAGTCCGCCAAGGGCGGAGGGGTGGGTTCGATAATCGTCTCCGGCATGGGCATAGGAAGGCCGGACATCACGTTTGCGGGAATGCTAACCATAGCGATACTGGGGATCCTGACCCTATGGGGTACCAATTTGATCGAAAGGGGGGTGCTGAAATGGATGGGAATGAAATAGCTCTCTCCATAGAGAAAATGGGGAAGACATTCCCCAAGGAAGGCGGCGAGATGGTGGCATTGGAGGAAACGGACCTCCAGGTCAAGAATGGGGAGTTCGTATGCATCCTTGGCCCTTCTGGATGCGGAAAGACGACCCTCCTTCGGATCATCGCGGGACTGCAGAGACCCACCACCGGAAGGATCACCATCAAGGGCAAGGAAATTACCGGACCGGGCTCGGACCGGGGAATGGTGTTCCAAGAGTTCGGGCTGCTGCCCTGGCGGACGGTCAGGAGCAATGTGGAGTTCGGCCTGGAACTGAAGGGCGTGGAGAGATCGGAAAGGACCAAGGTATCCACCCGGCTCATCGAGATGGTCGGCCTCACTGGATTCGAGGAAGCGCACCCCAATGAGCTTTCCGGAGGAATGAAACAGCGTGTCGGCATAGCACGGGCCTTGGCCACCGATCCGGCGATTCTGCTGATGGACGAACCTTTCGGGGCCCTGGACGCGCAGACCAGGAACCTGATGCAGAAAGAACTGCTCCGTATCTGGAAAGAGACCAAGAAGACCGTTATCTTTGTTACCCATTCGGTCGATGAGGCGGTCTTCCTAGCGGACCGCATCATCGTGCTGAGCGGTCGGCCAGGGCACATCAAGGATATCTATGATATTCCCTGGGAAAAGCCAAGGGACCGTTCCAGCCCGGATTTTGCCAGCCTCCGGAAGTGCATCCTGAACGAACTGGAGCAAGAAGTGATCGGCACCCCGAAGAAATGACGTTTTGATCAGAGCACCTTTGAGGCGGCGACCTCGATCGCCCGCTTCACGCTGTCCCTCGGAATGACCACGCTGACCGGTATGTTCAGGATCTGTTCGATCGTCGGGGCGATGATGGGGGCGCAGACGATGGCCAAAGCGCCGTCCCTCTCCGCTTTCACCGCAGCGATGATAGCGTCCTCCATCGTCAATGCCGGATATTCCTTGACCTTGACGTTCCTTTCACCAACCTGGATTATACGTTCCTCGATCTTCACCAGCACGGTCTTGGTGGCGATGACGGCGATGAACTCCCCTCCGGGATAGGTGTCCATCTTCCGGACCGCCTTGATCACCGCCCGAACGGTGCGCAGATTGGGCTCACGCTGCTCCTGCAGGATCTTGTACACGGTGGACGGAGATAGACCGGTCTTGGCGCAGAACTCCGGTACGCTGACCTTGAGGTCCTGCTCAAGAATCTTGCGAAGTGCCTCCCGGAAACCCTCCTCGCTCCTGAGGATGCCGCTTACGAGCTCGTCCACCATCGACATCTTACTCGGTCTCCTTTCTGATGATGTTCGCTGCGGTGGTGCCGGCCACACATCCCTGCCCGACCGCCTTGGCCAATTGCCACGGAAGCCCGGTCACGTCCCCGCAGGCCAGGACGTTTGACTGCTCGGTCTTGCAGTCGGCATCGACCTTGATGAAACCCTTTTCGTCAGGAACAATACCTACATCCATTGCCAGATCGGCGGAGCCCCTCGCCCCAAGTTCAATGAAGACCCCGTTGACATCCAGTTTACGACCATCCTTGAGTTCCAGGGCGGTGACCACATCGGTGCCCAGGATCTTCGCCGGCCAGGCCGGGATCAGGACCTCGATGTCGCTGGCCTTCACCTTGGCATTCAGTTCATCGGAGGCCTTGTTCTCCTTGGCCACCCAATAGACCTTCGAGGCGTATTCTTTGAGGAGCAATGCACCAGCTGCCGCCATGCTTCCCTCCCCGACGACCGCCACGGTCTTCTTCTTGAAGAAATGGCAGTCGCACGCGGCGCAATAGCTGACGCCCAGACCATGGTACTCCTTCTCTCCCTCGACGTTGAGCTTGACCCGAGAAATACCAGGGGCCAGGATGATGATCTTTGCTCGCACCTTGTTCATCTTGTCGGTGTCCATGACGAACCAATCATCCTCTCTGTTCAGGTCCATCACGTCCTCAGTCATGACGGCCGCCCCAAAATGTATAGCCTGCTCGACTCCCGTGGCCAGGAGCTCCTTTCCCTCGGCGGTAACGATGCCAAAGCAATTCTCCACCTTCGCCTTGCTCAAGGCGCTGTTCTCGCCTTTCCCTAGGACCACTACCTTGACCTTCTTCCTGGCGGCGTGAATGGCCGCCTGAAGTCCAGCGGGACCACATCCGATAATGGCAACGTCGAAATCCATTTTCTAACCCGATTATTGATGGATTAGACTATATAACCATTTTCCGTCAGGGTGATACTTATCGCGTTAAGGAATTCCAGTTGCTCTTGAATTCCATCTCAGATGTCCCCTGTCAGATAGGCCCTAGCGGACGGCGGTGGCAAGGCAAGTGGCTTCCAGATAATGATCAAAATATGTGTGCCGGGACGGCCTTCACAGCCCTCATGAAGCGCCTGAAACGCTTGTTCGCTGCAAAGCGGCTGAACCGAAACGCTTCTACCCGACGAAATGAAAATCTGGCTTGATGCTTCATTCCAGAATAATCAGGTTTGTCTTCCGGGACAGGCGATCAGAGCGATGCCCTTTTGAAAATATTCTCCAGAAGAGTCGGATGGCGGCCGGTCGGCCAACTGTCAACCGGCCGGGGGATCGTCGATTAAAGGTGTTTGGCGAACTTGGCCCTCATGAAGTCCTTGTTGCCGGCCCCAACGATCCTATCGACCATCTCGCCGTTCTTGAAGACGAGAAGGGTCGGAATCGCAGAGATGTTGAACCTCATCGGGATGTTCTCGTTCTCATCGGTGTTCAGTTTGCCGAACACAATCTTGCCCTCGAACTCCTTGGCAAGCTCGTCGATGATCGGACCCAGGCTGCGGCACGGCCCGCACCAGGGAGCCCAGCAATCTATGATCACTATCTTGTTGGCCTTTACGAAATCGTCGAACGTGCTATCCTTGACCTCAGTTGCGGATGACATCTTCTCAACTCCTTTCTTGTTAGATGACTCATGCTTCAGCGATTCAAGCTTTTTCCTTCGGATGGCCTCAAGCTCTTCCAATTCATTCAAATCGTCAGACCCCGTCCGGTTGTGCATGAACAGTACATAACCGTATTCCTCTCATTGGGATAAATACCTTTTCTCGGAACTTTCCGACAAGCATATTTGATGCTGGCACTTGAGGTAGCTATCGCAGGCAGTACTATTTAATAAATCTCGGGTGCGACAATTCCTCTGGCAATAATCATGTCATTGTATGACTGGGTCCAATAAGCCTTAAAAGGGTGATTGTCGTTATGCATCTTGGGATCGGCGATGCTTGAGGAAGCTACAGAGCTCATCGGATTGCAGGTGTATACACCAAATGGCATTTTCTTGGGGAACGTCAACAACCTGGTAATCGACCTGGAAAACAAGAAGGTCGACGGGCTCTTCATTAATGAGACCAACCCGTTATTGGTTGAGGACTCGAAGGCAGTCAATGTACCATACCGCTGGATCCAGTCGGTAGGGGACGTCGTCATACTGAAGTACTTCCCGAAGCGCGTCACGGCTCGCAAGCCGGCGGCGAAGCCAGCGGCTCCAGCCCAAGAGTGACCAAAACCTTTTCTAGACTTCATTACTTTTGCGTAGTGGTATGACCGATAGACACATCTATGTCGATCCAACCGCAGTTGTTCTGGGAAATGTCACGTTGGCCGATGGAGTCAGCATCTGGCCCAACGCTGTTCTAAGGGGAGATGCCAACCTTATCGAGATTGGAAGAAACAGCAATGTGCAGGACAATGCTGTGATCCATTGCTCCGAGGGGTATCCCACCATAATCGGGAATGACTGCACCATCGGACATTGCGCGGTGATCAACGGGGCGACCATCGGCGATCTGTGCATCATCGGCATGAACAGCACCATCCTGGACGGAGCGGTGATAGGCGAGGAGTGCATCATCGGCGCTGGAGCGGTGATCACTGGCAGGACGCTCATCCCGCCGAGATCGGTGGTCATGGGAATCCCGGGCAAGGTCCTCAGGCACAACGACATGACGCTGAGGGAGAAGGCGCAGAAAAGTTCCGAGAATTACCAGAGACTGAGGGACGAGCACATCACAGGACGCTATAAACGGCACACTTCTTGGTGACCTTTTCCGATATCTTTGCTTCCGACAGCATGATGTCTATGTCCTCTCCGCACAGAAGAGACAGCTCCTCATGCATGGCCTTCATCCGCAGCGCGGTGGCCAAATAGCCTTTGGAGTTCAGGTCGTCCAGCGCCTCCTGCAGTGTGGTCACCTTGTCATTGCTGACCAGGTTATCCGAATGACACACGATCTTCTCCTCGATCGTCTCAGGCATGTATTCTCCGTCCGGCAGCCCGGCGGCGATCGCCTCATCCTTCGTGAAACCCGCCGCGATATGCCTGGAAATGATACGGACCAGCGGATCCGGGAGATCCCGCGATCGGGCTATCGCCACTCCCTCGGACACGTGCCTTACCCCGTGGGTACGCGACCGGCCCACGTCGTGAAGGAGCGACCCGGCGTTGACCAGTTCCTTGTCCGCCCTTGTCCTCGAGACGATGATCATGGCGACGGCATTGACCGTGCACACATGACGAATGACCTTTGGTGAGCAGCCTTCTTCCTTCAGGATCTCGAAGCACTGGCGCTCACTCGGCAGGGTTGACAACCCGCTTCCCCCTCTCGCAGGGCAGAACCTTGATCTTGCCCCCCTCGAACTCCTTAGAGAACTCCTTCCCCAGTGCCAAGCGATCCAGCAATATGGCCAGCGCGGCTACCTCCGAATGGGGCTGGTTCCCGACCGATATGTTGAAATCGGCGGCCTGGTAGACCTCGGGGGGCACCTTTTCCGCGCCCACCACGATCAGCAGATCATAGTCCAAGGGCAGCATCCTGGGGACCACCTCGTCCACCTGGAGGCCGTACATTGTCAGATGGGCGATCTTGCCCCTTGATTTGAACGATGACAGGAACTTGCGCCAGTTGACACCGCTCTCGATGGAGAAATCGCCACCGAAGCGCTTGACAACGTCGTTCACGCTTTCCTCGAGGGATGCGTCCTTGGTGCCTACCTTGATCCCCTGGGCCCCGAAAGCCCGTGCCGTCAACGCTACGTGGGTGGTGATGCGCTTATCCCGCTCCGGACGGTGGCCCAGACGGAGGACCCATATCTCTCCCATGAGATCCAGCTCACGCGTCCTTGACGAGTTCCAACCGGTGACCGCGATAGTCAAGGCGGACCGATCTCTTCACCAGGCTCTTCAGCATGGTGGAAGTGATGCCCAGTGCCTCTGCGACATCCCCAGCGAACTTGCCTTCCTTCCCTACCTGGCCCAATATCTTGGTCTCTATGGTCTCGAACTCCTCCTCAGGCATCATGGCCACGGAAAGAACGTCCGATATCTCATAGACCGGCCAGGAAGCGTTGATGTGGAACTGATTATAGTATGTGTGATAGGCCTTTTCCGGACGGTTCCCGCCCGAAGGCTGCCAACGCGTTTCCACGAGTTTCATCTTTTCGAAAAACTTCAGCGCCTCTTTGCCATCGGCGCCATACTTGTCCTCTATTTCCTTGGCGGTCCGCCATTCCATGGTGACCTCCTTGAGGACCTCCCTTTTTATTGGGGTATCAACAGCCCTCAACATCGGAACCAGTTCCGAGGGCTCATTGATGACCTTAATCTTATTCATAATCTCCCTTAATTGTCAAACGCACATATATAAACTCGGTAAGAACGCTTTTCGTCGGTCAAATACTGGACAGTACAGTTGGAATCAGTCGATGATTTCTAGACATGCATTTATCAAATATTCTAGCAGTATGCGAACGTCAGGCGATAAGAACGCTTAATGGCTGACTGTGAATAGTAAAAAAATGGATGGGTGAGGGGGATCTCCCCCTCGTTTTAGGGTTTACCTCAGCTTGTTGCCGCAGTTCGGGCAGACCGCGAAGTCCGATCCAACCGGGGTACCGCACTTGGGACACATGCCGGCAACAGCTGCGGGCTGTTGCTGGTATTGTTGCTGGACTGGCTGCTGGTACTGGGCCATCCCTGCTGGCGGCATTGCCGGCGTGGCCTTCTTCTTCCTCATGAACAGGAAGAGGACGAGCACGACGATCACGATCACCACTACTACGACGATGATGATCGGGAGCAACGAGCTTCCGCTCTTGGCCGCTGGGACCACCGACTGGGACGCTGCTGCGTTCGAGGCACCGATGCTGTTCGATGTCACGACCCAGTAGTAGTACGTCTTGCCGTTGACCGCCGTCGTATCCTGGAAGTTCAGTGCGCTGCCGGTCAGGTTGGCGATGAGGACCGCCTGCGAGGGGTCGTTGGTCTCCGCCCGGTAGACATAGTAATGCGTTATCGCAGAACTTCCCTGGTCCGGTGCGGTCCAGCTGACATCGACGCTGTTGTCGTTCGCGCTGACGGACACATCGCTGATCGTCGCCGGTGCGCCCGTTGGCGGTGTGGCCGAGGTCGATGCGTGCGCTGAAGCGGATTGTGCGCTGTCGCCGACGGAGTTCACTGCCACTACCGTGTAGTAGTAGGTCATACCGTTCATCAGGCCTGCGTCAGTGTATGTCAGGGCGGCAGAACCTGTGTTGGTCCAGTAGGCCAGTGCGGTAGACGAGTCGCCACGATAGATCTTGTAGGCGGTTATCGGCTGTGTTCCGGTGCTCGACGGGAGGTTCCAGGTCAGAACGATCTGGCCGCTACCACCGGTCGCAACCAGGTTGCTTGGGGCCCCGGGGGCTTGTGGTGCTGCGGACGGGGTCGCATTCGCGAACGCCTTCAGTCCCTCTCCCTTTGCGTTGACTCCCGCAACGGCGAAGTAGTATGCCTGGCCGTTGGTGAGTCCAGTCTTGGTGTACGTCATGGTCGTCCCAGAGACATTGGATAGCAATGTCAGTGACGGATACGTTCCCGAGTACACAGTGTAGTTCGATACGGCCGCTCCGCCAACGTCGGCAGGTGCAGTCCATGACAGAACTACCTGTCCGTTGCCAGCTGTCGCGGTCAGGGTCGGGACCGAGGGCACCCAGAAGGGCGTTATGTTTACCTCGGTGGAGTTCGGGCTCCATCCATGCGAGTTAACCGCGCTCACGGTGTAGAAGTACTTCTGGCCGTTCACGAGGTTCGTGTCGTCATAGGATGATGCTGTACCGATCGCTGTGTGGCCGATATACGCCTCAGTTCCAGACACATTGGACCTGAAGACGTAGTAGTCAGTTATGTCAGGCCCTCCGTTTGTGCTGGCTGCGACCCACGATAGGTGGATCAGATGATTGGACGGGTTGGTTACCGTCAGGCCGGTCGGGGCGGATGGCATCGACTGTGGAGTGGCGAAGAACTCGTCGGTCCTCGGCCCTTCTCCTCCATTTGTGTTTACGGCGGAGAGCTTGTAGTAATACTTGATATCATTCGATACACCGGTGTCCAGATAATATAGGACTGGGCCAGTGGAATGACCGACATATATCTCCGCACCGGCAGTTGTGGCACGGTATATGTTGTAATAGGCTATGTCCGTTCCACCGTTGGTCGATGCGGCTCCCCATGTAACATTGACCTGGTTGTTGCCCGGAAGACCACTTGGTGTCAACGGGACTCCTGGCAGGACGATGTCCGCGACCAGTCTGATCGCGTCCCTCTCGGCTATGTCATCGTAACCCGTGGTCACGAGGAAGACATGGCCGCCGAACATGGTAACCGATGGCGACTCACCATAGTACTTGTAGCCTATGGATGTCTCGATGGGGGAGGTTGTCGTGAACACTCCTCCGGAGAGAGAGTCGAAATGCAACGATGAGTCCTTTTGATATGCCACATAAGGCACGTTTGATTTCAGGACTATTGCAGTGTCGTAGAAGTAATGAGTACCGACAACCGCTGCGACAGTTGCCATATTCGATGTTGGCCAAAGACCGCCCGATGTTGCCCCAATGCTGTTGGTGTAACGGTATTCGTTCGCCCCACCATCGGCATAGGATATGTGGATGTTGTTGCTGGTATCAAGAGCCATTGCCATGGCGGACGCACTGTCCATCCCGCTAGCAAGGTTGACCGCCATGCCGAACACGAAAGACCCGGCAGCCGGCCTTATTCCATACCAGATGTCATTTGTGTGCTCATAGACCATGTAAACTGATCCGTCAGCCTTGACGACTACATTTGGCTGAGTCACTGTGTAAGCAGCTAGGGTCGTTTTTGCACTGTACGAGTTCGCCGAGTTACGAACAACCTCGACCAACTGGTCCGAAGAACTGTCAGTGAAGGAGTAGATAACATGCACCAGATTGGTGATCGGATCCACATAGATTGCTGTGTCTGCGTAGGATCCGGCCCAGTCACTGCTTGTCGCGTCAACGGTCTCGATGGTCGCGGTCGCCGATGCGGCATCGATCACTGCCATCTTAATCGTGTAATGGTATGGCGTAACCAGGAACACGCCGTACGAGATGAACACGGTGTTCGTGTTGTTGATCGCCATTGCTGGGAAATATTTCGAATCGGTCGTGAATTTGTCGAGCTCCATGGTGACCCATGCACCGGTCTTGTTCGTGGCATAGTACATCTTGTTACCGGCTTCCCAAGCGATATGCAGGTGACCGGCATAATCAGCCTTGATTACCTTGGTATCCGGGTTCCAGCTCTGGGAATTGTCTACCACTATAGCGCTCCAACCCGAGGCTGGGGCGGCGTTCGCATTTCCTGAAGCAAGCAATGCTGCAGCAGGCATTATCATCGCAAATGCCAGCATAAGCACGATCATCGTTTTTCGGCTACCCATTCTCTCCCTCCAATTTCGCCCTAAGAATGCGCAATAGATCGCATTCCACATATTGAACTGGCTGGAAAATCGGCATTAAGGGCGCCGCCTATTGGCTTCAACCCGTATTCATCCTTAGGAACCCTTAACCGTTGGTGTGGTTCCTTGTCCCCCCGACAAGAACGAATCCCGAAAGTCCCCCCAGGTCTTGACAGGGATTACCCGTTGTTTTTTATTAATACTTTGCTAACTTGAATAATGGACCAGCAATATTCATCAGTGGACAAAGAATGGTGATTCGCTATGTACACGTTCGGTTCCGCTCAGCCTTTGAATGCTCATTAGTATTATATTCCGGTTCCTTATTTCGATGCTACAATGAACAAGATCATCTATCAATGCCTCGACTGTGGCAAGAAACACAAGACCGAGGAGGCAGCCATGAAGTGCCATGATGCCCCGATACAGGCATTCGAGACCGGAATCACCCGGTTCAGCAAGAGAAGGGGTCTAATCGGTAACTGATCGGGCCATCGTTCTTTTTCATTCCAATTTCTTGTTCGACTGCCATTATTTCATATTAGTCCAGCGACCTTGAAGATCGCGAACAGGCTCAGAAGCGGGACGACTATCATCAGGAAGTCGTCGTCTATGTACCAGTTCTTCTTCAACTCCGACTCAATGCCCAAGAACGTGGCCACGATCGATGCGATCATCACAACCGGGGTCAATCCGAAAAAGTAGGTCAACGGCACTATCATCAATGTGAAGTACAGGACGACCGGGACCAAGGGATAGTACTTGCTCTTTCTGGCCCTCATTATCCCCATGAGCGGGTCGATCCACCCCATGCCCAAAACCACCGGCAACGCTATCTCGATGGGGAAGAAGGCTAGAGCGAAGGTCAACGCCAGGGCGGTCCAGGCGGCTGCCGAGATGCGGTGGTTCTCATAGTCCCGCATACCGATGATATTGGGCGAGAAATATAGCCGCAGAGCCTCGATGACCAATATCAGGGCCAGGAAAAGGAATAGCCCAGGCTGTTTGCCGAACAACCCGGGGAAGACCGGGTCGGGCAGATAATAATAAACCAAGAACACCGGAGCGCTGACATGCACTAGGCGCCTCAGGACCTGTCCCATGTCCATTGGCCACACCTAAGATGACCTGACTAGAAATGCTTTCGCAATCTTCGGACCTTCGATCGATGGGCGAAAGGGAAGGGAACGACCGGCTTTGAACCCTAGGTGAAAGCCTGTCTGGCCCATTTTCTCTCGAGACCTCTATAGAAGTACCAGGCGAAGACCGCGACGAAGACCAATACGATCCCGATCCCGCCCGCGGAGATGAGCGGGGAAGAGTCGATCGAGAGCGAAAGTATCGTTATGCCGAAGTCCGGGATCAGTGCCAAGGCGGTGAACTTCATCATGATGTTAGGGTCGAACAGGAAAGAATTGGTGTTGAGACCGGTGAGGAATGCCGTGGCAAGCACCATGTAGGCCCCGGTTATGTACATCACCGGCAACGCCAGCCATAGCAGTCTCGTCTCGTTGTTCAGGATGGATATCCCGACCACGAAGATGGTGGAAATGACACTGGTCAGGATGAAAAAGGCGATTAGCTTTCCCTTGATGACACTGGGTACGCCCACCGGAAGGGTCTCGAAGTAGTCGACCAGGTCGATGTTGGTCAGCCAGTTATAGAGCATGACCCCGAAGAACCCGACCATCCCGGCATAGAATACGCTGTTGAACCCGACCGGGATCTTGAGGCCGTTGTTCACGTACCACGTGGTGAAGGACAGGAACAGCAACGGCGCTACATAGGCAAACCCGATCTTCTTGAGCAGACCGCTGCGGACGATGTCGACGAACTCCTTCGCCAGGAGGGTTCCGGACCGGCCGGCGAACTTTGTAAGTACCTGGTATCTGGAGAACACCTCCACGAACTGGGATTTTGTGCTTTCATATTCGTGCTTGACCAGCAGTATGGCGAAGACCGTGAAGAAAACGATCGCGATCAGGCTCACCGCGAAATAGAGAAGAACCGCCCCGGGGTCATGGGCGAACGGTGTCGACGATAGCTCCAACCCGATAGGCGGCAGCACATACCCCAGCGGATAGGCGTGGAAGATGCCGAACCCGGCCATTAGGACGCCCAGGGCGGTAACGGCAGCACCGAAGGCCAGGGTGCTCCGCGTGTAAAGCACCGAGATAGCGAATGAAAGGGAAATACCGAAAAGGAACGACAGGAACATCGCGGCGAACAGCATCAGGCATGAGATCAGCGCATAGTGGGCGAAGACCGATGCCAGCAGCACTCCGGAGAAGGCCGGACCCAGTATCAGGAAGGTGTAGAAGATGATGTCCCTCACGTACATGCCGAAAAAAGTGGCCCGGAAGGACAGGGGTAACAGGAAAGGCATGGCTATGATGAAATTGACCTTGCCGTAGCGCCTCTCGATGTAGGTGTGCCCCAGGAACCCGAAGGCCCCGACGCTGACTCCGTAGATGAAGACGCCTCCGAGCGCCAATGTCAGCATGTCGCCCAGCGGAAGGCCGGTCTGTAAGTTCGGGAAGCTGCCGGCGAAGAAGAAGGAGAGGACGAACACGTAGATGGGCATGGCCATGAACATGCGTCTTGATGAATGTGAGACGTGGAGGCGGTATTCCTCGAGCAGCATCAGCTTAAGCAGGCTTGGCATAGTGGCTCCCAACCAACCTCAGGAATGCCGTTTCCAGGTCCTCGCCGTTCGATGTTATGGCCTCGATCGAGGAGTTCAGTGCCATGCGCCCATGGTCCAGAATGATGACATTGTGACAGAGCTTCTGGGCGGTTTCCAGGATGTGCGAGCAGAGGAAGACCGTCCGGCCTTCGTCCCGGAGCGCCAGCAGGTAGTCCTTCAGTCTGCGTTGGTAGATCGGGTCCAGGTTGATGAACGGTTCGTCCAGGAACAGGAGCTTGGGCTCATGGATGAATGCCGCCGACAGCATCACCTTCTGCCTCATGCCCTTGGACAGGTCACGGCACAGATGTGCCCTTGGCCTCTGAAAGGTCAAAGAACTCCATCCATCGGTCGATGCGCTTGCCCGCGTCCTCGACCTTTCTTATGCTGCAGACGAACTGGAGGAACTCGGCGGCGGTGAGATAGCTGGGCGGGGATTCCACCTCGGGCACGATCCCGATGGCCTTCTTGACCTCGATGGAACTGACCGAAGGGTCCAATCCCAGCACCGAACAGTGCCCGCCAGTGGCCTGTATCTGCCCGGTCATGATCTTGAGCAGCGTGGATTTTCCAGCGCCGTTGGGTCCGAAACAACCGAAGAAGTCCCCCTGCTCGACCTTGAAACTTATGTTGTCCAGGGCGGTGAAGTTCCCATACTTCTTGGTTATCAGATCCACCTGAACGGCGGGCATAGTGCTCGATTAAGCATGATGATATTTAACGACGAGGACAAGAATATCACTCCAAAATCTATTAGCTGGGCGATGTTCACGTATGATCTTTCTTTATCCGTTCGGCAAAGAGGGATCTCTTAAGAATGGTCGAACGTCATGCACGCAATGATTGTCTAGGAAAAAAATCCTTGGGATGATTCCAGAGAGTTTGATATATTACCAAATGATATCACCAGGCTAACTCAGTGATAGCATATATCACGCCATTCTTGAGGTGGGCAAATGAAGGGCAAGAGCATCCTTACGAACAAGATCGAGAGCGAGATAGAGCTCCTAGAGAGGCACGTCAAGATGCTGAACGCGATCATGGCGCACGAGCCCATCGGGATCATACGCCTCTCCGAGCTGTTGGATATCCCGCAGCACAAGGTGAGGTACTCTCTCCGCATCTTGGAGCAGGAAGGTCTGATCAATCCCTCACCAGAGGGAGCTGTCACCACCGAGAAACTGCAAACGTTCTTCGCCGACCTGAAGGACATCCTGCAACACATGGATGAGACCGTCAATGCGCTTCGGACCTCATTGGAGAACCAGGTACTTGAGGCAAAAAAGATTAATAAATGACCAGTTATGTCTCGCCAATTCATAGGCCGTCGTAGCTCAGTCGGTAGAGCGTGGGACTGTTAATCCCAAGGTCATCGGTTCGATCCCGATCGACGGCGCCAATGTCACACGTCTTTCTTCTGGATCCTTCGCTTATCGTTCTCGATCATCCATCGGATCGAGTGAGACTGCTGTTCTCGGGCGAGCGTTCTGAAAAAATCGACTCATGCAGAATTTGGAATTATTTGGGACGAGACCGGGGGGATGGTCCGTCCCATTTTGGGGGGTGTCACCGTCGCCACGAAAACCCAGGCCCATATCGAAGCCCTACACCGCGGCGTCCGGTCATATTCCTTAAGATCAAGACCGTAAAACTAAGCTTATAACCATATTCATCTGGAAATCATACCTGATTCCGAGCTTGACCGCTGGGTTTATCAAATTACGTTGCATGCCGACCTTCGATAGACATGCTTTCAAACATCCCGGTCATTCTTGAGAAGATCGATCCGAAATCATTGGACAAGGAGATCCTGCGGGCAGCGATCATTGGTGAGTTGGACGCCATCAACCTTTACGAACAGATGGCCAGCCTTACCCAGAACGAGGACCTGCGCAGGGTCCTGTTGGATGTTGCCAACGAGGAGAAGACCCATATCGGCGAGTTCCAGGCAATGCTTCTGCGCCTAGACCCTGAACAGGCCAGGGAGCTCGAGTCGGGGAAGAAGGAAGTGGATGAGATGATGGAGAAGTGACCCATCGGTCACATTCATTCGACCGGATGGCATCCGCCATCATTCTTTTTTTATTATCATCCAAACGTGTATGCGTATACCCGGAAGCTATTGTCTGGGCTGATCAGGGTGAGCGTGTGTTTTTCTGAAGCATGGGTCCTGACGATGTAGTACATATCGTCCCGGTCAACCGACAAAAAGGTCCGCCCATCACGGAATCTCACGTCCTGGTGGGCCTGGGACCTCAGGAGAGGATTACCATCCAGAAGGACCTCCAGCTCTGACGGAGTATCCGCTGACAATACCGCGTAGACCTCCCGGGCCTGATAGGGCATAATGATCTTTCCCGGACCCTTGAGCAGCTTCAGGAATTGCGGGTCGTTCTGCCAATACCCATCAAGATATATCACGCCCAGCTGGTGAGGCGTAGTGTCGGTGTAATGACATGCCCCGTCGGTCGCGCAGACCGGAACGTTCCCTATGGCTTTGTTCCGGGAGGTTCCGGCAAATATCTCAGGGGTAGTGTCCCGACCGTACTGGACCACGCTGTCCTTGATCTCCGGAAGGTGAACGTTGCGTCCCGCATCACGCAGCAGGCGGACTATCCAGGCCTCGATCTCGCCCTCTCCTCCTTCCCCCTCATGGATATGCCTGACATCCCCTTGCTTGTCTATGAAATACTGTGTCGGCCAGAAGTTGTTCTGGAAGGCATCCCATGTCCTAAAGTCGTTATCCACTGCGACCGGATAATCCAGCCCATGGCGCTTGATCGCCGTCTCCAGGTTCTTGGCGTCCCTCTCAAAATCGAACTCGGGGGAATGGACGCCGATGAGGACCAGACCCAGGTCCTTGTAACGGCTCCATACCTGCTTCATGTGGGGTAACGTGCGCAGGCAGTTGATGCAGGAGTATGTCCAGAAATCGATCACCACCACACTGCCGCGAAGTGAGGCGAGCGTCAAAGGGGCAGTGTTATACCACGCTGATATGGCCAGCTCGGGGGCTTGGTAACGGTCGAACATCATCGATACACTCTAATGACCACCTTATGGTTGCGCACAAATCAAATACATTGCTGGAAAAACATAGTAAACGCAAGAAGCCGCCGCCCCATGAATGGGACGGACCTGGCCGGCTCGTTGCCGGCACTCAGTTCTCAGCTTCCGGCTGCCGGATCATGGTCAGCAGCATCTTGAACCGCTTCACGGCGGTCAGGGAATGGGCTTCATTGGCCGGCATTATGATGACGTCCCCTGCCTTCATCGAATGGACGATCCCGGACAGGGTGAGATCCAGTTCCCCCTCTAGCACGTGCACCATCGCATCAAAGGGAGCGGCGTGCTCGCTCAAACCCTGGCCCTCATCGAAGGCGAAGATCGTTACCGTTCCGACCGGCTTGTCGATAAGAGTTCTGCTCACTATCGAACTATCTTGGTAGGATACCAATTCGCTCATCGTCAGATGCTTGCCGAGCAATTCCGCCGGTCTGGATCCAGTCTTCTTCGCCATGTGATCGTCCAACCAATTGGTATGGCGTTCTAATAACCGTTCCGGCCCCTCATGATCTCTTCTTTTTGGAGACCTTCACCGGCAATGAGATCACCAGGGCATGCGAGCGTTCGATCCATCGGCTGAGCTTATCCACATCGTCCAGGGATGAGCCGGGTACCGAGACGTATTCCCTCATCACGGTGCTTTCCGTGGGAGAGAACACACCAGCTCCGAGGATCTCCTTTTTTATGTTCTGCCCATCCTCGTCGGAGAGCCGGAGGAACAATCCTTCGCCGAATACCCCCATGAACATGTTGCCGTTCACGAACCACACGTCCGCCCCGAACATTCTTCTTTCGCTCGCCATGATATTTCTCCAAAAGTGGGGCGAGACGGTCCCCCAATTCCTTGGACGATTTCGGCCAGGGCCTTTGATCCATGCCTAGGGAATTGAACATAGAGGATATTTTGTTGTTGGGATGGAGGTATCTTCTTGTCCGGTGCGATAATCTGACGTTTTCAGCATGTTGAAAGTCATAGATTAGGCCGAAAAATGTATAGACCCATAATTGACTCGGAAATTCTATAAACCACAGGAAAAATGAGAGTATAGGAATGAAGACCGTAGACGAAATGAAGAATTTGATCATGTCCAGCCTGAAGGAGATGATCGCGGACGACCAGCAGGTGAAGAAATTCACCACCACCAGCCACAACAAACGGCTGTCGGACAAACAATTCCTGGAATATTTCGCTCAAAAATACGGTGACCGGGTCATCATTGAGCAAGGGGCGAACAACGTCCTGAACCTGTTCACCACCGAATTGAACATGAAGTGGGTATCAGATGGAAAGAAGACCGCTCTTGACGGCTTCACGATCGGAGGCATGCCGATCATCGATTACATCAAGGGATATCAGCTGAGTGAGATCGCGCCACCGCCCGCAGATGAAAAGGCGGAACTCACCGAAGAAGAACAGCTGGAAGCCTTATACGGCAAGATGTTCGAGAACCGGGTCATCGATCAGAAGATATCCGAGCATGGAAAGGAGATCCAGAGCAAGAAGAAACCGGATCTGATGGTGAGGTCGGAAACGGATGATGACGTGGAAGAGACCGAGTTCGTAAGTTGACATTTCTCTCAGATCACGCTTGATTCAAACCAAACTAGCCTAGCTTCTGGTTAAGCCTGTTCTTGAGATATTGACGCGGCGATGCCACGAACACGGAAGACAATCATTCGACCAGCAGTATGCCCGTCCATACTGGGTCGTTCTTCACCGGGAACTCGATCCCCACTCCGGCGTTCTCGGCCGTGAGGATGACGTCGATACCCACCGCCTCCATGGATGGCCTGGCCTCGAACGGATGCCGGCATGGTTCACCGGAAGATATCCCGACGCACTCATCGCACAACGAGCATGCCCCTCCCGAGAGGGCCAGGGCGAAACGATGACCCATCATCATGGCGTCCCGCTCCAGTTTGCTCAATATCCCTTCGAAGGACCGCGTGCTGACGCGCAGCTGCCGGCGGTAATCCTCGTCGTTGATCACCTCGACCAGGCTGGTAGCGCCTAGCCTGCGCTCCACCGATGCCAGGTCCATGATTATTTTGGCCTGTACCAGGATGGCGAACTTGAATCTTATCAATGATTTTTCGAACTCCTCCGGTCTCACGCAATTGGGGGGACACATGAGGTTCCTTCCGAAATGAACGCAACGCGGGATCTGACATTTCAGGCTGACCCGCGGGTCCATCGCCACTTGGCTGATAGGGAGCGGGACGGCCTTCGAAGCCCCATAGCCTTCAGCTTTTGTGCAGAGTTCAGCAAGATGTTCCTCTATCGTGGTCGACATGTTCGGATCCCTTTGTCCGTAATGATGTGAGGACAGGGGATATATTAATTATCGAACCAAGACAAAAAACCATACCCAGCAAGGTTCTGTCCAGGACAATTAGTTTTATATGCGGGCTATACTTAACCTGTCCCTAACGGGTCCGTAGCTTAGTCCGGTGGAGCGTCAGGCTCATAGGATGCCACTTAGCCATCTAAGAAACCCGATGGTCGTCGGTTCGAATCCGACCGGGCCCACCATCCCTATCTGGCTCACTCACAAAACCCCAAAAGGCCAAAAATCTTCTCGAGTCGTATCATCTATGGGGAATTGAGCAAAGAAGGGTTCTTACAAGATGGATGGGAAGTCCTTAGCACTCAATTTTCTCATTTCGATGTCGCTTCGAATTATCAATGTCGATTCTATTCCCAGAAAATTGTTCGAAGGATCCGATCCTTCGGCCAGATTTTAATAGCCTTAATCTTCTGCTGTCTTACAGACGTAGTAGCCAATTGGATTTCAGTCAGAGCTAATTACTATCTCTTAGACCTGTCAGAGCTTTTCCGTGCAATTTCATTTCAGCATAGTACCACACGAGGGGCATTGAAGATGCCTGTAACTTATGCGGGCTTCGCATTTAGGGCAGCAATTTTTACTAACAGGACTGGACTGGCTGTTTTTCTGGCATTCATCTGATTCATTCATATCAGATTTCTTCTTGCATCAAAATATCAAACGAATCGATCCCTTTGCTTCTGATAAGAGCTATTCGGAACATAATGATATTCGTGAGGTTTCTAAGTCTTAATCCTTATTGTTGACCATAATTCTTAGCATCTGGCTAAATGACAGTTCTGGCTCAGCCCACCATAAAACCGTTCATTCAGTTAAATTTTCAAATAAGGTCTTTTTCCAAATAATCATATTGTTAAATAAATTCTCATATTCTTTCATATAGTTCAAACTATATCCATATCATGATGGGTGATATGATCGAACAGAAAATGACAAAGAGGCCGAAGGTCGGGAAGGGGACCCACATATCAGAGCATGCTGTAGTCATAGGGAATGTCACGATCGGCGATAACGTGTTCATCGCCCCGAATGCAACGATCAGGTGTGATGAGCCAGATTCGGAGATAATCATAGGATCGGGATGCAATATCCAGGACAATGTGGTAATGCACAGTTTGACCGGATGCAAGGTCTTGATCGGCTCCGGAACCTCGATCGGTCATGGGAGCATCATCCACGGTCCATGTGAGATAGGCGAAAGATGTTTCATCGGTTTCGGTTCAGTGGTCTTCAAGAGTGTTCTAGGAGATGATGTGATGGTCATGCATCGATCTTTGGTGGAGGATGCGATCGTGCCCAAGAGAAGCCACGTCCCGTCGGGGGCGATAGTCAAGGGAATCGTGGGACATTCATTCGCTGAAATATGTTCCGAAATGGAGCGCTTTTCAGACGGGGTGAGAAATATCAACATACAGCTAGCAATGACATACAATGAAAAGGGCAGCCCATTAGGCAACGAGACTGATGATTAATAATCATGAAAGAAGTTCCAGGCCCGTGGACCTTGAGGAGGGCGTCAGATGGGTTCTTGGTGTGGACCGCCGGATGCTGGTAATGAAGGAAGCCCATACGAATGGGGTCATCCGGGCAACAGAGCTAGCTGAGCTCACCAATAGGTCTGTGCAGAACATCAGCCATGCCATTCACGAACTGGAAGAGGCTGGCCTAATAGAATGCCTGAATCCGGAGAAGAGCACCTGGAAAAGATATGTCCTTACCGATCTGGGAAAGAGGGTTTCCGATAGTCTCCGAGATAAACATCTTTTTGATTGAAGTCAACGCAACTCGACATTTCAATCATATGGATATGTGCGCTGTTGGGTTGGATACGGAGGCCAAATCAAATCACCCAGGTGAGCTCGTCAATGCCTTCTTTCTCGTTGGATCAAACCCGCCGTCAGGATTCATGAGCCGATGCGCCATGCACTTGTCCTGCAGTAGATATTCAAGTGCAATGGCATCCCATATGAGAGAATGAAAGTGGCCATCATGATATCGTTATTCATCAAGGCAAGGAGAAGATCCTGGTCCTGGAACAGTTCGCTCAGGAAAGCTATCACTTCTTTTTCGTGCCGGTTGCCGGACGTTCGGTAAAGGATCGGGCACAGTACCCAAGAAAATCATATCCAGTAGATTCGGGCCTGCTGTTCTCGGTCGGGGGGATAGAGGACAAGGGGGGACTGCTAGAGTGCGTTGTATTCCTCGAACTGAGAAGAAGGCTGGGAGCGGAAGAAGAGATCCACTATTGGAGGAATGCCTCCGGAGGCGAGGTGGACTTCATCATATAGAAAGGAACAGAGACCATGGGCGCATACCAGGTCGCCTACGAGATGAAAGATGCAAAGACCAGGGCCAGAGAGATAAGATCGTTGGACGAATGCCTGGACGAGACCGGATGTGACCGTGGGGTGGTCATCACCTGGGGAGAGCACGAGGATATGGTTGAGGTCGACACTCGAGTGAAGGTTGTAAAAGCGGTCGATTGGCTAATGGGTAGATGAACGGTCTATACCTGGATGAAGAGGCATGACTACTGGAACATGGTTACGACCTCCGCCATGAACTCTACGAAATGCAGCTATTCGGTAAGGATTTGATTTCTTATTGTCTCTCTCCACTTTGATAGCGCGATCTATCGAGTCCAACACCTGAATCCAATTGTTCTTGGTTGTGATCGATTTGACCAATTCAACGCTCCCAAGTTCGAGGTCGTCATTCTGGAATAGAGTCACAAAGTTTCCCGGAACGAATCCTTTATTTCATCATCCATCCTCTTTGCGCTTGCCATAAACAATTTTGGAATCGTTGGAAGGCCAGAATGTCCATCTATTCGATTTTTCGGCTAAATTACGCTTGTGATAAATTGAATCGTTCTCTGTGTATTTATCACAATCCAGTGCATCTTCAATACACTTAGCGGCTTCCGCTTCGATCAAAGCATGGTGCTTATCACCAGTATGGGATATGCGCGACCAAAAGGAGAACGGATGAAATAGTTCTTAATCCGCCTTGAAGCACGCCGCTTGGACCGAGCAATGTTCATTTCAGCTTCGTATGGCACGTAGGGCACTGCAAGTAAGTGTAACTGATGTGGCCCCCGCATTTTGGGCATGATTTTTTCTTAAAAAGGGTGAACTTGACATTCTTCTGGTCTTCGTCTGTTTCAGTCGCATCAGATTTGTTTTCTTGTTCAGATGTCAAACGGATCTGTCCCCTTCTAGTGATAATGCGATGTCTAAAAGATAATGATATTCATCCATTAGGAAGTGGACTCCAATGATATACCAATGTCGTTTCGGAGTGACCAGTGTTGAACGGAATGGCCCGGATCCACCGAAATAAGAGCTCGGATGAATGCATCGGCGGACGGTTTTTATTGGATATGGGAGTCGGACCGAATGGGATGGACTGAAATTCGCCACCGGTCCTTCTCGCAGGGTGATGGAAAAGGGTTTTCTGGCGCGTAGCCTCTGGACACGCTAAAAAAGATTAGCCCTAGTGGCAATGCTTGGAGCCCTGACAGACGTCATCTATCGTGGCTTCCATTAGGCCTTCGGACATGTAGTTCGATACTGCGTCCTTCACCTTACCAGCTGCTCCGACGAAGACCCTGATACCATTGTTCTGGAACTCCATTAGCGGTCGCCTTCCGATGCCGCCAATAAGTACGGCCTCGACACCCGCATCTGCCATCTTCCGGACCGGTATCATACAGTTATGTTCTCCATCGTTATCGATCGTCCACACGCCCTTGATCTCGCTTCCATCGATCTCGACTGCGGTGAAAAGATCGCAATGCCCGAAATGAGCGGATACTCCTGCGTCTAACCCTCCGGGACTGTCACTCGGTATTCCAATTTTCATTTACGTTTGCCTCCTTGTTTATTTTCCTTATCATCGGGGCTAACACTCGCCCCTATCCATACTAGTGATGATTACTTCCTAGTTTGATAATTTCCCTCAATAGGGAGAAATTATTTAATGATATCTAGAATCTCAGCATAAGGCCGGAGCCTTCTGCGATTCGGTCGATAACCAAATGACAAATAACGTTAACACCAATCAGATGCCGGAGAAATCAGGGTCAGCGTGTCTGGAGGATTGTGACCATTATCCTGGCCATAACAATTAACATAGGCCATATCGATTCTGTACGTGGAACGTAAGGAGAGAGCAGGATGGAAGGGATTGCAGGGTTGACAAAACTGTTCAGAGAGGAGATGATCGAATTGAGAGAAGGATCGACGGTGGTTTTCGCCGGATCTAGTGCGGTCTGCGCCCCATTCGCTGAATTGTTGGCTTACTCTATTCGGGACAGAAAGTTTGACCTCTATTTCTCGCCGATGGCAAACGAAACGGACTGCAGATCATTGGTTTGGAGGGAAGGAACGGGCTACACCATCGATCCCTCGGGGAAAAGCGTCAAAGATGTTGCCTCAATAGTGGTCCTGGGCGGGCTGGCCATGCCGAAATTCGGATGTGATGTCAATAAAGTGAAGGAATTCATAGATCATACAACGAATCAGACGGGGGCGAAAATCGTTGGCGTATGTTTCATGGATATTCTCAGAAGATCGGGCTGGACAACGACCATTCAATTCAACGCGCTCATAAATTCAACAATGGACACTGAAAAACAGATCTGACCGGACCGCAGCATGTGATTGGTCGTACCTACGGCCGAGAACTCTGGTGCAACCCATTCACCCTGATGCTAACCGCCCAGAACCAAACTGATTCCCACGATCACTGCTCCCACCATCACAAGCATCAAACCAAAAACGGTATTCCTAATGCTGGTGTGTTTGGCCCATGTATAGCCGACCACAAAGAGGGCTGAAAAAGCAACTATATTGGAAACAACCACGGCGGCATGCGGAGGTTCGATCAACCACAGCGGGATAACCACAACGACCGTTGCCAACAGCATTGCCAGGAATATCTGGACAGATCCAAATATGTCCTCCCGGACTATGCCGATAGTCCCAGGTTGCCTAGTATAGCGGATATCGCTTGACCTTCGCTGGGCATGAAGGACGAGACGATAGACCGATTTCTGGTCCTCAACATCAAGGGTTCCTATGATCGATTCCTCTAGTTCCCCTTGGATCGTGGAAAGCGCCTCTTGCTCATCCTTTGCCGACCTGATCTTTCCGGCAATGAGGAAGTACCTATGTCTTTGGAAGACCACCACGAGCACATAGAGGATGGCGTCGATTATGCCCCAGGCAATCCCTGCCCCGAGCGATGCGACCGCCATTAGGTCGATGTCCAAATCGACACCTCCAGTGATCACCCGGATCGCACTGGTTATGGTCAGAGCGATAACCAGGCCATAGATTATCTCCACCAATCGTTCGTGGGGATAGAGATAGTCGATCGGTCGCCTAATCATTGATGAATACCACTCCTCAAATCAAATATTCAGCCATAAGTGTTTCTCATTAAGAACTGCAGGGATGTGGGAATCGGATCTGGTCTGCAAATGCAAATCAATCATCGATCGGTCTGACACCTTTGTGAGCTCGGTACTACTGTGTTCCCAGTGGATTGATCGATAGTCTAAAACGTGGTTGAGGTTTTTTTACCTATGTTGGTGCGCATCGACTACTCGATGATTTGAAGAAAAATAACTTATACTATCAATGAACTCGGTTGTGCAAACAGAAAGAACAACCGAAGGGTTACCCATGAAAGAATTTCTCTCCAGGATTGAGGCAGCCGCCAAAGAAGCGGGGGCGGCAAAGGTAGGTTTCGCGAACATTTCCGGACTGAAGGGATTGCAGGTCGGTGACGACACGGTGTTTGCGTACAATAGCGCGGTGACTGTAATGGTCGAGATACCGATCGAGGCAGTGAAGCAGTCGCTTGAATCGCCCAGCGAGGAAATGAGGGCCGCTTACAAGCAGTGCAATATGAAACTGAAGAAGGCAGAGGAGAAAGTGGTGGAGACACTGAAATCTGCGGGCTATGAGGCGAGATTGATCGATCCTTCAGAGAGGGTCAACAAGGAAATGTTATTGGGCGCCATATCCCACAAGGCCGTGGCCAGATTGGCGGGCATGGGTTGGATAGGGAAGAATGGGTTGATTATCACGGAGGACTATGGACCAAGGTTGAGGATGGGCACCGTTCTGACCAATTTACCCATAGAGAACAATCCCCAACCATTGAAAAATGGTTGCGGGAGCTGCACCGCATGCATAGATAACTGCCCGATGAAGGTGTTGAAGGGTCCTACGTTCACAGACCATCCGGAGAGCCGGGAAAGCGTCATCGATTGGGCAAAGTGCGGAAAATACGAGCACACGTTGATCGGGGATGGTTCCAGACCAGAGAAGGCTTGCGGGCGTTGCATAGCGAAATGCCCCAAATCGGGCCTGGAAGCCTAAGCCCCCTTTCCCTTTCAATCCAATTCTCAAGGAATAATCATCAGGAGCCAGGAGATCCTCGACATAACAGGGATCACCATTTCTGAAAAGGGCGTGCCGTACGCGGGTGCCAGATTCGAGATCAATGTACCCAACGGATCGTTCAGGGCCCGGGCGGCGTAACCTTTCTTTGAGCCCTCGACATCACCGATCCTTACCCAATCATTGATTATCATTTTAGCGAGCCAGTTGACATTGTAGATATACCTTTCAGGAGAACTTGGGAGCATGACTATCATGACCTGGTCCGACGCGCTGAGCGTTAACATTAAGGAGATCGACGATCAGCACAAGAAATTGGTGAACATGATCAACCAGCTCCACGGGGCGATGCTTAAGGGCGAGGGCAAGGTCGTTGTGGGCCCCATCCTCGCCGAGCTGACCACATACACGATCTATCACTTCAAGACCGAGGAGGGGTATATGGAAAAGTTCTCCTACCCAAGCCTGCAGACACACCGGCTCGAACATCAGCGTTTCGTGCAGAAGGTGGGGGATTTCAAGGCCTCATATGATGATGGGAAGCTCGGCCTTTCCAATGAGGTCATGCATTTCTTGGCGGACTGGCTGAAAGACCATATCCTCGGAACGGACAAGAAGTTCGGTCCTTATTTTAACAGCAAAGGGATCTATTAGCCGGCAGGCCGCCCTTTTTGTGCGAGTAACGCTCAGTATATGAATTGGAAGTTCGGCCTCAGACAGCGACCGGGTCAGCCCCTCTGAGGATTTTTATATATCCAACAGCCGTTGCCTCCCCGCAATTCTGGTGAGACCAACATGGATGAACCCCTTCCCGCCGAGAATCCCGGTAACCTCCAGGACTATCAATCGACCTACGAAGGGTTCGATTGGTCGTCATTTGACAGCGAGTTCGACTGGTCCAGGGGTGGGCCGTATAACCTGGTGGCGGAGGCGGTGGACCGCCACGGCCATGGCAAGAGAAGGGACAAGGTGGCGCTATACTCGGTGAACGCCAACTATGACCTGAGGTCGCATACCTTTGGGGAGATGTCCGAGCTGTCAAGCCGGTTCGCGGATGGCCTGACCAAGCTAGGCGCGGTCAAAGGAGACCGGATATTTGTCTATCTGGACAGGACACCGCAGCTCTTCGTCGCGTTACTTGGAATCATCAAGATGGGCGGCATCGCCGGACCCTTGTTCTCCGCCCTAGGACCGGAGGCCACGATGGACCGGGTCAGGGACAGCGGGGCAAAGATCATTGTCACGTCCCCGTACCTATTCGACCGTATCCGCCCGATAATGGCCAAACTGACCGAGATCGAGACCTACATCATCGTTGGGGAGAACAGCGCCCTAGGACCGGGGACGGTCAAATACGATGATGTTCTGGCTTCTGGAGATCCGGAGTTCAAAGCGGTCGCCATGAGCCCTGATGACCCGTATATCATTCACTACACCTCCGGTTCCACCGGCAAACCAAAAGGCATTTTGCTTGGCCACAAGGCCATGGTACATCAGCTGGCGGGCTGCCGCCTTGTCGTGGACCTGAAGGAAGATGATATCTACTGGTGCACCGCCGACCCAGGCTGGGTGACCGGGACCTCGATAGGCATCTTGGGGCCTTGGTATCTGGGAACGACGATCATCTCTTATGAAGGACGGTTCGATGCCCAGACCTGGTATTCCATCATCGAGAGGCTGAAGGTGACCGTCTGGTTCACGGCGCCCACCGCCCTCCGCATGCTGGCAAGGGCAGGTGACGGCCTGGTGAGAGCTTTCGACCTGCGAAAGCTGCGCCATATATGCTCCGCCGGCGAGCCGCTGAACCCAGAGGTCATCAGGTGGGCGATGAAGACCACCGGAAAGCGCATCCACGATAACTGGTGGCAGACCGAGACTGGGGCGCCCTGCATATCCAATTTCAAATGCTCGCCTATCAAGCCAGGCTCCATGGGCAAGCCCCTGCCGGGAATTGTGGCGGCAGTTGTGGACGAGAAGGGAGAGCCGGTCCCGGCGAGGACGGAAGGCTTCCTCGCGCTGAGACCCGGGTGGCCGGCAATGATGGTCGGGATCTGGGGGAACGAGGAGCGCTATCAGGAGTACTTCCGTATCCCAGGATGGTACATCAGCGGTGACCAGGCGTACCAGGACGAGGAGGGATACGTCTGGTTCCTGGGGAGGGCCGATGACGTGATCAAGACGTCGGGCGAGAGGTTGGGACCGTTCGAGGTCGAATCCGCGCTGATAGAGCATCCGGCGGTGGCCGAGTCGGCGGTGGTGGGAAAGCCGGACGAGCTCAGGGGAGAGATAGTCAAGGCGTTCATCGTCCTGAGGCCTGGACGCAAACCCTCCGATGAGCTGAAAGAAGAGATCACCCAGTTCGTGAGGACCCGCCTGGCCTACTACGCCTATCCAAGGGAGATCGAGTTCGTTCCTTCGCTGCCCAAGACCAGATCGGGCAAGATTATGCGCCGGGTGCTGAAAGCGAAGGAGCATGGACATCCAGTGGGGGACCTCTCCACCCTAGAGGAGTGACCGGAACATACCGATGGAGGGCTGGCGACCCTTCGCTCCAACAATAAAAATCAGTAACCATCGGAGCGTTCGCTGGCCCTCTCTTTTCGCGCAGCATATTGAACCGACCGATTGAATATCCATCCTTTTCAACGCGGATCAGGGCTTTCTTCTCAATCTGGACATGGACGTAGGCCTAAATCGCCCGAGCGGATTGGCTGGAAACAGGCGAGCGGAAGAGCGCCGAGAACAGGAGAACCAGAATATGAAGCTCATAGGAAGAAGGAAGACGGAAATGGAAGGAAAACGCCTTGGATGGATATTCGCATTGCCACCTGCGCTAGCGGTCGCGACGCATGGTTCCTCCATTGGATGTACGTAACGTGGACCGGCCCAGGATCACCCCGGGAGGATCTTCCAGACCTTCCCCGTGGTCCCGCTCGGACCCAGATTACCGGATGTCAGGACGAATAGCTCCCCGTCCCTCCCCATGCCAAAGCCCATGAGATAGCCAGGCAGCTCGGTCGTGTTTACCGGAATGCCCGGAATATTCTCTCCAAGCTGGTCCTGGAATGAAGAGAATGTGAGAGCGGAGAACGTCCAATTGGCGCTGCTCGGGTCTGTGATCCATATCACTGAATCCGGCCTCCAAAGGCCGAACACGTACCCTCCCTGGAACTCGGTCAGCGCCGAGCCTCGGTAGGCGTAGCCGCCGATGACGGTCAGACCGGTGGAGGCGAACGAGCTGTGGGGCAGCGATATGATCGGGTCAACAAGCGGTTCCCCGATATATCCTGTGTCGCGGACGCAGGCTGCCCCTTGGTTGGCCGAATTGGACCGGTCGAAGCAATGACCGTTCTCCTTTATCGGCCACCCGTAGTTCTTCCCCTTTTCCACCAGGAACACTCCCTCATAGAGGCTCTGACCAGCATTGGCCACGAAATAGCTGCGGTTTTCGTCGGTATCGAACGTGGCAAAGGCTGGATTTCGGAACCCGTACGCGAAGATCTCATCGCGGCCCGGCCCAGCTGTGAATGGGTTGTCGGATGGGATGCCGTAAGCGATGCTGCCGTTCGGGGAATCCACGGTCTCAGTAACGCCAACTGAGGAGTTCTGGTCGATGTCTATGCGAAGGATCTTGCCCAGGACGGTTCCCAGGTCCTGGCCGTTCCCAATCGCCGAATGGCCGATCCCCAGGTCGTTACCTCCGCCCCCATCCCCCATCGGCAGATAGAGGAACCCGTCCGGTCCGAAGCAGATATCGCCTCCGTTGTGGTTCGGGGAGGGATGGTTCGATCTCAGGATGAGGCGTTCGGTCGAAGGGTCGGCGACATCCGGATCGGCGGAGACCTTGAATTCACTGAGAACGTTGGTATGGTCCCATTGTGCCGGGGCGTTGGCGTCCAAAGGCGCGCTGTACCACAGATAGAACTTGCCATTGGCAGGATACAGCGGATGGAACGCCAGGCCCAGCAGGCCTCTCTCGTCATAGGATTGGGACAGGGCGACAAGCTCGCCGGAGATATCGATGAAAGGCCGGACGTTCGTGGTGCCGTTGGGAAGGACGACCCAGACCTTTCCTATCTGATCGACTACGAACAGCCTTCCCGAACCGTCGGGTGGAGATACCGTCCTCAGCGGATGCGCAAACCCGTCGGCGACAAGCCTAATGGTGACGGTGGCGTTCGCATTGGTCTGGTTCGGCAGCGCTGAATCATGTCCCGGGTTAAGGAGGATAATTGCGACTGTCGCGGCTGAGGCGATCACCATGACCGCAATGATCGTGATCGTGAATATCGCTCGCCGCTTCTCCTTCTTATCCATGCTCCCGGGAAAGACCTGATCGCGACCTATATAATCAATCGGAAGGCGATGGTACTCGAGATGGGCGATAAGGGACGAACAATCGGTCATGTATCAGCCGACCCATTCAGTTTGATCAACAGAATTGGTGCTTGGGGTCGAACAGCGAGTCCTCCAGACTTCTGCCGGCGATAGCCTTGGCGATCCTACGCGCCCCGTAGACGCTGCGCAAGATGCCTATTCCATTGCATCCCAGATTGTAGAATAGATTCGGGTTCTTTGGATCGGGACCGGCTGCCCTTACTCCTGAGCAGGTGAGGCCATGGGCGCATCCCAATGGGCGATGGCCTTCGTATCGATCCTCAATATCTCTGAAGCGAGATTATCGATGCGGGAATGCGCGATCTCATCTAGCACATCCCGACGGCGATCGCCTTCGCAATTGAATTGAGGCCACCCGACCATGAGAATGGCAGTTCCCGGATCATTTCGCCAGGTGGTGGTGAAGACGTAGGGCTCATCGGCGGAAGGCTGAACCTCCTGAAAGAACAGGCCGACCTTCTCCCCCTTTTTAGAGGGCCGATAACCGTTCATGAACCCGGTCACGCACTTCAGATAGCCATCAGGTAGGAAATTGAGAGTGCCGGTCAGATCGGGGAGCGCATATCCGTTCGTGCATATCACCACCCGTTTGCATTCCACCTGCCCACCATCGCACATGACCAACGGTGATCGGCCAGATTCCATCGTCAGAACCTTCGAGCCCTCAGGGACATGAAATCTTGGCGGGAATGTCCTGAGCATACCCTTTGCCAAACCCTCACATATGGCAGCGACATTGGCAATGCTGGTCCTGGCCACGGTGACCGCCTGGTAGCTCTCGTCCTTCGTCCCCGGCAGTTCCATTATGGTCTCCATATGAGCTTGGCTGGGTTATACGCCCCGGTCCCTTAGTTAGCAGTTCCAGCCTGAAGCGGACCGATCGATGGCTCGGTCGGAACTGAGCCCCTCTAACCAAGGGGACCTGTGCTCGCATAATTCCTGTTTTGAGCCCCGATTATTTGAAGCTGGTTCATGTTAACCGAGGTCCGCTTGCTAAAAGGCGCGGACGCATCGACCGTTATTGCCATCCTCCATCAAGGATGATGAAGAAGAATTCCGGGCAGTCTCCCCCATAGCACTCTGCTGCCGTTCAGGTTTTATTCTTTTGCAGTTTCCGAATGTAGCATTGATGATGCTCTTCGGCCAACCAGAACCTTGAGGCGGGGAGGATCAGGGTGGATATTCGTCCGCGAAACCTCCCAGAGCCCTGGACTCGTCTCTTGGAGTCTTCCGCGATCGCCCTCTGTTCATCGGAATGAAAAAAGACCGCTGACCGATATTGGATCCCTGAATCGCCGTTGCCTTCTGGATCGACAACAGGATTGTGGGAGTTCCAGAAGACCTCCAGAAGTTCCTTGAAGGTTACCTTGTCGCGGTCGAATCTGATCTGCACGACCTCGATGTGATTGGTGTCGCCCGAGCAGACCTCCTCATAGGTCGGATATTCCATCGTTCCACCCATGAATCCAACTCGGATGGAATCGATACCATCGATCCCGTCGAATGAAACCTCCGCGCACCAGAAGCAGCCAACGCCGAAGGTGGCCAGTCCCTCTCCATCGTCCATCTCGATTGAAACTGAGTTGGATCGGCCTACTTATTAATGCCGCCAGATGTTTCGTCACGGACGATCCGGAGGAATGTTCCGCTGAGGATCACACCAGGTTCTCTGGGTTAAGCCCCTTCAACTCCTCGATAACGAAAACCCCGTCCTTCCTGACCATCACATCATCGAAGTACATCTCGCCGCCGCCCCAGGTCTTGGTCTGGATCAATACGATGTCCCAATGGACCCGGGAATGGTTCCCGTTCGGCGCGTCGTCATACGAGTTGCCCGGAGTGAAGTGGATGGAACCGGCGATCTTCTCATCGAACAATGTATCCATCATCGGCTTGTTGACGTACGGGTTGAGCCCTATGGCGAACTCGCCCACATATCGTGCCCCTTCGTCAGTGTCGAATATCTTGTTCATGGCGGCAGTGTTGGATGATGTCGCCTCAACGATCTTGCCATCCTTGAACGTGAGCCTGATGTTGTCGAACACTTTGCCATCGTACAGCGACTTGGTGTTGTAATGGATCACGCCGTTGACGGAGTCCCTGACCGGCGCTGTGTAGACCTCTCCGTCCGGCAGGTTCAGTTTGCCGTCGCATTTGATCGGGGGGATGCCTTTGATGGAGAACTCGAGGTCGGTGTCTGGAGCGACCAGTCTGACCCGGTCGGTCCTCTTCATCAGACCGACCAATGGCTCCATCGCCTCCGACATCTTGTCGTAGTTCAGAGTGCAGGTCTTGAAGTAGAAGTCCTCGAAAGCCTCTGTGGACATCTCCGCCAGCTGGGCCATGGACGGTGTCGGCCAACGCATGACCACCCATCTCGTCCCGGGTATCCTCTGGTTGATGTGTACCGGCCCCCACCAATATTTGGAATAGATCGCCATCTTCTCCGCCGGGACATCGGAGTTCTCGGTCACGTTGGAAGTCCCCCTCATCCCGATGTAAACCTGGGCCCGCTTCATCTTCTCCATTTCTATGTCGCCGATCACCTTCATGGCAGCCTCGCTCGTCCCCATGTAGATCTTCCGGAACACTCGTGGAGACTTCTGGGAAACGATCGGGATCCCGCCCGCCTGGTACACCCTCTCGACCAATACCTCGACCATCTCATCGGGGATGTTGAATGCCTCGATATAGACGACTTCACCAGCCTTCAGCCCGGTGGAATGACCGACAATGACATCTGAGAATTTGCCCATCCTTGGGTCGTACATGGAGGAATGAGAGACAAATGGCGGTTATTAATAACCTGGTAAGCCCTGAGAGAAGCGGATTCTCACTTCTTGTCCTCGATGAAGTGCATGGCTCCCGAGTTCATGCAGTAACGCTTTCCGGTCGGCCTCGGCCCATCATCGAACACGTGTCCCAAATGACCTCCGCAGCGCGCACACTTGACCTCTTGCCGGACCATTCCATAGCTGCGGTCGATCTTGGTCTCCACGTGGTCGGGAACTATGGGCGCCCAGAAACTCGGCCATCCGGTCCCGGAGTCGAACTTGGCGTCCGATGAGAACAGTTCCAGCTCACAGCCGGCACAGGTGTACACCCCTTTCTTCTTGTTGTCATGATACTTATTGTGAAATGGAGGCTCGGTCCCTTCCTCACGCAGCATATGATACTCATCAGGAGTGAGGATCTTGCGCCATTCTTCATCGGAACGTTTTATCTTTTCGACCATGGGCATCGAGAATCATTCAGGCAGCCGCGTTTATAATAACCTTCCCGATTGGCGAAGGAGGCCCGGCGGGCAATACCCTGACCTATCGGATGTCTGATTGCAGGAACGGGCCGTTGCGACTCATATCTCTTCGATCATCTGCCGGTGGCAACTCCAGTGACTATTCAGATCGTTCATCCCGTCATCGTCGTGTTCGGATAGGCCTGCATGGCACCGAAGATGTTGCCCTCCGTGTCCTGGAAATATACCATGACCCCGACCTTGGGGATCTCCAACTTCGGGACCAGTATCCTGCCGCCATTCTCGGTTATCTTCGCAATGGTGTCATCAATCGAGGCGACCATGATCGTGCTTATGACTGATTGGGGGAGCTGTTGTTCGAGTTTGAATCGCGCCGTCTATGCCCGGTTCTGCTTTTTCCCCGGCCGTGACCAGCCAGTAATCCATGCTGCTGTCCCCGTACTTCTCGTATTTCCAGCCGATCACCTTCTCATAGAATGCCATCGCCCGTTTCGGGTCATCGGCCTTGATCTCGAAATGCATCACCTTGGGCATTTTCTAACCTCGCCCATATGGTTTGAGCGTTGGTCATTTATTGAATACCTAAAGATAATGAACAGGAATCTTCCCCGCACCGTTGATCGGGATGGCATAACATCTCTGGAACAAAAGGGGAAGAAGGCGTTTATAATCCAAAGAGCCGTTCACATCCACTCGTAGGCGGTGGATTTGAATTCCATCATGTTACCCTCGATCTCGTTTATTACGATGATGGAGTTGATCCAGGCATACTTTTCTGACTTGGACATGAAGGTCATGACCATTATCCCCCTAATGACGCCCTTGTGGCGCTTGGAGTGCCCGGTCCCCTCCCAGACGATGGTTTCGTTGTCCTGGGTCGTCATCAATCCCTGCCACGTGCCATGAGCCTTTTCATCCATTCCGATCCAGATGGTCCCAGTTCCCATGATCATGCCGCTCGGGAACTTTCCCACTCCCATCAGGTCAGAGTTGAATGATTGCTTCATGACGACCCCGTTGGCGTCGATGGATTCCACCATGGTCATCGTCATTTTGCCCTTTTCTTCGAATACCTTTTCTCCCATAGCCATGCTAGGACCTCGAAATAAATGTTCGATGCGGCCGATATTACTATTTTGTACGCAACAATCTCGAAATTGGTGGGCATCGGTCAAGGAAAGAAAGTGTCCGCGGCGAAATTGCGTGGTATTAGAGCGGTAATGGCGTTCTAGACGATTTCGAAGTATTCACATGGGAATAGCGACTTGGATCGGATACCACAAGGGCTTGGTCCCGGTTAGGATTGTTGAAAATTTCTCATGAATGGAACCATTGGCCAATATTGACAACGATCGGTGTCGTGGTTTCTCAATGCGATTTTCGCGCTCACAATATCTAGATTGTCACTCGTTTCTAGTCGTCTGAAATCAACAAATGGCTCATATGTTTCGTGACAGTCAGAGAGCAAGAGATATTACGTCCTTTGATGTTCAACCTGACCAAAGGCAATTGCCGGTGGGAGGCGATGGGAATTGATATTCGATCGGATCGCAAGCGGTTTGACAAAGCATTACAAGAAGGTCCTAATAGTCTGGGTGATAGCCCTGCTGGTCTCTGTTCCGGCCATGATGCAAGTGAACAGCGTGGTCCAGTATCAGGAATCCCAGATGGCTTCGGGTAGCTACGAGTCCCTGAAGGCCCAGGATGTCATATCGCAACAGTTCCAGAGCTCGGTCTCCAACGGCACGATCCTTGTGGTGATACAATCGAACGATGTCACCGACTCCGCTTCCAGGGATTTTGTCCTTGCACTTCAACAGGCGATAGCGGCCTCTAAGGACATTCGGTTCCTGGAGAACGTGACCTCAGCCTATTCGGCTACTGGTCTCATGATGGACCAGGTGGTTCTGCAGCTAGGTCCGGCCATGCGTCCGGCCGAAGCGCAGGTCAACATGAGCGCGTTCCTCCTCTACGGCATACCGGCGGTCCATATGTCCACCTGGGTCCAGGTCCATGTCGCCAATCCATCGCTGAACGTCACCGACACCGATGCCCTGACGTTCAATCAGACCAAGGCGTACCTCGACGCCTATCTTCAAACTGTGGACCCTCAGACCAGCGCCTTGGCATACCAGTACTACTTCTCCATAACCAACGTCTGGAACGGCACCTCGTCTGACCTGACCTTGGCGGCCGACCCCATCGCCCGGATCAATTACTGCATCACCAACGTGGCCCCGGGGTTCATAGCAGCCCTGCCATCACCAATCACCGAAGCCCAGAAACAGGTCATGTACGCAGTACTGGCATCCTTCGATCTGGAATCGTTCTCTAACCAGACCGCGGTCCACGGGTTCATGCTGGGGATGATCGGCGGGATGGCCGGCGTCACCAACATGACCTACCTGCAGGCCATCTATGACCTCGGACCGACATACCAGCAAGCGGCGGTACACGCCTTCAATGAGAAGGTGATCAGCTCCGGTACGCTCGCCACCTACCCGATCCAGCTCCCGGACCAGCTGCTCAGCAATCTGGTCGCGCCGAACAACAAGACCATGCTTTTCATGGCCACCTTCACGGTGACATCCGCCTATACCGAAAGCACCGGAGTGAAACCTCTGGTACAGGATGTCAACCTCATTCGTGACATCATCTCCCAGATAAAATCCGAGACCGGGGCGACGGTTACCGTCTACGTGACTGGAGACGCGGCTATTTCGTCGGACATGGAGTCCAGCTCCATGAATGATATGGCGATCATCGAACCTCTCACCATCATCATCATAATCGTCCTTATGGGGGTGCTCTTCCGGTCGGTCGTGGCGCAGTGGATCCCCCTCGGGGCGGTAGGCGTGGCGCTGGGGGTCAGCCAAGCCCTGGTGTTCGTCATCGGCTCCCTGGTGGCCAATATCCAGTACACAGTCCTGACGATGCTTTTCGTGGTGCTGATGGGTGTGGGCACGGACTACTCCATCTTCCTCATGACCCGTTATCGGGAGGAACGGATCAAGGGGGCGACACGGGAGCAGGCCGTTCACACCTCGGTCACCTGGGCGGGCGAATCCATCGTGACCAGCGGAGCCACCGTCGTGATAGCGTTCTTCGCGATGGGGCTTTCGTCCTTCTCAATGGTACAGACGATGGGTCTCGTGCTCGGCATGGCGATAGTGGTCGCACTGCTCGTGGCGCTGACCTTGATACCGTCATTGCTGATGCTCCTGGGCAACAGGATATTCTGGCCTACCACCGGGGACCGGTGGAAGAGGTTCACGGAGAAGACCATGCAGAAAAGGAAGGATGGCAGGCACGGTTATTTCCACCGGGCGGCAAAGTTCTCGGTCCGCCATGCCAAGGTCATCCTTGTCGCATCCGCCCTGGTCTCCGTACCGGCCACCTATCTGTATCTCACCACCGAGACCAGTTTCGATTTCATTGGCAGCATGGGCACGTCCGAAAGCACCACCGGTATGAATGCCATGTCCGCTGATTTCGGTGCCGGAAGGATCATGCCGACGGATATCGTGTTCGCCGGAAGCATTGTGGTCTACAACGGGACCAACTTCAACATGGCCTATCTGGATGCCATAGAGAACGTCTCCAAGACGGTGGCCGGCAATTCATTGGTACAGCAAGTCACGGGCCCGACCCGACCCTACGGTACCGCAATAGATTATCATAACATATCCTCGCTGCCTGCGGAGACCCAGGCACAGACGGTCCAGGCCATGCTCCAGAGCGTGGGAAAGGACAACAGGAGCGTTCTCCTCACCGTCGTGCTCAAGGATCAGCCAATGGCGGCGAAATCGGTCAACCTGATGCCGACCCTGAGGAGCGAGGTTGCCCAGCAGAAATCCGTCGAGCCCTTACTGGCCGGCACCAGCATCATGGTCGGTGGCTCCACCGCGGTGATCTATGACCTGAGCATGCAGATGAACGAACAGTTCGGGACCATCGAACTGCTCGTGGTCATCGGCATCTTCATCGTGCTGATGATCGTCCTGGGCTCCCTCCTGCTGCCGACGTTCGCGGTCATCTCCATTGCCATGAGCATCTCCTGGTCCTTCGCCGCCACGTCCCTGGTCTTCGGAACATGGCTGGACAAGCCCATCCTCTGGATGGTGCCGTTGATCCTGTTCATAATGCTGATGGGCATAGGCATGGACTACAACGTGTTCATCCTGACCCGCATCCGGGAAGAGGTGCACAAGGGCAAGGATACCAACGAAGCGGTGGTTGACGCGGTCGACTGGACTGGAGGCATCATAACGGCATTGGCCCTGATAATGGGCGGTGCTTTCGGTTCCATGATGCTTTCCAGCAACACCATGCTGCAGGAGTTCGGATTTGCACTGGCCTTCGCAATACTGGTGGACGCCATGGTGGTCCGTACCTACATCGTCCCGGCGGCCATGTCGCTGATGGGAAAGCGTGCCTGGTGGGCGCCAGGCAGGTTGCAGAGGGAAGGCCGCCAGGAGAAGTCGGAAAAACAGGAATGAACCGCACCTAAGTTTGACCGGAGCCCGGACCGGCTATCGCCAGTCATCTTTCTGCCCGGCGCGGCTCCTGGTCAATCCCTTCGCGGATAGGTACTCATATGCCGAGATAGCGGCCACGGCACCCTGACCCACCGACACCGATATCTGTTTCTCCGCCACGTCCGTAACGTCGCCTGCCACGAACAGGCCAGGCGTTGGGGTCGACTGATCCTTATTGGCAATGACCTCTCCGATCTCGTTCATAGGCGCCAACCCCCGCAACGGTGAGGAGTTCGGACTGAGGCCGACCTCAAGGAATACCCCGTCCACCAATAGGTCGAACCCCTCCCCTCCATCGATCGGGGCGATCCTTATTCCCGAGAGCTTCTGCTCTCCAAGGAACGATTCCACCTTCATCGGCGTGTGGACCTTCACTATATCGGAGCCGAGCACTTGTTGGACCAGTAATTCGTCGGCGGTGAAGTTCGTCCTCCGGTGGACCAGATGGACCTCGCGGACGAACTTGAGCAGGTCTCGAGCGGATGAGAAGGCGGAATTACTGCCGCCTATCACCGCCACCCGTTTGTCCTGGTAGAGGGGCGCATCGCAGTTGGCACAGAAGCCGATCCCCTTGCCTATGAAACGCTCCTCGTTCGGGACCCCCAGTTTCCGGTACTCCTTTCCGGCACAGTAGATGACGGCATTGCCAGCGAACCTCCTTCCATCTACGGTCGTTATCGCGAAGAAATCGCTTTCCTTGCGGACGTCTATGACCGCGCTCCCGATCGCCTCGGAGACCGGGTACCTTTCAAAGTGCTCACGGAACATTTCGGACAGATCACCTCCGCTGATGGAGGGAAAGCCGAGGTAGTTGTCCACGCTGCCGGTGTATGTCATCTGCCCGCCGACACTGGATGCGATGATGGCCACATCCAATCCCTTTCTGGCCGCATAGAGAGCCGCGGACATGGCGGCTGGACCGGCACCGATGACAAGGACCTCATACCGGTGGCTTTGATCGGCTTTCTTGGCCTTCCTGACGCCTTCGGATTCCCGGATCATGTCCTCTATCTGACGATATGCTTCCGGGTCCACCGCCTTGAGGACCTCCAGAAACAGGTTGGCTGGAGGGACCGCACCATCAAAGGAGTGCGTCTCATTGATCACGGTCTTGGGCACTCCATACACCTCATAGCGCTGGACCACCTGGGGATATTCCGATGACTCGACCATGTCGGCGGTGATCCGGTCGTTGACGAAGGCGAACTGGTGAGCTACGTGCACCATCTTGGGGCAGTAGGGACAGGTCAATGTGACGATCACCTGGATGTGCACATCCTTGTCGATGGCTTTGACCATCCCCTCCATTTCCGAAGGCAATCCGGAATGGCCGGTCGAAGCCATCATGAGGGCCGAAAGGAAGGATGGGAATTCGTAGCCGAGGGGGACGCCGTAGAACCTAATGCCGTTCTCCTTCTCTCCTATCAACAGGGTGGCGGGTACCTTACTGACCCTGTACCGGGCTGCCATTTCCTGGTCCTCGTCGATATCTCGGCTCTCGAGGGTGATCTTATCCGATAGGGCCGCTACGTCCTGCAGCAATTGGGTCTGGGTCGCACAGCTGGGACATCCTTCCTTCTGCGTGAAAAGCAATAATCGGACCGGCATTACCATACCCTGGAGGACCTTGGAGAGTTCCGCCCTGCTCTTGTCATCGATAATACTGGTCTCCCCGGCCTCGGTCATATATCGGTCGCCCTCTCAGAACAATTGTGGGGACTTAGGCCAAATACCTTACTGAGTCGAACTATTGAGGCGATATCTCGAGCCCCGATGCATGATCATTGGGAGGAGCGATGTTGTCAGGCGGCCGAATGGAAATGTGATCGCGGGATATCACCGATGTGGCATGGACATGAATCCGATAGGCGGCTGCCCAGGATGCCGATAATTGGCTATGGCACCCTCCCAAGATAATATCAGTCAAGACCATAACAGGAAGGGCGCCCGAGCCATCTCCTGTTGAATCATTGACAGGATTCGCAGCTCGCCTTGAATGATTTTAATCTCAGAAGAGCATGTGGCAGCGGAGACATCGACCGTGTTCAACAACGACCGTGAAGACCTGGGTAAAAAGGTCAAGGACTGGCTGGTCGAGGCCGGGATATACCGGGACAAGGTCCCGGACGACAAGGCAAATTGGCACTATGTTGTGGAGATAGGCCCATCGGCCGTTCTGGACGTTGCCCAACAGAAAGGAAAGGAGGACATGGTCATCATCGCCTCCGGGATCACGCTCAGCCAGGTACATCACGAATCACTGCGGGCCATGGCCCGATCGAAGCGGGAGGAATTGCTCTGGGACATGCGGTTCCAACTACTCTTCCAGCCATGTGACTTCGTCATGTTACCGAGCGAGACCGACCTGCAGACCTTTCAGTTCACCCGCGGATTGTTCCAAGATGGCCTGACCAAACAGGGACTCATGGATGCCCTGGCGATGATCCATCGGTGCAAACTGTTCGTGAACTGGAAAATGATCCAGACATTCGGGGAGAGCCCCAAGCCTCTGGACCGTGGAATCTACCAATGATGCCCTGACCCGATCGGGTCCTCATTTGGCAGGGCAAACTCCTTTTCTCATTCTTCGAACTGACGGGTCATTGAGCCCTTGACCGTTTCATGCTTCGCCAACGCTGCCTCGAAGAGCCGATCGAATATCGGGAGGCCTCCCATGTTGCCGTATCCAACGAAACCGACCTTCATTGTTCCACCACGCCAAATAGGTCCAATTTGAAGCAGGAGATGAGCTCGACACCGGTCGGATCCATTCTGAAGTTGATCTGCCAATTCTCCACCCCCTTCTGCGTGGCCCTCTTGACCGCCTCCTTCATCTCCTCCGCCATCCTTCCGTTGGCCTGAGGCACCCGGAACGGTGGAGAGTCAAAAAGATGACAGAGCAGGACAATGCCCCGCTTGCCCTCCGTTATATGGTCGGATATCTCGGTGAAGTGGCGCATGGTGCGCTCGAACGATGTGAAACCCTCAGTGGAGGAATGCTCCGGATATCCTTTGACCGTAAGCATGTGCAGCGGCGTCTTGACCTCCAGTAGCATGTCCTCGTTGATCAGGAAATCGATGCGCGATCCGCCCACTTTAACCTCCCTCCTGACTGTCCTGGCATCGCCCACCATTCCCCTCAGCGACCCGGCGCTGATGAAGAAACCCAGAATGTCATTGGCCTTGCCCTGGTCGATCCCGATCCATGATTTCTTGACCTTGGACGGTGGATCCAGGGAGATCGCCTCGACCGTGCCCCAGGTGGAGCGTTTTGGGTCATGGCTCTTCCCTACCAAGCAGGGAATATCCTTGAAAACGATGTCACCGACCCGCCCGGTAGTGGGACAGTGGCATCGGCGCGCCTCTCCGCCCACCTGCACGTTCATAATGAACCGGTTGGGCCTGGATGTTATCAGCCCTTCGACAAGGGCCTCACCGAACTCGTATCGTTCCTTGCTCATCGGAGGGGAAGAGGCATGTGGACCATATCAAACCGACCGGAGCAACAATGAGTTATAGTCTGAGTGGCAATGGAACGGGACGTGTCGAAAAAGACCAGGACGATCGTGCAGAAGGTCATCATTCCGGGTACTCCCGAGGAGGTCTTCGAGGCTTTCATTGACCCGGTGAAGCACTCCGAGTTCACCCATACCGAGACCACCGGAAGTCAGGAGGTCGGCGGGGAGATATCGGCAAGCGACGGGTACATAACCGCCAGGAACCTCGAGCTCCAGAAGGGCAAGAAGATCGTTCAGGAATGGTCCACCTCGGAATGGCCGGAGGGATATCCACCCTCCCTGCTGCAGCTGGACCTGAAGAAGGTGGAGGGCGGCACCGAGCTGACCATGACCCACTCAAAGGTCCCTGAGGAGCAGGCCGATGATTATGCCCAGGGATGGACGGACTACTACTGGAATCCGTTGATCGAGTATTTCGGGAGGTCCAGCAAAGAGGATTGAACACCGGTTCGGACCTTCACTTTCTTACCGTGAATGTCTTGCCGACATTGAATGCCTCAGCCACTACCGGACCTATCGAAAGGTATGGACCGCCGGGGAAGGAATACAGCAGCGGCTTGAGGTCACTGACATCCACTTGACCTTCATGGACTACCGCCTTATCTATCTGGACCTGGACCACCTCTCCGATAACCAGATCCGTGCCGGCGAACTCGATTATCTTTACCAGCCTGCATTCCGCGTTGACCGGGCATTCGTCGGCAAAGGGGGCGGTCTTCAATGTTCCATAGCTCACGTTGAAGACCTTCGATTTATCCTGCGAATGACCGGAATTAATTCCGCAGAAATCGACCGCCGCCGCGCTGGACTCGCTGGGGATGTTGACGCTGAAGGTGGAGTTCTCCTTGATCCCGTCCATGGTGGCCCGGTCCTTGCCGAGCACGACTGCGATCATGGGAGGTTCGTCATCGAGTATGGTGAACCATGCGACAGCACAGAAGTTTGCCTTGCCCTTGACCATGGCCCCGACCAGGCATACCGGCATGGCCATCGGAGGGGCTTTGCTCCCGATCTGGATCTTTTCCATTGATATCGGCAACGATATGGAATACAGGCAAATTATTCCTTGCCCCCGGACCTGCGAATCAGATTGGTTTATTACCCATCCGTTCGAATAGAACAGCGAGGGAGAATCTTGACTGAGATGCGCAGGGTCGTCAGGTCATCGAGAGGAAACCCAACTTCAGAAGGCGCTGGAGTTAGGCTGAAACGGGCATTCGGACCGGAGGATGTGAACCTTCTGGACCCATTCCTTCTCCTTGATCATTTTGGCTCGGAGAGTCCGGAGGATTACGAGGCCGGTTTCCCTATGCACCCCCACCGGGGCATCGAGACCATCACCTACATGATCAAGGGCAGCATGGAACACCGCGACAGCACGGGGAGGACCGGGGTGATCAACGATGGAGATATCCAGTGGATGACGGCAGGTAGCGGCATCATGCACCAGGAGATGCCGCAGGCTTCACCGAACGGCATGGACGGGTTCCAGCTCTGGGTGAACCTGCCCAAGGCGCGGAAGATGATGGCCCCCCGCTATCGCGACATAAGAAAGGAGAACATACCTGAGGTGGAGATCAACCATCTTGTCAAGGTGAAGGTCGTCGCCGGAAGCGTCAAAGGAGTGGCCGGTCCGGTGAAGGACCTGATCGTGCCGATCGAGTACTTGGTCGTCCAACTGTCCCCGAACGGTTCCATGGAACGGGAGATCGACAGCGGTCACAACGCCTTCGCCTACATATTCGATGGGAGCGCCAGGTTCGAGAAGGACGGTCCTCTCGTGGACCAGGAACATTTGGCCATCTTCGGAAAGGGAAACGGAGTGATGGTTGAGGCAGGTCAGAAAGGCGCCGCGCTTCTGCTGATATCGGGCAAGCCGATTAACGAACCCATCGCCTGGGGCGGGCCGGTGGTCATGAACACAGAGGAAGAACTGGAGACTGCGTTCCAGGAGATCCGCAATGGGACATTCATCAAATCCGCCGAGAAGGTCCTCGGAGCCATGCCCCATCAGGTGAATTGAATGGGCTCTGACGGCCGGGACAGGATGCCGGCGGTTTTCATCGGGCACGGTTCGCCGATGAACGCGATCGAGGATAACGATTACACGAGAAGCCTCAATCGGCTCGCCCGGGAGATTCCGAGGCCCCAGGCAGTCCTGGTGGTCTCGGCCCACTGGCTGACCAAGGGCACCTGCGTCAGCTGCCTCCAGCGACAGGAGACCATCCATGACTTCTATGGTTTCCCGAAGGGACTATACCAGATCGAGTATCCGGCGCCGGGCGCACCGGCGCATGCCAAGATCCTCTCGGAGATTTCGTCGGGGCAGGTCAGATGTGACCTCTCATGGGGACTGGACCACGCCTCCTGGGCTGTGCTGAAGCATATCTATCCGAAGGCTGACATTCCGGTCTTCGAGCTCAGCCTGGACTATTTTCCGGGAACCTTTGATGAAAAGCCGGTGAGGCACCACTACGATTTGGCGAAGGGGCTGGCGAGGATCAGGGATGAGGGTGTCCTGGTGCTCGGGTCGGGGAACGCCGTGCACAACCTGAGAATGATCGATTTCCATAACGCGGACGCAGTTCCTTACGAATGGGCTAAGGATTTCGACGAGGAGTTGAGGAAATGCCTGGTCTCGGGAGATGATGATGCATTGATCGATTTCCGAACCCTGCCGGGAGGAGACCTGGCCGTCCCGACATTGGACCATTACCTCCCGATGATATACACCCTTGGCATGAGGCAGAGTGGTGAATCGCTGGAGTTCATTCATGAGGGATTCCAGAACAAATCCATCTCGATGAGGTCCTTCATGATCCGCTGACGAGGGGGCTAAGAATACTCTTCGGGTTCAAGCCCTGCGACCCCCGATCATGAACAACTAATTATTACCTGGCGCTCCGCTCAATACGACTATCCCGATTTGGGCGCATGCGAGGTTAGACAATGGAATCATTCACGGTCATCGATGTGAATTGGAAAGGGCAGGTGCTGCGCGGGGTGTTGGCCATCATCATAGGATTGCTCATGGCGTCACTGCCAGGCCTTACACTGTTAGCGGTCACACTGCTGATAGGGGTCTTCGTCCTGATGCTGGGAGTGATGGCGATCGTCCTGTTCCTGTCCCTCGAGGAAAAGGGGCGGGGGACGCCCCTCCTCCTGGAAGGAATCCTCGGAATAACCTTCGGGGGGGTGACGTTTATCTGGCCGAACATCACCACGCTCTTGCTGATACTGCTGCTGGGAGTGTGGTGCCTCATCGAAGGTTTGGTCCAGCTGTCCGCCGGGTTGACCATGGCCAGAAATGCCGCCGTGAGGGCGATTGTCATGGTCTCCGGTGCGCTGAGCGTAATGATCGGGCTTATCTTCATCGCAGCCCCGGGAGAAGGGGCGTTGGCCTTGATATGGCTGATCGGACTGTTCGCCATCGCCTTCGGTGTGTTAGGCGTTATCTATGGCCTGATGGTCCGTTCGATGTACCGGGCGGAGGGGATGAGCTAGAACGGAATGACCGATGGAATGGGGACGGATCATATCTCCCGGGTCATCATGTGATCGTATATCCGGAATCCGTGCTTCTGGTAGAAGTCGATGCTCGGGCGGTTCATGGCCGATGTCCTCAGTTCGACCCGTTTGACTTCCTTCTCTCGGAACCATTCCAGCGCCGATTCGACGAGGGCGCTGCCAGCCCCCGCACCCCTCTGTCCCTCCCTAACAGCGAGGTCGGATAGGATACCGACGACCCTCTCCGTGAATACCGGCGGACGATGATGCACATAGCTCAGGCAATATCCGAGCATACTGTCGCCTTCCATTGCCACCAGTACTAGCGATTCTTCCTGGCCCATCCGTTCGAGGATATACTCGCCGAACTGGAGATGCCCGTCCGCGACCGTGCCGTAAAATGGGTCGATCCTCTGGTGGTATTCCATGAACTGCTTCCAGACCTCCATTATCTGGACCAGGTGGGTCCGGTCTGCCCGGACGATCGTCGCCGTTGACATTTCGTGCCGCTAATCGATAGGGGATGATATAATGTTGAGGCCTAGGTCCGGGTAATGAGCATGTCGGGAACGCCGCCAATCCTTGGATCGACCTAGGATAACCGCTTGCCAATTATTATCAATTGGCCAGCGCATGGAATATACATGGTGCATTGGAGGAGCGCCGGCCTGCTCATGCTCTTGGGGGCACTGGAACTTTTGTTCCTGGAGCACCTGGCCGAGATCCTATACCCGGGCTACAGCGTCTCACAGAACTTCATTAGCGACCTCGGGGTCGGACCGGAGCCGAGCCGGACGATATTCACCGTCGGATTGCTCGTCTTTGGTGTGCTGATAATGACCTCGGTGTATATCCGGGGCGGTCCCGCATGGGAAGTCCCGATACTCATCGCATTGGCCGGCGCAGGAACCATAGGTGTGGCGATCTTCAACGAGAATTGGGGGGATATCCACCTCATCTTCGCCGCCATCGCCTTCGGCATGGGTTGCCTGGCGGCGTTGGTCTCTTCCATAACCATAAAAGGACCGCTCTCGATCGTTTTCGCATCCCTGGGCATCGTCGGGCTGGCGGCGCTGATATTGCAAGGAACGAAGAACTTCATGGGCTTGGGGGTGGGAGGGATGGAGAGGATGATCTACTATCCCTCGATGTTCTGGATATTGGCATACGGTGTCTACTTGATGTCGATCGAAAGATGCACTAAAGATGCTTCAAACTGATTCGGCAAGAGGCTTGAAGCCTTCCAGCCACACTTTCCTGACCAGTCCTCCGCCGATGCGGATATCATACCAACACAGAGGACCTGGAACCCATGGATACCGATTCTTGCCCGGGAAATCACCATGATCTGCCGCACATGATCGATGAGGGATGGTCTCTAAAAGCCCGTGCAGGGCAATCTCATTATAGCAGTGCCATCAATCTTAACCAGCGATGTTCAATTGGAAGAAGCCTGGCCTGTTCCTAATGATGGGTGGTTTGGAAGCCTTGTTCCTGGTTCATCTGGCGGAGATAACCTACCCGAACTACAGCGTCTCCGGTAACGTACTGAGCGATCTGGGGGTTGGGCCGGACCCGGCAAGGACGCTGTTCACCATCGCGGTGATCGCGCTTGGGGCACTGGCACTGGCGGCCGCCTGGGCCATGCTGCAGGAAAAGCCGCGCTCCCTCTTGCCCGCACTGACCATTGTCTCCGCCATAGGGGCCATTGGAGTCGGGGTATTCAATGAACATTCTGGACCGATCCATTACATATCTGCCGGCATGGCTTTTGGCTTCGGCAACCTGGCAGCGGTTTACACATACCGATCCACAAAGGCACCGGTATCCTACATCTGCCTCCTCCTGGGGATCATCGGGCTGGCTGCGTTGCTTATAATCCCTACAGGCCAAACACTTGGCCTGGGCAAGGGCGGGATAGAGCGCATGACTTTCTACCCCGTGGCATTCTGGACCACGGCGTTCGGCGCTTACATGACCGCCAAAGGCGACTGGTCCTCCTGCAAGGGATAGTGAAACAATCCTGCAATGGCAACATGACTGGCGGTCCGATCCCACCCCCGCATGGAAGGCCTGCGAGAACGGGATTGATACGTTCGAAGAGATCGCTTCGATATCGCGAATTGCCCGAACCAAACCAGATGTTAGATCAAGGATCCCGGGCTAGGCATCGGATGTTGGCTACTCCAAGAGCGCCCTATGTCGATCTTGATGACCGTCTGATATCCATGTGTGGAAAGGCGTTCAACATCTTCTCATACTAAGGGAAAATGGTATCTACCCAAATGACAATTCCAGAATTGGTCTTGTACCAGGAGGTTCCCGGAATGATGTCAGCCACTTCTATTTCAGCCGCACCGGGGACCGCGTGATCGTTTCGTTCCCGATCGGGCTATTCTGCCAGCTTTTGAACGCAACAGTAAGATTCACAGAAAATGCCAAACGATCCGTATCTTGACGCCAGCGTCGCGTGGCGCATCAAGACAGGTAACCTAGAGTTCCGCGAAGCGAATTTCAGAACGACCTCCCAGAATATCATCGAATCAGGGCTGGCCACGGAGGTGAAAGGCCTGATCAGCGCTGGAAAGGAAGCAGACGTCTACCTAGCCAGTTACAAGAATTCGCCGATCGCGGTGAAAGTATACCGGCTCTACCGGACCTCACACAGGGGAGGAAGACCGATCAAGCTCGATTCCGCTAGTTGGCTGGCGGGGCATGAGTTCGACATGCTGTACCAGGCATGGAAAGGTGGTGCCCTTGTCCCCACGCCGGCCAAGCGGTTGGAGAACATGCTTTCAATGCGTTATCTGGGGGACGAGAATGGGAATGCCCCGAGGCTGGTGGATGCCCAAATCGATGATCCCGCGTCCTTCAAGGTCTCGGTGCTGCAGGGAATAGAATCACTAGCCAAGGCCGGGATAGTCCATTCGGATCTGAGTCCATACAATGTCCTGGTTTTCAAAGGTAGACCTTGGCTCATCGATCTATCGGAGGCAATAAGGGTGGACCGACTTGGCTATTCTCATTGGCAACGTCTCGATAAGGCCAAACGAGCAATGGAACATGGTGTAGGTACGATAGATGACCATTTCAGCAGGCGTGGGGTGAAGAAGGTTGACCTGGATTTCGTTGAACGGATCATCTCCTCATTGGATAGGTTTGGGGTGAGGGGGTGAAACGGCCATTCATCGCCTCTCTTTCCATTACATCAACCTGAGTTTGATGTCCAGGTGCCGTGACAGGTTCTCCAGGTCTTGCACCACATAGTAAAAGGCCATCCAGGAGAACTTTCCCCATCGGCGGATGCCTTCTTTCTTGATTAGCTGCAATTCCTTATTCTTATCAGTCGGCTCCCTGCCGAAGAACAGCAACCCGAACACGTCCGCCGACCACACATCGATGGGGAACCCACCATTGGGATTGATGATGTCTGCAGAATAGTCACCGATGCCAGGAAGCTCGAGGAGTATCCTCTTCGCCTCCTCCGGGGACAGCCCCTCCAGTTCCTCGACGCTGGGGAAGCCTTCGTCCTCGATCTTCTTGGCGAGCTTCACCATGTGCTTGGCACGGTACCCCATGTTGCAGGTCTTTGCCAGCGCCTCCGACGTCACCGATGCCAAAGAGCTTGGTCGGGGCCAGGTTCTGACCATCCGTCCATCGAACTCAGCCAGGTCTCCGTATGTATTCATGAGGCAGCCCATCATCTGGTTGCTCCGGGCTATGGTGGTCATCTGCAGGGTTATGGCCAGGACGGCGTCGGGAAAGATCGTGCTGGACACTGTATTATGCATCCCTCTGAGGTCGACCACCGCATGCCTGAGGATGTCGTCCGCCTCCGCCATGGCATAGAACTCGGCAAGGTCCTGATCCGCCCCAATGCTCCTGGTCAACGACCTGTTGATCGACCTGAGCTGAACGGCGTTCGGCCTATGCTCAAGATAGACCTCGGCCATTACCCGCGGTTCGTCGATATTGCCTATCGAGCCCAGCTTGATCCCGACCACCATTCCATCGATGTGGGTGGCGGTCCACAGCGTCCCGGCCTCGAATATCTCTGAGGGAGTGAACAGAGGCCATCCCGCAGGCTTCCTGATCGTCAGGTGGAAATCATAAGGGCGTTTCGGAATGATCTCGGATGTGAAGGCAGGGATCAACTTCATTCAGGACACCTAGTCATTGCTAAAAGCAGAACACCTTCCATTTAACGCCTACCATGGATCACACAAACGAATCATTGTCAACTGCCTGTCATTCATGATCTCGGTCAAGGAAATGATTGCGTGGATTGGAAAAGAGAAGTGAATGAAGTTAGATGGAGGAATTGGTAGCGTGGTTACACTAACGGAGGTCCATCGCTGACGCGAGGATATGCCTGACGAAGAACGAGCAGGGGATCGATCCGACGTCAATGGAACGCCACCGTATCCTAATTGGGACTGCGGATTGGGTCAAGGACCGGTTCCGAAGATGTCTTCACCACAAGGAGCGGGAACTCCAAGGGGAACAACAACGACCCTCGTCCAGGCCTGACCGATTCATGTCTGGCCGCCGTATCGAATGATCCGGACGGCTTCCTCCTCATCGACGTCATACCAGTTACGATAAGCATCGGCGACGGCGAACGGCATCCCGCGGATATTGAGGCAGACGACCTCGTCGGCCTCCCTTGCGACCATTTCCACGGACCGGTCCGAACCGGTCGGAACGGCCACAACGATCGATGACGGATTCTCCGTTCTGACCTTTCGGATCGCCGCTAGCATGGTGTATCCTGAAGCCAGACCATCATCGACCAGTATCACTTTTCTGCCTTTGAGAGAAGGCAGGGAACGGCCTTTGCGGAGCGCATGCTCCCGCGACCGACCTTCCCTGAACGCGCCCTCCTTGGCTTTCTCCATCTGCTGCCTGGTCAGCGCCAACTCGGCAACCAGATCGTTGTTCAAGACCATGTCACCATCCAGTGAGATGGCGCCGAAGCCCGCTTCCGGGTTCAAAGGGGTCTGCAACTTTCGCACGATTATGATATCCAAGGCGGCTCCCAGACCTTTTGCGATCTCCACCGCCACGGGAAGACCTCCTGAGGGTATCGCCAGAACAATCAGGTCCTTGCCTCGGTATCCCTCGAGATGTTTCAGCAGCTCCCTTCCCGCCTCAGCACGGTCCCTGAACACGTAGCGCCTCTGCCTGAGCTGCTTGTCCTCGACGATGGAGCCCATGGAACGACCACCGACGTTGAGTCGTCAAGGAGGACTAAAATGGTTTGCATTTAAACGCTACCAGAGGAGCAAGCCCCAGAACCTCAACCCGAAGAGCAGTCCCATGACCATCACCGCTCCGGCGAACCCGGCCCTTATCATGGAGGCGTTGCTTGTGAAACCTTTGGTGAGGCGGTTCCTGACCTCACCGGAAACAGCGCAGGATGGAATGACCACGATCCCGTGCGCCAACCCGAAAACGAACAACAGCAATCCGCTCTCCAGTGCAGGGACCCCTAGAGCGAGTATTAGAAGGACCATCGGGAAGACCAGAGAAAGTGCGCAGGGGGCCCAGCCGATGGAGAACAGGACCCCGAGGAAAAATCCGGCCAAAAGCCTTGAGCGCTCCTTGAGCCGTTTGATAATCAGACCACCCTTGTGCCAGACGCCGACCTGGGAGACGCTGCCGCAGGAAGGCCCTTCGTCCTCGTTCCGGGTCTTCGGGATCAAGGTCTTTAGCGGCCAAACACTGTTCACACCAAGCAAGACCAGCACCCCTCCTGAAAGGAGATAGAAAAGTGGGGAGTATGTCAGGAATCCTCCGAGATAACCGATCAACAGTCCCAACAGCAGGAAAACCACTGACATCCCCAGGGTGAAGGCCGCACCTGTGCCGATGTTCTCCATCAGCTCCCTTCTGGGGTTCACAACGGCCGACTTTCCTCCAGATGAGCCGATATACATCATCATCGTGAACAGCAGGGCCAATGAGCAGGGCGAGAATGACGTTAGGATGCCCAGGCCGATGACGCTTGTCAGGCCAAGGGCGGTCTCGGAGGTTGTGCCCAACATCGTGTCGCCTAAGGCTCCGGACGCTATCGTTTCCGACACGGACACCAATCTATCGGCGCTCTGGATCCCGTCCAACACGCCTCTTCCCACGACGTAGACATGGAAAGCGGCCGCGACATTCTGTTCGCCGTCGATGATGAGCACCGTGGGGTCCGAGAATGCCCCGTTGACCTGCCAATAGTCCAGGTAGTCCTTGCCGATGGGATACGGATCGAATTCCTCGACCCAAAGCCACGTGACATCGATGCCGTAGTCATTTTGCGCCATCGCCCATCCCGGTTCTGAACTGGGTGCTTTCCTCAGGTTCAAAGTGACCACGACAATGCCGGGATCCGCCCTGCCGGACAGCCCCTTGATCTCGTTAAGCTCTCCGATGATGGAGCTCTCGCATTCCAGGCACAAAGGGTTCTCCATCTGGGTTATGTGCAGGACAACGATCTTGCCCCTGAAATCAGATAGCGAGAAGCTCTGGCCCTCCTGGTCAATGGCGACGAAATCCGCTGCCGGCCGTATCTTCTCGGCAGCCTGGGTCTGGACGCCGAAGGTGAGGAACATCATCGTCAGGGCTATCATGAAAACAGCAACGACCACGATGGCCCTGCGGAACCGAGAGGTCATGTCCGTCCTCAGGTACCGTTCGCATGGTGCGCTAAGGCGTCGTTGATCCAGCTCGCGAGGGAAGGCTGGTTGATGATCCCTTCCCAGCTATGCCAAAACGATCTGCGTGTTGCCGTCCGCGCCCCGAATCTGGTTGATCACCACGACCATGGGCACCAGGTGGGACCCCCCCGGATGGATCGTAGGCATTGAACGCCATTTTCAGGTACGCATCGTCCCGTCCTCCAAGCAGATCGAAATAGGTTATATTGCCGGTGTGCGACCGGTTCACATCAGCGCAGATCGGGTCCTGTACGGCACATGCCATGCAATCCTCGATATGGGCAAAGACCATGACTGGGCCATGTTCAAGGGCTGAGATCACCCATGAGGGATGGGGCACGGTGTTGTTCGAATCCCCTCTAGGTGTCGGATAGGTCAGCCAGAAATCGTTATCTCCGGAACCGATCTGACGATCGGTCATCGCAGCGAAATCTTAGGCCGCTGGGCTGTTCAGGATGGCGAAGGCTATCAAGGATGCCACGATCAGTGCCGAAACCACGACCAATGACATGAGCCGATCGCCGCGGCTGGACAGTTTACCGCAGGCCGGACATCTGATTGCCGTGGGCAATATCGATGTCTCACACTTCCTGCACTTCTGATCAAGGTCCGTTGTCATGACTCGTCTCCCAACCTACTTCGCAATCGATGGATCGATATTGAAGGTCAAGAAGATTCTGCATATATCAATCGATAAGTCCGATCGAGAGCGTCGCAGAGTGGATGATGTTGTGTTACGATCACTCGGAAGACCATCAGCGGCGTCAATACCGAACCCCCACAAGCGATATTAACCCGTTGCTCACACTGATATTTCAGGCAATCGTCTGGCCCATGGCGTGGATACGGCGCCTGATGAGCAGCGGATGTTCCGAGATAGTGGCCATGATGTTGCCTGAGGGATGCAGATGGACGAGTTCGAAGAATCAATGGCCGCCTTGGCCAGAATGAGCGATGACGACAAGAAAAAAATTGAAAGCCAAAACCGGGAGCTGTGCAACTGCCCAACCTGCCCGACCTATGCCGATTGCGCCAAGAAGAAGAAGGAACTGGTGTTCTGTTTCGGAGGCAAGAGCAGCTGCATAATCACCTCAAAGGGATGCCATTGTCCGGGATGCCGGGTAAAGGCCAACTTCGGATTGACCAACATCTATTACTGCCTGAACGGCACCGAATCGGATATAAGGAAAGGAGAATGAACGGCTGGGCCATTCAACCGCAAGTTGGCCATGGCCGTCCAGTCTCAGGGGCATATTGAAAGGGTAAAGGGTTTTCGTTCCTCGGAGATCACTTCAGGACCTCGTCCGTAACCATCTGGACCGGCACGTTCAGCTCGGTCGCATTGGCGGCCACGGTCTTGGATGCCCCATCTTTGACCTCGACACCTTTGTGATATTCCTCGGCCGACTGCAACGGTACATTGCGTATGAAGATGCTGACCACCCAAGCCACCAGCACGAAGACCATTCCTATGAGGAACATGTAGGTTATGCTGTTGCTCAGCGAGAGGCGGATGGCCTCGATAACCGGCGCCGGAATTGATGCCGCGGCCGGAGTGAGCAGCAGCCCGCCCAGACTGTTCACGTCCGTGGTCGGCAGCACCGCCATCGCACCGGCGGGCAGGTTCTGCTTCAACTGGGTCACCATGGTGTTGTTGACGATGACCCCCAGCACCGTCACGCCAATGGTACCTCCCAGGCCGCGGAACAGGCTCATGGCGCTGGTCATGATGCCGATCTCGCTCTTCTGACACACGTTCTGGGCCGCCACGATGTAGTTGGCAAAGACGAACCCGAGACCGAGGCCGGTGATTACCAGGTAAATGACCGCATCCCAAACCGTCGAGCCCTGGTGGAGCGTTGAGAGCAGATAGAGGCCGAAGGCCCCGATCAGCGGACCGGAGACCAGCCATATCTTGTACCCGGTCTTCTTGATGGCGAATCCGGAGACCATCGCACCCCCCATGGCGCCCATCATCAACGGGATGAGCACTTCGCCGCTGTAGGTGGCGGACATACCGATGACCGCCTGAAGGAACAGGGGCAGGAATGCTATGATGCCGAAGAGACCGAACGACATCAGCAACAGCGCCGCCGAACCCAGGGTGAAAATGGGCTCTTTGAACAGGTGAAGAGGGAGGATCGGGTCCTCGGCCCTTCGCTCGATCATAACGAACCCGACCACGCATGCGATCGAGAGAATGCCAAGACCGATGATCTCCATGCTCTCCCAGGCATAGGTCGATCCGCCCCAGGTGAGCATCAGAAGGAATGCCGACAGCGATGCCGTCAGCGTGGCCATGCCGGCAAAATCGAGCTTCTTCCGGTCCTGATTGACCAGGGCGGGGAACTTGAACGAACAGACCAGGATCGCCGCTACTCCGACGGGCAGGTTCACGTAGAACACCCAGCGCCAGTCCATATTGTCGACTATGAATCCGCCCATGAACGGTCCGATTATGCTTGATACGGCAAAGATCGCGCCCAGAATACCCTGGATCTTGCCCCTCTCCGTGGGGGCATACAGGTCAGCGACCGTTGACATGGCCACCGGCATCAGCGCACCGCCGCCCAGCCCCTGGATGAACCGGCACATGATCAGTTGCTCCATCGATCCGGACATGCCGGCCAGGATCGATCCGCCGAGGAACAGACCCATGCCGGCCAAGAACACGGGCTTTCGGCCATACAGATCGGACATCTTACCCGCTATCGGTATGGTAACTGTCTCTGCTAGCATGTAGGCGGTGAACAGCCATGAAAACAGGCTCATGCCTCCCAGGTCCCCGACGATCTTGGGAAGGCTCGTGCCGACCACCGTCTGGTCGAGTGAGGCGAGCAACATACCTAGGCTCAACCCTAGCATGATGAATGTGCGGGTCCTCTTCTTCGCCCGCTCTTCCGCGGTCAGAGGTCTATCAATTGCTTTTTCTTTCTTTGGCTTACCAAACAACATAACACTTCCTTGGTGATCGAGATTTACTTTCCGCAGCACGCTTCTTCCCGGTGGATCTGCTTCCTCCTCAGGAACTCGAGGAATGTTCCTTCCTTGGCACCCAGCAGGCGCTCGCCGAGAAAGGACACCACCTTCACGTTGTGCTCCTTGTCCTCACAGTAATCCGTACCCTTCTCGCTGTGGTCGACAACGCTCTTGAGGGCGAACAATGCGATGGCGGTCTCTCGGGGATACGGGGTATTGAACACCCCTTCCTCTACCCCTTGTCTGATGATCGATTCCAGAGCCGGGACCAGGAACTTCATCGTGCGGGCTTGGAACTGAAGATGCAAAGCCTGGTTGCGCTCCTCGTGGAAATACTGCATGAGCTTCCCTCCACGGGCTTTGATCACGTCTGACGGCGGGGCCATCGCGTCCAATCGCTCCATCGCTGTCAATCCTTTCCGGTTGACGGCTTCCACAACGATATGCTCCATCTCCACAAGTATTCGGTCGACTATTGCCGCCAACAGCTCCTCTCTGGACTTGAAATAGTAATAGAATAGGCCTTTGGCAACCCCCACCTTATGGACGATGTCGTCGATGGAAGTGTTCTCAAAGCCTTTGTCATTGAACAGCCCTTCGGCGGCGTTGATGAACTCCAAGCGGCGATCGGATGCGGCTTTTGTAGAACGAGGCATTGTCATACCCTGACTGACCGTCAGTCAGTAAACTAAGATACATATTTATTTCTTTTGTAATGAGGACATTAAGGCAATTTGGGTTCCATCTATCCAGATCTAGATGGCGTCACCGAGGATTATCCCATATGTTCAATGCGAATAGAGATTCAAAAAAATGAAATGACCGGGAGGGATTCGCCTCCAGCGGTGTAAATGGTTCCTCTTACAGCAGCAGACCGGCGGCCTTCAACTCTTCGGTGATCTTGTCGACCGCGGCTTCGACGTCCTGCGGTCTCCTCGCACCGGTACAGACCAGTTTTCCGGACCCGAACAGCAGCAATACCACCTTTGGCTCGTCCAGGCGGTAGACCAAGCCCGGGAACTGCTCTGGCTCGTATTCGACACGTTCCAACCCCAGGGTGATGGCGATCACGTTCAGGTTGATCTTCTGCCCTAGGTCGGACGAGGCGACGATGTTCTGGACCTCGATCTTAGGCTCGCTGTCCAAGTTGATCCCTGCCTTGCGGATCTGGGTCGTCACCTTGTCTATGGCCAGTTTTACCTGGTCCAGGCTCTTTGCCCCCGTGCATACGACCTTACCACTGCGGAAAAGCAGTGTGGCCGTCTTGGGTTCTTTCAAGCGGTAGATGAGACCGGGGAACTGTTCCGGTTCATAGTCCGCGCCGTCCAATGAGACCGCCAGCGCTTGCAGGTCCAACTCGGTTCCGAGCGAGGCGGAGGCTACCACATTCTCTATCTTGTATTTGGAAATAGGAACACCTGACCAAGCCTAGTATATAACCTATATATACTAACTTTTGCCCACTAATATGGGGTTTTAACGGCCTTAACCCCTAAACGAGGGTCGATTTCATGTCCTTAAGCACACAAGAATCCCGAGACTCTCACTTTCGCCCGACCGTCAAGAAAATACTTGTATCTCCCTTTTTCATCCTTTATTCATGCCCACAGAAATCCGGATCAGCGAGCAGTTACCGATTACGATGCTTTCCATAAGGGAAAGGATCCAGAACATCGAGATAAAGTCCAAGATGGGAGAGATGTTCGGTCAACTTTGGATGTTCATGGAAAAGAACCATGTACAGGTGGCCGGTCCGCCTTTTGCCGTCTATCATGATTATGATCAGCAGACCTGCGACATGGAGTGTGGCTTCCCCACGGTCAAACCCGAGAAGGGCGAGGGAAACATAGTATCGTCGTCCGTTCCCGGTGGCAAATGCGTCATGGCTACCCATATTGGTCCCTATGAGAAGATCATGGAAACATACCAGTTGATCCAAGAATACATGCATAAAGAAGGGCTCAGACAGAAGAAGGTCATGTGGGAAAGATATCTCAACGATCCCGCCACGGTGAAGGATCAGAACGAGCTGGTAACGGAAATATACTGGCCCATTGAATGATATGAAGGCTCTCATATTCTAAGGAGGGTCGAGCACTCCGATCCTGTTCCGGGACCAAGCGTTGGAACGGTTGAACCTCTAATTCGTTCCAAAGGATCATCAGGTTAAATGGTCGGCGTGAAGGTTGATGAGCTCAGGCCCATGAGCATATGAAAAATCTGCTATCCGACAACGGATGTTGGCCAGGATCGATCCCGGGAGGGATGGTATAGGATGGTGCATCTAGAATGGCCCATCGAGCGTTGGCAGGAACAACCCGGTTATGGATGCCAGGATCCAGATGAGAACCGCGATGACCAATCCCTTCACCCAGCCAATCTTGTACAGTGCCTTCAAGGCCAATAGCCAGATGATCCCGCCCACCACCGCGGCCAAGAGACCACTTCCCAAGAACCAATAGGCCAGCGCATAGACCGTCATGCCGACCACCGCGGCCAACATCGCCCGACCGATGCTTTCCCCTTCTCCCATTAACCTGGTGACGGCATAGATAATGACAGTTGTTACTAGGAGACCGACCAGAAAGATCACAATACTAGATGTATCAACCATCACACCCAATCCTCAGATTAATGTATATTAAACCATGCATAGTTTTCGGTACAGGATGGACGTCCAAATCTTTTAACCCTCGCTGCACCAATGGCTATCCCCAGTGGTGATATGAAATCCATATGGTCCGGATCGCTCTCGTTTGGCATGGTCAACATCCCGGTCAAGCTCTATTCCACGGTCGAGCATACCGCCTCCCCCGGCTTCAAACTGCTCCATGTGGAGGATAAGAGCCCGATCGAATACCGTAAATATTGTAAGAAACAGGATTCCGAGGTGCCCTGGTCGGAGATAGTAAAGGGGCTCGAGGTCGAACCTGGTTCTTTCTTCCTTTTCACAAAAGAGGAACTGGCAAGCCTTCGTCCTGAAAAATCCGATGCCATCGAGATCGTCGAGTTCGTCTCTCCCGACCAGATCGAACGGCCATTGCTTGATGGGCACTATTACGTGGGGCCGGAAAAGAAGAAGGAGAAGGCCTTCTTCATTTTCTCCCGAGCCCTCGAAGCCTCGCACAAGAACGCCATCGGGCGATTCGTCATGAGGGAAAAGGAATACACCTGCGTCATTGCCCCATATGAGAACGGTTTGTTGCTCAGCACCCTGAACTACTCATACGAGCTGAGAAGCATCAGGGGGGTGGAGAACATCGGCGACCCGGTGGAGATCAAGCAACAGGAGCTTGACCTGGCCATCCAGTTGATCGACAAGCTCAGCTCTGCGCATTTCGATGTTTCACGGTACAAGGACGAGTTCGCTGAGCATCTGAAGGCGGCCATCGAAAGACGGGACAGGAAGGAGCTGGTAACCATCGAGAAGGAGCAGGCCGAAACCACGGAAGAGAACCTGATCGAAGCTCTGAAGCACAGCCTGGAGGCGTAGCTTGTACGAACCGATGCTGGCAGCGATGGGGTACAAGGAGGACCTGGAACGGGAAGGATATTTCTTCGAGCCAAAGCTGGACGGCACGAGGGCCTTGTGTTATGTAAACTCCACCATGAAATTCCTCAACCGGCGGGGACATGACATAACCGAACGTTATCCGGAATTCTCCTTCAGGGACCAGATCAAAGCCCGATCCTGCGTTCTGGATGGCGAGCTCATTGTATATGACAACCGGGGCAATCCCTCTTTCCATCTGCTTCAGAAACGTGAGCAGTCGAAGACATCGATAGCCAAGTTCCTGAGCATCCAGCATCCGGCCACTTATGTCATATTCGATATCCTGGAGCTGGAGGGAAAAGACCTGCTCTCCACCAGATTGGATGAACGCAAGAAGATCTTGCACGCGGTGTTGCGCGAAGGCCACCATCTGCAGAGCATCGCCTATACCAAGGATGGTAAAAAGCTGTGGTCGGTGGTCGAACAGCGCAAGCTCGAGGGAGTGATGGCGAAACGCTCCAACTCGTTCTATGAACCAGGCAAACGTTCTGATTCCTGGCTGAAGATCAAGGCGCTCAAGACCGTGGATTGTGTTCTCCTGGGCTATACGTCGGAGATCAGGACCATTTCCGCATTGGCGCTGGGCCTGTACTTTGGCGACGAGCTCAGATACGTCGGCAGGGTGGGGACTGGCTTCACCGAAAAGTACCTCGAGGGGCTTAGACCGATCCTGGACGGCATGTTGGCAGACACGCCTCCGGTAACCAGCTACCCTAAGGAACCAGACATCACCTGGGTAAGGCCGGAGCTGATAGCAGAGGTGGAGGTATTGGAACTCACCAGGGACAAGCATCTGAGGGCCCCGTCCTTCCGCAGGCTCCGCAATGACAAGGAAATCAAGAACTGCGTCATCGAACAGCTGGGCGAGGGGGCTGGGAAATAAGGGATGTTCCGGGAAATCATAGCGATAGGACCGGGAATCGTTTTCATCTCTCGGGAAGATCGCTCCTCTTAGGACATATCACATAGGTGTCGATCTGACCAATAATATTATGATGCCACTGCACCAACTCTAGCTGCAGTGATGTTCGTGGAGTTCAACAAGATCATTGTGGGAATCGATGGTTCGGAAAATTCGAAGCGGGCGGCGTCGGTGGCAGCGAGCCTAGCTGAAATGTTCAAGGGCACCGTCACGCTGGTTTCGGTGGTCAAGCCGGGCGAATACTCGCTGGCCGTCGAGGACCAAGCATTCATCGAATCGTTGAAGGAATTTCATGAGCAGCTCGTGACAGCGGTCAAGGATGACATCAAGAAGCCGAATATCGAGGTCGAGACCAGGATCGAACTGGGCACGCCATGGAAGGAGTTGATCCGCCTGGCAAACGCGGGACACTACGATCTGATCGTTGTAGGTTCCAGAGGCGCCGGTCAGGTGGCCCAGCTGTTGATCGGCAGCAACTCCACCAGAGTGGTGCAGCATGCGGAGACTCCGGTGCTGGTCGTCCCTTAAGCCCTACTTGGGGCGGGGGCGGCGTTTGCCCCGGCCCTTATGGGAATCTGAGTCCTCCTTCATCCTTACCCATATCCCCAGCCCTTCCCTCTCGATGGAGAAGCTTCCAGGAAGAGCGGCGATCAGACCTACCAGGCTGCTCTTGCCATAGGTCCTCGGGTCAAATGCCGGTTCGATACGGTACAGCGCTTCCCCAAGGTTGCCCAGGTTGACCCTCCCGTCGTCCCCGACCTTGTTGCGGAAGGCGTTCGTGAGCATGTCATTCGCCTTCTCGGGACTGAGACCCTTTTTCGGTATGTGCCGCTCGGACTTCTTCGGCTCCTCGGCGGCAAGCTCGGGGCAATGCTCCGACTCCAGTTCCTCTTCGACCGGCAGGAGATTCTCAATGAAAATGAAACGGTCGCAGGCTTTCTGAAATGTCGGGTGGGTCTTCTCGTTCCCCATTCCGATCACGAATAGTCCTTCCTCCCTGATCTTCATGGCCAAATAGGTGAAGTCAGAATCGCTCGAAACGATACAGAACCCTTTGACCACGTGCTTGTGCATGATATCCATGGCGTCGATGACCAGGCCTATGTCGGTGGCGTTCTTGCCTGACCGGTTGGGGATGACCATCGAAGGCAGAAGCGCGAATTCGTGGAGCTTCTTCTTCCAACATACCAGCTGTGGACTGCTCCAGTCCCCATAGACCCGCCGGATAATCACGGAACCGTATTTCGATGCCTCGTTCAGCATCTCACCGACCATGTCCGAATTTGCGTTGTCTCCGTCCACCAAGAACGCGATCGGACCCTCGGCGATCTCCTTTTCTGCCATCTTATCCTCATGTGGTGCATCGGTCTCATGGTTTAACAATGTACGCCACGCCCTGACACGAACGATAAAGATCGAGTGGTAGACCGGAACGATTTCGCCCGTCGGGGCAACCGCTAACCGGTCCGGTGGTTCAGAGCCTGATAGGTGAGCATCGCCACCCCGGATCCCAATTGCCAGGCATCAAGGAGCTTCAGCCTCTGTCTTTCCCCCAGGCCCCGGAACATGGATATCCCGCTGCCAAGCAGGACCGGATTGACTATGATGCGGTATTCATCGATCAGTCCCAGGGCGGCCAGCTCCGATACTATGCTTCCGCTGCCGAACACCACGATGTTCTTGCCGGCCATCCTTTTCATTCTCATGATCCTTTCCGGATCGATGTCCTTGGCAAGAGTGGAATTGTTCCATTCGACCTTCCCCAGTGTCCGGGAGAATACGATCTTGGGTAGATTGTTCATCCTTTCCTTGATGTATGGATCATTGGTCCTATCGGTAGGCCAGTAGCGGGCCATCATATCATAGGTCACCCTGCCGAAAAGAATGGTATCGACGGTCCCCATCATTTCGATCGTGAATTTCTCCAGCTCTTTGTCCCAAACGAACCAGTCGATCTCCCCGTTCGGACCGGCTATGTATCCGTCCAGAGAGACCATGTTCGAAACGATTATCCTTCTCACCTAACCATTCTCCAAGTGATTGATTGTCTTTGTGACGATTTAAAACCGGGGGTCGTACCGGTCTCCCCGTCACATAGACTGCAGGTTCTTGAGCAACTTGGCTAGTCTATCCATTGACGCTTCCGACCCTTCCACCATGCCGGCTTTGTACATCCCGTCCCGATCATCGACGGACTGAAAGACCGATACATTGGTCAGCTTGGTCTTGCCTTCGACCTCCTCCAGTGTAGTGGTCTCGAAGAGCACATGTCCGGGCATGCCTTCCCACTCCCATGTGTCCATGATCAATTCGGGCGCTTTCACGTCATGATAGACCCCGTTGAATGCGTCTTCCTTGCCGTCCTTGTCGCGCTGGATGACGCGCCATATTCCTCCCTTCCTCACATCCATCTTCTCTATGGTGGTGGTATACCTCTCAGGGCCCCAGAACTGCGAGAACAGTTCCGGGTCGGTCTGTGCCTTGAAGACCAGTTCCCGCGGGGCATCCTGGACCCGGATGGTCGTGGCAGATTGCTGACCAGGCTCAAGCAGCACCAGGGTCTTCATCTGAACGAAGATCTCATCATGGATCGCGTCAGCCAGCTTGTCGAACGACTGTTTCCAGCCCGCCTCGGCATCCTTGGCCGAGTCCTCAGGCATGCCGTGGTGGATCAGGGTCATGGCGGTCCTTCCCCCGTGCTCCTCAAAATTGACAGATATCTGCAGTTCCAGGGGGAACTCGTTTCCCATATCATAGTATGATGCTGGAACCACGTTGCCCTGCTCATCGGCGAACGAATCGGTCATGCTCAGCCTCTGGGGTTCTGTCACCTCCTGATAATAACCGGTGCTCCAGAAGTCCCTTCCCTCCGGAGAGCGCATGTCCAGAAGATATCTGCCCCCTACCCGCACGTCCATCTCCGCACTGGGACAGGTGAAGCCTTGAGGGCCCCACCATTTCATTGCCCGATCGGACTCGGTCCAATACTTCCATACCAATTCCCGGGGCGCGTCGAAGGTTCTCGTTATCACCATGTCCATGCTCTTGCTCGGCTTTTCCCTCGTTATCTGGCTCGTTGATTGGTTGCTCATTATGGCACATCCTGTCAGTTCAATGATTGCATGTTAAGGTCCCGATTCTCAGCTGACCGTTGGTTCAGCATGGCGAGACTCCTAAAACGACGGCAACGAGAAGGATATGAAGGTTATCGAAGGCAAAGTGGATTTTATTGTGACTAATTCGTCCGAAGTGTGGTTCACCATATCCCTTAAGGTCGAACCAACTGGAGCGTAACCATTTGCATCCATCGATCAGCACGCCGCAAATAATACCTTTAGATACCTGTTCAGGTTTTGGAACGGCAATGGACGACGTTAGGCCCCGGCTCGTTATCTCGCAATGTATGGGACTCTCCCCTTGCCGTTACGATGGCAAGATGGTCGAGTCAAAGCTAGTGAGCCGGATGAAGGGCAAGATCGACCTCATCCCGGTATGTCCAGAAGTTGCCATCGGGCTTGGGATACCAAGGGACCCCATCAGGTTGATCTCCCTGAGGAACGGTGAACGAAGGTTAGTTCAACCGTCAACCGGAATGGACCTGACCGAGAAGGCGCAGCGCTACTGTGGCTCTTTCCTGATGGGGCTGGACCATATCGATGGCTTCCTCCTGAAGTCGCGTTCGCCCACCTGTGGCCTGAATGACGCAAGCGTCTACCTGAGCGAGACCGGCGGATCGCCCCTTCCGGTCAAAGGACCGGGCCTTCTCGGGGAAGCGGTGATGGCCAGATACAGCGACCTGGCGGTCGAGGACGAGGTCAGGCTATCTGACAATGGAATCGCCGAACACTTCCTGACCAAACTTTACGCTTTCGCCCGGTTCCGTGAGCTGGACCGTGAGATGAGCGCGCTGATGCAGTACCAGGCAGACAACAAACTGCTCCTCATGACCTATGGTCAGAACAAGATGAGATTGCTGGGCAACATCGCCTCCAACCGGGATAAGCGAGATGTCGGGCACGTGTTCGATCAATACCAGAACCTGCTCAGGTCGATGTTCGACAATCGGCCAAAGCGGGGAAGCGTGGTGAATTCCCTCATGCATGCCTTTGGCTATTACAAGAACAAGCTCGAGGCCGATGAGAAGAAGGATTTCCTTGGGGCACTCAATGCCTATCGGGATGATGGTACGCCGCTCGCCGCCAGCTTCAGCCTGATGCGCTCGTTCAACCAGCGTTTCCACAACGAATATCTCGCTAGGCAGACCTTCTTCGAGCCGTTCCCGCCCGAACTGCTCAGTGGCACTTCCGATCGCGAGTGAACGATCCATTACTTTTCAAAGCTGGATCGAGCGACCGCCGATAGGGGTCCTCAAGTGGTCATGTCATTGATGTCGTTGTCCGGTGAGCTCGGAGGATTGGCCGGCTCATGCTCAGCGATGAAATCGGAGATGGCCTGGTCCTGGTAGGTTAGGATACCGTTCTGCTGGTTCTTGGAGAAGTACTCTCTTCCCTTGGGACTGTTCATCGACCAGGCGACCTCCTCCGTGGTGGGGGCGATCAGCCTTCGGTCCAATTCCCTGGGGACCGGAACCGCGGCGATGAGCAGGTCCAGGTCCTTGAGGAACTGCCCCGAGCCGGCTTCCCGGGGCCAGCTGATGCGGAGGTAACCGTTGGGATCGAAACCGAAATGCTCGTCGTTACCGTCTGGCAACTTATCCGTCTTCTTCTTGACCAGCCTGGACCATGCGAACTCGATTCGATCACGATCCTTGAACTCTGGGTTGACGACCAGCGCCGTGGTCATCCAATCGGTGCGCAGATGTCTGCTTTCCATTCCCTCGGCACGGGCGATGGCGATGCCCGCGGCCTCCAGTTCGGATATCTTGGAGAATTTCACCTTGAACGGGATCGCATAACCGACTCCCATGGCCTTGCCTTTAAGCTCATCCTCGGGGAAGAAGGTGGTGGTGCAGCATTTGCGCTTGGTCGAGTATCGGCCATAATGGATCGGAAGGGAGACCTTGACCATGGCATCCATTTTCAGCCAGTTCTCCCTCCACATGCTTCGCCTCAGATCCTTGCCCTGGTAATGGTCCTCCCATAGCAGCGAACCAATGACCAGCGCGGCTCCCCTCATCATCATAACGTTCCACGGACCATGGTTCCCTTACTTAGACCTGATGGTCTCAGAGCATAGCATATTTGTATGATGGATTCGCATAGAACCGCATCGAAGGAAGCCTGTTTGTTATGGTCAATGAACTTTCACCCGAACAATGTCGTCGCGCTTGCCCAGAACTTTCAATCGATTGCAGGACAACAAAGGACCTGATACCTTCGAACAAGATAATCGGACAAGACCGCGCGGTGAAAGCCCTCCAGTTCGGTCTCCGCATAAGGAGCAAGGGTTTCAACATCTACATTGCGGGTATGCCCGGGACCGGAAGACGGTCCGCGGCGGTCGATTTCGTCAAGGACCTGGCAAAGGACATGCCGGTCCCTCCCGACTGGGTGTATGTCTACAACTTCCATGAGGCTTCGAAACCTAACGCCTTGTCGCTGCCCGCCGGGAAGGGCAAGGAGTTCAAGGAGGACGTCGAGAAACTGGTCTCAGGTGTACCAACGGCCCTCCGGAGCGCCTTCGAATCCGATGAATACGCCAAGAAACGTCAGACCACCATGAAGGCGATCGAGGAGGAGAGGGAGGAGTTCACCAACAAGATCAATCGCATGACCTCCGAGGCAGGTTTCCAGATACAGCAGTCTCCGATCGGAATGGTGCTGGTTCCCGTGGTGGACGAGAAGCCCCTCACCACCGAGGAGTTCAACCAGTTGTCCAACGGCGTCAAGGAGAGGTTACGGGCCAAACAGGAAGAGCTGCAGGCCAAACTGCAGAAACCGTTTGTCCAGTTCCGCGAGCTTGAGGAGAAGGCGGAAAAGACGGTGGTGAAGCTCAACCGAGAGGTGGCGATGTATGTTCTGGGCCCCATGCTATCCGTGATCAAGGAGAAGTACGGAAGCAACACCGAGGTCATAGAGTACATCGATGATGTCCTGAAGGACATCCTGGACAACCTGGCGAGGTTCCTGATACCGGTGAACAAGGAACAGCTCCCTTTCTTCATGGAAGCGCCCGACCCGATGGCCAATTATAAGGTCAATCTTGTCGTGGACAATTCCCAGCTTTCAGGGGCGCCGGTGGAGATAGAGCTCAATCCATCCTATTACAAGCTCTTCGGCGCCATCGAGAAGGAGGCCAGGTTCGGTGCACTGGTCACTAACTACACCATGATCCGGAGCGGGCTCCTGCACAAGGCGAACGGCGGTTTCATCCTGATGCCGGTGGAAGGCCTGTTCACCGACCCTACCATCTGGATATCGCTCAAGCAGACCATCTCGAGCGAGAAATTGGAGATCGAGGAGAAGGAAGCGCGGCTGGGTTTCATTGCCACGAAATCGTTGATGCCCGAGGCCATTCCTTTCGACTCTAAGATCATAATAATTGGAGACCCGAGGGTCTATGACATCCTCTACTCGGCGGACAAGGATTTCAAAGAGCTTTTCAAGATCAAGGCGGACTTCGATATCACCATGGAGCGCAATGAGGAGAACATAAAGCAGTATGTCACCCAGATATGCTCCCTTTGCGCCAAGGAGAACCTCCTTCCGATCGACAGTACTGGATTGGCGGCGATCATTGAGTACTCATCGAGGCTGGCCGGGGATCAGAACAAATTGAGCACGCAGTTCGCGACCGTGTCCGACACGGTCCGGGAGGCGAATTTCTATGCCGTGGAGGCCAAGTCGGATCTGATAACCAAAGAGCATATCCAGAAACAGCTGGAAGAGAAACTGTACCGTTCGAACATGATCCAGGACAAACTCGGTGAGTTCATCGCCAAGGGAATCATCCTTATCGATACGGCGGAGGAGGCCGTGGGACAGGTCAACGGCCTGGCCGTGCTGGCCACCGGAGATTTCGCGTTCGGGAACCCTTCGAGGATAACCGCTTCGATCGCGGTGGGCCGTGAGGGGATCATCGATATTGAGCGACAGGCGGAGATGTCCGGACCTTCCCACACCAAAGGCGTGCTCATCCTCTCTGGCTATCTGAACGACACCTACGCCCGTGAGAAGCCCCTTTCCCTTTCGGCCCGCCTTGTCTTCGAGCAGAACTACGGAGGCGTGGATGGAGATTCTGCGTCCTCCACCGAACTGTACAGCTTGCTTTCGGCGTTGGCCGATGTCCCGATCAAACAATACGTCGCAGTCACCGGAAGCGTCAATCAGAAGGGCGAGGTCCAGGCGATCGGCGGGGTGAACGAGAAGATCGAGGGATTCTTCGAGGTCTGCAAGGCACGTGGACTTACCGGGAAACAGGGTTGCATGATCCCCAACTCAAACGTTCAGCATTTGATGCTCAAGGACGAGGTGATAACCGCCATCAAATCTGACAAGTTCCATATCTGGCCGGTGAGCAGCATAAGCGAGGGCATCGAGGTATTGACCGGCATGCCGGCGGGCAAGAGGAACGCCGATGGAACGTTCAAGAAAGATACCGTCAACGGTCGCGTGCAGGAACGCCTGGATGAAATGGCGGAACGGGCGAAGGAGTATAAGATCTGAAGGAGGCCGTTCCGTGACCGGAGCCAGGTTCATAACGCCGGCTGAGCTAGATGCTCTCATGCCGATGATCGAGAAGGGGGACTGCACATTGCTGGACATCCGAACTCAGCCCGAATTCCGTTCCGGACACATCAAGCATGCCACGCTCATACCGGTCGAAGAGCTCGAAAAACGAGTGACGGAGCTTGATCGGGGAAAGTCCCTCGTGATCTATTGCCGTTCTGGCAAGCGTTGCCTCCGCGGGCTGCAGATCCTAGTCGGCAATGGCATCGGAGGAGTGATGGTCCTCGAGGGCGGACTGGAACGTTGGCATGGTGTTCAGGTGCATGATTGATCACCAGGAACGAAAGACGATGTCGGACCGATCAAGGAGCGAACATACCCTCCTCGGATCGAATCGAGGATTGACTTCCATGACCGCCTTGACGAGTTCATCCGATCTTAGATTGTGGTGATCCCCCAGAAACAGGGCCGTGGTCAGGATCGCCAGGTCCACATCTTCGTAGAAGCCGAATGCATGTATGCATTGGTAGGCCGTCTCTTTGAGATCGGATGGGATCGCTCCCGATATGCCGCCCCGGGCACTGATGCTGCTTCTTCCGTTCTCCTTAGTTACGGTCATCATCCCCGATCCCACCGCCTGGCCGAGAGCGTTTTCCACCGAATCCGAATACGGCCCGTTCAAAAAGAGATCGAAGGAGCATCCGACATACACCATCCTGGAGAGTACATAGAATAATTTCTGCAGCCTGCTCCTCCCCATGGGGCGCGACGGGAACATGAGCTCCGTCTCCCGTACAATGTACGCAGCCAGCGCCGCAACTGTATCTTCTGGTCCCAAGACGCCACACTCCCTGATGATGGTCCTCATGTCTGCTTCGATGATGTACCATTACCGACCCGAGGCTATCCCCATTGCCATGAGAGTGGGATGAAAGTGAATGTTGACCGCGGACGATGGAAGGTCAGACCTGGGTGCATCGGGAATGGGGATTTTTCCGACCCGAAAGTGTCTGAGCGGGCGAAAATTCGTATTTGAGGACAGCATAATGGTCCTAGGAATGAGAATGAAATACTCGGAAGCAAGGCAGGGACGCGTCTTCGTGCTGAGGTTGGAGGATGGAGAGATAGTCCATGAGGCAGTCGAGAGCTTCGCCTCCGATAAGGGGATCAAGGCCGCCGCCGTCATCATCCTTGGAGGGGCGGATCGGGGAAGCAACCTGGTGGTCGGACCTGAGGACGGACGATCGGAGAAGATCAGGCCAATGAAAACGGTGCTTGGAGACGTCCATGAGATGTCGGGCACTGGAACCATCTTCCTGGATGAGGAAGGCGTCCCCAAATTGCATATGCATATCTCCGCAGGCCGTAACGAGAGGGCGATCACCGGATGCGTCCGCAACGGTGTCAAGGTTTGGCTGATAGCCGAGGTTATCATATTCGAGTTGCTGGACTCCAGCGCGTCGCGCAAGGTTGACGTGGCGACCGGGTTCGAACTCCTCGATCCCTGAGCAGGAACGATTATTAGACCGCGGGCCGAATCTATGTCAGAGGCAAAGCGGTTGAACCTAGAACGGTGGTATGTGTCCAGGATCGTCAATGGACTCAACAATGAGGAAAAGCGGTCGATGGTCAGGATGATCACCGGCGAGTTCATTTCAAGCATGAGCCCACAGGAAAGAAAGGACCTGGTGATGGTCGTCCTGCCAGATATCGTCGACCAGCTGATGTCCGGCATGACCTGTGAAGAACGAAAGGACCTTGTTAAAAGCGTAATGCCGCTGATGATCTCCCGATTGGGTGAAGGCAAGAAGACTGGACGCGACAAGACGGACGACAGGAACGATCATTAGGCGAACGGACAGAATCACGATGACGGGGTCGTAGCTCGGGGGCGGGTTGCCGGTTCCACGACCACTGCCCATCGGTCGTCCAGTCACCCTTGGAGCGGACTTGTCGAATGCGCTTCAGCAGCCTCGATCATCAATTTGATCTGCTGCTTGATCTGGTTCTCCTCGGCCATGCCATCGGTGACGGTAATCGCCTTTTGGAGGAGTCCTTTCTCCACCCCGTGCTCATTTGCCTCGTGGGCCAGGTCTGCCATCAGCAACAGTTCCTCTAGGAGGTCGGTGGCATTCCCCTTCCGGTTCAAGGCAATGGCCAATGAATCCTCGAATGCCTTGCGAGCATCCCGTTTCTTCCTCATGAGGGCATAGGAGGAGCCGAGATATGCGCAAACCACCGACTCCCTGGCCAAATCCCCCTTGGACCTTGCGGAATCGAGGGAACGAAGGAAAGCCTCCACAGCCTTCCGTGGTTTTTCGTTAGCGAGGTAGAGAATGCCGAGGGTAAGCCCCATCTGGTCGGCGTGATCTGCGTCCATGGGCAGGTTCTTGATGCTTTCCTGGCAAAGCTCCAGTGCGAATTGGGACCTTCCGTCACGGACATAGGCTTCGATCGCCTTCAGCATCTTCTCCGGAGCCTGGACCCGGTCGTGATGATAGTCCCCCAGGAGAAGCACAGAACGGGCGGCATAGGCCGGGCCCAACTGTAATTTGTATTCCTGGTCCATGAGCTCGTGGCGGGAGGCGTGCTCCATTTCCCGGAACATCCGCAGCCCCATCGCCTGCATGAGAAGGAATTGAAGGGTCTCCGGGACCATTACCCGGTCCTGCATGGCAAAGAAGGCCCATGAGGTCGAGTCTCCCGGCAGCCCCATCTTTGAGGTCACCTCCAAGGCCTTCCTGTCCAGCAGATCCTGGAAATATGAAAGCGATTCCAAAGCGATAGGGTCCACCCCTCTCAACCGTTGACCGTGGTCTACCAATTCCTGCATCAAGGCGATGAACCCCTCTTCAGTGTCTACGTCCTTGGAAACGGCAGACCAGCGAACGCAGTTCAACGCAGTATCCAGGTCATCCAGGTGCACGACGCCCGATTCGATGTCCTTTAGCTGGAGAGGACAGGTCTTCGGCTCACCGAACCTCACATCCCCTAGCATAAAGAATATCTCGGGATACGTCCCAATGAGCCTCTTCTTCACATCTGCATTGTAACTGTTGCCGGGGAATATCAGGTCGGCTATCACTTCTGCCGTCAGGGCTTCCAGGTCCTCCGTGTACCAGGGTTTTGCCTTCAGACGCCGGGTCACCTCTCTGAACAGACCCAGGTCTGACGACATGGAGACCATCATATCGTCTTCGGCGACGATGTCGACAAGGAACTCCCGACGTTTCAGTGCCGGAAGTTCAGCGAATCGCGGGGATGCGCACTGAACGAACTTCTCATGGAGGTCTCCCCAATTCCTCATGAAATCAAAATACCGGGTGAACTCTTGAAATGGAAAACTGCTCTCCACATCCTCCATCGCGTTCACCTTCTTCGATCTCATTCCACCGAAACAAGTGCATCTACTACGATTTATATTTGGAGTTTGGAGGTCGAATGTTGATAACGGAGGCGGGGAATGTTCTTTACCTCTCCATGCCCATTTACCGATTCATGCGCCTGGTGTGTTGGAATGTGAACGGGATCAGGGCAGCTTGTCGGAAGGGACTGCTGGATTGGATAGGTAAGGATTCTCCGGATGTCCTTTGCCTGCAGGAGACGAGGGCTAGCTATGATCAGCTGTCGAAGGAACTGACCGACATCCCCGGTTACGAATCCTATTTCACATCGGCCAACGGGCGTTCTGGATACAGCGGCGTGGCGCTATATACCAGGGTACGCCCGGACAAGGTCGAATATGGCATCGGGATCGACCGATTCGACAATGAAGGACGAACGATGATAGTCCACTATCCTGATTTCGTCCTCTGCAATATCTACTTCCCCAATGGCAAGGCTTCCCCAGAAAGGCTCAGGTACAAGATGGACTACTACGAAGAGTTCCTCCGATACGTGAACGGTCTGAGGTCTGAAAGAAGGTCGGTGGTGATATGCGGAGATATAAACACCGCCCATAGGGAGATCGATATCGCCAGGCCGAAGGAGAATATGAAACGATCCGGTTTCCTGCCCGAGGAGAGGGAATGGATGGACCGGCTTATGGCCAGCGGATTCGTGGATACCTTCAGGGAACAACATCCAGATGAGGTCAGATGGTCCTGGTGGGATCAAAAGACACGGGCGCGGGAACGCAATGTCGGATGGCGCATCGATTACTTTTTTGTCAGCGAGGACATTTTTCCCAGAGTGTCCAGCTCTTTCATCGAGGACGAAGTGACCGGTTCCGACCACTGCCCGGTGGGAATAGAGATCAAATGACCGGCCGGTGAGGAAACGATGACCGTTTCAATAAATGCCAGCGTTGCGGCTATGATCTTGTCCTCACTAAGTGTCCCGAATCCACGATGGAAGTCGCCATGACTTAATAGCGGAGGAAGAACTGTATTTGCCGAATGGGTGTTCATTTGAATGGATCAAAACCAGTCGCCATTGTCGCCTGCGAGGGTTACGGCCGTGACCGGGTGCTTGAGGCGGTCAAACGCTCAATCGACCTTATCGGCGGCATAGAACGTTTCGCTAGTCCAGGTCAGAAGATACTGCTAAAGCCGAATATCTTGACGCCTACCCCATCGGACAAATGCGTGGTAACGCATCCAGATGTGGTCTATGCTGTGGCAAAATTACTGGTCGACAATGGTTGCAAGGTCATGATCGCCGAGAGCCCGGGGGCAGGCACCGTCTATAGCGCAGCGAACCTGAGGAAGGCATACGAGAAGGTAGGCTATGACCAGGTCGCTAGGGAATTGGGGATAGAGCTCAACGAGGACGTGAGAGCTCGTGATGTGGCAAATCCCGATGGGGTTCTGATGAAGCGTTTGAGGCTCATCGAACCGGTGTTCAATGTCGATGCGGTGGTGGTCGTTTCCAAGATGAAGACACATCTTTTCACTTACATGACGGGTGCTGCCAAGAACGCCTTCGGCCTGGTACCGGGCATGGAGAAGGCCACATTCCATGCCCGACTGCAGAGGAGCGAAGAGTTCGCCAGGATGATAGTGGACGTGAACGAATACGTCAAACCGACCCTTGAGATCATGGACGCTGTGGAGGCGATGGAAGGGGACGGCCCCCAGTCAGGGACCCCTAGGCACGTGGGTGCGATTCTCTCCAGCGGGTCATATTCCGCCCTCGATGTGGTGGCCACAAGAATAATGTCGATCGATCCGAATGAGATATGCACCATCAAGGAAGCGGTCGATCGGGGCTTGCTGGCCGAAGACCTTTCGGACGTGGAAATGGTCGGCGATGGGCTGGAAAAGTTCATTGTCAAGGACTTTCAGAGGCCTTCGACCTTCATCGGCAAGAAAAAGAGCGAAAGCAGGACGGTGAAGGTGCTGATGACCCTGATCAAGGTCTATGCGCTTAGACCGAACATAGTACGCTCCATGTGCGTGGGTTGCGGGAAGTGCTATCGAGGCTGCCCCATGAAGGCAATCACCATGAAGAACGGCAAGGCGAAGGTCAACCAGCGCAAATGCATCCGCTGCTATTCGTGCCATGAGTTCTGTGATGGCCATGCTATCCGGCTGAGGCGGAGCGTGACCGGGAAGGCGATGGCCGCGGTCATGGAGAGGAAGAAGTGAAGACCGGCTATCCGATCGGGGAATGAACGCATGAAAGGGTGTCATTTCCAGGATGTTCCGGGAAAGAAGAGCGTATGCCTCATGGCCGTTTGCCAACCGGGAGAACGCAGGCCGCACTTCCACACCTGCGATGAGCACCGTGAGGAAAGATGCCAGTACCGGGCATGGGATGTCGACGTGAGAATGCATGTGGTCAGGCAAAGGTCACAGCTCACGGATTCCTGCCCCGCGTGCAATCAAAGGCACGAGAACCTGGCGGACCGGTATGCATGCGTATGCCGCCACCGGATGGAGGAAGCATTCAGGAGCTCACCGGCCTATCTTGAGGACGGAAGCATGGAGGACCTTTTCGAAGGCGCACCCTTGATGATCAGGGCGAACATGTGGAGGAAGCTCCGGACAGCCGTGGTGGAACGGGACCGGGGCGTCTGCCAGGATTGCGGAAGGGAGCTGGCACGCCTGCCCAAATGGTATACTGAGGTGCATCATATCGTCCCCCGGATAAGGGGCGGCGGCGACCACCCGGCGAACCTGAAAACGCTCTGCGTCGAATGCCACCGAAAATATACGGACAGCATGCTCATGTCCCGGATCAAGCGAAGCGATGAGGCGTACCAGGCGGCGCTCCTTTTCAAGAAGTAGCCTGACGGGAACGACCAGGACCATCAGGCCTTCTCATCGAACGCCTTCAGGCCGCTGCTCACAGCCTCGCGGGCCTTGGGATTGAAAAGATTGCTGAACACTATCTGGCGGGCAGTCCTGTTGTGGACCAGCAACGACAGCAGCTCAAAGACCCCGGCCTTGTTCTTCCATGCGTTCAGATAGGCGTCGTAGCCTTGTTGCACCAAACCTTCCAGTTTGTCGCGGCCCTTATCCTTCTGGTATTCATAGACCCGGTGGTTGCGTTTCCACTCATCCGGTCCGATGGATCCTTCCTTCTCCTTCTGTTGCCATAGCGGGGTGCCGACGAGATAGTCGAGTATGTTAATCTCGACCGCATGCGGCCTGAGCCGGGCGATCATTTCGATGGTCTTCCTTATGTCGTCCTCCGATTCCACCGGAGCTCCGAGTATGAACGATGTGACGACGATCATGTCCGCCTCCTTCGCGTTCTCCACGGCGGTCACTATCTGGGCCGGCCGGATCTTCTTGTTATAGTAGTCCAGCACGGTCTCTGAGGCGGATTCGGCGCCAAAATATATCACATCGAACCCGGCCTTCTTCATCGCCTTCAGCATGCTGGGGGAAGCATTGTTGACCCGACCCTCGCAATAGAACCTCATCTTGATGCCCCTTTCCCGGATCATGTTGCATATCTTGACCACCCGGTCCTCGCGTTGAGTGAAATTGTCGTCCACCAGGACAACATTGCGATAGCCTTCATCATACAGCAGTTGCATCTCATCGACGACGTTCTCCGCACTGCGATAGCGCCATTTTCTCAGCGAGAACGCAGCGCATGAACAGTAGGAGCAATTGAAAGGACAGCCTCTGGACGTGGACATTGTGGTGAATTTCCCGAAGGTCAGGGGAATGCCCCTCATGGCGTATCCGTATTCTACCCCGGAGAGCATTTTCCGGTCCGGCATCGGCAGAGCGTCCAGATCCTCGATTATGGCAATGTCGTTAGAAACATGTACGCCATCGTCCAAGTAGCTGATGCCGGCCACCTTGTCCGGTCCCCTGCCAGACTCGATGCACTCCAGCAGATCGATGATCGCTTCCTCCGCCTCCCCCTTTATGATATAATCGATGAATTGGTATCCGCGAAGTATCTGCTCCGCGGTGAATGTGGCATGATATCCCCCCAGAATTATCGTGGTGTCCGGGAGCCGCTCCGATACCTTTCGGATGGTCTCGATCGCCTGTAGAAAGGTATGGGTCGAACAGTTCATCCCGAACACGTCCGGACTTTCCTTCACCGCGAGTTCCACCAGCTGATCGCCGTCCAGGTTCAGGCAGAACGCGTCCACGACCTTGACTTCGTCATTACGGTGCTTCCTTAGATTGGCCGCGATGTAGAGAAGACCGAGGGGGGGCCAAAGCTCATCGGTCTTCCATGGCGGAGTGGTCAGCATTATCTTCATGTCGTTTCAGACCCGATTTGACGAGCAAATCGGTTGATAATAGTGGACTGTCCCAAGCTTAATCATTTTGCCTCCTTGACCCCTCCTAGCGGACCTGAATAGATTAATAACGGCCTAAGTCGGAATACCGGTATGCAGGGTCGGGAGTTCGAGGTCCGGAAGGCCAGGATGGAGGACTATTGTGGCATAATAGCGCTCTGGACCCGCTCTGGACTAAGTTACCGGCCAGCGGGAAGGGACTCCCGGGAGAATCTTGAACGGGAGATGGAGGACCCGGAGGTGGACATCCTGGTAGCCTTGGACGGAGACCGCATCATCGGTTCGGTCATCGGCACCAATGATGGCCGCAAGGGATGGGTTAACCGACTGGCGGTTGATCCCGATCACCGGAGCAGAGGAGTTGCCAAGGAACTTGTGGAGAGGGTCGAGGAGTGTTTCAGGTCCCGCCATCTCAATGTCTTTTGCTGTCTGATAAACGCCGAGAACGAGCCGTCCCAATCGTTGTTCGAGAGGATCGGATATGACCGACACGGGGAAGTGGTGTATTTTTCGAAGAAGAACGATCCTGACGTCTGACCTGAGTATTATCAAGTACTGGAAAACCAGGGAACAATATATCTCTAAAAAAGGCAAATCACTTCCGGATGTCCGACCCCCAGGAATCATCCATCAGAGTCCTGGTTGTTGACGATGAGTCAACCCTCCTAGAGATAGCCAGGGATTTCTTGGAACAGGTACCGGGGCTATCCGTCGATGTGGAACTATCCCCGCATAGGGCACTTCAGATGCTTTCCTCGGCCAGATACGACGCGGTGGTTTCCGACTATCAGATGCCGGGCCTTGATGGCATCCAATTCCTGAAGCTCATCCGTTCCCAGGGAAGCGATATACCATTCATTCTCCTCACCGGCAAAGGCAGGGAGGAGGTGGCCATGGACGCCCTTAACAACGGAGCGGACTATTACCTCCAGAAGGGGGTCCAGGTCCGGCCTCTGTTCGCCGAGCTGGTCAATATGATACAGCGCAGCGTCGAGCACAAGAGGAACGGAAGGGCCATCAAGGAGAGCGAGATAAAATATCGCAGACTGTTCAACAGCAACCGGGACGCAATATTGGTATGGAGGCTGGATGAGGAGGGCCGCTTGGTCGATGTGAATGAGAACGCCTGTTCGCTGCTCGATTATTCCCGCAATGAACTGCTCGGCATGGACCGGTCCGATCTCCTTGCACCCGAGTATGCTGGTGCGGAATATGCGATTAAGGACCTGCTTGCCACCGGGGCCGAGGCGACGGTAGAGGTGACGTTCATCTCCCGGACCGGGGAAAGGATCCCCAGCCTGGTGACGACCAACGCCATTGAGATCCAGAGAGTAGGACATGCCATATCCATCATCCGTGACCAGCGTGACAAGCATCGTTCTGACAAGGAGGCGAAGGAACGGGAGGCGAGATTCCGAGCGATCTTCGAGAACTCCGCCACCGGAATCGCCCTGGAAGACTCAGAAAGAGTTATCCTGGAATGCAATCCAGCATTGTCGAGGACATTCCACAGGAAGTGCGAGGACCTTCGCGGGACAAAAGGGTATGAGCTCATGGACCCGGATTGGGTCAAGGCCGATAAGACCGAGTTCGATCGGCTGATGAGGGGTGAGATCGACCAGTATGCGAGAGAGAACCTGTATAGGAACGTGGATGGCTCTCTCATCTGGGCGAACGTTCATTTCTCACGGATTCTGGACAACGGCAGGACCTTGGCACTGGCCATGGTCGAGGATGTAACCAAGAGAAAGAAGGCGGAGAATATCCAGACATCTCTCTACCAGATATCGCAGGCGACCGTCTCGTCGCCCAACCTGGATGTGCTCTACGGACGGATACATGAGATACTTGTCCGGACTGATGCCGGCCGAGAACTTCTTCATCGGGTTGTTGGTCGATGACAACGAATCGATGACCTTCCCCTACTTCGTGGACCAGAAGGACCCCAATCCAGGCCTGGTATGCCGAGGCAGGACCACATCCAACTACGTTATCAGGACCGGTAAACCCCTGTTCATGGACAAGGACCGGTGGGCCAAACTGATCGCCGAAGGGGAGATCGTTCCCTCCGGGACCCTGCCCATCCATTGGATGGGCGCACCCTTGAACGTCGGAGGGAAAGCCATCGGTGTGATGGTTATCCAAAGCTATTCCGGCACGGTGACATACAGTCAGTTGGACCTTGAACTCCTAATGTTCGTCTCCGACCATGTGGCCTTGGCTATCGATCTCAAGAGATCGGAGGAGGCGCTCAAGGAAAGCGAACGCAAGCTCTCCACATTGATGGGGAACCTGCCCGGGATGGCATATCGTTGCCGCAATGACCCGGAATGGACCATGGATTTCATCTCCGAAGGTTGCCGCGGTCTCACTGGCTATTCACCAAATGATATCATCGGTAACACTCTTCTCAGCTATAAGGACCTGATACACCCGGATGACCGACGGCTCGTCGAGGAGGAAGTTAACAAGGGCATCGAAGGGCGATGCCAGTTCCATGTGGAGTACCGCATGATGGCCAAGGACGGGACGGTACGATGGCTATGGGAACAGGGGTGCCCGGTGTACGATGAAACGGGGACGTTCGTCGGTCTGGAAGGATTCATCACGGACGTGTCCATGCGAAAGAAGGCTCAGGACAACGTTGGGCTGGCGAACCGTAAGCTAACCCTCCTCAGCGATCTGACCAGACATGACGTGATCAACCGGGTCACCATGCTGTCGGGGTATCTGGAGCTCATCGAGAAGAACGTCAAGGAAGATAAGGTGCGCCGGTACGCCGAGAAGGCCATCCTGGCCGCCCGCTCCATAGGGGAACAGATGGAGTTCATACGCGAATACCAGGGGGTCGGGCATCGGAGAACCGGAATGGTTCGACCTGCTATTGTTGGCAGACCGGGCGATCTCGAAGACCGATCTCGGCGCCATCGCCATCAACAATGAGCTCGGCGGACTGTCGATCTACGCCGATCCAATGATCGAGAAAGTGTTTTGCAACCTCTTGGAGAACTCGGTCAAGCACGGTGTTAAGGCATCGCAAATCGGCATCAGCTACCTCAAGGGCAGCGACTCGGTCGAGATCTACTACAAGGATGATGGAGACGGGATTCCATCGGATACGAAGGCTCAGTTGTTCAGCAGGAGCTACAAGCAGAGGTTGGGCCACGGGATGAACTTCATTCAGGAGGTGCTCCGGATAACCGGGATGGAGATCGACGAGATCGGCCTCCCCGGAAACGGCGTCCTGTTCCGCATCAAGGTTCCGACTGGCTGTTACCGAATCAAGGGCGAGCTAAGTAAAAGCTATATGAGAGGCACCACAGTTATGAACCAAGAGAGGGCGGATAAATAATGTACGTCATACTGGCCATCGATGCACAATCGTTCTCCAGCAAGGCGGCGAGGTATTCCATAGACTACGCCAAGGCCATGGGGTTGGACCTCCTGATAATGTCGGTACTGAGCAGGAAGGACATGGAAGAGAACCCTCGCCTGGTCAAGTATACCATGATCGTCATGTCCCGGATAAAGACGGAAGCGGGGGACGAAGGAGTGGAAGCGAAGACCGTGCTGGAGAAGGGTCTGCCTGTGGAGGTCATACTCATCGAGGCGGACCGGATCGGGGCGAAGGCGATCATCCTGGGCCCAACCCAAAAATCCGGACTGGACAAGTTCATGATCGGCAGCGTCTCCGAGGGTTTGATCAAGGCCGCCAAATGCCCGGTAATAATCGTGAAATGACCATAGGGCGCCGGTGAAAGGGGTTTTCAGAGCATCAGCCGTTGCGGGCCATTTGGGCATGTAATCATTTGAGCCATCGATCAAACGCGATTGAAAAGGTATATCGGAGGGCACGCCAATCGTACCCTAGGAAGGTGGGCTTCACGAACATTCTATTGGCAACGGACGGGAAGGAACACTCGGCCAAGGCCGTAAGGTACGCATTCGACCATGCGAAGGACCACAAAGCCACACTTTTCGTGGTGTTCGTGGTCAGCCCCAAGGCGGATGAGGACAAGGAACGCGTCATCCGGCAGGGATTGGACGAACTGGACCGCCTGAAGGAAATGGCGACCAAGGAAGGAATCGAGATCAAGACCCTTCTCGAGGCCGGTTCCCCCTACGACACGATCCTGAAGGCTTCGGACCGCGTCAACGCCAATGAGATCGTGGTCGGGACATCGGGAAAGACGGTTATCGACCGGGTGCTGATCGGCAGCGTCTCCGAGTACGTGGTCCGAAATGCCAGATGCACCGTCATCGTGGTCAGGTAGGTCTAGAAGAATCATGACCTGGCTTCTGGGACTGGCACGTCAGCCTTGATCATCTTCGATTCCATGATGTCCAGGGCCACCATGATCCCCTGGATTATGGCCTGTGGCCGGGGAGGGCATCCGGGAATGAAGACGTCGACCGGGACGACTGAGCTGACCCCGTTCGAGCAGGCATAGGTATCCGCGAACAGCCCTCCGCTGATGGCGCATACCCCCATGGCCACCACGATCTTCGGCGTGGGCGTGGCGTTGTAGGTCTGGAGAAGCGCGTGCTCCATGTTCCGAGTGACCGGACCGGTGACCAGGAGCATGTCGGCGAAACGTGGCGAGGCCACGATGTGAATGCCGAATCGCTCGATGTCGTAGATGGCGTTGGTCGAGGGCGTTCACCTCCACCTCGCAGGCGTTGCAGGAGCCGGCGTCCACCTCACGGATGGAGAGCGAACGGCCCAGCACCTTCTTTATCCTCTTGTCCAATTGCCGCCCCAGGACCTCGATCTCCGTCACTGCGTTCTTCGGTCAATCCGGTACACCACCTTCAGGTTCTCAGCTGTCCTTGGCGGCCAGCTCGAACTTCTTTGACATTCCTGATCGCCTGTTCCGGACAATGCCTGGCGCATTCCCCGCAGAAGATGCATTTGCCCATGTCGATGGTGATCGTGCTGTAGCCTTCATCTATCGCCCCGGTAGGGCAGACCTCCACACAGGTCTTGTCCATCCGGCACAGGTGTACGTCGACCTCGGGCATCCCCATATGCCCGTCATATGGTTCGATACGGCCTGTCAGGGTAGTCGCTCGTCACCACCCCCTTCTTCATGACTCCCTTGGTGTACCATCTGAACATTACTTTCACCTCACAGGTCGTTCCCAGCATAGGAGAGGCTGAGGCTCTTGTTCACGAGACGGGAAGTCCGGGACGATGTCTCCCAGGACCGCGAACTCTATCGCCAGCCAATTGCTGAACGAGGGGTCCCTGACCTTATGGCGGAAGGGTGCCCCTTGCCCGGCCATGATCCAGTGCATCGCTTCGCCGCGCGGAGCCTCGACCAGGCCCATACCTACCTTCTTCTCCGGGACCTCGCCAATATTGACCGCGATATCGGACGCCTTTCATCGTGTCCAGCGCCTGCTCGATTATGCTCACCGACTCGTATGATCTCATCGATCCTGACCTTTGTCCTGGCCAGTATGTCCCCTTCCCGATAGACCGGCACGGTGAAGCTCAGGCGCTTGTAGGCCGCGTAGGGATGGTCGCGCCTTACGTCCCGGTCGACGCCGCTCCCCCGGGCGGCTGGGCCCGACCAGGTCCATGTTCTTGGCGATGTCGTACGATATGGTGCCGGTGACCTCGATCCGGTCCATCAGGGAGGGCATGTCGGAGATCATCTCCGACCCATTCAGTACAGTTCCAGCTTCGTCTTGACCAGGGTGGACTCGATCTTGACCGCCTGTCCTTGGTGATGTCCTTACGAACCCCGCCCAGCGTGTTGACCGAACGGAGGAAACGGCTCCCGGTCAGCCAGATCGTTCAGGTCCATCATGCGCTCCTTGAGAATGTAGGCCTGTTGCGCTCCGACATTGAACGCGGTGTCCAGCGCGATCCCTCCCAGGTCCCCGAGATGGTTGTAGATGCGCTCCATTTCCAGAAGGCGGTCCTGATGTTCTCCGCCCTCTCGGGCACCTGGACGTCGGCGATCGATTCCAGTGCCTGACAGTATGCGGTGGAATGGGCAAAACCGTTGTCCCCGGAAATCCGCTCGGCCAGGAAGACACCCCGGTGGTAGGAGGTCGATTCGGACAGTTTCTCCACGCCCCGATGGACGTAACCCATCCGTATCTCGAGATTGATGATCGGCTCGCCGGCCACGCTGAAACGGAAATGACCAGGTTCGATGACGCCGGCATGGACCGGACCGACCGGGATCACGAACACCCCCTCACCCTCGACCGGACGATAGGGGTAATCGGTCTTGATCCGCTCCACCTTGGATTCGATGTCGAAGTCCTTGCGGAGCGGATAATATCCAAGTGGCCAGTCGTCCCAGAGGACCAGCGGCCTGGGGTCCGGATGCCCCACGGCGGTTATCCCGAACATGTCCATGATCTCCCGCTCATACCAGTAGGCGGCGAAGACCTCGGAGGTCAGTGTCCGGTAGGCGGGAAGCGATTCGTCGATCTTCGTCGCCAGGGTCAGGAACAGGTCCTTCCTGGGCAAGGGAGAAGATGGTGTAGAGGCAGAAGCATGAGGTGTACTCCCTCTCATCGGTGGCATGCTGCGAGATGAGGGTCACGTGGTAGCGCCGGTTCAGATGGGCCACCATGTCGGGGAGTGAGTCCTTGTTCACGTCGATGCGCAGGTTCTTGCCTTCGAAAGAAGTGGAAGACACCCCGATGGCCACGTTCGGCGGGAGGTCCTCGAGTATCTCCGTCAGGTACTCTTCGCTCATGGGAACACCTCGGCCGACACCCCGAACAGATCCGCGATATTGACCAGCAGGTCATTCAGCTGGGATCGGGATGAACACGCCCATCACCAGTATCATGACCAGCAGTACTCCCATGGGCAGGAACCTGGAACGTTCCATCTCACCTTTGGTCACCCCTTCCGTCGGCTCGCCGAACATCATCTTGCTCACATGGTACATGAAAGCCGCGAATATCACCGAAAGCAGCAGGATGTAGATGCCGACGGCGAGATAGTTCGTCGCAGCCAGTCCGCCGGTCAGTATGGTCACCTCTGACAGGAATATGCTGAACGGAGGAGACCCGGTGATCGCCAGCGCTCCGGCGATGAACAGTATGGCGGTCATCGGGCATCAACGTCGAGACGCCCCTGATCCCGATTTATCTCCCTGGTCTTGAACTTCTGCAGCAGGTTGCCGGCCCCAAAGAACAGCAGGCATTTGGTGAGGGCATGGTTCAGCATGTGCAACAGCGCCCCGAAGATGCCCAGGAATCCCCCGATCCCGAAACCGAAGGCGATTATGCCCATGTGCTCTATGGAGGAATAGGCGAGAAGCCGCTTGAAATCCCTGGCCATGATGATGAAGGCCGCCGCCACGGCCATGGACACCAGCCCGAATATCAGCAGGAGCGTGGACGAGAACCCAGGAACCGTGATCGAAGTTATCAGGTGGAACCGCAGGATGCCGTACATGGCGCAGTTCAGGAGCACGCCCGGACAGCAGCGCGCTGACCGGGGTCGGGGCCTGGGAATGGGCGTCGGGAAGCCAGGTGTGCATCGGCGCCAGACCCACCTTGGTGCCGTAACCGACCATGATCAGGATGAAGGATATCTTGAGGAGCGTGGGGTCCAGGTCGGCGGCGTGCGTCATCAGGGTGGACCAGTTGAGCGCGTCGGACGATTCGCCCAGCGCCGGGATCGACGAGGCGTAGGCCAGGATCGTGCCGAACAGTGCCAGGGTGATGCCCACGGAGCAGATGATGAGGTACTTCCAGGCCGCCTCGACGGCGGTGTCGTTCTCCGTGAAACCGACCAGGAATGCGGAGGCGAGCGTGGTCGCCTCGATGGCGATCCACATGATGCCCAGGTTGTTGCTGACCACCACCATCAGCATCGTGAACATGAAGATGTGGAACAGGATGTAGTAGTACTCTGGCCCGGTCCACCTTCAGCTCCTTCTCCTTGAGCTCATGGCCGATGTACGGGATCGAGTAGATGGCGGCCATCATGCCGATGAAGGTGATGATGAAGAGCATGTATGCGCTCAGCGAATCCACGTACCAGACGCCGTATCCCAATGTCACCGTTGGTCATCACATCATAGACTACGATAGACCGCAACGGCGAACAGGGCGACGATCCCCGCCGTGGAGACCAGCTCCATCTGCCGACGGGACCTGGTGAAGTACAGCAGTAAAGCCGTGATGATGGGGATGGCTATCATCGAGTTCCAGGATCATCAGTCCCTCAGCCTCCGCATGAAAGTGGTGTCAACCGTCTCGAAGGTATGATTGATCTTGAAAGCGAAGATGCCCATGATGATCGCCGCCACCAGCACGTCGAAGAATATGCCTATCTCGACGATCATCGGCATACCGTAGGTGAGAGAGATCGCCGCCAGGAACAGGCCGTTCTCCATCATCAGGAGTCCGACGATCTCGGTCATGGCCTTGCGCCGGGCGATGATGACGAAGAAGCCGATCAGTACCACCGCCAAGGAGATGGCCAGGCAGTTCTTGGTGATCACAGCTTCCCTGGGCGATGATGGGCGAGGTTATGTAATAGGCGACGAAGGTCAGCGCTCCGCAGATCAGGAGCGACCCGGGTATGCTGACCAGCGGCTCGACCTCCTTCTTGACCTTGATGCGGTCCACTGTGTAGATCCAGGAACCGGGGGATGACGATCACCTTCAGCACGATGGTCAGTATGGCGACGATGTAGATATGGTCCGCCTGGGTGTAATAGGCCACCGCCGCGGCCAGAAGACCCAAGGCCAAGGAGCCGAGCGTATAGGCCCGGATTATCTGGTGCATCCTGACGCCTGCTACCAGAACGAACGCGAACAGCAGGATCAGGGCCGCCAGCCCGTTGATCACATCGGTCAGGAGTACGTCGCTCATCTTGGTCGCCTCATAGGATGTAGAATGACATCACCGCCAGCAGGGCCAGCGTGAACGATACGGTCAACAGGTTGGGCAGTCGGAACAGCCGCAGCTTGGATATCGATGATTCGATGACCGCGATGATCAAGGCCAGGAACAGCACCTTGACCAGGATGGCGACGAGACCCGACCCCGATGCTGAGCAACCGATAGGTCGTTGGCGATCCCCCACGGGAAGAACACGTTGGACAGGATCGTGAAGTACAGGACCAGCCGGGTCATGCTGGACAATTCCATCAGACCCAGCTTCTTGCCGGAATACTCCAGGATCATGGCCTCGTGGATCATGGTGAGCTCAAGGTGGGTGGTCGGGTTGTCGACCGGCACCCGGGCGTTCTCGGCAATGGTCGAGATGAGGAAGGCGGCGGAGGCCAGGAACAGTGCCGGGCGCACCAGGTCGATACCCGAGACGGAAAGGGCGCTGGCGATCGAACCCAGACTGGTCGTGCCAGTGATGAGGCCCATGGCGAAGATCGAGAGCAGCATCGTCGGTTCGACGATCGACGATACCATCATCTCCCTGCTGGAGCCCATCCCTCCGAAGGCGCTGCCGGCGTCCAGTGCGGCCAGTGCGGTGAAGAACCGCACCATGCCCAGAAGGTAGACCACCACGATGAGGTCGCCGACGAAGCCGAGCGTCCGAGTGACGAACACCGGAACGAGGAGCGCGGCGATCAGCACAACGGCCATGGAGATGTACGGAGTGATCGAGAATATCCAGGAGGTCTCCCTGGAGACGACCGAATCCTTGTGGAAGTACTTGGCGATGTCACGGTAGGGCTGGAAGATGCTGGCCCCCCGCCTTTGCTGCGCATAGGCCTTGATCTTCCGGATGATGCCGGTGACCAGCGGGGCTATGGCGAGCAGGAGCAATGACCTGCAGAACGCTCAGCACGATATCGATGTAGATCTGGTCCATCACATCACCTGAATATTATCAGCAGGAACACCAGCGTGGCGAAGATGTAGGCCAGATAGGCCTGTATGCTGCCCGCCTGGATCCTAGTGACCCTGCGCGCCATGGACGACCATGAGGGCCACCATTGGCTGGTACAGGTACTTCTCGAAGACTGGCACGACCACGAAGGCGTAGGATACCTTCTTTTTCACATATGGGGAGGATGTCGATTCGGTCCTGACCTCCGGTTTGGGCCGGTAGATGTAGCTGAACACCCGCACCAGGGGGTTGGAGTAGGCGGTTCCGGTGTACTGGTTGTGCGCCGTCAGCGGGGTGCCGCAATCCCATGTGTCCTCGATCACGGTCTTGCGCTTCGCCACCATACCGCCTGGAGATAACAATGACCAGGGGGACCATGACGGCGATGAGGATGGCCAATACGAACGGGGACATGGTCGAGAACTGGTCGTTCGTGGGGCTGATGACGAAGCCGTTAACGATGGAGGAGGCTGCCGATACCCCTACCAGCGGAGTGGTCACCTGATCCACGTAGGGTATGATCGCGAAGGACATCACGCCGGTGACGATGCAGAGGAAGGCAGCGATCCCGGAACCCACCAGCATGGTCCTGGGAACCTCCTTGGCGTGTTCGGCTTGCTCACTTCTGGGTTTGGCCAGGAAGACGATCCCGAACAGTCTGACAAAACAGACCGCCGCCAAGGCACCGGTCAGTGCCAATATCGCTATCGCCACCGGAAGCAGGATCTTGACCGTCATGTCCGGGATCTGGAACGACTGAAGGAGCGACTGGAAGATCAGCCATTCGCTGACGAACCCGTTGAACGGAGGGATGGCGGCGATGGACAGGGCACCGATGAAGAATATTATCCCGGTCCACTTCATTCTCTTGGCCAGCCCACCAAGCTTCTCCATGTCCTTGGTGTGGGTTGCGAAAAGAATGGAACCGGCCCCCATGAACAGGGCTCCCTTGAAGAGCGCGTGGTTCATCACATGCAGCAGGGTGGCGATGAGCGCGAGTCCGGCCAGCGAATTCAGCTGGTATGACTGGAATACCATGGCGGCGCCGAGTCCGATGAGGATTATGCCCACGTTCTCCACCGTGGAGTAGGCGAGGACCCTCTTGATGTCCGTCTCCATCAGGGCGTACATCACCCCCAGCAGGGCTGAGATGGAGGCGACGAGCAGGACAAGCAGGCCCCACCAGGTGTCAGTGACGCCGAGGAAATCGAAGAAAGTCCGTATCATCATGAATATGGCGGTCTTGACCATCACACCAGACATGAGCGCGGAGATGTTCGAGGGGGCGGCCGGATGGGCGTAGGGCAGCCACACGTGCAACGGGATGATCCCGGCCTTGGTGCCGAAGCCGATGAAAAGCAACACGAAGAGCGTGCTCTTGAGCGCGCTGGGCATCAACGCCCCGACACCCGAGTAAGCAGAGAAATCGAACGAATGGTCTTGGGTGAATAGTCCCATCATGATGAGCGCCACCATGATCAGGGCCGTACCTAGGTGGGTCATGACCACGTAGAGGAGGCCGGAGGACGCGATCCCTTCCTTGCGGTTCTCGTACACTACGAGGAGATACGAGGTCAGAGACATCGCCTCCCAAACGATCAGGAAGAAGATGGCGTTGCTCGCCGAGACCACGAAGGTCATGGAGAGCAGGAACAGATTGAACAGCAGCCCCAGCAGGCCGATGCTGTACTTACCGTCGTATTCCTTGGAGTAGCCGATCGAATAGATCGATACCGCGAACGAAACAATGGAGATGACCAGGAGGAAGAAGGCGCTCAATCGGTCCAGGGCGAAATCCGAAATGTCCGAACGGGGTGTCGAACGGCAACTGGATGCTCATCGGCGAACCGGTTAGCACCAGGATCGAGACGATCGTCCCGAGGAGGGAGGATAGAGCGGCAGCACCGAATGAGGCTATTGCACATTTCCTCTCCCATTTCCTAAGGAGAACGGCGCATATCGCACCAATAGTGCCGGTTACAATGAGGAGAATGAAGAACAGATCAGCTTCCAAAGGATGCCTCCCGCCCTTCTCTCAGCATCTCTTTCGGCGTATCCATCGTCCCAATTATGTTCGCACTCGTTGTGAAGACCTTCTGTGTTTTTTAGGCAAAATCAATACTGACCTTTAACCTTTCGTTGCTAAATCACCTCGTGCCAACAGATCGACCCGACGATCAGATATCCAGGCCGCGGGTCACTCCCAGCCTTTTCCGGAGGCGAAGAACCTCATCGCCATACCGAGCGCCAGAACCGATATTGTTTCCCGTGCAGATTGCGCAGCAGAACATGAACCAGGGCGGTGGACACAACCCAGGCCAGGAGCGAGGATGTTTCCACCGGGCCCCAGCCCCAGAATCCCCTCATCCTATCACATAGTATGCCCAGACCGCCCCTATCGCAATGCCGAGGGTCAGGAGAAGCCATGCCGGCCTGGCCCAGAAGAGCCCGATCTCGGTCCAGCCCTCGTCCTTGCCCAACTGGTGGGAGAGGGCAGCGGCGAACACCATCATGAGCAAAGCATAGGCCGCGAAGACGAGAATCGGATGAACGGCCATCTCCGGAGTCTGCAACGACAGGACCATCCCCTGGCCCTCAGGATACAGGGACACCAAGGACGGATCGCTCGGTGCGAATATGTTTCACGGTCAGGAGCACGATGGCGAATATGGCGGTGACTGTGATGGCGACCGTCCTCAACCTGATGCTGAAGTCAGCACGGTCTGAGTTCGCCCTTCGTTCTCGGTAGAGTTCCAGAACGATCACCAACGACATAAGCCAAGTGAGCAGCATGAACGACCTTTGCAGGCCAGACCAGATCCCCGACGGCTTGTAGACCACTTCGAGGTCGACAGATGAGTTGGACCAGACATAGGCAGGGCAGGTGTCGGTCACCAGGAACGCGTAGATGAGGTACAGCATAGAAAGGGTGAACATGACGAAAGATAGGACCAGGGTAAGGTCGAATATCTTCGAAAGTCGGTCCGCCTTCCTATGGAGTATGACGAATCCGCATAGACCCGAAACGACCATCGATGCCGCTCCCAAGATAAGTAACAAATCTCCAGGTCCCAATGCTTCACCGCCAGTGACTAGATTTCACCAACTATCAAATCATCCTTCCCCCGCTTTGACGTCGGACAGTACCTTGATGTTCGGCCGGCGCCAGAGCGCAAGATATGCCGAAAAGGAGACCAAAAGCACAAGGGAACCGATGAACCAGGCGACCTCGATCGAGAACAGGCCGGAGATCAGGCCCAGGGCGACTGATGCCATCACCCCGCCCAACTGAGTGACCAACGAATCGAAGGACATCAGGGTGGAGCGCTTCTCGGAGGGTATTCCAGAGTTGAAGACTGCCGCGTGTGGAGAGCCCATCATCCCGATCAGCATATAGACAGTGAAATAGAACGCAACGAAACCGATGACCGTGTCCTGGATTGCCAGGATGGAGATGGAGACCGATATCCCGGCGGCTCCTGCCAAAAGGGTGAGATAGAGGTTGCCCTTGAAAATGTCCGCTACCTTGCCCGAGAGGGCACTGCCCACAGACGCCATGGCGAAGTACCCGGCGGCGACCACTCCGAAGATCCAGGATTGGGAATCGGACCCGATGATGCCCTTGAGCTGCGGTTGCCAGAGGAGCTCCAGACTGAACAGCGCAAAACCGAGTGCAAGTGAGGCTATGAGGAGAAGGCGTGTGTTCCGGTGGCGGATCCCGAACTCCAACGCATCGCGCAGGACCATCGGAACATCCTTGAATCCCTGGACCACACCCTTCCGGCCCTCCATGCCGCGATTCTCATTGATTAGGACAGACGTGAGCAGGAACTGGAACACTGACAGGATCATCATGGCTATGATGTTCGCCGAGTACCTCCCCATCCCTGTGAGGGCGGCAGCCGAGTCTCCGAGCACCGTGGGAATGAGCCCTCCGACCAGGGCACCCAAGGCCAGACCGATCGGGATGAAGACGTTGGCTGTGCCGAGCGCCTTCTGCAGATTGCCGCCGGGATGTTCCCGATTGAACTCGTCCACGAACCAGGCGTCCATGGAACCGGAGGAGAGGGCCCGGGCAACGCCATAGACGATGAACCCAGTGGAAAAGAACAGGAAGTCCTGACCGACGAGGATGAGCGCCAGCGCCATCATGGAAACGCAAAGCGACGCCAGGTACACCTTCTTCCGTCCGATCGCGTCGGCCAGCCCGCCGGTGGGCAGTTCGAGCACGATGACCGTGCCGGAATAGAGGGCCAGCACCGTCCCCACCTCGATCAGTCCCAATCCCTTGTCCAGAAGGAGAAGGACCATCACTGGGGTGAACATGCCGGGAATGAACCAGTGCACGGTCTGGTTTGTGATGTACCTCAGAAGGAGCCGGTCGATCAATGTGAGCGCCTCGTCCACGTGATATTTACCGAAACCCTTGGTGACCTGATAAGACTAGTGACGGTCAATACTTGGAGGTGCAGCCCATGGTGACCTCATCGGCATGCAGCGTCACCGGCAACCCGGCCGTTACCACTCCCTTGACCACGACGCTCTTGCCGTTCTCAAACCCTGACGGCAAGGTCCCGGTCATGATCACGATCATGGTGTCGTTGAGGTTCATCCTGTCGGTCAAGGTGAAGTTACCGGTTCCGAACCAGTTGTTGACATTTCTTTGGACTTCCAGGTATTCTCCGATATAATGGGATGTCCCGGCCCCGATGGCGGTTGAGTCCGACGTCACGGATGTCACCTCGAGGAAGTTCTTACCGGTCGTGTCCCAGCCCCGGCCGCTGGTATCGTCGGGGCGTTCCTGGGATTGATCTTATTGTTCGTTTCGGGCTTTACGGGATACGGCTCAGGAGATGCTAGTGTCATCCTTACGGATCCGATTGTCCGAAACAAGGTGATGTTCACGTTCTTCGCAACCGTCCTCTGGGGTACCGTAGTGGTGATCAGACTAGCCTTCAAACGGTAACTATGGACCTCGTTCGAGATTTCTGGATTATATACGTTGCTTGCCCTGGGAGCGTACGGGCTCATCGCTCTGATAGGTTCGATGGGGGCACACCTCACTCAGGGAGAGAGCACGATCGACCCGTTACTGAACGCGATAGGCGTCGATTACACCAAGTTCTTCTTGCTGGATGCTAACCTGGCCATGGTGATTTCGATTTTCAGCCTGGCACTTATCGTGATCTGCATCTTCCTATCGGCAAGGATGAGATTGCTGAAGGTCCGAATAGCGAAGGAAGGCTCCAGGTGGACCCTGCCCCGGATCAACGAACCAAAGCAGTGATCGAACCATTCCCCTTCCATCATAATTCTTTCTCTACGTAGTAGCGGTAGAAGAAGAACTTCACGACCTCGACAAGGGCCAGATAGGCGACGATTATGAATACCAACGCCAAATAGAACTCCAGTGGCGGAGCGATGAGCTGGAACAGCGGCCCGATAGGCGTGTATGGCAGGAGGAAACCTATCACGACTATGGCCAGGCTGCTGAGCGTCAGCAATCGGCTCGGCTTCGAGCGATAGAACGGAGTGATCCTCGTGCGGATCACGAAGATGATCAGCACCTGGGTGGCCAGACCTTCGATGAACCAGCTCGACTGGAACTGCTGTGGCGATGCTTTGAAAACGAACAGCAGGATGGCAAAGGTGATCAGGTCGAATATCGAACTTAGTAGCCCGAAGACGATCGTGTAGTTGCGTATGAATCGGACGCTCAGCCTTTTCGGTTTCTGAACATAGGAACTGTCCACATTGTCGGTGGGGATCGTGATCTCGGAGATATCGTACAGAAGGTTTCCGAGCAGTATCTGTATCGGCAGCATCGGCAGGAAGGTCAGGAAGAGGGACGCAATAGCGACGGAGAACATGTTACCGAAGTTGCTTGAGGTGCCCATCATGATGTACTTCATGGTGTTCGCGTGGGTCACCCGACCTTCCAGCACCCCGTCCTCGAGCACCTTCAGATCCTTCTTTAGCAAAATGATGTCGGCAGATTCCTTGGCCACGTCGACGGCGGTGTCCACCGAGATACTGACGTCCGCCGCCTTCAAAGGAGGTGCGTCGTTGACCCCGTCACCGAGATATCCCACCACATGGTTGTTCGCCCTCAAGGCCCGGATAATCCTCTCTTTCTGCATCGGGTTCATACGGCAGAAGAGGTTGGCATCCTCGACCAGACGCGCCAAGGCGATGTCGCTGACGTTAACGATGTCGGCGCCGAGGACCGTGCCTTTCACCTCCACCCCGATGGATCGACAGACGTGGCGGGTCACCAGCTCGTTGTCACCGGTGAGCACCTTTAGTTCAACCCCAGAGGAACGCATCAGTCGGATGGCCTCGGCGGCGCTCTCCTTGGGAGGATCGATGAAGGCGAGGAATCCGACGAAGGTCATCCCCCTCTCGTCTGCCTGGTCGTAGACGACCCGGTCCGACTCCACCGCCTTTTCTGCGATGCCGAGCACCCGGAAGCCATTGGAGCTCATCTCCCGGAATCGTTCGTCGGCGATATTCCACGCCGCCTCCATTCCGACCGTTCCTGAACGGAGCCGGCAGGAGGTGCACGCCTTGAATATCTCCTCTGGGGCCCCTTTGGTGATCATTGTACGCTCATTTCCTTCGGCGATCACCACGGAGAGCTTCTTCCGCACGAAATCAAATGGGACCTCATCCACCTTCGAGAAGGACGAAGTGTCCATCTTGCGATATTCCAGTAGCGCCGCGTCCAAAGGACTCTTTATGCCGGATTCGAAGATGCTGTTGAGATAGGCGTCCAACAGCACTGAGTCGTCATCGTTCCCTTCCGGATCGACATGGAGGATCAGCTCGATCCGGTTCTCGGTGAGAGTGCCGGTCTTATCCGTGCAGAGAACATCCATTGACCCGATGTTCTGGATCGACGAGAGCTTCTTCACGATGACATCCTTACCAGCCATCCTTATCGCCCCCCTAGAAAGCACCACCGTGATGATCATCGGCAGAAGTTCCGGGGTCAGACCGACAGCCAGCGCAAGGGCGAACAAAAGGGATTCGATCAGGTCCCGGTCGAACGCCGCGTTCACCGCGAAGACGAACAGCACGAGGAAGATGGTAAGTTCCGATATCAGATAACCGAACTGCCGTATGCCCCTGCTGTATTCCGTGTCTTGGTCCCGGCCAACAAGGCGCTTTGCTATCTGGCCATAGAGAGTGGCGGCACCAGTCCTGACTATCTCGATCGTGGCACTGCCGGAGACCACCGTGGTCCCCATGGAGGCGGTCGATTCGTCGGGAACGGTGTCCCTTCCTGACCCTGCGGGCCATTTCTCAACCGGGAACGGCTCGCCGGTCAGTGAGCTCTGGTCGATGAAGAAGTCGTTGGCGGAGATCACCTTTCCGTCCGCTGGAACGATGTCGCCGGAGGATAGCAGAACGGTGTCGCCCGGGACGATCAAAGAGATCTTGATCTCCTGGCTCTTTCCGTCCCTAACAACGGTGGCGGTGTTGGTGACCTTCTCCCTCAATTTCTGGGCTGCTTGGCTGGACTTGTTCTCCTGGTAGAAGTCCAGGGTTACGGAGACGATGACGAGGAAGAAGATTATGCCCGCCTGATCGCTCTGACCCGAGCTGCCGGAAATGAGGCCGGCGATCAGCAGGATGATGACCAGGGGGTTTTTGAAGTAGGAAATGAACTTCAGTAACAGGTTCTGTTGCTTTACCGCGATCTCGTTCGGCCCATGGACCTCCAGCAGCTGAGCCGCCTCAACGGACGAAAGACCATGGACCGCACCGCCGTCGGGCTTGGTCCCCGCATCCCGACCGTCACCTCCGCGACCTGAAGGGCCCTGGTTCTCCATCGGGCAACAATTGAAGCGCGCAACTAATCAAGGTTGCGAGCCCCGAAGAGAACTATCCAATTTCTAAAGCTAGAAATATGACGAACCCGAATGATATCTTGAGCCCATGGTAGCACCTCCGTCGGTATTATCGATCCTTTCCGCTGCGAGACAGATCGAGATCTTCGGCATCCAATTCTACTCCAAGGTGGCGACCTGCGTAGCCGACGAAAACGGTAAGGCTCTCATGAGATCCCTCGGTGCCGATGAACGCACGCACAAGGAGACGATCGAAGAACTGATGTTCCACCTCGCTCCGGGAATTGACCTTGACGGCATTGAACCGGACAAGGGGTTCTTGAACATCCTCCCCGACAAGGTGTTCCCGTTCCCTCCTGAGGGGGCTTGTTTGACGGTGGGTGACGAGATACGTGCGGTCCAGATCGGGCTGGATGTGGAGGTCGCCTCGGTGAGGATGTACCAGGAGGCCTCGGCCATGGTCGGCGACCCTAAGATAAAGGACATACTGATCACGCTCGCCCAGATCGAGGAGAAACATAAGCTCCTCCTCGAATCCTCTCTAGCGATGCTGAAAACCGATGGCAGCTGGTACGCCTATACCCCGATATTAGAGGGTTAGATAGGTGTTTAATGGCCATGGAAGCGGGCCGGCCATATGACCTTTAACAAGGGATAGAGACGTCCGTCAGCAGATTTTTATATCCGTCTTCCATGCTTAGTTACCAACCTGCCAACGGCTATCGGCTCTTCATCTGATACCGACCGGTGTTCACAGAGGTATTTCAATGGTCAAATTACCAAAAAGCCTTGAAAGGGATATGGCTGCATGTCTTCAGTGCGGATACTGCGTCCAGGTCTGCGATACCTATAATCAGAACCGATGGGAGTCGAACTCGCCTAGAGGCAAAGTCTTCTATCTGAACCAATTGGCCAAGAGGAACGCTCTGGACACCCTTTTGGGTCGCAAGATAAAGCTGGACGATGAGTTCATCGAGTCATTGTACTGGTGCACCGGATGCGCCAGGTGCTGGACCGTCTGCCACGTCAGCATCGAGTTCGCCGACTTCTGGGAGGTCGTCAGGGAATGGGCCGCTGAGCAGGGCCACGGACCACTGCCCGCCCACGTCAAGATCAGGGAGAGGCTGGAGGAGAAGCGCAACCCGTATGACGAACCGATGGAGAAGCGCGGAGCCTGGTACCCCAAGGATGTGCCCCGTTCCCCGCAGCCAGACGTGATGTTCTTCGCCGGCTGCACGGCATCCTACCGAGCGCCACATCTGGCCAAGGCCGGAGTGACCGTCCTCAGCAGGGGAGGCGCCACCATCAATATCATGGGTGAGGACGAATGGTGCTGCACATCACCGGCTCTGAGGACCGGCCAGACGAAGCTGACCCGGAACTTCGTGGAACACACCATCACCACCGTCGAGCGCTCCGGCGCCAAGTCGATGGTCATGACCTGCGCTGGATGCTACAAGACCACCTCGCACGACTACGGCAAGTACTACAATAGCCCAGCGTTCCCGGTGCAACACTTCGCGGAGGCGTCCGAGAAGATGATCAAGGAGAAGAAGCTCAAGTTCACGAAGGAGATCAAGGCGAAGGTCACCTACCATGACCCGTGCCATCTGGGGCGTCACGCCCATGTCTTCGACTCGCCGCGTGAGTGCATCAAAGCGATCCCCGGCGTCACCCTGGTCGAGATGAAGCATGTCAGGATGGACTCCAAGTGCTGCGGCGCCGGAGGCGGATTCAAGTCCGCCAACAACGACACCGCCGTCGCCATCGCGGCAGAGAGGGTAAAGGAGGCAGTGGAAACCGGAGCGGACATCCTCGCCACCGCATGCCCGTTCTGCGTCGTCAACCTGCAGCAGGGTGCGAAGAAGATCGGCGCCAAGATCAAGATCATGGACATCTCGGAGATGCTGCTCGAGGCCACGGAACCGGTTCCGCCGGCACCCGCAGCCGCTCCGGCTGCCCCTGCTCCGGCAGCACCTGCCGCGCCAGCGGAAAAGAAGTAAACTCTAGCGCCGGTCTTTGACCGGCCTTCACTTCCATTTTTTTCGAGAAACAATCACTATCGGAGATCTTTCGCAAAACTTCAAGTATCGATTGACTTTCGTTATCAGGTCACTGGACACAATTCCATGGTATTCGAACTTCTGGACGATAGGATCAGAAAGGTCCTCTCCGACAAGCAGATCAGTATGCCGACGGGGCCCCAATCAGAGGCCATACCGCACATCCTGGCAGGCAGGAACATTCTGCTGGTGGCACCGACCGGCATCGGAAAGACGGAGGCGGCGATGCTGCCCATCTTTCACCGGCTCATCTCCACCGAGGGAAAGGGTATCCGATGCATCTACGTGACGCCCCTGAGGGCCCTGAACAGGGATATGCTTCGCCGCCTGGAGGAGTTTGGGGATGCCCTCGATCTGCGCGTTGCCGTCCGTCACGGGGACACCCCCCAATCGGAGCGGACACACCAATCGAAGTACGCGCCAGATGTTCTCATCACGACGCCGGAGACCCTCCAGATCATGTTCACCGGCAAGAACTTGAGGCAGCACCTATCGAACGTGAAGTTCTTCGTGGTCGATGAGATACACGAGCTTGCCAACGACGAGAGAGGAGCCCAGCTCGCCATCGCCATGGAACGGCTTGTCTATCTGGCCGGGGATTTCCAGAGGATCGGCCTATCGGCCACGGTGGGCAGCATCCAGGAGGTCGCGAACTTCCTGGGCGGACCCAAACGTCAGGTCACGATCGTGAAAGCACAGATAGCCAAGGAGATGAGGCTGTCGGTTCAATACCCGGAGGTAACGGACGAGGACCGGGATCTGGCTGGTACGCTACAGAGCGACGCCCAGCTGACCGCGTGCATGCGGCGATGCAGGAAGATGATCGAGGAACATCGGTCCACCCTGCTGTTCGTGAACACCCGTGATACCGCGGAGGCCTTGGCCGCCCGGTACCACATATGGGACGAGACGTTCTCCGTTGGTGTGCATCATGGATCGCTGTCCAAGGAGACGCGCATCGAGATGGAGGAGAACTTCAAGGCGGAGAAGCTGAAGGGACTGATATGCACCTCATCGCTGGAGATGGGCATCGACATCGGATCGGCGGACTACGCCATCCAGTACAACTCCCCCAGGCAGGTGGCCAGGCTCATCCAGAGGATGGGGCGGGCCGGGCATCAGGTGGGGGCCTATTCGGAAGGAGCGGTGGTGGCCTCATCCCCCGACGAGATCGTGGAGTCCATGGTCATCACCCGCAAGGCACTGAACGAGGAGCTCGAGCCTCTGCTCGTCCGCCCCTGTCCGATGACCGTGCTGGCTAACCAGCTTGTGGCGATGACCATGCAGGGAAAGGTCAACAAGGACGATGCGTACGCTGCCTGCGTCCGCACCTATCCGTTCCGTGACCTTACCCGGGAGAAGTTCGATCGGGATCTTGGACCAGATCTCCAGGATCGGACTAGTCTTCGTGGACCGGGACGACTATAGGCGATCATCACGTGGCCGCAAGTACTTCTACGACAACATTTCGATGATCCCTGACGAAAGGACCTACATGATCAGGGAGCTGTCCAGCCGCAAGATCGTGGGCACCCTGGACGAATCTTTCGTTGTATCGTTCGCTGAACCATACGCCACCTTCATCACCAGGGGAAGGACGTGGCGCATCATCGAGGTCCGGGAGGACGAACTGCTGGTCGAACAGGTCCGTGAGATAGGCTCCATACCCTCCTGGGTCGGAGAGGACATACCGGTCCCGTTTGACGTGGCCCAGGAGGTCGGGAGACTGCGCAGGCAGGAGAACTATTCCGAGTACATGGGCGACGCCGCATCGGTCAGGGCGGTCAAGGATTACTTCATCGAACAGCGAGCGAAGTTCCCCATGCCCACCGACAAGAAGGTGACCCTTGAGATCGGAAAACGTCTGGCGATCCTCAACATGTGTTTCGGCACTAAGGTCAACGAGACCCTGTCAAAGATGTTGTCGATACTGCTGACCGCTCGACTGGGTGAGTCGGTGGCGGTCACCACCGATCCTTACCGGATCATACTGGACCTGCCGCGCGACATCAAGCCGGATATGATCATCGAGACGCTGAGGGGGATCCGGTCCGACACGGTCGAGGCATTGGTCCGCATGGTCATAAAGAACTCCAGCCACCTGCGCTGGCGCTTTGTCTACGTGGCAAAGAAGTTCGGGGCGGTGGACAAGGACGCGGACTACAAGAGCGTGAACTTCGGCAGACTGGTCGAAGCCTACGAGAACAGTCCCATATTCGACGAGGCGATCGCCCGGGTGCTATGGGAGGATTTTGACCTGGACGGGACTGTGGAGGTCGTCCGGAGCATCGAGTCCGGCGATCTGGAGTTCCAAATATGCGGCCTGACGCCGATCGGCCGGGCGGGGCTGTCGCATTCGAAGGAGCTGATCACCCCACAGCGCGCCGACCATTCCATCCTGATGGCGCTCAAGAAGCGCCTGGAAGAGGAACAGATGCACATGTCCTGCCTCAGCTGCGCCTCCCAGTGGCGTCTGAGGGTCCGGGAGGCGCCCCGGACCGTAACATGCCCCAAGTGCGGCGGCCAGATGATCGCCGCGCTCAATCCCTACAACAAGGACCTGGTCAAGCTGGCGAAGAAGAAGAACCTTAACGAGGAGGAAGAGAAAGAGCTGCGCAAGCTGTTCAAGAACGGCAGCCTGGTGATGAAATACGGCAAGAAGGCGATGACCGCGCTCGCCGGAAGGGGGATCGGCCCGGACACCGCCTCCAGGGTGCTGGCCGGTTTCTTCGACAGCGAGGATGATTTCCTCAGGGAGATCCTCAGCGCCGAGATCAACTACGCGAAGACAAAACGTTTCTGGGATTAAGGCCTAGCCCGGACCGGATTGGTAAGATTTCCGACCCCCTCGATCCTCATTTCGATCAGGTCGCCCGGGACGATCGGGCCGACCCCGCTGGGAGTGCCGGTGGCGATTATGTCGCCTTCTTCCAGCGTCATCCATTTGGAAATGAACGCTATCAGCTCCTCCGGCGTGTAGATCATCATGGAGGTGTTCCCATGCTGCCTCGGCATTCCGTTCACATGACACGATATCTCCAGATCGTGGATGTCATGGGCCGATGCCAGCGGCTCTCGGTTCCGACATCGGCGCGAACGTGTCCATGCCCTTGCTCAATGTCCAGGGCAGTCCGTCCTTCCGATATGCGTTCTGGATGTCCCGGGCGGTCACATCGTTGAAGACCGCCAGGCCGGAAACGTGGTCCATAGCCGTTTCCTTCGGGATGTTCTTCCCGGCTTTGCCTATGACCAGGGCTAGTTCGACCTCGTGGTCGACCCTGCCGATGCCCTCGGGGATCAGGATCGGGTCTTGGTTGGCGACAAGGGATGACATCGGTTTCAGGAAGATCACCGGTTCGGAAGGCACTTCGTTCTTAAGCTCCTTGATGTGCTCCCGATAGTTCTGGCCGATGCACACTATCTTTCCGCTCGTCATCTGCACGCCTTCTACTGGAACGGGTCGGACCCTGATGCGCCTACGTCGTCCCGCTCGGATACGGTCTCGAACTTCATGAGCACGTTCATCCCTTTCAGGGTGGCATGAACCTTATCGGCCAGATAGATCGCGTCGTCAAGCGTGGCATTCTTGTCCCATTTGTAAATGCCGTCATAATTGCCCTTGGTCGGTTCAAAGCCCAGGTTCCGGAGAGCATCCAGTATTTCCGAGGGGCGTCTGCCCTCGGAACTGAACGTGACGGTGATGTACGTCAACATGAAGGGTAATACCAAACTCCGCTCCTTTAACGGTTACGGAAACTACCTAGTTGTCTTCCTTCTCATTCGCGAGGATGACGTGGTCTTCGCCCCTGAACTTTCTGGCGATGATGTACATCTCGGACGAGCTGTCCCTCGACGCCTTCGGCGCGAACATGCGCACGTTGTCGAAGTACTTCTTGACCTCGGTAACGAACTCCTTGGTGTCCTGGCCTTCGAAGATCTTCATGACCAGGGAGCCGTTGTCCACCAATGTCTTCCGGGCGAACGACAGCGCGTACTCGCACAGCTCGACCGACCGGGCCTGGTCGGTGTTGTAGGCACCGGAGATGTTCGGGCTCATGTCGGAAAGAACGACGTCGGCCTTTCCCGCGATCATGTAGAGAAGTTTGTCTACCGTCTCCTGCTTCCTGATGTCGCCGCGGATGGTCTCGACCATCCCGTCAACGGGAGCGATGCTCTGCAGGTCCACTCCGACCACATGGCCGGTCTCCGTGACCCGTTCTGAGGCGACCTGCAGCCATCCGCCCGGCGCCGCCCCCAGGTCCACCACGACGTGGCCGGGTTTCATGATATGGAAACGATCGTCGATCTGTATGAGCTTGAAGGAGGCACGGCTGCGATAGTCCAGCTGCTTCGCCTTTCGGTAGATAGAAGTCCTTTCGGCGGGCCGAGAGCCAGTTCTTGGACATAACGTGCTGTTCGATGCAATTCGGGGATAAAACGTTTGTCATTGCGAACACGAACGGACCGACATTGTCATCGGCCTAGTCCGACCCGTGCCTCATCTGTCTATTTGATGCAATAGAAACCAGCCTGCATGTACGAATACCAGAGCAGCTCGACCGTACTGAACCCCACGCTCCGGTATAGCTCCAAGTGCTCTTCGACAGTGATTGGAAAATATTCCCTGTCAAACCTGGCGAGGTTGGCGGCCACCTCTTCCGGGCTCTTGCCCATTTCCGTCTGAAAACGTTCCCAGTATCTCTTTCCGATCTCGACGCCCCGGTCGGTAAATGGCCTCACGTTCTCGAACGTGATGAACACCCCCTCCGCCGGAAGCATGACATGGCATGCCTGCACCGCCCTCCTCCTCTCATTGTTCGATAGATAGTGATGGCACTGGATGGCGGTGATCAGGTCTGGTCTTTCACTGACCTGTCCTTCCAGTTCCTGGGAGCATGTCGGCCTGAGGAACCGGACCCTATCCTCTTCTTCAAACTTTTTCTGCGCCTGTCCGAGCATGGTTTCGGAAGGATCCGCGAGCAGGAAATGGGTGCTCGGGAACCGATCCAAAGCCGTCCTGACCAACGTTCCCGTGCCACAGCCGGTATCGAGCCACAGCCCAGGCGGCCTGTCCAATGACAGTACCAGGTCGATGATTCCTTGGTGTATGAGTTCGTAGTGGGGGATGGTTCGGGTGATCTGAGCGTCGTAGTCTCCGGGAAAATGGAAGGGGCCGCTGTTCATTTCGGCTGAAATGGGTCATGACCATATTAAGAACCTGCGAGCCATGGAAACCGCCTTGACGTCCGATGAAAGACTATTTAGACGGCGGACCGATTTACCTCCGGTGCCCTCCATGACCCAGAACGACTGGACGTACGCCCGCGCGGGTGTCGACATCGAGCAGAAGTCCCGTTCCATCGCATCGCTAGTCAATAGGCTCACCTACCGCAGGACCGGCAAGGGCAGGGTCATAGACATCAAGGGACAGTTCACCAGTCTGATTGATTTTGACGGGATCGTCCTTACACTGTGCACCGATGGCGTCGGCACCAAACTGCTCATAGCCGAGGCATTGGACAAATGGGACACGGTCGGCATCGATTGCATGGCCATGAACGTCAACGACACCATATGCGTCGGTGCCGAGCCGTTCGCGTTCGTGGATTATATCGCCATCGACAAGCCCGACGAGAGGATCACCGAGCAGATCGGCATCGGCCTGGAGAAAGCCGCCGAGGAATGCAACGTGGACATCGTCGGCGGTGAGATCGCCGTACTACCGGAGATCGTGCGCGGCGTGGACCTGTCCGGAACCGCGCTGGGCTGGCTGGAGAAGGACAGGATCGTCGACGGAAGCAAAGTGCAGGTCGGCGACGCCATCATCGGGCTGAGGTCGTCCGGGATACACTCCAACGGCATGACGCTGGCCAGGAAGGTGCTCGAGTCGGCCGAGATCGGGCTGGACCAGAAGTTCGACCGGCTGGGAAAGACCATCGGTCAAGAGCTGCTGACGCCGACCGAGCTCTATGTCAAAAAGGTGGTCGAGCTGGTCGAAAAGGTCCAGGTCCACGGCATGGTGGACGTGACCGGCGGCGGTCTGAAGAACTTCGTCCGCCTGAAGAAGGATGTCCTATTCGAGATGTCCGACCCGATCAGACCGCAGCCGGTGTTCGAGATTATCTCCGAGCTGGGCAACGTAAATGCCACCGAGATGTACAAGACCTTCAACATGGGCATGGGCTACGGCATCGTTCTACCGCAGGAGAACGTGAAGGAAGCGCTGCAGGTCCTGGGCGAAGGGGCGAAGGTCGTCGGCCAGGTTGCCATTGGCAGCGGGGTCGGCATCCCGTCCCTCGGCGTTCATTACGAGAATTACTGAAATGAAGCGCATCTCGCTCAATTCCCGATCGCTTGGCTCTGAGTTCGCCGCCTTCGAGAGGGAGCTGATGCGGCCCGACCGGCATGCTGGCTGGGTCAAGTTCATTGCCCAGGGAGTCATACGTCTAAGGCGCTCGCCGTTCTCCGAACATTATTCAGACATCTACTATTACGTACCCGATGACATCCAGCTCCGCGAGGGTGAGCTCGTCGACCTGAATGTGGGCCCACTGCGCTGGACAGGAATCAAGATCGAGGACGGATCGGTCTATCCATCGTACAAGGCCTCCTACCGGGAAGTGCGCAGCGTTGAGAAAGGCGTTCTCAGACTTCCGAAGCCGCGCATCGACGCCAAGGATTTCCAGTATTTCCTGACCGAGCAGTGGAGGGACGCAGAATACGATGACCTGGGCAAGTCGTTGGCGCTTCAGCTTCTTTCCTGCCCTTCGGACGTCTACGGGAATGGCGGCATCGGCGCCCAGTCTATCTGCCTTTCGACGAAGAAGGGGCCGCTGCTAGACCTGAAATCGACCATCAGGAACAACCTGCCCTTGGAATTCACCGGGAGGAGCGACCGCTACCGCTTCGACGTTATTGAGAAGGATGAGCAGACCGAAGACCTTCACAGGAGCCTTGGACGGTCATCGGCAAGGGAAACGTCGTTCAACTTCCTCACCGTCATGAACCCGCTGTCGGACCCATTGCCAGTGCAGGTGCCGACCACGATCATAAACGCTTACAAGGTCGGTGCGGAGAAGGAGCCGAACCTGGACGTCCTGGAGTACCTGCTCTACTCGCTCATGATCAGACCGGTGATCAAGCGTTCCGCCGTCACCGAGATCGAAGCCGGGATGAGGCTGGTCAAGGAGCAGGTGGAGCCGGAATCGGTGGAGCTGGAACTGCCCATTGACCGGTATGCGATAACAAAGCTGGCGATGGCGATGTGCAGGCTCGAGGGCAAGGAGGAGATCGACGATTCATCCTTCTCGAGAAGCAAGGACGTCTTCTTCGATCTGTACCGCGAGTTCCTGGACGCGAAGAAGGACCATTTCATTCCGGGGAAGAGCTCGTATGGAAGGAAGGGCGTCCGATCATCGGTCTCGGGCCAGCTGGACGCCAATGACCTGATCCTACTTTCCTATGTGCGTAAGATATCAAGAGAGCAGGGCAAGGAGTACGTGACCGTCCAGGACCTCAAGGACGAGCTTGGCAGGAAACGTTACCAACGTTTCGACCTGGACCGTTCGTTGGAGCGCCTGAACATATTCGGCCGCCTGATACGCGGCGAGAACATGAACGCGTTCAAGCCGATTGATCTTGACTAGTCCAGATGACCTATCTGGTCCGGTCGTGCACCTTGTGGGCGAGGACCGCCACGCACGCGCCTAGAGCGGTGCAGGTCTCCATCGAGTACTCGCCGAACGTGATGTCCATGTGGTTCGGCGCCATGTCGTGGATGTCCTTCGGGACACCCTTCGGACCGGCCCCGAAGACAAGGCAGATGCTCCTGCCGTTCAGCAGCATGTCCACCACCTCGTCGACCGACCGTTTCTTCTTCTTGTCCGGGTTGCAGGTGGTCAGCACCACCTCTCCCAGCTGGGGCTGGAAGCCTTTGCCCGGATACCCGACCGTCGAAAAGCGCCCCTTGGCGGTTACTTCCTTGAGGTAGCCGCCGTCCTCCCCGATCGAGGTCGTCGTAGAAACCCAGTCGGCGATCTCCTGGGGCGTGTTCAGGTCCTGCGGGAACGGGAAGCCTATCGTCACCAGGTTGCAGTCGAACGCCAGGGCCAGCGGTCCGGCGCGGGCGAGGATCCGGCGGTGCGCCTCGCGGAAGTTGTTCGGGTCGTAGGAGTTGTAGATGGCGATGGTCGCCCGGCCGAGACGGCGTGTTTCTTTCATGGTCTGTCCGTTGAATGATAAAATGGAACAGGCCCGGAGGCCTGAAGGAGTTTACTTCTCGATATTGAGCGGGACCTGCTTCACCGAGGTGAGCATGTCCTCGTCCCAGGTGTTCTTCAGGCGCTTCCTGCCCTTCCAAGCTCCGGACTGCAGGATGTAGCCGACCAGCAGCGAAAGGCCGATCGATGCCTCGACGTAGGCGACGGACTTGTTCGCGTCCCGGTTGATCTTGCCCCAGGATTGCGCCTCCTCGAAGGTGCAGCCGGACAGTCCGCCCCACTGGGGCGTGTCCATGGTGATCTGGATGGCGTAGTGGTGACCGCCCTTGTCGTAACCGAGCGTCTCCGCGATGACCTCGATCTGCTGGATGAAGTTCTTCGGGACGCCGCCGCCGATGTAGATGACCCCGGTCTTCTCTGACTTGATCTTCATCTGGGTCAGTTCCCAGTTATCGCGTATCGAGTCCATGTGCATGAAGGGCTTCTTGGCAGCGCGGGCCCTCTGGTACAATCCGGTCAGACCGATGCCGATGCTCGAGTCGTTGAGCGCCGGAACGAACATCGGAACACCGTACTTGCGGCAATTGTAGAGGATCGAGTTCTTGTCCTTGACATGGTCGCCGAGGATCTCCATGAACTCCCTGGACGAGTAGCCCCGGGGTTCGAGCTTCTCTGCTATGTCACCGATGACCGCGTCGGTCTCGCGGAACTTGTCCTCATCGACCAATGTGTCGTATATCCGGTCCACGAACAGTTCCCGGAGGGCTAGGTCATCGACCCGGGGCGAGGTCTTGTAATGAGAGTATCCCTGGGCCTGGTAGAAGTCCTGGTACGGAATGGCGCCGATCGTGACGATGCCGTCGACGATACCGTACTTGACCATGTCGGCGATGACCTTTCTCAGTCCGGCCGCGACCAGCGGTCCGGCCAGACCAAGGAGGATGGTCGGCCTGGCGGGGTCCTTCAGCGCCTTCTCGTAAGCTATTCCGCAGGTGGCCAGGGCCCGACTCTGAACCGAGCTGTCCTTGTATGCCTCCATCAGGTCCTTGACGGTCGAAATGTTGTCAAAGTCAATGTGCTTGACCTTCTCCTTCATCACAGTCTTCTTGGACAATTCGGTTTTCTTTGCCAAAGTTTAACCCCCAGTTACATAGGAATCTACTATTTCAAACTTAAAGAATGACAATATATAATGATGCATTACTCACGTTTTTCCGGAGCCTTCCTGGGCCGGCTGCATATGGCGTAGTCATCGCCATCAAAAAAGACGTCCAATTCCGGATGCTCGGCCTGGATCTCCTCGATCTTCTTGAGAACCTCGCGCAACGTGAAGTCGCTGTTGCGGTCCAACTTAACGTGCACGGTCTTCTCCATCTCACCACACCTGGCCGATTTCCCGATTCTTTCTAAGATAGGTCGGAGAATATATATCCTTTTTTGGAGGAGAACCGAAGGTGATTATCTTCTCCAGTGAGGCCAGAGGAAGTCCTTTCATATCCTGGCCTTGTACATGTTCCGGGGGATCTTGATCTCGAACCTGACCCCTTGACCCGCCCTGCCTTTCTCTGTTATGACCATACCGGTTATTGCCAGGATCTCTCGTGTCAGATACATGCCCAATCCGGTGTTCTTCCCGAAACCCCTCTCAAATACCCTCGCCTTGTCGTTGTCCTCAATGCCCACACCATCATCGAAATAAACGAGTGTGGCCTCCGCTTCGGACACGTGGAATTCGATGCCTAGATGCGAGACGTGACCGCCGTGTCTCAATGAATTGTCAATGAGATTGTAGAATACTCTCTCGACCAGCCGGTCGCAGAATATCTTGAGGTCCCCTACCGACGCTGAGGTGGTTACGTTCACCAGTTTAAGCTGTTTCAATGCCCCTTCGAACATATCATCAACCCGATACCAGCCAGGCGGCTCACTGCCCAGGTTCTGATAGGTCTTGGCGAAGTCGATGAGAGCTTCCATCCGGGCCGAAGCGGTCTTGATCTTCGCCAGGTGGCCATTGATCTTCGTCGGGTCGCTCTCGGAATCGGCCAGGTGGATATGGCCGTTTATGACCATGAGGTCGTTCCTGACGTCGTGCCGAGTGATGGTTGAAAGCAGGTTCAACTTCATGTTGACCGATTGGATCGAGGCGCTGAGACGCTTCAGCTCGCTTATGTCGTTGTATTCGGCAAAGACCGCCGTGACCCCCTGATACTCGACCAGTATGGCTGAAGTGGATGCCCAGAAGGTCCCACCCCCGACGTCCCTCATCATGAGCTCGAAATCTTCCAGGTGGCCATTCTCGTCGATGGATCTGATGACCGCGCTCCTGAGGCTTGGATTCTCATAGTAATCCTGGATCTTCGTCCTTAGGGCCTCTTCCTTGCTAATCTTGAACTGGCGCTCGGCCCTGCGATTTATGAAAAGCAGCCTGCCGTCGTCCCTTCTGGCGATGGTGATGGGGAACGGTGACGAGTCCAACAGTTCACGATATCTTTCCTCGCTCAGCCTAAGCTCGTTCTCAGCATCCTTTCTCTGCGTAATGTCCCTCAGGAGGATCAACCGGTTGCCGGGCAGACCGGACTGGGAGAGATCCACCACGGTCGCCTCAAAAATCGGATCGCCCACCTTCCCCATTGCTTCCAGTTCTTGGACGAAGTCGGAGTGGTTCGCCAATTTGTCATAGAATCTAGAGCCGGCGGACAAAATGGTCTTCAGCTCAGAGCCGACGCCCCGGGCTCCACTGAGGCCGAGCTTTGTCGCCGATGCTATGTTGTAATCGACCAACCTGTCCCTCGCATCTACCACCAGATAGAGATCGGACATCTTATCGACCACCTCGGACCGGGCAACCGGTTTGATGTCCAGGATGTGATAGGAGAAAAGGGCCCAGAAGAATAGCACTCCGGTGGCCATCATGGAACAGGAGGCGATGCTATAGCCCTGGATCGGAGTGAACCCGAGGTTGAAGGCCAAATCGCTTGCCGTTGGGACGAATGTCCCAATGATCAAGATTGCGGCTTGTTTTGAATAGATTGAGCGTGTTCCTTTTGCCGTGCTCAGCAAGACAATGAAAGTTACGGTGGCTATGAGATAATTGTAGAATGCGTAGATCCAGTACCAGGGGCCATTATTGAACGTAAGTACGGTGAAATCGCCGACATCGCGAACACCGAAATCATAGCGGAAAAGGTGAGTTGCGTCTGATGTCAGCATTGTGATGACGGTGAACAATGGCATCACTGTAAGGAGCATAATGTTCTCCTTGGAGAGCCATCGTACTTTTCCAGCATGGCTTGCGGACATCAGGAAATAAGCCAGTGTGATGAACGGAAGGAAAAGGAACCGAATCTTCGCGAAAAGCACCTTGTCTGAAAGAGGTCCGGCATTCAGCTCAAGGCCGTAAAAGGCCGCCCATATCATTCCGATGGCGATGGCGACACGAAAATACTTGGCCTCGGGAACATCCTTGTATCGGAGGCTGGAAAGGAATACTGCTGCCAATATGACGGTAGCTATGATCTGCGGCAACACTATGGTGCTGATGGCCATTGGTCTGGTCTCGCCTTTCGGATTAGGGACCGGAATACTTAATCAATCTGGACAAAGAATCAGGAACAGAGAATCAGAAAAGCGATCGATACCATATCTGATCTGTGATCTGAGCTCGACGGTTTTGGAGGGACGGCCCAACGCCTGAACCAACACCTGCCCCGTTGCCAATAGAATGACTGGCTGGCTACCCTTAATATCGGTTCGAAGAACCACTCGGAACATCTTATATAGAGGGCTGGGCCGTCATGAAACGATCGAAATTACGCTTAACGGGTATTGAAAATGGCTTCTAGCAAGAATTTGGACGCCGCCCCACACGAGGTCCGCCTGGACCCGGGGCCATCCACCGTCGAGGTCAGCTCCACTTCCAAGGCCAGTGAGGGAGGGGACCTCCGGTCTTGGCTTGAAGGCGGCGATGATTTCCTATCCTGGCTCAATGAAGGAGTGGAGGATCAGAAGACCGCCGACAATAAACAGACGGCCGTCATCGAAGCCAGTTCCGAATACGTTACCGAGCTCACCGACAGGCTGAAGAAATACGAGGACGAACTCCGGCTGTTGAAGCAGAAACTGGCAGAGGCTTTCTTGGACAACACCTCGGACCAGTCCGGCAAGGATGTCGAGATCGACCTTGGCCGAAAGCTGCAGGAACTGATCGAGGCGAAGGATCAGCTGGGGCTCGAGGTGGACAGGCTTCAGAAGCTGAACAATGAGATAAAGCAACACTTCCAGCAATCGCTAGTGAACGTATCAGAGGATAAATCGTCCCTGCTCCTGAAGGAGATCGAACTGAAAGAGAAGGAGTCCAAGCTTCTGACCCGCATGAGGGAGCTTGAACTCAGACAACGGGACGCATCAAGTTACACATCCAAGGAGGTGGAGGCAAACCTGGAGGAGCGCTTCCACACCGAACTCAGACAGAAGGAGACCGAGTGGAGGTACAAGGAACAACAACTCCAGAACCGCATCCAAGACATGGAGAAGGAACTCCTCCGGCTCTCGATGGACCTCAAACTGAAGGACGACAAGCTGAAGATTTTCAACATGGGCAAGCCAGATATCGAGAAGGCGGTGTCCCAGAAGTACGAGGAGATGATGGCCAAGGAGAAGGAAGCGGCCATGATGAGGAGCGAACTGGACCAGATGAAGATCCAGATCCGTGAGAAGGACGACGAGCTGAAGAAGATCAAGGACATCGTCACTTACAAGGAGGATGAGCTCAACCGCCGCGAGGAGGACATGATGTACCGGGAAAAGGTCCTCTCGGGCGAGAAGCGCAAGTTCGAAGAGACCCGCAAGGAGCTCTCTGGCACCGACGAGGTGGAACTGAAGAAGCGCATCGAAGAGCTCCGCAACGAGGTGCAGAAGAAAGAGGAGGACCTGCGCGCCAAGGAACGGTTCCTCAACGCCAAGGCCGAGGAGATCCGGATGCGTGAGTCCGGTCTGATCGAGGACGAGATCAAGGCCAGGGAAAAGGACCGGGTCCTGGAGGCGACCCAGGCAAAAGTGAAGACGGGCAACACCCGTCTGGACGATCTGCTGCTGGGCGGCATACCGTTCGGTTCCAACATCATGGTCCACGGACCGCCGTTCGTCGGCAAGGAGGTCATGGTCAACTCATTCGTCGCGGAAGGCCTCAAGAAGGGCATTCCGGCGCTTTGGGTGATCACCGACAAGACCCCCAAGGATATACGGGAAGAGATGAAGTTCGTACTATCTGGTTATGATGAGTACGAAAGGAGAGGGTTGGTCCGGTACATCGACGCCTTCTCGCGTTCCATGGGCGACGAGTCCAAGGACGAGTATACCGTATACATCGATGAGCCGACCGACCATGAGAAGATCTCCGAGGCGGTCGAGACCATAACCAAGACCTTCCGTGAGAATTACGAGTACTATCGCATGGCGTTCCGGTCCATCTCCACCCTTATCGCCTACTCGGACCCGAACACCGCCTTCCGGTTCCTTTCGCCATTGTGCGGTAAGCGAAAAAGGGACAAGGCCGTCTCGATGTTCACAGTCGAGAAGGGCATGCACGGCGAGCAGGAGATCCAGATGCTCGGCTCTATCATGGACGGGATGATCGATTTCAAGGTCGATCAGCTGAAGACGTTCTTCTCGATCCAGGGGATCAGCGAGGTGCAGTCCCGGGCCTACATCAGGTACACTTCATCGAAGCATGCCCTGCAGATCGGCTCGTTCGCCCTAGACCACATCAGGTAATGGGATCGTTCGATCGAGCGGGCCGATGACTCAGAAATACGGTTACGCGACCTCGACACCGCTGCCCGGCTTGATCCCGCCCTTCTTCTGCACGTTGATATGCGGCAGAGGGAATGGTGGGGGAAGCTTGATGTCCCGGGCGACCAGCAGGGCGGTGGGCAGGCAATTCGCCACTACGGTGTTGTGCACGGCGTTGGCCTCGTCCAAAGGCATCGAACCGTCCTTGGCCCATTCCGCCATGATCTCGTTGGCGTTGCCCTCACCGATGATCTGGCCCTCGATCTTGATAAAGCCCATCCCGGAATAGTTGGCGGTGAACCGAAAATCAACTGAGATCGTCTCATCCGACATCCTAACCACTTGGGTGATGCTGCTGTTCTGGTCGATACGGATGTTGGTCATGCGCTCTCCTGCTTTGGAGAAACGTTTCGCCTCGATGACGCTCATCTCGAAGGACTTGACCTGCATGTTCACCATGAACCCTATCGGTGCGGGCGATATCAAACTTTGTAATGCGTCTCAGATGAAAAGGATAAGGAGTGCCGCAGGCCGGGCTCGAACCAGCGACTTCAAGGTCTTCAGCCTTGCACTCTCCCAGCTGAGTTACTGCGGCTTGGCGGTCAGAGAAAGTGGAGGACCATTATAAAGGTTGGCATGTCCCGCCCGCGTACAAAAAATGAAAGGACCGCACCCTAGAAGGCGGCAAAAAGCGTTGCGGGAGGGGTTCCCTGGCAGATGCATCGTGTTGCGAAAAGCCTTAATTTCGCAAATAGCCAGACAGCTCAGAATGTTTAAATACTCACGATTAACTTCTTTCACGATACGATTTTGAGGAACCAGCATGGTCAAAGTTGCCCTTAAAAAAAGGATTCTGAGCAGATCGAGTCGGGCTCGATGCATACGCCGTGACGAAGAGGGAGTAGCCTCCGTGATCGGCACGATCATGGCCTTGCTGATATTCCTAACTTTCATGTCCATGTTCGTGAACACCTACATCCCCATTTGGATGAAGGAGAACGAACGGCTTCACATGAACGAGGTCCAGAACCAGATGGGTGAGGTCAAAGGTAAGATCGACAACCTCATCGTCAACGCCCAGGTGACCGGGACCAGCATGGTTAACACCTATGAGCCGATCACCCTTGGTGCGGACGGGATCCCGCTGTTCGCTTCGGCCACCGCGGGAGGGCTCTTCCTGAGGCCTTCCGGCACAGGCACCACCAGTACCACCGTCCAGTTCAATTACACCTCCAACGGAAAGGTTACCTTCAGCGAGACCGGGGGCGGGAAGTTGGAATTCTATGCCCCCAACAGATACTATGTCGGTCAGTGGCTGGCCTATGAGAACGGCGCCTTGATCGTCAAGCAGGACGTGGGCGAGGCGATGAAAGCATCTCCCTCGCTGGAAGTGACCAAGTCCGGGTCCACCTTCAACGTCGAGTTCACCCAGATCGACATCGTCGGGACCAACTCCACGATGTCCGGCAACGGAGTGGCCGGCGTGAACATCAACCTGATCTACCTGGACTCCCAGAAGTATACTCCCCATTGGAACAACCAGAACACCACGGTATACAAGTTCAACACGGTCTACCACGTGGCGCTCATGGACTTCATGAACAAGACGATAAAGGCAGCCGACCCATTGGCCACGATAACCGCCACCAGGACCGGTACCGGCGTCGGTAGCGTCTACTCGGTGGTCGCCGCCAATGCCGGCGTCACCGAGATGACCGTCACGGACACGATGCTGGCAGACAAGTCCCACATGGTCACGCTTCAGATAATCAACACGGGAACGCTGACGCTCAGCCGCGCCTTCGTCCAGGTCGACATCAACGTTTAACGAGGTTTCAGAATGACTACAGAAGCAGATCCGATGGCCCGCGGCAACAGGAGGCAGGAGCCGCTGTCAAAGGAGACCACCATGGAGAAGGCCAAGGAGGGCTACATGCGCTTCCTGAAGAAGGTAGCCCCGAACCGTGGGATCAAGGTCATGCTCCCTACCAAACTGGTGGAGCAGAAGCGCCTCCAGAAGGGTTCCCACGTCACTGACATCCCGGAGATCAAGAACCCCAACATCGAGATCCTGGAAGTTTATCCGGTCAAGGAACCTTACAGCTACATCCGGATCTCCTTCAACAACGATAACAGCGAGTACCTCTACGAGGTCATCGAGCCAGAACTTAGCCGGGAGGAGAAGGACCTTCTGGCCCTGATAAAGGACACCCTGCAGCGCACCCTTGGCTACGAGTGGGAGAAGCTCACCGGCCTGGACAAGGAGGAGTACCTGCGGGAGAGCGTGGACTCGTTCGTCCGCACCCGGGGGATCAAGGTCGAACCGATCACCAAGAAGAAGCTCGGTTATTACATCATCCGCGACTTCGTCGGTCACGGTGTCATCGACGTGATGATGTGCGATGACGATATCGAGGATATCTCCTGCGACGGACACAACATCCCCATCTTCATATCGCACCGGAAGTATGAATCGGTGCGGTCCAACATCATTTTCGACAACGAGGATTCGCTGAACAACTTCGTCGTGACGCTATCTCAGAGGAGCGGGAAGCAGATCTCCGTGTCCAGCCCCATCCTCGACGGGACCACCATCGAAGGACACCGCGTCCAGGCGACCTACTCCCGGGAGGTGACGACCAGAGGTTCGACCTTCACCATCAGGCGGTTCAAGCACCGCCCGTTCACGCCGGTCGACCTGCTCAAGTACAAGACCGTCTCCCCGGAGATGATGGCGTACTTGTGGCTCGGGGTGGAGAACGGGGAATCGATGATCCTTTGCGGCGGCACGGCATCGGGAAAGACGTCGGCGCTGAACTCGCTCGCCCTTTTCATCCCTCCGGGCGCCAAGATCGTGACCATGGAGGATACCCGGGAGATAAACCTGCCCCACGAGAACTGGATCCCGGGCATGACCCGCACCGGCGTGGGCGAGAAGGACAAGGACGGCAAGTCGGCGGGTGAGATCGACATGTTCGACCTGGTCCGCGCCGCGCTGAGGCAGCGTCCGAACTACATCATGGTCGGTGAGGTCAGGGGCAAGGAGACCTACATCATGTTCCAGGCCATGGCCACCGGTCACTCGACCTATTCCACCATGCACGCCGATTCGGTCAAGTCGCATGGTCAACCGGCTGGAGAACCCGCCCATCAACTGCCCCAGGATACTGCTGACCGCCCTGCGCAACGTCCTCATCCAGGCCCAGGTCAGGGTGGGCAACGACCTGGTCCGCCGCATGAAGCAGGTCATCGAGATCGTCGGTTTCGAGCCGGAGACCAATGAGCTCATCACCAACACCGTCTATGAATGGGACCAGGCGACGGACCGGTTCATCTACAAGGGCCACTCGTTCCTTTTCGACAAGATAATGGAAATGAAGTCGCTGACCCACGACGAGATGATGACCGAGTTCCAGAGGCGGATAGAGATCATCAATTACATGGTGTTCAAGGACATGACCGACTACCGCAAGATCTGGGCCATCACCAATGCATATTACAAGGATCCCGAGAAGACCCTAGCCAGGGTTAGGAAGGAGACCGAGGAGGGTACCAAGAATGTCGCCTGAAGTCTCAGATATGTTCTCCAAGGTGGATTCGAGCAAAAGCACCTACATGAAGACCAAGAAGATCGGCGAGCACAAGAAGGAGCTGGGACCGAGGGTGGTCAGGCTGCCCGAGGGCGTCGTGCCGGACTACGTCAAGCTTACCAAGTACCAGGAGTTCTGCTGGAGGACGATCGGGCAAGACTGGTCACGCTCCGGGCAAAGCCCAACCCGAAGCAGGAGTCGCTGCTCCTTCAGGCGCACATGCGGATGCGGCAGGAGGAGTTCGTCGCATACGTGTGGATGACCACCCTGTTGGTCGCGATCCTGACCGCGCTGATAAGCGTGTTCTTCGGAGCGATCTTCATCGCCGTGCTGAACATCAGCCCGGCCTTGGCCATATTCTTCTCGGTGATGGTGGTGGTGATCCCCACCATCATGACCTACGTGGTCGTGAACAGCGATCCCGGGCTCCAAGGCCAAGATCCCGCAAGCGCGACATCGACAAGCGCATAGGCCCGGCAATGTCGTTCATCTCGGCCATGGCCTCGGCCGATGTCAACATCGATGTCATCTTCAAGGAGCTTTCCCGCCAGCCGATCTACGGGGAGATCCAGAAAGAATCGGAATGGATCACCAGGGACACGGAGCTGCTGGGCATCGATATCCTTACCGCCATAGGCAAGGCCGCGCAGCGCACGCCGTCGCAGCGCTTCCAGGAATTCCTGCAGGGAGTGGTCACCACCTCCACCTCCGGCGGACAGCTGAAGCCGTACTTCCTGCAGAAGGCGGAGCAGTTCGAGAAGGAGCACAAGCTGGAGATCAGGGCACAGCTGGAAAGCCTGGGACTGATGGCCGAATCGTTCGTCACGGTCGTGGTCGCGTTCCCGCTGTTCCTCATCGTCATCATGGCCATCATGGCCATCGTGCCGGGCGGCGGCGGCAGCGCGGGCACCACCATAATGCTGCTCTACGCTGGTCGTGGGCCTGATGGTGCCGTTCTCCCAGTTCGGGTTCATCTTCTTCATCTGGAATTCAACCAAGGAGTCAACGATGTGAGGTGCTTAAATGGCCAATGAAAAGAACCTGGATATAATGGACCTTAAGCAGCTCAAGAGCGAGAAGAAGGATCTATACCAAGACCATGCTGATCGTCGGCATCGTCCTCGGGGTCCTTTTCCTGCTCATCGGCTTCCTTGACGCCATCGGCGGCCTCGAGACGCCATTGAACTGGATCGACTACGTGGCGCTTGGCCTGATGGGCGTTTCCGGACCATATGGTTTCTACACGACCTACAAGCACAAGAAGATCAGGAACATCGAGGCCCGTCTCCCGGACTTCCTCAGGGACGTGGCCGAAGCGGGCCGTTTCGGAATGACCTTGGCCGAAGCCATCAAGGTCTCTTCGAGGGGCAGGTACGGACCGCTCACCCCGGAGATCCAGCGGATGGCCGCCCAGATCGAATGGGGCGTCCCAGCGGCGGAGGCGTTGAAGCTGTTCGCGGAACGGGTCGACACGCCCGCTGGTCAACCGGATGATATCGATCATCATCAAGGCCAACGATGCCGGCGGCAGCGTCGCCGACGTGCTTACCATGGTGGCCCACGATGCCCGCGAGAGCATGCTCGACCAGAGCGAGCGCAGCCTGGAGATGTCCACCTACACCGTGGTCATCTACGTGGCGTTCGCCGTGTTCCTGGCCACCATATTCATCCTGAACGCCACCTTCCTGCCGAAGATGGCGGAGGCGGGGGCACAGGTTTCCGCGGGGGCGGCGGCGGCCGGCATCACCAACATGCCCGCCACCATCAAGACCGAGGTCATCCCGCAGATCCAGTTGATATTCGTCATATCGGTCGTCATCCACGCCTTCGGGGACGGCATTCTGGCGGGTGTGCTGCAGGACGGCCGGATCGCCAACGGGCTGAGGCATTCGTTCATCATGCTGCTGCTGGGTCTCCTCGGCACGAAACTGGGAGGCACCTGAGATGGAAGCTTCAAGAAAGCCGATGGACGAGATCGACGAGGTCCTGAAGAAGAACCGGGAGCCCCGGGTCAAGCATGCCCCCAAGCAGGGATTGAGCAGCCGAGTACCTGGGTTTCCTGCTGAAGGTCAAGGGCCGGCCTATGAAGATCACTGCTTCCCTCCGAGACGAGAGCCCCGGCGGTCGAATCCGGAGTGATCACCGAGGTGCCGAAGATCGGGGAGCTGAACGTCGACGAGGTCGAGGTGACCCCGGTCTACAAACCGTACTCATTCGTCCGTATCAAGTTCGACAACACCTCTTCGGAGTACATCTACGAGGTCATCGAGCCGCACCTCACCGAAGACGAGATGTACCTGCTGGACATGCTGAAGTCTTCCCTCATCGTAACCCTGAACCTAACGATAAGGAAGACGCCCAAGGAGAAGTTGGAGATCCTGCGCAAGGCGACCGACGAGCTCCTCCGGGTATTTGACGTCAGTCCGAACGCGCTTTCCAAGGAGCGCATCCTGTACTATCTGCGCCGCGACTTCATCGGTTATGGCGCCATCGACGTGATGATGCATGGACCCGAACGTCGAGGACTGCTCCTGTGACGGGGTCAACATCCCGCTCTACATATTCCACCGCAAGTACGGGTCCATCAAGTCCAACGTCAAGTTCGAGAAGGAGGAGGAACTGGACTCGTTCGTGGTCTGGCTGGCACAGAAGTGCGGGAAGCACATCTCGGTGGCCAACCCGATGCTGGATGCCACCATCCCGGACGGTTCCAGGCTGAACGCGACCCTCGGCATGCACGTCACCAAGAGAGGTTCGTCGTTCACCATCAGGCGGTTCAAGGAGAACCCGTTCACGCCCATCGACCTGCTCAAGTTCAAGACCATGAGCACGGAGATGATGGCCTACCTGTGGATATCCACCGAGTTCGGCTCGTCGATGCTGGTGTGCGGAGGTACCGCCTCCGGAAAGACCACCACGCTCAACGCCGTCCTGCTCTTCATCCCGCCGCAGAAGAAGATCATCAGCATCGAGGACACCAGGGAGCTGAACCTGCCGCACGAGAACTGGATCCCCGGCCTGACCAGGGAGGGTTTCGGCGGCAAGAAGGCGAACAGCACCGGTTCCGTCGACATGTTCGACCTTCTGACCGCGGCGCTCAGGCAGCGCCCCGATTACCTGATGGTCGGTGAGGTGAGGGGCAAGGAAGCGTATGTGGTCTTCCAGGCCATGGCCACCGGCAAGACATCCTACTCCACTTTCCACGCCGAGGACGTCCAGGCGATGGTGCACAGGATGGAGAACGACCCGATCAACCTGCCCCGGGCGCTCATGACCGCTTTGGACATCGTCATGCTGCAGGCCCAGGTCAAGGTCGGCACCAAGATGACCAGGAGGGTCAAGTCATTGACCGAGATAGTCGGCATGGACGCCGAGACCGGAGAGCTCATCACCAACGCCGTCTTCAGCTGGAACCCGGCCGATGACACGTTCAACTACTCCGGCCACTCGTACATCTTCGAGAAGGTCAGGACGATCAAGTCCTGGTCCCCCAGGGAGATGGAGCGCGAGGTGAAGCGCCGGGTCGAGATACTGGAGTTCATGAAGAAGACCGGTGTCGACAACTACAAGCAGGTGGCCCGGATCATCTCGGCATACTACAAGAGCCCGGAACGCGCCATAAAAGAGATCCGGGACAAGATGACGGCCACACAACTGGCCCCTCCCCAGTGACCGGACGGTCCTGGGGTCGAGCTCTATTTTTTTACTCTCTTTTACTTCGTATGGGTGAATGGATTCCATTTGGGTTAGTTCGGGAAGGCCCCTCCTCCCAAAAGAATATGCTTTGAATCAAGGTATTTGTTGTTATTGAGCAGTACTGGATGCCTCAAATAAGGACTAGCTTATGATAAATCGAATCAGAAATATTCGAAGGCATTCCTGCATCTTCGATCATGAAAGACAAGATTTCACCCCACTAACTGAAGAGAGCCTCTTTTTTTCAACCCGATGATGCGGCCTGAGATCAGCTCGGCTTTGGTATGTGAAACGGACCGCGGCTGCGCAAAAGACCGGCGGGTATGGTCTTTCGGTCATCGAAGGAACGAAACCGCTGCCTCTGAAGGGTGAAGATCGGAGAAATGGGGAAAGGGGTTTGTCTAAATGGTTTGGAAGCGGGATCACTCTTTCTTCTGACCCTCTTGCGCGTTGTCCTGGAAGCGCTCCGCCGGGTCCTGTTCCTTCACGACCTTCTTGGGGACCATCTTGCGTTCCGAAGAGCGCTTGACGATCTTGCGGAACGGCTTGGCCTGCTCCCCGGTCTCGGCGGCCTGCGCCGTTTCCGGGACCCGGTCGAACACCGTGCCGCACTTGGAACAGATGGGCGCTCCTTTCGGGTTGAGGGTACCGCAAGCCGGGCAGGGCACGGAACTAACCTTCCGGTCCTCCTCCTGCTTGGCCACCCAGACCTCGAAGGTCATGTACGCCGGCTCGGTCCTGAGCCAGTCCATGAACTTGTCCTCGGAGTACTTCTTGCCCAGTGCGGCCTTGGCCTGCTCCCGGAACCCGTTGACGTACTCGTCGTACTGCATTCTCATGGACGACATGTAGGCATCTTCGGAGATGTCCTCCATCGGCTCGGTCATGAACTTCGCCCCGCACTCCGGGCACTCCTTTGACCTGGACGGAATCCAGGTGCCGCACTCGGAGCATTTTGCCGTGTCCGTCTCGAACTCGGTGCCGCACCGCGGGCAGCGTTTCGAGCTCTCCGGGATCAACGAGCCGCATTCGCCGCACTCCACCATCTTTCCCAGTCCGTACTTGTACAGGTATACCGAGAAGATCAGGATGATGGCCACGACGATGATCGCGATGAGGATGAATATCCACAGCGGTACCGACTGCGGCTTGAATATCTCCACGATGTTGATCGGGATGGCGTTCGAATAGGTCGCGCCGGAGTTCAGCGTCACGCTCACCGAGTGACTGCCGGAACGGTCCGTGGGCACGAATATGTAGCTGGTGTACGCCCCGCTGGTGTCGGTCCTGGTGGACATCGCCGTACCCACTGGCAGACCGGCGGAGTCAAGCAGCCTGATCGTGATCGACTGGTTGGCCAGGGCGTAGCTTCCATCGACGTTGGTGATCGACTCCGGTCACCAGTATCGATTCGCCCGGCTGGAAGTCGGTCTTGGTCCCTACGCTGATGAGGATGCGCGGGTTCGGAATGTTCACGGTGAACGTCCGGCTGTCGATGTTGTTGGTGTAGTTTGACTCCTCGATCACGTGACGGGAGTTCATCTCCACGAACAGGGTGTAGACGCCGGAGGTGACGTTCACCACCCAGGGGAACGTTATCTGGACCGACGCACCGCCGGCCAGGTCCCTGGTCATGCTCATCAGGTAGTGGTTGAAGTTGTCGCTGTCCCTTACGTAAATGTCTAGGACGGCCCCGTTCGCCGGCTTCAGACCCTCGTTGGCCATGGTGAACGAGATGTCAATGGACTGACCCTGGACCGCCTGGGAGGTCGAGTTGCCTCCGCTGGACGGTTTGACCGTTACCCCGGAGGGGTACCAAAGGTCCGCCCGGTTGTCTATCACCAGGAGCGAACTGGAAATGATGTTGTTCTCATAGGTCGTCTCGATGATCGGGGTGTCGTTGCCGTGGGTGAAGGGGTTGACCTCCACGGTGATCATGCGGCTCTGGTTGCGGCCCGATCCCTGTATGGCGCTGGCGATCCAGGCCATCTGAATATCGGTCGTCGCGCCTGAGTTAATGCTCGGGACCACCACATCACCGATCTTGGTGCCGGTGCTGGTCGTTCCCAGCCAGAAGCGCACGATGAAGTTGGACGCCACGAACTCGCCGGTGTTCATCACGGTCGCGCTCAGTGTCACGGAATCACCGATGAACACCTGGGTCACGACCGATCCGGAACTGGTCAGTTTGAACTGGAGGTTCGTGGCCACCAGGTCCGGGTAGTTCAGGACCTTGACGACGACACCTGCCTTGTTGTTGCCCTTGGACGCTTCCAGGAGGGTGTTGTTCTCATCTATCACGACGGTTATGTTGTGATCGCCGGGCAGCATGTGCTGCCAGGTCGCAAAGGCGAACCCTGTCTGACCGCTCCTTATCGCGGGCAGCGTGAAGTTGCCGATGGATATCCATAGGCCATGGAACACATCGTAGAAGCGTATCACCGCGGTGTGCTCCATGTTGTCCCCGCTGTTCACTATGTCAGCCCGTATGGACACGGTGGAGTTGGTCTCTATGATGGCCGGGTTGAACGAGATCTGACCGGGGAGGATGCTCAGGTCCGGGACACCCTGCACCGACACTATTGTCTGATTCCAGTTGTTGGTGCGGTTCAGCTGCGGAATGGCAGCGAACGGGTCGACGGTAACGTTCAGGGTATGGTTGCCTACTGGATAGGCGGCGGTCCAAAGGACGGTCAGGTTGGTGTGCTCTCCCGGCGCGATGGCTGTGAGTATGCGGTCGGCCACTATTGCGTCCGTGGTCACGTCCTTGAAGCGGACCAGCACATTGTAGGCAGTGACCACTCCGGTGTTGGTGATGTTGGCCGTGAGGCCCACCACTACGCCCCTGGCGGGGCTGTAATCAGACGCCCAGAAGGGCGGGTCAAGTTCGGGCAGCGCCCCAAGGATGTTCACATTGGTGGCGATGTCGCTCTTGGCGATCCCTGTTCCATTGTTGATCAACCCGTCAGGAACGACCTGGGTATACCGGCCGTTGATGGCTCCGGTGCTGTCATACCGGACGCCGTGGAACCAGTAGGTCGCGTTGACACGGTAGTTATCGTTGAAATGTGACCCGCCGTAAGGGGTGATCCAGTCGGACAGGAGCGAGAAAGTGGCCTTTCCGTCCGCACCGGTCACGCCCGTTGCGTAGAGAACTCCGGTCGACCGGTCGACCTCTACGAAGGCATCGGATATTCCATGGACCAGTGTCCCGTCCATGACGGTCACTGTCAACAGGCGGTAGCTCCAAGCCCTTGCCTCATCCTGGAGATGCAATGCTGGAAGAGATACGCTGGTCAGTACCGCTGTCGCCTGACCTCCGAAGTTGGTGATACCAACGAGGAAGGTGACATTGGTGGCGGTCAGGTTTCCGTACGAGGAGGACGGGGCGGAGATGTTCGACGCCACGAAGTTGCTGTCGGACAGCGTTGCCTTTGAGTGGCCATCGATATTGATGCTGACGACCCCTGGCAGAACGGATCCGTTGCTGGCCGATAGAACCGCGTTTTCCGTAAGGAAGATCGTTGTCGGGTTGTTAGATGTTATCCTGCCGGATACTATCTCTATAGAACCGGACCCAGAAACGGTTATCTTGAATTGGTTCGGATAATCGTTTATTAGGTTCAGTATGCCCGATGAAATGACTAGTCTGGCATTGTCCCTGACCTCTATGTCGCCCTTGATCTGGTAGGGAGTGCTCCCACTGATCGACATCACCTGTGTGCCTGAAAGGACGACCGGACCATAGACGACGGACAAAGTCGGGAACGTCACGGTCCTGGCGTCGACGTTGTTGGCCATGTCGGGGAAGTGCCTGAAGTTGGTCGAAATTCCCCCGTTGCCGTCGTCCAGCTCGTAAAGGACATGGTTAAGGGTACGGTACTTGAAGACCAGGTTGTAGTCGAATGCCTTACCGTTCCTCATGTTAGAGCTGTTCAGCACATCGCTGAGCAGGGGCAACTTGACGGTTCCGTTGGCGGCCGTCCTGTTGAAGTTTGATGCGGTCTTGCCGAGGTAGTTGAGGATCGCCTGGGGCGGGGTCGAAACCGTACCGGTTTGATCTAGATAATGGGAAGCGAGACCGCTTCCGATGTTGCTGGACGTGACACCGACGTTTCCGACAGGTATTTGTTGGTTGTCGGTTACTTCAAGCGAGACCCAGCGGTAGAGTGCGACGGTCGGTTGTGTTCTGAATATTCAGATAAAGTCGATCAAAATGGATTGTCGCCCCACCGGCATGTGTAAAAGACGAATGTAAGTGTCTTCAATTTTTCAATGGAATTGACATCGTTTGCATATAAATCGAAGGTCCGATGGTTGTTTGACCGGGATCTAAGTGACGGTCTTAGAATGTTGGTGTTTCTTAATGTAGACACCATCAAAACTGAATACTGAATATAGTTCGTTTGAGAGTATCCAGATTTCTGTAAAGTATACAAATGATACGGTTAGACTCTTGATTGATCCAGTCAACTCTCCAAGATTGAACTGACGACGTTCATTGTTTGTCCGATCGTCACATCATAATAGAAGAGAGTCGCCCTGTAGCATATAGTCCAATTACATTCTGTCCAGTTGTGTCATTCGTTCCGATTTGCTGACAATTACCTTGGCCAAGATTCTTAGTCTTGAAGACATTGGTGCCGAAGTATCCGCCAGTGCTGTTCTGGACGGTCAGACCGTACAGGTTGGCGATCGACTGGTCCAATGCGACCAGTTTGTGATAGGCGCCTTTTGTCGCATCGGTCCCGTTGTTCTCGTTGATGTTGTTCAGCGGGATGAATGAGTCAGCGACCACCAGGTTCGTCGATCCGCCGATGGTGATGTTGCGGTAGGTCGACAGCTTCATGTCGATCGTGACCCAGATCCGGTCGATGTACACGTTGCCGGCCTTGGAGTTGGTGTAGTTCAAGGTGAGCTTGCTCAGGCTCTGAGCGGACATGCTCGGCAACGTATAATCCTTGGTTATGTTGACATTGGTCCCGGAAGGATTGCTGGCCTGATAGGTCGGAGTGGTTTCCATGTTGGTGTCGACGGCAGCTCCGAACTGCGGTGTGTAGTATAGCGAATCGTGCGTGCCGGCGATCGGCGCGCTGGTGCTGGTCTTGTAGCTGACGTGCAGGATGATGCTCGTTATGTCAGCCGCCTCGAACACCAATCCGCCCATGTCGAAACCGGTCGTGTAAATCTTCTGTGTGGTCGCCACGGTCACGTTCAAGGTGTCGTTCATCGTCATGGACAGCGCCTGCTGGCCGGCAGCCACCGTGCTGAGCGGTCCGAACACGGCGTTGACATCCCTCTCCAGGTAATAGTCCACGATCTGTCGGGCCTTCGTGTCCTTGGCGAACTGGTAATTGTTATTGTAGGGACCCGGCGTCGCGATAGCGGAGTTGTACGTGCCGTTATCGTACATGTTCAGGACCCGGGAGCCGATCATCGTCACATCGCTGGACATGAACAGCATGACCGGAGAGCTGCTGAACGCCTTGGTCGGGAAATAGGTAGAATTGTATACGGTCGTCAAACCGGAAACGGTGGAATCGATGAGCGAGAACCTTGAATCATCGACCAGAAGGTGTCCCGAGAACGATATGTTGGACGTCCTTGATTCCAGGTATCCGCCGTGCCTGACCACAACCCCAAGTGCTGGAATGAGGTTGCCGCCCAGTACATCGACGGTCAATGTCGAATTGTCAAGGATCAGTATCCCGCCGTCCTCGATGGTCAGCGATAGCGCCTTGACGCCCGCCCCGACCGGGGTGCTTCCTGAATAGGTAGAACGGAATACTATGGTAGAATTGACGATCTCGACCATTCCGCCACGCCCTGATCGTCAGGTTCCCGTCGAACGGGAACGAGCCCTGGTTATGCACGGTCAGGTTCTTGGAATATCCTGTTCCTATGATCATGTCCCCATTCGGGATCTCTCCCTGGGCGGACACCCCCACCTCGGGGACGGCAATGAGCATTACCCCAAGGAAAGACGAGATCACCATGCACCAAACGATTGCGAAGCTAACAAGCTTGTTGAATCCAGCACCCTGCCTCATTATAACACCTGATTGACGACCATTGGTATTTTGGAAAATACTGTTTGAGTCTATAAATAGATGGTTACTTCTATCACACTTTGAAACTTGCGTGGCCTACTTTTTGCCTACTGGCCATATATGAAAAAACTAATTATCATTATGCGCAAAAAGGGAGCATAAAAATAAGGATAGGGAGGGGGCCGCCCTCACTTCCTCTTGATTATCTTCCGTATCGAAACGGAGCGCTTCACTTCCGATTTCCTATCGTCTTCCTGCTCCTTGTGCTTCTCTTCCTCGACCGGCTCTTCCTCGACGTGCTTCTCTTCCTCGACCGGCTCCTCTTTCGGTTTCGGCTTTGGTTCTTCCTTCTTCGGTTCCGCCCGGCGGGAATCGGTCTTCTTGGGGGCTTCGACCAGCTTGCCGTCCTTGAGCTTGGCGTCGCAGGCCCAGCAGCGTTCTGACTTGGAATCGATCATGGTCCCGCAGTTGGGGCACTCGAACTCTTCCCTCTTCTCCTCGGCCGGTTCTTCCTCGGCGATCTCCTCTTCCTCGGCCGATTCCTCTTCCTCGGCCTCGGGTTCTTCGATCGGGGCCGGGATGGATCTCATATTGGGGGAATCCTCTTCGACACTGGCCTCCATCTTGGCGGCGTTGTCCTCTTCCATTATCTCCTCGGGCTTGGCCTCATCGAAGGCTGGCTCGGGGACATGTGATCTGGCCGCGGTCTTGGCCCGGCGGCCTTCCATCGCTTCCCTTTGGGTAAGGGCCTTCTCCCTCTCTCCCAGGGTGCGCTCCCATTCCACGAAACGCTTCTGCTCCTCCAGCATCAGCTTCTTGCTGTTGGCGAGAAGGTCGGCCTGCTCTTCCACGACCTTGATCTTGGCGAGGAGCTCCTCCCTCTTCGCGCTCAGGGATTCGACCATCTTCTTCAGGTCCGACTCGCCGGCGAGCATGCGCTCCTCCATCTTGGCGGCGCGCTCACCGGAATCGCGGAGCCGCTTCTCGTAACCGGACGTGAGCTCGGTCAGGCGGAGCAGTTCCGACTCCTGTCTGGCGATCTCGCTCCTGACGCCGATCCAGGGTCTCCCGGCTGGCCTGGATGTCGTCCTCTCTGCTCTGGAGGTCGGCCTGCAGCCGGTTCAGATCGTCCTGGAACTTGGTTACCCGGTGCTCCCGGGGGGCAAGCTCTGACTCGCGCTTCTTGATCTCGGACTCCTTCCTCCCGAGATCGCCCTCGCGGTCGGCCAGCTCACGCTCGTCGGCGCGCAGTCTGGTCTCCGAGCGTCGAGGTCCTCGCGACGCTTCTTGAGGTCGGCCTCTTGGGTCTTGATCTTGTCCTTGAACTCTTCTATGACCTGCCAGATCGGTACTGAATCGTCTGCCATTGATATTCCCCGCATTTGAACATTTCTAGGCCAGTGTCGGCCCTAGTATAGTAAGCCCGTGATCGCCCACTTCCATGGTGTGGCGTTCCATCGAGTGCTCCGTGGCCCTCATCTTCTCGACCCGCATGTACCGCACCAGCTTGCCGCGGGTACGGTCGAGCCCGAGCTCGATTATGCCATCCACCAGGAACCCTTCGTTCCCGAGCAGGTCGGAAGGCGCCCCGGGATTCCGTTCCATGACGATGAACGACATGAGATTGTAGTCCCTCAGCGTCTTGAAGAAGTAGAACATCTTCTTGCGCATCCCCTTCACGTCGTCCATCAATGAATACAACGCCCCCAGGGAGTCTAGGCTGAACACGGTGAACCGGTCTCCGTGCTTCTTCTTGTAATACCCGATGGTCTGGATGATGAATTGGAGATAGTCGGTGGGCGAATCGACCTCTACGATCTCGTCCAGCTCCCGGAGGTCCGTGAAGTCGGATATCTCCAGGTTCGATGTCAGCTTTAGGTTCAAAGACCTCATGTTCCTGATGTGGCTGTCCGCGGTTTCCTCCAGCGTGACATACAGCCCGAACTCGTTGGTCTTGTCCAGATATGATGACATCATCGAGTAGCAGAAGGAGGTCTTCATGGATCCTGGGGGGCCGGTGATGAGAACCACCTTGGGGACCTCGATGTCCGTCCTGAATACCTTGTCCAAACCTTGAATGGAATTCCTGAACACTTTATCGACCGCCCGGATTACCTCATTTTATCGGCGGTCAGGTAATAAACCTTTTCTGGCTGGGCACCACTCTATGATAATTTTGAATGTTCCCTCCGATGCATAGAGCTGGCTTGGTTTGAAAATGGGTTTGGGGAAGGCCCCGGAAGGGACCTGAAACGGGTTACTCTTCCCCTTCCTCGCCGCCCTCGACCCGGAGGGAATCGCCCTTTGCCTCGGTCTCTTCCACCATGCGTTCCTCGCCCTTTCCTATCAGGCGGGCCACGGCGATGACCTTCTCTCCCTCTTCCAGGCGCTTTGCCCTGACCCCCATGGTCACCCTTCCCAGGACCCGGAAGTCGGAGGCCGGGAACCGGATGATGTTGCCCTTGTTGCTGGCCAGGATGATCTCGTCCTCCTCGGACACCTCGAGCACGGCGAGCACCTTCCCGTTCCTCTCGCAGACCTTGATGGCCTTCACGCCCTTCCCTCCCCGGTGGGTCTTCCGGTACTCGTCCCGCTCCTCGGCACCGGGGATCTCCTCTTCGCAGACCTCTTCGGTCTCCTCGATCTCCTCTTCGGCCATCTCTTCGGCGAGGCTCTCCAATGCCTCGATCCCGTTCTCCTCCGCCACGCCGCGCTTGCCGACGATGGATATCTTTCCGTAGCCGTTCTCGGTGACGGTGAGGAGCTTGGCGTCCTGGGTCACGATGGCCATGCTGACCACGCGGTCACCCTCGCCTAGCCTGATGCCGCGGACGCCGTGCGCCGGCCGGCCCATGGGGCGGACGTCCCGCTCGGAGAACCTTATGGCCCGGCCGTTGGCGGTGGCCAGGATTATCTCCTTGGTGCCGTCGGTGATCTTGGTGTCGACCAGCTCATCGCCCTCTTCCAGGCCCACCGCGATGATGCCGCTGGAGCGAACGTTGATGTACGCCTCCAGCGGGGTCTTCTTGATCACTCCCTTCTTGGTGGCGAACACCAGGTAGCTGTCGCCGCCGATCTCCTTGACCGGCAGGGTCTTCACCACCTTCTCGCCCTCTTCCAGCTTGGGCAGGAGGTTGACGATCGGCTTTCCTTTGGCGTGGCGGCCGCCGACCGGCAGCTGCCAGGCCTTGAGCACATAGACCCGGCCCAGGTTGGTTATGAACATGAGCTTGTTGTGGGTCAGCGTGACGAACATGTCGGTCACGTTGTCCTCCTCCTTGGTCTCCATGCCGATGAGCCCGATGCCGCCGCGTCTCTGTTGCTTGTACGTGTCCAGCGGTATCCTCTTGATGTATCCGTCGGACGTCCCCATGACCACCATGTCCTCGTTCGGGATCAGGTCCTCGATATCGAAGTCCAGGGCGTTGGCCACGATCTCTGTCCTCCGGTCGTCGCCGAATTTCTCTTTTATCTCGAGCTCCTCGCTCTTCACGATGCCGAGGATCCTCTCTGTCGATGCCAGGATGGCTTCCAGTTCTTGGACCAGTTTCTCGATCTCGGCGTACTCGGCGCGGAGGGCGACCAGTTCCAGTCCGGTGAGCTTCCTCAGCGTCAGGTCCAGAATGGCCTTGGCCTGTTCCTCGTCGATGGCCAGGAAATCTATGAGTCCCTGTCTCGCCTCTTCCGGTGAACCGGCCGCCCGGATGATGCGGATGGTCTCGTCCAGCACGTCGACCGCCTTGATCAGGCCCTGCAGGATGTGGTCCCGCTTCTGGGCCTGCCTGAGGTCGTACTGGGTCCTCTTCGTGACCACGTTGACGCGGTAGTCGAGGAAGTGCTGCATCATCTCCTTCAGGGTGAGCACCTTGGGCTGGTTGTCCACCAGCGCGATGTTGATGACGCCGAACGTAACTTCCATCTGGGTATGCTTGAACAGCTGGTTGAGGACGACCTCTTCCATCGCGTCCTTGCGCAGCTCGATGACGATCCTCATGCCGTCGCGGTCGGACTCGTCGCGCAGGTCGGTTATGCCCTCGACCTTCTTGTCCTTGACCAGTTCGGCGATGGCCTCTATCAGGGTTGATTTGTTGACCTGGTAGGGTATTTCGTTCACGATGATGCGCTGCCTGCCCTCGGCCTCTTCCCTGATCGTGCGGGCACGCACCTTGATCTTGCCCCGCCCGGTCTGGTACGCCTCGATGATGCCATTGATGCCGTAGATGATACCGCCGGTCGGGAAGTCCGGACCCTTTGATGAACTGCATCAGGTCGGAGACCTCCGCCTCGGGGTGGTCGGCCAGATAGATTATGGCGTCGACAACCTCGCGCAGGTTGTGCGGCGGTATGTTGGTGGCCATTCCGACCGCGATACCGGACGAACCGTTGATCAGCAGGTTAGGCAGCTTGGACGGAAGGACGGACGGTTCCTTCAGTGAACCATCGAAATTGTCGACCCAAACGATCGTTTCCTTGTCCAGGTCGTCCAGCATCTCCTCGGCTGTCTTCTGCAGCCGGCACTCGGTGTACCTCATGGCCGCGGCGGAATCACCGTCGACCGAACCGAAGTTGCCTTGCCCGTCTATGAGGGGATACCTCAACGAGAACGTCTGGGCCATGCGGACCATGGAGTCGTAGACGGCCGTATCACCGTGCGGATGGTATTTACCAAGGCAATTATGGGCCAGTATTCCGTTCGCCACGAATTCGTGGGCTCCGGCGACCTGCATGTCATAGGTCTTCTGTTTCGGGGCGGTCTCGGTGGACTCGACCCTCTGGAAGTAGAGATTCTTATCCAGCATCTCTTCCAGGATCGGAGCGAGGTCCGAACCTATCCTCTGCAACTTGGATTGGATGCCCCAATCAACAATCTGGGTCCGGCCCAGGTTCTTGTCCTTCAGATCGGACGAGTATCTGATCTTCGTTCCGTCCGGGAATTTGATGCCGGCACGGAACTTGCTGCCCTCGGTGTCCTCGTACCATCCGCTCCCGATATGGCATCTGGACAGTTCAGAGAAGATGACATCTGCCGCGTGTGGTATCTGGTCGAACATCACGATTTTTTGCTGCGCAGCTGATATCCTCTCCAACCTTTCCTTCTTCTCATCGCATGCAAGATTCAGCAAGCCGCTCAGTACCTTCGAATATCTTCCACTTGCTTCAAGCGAAAAGAATTCATGGTTCAGTTTGGTAAAGTGATCGTTGATCTGGTGGAGTTCAGTGTTATCTGGCTGTGTGTTGTACCGTTTTAGCAATACCCCAAGATGTTGAGATATTATCTGGATCCCGTCAGCAAGCAACGGAGAAACTGTTCCATAGTGTACCATTGAGCGGTTCGTGTGGATCGATCCGTCGCCGTCAATTAACCCGGAAAGAAGTGCACTTAAGACGTTCTTCGGTGACTGATAGAACTGCTCAGGTATGCGTTTTGTCGGTGCCTTCCATGTCTCGTCGATTCCGAAAGCCTGTGCCAGATAGATGTTTAACGCCTTACAGTTAACTCTCACCTGATATGCTATGCCAACGTAGCCGGGGCCTTGGTTGTGTACTGCATTATAGGTCTTGGCCTCGACTTTCGTATCATATCCGAAAGCATTCTCGAGAGCGTCTCTGACACGACCAGCAACACTCGCGGATGTTGAAAAGAAATTGAAACGTCCAGCGTTGCTGTAGTTAGCCTCGTACCAGCCATCCGATAGGAATTGGCCGATCAGGTAGGCGATGTCCTCACCGAGATAGACTGCCTTACCTTCATAGTCAGGCAACCGGACCGGCGACAGATCCTCGGGATAGTCCATTCTCATCACGACATGATCTTCGGATGTCAGATCGCTGGCTAATTTCCATTCATATTCTAGCTTGCGATTGATAACCTTGATCATCTGAGAAGGGGTGGCGGTTAGGCTTACGCCGCTCTCCAAGGTGATCTTGACCAGTTCACGTTCTGGCATCTCGTACAGTTCGGTGACTGGACATTTGCCGATTGAGTGTAGACCATGTCACCGATTTGAACGTCCTCGATCGGGACCAGACCTTTCTCGGTGAGAACACGGGTACCTGGGACGAAACATTCTCCGACCACCCTGGCGCTCTTCTTCGGAGCGGATTTCGAGGTGATCCCCAGGTCGTTCATCGCGTAAAGGATCCTCCGGTGCACCGGCTTCAGACCGTCACGGACGTCCGGCAGCGCCCTACCGACGATGACGCTCATGGCGTAGTCGATGTAGCACTTCTTCATCTCGATCTCGATCGATTTCGGGACCACCTGGAAACCGGCGTTCTTGTCCTCCGGGACGATAACTGGCAATACAGGAACCTCTGGCGGTTCCGGCATGATCGCGGCCTGCTCTTCGGTCTTCACCGGCTCGACCTGTTCGGCGGGCTTGTTGTTCTGTTCTTCGTTGTCTGCCATTTAGCTCACCTCACACGTCCAGATTCTCTACTTCCTTGGCATGGGACATGATGTATTCCCGCCTCGGTTCCACCGCGTCGCCCATGAGAACGGTGAACATCTCGTCCGCTTTGACGGCGTCATCGATCGTGACGTGCTTCATCACCCTGGTCGTGGGGTCCATCGTCGTCTCCCACAGTTGGTGCGGGTTCATCTCACCCAGACCTTTGTACCTCTGGGTGTTCGCGCCCTTGCCCATCTCGGCCATGGCCTTCTGCATGTCCTGCTCGGTGTAAACGTAGACTTCCTTCTGGCCGCGGTAGACCTTGTAAAGTGGCGGCTGCGCGACGTACACGTAGCCGTTCTCCACCAGCGGCTTCATGTAGCGATAGAACAGGGTCAGGAGCAGCGTCCTGATGTGCGCTCCGTCGACGTCCGCATCGGTCATGATGATGACCCGGTGGTACCGGGCCTTGGCCAGGTCGAACTCGGTGCCGATGTTGGTGCCCAGCGCGGTGATCAGGTCGCGGATGGCGCTGCTCTTGAGCAACTTGTCCATCCTGGCCTTCTCGACGTTCAGGATCTTGCCGCGCAGGGGCAGGATGGCCTGGAACTCGCGGTTCCGGCCCTGCTTGGCGCTGTTGTGGACGAAGACCCCTGATGCCAAGGCGAAATTGTGCGTTCCGGGGACCTCGATGTCGAACACGTCCATCCGTTCCGATAGGGTCTCGACCGACACCACCTTGTGGTTCCAGTAGGAGATCACTTCCCTCAGCTCACCCTCCGCGGAGACGGGTTCGGCGCTGCCGGTGAAGGTGAGCCATTCGCTGCTGCCCGGGTTCCAGATGGTCGGCTCCGATCGGGAATCCTGGTAGTGGAAGGGCATGAGCGAGTCCCCCTCAGCCAGGTCCTTGGCCATACGGTATTTCCCGCTCCTAGTCATGAAAAGATGATCGGGCGTGCATCGTATGCTTTCGCCGTTGTCGAGCGTGACCGCCACGACCTCCGCCATCGACCTGGTCATTCTCGGCTCGACTATTTTCTCGATGGTGACGTTGCCGTCCCCGCCGATGGTGTAGCAGGAGTTCTCCTTCCCCTGCTCGTTTTCCTTGATCAGCTCTCTGAATGAAAGGGCCCGTCCGTCCGCCAGCGCCACCTTCGTCTCGCCGGAGAAACAGCCGCCGGCGCTGTCTCCCTCCACGATGTATATCTCGCACTTCGAAGGGTCCCGCTCGGCGCAATCGGCCAGTTTGCCGGGCAACGCCGCCGACTCGAGGAAGCCCTTCCTGCGGGTCAGTTCCCTTGCCTTGCGCGCCGCCTCCCTCGCCGCCGACGCCAGGATCGACCTTTCGATGCAGACCTCGGCGACCTTCGGGTTCTCGTCCAGGAACTCCTTCAGTTTGGCGCTCAGGACGGAATCGACGATTCCGCGTATCTCCGAATTGCCAAGTTTGGTCTTGGTCTGGCCCTCGAACTGCGGTTCCGGCACCTTGAGGCTGAGGATGGTGGTCAGGCCTTCCCTCACATCGTCGCCGGTGAGACCTTCGTCGGCCTCCTTGATGAACTTGTACTCCTTGGCGTAATCGTTCATCGTCCTGGTCAAGGCCGACCGGAACCCGTTGACGTGGGACCCGCCCTCTATGGTGTTGATGTTGTTGACGAACGAGTAGAACGCCTCGCTGTAGGCGTCGGTGTACTGCATCGCCACCTCGACGATCACGTTGTCCTTTTCCGTGATCAGATAGATGGGCTTCTCGTGCAGCGCCGTCTTGTTCCTGTTGATGGACTGGACGAACTCGACGATCCCGCCCTCGAAGTGGAACTTCTCCTCACGGCCGTTCCTCATGTCCTTGAAGAAAATGGCCACGTTCTTGTTCAGGAAAGCCAGGTCCTTGAGGCGGGCGGCGAGCACCTCGTCATCGAAGTTGCGGTCCGGGAATATCTCCGGGTCCGGCATGAACGAAATCGTGGTGCCAGTATCGGCGGCCTCTCCCACCACCTCGAGCGGTTTGGAGAGTATACCGCGTTCGCAGCGCATGTGCCACTCCTTCCCTTCCCGGCGAACCCGTACGTCTAGCCATTCAGAGAGCGCGTTCACCACCGACATGCCGACGCCGTGCAGTCCGCCGGAGACCTTGTACGACTTCCGGTCGAACTTGCCGCCCGCGTGGAGCGTGGTCAGCACCATCTCTACGGCGGGTTTGTTGTACTTGGGCAGTATGCCAGTGGGAATGCCCCTGCCATCATCGGCGACCGTGCAGCTGCCGTCGGTGTTGACCGTGACCTCGATGCGGGAGCAGAACCCCTGCATCGCCTCGTCTATGCTGTTGTCGACTATCTCATACACCAGATGATGGAGCCCTCGCGTGTCGGTGCTCCCGATGTACATGCCTGGCCGCTTTCGAACGGCTTGTAGGCCTTCGAGCACCTGGATGCTCTCGGCCGTATAGCTGGTATCCTCCATAACGTCAACTCCTAATGAACTGTTAACATGATGTCCTTGACTCTTCCCAACCACGTTTCCATGCCTTGGGAAAAGTGGTCGACTCCCATCCTTCTGTTATATAAAACAGAAAGGCGTCGCGGTATTTAAATGATACCTTCATCTGGCTATGGTCTAGAAATAATGCCTGGATTGGGGGCGTTTCCGGGCCTTTTCCGCACGATTGCGGACGCCAGTTTGCGAACGGTCCGGGGAAATGTCTTTTAGACGGGAGTGGGTTTGCCGGAACATGACTATCATGGAGGCCGCCAAGGGCGGTCCTACCGAGGAGACCGACACGGTCGCCAGGAACGAAGGGATGGACCCAGAGAAGCTCAGGAGGCTGGTCGCTTCCGGCCGGGTGGTCATCCCGCTCAACCCGATCCACGGCGCCACCGCCGTAGGAATAGGGGAGGGCCTCCGGGTCAAGGTGAACGTCAACCTGGGCACCTCTCGGGACATCGTCAACGTCGAGGAGGAGCTGGCCAAGGCGAAGCTCGCCGTGCGCTACGGCGCCGATGCGATCATGGACCTGAGCACCGGCGGCGACATTGACGCCATCCGCAGGCGCATCATAAGAGAGACCCCCATCCCGATCGGCACCGTTCCCATCTACCAGGAAGGCCTCCGGGCGGCGCGCAGAAGCGCGGTCGTCGACATGAACGAGGACGACATCTTCAGCGGCATCGAGAAGCACGCCAAGGACGGCGTTGATTTCATGACCGTGCACTGCGGAATAACGAAGCACAGCGTGGACCGCCTGAAGCATTCCGAACGGATCACCGACGTGGTCTCCCGGGGCGGGTCGTTCCTGGTGGCATGGATACTGCACAACGGCAGGGAGAACCCCCTGTACGAGCAGTACGACTACCTGCTGGAGATGGCCAGGAAGTACGAGTTCACCCTGTCCCTGGGGGACGGCCTGCGGCCAGGCTGCCTGCACGACGCCAGCGATGGGGCGCAGATATCCGAGCTGATCATCCTGGGAGAACTGGTCAAACGCGCCCGCAAGGCCGGTGTCCAGACGATGGTCGAAGGCCCAGGTCATGTTCCCATGGACCAGATCGCGGCGAATGTCCGGATCCAGAAGACGATCTGCGACGGCGCCCCGTTCTACGTGCTGGGCCCGCTGGTCACCGACATCGCCCCCGGGTACGATCACATAACCGGGGCCATCGGAGGCGCCATCGCCGCGTCCGCCGGTGCCGACTTCCTCTGCTACGTTACGCCGGCCGAGCACCTCGGCCTGCCGGACCTGGAGGACGTCAAGGAAGGCCTCATCGCCTCGAAGATCGCGGCCCATGCCGCCGACCTGTCGCGGGGGATCGACACCGAGAGGGACAACCGCATGGCCCGGGCACGCAAGGCGCTGGACTGGGAGGGCATGTTCGCCGAGTCGCTGGACCAGGAGAAGGCCCGCCGCTACCGGAAACGGGGGATGACCGAACAGAAGGACGGTTGCTCGATGTGCGGCGACGTGTGCGCCATGAAGATCGTCGGAGAATACCTGAAGAAGGACTTTTGATTTTTGAAGATGGAGCCACCGAGGGGAATCGAACCCCCAACCTATTGATTACGAATCAATCGCCCCACCATTAGGCTACGGTGGCACTGGTTTCCCAACAAATGTTCCCATCATTTAAAGGTTTCTTTGAAGTTCCAGCAATGTGTTTTACCTGATCGGCTGGCCTTCAGGCAGTTAGATTTCGGAAATGCTAACACCGTAGCAAAACGATTTAAGCGCTCCGGCTCATGTTTCCCCGATAACATTGCAGCCTCAGTTCGGTATCCCGCCTGGCGTCCTGGTCGAACAGCGGCGCGGAGGCCATAAGTCCCTGAGGTCACTCCTTGACATCATGATGGGGGGCCATTTCACCGGATACCTATTGACCGGCATGACGTTGGACGGAGATACCACAAACGGCGTCATAGCCATGGATGTCGGAAAGGCGGTCCTGGCGATCTACGCCTTCCGCCCTTCGGGCAACAACAGCGTGGAGATGACCTACCGGGGAGAAAGAGCGGTCGAGTTCACCTGTGGGGATGCCCTGTGCCCGGAATCGCAGCTCGAACTGCACGCGCTTAAGGACCTGAAGGAGGTCAAGAGGATCATCGGGGAGACCAGGGACGGGGTCGACCTTCCACATTTTCTCTATAACTTCTACAAGGACAGGCTGGAAGAGGCGGTCCATGAACCGGAACCGGCCTCCCCGGAGGTCCTGAAGGACCCCTGCCGCCCCGCCGCGCCCCGGGCCGATTCGCTGGACTCGATCAAGGACATGATCATCCAGCATCACAAACTGAAGGCCGAGGGCAACACCCGGAAGGCCGGATACCATGAGCTGGAGATGGACATCGTGGAAGGCGAGTCATATCTGGTGGAGGAGCAGACCAGGGACTTCTCCTATGGCATATTCGCCTCCATGGTGGAGGACAATTACAAAGGGATAGGCATCACCCGGATCAATCCCAGGCTCCTGCGCTCAAAGCTGAACGACGTTAAGCCCCGGATGCTCTGGCTGACCGACCATGAGTCCACCCAGGAGGAGACGATATCGCCATCGTTGGAGAAGATCATGGTGATCCTGGAGGAGTTCATCCTGAAGAACGAGCAGAGCGTGGTCCTGGTGGACGACCTGCAATACCTGATAAGCTGCAACACGTTCGAGGGCGCCGTCCGATTCATCCGCAACCTGGTGGACAAGATCTCGGAACGCTCGGCGGTGTTCCTTCTGTCGGTGGACCCTAACTCGCTGAACGCCCAGGAACGTTCCATCCTGGAAAGGGAACTGCGGGTGGTCCGGGACCGTTGAAGAACTAAGTGGGACCGATCAGATCCGTTTCATCTCGGCCTTGAACTCGATGAGCCGGTCGAGCGTTTCCTCGTACTTTTCCCGCTTCATGCCCATGCCGGCGTCCTTGAGGATCTTCACCATGACGGTCACGTCCTTGCCGTCAGCCTTTGAGTCCAGCAACGTGCTCTTGGCCTTCCTCATCTCGCTCTTGAGCACTTCCGGCAACGTCTTCATGATGTCCTCGCGGCCCTTCCGCGACAAAATGCCCATCATGCTCCAGTCACCCCGCTCCCCTGCCTCCTGGGCCTCCTTGAGCAGGTTCCGGGCCTGTCTTACGTCCACGTAGAACCGTTCCGAGTTCTGCACCAGTTTGGCCAACGATTCGCAGATGTCGTGGGCCTCGATGTACTTCCCGGTGACCTTCTCCGCGGTCTTGCGGCCGTTCTTTGATTCCTCCAGGGCCGCCAGGAGCTCTCCATTGGAGATGCTCTCCTTCATCCGGTTCATGGACTCGGTCATCTCCGACGTGTCGCCGCCCATGGACTTGGCCACCCCGATGAGCTTTTCCAGGTGCTCGACGTCCCGGGCCAGCCTCTCTTCGATCGCGAACCGCACGGACGACCGGCACTCCTTCACGCACTGGACCGCGGTGGCTATGTCCTTCTGCTTCCCGGCGCGCACGGCCTTGTCTATCATCCTGCGGCACTCGGAAGTGTCGATCTCGAAATCCTTCGCCATGGCCATTAGGGGCTTTACCTCGGCCACCAGCACCGGGAACTGCTTCTTCAGTTCCTCGTTCTGTTCGGCCTCGATGCGGGCCTGTTCCTGCTGCTTCTTCAGTTCCTCGTTCTGTTCGGCCTCGATGCGGGCCTGTTCCTGATTTGGCTCTTCCTCGTCCTCGACGATGACCTCGAACTTGGCGCCGCAGGCCGGACATTCCTCGCTGTCGCTGGAGATAAGCTTGCCGCACTCTGGACATTCCGATTCGGAGACCTCTTCGATGACGAACTCCACCCCGCACTTGGGGCACCTTGTCGAGTCACCGGAGATGTGCGTTCCACACTCTGGGCAGTCGAACTCGAACGATTCCTTTTCTTTGTCTTTGGATGAACTAGAACCTGCCATCGAATCACGACTCGACCGCTATTTTGTTTCCGATTGACCTTAGATTATTTATTGCTACTTATGTGGGTGCCCTTTCTGAGAATATGCCTGGCCATACTCGCCGCTCATCACCAGCGCGTCCTCGACGGGCAGCGGGGTCTCGCATATGACGGTGCACTCCTGCGAGAGGCCGCAAAGGGAGGGGACCAGATGGGAGAAGTCCGGGTCCTTGGCGCTGAGGGGGAGATGCCGTTTCTCCCCCGCCTTGGTGTACTCGATGCAGCTGTAGTGGCAATGCAGTCTCCCCGGCCATATGCGGACCAGGTCGTCCACGACCTTGCGCGAAGTCGTCCGGGGTCCGCAGTGAACCGCCATACCGGGCATGTATGTGGGCGAAGTCGACCACCGGCTGCACCCCCTTCAGCGAGCGCGTCACCACGCCGATCTCCTCCAGGGTGCCCCAGGTGCTGGCGCGTCCCATGGTCTCCAGACCGAGCACGACGTCCAGGCCTTCCTTCCCCATCTGGTCCAGGCATTCGGACAGGCCGCGCATCACCGCTTCGGTGGCCACCTCCGGTTCCTTGCCAGCGTATGTGGCCGCGTGGATGACTATGATCCAAGCACCGGCCTTGGCGGCCACCCGGGCGGTGCGCAACACCCATTCCTTGCTCTTCAGGTAGGTCTCCGGGACCGAATTGAAGCTGATGTAGTACGGGGCATGGGCGCTCAATCTCACGTCCAGTTCCTCCGCCTTTCGCCTGATGGCATCGGCCCTCTGATCGCTCATGTTGACCTGACGGCCGAACTGGAGCTCCAGGGCGTCCAAGCCCCGGTTCCGGACCATCTCGACGGCGTCCGCCCCATCCTTCGCACCCTCCGGATAACCCGCCGGTCCGAACCTCACCATGGTGGCGCATCATCTCCGGCTGATATATGATTTGACCCAACGGGGCAGGGCGGGACTCAAAAAGGCTATCTATTCGGTAAGCCCCTAGTATCCCTGGAGTGGATATGGAGACCGAAGGGGTGCCGGTGGAGATACCGCCTGACTGCAACGTAATCATAGGGCAGTCGCATTTCATCAAGACGGCGGAGGACCTGTACGAGGCGATGGTCAATGCAACGCCGTCGGCTAAGTTCGGCATAGCCTTCTGCGAAGCATCGGGCCCCCGGCTGGTACGCGTCGAGGGCAACGATGAGGACCTGAAACGTACAGCGGCGGAAAATGCCATGCGGATCGGGGCCGGGCACACGTTCGTGATCCTGATGAGGAACGCCTTCCCGGTGAACGTCCTCGGCGCCATCCGGGCCGTGCCCGAGGTATGCTCCATCTTCTGCGCCACCGCCAACGAGCTGAAGGTCATCGTCGCCAAGGACGGCGACGGCCGCGGCGTGATCGGGGTTATCGACGGCAAATCGCCAATGGGAGTGGAGAAAGATGAGAACGTCAAAGAAAGAAGAGAATTCCTCCGCAGGATCGGATACAAGCGCTGACGATGACTATCTGGACCAGTACGAGGTCACCGCAAAGTACTACGATATTTGGTATGAGGACTTCATCGAGGACGTCGAGTTCCTGAAGCGCATGGCGGAGCGCACCGGAGGCCCCATACTGGATTGTATGTGCGGGACCGGCCGGACGCTGATCCCGCTGGCCAAGGAAGGCTACAAGATATCCGGATTTGATGCGTCGGAGGCGATGCTGGACAAACTGACGGCGAAGATCGAGACCCTGCCGGAATCGACCCAGGAGAACGTCCAGATCGGCCACGGCGACGTCAGGAACTTCGTCTGCAAGAAGAAGTTCAAACTGGTCATCATCCCGTTCAACGCGTTCCTGCATCTGCTGGAAACGGAGGAGCAGGAGGCGGCCCTGAAGAACGTGGTCGACCACATGGCCAAGGACGGGCTGTTCATCTTCAGCATATTCAACCCGAGGCTCGACCGGCCTGAGGGCCTGCTCCGGCACCGCGGTACCAGGATCACCTCGCAGGGGGAGATCATCACCAAGATGGAGGCGCAGGAGTTCAACACGCCCGAGCAGACCACCACGATACACTACTTCTATGACATCTCGCGGCAGGACCAGCAGCTGCGCCGGGTGAGCGCGGTGATGACGCTCCGGTACATGTTCGAACGCGAGGTCGTCGACCTGATGGAGCGCTGCGGGCTGGAAGTGGCCGAGGAGTACGGCGACTACCTGCTCTCCCCATTCAGGAAGACCAGCGATATCATGGTGTTCGTGGCCAGGAAATCGGCATGAGGGTAGGGCCTATCGACCTCGACAGCACCCTCGGCTGTGGCCAGGTGTTCCGCTGGCGCAAGGAGGGCAACACCTGGAGGGGCGTCCTGGGAGAGGCCGAGGTGCGCCTTTGCCAGACGGGGGATGGCATCAGCGTGGACGGTGACGTGGAGGAGCGTGCGCTGAAGCGCTATTTCCGTTCCGATGATGATTTGGACCTCATCCGTTCCGAGATCGCCAAGGACCCGATGATAAGCTCGATGGTATCGAGCAACGCCGGACTGCGGCTCATCCGCCAGGACCCGTGGGAGTGCGCGGCTTCCTACATTCTCGCGACGAACGCCAACATACCGCGGATACAGAAAATGATCGAGAACGTCTGCCGCACCTTCGGCGACCGTCTGCCGGGCGGCTCCTATTCGTTCCCGCGCCCGGACCAGATCAGCGGAGGAGGGCGGGAGGCTCAGACCTGCGGGCTCGGATTCCGCTGCGACCGGTTCGTGGAGTTCGCCAGAATGGTGGATCGCGGGGAGATCGACCTCGGATCGCTGAGGAACGTGGACTACGAAACGTGCCACCGGGAATTGAAGTCCTACCCCGGGATCGGCGACAAGGTGGCGGATTGCGTCGCCGTCTTCAGCTTGGACCACCTGGAGGCGTTCCCGGTAGATGTCCGGATCAAGAAGGCGATGGAGGAGATGTACGGGGTCACCGGCACCTACCGGCATGTTAACAAGTACGGGCGGGACTACTTCGGCAGATTCGCTGGATATGCCCAAGAATACATCTATTATTCATTCCAGCGGAAACGACCTCTCTAGATGAGGGGCGTCTTGATCTCCGGACAGACGCATTCCGGGGCCTTGAGACCAGTGTGGATCTCATAGACCTTCACCAGCATCCCGCTCTTCTTGACCATGTCGCAGATGCGGCATGTCTCCGTGACGATGTCCGACCCGTTCATGATGCGGACCGCCGCCACCTCGACCTCGCCCCTGAACTCCTCATACTTGCCGGAAGCCTCGATCTCCTTGCTGGTACCCCGCTTTGCCTTAAGGTATTGGGAAATCGCCGCGTCCGTCACGCCGAACCGCCTGGCCACTTCCGCCTGGCTGAGATGGTGCTTCTCGACCAGTTCTCTTGCGAGTTCTCTTCGGATCGAGGGAAGAACGTACCAGACGATGAGCTCGCAGGGAATTTTCATGATTATCTTGGGAATATCGCAATACGATGGTTTAAACTATTGCTAAATTTCGCGGTGAGCATTACCCAGTTGTGGCTTGCCATGCCTCTCGGTCCGGTCGGGCGTCCTTTTCTGATGGCCCTGAACAGGCATGGGGATGGGCGCCCCCTTTAACGTTCCTCAATCCTCTTCGCCCAGATGTGTCTTCTCGAAGAACTCCTGTATCTCCCATTCGGCCAGGCGGTCCCCCTCATCGTCCCGAAGCGTGAGGCCGAGCGTACGGATGTGGTCGTTCAATGTCCGTCTCGTATCCCGATCGCCGATGAACTGGGTGACAACGATGTCCTTACCCCTGGTGCGCGCCTTGTACGCCGCCCTCATCTCCACCCCTTCGAAGATGACATTGCAGGTGCAGCCGAACTGGGCCCTGATCCAGGGATACTGGAGGTAAACGGCCAGGTTGTCATCGGAAGTGAGCACGAAGCGGCCTGGGATCTCGAGGTCCTTGATGGTGTCGACATCCTCGGCCAGCATCCAGTACATGGTGTCGTCTCCCTGCAGCAGGAACCCCTTGACCAGGAATCCGTCCTTTTCTAGCTCTGCCAGCATCGACCGTAGCTCGCGCATCGGCATGATGAAACCGAGGAAACGGGACAGGTTCTCGGCGCTGAACAGGCCGTAGTTGCGGAAGGTCATCCGCATGAGCTCCTTCCTTGCCTCGTGCGGCTGCATCTCATTGTCCGGGACCGGCCGGAGCAGGCCATGGGCATCGGCGTAGACGATCGTCGACCGGAGCAGCGCCCGGAGCGCGTCGTAGCTCCGGCGATGCCCCACCGGCGATAGGTCGAACAGCTTGTGCTTGCTGATGGGCGCCTCCTCCTCGATTATGCGCAGCAGGTTCGCCATGTCCGCCGTGGGCGTTTCGTTGCGTACCTTGCGATAGAGGGAGGCGTGCTCCAGCGAGGTGAAGGTGGAATACTCCGGTATCGCCCATACCTTGATCAGGTTGCCCTGTTCGGCCAGCTTCTTCAGGGGTACCCTCACTTCCGAACGCAGGTAGGCGGCGGCGTCCGAACGCAGACCGCCCATGGAGCGGACCGCCTCGATCTCGTCCGGGTACCTCCTTCCACTCCCGATGTGCTGTTTGCTGAATAGATATGAGAACAGGTCCGTCCCGCTCACCTGCAGGGGGACCATTTTCCCTTTGGCGTACATCCCATCGAACCTGACGTATCCTTTCGACCGGAGGACCAGGTCCGTCTCCTCGTCCAGGTCGTTGACCGGGGTCCCGAGCACCTCCCTGATGCGGACCACGTCGTATCCCACGAGCCCATAGTACTTCATCATGCCATCGATGGCGTCCAGGGCATCCGGGAGCAGCCTTGGGTCATCCAGGTCGAACGAGCGGACCTCGGTGCAGCCGCTCATCTCCCATTTCTCGATGGCCCCCACCAGCCGACCGTCCGCCAGGATCGGGAAGATCCACCCCTCGCCGTAGCGGGACGCTATCTCGGCCCACATCGGCTGGACGTCCGGATCGTAGAGCGAGACCACCCTTACCCCTTCCTCCGAATGCCTGAAATGGTCCAGCGCAGGCAATTCGTCCTCCAGCATGACCATCTCGGTGCGTGTCTCGCCCACTGAGATGGTGGCCACGTCCAGTTTCCTCAGCTTGTCCCGGACCTCGGCGGGCATCATGTTCAGCCCGGTGCCGATGGAATAGGGCTGTACCGGCCCATAGGCCCGCAGGTAACGCTCCACCAACTTGGCCGGGGCGTCGCCCCGGTATTCATCCGGGTGGTAGGGGATGTAGATGTTCTCCCGGGCCCAGTCCTCCCCCTCCTCGTACTTTCGCACCAGGTAGAGGTTCCGGTCCAGCCGGTCGACCGCTTCCTTGAGGACCTCCTTGTCCATGCCAAGGCTGGAGGCCAGTTGCCTCAGGCTCATGCCATCGGCCAGATCCAGCTCGCGCAGTATCGTGTTGTCCAGGCCGCTCAGCTCCGAGTTGCGGAACATGGAGGCGTACATCGGTCCCTCGTCCGCCAGGACATAGCGGACCCTTCCCCGCATGAAGCGGCCGAGCAGCAGCTCACCGTTCCGGCGCATTTCCTGCCAGTCACCGATATCGAACCCTTCCACGCGATTGAAGACGTCCAATGGCATGCCGGCCTCGCCGATGATGCGCATGCATTCCACTATGGAGCGGAACGGACCATGGGTCTTCTGGCGCCGGTACGATTCGACGGTGCGGTTGTCATATGACGACAGATTGCTGCTCCGGAGGCGCAGATGGTCCCGTTTCAGCATGTACTGCGTTCCTTCGGAAATGACGAACTTTCCTTCGTCGATGATGCCCTCCTCCACCAGGTCCATGATCGCCCGCTTGGTCTCCATCTCGTTCAGGTTGAAGGCGTAGGCCATCTCCTCGACCGTGGCCGGGGCCCATAGCTCCAGGTAGGTGGTGAGCACGTGGTCCAGCGCCTCCTGCCGGGACAGGGGCGGGACCGTCCTCGCCAGGTAGGTCCATTTGCCATCGGTGTATCGCGGACGTTCGATCCGGAACGAGGATTCCAGGTTCCTCAGGGCACGTTGCAGCTTGGTCGGTTCCGCCTGGGCGAATGTCTCGATCTGCCTGTGGGTCCGTTCTTCCTCCAGGAATGCCAGGATCCGCTGCTCCAGCTCTCCGAACGGACGCTCCCGGCGCAGCACCTCGGCGTAGTAAGGCAACTGCTCCGCCGCCACGAACATGGTGTCCTCGTTGAACACGGAGACGATCTTCCTTTCGGCCAGCAGCTCCTCCGCCCAGCGGTCTATCTGTTCCCGGGCGGGGGAGCTGAAGGGATAAACGCTCCTCCCCTTCTCCTTGAAGATGTGCATCGGCCCAGCGCGACGCAGCAGTTCAAGGATGCCTCGCCTTGTCCTCGACCGCCCCCACCTTCCGGCGGAAATATGTGGCCACCTGCTCCTCCTCGAACTCGAACTCCTTGGCCTCGGCCCCCATGACCTTAGACAGCACCTTGCGGTGCAATTGCTTCAGCAAGGAGCTCCGGTCCTCCATCAGGACGATGTCCGAGGTACCGGCCAGGACCACGTTGGCCGCGAACGGGGACGGTGTGCCGGAGTAGGGGATGAACGACAGCTGGTCATCTCCCCGCGTTCCAGCTGCTCCAGGATGCCCTTGGCGTTCTGGATGTCCATCACGTCCTCCAGTATCTCCCGGAAGGTCTCCTCGATGACCGGAACCCCCTCGGCGGAGATGAGGTAGTCCAGAAGATACTGCGAACGCACCTGCTGGCGGTTCACCGACACCTCGCGTCCCTTGTAGTTGCGCAGTATCATGAACGAACGGGCGGCGGTGTGCCGGAAACGCTGCTTGAACAGTTCCGAGTCCTTGACCGCCCGGCGCAGCACGTTGTCCAGGTTCAGGCTGGAGACCATGTCCTTGACCGATTCCAGGTCGATGCCCTCTCTGCGTCGTGACCATGAAGGCGTCGTCGACGATGGAGACGGACACGTTGCCTCCCAGACGTTGGGTCAGCTCGAAGGCGTAGGCCCGGGAAAGGGCGTCGTTGACCCTCCTGCCGAACGGAAAATGGAAGATGAGCGAGGAGTTGTCGGCCATGTCCCGGTAGCCTTCGATCGCCAGGACCTTGTCGTCCGGAATCTGGGCGATCTTCTTCTGTTCCCGGAAATATGACAGGATCGATCGGGCCGATCCGGTATCGATGTCGAAATCTTCCACCAGCCATTCGATGGTCTTGCCTTCCGGATCATCCAGTCGACCGGCCATCTCCCGGCGGAAGCGGGCGATCTCCATGGACAGGTCGAACGAACGCGGAAGCATCTCCCCGGTCCAGGACGGAACGGTGGGCTTCCGGCCGGAGGCGGATTTGACGAAGGCCTTCATGCCCTTGGCCCGTACGAACTCGTACGAGCGTCCGCCCAGAACGAACACGTCCCTGGTCGCCAGCCGTTCCACGAACTTCTCCGACAGGTCGCCTATGAGTGAGCCCTTTTCGGTGAAGACCTTGTAGTGGGCCTCCTCGGGGATGGTGCCCAGGTTCATGAAATAGATCATCCGGGCGCCTTTCTTCTTGCCGAAGCGCATCTCCGCCTCATCGTACCAGATCTTGGAGTACACCCCTTCGAAGGCGTCCCTCGATCCAAGATAGCGCAGCACCTCCATGTACTGCTGCCGGGGCAGGTTGCGGTAGCAATGCGAGCGCTTGATCGCCTCGTACGCCTCCTCCACCTCCCAGCGCTTCTCCAGCGACATTCCGACGATGCTTTGCGCCAGGACATCCAGGCAGTTCTCCGGGATGGTCACCCGGTCGATGTTCCGGTCATGCGCCGCACGGCACAGCACCGCACATTCCACCAGGTCGTCCAGGTCGAAGACCAGCATGCGGCCTTTTGGCGTCTTGCCGTGGGAATGGCCGGAACGCCCGATCCTCTGCAGGCCCTTGGCGACGCTCTTCGGCGAGCCTATCTGGCACACCAGGTCCACCGAGCCTATGTCGATGCCCAGCTCGAGTGAGGTCGAGGATACGACGCAGCGGAGCTCGCCGTTCTTCAGCCGGTCCTCGACGTCCAGCCGGCTCTCCTTGCTGAGCGATCCGTGGTGCGCCTCGATGCTTTCCACCCCCCGCTCCTTGAGCTTGAAGACCACCGATTCCGTGCCGCTCCTGGTGTTGGTGAAGATGAGGGTGGTCTCGTGCTCCTCGATCATGTCCCGGAGCATATCGTACATCTTGGCGTTCACGATCTCGTACGGCAGCGTCGTGATGTCCTCGGTGGGGCAGATGACCTGGAGGTCCAGGTTCCTCTTGGTCTTGATCTCGATCAGATGACAGTTCCGCATCTGACCGTTCTCGTAGCCGACCAGATAGGAGGCGATGTGCTCGATCGGCGCCAGTGTGGCGGACAGGCCGATCCGGGTGATGGGGTTCGGGCACAGTGATTGCAGCCTCTCGGTCGTCAGCGAAAGGTGCACGCCGCGCTTGGAATCGCAGACCTCGTGTATCTCGTCGATTATCAGATACTCGACGCCAGCGAACTTCTCCCGGAACTTCGGGGCGGCCAGCACCATGGCCAGAGACTCCGGTGTGGTGATGAAGATGTGGGGCGGCTTGCGCAACTGCTTCTGACGTTCCGCCTGCGAAGTGTCCCCGGAACGAACACCCACCCGTATCTTGGGAGCCTCCATGCCTTTCTGCACCGCCAGGTCGTTGATCTGCTGCAGCGGTTCCTCGAGGTTCTTGTTGATGTCGTTGGCCAGCGCCTTCAACGGCGAGATATAGACCGCGTAGATCTTGTCCTCCAGCTTGCCATCCTTGGCATACTTGAAGAGCTCGTTGATGATCGAAGTGAACGCCGTCAGCGTCTTGCCCGAGCCGGTGGGCGATGAGACTAGGACGTTCTTCCGCTCATGGATCAGCGGGATCGCGTATGATTGCGGTTCGGTAAGATCATCGAACCGGGAATCGAACCATTCGGCCACCAGCGGGTCCATCAAATTCAGGAAATCCCGTTTGGACAGCCTCTTGGTTAACTCTTACCAATGACATCTTTTGGCCCTCAAATCGGCTTCAATCCGGCATCAATGTATTACTACCTTTTGTCCGGTACATCGAAAATGACTTATGATGTTCTTGATTGGGCGTCGCCAGGATAGATCGTCTTGATTCGTTGGGGAACCGTGCATAGAGCTTCGACCTAGCAAAGGACTGGCATTTCGCATTGGGTTATTTTGAAATAAGGTGGGCTCAGACAGCACTGTCATGAAGCAATCGGTGATCATCGGTATCGTGGTCGTCGTGGCAATTGTCATCGTCGCCGGCGTCCTTCTTGGAATGCAGAACAGCGGGAACAACGACAACGCCCCTTCGGGGGACAATCCGGTGCGCATCGCTGATTTCGCATACTCGCCGGCAGTGATCGTGGTGCATATCAACGACACCGTTACCTGGAGGAACAACGATGGGGTCGTGCACACCGTGACCAGCGATTCGAACTCCACCATTGCGTTCGACAGTGGCAACATGGGCCCCGGTTCCACCTACGCGTTCACTTTCACCCAGGCGGGTGACTTCTGGTACCTCTGCACCCCCCATCCCAGCATGGCCCACGCCATGGTCAGGGTGCTTCCCGCGGCGGGGTAGGTCCGGCTAGGCAGTTCTGCGGAAATGCGGAGCCCTCACCAAAACGTTTTACGTAGAATTGCCCATGTGCAGGCAAGATGAGAAGAATAGCGACGCTGTTGATCATGGTCGCGCTGCTAGTGTGCGCCATACCGGTCCTGACCTCCCCGGCATCATCGGCCACGGTTGGACAGGGTTTTTACGGTTCCGTCCTCAATGACAGCGGCGCTCCCATGTCCGGGGTCATAATAACAGCCCGGAACACAACCACCGACGCGTCATTGACCACAATAACGAATTCCGTCGGGGACTATGCGCTCACCATCCCGTTGGGCACCTACAACGTGTCGGCAGCGATCACCAATTACATTGCTAACACCACCTATGTCGATAAGGTCATTTCATCGGGAGGGGCGGTCGAGCTCAACTTCACCATGTCCGAGATCCTCGGCGCCCTTAACGGCTTCGTGACCGACGGTGTGGCGCCAGTGAACGGCGTGACCGTCGTCCTGGCCAACGAACAGAGGAACTACACCGCCACCACGGTGGCGCCGTTGGGCGAGTATCGGATAGCCAAGATCCGGCCCGGAGTATACGTGGCCACGTTCACGAAGTTGGGGTACGACCGCACCAACACACTCCCCCTGGAGATCACCCGGGGGGTCACGACGCTGAAGAACGCCTCGATGCAGGCCCAGCCCTGCACACTGTTCGGCCATGTGACGGAGAATGGCAATCCTCAGGACGGAGTGACCATCACCGCCCGGGGACAGGACACGGTAAAGACCGGCACCACCGACGCCAACGGCAATTACAGCATCCAGCTGACATCAGATACCTATACGGTGACATTCACCAAGAGTGACTATGACGCGAAGGATGTGGCCGTATCCCTGGCGCCTTTCGAGGACCGGCAATTGGATGTCTCCATCGTCAAGTCCAAGAGCGACAACACGACGACCTACCTGTTCGGATTCGATCTTCCTCATTCCCTGATGGTCATCGGCCTGATCCTGGCCCTGGTGACCATCTGCGCCGCCCTGTTCATCAACTTCAAGGTGCGCAAGGACCCGGAACTGCTGGGCCAAGACCCGCAGGATGAGAAAAAGTAGCGGTCAGAGCCCCATATCCTTCCGGATCTGTTCGAGATTGGCCCTTACCTTCTCATCGACCTTTTCATACAGGCTTCGCCCCTGGGCATCGATGGCGACGATCAGGGGACCGAACCCTCTTGCCTCCAGATGCCACACTGCTTCCGGCATGCCCAGGTCCAACCAGTGGACCGATTCCACCCTGGCTATTCCTTCTGAGGCGATGACGGCCGCCCCGCCGGTGAATGCCAGATAGACGCATCCATGCTCTTTCATCGCCTCGACGGTGGGCTTTGACATCCCGCCCTTGCCGATGATCGCCCTGATGCCGAACGCCCTGATGAACTCGGGCTCTATCATGTTCATGCGTGAACTGGTGGTCGGACCGGCCGCCACCAGTTTCCAGCCTTCACCATCACGGACCATGATCGGTCCGCAATGATAGACCGCCATGCCCCGAAGGTCGAACGGGAGGGGTTCTCCCCTCTCGTGCATCTCCAGCGCTTTGAGATGAGCCTCATCCCTGGCGGTGAACACGGGACCGGAAAGCAGTACTTCGTCCCCCGCATTGAGCGACCGGACCTCTTCCTCCGACAACGGAGTTGATAGCATCCTCATAGGAACCCCTCCGTCGAGAAAACGGCTCGACCGTCCGGAAATATCCTGACCGACGCCCTCCTGGCCGCCCAGCATTGCATGCTGATGGCTACTGGCAGCGATGCCGTGTGACATGAGGCGGATTCTATGCAGACGCCCAGGACCGTGCTCCTGCCGCCGAGCCCCATCGGCCCTATGCCGGTCCGGTTCAGCGCCTCCATCATTTCCTCTTCGATATGGCACAACGAAGCGTCCTCGTTCCGCCGGTGCACCGGGCGGAGCAGCGCCTTCTTTGCCAGGTGGCAGGCCAGATCGGCCGTTCCCCCGATGCCCACCCCGACAATGATCGGCGGGCACGGCTTCCCCCCGGCGGCCACCACGGTATCCAGGATGAACTCCTTGATGCCTTTGACCCCCTGGGATGGGGTCAGCATGCGCAGGGCGGACATGTTCTCGGATCCCGCCCCCTTCATCATCAGCGTGATGTCCGTATGCTCTTGTTCGGTAGGCTCGAAATGGATCAGAGGCATCATGTCCCCGAGGTTGTTGCCGCCGTTCCTTCTGGTGATGGGATCCACAACGTTCGGCCGCAGCGGTATCGTCCTGGTGGCCTTCTCCACGCCCCTTCTTATGGCCGGGATGATCCCGCTATCGCAATGACCGGATATGTAGAACAGGGGAAGGCCAGTATCTTGGCACATGGGCAGGATGCGCATCTCGCCCAGCTCGACGTTCTTGAGTATGGTGTCCAATTGCACCTTGGCGACCGGTTCGGTCTCCGACCCCCGGGCCCGCTCCAGCGCACCCAGTACATCGGCCGGAAGGGTGGTGGCGGCCGTCCTCAGAAGTCGGACGGTGACCTCCTCGATGAGTTCGTCATTGTGGTGCATCGGGTCCGACATCGTTGCCAGAAGTCATAACATTTGCCGTGCCCGACAAGGATATTATTATATTTTCCATCATATTCACAAAGTTCATATAGCTACGGGTTCTGCTGAGATTCCAGGGATTGATCAAATGGAGTTTCCTATTGAGTTAGAGAACCTGGTCAAGGATTATCGGGGAGGATTCAGGGCGGTGGATTCGCTCACCCTGAAGGTCCCCCATAAGTCCTTCCTTGGTTTCCTCGGACCGAACGGGGCGGGAAAGACCACCACCATCAAGGTCCTGACCAACATGCTGGTCGCGACGTCTGGAAGGGCATCACTGAACGGAATAGACGTCACCGAGAACCCGAAGATGGCACTCGCGGACGTCGGAGCCGTGGTCGAGACACCGGAGTTCTACCCGTACCTCACACCGGTCGAGACGCTGGAGTACCTGGGGCAGCTCCGTGGCATGTCCATGACGGACATCCGCAGGCGATCGAAGGATGTGCTCGAGGTCGTCAAGATGACCGAGTGGCAGGACAAGCGCATCGGCAAGTTCTCCAAAGGGCATGAAACAGCGGCTGGCCATCGCCCAGGCGCTGTTGCACGAACCGAGCGTCATCGTCCTGGACGAGCCGACGTCCGGTCTGGACCCGCGCGGGATGTTCGAGATGCGCGAGGTGCTGCGCGAGCTGAAGAAAGGAGATTACACCGTATTCATGTCATCGCACCTGATGAATGAGGTGCAGGAGGTCTGCTCCGACGTCGCCCTGATAAACCGGGGCAAGCTGCTGAAATCCGGCAGTGTGGAATCGCTCCTTAGCGAGTTCCGGGGCAAGAAGATCGAGGTCCGGACCATAAAGAAGGTGGAACCGGCCGACTTCGTGAACGTGAGCAAGATATCCGGCGTGCAGGGGATAAATACCATGGGGGACAACGCTTTCTCGATGGATTTCAACGGCGGGGACGAGGAGCAATCGCGACTTCTCCTGGATCTGCAATCGATCGGACTGAAGATAGTGACCTTCAAAGAGAGCGGAATGGCGCTGGAGGCGCTGTACATGTCTCTCATCAAGGACTCGAGGTGATCCCATGGCAGATCTTTACAATATCAACAAGGACCTGACGGTCGAGGTACCGTCAGATGTCGAACAGGTCTTCCTCGTGGCTAAGTACGACATACTGAAGCATATCCGCTCCAAGCGCCTTCTGGCGATCGGCATAATCATCGGGCTGGTGCTCGTGCTCGTCACCTTCCTGGGAACCCTGAACAACCCTGACCCGCACAACGCCGCCAGATTCGTCGGCAACTACGCGGGGTTCGCGAACACCATGATCATCATCGGTGTGACGCTCTTCGCCGGGGACGCGATCGTCTCGGAGTTCCAGAACCGGACGGGCTATCTCCTGTTTCCGAACCCGGTGAAGAAATCCAGCCTCTACGCGGGGAAGTTCCTGGCATCGGTAGGCGTCATGACCTTCGTGATCGTGGCCTACTACGTGGTGGCGATGGTCATAGGCCTGGCATATACCGGTAACTTCACCGAGCTGGCCATCTACTCGATGTTGCTGGCGATCCTGTATGGTGCGGCAGCGACGGGACTGGCCTTCCTGATCTCGTCGGTCCTGAAGACGTCCACGGCGGCACTGGTGCTGACCTTCTTCATGCTGTTCATGATCCTGTCGTTGGTAACGGCGGTCGGTTCCATTGCTGGATTCAAGCCAGACGGTGAATTGACCTTCGCCGGCGGGACCATCTCGTACATCATGCAGACCCCTTATCCGGTGGATTCGGTGATTGATGTGCCGGGAGCGGGTTTCGTGATCCATACCTACATCCCGGATGTCGGTCTGTCCATCGCCGTCATGATCGTCTGGCTGATCGTTACCGCCGCCATAGGCTATGTGGCGTTCAGCCGCCGGGAAATGGTCAGCTGATTCGGCCTATCCGAAACCTCTTTCCGTCAATTTTTCTGATTCTTTGTATCGTTGACAAACAGCTCGAGAACCGGATATGAAAGACAGAAAGAAAGGTCGGACGCAAGCGTCCGGCTTCGGGTCACTTCGGCAGAAGGTACAGCTCTTCCTCGTACTGGAAGACCTTGACCGTCTCGCCTTTGGTCTTGTACCGCTGCGGCTTGCGCAGTTCGACCGGCTTGAATGTGACCGGATGCATTATCTGCAGCTCGCGGTCGGTTTCCGTGAGCACCACCACGTCCAGCATCTCCTCCCGCTTGCCGATGACCCGCGCGTCGGTCATGTCCCCGTTGCTCATGGTGAACGATTCGGAGGACTTGAGCTCGGTGATCTTCGTGTTCGTGGAGTGTATCGCACCGACCAGGTACATCTTCTTGCCGAACATGACCACGTCCCCGTAGCGGTACGCCGGTAACCGAATCAGATAGGTCATGCGGTAAACGTCGTGCCCGTCCTTCTGGGTCAGCAGTTTGGCCGTCTCCTTGACCTCCGCCCCGTACATTTCCGCAAGGTCGTGCGTGAGCGTCTTCCCTAGCGCCTGGCTGGAGAGGTTGATGTCCGACCCGCCGTTGGCCCCGGGGACCAGGGTGATCTTGCTGATGAACATCTCCCGGTTCTCGGTGCCGATCTCCTTGACCATCTTGGAGACGCGGTTGACGATCTCCTCCAGCTCGTTCTTGTCGAACTTACGGTCCCGGGTGCGTATCTGCAGGGTCGCCTCGTAGTAGTTGCCCTGTGATCTTGGAGCACTTGCCGCAGACGTTCGTCTTCACCCGCACTATGGTGTCCAGCTCCTCACGGGTGGTGAACCCGCGGTAGGTGACGGTGAGGTCCAGGTGAACTCGATAGTTGGCCTTGTCCCGGGCGATCACCGACGTCTTGATGTTGTCGATGTCCGCGCTCTTTCATCAGGCAGATTGCCGGATATCGCCGCCTCCTGGGCCGCGATCTCGACCTTGTAACCGTGCCATTTATTGTTCACCTGGAAATCGGAGCAGTGAACGCACTGGAACAGGTTGACGTGGTCGGCGAGCGTGGTGAAGCGCTTGTTCTTCATGAAGCACTCCGAGCACACCGACTCGAAGACCTCGCCCTCTTTCCCGCATTTAACGCAGAACGACATCTCAATACCTTACCATCTGGGCGTGCGGAACGCCGCCGATGATCATGACGCAATCCTTCTCGATGAAGCTGTGCTCCGCCGCGATGCGGCATACCTTCTCGCCCACCAGGTTGGCCACGGTGCAGCCGCTCAACCGGTTCACCAGCATCTCCTCGTCGGCATCCTCGCCCTGATAGAAGCCGGGCGAGACGGTCAGCCTCAGCTCTCCCTCGCGGAACGTCTGTCCCAGGAGATGCTTGTCGCACGCCGCGACGACCACGTCACTGCCCTGTTTGTAGACCCTAACGGTTATCAAATCAATTCCCGGTCCTGTGTTTAACGGAGTTCAACTAAACCCTGACACGCTATTATACTTTTGCCGGAACCGCCGGGGAGACGGAAACATCAGCTGGCTCAGTCCCCGCTGGACAGTTTGTAGAAGTCATGGCTCGGCTCGTAGATGTCCCCGGCGTTGCGCAGCTTCTTCAGCGCCTCCCTCAGTTCCTGCTCGGTCAGGTTCTTCTCCGGGGCGTGCTCCAGCAGCGTCTTGAACGACACCCCCTTGCCCGGCTCGGAGTTGGAATGGATGAGCGTACGGACGACCGAGATCTTGTTCCGGTCGGTCTTGGAGAACCCGGTCATCACCTTGTCCACGTCCATGCTGCCCGAGTCCCGTGGCCATCTTGTTCAGGTAGAACTCGACGATGCGGACGGCACGCTCGGCGTCCTCCTTGGCGACGACGTTGCTCAGCCTTATCCGGGCCGATGCCTCGGACAGCCGGATGAACGCCTCCAGCTGACGGGCGGTGATCGGTACGGAGGCGCCCTGCACCTCGCCCAGCTTGCGTATCGCCAGATACTTGTCCTGGATGATCTTGCGCGCTTCCTTGCTCATCACCGGCACGTACCGTTTGGAGTGCGCCACGTACTTCCGCAGGAACTCCCTGTCGTAGACCGGCTTCAGTTTGTCCGTGTCCTCCATGATCTTCTTGTAGTCGACGCCCAGATCGTCCAGCACGCTCAGGTCCTCGTGACGGCGTACCTCGCCGCGCACGTGTCCCATGATGATGTGCTCGGCGATCCGGGTGTCCGTTCTCCGCCTTCGGCTTGTCGGTCAGCGCGAATATCAGGTCGAACCTGGAGAGCAGCGCCGGAGGCATGTTGATCTGGTCCGAGAGCGACTCGTTGTCGTCGAACCGGCCGTACTTCGGGTTGGCCGCGCCCAGCATGGAGCAGCGGCACTGGAGCGTGGCGGTGATGCCGGCCTTGGCCACCGATATCCTCTGCGACTCCATCGCCTCGTGCATGGAGGAACGGTCCTGCTCGGTCATCTTGTCGAGCTCATCAATGCAAGCGAGACCCTTATCCGCGAGCACCAGCGCACCCGCTTCCAACGTCCACCTTCCGTCGCCGAACTCGTCCTTCACCGCGGCGGCGGTGTTGTGCACCACGAACCCGTTGCCGATGAAGCTGTGGGCATCCTCGACCGTGAGATCGTAGACGTGGTCGGGTATCCCGTCGCACCTTCCGTTCCACTTCGAGGTTATGCGCGACCAGTCGGACTGGGAATGGTCTCCGGCCGGCCCGACCGTCATGACCTCGTCGTCCGCCACTACGTCGGACGACCGGATCCACGCCGGATCATGCCCGATCCGGCTCAAAACCTGCGTCTCCGGGGTCAGCGATTATGCGACCTTCCAGACTCCTCTGTGAGTTCCACAAGAAATGAAGGGGTGGCGATGCGGAAAACTGCTGATACTGGCCTGGTGACCGGCAGACCATCGGCAGACACCGTTTTAAGGCCGTTAACCCCCACTTCCTGCCGATAGACGCCTTTTTCCACTTCCGTTGGAGTTTTCATCCTGCTTTCGACGAACTCCCCGATATCCGATCAGCTTTCCCTTTACCTCGATCTTGGTGTCCCCGGCGACGCAGAGTCCTGCGGCCGATGAGGACTTGCCTGAAGCGTAGATGCCCCTGGGGGCCAGCTCGGACATGTAGCGCAACAGCTGCGAGTTGTGCGACAGGATGCCGTTGGCGACGAAGATGTGGGTGTTCTCCACCTCCAGGTCGTAGACGAACGGTTCCGGCGCCGGGACCTCGGTCTTTGACACTACCTTATCGCAATTGTATGCCGCGCTTCCAGCCGTAGTCTTCCCGACCGCAGTCGCCCTGCCCCTTGGTCACCGCCAGCTTCCTGTCCGACATAGATCTGTCCGGCCTGACGTGCGGCCAGCCACGTGCCGTTCTGTACGAACAGCGGGTGAGTGGGCGTAACGGTTATCTTCCGGCCGTTCTCGGTAACGAACTCGATCAGCCTCTTCGGCGCGGTTCCTCTTCCAGGCCCTGACCGCCCGGCCCGGCTCGATGACCCCCCGTTCCGTGAAGGTCATGACCTGGATGTCGATCTCGGCATAGACCCCGTCGTCCACCTCCTTGCTCCCGAACTCGATCAGCGCCTCTTCCACGATGTCCTTGATGTTCATGCAGTTGCCGGAGGCCGAGCATGACCTCGGCATCGCCGGTCACGCACTTGGCCACGCCGGGATCGCCGACCAGAAGGATGTGGATGTCGCCCCTGACACGGGTTCCGTCGTCCAGCTGCTTGTGCGATCCGCCGAAGAGCTGCAGGGCCATCGATTCCTTGACCTCGTCGTAGCCGTAGATGGTGGGGCTGATGGACTTGATGATCTTGCTGAAGACGTTCGGGGAATGGGCTTCCTGCTTGATCCGCTCCTCTTCCTCCGGAGTGATGTTGACCTCTTCGTACTCGTGCTCCTGGAACTCCACCGAGTGAACTTCCAGGTTGATGTCGAACAGGGTCGATTTGTTATTTCCCTGGGCCTTCTGGACCGATCGCAGGATGCCGTTTATGACGATCCGGTCTCCCGGAGATACCGTCCCGGCCAGGTCGTCCTCCAGATATCCGGTGAGACGCTCTGGCTGAGACCCGCCCCGCAGGCCTTCCGGATTCTCCTGGATCTCGATCTTCTGGGTGTCGACGTAGCTGGACTCCTCGGTCAGCAGGGTGAACTTGGTGCTGCCGCCGGAGCGCCCGCAGCCGTTCTGCTCCTTGTAGCATTCCAGCGGCTCCTTGAACTGGAGCCCTTCCTGGACCTCCACGATCTTGGCCGGACAGCGGAAGCAGCGGAACACCGCCTCCACCAGCTTCGGACGCACGTCGGTCGCCTTGCGGACCAGCCCTTCGATCGCCACCAGTTTGCCCAGATGCTCGCTGCGCAGTTTCCTGATGTCGATGCGCGAGTCCGGCGCCAGCGCCTTGAACCTCAGGTGGATCTCGTAGTTGCCCCGGGTCTGCTGCACCTGCTTGCGCACGACCGCCTCGCCGATGGACAGCACCCGCTGCGGTTCCTCGAGCATGAACTGGGCCATGTCCGGGTCGAACTGGTCCAGCTCGGCGTAGGCGATGTTGATGGAGCGGACCTCCGGATAGAGGTCGGCCACCTCCGCTACCCTGACACGGTTCTCACTGGACTCGAAGAACTCCTCCCAGCGCGCGGCGAGGTCCTCATCGGTATAATCGATCGGCAAAATGAACACCTACTTTGGTGCAAAGAATCTGGACGGGGCGTTTGACTGCTCTCGTGATCTGTTTGCTGAGAAGTGATTAGGGGGGATACATAAAAGGGTTATTCATGATGTGACACTGCACCGGAAACCGTGGCTGGAAATGGGGTCGGGGCCTGGCCTCAGTTCAATCCTTGCGCAGTTGCGGCACGTAATCGGCCTGGACCTCTACGACCTCGGCGCTGGTCTCGCATTCCGAGTAGCGGTCGAGGGGCTCCTGGTTCAGAACGATGAACTGCTCTCCCCAGGTGAACTTGGAAAGGATCGAGTGGGCCTGCTCCTTCTCGCCCAGGATGTACAGGGTGGCGGCAAGCGCCTCCACCGAGCTGAGCATCAGGGGCTTGCCCCAGTTGACCGGGTTGGCGGCCAGCAGGTACGGCAACGCCCGCGGAAGGACGCTCTTCTTCAGTTGCGGCACGGCGTCGATGTTGCCCCAGGAGACGTCAAGGACAACGATGCCGTGCGTCCTGGCGGCGGACCAGATCTTCGCGGGAGACCGCCTTCTCGGCGAACGGCCAAAGGACCACGCTGCCGTAGGGGATGCTCTTGAACGAAGACAGTTCCTGCACCAGATTGAACTTGGCCATCTTGCGTGAGGTGCATTTCTTCGGGTCGCATTGATGCTCATCGTAAACGAAAAGGGAGATCGCCACGGCACTCACTGGTTCCTCAACAGTTCGTCGATCCAGACCTTGATGTCGTCCCGTGTGTTACGGAACATCTTGAGGAGCTGCTCCTCGCTCCCTTTCGCCTCGGTCGGGTCAGCGAAGGACTTGTGGACATATTCGTCGCCCTCGATGAAGAAGGGACATTCATCCTCCGCTTCGCTGCACAGGGTGGCCACGATATCGAAGTGCTTGCCGAACATCTTGTTCGCGTCCTTCGATGCCTGTTTGGAGATGTCGATGCCGATCTCCTTCATCACCTTGATCGCATACGGGTGGACCTTGGTGGCTGAGGTCCCGGCGCTGGATGCCTCCCATCGGTTGCGGTGAAAATGGTTTACCAGCCCTTCGGCCATTTGGGACCGAGAGGAATTGTGCGTACACATGAATAGTATGGTTCTCTTTTGCGTCTTGGCCATGGTGCTTAGCTCCAGGTCTTTTTATTGGGTTTCTTGGGACTTATGATCTCAGTGTTCTCCGACCATTGGTGAAACTGAGCGTGCATTGGGAGTTGCACTCTTGAGTGTCGTGAAGGCTAATACAGGATTACCCAAATCAAGGTATGTATTGGTGATTGATGTAATTGACCGGCCGGCAGGCCGGGTCATCGATGCCCACAGATAGGTTTATGAAAAGAATGTGCTATGGATGCCTAGCCACCGTGATGATAAACCCAGCACTGATCATTCGATGATGAGAGACGGGCGAGCTGAGTGGCTTATTCATTCTTTCCACCAAAGGAATGAACCTTTCTCAACTGATACTGCCCCGTGAATTTTACCCTTTTTCCTTAGTTTGTTCAACATTCTTGCTACATTGTCCGGACAATCTGGGTAACGGGCTCTGAAAATACATTCGACTTGTATCGTTGATTTGGCTTCTTGAGTAATAATCTCCAACAGAAATTCGTACTTGGAGGTTTCTTCGTTCATTTGCTCCAAAGAGATGCCTCAATATATGAAAAAGGAAAAGGCCCTATTGGGCCGATAAGGTTTACGACGGGACTACAATCTGGTTCGATGCGATCGCATTTCCGGTCGGTTTGTAGATCAGTGTCACAGTATACGTCACGCCCTTTGTAAGGCTGAGAGTTACATAGTCACTGGCCTGCACATGGGTTGAACCAGCTACAGACGGCGAGATCGTTGTAGGTTGAGCTGCAACTGCCGGGACAACCGTCACCGATACGTCCGTGTACAACACGTTGTTGCTGCTGATCGACAGTACCGAGATTGTGTAGAAGGACGCGGCGGTGGTGTTGTCTAGTCCTTTCTGCACATTCAGGGATGCTGTGGGGGTGGAGGCATTGCCTCCGCCGAATCCCATGACCATTACGTAAAGGACTGCGGCCAACACTACAGTGATCGCTACCATCAGGATGGTGGCGATGACCGGTGAGACGGCGCTCTTGTCCTTCCTAATTTTCCACATTTTCTTCATCATTCCAATACCTCAGATCAATTCGATCAGGCTGGGACGTTGATTACAGACGATGCGATTGCATTTCCTGTTGGCTTGTAGACCAGTGTCACTGTGTAAGACGTGCTCTTTTGCAGGCTCAGAGTAACATAGTCGCTAGCCATGACATGTGTTGATCCGGCAACGGATGGTGTTAATGTCTTGGCTTGAGCTACAACTGCCGGGACGACCGTTACCGATACATCGGTGTACAGCACATTGTTGCTGCTGATCGACAGTACTGAAATTGTGTACAGAGACGCGGCGGTGGTGTTGTCCGCTCCCTTGACTACGTTCAGGGACGCTGTCGGGGTTGAGGTGTTGCCTCCTCCGAATCCCATGACCATTACATATAGGACGGCGGCCAACACTACAGTGATCGCTACCATCAGGATGGTGGCGATGACCGGTGAGACGGCGCTCTTGTCCTTTCTCATCTTCCACATTTTCTTCATCATTATTTAGTCCTCCTTAGCAGGTGAACCCTGCAGGTAATTGTGTTTATTGATATCGGAGTATTAATTGCTCACTATCAAAAAATCAAAATTGGAGACAAGTTTTATGGACATATTTGTTAAAAAGAATACAGGCCATATATCCAAAATGGGTGGGTTTCGGGACGGATAATATCCTAGTATCAAGATAGTATAGCTCTCACTTGATCGTGACGATCTGATCGCTCACCAATGACAACATTTCCCTGAGATCGGGCTTGAGCTGTTCGTCAACGCTTAGTATTGCTATGTATGCCCCTTTCGATTTGATCATCGTCGAGAGAACCTGAACGAACTCGCTCAAAATGTTCGTCCCGTTGTTCATCGCCATTGAATTGATGGAATCCAGAATGACAAGGCTCGGTTTGCCTTCGAGCATCTTGAACATGTACTCCACCTTGAGCACGATGTTCTCCAGCATGGTCTGCGATTCGACATAGACGGTGTTGTCACCGCCGTCTAGGCTTTCCATGACGCCGTATGATACGCAGTCAACGAAGTACATGGACTTGGTACTGATGTCCAGAGAGGTCAATGCCGACGAGATCGTGGATGCCGAGACCGATGACGCGATGTAGATGCAGTTAAGGCCCTTCTTCTTGCTGAAGGTATCGACCAGTCCGGTAAGGACATCGAAGTAGCCTTCCATGTTGATGTTCAGAACGACACTGACGGCCGGGCCTATTTCCTCCATCTTGGAGACGACCTGGTCCTTCGCCTCTTCCGTCATTTCAGATCCCCCTCAGCAATGGCGTCAACAAGAGCCCCAGACTTGTAGTGTCGGTCACGTAGCGGGAACGGGAATGCGCAGCCCCAGACATCTTGACGATCTGGATTATGCGGATGATGTCCCCCCTCCTTTCAAAGTTGCCAAGGGTGATTATGCCGTCGGCGACCACCATCTCAAACCCGTCGCTCTGAGTTGTTTCGGATATCAGTAGGCCGGTGCATTTCAGTTCGTACAGCAGATTCGCCAATCCCTTGAGGAACTCGCGTCCTGCGGACGGCTCCATTTCCATAAGCAGAGGAGTCGTCGAATCGATGACCAGACGTTTAACGGAACCATTAGTTATCAGGGTCTTTATGGAAACGAGCATCTGCATCGCACCCTCGTTGTCGATGAGGCTATGCTCCACCTTGGCGAACTTCATGATCTCCCCGACCCCGATCGCCTTGAGCGCGCCGGATTCCATTATCTTCTTGTCGAAGAAGTCCAGCGGCGGAACGGACAACATCAGCTTCTCCGCGGAGTGCACGGTGGAAATGAGGACTCCTTTCTGACCTGCCAGTGCGCCCCTGACCAGGAATTCGATGCCGAGCGAGGACTTGCCTGACCCGCATATGCCTGCCACGAGAATGGCCCCACCAACCGGCAGGCCCCCGCCTATGATCCGGTCCAGACCTTCTATCCCAGTGACGCAGCGCCTCGATTCCGCTTTCTTGGCCATCTCGGGCATCATTCTTATCATGGGATATAGGGTTTCCTGACTGATTAATCAAGTGGTGACATCAGCGAACGTAACAAAAGGAATAATATTCAGTGGGGCTTTAGAAGGCCTATGAAGCCTGTCCTCCAGGTCGCTCTAGACCTGATGCACCTTAAGCGGGCGGTCGAGATCGGGAAAGAAGCGGTCGATGGCGGGGCCGACTGGATCGAAGCGGGTACGCCTCTCATAAAGAGCGAGGGCGTCGAGTCCATCCGGGCCTTGAAGAAGGCCTTGCCTGGCCACGCCATTGTCGCGGACATGAAAACAATGGATGTGGGCGGGTTCGAGGTAGAGATAGCGGCTAAGGCCGGCGCCGATGTCATCACGGTCATGGGCCTGAGCGACGACGCCACCATTGAGGAATCCTGCACGGTGGCCGGCCGTTACGGCGCGAAGGTGATGGTGGACCTGATGAATGTCCCGGACAAGGTGGCGAGGGCGAAGGAGGTCGAGCGTCTGGGCGCCTCATACATATGCGTTCACATGGGCATCGACCAGCAGATGAAAGGGGACACCACCCCTACGGAGCTGGTCCGTCAGGTCGCCTCTTCCGTTTCGATCCCGATCGCCGTCGCCGGGGGCATCACCTCGGAGACCGCCGGAAAGCTGGCCAAGAGCGGCGCATCGATCATCATCGTGGGCGGCGGCATCATCAAGACCGAGGATGTGAGGGCGGCGGCGGTCAGGATAAAGAAGGCGATAGAGAACGGTACCGTTATCCCCACAGATTTTGAGCGCAAGTATACACAGGAGGAGCTGTTCCAAGCCTTCTCCAAGGTCTCCGCCCCCAACGTCGCGGATGCTCAGCACAAGCGGGGCGTCCTCAGGGGCATCCTCTCCCGCAATCCGCGCGGGACCAGGATGGTCGGTCGTGCCCTCACGGTCCAGACGGTCAAGGGAGATTGGGCGAAACCCGTGGAAGCCATCGACCACGCATCCAAGGGGGATGTCATCGTGATCGATGTTGGCGGAGCGGAGGTGGCGGTCTGGGGAGAGCTGGCGTCATGGTCTGCCAAGCAACGGGGGGTAGCCGGCGTGGTCATCGACGGGGCTGCCCGGGACATCGACGGCATCATGGACATGGGCTTCCCCTGCTTTTCCAAACTGGTAGCTCCAGATGCCGGCGAGCCGAAGGGTTTTGGCGGGATCGGTCACGAGATCACGGTCGGAGGACAGAACGTCCGCACTGGCGACTGGATCATCGGTGACGATAGCGGCGTCGTGGTGGTACAGCAGGAGCATGCCGTCGAGGTGGCGAACCGGGCGGTCGATGTCGCCGAGAGGGAGGACCGGGTCCGGGAAGAAATAAGGCGGGGAGGGACGCTCTCTTCGATCCAGGAGTTGGAGAGATGGGAACAGGTCCGCTGATCAATCTTCATACGCACACCGTCTACTCCGACGGGGATTTCCTGCCGGATGACATCGTCCGGAGGGCGTATCAAGGCGGCCTTTCGCACATCGCCATAACCGATCATTTCGAGACCGAGAAGGTGCCAAAGCCGTTAAGGAAAGAACACTTCGAACGCTACATGAACAACCTGGATGCGCTCAAGGAGATGTACAAGGGCAAGATCAAGGTCCTGGCCGGGGTGGAGATCGACACAAACCCCATACGCTGCCAGCTGGAAACGCTACCAATAGATCTGATCAACCGGCTGGATGTCGTCCTTTTCGAGTACGCGAGCGACCCGATGAACGGAGGTCGTCAGCTGGAGGGTTTGGAGGACTTCAGAAAGCAGCTTACTAAACCGATATGCGGCCTTTGCCACTGGGACATGGACCGGATATTCCCCTACCGGGACCCGGACGAGCTGGCAAACACGCTCAACGTGATGGACCTTTTCGTGGAGATCAGCACCTCGCCATATTACACGAGAGGCGGATTGCCATTTTTCATTCATGCGGAGCGTTTCTTCCGATCGTTCAAGGGCAAGGTCAAGGTATCGATCGGGACCGACACGCACCGGAGGATAGATGAGGTAGTGAACATCGACATCGGTCAGGAATTCATAAAGAGGATCGGACTGGCAGAGGACGTCGTATTACGGTAAGAAGAGGTCGGGGCATTGCGCCCCGAGGAGAGTTTAGTACTGGCCCATGTCGTGGGCCTGCTTTTCCAGGCGCCTGATGCGCTCTTCCATCGGCGGGTGGGTGGAGAATATCCGGACCAGGCCGCTCGCGGCGAACGGGTTGACGATCCAGAGGCCGGATGACGCAGGATTCCCGAACTTGATCGGGTCCTTTTTCACGCCTGCCTCGAGTTTCCTCAGTGCCCGGGCCAGGTACAGCGGCCTTCCGATGAGCTTCGCTCCCTCGTAATCGGCCTTGTACTCCCGACCACGTGAGATGGCCAGCTGCACCATCATCGCTGCGATCGGTGCGGTTATCGCGACGGCCAGCATTATCATGAAACCGCCATTGTCCCGGTTGTTCCCACCGCCGAAGAGCGATCCGTAGAAGGCCCATCTGGCGGCAAACGATATTGCCCCGGCGACGGTGGCCGCGATGCTCATGACCAGTATGTCCCGGTCCTTCACGTGGGCCATTTCGTGCGCCAGGACCCCCTGGAGCTCGTCGTCGTCCAGTAGCCTCATTATTCCCTCGGTGGCGGCCACGGTGGCGTTCTTCGGGTTGCGCCCGGTGGCGAACGCGTTAGGCATGGTGGTGGGGATTATCGCGATCTGCGGCATAGGCAGGCCGGAGCGGTCGGCGATGCTCTTCACCGTGCGGTAGAGACGCGGTGAATCGTTCATCGTGACGATCTTGGCCTTGTATGACCAAAGAACGATCTTCGAAGAGAAGAAGTATGAAACAGCATTGATCAGCGCTGCGAAGCCAATGAAAATGATAAGCCCCAGCAGCCAATTTCCTATGAAGTAGGTACCGACCAGCCATCCGACTACCATGAATAGCCCGATCATGACCCCGAACAGGAGCATCGTCCTGAGAGTAGCGCCCATTGCACTCATTCTTTTCACCCTTTCCGTATCAATGCTAGAATCGCTATATAAAGAATTTGAAAACACTTCTATAAAAAGGCACCTGGTGATAGCATTCCATGCCACGATTGTCCAGCTATTCACTGTTCATGACGCGATTAGGCAACGGATCGATAAATATCGGACCTTCAACGATATCTTACCGCACATGATCGCGGTGGGATGGAAGACAGACCTCATCCGGCGATGAGTTGGTAGGCCGGCCGATTGAAAGCAAGGGCACGCTGGGCGGTAGCCGAGAACTCGATGGAATATGGATTTGCCGGACTCGTTGAATGATAAAAATGATTCGGGGACCGACACACGATCGATCCGGCTGGTTTCTTGAGAAAAAGAAAGGAGAGTTATAGGGCCACGTAGACCACGTGGCGTCCTCTTTGCTCGGCCTTGATCTTGCCCTTGTCGACGTAATCGAGAAGCATGGTCTGGAGTTCGTCCTCTTCCATGCCAGAGGCCTTGACCAGCTCCATGAAGGTGTGACCCTCGGTGCTTGCCATGAGTTCCAGGGCGCGTTTCTTTATGGCCTCCGCCTTCTCCTTTACCTCCTTCTCGTGTAGTTCCTTTTCCTTCTCCGAGGCGATGCGCTCCAACTGAATGGTTGTCATTTCCAACGCCCGCCTCCGGAAATTCGACACGTCCTTTTCGAGGAGGTCGGATAGCTCATCGACATCGATCCCAGTGTCACGCCATTTCTCCAACCTTTCGCGGCAGGTCGGGGCTGCACCGGCAGAACCTTCGAATGGCTTACCTGAGGTCAACATGTATCTCACTCCCGTTCCCTTTAGTGCGGAATGCAGGGACTCCAACTTCTCTTGGAACTCACTAGCGTCGGCCACCTCGCTCTCGAATGCCTGTTGACCGTTCATCTTGTGAAATCCGTGATCGTTGAATATCCCCTCGACCTTGACTGGGGACATTCCTTCACTGGAATATACGACCTTGATGTAAGCCTTCATTTCTGAACCTTCGTGGAAGAAACAAAGGTAGTCGATAATAAATCTTGGCGTTTGGAAATCATTTAGAGAACTTTCGATGACAATAGAGATATGCGAGGAGCCGATAGAGTACCGATGAGCCGAGAGGAAGAACTGGTCACCAGGTGGTTCCGGGAGTACTACTCCAAATCGCCCCCGCCCCTTCCCCCGAAGCACATGGAACGGGAGTTCGGTTTCATGTATATGGGAAAGGATTTCGTGCGCCGGCATCTGGCTTTCCCTGACCAGGCATCGCTTAACCGTTTTCTGACCAATACCGTCCCCTCCCACGTCTATTATTCAACGGCGCTGTACCAGAACCCCGGGGCGCCCACCATGGACGCCAAACTTTGGAAGGGGGCGGACGTGATCTTCGATCTCGACGCGGACCACATACCGGGGGCTGCCGGCCTCACCTTCGAGGAGATGTTGGCTCAGAGTCAAGAGGGAGATGATACGGCTTCTCGACGATTTCATACTGGACGACCTGGGCTTTTCCGAAAAGGACATCGAGGTGACCTTCTCCGGAGGGAGGGGGTATCACGCCCACATCTACAGTGAGAAGGTGCTCAAGCTGAGACCTCACGAGCGTTCCGAGATCGTCGACTATGTGGCCGGGAGGGACCTGGATTTCGAGTGGGTGTTCCCCGAAAGGACCAAGATGGTCACGAAGTTCAAGACCGGTCAGAGGCTGGACAAGGGTACTGCGTTCCCGGTCGCTGACTCAGGGGGCTGGAAGCGCCGCATGAACCAGGGAACTAAAAGGCTGTTCGAGGAATTCAGGAATCTCAGCGTGGTGGATGCGAAGACCCGCTACAAAACGTTCGCCTCCGTCGACGAGAAGCTCCTTACTTTGCTGAAGAGAGAGCTGTTCGATGTGAGGGAGGACCTTACCGGCGCCGAGCTGATGTTCCGGGACGGCTCTTTCGATTGCATCGACGACCGGGTCAAGAAACTGCTGATCGGATGGCTGACCGAGGAGGTCCCGCCACGATCTTCGGCCCAGGTGGACGAACCGGTCACCAGGGACATCAAGCGGTTGATACGTCTTCCATATTCCCTCCACGGCAAGACCGGCCTCCGGGTCATTTCGATGACGAGGGAGGAGCTGACCGCCTTCGATCCGCTGCGGGATGCGTTCCCTGAGATATACCCAGACACCCCCATGAAGATAAAATTGGCCAAGCCGATCGACATGAAACTGAAGAGGGAGAGGTTCACCGGGGAAGGGGAGATCGAGGTGCCGACCTGGGCAGGCATATTCATGGTGCTTAGGAAATACGGAACCATCGCCTAGGCACGGCCCTATTTTTCGCTTGTTGTATCCAGCAACCATAACTATATAACCTGACCATCTCAATTTTCCCCCGAATTCTGATGAAGACCGGTAGTGATTTCGAGGGCGGATATCGTGTCGCTAGCATTCGCCGGGTCAAGAAATATCTGTACATAATACAGATATTGATCATCCTGGTTTTCGCCACATACCTTATCCTTGCCGGTGGGGGTTTCGGACTGAAGCCGTTCTACCTGTCGATCAATTCGTTCATCTATTTCGTGATGATCATGCTCCTGGTCATAGCGGTGGAGAGCTTTGTTTTCACCAGCCTGGAGATGCGTTTCCTGAAGAGCAAGAGCACGAAGCGCTACCTGTCGAAGCAGCATATCAAGCGGGCGGCCTATGTGATCGTCGTCTGTGCGGTCGTCATCTTCATCCTTTGGGCACCGTTCATCACCAAGGCCTTTGAGAACACCATGTCGACCACCGAATCGCTGGTCGCCGATTCGGCGTTCGTGGCTGAGAACAGGAACTTCTTCAACGACGACCCGCTCGGTGTGACGGCGATCAAGACGGCGGTCTTCGAATCCACCGGTCTGGCGACCGTCTATATCGTCTCTGAGGCGAACTGGCTCCAATTCGGGGGACAGGCCAAGGATGTCGTAGGTCAGTACCGGATCAACACCAACCAATACATCGTGAACACGACGCTCACCATCAGTTTCCCTGAGCTGTCGCATTCGAAATATTACCTGCTGGCATATTCCGAGACGGGAACGCCGGTGACCATCACCTTCAAACTTAGCAGCGGGATTTCACCGACGCTTTACAGTTTCGTCCCGGTCCTCGCCCTCATGTTCATCGTGGCGTACGGGGTCTGGGGAGCGTTCCTGACATTGAGGTCCAGCTATTACACGAAGGGCACTGATGCCATATACAGGTAATTAGAGGAACGCGCAACAGGTCTCCTTCTTCTCGACCGTGACCCCCAAGCGCTCCAACCTCTGGACTGCCTCCTGTGAGGGGACGGCGATGCCGGCGATCCCTGCCCCATAACATCTCAACTCGAGATCTGGCCTGCCCCTCGGCCTCATGCAGCCCAGGTTGACCGGGCAGTCAAGGGTGTCGACGGCGTATTCTACGATCTCCAGAAAATGATCATCGGAGACGATCGGAGACCCTGACATCCTCGTTCCCACGGTGGGGATGAAGGACAACAGAGACAGTGATGATATGTCGTACTTGGCCACCAGATCTATTGCGGCCCTCTCTCCGGAACGCTCTTCGCCGTTCAGGCCCACGCAGATGTGCGGCACGACCTGCCTGGCCCCGGCCCGGAACAACGACGCCAGCGCTTCCCCGTACGCCTCCGGCCGGACCTCGAGCCCCAATACTCCGGAGATGACCTCCCGGTCCTGAACGATATCGATACAGAATATATCCACACCGGCATCGACCAGATCGGCGGCTTCCTCATCGCCGATGAGTCCGGGATGGACGCTGATCCTCAATTTGGTGTTGCGCTTGATATCGGCGATCGACGGAGCGAAGCGTCCAAGAGGGACGTTGGCGGCCTCGTTGCACCCGCCGCTCAGGAGGAACCCCAGACAACCGCGTTCCTCGAGGTCTCTGGCCAGCATCCGGAGCTCTCCCGGGGTCTCGGCGGAACGCATGGCCCCGAGATAGTGCCCCCCGCAGTGGGCGCACTTCAGCTGGCATCGGGTCCCGGTCACCGATACCGAGGGAAACCGACCGCTGGGATAATACGCCACCAATGTGGGTTTCCGGCCTATCCCCGACACAATAAAGACCAAAAGGTTTATTGCTTAAACACCTTTCCTCGGGGGAGGCGAGCTCATGCAAGGATACAGAGCAGTTGGCTCATACAAGTTCAGCAATATGAATTACCGGTCCGAGACCCAGGACTTCAATATCGAGGTCGCTGCCAAGGACGAAAAGGATGCTGTTCATCAGATTTTGTCTAACATCGGCAGCAGGCACCGCATCGAGAGGAAGAACATAACCATCTCTCAGATGACGGCGCTCAAGAACGAAGAGGTAACAGACGTCGTTGTGAAGCACCTAATCGGTGGTCAGTAAATGAACGAGCAGGAGCTGCGTCAGGCCTTGGGCACCCTTGAGGTGTACAAGGCACAGCTGGAGGCGGTCGCCGAGCAGCAGCAGCTCATACAGATGTCCCTGGAGGAGTACTCCCGGGCCAAGGACACGCTGACGGAGTTCGCCAAGGCTCCGGAGAACGGGCAGTTGCTGGTCCCGATCGGCGGCAACTCCTACGTGTACGCCACCGTGGCGGACAACAAGAAATGCCTGGTCGGCGTCGGTTCCGGCATCACCGTGGAGAAGAGCATCGAGGAGTCCATCCAGCTCATGACCGTCCGGGTCCAGGAGATGCTGGACGCCATGAAGAAGATGAACGAGACGCGCAACGCCATGGAAATGAAGAGCGCGCAACTCCAGCAGATCGTGCAGGAAGAGTACCAGAAGATGCAGGGCGCTGCAACAGCAGCAGCAACCCCGGTTCTGAGGTAATCGATGTTCGAGTCGCTGAAGAAGGTCTTCGGCCTCAAGCCCAAGGACGTCCCCCTGCCGGAAAAGGCGGAGGAAGTGGTCGGCGACTCCGGAAGGAAGATCTCCGAGAAGGAGCTGGACGAGCTGCTCTGGGAGCTGGAGCTGGGTCTTCTAGAATCGGACGTCGCCCTGCCGGTCATCGAGGAGATCAAGGCCTCGGTGCGCGAGTCGCTGTTGGGCAAGCGCGTCGACCGCAAGTTCAGGGTCGAGGAGGTGGTGAAGCTCGCCCTGCGGAACGCCATCGAGAGGCGTGCTCAAGCAGAGCGAGTTCGATTTTGATGATTATCGTCGCCAAGCACGAGAAGCCGGTGATCATCATGTTCGTGGGCATCAACGGCACGGGCAAGACGACCGCCATCGCCAAGATCACCAACCGGCTGCAGAAGAAGGGCCTTATCGGTCGTTCTGGCCGCAGCCGACACCTTCCGGGCCGGGGCCATCGAGCAGATCACCATGCACGGAGAACGGCTGGGCACCAAGGTCATCAAGCACCAGTCGGGCGGGGACCCGGCGGCGGTGGCCTACGACGCCGTGGACCATGCCAAGGCGCGCCAGAGGGACGTGGTCCTGGTGGACACCGCCGGCCGGATGCAGACCAACGCCAACCTGATGGACGAGATGAAGAAGATCAAGAGGGTGGCGAAACCCCATCTGATCGTCTTCGTCGGCGACTCGCTGGCGGGGAACGACGCCATCGAGCAGGCGGTCACCTTCGACAAGGAGATCGGCATCGACGCGGTCATCCTGACCAAGATCGACACCGACGCCAAGGGCGGGGCGGCGCTGTCCATCGCCCACGCCATCAAGAAGCCGATCGCCTTCCTGTCCACCGGGCAGGCTTACGAGGAGATCATCAAGTTCGACAGCAAGTGGATGGTCGACCGGCTGTTCTCGGAAAGCTCCAAGTAACCGATTTCATTTCTTAGCTTGACACTTGAAGAAGGTGTAGCAAAAGGTCCCATCGTCTCTAGTGGTCCGTTCCAGATCGGCAATGCCGCGGTCAAATTCGGCAGGCTCGATAACGCCTTCGGCGATAGAACGGCCCCGGACGCCCGCCACCATGGCAATGAACGTGTTCTTTGTGAACCCGTCCACCAACGAAGGCTTTGACGCATCTACATACACCGTTCTGGGCGAAACCGTCACATCAACGAACCCGGCCGAGGTGACCACTGGGAAAAGCCTCCTTCCGATGTTGGCATCCCCGCCCAATGTTGGCCTGGTCCTTCACCAAACATCCGATCGCCTTCTGGGCATGCTCGCTGTCTGGATGGAAATAGCAGGAACCATGGTCCCCTTCGATGACGGTCAGATGGCCCCTGTCCCGCATCACCTTCCTGAGGGCGAGAAGAGCCTGCCCTGGTTTTGGAAGATGTTCCAAAACAAAGCAAAGAAAGACGGCGTCAAAGCTACTCTCCGGGAATGGCAGGTCAAAAAGGTCAGCATGAACGAACTCGACGTTGGTCAAACCCTCCGATCTTGCATGGGCCTCCGCGAGGCGGAGCGAGTCCTCAGAAATGTCCATGCAAGTGAAGAGCGCCTCGGGACTGTTCCTCGCCAGAATCGCCGTTTGAGCGCCGACCCCGCACCCGGCTTCGAGTACTCGGCATCCGGCCGGATAAAGGGTGTCGTAGTGGAGCAGGCCTTGCAGGGTGGAGGCCTGGTCATTCAGACGGCCGGATTCCCTTTCGGAATAGCCATGGACATAGTCGCACTTCATTAAAGATCGGCCGGTGAAGACCCTTTCGAGGTAATAGAGTTAAGGGGGAGTGGGAAGGGATCAAACGGCTGTTGATGGTCCTGCTGTCCTTATCCGGAACCAGCTCGTTCTCCATTCTAGGAATAAAACAGCAACAATAATGTCCTCGACGGTCGTTGCTGAGATAGCTTCATGACCTTCGTTGACACCTATTCGATCGGCATCTGGACGATGGTGCTCATCGCGCCGATCGCCTACCTGACGGGGGCGGTAGCGCTAGTTGGCTACGCCAGGAAGAAGAGCATTATGGCGTTGCTGTTCTCCATCGGTTTCTTTCTTCTGGCCATCCCATCGCTCGACTATTCTCTCAGGCATTTCTACCACTACGCCCTGGTCGACTGGGTGATCGCCAGCACGGTCACGGCCATCGCCTTCGTGTTGCTGGTCCTTGCGTATATTGTCCAGATCGGAAGACACTCGATCAGCCTGAGCCGGTTACAGAGCTGGGTGGTCCTGCTCTCCTTCGGGCTCACATTGGCTTACGCGTTCTATCAATACCTGCGCCTGCCCTTCTACCAGGATTTCGGCATCGGTCCGTTGGTCCAGTATATTCTGTACTATCTTTCGATCGGCTTGATCGTGATCGTGATCACCCTGATGGTCTCGTTATATCGCGAGAGAGGCAACCGGATAACCCTCGTCGGAATGGTCGGTTTCATCCTGATACTATCGGGATGGGCGTTCGTGGGAGGGCTGCTGGCCTTGGGAAAGCTGGCATACGTCCAATCGGTGACAGATGGCTGGATGGACCTGGTATTGGAGGCCGCAACCCTGCTGGGCTACATCGTGTTCCTGGCGGCCATGCTGAGCGCGCGGGCGGTCAAGCATTAATTCGGCGGTCGCTGAAGCTCGTACAAGAAAATGGAAAAGCCCCGATGGGGGCGCTTATAGGTTAAAATCTGACTTGTGGCACAGGTTGGCGATGACCGTCGCGAACACCTTGGTGTCTGAGACCAGGTTGTCCACCTTACAGTACTCGTTCGCCGTGTGGCACATGTCGTCGCAGGTTTCCCAGCAATAGGCGTCTATTCCCGCCAGGCGGAAGAAGTTGGCACAGGTGCCTCCCCCGACCCCGCCTGCCTTTGGTTCCACGTTCTTCACGTGCTCAATTGCCATGGACAGGGCCTTATAGGCTTCGGAGTCCTGCGAGCTGGGCGGACCGCTAATGGTAAGCTGTACGGTCTCGTAGGTGATCTTCACGCCGGTCTTGTCCTCGAACAGGTCCCCGATCCACCTGAGCGTCTCCATGACGTCCCCGGGCGAATACTGGGGCAGGATCCTGAAATCAAGGAAGAATATGTCCTCCCCGGGAACCGTGTTGACGTTGCCAACGGTCTGCAGCCTCTTGGTGGGCTCATAGGTCGATGTGGGCGGGTCAAAGAGGGGGTTCTTCACACCATACTTCGATTCCATATAGTCGACGATGAATGTGATGAGCTCGGAGCCGACCTTCATGGCATTGATGCCCTTTTCCGGGGTCGAAGCGTGGGTCTGTCTTCCCAGCACCTTTACCTTGAGCCACATGATGTGCTTCTCAGCCACCTCTATGAACGTTCCGTCGGCGTTGCCATAGTCCGGGACGTACACTATATCGTCCTTCTGGAAAACTCCCTGCTCCAAGAGGAACTTGATACCCTTTTCCGATCCGACCTCTTCGTCGGCCACCAATGCCAGGCCTATGGTCAGGTCCGGGCTCAGCTTCAGGTCGTTGATGGCCTTGATGGCGGAGATCGTCGCCACCAGCGACTGCCCGTTATCCTCAGACCCGAGCCCGAAGAGCTTTCCGTCGATAAGTCTGGGAGAGAATGGCGGATATGTCCAGGCGGCCAGGTCGCCCGGCGGGACAGTGTCCATGTGGCTGACGAACCAGACGGTGCGCTCTGACTTGCCCTTCTTCTTGGCGACGATGTTGGGCCTTAGCCGTAACTTCACGCGCTCGTCGAGGGCGTCGTACATATCGACCTCGTCGAAACCGCAGTTCTCAAGCATGTCCTTGATGAACCGCGCCCTTTCGAACTCGCCCTCTCCGCCGCTCTCCGGTCCTATCGCAGGTATCCTGATGATCTCGCTGAGCGCTTCCACCATTTCATCCTTTTTCGAATCGATGGAAGCCAATAAATCTTGAAGTGAAGGCATTCGAATCCCGTGATTAAATGCGTTCCCCCCTAATAATAGCTTAGGTTTAGGTTATCCAGTTTTGAAACGAGATACGCCCATCCAGATGCTCCGGCGTGGTTTACCGGAGGACGCTCGTTGTCTTGGAAATGGGACCGCCCCGGGGGGCGGCCCGGGGCCAAAAAGGACTTCCTTTTCGCATTAACGCCTGAGGACCATCGAAACGGCGTTGCCGCCACCGAGGCACAGGGTCGCGAGACCGGTCGACTTGTTCCGATCCATCATTGTGTGGACCATCGATGTCAACAATCTCGCTCCGGAACATCCGATCGGATGGCCGAGGGCGATCGCGCCGCCGTTGACGTTGAACCGGTCGTCGGGTACGTTCAATTCCCTCTTTACCGCAACCGAGGCGGTAGCGAAAGCCTCGTTGTGCTCGAAGATGTCGATTTCATCGATGGTCATCGAGAGCTTCTTCAGCAGGTCGCGGGTCGTAGGGATCGGTGCTTCCATGATCCATTCCGGCTTGGTTCCGCCGGTATGATAGCCGACGATCTCGGCCAGGGGCTTCATCCCGTGCTCTTCCGCGAAGCTCCTGGAAGCGATGACCAGTGCCGACGCCCCGTCACTTAGCTGAGAGGCGTTGCCGGCCGTGACGATACCGTCAGATTTGAAGGACGGCTTGAGTTTCGCCAGGACCTCGAGGGTAGTGTCGCTCCGGATGCCCTCGTCGGTCTTGAAGACGGTGTCACCCTTCTTGTTCTTTATGACGTATGGCACTATCTCCTTCTCGAACTTGCCTGCCGCCGTGGCGGCGTTAGCTTTCATGTGGCTCTGGCAGGCGATGAGGTCGGCCTCCTCGCGGGTCACATGGAACCGTTCCGCCACCGTCTCCGCGGTAATGCCCATGTGAACGTCGGTGAATATGTCCCACAGACCATCATGGACCATGCTGTCCATTATGGACCCGTCATTGAGCCTGTAACCGAAGCGGGCGGACTTCAGCAGGTAGGGGGCCTGATTCATGTTCTCCATGCCGCCAGCGACGATCATGTCGTGTTCTCCAGCCTTGATAGAGTTGGCCGCAAGCATGACGGCTTTCATCCCGGACCCGCATACCTTGTTAATTGTGACCGACCCGATCTCCACGGGCAAGCCCCCTTTGACCGCGGCCTGCCTTGCCGGGTTCTGTCCCAGCCCGGCGGTTAGAACATTGCCCATGATGCATTCCTTGACATCCTTCGCCTCGACGCCGGCCCTTTTAACCGCTTCCTTGACAACTAGCGCCCCGAGCTCCGGTGCGGGAACGTCCTTCAGAGATCCACCGAACTTGCCTATGGCGGTACGGGCCGCACTCAATATGACTACTTCATCCATGATATTGCCCCCCAAGACTGCTGGCCTTGGAATATTGTACGAATGGCAAAAACCTAGAGGTATAAAATATTGTCGATGTTGACAATCGACTTTCGACGATGCCAGGCTAAGGATTGGTTCGTTTCAATGGCTTCGCCAAATGCCGACGTGCGTTGACCGGCGGTTCATACCACCCCGTGGCCAGGTCACGATGCTCGATCTCCGTTTTGGCCGCCGATTCCGGCTGCTTGCCCCCGCAAAGCTTGCACCGGTATCCCCCGTTCCGCCCCATTGACTGCATGCTCTTGTTGCATTTCGGACAGAGGGGGTTCGCGATTTTGATCCTATGATCAGAGAGTTCCAGGATCTCGATCTTTTCCAGGTTGAGCGTGCGGGGGACCGCCCGTAGCTCTCCCACTGCCTTGACATAGTCGCCCGGCCGCAGTTTTCGCACGACTTCCCTGAAGGACTTGGAGGGCTCGTATGCGGCCAGGTCCAACTCTTGCTTGGAACGGTCCGGCCGCATCGTGATCAATGAATGTCCTCCGGCGATTGTCCGGGGCGCGGATGTTATCCTTCCCCTGATCGCATAGGTCCTCGCCGGGAGAAGTTCCTTCCACCTCTCCATCACGTGATCGTCCGTACCCTGATTGGAAAGGAACAGTACCCATCGGTCGACGCGCTCGGACTCGATGGAATCCATGGCTGAGGGCAGGTCCTCCAGGACGTCGCCTCGGATGCCGAAGAGCACCGGGCAGGGGGTGTGCGGCGATATCGCCCTCCGGCCGGCCTGGTCGTCGAAGTTGTTGAATGTGGACGGGAACCTAGCGTTCATCTCCCGGACCGAACCGTCCGAGACCTCGCGTTGCATGCCCCAGCGCGACCGTTCCCGGTAGGCGATCACCTCATAGGTGTAATCCTTGGGCCTCCAGGACATCGCTGCCGATGCCCCTATGATCCCCCTTCCGCCCTCCATCTCGAAGCGGGTCGCTCCGATGCGATCGAGCTCTTCCACGACCTCGTTCTTCTGCACTATGCCCCTGACAGCTTCCCAGTAGAGTTTTGCCTTGGGCTTCTTCGGGGAGACCACCAATCCGGGGCTGGCATCCTCCTCGACACGGGACCATTTCTGCAGCAGCCGGGAACACCGGTCCATGATGAGGCCGGGGTCCGCCGGCCGCACACATTCTGGATAGCAGAATATCGGACCGTCCCTGATCATTCCGACCATCCGACACGGCCCCTTGCCATGACCGAACCGCATGGTCAGGGCGGCGTTCCCACGTGTTTTCCAAGGGACTGCCGGATTGAGGCGCACCAATCGCGGAAGGCCTATCAGGTCATGGTCCCGCATGGCGTCGATAACCTCGGTTGCCAGATATGTGGTGCACATCGATTCTACCGAATCCGTGTCATCAAACGCGACGTACATTTACGTCCCCCAGAGGGTGGGGCGAGTTATTAGGGTTACGCCGCATCCTTACTGACAAACGGTTCGGACGATATCTCCAAGAAGGAAGCGAACATGAACGATGGGTCATCCTCGGAGGGGGTCAGGACGACCCTGATGACGGAGCCTGCCGGGACCGAAGCCGCCAGAACGGACGGGGAAAGGTATATGCTAGCCACCTCGCCGCCTTTGTCCATCGCGGTTATTATGTGACCGGACTTGGATTGGTTGCACTGGATCACGATACATTCCACGGACACCTCGCTTCCTTCCATTGCATCCTTGAACAGATCGACCGGTTGCGGCGTAAGTTCGGAGAAAGCAGTAAGAAGGACAAGGGCGACACCGGCCGAGACAACCAAGGACCTAAGACCGACCTTCACCACACCCATATAACTGAGCTGGATTAGTTCTCAGATATCCATACATGTAAACTTTGAAAAGAACATTTGAATACCCTGGTGCGCATTTCTCCCGACATGACCAAGCCGTTTCTGACCGAGAGAGCCCCTATGCTGGCCTCTCTCTTTCTTATCGGGGGTGCGATGCTCAGCGCCCTCGGTATCATAGGATTGACGATGACCGATGTGCTCAAACTGGGATCGTGGGATTATTGGTTAGTCATGGTGGGAGTGCCATTGCTTCTGATCGGTGTCATATGGCTTTGGATCTATCTCGCCAGGGTGAAACATTTCCGTAAAGAGCTTCAGGAGAAGAGCAAAGCGAATTTCTTGAAGAATATGGATGATACCGAGTACCTCGCCTGGCGGCTGCCAACTAAGTTTGAAAAAGAGCTGGAAAGCAAGAAAGTCGAGTTCAACATCAAGAAGTAATGTTGAGCTTGGAGGGGCACCCCTACATTTCCGGTGGAACCGTATTATCCCGGGCCGGGTCGTTCGGGATGACGGATCCGTCGAGCGCAATGACGGACTTGGCGATACGGTCCCGGTCATCCAATTTGCATCGAAGCGAGACCTTCGTGATCGGACCGTATTCGATCGAGATGACATCGCAGATATCGTATAGCCCGGAGAGCAGACTTTGTAGTTCTCCGGATTGGGGAGCGGCGAAATTGAGCTCGATAGGATAGGTGAACTTCTCGAGTATCTTCGTTCTCAATACATCTAATCCGTAGTCATTCTTTACTGAGGTAAGAACGATCTCTGATTGAGGGAATTCAGCCCTAACAACATCGATCCTCTCTTTCATTCCAAACCTTAATAGATCGGTCTTATTCAGAACAACGACGATGTTCAACGGATCAATTTCCGGAAGAAGAATACCTTTTGACGTTCTCAATTTCCTTATGACTTCTGGCATATCATCGGAAGAATCTAGGACTAGCAGCACTAGATCCGCATTGAAGATGTCCTCAATCGTGTTGCGGAACGATTCGATCATGAAGTGAGGAAGGTTTTCCAGGAAACCGATCGTATCGGTCAGGAGGATTTCTTTCTTGACATTCTCCATTTTTCTTGTTGTGGTGGATAGTGTAGAGAACATTTTGTTTTCTATTATGACACTCTCACCGGTCATTTTCTTCATCAACGAGGATTTTCCGGCATTTGTGTAACCAGCGAGACAGACAAGATAGAATCCTTTTTTCTTGCGTTGCTGTCTCCGAAGAGCCTGATCATCTTTCATGCTTTTTAAATCGGTATCGATCTTCTTCATTCTCTTCTTGATAAGGTCGTAATAGGTGTTGATGGCATATTCACCACCACCGAGGAATCCTGGATGCTCCCCAGCCTTAGCATTGTGGATCCATTCCTTGAGAAAAGGCATTTCATATTGCAGCTTCGCTTTTTCAACCTGCAACATGGCCTCCTTGCTATGGGCTCTTTTTGTAAAGATGTTCAGAACAACCTTGATCCTGTCCACACACTCGATCTTTAGTGTATTCTCCAAGATATAGTGCTGACCGGGTTCCAGCTCACCGTTTATCAGAAGTACCTCAACTGGATTCTCTTCCAGAATGGTCTTGATCTCGTCAAGTTTTCCCTTTCCCACGAAATATGAAGGGTCTGAATATCTTCTTTCTTGTATTATCTCATAGAGAATGTCATATCCTGCAGTATCGGCCAACTCCTCAACCTCAGCAACGCGACTGTTAATTGTCACTAGTGCAGCGGTGATTTTCTTTTCCGTGCGGTCGACCAAAAGAACCCTTCCCTCTTTCCTTATGACTGATTTGATGATATTCTTTTTGTACCGGTCTATCCAAGAAATTGGCCCCACCGAGAGGCATTCCCGGCTTTTTCGGTCTCCACCGGAAATGAAGGGGTCCGGGTAAATCCAGATAAAGAAGGTTCGTTACGCTTTGAAACCTGCGTTTCACCTCGAATCTTATGGGAAAGATAAAAAAAGGTTTCAAGTACGCTAGTGGTTAATCACCTATTCCTTCACCTGAAGATAGGTTCTCCACAGGAAACCGTGGGGTGATCCTGTCTATCTTTCACTTTCAAATCAGAGGCAACCACCGATGGACACCAACGTCTTCGAGAAACACTTGGAACGGAAACAGATATTCAAAAGGAACAACCGAGAGATTCTCAGACCATCCTATATCCCTGACGTTCTGCCCCACCGCCAAGAGGAGATCAATTCCCTGGCCTCGGTTCTAGTGACCGCTCTGAAAGGGGAAAGGCCCTCCAACATCCTCATATTCGGTAAGACCGGGACCGGTAAGACCGCCTGCGTCAAGTACATCGGTAACGAGATAAAGAAAGCCGACGGGGAGAACAGCAAGGTCACTTTCATTTACATGAACTGTGAGATAGTCGACACACCCTATGGTGTCATGCAGAACATCGGTAACCAGTTCATCCAGAATTTCACCCAGCGAATACCATTCACCGGTCTCAGCATCATGCAGGTCTACAACCTCTTGAGGGACAAGTTGGACGAGCAGGACCAGGTGATAATCATCGCCCTCGATGAGATCGATAAGCTGGTCTACAAGAGCGGTGACGATGTCCTGTACTATCTTTCAAAGATCAACGACGATCTGAAGAAGGCCCGTGTTTCCATCATTGGGATCTCCAACGACCTTCTCTTCACCGACATGCTCGACTCCCGCGTCCGTTCCCGTATGGAGGGGGAGAAGATGGTCTTCCCGCCCTACAACGCCGAGCAGCTCCGGGACATCCTGAACCAGAGGGCCCTGCTCTCTTTCGACGATGAGATCCTCGAGTCGGCGGTGATACCATTGTGCGCCGCCCTGGCAGCCCAGGAGCATGGCGACGCACGCCGGGCGTTGGACCTGTTGCGCATAGCTGCGGAGATAGCTGAGCGGGAGAACTGCGATAAGGTCACCGAACTGCATGTCTACAAAGCAAAGAACAAGATGGAGCTGGACTGTGTCAGCGAGGCGATAAGGACGCTGCCTTCCCAATCGAAGCTGGTCCTGATGTGCGTGATAGTTCTGAACGAGGGCGGGATGGAACGGCTTACCACCGGCGACGTCTACGAGAAGTACAAGGACCTCAGCCGGATCGTTGGGCTAAGCGTCCTGACACAGCGCCGCATCACCGACCTGCTGTCCGAGCTGGACATGATGGGCATAATCCACGCCAAGGTCCGTTCCTTCGGTCGCGGAGGCAGGACAAAGGAGATCGACCTGAGCGTTCCCCCCCATGAGATCAAGAAGGTCCTGGAGGAGGACGACACATTCCAGGCCCTGAAGAACTACAAGCCCAAGGGGCAGACCACCCTTATCTGATGGTCCGTCAATCCTTCTTCTTTTTTGTCTGCTTGACCGGCTTCTCTTCCGCATCGGGCTTCTTGGGCTTCATCCTCAACGCTGCCCTCACCCTGCCCCACATATCTATGCCTTTTCTGCGAAGCGCGTACTCTGTGACATCAAGCACGATCGGGATTGCCACAATGACCACAATGGTAAGGACCAGGTCGGTCTTGCTGTTCTCCGGGGTCTGGGCTGGCATATTGCCCGCCCACCCAGAGCTTTATGAGGCCGAACCACGGGATCTCGCCGCGGGCCTCCCCGACGATCCATTGCGCGATCACCGGTTGACGCGCTATGTTGGCCATCGGTGACTGGTCATACAGGAGGTTGTGGTCTCCCTTGGTGATCAGTCCGCCATGGGGGGCGATGCCGTTGGACTCGTAGTAGCTGAGAAGGCTCGATAGATGTGATGGTTACTTTCTGGTCCCGATATCCCACATGATAGAGCTCTAGAGAAGAGGTAAGGTTCCACCATCTTCCGCTGTGCTGCCCCCCTGACGCTCCATTTGTCGAAGGGGACATTGGCCAGCGAGGGGATGTCGAAACTGTATGATGTGCTGTTGAACTCCAGTTCCACGATCGCCCGGTGTATGACCGGTTTGGCAAGAACGCTGCCGTCCCGATTGTATATGACCACATCCCCATAATCCCCATACGTCTGGTAGCCCTCGTTGAGGCTGGACACATAGGTCTTGATCTCCGACAGTGAAGAAATGGTCTTGACGACGACCAGGTCTCCGGTGTCGATCACTCCGATATAGCTGGTGGTGTCGGAATGCTGCATGCTCTCGGACTCCACGACCACCAGGGGTGGCCAGAGTCCGCTGTAGGCGAACAGGCCGAGGATGATCACAATGACGATAGCCGCTGCGATGAACAAACCTTTGAAACCCTTCAAGGCCTTGATCATTTTGTCCGCGGTGTCGCTCACAGCCCGGTTAAAAGCGGTGGTTGTTCATTATGATTTCTAGCAATTCAATGTCTTTAAAAGACCATTAGCATCAGTTTGCCACTAGCATCGGTGGATTGGCCGTCCATCCACTTGGACCGGACAGGTGAACGACCCGTTATGGCAAGTGCCTGCAGTGCAACAGGATGGCTGCATCAGGCGGGGCGACTGATACCGGTCCTCCGCACGATGCTAGAGTCCTTCCTCAGTCGAATCAATCCAAAAGTCCAAGGCCCATCAAGCAGTAGGAATATTGTTATGTCGGAAGGGGTTTCACCAACAAGCATGACTCACCCCTCAGTGAGACCGGACAACGACACCTATTTCATGAGCATGGCCGAGCTTGTGGCAACAAGATCGACCTGCTTGAGGCGAAAGGTTGGGGCGGTGATCGTCAAGGAAAAGAGGGTTCTCACAACGGGCTACAACGGCGCCCCAAAAGGCATCCGCCATTGTGAGGAAGTAGGTTGCGTTCGACTGGAGAACCATATCCAGTCAGGAACGAGGCACGAGCTCTGCCGTGGGGTACATGCAGAACAGAACGCGGTCATTCAGGCCGCCTATTTCGGGGTCAGCATCAAGGATGCGGCGGTCTATTCCACCAATTTTCCTTGCGTACTCTGCGCGAAAATCTTATTGAACGCCGGAATAATCGAGATCATCTACAAGGACGACTACGTCGATGAACTCTCACGGTCGATCCTTTCCGAGGCAAAGGTAAATGTAAGGCATTTCGAGCCTAAATATTGATAATAGTTAATATATATTATTTGATATATTGAACAAGAACAGTTCTTTGATGGGCTTTATCATACCATTTGAGCGGATGATCTACCGCCATCCCTACGATTCCCAAGTGGAATTGACAAAAAAGCCCCTTGAAAACCTTCGTTAGGGGAGCCATGTTAGACATTAGCAAATCCTTTAAATATAGTAAAAATATTCCCAACCTGAACCTCCGGGGGCGAGTCCTGTGACTAGGGCTGACACACTTCTTCAGATAAAAGACGCGGAAGCAAAAGCGTCACAGATAATGATTGAGGCGGACGAGAAGCAGAGGACAATAGTTGCCTCGGCGAGAAAGGACGCCGTCAGAAAGATCCAAGATGCTGAGGAGAAGCAGAGGGCGGAATTTGAATCCGCGTATTCTGCCGAAAAGGCAAAGGTATCGTCTCAAAGGGACGATATTCTCTCCAAGGGAAAGGCGGAAGCCTCCAGCGTCAAGGCAAAGGCCGAGCAAAACATTCCAAAGGCCAAAGCGCAATTGAAGCAGGCCTTCGAAGCGAACATCTGAGAGGATTTTAGATGATAATGCCAGAGAAAATGACTAGGATCCTGGTCGTAGGGTCCAAGGAATCCCTATCGCAGACCATAGACATCCTGTATGGTTTGGAGACAGTTCACCTAGTGGATTTCTCAGCGGATGAGCCAGGGTTTTCCTTGGGTTCACCATTGTCGACTGCGTCGGACGCCTCTCAGAAGCTTCTGAAGCTCCGTTCGATGGAAAGGGACCTTGACATCAAGGAGGTCAAGGGAATGGAGATCGAGGTCATCCCGATAGGGAAGATCAACTCCGAGGTGGACGAGACCATCAACGGGCTCGAGGCTGAGATCGTCGGGGTCGTCGAGACCAAGGTCAAGGCCCAGGCTAGACTGCACGAGATCGAACAGAAAAAGAAACAGCTCGAACCGTTCATGTCATTGCCCCTACCTATTGAGCTATACTCAGGATATGAGAACCTGACGGTCTTCTTGGGGCAGATCAAGCAAGACCCGACCGCGGGACTGACACAGGCGGTCAAGCAGTTCGAGATATACAAATCAGATGAGGGCAACTTCGTCGCGGTATTCACTCCCAAGGCGGAGGCGGCAGAGGCGCAGAAAATCCTGATCCAGAACGGCTTCACGGAAACAATTGCACCTACCGGAAGAGGACTTCCCGCGGAAGAAGTAAAGAGGCTTGACGAGGAGTACGCGGTCGAAAAGAAGACCGCCGACGACGCGTCCGAGAAGGTCACCAGCCTCAGGGAGAAACACCAATCGTTCATCCTTGCCTCGGACGAGCACCTGAGCATAGTCGTAGAAAAGGCCGAGACGCCCATAAGGCTTGGAACCACTGCCCACACATTTGCGATGGACGCATGGGTACCTTCCGCCGACATCGGCGCCATCGAGAAGGAGCTCACATCGAAGCTGGGAGACAAGGTCCTCCTGGAGGTCATCAATGAAGCCCCGAGGGTAGAAGCTCACGAACCGGCAGCACGCCCCGGGATTGCCTCACAAGGAACCGTTGGAAAAGGTTCCGACGCTGCAACGTAACGGCAAAACGGTCAAACGTTTCGAGTTCCTGACCGAGCTCATCTCCACACCGCGGTATAACGAAATCGACCCCAGCATTTTCTTGTCCATCACATTCCCGATATTCTTCGGTCTGATGGTCGGAGACATCGGATACGGAATACCGTTCCTTATCCTGGGAGCGCTTGGGCTGAAGAAGTGCACGAGCAAGGAATGGCGCACAATCGCAACCATGCTCTTCTACGGCGGTATATGGGCGACCCTGTTCGGTTTCGTCTTGTTCGGGGAAGCTTTCGGTCTGCATTTCGCACCCAGATGGGAGCTCGCAACCTCCGGCTTTGCGAGTCTGGAAGCCTTGGAGGCTGCCATACCTTTGGGAAATGAGATGACCTGGTCAAGCTTGACAGGGATCGAGTTCCCACACAACCTACTGGGGATCCCGATTGGTATCTTCAGCAAACTGAACGATGTTAAGATCCTCCTCTGGATAACGATTTGGATCGGCATAATCCACCTGTACCTCGGTTTCGGATTGGGGTTCGTGAACAAGGCCATGAGGCACGGAATGAAACACGCCTTCATGGAAAGGGGAAGCTGGCTCTTCATACTCACCGGAGGAGTGTTCCTCCTGGTATACATGGTCAGCACCCTGATCGCACCCTGGTTGATCGACAGTTCGCTCGCGACTATCTGCATGATAATGGGTATCGCGACCCTTGTGCCTGGGATAGTCATCCTGTTCCTGGCAGAGGGAGCAACATCGATACTTGAGCTACCGGGTCTGCTGAGCAACATAATTTCTTACGCTCGTCTGGCTGCAGTCGGCATGTCCAAGGCGGGTCTGGCGCTGGCCTTCAACACCATCGCCTTCCAAACCATTTTGGGCTTCGACCCTCATGCAGCCCAGGCGGCGACCTTCACAAATGCGAGCATTGTGTTGATCATCGTTGCGGTGGCGATATTGATAGTAGGACATCTGACGGTGTTCATCCTAGGGATCCTATCGGCCGGAATGCACGGCATTAGGCTTCACTATGTTGAGCTCTTCCAAAAATTCTACGAGGGCGGCGGCGTAAAGTTCAACCCGCTGAGAATAGTGAGAAAGCGTACAAGCGAGAGGTGAATAGAATGGCAATAGAGTCTGGATTAATTGCAATAGGAGCAGGAATAGCAGTGGGAATGGCCGGAGTAGGCTCCGGTATCGGCGAAGGTCCAATTGGAGCAGCGGCAGTCGGCGCAATGGCCGAGGACGAGAAGCTCTTCGGTAAGGGCCTGGTCATGACTGTTATCCCTGAGACAATCGTTATCTTCGGTCTGGTCATGGCAATTCTGCTCTGGATCAAGATGTAAATAGGCAATAAGACTGAAAAAAAGGGAACAGGGGGCCCATTCATGGCACTGGATAAGGTAGTCGGAAACATACTGGAAACCGCCAACATGGAAGAAGCGGCGAAAATAGCGACCGCGGAGAAAGAGAGGGCAACCATCCTTCATCAAGCTGACGAGACGATCGCAAATAAGAAAAAGGCTCAAGAGAAGGAACTGGAAATTGTCCTAAAACGCCTGAGGCAGCAGGAGATTTCCAGCGCCGAGCTTGAGGCCAAGAGGATCGTGCTGAACGCCAAGAAGGAGATACTTGATAAATCATATCAGGAGACTCTCAAAGATTTGGAGTCCATGTCGGTAGCGGAGAAGACAAAGGTTTATCAAACGATCTTGACCAAAGCCAAAAAGATCATCCCAAAGCCCAAGGTGTTCTGCCCAAGGGGTGAGTCCCGTCTTGTCCAGAATGATAGTGAAATTATGTCTGTGACCGAGACAGACATGGCCCCCGGACTGATCCTGGAAAGCCATGATGGGACCGTCCGCCTGGATTACAGATTCAATACGATGCTCGGGGCGGTCTGGGAAAAGGAACTGAAGAACGTATCAAACGTTCTGTTCGGGTGAATGAATGTTCGGAAAGAGGGGTAGAAAGGGCAATTACGCATATGCCTGTGCTAGGGTCAAAGCGAAGAAGAAGTTCCTCCTCGATAAGGAAACCTACCCCAAGCTCATGATGATGGACCTGAGTGAGATCGGAAGATTCCTGGGAGAGACGCAATACAAGGAGGAGATGACCTCGTTAGCGTCCCGATATGAGGGGGTCAACCTGATCGAGCTCGGTACCAGCCTGAACCTCGCCAGAACGAACAGACAGGTTCTAAGTTTCTGTACTGGGGACCTTCACGAAATGGTGGAAAAGTACCTGGCTCGTTGGGACATGTGGAATCTTAAGACGATTGTCCGGGGAAAGTTCTACGGAGCCACAGCCGAGGAGATCCAAGAGGACATCGTGGCCGCTGGGAAGATGAGCGTGGAAAGCCTGAACTTCTTGATATCGCTGTCCACCGTCAGGGACGTATTGGACGAGGTCAAGAATAAGACCGATATCGCAGTCCCGGAAGAGATCAAATCGATGTACGAAAGCACTGGGACCCTGGCTCCGATAGAAGACTATCTGGACCGGTTGTTCTATGAGAGACTCGTGGCCAGTGTCTCCGGCAACACGAGACCGCAAAGGTATCTCATGACATTCGTAAGGAAGGAGATCGATGTGACCAACCTTATGACGCTTCTCAAGCTCAAGCGCGAAGGAATCGAGATAGAAAGGATTGGTGGTTACTTCATTGATGGCGGTCAAGAACTGCCGCTGAGGGAGCTTAACCGACTGGCCGGCATGGAGTCGCTCGAGGCCACAATGGGGGAGCTCACCAAGCTTTCCTTCTACGAACAAATAAAGGAGGCTCTGGAGAAGGCAAAGGAGAGGAATTCGCTGACGTTCGTCGCCCTGGCGCTGCAAAGGCACCTGGCAGCACAGTCTCAGAAGTTCTCTCATATGTATCCGCTCTCCGTTCTCCCGATTATCGATTACATGATCAGGAAGAAGATCGAGGTCGACAATATCAGGATCATCGCTCGTGGAAAAGAGAGCAAGCTTGATGTCGACCATATCAAAGAACTACTGGTGGTATAATGGACATAGCCGTTCTGGGCAGCAATGAATTCGTCCTCGGCTTCAGACTGGGAGGCGTCAAGCGCGTCTATACAGTGAAGCCGGAGAACTACGAGCAGAAGCTCATGGAGCTCATAGCGGACTCGACGATTGGCGTGCTGGCCATCGATTCTGTTGATACTGAAATGTTAAGCCCTAACGGCCGGAAGAAGGCGATGGAATCCATCGCCCCGGTTGTAGTTATGGTGGGCGCAAAAGAAGGCGACCTCAGAGAGAAGGTCAAGAGAGCAATTGGCGTGGATCTGTACAAGTAATGAGGGGTAATTATGGCAAAGGAAGGCGAAATCTATAGAGTTGCGGGACCTGTCGTGACGGCAACCGGCATCACCCCGAGGATGTATGACGTTATGCAGGTCGGCAAGGAAGGCCTGATGGGTGAGGTCATCAAGATCGTAGGTGACAAGACCATCATTCAGGTATACGAGGACACCGCCGGCATAGCACCGGGAGAGAAGGTCATCGATACCGGACAGCCCCTCGTCGCAGAGTTGGGCCCGGGATTGCTGGGGAGTGTCTACGATGGTATCCAGAGGCCGTTACCGGTCCTAATGGAAAAGATGGGCGACTTCATCCAGAGGGGCGTCTCAGCCCCAGGACTGGACCACTCTGCAAAGTGGCCATTCACTCCCATCGTCAAGAAGGGAGACAAGGTCGTATCAGGACAGATCATCGGTACAGTCCCGGAAAGGTCCATCATCCATAAGGTCATGGTCCCACCAGGCGTCTCTGGTGTTGTCGAGGAGATCAGGGCCGGCGAGTTCACAGTGGACGACCCGGTAGCCTTGATTGGCGGCAAGAAGGTCACAATGCTTCAGAAATGGCCGGTCCGTATTGGCAGGCCGTTCAGCGTCAAGACCGCCCCTGACACCCCGCTGGTTACAGGGCAGAGGATCATGGACACGCTGTTCCCGCTCACCAAAGGCGGTACTGGCGCCATCCCCGGTGCATTCGGTACTGGAAAGACCGTTACCCAGCAGCAGTTGGCAAAATGGTCCGACGCAGAGATAGTGGTCTACATCGGTTGCGGCGAGCGCGGAAACGAGATGACCGAAGTGCTTACCACCTTCCCATTCCTGGACGACCCCAAGACCGGAAAGCCCCTGATGGGCAGGACGGTCCTTATCGCAAACACGTCCAACATGCCTGTGGCAGCTCGTGAGGCATCGGTTTACACCGGAATGACCATCGCCGAGTACTACAGGGACATGGGCTACAACGTATCACTCATGGCAGACTCGACCTCCAGGTGGGCCGAGGCAATGAGGGAAATCTCCTCCCGGTTGGAAGAGATGCCAGGTGAGGAGGGATATCCCGCTTACCTGTCCGCCAGGCTGTCCGAGTTCTACGAGCGTGCAGGACGCATCAACACCGTAGCGGGCGACACCGGGTCCATATCCGTCGTCGGCGCCGTCTCCCCACCAGGCGGAGACCTGAACGAGCCGGTCACACAGAACACACTGCGTATCGTCCGTGTCTTCTGGGCGTTGGACTCCAAGCTCCGTGAGAGGAGGCACTTCCCGGCCATCAACTGGCTTACCTCGTACTCGCTGTACGCAGGCCAGCTGGACGGATGGTACAAATCGAACGTCGCCGAGGACTTCCCCGAACTGAGGAACTGGGCCACTGAACTCCTGCAGAAGGAAGCCGAACTCCAGGAGATCGTGCAGTTGGTCGGTTCCGACGCACTGCCCGAGGAGCAGAAGCTCGTCCTCGAAGTGGCAAGGACGATCCGTGAGGTCTTCCTGCAGCAAAACGCATACCATCCGGTCGACACGTACTCCCCGCTGAAGAGGCAGTACGCCTACCTGAAGACCATCAAGATGTTCTCCGACCGGGCCGAGAAGGCGGTCGAGAACGAGATATCCGTCGAGACAATCGCGAACATGCCCATCAGGTCCAAGCTCCAGAGGGCAAAGCTGGAACCCACGGTGGACCAGGACCTCGAGGCGATCATGGCCGGAATGGACAAGGATTTCGAAGCACTGGGGGCGAAGTAAATGACATCCAAAGAGTATCACACGGTCTCTCAGATAGCCGGTCCGCTGGTGTTCGTCCAGAAGACCGAGCCGATCGGATTCAACGAGATCGCCGTCGTCACGATGGCGGACGGCACCGAGAAGAAGGGACAGGTGCTGGACACCTCCAAAGACTACGTCGTCATCCAGGTTTTCGAGGGAACATCCGGTATCGACAAGAACTGCGGCGCAAAATTCACGGGAGAGACCATGAAGATGCCCGTTTCCCGCGACATGCTGGGCAGGATCCTGTCCGGTTCCGGAGAGCCTCTGGACGGCGGCCCGGCCATCGTGCCGGAGAAGCGCTTGGACATCAACGGAGCGGCCATCAACCCGTGGGCCCGTGACTCCCCGTCCGAGTTCATTCAGACCGGCATCTCCACCATCGACGGCATGAACACCCTGGTCAGGGGTCAGAAGCTCCCGATCTTCTCTGCGTCCGGATTGCCGCACAACGAGATAGCATTGCAGATCGCCAGGCAGGCAAAGGTTCTCGGGTCCAACGAAGAGTTCGCAGTGGTCTTCGCCGCCATGGGTATCACCAATGAAGAGGCCAACTACTTCATGAAGGACTTCGAAAGGACCGGCGCGCTGAAGAAGGCCGTCGTCTTCATGAACCTCGCCGACGACCCGGCCATCGAGCGTATCATCACGCCGAGGCTGGCGCTCACCACCGCGGAGTATCTCGCCTACGAGCTGGGATACCACGTGCTGGTTATCCTCACGGATATCACCAACTACTGTGAAGCGCTGAGACAGATCGGCGCGGCCAGAGAAGAGGTGCCCGGCCGTCGCGGATACCCAGGGTACATGTATACCGACCTGGCAACGCTGTACGAGCGTGCTGGACGTATCAAGGGAAAGAAGGGTTCCATCACCCAGATCCCGATCCTGTCCATGCCCGGTGAGGATATCACCCACCCGATCCCGGACCTTACCGGATACATCACGGAAGGTCAGATCGTGGCCAAGAGAGAACTGGTCCGTGCTGGTATCTATCCCCCGGTCGATGTCTCGACATCCCTGTCAAGGCTGATGAACGAGGGTATCGGCAAGGGCAAGACCCGTGAGGATCACAAGGCAGTGTCCGACCAGTGCTACGCCGCCTACGCGGAAGGCAAGGACCTGAGAGGTCTCGTGGCCATCGTCGGAAAGGACGCACTCTCCGAGCGTGACAAGAAGTTCCTGGAGTTCGCCGACCTGTTCGAGAAGCGCTTCGTCAGGCAGGGCAGGGACGAGGACCGGGACATCGAGACCACACTGAACCTCAGCTGGGAACTGCTGGCACACCTCGACGAGAGGCAGCTGACCAGGATCGACAAGAAGTACATCGACAAGTACCACCCGGCGCACAAGCAGAGCTGATGAAAAATGCCAGCGCGTGAAGTGAAGCCCACCCGGTCAGAGCTCCTCGAGATCAAGAAGAAGATCAAGTTCTCCAAGACCGGCCATAAGATCCTGAAAATGAAGCGGGACGGCCTGATCTTGGAGTTCTTCAAGATCCTGGAGCAAGCCAAGAAGATCCGGGAGAAGATCGACAAGGACTACCACAATGCAATGGAGAAGATCGCCATAGCCAAGGCGGTCGACGGCGCAATCGCGGTCCAGTCCTCCGCCTTCGCCCTAAAGCTTCACCCGGAGATAACGCTGCGCAGCAAGAACGTCATGGGACTGGTCGTCCCGGAGATCGAGGCCAACAGCATCCGTACCCCCATGGATAAGCGCGGGTACGGTGTCATCGGCACATCGGTCTACATCGACGAAGCCGCCAAGGCGTTCGAGAACTTGGTCGAGACGCTCATCGAGGCAGCCGAGATCGAAACGACGATGAAGAAGCTGCTGGAAGAGATAGAGAAGACCAAGCGCCGCGTGAATGCGCTAGAGTTCAAGGTGATCCCGGAATACCAGGCCGCCGAGACCTTCATCAAGATGAGGCTCGAGGAAATGGAAAGGGAGAACATCTTCAGGCTCAAGCGCATCAAGCAGAAGGCGCAGGTAGCGAAATGATGTTCCAGCGGATCGAGAGATATTTCTCGATGACGACCCCGGAAGGCCGGGAGCGTCTTTTCCGCCTGGCACAATACGTTTCCTACGGGATGCTGCTACTGGGCTGCATCCTGATCCTGATATGAGATCATTAACGGCCGTCTCAACTAGGACAGAAAATAAACCATTTTCCCCTTATTCTTAGAACATAAAGCTCTGCATGTCCGTTTCTCCGGTACCCAGGTGCACCAGGTAGAGCTTTGCCGGGTCTGGAGTGAAGTTATGCATCTTCTGGAAAGAGGTCTGTGACTGCCAGGTGGAGGCGTTGATCAAACGGACGCCCTTGTAGTGGGACAGCCCCGCACCGTGCACATGTCCGGTGACGAAGATGTCCGGCACGGTATCGATGACCATCATGTCCCTCGGTTCCGGCGCCAACGGGGTCTTCCCGCCATACATTGGCGCCAAATGCCTTCGTTTCAGCATCTCCTTCATCGCCTCGATGGGTTTGGAATAGTTGAGTCCCTTCACCGAGGACATCAGGTCATCGAAGCTCTTGCCATGGTAAGAAAGGATGGTCCTGCCCTCTACCTTCAGGTAGCAGGGGTTGCCTATCAGAATGGCGTTGGAGTCGAACATCTTGGCGAATTCGCCTTCGAACGCCGGTTGCGGCTCGGCCGGCCTGACAGCATCATGATTTCCTGGCTGCACGATCACCTTGATCGAGTCGGGGATCTCCTTCAGATACTCAGCCAGGACCCGGTACTGCCCGAAGATGTCGTCAACGTCCAGCTCCTTTTCCTGATCGGGATAGATACCGATGCCGTCGACGACGTCCCCCGGGATCAGAAGATAATTCATTCCCAGGTCCACTGCGTCGGTCTTCAGCCAGTCCATCATTCTTCCCCATTCGGGGCCGAGGAACGTCTTGCTTCCCACGTGCACGTCCGACATGAACCCGATTATGGACGTGGAATCGGACCGGGGCATGCCGCTGCTGATGGGAACATCGGGCCTTACCAGTTCGGTAGCGGTCATCTTCACACCGGAACCGCTCTTTTCGTAGGATCCCCCTCCCCGGCGGGCAGGTTTCCCGATGATGCCGATGACCTCATCGTTCAGGATAGAGTCGTTGCCCCCCTTGGCGTCCTTGCCCAGCATCACCGTTATCCGTCCGGTCTCATCCTCGATCTCGATGATGTGATCGCCGGTCTTGGTCTCCTTTACCTCATTGACGATCCCTATGACCTTGATCTCCTTCTCCACCATCATGCGGTTCGGGTCAGAGACCCTGCTGATGGTAGTGGAACCGCTCATGTCCCGGCGTTTCTGGAGCATCCCCCGTACGGAGTTGAAGCGGTCCATGAAATAGTGCGAGAAGCCATCGATGCTGCCTACGCAATGGGAGGCCCCGGTGATGTCCTTTAGCACGATGACGTCGCCGTCGCAATATTCCCTCGGCCCGATGGCTTCGAGATGAGAGTTGACCTGTGTGAGCGCATCGATCGAGCCGACCTGACATACCGTCCGCAGGTCGCGCATCGTGACCACCAGGGGCCGGGTCATCAGGCGTGATATGGCCTCCCGGGCATAATTCAAAGGGTCGTTGTTGGCCAGGATGAACTCCTCCGCGTCCGCATCGAGGAGGTATCCTTCCTTGGCCAGCTCGTCAACGACGTACTCCCGGTTCACGTCAAATGTCATGCGAGGCCTGCCTTTAATACTTTCATTTCGATGTTCCGCTTATGCCCCTAGTTACCATCAGGACGCTTTTACGGCCCACGGAGGACCCGGAGAAGGTCAGGACGGCAATTCTGAACCTATTCCCAGACTGCGAGATCGCCACCGGTCAGGGAGAGATCGTGGCCAAGGCCGCCTCCTTGGAACGTTTCAAGACAATGATCCGGAACCAGAAGATCCTCGATTCCATTCGGAAAACGCTTCTTTCGGGGGTCTCTCCCGGTTCCACCTCCCTTTCGCTGAACAAGCAGGCGGCCTTCGTCAAACGCGTCTCGTTATCGGAGGGGAGGGCCGCCCTGGGGAATATGGAAGTAACCATCGAGTCCGAGGACATCGAACGTTTGATCGATGAGGTGGCGCCCAGGACGGTGGACGGGGTCGAGGTCCCATGATCTCTGTATCCTCACCCGCATTCTCTTTGATGCCGTTCGACCAGGCGATCGAGACGGTGGCAAAGAACTTCCGCGCCTGGGAGATAGTCGCCGAAGGTCTGCATCGACTGGAGAACATTGAAAAAAGGTTCATCGAAGTAGCCGGGTCGTTCGACCTGGAGTACTCCGTCCACGCGCCTCTGAGCGATATCAACATCGGCTCGCTCAACCCCGCGATGAGGGAAGCGTCGCTGAAGGAGGTCCTGGTGGCGATAGAATGCTGCGGCAGGATGGGCATAGACCTGATCACCTTTCACCCGGGGTTCATCTCACCCCTCGGCCAGCTCGACCGGGGCGCGGTGATGAGGGAGACGGCAAGATCAATAAGGGAGATCGACAGGGCCGCCTCCGAGCACGGAGTGGTGGCCGCCCTCGAGAACATGCCGAGGATGCCGATCTACCACCTGCACCGAGCCGAGCGGAACTCCTTTCGCTGGTGGAAGGCACGTCGTTAGGGGTCTGTTTCGACATCGGGCACGCCCACACCAACGGGAACATCGACGAGTTCCTGAAGCATGTTGGCCGGTTCTCCAATGTCCACATCCACGACAACGACGGGAGCTCCGACCAGCATCTGACGATCGGCGAGGGAAGGATCGATTTCGAGCACGTCCTTTCCGCCATGGGAGATTACCGGCGCAGGTATGTGATCGAGGCCAGGAAGATCGAGGGAGCGCCCCTTTCCGCTCAGCGCCTCAGCAAGTGGCTGGAAGGTTAGATCCGGCGGCCGCACTTGAGGCATTCGAACCGGCCTTCCTCATACCGCGCCTCGTTCCCGCCGCAGTGAGGGCAAATGAATCCAAAGCCCTGGTGCGGGGTCTTCGGGTCCGGCGGAGGCGGGGGCTGCTGGTAAGGTTGGGCCGGCGGATACTGCTGATAGGCGTAGGGTGGATACTGATAGGGATTATTGCCCTGGGCGTACGGATTGTAGTATGTTTGCGGCGGGTAAGCCTGCGTCGTTGGAGCAGGTTTCTGTTTGGTCAATTTCTTCCCGGTGAAGAGCTCGACCGCTTTGAACGAATAATGCACGAAATAGATAGCGCCCACCGCGATGAACACAAGAAGTAGCAGACCGATGCCCAGCTGCAATCCGTCGTTGTTCGGCCAGATCGATGTGGATATCGACAGATAGTCGGTGAAGAAATGGAACATGATGGCGGCGTAGAGGCCGAACTTAAGGAACAGGTAGCCCATCGCCAGGCCGGCCAGGAACGCCGGGATAACCTTGTACAGGTCCCAATTGAAACTGTGCGCCAACCCGAACATCAAAGATGAGAAAAGCAGGAGAGCCAGTTCCGCCTTTCCGAACTGGAATCCGCCGCCCAGGAAGTAGTGTTTGGGGTCCTTGACCTTGTTCAGGGCGATCGCCACGATGAGCAGCGGCACGCCCAACAGCAGAACGCGGGTGATCAGTTCTTCCCAGACCGAGGCCTGGGCGTAGGAGAATAGTATCTGCCATAGGTCCGCCCCCTCGCTGGGGACGCTGGGCGAGGTCCCGGTCAGGCCCACTATGATGTAGAATAGGATGTTGAACGCTATCACCGCAAAGAACAGCGTTGAGATCATGTAAAGCGGGCTGTGCCCCTCATCGTGAATCTGGAAGGTAAGCTCGTGGGCGAACTTGTGCAGGCTCTTCTTCAGCATCCAGACGAACGATGCCACGATGGCTGCGACCAGGAACAGGAAGTAGATGGAGAGTCCGACGTCGCTCACCCTCAGGATGTTGACCAACCACGGGGTGATGATGAACAGGTTCGTTGCGTGCCCGCTCACGTTCGGGAGCACCTGTCCGATCCCCCAGATAAGGACGATCACGTTGAACGATACCAGCATGAGCAGCATGAAGACAACGATGCTGGCCGCTCCCCTGACGACATTCCTCAGGGATTCGCCCTCGTTCGAGGGCTGATAGGGAGGATAGTAAGGATAGCCATACTGGTAGCCGTACTGATAATAGGGATTGTAGGAGTACTGCGGTGATGCCGCCACCGACATGCTTCTGCCACAGAACGGACAGAAGACGGCATCAGAAGGCACCTTCCTGCCGCAAAAGGGACACGAAGGGCCCGTTACTCCAGAACTGGAGGAGACCTCGGGGTCCATTGTTCCTCTTGATTCCGTGGACGCTATTTCTATCCTTCGGTGCAAATCCCTCGATACCGACGATTCATTGAATCGTATTTCTATGGAAATCCAGATTAAAATCCTGAAAAAGTAGCTTTTTTCAATACTGGATAGTAGGGGAAAGATTTAAGAGCCAACCAAATCTATGTCGAACGGTCCTTACGGAGGCAGCTTATATGGATGAGGGTTCGACCGAGAAAGACGTGAAGTTTGAAACGATAAGCGCTGAAAAGATCCCATTTGGTAGGAACAACTTCATCGAGGTTGCCCGTAAGAAGGCCATTACCAAGGAGGGGGAGAACGAGTTCATTTCCCTCTCAAGGGGTTTCTTCCTCCCCGACGGGACGGAGAAGTTCAAGAAATCCATCACGATTCCAGACGATCCCTCGATCAAGGATTTCGTGATCGAGAAGATCAAATCGATGTGATTCGTACCGGGCCAGTGCCCCGGTTCGGTCATTCTTTCTCGCCTATCTCAATCAACATCTCAAGGTAGGAGCGGCGTTCGCTTCCGACCAAACCGATCCGATCCCGCAACTTTTCCAGTCTGGACCCGCCCTCGATCGCATCCTCGCCCTGGATCTCCAGCTCGACGAAATCCCCCAAGCCCTCAACCGAATCGAGACTGACGGTCACGCCTTCTAGGACATACTCCTTACGTTTCTTTCTCACCTTGGCCACCGACCGGAAGCCCAGCCGGGCGAGGATCGCCGTCATTTTCTCCAGGTCGTCGATCTCCATTTCGATCTCCTCGCGCGTCTTGGTGTGGCGGTCGATCTTCGGTCCCTTATAGGTGATCTTGCCCGCTGAGTCCTTACGCAGTCTCAGTGCCTCATCGGTCACGGCGAAGTCGCGGCAGGGGTGGTTGAAGTACTCGTCGACCTGTTCTTCCTCACCCAGTGGCGTTGCTCCTCTCTCCAGGAGCCACCTCTCGACCCTGGCATTGTCATCGGAACGGGTCTTGATCTCGATCTCCAACATGCGATTGGAATAGTGGTTTTGGTTAATCAGGGCTTCCCCGCAACAAAGAAGTAGCCTGAGAGATAATCCCTGAATGGTTAGCATGGAAGAGGACCAGTTGGGGCTAGTACAGGTTTACACCGGTGACGGCAAAGGTAAGACGACCGCGGCCCTAGGGCTGGTCCTGAGGGCGTGGGGAAGGGGGCTCAACGCGTGTTTGGTCCAATTCATGAAGAAAGGGGAGGACTACGGCGAGATACAGGCCCTGCGAAAGATGGGGGTCGAACTCTACCAGTTCGGCGCCGACCGGCTGATCACAAAGGGCAGCGTCCATCCGGAGGATATCCAGCTAGCCCACCGGGCGCTCGCCTTTGCAGAAGTCTTACTGGAGTCCGGGGAATATGATGTGATAGTACTGGACGAGATCAACGTGGCGATGTTCTTCGGTCTCGTCGATCCCGAGGAGGTTTTGGGCGTCCTTAGAAAACGCAGGAGGGGCGTGGAAGTGATATTGACCGGAAGGAACGCGCCCCCCGAGATCATCGAAGAGGCCGACCTGGTGACCCGGATGGTGGCCGAGAAGCATCCCTACGACAAGGGCGTTATCGCCCGGGCTGGAATCGAGTACTGACGTTCAAGCCAATCTCATATTATCATTTTGAAAAAATGAAATTTAACCACTAGCCAGCCATCATCCATTCAATCTTGATTATCAGCCACAAATGGTTAAATAGAGACAAACGAAATAAGCAAATTTGCCCCGAGCGCAGGCACTCGACAGTGGGAAGGCAGCAATTATGACCAACAAAAAGAGCAATTATCATCGGAACAGCAAGCATCTCAGGAAAAGCCGGCATGGTGTCTCTGAGATCATCGGAAACCTGCTCATATTGGCCATAACCGTTTCATTGTTCACGGGTGTCCTATTCTTCGTGACCAACATGCCTGCGCCGCAAGACCAGACGCTCGGTGACTTCAGCGCTCAGACCGGCTCCTCCACCAACCATTTCTATATGAATGTCACCCACAAGGGCGGTCAGACATTGTCCCAGGACTCGACCAACATCTATCTTTTCAAGAACGATGTCCCCACCGTCCTGAACATATCATCCAGCAATCCCAGCATCGGTCTTGATTGGAAGATCGGTGAGGTCTGGTCCTATGATATGACTCCCTATATACCACCGGTATGACGGTCCGCCTGATGATCGTGGACAAGACCACGAACAGCATCGTCTGGCAGGCGGTATTGGCAGGCAACAAGACGGACCAGAACACGCCGCCCATCATCGGCTCCCGAGGGTTCACGCCAGCCCCGGTCTATGACAAGGACTCTGTCTACCTGTTTGCCACCATAACCGATCTGGATAGCAATCTGGCCGGAGTGTGGGTAGACGCCTCCTCACTCGGTCTCTCGAACAACATAACTCTGACCGATTCGAACCACGATGGTACATATACCAGCACGTCAGCCTATCTGGCATCCTACAGCGGATGGAACGGCAGGACGATCTTCTTCAACGCGTATGACACCGCTGGCAAGAACGCCACGTCCCAATTCGTGGTCGTCGTGTCCCAGTCCTCTTCCAGCAATGGAAACGGCTACAACGGTCCATACACCAACTATTCCAGCTACCTGACCAACGGAACATATCCGCCAGACGCGAGCGGCGGCCAGGCCGGGGAAACGATGGGAGAGGCAGGGACCACGTTCTACTACATACGCCGAGCCTCGGATGGCAACATCACCAGGAACTTCAACGCCAGCGAACAGATACTGGTCGAGGTCTATAGCGACACGCTCAGGAACCTGGCCCTCGACAACAGTCTGTTGATCTACCAACCGCTATCGGGTAATGTGATGACCCCGCCCAGCTCTACAATGGCATTCAAATACGGCGGCATCTACGGGGATTTCTACCGTTACAATTACACGTTCAATGCCCCGAACATTGGCTATACCTATCCCCTCCAGATCAAGCTGAAGGACAACATAGGGACAGTGGTCAACATTTGGGACCAGATCATCATTAACGGCGCCGTCTACCCCAGTGTCAAGACCTACACATACACGGGCGGAGCGCTGGTGCCTTGCACCAATTTCTCATTGACCGACACGATTTATGTCAAGCTATCCACGCTCGATGTGGACGGCGTGATGACCGGCGTGTTCATGAACGACCTGACGGTGAGCGACTATTCTGGCCGTTATGTCGTGAGGAAGACGCCGACGATGCCGGTCACCAACCCGACGACCGGTGGGAAGACTCCCGTGTATACCGCCCCGGTCAGTGCGGTGTTCAAGACCGACTCGACGAACGGCATCACCTGGATAGCCGACGGTAAGACAACGTCGAACGACCCGACAGCCAGTTATACGTTCTACTTCAAGCCCATCGATGCCAACGCGGGATGGTGGCTGCCCCGTCGGAACTCGTATACCCTGACGATAGACACCTTCCAGGATACCGGAGCGGGAGGGAGCACCGGTGAGACATACCATTCGCTGACCGTTCAGTTCAACATCACCGCGCCCCGGTCGATGACGGACATCATAACCGGCATCGGGTCAGGATCATACACATGGAGTTCCTCGGGGGCCTCCTGGAGCAGCAGCCAGCTCGCCTGGTTCAAGAACGGTGAGGTGACCGGGCAGTGGCAGAAGATAACCATCGCCGGCTCAACCTACTCCGGCCCCGTCGGACTGGTCCAAGCAGACCTCGATGGAGACAGCCGCCAGGACCTGGCGGTCGGATTCCAGGACCCGAACGTCGGTGTCGCCTGGTACCGCAGCCTTTCGGTCGATGGGACATCATGGTCCACACCATATCGTCTGATGAAATCCCTTGACGGAACGCCAGGCGTTCAAGCATCAGGCGGTACAAGCAAGGGGCTGAGCAACGCCGACGTTACCGTGTACTCTACCAGGGACGGAGCCTTTGAGCCGGACTATGGTGGGACGTCGTACACGTCATCCTATGACATCATCGGCGCCATGGCGGCAGGCAACTTCGGAAACGGGCAGACCGACATCGTCGTCAGCCTGATCCACGTGGTTGTACATTCCACGGCCTCTAGCGCGAACGATGCGAAGAACAATCCGTCATATAACACGCCTTTGTTCTTCAACCGCGGTATCTACGTCCTGTGGAACAACGGTGGTGCCATGGACTGGAAGATGACGCCATTGTATGGATCGAGGGACTATTTCCCCGCGTTCAGACAGGGCGCCACATTGCTGGACGCAAACGGTAACAACAACCCGGCGGCCATCGACATATCCACCGGGGACTTCAATCAGGACGGATTTGATGACATAGCGGCCGTATATGAGACCGGTGTCACCAAGATCTGGCTCAGCCAGTGGAGCGATGTCCAATCGATGTCCGATCCTTTCGACGCTACGTTCAACTCGACCGCATCGCTGATGCCGGCCGCAAGCGTGCCCACCGTTCCGGGAACTGCGGGGCCGTGGGACCTGGCCGGTAGGGCAGTAAGGCTTAGGGTCGCAGACGTGGATGGCAACGGGTATCCCGACCTGGTCAGGACCAGCGCCTTGGCCGCCTCGGTGAACACTGTCTACGTTATCACCACCATGCCGGCCACGCCAGTCTCGACCACCAACTATCCGGTGCTGGAGTATGGCGGGACCGGGATCACCGCCAAGGTTACTGGCAGCAAGGCCGACCTCACGGCGATTGATAACAAATGGGAGAACCTGACCGAGGTCTTCCAGAACTCCTCCGTCCTGTTCGACCGGCCCATATCGACCGCCGCCGGGGACGATACGGGCCAGGTATTGGCGAATATTCAATACGATGACGGCGTCACATACAATGTTGGTAAGCATCAGACTCTCAGCATCGCGATAGCCAGTGCCGATCCGGCCTACATAGGGATGCAGGTCACCCAGGTGACGATGAGGACCAAGTATTCCGTTTCAGCCGACTATGATGGCAGCCGTTACCTGGAATGGTCAAATGACGGTGGCAGCACCTGGATGGACACGAACATCCAACCGATCAACACCCAGTTGAACGTCAACCTGACCTATGATCTCTACAACGGTCAAGGGGCCAACAGTATCAACAGCTGGGCGAAGCTCCAGAACATATGTTTCCGGTTCTTCAACAGCGAATCGTCCGGGACCAACGCGGTGCGTTTCGACTTCATCTATCTCGAGGTGAAGTTCGGGGTTTCCCGGCAGGTGGAATGGAACTGGCAGGTGCCGAACCTGACGACCGAGATATGGCACAACCTGACCATCAACGCCAAGGTCAAGACGGCCGGGGACTCGTTCAACGTGTCCTATTCGCCTGACAATGAGACCTGGTTCCCGCTGTTCACCATATCAAGCACGACCCAGACAGAACTACACCGCACTGCTCCTGCATACCGTGAACTCGAAGTACTACATCAGGATCGAGGACACCAACAGGATGACCGACTGACCTGGTCAACGACACCTTGTGCGTGAACATGGTCAGCATAAGGCACTATTCCCCGGCGGTCACCTGGACCTTCGATTCCTCCAAGTGGCAAAGGTCGGTGACTGGTGTAAGCAGTCCGAACTTCATCACCGCCTTGGCGGTGGCCGATGTCGGGAAATCCTCCGGCGATCATAAGCCGGACGGGAAGGTGGACATCGTGGTCGGCACGACAATGATCGGCTCCGGGGACGCCACACACGCACTGTTCGTCATAACCAATTCGGGTACGCAGCTGGAAGCAGCCACCGCCATCCCGGTGGTAGCCGCTTCCGCCGCGATCGGGACGAACAGGTATGATGTCAAGGCGGTCGAGCTGGGCGACTTCAATGGAGATGGGTTCATCGATATCGCATTGGCCATTGGATTCAGTCCAGGCTACACCTACGCCGCCGGAAGCACGTCAACCCTCTGGATCTACCTCAACCAGCCGTCATCCTCAGGGTGGCAGTTCAATGAGCAGCCGGTCAACGTGCTGGACTCGTCCGGATCGGTTATCAACATTAAGACCGGATACGTCGATCTGACGTTCCTCTGGCCTCTCTTCGGGGTGTTCGGCATCGTGGTGGCTGAGGCATTCGTGGTAAGGGCCGAAAGAAAGAGGAAGGAGTAAGAACGTCCCGGACATGGGTAATGTCGTGTACGATGTGCTGGTGTCCGGGGCCGGACCTTCCGGTTCCTATGCCGCGTACCTGCTCGCCAAGAGCGGGTACAAGGTCGGTCTGATCGAAAGAGAGGAGCTTCCGCGTGCCAAATGCTGTGCCGGAGGCGTGATGCAGCGCGCCCTCGGGATGCTGGATTTTCAACTTCCAGACGATGTGATCGAACGCAGGGTCACCGGGGTGAACGTGGTACATGGAGGCCGCATGCACACGCTCGACAGCGGCAAGACGGTCATAACTACGGTCCGCCGGTCCCGGTTCGATGCCTTCCTTGCCGCCAAGGCGGAGAAGGCCGGGTGTGAGATACTGCAAGGCCAGAAACTACAGAATGTCCATGAGCGCGTCGATGGCATCGAATGCGATGTCGGCGCAAGCCATTTGAGCTCCCGGTCCCTGATCATCGCAGAAGGGTCGACCAGCGTCAATGCCAGCCGACTGTACGGACCCTACCCGGGCAAGTTCTCGTCCATGGGGATGGCGGTGGAATGCGACGAAACGGTCGACCGGGGAGAAAGGGTAGAGCTGTTCCTCATGGACTCACCAACGGAGCACATCCGTTGGGGTCCCGGCTTCCCGCTCATGGGGTGGATGTTCCCCCTGCGCACCGGATGCAACATCGGAGTGGTCGGTTCGGGCTACTCCTCCGAGACGCTGGGGAAGGCAATGGCCACGGTCTCTCAGGACCTGGAACGGAGGACAGGCGCCTTACCCGACATAAGCGGTTACACCGCACATCCGATCCCACTCCGGGCGCGCCGGGTACTGCACACCCGAAGAACGCTCCTGGTGGGCGATGCGGCAGGCCTTACGAGCGCGATCAGCGGTGAAGGCATGTCCTATGCCTTCCAGAGCGCGGGATACGCCACCGATGCGCTCAGGCGTTTATTATCCGGTTCAGGGAAGGATCCGCTGGCGGGGTATGACCGGCTCTGCAAGGACAACATCGTACGTGACATGAAGGCCGCCGAGATCATCTCGCCGGTGCTCCACTGGCTTATCGGGGTGGTGGACCCGGACAAGTTCTTCGAGAACGTCGCCGGATACAACGGCATCGTGCGCGCCTCAGAGGGGATCGCCGCCGGAACAGTCGACTGGAGAAAGCTGCTGGCGGAAACGATCCCATCGTTCCCCCGCCTCTTCTTCTCCTCCCTATGAACTAGAACAGGCCAAGATATCTCAGGGTGGCGATGACGAAGCCGACCAGGGCGATGCTCATGACAAATCTCGGGCTCCGATATCTTATGAAGCATCCTGCGGCGGCGGCGCCCATGACCGGGAATGCCACCAGATCCAAAGGCCCGGAGAAGAGCACCAGCGGCGTGAAGGACGCCCCCATGATCAAGGCGGAGACCAGCAGGACCCCCCGGTCCAACCCCAATATTGTGTAGACGGTCCTCACCTTGGCCTTTCTATCCTCCTCATAACCGGAAACATCGGTCACCATCGACCCGATGACCAGCCCCAGGAAGATCACCGCACCGATCAAGAAAGCCGTCAGGTTCAGAGGGGCCACCCCTATCGCCCCGGTCAGGAAATGGACCGGCGTATCGTATTGGTACATGGTCTCGACGACGGTGTAGGGTGTCAGATACCCGTAGAGGAACGCCAAGGAGGCCCCGATGCCGATCAGCGCCGGGCTCATGACCTGCTCCTTGAAGCGCACCGGCCGGAACGAGTACAGATACGAGAGAATGAACACCAGTGCCAATATCAGGAACTCGGTGAATGAGAGCAGGAAGGCCACCATCAGGGCCACCGCCATCATGATTAGGGATCCATGGAGCATCGTGCCCCGGTCCACCATGCCTGACGCGATGGTCCTCCAGGTCTTTGTGGGATCGTCGAACTTGCTGTCGGCGATGTCGTTCCAGATGGTACTGACCTGCCAGGCCAGAAGGGCCGACGAGATCGAGAGGATGACGTAGGTTATGTTGACCCAGTAAGGCGTCTGGGCGATGGACATGACCAGGTCCTGGTCGACCGCGCTCCACCCAACGACCATTCCCCCGGCCACGATCATTCCGAAGAACAGGGTCTGGAACGGCCTCATGCTGGTGATCTGGCGGCGGAACGAGCCTTTCATGGCCAGGTATGCTATCACCGTCACCAGCAACAATCCGGCCATGACGTAGTACATCACCAGGAAGAGATGGAACTGGAAATACTTCGTCTGGTCAAAATAGGGGAATGCCGGAATGCCGTCCACGTTCCCCACCGGGAGGTATGACCCGGGCGTGGCGACTATGAACATCGAGACGACGGTGAAGAGCACAAGGAAGAACACGCGCAGGAGGGTCACCGCCCGATCCTTGAGGAAGAACAGCTTCTCCCTCTGCGTCCAGATCACGTAGGAGAACAGGGCGAACAGGAAGGTGGCCACCTCCAGCCCCTGTCCCGGATGGAAGGTGCGCCCTTGGAAATGAAGGAACGCGTTCAGGTATTCCGTCCAGGAAAAGTAGGCGTAGCTCTCGTTCAGACCGAACACGAAATGGTCCAGGAACGGCGGTATGAGGATCAGCCAATAGATATTGGTTATGAGGTTAAGGGAACGGCGGAAACCTCTGCCCGAGAAGGCGGTGAGCAACAGCACCAGCCCCAGGAAGACCACCACATAGAACGAGACGTGATGGGCGATGCTGAATATCCAGGGATGGGCCTCGGTGACGAACGCAGTATCCAGCAGGTAATATTCGGCCAGGTCCCGGCCCAATGCCAGCAGGATGACGTAGAGGAAAATGCCTATTACCGGCAGCCGCCCCTTCTCCAGGAAAGCGATGAGCCCGTCCCCTTTGGCCGAGAACCTGTCCCAAGCCGACCCACCTTCCGATACTGGCATCAACCGGTTAGACGGCTGGGCGCTATTTAAGAATGTTGAGCAGAATTACCGGTCAGGAGCTTTTCGACGTTCCCCGCCCGTTCATACTCGATTACCGCCAGGACCGTGCGGTATTTTCCGGTCAGTCTGCCCAGCGCCTCGGCCATATGCTCCTCCCGTTTCTGGTTGAGCTTCTGGAATCCCCCGGGCTTGTTGATCTTCTTGTCCCAGTCGAGCGCGAACGCTCCCGCCGATGTGAAATCGAAACGCTTGCGGTGTGCCCGCTTGACGAACATGGACTCCCTGATCAGGTCCACCCCTCCTACCTCATGGCAATAGGTCTCGGTGTAGGCTTCCTCGTTCATGTCGATCGGGACCAGGGTGATGCTCATTGCCGTCCCGATGTCCCTGGCCTTCACATAGCAGGGAGGTGGGATCTGGATCTCACCGAATTTTTCGAGCAGCACCGAGTATATCTCCTCGAGGTCGCTCATTTCGTACTTGCCGTAGTCCTCTTTTGTCCCGAGCGCGGCAAGTTCCTCTTTGGATATCGATATGGCTATGGCGTCCGGATTCGCCTCTTTGATAGCCTTTTCCACCGTTTCGCCCTCTGAAACAAGACCTTTCACGACCGGCAGGATATGGATCGTGGAGCCATTGATCTCAACGTTTCTCATCAGGTTCACTTCTCTTGCTGACCAGGGCCCGAAGCCTCTCCGACTCTTGAATCTTCTGCAGTTCGTCGCGTCCGATCAGCGCCGTGCCCTCTATGCTCTGGCGCGTCCGTACCTTCTCGATGAAAATGACCGACTCGCGGCCAGTGACCACGGAGATGTCCGCCACCACTCTCGCCTTCTCCCGGAGCTTGCTGTCATCCTTACCCAGGCCGGTCAAGATGAGCATGTCGCGGTCGACGGTCAAAGCCTCGAACGGACATTTCTGGGTCGGGGTTATGGTGAGCCCCAGCCCGGTGAGGATGGAGAAGACCTCCTTGGTGAACTGGTCGTACTTCTCCAGGTTCACCTTCGGTTTCTCGGACGCCTCTGGCTTGTAGCTGAGGGGGTCCACCGGAAGCACGATCGGCTGGTCCAGGAACTCCTCCAGCCGGATGGCCACATCGATCATCGCACCCATCCCGGTCTCATACATCTGGATGGTCCTGCGGGACACGCCAGCGACCTCCGCCAGGTTCCCCAGAGAGATGTTCTTCTCCTCCCGCAGCTGTTTCAATAGCTCGCTGTCCAGCTTGACGTACAGGCCGCCAGGCGCGGCGAAGATGAATGGAGGGACCTCCTCCAGGAGGAGATCTTTCAGCGTGTTCAGGGAAACGATCGGGACGTTGAATCGTGAGTAGACGATGCCCTGCTCGATCTCACCCGCTCCCGATCTCTCCCCGACCAGCAACGGTGAGCCGCCCAGTGCCTCCGCCAGGGTCTTCACCTCTTCGGAGTTGTCCTTGGAGAAAGCATCGACATTGGATAGGATCTTGATCAACAACAGCGTCTTATCCCGCCGGGCGACGATGTCAAAGCTTATGCTGCGCATGTTCAACGGTTTGGAGACCGTGAACCCCACTTTCTCGAGCGTGCCTCGCACGCCATTGATGAGCTCATCGCGCTGCACTAGGAACTAGATTCATCTGTTCTTCTATATAACCATTGGGAAAAAAACGAGGCCGGGCCCTTGAGGAAATCAAAGCCTGGTAGAAAATAAAAGGGACGGGAGGGGGCCATCCTATGGCACTATCGTCCTCTTCTTCCGTCTTTTGGGCGGTTCCCTGTCCATCGTTACCTCCAGCACACCGTTCTTGTAGCCAGCGGTCACCGAGCCCCGAACGACCGGGCAGGGGAGCTCAATGCGCTTCGAGAACTTCCTGTCGTCGGTGTCCACCGAGATGTCTAGGCAACGGTCTTCCGCGATCGTGCTGACGTCTTCCATCAGGACTCCTGGAAGTTCGATCAGGACGCGTACCCGGTCCTTCTCCTCGATCACGTCCACGAGGGGCTCCCTGGGCTCTATCTCGTTCCTTTTCGCAGGAGCGAGAGGCTTGACGTTCCCGAACTCCTGGATATGGGGCTGGCCGTCCGGGCCCACCCTCATCGATACACCGTACATCTTTGTTTCACCGTCGAGACCGAATTCACCGGTAAGCATCTGTTCCATGATCCTGTCCATGCGCGCTCTCATCTCCTCGAACTCCTCATCGAAATTGGAGAAGATGTCGTTGATATCGTCATTCCTTTTCCTCTCCGTTCTTGCCATCTTGAATCACCTGACATACTCGAAATCCTTGTAGGCCATTTCGAACTTGTTCATTTCCTTCTTTGACATGGGGCGGAACTTCTCTATCGCTTTCAGGAGGTGGGCCATGGTCACCTTCTTGATGTTGATCTTCTCTTCCGTGATGTCTCCGCCCTCGGCCACCAGTTCCCTGATGGCCAGCATCGTGCCTTCATTGGCCACTGCGGCCAGGTCCGCCCCGGTGTAGCCATCGGTACGCTTGGCGATCTCGTTGATATCGACATCTGACGCCAGAGGCTTGGACTTTAGATGCACCTCCAGCACCGCCTTCCTGGTCTCCAGGTCGGGGGCCTTCACCTGCACCATCTTGTCGAACCTGCCTGGCCTCATCAAGGCCGGGTCGATGATGTCCGGCCGGTTGGTTGCCGCTATCACCACGACGTTGTGGAGCGACTCCAGCCCGTCCATCTCCGTAAGGAGCTGGCTGATGACCCGTTCGGTCACCTGCGAGTCCGAACCGGTCCCCCGGACCGGGGCGATCGAGTCGATCTCGTCCATGAATATGATGCATGGAGCGGCCTGACGAGCCTTGCGGAAGGTTTCCCTGACCGCCTTTTCCGATTCGCCTACCCACTTGTTCAGGAACTCCGGTCCCTTCACATTGATGAAGTTCGCCTCGCTCTCGGTGGCCACGGCCTTGGCCAGCATGGTCTTGCCGGTCCCGGGCGGGCCATACAGCAGGATCCCCTTCGGGGGTTTGGCGTCCATCTTTTCAAATAATGTCGCGTATTTCAGCGGCCATTCCACCGCCTCGATGAGCTCCTTCTTGGCGTCGTCCAGTCCGCCGATCTCGGACCAGTGCAGGTTGGGCGACTCGATCAGCACCTCGCGCAGGCTGGCCGGCTGCATCTCGCGCAGCGCCGCGAAGAAGTCCTCCTTCTTGACCACGATCTTGGCCAGGACCTCCGACGGTATGCTCTCCAGTTCCAGGTCCAGCTCCGGAAGGATCCGGCGCAGTGAGTGTATGGCCGCCTCCTTGGTCAATGCCTGCAGGTCCGCCCCAGCGTAGCCATGAGTGAGCCGGGCCAGTTTCTCCAGGTCCACATCCTTCTCCAGCGGCATTCCCCTCGTGTGTATGCCCAGGATGTCGAGCCTGCCTTCCTGGTTCGGGATGTTGATCTCGATCTCACGATCGAACCGGCCAGGACGCCGCAGGGCCGGGTCCAGCGCGTTCGGGCGGTTCGTGGCGCCGATGACCACGACCTTACCTCTCGATTCCAGGCCGTCCATCAATGCCAGCATCTGGGCCACCACCCGTCTCTCGGTCTCGCCGGTGACCTCGTCGCGCTTCGGCGCGATGGAATCGATCTCATCGATGAATATGATGGTTGGCGCGTTCGCCTCGGCCTGTTTGAATATCTCGCGCAGGCGTTCCTCTGACTCGCCGTAGAACTTGGACATGATCTCCGGTCCGCCGATGTAGACGAAATTGGCGTTGGTCTCGCCAGCCACGGCTTTGGCCAGAAGGGTCTTGCCGGTGCCTGGGGGGCCATGCAGCAGCACGCCCTTGGGAGCTTCCACCCCGAGACGCTCAAACAGCTCCGGGTGCCGCAGCGGGAGCTCGATCATCTCCCGTACCTTCTTCACCTCGTCGCCCAGTCCGCCGATGTCCTCGTAGGTTACCTTGGGAATCTTGGACATTCCCTCCTTCGAAGGTTTCTCGGAGATCTTGACCTCGGTGTCACGCATGATCATGACCGCGTCAGTGGACGGGGAGTGGGTCATCACGACCAGGTCTATCCTTCGTCCCATCACGTTGATCTCGATAACGTCGCCGCGGGTAACCACCCGCCCCTCGAGGGCCTGGCCGAGGTATTCCTCTCCACCCATGATCTTCAGCTCTTCCATGGGCGCGAACGCTATCTTCTGGGCTGGCTTGACAGTGACCTTGCGCAATGCCACCTTATCGTCGATGCCCACACTGGCGTTGCGGCGGATCGTACCATCGATACGGATCAGGCCCCGGTTCGCGTCTTCGTTGTATCCAGGCCAAACGATCGCCACCGTTCTTTTCTTGCCTTCGATCTGTACCACATCGCCGGCCGTGATATCGAGGACCTCCATGACCGCAGGGTCGACTCTGGCTATGCCACGTCCAGCATCCTTCGACTTAGCCTCGGCCACCTTCAACACTTTTTCGGAATCGCTCATCTTAAGTCCCTCTCAACGTGATTTTCGTTATCTTCCGACCCATTCTTATAGATATCAACTTTAAGTTGACAACTCATGACGATTTAGTACATTATTTGTTCTTCTATATTAAGGCTGCTTAAATGTCCTTCTAATTTCCTTTTCAATGTCCTCTCCGAACTTTACCAACCGGCCCTCCAAATGCCAGAAGTTCTTCTGGAGCTCATCCCGATCCTTCATCAGGCCCTCTTTCATCTTCGCCTGCATCTTGTCCAGGTCAATACCGTTCTCCTTGAGGTTGACCCTCATGTCCTCGTACACGTCGTTGCCTATCTGATCAAGCTCTGACATGCTTTTATCAAAAGCTTTCTTGGCCTCATCCTTGGCGGCCTTGATGCGTGCGATGTATCTCTCAGCGGTTTCCTGTGCCCTGCTCTTTTCAGTCATCTTGATCATCCCTTCTTTGGTATGGTCTGAGGATTTCCTTCACCAGGTCGTCCCTCAGGCCCAGATAGTCGGCTAGCTGCCCTGGATCGATGTCCGGATGCTGGATATATTCGAACACCACGTGTCTTTGGCCATAGTCCAAGGGGGCGGACTCGACCAAATGTACGGCTTCGTCCAGCAGCCTTTGTTTCTTGTCTATGAGCTCCTCACGTTCCTTTCGGAGCCCGTCCATCTGAACATCCAAAACACTTAACTCATGTCGGAGCGCCATAACCCTTTCGGTGAGGCCATCGTCCCGTTCATCCCTTGTTGATATCTCGCGGTGATGGTCTGGCTCCTCTTCCATATCCCGGCGTGACGATTCCACACTGAACATTCCAGAGCCCATGTCAACGATTATGGTGAAACCGCTGATCGGCACGTATCTCTTCCTCATCGGTCCGCCCTGGTCGCTCTCCTCTGGATATGAACGAACCATTCGGCAGTCCTCCAACACCTTCAGATGTTTCATGATGATCTGCTGGCTCATTCCAAGCTCGCGCGAGAGCTGTAGCGGATAGTGTGGTTCCCTGACCAAAGCCTCCAGGATACGCCTGCGAGTGGGATTCTCGATAACGGAGAGCAGAACATCCAATTCATCCATTATTTTCACTTCCTAGATGTTAACTAATCGTTGTTAACATTATAATGAAGCATTGACTGAGGATAAATACCTTCTTAGAACCTACGCAATCCACTCGTTACATTCGCCGGGGTCAAACTTTAACTACGCCCTCGGTCTTCAAGATGCAATGCCTGGCAAACTGGTCGGAGACACCGTTGTGTTTGAGGAAGAAAGGGAGGCCAGTCAGATATACAGCAAAGGGTTCTTCGGCTATCCACAATCGGGTGGGTCATTGCATCTGGACCTGCTTGAGGCGCTACACCTGTTGGAGGGGGATCGCATTGAGGTATTGGCAGACGACCAGAAGATCGGTTTTGCCGAACTGATGGCCCGCGCCGCTGTTATGCATAACGATCTGGAGACCCGTTTCATCGTGTACCGGGACCTCAGACAGCGAGGCTATATCGTAAAGACGGATTCAGGCGATTTCAATTTCAGACTGTACCCGCGCGGCGGCACTCCGAGCACCACTCAGACCAACCTTTGGGTGCTGGCCGTTTCAGAGCGATACATCTTCAACATCGTTGAGCTCATGCGCCAGGCGGAGATGTCGCAGCGGACCAGGAAGGACCTTCTGCTGGCGGTGGTGGATGAGGAAGGGGACATCACCTACTACACCGCCGAGAACGCCGATCCCAAGGGGGAGCTGAACGACAAGGCCATGAAAGAAGTTCCAGAGGGACTGCTCATGGAAGGCAGCATACTGGTGCTGGACGAATCACACGGCACCAAGCTATACCAGTACGGGTTCTATGGGAAGAAGATAGGCAAGATGCTTCAACTCTCGTTCATCGAGACCGCTTACCTCCTCGAACATGGCCGTCTGACGCTCAGGGCTGTCGGCACGGGAAGGAAGATGGCGGAACGAACGTTCCTCAAACGCGCGAAGGAGATACAGCCGGACTTTGACATGCGGTTGCTGGCCTACTCTGACCTGAGGGGCAGGAAGCTCGTAGTGAAGACCGGATTCAAATACGGCACTCATTTCCGGGTCTACAAAGGAGATCCATCCAGCCACCACTCCGAATACCTGGTGCATGCCGTGCCCGATGATTATTCCACGGTGTGGGCGGAGATATCGCGTGCCATCCGGCTTGCGCACGGAGTCAAAAAGGACATTCTGTTCGCCCGGGTATCCAAGGACACCATCGGCTACATGAAACTGAAGCGTGTCAAACCGTAGTGCGATCTAACTCATGCAGGCATCGTTTTTTGGCCTGGCCTCGTCGGCCTCGATCCCGCTGATGATCTTTCCCGCTCCGGCCCAGTCCTCAGGTTCCAGTTCCAGGGAGGACTTGAGCAACTTCATCGCCTCTTCCTTTTTGCCGGAATTATAGAGGATGGTCGCCATTTTTACCATGAAATTGGTGCGTTTCCGATCGAACTCGGTATTCTGGATAGCTTTCTTATAGGATTCCACCGCCCCATCCACATCGCCGCTCTTCAGCTGCGCCTCGGCCAGCCTGGCGTATCTGGCGGAACGGGTCTCCTGCATTGCGGGGGACTCTGCGCTGGCCTTGAGGGTCTGGACCATGGCCCTGAGGGACTCTGGGGCCTCGACCCTCGCCCCGCACTTGGGGCAGGTCTCCTGGACCGACTTAAGCTCGTCGCCACAATTGGCGCAGTATTTCGGCAGGGTATAGCCGCAATTGGGGCAAAGGCTCCAGTCCAGTTCGACCAGTTCCTTGCACTTGGGACACTCGGATACGGACTTCACCGCCGCGCCCCCAACCTTGCGCAAAGCGTTCTCAAGCTCCTCCTTGGAGGGTTGAAAGTATTCTTTCCTTGCCAGAACGATTGAGAGGACCGATATCTCCACCACGGCGGAGACGATCGACAGCAATACGAACACGATGCCCAATTGTTGCACCAAGCCAAGGCCATCGAAATTGGAGATCTGGCCGAAAGCCTTTGTATCCAGGATCAGGAATATCAGCAGGACCCGGGCGAGAAAAGACGCGGTCATGGCGCGGATGATGTTCTCCCGCTCCCCGACCTGGGTCTCCCACACAGAACGGACCACGGTCATCTCCCAAGCCGCCACGATGAAAAGCACTAGCATCAGCACAATGCCCACGATGACGCCGATCGTGTGTACGATGAATATGGCATAGAATATCGTGACAATGGTAAGTATTCCTGCGACAAAAAGCCAGGCGGCCATCGGCTTCAGGAGCAAGTTCTTGTGTTGCATTTCGGTCACACTGCCGGAATATAATGCGATTACACCCTAGCGTTAAATATCTAGCGATTTTTAATAATGGGCCCTAGAAAAGGACGGGCCCGGTGGGATTTCAGAGCTGTATCTCGATTCCGAGCTTGTCCGTGAGCTCCTTGTACCGGTTACGGATGGTGACCTCAGTGACACCCGCGATGTCCGCCACCTCGCGCTGGGTCCTGCGCTCGTTGCACAGGATCGATGCGATGTAGATGGCGGCCGCGGCCACACCGGTCGGTCCGCGACCAGAGGTGAGTTCCTTCTTGGCGGCGTCCTTCAGTATGTCCGCCGCTTTGGACTGCACCTCGCCGGAGAGCTTTAGTTCGGAACAGAACCGTTGCACATAGTCCTGTGGGCGCGTCGGCATAAGCTTCAGCTTCAGCTCCCGGGTCATGAACCGGTAGGTACGGCCTATCTCCTTGCGTCCTACACGCGACGAGTTCGCGACCTCGTCCAAGGTACGGGGCACATTGCACTGTCTGCACGCCGCATACAAAGAAGCCGCGACGACGCCTTCTATGCTCCTTCCGCGGATGAGGTTCTTGTTGACCGCTTTCCTGTAGACCATGGCCGCGGTCTCACGGACATTCCTTGGCAATCCCATTGCGGATGCCATCCGGTCCAACTCGCTCAAGGCGAAGGCTAAGTTCCTCTCGGTTGCGTTAGAGACACGGATCCTCCTCTGCCATTTCCTGAGACGATACAGCTGGGCCCGGTTCCTGGTCGGGATGCTCTTACCGTAGCTGTCCTTGTTCTTCCAGGAAATTTCGGTGGAAAGACCCTTGTCATGGATTGTATAGGTCATTGGCGCGCCGGTCCTGGCTCGTTTTTCGCCTTGCTCTACGTCAAAGGCCCGCCATTCCGGTCCGAGGTCAATGAACTGGTCATCGATGACGAGGCCGCACTCCTCGCAGATGAGTTCACCCCTCTCATAGTCCCTGACTAGATGCCCGCTGTTGCACTCAGGGCATCTTTCAACTTCTTCGGTCCCTTCCTTTGGTTTTGCCATGTTCCTCGACCCCTTCCACGTACACCTGCTTACCTATGGCAGAGAGCAGGCTAAAATCACCGGTGGGTTCTATCGTGACATAGGGTGAATCCACTGGACCAAAGATACGCAGGACCTTCCCCACAATTTTGTTGCGGTTGTCGACTACTCTGGACCTGATCTGCGGCGCAAAGGAGCCTTTGACAATTATCCTGCCGTCAAAAGTCACTTCTTGGACCTTTCCAAGAAACTGCATGGTTCACCAATTCACACCCGATTCTTTTCCGGTGTTAATACTAGAAGTAAACATTTACTATAAAAGCATTGTGCAAACCTTTATTATGTTTTCGTTATGCCCTTTTAGTCTTTTTGCACCGTTCGAGTTTTTCGATAACGAGAGCCATCAACGAAATGACGGCGATGACAAACGCTAGTCGTCAAAACCCCAGGAAGGATTTAAACCCTGTGATTCTCCTCATGTCAATGTGGAAATCTCAAGGGATCACCCCCGCTACAAATCATTGGTCGCAAGGGAGACGATGTCGGAGATGATGCGGAAGGGCATCGTCGCGCCGACCGGGCTGATCGCCCATGGTCGGGGCGAGGCGTTCGACTACCTTTTGGGGGAGGTCACCCTCCCGCCGGCGGAGTTGGCCGAGCGAGTTGCTGCAGCGATGCTGATGGAGGCCAAGTAGCCCGTCATCACCGTCAACGGCAATGCCGCCGCACTGGCCGCGAAGGAGCTGATCGAGCTTTCGAAGGCGGTCAACGCCCGGCTCGAGGTCAATCTGTTCCATCGATCGGTGGAAAGGATCGAGCTTGTCTGCGGATACCTGGAATCGCTCGGGGCCAAAGGATGTCCTCGGCCGGTCCAGGACTTTACCCTACCAGGGCATCGCATCGGACCGGGCGCTCTGCACCAAGGAAGGCATCGGGATGGCCGATGTCGTTCTCATCCCCCTCGAGGACGGAGACCGGGCAGAGGCGCTGGTCAAGGCGGGAAAGAAGGTGATCGCGATCGACCTGAACCCCGTGTCCAGAACATCGATGGCGGCCGACGTCAGCATCACTGACGAGCTGACCAGGGCGGTGCCGAACCTCATCGCCCACGTGGATGAGCTGGCCGATGACGGTGGAAGAAGATGCGATCTGATATCCGGTTTCAACAACCGTCGCAACCTGGGTCACATATTGAAGGACATATCCGACCATCTGAAGTTCGAGCTGTCATCGAAAGCATAATTTTCCTTCGGGACATGTAGGCCTTGCGAGGTTCTGACGGACAACGATCTGCTGATCAAGGGAGTGAGAAGGCTGGAATGGGCCAACTCCCATATGCCAGTTCTTAGGGAGATAAGGGAGAGGCTGGTCAAGGAACAGACCCTTAAAGGGGTCAAGGTCGGCATGGCATTGCATGTTGAGGCCAAGACCGGAATGCTCGCCGTATCTCTTGCCCAGGCCGGAGCCAAGGTCAGGTTGGCCAGTTGCAATCCCCTTTCAACCGATGATTCGGTGGCGCTTGCCCTGCGGGAGAAGTTCGGCATAGAGACCTATGCCAAGAAGTGGGAATCGACCGAAGAATACTACCACAACCTGAATGCTGTGCTGGACCTCGATCCGGACTTCGTCATAGATGACGGAGCGGACCTGATAACCATGCTTCACACCGAACGTCCAGATCAGTTGCCCCACGTAAAAGGAGCTAACGAGGAGACGACCACGGGAGTCATTCGGCTCAGGGCCATGGCCAAAGAGGGGAAACTGAAGTTCCCGGTCATATCTGTAAACGATGCCCAGATGAAGTATCTTTTCGACAACCGATATGGAACGGGTCAGTCCACATTTGATGGCTGGATGAATGCCACCAACCTGTTGGTGGCGGGGAAAAACTTGGTGGTTGCGGGCTACGGTTGGTGCGGGAAGGGGGTGGCCATGAGGGCCAAAGGACTGGGGGCCAACGTAATCGTCACCGAGGTCAACCCCATCCGGGCCATCGAGGCGAAGTTGGACGGATTCGCCGTCATGCCGATGGTGGAGGCGGCCAAACTCGCCGATATTATCATCACCGTCACCGGATGCAAGGACATCGTCGCCAGGGAGCACCTCGAGGTCATCAAGGACGGATGCGTGCTCGGCAACACCGGCCACTTCGACAACGAGATATCCAAACCCGCATTGGAGTCATACGGCTCAAGACCGGTCCGGGTCCGCGAGTTCGTGGACCAATACGACCTTCCTGGAAACCGAAAGGTCTACCTGATCGCCGAGGGAAGGCTGATGAACCTGGCGGCCGGTCAAGGTCACCCGGCCGAGATCATGGACATGAGCTTCTCCATCCAGGCACTGTCTTTGGAGCACCTGGTAAAGAATCATATGAAGCTGAAGGCCGAGGTATATAACGTCCCGCCGGAGATGGATGAAGAGGTCGCCAACATCAAGTTACGCACCATGGGCGTGGGGATCGACAAGCTCACACCGACCCAGAAGAAATATCTAGAGGCCTGGCAGGAAGGGACCTGATCTTGCGGCCCTTCCTCTGTGTATATGGCCATACAAATCTGGACTTCATAATGTCACTGGATCAGTTCCCGGAAAAGAACACCTCCGTCGACGTGGTGGAGAAGCAGAGGTATTTCGGTGGCACTGGCGCTAACGTGGCCACGGTGGCGGCGTCGATTGGGGTACCAACTGCGCTGGTGTCATATGTGGGCAAAGATATGCCCGCTGAGTTCAAGGGACTGATGGCCGGGAAAGGGGTGGACCTGAGGGACCTGGTGGAGGTGGAAGGATATGAGACGTCCACAGTGTGGATCGTGTCCGACTCGCACCATAACCAGATCGCCTATGTCTACCAAGGGCCGATGCGGCACATGGAGGAGTTCGAGCTCAGGATGAATGCGGCGACCGAGGCTAAGTTCATCCACATCATGACCGGGCGTCCTGAGTATTATCTGCGTCTGATGAAGGAGTGCGTCAAATTAGGTAAGTCCATATCCTTCGATCCCGCCCAGGAGATCCATCACATATGGGCCGAGGACACGTTCAGGCAGGCCATGGGCATGTGTGATACGTTCTTCTGCAACGAGAACGAGCTTAGAACCGCCATGAAATATCTCGAGGCGAAGCGTCCCGAGGACCTACTGGAGCACGTGGACGTCCTGTTCAACACGCTCGGCTCAAAAGGAAGCCGCATCTATACATCTGAAGGGGAAGTGGAGATACCGGCGGTCACCCCGGCGAAGATCGTCGACACTACTGGAGCTGGGGATGCGTTCCGAGCAGGTTACTTCGCAGGCCTCTACCGGCAATACTCCATTGCGGACAGTGCCCGATTCGGAGCCGCAGCCGCTTCTTTCGTGATCGAGGCCAGGGGATCGCTCACCAACATCCCAGAATGGTCGCAGGTGTTGGAGCGGGTACGGTCTATGCCATGAATCCTTGTCCGAACCATGTGGTCTGGCCTGTTCCGATTATTGTCTGGTTGCGTGCGTTCGGGGAAATGTTTAATAACACGGAAACCGTAAAGGGCCGCCAAGGTGAATGTATGGCATTGGGCTGGACATCGCAAAGCGAGCCTCCCAAGCAGTCGTCAACACCGATATCTCAGACATGAAATGAGAAGGGTGAGAAAAGATGAATTTAATGGAATTCCTGACAGTACTTCTGCTGACTTTCGGCCTGTTCATGGTGCTCGCTGGTGCCTTCACAGCCTACTTTGGAAGCGGTAAGAGCAGGATCATCGGTGTTGTCCTACTAGTCGTTGGATTGGTGGTCGGCATCTTTTGGATCTACGCGACAATGTATGGTGGGCCGAACCTGTTCAATCTAGACCTCAAGGTCTTCCACTTGAGCGACGTAGTCTGGACCGCCTTCATCAACATCATCGCCGCGGTCATCGGCGCGCTCATTGCGGTCGGTGTCTTCCTGCTCGCGATAATGAAGAGCTGAATCACAAAAATCCTTTCCGTAAATTCCTTTCATTTTTCTTTCATTTTTCTGTTTCTGACTGACTAGTTTCCGCATTCTTTATCGTCTTGGCGGTCACTATTGGCATTTGTGTGCGGCAGGTTTGCGCTGACCATAACGGCCAGGTTCTTCGAGCGTTTCGAGCTGCCGGAGAATGCGATAGCCTGCACCTCCCGTCTCAATATCTCTCCCGGACAAGTTGCCCCGGTCATCCTAGATCTCGAGGGAAGGAGGGTGGTCGAGATGCAATGGGGTCTCGTTCCAAGCTGGGCGAAGGATGTCAAGATCGGCGGAAAGATGTTCAACGCCCGGTCGGAAACGCTTGATGAAAAACCATCATTCCGCACATTGCTGAAAAGGAAACGTTGCCTAGTCCCCGCCTCCGGGTTCTATGAGTGGAAAAAGGAGGATGGTAAGGTACCCTATATGATCAGGATCAAGAACCAGGACTACTTCTCCATGGCCGGTCTCTACGACGTCTGGCAGGGAGGTGATGGGAGCGTGCTGTCCACATTCACGATCGTGACCACCGCGGCGGCCAAGGCCATGGCCGACCTCCATGACCGTATGCCTGCGATAGTCGCGCATGACCTGGAGGCGGAATGGATAGCCCCCGGTGAGCTGGACCCTTCCCTTGTCGGTGAGATACTCAGAACCTATCCCGGTTCCCTGTCAATCACACCCGCCCCGTCAGAGATGTACCGTCCGGAGCCGAAGGTGGCCCCAAACCAGCAAAGGCTGATTTAGTCACGGATCAGGCGAACCGAATTCTGTCGTACCGATACTTTTTAGAACAAGAAATCGGTCAGTCAACCCGATGCCCGCTGTCCTCATCATCCTTGGTAGTAAGAGCGACCTTGAGATCGGCAAGAAGGCGCTTTCCTTGTTGCAGAAGTTCGGTGTCGGGTCCGAGATTACCGTGGCCTCCGCCCACAGAACTCCCGAACGCCTATGGAACCTGGTTCGGGAAAGCGATGCGAAGATATTCATCGCTGTGGCCGGGCTTTCGGCGGCCCTGCCCGGGGCCGTCGCCTCCCTCACCACCAGGCCAGTCATCGGTGTTCCGGTGAGCGGAGCGGTCAATCTCGATTCCATCCTCTCGATAGTCCAGATGCCTCCTGGGATACCCGTTGCCGCGGTCGGCCTGGACAGAGGCGATAACGCAGCCATACTGGCGGTCGAGATGCTGGCGCTGTCCGATCCCCATCTCGCCGCGGAACTGGAAAAGTACCGGAAGGAGATGGCGGAAAAGATCGAGAAGGACTCCAAAGAGGTGCAAGGCTGATGTTCAACCCCAAGGAATTCACTGAAGAGAAGATCGAAGAGCTGAAGACATCGATTAAGGGAAGGGCCATAATCGCCTGCTCCGGTGGCGTGGACAGCACAGCCGCCGCGGTACTGGTGTCAAGGGCCATCGGGGACCGGCTACTGACCATCTATGTCAACAACGGGTTCATGAGGAAGGGAGAGACAGAGACGGTCGACAAGATGTTCTCCAAACTGAACATCAACTATCAGCTGATCGACGCTTCCGATGAGTTCTTCGACGCCTTGAAGGGAATAACCGAGCCAGAAAGGAAAAGGAAGGTAATCGGAGAAAAGTTCATAAGGGTCTTCGAACGGGAGGCCAAGCAGTACAAGGCTGATTACCTGGTCCAGGGAACGATCGCACCTGACTGGATCGAATCTGGTGACCATCTCCGGGATACCATCAAGAGCCACCATAATGTGGGGGGCCTGCCCGAGGACATGAAGCTGACCCTGATAGAGCCGCTCCGCGATCTCTACAAGGATGAAGTGAGGATACTGGCAAGGTACTTGGAGATCGAGGTCTCAGAGCGTCAGCCATTCCCCGGACCGGCCTTGGCCATCAGGGTGATCGGGGAACCGACCCGTGAGAACGTAGAGGTCGTGCGGGAGGCCTGCGCCATTGTCGAGGAAGAACTGGAGATCGCCGCCGCCAAGAAGATCATGAGCCTGCCTTGGCAGTACTTCGCGGTACTATTGCCGGTACAGTCGGTCGGGGTCCATGGGGACAGACGCGCCTACGGACGCACCATAGCAGTGAGGGCGGTGGAGTCGATCGACGGGATGTCGGCCGCTTATTCGCGCATTCCCCACGAGGTTCTGGAAAAGATATCCACGCGTATCACCAATGAGATGAAGGCAGAGGTGAACCGAGTGGTCTATGACATAACCAACAAACCTCCGGCAACGATCGAATGGGAGTGACTAGGCAGAGTCGATCTCTTCCAAGATAGCAGCAAGGTCCGACCACTGGTCGACATGGGCATCAGGGACGATGCTGTCATCGGGCAGATAGTAGTCCGATTTCTTCAGGACGGCGGTCATGCCCACCCCGAGGGCGCCTTTCACGTCGCATTGAAGGGAATTTCCCACGAACAGTGACTGGGTGGCATCCGCACCCAGGTTTGACAGCGCGATCTTGAACATCTTGGGGTGAGGTTTCCTCAGTCCCACGTCGGTCGAGAAGACCATGTCATCGAAGTAATCCGTGAGGTTGAAAAACTCCATATCTCTCTGAGGGTATTCGGAGGGCAGACCCCAGGCGACATCCGACACCAGTCCGATGGCGTACCCTTTTTCTCGGACCATTTCCAGCATATCTATGGTCCCGGGCACGAGATTCCTTTCATCGACCAGGACCTTGTAGAATATATCCATTCCTTCGACCAGCATTTCGTCGGTGACCTCGCAGCCATGGCGTTGGAATACCGAGTCCAACACTTGGTACAGCGGGATCTCGACCAATTCCTTTTCCTTGCGGACCCTGCCCTCTAACAACATCCTCTTCAGGTCTGACTGGAACCTATCCGGTTCCTCATCACAACCATTCTTAATGGCCAGCATATAGGCATTTTCGATCGCCTTGAGCTCGGGCACCTCCCAGTTGTGATAATAATCGATAAGCGTGTGACCCAGGTCGAAAACCACAGCCTTCATGGTCTGGCTCTAGCTCAATTTCGATTCTTAATACTTTTTCTAATTGCATCAGGTCATCTGACGAAGTTGCTGAGGCACGGTTCCATGGGAGGTTTCTTTAGGTCAGTGGTACAATGGCGGGGTGATGTATTCCTGCGGCCGTTGCGGAAAAAGCCTGATCGACGTCGTCGACCTGCTGCTACTACTTCTGATGGCGGTGAACCTGGTCTTTACGGTCCTTATCGCGGCGATGGGAAGCTGGTTCGGGATAGGGAGCCTGTTCCTGGCATTCCTTTTCGGGGCTGGTTTCATAATACGGCGGAGAGAATGCCGGCCGTGCCGAGCAGAGGGTGCGGTCTCATCGACGCCCAAATGAGGCTCTGCGAAAGGGCAGGGGCACCGGACATCGCTTTTATTAATGACGTGCCCATTCCATCTCCCGATGAAGGTTTACGTCATTGACAATGGGGGTCAATGGACCCACAGAGAATGGAGGGTCCTAAAATACCTCAAGGTCGAGACGAAGATCCTACCGAACACCACTCCTTTCGACCAGATAGGCGACGTTGATGCGCTGGTCCTTTCCGGGGGCTCTCCGCATGTCGCCACCGACGACTGCCGCATGGGCAACAACGGCGATTACCTGGACCAGGCGGCGTTCCCGATTTTGGGCATATGCGCAGGGATGCAGTTCATGTGCACTCATTTCGGAGGGGCTACCGAGGCGGCCAACCAGGCGGAGTTCGGGAAGGCCGCCCTCTATGTCGAGAAGGAAGACGATATCTTTGAGGGACTGCCAAGGCAGTTCAACGTCTGGGAGTCGCACAATGACGAGGTCAAGGTGCTGCCCCCCCAGTTCGATGTTCTCGCCCGAACCGATGCGTGTCCTATCGAAGCGGTCAAGATGAGGGACCGCCCATTTTACGGCCTCCAGTTCCATCCCGAGGTTGAGAACACCGAACACGGAGAGGACATCTTCAAGAACTTCCTGAAGGTGGTTGAGCGCTGGCACCGCTGAGTCCCGAAGAGATCAATGCGGTACGCAGGGCGATCGACGCCATGCGCAAGAAGGACATATTCGAGAAGGTGCTTGGCAAGGAGATGCGCCGGGCCGGGTTGGGGTATGATGCGTACGTTCGCATCATTAGTGACATCCGCGAACTGGCCCGACAGGAGCAGGTGGACCTGGTAAAGGCCGCCGGGACAATCCTGTCAAAGCAGCAGCAATAGAATGATTATTGCCATCACTATGATGGCCAGCGCTGCCGCGATGAGCGCCGTCTTCTTGTCGGACCCGAACAGGATAGGTATGGGGCCGATCAACACCACCCCGCCTACCTTGGAGCGGTCCGAATCTGATCCGACCTCTCTTCTCTCAGAATCGCCCGTTTCTATCGCATCAAGGTAATCTCTGTCGAACACGGGGCTGAACATCAGGAGCGTGATTCCGGCAAATATGGCCAGAAGCGGCAGCAATCCGATAATGTTGTCACTGGCAAATACTGGCACGATCACGATAAGATAGAACTGGATCAGCCCCTCATTGACCGACCAGATCAATGTCACTAGTCCAACAATGAGAAGGGCGATCCCCAAACCCCGCACCGTTGCAGAGCGCATCGCTTCGATAAACCCTTCCCCCATTCTTGAAATTTGTCAAGGTACGGAGAAGGGCCGGTAGGGCCGGCCGCATGGTGACTGGCGGAGACACCACAGATACCCGCAGCCTTAATGCCATGAAATCTTGCCAGGCGGATAGAGAATGGCCAGCATCCGGCGGGCGGACTCCTGACCAACAGCCGGGGAACGGCCCCCAAGTTCATGGAAGGGACAGAAGGGATATGGACCGCCAGTGAGATGATATGGTTTTTGCCACTCGATCTTGCACACCTATTCCAGGATATTCTTGCGCGATCGGAAGGTCAGAGTGATGCCGTTTGTTGCACCAACGTATTTATGAGACAAGCATGATAAGGTGAGGTAGGTGTCCTTTTGACCTCGCTGAGGGCGGTTATCAGTGAGATACTTGAATCCCGGGATTTTCTGGTTTCTGAACGGGACGGTTTCCTCACGGGAAAGCGAAAGGACGTCGAGGTCGTCTTCCTGCTTTTGGTTGACAAGGACGAGAAAGCATTTTCTGACTTCATTGAACGATTCAAGGATTTCAAGGGAAAGCGGGTCATCGCCACCCTGCTGCCGCTTCCAGATGTGTTGATGTCCCGATTGGACGAACGTACGTTCGTATGGGACCGGGAGGCGATCGAACATGAGATCGGGCGGGTCCATATAGAGAAGATCGTGGGTGAGAAGGACCATGGTCTGATGGACGAGTTCGGGGCAGACGACTACCCGAAAATGGTCACCGCAGAAGATCTGGATAAAGCCGCAGATCAGGACTTCGGTGAGAAGATTGTCAAGCCGATAGTCGATGTCGAAGACGTTAAGCAGATCGCGGCCCAGACGGTGGCGGGTTTCCGGCACCGGTTGGAACTGGTCCCGCACTACGTTTTCAGCTACAAGGCTCCGCTCTACATCGACGACAACAAGCTCGGGGTGGAAACGGGGTTGCTGGCAGTGAACGGGCTCACGCATAAGGTCGATACCTGGTCGACCGGTCTGGACATCGTCTTCTCCCTCGAAGTGACCCACAAGCGATTGGAGCCGCTCATCGACACCGAAGAGGCAAGGAACCTGGTCATGCAGGAGGTGGTGAGAAGACACACCTTCGAGCGGGACATCGTCAAGGAAGAGAATCACGTAACGATGACCGAAAAGAAGACGGTCTCTCCCAAGGCCGACTCGATCGAGCTGTCGGATATGGGCATCTTCTATCTGCCCATATGGTGCATCGAGGGGGTCAAGGGCGTCATGATCCTTAACGCCAGCACCGGAAAGATAATCTCAGAGGACTACTACCGCGAGCTGTCCTGATCTGAACGGGTCATCGAGCACATCCTGTTACGGATGTTCTTCCAGTGACTTCCTTTCCAATAGAATTTGCCGCACGAACGGCATTGATAGAACTGTTCATTTGATCGCAGGGCACCTTCCGGCACACGCTCAGAGGCGGCATCTTTGCTCACGGTCATCAGTTCGCCGTTGCAGTTGGCGCACCTCGACAGATCCTCATCGAACGACAGCCCATAGGCCATCCATACCTGTCTTATCTGGTCGTCGAGCTCCCGGGCGTTGATGTAGAGGCCTCCGATATTTGCCCGTTCGGCCAGTTTCTTGTCCCGGGTAAGGAGGATCCTGCCTTCCAGTCTTGCCCGTTGCAGGATGTTCGTGTCGCTGCTGTTCTTTTCGTACAGTGTATCGTAGCCCATCAATCGCAGCCAACGGGCCAACGATCCGAGCATCTCATCAGCCGAGAAACGTGGCCTGGTCATGTCCGTCGGGTCACTGGCATCCCGGTCCGATGCGCTCGTAGGTGAGAAGAACGCCTTCACCCAGCCTTTCCACCGATCGCAGTTCGAGATGGACCTTATCCCCTTCCGTGAATCCCTCTCCGTCGACCGGGCTGGGTGCGGTCCTTCCACCGAGGATGTCATTGCCGATGTATACCGAATAGACATCGACCACATCCAACCGGAAAAAGGACCAGATGGTCTCGCCGCCCCCCTCTACCATAAGGGTACTAACGCCCATATCATGCAACATGGGAAGCAGCATGTTCAGGTCCACCCTCTCTTTGCCTGCCCGCAGGACCTGGGCGTTATCCCAGTTCTTGGTGCATCCCTCGTTCGTGACGATCAGGGTTCGGCTGCCTCCATTCAGAACCTTCGCACCCTCTGGCGTCCTTCCGTGAGAATCAAGAACTATCCGGAGGGGGTTCTTCTCCGGCGGAAGTCCCTTGACCGTCAGGTGGGGATCGTCCGCCAGTATGGTCCCTATACCTACCAGTATGGCATCGACCGAGGCCCTTAACGACCTTACCCGATCCATGTCCTGGGGTGAGGATATCCTGAGCTGCCTATGTTCCCTGGTGGCGATTTTGCCATCCGGGGACATGGCGCAATTCACAGTGATTCTGGGCCTCATCGCCAGAAAATCGTTACCGAGGCATTTAAGCTTGTGGTCACGGCAATGGCCAGTGCAGATAGTGCGACGACTTGCTTCCGGCCCATGTCAATAGCTTAATACCAGCCGGCGGCATTCAGCGCATCGGAAGCCCGCCATCTTGACATATCCCAGCCAATCGGGGTTGGCAATGATATGTTTATTTGCCCTCCGGTAAGGCTGACCGATCCATTTAGCCCCTCCGAAGAAGCTATCCGTCCTCACCATACCAGGTTCCATCTCCTTTCCGCAAATGGGACATATCATTCCCCTCACTTCCCATCAACAAAGTGACCTTCAACTCGATATTCTTTTCTCTGACTGTTGCGCAGTGAACCGGTCGGTGCCAAAAGAAAAATAACCCCTTCGGCGTTATTCGCCCGATGAATGATTTCGACGTAGTCGAGCTGAGGAGGAACAACTGCAAGGGAGCATACGTCATAGAAGGCTTCTCCAGCATCGGGCTCGTCGGTTCGATCACCGCCAATTACCTTGTGACCCTTCTTGATCTGGAACAGATCGCCATAATCGATTCCCCTTTCCTCCCATCGGTCTCCATAGTCCGGGAGGGCATACCCTATAGCCCGGTCCGCATCTATTCCGGTCCCATCGGTCAGGGAAGTCAAGATAAGATAGTGGTCATCGTCTCTGAGTTCGAACCTCCGCAGGACATACTGAAGCCCCTGGCCCAGACCATCATGGACTGGGTTGAGGACAAGCGCTGCAAGATGGTCCTCTCCCCTGAGGGCCTGGCCAACAAGGCTGGGGAGACCAGCGTGGAATTGCCCGAGGTAGAGATTAAAAAGAAGGAAGGTGACGATGTCACGGTATACGGCGTGGGGTCGACGCCTTTTGCCCGGGAATTGCTTCTTCGCAACGACATACCGATCTTCGAGAACGGTGTCGTCGTCGGGCTCGCCGGCGTCCTGCTGAACGAGGGTGTGAACCGAAACTTCGATGTCGTGTCGATCCTATCGGAGGCCCATTCCGACTATCCAGACGCCAGAGCCGCGGCTGCGGCTACGCACACCATCGACAAGCTGATCCTGCATAGCGGTCTGGACACCCAACCCCTGCTCGAGGAGGCGGCGGTGCTGGAGCAGGCGCTGAAGGAGATCAACAAGAAGACCGGGGAGTCGGAAGAGCTGGCCAAGAAGCGTTCCATCATGTACGGTTAGGCCTGACCGACACCCGATGCAGGTTCCCTTCAAGCGTGGCCTCGATATCCGCATCCAGGAACTTCTTGATTATCTCAACCTGCGTCCAGAAATGCAGGGAGAGCTCGTCCGCCAAGAATGTGGAAGGCCCGGCGGCCAACGAAAGGTACGGAACGATCTGATCGGCGGCATGACGGTCCAGGGTCGCGCCAGAATCGATCTCGCGCAGGAGGGAGGTCGCGGCAAGCTCCCCTAGCTTTTCCGAGCTTATCCCCTTGTCGCCCAGGGCATCACTGGCCAGGACGGTGTTCTCATACTCAGCGGCGAGGAGGATACCGGCGCCGATCGAGTGGCCCTGTCTTCTGTCCAGGGCCAACTTGACCGGGGAATGACCCACCAGTGCCTTCCTTGCCGTGGAGGACATGCGCTCCGCGATATGATCGGGCAGCTTCTGGGTGAAGCAGGTTCCGGATATCTGGCGGAATCTCCCCCGCTCCTTCAGGTCCAAAGGCAGGATGCGTTCCCCCATGGCCATTCCCACGACCATCTCTCCCCCGCCCTGGGGATAGAAACCTCTGGCGGGGGTCTTGACATCGATATCATAGCCCAGGCCGCGCAGCAGTGGGAAAAAGACCTGCTCCAGATAGTCGGACGGTGGGGACATCCGCACATTGGTCCCTCCGATAACGTCGAACTCGGTCCTCGCCCTGGTCCGGGCACATGCCAACATGCACGCCTGCAGAACCAACGTGATACTGCCCGCGGTGCCCACGTCGAATCGGTAATCGCCCGCCTCCACCGTGCCCGGTTCGAACGTCAGCGACGTGGACCCGGCGCTTGCCCCATCCACCTTGGCGTTGCATATCTCCGCCACCCCCCTGACCCCGGTGAGATGTTGCGGCGCGAGCCCTGGCCTGTCTCTCCTGGCCCGTATGTTCTCGAACCTGAATGAGCGCTTGGTCAACGCCGACAGCGCCAGCGCCGTCCGGAGCATCTGGCCGCCCCCTTCCCCTTCCGAACCGTCAATCTCTATCATTACATCACCAGAGAGCCCTTTCGCCGAGACACCACCTTCCATATCTCGTTTGCCACCAACGGCGTCAGGGCCATCGGGGCCAATATGGCCCATTCTTCCCACCCCAGCGGCGTGATGCGAAGCATGCTGTTCAGTCCGGGAAGATAGACAATGACGATCTGGAGCCCGAATGAGATCAATACCGCGAGGATGAGCTTCTTGTTATCCAGTATCCCGGTCTGCATAATTGTCCTTGTCGGTGATCGGGCGGAAAAGACATAAAACAGCTGTGCCAGGACGAGGGTGCAGAACGCCACCGTGCGTGCCCTCTGGACCGCCTCTGCGTGGGAGATGCCCAGGACCATGGTGGCGTCCAGGTACTCTAATTCAAAGGAGATGAGCGCCGCCGCTGCCATAACGGCACCTATCGCAAATATCCGGTAAGCGGCGCGACGTGTTATGGGCGGCTCCTTTGGGTCGATCGGAGGTCGTTCCATGACATCCTTGGGGGTCGGATCCACCCCCAGGGCGAGGGCCGGAAGACCGTCGGTGACCAGGTTCATCCATAGGATCTGGAACGGTAATAGGAACGGCAGCATCAAGGGGTCCAGGTAGATCAGGCTGGCGGCGAACATGGCGATGACCTCGGCGCTGTTGCAGGTCAGCAGGAAGTTCACGAACTTCCGGATATTCCCATAGACCCCTCGGCCCTCCTCGACCGCGTCGACTATCGAGGCGAAATTGTCGTCCACTAGTATCATCTGGGCGGATTCCTTGGCGACATCCGTTCCGGTGATCCCCATGGCGATGCCGATGTCGGCCTTCTTCAGGGCAGGAGCGTCGTTCACGCCGTCCCCGGTCATGGCCACGACCTCGCCGTTCTTCTGGAGCGCCTCTACTATGCGCACCTTATGCTCCGGCGATACCCTGGCGAAGACGGATGCGTCGTGCACCCTCTCCGAGAGCTCCGCGTCGCCCATTACCTCCAATTCCGTTCCGGTGACCACAACGGCCTCATCGCAACTTCGCAAGCACATGTCCTTGGCGATGGATGCGGCCGTTAGCGCATGGTCCCCGGTGATCATGATGACCTTGATGCCAGCCGTACGGCAGCGGGCCAATGCATCCACCGCCTCCTTCCTCGGGGCATCGATCATGCCGACCAGGCCGATGAACGTGAAATCATGCTCGATCTCTTCGTTCAAGGGGATGTCCGTAACATCCCGACGGGCCAACGCCAGTATCCGGAGCGCACGCGATGCCATTTCGTCGGTGTGCTCAGCGAAGTTCGCCCTTGCCTTATGGTCCAAAATAATGGCAGAGCCATTCTCCATGATCCTGGAGCATAGCGGGATGACGCTTTCAGCGGCGCCTTTCATGTAAGCGATCCGCCGTCCGCCGATATCGTGTACCGTGGTCATCCGTTTCCGGTCCGAGTCGAACTGCACCTCGAAGATGCGTGGATTGGCGGTCCTGACCGCGTCCGGTTCAAGTCCCGCCTTCTTGGCGGTAACGATCAAAGTGCCCTCGGTCGGGTCGCCCCTGATCTTCCAACGGTCGCCCTCCCTGAAGAGCTGGGAATCGTTGCACAGCGCTCCCGCGATCAAAAGCTCGAGGAGGTGGGGGTCTCCATCGGGCTGAATTTTCTCACCCGAGGACGAAAAAACGCCTACCGGCGCATATCCATCTCCAGAAACCTCGATCTCTTTCCCGGCGAACATCTCCGTGACGTTCATCTCTCCTTTGGTCAATGTGCCGGTCTTGTCCGTGCATATTACCGTGGTGCTTCCCAGCGACTCGACCGCCGGCAGGCGGCGCATCAGCGCCTGCTTCTTTGCCATGCGCTGCAGGCCCAGGGCCAGCGAGATGGTCACGATGGCCGGGAGACCTTCAGGGATAGCCGCCACTGCGAGGCTGACCGCGGTCAGGAACATCTCCTCGATAGCGACCCCCTGCAGTATTCCGATGACGAAGATGAATACGCAGGCTCCGACGATCCCGACCCCTATCTGTTTTCCCATACGCTCCAATTTCTTCTGCAGAGGGCTTTCCTCATCCTCTCCCTGGACCATGCGGGCGATCCTTCCCAGCTCGGTCCCCATGCCGGTGGATACAACCACCGCCCTCCCCCGGCCGCTCAAAACGGTGCTCCCCGCCAGAACGATATTGACACGGTCGGAGACCAGCGTGGTCTCCGGAAGGATCGAGTTCTGGTCCTTGCTCACGGGAAGGGACTCTCCGGTGAGGGCTGCCTCGTTGGTCTTCAGATTAACAGAATCTACGAGGCGCGCATCGGCGCCTATCTTGTCTCCGGTCGCGAGCTGAATGAAGTCCCCAGGGACCAGATCCTCGGAAGGAACATCGACCTCTTTCCCTTCCCTTATGACGTTCGCGTGGGGCGATGCCAGGTCACGCAGGGCTTCGATGGTCTTCTCCGCCTGGTAGGTCTGGAAAAAACCGAGGACAGCATTCACTGACACGATGACTATTATGACGATCGTGTCGAGCCAGTCTTCGACCGAGCCATTCAGGAATGCAAGCAGGCCGGAGATCATCGCAGCCACTATCAGGACGAGGACCATCAGGTCCTTGAACTGATCCAGCAGTATGCGCCACGGTGAAATCGTACGTTGTTTCACCAATTTGTTCGGTCCAAACTCGATCAGGCGTTTGGCCGCCTCCTCGTTTGATAGACCGGCGTGAGAAGTGCCCAGACTAGACATGGCATCTTCCGCGCTCTTGGAGTGGTAATCGCCGCTCAAATCATCAGCCACCGAAATGATTGTATCCGAACATGGATGATAATTTCGGTGAAATCCGAGGCAGAAGATACAGAGAATCATCGGATGCGTGGCTCATCAGCTCATTGTCACTAACCGCCATAAGCTGGCGCAATAATCTTTTATATCTTTCAGTCCATTGAGATGGATAGGGATGCACTAGCCTGTACTCTGAAGGAGTTATAGGTATATCTTAGAATCAGAAATGCTGACGGGCGATGCTCTGGACAATTGCGAATCGGCATTTGACCATCGGAGCATCAGCACCCTCGTTCTATGCTCGCATCTCTGGGCTGAGAGATAGATGGTCGAAACAATGGAGATAATGTTCGAGGTGGGCATGATCATGCTCGTCTCCTTCATCGGCGCCGCTCTGGCCGCCAAGGCCAAACAGAGCGTTATCATAGGCTACATCATAGCCGGCGTTCTAATCGGCCCATTCATTCATTTCGACGTCTTCGGATTCCAATACGACGGTCTGATGAAAGACGCGAGCTTCATCTCGTATCTTTCCACTCTTGGGTTGACATTGCTGATGTTCTTTGTTGGACTGGAGTTCAGCGTCAGCAAGCTGAAGAAAACGAAATCATCGGCCTTTCTCCTGGCGCTTATCAACACCGGGGTGGATTTCTTCCTTGGCATACTCATAGGCCTTGCCCTGGGCTGGCCCATCGTGGACACGATATTCCTGGCCGGCGTCATCGCCATGGGTTCCGCGGCCATTACCGGGCATTCGCTCATGGAACTGCAGAAGATGTCCAATCCGGAGACCGAGTTCCTTCTGGGTATGGTCGTGGTGGAGGACTTCCTCTCGATGATCCTGATGACCATTGCCGGTGGGCTGCTCTTCAAGAGCGGAGACAGCAACCCGTTGACCCTGACCACGATGGTCATTGGCGTCCTGGCCTTCTATTCCTTTTTCATATTCCTGGCGCTGGTGGTCATCCCCAGATGCGCCAGGTACTTCGAAAGGATAAAGAGCGACGAGATGTTCGTTCTTTTCGCCCTCGGTCTGGTATTCCTTTCCTCGGCGATGGCCGAGGTCTCCGGTGTTCCAGCCATCATCGGGGCTTTTTTCTTGGGCATGGTATTCGCCGAGACCAAGATATCGGACCGGTTGAAGGACCGGATCAGTCCGTTCAAGGACGCATTGGTCGCCGTGTTCTTCATATCGTTCGGTATGCTCATCGATCCAGGGATGTTCCCGACGGTCATCTGGATAGTGATAATAGCGGTTCCCTTGGTGATCCTGGGGGATCTGTTGGTCACCGGTGCCTTGGCCTACTTCCTGGGGTTCTCCGGCAGGTCAGCCACGTTCATGGGGGCGTCGATGTGCGGAAGGGGTGCGGAATCGGTCATGTTCGCCTCGGTCGGGTCAGGCGCCGCCGGTTTGACCAGGGCTTCACAGCTCAACCCGTTCGCCGGGACGTTCTGTTTTGCCATGAGCATCCTTACGCCTGTGATGATGAAGGCCAGCGATTCGATCTACAGAGGCCTCCGGCGAGCCGTCCCAGGCTATGCCAAGTACAGCTCCTCATTGATGAACAGAACGATGAGCAAGGTGATCCTTCCATCCTCCCTGAAGCTTTTCCACCGGGGTAGAAAAATCGAGATCCTGCTGGCGGCCTACTTCATTGCCCTTGTCGGAATAATGGTCTCCGGTAACGAACTAGCGCTCCTGATGTTCATTGTCGCTCTCGCCGTCTCGGGTTATGTCTACTATGTCATGGAGACGGAACTCCGTTCCATCATCAAGACCATCAGCTATGACAATCTCGGGGTCAGGACCAGGGATCCGAAGCTGATCTCCAGCTTCATCAGCCTGTTCATATGCGGAAGCCTTCTGATGATCGCCTCCACCGCTTTCGTATTCAGACTGGAATGGTACTTGTGCTTGGTCATCTTCCTGGCGTACTTCTTGGGATCCCTGGGTCTGATGAGGAGGACGCACAGGCTTACCACCGATTCAATAACACTATCCCGGATCGAGCAACAGAAAGTGGAGAGGGAAGGGTTCCATTCCCAGAAGGCGGCCAAGAAGGAACACCCGGCAATGACCAGAGACCTCAGCTCCATCGAGGTGCCTCTGCCCAGGTTCGATGACGATATGAACTGGGATCCGCCAACCAAACCAGTGGAAAGGCACTCGGTCCGTCCCGACGAGGCACAGAGGCGGGACGATCCGGACGACAGCAAATGGAGAAGGCTCTAAACAGTGTCCGGCCTAGTTTATATCACCGCGAGGACCATCGTTCCCAATGACCCAATGCACGGTGTTCTGATGCGCATAGGGATCATTGCTTGCGATATCTGGAGGCGCGAGATAGATGCGGTGGTCGGCGACGATCCCAGCATAGTCCACAAGGAATACCTGGAATTCGCGCTTCATATCGATTCGGCCAAGCTCAAGGCCACGGTCATCGAGAGGGTCAACTCTCTCGAGGGCAAGGTTGATGCGGTTTTCCTCGGGTACGCCACCTGTCAGTCGTTAAAAGGGGTCAAGGATGAGCTGAAAGTGCCGACGGTCATGTTGGATGCCGACGATGACATCGGGGCGCTGTTGACCCCGCAGCGGTACGCAACAGAGAAGCGGATGGTCACAGGAACATGGTTCAACACCTCCGGTTGGGCGGAAATGGGGTTGGAAGGGTGATAAGGGAGCTCCACCTTGATTCCACAATCGAATAGGGCTATGAGCCGTTGTACTTCGTGAAGATCCTCTTCGCCGGTTGCTCTAGATGCCTGTACATCGACACCGGGGTGGGGGAGAAGGAACATTTTCAGGGTCTTTCAGAGGAATTCTCCAACCAGCTGGGCCTTCGCCATGAGTGCACAAGTTGCACTTTGGAGGCTCTCGTCAAGGCTTGGGAGGAAACCAAGGCGATCGCATCAAGGCACTAGTGCGAAGGGCCCTGTACTGATCACCTCGATAATGTATTTCAACGAGGGTCTTTACTCCTTGGGAATGTCCTCTGCCGCTATGTCACAATCCATATCTCCCTTCTTCGGGCGAAGGACGATCGCACACAGAAGGCCGACCAGGGAAAGGACAGCCCCCACGATCCAAGTGGTCACGTATCCATCCTCTGTATAGAATGGACGGCCCATGATGATCTGGGTATAGTTCGACAGAATCACGACAGCCAGGACTGGCCCCACCGCACCGCCCACCACTCGAAACAGGGTGTTCATTCCAGACGCGACACCGAACTCGCTCTGCTTGCAGGTGACCACGACGAGGTTGATCATCGACACCATGCACAGCGCCATTCCCGCTCCCGCGATGAAGATCGAGATCACGATCCCTACCCAGTCGGTGTGCATGAGGACCAGGGTGACAAATCCGAGGGACATTATCCCCAGGCCGGCGATCAATACCTTGTCTGCCCCTACCTTCTTCGAAAGGACGCCGCCCATCGGGCCGAAGATAAGTTGAGCGATCGCTGACGGGAACATGTAGAGCCCGATAACGAAGGTATCAGATATTCCAAAGAAACCCCCGGCCGCCTTGGGCGTCTCCAGGAAGAATGGCAGCGTCTGGAACATAAGGAACATGCAGAAGCCGATGAAGATGGCCGTAACGCTAGCATCGAGGACCCCGCGGTTCTTGAACATGGAGAGACGGACTATGGGGTCAATGGTCTTCAGCTCCAGCTTGGTGAATGTGGCGAGCATGACCAAGGCGAGCACGAACAGACCCAGGACCAGCGGGCTGGTCCAACCCCATTCCTGTCCTTGGGTGAGGCCAAGCAGCAGCGAGAACACCCCGATCCCCATTGTCGTCGCCCCTGCCATGTCCAAGGACCCTCTCTTCACCACGATCGGGTCCTTGATCAGGAATACCGTGAGAATCGCCAGGGCGAAGAAGAAAGGGACCACGACGTGGAATGCATCATACCAGTGGCCGACCGAGGTTATGTATCCCCCACCGAGCAGACCGAGGGATATTCCCACCGAGAACATGGCGCTGACCGTCCCAATGGCGGTCGGTATCTTGTCCTTGGGGAAGGTGTCCCTTATTATCCCGAAGGCCAACGGGAACATGCCCATCCCTATGCCTTGAATGCCCCTGAAGAAGATCAGAACGAAGATCGAAGTCTCTCCGAACAGGGCCTTGGATATGTCCAGCGAGAACCCGCTGCCGATCAGTCCGACGATATAGATGCACATGACCCACAGCATGACCTTTTTCTTGCCATACATGTCACCGAGACGGCCAGCCAGGGGAGTGGCCACGGCGCCGATCAGCAGGTAGATGGATAGAACCCAGGATATCCATTGAAAGTTGTTGAAGTCCGCGCCTATGTACGGAAGGGCCGGCACGAGCATGATCTCGATGAACATCACCATCATCGCGACCGATGCCAATATCACGAGGATCTTCCAATTACCGTCGGATTTTTCTGGTTCCTGAGGGCTCATCAAACTCACCCGATGGATCAATCAAGGGGCAATTCAGACCCTTGCCGATTTCATCTCCGAACGCGCCTGAGCTATATAATTCGAACGAAAATAATTGTGTCCTTCATAGTCTGGAACAAGACATGGTCATGGTTCGTTGAGGTTGCTGATCGTTGAGTAACTTCCTATTTCGCCTAAATATCGAGGCCGAAACCATTGACGAAGGCCTCCATGCGCTGGAACTCGGACAGGAAATGTTTGCCCTTATCGGTTATCTCGTAGACCGTCTTCTCTCTTTCCTCAGACCGCTTCAGCAAGCCGCCCTCCTCCAGGTTTTGCAGGTACTTGGTCAATCGGTCGTGGGACAGGTTGGATTTGTAAAGGATGTGGGTGGTTATCGCCTTCTCCTCATCTTGGACCGCTTTGAGGATATCGGCGAAGATGCGGCCCTTCGATCGGTATTTTGCCTTTTCCAGCTCGTCCTTCAAGCTATCCTCCCCAGCCTATAAAGGAAGACCGCCATCAGGGCGAAACCGAACATCTGCAGTCCTCTGGCCAATAGGTACAATGAGTAGTCGTTAGAGCCGGATTCCAATAGGATCAGGATATGCGAGATCAGCACCAATATGAAGCTGAGGGTGACCAAACCGTGGCTCCTCCAGCTCCTTCCTTTCTCTGGCCACAGCTGAGCGGATATGATGAATCCGAGGAGAAGGATGATTATCAGTTCCAGCGGCGGAGAGTTGAACAGCACCAACGGGCCCATCGGAGCCGCGGCGAACCAACCCAGCTTTCGCCAGTATGTGTAGGTCAGGACAACGTAGGCCGCGATGCTGAGTCCATAGTAAAGTGCAAAACCACTCTGCGTCAGTGCACCCAATCCCACCGCCTGGTCGAAGGTCAGATGCTGGATCTCGGCATAGGACATCACCACCCCGCTGATGATGAACGCAATGGCCAAGAACAGAAAGGCCACGAAGATCCGATATAGGCTGCTTTCCTGGACCCACCGATAGCCCCTCCGGGCGTATAGTGCCACCGCTAACGCGATGATACCGGTGGCCAACTGTATTGTTGCATCCAAAGGCATGAACCAGCGAGGTGGAGGTAACATGGAGCTCCGTTATGCCAGTCCTGCAAAGGATATCAAGACTATGAATGATTCGTCCATACGATGCCTTCCGATTTGGGATATAGCCATACCCCCAATTCCCTCTCAGGAGGCCTGAAAGATGAACAGGACAAAGATCGGAGTTACACTGGTGGTCTGTGCGATCCTAGCCAGCGGCCTGATGGCGGTAGGATTCGTTGCTACCAACGGGATAGCCACCGATGGAAGCAGCGATGCCTCGAGCACCGACAGCGGGACCTCTACCCAAACCCTGAACGTGACCGTATATGCCAATGTTCAGGGGCAGCTGGTCCCCATCCAGGGAGCGAATGTGACCGTATACGAGGTCACAGTGATCGAGAACGACACGGTCGAAACGATAACGATTGAGAAGATCGCCGTGAGCACGACAGGTGTGGGCGGTGTTGTGCAGATCGTCCTGCCGGAAGGGGATTATACCCTTGTGGCAGACTACTACGGACTGCGCAGCGTCGGCATACTGAGCAACGACACCACTGAGAACATCTCCATGGTGCTGAATGCTGGAATGCGCGGGCACGGAGGCCACTCTGCCGGTTATTCCGGCGCAGCGACCTCGAACATGACCGCGGAGAACATGCTCGCCGATACCGGCGCCGTAACGGCGTCCGGGGATGCCACATTCACCGGGCGGGGAATGCCGAGGCGCCGCTAAGCGTTAGACACAGATCAAATGGTCAAACCCTTTCCCCCGTTATCTTTTCCACCACCGTGTTACAATTCTTCCTGTCCCGGAACTACGCGTTCTCTCCGGCGAACAAGGTGTTATTGTGAGGTGTGGGTTCCTCGTTTTTTATCCATTTGAACTCGTAGGTGCATGGCCATCTCAAAGTAGGAACGATACCAGCAGATAGGCGGTGGTTCTTGAACGGGGGCGCAACAGTTCGACCTGTTCCCATTGCATGCTTCCAACGATCATCGGTTATGCTGCAGTGGTCGGGTTAAGAAATAAAAAAAGAAATCGGGCTTTGCGCCCTATTTATGGTTTAAGCTGCACCGTTCCCGCGCTCACACGGTATCCAGTATCGTAGCCCTCGGCGCCAGCCTGCTCAATCCTTTGATATTCCCCACGCCCGAGCATCCGTCGAAGGAGATGCTTGTTAGTTTCTTAGGGTTGAACAGGAAACCCACCGCATATTGCGGACCGATCGTTCCGTCGCCGTTAACGAAACCGGCAGGCTTCTGTCCATTATAGGATGCGACACAATTGGTGAACAGCACTCCAGACGCCGATGGGTAATACTCCATGTGGAAACCGGATTCCAGATTGTAGTTGGCCGTGCATCTGGTGAGCAGTATGTTCGAAACACTACCGCTTTCACACACATCGAACCCGGTCGCCCATTTGTTGAAACGGGTGGAATAGTATCCACAATAGTTGGCAGAGCAGTCGGTGAATTTGACATTTGCCTTCAGACCGTTGCCCGTTAGTAAGAACCCGAATCCATCCACCCCTTCTGCGCGGCAGTATGTGAATGTCACACCAGTTATCTTGTAGGGGCTGAACGCGATCAAACCAAAGGCATAGTCGTTACCGTGGCAACGGTAGGCGGTCACGTGATCGATCGTTATTGCGGAAACGTCCGAACGTGAGGCCAAGACCTCTATGCTGCCATACCCTGTCATCCTGAATTTGCTGAACGTCACTCCATTCTTGTTATACACAACGAATTGCTCGGCGGCCGCAGATGCATCGTTGAAATTGAGCACAGTGCCTGTGGGTCCGTCACCGTCGCCGATCAGTTTGACGCCGGCGGCAGTGTAGATGGCCGTGCTTACGATATAGTTGCCCGCGGGCACATATGTGACCTTGTTCGCCTGGCCCATGGTCCAAGTAAGGGCCTTGCCGAAGTTAGTTCCGGTATAGACAACGGCACCGGTCGAGCTATAGACCTTCGAGCCGACGATCTTATAATTATAGGTCGGGGCGGCCTCGGAGACCTGCAAGCTTACGGATAGCAATGAAATGACGATTACTATGGACCCTAGCATTATGCCATAGTTCTTCAGTCGGCGCTTGTCGAGGAATCTCATGCGAAACAACCTCTCGTTATTCCAGACCCAGCTCCCGTGTCGCCTTTTTTCATTGCCTGATCGCCGATCTTCCAGGCATTGTCCCTCGATTTGTTCGAGATACAATTTAAAACGGTAAGATCAACCGTCATTGTGGGTTCTACCGCTACCGGGAAGGCCATCGAAACGCCCTTTCCTTGCTTGTCATCTTTCCATGAATATCTCATTCTCATGCTTGTTCAGCTCCTCTATTTCGATACGTTGCACTAGTGCAGACTGAATTGAGACAGGTACCACAGCGATTGGATCTTTGTAGGCCATGCCTCATTTGTAGACGGCCGGAAGAAACGCCTATTGCGCATACAGCCTGAACATCTGGAATCAAAAATGGATCCTTAGATGTTATTTTGCAACCTAGCCGACGGAGTTACCGTTCCGACGACAGTGCGAACAATGCTCCTGACCGGAGCTCTTCCGTTTTGCCCGCTCATGATTAGACAATTCCTTTATCGAATATAAACAAAATTATATAGAAAATACTAATCTTAATAACAACTGAATAGCATTTTGTTCTTGAAAATATGCTTTTTATCGATATTAATTTAACAAACGAAATGCCTAACTTTTTTTATACGTTCCTTTGCCCGAACCATTGATCGACCACAACCGAACCTCTAACTTTGTCACAACTGTGATAATGTGAGCCGCTGTCTGAGGTTATTTTCACGGACGGCGGAAGGATCGGCTTATTTGCTTCAATCGGATAAAATGAGAGTGCGGCCACCGGGATTCGAACCCGAGTTCGAAGCTTGGGAAGCTTCAGTCCTAACCACTAGACTATGGCCGCCTGTGCGCTACTGAATCCTGAACAATGTCTTAAATCTTTTCGGCCTGAGAAATAGCCAGCGTTTGCCGGAAGATGGCCCCAGTAGGGCCAAATGATTCGTTCGAGGAAATAAGCCATCACTTCTGAGCGGCGGCCAGCAGGTTCTCCAGTTCGGTGATGATACGATAGATGATGGTCCTGCCATGCATAGGTATGTTCGGGTCGTTCGCCAGATCATCCAGTTTTCCTATCGCTCCGGCCACCCGGACATCCAAGGCCACATTCTGTTCCAGCTTCGATTTTGCCTCGGTGGCCCCGCGCCTTATGTTCCGAGGGACCGATGTATCCTCGGCCAGCTGGTCCAGTACTTCCAAAATTTGACCCATCTTTTGCTTGACATCAACCACTACCATATTAACACCTCTTGAGACTAATTTTCATCATGAAGCCTATCTGCTCGGCTCCTGTGCTTCAGATATGATCTTTCCCCTTTCCTTGAAGGTCGTGACAACCATCAGCGTCTTCGTGTCCTTCACGCCATCGATGTTCGAGATCTCATCCACTAAGAACCGCTTAAGCTGATTGTAATTGTGGAATTTGGTCTTTACAACGATGTCAGTATCACCGGTGACCAGGAAGACATCTTCGACAAGTGCGTATGTGGCCACTTTCTCCGCGATCGTATCGGCGGCCTTGGTGTCGACCTTGAGGTTAATAATCGCAGTAACCTGCTCCTCCCCGTAGTAAGAGGACATTACCGTATCAATCTCATTACCTTCCTTTTGTTGCACCTGAACCCCTCCTTTTGGATGGAGCCCAAGTTATCCAGAAGCATCTGCCTCTAGAAGACCGTGGCCCGCTTTCTTGGCCTGGCACGCTCAGATGGAGGTCTCGAATTCCTCTTGAAGGTCGATGATGACCTGCTCGAGGACTTCCTCTAGGTTAGAACTTTGGTACTCCCTGAGGCCACCAAGGTCGCTTTGTACACGGGCAATGTAAGTATTATTGTTCTTAAGGAACTCGACGTTGCAAAGTGACTCTTCCATTTACGCACACCCCTAGCCAACAATCTGCGAGTGTTGATGACAACCACCAATAATAGGTCTATTACTTAATGCTTTGCGAGGTCTATCGATATATTACAAAACGTACCCAGATACACAAGTCAAATACCCTAAAAAGGTTACAATCATAAAAAATCGGCTTGTAATTAGCGATTTTTCAGTCAGCTCGACAATCGTCCCTCGTAATCTCATCACCATCATCAAGTCTATAGTGTCTTTTCCATGTAGAACGCATCCTCTCCCTTGGAATAATAGTCAGGAATGGTCCCCCGTATCCGGTAACCCTCCTTCAGGTAGAGGTTGACGGCCGCGACATTGGTGACGCGCACTTCCAGGGTGACAGTGGACGATTTCAATGTCCTTGCGTGGTATTCGATCTCCACCATCAGTCGGCGGGCAATTCCCTTTCCTCGGTTTCTATGCTCCACAGCCAGCGAGAGAACGCGGCTCTTGATGCCCGGTTCGGAATAGGTGGCGGAATAGCCCACCACGACCCCTTCGATCTCGCAGACCAAGGTCTCGAACTCCTCCTCATTCACGAACATCTCCAGGAGGTCTCTGCTGAATCTTTCTTCCCGGAAGGATTCCATTTCTATGCGCATCAGGTCGTCCAGGTCCTTCAGGTTCGCTTCTCTGATGTGCATGACGTTCCATCCTGACAACGAATATTAATAAGATGTGGCCAGGTCTACCGAAATCAAAAGATAGTAGAGTGCCATTTGTAACACCGGTGGGTATTCCATGTGTTCCCCGGTGCCAATAAAACAACTACTGGACTCTCCGATTGCCGGGACAGAGACAGCCGTAAGGGGATGGATATACCGGACCAGGAGCAGCGGCAAGATCGTCTTTGCCGTGGTAAGGGACTCAACCGGCATCATCCAGGTGACTGTCAAGAAAGGGGCCTTGCCGGACGAGGATTTTGACCAGGCGGTCGCCTCCGCCATCGAATCATCGGTTATCATCAAGGGGATGCTGGCAGAGGACAAGCGAGCCCCTGGCGGATATGAGATCAGGGCCACCGGGTTCAGAACGGTCGGGCCATCCCAACCTTTCCCCATCACCGAGTACCAGAGCGAGGAGCTCCTGCTGGACAACCGGCACCTGTGGATTAGGTCCCGGGAACAGAACGCGGTCATGAAGATCAAGGGGAGCGCCATGAAAGGGGCCCGCGAATGGCTGGACGACCAGGGCTTCACCGAGGTCACGCCGCCGATCTTCACCCAGAACGCCTGCGAGGGCGGGGTCACCTTATTCAAATTGAAGTACTTCGACCGAGAGGCATATCTGAGCCAGAGCGCCCAGATGTACCTGGAGGCGCTCATCTATTCTCTGGAGAAGGTCTATTCCATCACTCCCTCCTTCCGCGCTGAGAAATCCCGGACCACCAGACATCTGACCGAATACTGGCATCTCGAGCTCGAGGAGGCCTGGACGGACAATGCCGGGAACATGAAGATCCAGGAAGAGCTGGTGTCGGCGATGATAGCCAAGATCGTGGAGGAGAGGAAGGACGACCTGAAGCTGGTCGGAAGGGACATCGAGCAGCTCAGGAAGATCGTTCCCCCGTTCAACCGGGTCACCTACGCCGAGACCATCGAGAGGCTGAAACAGAAGGATTTCAAGATCGAGTGGGGTCAAGACCTGGGGGCTGCCGGAGGAAAGGGCGGTGACGGCCGATGAGTCCCTGCCCACCTTCATCACCAACTTCCCCAAGGAATGCAAGGCGTTCTACATGAAGGAGGACCCGGACGACCCGCGCACATACAAGTGCGCGGACCTGCTGGCCCCAGAAGGGTACGGGGAGATCATCGGAGGATCGGAAAGGGAGACGGACCTGGCAAAGATAATGGAACGGCTGGAGTCCCAGTGCGTTCCGGTGGATTCGTACCGATGGTACCTGGACCTCAGGAAATACGGCTCCGTGCCGCATTCCGGGTTCGGGCTCGGGGTGGAGCGCATAGTGCGCTGGGTGTGCAAGCTGGAACACATCCGGGACGCCATCCCCTTCCCCCGCACGGTCTCCCGTGTCTATCCCTGAGCCAGTTTCTTGGCCAGGTGAATATACAGCTGGACCGCTTCATCCAGCTGGGTCATCTCCACGAACTCGTCGGCGGTGTGGGCCACGTCGGTGTCGCCCGGTCCGCAGATCAGTATGTTGGGATTGACCTTGGCATAGACCGCAGCCTCCGTTGCGTAGGGCACCGCCATCGGTTCCTGCCTCAGATAGGCGGTCGCCACCTTTACCAAGGCCGATTCCGGATCGGTCCCGAACGCCGGGAACTCATGGAGCAGGGTAAGATCGCAATCCTCGCCTTTCAGTGTCGCCATGATCGAAGCGAATACCTCATGGGCGTTCATCGACGCGGGAAAGCGCACATCCAGATCGACTTCGCATTCGTCCGGTATGACATTGTACATGTCACCGCCCTTGATGGTGGTGGCGTTCATGGTCAGGCCTTCGGCCGCCTCCCGGCCCTCCGCGTTGAGCGCCCCCAGTTTATCCAGCAACCGTGACATGGTCATTATGCCGTTCTCCCCCAGCCATGGCATGCTGGCATGGCAGGCCTTGCCGTAGGCTTTCAACCCGACCCTTGCCACCCCCTTCTCCTTGTACACCGGGCGCATGTTGGTCGGTTCGCCTATGACTATGGCCCGGGCGTTCTTGGCGCCATGGGTGCGTATGAGCGCGTTCGCCCCGGTCATCATATCCTCTTCGTCAGTGGTGAATAGGAGATAGCAGTCCAGGTCGTCGGCCATGAGCGCCTTGGCCGCATGCAGCATGGCCGCGCATCCGCCCTTCATATCCGCCGATCCCCGGCCGAACACCTTGCCGTCCGACATCTCGCCCTGGTCCTTCGTCCAGCGGTCCCCGATCGGTACCGTGTCCAGATGTCCGGACAGGGCCACTCCTCGGAAACCGTTGTAGGCGCACAGCGCTGGGCAGCGTTTGTCCCCGACTATGTCCACCTCCATGCCAAGATCCTTGAGCCAGTCGGACGCATACTTGACTATCTCGTCCTTGTTCTCCCTTCCCTCGCTCCCGATCAGGATCATATCGATAAGTGTCTCAACGACGCCTTCTGCCAAATGCTCACTTCCTTACGAACGGCGGAATTACCACATGTACGGGCACCTGCATATCTCTTATGGCGACAATAAGGTCGGTGCCGGGCGTGGTAAGCTCCGGCAATACGTAGCCGAGAGCAATTCCTTTCTTCAGACAAGGAGACAGCGTCCCGCTGGTGATATGGCCGATTTCCTTGCCGTCCTTCAGCAGGACGTATCCGTGCCTGGGAATGCCGCGGCCGTCGAGGACCAGCGCAACCAGGCGCGGAAGGGACATGCCAGCATCTCTGACGCAAGGCTTCCCTTCCGATAAACTCGTGTTCCCACTTGACCGCCCATGCCGGGCCGGTCTGAACCGTGCTCTGGCTCCCATCGAAGTCCGTCCCGGAGAGCAAATAGCCCATCTCCAGCCTCAAGCTGTCCCTCGCACCCAGCCCGGCCGGGACCAAGCCGCTCCTCCCGCCGACGCTGATGATGAGGTTCCAGACCGCCATTGCGACCCGGGAATCGCACAGCACCTCGAACCCGTCCTCCCCGGTGTATCCAGTGCGGGATAGCATGACCCTGCTCCCCAACGGGCCGCCTGGCCAGACCCCGGCTGTGTCCGGGTCCTTACCGACCTCCCCGTCCGACAGCGGCGATGGCCGCAACCCGGTGACGATATCCCCCGGTTGGCCATCGATCTCAAGGGACGTCATTACAAAATGGAACCGTTTGATCGTAGAGAGGTCAAGGCCGGTGAGTCTCTGCATCAGGGCTGTTGCTTCCGGCCCCTGGACGGCAAAGCAGGCGATTTCCTCCGTCACGTCCAGCACTTCCTGTCCCGTCCGTTTTCCCTGGATCCATCGGAGCACGGTCCCGGTCATCGAGGCGTTGGGGACCATCAGGTAGCCGTCCTCAGCGATGCGATAGACGATCGTGTCGTCGATTATCTTCCCATCATCGTTGAGGATATGGCCGTAGATGCCTTTTCCCACTTCCATTCCTGCCGGGTCGTTGGTGATCAGCCGACCGATCAGCAAACCCGCTCCTTCACCGCGGATGACGATGTCCCCCATGTGGGAAACGTCGAAGATCCCGGCGCTCCTGCGCACGCTGATGTGCTCGTTGGCTATACCAGTGTACTGCAGCGGCATCTCCCATCCTCCGAAGTCGATCATCCGCGCCCCGGACGAGACATGCCAGTCATACAAAGGGGTCCTCTTCATGACCTGAAGAAGCTACTCGCGTGTAGAATACGTTTGCCCCGGTCACTCGGTGGTGAGCATCTTTTCCAGCATTTCCTTCAGGACCTTGGTCGGCACGTCCGGGATGGAGATGTAGGTCGTCCTTCCCCCGGCCGCGTCACCCGAGACCTTGGTCTGCACAATGCCTTCGTTGGCTATGCCTTGGATGTAGGCCCAGAACTGGGTGTGGGCGCGGGGCTTCTCCCCATATTCCTCCGCCACCACTTTGTACACCTTTTCGGCGTCGCCGGTGGTGACGTAGGCTTCGTCCCGCATCGCCCGGGCGACAGCCAGAAGCACTATCTTGCGCTGCCGGTCGAGCTGGTCCACCTTGCTCTCCGTGACAATGGAATAGGTCAGTGCCTTGGCGGCACGGACGTGCTCCGGGGCGACAGCCGGGGCGATCTCTTCCTCGGCCATCATGCCGGCCCGGTCCAGGAGTTCAATGGCGAAACGGGCGTCGCCCCATTCCGAGGCGATGTCCGCGACCAGGTCGATCGAGTCCCGCCTGACCATACCCTGATGGAACGCCAGTTCCACTCTGTTGGCGACTATATCGCGCAGTTCCTCGGCATTGTATCTGTCGAACTGGATCGCATTGGCCCGGCGAAACGTGGAAAAGGCCGCCGGGTCCAGGAGGTCCAGCACATACTTCTGCGAGACCAGGATCAATGAGAGGGACGGTCTTGCCCCGACCGTCTCCTCGTCGAACCGGGAAAGCTGATAGATCAGGTCGCTGGCCCCCTTCCGGATCAGGATGTCTGCCTCATCAAGCACCACCACCAGGTGCATCTTGTTCTTTTCCAGGTGCTTCCGGATGGCCCGCAGCATCTCCGCGATGCTGAATCCCCGATCGGGGTAATGCTCATCGAAATGGGTAACCAGACGTTGCAGCACCGCGCTCTCTGAATTGCGTTGCCGGCAATTTATGATGATATAGTCTATGACCCGCCCCTGCTCCCCCGCCTGCCGCTTCAGATCGATGCAGAACCTCTTCGATGTGGCTGTCTTCCCGGTACCTACGTTGCCGATGAGGAACGCCGTCTGGGACATGGCCCCTTCCAGCACCGGGCGGAAGATCATCCACAATTTGTCCAGCTGCCGTTCCCTGTGCACCAGTTTCTCTGGCACATAGTCGAAGGATAATTTCGATTCGTCCTTGAACAGCTTACGGGGGGCGACCTGTCTCAATTTCCACTCCTCTTTATCCTGATGAAACCGGAGCATGGGGTTATCTCGACCCCGTTCTGTTCTACCTGGTCGGCGAACAGGTTCACCCCCAGCGAATCTGAGGCCATGTGGCCGGAGATGATGATGTTGACGTGGTTCTTCCTGGCCTCTTCGATGTGGCTTTCCGGGACATGCATGCAAATGACCGTGCCGACACCTGCTTGGGCCAGCTTCTCATAGACATCCTTCGGGTAGGCGGTGCCCCCGCACATCTTGACCGATATCTTGCCCGCGTGCCGCGACCTGTCCCCCACCCACACCTCCGGTGGGTTGTTGTGGCTGATGGCGTATCTCATCTCGGGAAGGGCTGACAGGATCCTGAGGACATCATCGACCCGTTCCGGCCTCTTCTCCTCTATCAAGTCCTGCATGAAACGCTGGACCAGTATGTCAGTGGGCTGGTGCACGCACATCAGCGGCATGTCCAGCAGCCGGGCCGCGTCGACCTCCTGCTCGTGGTTGCTGGAAGCGATGGCGTTGTGCACCTCGCGGATGCGTGGAGAGACTATGTCCTCGGCGATGTTGATGGAGATGCCGGCCTGCCGCATCAGCGTCTCCTGGACGTGCATGACCTCGTAGAAATTTGCATGGGCGTACCCGCGCGGGTGGTGGCCGATCACCGCGTCGATCCGTTTGCCCTTCTCCCGCAGGCGGTCGGCGAGCACCACCTCTCCGGTCCCGATGTCTATGCCCCAGAGGACACCCTTCACCTCGGTCGCAGGGTCCCCGTGGAGGAGGCGCGAATCAGCATAGGGATTCCACAGCTGATCCCTGTCGAACAGTTCCTGGTCCTCCTGCTCCATCTTCCGGTAGCGGTCACCGACCCGCTTCAGCTCGACCTCTATCTCCTCTTTCGTTCGCAGATCGGCGTCCATCCCCATCTGGACCGCAAGCTTGTAGATGTCGATGAGCTTCATTTCAACCATTCAATGAAAATGTGTATGCATTAGAAATAGGTTGTTAGAATTCGGCACCGGATTTGATATCCTCAGCGATCGGATGTCTGCCATCGGACGTCGATGCCGTGCGATTCATTGAGCGATAAAAAACGGATGAAAGGGATTTGGGGGCTTTCGCCCCGAGGTTTGAAAGCGCCTCTGAGGCACCGAGTTCGTTTAACCGAACAGGGCGGAGAGACCGGCTGCGGCCTCTTCCTCAGTGACTGCCGGCTCTTCCGGCTTCTCTTCCTTCTTTGCCGGGGCAGCTGCTGCTGGAGCGGCTGCGGCCGGGGCTGCGGCGATCATCGCCGAGGCGATTGCCTCGTCGATGTTGACGCCCTCGAGGGATGCGGTCAAGGCCTTGACCTTGGCTGCGTCCGCCTCGATTCCCGCGCCCTTTAGGACTGCGGAAACGCCTTCCTCTGAGATCGACTTTCCTGCTGCGTGAAGCACCAATGCGCTGTATATGTATTCCATTTTTCTTACCTCCTTGTTCTTACTTCTTTTCGTGTTTCTCGGAGAGCGCTGAAACGGCTAGCATTTCGGCGTTCGCCTTTGCCAAGAGTATCTTGATGTTGTCCTTGGTCGGTATGACGGCCTTTACGCTGACTGCCATCGCTTCTCTGTACGCCTTGGCGAACAGCGGGACGACGGTCTGCGGGGTCACATACGCGATCTTCATGCTCAAGGCCATGGCTTGCCTTGAACCCATTGACAGCATCGAGCTGTAGTAGTCTTCTGGGATGTTCAGGACGTCCCTTCCGTAGAGAACTCCACCTTCGAACGCGGCTACGAGGTTAAGGCCGACAGTCATCGGCATTATCTCGAGCTTCGGTAGGATCTTGGAGATCTCTTCAGAGATGGCATCTCCCTTCTTGACCAGGACCTTGTCCTTCTTGATGACGATCTTTCCGCCTTCGATACCGGCGGGGATGCCTGCCTTCTGCAGTTCACCGACGATCGGGCCTGGCTTGAACGGGGTGTCCCCCGCCTTGACCAGGATGTCCTCGGGCGCGATGTCACCTGGCTTTGCCGGGGCCGCGCTCTTGGTCGACTCCATCTCACGGAATAGCCTGAATGGGTTGACATCGGTGGTGACCACGGCGCACTGGGAGCTGACAGACTCTAGGAGTTTCTCCAGCCCCGGCCGGTCCTTGGCCGCTTCCTCGATCGCTATGTCGATCAAGTTGTTCCTCGACATCATGATGGACGCCTTTGCCCTGAGTCCCTGCCTCATAAGCTGAAGCTGGGCGGACGGTATGCCGTGTACGTCGACGATGGCGACCACTTTCTTGCTGGTCATCGCATTCGTCAGTTCCTGGACTTTTTCCTTCTTCCAAGCTGCGACGTGTGCCATAATCGACCCTCCTCAGATGAGCCTCTCTGCAGGGCCCATGGTCGTCTTGATGTAAGCCGACCGGATGTTCATCGTTCCCTTTTCCAGTTTGACCGCTGATCCTCTTGATTATGAGGTCGATGTTGTCAGCGATCTGCTCCGGAGTCATATCAGTCGTACCTACCGGGACGTGGAACGTCATTTTGTCCTTGCTTCTGATGGCGACGGACTTCCTCAGGTTATCCACCATCGACTTCGGGTCGGCGCCTGGGGCGATTGGCCTCGGCATCTTACCCCGGGGAGCGAGCACGATACCCAATCTCTTACCGACGGTCGGCATCAATGGCGCTTCGCAGACGAAGAAATCGTGCTGCTGCGGCAACCTTCTTTGCCTCCCTCTTGTTGTCGGCGAGGGTTCCCAGCTCCTCTGGGGTGACGACCTTGTCGGCGACGTTCTTGGCCTTCTGGGCAAGTTCGCCACCGCCGATGATGCAGACCCGGACAGCCCTACCCCTACCATGAGGCAAGATGATATCTTCCTGTATCCTGTTCTTCGGGATAGAAAGATCCACATCCTTCAGGTTTATCGATAGGTCGACCGTCTCTCTAAAATTGCGCTTCGGAGATTTCTCCAGCGCCTTCTTGACGGCCGTAAGTGTTGTCTTCTCTGCCAATGCGATTCCTCCTGTAGTATTAACGAGTTGCCTCTCCTACAGAGTGGTAGGCCCCTTAATGGACCTACCGTTTATAAATTTTATGTAAGGGACGGGGTTGTTCAGGCCGCGAATTTCGCGTCCCACTTGCCCTCGTCGATCTCCCTCAGGATGTCCTTCGGCTCCTTGCCCTCGACGGTGATACCGCACGAGACGCAGGTTCCGATGACCTCCTTGGCACGGTGCTTCTGGTCCTTGCCCATGAGGGAGTCCTTCTTCATCTCGCGATACCTTGACCGCCTGCTCCATGGTGATGTCGCCGACCTTGGTCGCGTTCGGCGCGCCCGATCCCTTCTCCACGCCCAGTCTCCTTGAACAGGAGCGCGGATGTTGGAGGGGTACCGACCTTGATCTCGAAGGTCTTGTTGGCCGTCGATGATGATCTTGACCGGGACCTTCATTCCCGCGAAGGCCTTGGTCTTCTCGTTGATCTTCTGCACTACCTGGACGACGTTGATCCCAGTCGGGCCCAGCGCTGGGCCGAGCGGCTGACCGGGTGTGGCCTTGCCACCGTCTACTAGCACTTCAATAGTTTCTGGCATTATACTCACTTCTCCTTCTCGAGAACTCTCACGTGGTCGCCTCTAACGGTGACCGGAATCGGAACGGTCGCCTCGAACAGCTCGACGGTGATCTCTTCCTTGCTCTCATCGATCTTCTGGACCCTGGCCTTCTCGCCCTTGAACGGACCGGCGACCAGTTCGACCACGTCACCCTCCATGATCCCGGAAACCAGCGGCTTCGGGGTCAGGAAGTGCTCGATCTCGTTGAAGCTCGTCTCGCCTTCCACCAGGCCCTTGGCCTTGCGGACGCCGCGGACGGTCTCCCTCACTAGGTCGGTGTTCATTGCTTCCATGAAGACGTAACCATCTAACTTGCCCGGGGCAAGGATGGCGAAAATACCGGTGTTGCCGGCACCTATCTTGGCCTTGCTGGAGACGCCGTCTGCGACGTTCCTTTCATGGCCGATCGAGGTCTTAAGGACCAGGATCGACTGTCTGGCGGTAGCGCTGAACTCTTTGGTCGCGCATACCTGGTCTCCAAGGCAGACCTCCAACTCGATGGTCACCTTATCGTTATAACGGGCACCTTTGGGCGCCTCGACGATGAGCTTGAGATCTTTCGGGCGCGGTCCGTCCAGATTGAACTCGGCCTGAGGTGAGCCAGCAGCCTGGCTCTCCCATAGGTGCGCGCCAGTGGCGTCGGTGATCTTGATCTCCCATTCCGGCGCACCCTCTTCCAGGGTGATCATTGACGCGTAGAACGACCTTCTTCTTGCCGCTGTCATTGCTCTTGACCTGTAGCGGCCAGGTCGTGACGGATCCCGCAGCCATGACGCTGGGGGCATTATCTCCGCTAAGGGAGATAGAACCGGCGCCCTGCGTCTGGGGCATTAGTGTCTGGTTATCTTCATCAGTCATACGATATACCCCGGCAATGAAACGGACATTAGCCGAACAGCCCCGGCAAGTACTTCCATATTAAGTATATTGCGAAGCCCACCCCGCCGATGAGCATGATACCTAGGCCGGTGATCATGACGGTCTTGACGTACTCATCGGGAGTGGGCTTGCGGGCCATCTTGATGACTCGGCCGTACTTGCCCTTGCCGATCTTCTTGACCCTATCTTCGATAGTCTCTTGGACTTCCCAGGATTTCTCGACGATGTCCATTTTTAAGCACTCTTGAAGAGGGGTCTATTAGTTTTCTCTAGATAATCCTTTCCTCACGCATCTGCATCATTTGATGAAATCTACGTTCATCGCCTTTACAGACTTCGATTCCTTCGGACCGAGGATGTTCTTGGACTTGACGCCGGTGATGACCACCATCACCCGGACGCGGTTCTCCAAGGCTGGATCGACCGACGCACCCCAGATGATCCGGGCATTGGGAGAGACCTTGGCCTGTATCAGCTCGGCCACCTTCTGGGCGTCGCCGATGGTCATGTCCTCTCCGCCGGTGACGTTCACCAGCACTCCGTTGGCCCCGGAGATGTCGACGTCGATGAGCGGTGAGTTGATGGCCTCGTCGACCGCGTCCTCGACCCGGTCGTCCTCCTCGCCCTCTCCCATGCCGATCATGGCGACGCCTCCGCCCTTCATGATGGTGCGCAGGTCGTTGAAGTCGAGGTTGACCAGTCCTGGCTTGGTGATCAGCTCGGTGATGCCCTTTATGGCCCGCATCAGGACCTCATCGGCCACCTTGAACGCCTGGTTGAGCGAGTACCGGGGCACCAGCTCGATGAGCTTGTCGTTCGGGATGACGATCACCGTGTCGGCGACCGCCCTCATCCTCTCCAGTCCCCATTCGGCGTTCTCCGCCCGGATGGTTCCCTCGGCCTTGAACGGGGAGGTGACTATCGCTATCGTCAGCGCTCCCATGTCCTTGGCCAGCTGTGCGACGTAAGGGGCGGAACCGGTACCGGTGCCTCCACCCAAGCCCGGCGGTGACGAATACGATGTCCGCTCCCTGGAGGGCCTTCCTCAGCTCCTCCTCCGCCTCCCTGGCCGCCTCCTCTCCAACCTGGGGCAATGCTCCGGCGCCCAAGTCCGCGGGTGCTCCTCCGGCCCAACAGGATCTTCTTGTGCGCCCGGGTCACCAGCAGGTGCTGGGCGTCGGTGTTGGCCGCATAAAGGTCGGCATCCTTGATGTTCGACGCGTAGAGCCGGTCGATGGTGTTCGACCCACCGCCTCCGCAGCCGATGATCTTGATGTTGGTCCTCAGGCCCATGAGGATCTTCGTCAGTTCCTCATCCTCTTGAGAGGTGGATTTTCCAGTCTGCGTCTGAACTGGCTCTGCTGCACCTGCAGGTCCTGCACGGGTAAGGGCGTCGGTGATGAACGATTTCAAGGTAAGTTCCTCCTCGTTGTGACCATGACTGCATCGCTGGCAATGTGATGGTTAATGTCGTTAGTGGCTTGGGGTGTATAAAACATTTCGGTGATGATTTGGATAAAATTGGATTTTCCCTCATTTTCGATCGCTCGTCCACTCCCCTATCTGGATAGGCTATTGTTTCAGAGTCAGGTCGATCAATTATTTCGGATTATTTGACCATTGATGTAAAGTAATATTTACTAAAAGAAATAATACATTACAATAAGTATATGTAATAATATCATTATGTACATATATACATTACATCATCGATTAGTATTGTCCCTGAGTGAATTCATATGAAGAACAATCTTCGAGTATATCGGGCTTGACGAACATGACCCAGGCCGAGCTTGCCGAGAAGATCGGCGTGAGCAGGCAGACGATCATCTGTATTGAGAACGAGAGGTTCGACCCTTCACTGGAGCTCGCTTTCAAGATATCGCGGTTCTTCAAGGTCAGGATAGAGGACGTCTTCCTGTTCGATCTAAAGGAGAAGTAATAGAAGAATAGGAAAGGGTTTGCGACCGGGTTCGGAGCTCACTTAATGAAGTCGACGTCTGAGCCCTTGAGCTTCGCCTGCTCGTTGGACTTGCCGAGTATCTGCTTGGAGTGCACGCCCGCGATGACGACCATCACCCGGATCTTGTGCTCCAGTGCCGGGTCCACGCCCGCACCCCAGATGATCCGGGCATTGGGACTGACCCTCTTCTGCACTTCCTCCGCCACCTTCTGGGCGTCGCCGATGGTCATGTCCGGTCCGCCTACGACGTTCACCAGGACTCCGTTAGCGGTGCTGATGTCGACCTCGAGCAGAGGGGAGTTGAGGGCCATCTGGATGGCTTCCAGTGCCCTGTCCTCCACATGACCGGTGGATTCTCCCATGCCGATCATGGCCACGCCGGCGCCCTTCATGATGGTGCGCAGGTCGTTGAAATCGAGGTTGACGAGTCCTGGCTTGGTGATCAGTTCGGTGATCCCCTTGATCGCCCTGGTCAGGACCTCGTCCGCCACTTTGAAGGCTTGGTTAAGGGAAAGTCTGGGGTAGAGCTCCAACAGCTTGTCGTTCGGGATGACGATGACGGTATCCGCGGAGTTCCTGAGCCTCTCCAGGCCCCACTCGGCGTTCTCCATCCTCATCTTGCCCTCGCCCTTGAACGGAGTGGTGGTAACCGCGATGGTCAACGCGCCCGCATCCTTGGCGATCCCGGCCACGACTGCCGCGGCGCCGGTTCCGGTGCCGCCGCCCATTCCCGCGGTCACGAAGACGATGTTCGCATCCTGTACCGCCTTGCGTATCTCCTGTTCGGCCTCTTGGGCCGCTTGCTCTCCTGCCTGCGGCAATGCCCCTGCACCTAATCCGCGGGTGCTTCTCCTTCCGAGGAGGATCTTGTGCTGGGCCCTGACCATCAGCAAGTGCTGCGCGTCCGTGTTCGCCGCATATGTCTCGGCCCCGACGATCTGCTCGTCGTAGATCCGGTTGATGGTGTTGGAACCGCCCCCTCCGACACCGATGATCTTAATGTTGGTCCTCAGCGTTTGCAGAATCGCTATGAGTTCCGCGTCCGCATCGTCTGCCTGTTTGAAGGCCGGCTGAGCCGCCGGCGCCTGCTCGAACTTCGGCATAGGCGCGTCGTCCCTGGCCAGTGCATCCTCAACTAATGATTTCAACATCCCATTTCCCTTCCTGATAGCCCGAAGTGACCACTAATATTGATCCCCATATGCTGACGGATTATAAAAATCATATCGGGGTTTTACTTGCCAGGCGAAAAGAATGAACGCGGTCGGATTGCCGATTAATGGGATCGGCCTATCCGACGAGAAAAAATAATCATCTGACGGCATTTGACCAAGCAATGGTCGAGCATAATGAATGTACGGGCGGAAGCAATATTCAAGGGTAAGGTCCAGGGGGTCCATTTCCGCGATTACACCCGAAGGTTCGCCCACAAGAAGGCGTGTCAACGGGTGGGTCAAGAACCTACCCAACGGCACGGTCGAGGCGGTTTTCGAAGGGGAGAAGGAGGACATCGAGGAGGTGATCCGAATGCTCAGGGATGAGCACCCCTATCGCCCGTGTGGATGCCATAGATCGACCGTTATGGACAGAATACCAAGGTCGGTATGGCGGATTCGAGATCCGTTAGTTCTCAAGCCTTTCCAGGTCTATCCCGTAGACCTTCTTCGGATTGTCCTTGTTGACCTTCCAGACGGCCTCGATCAATTCCGATGTGGCGATGCCGGACTGGACGATGCCCTTGATCCTTTTCGGAACGGTATCGACGGGCAGGACAGCTCCCGGGCGGGTCGGCTCGTCCATGAAATCCGTCTCGAGGAAGAAACGGCTTCCTTTGCCAAATGCTTCTTGGACGTTACCCCTTGATGCCAGGACAGAGGCCATCAGTCCCCGGTTCTCCTCCTCGAGCACCAATGGAGGCGAGTAGTGTTTTACCACCTTTCCCCTATCAAGACCGACGGAATCTGCCATACGTCCAAGGTCTTCCATGGTCTCCGGGGTGGCCGTCTCCGCGTGGATGACGATGGGGCACCCCGCTTCCCTGGCCAGGGACATGCCGTAGCGCAGGATATCGTTGGAAGCCTCCATAATCTCGGGCGGTACCTCAAAATGAGGCCTGCCGACCTCGCCAATGGCTATTGCCTTTCCCTCCCGTACGAGCCGGGCAGCCGATTCCATGCCTTCTTTCATCATCTGAATGGCCGGTCCGAGGCCATGGTTCTTGGCAAGGTCGATGAGCAGGACCGGGTAAGGACCAAGAGTTACGAAGACACCCACATGCGATTCCCGATTGCAGCGGTCAGCGGTTTCCATCGTGATCTGGTATGAGCGCTCGAAATCAGCTCCGCAGGTTATCTGCAGTTCGTCATAGGGCATGTGGCTCAGAATCGCGTGAGTGCCTCCCGCCTTCTCGAACTCCTTGATCGCCTCGACGTTGCGGCCCTTAGGCTGCAGGTGCAAGTGATTGTCCATGATAGGGAAGTCGATTTTCACAGTGACCGCGTCCTCAGGCCGAGCGTTTTCGATATCATGCCCACGCACCCTCCAACGACCTGCGGCCTTTTAGCATCTACGCAGATGATCGTTCGGCAGGTCCAAGGACGCTACAGAAAATTTCGAAGATGACACTGCTACATCGGAATATTTGAGGATGTTGCCCCGATCATGTCATTGTTCAAAATATTACTATGTATATTGACAAAGGTCTGGTCTGCCTCGTCATTATTCTTGTCAGACGCTATTTGATTCGCTAACTTTTAAATATTCTCAAGTGAATCATCCAATTTGTCAGACGTTTTAGCAAAAAGCGTCAGACAAATCAACGGAACAAGAGTTGTGTCATGGTCGACAGCGAACGGATCACGGTCAGGATTCCTGCTGAAAAGCTACAAGCATTACAGGCACTGGTGGACAACGGCAAATTCCCGACCATCTCCGATGCGATAAGGGCGGCGATCGAAACGTTCGTCGAAACGCATACAACGCCCGATTACATCGGAAGGGTGACCGTAGAGCTTCCGAAGACCAAGATAGTTGAACTGGAGGCGCTCGTCAAGGACGGGGACTCGGTCTCAATAGACGACGCCATCAGGAATGCTGTCAGGGAATATGTCAGAATGCGCCTGGAGAAGGCGGTCAGCGAGTTGAAGTGAAGACGCGCTTTCCGTGAGGTAATCAAGATGGGGATTGGCTCGGGATGGAAAGATCAGTCAGGCATCGACGCTCCTGATCTGAAGATACTCGTCATAGGATGTGGCGGCGGTGGATGCAACAGCATCACCAGGCTGAATCGGATCGGCCTAGAGTCAGCCATGACGATAGCGATCAACACCGACCAACGCAGTCTGAAGGACACAAAATGCGACAATCGTGTTCTCATCGGGGCCAACTTCACCCATGGTCTAGGCGCGGGAGGTCTTCCAGAGGTGGGGGAACAATGCGCTCGTAATTGCGCCAACCTGTTCTGCGAGATGTTCAACGATGTCGATCTAACGTTCATCATCACTGGCATGGGAGGCGGTACCGGTACCGGGGCGGCCCCGGTCATTGCGGAGTTCGCCCAGAAGGCCGGTTCCATAGTCATTTCGATAGCCACGATGCCTTTCAAGATCGAGTCCGGTACCAGGCGACGGAACGCCCTGTTAGGGCTTAACCGGCTCAATGAGTATTCGAACACAGTGCTCGTCCTAGACAACAATCGCCTGATGCAGATGGTGGACAACCTGCCGATGAACCAGGCGCTGGGCGTGATGGACGCCCTCGTCTCCGAGCTGATCAAGGGACTGGTGGACGCCCTGACCAAGCCGTCGTTGATCAATCTCGATTTCGCCGACCTGCGGACCATAATAAAACATGGGGGCATATCGACCCTACTCTACGCGGAGAACGCCGACCCCGAGGGCGTCGTCCGCGACGCGGTGCAGAATCCATTGCTGGATGTGGATATCAAGGGCGGCACCGGTGCGCTGATCCACATCTCCGGGGGCAGCAACCTGACCCTCAGGCGGGTGCATCGCATCGTGGAGGGGCTGACACAAAACCTCGATGTGGACGCCAACGTGAAGTTCGGCGTCAGGACCGTGGATGACGATAACGAGACGATAAGGCTGATAGCCCTGGTCACAGGCATATCCGACCTCCCTCCGGCCGCCGGACCCATCGATGACATCAATGTCGTGATAGGCAAATATCGGCGCTGAAGTCACTTTTCCCTTTATTTTTTCTCAAGCTTCCTGATCTTCTTGGACGCGTCACCGATGACGCCCATTATGGTATGGAACTCCCAGCTGGTGGGGATCGCCCGCCCCATCATGCGCCTGAACATGATGCTGGTCTTTTGCTTGCGGTGATCTGGATAGTCGACCGCGTCGAGCAGAGAGTCAAAGAACTGGTAGAACCTGTCCTTTTCCATCTCGGTCGCCTTCTTCGGGTTGCTCGGCTTGCCATGGCTTGCGAAGATCTCGTACATGACGATGGTGGCCGCGTGGGAAAGGTTGAGGATAGGGTACTCCTCGTTCGAGGGTATGTTGACCAGGATGTCGCAACGGGTCAGCTGTTCCTGGGTAAGTCCGATGTCCTCGCGGCCGAAGACCAGCGCCACCTCGTCCTCCTGGTCCTTGATCCTATCGGCCAGTTCCCTGGGCGTGATCGGTATGCGTATGAAATGCTTGTCCCCGTAGGTGATTATTCCGCTGGTTCCGACGACGAGGAAGCAGCCTGATATCGCCTCCTCGAAGCTGGAAACGGTCGTCGCCGCCTTGAGGATGTAGTTGCCGTGCTTGGCCCGTTTGAACGCCTCCTCGGTCATTTCGCACGGGTTCACCATGAACAGGTGTTCGAAACCGAAATTGCCCATCGACCTGGCCACCGCTCCCACGTTGCCATCGGTCTGGGGCTCCACCAGGACGATCCTGAAGCTGGTCATTTTCTATCCTTCTCGGTAGCGAATCAACCCTGGGTATAATTGTTTTCTGGAAAGGACCGCTGCCTAGTCAAGACGCCCCAGTTTCCTGAGCACGGCCAACGATCTCAGAGTGACCCATTGGCTCGGTGCACCCTGTTTTTCGATATTGGTCAGAAGCCTTCCGGCGTAGCTCCGCTCGTTCCTCCATTTGCCATCGGGCATGCGTTTGGAGAGTACCAGTTCGATGGCGTCCTCCATCCTTTCATCCCGGTATCCCAGGTCGGTGAGCACCTCGAGCATCTCCAGGACGTCCGTGTCCCACAAGAGGGGAAATCCCAGGTTGGTCCACCCTTTCTTGGCTATCTCATCTGGCGCGTGGCTCCTCTTATAGAGTCTGTGTTTGAGAAGGTGCTCTGCTCCCTCCGAGACAACTTTATCCAGGGCTGGTGACCATTCCTCCCTGGGGATTGCCGAAATGGCCTTGAGGTCCTTGACGACCCCCATGTGGCAGGTATGTCTTCCCCAGCAATTCTTCCTGGTGTATGGCCAGCCCTTCGGTGCCGGGCCCTCGTTGTCATCGAAACGCTGGTATCTCGCTATCCATTCGAGGCCGGCCCGGACCCGGGCATCGTCCTTCATTCCGAATCGCACCATGGACCAGACGAGGTTGCCCGTCAGGCAAGGCAGGATGCTGTCGCCGGTGCTTCCTTCGGCATTCCCTTGATACCCGAATCCGCCGCTCTCGTGCTGGGACCAGTTCAAGAGGAATTCGGACGCCGCCCTGATCCTCCCATCACTTCCGTCGGCACCGAGCTGGGCCAGGAGAATGAAGTTCCAGACGGTGCCCTTGTATTTTGCACCGATATAGAATTGCTCCTCTTGGCCCCAGAACCCTCCCGGCTCTTGTGAGGCAAGGATCTTCGAAATCGGTCCCGACCTCATCGCCTCATTGAGGGCGCAAGATACCTCCTTAACCGATTGAGGGTAACCAGCCAGCTTCGTCATGGCGGCTAGCCTAACCGAGGGATCGCCGGATGATAGAAGCCAGTCGACGATCTCCTGATCAGCTTTTTCGACTCCCTGGGACATCACTGCAACGATTGACGAGTTCCCTAATTAATGCTGCTGAGCGTTAACCATAACTATCAGTTGGAGAGATAACCATGGTATGGTCTGGCATGCAGCCGTCATGATCGCCTACGACGGGCGCGAGTTCACCGGGTCCCAGAGGCAGCCGGACAAGAGGACGGTGGAGGACGAGTGCATCCGGGCTTTGAAGAAGATACATGCCATCGACTCGGTCGAAGATTCACGGTTCAGGGTCGCCAGCCGGACGGACCGCGGGGTTTCCGCGCTATGCAATGTGATCGTTTTCGAGACCGGCTTCAGGCCGGACCTGCTTTTGCAGGCGTTGAACGCTGCATCCGAGACGGTCTACTTCTACGCCTATGCCGAAGTTGGGTCGGATTTCTCCCCCCGTAGAGCAAAGCAACGTTGGTATCGTTATTTCCTTGCATTCGAGGATGGCATGGACCTTGACCTCATGGACCAAGCCGCCCAGGAGCTTCGTTGGAAGGCACGACTTCCGTAGGTTCTGCAAGGCCGAGGGTAAGGGTTCGGAGAAGACCATAGATTCGATCGTGCTGACCCGTTTGGGGGACATGGTCGTGATCGACATCAAAGGGCGCGAGTTCCTTCGCAACATGGTCAGACGTGTTGTGGCTGCACTATCCTCCGTTTCGGAAGGGAGTTCGACCTTAGAGGACGTGATGGAAGCTCTGCAAGGCCGCGAGGTGTCATTCGGACTCGCCCCGCCTGAAGGATTGATACTCATGCAGATCGACTACGGAATACAATTTATTGAGATGTGCCCCCCCACGCTTGAGCGTAAGACCCGTGGGAAAAGGGCTGAAAAAATGATCGAGCTCCTCTTCTACGATTCTCTTTCGGCCAGATGTGGATTGGATTAATCATCCAGCATATAGATTTCTGGTATATTAGTATTTAAGTTTAACTGTAGCATGCTCCGAATCCCTTCAAATAGGCCCTCCGCAGTCCGTGATTTAGGCTGAAGGAAGCAGCCTAGTAGGTCTTTGGAGAAGGACCATGGGGAAACACGACGCCGGGACGGAGCGAAAACTCCGTCCCGCATGATATCCGCTTTTTAATGTGGACCGCGTTATTGCCGCTCGTGAAGTTGGCTCTGACAGGTACTCCGGGAACAGGCAAGTCCACCATCGCCAATATTCTGGCGTCCAGAGGGCTCAAGGTCATTGAGCTTGGGGACCTGGCCAAAGAAAAGAAATTGTTGGAGAGGTTCGATCGAAGGCGCGGCACCCATGAGGTGGACGTCAGGAAACTGGACCTGGCAGTGGATCAGACAGACACCACTGGGACGACGATATTGGTGGGGCACCTGTCACATCTCATCTCTTCGGACATGATAATCGTCCTGCGATGCCGCCCGTCGGTGCTTGGCCGAGCGGCTAAGGTCCCGCGGCTATCCGGAGAAGAAGATGGCGGAGAACGCAGAAGCCGAGGCCTTGGACGTCATTCTGGTGGAGTCCGTGGAGACTGGCCGGGAGGTATACGAGATCGATACCACCGCCATTTCGGCGGAAGCGGCGGCTGACGCCGTCGTCATGATACTGGCCGGAGAAAAGGAGAAGTACGCCATCGGAAATATCGACTGGAGCGAGGAGGCATTGAACTGGTCCTAGATTCTAAGCGCGGCAAGGTGGAATTCATTCTCACCCCGATAGCGAAATCGCTGACCCGGTTCTCACCCAACTTCATCTCCGGGATGTCCCTCGTCGTAGCGATCTTCGCGGCGCTGGCCACTTTCTACAGTCCGGAGCATTGGCAGATCCTGCTGCCAATGGTCACGGTCCTCGTCCTGGTTTCCGGGCTGTTCGATGCCCTCGACGGCAAGGTGGCCCGGCTAACCGGCAAGACCTCGAAGCGGGGGGATTTCCTGGACCATGTCCTTGACCGTTACGCGGACGTGCTGATGATCGGGGCCGTGGCCGTCAGTGCCTGGTGCAATCCCTATCTGGGGATGGCGGCGATAATCGGAGTCCTGCTCACCAGTTACATGGGGACCCAAGCCCAGGCGGTAGGCGCGGGGAGGAGATACTCTGGCCTCCTGGGCCGGGCGGACCGGATAGTACTGTCTCTGACATCCCCCTGGTGCAGTTGGTGATCATGTCGTGAACGGGGATGGATGGCTGACGTTCGGGTCCATACGCCTGTCCGCCTTCGAGACTGATGATGCTGTGGTTCGCGGTGGTCGGTAACCTTACCGCCATCCAGCGGGCCTGGGGCACCTGGAAGGAACTAGAGGGAAAATGATCATTTCTTGGGCGCTTCTTCCTTCCCCTTCTCAGGCGGTTTCACCTCGGTCTTGCTCCTCTTCATGTCGATGGTCTTGAACCGGTAATAGTTAAGCGGGTGCCGGATCTTTCCTGAGCGGCACATCGCGTCCTGATCGACGCAGATGCCGTTGGTCCTCATGGTGGAGCATTCCGGGCAGGAATACTTCTTGCCCATGCCGTCCCCGGTTATGTGCCTGACCTGGTATTCGGTCATCTTGTTGTCGAAGTCCGGTGACGTATAGAAGGTCCTGATGATCTGGTCGGTCGGCATGCCGATATAGTTCAGGAATGTGACCATGGCGAAACGCCCGGCGTGGGGCATGTTCTTGCCTGCCTGGGCCTGCGATACCAGCGCCTTCATGCAAGGAGGGAAGTTCACGATCCGCACCTCCCCGAACTCGTTCCCCTTGTACTTGCTGCGTATCTCCTCGACCTGGGCGGAGACCTCGCCCACCTCTTCTCTGAAAGCCTCTATGATGGCCTCGGTCACGGGCAGCGGCAGCTCGTGCTCGATCTTTTCATCCAGGGCCTGCTCCAGAACCCTGGAGAACTTGACCTTGGACAGGGAGATGTAACCCTTCTTGACCTCTTGGTTCACCAGTTTCCATTCCTTACCGCGGATGCCGGAAGTGTACCTCAGGAAATCGCAGAAATGCATCGACGGCAGCTCGCCATCAAGTTGTGCACGAAACCCCCAGATCGGCGGCCACCTCCATCTGCAGGTACACATCCTCGGTGTGAAAGCCTCTCGGCCAAGGTCTTGGCCTCGCCCATGGCGTATCGTCCTGATCAGGAAATCATCGCCCACGCTGGAGACGATCATCCTTGCCACCGGATAGGAGAGGAGCTCGGCCAGGAACATCTTCCTCCGTGCTCGGTCGAGTTGGTCTGGATCTTTGTGTCGTTCAACGCGTCCAAGACCCGTCTTCCGACCCCTTCTCCTCGCCTCCGGATACGCAGCTTTGGCTCATCAGGTCCTCCAGGGAGACCCTCATGCTCCTGACGAATCTCAGAAGCCCCCTTGACAAAAGGGTATCGGGCCAAGGAACTTCGTCATCCATCGGGTGATTGTGAGCGGCATCCCGATATTTATGGGCATTCCGTCAATGCAGCCGAACGGTCGTGCTGTCAAACTGAGAAGTCCAACATCTCCGCCAGGGTCTCCCCCACCGAGCGATCGTCCATCGAAGCGATGAATTCCTCCTTGGACCGGTAGGGACGATGGACGAGGATGTTCGCCGCCCGCTTCTTGCCGACGAAGGGGAGCGAGGCTATCGCCGCGAGCGAACATTTGTTGATCCGGAGCGGGTGCTCCACGGCCGTCAGGCTCCGGTAGCCGTGACCGCTCACCACCGCGTCGACGAACTTGCCCAGTTCGATAGGATAGGAAAAACCCACCAGCAGAGGATAGGTACCGATCTGGCGGCCGAAGGTGGTCTTACCCTCGTTCATCTCGGTGTACACCCGGCGAAGGACGGTCCCCAGCGGCGCGACCCGTTCCAGCATCGGCCGGTCAATGGTCTCCCGGACCTTCTGCTTGAATTTGACGAACTCGGAATGGGAAACGCCCTGGTCGAAGGCCCGCCGGATGCCGATGACCTGCCGGATGTTGATGCGGCGGACCAGGAGGCCCCTTCCAAGCACGGAGCTGAGGAAATCATAGTCCAACTGCAGGGTCTTCTTCGTCTCACCGTCCAGACCGATGATGAAGTTCAGACCCGGCAGCACCGCGGGTAGGCCAGTCGGTCCACGTTCCCGGCCGATCTGATTGATCAGCTCGATAGCCTGCATCACCTGATCCGCTGAGGCGTTCAGGTTGTTCGCGGAAACGACCGCCGGATCGGCGCTCTCCATGCCCAATGCCAGGACGTTTCCGCTCGTACAGTGGCGCACTATGCTTCGGAGTATCTGCCCCGACTCTTCCGGATGCGCCGCGATGACGGCGGGATTGGCATTGTCCAGGTGGAGCAGGTCCACCCCGAGCGAGGCCACTCCGGACAACAGTTCTTCGATCGCTTCCGGATCTGGCCGGGGGGTCTCCGTCCCGTCTAGATGCGCGTGATATGAAATGAAGCAGGTTTGCGCCCCAAGGCGGAAATTGCGTACCCCCAGGTCATGCAGTCTCTTGCATTCGGCTACGATGTCCTGCGGTTCCCGGCAGACCGGGACGCCTTTTAGCGGTTCCACGCAGAAGGAGCAGCCACCGCTCTTGTATCTCACACACCCGCGATAGGTCTCGATCTCGGCAACCAACGGCTGGGGGAAATCCCGATGTTTGGTGACGATGTCCGCCCCTATCATGAGCCACCGGTTCCACTCCTCGACCGTTCTCCATCGATTTGTTGGGACGCCGCCATCGATAAAGTCGAACAGGCAGCTCGCGGGGTCACGCGTGGCGATGATGTCGAAAAGACCGGAGGTCTCGATGTCCTTCTCCATCGTCAGAGGCCCTCCGAGGATCTTGATGCCGCCCATCAAAGGCAGGAATCTCTCGACCTCCCGCCTTGATGCCGGGGAAGCCCTGATGTACCTGCCGGGGACGGCGCTCCCCGTAAGGAAGATCACGACATCTGCCTTCTCTGCAAGCCTTCCTTGCCGCAGATCATCGATGGTGCGGTAGCTGGCTTCCGCACCGGCGTCCTTCGCCGCACCATAGGCTGCCCTTACCAGCGGATGGATATAGGGAGGTACTCCAAGTGATCCCGGCTCATCGATGTATCCATCGATCACTGCGACAAGCGTCATGCTAGAGCGGCACTCCAAAATAAATAAAATAAGCCTGCTGCCCTTGCAGCCAGGCGGTCTAGGTATGCAACGATAATATTCAAAGTCGTTTCTTGGGTCAGCCTCAGATGAGGCCGACCTCCACCGTCTCAACGTTCTGGATGCCTTCTACTGAGCGGTAGACTTCTTCCAGCTTCTCGATCAAGCCCCCGGAGTCCAGCATGATCGTGGTTACTTCGAGCATGCTCAATCCAAAGGCGAGCGGCTTGACCTCGGACCGGACGACCTTGACGCCTTCTGGGACGATGGTCGGGATCTTCTTCGAGAGCCCCTCTAGGTCGTAGTCGGTTGAATCTGGCATTAGGTGATGAACGGCGGCGACCTGTCCCATTGTGAACACCCTTAAGGTCCGGTGAACCCGCACTTGTCACACTTGTACTTAACACTCTGGTCGCGGCAGTTGGAGCATCTCCCGATCTCGGTGACACCGCACTGGGGGCACTTGAAGAAGGTGATACCCTTTCCGACCAATCTCTTGCCGCATGAACTGCAGACTTTCTCATTCTCCATAGCAATCGCTCGTGCGAGATTAGACTTCTTGTATAAATATATAAGGGGGTTCCGAAGACCGCAAATAATCCTTTAGAACATCGCAAACAAATATGTTCTCATCTGAGATTACGGAAATGATAGTATATCGATACATGACAGGTTGATGACCTCTCCAATAATCTCCGTGTCCTTGAGTTGAAGAGAAAGATTAAATAACGGCACCGGATTCTCTCGGCTCTGCACGCCGGCATACCTACCAAGGGCCTGTAGCTCAGCTAGGTAGGACGTTTGGTCACAAGCGTCCCTAGAAAGAGCAGCTGGCTTTTAACCAGCTGGCCAAGGGTTCGAATCATCCACGGTAACTCCGTGATGTCGAAAATCCCTTCAGGCCCGCTTGCGTAGGCAAAGAAACGACATGGGAGATCGAAAAGTGAACATCCGTTTCGAGAGATTCCGATGCATTTTTATAAGGCCGCTACTTAGTATGAAAGAAGGTCCGGGCTTAATTTCGTCGAGGTGATAGCTATGGTCGACACTGTACAGTTTAACGTCTTAGAGCACGACCTCGTGCCAGAGCATTATTTGTTATCGGACGAGGATACGAAGAAGGTACTGGCCTCTTTGAGGATCCAGAAAGACCAGTTGCCAAAGATCCGAAAGGGCGACGCCTGCATCAGGCTTCTGGAGAACATTGAAGGCCCTATCACCGAGGGTAGAGTGGTCAAGATTGTGCGCCGGAGCGCGACCGCTGAGACCACCGTTGCCTATCGCTTAGTTGTCAGAGGGTGAATTCGTTGCGTGACCTAGTCGAACTCTATTTCAAAGAAAGAAGCATAGTGAATCATCACATCTCCAGCTTTGACGACTTCTTGTCGACGTTGGACAATCCGAACAGCAGGATGCAGAAGATCGTCGACAACCTGCGTGTTTCCGCCGAGGACCTGGACAGAGGGTTCATAAGGCTCGACCCGGACAAGACCGACGGCCGGATCGTGGAGATCCGCGTCGGTAGGAAGCGGGACGAGAAGACCGGGAACATCGACAACCAGTCGCGCCCGACCATACATGTCGGATTGCCGGTCGTCCGTGAGGCGAACGGTTACGTCCATGATCTCACCCCCATGGAGGCCAGACTAAGGAACCTGAACTATCTGGCCCCCGTTTATCTGGATTTCACCGTCGTCGAGGACGGGATAGAGAAGGAACCGGAAAGGGTCCACATCGGTGACCTGCCGGTCATGGTCAAGTCGAAGAAATGCACCCTCTACAAGGAGAACATGGAGCAGGAGAGGGAGATCAACGACCATGAGTATAGCCAACGCCTGATGAAGGCCGGCGAGGACCCGATGGACCCGGGCGGATACTTCATCATCGGCGGAACGGAGAGGGTATTGATCACCCTCGAGGACCTGGCCCCGAACAGGGTCATGGTCGAGTACAACGAGCGGTATGGCACCAAGCTCGAGGTCGCCAAGGTGTTCTCGCAGAGGGAAGGCCACCGGGCGCTCACCCTGGTCGAGAAGAAGCGGGACGGCATGCTCATGGTCACGGTACCAGCAGCCTCCGGACAGATCCCGCTGGTCGCCCTGATGAAGGCGCTAGGAATGAAGACGGACGAGGAGATATTCGAAGCCGTCGCGTCCATGCCTGAGATGCATAACATCGTTTACGCTAACATCGAGGAATGCCAGGACAAGAAGCTGTTCCCGCCGAACGGAATTTTCACCCCGGACGACGCGAACCTGTACCTGGAACGCAAGTTCGCCACCGGTCAGGCGAAGGAATACCGTCTGAAGAAGGTCGAGTCGATCATCGACCGGTCCCTGCTGCCCCACTTGGGCGATACCAAGGACGACCGGATGAAGAAGGCCATCTTCCTCGGAAGGATCGCCAGGTCCGTGCTCGAACTCTATCTGGAGAAGCGCGGTGAGGACGACAAGGACCACTACGCCAACAAGAGGCTGAAGCTGTCCGGTGACCTCATGGAGGACCTGTTCCGGGTGGCGTTCACCAACCTCATGAAGGACCTGAAGTACCAGCTGGAACGCTCGTATGCCAGGAAGAAGGACCTGAGGATCGCCAGCGCGATCCGTCCGGACCTGCTGACGCACCGTTTGCTGCACGCTCTGGCCACCGGCAACTGGGTCGGCGGAAGGGCAGGCGTATCGCAGCTGCTGGACCGCACGTCCAACATGTCCACCGCCTCTCACCTGAGGCGCGTTACCTCTTCGCTTACCCGGTCCCAGCCTCACTTCGAGGCGCGTGACCTGCACCCGACCCAATGGGGCCGATTGTGCCCCAGCGAGACGCCGGAAGGTCAGAACTGCGGACTGGTGAAGAATGCCGCGCTGATCATCGATGTCTCGGAAGGCTTCCGCGAGGAGGATGTCGCCTACCTGCTGAAGGACCTCGGGGTCAAGGAGGTCAAGGGGCAGAAGAGCGGCACCCGCGTCTATGTCAACGGCGATTTGAAAGGTGTCTCGGAGAAGGCCAAAGAGCTCATCGCCGAGATGCGTCACCGCCGGCGCAGCGGTCTGCTCTCCCACGAGATCAACATCCGCTTCGACCACGAGATGGACGAGGTCATCATCAACTGCGACGAAGGCCGTCTCAGAAGGCCGCTGCTGGTCGTGAACGACGGCAAACTGGCCCTGACCCGCAAGAACATCGAGGACATCCGCGAGGGCAAGAGCAAGTGGTCCGACCTGATACGCGAGGGCGTTCTGGAATGGATCGATGCCGAGGAAGAGGAGGACGCCTTCATATGCGTCGACCCCTTCGAGGTACCGGAAAGATGCGACAAGTGCTCCCGTGCCCTGTCCCCCATTGACGTCGACTGGATGAACCCAGGTACGACCGACAAGCAGGCCAACCTGAAGTGCAAGCACTGCAACCAGATCATATCCGGAAAGCTGCTTATGCAGAAGGACCACACCCACATGGAAGTGGACCCGATGGTCATTCTCGGTGTCTGCGCCGGCCTGGTCCCGTATCCGGAACACAACTCCTCTCCACGTGTCACCATGGGAGCAGGTATGTCGAAGCAGTCCCTGGGATTGGCTTCCAGCAACTACCGGAAGAGGCCAGACACCCGCGGGCACGTGATGCACTACCCGCAGAAGCCGATGGTGCAGACCAAGACCATGGAGTTCGTGGCGTTCAACGAGAGGCCGGCTGGCCAGAACTTTGTCGTCGCGATCCTTTCCTACCACGGCTACAACATGGAAGATGCGCTTATCCTGAACCGCGCCAGTGTCGAGCGCGGCCTGGGACGTTCCTCGTTCATGAGGACGTACAGGGCGGAAGAGCGCCGCTACCCCGGCGGACAGGAGGACCACTTCGAGATCCCGCCGCCCGATGTCAGGGGAGCGAGACAGGACCTATCATACAGCAATCTGGGAGAGGACGGGCTGATCAGCCCGGAGACCTCCGTCACCGGCGGCGACGTGCTGATCGGTAAGACCTCACCGCCGAGGTTCCTGGAAGAGGAGACCGACTTCCTCACGCCCCAGAAGAGGCGCGAGACCTCCATAACCTGCCGTGCGGGAGAGACTGGATGGGTCGACTCGGTCATGCTGACGGAGTCTGAGAACGGTTCCCGCCTGGTCAAGATCCGCGTCCGTGACGAGAGGATACCGGAACTGGGAGACAAGTTCGCCTCCAGGCATGGGCAGAAGGGAGTTATCGGACTCATTGCGCCGCCGGAGGACCTGCCGTTCACAACCGACGGCATAATACCGGACCTGGTCATCAACCCGCACGCTATCCCGTCCCGTATGACCGTCGCCCACATCCTGGAGATGGTCGGAGGGAAGGTCGGCTCCATGGAGTCGAGGCTCATCGACGGCACTCCTTTCTCCGGTGAGAGGGAGGACGCTATCCGCGAGTCGCTGGTGCGCAACGGGTTCATGCATTCTGGCAGGGAGGTCATGTATGACGGCCTCACCGGTCAGATGATCGGTGCGGACATCTTCATCGGGGTCATCTACTACCAGAAACTGCACCACATGGTGTCGGGTAAGATGCACGTCCGGTCAAGGGGACCGGTCCAGATACTTACCAGGCAACCGACCGAGGGCCGTTCCAGGCAAGGTGGTCTGAGGTTCGGTGAGATGGAAAGGGACTGTCTCATCGGCCACGGAGCCGCGATGGTCATCAAGGACCGTCTGCTGGACGAGTCCGACGGAACGTTCCAATACGTCTGCGGGAACGGTAACTGCGGCCACATGGCCATGCTCGACCGGCGCGGCTCGCTGCGGTGCCCGGTGTGCGGAAACAACACCAACGTGCACTTGGTCCAGACCTCATACGCGTTCAAGTTGCTCCTGGATGAGCTGCTGTCGCTTGGGGTCGCTATGCGTCTTCAACTGGAGGACTTGCGATGATGCGAGGGGTATCAAAGAGGATAGGTTCGATCAAGTTCAGCTGCCTCTCTCCTGATGAGATCAGGAAGATGTCGGCCACAAAGATCATCACCGCCGATACGTACGATGACGACGGGTTCCCGATCGACATGGGTCTGATGGACCCGCACTTGGGCGTCATCGAACCCGGTCTCCGGTGCAAGACCTGCGGCCACAAGGTCGACGAATGTCCCGGTCACTTCGGCAATATCGATCTGGCCATGCCGGTGGTGCACGTCGGTTTCATGAAGGAGATCAAGAAACTGCTGCAGTCCACCTGCCGTTCCTGCGGCCGCCTGCTGCTCACCGAGGAGCAGGCCAAGGAGTACCGTGAGACCATGGAGCAGGTCGAGGAGCTGGGAGGCGACTCGATGGATGTCCGCCTGGTTTCGAAGGACACGGCTAAGGATGCCGCTTCCAGACAGGTCTGCCCGCACTGCGCCGCAGAGCAGCTGAAGATCACCCTGGACAAGCCGACCACCTTCCGCGAGGACGGCCACAAGCTGACCCCGAAGGAGGTCCGGGAGCGTCTGGAAAGGATCCCGGACGCCGACCTGGTCCCGCTGGGCATAGACCCCGCGTCCTGCCGTCCGGAATGGATGGTGCTCACCGCCCTGCCGGTCCCGCCGGTCACGGTCCGTCCGTCCATCACCTTGGAGTCCGGAGACCGGTCCGAGGATGACCTGACGCACAAACTGGTCGATGTCCTGAGGATCAACCAGCGTCTGCGTGAGAACCGTGACGCCGGCGCGCCCCAGCTGATAGTCGAGGACCTGTGGGAGCTGCTGCAGTACCACATCACCACCTATTTTGACAACCAGACGTCCGGTATCCCGCCCGCAAGGCACCGGTCCGGCCGTCCGCTGAAGACCCTGGTCCAGAGGCTGAAAGGCAAGGAAGGAAGGTTCCGTTCCAACCTGTCAGGTAAGCGTGTCAACTTCTCCGCCCGTACCGTCATCTCGCCAGACCCGGCGTTGTCGATCAACGAGGTCGGAGTGCCAACGGAGGCGGCCAGAGAGCTGACGCTGCCGGTCCACGCGACCGCTGCCAACCTCCAGGTGTTGAAGGACATGGTCAAGCGCGGACCGACGCCCCATTCCGACCACTACCTGCCCGGTGTCAACTACGTCATCCGGCCGGATGGCAGAAGGATAAGGGTCACCGACAAGAACGCGGAGACGGTGTCAGAGACGGTCGAGATCAACTTCGTCATCGAGAGGCATCTGATGGACGGCGATATCGTGCTCTTCAACCGGCAACCATCGCTGCACAGGATGTCCATGATGGCGCACACCGTCCGGGTCATGCCGGGCAAGACCTTCAGGCTGAACCTGTGCGTCTGCCCTCCCTACAACGCTGATTTCGATGGTGACGAGATGAACATGCACGTGCTGCAGTCCGAGGAGGCTCGGGCCGAGGCGACGATCCTGATGAAGGTGCAGGAGCACATCCTGTCGCCCAGGTTCGGCGGGCCGGTCATCGGCGCCATCCACGACCACATCACCGGGACCTACATGCTCACCCACAATAACCCGGTGTTCAACAAGAGCCAGACACTGATCATCACCTCCAGGCTGAAGGGGAACGACCTTCCCCCGCCGCTGATCAAGGACGGAAAGGAGTTCTGGACCGGGAAGATGATCTTCTCCTCCATCCTGCCCAAGGACATGCGCGTGGTGTTCAAGTCCTCCATCTGCGAGAAGTGCACGCAGTGCAAGAAGGACAAGTGCGAGAACGACGCCTACGTGAGGATCAAGGACGGAAAGCTTCTGACCGGCACGATCGATGAGAAGGCCATCGGATCGATGAAGGGAAAGATCCTGGACAAGATCGCGCGTGACTACGGATCGAACTACTCGCGGGAGTTCCTGGACAGCGTTACCAAGATCGCCATCGGCGCCATCATGGTCAAGGGGTTCTCCACCGGCATCGACGACGAGGACATCCCGAAGGAATCCCAACTCCAGATCCAGGACATGCTCCAGAACGCATCGGATAAGGTCGACCAGCTGGTCACCGCCTACCGCAAGGGCGAGCTGGAACAGATGCCCGGACGATCCATGGAGGAGACCCTGGAGGTCGAGGCCATGAAGGAGCTGGGACGAGCGAGAGATGAAGCCGGTCGGATCGCAGGAGACCAGCTAGGTCTGGAGAACGCCGCGGTTCAGATGGCCAAGTCCGGAGCCAGGGGTTCCATGCTTAACCTTTCCCAGATGGCCGGGTGCATCGGGCAGCAGGCAGTCAGAGGAGAGAGGCTGTCCAGAGGATACTGGAACAGGACCTTGCCTCACTTCCGCCAGGGTGACCTGGGTGCGAAGGCCAAGGGATTCGTGACCAACTCCTACAAGTCCGGGCTGACCCCGACCGAGTTCTTCTTCCACTCCATGGGAGGTCGGGAAGGACTGGTCGATACCGCCGTCCGTACCAGCCGATCTGGTTACATGCAGAGGCGGCTTATCAACGCCCTGGAGGACCTGAAGCTCAAGCAGGACCACACCGTCCGGAACACGGCCGACAGCATCATCCAGTTCGAGTATGGGGAGGACGGGATCGACCCGTGCCGCGGCGTCGGCGGGGAAGCGATCGACATCGACGACGTACTCCTGGAAGTGCTCGGTGACGAAGCTGAACTATTGCAGCGCATCGAGGACAAGAAGGTCGGCACCTACGGTACCGTCGAGAAGGACCTGATGGAGCTCTCCGAAGAGGAAGAGGAATCAGAGGAAGTCGAGTTCGAGGGCGGAGGTGAAGAGTAATGGCACGCAAGGACACGATCAACGCGCTCCGCCGCCGCAAGATAGCAGACGACGTCGCCGATAAGATAACCACCAAGTTCGCCTCCATCGGAGAAGTGGAGAGCGCCACCAAGGAGGACCTGCTCGCAGCCGGTCTGGCCAAGGATGAGGTTGTCGACGTACTGGAGAAGTTGAACGCTCAGAAGTCGAAGCGCACCCCGGTGCGCAAGACCATCCGAAAGGCGGCCGAGCCGGAGTCCACCGCCAAGAAGTTCGACATCAGCATCCCGGACAAGCAGCGGAAGCCGAGCACCTTCGAGAAGCACCTGGACGACACCTGCAAGAAGCTCAACCTCAAGCTGTCGAAGAAGGTCATCCATGACCTGGCCGACAGGATCGACGGCATCGGCGTCCCTCAGGCCAAGATCGAGAAGATCCTCAAGCGGGCGGCCGAGAGATACTCGGACCATATGATGGACCCGAACGAGTCGGCCGGAATATTGGCGGCCCAGTCCATCGGTGAACCGGGAACACAGATGACCATGCGTACGTTCCACTACGCAGGAGTCGCGGAAATCAACGTTACCTTGGGTCTCCCGAGGCTGATCGAGATCGTGGATGCCAGGCGCATTCCCTCGACCCCCATGATGGCCATCTACATCGAGCCGAAGTTCCGGAACGATGTCGATGAGGTCAGGCGGATCGCTTCCGAGATAGAAACGACCAAGGTGCTGGACATCGCGACCATCGAACCCGACAGCAACAATATGAGGGTGGTCGTCCGTCCGGACGCCCGGAAGATGGAAAAGAAAGGGCTCACCCTGGAGCTGATCCACGAAAGGCTGAGCAAGATACGCGGTCTGAAGGGCAAGATAGAGATCGCCGATGACACCATCGTCCTCTCGTCGGAGGAGCCGTCCTTCAAGAAACTGCAGAACATCATCGATGTGGTGAAGGATTCCAAGATCCAGGGGATCGAGGGGATCCATCGCGCGATCATCCGGAAGGAGAAGGCGAATGACGAGTACGTGATCTACACCGAGGGCTCCAACCTGCAGAAGGTCCTGGAGAAGGACCGTGTGGACAAGAAGAGGACCTCGACGAACTCCATCCAGGAGATCTACGAGGTGCTCGGCGTCGAAGCGGCGCGCAACTCGATCATCGACGAGGCGTCCAAGACCTTGGATGAGCAGGGTCTGACCGTCGACATAAGGCACATCATGCTGGTCTCGGACCTGATGACGAACGACGGGGATGTGAAGGCAATCGGCCGTCACGGTATCTCCGGCCGCAAGTCTAGCGTCCTGGCCAGGGCAGCGTTCGAAATCACCGCGGCGCACCTGTTGCACGCGGCGTTGACCGGAGAGGTGGATCACCTAGACGGCGTTGCAGAAAACATTATAGTAGGGCAGCCGGTTACTCTCGGCACCGGAGCCGTCAACCTGGTATATGCACCTAATCGTAGGGGGCAGTAAAAATGATTGATTTGGGAAGAGCCTTAAAGACCGCAATAACCACTGGCAAGGTGGTATTCGGTGTACAGCAAGCAGAGAAAGCAGTAAAGAGCGGAGAGGCTAAGCTACTGGTCGTTTCAAATAACTGCCCTAGCGAGTTCCTCATGTCGAAGACCCACGGCATCCCGGTCCACGTGTACGAAGGTACCAACATGGACCTCGGAGCCCTGGCAGGAAAACCATTCTCGGTTTCGGCAATCGCGATAATCGATAAGGGCGCGTCTAATATTCTTTCGTTGGGATGATATGGCAGAGATCACTTTCACCGAGGAGACGCTCAGGTACATCGCCCTGTTCGAGTCGGTAACCAGGACCCATGTGAAGGATTGTCTGGAGACAGAGGACAAGCTGGTCTTCGTCGTCGATCCCGGCCAGGCAAACCGGGCCGTGGGCAAGGCCGGCGAGAACGTGATCCGGCTCAAGAACACCACCGGAAAGAACATCCAGGTGGTCGAGTACTCGGACGACCCGGAGACGTTCATCAAGAACGTGTTCTACAACTACAATGTCCAGGGTGTGGTCATCGAGAACCGCGGCAACATCGTGCACGCGACGGTTACGGTCGACCCGAAGGTCAAGGGACGCGCAATCGGCAAGAACGGGCGCAACCTGAAGATCGCCAGGGACATCGTGAACCGGCACCACAACGTGCAAAGCATCAGCGTTGCCTGATCTGTTCGAAACCCCTTTTTCCGATTTTTCATTTTATTATCGGTCAGCGCAGCGGCCGCCGTTCGACCTCGAGCCGGTCCGCCGTCGGGTATACTTCGATGATGTAGCATTCCATGTCAAGCTCTGGATACAGCTCCTCGAGTATCCATGGCGCCACCTCGAGCCGGTTCTTCTCCGCATCGGCCTTCATCATTGTGAGCGGGACGTCGTACTCGGACCGCAGTCGCTCCGCCAGCGCCTCCGGGTCCGGGGTCTGGACGATACCTTTGATCAGCAATCCCTCATCGGTGACCAGGTCATGTTCTTCCGCCACGCGGCGGGCCCGCCGCTTGATCCGGTTCCGCAGCTGGACCACATCTTTGAAGCTGGATGAACAGAAATGGACCGTCACCCGGCGCTCCTTCCTCATCAGTTTCTTGGCCATGGCGGAACTGCCCTTCACCGCGCTGGAGACGTCATCGATGATGTCGTGGCCCCTCTCCTTCATGGCCTCGGCGTTGGTCGCAGAGAACTCCAGCTCGTTCAGGTTGACGAAGTCCAGGCCGTTCCGGTCGGCGAAATCGATGAGGCACTCCAGCCCTCTCTCCTCTCCCGGGATGGCCGGTACCTCGAATCCCACAGGGATGCCGAGATCCTCGATCGCTTCCGCGATCCGCAACGAATCAAGACATTCCCAGGTCTCCACCTGGGGGTGTATCCTGAGCTCATCCAGTCCTGACCTGACCAAGGCCCTGAACTTATCTCCATCGACGGTGGAGGTGTAAAGGTGGATGTGATGGCCGGGACCAAATTCCGTCTTCAGCATTTCGATGTAGTGCAGCGTCCGGTCCATTACGTCCAGCGGATCGCCGCCGGTGATGCCCGTACCCTCCGCGGCAATGCTCCGGGCCTCATCAAGAATGTCCGAGTCAGCAAAGACCTGTCTCTCATTGGCGAAGACCAGGTCCTTCCCCTTCTTCTTCTCAGAAAGGGGGCAGTAGTAGCAGTGCATCCGGCACCTTCCGGTCACCAGCAGGACCATCTTAGCGCCCTTCCGGCACTGTAGGCAACCGGTTGGAAGCGCGCCGGCATAGCATGATCCCGCCTGCATTCGCCTGATCTGAACCATCGGGCTTCGGACGCCGACCGGACTAATAAAAACTTCCCTGACAGGCGCAAAAGATACTAAGGGAACAGCCATTCCCGTCCCAGGCGATAACGATGCGTAAAAGGTCAAGGCTCATTCTGGCATTGGACGAGACAGACGAGCGTAAGGCTATGGAAGTGGCTGACGCCGTAGGCGACCTGGTCGATGCCATTAAGATCAATTGGCCCCTGGTCCTCTCCACGTCTCCCGAGATCATCACCAGGCTGTCGCGTTCATCGGAGGTGGTCTGCGATTTCAAGGTGGCGGACATACCGAACACCAACAGGCTCATTGTTGCCGAGGCGGTCAGGCGCGGCGCCTCCGGCGTGATCGTTCACGCCTTCACCGGGAGCGATTCGGTCACGGCCGCAGTGGAGGCCGCCGATGGCAAGGACATCTATGTGGTGACGGAGATGAGCCACCCCGGTGGAATGGAGTTCACCGCACCGGCGGCCGAGAGGCTGGCCAAAATAGCCGTTGAATGCGGCGCCTCCGGCGTCATCGCGCCCGCCACCAGGCCGGAAAGGGTCAAGGCCATAAGGCAGACGATCGGCCCGAACCTTTCCATCCTGTCGCCCGGCGTAGGTGCCCAGGGCGGGTCCGCAACGAAGGCCCTCGAGATGGGTGCGGACTACGTTATCGTGGGTCGGGCTATCTATGGCGACCCGGATCCCCGAGGGGCGGCGAGCCGATACATCGAGGAAATCAAACACCTGAGAAATTAGCGCCGCGAGAGGGTCAGTATTGTCCTATCCAGACAATCGGGACAAATGCCTAATAATTGGACTAAGGTTTTAATAGCTCGTTCTGCATCAACTGCTAGTTTTCCTCAGGAGAATATAGATGGCATCATCAGAGGAAGGGTCGAAAAGCCCTGCCGAGAAGAAGCGTTCCGCAGGAAATTCCAGACTGAATTCGAAATTCTCGAATACCTGGCTGGGAAGACACTGGCAGACGGCGCTCATCATCGTGCTAATTGTATTCCTGGCCTTTTTCGTCAGGACTTACTTTGGATACTCGACCTCGGTTGACAATGGTTTCCTTGTCTCCGGCGGTTCTGACTCGTACTATCACGAGCGCGTTATCGACAACGTGGCGAATACCGGTGAGCACATCGTGCGGGATAACATGCTCAACTACCCGTACGGGGTCAGGAACGAAAGGCCTCCACTGTATGATTGGTCGGTCGCGGTGGCCGGTATGTTCCTGCAAACGGTGACAGGTATTTCCTTGACCGATGGACTCGGCTTTGCACTGGTGTTCTCAACGGCCGTCTGGGGAGCCTTGACGACAATTCCGGTCTATCTCCTCACCCGGGCAGCCTTCGGGAAGAAGCCAGCGATACTGGCGGCACTCCTGTTCGCGCTGATGGCGGGCAACATTGAACGTTCGATATTCTCAAACGCTGATCACGATTCCATGGTATTGTTCTTCGTGGTCTTTGCCTTCTATTTCCTGCTTCGTGCGCTCCAGACCATGAAGGGCGATAGATGGGTCAGCAAATGGAGCAAGTTCTCCGAGGTCAAGAGCGGATTGAAGTCGTTCGGATCCCAAAATGTAGGTTCCATGCTCTATGCCGCGCTGGCAGGAGTGTGCGTAGCGCTCGTGGCGATGATATGGACCGGCTACACCTATGTCCTCATCATCGTACTGGTGTACCTCATCGTTCAACTGATGATCGACCGGTTCCGGAACGCCGATTCCCTTGGCATCGTGATGTCCATCGGGATAATGTTCACCGTGGCCTTCCTGGTCATGGCGCCGCTGTACATCCAAATGAACTATGTCCAGACCTGGCTAGACACTCCAGTGGAGCTGTTCCTGGTCGCGGTCATAGCAGGAATGATATTCGTGGTCACCCGGGACTATCCCTGGACCATTACGCTTCCGGTCATCGCGCTGATATCGATCATCGCGCTGGTCGCGTTCTATCTCATATCTCCCAACTTCTTCAACGCCATAGTATCCGGTCAGGGATACCTGGTGAAGAGCAAACTGTATTCGACCATATCCGAAGCGACGGCGCCGGCGTTCTCTACGCTGGCATTGTCATTCGGTGCGGTGACGTTCTGGCTGGCCCTGTTCGGTGTCGGATATGCGGCCGTCAAGATCCCGAAGAACCTGACCCCTTTCCTGGTCTTCCTGGTCGTATGGACGGCCGTGTCGATCTACATGGCCTCCTCTGCGGGGAGGTTCGTTTTCAACGCCACACCCGCCTTCGCGGTAATGGCTGGCTGGATCCTGATGCTGATCATCGAACGGGCTCAGTTCAGTGAGTTCTATAAAGCGATGGCAGGGTCGCAGGGAAGCTTCCTGCGCAGCCTGCGGAAATCGATCAAGTTCCGCCACTTGTTCGTGTTCCTGGTGGTGCTCGGGCTGGTAGTCCTGCCGAACGCCTGGACGGCACTCGATGCGGGCATACCGAACCAGTCAAAGAAGGCGTATGACAAGCAGATCTACAACACCGTGCCGGACTTCCTCAAGCCGTCGACATACGACGTCAAGAATGGAACATACTGGTATCTAGGGGCGTTCTCCTATGATCTGCCCTTGCCGACGACGTACTATCCATCGGCATGGTCCTGGTTCAATGAAAGGGACAGCAATATCGCCAATCCGCTGGAAAGGCCTGCTTACCTATCATGGTGGGATTATGGATTCGAGGCCATCCAGGTTGGGGGACATCCAACGGTGGCAGATAACTTCCAGAACGGATATCAGATGGCGGGATCGTTCCTGATGGTCTCGAACGAGACCGGAGCGATCGCGCTTATGGTGGCCAGGATAATCGAGAAGGTTCGCCTGGACAACAGCACCGACGTGTCCGTCGCGACCGTCGCACTGCTTCAGAAATATGGTGTCAACTACAACGAGATGTACCATATCCTGGCCCGGCCGTCTGACTATATCAACGTGGTCAAGAACAACCCTGCCATCTATGGCCCCTACGATACCGAGCTCTCCGCTACCAACGCATGGTACGCGGCTGCCCGGGTCGAGCTGTCCAAGATCGGCGAGAGCAAGCTGGTATCGCTATACCACGACCTCCGGGGCGTGTCCGGATACAACATCGGATACTTTGCCGTGGACAGTCGGCTGTTCCCGTTCTCGGCTACCAGTCAGAACATCTTCTATGCCCCGGCAAAACTGGCGGACCAGAAGATAGACCCGCTGTCGAACGCGCCATCGGACTACTACACCATAACCGCCGTTGACCAGTATGGTACAGAGTATGCTCTGGCCGACGTGACATCGTCGATGACGATAGTCAGCTACGCGATCCACTACACGGCGTTGTTCTACCAGACGATGCTGTACCGGGCTTTCATGGGCTACGGGCCCTATGACGTCGGTCTAACAAGCGATGGTATACCGGGAATCAGCGGAAGTCTCATCTATTACCCGCCAATGCAGGGCTGGAACCTGAGCCACTTCAGGATGGTCTACCGTACGGCTTACTACAATCCGTACGCCGACTACAGCAACCATACCGACGCCTGGGTGGCCATCAATTACACCCAGGGCCAGGAATACCAGGTATTGATAAACGCCGGCAAGATGAACGGTACGGTGGACCTGTCCGCCGGTGGGCTGTACAGCGCGGTCGTATTCCTCCAGTACTATGACGGAGTGACCATATCCGGTACCGCCCTCTCGCAGAACGGGGAGCCCATGGCGAACGTTTACGTGACCGCCCTGGACGACAACCGGGATTCGACATACTTCCCCTACGGGATACCCCATCAAACGGTCAAGACCGACGCCAACGGGAATTACAGTGTAATCGCCCCGTTCGGCAACACCACCATAGCCTACAGCTATGGCACGCTGGACAGCGTAACCCAACTGGCCACGGTCATAACCACCAAATCGTACCAGATCAGCTACGCGGAGGCCATGGGGGCGACAGGGGCCGGGGACAGCCAAACGGTGATCAATGGCAATATCACCCTGAACGCTGCAAGCCTCTCGGGCAAAGTGTACTGGGACAGGGACGGAGACTCGGTGTTCGATATCGGGACCGATATCCTGATCACCGGTGCCACCGTGGTGCTGGAGAACAAGACCACTGGCTACTATAAGAGTCAGGTAAGCACGGCGACCGGCTATTCGTTCCTCGGCCTGCCTCCGGCGACGGTCAACATGTATGCCATATATCAGGGCCATATCATCGGCAACGTATCTGTTGACCTGAACCCGAAGAACGGTAACATCTCAAAGGACCTGGCCATCAAACCGGCCCAGATCAAAGGGGTCATCATGCTGACCTCTGGCGATGTCGCTCAGAACGTCCAACTTCAATTGAAGGACCTGACTTCGTCCCGGTTGATCAACACCACCACAAGCGCCGCCGGGCAGTTCACCTATGACCTGCTCTTCTCCGGCAACTACACGTTGAGCTCGGCCAGCCCCTTGATGAGCCTAGGAGAGCAGACCTACAGCCTGACCGCCGGCGAGACGCTCAACAAGGCGTTGACGATAACCTCGGCGATGACGGTGAGCGGACACCTGTCCAACAACGGGAACGCCGTACCGTACGCGCAGATCGAGATCATGAACGGCAAGAGACAGATGTGGACACAGGCCAACGCCAACGGGGACTATTCGATCACCGTGCCGCAGGACAATTACACTGTGTACGCGTTCGCGACCGTTCAAGGGGTCCAATTGGTCGCACTTTCCAACGTGACCGGTTCCTCCGGCTCGGTGACCAAGGACCTGGCGATGACGGAAGCGACCGCGACCGGTCTGCAGGTGACCTCGACCGACCTGAGCGGTGTTCAGTTCGTCATCAGGTCAAAGTCGATCCCGGCGGAGGTATATGCCATAACCAACGCGACCGGCGGTGCGACGGTATTGCTACCGTCGGGAACCTATTCGGTCTACGCATACAAGAGCACCACTTCGGTCTATTGGGCCGACCTGACCCTTCCAGCAACCGGTGTTCAGAACATCGCTCTGGAAAATGCCGTGACGCTCTCCGGTAAGGTATGGTTCGATGCCAATTTCGACGGGGCCATGGGCTCGGCGGAAGGGGTCGGCAACGCCACCATCACGGTCTCGAACCAGGCTGGTGACCAGGTAACGTTCTATACCAGCAGCACCGGGGCCTACAGCGTGCCTCTGGTGAGCAACGGGACATACACCCTGACCGAGTCGTTGATCAACTATGAGACATACCGGATCACGTACACCGACTTCAACACCTCCACGGTCAACAACATCAAGCTCGTCCCCACGAACCGCACCGTCTCAATGACAGTGACGTCCAATGGCGGAGCTCCGGCAAAGCCAGTGACCGTAACGCTGACCGCTGTCGGAAAAGGCGCGGTCACGATCAAGGGAGTGACCTCGGCCGCCGGTGAGCTGACGTTGAGCGTCCGTCCCGGACAGTACAATATCACGGTCAATGAGAACGTGACCTCAGACAGCAACGACCAGTTCCAGCTGCGGGCGGGCACGGTCCCGCTTACGGTGGGCATCGGCCAGAACGCCACATCATTGAACCTGCCTATCGTGGAACGGTTCCTGGTGACGGGCGTCTCCGCCAGCGGGCCGACCACATTGACGTTCACCGGCAGTGACGTCAGGACCCAGGCCATCGGCGCCGGGGCTGGATACAGCGTGTATCTCATGTCCGGTGTTTATGGCGTCTATGCCGATGTCAACGCCACCGGCGGCCATCTGGCATTGTTCAATACCACTACCATCGCTGGACCGACCGCCTACGATGTGGTGGCCTCCCCGGCCATCCTTGTGCAGGTGCAGGTCCAGTATGCTGGAAGGCAATTGAACGCCAGCGCCCCGATATCCTTCAGTTCACCCAATGGGGCGACGTTCAACACCACCACCAACGCCACTGGTTATCTCGGCGTCTACATGCCCTCCGGTCAGCTGACCGTCAATGTGGACCTGCATACGCTCGGATCGATCAGCGGATCGGACCGTTACCTGCGGTACACCAATGTTACCACGGTCAACTTGGGGACGGTCACCTTCCCGTTGAACCTGGACACAGTCCGGAGCTTCGATAACAGTACCGTGACCGGTACCATGATCGCCACCGGCGGATCAGCCGCCGCGGGGACGATAAGCTTCGCGCCGGATTCGCCTACCGCGATGTGGTCCAATTACACCTCCGCCACCGGGGCCATCGCGGTACCGCTCGCACCTGGCACATACAATGTGTATGCCAACGGCGGAGCCAACGGGGTGTTCCTGGGCAAGGTTGTCGTAGCCAGCTACCTGAACCAGACGGTCAACGTCCAATTGGTGCCCGGGGTTACGTTCTACGGAACGACCTCGATAGGGACCACACCGGTACAGGCCAACCTGGCCCTCTCCTCGGTCGGCAACATGACGGCAAGCTCTGCGGCGGATGGAACGTTCTCCATAGTATTGCCGGCAGGCAATTACGCCGTGAACGCCTCGACCAGATTGGTCGAGAAAGGGGCCAACATACTATACTTCAAGACCTTCGCCCAGACTCTATCGGCGGACACGATGTCCAACATCGTTCTGGAACGTTTCAGCACTCGCAGCGTCAAGGTGTATTGGGACCCATCGCAGAAGGCCACCCTGAATGCCAACCAGACCGCGGTGTACAACATAACGGTGACCAACACCGGAGACCTGGCTGACACATACAACCTGGCCGCCTCGCTGTCCGGTTGGAACGTGACGCTGTCCCAGCAGAACGTCAGCCTCGACTTCGGCGCAGCCGGGATAGCCACCATCCAGATGTCGATAACGCCGTCAAAGACGGTCAAGGTCACCCAGAACTCGATAACCTTCACCGCCACCTCCACGAACGACGCATCCGTGGTGGCGAGCACTCAGGCCAATGCCACGATCGTGCCCCGGTTCGAGGTCAACGCGACGCTGGCCCAGGTCTATGCGAACGACGGGACGAACTATCGGTATCAGATCAAGATAAACAACAACGGCAACATCGACGATACCTACTTGATAACCGTGGCCAACAAGGCCCTGCTAGCATCGCAGGGATGGAACGTCTCCCTGAAGAGCACCGGCAGCTATGTCGACCAGGTCAACGTGACCGTCACCAGCCAGAGCTTCAAGTACATCGAGTTCTCGATGCTGCCCAACGCGACCTTCCTCGTCCCGGAACTGAACCTGAGCGCGAACATCCTCATCCAGTCGGCGGGTAACGACAGCACGTCATACAACTACGTGTTCTCGCCGGAGCTGCCGAAGATCAGTATCCCGAGCGGCGGCCTGGTCGTGTCCGGCAGCAAGACGTCACCCTCCCAGGCGACGCTGCCTCTGGAAACCACAATACTCTTGGCATTGGTGATGGTGCTGTTCGTGCTCCTCATCTACCTTTCCGTAAAGAAGGGGGTGTTCACACGAAGAAAGCGCTGATCTCGTTGACAATGGTAATGTGCATGATCGTGGCCTCGGTATTCGTGATGCCGGTCAAGGCCGCCGACGATTCAACGCTGCAGGCCTCGATAGACGGGCCTTCGGTGGTCAGCCTCGGAGACGTGACCCAGTATACGATCTCCATCGCCGGCGGACCGGCCGGAACATCGAATGGGACCTATTCGTACAAGGTCACGATGACCGGTTTTGCCGCCAATAACGCGACGCTGATCCCGGGATCGGCCAGTTCGACGACCGGTATCTTCAAGCTCAACCTTACCACGCCCATTGTGCTTGGTGACCTGACGATATCGCTCAACGCCACTTCGACCAATCCCGACGGCACCACCTCCTCCACGGTGAAGACCATCACGGTGAAGGTGATCAATCCGGTCGTGTTCACGGTGAACATCAAGAACACCGGGAACATGACAGTCACCAACATTCCGGTGTACTTCTATGTGGACTATTCGGAGAGCAACAAGAACCCGGTCCACGTGGCCAACGTGACTATCTCGGCACTGTCGACGAAGAAGGTAGTGTATAACTGGACGACGACCAGCCTGGGCGCGGGGTCGCATGAGCTCAAGGTGGAGATCGATCCGAACGCCACCTTCGTGCTGTTCGATATCGGCGGCACGGTCCAGACGAGCACCTTCTACTACAATCAGGCCGATTTCGGTACGACGAACGCGCTACTCTACGTGGCCCTGGTGGTATTGCTCGTCGCGGTCTACCTGGTCTATCGCAGGCCGATACCGCGTAAGAAGAAGTGAAAACCGTTTCCCATTTCCATTTTTTTCTATCGTCTGTCCAGCAGCAACGGCTATTTTGATTGCAGTACCTTATCCAGGCTGGCCAGCTTGATCTCCAGGCGTCTCATGCTGACCGCCACCGCCACCTCTCCCCGGGTCTTCTCCAGGACGGACCGGGCGATGTCCTGCTTTCTGCGTATGGAAACGATCGCGTCGGGGTAATCGAACTTCATGAGGATGAGGAACATCTCCTCCATCATCTCCAGGTATCGGACGGCGTCATCGTTGCGCCCTTCCCGGAGCGCCTCCAGGGCAAACCTTCTCAGCTCACCGATGGCGTCCGCGAAGCCCATCAGGTATGCGGTCACCGGTATGTCCAGTTCGTCCGGTTCCGGCAGGTCCAATCCCTTGGTTATCGTCAGAACGATCGCCGCTTCGGCCACCTCCTGGAGGGCGTCCTGCACGATACCCGAGTGCCAGATATCCGGATGTTCGTTCAGCAGCGATTTCAGCCGCTGCGACTCGTCCATCGTCTCTGCCATAAGGCTCTCCACGTCCTCCTTCTTGTGGATGCCGTGTACCACTCCCGATGCCAGCCTGGTCGTCGCCCTCGATGACTTGATGGCGATCTCCCTGACGGTGTCCTTCTCGTCAAGCCTCTCCTGTATCTTGGCGACGATCTCATCCAGGTTGCTCATGGATGAACCCTATGATTTGCTCCGTTATTTATCTTCTCAGGGAATCCATATGTTCCTTCCGGCTCTGGACGACATCCTTCTTGCCGATATCATGCCTGACATAGATGGCCTCGCCCTTTACGAACCGGAGGGCCCTCTCGCACGCCTGTTCCGCTTTCTCCAAGGTGTCGTCCACCCCGACGACCCCGACGGCGCGCGAAGAGGTTGTCAGGATGCTGCCGTCGACGTCATCCACCATCGCGTAGTACAGTCGGGCCCCTTCTCTCTCGATCGCCGCCTCGTCAACCGTTATCGGGAGTCCCGCCTTCGATTCCATTCCGTAGCCCTGCGGGACCACGTACTTGCAGACGGTGGCCTTCTCCTGGAAGTCCACCTTGACCTTGCCCAGGTGGCCGTCGGCGATGCCCTGGCAGACACTGGTGAAATCAGATGATAGGACGGTGAGGACGTTCATCGCCTCAGGGTCCCCGAACCGGGCGTTGTATTCAATGACCTTGGGCCCTTCCCTGGTCAGCATGAACTGGGAATAAAGCACACCCTTGTAGGGGCAGCCCTCCAGGCGCATTGCTTCGATCATCCTCTTGACGATCTGCACCGCCTTCTCATACTCATCCCTATGAACGAACGGCAACAGATGGTCGGCGTCCGAGTAGGATCCCATTCCGCCGGTATTGGGCCCCTCATCGCCCTCGAACGCCCTCTTGTGGTCCTGGACCAGAGGCATGGGGGCGATATCCCGACCATCGCAGAACGACTGAAGGGTGAATTCCTCGCCGACGGCCTTCTCTTCCAGGACCACACCGGCACCCCCGATGTGCTTCTCGAAGATCTCGTCTATGTAGTCGCAGACATCCGCCTTGGTCCTCAGGTGTTCGCCTTGGACCTTCACACCCTTTCCTCCGGTGAGGCCAATGGGCTTGACCGCGACCTCCATGCTCATGTCTTTGACAAAGGCCTTTGCCTCTTTCGCCTCATCGAAAGAATGGAAATCGAGGTTCCCGGGAACCCGGTGCCTCTGCATGACCTCCCTGGCGAAGCTCTTGGAGGTCTCGATCCGGGCTGCTGACCGGGTCGGCCCGACGCAACGGACCCCGTTCGATTCCAGCAGGTCCACCAGTCCAACCTCCAGAGGCGCCTCCGGCCCGATGACCGCCAGCTCTATATGGGAACGTACAGCGTAATCCGCTATCCTTTGCGTGTCGGTCTCCTTTACCAGGAGCGTGTCCTTGCTGGATCTGGCGATCCCTGGATTGCGGTTCCTCATGGCTGAAAATATCTCAGAACCGCCCCTCTCGAGCGCCTTGACGATGGCGTGCTCCCTGCCGCCCCCTCCTACCACTAGGATTCTCATTTCGGATCGGTCAGGACAATGGACATCGCCTAATAAAAAGGATGTTGGGCGAGGAGGCAACCCCGGCCCACATCGACGAAGGCCAGCCTACCGATCATTTGGAGATGCCGATCGCCTTCATGACCGATTCTATGCCTTCCCCGGTCTTGACGCTGGTCAGGTAGAGGGTCTTATTGTTTGTGATCTTGGAATAATCCGACCTCAAGACCTCCACATCGACCTCCATATACCCCGCCAGGTCGACCTTGTTCAGGACCGCTACGTCGGACGAGGTGAAGATCATCGGATGCTTCCTCACCATGTCGTCTCCTTCCGTGACAGATATCACCACCATCCGAACGTCCGTCCCCAACGGGAAATCGGCCGGGCAGACCAGGTTTCCCACGTTTTCGATGAAAATGAAACCGATACCGTCCAGGTCCATCTTATCTAGAGTACGCTCGATCAGGTTGGACTCAAGATGACACTCCTTTCCGGTGTTGACGTTGTAGGCATCTATACCTGCCTCTTTGAATCGTTTGTAATCATCCTCGCCGGTCACGTCTCCCGCGATGACCGCCACACCTATCCCCGTCTGCTTCAGATGGGTGGCCATCTTGATGATCATGGCCGTCTTTCCAGAACCGATCGAACCCATGACGTCTACGGACCGGATTCCCTTCGCGACCAGCCTTTCATGGTTGTGCTCTGCCAGGTGGACATTCTCCGCTAGCACGTCATGCTCCATGCCGATGCTCTTTATCTTGTGCACGGACCGTAGATGAATAATCTTGTCTTAACGGTTGTCATTCATGACCTCAACATCACGCAAGGCAGGCCGGTCCTTTCAGCGTTATCAAAAATTATAATCATAATTCAGTATTCAATTTTCGATTTCGACAGCTGGGCCAGCAAATATTCAGAATGAAAATCATTAATTCATTTCTTCGAATTTATGAGCATATCCTTATAAGAACAAATTTTGTTGATTTGATAATTAATCAGGAGGAATGGGCACGTATTCACCGGAAGATAGCTCTAATCAGTTGATACTAGGACCACTCGCCAGGCGAAAAGGATTCCTCATGGTAGGGGCCCTTTTGATCGTCTGCGCGTTCGCGCTACTTTTAAGCGCCTCAGGCGCCAACGCGACGACATATGTTTACCAGGACATCTCCACAGACACCACCTGGAACGAGGCTGGTTCGCCGTATGTCGTGAACGATACGATCACAGTTCAGAGCGGGGCCACCCTAACGGTGGGTCCGAACGTCAATGTGAGGGTCGACGCCGGCCGTCAAATATTGATCGATGGCTCACTGAGGGCCAACGGCGAGGCTGCCCGGATGATCAACTTCACCGCCAACAGCACCACCTGGAACGGAATGGTCTCTGGGGCCAACTCCCTCATCAGCCTTAACTATGTCAAGTTCAACAACGCGACTGGAATGACCGTCCAGAACACCGGTGTCTTCACCAACTCGATGTTCAGGGACCTGTCATCCAACGCAATACTATTCTCCATCATTCACAAGAGCGGTAACCTGACGGTAACCGGATGTGACTTCAGACAGGTATCCGTCAATGATATCCTGGTTCAGGTCTCGGCCTGGTCGAACGCCACCACCACCCGAACCACATCCGTCCCCATCGTGATCGCCAACAACAATTTCGCGCTGGGACTGACCGGAACAGCGGTCCGTATCGAAGAGACCGTCAACCCCGTGCAAAGCGGTGTGGCCGTGCTCAACAGCGCGATCAGCGTCAACAACAACCGGTTCAACATAGGAACGCACCAGGCTATATCGGTCGAGCGAACCGTGGTCTCATACGACAACGCCACCGCAACGTTGAACGGCGCTTTGACGTTCAACTTCAATACCTTCACCAGCGGGAACGCGATCAGCGTTGTCAACTCGGCAACCGCCCTTGATCTTCCCAGCCTACGCTTCAACCATGACAACTCGGTCAACATCAACAGCGGAGTAACCGTCTCCAACAACGACCTGAGGAATGTCATAGGAAATGGGTTCAGCGACAGCTCCACCCTGGTGACCTTTGGGCAGAAGACCTCGACAATGACCAACCCGATCAGGGTCACGGGAAACAACTTCACTACCTCCATTGACGCGATCATTGCTCAGAAGACCGCGGTAGCCTACGAGAACGGCACTGCGGTCTTTGCCAGCGACATCACCGTCGACCATAACCGGATGATAAGCGTCGAGAATGGCATCATCGTGGGCAAGTCACTTCTGGCGGTCGGCGACTTCAATGGCAGGATCACCTACACGGGTGCGGAAACAATCAGCAACAACACCGTCACCCTGGGAACGGGCGTATTCTTCGTAAGCAACCTTGCGGAATCATCGTCAGGGTACGGAATAGTCAGCATGAGCGGGGCCAAAGTGGTATCGGACAACACGATCGCCAACATCGGCAGCGGGATGACCATCTCGGTGAGCGAATCGGCATCGACCTCGGACCACTCATCGACCACCTTGACAATTCCCGTGGCCGTAGTCAGGAACAACGTCAGCGTTGCTTCGGGATTGATCGCTTCCGGTTCTTACTCGGCTGCCTCTGATCTATCGCACTTGACCATTCTAGGCGATGTCCGTGTATTGAACAACATCGGTTCCCAGCTTTCGAGCAGTGGCATTACCTTATTGATCAACGGGCTGGCGGCCGTGGACGATGGAAATATCACCGTCACCGGTTCAATGACCGTTTCGGACAACAAACTGCACATAGCCTCTGGACCTGGAATAACCTTCGAGATGCATGCGACCGGTCAGAACAATGGCAAGACACATATCACGATGCCGATAGAGATATCCGGCAACAACATCGACTGTGTCGGATCCAACGCTGTCAGGGTGATCGTTACGCTGAACACCCTGAACAACGCCTTGATCGCTGAAACCGGCGCTGTCACCATCGATTCAAACCTGGTGACTCGTGCAGCCAATGGGTTCACCATCAGCAGGCAGGTTACTGCCGGCAGCAAGACCAACTCCTCCGTTTCCGTGGTCAGCGATGTGACCATCATCAACAACGTGATGAACAATCTGACCGGCAACTGCATGTCCCTGACGGACGCGGTCGCCGCCAACGGACACAAGGAGCTTGTCTTCAACAGCACGGTCACCGTGACCGGCAATGTCGTGCATAAGGCGACCGGAAGAATGCTGGACATCTCCAGGCAAGGCTTGAGGTCGTACGACAGCGCAAAGCTGACCTTCACTGGCTCGATAACCGTGTCCAATAACCTGGCAGTGGTGTGCGGGGAATCGATCCGGTTGAATCTGGCATATGAGTCGAACAACCTGTCCACCCTCTCCGTCACCGGTGACCTGACCGTGACCAACAACCAAGGTCTGGACATAAGCCATAATGGAATAGAGGTCTACCAGGATTCAAGATCGAAGGGCAACTCCACCATGTCGGTGGTCGGCAATATCATGGTTAGCGACAATGTCTTGGAGATCGGTAACCTAGAGGCGATAACCCTTCAGAACTACCTAGTAACAAGTGACAACTCGACCGGGACAATGGTCGGGTCGGTCAATGTGCTAAGGAACAGTGCGGTCATCGAAAATTCCAGCGCTCTCAGCGCCCTGGTCCGGGTCATCGCCTCCGATAATTCGGATGCTCTTATGGCTGGAGACCTGGTCGTCTCAAACAACACCATGACCTACTATGGAAACAACGATGGATACTTCGTTGATGTCTATGTCTATGCGTCCGTAACGCAGACCAAGAAGGTCGCGACCGCGACCTACAATGGCGACATGGTCGTTACAGACAACAAGGCGACCGTTACTGGAATCAACGCATATCGTGATGTCTACTACGTCTATTTCGATGTACAGGCGAAGGTCGAAATCACCGGTCCGCACGGGAACGCCTGGGCGAACGCCACCGCGGCCAATGTGAAGGTGCTGCGCAACATAGCGATAATGAACGGAGCGATGGCAGTTGGCCTGAGGTACGATCCGGATCTGATATCCCAGGCAATTAACGGTGGTACGTCAACGGTCACCGTCGGCACGCAGCTGGTCGCCAACAATGAAGTGACCGCAACAGGCGATGACTTCTACGGGCTGTACTATTACGGCGACAACCTGTACTCGATCAGCAACATTGGAAATGCGACCGTAGTATCTGGATCCATCAGCATCCGGGACAACACGGTGGGCATGAAGGGCAATAACAGCATCGGTCTGTACGTCCGTAACGACGTTGACAACATCGAGGCTGTCGCACACTCCCACTGGCTAGCCTCGTTCAAGCTGGTCGATGGATTGAACATCATCAGGAACTCCCTGGTGATGAAGGGCTCGGAGAACTTCGGAATACTCGTTGAGAACGACGGGCAAACCCTCGATGTGATAGTGGATGATATGGACGGCGATGCGTTCCTGCAGTATGAGATGACCATATCAAACAACGTCCTGACCATGTCTGGCCCTAACAATGTCGGCATCGATCTGACGGACTACATCCGCTACTTCTCATACAACAACGGTAACGTTGTCATGAAGGCGGATGTTATGATATCGAACAACAACGTGAAGATGAACAGCGACACCGGCGAGGGCATACTGCTGAGCGCGCCGTTAAATGTCGATGTGACCTCATTCAACGGTGTGGCGACGATATCGGCAAAGGTCTCGGTAATCAACAACATCGTCACCCGCGGCGGCATCGGAATACACGTTGACGGTACTGGACAGGGAGATGTCTACATCACCAGCAACAAGGTGACTGGAACCTACAACATCTCGGTCCTGATCGAGGGCGCCAACGCGATAGTGGAGAACAACATAATCACCGAGAACGCCGGTAATGGAATAGTCCTGCAGAACAACCTGGCTTCCACCTACCTGGTGATCGGGAACAACACCATTACCCACAACGGCGGAATAGGCCTGTGGGTGCTGGAGAGCAACGGGGTCGCCGTCTTTAATGGCATATTCGAAGAGAACATGAATGGCGGAATAATCGTACCCAGCGATGGTGTGGTGGCTCCGTCCGATTCCCTGACGCTTGCCTTATCGTCCGGCAGCCAGGTCAAGTGGCTGGTCAGCACCGCAACGACCGTGAAGGGCAACGACGTGGAACTCTTCGGGGATGTGGAGATCACCCGCTACGGTATATTGACACTGGACTCGGTGGACAGCTTCACCATCGGAGCCGCCGACACCGGGGTCACCCAGTTGATGGTAGACTTCGGAGGTTCCTTGATCGTAAGGAACTCCAACATGTACTCCGACAACGGCAAGGGGCTGTTCCTGGTCTACGGCAAACTGCAGATGACCAGCTCGATCGTGAGCGATTGGTCCGAGATATACCTGGGCAACACGTCGACCGCGTCGATCACCGCCTGTACTATCCAGTATAACGACCGGAACGGAATATTCATCGACGGGGCGAACCCGACCATATCCTCGACGACGATCCTCGCGAACGGAATGGACGGGATATTCGTCAACGACGGGTCCCAGCCGATCATCAAGAGCTGCGTGATCATGCAGAACGAGCGCGGGATATACGCCAGGAGCTCTTACCTGGACAATGTGGTCGACAACATATTCGTGTTGAACAGTGTGGCCGGACTGTACGCCGAGGACGTGGTGGGCAGGATCCACGCCAACATATTCCTGTTGGACAAGAACGAGATATTCCTGTACAACTGCGTCGTCTCGGTCGAGGACAATGAGATCGGATATGCCCGCATCGTCGATGATGTGGCCAAGTACTCTGTTCTGCTGTCCCTGGTCCTCAGCTACCTGGATACATCCAGCCTAACTGAGGAGGGTCTCAGCTCGGGCGACCTGATGGCCACCTATGGCCTCTCGGACCTGCTCCTGCCGATGCTCCTCGAGCACGTGGGTATGTACGCCATCAACTCGGATGTCACAGCGAAGGACAACACCTACGGAATGCTGAGCTACGCGGTGTATGCGGAGAACTCGACCGTATCGTTCAGCGACACCGTGAAGGAGAACGCCATCGTCCTCCAGTGGCTCAACCATAACCTGGACTCCCGGAACATCACGGTACCGACGTTCGTGTACAACGGCATATACCTGATCAACTCGAAGTTGACCATGAGCGGGGCCAGTATCCAGTGCAGGAACGACGCGGTGTTCCTGGACGATTCCAGTGCCCTCATAACCAAGTCGGCGCTGAACGCGTCAAGGTTCGACATCTACTCGGTGCATGAGAGCAGCGTCAACATCAGCGCCACCTCCATGGACGGTAAGCTGAAGATCGAGGATGGCGGCCTGATGACCTGGTTTAACCAGTTCACCGTCATCGTCAAGAACTCCGACGGCAAACTGGTCTCGGGAGCGCCGGTGACCGTCGTGGACGGGAACGGCAAGCTGATCTCCAGCGGCGTGACCGACAGCAACGGTCAGTATCTGGCCGACGTGACCGGATGGACCCAGGATGAGTATGGCAGGCACGCCGTCTCCTCTCCGTACTGGGTGAACGCCACGGTGGACGGCAAGGTCGTCTCGCAGACCGCCGACGGAAGCCAGGCCCAGACCGTGTCGGCCCAGGCCCAGAGGAGCACGATCGACGCGATCATGCTGCCGATGCTCCTGATAGTCGCCCTGATCGTCGTGGTCGTGGTGATAATGGTGGTCCTGCGCAGCCGCAAGTAGTGACGCCAAACACCTTTTCCAACCCTTTTCCGTTTTTTCCTTTTTTTACCTCGGCGAAGCTCGCAAAATGATTAAGTGGCGAACGCGCATTCTACGCCAGGTGCATCAGATGGGTTATTCTCAAAGACTCCTTGACGTTCTCCGTTCGCTCAACGCCGAGGAAGGCGATACCGTCCTGGTCCATGATACCGGCCGGGAGTACCGGGGCATTCTAATGCCCCATCACGAGTTCAGCGACCCGGAAGTGGTCGTGGTCAAGATGAAGTCCGGCTATAATGTGGGCATCAGGACCGGTCCGGATACGGCCATCGAGGTCATATCAAAGGTCCAGCCCAAGGAAAGGAAACCGCAGCGGCTCCACCCCTGCAAGGACAAGCGAACGGTGTCAGTGCTGGGTACTGGAGGGACGATAGCCTCCTACGTCGACTACCGCACCGGGGCGGTGCACCCGGCCCTGTCCGCCGACGACCTGGTGGCGGCCGTGCCGGAGATAGCGGACATATGCAACGTCCGTTCCGAGGTGATCTTCTCCATCTTCAGCGAGAACATGACGGTGGAACATTGGCAGACGCTGGCGGGGGCAGTGGCGGACCGTTTGAATGGCGGCGTGGACGGATGCATCGTTCCCCATGGGACGGACACGATGGGTTACACATCGGCGGCGCTCTCGTTCATGCTCGAGGACCTCAGAAAGCCCGTCATGCTGGTGGGCGCCCAGAGATCGTCCGACCGGCCATCCACCGACGCACACACCAACCTGGTGTCGGCGGCCCGTTTCATCGCCGAAGGGGACTCCGCGGGGGTATATGTCCTGATGCACGAGACTTCCTCGGATACCGCTGGAGCGGTACACCTGGGAACCAAGGTGCGCAAGATGCACACCAGCAGGCGTGACGCATTCCAGAGCGTGAACTGCCGCCCGGTCGCCCGGATCGGGTTCGAAGGCCCGATCGAATATCTGGCCGACCATCAGAGGAGAGCTGAGGGAAAAGTGACGCTCAGGGAATCCATGGACGAAAAGGTGGCGTTGCTGCAGTATTACCCGGGGATGTCCCCATCGGCGTTCGAGTCGGTGCTCGGTTCACACCACGGTATCGTCTTCGCCGGATCGGGGCTAGGTCACGTGTCTAAGGACATGGTCGTCGCCATCGGAAAGGCCATCAAGGCCGGGACCCAGGTCGTGATGACGTCCCAGTGCCTCTATGGCCGGGTCAATCTGAACGTCTACGACACCGGCCGCGACCTGATCACGGCCGGGGTCATTCCCGCCGAGGACATGCTGCCGGAGACCGCCTACGTCAAGCTGATGTGGGTGCTGGGTCAGACATCGGATGACCTAGAGGTGAGGCGGCTGATGCGAACGAACCTTCGCGGAGAGATAACGGAAAGGAGGGAGATCGATGGCTGAGCATGAACTCACTTGCGGCATCGAGATACACCAGCAGCTCAGCACCAAGAAGTTGTTCTGCTCATGCGAATCGGACCTGGTTGAACAGGAGGGGTCCATACTGCTGCGCCGGCTCAGACCTTCCCAGTCTGAACTGGGCGAGATAGACCGGGCGGTGCTGGCCCAGGCCGCCAGGAAGATGAGCTTCAGGTATCAGGCGCCGCCTTCCAGATGCTGTCTGGTTGAGGCTGATGAGGAACCTCCCCACGACGCGGACAAGGACGCGGTCCAGGCATCCCTGGTCGTTTCCGCACTGCTCAAGGCCCGGCCCGTCGATGAAGTGCACTACATGAGGAAGATCGTCATCGACGGTTCGAACACCTCCGGTTTCCAGAGGACCGCCCTGATAGCGACCGATGGAATGCTTGAGGTCAATGGGAAGCAGATATCCATCCTCTCGGTCTGCCTCGAGGAGGACGCCGCGCGCAAGGTCGAGACCAAGGCCAGCGAGGTAACCTATCGCCTGGACCGGCTGGGCATACCTCTGATCGAGATAGCCACCGGCCCGGACATGCATGACGGCGAGACGGTGAGGGAGGTGGCCCAGCGGCTCGGTTCCATCCTCCGGGCGACCAAGAAGGTGAAGCGCGGCCTCGGGACGATCCGCGAGGATGTCAACATATCCATCCCAGGGGGAGCCAGGGTCGAGATCAAGGGCGTACAGGACCTGAAGCTGCTGCCGACATATGTGGAAAAGGAGGTGGAACGGCAGCGTTCGCTCCTCAGGATCCAGGGCATGCTCCGCGAGAGAGGCGTTACCCAGGTATCCGGCGAGGTGGTCGACTATACCGCAGTATTCGTCTCGTCCAAGTCGAAGGTGATAACCTCCGCGCTGGGCAAGAGCGGCAAGGTGCTGGGCATCAGGCTGCCGGGCTTCGTCGGCGTCATGAAGAGCGCTGACGGGAAGCTCCGCCTCGGTGCGGAGATGGCACAGCACGCCCGTACCCGCGGGGTCATGGGCATATTCCATTCCGATGAGCTGCCAGGTTATGGCATAACCCCGGAGACGGTGAACGACCTACGGGCCGCCATGGGATTGGGGGAAGGTGACGCCTTCGCCATCTGCGCCGACGACCCGGTCAAGGCGGACGCCGCCCTGAGAGCGGCGGCGGAACGGGCCAGGACGGCATTGGAAGGCGTTCCGGAGGAGACAAGGGACCCGCTGCCGGACGGCGGCAGTTCTTTCTCCAGGCCCTTACCGGGGGCTGGCAGGATGTATCCGGAGACCGACGTCAGGCCGATACCGATCACCCCTGAGCGCATGGCGGAGATCGAAGCCAACCTCCCCGAGCTACCAGAGCAGACCATCAACCGCTTCGTCACCGCATATGGAATTCACAAGCAGCAGGCGGCTCAGATAGTCAGGGAAGGATTCGAGCAGCTCTTCGAAGAACTGGCCGCGAAGGACCAGGCAGGGGTGGCGGCGCGCACCTTCCTGAACACCTATCCGGAACTGGAGAAGGAGGGTCTGGACGTCTCTTCGATATCCGATGCCTCGGTGAGGGAGCTGTTCGACGCCCTGGCGAAGGGGTGCTTCACCAAAGAGGCGTTGCCGGACCTGCTGCGCCATATCGCCGGCGGGAAAAATGTCAAGGCGTCAATAGACGCATTGGGCATAACCCAGGTGGACAGCGGGGAGGCCAGTACAATCATTTCCAAGCTGGTCAGGGAACGGGAACACTTCGTCCGGGAGAAGAAGATGGGTGCCATCGGGCCGCTAATGGCCCCGGCCATGGCCGAGCTCCGCGGCAAGGTGGATGGAAAGACGATCAGCGAGATACTCAAAAAGGAGATAGAGAAACTGCTCAACACGTGATCTCACGAGGTACCAGCTCCAGCACCCTGAGCTCCTCGAAGAACAGGTGCTGGGCCCGCAGCTCCCGGCTATGGAAAGGATAGAGCATCTCCCTGAGCGGGGTCTGTTCCATGTCGGAGGAGACGATCACTATGATCCTCCCATCCTGGTTGAGGTGCGGCGGGGCCTGCTCCAGGAACCTCCCCAGTGTCTCCGTCCCGGTCCTGCCTCCCGCCCAGGCCAGATCGGAGACATCGGTGCCTTCTCCCCGGAGATAGGGTGGATTGAAAACGATCAGGTCGAAACAGCCGCGAACGTTCTGGAAGAGGTCCGACCGTATCACCTCGAGCCTCAGCCCGTTAAGGCCGGCGGCCGCCTTGGCGCAGAATGCCGCCTCCTGGTTGACGTCGACCGCGGTCACCGCTGCCCCTGCCTTGGCCAGATGAAGTGAGACCAGTCCGCTGCCGCATCCTATCTCCAGCACACGGTCTCCGGGAACGACCTCGAGAGCGTCGATCAGCAGGAACGTGTCGTCGGACGGGCAGTAGACTCCTTCCGGGCAGTTCACGACGATCGATGTATCCAGTTTCATGGGCGTTTATCCATACCTCATTCCCCGATGGCGGGATAAAGCCATTGGCTGACATTCCTGGAGATGTCGGCGAAACAATAATAACCAGAGGTGTGCTTGATGGCGTCTGGGCTCCATGGACATTCTGTCGATAGTCGCTGTCATCGTCATGCTGGTGGCAATGGCGATCGGGTTCATGAGGCGGTTCAGCTACACCAACGTACTGGTCGTGGCTAACCTTGTGGTATTCATGCTGACGCTCCTGGCCCCTCTGACGCCATTCTCCGGCGGACTGAGGGCGGTACAGACCGACCTGGGGTTCAGGGCGACCTATTTCACGGATGACATAGGCCATCTATACACCATCTTCACCAATCTGTTCATTCATGCGAATTTCTTTCACGTCATAGGGAACATGCTCTTCCTGTTCCTCATCGGCAACTCCTATGAGGAGAGGGTGGGAAAGAACAAGTTCGTGGCCACCTACCTCATCGCCGGAGTGGCCGGGACGCTGGTCGAATCGGTCGTACTGACGGGTTCGAACAGTTTGTTGATCGGTGCCTCGGGGGCCATCGCCGGGGTCATGGGAGCCATGCTCCTGCTCTATCCCCGGGATAAGGTCCCGATGTTCCTGTTTGTCATATTCCTGCCCGCGGTCTCGGTCTGGCTGGCGGTCGGGTCCTGGTTCGCCTGGCAGGTGTTCTTGGCGTTCTCCACGCCGACCAGCCTGGTGGGCGGGGGGATAGGGTTCGGGGCCCACTTCGGCGGATTCCTCGCCGGCATGCTGGTGGCACACCTCTATCCCCAATCCCTGGCCAAGACGCCCCGGGCGGTGGATGTGACCGACCTCGAGTCCCTGGCGACGACCAAGGAGCTCAGGGATGCCCTCGACCACATCCGGGGTGAGACCAACCCGGACATACGCAACGCGTGGCTGGATTATTTTGCCGAGCACGCCGTCTGTCCCAAATGCGGCAACCGCCCCAAGTGGAAGGGAAACAATATTAAGTGCTCCTGTGGATTTGAAACATCGTTGAAATGACGCCCATCAAGGTCACCGTCCTGTGCGAAGGCCGCATCGTGAGGAACGGAAAGGAGATATTGGAGGCCCATTCGTCGGTCACCATGGTCACCTGGCCCGAGCACATCATGATCGTCGATTCCAGCGACGACGATTACCGCCCCCGGGTGGTCGATGCGCTATCGGCCAACGAGGTCGATCCTGACCAAGTGGACATCGTCGTGAACACGCACCTGCACTCCGATCACTGCTCGAACAACGACCTGTTCGGCTACGCGATCCAGATGGCCCACAGGTTGGAAGACCCTCCCCTGCCATATGTCCAAGTTACGCAGGACCAGGAACTGTTCCCAGGGATCACCCTGGTGCACACTCCGGGCCACACTCCCGGCACCATGAGCGTGTTCGTCGAGGCGGAACGTAGGTATGCGATCGTCGGGGACGCCATACCCACCTTCGATAATGTGAGGCGCTGGGTACCGCCCGGGGTCGCATGTGACGGGGAGGCTGCGCTAAGGAGCATGAAGAAGATAGTATCCTTCGCCGACATCGTCGTTCCCGGGCATGATGCGCCGTTCGAGGTCGACCGTACAAACGATAGATTTATCCAGAACAGAGCATAATCGCCGTGATGAGTGATATGAACATACCGAACGCCCTTAACCTTGAATGTCCGGATTGCGGAGAGAAGACAGTGCACGAGGTGCTGAGGGGCAAGATCAGCAAGGAAGGGGACGTGCTGGAGACCACGGTCAAATGCCAGCAATGCGCAAAGGTCTACACGACCGTCGTCAGGGAACCGAAGGCGGTTCTTGTCCCCATAATCGTGTCCGAGATGGGAAGCTCCAAACGCTACGAGGTGGAGATGTCCCAAGGCGACCTGGTCTCCTACGAGGATGAGATGTTCGTCGAGGACATGCCGGTGCTCATCACCGGACTGGAGGTCGGCGGCCGCCGCGTGATGAAAGCGAAGGCCGAGGAGATTTCCACTCTCTGGGCGAAGAAGTTTGATAAGGTCAGGGTAAGAATAGCGGTCAACAAGGGCAGCAAGACGCTATCCATTGACATCACCGCCACGCCCGATGAGGAATTCTTCGTCGGCGACCTGATGACCCTGGGACGTGAGGAAGTGGTCATCCATTCGATCAAGACGACGGACGGCGGCATGGCCAAGACCGGCGCCGTGCGGGCCAGGGACATCGTCCGTATCTACGCCAAGAAGGCCAGGACGACATACTCCTGAAGGACCGATGGGAACCGAGCAAGAGCGTAAGAGGATGATCGCCGAGCTGGTCGCATCCGGCTATGTTCAAGGCAAGGAGGCAGAGGCGGCCATGGAGAAAGTGGAACGGCACCGGTTCCTGCCTCGCGCCTTGGAGGGAGTGGCCTATGTCGATTCCCCGCTCTCCATCGGGGAGGGGCAGACCATCTCGGCTCCCCATATGGTCGGCATGATGGTCAGCGGTCTGGACCTGCGCCCCGGCATGAAGGTGCTGGAGATCGGGGGCGGCTCCGGTTACCACGCGGCGGTCATCGCCGAGATGGTGATGCCCGGAGGTCACGTCTACAGTATCGAGAGGCTACCATCGCTGGCGGAGCGGGCGAGGGCGAGCCTGGAGGCGGCCGGATACGCGGACACCGTGACCACCATCGTGGCTGACGGATCGAAGGGATGTCCGACCTACGCTCCCTACGACCGGGTAAGCGTCGCCTGCGGCGCACCGGACGTCCCGCCCCCGCTTTTTGAGCAGATGAAGGAGGGCGGCAAGATGCTGATCCCGGTCGGCGGGCGAACCTACCAGGAACTGTATCTAGTCATCAAGGAGGACGGCAAGAGAAAGATGCTGGACCTGGGGTCCGTGGTCTTCGTACCGCTGATCGGGGAGTACGGTTTCAAGGAGTGAGATCAACCCTTCAGGCCGGTCTGCTGGCCGAGGATATATGGCAGGATGTCCGAAATGTCGTTGCTGCGGACCACGACGTTCGCCTGATGCGCCACGTAGTCGTCTATCGGATTGAAGGCGATCTTCAGATTCGACGCCTCGAACATGGACACGTCGATGAAGCTGTTGCCGACGCTGCAGACGTGCTCCCTGTCCACCCCGTAGACCGAGGAGAACCTTTCCACCGCCTGGCGTTTGTTGGCGAGCTCGACCCGAAGCACGCCCTCGCCGGTCAGCTTTCCGGTGGTGTCGCAGGCGAAGCCGTTAGCCACCCAATCATCGAAGCCGTAGCGCTTGGCGATCTTGGACGCCACCACATCCAGGCCGCCGCTCACGATGACGGTCTTGATGCCATGCCATTTCAGCTCGTCAACGGTCCTCTGGATCCCCTCCACGATCGGCAAGGGCTCCAGGATCGTGGTGACGTCCGAGAGGCAGAGGTTGGGTTTCTTGTTCAGCCAAAGGGCGATGTCCCGGCGCATGAACTCCATGTCGTCAATCTCCCCCTTGACGAACGCCTTGATGGACTCCTCGCTCTTTACCCCGAAATGGTCGTGCACCCAGGTCCAGGACGATTCATAATCGACCAGCACGCCGTCCATGTCGAATGCCACCATTCCAAAGTCGTGTCTTACCTTCGGCATGGCTAGGCCGAGGAATGATGGGGCTATTAAGCATTGTGAGAACGGCCGGAGCAAAGTCCGGTACATCTAAATAACGAGAAAAAATGCCCTTAACCTACTAGTTGCTACTATCAGCTCTAGGATGTGCTGAAATGAGAAAGGACCCAAGCAAGGCAATGCACGCGGTCATCGCGCTAACGTTACTCCTCGGTATGCTGCTTTTGGTCCCTGCGTCCGGCCATTCGGTCGCCGATACCGGCGCTGGGACCAGCCTGACCGAATTGACCGGCCTGAATGCCCACGCCCCGATACGCATCGACGGGGACGCAGAACTCATCGAATTGGCCAATGCCGAGGGCTGGCCGGGGATCGGGACGGCGGCGAACCCGTTCATGATCGGGGACCTCGAGATCAAATCCAACGGTTCATACAACGGCATCTACATCGGCAACGTTACGCTGAGCATCGAAATAGCCAACTGTTCGGTCAGTGGCGCAAGCAGCGCAGCGGCGGATGACTATCCTTACAACTACGGCGCGGGGATCGCCATAGTGAACGTCTCCGGGGTGGCGACCGTCCGGAACAACCTCTGCGATGGGAACAGCGAAGGCATATTCGTCTATCTGTCGAACTCGATCCTGTTGGAGGGCAATACCTGCAACAACAACGGCTACGACGGGATCAACCTGTTCGGATGCAACTCCGGCACCATACGGAACAACATCTGCAGCGGCAATGCCAACACCGGAATATACCTGGCGGGGTCGAGTACCGGAAATACGATAGCCAACAACGTCTGTGGCGCTGAAGGATACGGAATATATCTGTACCGCTCCGGGTCGAATATGGTGACCGGGAACATATGCAACAGCGACGGTCACGGAATACTTCTGGGGGGTTCGGATGACAGTACCGTCACGGACAACATCTGCGGGAGCTCGACCCTGAGCGGGATAACCTTGGAGGGGAGCAATAATAGTGTCGTATCCAGGAACACCTGCGATGACAGCGGGTACTACGGGATATTCCTGGACAGCTCCAGCGGGGACACCGTCTCCCTCAACACCTGTACCGGCAACAAATACTACGGCATCTTTCTGGGCGGTTCGAACTCCAACAAGGTGATGGACAATGATTGCAGTTCCAACAGCTTCTATGGTATCTACCTTTTCAGCTCCTGGTCCAACACCGTCTCGGGCAACACCTGCGACTACAACACCCACTACGGCGTTTACCTATACAGCGCCAGCATCAATAACACGATCCGTTCGAACATCTGCGACGGGAATGAGGAGGTCGGCATTTTCCTCTACGCCTCCGGCACCGAGAACCGGGTCAGCGAAAACTACTGCGACAACAATGGTCACTATGGGATATACCTCTACGCCTCGAACTACACCGCCATCACCGGGAACCTTTGCCGCATGAACGGGCACTATGGGATCTATCTCTACAATGAAAGCTCCAACAACTCCGTCACCGGGAATAAGTGCGATGACAACACGGAGACCGGGATACTCCTCTACCTGGATTGTGGGTACAACTATGTCGGGTCCAACACCTGCAACGGCAACAAAGGCAATGGCATACAGCTGCTCCAGGCGTGCTCGAACAACACAGTAATCGACAACGCCTGCCTGGACAACGGCGAGAGCATAAGCGTGGACCAGACCAGTCTGGGTAACATGATCACCGGCAATACCGTCAAGGGATCTTCCGGCAACGACTGGGCATGGTTCGCGGTGGGCGGGGCGACCGTCCTGGCCATCGTGCTCTTGGCAATCCTGATGCTGAGGAGGAAGAAAAGGGGACCGTCACGCAAGAAAAGCAAGGGCGGAAGGTGAACGAATGCATCCGGGCGTATCCACCTGGCCATGGGGCCATTCAGGTGGGAGGCTTATAATAACCTCAAATCCATTGGCTTCATCATGATTACGCTAGTCGGGGTCGGGCATGTCTTCGACATCGCGGCCCAGGTCAAGCAGGTGATCCGGGAGAGAGGTCCGGGGGCGGTGTGCATCGAGCTCGATCAGGAACGGTACGAGGCGCTCCGCCATCCCCGGGAGCGGGAGGGGGTACCGTTGCCGTATAAATTGCTGGCATTCATGCAGAAGCGCATGGCCCGGCAATACGGCGGGGAGGTGGGCAACGAAATGCTGGCGGCCGCCGATGAGGCCGAGGAGATCAATGCCCGGCTGCTGCTCATCGATGCCGAGGCGGGAAATCTGTTCAACCGGCTCTGGCAGGAGATGTCTTTCCGTGAAAGGGTTTTGCTCATGGTATCGAGCGTCGGCGGCCTGCTCATGAGCCGCAGGCGCATCGACAACGAGATCGAGAACTTCCAGGACAACGAGGCATCATATCTGGAGCAGATGGGCCAGGAGTTCCCCACCATCAAGCGTGTGCTCATCGATGAAAGGAACCAGCTAATGGGCGCCCGAATTCTGTCCGCCGAGGTCCAGTTCGGCAGCGTGGTCGCCGTGGTCGGGGATGGGCATATCGACGGGATCGTATCCCTGGTCAACCGCCCGGATATCGAGGTGATCCGTCTGAAGGCCCTGAAGGAGATCCCGATAAAGGATGTCCAGAGCGGCTCCGGCACATCGGAGGCCCATATCCAATTCACCGTCAGTATGGAATGAAGAAAGGATTAATCATCCGGTAGGGAATCTCCTTGATGTCCATGAAGGTCAAGCTGCTGTCTTACACCAACCAAGCGGAGGTACTGTGCGCCACCGCCGCCCGGACCTGCTATTCCTCCGATGCGCCGTCGAAGATACTGGAGAATGTCGATGGTGGAAAGGCTGGCAAGTTCATCGACAACGTGGTGGGGATGGGGCATCATTCGATCATCGAGCACGCCTACTACACTTTCTCCCTGGAGGGCGTCTCCCGGGCGATGACCCACCAGCTGGTGCGGCATCGGCTGGCCTCGTTCTCCCAGCAGTCCCAGAGGTATGTTTCGTTGCTGACCCCCGACTTTGTCGTCCCGCCGACCGTAAAGGGCAATCCGGATGCGGAAAAGCGGTTCCGGGGGGCGATGGAACAGGCCTGGGAGGCCTACCAGAGGCTGGCCGAGCTGGTACCGGTCGAGGATGCCCGCTATGTTCTACCGAACGCCTGCACCAGCAACATCATGGTCACGATGAACGCCCGGGAACTCTTGCATTTCTTCACCTTGAGGTGCTGCAACCGGGCCCAATGGGAGATCCGGGAGGTGGCCGACATGATGCTCGAAGAGGTGCTCAAAGTGTCCCCATCCATCTTCAAGGAGGCCGGCCCTGGATGCGTCCGTGGGCCCTGTCCCGAGGGTAAGATGACGTGCGGTCATCCGAGGAAAGCGTTGAAAAAGGCTTATATAGACTGAACCCTTTTGGCGCTCACTCAAGGTCGTTATTATGGGCAACGTCCGACCAACTTACATTAAGCGTGTCGCTATGGAACTCGTGCAGAAGTACCCCCGGGCAACTTCGGCCGATTTCGAGAACAACAAGGTGCTGGTATCCAAGCTCACCGACGTATCGTCGATCGTGATGAGGAACCGCATCGCCGGGTACATCTCCCGCTACTGGCAGAACCAGGAATTCTAAAAGCGAAACCTATATCATGGCTCCCCGGAATCCGGTGTGAGCCATGGTCAAAGCGATAGAGGTCCAGGACCTCAGTAGGATTTTCGGTGGAAAGAAGTCAACCCCCAGCGTAGCCCTCGACCATCTCGACCTCCAGGTCGATGAGGGCGAGCTTTTCGGTCTTCTAGGTCCCAATGGCGCCGGCAAGACCACTCTCATCAAGATACTATCGACATTGTTGCTGCCGTCGTCCGGCACGGCAAAGGTGCTGGGCCACGATGTGGTCAGGGAGGCGGCCAAGATCCGACCCCGGATCAACATGGTCTCCGGAGGCGAGACATCCGGCTACGGCCTCCTCACCGTCAGGGAGAACCTTTGGATGTTCTCCCAGTTCTACGGCATCCCGGGCAAGGAGGCCAAGGCCACCATCGATGAGCTCCTGGTCAAGTTCGATCTCCTGGACAAGGCCGACGCCAAGGTGCGGACCATATCCACCGGCCAGCGGCAGAAGATGAACGTTGTCCGGGGTTTCGTCACCGACCCGGACCTGCTTTACCTGGACGAGCCGACGCTCGGCCTGGATGTGAACGCTTCCCTCATCATCCGCGAGCACCTGCGTTCGTGGGTCAAGAGCGACAGGAAGAAGACCCTGCTCCTCACCACGCATTACATGATCGAGGCGGACGAGCTGTGCGACCGGGTCGCGATAATCAATGACGGGCGGATACTCGCCTGCGATTCCCCCCGGAACCTGAAGAAGCTGATCTCGAAGGACACCACGTTCAGCATCGAGACCACGCCGTTCGGTGACGCCGGCGGACTGTCGCTTCTCCACGGCGTCACCGGGTACTCCGCCGAGACCACCAGCGAGCACACCGTGCTGAAGCTGGTGACCGAGGACGAATCCTCCATCTCCGACATCATCTCATACCTCACCCAGCGCAACGTGAGGATCATATCGTTCAGCAAGAACGAGCCGACGCTGGAGGATGTGTTCATACAGATGGTGGGGAGAGGTCTCGAATGACCGACTGGCGTCTGAACGGAAGGGCCATCATCGGACGGGCGTACCCAAGGGTCCTGGGGGTCATGCGGGAACCGTCATGGATCCTTTTCGACATCTTCCTGCCGTTGCTGGGCATCGCCGCCTACATCTTCTATTACCGGGCCATGAACGCCCCGGAGATGTACACCGGTTTCATAGTCATCGGCGGCGCCATGACCGCCTACTGGATGAACGTCCTGTGGTCCATGGCGACGCAGTTCTACTGGGAGAAGGAGGTGGGCAACCTGCAGCTGTACATGCTGGCCCCGATGTCCCGCATGAGCGTGCTCGCCGGGATGGCGCTGGGCGGTATGCTCATGACCACCATCAGGGCGGCATCCACCGTGCTCCTGGGGGTGTTCCTGTTCAACGTCAGTCTTACCCTGGCCCAGCCAGTGGAGCTGATACTGGTGTTCTCATTGACGTTGGTAGCCCTCTACGGCATGGGGATGATGTTCTCATCGCTGTTCCTGATGTGGGGGCGTTCCGCCATGCAGATGACCTCGCTGCTGCAGGAACCGATCTATCTGGTTTCCGGGTTCTACTTTCCGGTCAAGGCGCTGGGCTATTGGGTCGCGCTGGGGGCTTCCATACTCCCCATAACTCTGGGCCTCGACGGTATGCGCCAGCTTCTGTTCGGTGCCAGCTCCGACGGGTTCCTGCCGGTCGATGTCGAGATAATCGTCCTGGCGATCTTAGCGGTCGTGTTCTTCTTGCTGGCCAGACATTTCCTGGAGTACATGGAGAACCTGGGCAAGAAGGAAGGGAGGCTGACCCTGAGATGGCAGTGAGGGACCTGCTCTCGAACCATTGGCGCACCTTCCGTTGGGCTTCCTGGCTCGGATGGCAGATGGAGGCGAATTGGACCAACTGGTACCTGTTCATCATCTATTCCATCGCCAAACCCATCGCCGGTACGCTTATCGTCGTCATCATGTACCTGATCGTGTTCGGCGGGGTGACCGGGGACCCGACCTTCTTCTCCTATATGTACCTCGGGAATGCCTTCTACATCTTCATCGGCCAGGCGCTTTTCGGGACCACCTGGGTCATTCATGAGGACCGGGAGCACTACCAGACCCTGAAGCAGATCTACATGGCCCCGATCAGCCTGTTCATCTACCTGATCGGACGGGCCATGGCCAAGATCGCCGTGGCCGGCATGGCGGTCATCATCACCCTGGCGTTCGGGATGTTGGCGCTCGGGCTGCCGCTGGCCCTGCTGAACATCGACTGGGCACTGTTGACCCTGGCACTGGTGATCGGCCTGCTGTGCATGGTCTCCATCGGGGTGGCCATGGCCGGGATAACGTTCCTTACGGCCAAGCATGGGTACGGGATAAACGAGGGCGTGGCCGGCCTTTTCTACCTGTTCTGCGGGGCCATATTCCCGCTGACGGTCCTTCCCGACTGGGGGCAGGCCATAGGTCAGTCGATCCCCATCACCTATTGGCTCGAAATTACGAGGCGGGCGATGCTCCCCGGTTCGGGCATATCGGGCATCAGCGGGTTGGGCGAATATTCCAACATCCAGATACTTTCGTTCCTGCTGCTTTCCGCCGGGATATTCCTGGTCCTGTCAATCGGTATATTCAAGTATGCGGACTATCTTGCCAGAAAGAAGGGCAAGCTCGACATGAGCACGTCCTATTGATGTTGGGGCCGTTCTTCGGTGCCAGGCGTCAGTTCAACAGGCCCGAGTGGGGTAGCTTGGATATCCTAGGAGGCTGCGAACCTCCAGACCCGGATTCAAATTCCGGCTCGGGCGCTACACATCCCATTTCTGTGCAATATCATTTATTTCTGGAGGAAGCTCTTTTCCATTCATGACCTGGTCCAGCTGAGGTTCTGATCTCTGACCGGCCGCTGCTCAGGTCAGCCTGATCTCGGTCATAAGGCTGAGGGTGGAGCACGAACTGAACGGCAGGTCGATCGACACATCGATTTATGTGTCTCCCTGGATCCACCGGTCAGGAAGACGATCGCCGAAGCAAGGACCGGACGGTTCATGGCGTTATCCTGGCAGGCGGGCGGGGCCGGACACCGACTATGTGTATCTGGAAACGTTCCGGAAGCTCGGGGAGCTGGTGGAGCATATTCGCCCTGGACAAAGGTACTCATGCGGGGCACTGGGCAGGTACAGGCTCTGAGAGGCTGAACTACTCCAGCGTCACTCCGACCGACTCTGAGATCTCCAGGTCCCCCGGCGGCATGATACGGGATATCTCCTCCTCGGGCACCTCGAATATCCTTGCCAGCTGGGACGATACCTTGCTCCTCACGGACCGGGAGGGCTTGATCGCGCAGTACTTGGTGGAATGTGCCTTGACCGCCGGGAGCGGTCCGCACACGATCTTCCTCGCGCCTTCGAAGGTTATCTCCCCCACTGCCAGCTCCAGCGGCAAGTGGTGCATGTAGTTGCGCTTCCCGCGGATGATGAAACCGCCGCGGGGAACGAACTCTCCGGCGTCGGGTGTCTTGGTGACCTGGTCAGGCTCCACCCAGTAGGCGGTCCCTTCGCTCACCCCGGCGTTCCAGGCCTTGGAATGCGCCAGCGCGAACAGGCAGAGTTCGCGCAGCTCCTCCTCGGTGGCCGCCCCTCCGTCCTTCAGGATCGTGGACGGTGCCCCGTGCACATCCGCGTGCGCGTACCGGTCCTTCGAGGTCAGATGTTTCTTTACCACCTGGTCGTTCCCGCGGGCGTCGCGTCCGGCGAGCACCAGTTTCCCTCCCGAGGTGATGAACCATTTGTAGGCCTCGAACCAGAACCGCTTGGTCGGCTTGACGTCCTTGACCGCGGTGCGGGCGATGGCCTCTCCCTTCTTCCTGCGCGACGCGATCTTCAGCTCCGTCTCCTTGGCGGCCTGCTCCGCCCCGACCAGCTTCGACTTTGCCTCCTTGGCCTCCAGGAAAAGGATGTTGGCGTTCTCTTCCAGGCCGACGGTATAGTCAACCTTCACCTCGAACTCGCCGAGCCTGACCGTCGCGTTGTGGTTCTTCGGGTCGACCGCCACCACTCCGGGGATCCCCAGCATGGCCGATCTGATGGCCTCCCAGTCCCCCATAGAGGAGAGCTCCTTGAGCCTGGCCAGCAGGTCGGTGGCCGGTTGATAGTTGATGTACAGCGAATTGGCCCGCTCCGCCAGTCGTTCCGATTCCTGGCGCTGCCGGGTCACGTTCTGGGTCATCTGCTCCATCTGGCGAATGAGGCGCTCCAGCTCCTCGTCCTTCTCTTCCTTCTTCTCCTCCACCCTGACGCTCTTCACGAACAGGTCCAGCGCCTCGGACATGGTGGCCTTCGGTTCGGAGCGCAGCGCCGAGTTCAGGCGCAGCTCGATCGGGGTAACGTCCACCACCAGGTCACCGTTGTGGACCAGTCTCGGGCTGGGCGCGGTCTTGATGGAAATCAGTATCTCGCCTATGGACCGGAACAGATCGTTCATCTCTTGGTCGGTGAGGGTCTTCGCCTTGCGGGACTTGTCTATGCCAGCCCGCAGACAGACCTCTTCCGCGTACTGTCCGCCGATATTGGCCGAGGTGGCCAGGGTTCGGACCACATCAGCGGTGGAACCGGCGATGGCCTTCTTGAAACCGTCTTCGTTCTCCACCTTGGGGTCGAAACGGGAAAGCGGAAATTGGTATTCTGAGCCGATTAGCACATCCCGATGCCGCCACTTCTTCTGCTCGATGCAGTTGACTATCTTACCATCGCCCACAATGAGCAGGTTCCCTTCTCCGAACAGTTCGAAGATGATCTCGAAGGCGGTCTCTCTGTTTGCCACCTTCATCACCAGGATACGGTCGAACTCACGCTGTTCCACTGACTGAACCCTGGCGTTGCCGAGGAGCTTACGTGCATGAACGGCAAAACTGGAAGGGATGTCCGGCGCGTCCGGTTTCGATTCCGGGGCGAACAGCCATTTGGTGTCCTTGAAGTAGAGCTCCCTCTTCCCCTGCTGGGTATTGATCCGGAACAGGACGTTCCTCTTGTCCCAGTTGAACACCTTGTCGACGAATCCGCCGACAAGCGACTGCATCTCGCCCGATATCGCCAGGATATCGAATGCGTTCATCTCTCCCTTCATCACCATCCCTTAGCATCTGGATGGACAAAAGGGTTTGCCATTGTGACCGTTGTTGTCGCGGAACAACTCAGAAAGATTTATCAATGGTAATCAGGTTGGGGAGTGACACTGCCACTGTGGCTTAGAGGTATAGCGATGCCTTGGTAAGGCATAGGTCGAGGGTTCAATTCCCTCCAGTGGCTCTTTTTCTATTATTCGGTTTCACGGACCGTTCTTCCAGCATAGAAATATAGTTGACAACCTCTATTTCAGTAGGCTCTTGGGTGAATTAAGGATGAACCGTCGGCTTCTCTATTCGATCCTGATATTCGCTGGAGTCCTGGCATTAGGGACCGTGGCCTTCACCTTCGTAGAGCCTTCTGTTCATGGGGATCCGTGGGTGTCTCTGTATTTCACCATAACCACCGTTTTCACAGTAGGATACGGGGACGTGGTACCGACCACCGGCGACAGCAGGATCACCGCCGTCATTGTGATGGTGCTGGGGATCGCAGCCGGGGTCCACACATTGCAGAACCTGTTCGATCTGGCGATCAGGCGCGACCTGAGGAGAGAGCTAGGCCTACCGGAAAGGAGGGTCAGGATGAAAGATCATTACATCATTTGTGGCTACGGACACGTGGGAAGGGAGGTCCTGGACCAGCTGGCAAAGAAAGGGGAAAGGTACCTGGTCATTGAAAATGACCGGAGCAAGGTGGAGACCATGGTGGACCACGGCATCCCGGTGATCGCCGGAGACGCGGAATCGGAGGAGGTGCTGCAACGGGCCAATATCTCGACCGCCAAGGGGCTTATCGCCACCATGAAGGATTCACAGAACATGATCGTGGTCCTGACGGCAAAGACGCTCAACCCGAAGATCAATGTGGTGACGGAGGTCGAAGACCATAAGAACGAGGGGAAGTTGAGACTGGTAGGTGCGGATAGCATCATCAACTGCCATGAGATGGGGGCCAGGTTAATGGTGGGGAGAGCACGGAACGTCACCATAGACCCGGTCTGCGGGCATGAGATCAGCACACCCGACGCCAAGTTCAGTCATGTGTACCAGGATGGAACCTTCCACTTCTGCTCGAAGGAGTGCATGGAAGCCTTCAGACTGAACCCTGACCGGTTCAAGGAGCTAAGGACCGTCCTGGATGACACATGCGGTATGGGTCCCAAATATTGATTCACTTCATCCGGTAGTATAGGAAGCCAGACCAGATCTTGGGCCAGAAATAGGTGGACTTCTTCGGCATGACCCTTCCTCCCAGCGCCACCTGCCAGATCGCTTCGAGATTGGGGGTGCTTAGGATGACCGCCATGTCCGCCTCTCCCTTCTGGATCTTGTCACCCACAGAGATCGGATCGTGGTCATAGGCGATCTTGAAGTCCTTGCCGGCGTTCGGAACGACGACCTTGTCCAGAAGCACTTTCTCGCAGACGAAGGTGTCCACCGACCACATCATATCCGTGGGGTCGGTTTCCCTGGGCACGAGCAGGACATACCGTTCGTTCCTGGTCCAAAGGCCCAATGCGGTCTCCTTCGAGGCGGTGAGCGCGCTTATCATCTCCGGCAGGCGGTCGAAGATGCGTAGGTAGAAGAACTCCTCCAGTCGGTTGATCAGGTCGTCCTCGCTGATCTCCATCCCGGAGAGGAGGCGGTGCGTCGGCCTCACGATCAATCCCGGATCGTTGGTGGAGATGAGCGTGGCCATGACATACTGCTTACGTTCGTCCGTCGGATTCTCCTGGGCATATCTGACCGAGGTCTCGTAACGGTGATGCCCGTCGGCGATCAGGAGCCTTTTTGAGCTCAGCTCGGTCATCATCCTAGCGACCACGTTAGGGTCGGATATGCGTGAAAGCACATGGGTCACGCCCTGCCTTTCCGTCCATTCCAGAACCGGGGCCGCGTTCTTGTCCATCGCCTTGACCAGATCGGCGGGGAGCTGGTCGTAGAGACAGAATATCGATTCGCAGTGGGTTTCGACACCGCGCAGCAGGTTCAACCGGTCCTCTTTGACCTTGGAGAATGTCTCCTCATGAGGGATCACGCCGTCCCGGTCATATCCCTCGGCCTTCAGGATGCCCATGATGCCGGTCCTGTGCACTTTCTCAAAGTTCTCGGTGAAGGTCTGCCGGTACAGGTAGAAAGATTCTTTCTCATCCTTGACCAGCCTGCCCTGTTCGATCCACGATTCCAGCCGCTTGCCCGCTCCCTCGTAACCTCCCGAGATCCCTCCCAGTGTGATGTTGGTTACGTTCAGCGGATGGGATTGAAGCTCCGCCAGCTCTTCCTTGGAAATGACGTCGTAGGGTGGGGATACCCGGTCTGAGACCTTCTCTTGCGCGTCGATTTTCGGTATGAATCCTTGGAAGGGACGGAACTGGACCATTCGATTGCCTCACTCCGTTAGGGCCGTATCTTGGTTATATTGTTTTCATTCCCGGTCCGCTGATTCTCTAACCCACAGTGATGCGAAGCAGCTCGAAGGCTTCTTTCTCGGCTCTGCTCAGTTCCATGATATTTTGGCTCAGGCATTCCATCAGGTCCCCGATCTTCGATGGGTTCAGAGAGTCGAACTCATCTTTTATGGTGCTTAGGAGTTCCGTGTCTAGCTCGCGGTTGATCTCGGAGATTCTGGCCGCCGCCCTCGGTCCTTCCCGTTCGAACAGATCGTTCTTCATCACCATGAGGCGTCTCGTTTCAGCCAAGGAGTCCCATTCGTCCGGCAGGGCCGCTTCGGCTATCTCCGACCATCGTTCTCCGCATGCCCTGAACTTCGCTGCCGCTGAGCGAAGCTCCGGAATGTGGATGATGGTGGACGCTTCGTCTAAGAAATCCGCGTACATAGGCCGGAACGCCCCTCCTCCCGTCCCGCCGATCTCGATATAGATGAAGAGATTTAGAAGGCATCCGAACAACGACATTCCCTTGAATCTCCCTGGCCACTTCTTGAGTTCTCCGGACAATTTGTTGATGCCCTTGAGACCGAAGTTGGTGATTGCCGGCTCCAGCATCGAATCACAGGAATTCGCTATGCTTTCCCTTATCCCAGGGGTCAGGTCTGCCGATCTCCTTTGGGTAACTGGGCAGGAGCATTCTGTTCTTTGGCTGGAAGGGAGGGCACTTCGAGCCCCTGGCTTTCTTGAGGTCTTCCATTCTCAGTTCGAAGGGGTTAACGCTCCGGTCGCTGACCAAGGCCATTCCATTGCTGACTCCATGCACCACAATGGTGTGGCCTCCGAAATGGGCTTCCTCTGGCATCATCATGTAAGGAAGGTAAGCCATGTCCACGAAGACAATGGTCGGTTCACCTCCCTTTAGTGAATCCATCAGGTCTTTGAGGGCGGCGTGGCCGCTCGATGTCTCCTTGATGGTGGTTGCTCCGCCTATCCTCCTGAACGTATCCCCTATCGGGTCGCTTCCCTTTCCATATCGTCCTCCCACAAAAGGAGCTGGCATCCCTTTTCCGTACCAGTATATGAATGACAGGCCACCGCTGAGCCCGAAGGCCATCTCCTCGGACATTTTTATCCCATGGAAGTTCAGTACCGACCTGGCGGCCGTAGACCAGCAGTGCTTACCCCCTTGTGTTTCAAAACCTTCTATTGTTATGTCCTCGTTCATTTACCCACCTCATACCGTTTCTCCCTTCTCCATCCGTGCTGTCAGTTTCTCGATGCATTCACGCTCTGCTTCCAGTTGTACCAGAGGCAGCTCGAACATGAGGGTCACACGATATGGGTCGCCCCGTCCCATGCTCTCGGCGATCTTCCTTTCCAGGAACCGCGCCCGTTCGTCGAGCGATTTCACATGGTCATGGAGGCATTCGATCGCGCTTTCCCTGCTGAGCATATTGATGTTGGCAAGCCCTAGATCGAAGGGAGCGATCAGTTTTGGACAGCTGGACAGGACAGTGGTGATCTTTTCCTTCATTGCTGCTGTTCCTAGGTCGGTAACTGTATAGATCCTGCGAGATGGTTTTCCTTCCACTGATTCAAGTTCGCTGCTGATCAGCCCGGATCTCTCCAGGCGTTTCAGGACATAGTAGATCGAGGAGAACCCAATCTGGGTCCAGTTGCGCATCCCCCTTTCCTCAATGGTTCGGTCCAGATCATATCCATATTGCGGCCTCTCGCAGAGCAAACCAAGAATCGCTGCCTCAATATCGGATATCATATGCCTATGATATTATAGTCATAGAATATCAATATTGCTCTCTCTCATTTCAGACGGTTGTGTTTTCTCCGGTAACTTAACGTCAAGTTATTCATTAATGAATTATCTATTTCTGGTTTTTCTGCGATAATTGCGAAATGATTGTTTTTACTGGCTATTTACCTTATCTTGACTGTCGACGATTATTTTCGAGATTCGTATCGAATATTTTTACATCCCTGCCTGCAATATATTCAAATATTACCAGTGAAATCCATGTTTATGCTTAACAATCGTGAATGTATTTCGCCGGTCAAGTTGAAAGAAAATCGAACCGAATGCAGGAACAAAAAGTAAGGAATTACCAAGGATGTGATTGATCTGACAGACAAGAAACCAGGATTGGGAACGCTAGCTGTGCATGCTGGACAACCGCAGGCAGGGGACCCATCGACCACCTCCAGGGCGGTGCCGATATACCAAACGACCTCCTACGTATTCAAATCGGCCGATCATGCGGCCAACCTATTCGGATTGAGAGAGTTGGGCAATATCTATACCCGATTGATGAACCCGACCACGGACGTGTTCGAGCAGAGAGTGGCGGCGATCGAGGGCGGCACGGCCGGCCTGGGCGTGGCATCCGGGCAGGCGGCGATCACCTATGCCCTGCTGGCCATCACACGTCCGGGTGATGAGATCGTTTCCGCTGACAACCTCTACGGCGGCACATATGAACTGTTCAACTACACGTTTCCGCACCTGGGAAGGAAGGTCCGTTTCGTGAAATCCAACGATATCTTCGCCATCGAGGAGGCCATCACGGACAAGACCCGGGCGGTCTATCTGGAATCGGTAGGCAATCCGAAACTGGACATCCCGGACTTTGAAGCGATAGCCAAGATCGCCCACCGCAATGGCGTTCCGCTCGTGGTCGACAACACCACCGGGATCGGACTGGTCAGGCCCATCGATCACGGAGCGGATATCGTGGTCCATTCCGCCACCAAATACATTGGAGGCCATGGGAACTCGATCGGGGGCATAGTCATCGATTCCGGCAGGTTCCGTTGGGACAACGGCAAGTTTCCCGATTTCACGGAGCCGGATCCCAGCTATCACGGTCTGAAGTACTGGGACGCCTTCGGAAGCTTTCCCGGATTGGGGAATGTCGCTCTTGCGTTCAACATCCGGGTGAAATTGCTGCGGGACACCGGAGCCGCACTGTCACCGTTCAATTCCTGGTTGTTCGTTCAGGGATTGGAGACGCTGCATCTGAGGGTCCAGAGGCACTCGGAGAACGCATTAGCGGTGGCCAAGTTCCTGAGGGGCCATCCCAAGGTGGAGTGGGTCAACTATCCAGGCCTGCCGAACCATGCCAGCCACGAGATGGCCAAGAAATACTTGCGCGGCGGGTTCGGACCGCTGGTCGGATTCGGGGTCAAGGGAGGAAGGGAGGCCGGTGAAAAGGTGATCAACAGCGTAAAGCTCTTCTCCCACGTCGCCAACATTGGGGATACCAAGAGTCTGATCATCCATCCGGCCACAACAACCCACCAGCAGCTCAGCCCAGAGGAGCAGAAGGCCACCGGAGTCACGCCGGACTACATACGATTGGCCATCGGCATCGAGGACATCGAAGACATCATCGCAGATCTGGACCAGGCGTTGAGGGAATCATGAAGAGCCAGGACGGATCCGTTGGAATCGTGGAGACACAATTCGCGGAAATGGTCGGGCCTTTGCCTCTTGAGTCTGGACAGACGCTGTCCTCCTACCGTATCGCCTACGAGACATATGGCACGCTAAACAAGGAAAGGAACAACGCCATATTGATATGCCACGCGCTCTCCGGGGACGCCCACGCGGCCGGCTATCATGAGGGCGACTCCCGTCCCGGATGGTGGGACAGCTCCATCGGCCCGGGCAAAGGCTTCGACACCTCGAAGTTCTTCGTTATCTGCTCGAACGTCCTGGGAGGATGCAAGGGGACCACCGGACCATCCTCTCCGGACCCGGATACCGGAACGCCCTACGGCATCCGGTTCCCCGTCGTCACCATCAAGGACATGGTCAATGCCCAGATGGCCTTGGTAAGGCGTCTCGGGATCGATCAGTTGTTCGCCGTCGCCGGCGGGTCGATGGGCGGGATGCAGGTCCTTCAATGGGCGATATCATTTCCGGAGAAGATGAAAAGGGCGGTCGTGATCGCCTCAAGCGCCTATTCCAGTCCACAGCAGATCGCCTTCAATGCGGTCGGCAGAAGGGCAATAATCTCCGATCCAGAATGGAGAGAGGGCAATTACTATGGTAAGTCATCCCCTTCGAACGGCCTTTCCCTCGCCCGGATGATCGGACACATCACCTACCTGTCCGACGAATCGATGTACTCCAAGTTCGGGAGGAGGCTGCAGGACAAAGAGACGATCGGATACGATTTCAATACCGATTTCCAGGTGGAAAGCTATCTTTCCCATCAGGGGGATTCGTTCGTCAAGCGGTTTGACGCCAACTCATACCTGTACGTGACCAAGGCGATAGACTACTTTGATCTCAACGAGGAAGACTCCCTTATCCGGGGACTCTCCAAGGCACGGTCCAATACTCTGGTCATCGCAGTTTCCTCGGATTGGCTGTATCCGCCGTACCAGTCACAGGAGATAGTCACCGCACTGAGCGCCAACAATGTCAAGGTCAAGTATGCCGAGATCAAATCCAACTACGGTCACGACGCATTCCTGGTGGAGCCAGGCCAGTTGAACTATCATCTGCGCCAGTTCCTAGGCCGTACGGTGGTCGGCGATCTGATGAGCATCAATGTGCCGACGGTCTCCGAGCGGTCGACCATTCAGAACGCCGCTCGGATCATGCTCGACCTTGAGGTCAATCACCTTCCCGTTCTGGATACCAATGAAAAACTGACTGGCATTGTGACCTCCTGGGATATCGCCCGGGCGGTTGCGCTCGGCTATTCCTCGCTCCTGGACATCATCTCCAAGCCAGTGCTCACAGCCCGACCGGACGAGGAGCTCGAGGATGCCGCCTCAAGGATGGAGCAGTATCACATCACGGCATTGCCGGTGGTGGATGAACATAGAATGGTGCTAGGACTGATATCCATTGACAAGATGAGCCGGCTCTTCGGGGGAGTGGCGGACTAGGGTCGCCCCAGAGCATGGGATATCGACAATTATGTCCTTTCCTTCATTCTCTGCAGGGCGTACTCCGCTCCCTTGCTGGCATAATAGCTCTTGTCCGAGATCAACGACTCCATCGCGGTGATGGACCTAATATCGACCAGTCCCATGCGTTGTGCGAGCCTTCCAAGCGCCCAGGCGGCCATGCACCTGATCGTGGCCACATCGTCCCCCAGAAGGGCGGTCAACGGCTCAAGCGCTTCGATGGCTCCGATGCGCTGACCGGTAAGCTCTCCCAACGTCCAAGCGCTGTTCTCCCTGACCTCAGGATCTTCATCCCGAAGGGCGGTGATGAGCGGTTCAAGTTCGGCCAGGTCCCCGACCCCTGACTGCGCCAGCTTTCCCAGGATCCAAGAGGCCGTTTCCCGGCTGGCTTCAGACCCCTCCTCCAGAACGACCAGCAAAGGAGGTACCGAGGACAGCTCGCCGGCATCTTTCTGGGCCAATTCCGCCATCGCTCTCATTGCTTCGGTTCGCTTCCCCTCATCGCGTGATAGGATCTCGATGTTCAAGCGGTTAAGCGAAGGTGACATGATATTAACCTGGTCCTGTTGAAACGGCAGCGGATTTCTTTCTAATGATAGGTTTTTCCTTGTAGAACTCACACGTCCCGTAGTCAATCTCCGGGCGGCATTCCCCATAATCGGCCTTCATGCCCAAAGCGTCATGCCGGAAGCGTCTGGCCTTGCAATTGGCACAACTGTCGTCCTCTGAATGCCATCGGCATCGCTTCTTGCCTGAGGTCTCGACCCTTAACATCGTCCTGGAAAGAATATCATCTAACGAAATAAACATATTGAAGGCCGTTAACACAAGATTCGCGGGCGATTTTGGGCGATCAGACGATCGGAACAAGGGATATTTTGGGAATGTCTCCCTCCCGGTCGATCACCAGAGCGTTGCATTCGGTGAATGGTTCGATGGAATACACCACCGTCGTCCCTCCGATGCGGTCCAGTCTGATGCGGTGGGTCGCCAGGTCCACCAATTTGTCCCTCGACCGGCTCGATTGTGAAATGAATCCGACCAGTATGGCCTTGTTGCGCTTCACGCAGGCCAAATGGTCTGTGAAGTTGTCCATGACGTTCGGGACCGTAGATCGATTCCAGGGTGTCAAATCCTATGATCGACAACAAAGGGGTGGAGGTTCCCTTCAGCGAGAACGAGATCGATTTCCACCTAAGGTCGGTCTCGACGTCATTCCCTTCGATCGGCATGATGTATGGGTCGTTCGCCCCTTCGATCTGCGACGCGACCTCCGGAATGCGGACCTGCCTGGCGAACCGTTCATCGCCTATCAGACCAGACATCCTTTCCCTGGCCCCGCCGGACGTCTCCTTCTTGGTCGGGAGCCATAGCACGCCCCTTCCCAGGGAGGCGAAGTTCGCGACCATCGATTGCTCCAGCAGGCTGCAGGCTCCGGGCGGTACATCCGGTCCAAGCTCGACCAGCACGATCGATCCCGGAGGAACTCCGTTCTGCATCATCCGGTCCAGGTCCCTCATTCCCAGGGACACCCTTCCGGACATGTCCGGTATCGGGGTCCACCTCCTCTTCATCACCATCGATTCCGGCCTGTCCGGGAATGTCCTGATCCTGAGCCCCGTTCAAGGTGAACAGGTACTTCGGTTGGTTGATCTGGGTACCCCGAAGCTTGAGCAGGTTCATCTCCCGGAGCCTTCTCCGGTGATGGTCTGAAAGGGAGAGCTCGATCACCCCGTCACCCAGGTAGTCCAGGTATCGGTCGTTGCTCTCCAGAACAAAAATGAAATCGGCACGGCGCCTTTCCACCAGGTCCTTCTGGATCGTGGTGATCAGCGAGGCCTGGTTAATGCCGCAGGTCTCCGCCATCGCGTCTACGCTGTCCAGCACGACCAATGTGCGTTCGCTGCCGCAGCGCTCCAACGCCTCATAGATCTTCTCCAACGGTCCCAGTTCAACCCTGGTCTGTTGCAGGTTCTGCCCCATTCTGAGGTTTATGCCCTGTCCCCCATACCAGTTTCATCCGGCTGAACCAAGGTCTTTTCGGCCCTTCCGCATCATCGTCCGAGGCATCCTTTGTTATTGCCTCCTGGACCAATTCCTCTTCCTGCTTGCGCAGCATCTCGGCCCGGACACTTTCTCCGATGTCCTCTCCATAGACCTTGTTGGCCAGCCAGGGGAATTGGGTTAGTAGGAGGGCGTCCGACACCCTGGTGGAGAAGTAGAAGGAATTGTCGATCTCATCGATCTCTTCTATCGCTTGCAATGCAAAGGTGGTCTTACCCACACCTGCATTCCCACGTAGGATCAGAGAATGACCTCCGGTCGCCAAAAAGAACCGTCTAAGCTCTTCTGGTAGCATCCTTGCACTTTTGTCCACGAGGAACGACCCGCCTACAGTTCTCGTTCAGACATTTTTGGGTATATATCTGCTAGCAGGAAAATAACAATTCTTGATATCCAGACACTGGATGTTGTAAAAGAAATGGAAAATTGGAAAGGATTTTAGCCTCTCTCCAAGAATGGATCAGGTCGGCTCAGTCGCCCCAGATGGCCTCGAGGTTGACATGCCTGCGGACCAGGTCGGCGATGTGCTCGATCTTGTCCGAGTCGTTCGGGTTGATCCTGGCGACCAGGCGGTCGACCATTTCGGCGGTGACGGCGGTCGAGTGACCGACCAGCAGGACCGGTACCTTGAGCTCGTCGGCCTTGGCCAAGATCTGACGAGCCGGGTATAGGCCTCCGGTCAGGATAAGGCAGGACGTGTCCGTTGCCAGCGCCGCGGTGAGCATGTCCGATCGGTCCCCTCCGGCGATCATGGCCTTGCGGGGTAGTCGGCGCATGTCCTTCATTGCCGATTCGGCGGTCATGCCGCCCACCATGGTCTTCTCGATGGATCGTTCCAGGCCTTCCTCTCCGGCCAGGACCTCAGCGTTGAGGGCTTCGGCGATCTCGCTGACGTGCAAGTATCCAAGCTCCCGGGCGACCGGTATCGAGCCAAGGACCCTTACTCCCGCTCCTTCCAGCAGCCTTTCCACTGCCGGGTCGTCCGACTTGTTCAGGATGACCCCCTTGAGCTTCAAGCCCCGCCTTCTCCATCAGCCTGGCATGGTGAGCTACCTTGTCCAGTGCATCCGGCTCATCGGTCGCCACCAGCACGATGTCGGCCCCGATGGCCTGGGCGATGCTCACTCCCTCCACTCGGTGAAGTGCGCCGGTGGTGAAGAGCTGGGGCGACTCCACGATCATGAACTCGGCCTCGCCCTTCACCCGATCGTACCCGGTCGTGATGGCGTCCATGCTGACCGGGCTGAAGATATCATATTTCAGGGGCGATAGCATTTCCTCGGTCGGCTCCAGGTCGAGGGCCTTCTTCATCAGGTAGGCGTCCCGGTCGACGACCCGGTTGTCGATGCAAAGTACATCCTCGCGGAACGGCTTGTAATAGCCGACCTTGCCCTTGTAGTTCTTAGCCAGACCTAGTGCTACCATGCTCTTTCCAGAGTTTTCGAACACCGAGCTTAGGAATAATGGTCTCATCAATTCATCCTCCTTATGGTCACCAGCGCGTCAACCGCGTAGCAGCCCTTGCCTTCGTCCCCGACCATTACCGGGTTGACCTCCAGCTCGGAGATCTCGGGGAAATCGATCGCGATCTGTGAAATGCGGACCAGCACCTCCCTGAGGGAGTGCACGTCCGCCATCTTCCCGCCCCTAGCACCTGTCAAGATGGGGTAGGATTTGATAGATTTTATCATCGACTCGACGTTGTATTGCGTCAATGGGGCGATCCGTCTGGGAGACATCCTTCATGATCTCCACGAAGACGCCTCCCAGACCGAACGTTATGACAGGTCCGAACTGCTCGTCCCTGGTCATGCCCACCAGGACCTCCTTTCCCTTCACCATTTGGCATACCGTTACCCCGTTCAATTTTGCACTCGGTGCGCGGCTTGCCACTTTCGACATCATCAGTTCGAAGTCGTTCTTCACCGCCTCTTCGGAGGCGGCACCGACGATGACCCCTCCCACGTCCGACTTGTGTGCGATGTCCGGCGAATCTATCTTCAGTACTACCGGGAAGCCGATCTTGGCGGCCGCCTTGGCCGCATCCTCCGCCGTCCTGGCGGTGACCTCCGCCGGCACTCCCACGCCGTATGCCTTGAGGATCTCTTTGCCCTCACTTTCAGATAATGAGGTCCTGCCTTCGGCATGGACCTTATCCAGCACCTCACGCACGCGGTCCTTGTCCCCTTCCACGGTGAGGATGATGGTGTCGTTGATCTCTTCCCTCATCTTCTTGTAGCGGACCATGGCGCCCAGCGCTCTGATGGCTTTGTCCGGGGACTCATAGTTAGGTATGTTGGCCTCCCTCAGCAGGTCGATCCCCTTGGACGTCTTGTGTCCTCCCACGAAGGCCGCCACGATCGGAATCGGTACCTGGCCGGCGAACGATGATACCAGATGCGCCACCGCTCCAATGTCGACGGTGTCAAGTGGCGAAAGGAGGACTGCGATGCAATGTACGTTGGGGTCTTCCATGACCGTCTTGATGGCGAACTCGTAGCGGGCGGCGGTCGCGTCTCCCAGCACATCGACCGGGTTGTAGATGTTCGCTTCCCCGGGCAGGTAGGCCTTCAGCTTGTCGATGGTCTCCTTCGTGAACTGCGCCAGCGTTAGGCCGTAATCGGAACAGGCATCCGCGGCCATGACTCCGTGGCCACCAGCGTTGGTCACGATCGCCAGCCCGTCGCCTTTGGGCAGCGGCATGTTGGCGAACACCTGGAGAAGGTCGAACATCTCATCGATGGTGCTGACCCTCATTATACCCGATTGCCGGAAGGCCGCGTCATAGACCTTGTCGCTGCCAGACAGCGCACCGGTGTGCGACGAGGCCGCCTTCGAACCGCAGCTGGTCCTTCCGGACTTGAGCACGATGATGGGCTTCTGCCTGCTGGTCTTGAGAGCGCTCCTCATGAACGCCTTGCCCCGGTTCGCCCCTTCGATGTACATACCGATGACCTTGGTCTGCTCATCGTCCCTCAGATAGGCCAGCAGGTCCGCCTCGTCTATGTCCACCTTGTTGCCGGTGCTGACGAACTTGGAGAAGCCGACCTTGGACTTGGTCGCCCAGTCCAGCATCGAGCTGCATACCGCTCCTGACTGGGAACTGATGGCGACCGGGCCGGCCTTGGGATAGATGTTGGTGAAGGTGGCGTTCATGTTGTGGTGGGCATTGATGATGCCCATGCAGTTCGGTCCGAGGATCCGTATTCCGTACTTCTTACCGATCTCGCCGATCTGCTTCTCCAGGTGGGCCCCTTCCTTGCCCAGTTCCTTGAATCCGGCAGTTATGATGATGACATCCTTGATGCCTTTCTTGCCCGCGTCCTCCATTACCGAGGGGACGAACGTGCTCGGGACAGTTATTATGGCTAGCTCAATAGGATTAGGTACTGCGGTCAGGGTAGGATATGCCTTATGGTCGAGTATCTCGGAAGCCTTCGGATTGATCGGGTAGAGTTCTCCCTTGAAACCAGACGCGATCAGATTCCTGAACATTATGTGCCCGATCTTGCGCTCTTCCGCTGAGGCTCCGACCACGGCAATGGAATTCGGTTCGAATAGTGCCTTCATTTAATCATCTGCGGATTGGATTTTCTCGTGAAGGGGCAGGGGGAATTTAAAAGAATCGGAATCTGTACACAATAACAAACGTCACATGTCGATGTTCAAGGGTTTTTGCCACCAAAGTGGTGGTGAAATCACCGGAATCGTTGGAGCGTCCAATCATCACTGGATAGGTATTTTCAAGAATCAAGTAGCATCGACAGTATCCATTAACAAAATCAGAATAATCGGACGTATTCTATAAACGACAAATGACGATAAATGAGCAGTCATAATGTTTCCGCATACAATTCCCTTGCAGATGGTAGGTACTTTCGATGACCCGAGAATTAACGTTATAATATTGCCCCCCCAACTTAGTATATGATGGCAGACGAGTGCGGTTGTTCATGGGCAAGCAGCGATCCTGAGATGAAAAAATACCATGATGAGGAATGGGGAAAGCCGGTGCATGACGATCGGCTGCTCTTTGAGTTCCTCATACTTGAGGGAGCGCAGGCAGGGCTCAGCTGGAAGACGGTCCTTCTCAAGCGTGATGCTTACCGGAAGGCGTTCGACAATTTCGAACCGGAGAAAGTGGCCCAATACGATGACAAGAAGGCCAAGGAGCTCATGTCAAACGCCGGGATCATAAGGAACTGGCGGAAGATCGAGGCGGCGGTGAACAATGCCAAGGGAGTAATGCAGATCCAGAAGGAGTTCGGAAGCTTCGACAGATATGTGTGGGGTTTCGTGGATGGAAAGCAGATCAGGAACGAATATGGCAGCATGAGCGAGATCCCGACCGAGTCTCAGGTATCGAAGGAATTGAGCAAGGACCTGAAGAAGAGGGGTTTCAGCTTCGTGGGTCCAACCATCATCTACTCGTTCATGCAGGCCGTGGGATTAGTGAATGATCATGTCAAGGGCTGTCCACAACATTGATGGGGATCGCCCAGTTGCCGATCCTGTTCGGACGCTCATTAATGGAAGATGATAATTGAACGGTTTGATTTTATCTGCAACACCAGTCCTTATTATCTTTCATGAAAATAGGGCGAACATTCCTGTTGGCGGCAATCGTTTGGAGGTTCAAATGACCTCCTGCACGGCTCATGGAAGCCTCAACCAAGCAGGATCACTCTTGGGGACATGATCCATTCATCACATGCGCTAGGGTTTCCGCCTCGATGTAGATCCGTTTGATCTCAGGATATGCCTTGCATAGGTCAGCCTCGATGCGATGGATCGACTCGTGCATCTGCTGGTCCGTTGTCCCCGCGACGAAGCACACTCCCATATTGATTATCAGGTCCTGGGGGCCCATGTACATGGTGAGGATGTCCCCTGCCTTTTCCACTGCTGGGTCCGACTCTACCCGCCGCCGGATGTCCTTCAGCTCTTCGGGGCTGACGCCCTCGCCCATCAGCAGACCCTTGGTCCGCGAGGCCAGGAACCAAGCCACGCTCATCAGCAGCAGACCGATGGCTATCGATGCTATGCCGTCCATGTATGGGTTGTGGAACATGTGGCCCAGGAATATTCCCAGGAACGCGAAGACCAGGCCCAACATGGCCGCGCTGTCCTCGAACACCACCGCGTATAGGCTCGGGTCCTTCGAACGCTTGATGAACTTCCAGGTTCCCATGTCCCCCCTCGCCCTGAGGAACGCTCGGAAGGCTATCGAGAACGATGCGCCTTCGACTAGAAGGGCGATGGCGAGAACGATATAAGCTACCGTCGGATCCCCCAGTTCGGTGGACGGGGTGACGGAGGAAATGTAAGCTTATTCCCTCATATACTGACATGCCACCGCCGATGCCGAAGATGGAAATGGCGACGATGTTCGTCCAGAAGTACAGCGATTTGCCATAGCCGAACGGATGCTCGGCGTCCGCTGGCCTGCTGGCATCCTTTAGTCCCAGCAGCAGAAGGAGGCCGTTCCCGGTGTCTACGACCGAATGGATCCCCTCGGAGATCATGGCGGACGAGCCGGTGAAGATGGCCGCGATGAATTTTATCACCGCTATGATCAGATTGCCGATAACGGCCGCGACGACCGCCAACTTAGACTCGCCATGTGATGCCATGCAATCCTCTTCCGACAACCCCTATCGTGTTCAAATCATTTATGGCCGAATGCTAGAAGCAAGTGGGTGAATCTCACTTTTGTGTAGCGTTCAGGATTTTTCTTTTCAGGTATGTCTGGCACGCATCACGACCGTTTTAAAATTGCCCAGCATGTTCTCAACCCCAATGAAGGAAACGGCAACAAGCATTGATGAGCCTTCAATGAGCGCCAAGGGAATATGATTTCGCCAATGATAATTGACTGAATAGAAGAATGAGTGGGCTCAGCCGAGATTACACATCTCTAAAGCCTGATGATATAAAAAGGAAAGGCATTTTTTCAAACGATTCGCAGAGCCAGTTATCCAAACAATTTTACCATTTAATTCTCGGGATATGCGTTAACAATTGCTCTATGAGGAACGTAACTATGCTTGGCCGGACCAATGACGAGTTCAATTACTTATATAGGTAACTTTTCAGACTTCGATAGTAAAATCCCTTCTTCCCTTTTTTTCTTTAAGCAGGCTAGTTATAGATGTTGATGGCCTCGCAGACAAATTCTGATCCAGGGCAAGGCCGATTGCAAATGAACACGACTCCCTATCAGCTAAGATAAGTATAAAGTATCACTTTACACATTATATATTCTGCTGATCAGAATGAGGACAGTGGCTCGAATAGAGAACAAAGTGCGAATAAGTGAGATAGCCAAGAGGTCTGGAGTCACTAAACCTACAATTCATTACTATGTTCAGGAGGGCTTGTTACTCCCACCTTTGAAAACCTCGCGCAACATGGCCTATTACGACCTGGGTTGCGTCTCGGAAATTCATTTGATAAAGGAACTACAGACCAAGAGGCATCTTCCACTGTCCGCCATAAAACTAATGATGAAAGCAAGGCGCGAATGCCAAGAACCCAGTCACATTGCGGAGATGGGCTCCCTCTTGGAGGCTATCTTTTGTCCCATCGACCAGGAATCGGAAGTTGAAATCATGACCGGTCCCGAGCTGGTGGAGATTACAAATTTGCCTAAGAATGATCTTTTAACTTTAGAGAACATGGGCTTGATAGCCCTAGGGAAAACCATTCAAGATCGTTCCAACCTGGACATATGCATTATTGGCATAGTGAAAAAGCTATCGGAATTTGGTGTTAAACTCACAGACCTACGAGTTTATTGCCAATTCCTGAAGGTGATCCAGCAAGAAGCAGAAAAGATGCATTCTATGTTGCATGAGCTTCCGAACAGAGATCAACTACCGGTGTATGAAATATATTCAAAGTTAAACGACCTAAAAACGTGCCTGACGATTAAGGCATTACGGCAAGTTGCCCAAGAATATGAGTATGGAAATGAAGAGGTGATGGTGTGAGAAAGAATATTTCCATAGCTATGGTCCTGGCGTTTGTAGTCGCTATGTTGACCGGCGTTGCAGAGGCGAGTCCAAACCATAGTGGCTTGCCTGCTGCTCATATCATTATCGTGTCGTTGTTCACAGCTGTTCTTTGTATCCATCTTTTTCTGAATAGAAAGGCTCTGTCGAGATATTTCATACCCCTCAAGGTCGAAAAATGATATCAAAGAGGTGGTAATCCAGAGAATGTGTATATTGTCGTTGGCAACTGTAAGGATGGGCCCTCACCATTACCCGCAATCTGGGGGCTAGGCAGCGAGTTTGTCCGGAGCTATTGGCCACCTACGTAATAATAAATCTATACGAAGAACAGTCCTGAAGGCCATGAGTCGTTATTTAATACGATTCCTACTCAGGAAGATATCGATTCGAACGTAGTGCTGCTGAGGATAATCATCTGCGAGGGAAAAAATAAATATTGTATTTCTGATATTAATTGAAACGCCAAGTGAGTAATCATTTATGATTCAGTAAAAGATGAAAATAATCGAATCGTTTATTGAGTCACTTATTGTTGAATTAGATCTTGACTAAAATTGTTTAAAATTATAGAAAAGGTGGGCTCAGCCGGATTCGAACCGGCGACCTACGCCGTGTAAGGGCGTCGTTATAACCGCTAAACCATGAGCCCAGCGTCTATGTCAATGGAGAGAACATATTAAAATCTAAGCGTAGGGTCGATAGGAAAAGAAAGGAAAAGGTTTGCTGACCCAACCGGCTATCGGCCTACCGTACCACGCTGAAGGAATAGTCCGACGGACCATGGTCAGGCGAGATGATGATGTACATCTCGTTGTAGTTCCTGTACTGGATCAGGGTTGCCAGTCCAATGTCCTTGGCATCGTACATCGGAACGTCCACGATCTTCATCGGGGACCACTTGGTCGCCGGGAAATATAGGGTGACCTTCCAATTGACCGAGGTATCCTTGGGGTAGCTGGCATGCATTGAATTCGTTAGCGCCGTGCTACCGATCATAATGTTGCCGACATACCATCCTTCGAGGGTCTCCGCCCAGTCCGTCATGTACCTGAACTTGAACTGTACGCTCTGTCCCGCATAGGAGGACAGGTCTATCGAGACATGGATGAAATCTGTCTGCTCTCCGGTGATCCCAGGCAGGTTGGCGACGATCTCAGGCATGGCCGATCCGTCGGCATCGGTCGTCGTTGACCCGAAGCTCAGCGAGGTCCAGGTCTTGCCCGCGTCCTTCGAGATCTGCACGAACCCGAAGTCAAAGGCCTCCTCGATGCTCCATTTCGTGTCGAACTGAAGGGCGGTCGCTGAAGTTCCCAACTTGATCGTGTCGGTCGTCAGCCAGACATCGCGCAGATCGCTCGCCCCCGAATACCAATAGGTGTTGGCCCCGATCTTCGTCTGCTTCCATATATCGGCCGGGATGATGGATTGGCCCGTGAACAGTGCCAGGCCGATGGTCCGTTGGTTCGACGCCCAGTTGGCCTTGGTGATGTGCAGGTAATCTGTCCCATAGGTGCCTATCAGATTCGGGCCGTCGATCGCGTTTCCTTCCAGGGTCATCGTCTGGGCGGCCTTCGATCGTTTATACTGCTTCCCCGGGACATAATTCCTGATCTCCGTTTCTCCGATCTTCCAGAGGTTTATGGACGTATAATTGTACATTCCGTTGCCGTTATGTATCAGGTTGGCCAGGCGCCAGTATCCGAATACGCTGCCAAAGGTCACCTTCTTGTAGCCGTTCTGCTGGAGCACGGCGGTCACCGACTGCTCCCCGTGCAAAGTGCTCTGCATCAGTTTGGATACGATGGTAGCTCCTCCGTAATGGTCGTTCAGATAGATCATGAACGCCGCCGCCGCTCCGTAATCGGCCAGGACGTTGATGCCGCCCTGGTCCTCCCACTCGGTCAATGAGTTGTCCGGGCTCGCCAGGAAGTGCGCTATGTGCGAGTCGGGGGTTCCGTAGCCCGTCAGCATCTCCGCGTAGTCGGAGAGGCCCTCGTTGATCCAGGTGGTCTCCCCTGGGTCGACATAGTTGTGCAGCAGGTGCTGGTACTCATGGGCGATGGTCGCCTCCATGAGGTAGGAATGGTCGCCGTGATCCGGGCCGGTTCGGCCTATCCAGTCGAAACAGTCTATGTGGATGATGTTCCGGTCATAGTAATATTGCATGGAAGGGGAGAAGTATCCCACGACGTAGTATGGATAGGTGGGATCGAGAAAGCTCTCATCTGCGATGTTGAAGACCATTATCGCGACCTTACCAGCATCAGTCGTTTTCAGAAGCATGTCGGAAGGGAAATCCTCTCCGTACCATGCGCTCCATTCTTCGTTCGTACCGTCCACCTGCGGTGCATCGGAGAAGTATCTCTTCTCTATCGGATAGATGACATTGTCGAACTGGTCCGCCATATACTTGGCCTGGGCGTCGGTTATGGACAGCAGGTCCATGTCCGCGTTCCTCGGATCCCCCGCCATGAATGTCATGTCGTTCTGGGTCCAGACCTCGCAATGCGCCCCATCGACGCGTTTCGTGAACCACATCCATCCGGACTCTGTTTCGTAGGCGGCCTTTCCATATTCTCCCGTATAATAGAAAGCCTGGTCTCCCACGACATAGGAGGCGGTGGTGCTGTAAGCGGCGGTGGCGACGGCATCGGCGCCCGCGTCCTCCCCGGCGGAACTCAGGTGAGACCCTGAAGCCCGGATCTGCGGTCCTATGTCCAATGGCTCCGGATCGGCAATGGTCGGTCCGGCAGCCGTCGCATCCCTGCTCACCGGTACCAAGGCGACGAAGGCGGTTGTGACCATCGCCAGCCCTACCAATAAACAGAACAATCTAGTCGTTCTAAAACCCATGTTGTAGTCCCCCCGATCCTCAGCCGAAAGCGGTTCCTCTTTCCGCCCCTCGGACAAGTTGAAATCACATCGCGAACTGAGATATTTATAATTTTGATAATCATGGAAATGACACCATCCCTGACAATCTGGACCGATTCGTTTTCAGAGGCCCTGTTCCCGCTATTTTCATTTTTGATAATCATGAAGGGCAACATATTTCATAGGGCAATGTATGTTAGCAAGCACCTGACGGTTAAACATGGCCATCAAAAAGGGGATGCTAAAGAAGGCGCTGAACATGCCGGAGACGCGGCCCGCGCTCCGCCGGTATTTCGTCAATACGATATTCGATACGACCTTCGTCATCCTCGGAGTTATCATCGGGTCCGCGCTTTCGCCCCACCCAAACATCGATGTGGTCAAGACCACCATCATCACCAGCGCAGTCGCTTTGGCCATCTCTACCGGTTCCAGTGTTTATGAGGCCGAGAGCCTGGAACAGAGCAGACGTTTGGATGAGATCAGCCGCGCCATGCTATCTCCCGTTGATGAGACCGATCTTGGCAGGACCTCCCGAGCTAGCACGGCTCTCATTGCGCTGATCAATTCCCTCGCGCCGCTGCTTGCCGGGGCGGTGACCTTGGCGCCATTCCTGGTCCTCTCAGGATCGGACATCGTTTATGCCGCCGAAGTGTCGATAACCCTGGCCATCTCAATCTTGTTCGTCACTGGCTACTTCATGGGACGCATGGCGAACAAGAACCCATTGGTCAAGGGTGCCCGAATGGCCGTCATCGGGCTGATAGCATTTGGGGTCTGCTACCTGATAGGCGCTACCGTTTAAGAAAGGAAAAAGCGTTTAGCAGATCCGCGGTACCGGGTCGCCCACCGGCGGTTCCAGTATCCTCTTTCCGCCGACCTCGGTCCTCAGAACGACATGGCGGGTGCTTTTCGTGGCCTTGCCAATGATGGCCGCGTTCTTTCCCTCGGGAAGGCTCCTCATCCTGGCCAGGATCTCGTCGGCCATTTCCGGGACGCAGCCGACCACGACCTTGCCTTCGTTCCCTATCGTCAACGGGTCCAGTCCCAGCATCTCGCTGGCATTCCGCACCGGTTCGGATAACGGGATGGAGTTCTCGTCAAGCTCGATCCCTATCTTCGATTTGGATGACCACTCATTGACCGTGTTGGCCAGCCCTCCCCGGGTGGGGTCCTTCATGCACACCGCTCCCCCGATCTTCAGGATCTCCCCGATGAAATCGTTCAATGGGGCGCAATCGCTCTGCAGCTTGGATTCGAAACCATACCCTTCACGGAAGGAGAGGAGCGCAATGCCATGGTCTCCCATGAAGCCTGAGGCTATCACCACATCGCCTTCCCGCAGGTTGTTGTCGGTCAGCCAGCAGGAGTCCACCTTGCGGTACTTGGACGCTATCGAGAGATTGTGGTCCATGTGCGGCGACCTCTTGCCGATGGCGGAGGTGACGATCACCATCTTGTCGATCGCACCTTTCTCCATGACCTTGGTGTCCCCGGTGACCACCGGTACATTGGCCAACTTCGAGTAGTGGCCAATGCTCTTCGTTACCTTCTCCAGGGTCTCCAGCTCCAATCCCTCCTCGAGGATCATGGCGGAGGAAAGGGCGAGCGGCCGGCCGCCCATGACCGAGATATCGTTCACCGTGCCGCAGACTGAGAGCGCACCGATATCCCCTCCCGGGAAGAACAAAGGCTTGACGGTGTGGCCATCGGTCGTGAACACAATATCGTCCACGACAGCTGAATCATCATAGGATTCCAGAGGAACTTCCGCGTTGCATTTGGGCAGGAAGGGCGCAATATGCTCTCCGATAAGCTCTTGCATCATCTCGCCACCCGCACCGTGGCCCATCGTGACCCGCTTCATGACTGCGCATCAGGGCAGGACAGTTTAAAGGTTTGTCAGAGACCTTCCTTCAATCCTGGATTAGCTATCGTTATACCAGGAGTCGTTGGAAGATATGTCGCCGAATATATCAGCCCGATACTACTTTCATCCTTTCGATGTCACTTCCCTTCGGGCCGAAGGCGACCCCTAGTGCCAGCTTTCCAATGTGATGCTTCTGAACATCCTTCATCGCCTGGGCCCATCCCCTCCATGGCATACATCCTGTTGATCTCCACCTTGAAGTTGCCGGTCTCAATTAGCTCATTGAGATGGTCGAAGATCTCTTGACTGGGACGGCCATCGAACGCGATCAACTTGACGCCGTCCCTTCCTTTAGGCAATGGCTCGACCCCATTCGGATAGGCGATCTTACCGCCGTTCTTGACCTGCTCCAAAACGTTGTTCAATTCGCTTCCAATTCCCGCCATCTCTCCCTGCACGAGAACTTCCCATTCCCCCACATCAGGAACGGATAGTGTCGCCGTATGCAGTTCCTATGGTCCTCCATACTTATCGATGACCACCGCTTTCATCGTCCTAGGGATTCGGCTCATTACGATTCACTTCGAAGCCCATTCTCGTCTCGCTTCAACTTATTCGTTTCCCGTCGCTAACTCCTTCATGAAGCAGGTAGTCCGTTCCGACGCAAATCTGAAGGGGGATGGAACTCTTATGACGAGATGAGAGATTATTTAACCGAAGTAGTGATAACGAGGGTTGTCCAAAGGGCCTGTAGGGTAGCCTGGATTATCCTTTTGGCCTTCGAAGCCAAAGACTGGGGTTCGAATCCCCACAGGTCCTACAGCCACTCCAGTTTTAGTTGATATGGATTCTTCTGGAATCAGTCTCAAATTCAAAATCGGGAGACCTGTAAAAATTAAATGGGACAAAATGACTGGTTGGAGAAGGATAAAGGCCGCTGGAGTTGATTCTCGTATACATCTCTGTGTTGGCGATAGAAAAGGATATCATTTTGACAAAATGGCCTTCAGCCAAATATCAAACCGCTATTTCGAAATTATCGGGAAACCATTGAAAGAACTTACCACCGATGATATATTGGCGATGTATCAGAGAAGTAAAGGTAAACGGGGATGTTAATTACCTAAGTTCTTTCTTGCTCGGACAAATCACGATCGATGTTAAGGAATTCGGTTTTGTAATCATAATGATTGAATGTTGATGTTCATAGAAAAAGGAAGGTTTCTGGAGGTCCATATTCTTTCCAGGTCCTGATAAGTAAAGAATATTTTGTATTGCTATCGTCGTGATTAATTTCAAGCGAAATCGAACCGTTGTTATATCGCATTAGAAAAAAATTGAAAGGGTTCAGCTATCACCGATACGCAATATACCGCTATTAGCCCTGTTAAGCATGCATACTGGCTATGATCTTTGGCAGTTCACCACAGGTCCGCCATTTCACCATCTGGCTTAATAACTAATGTGTAGGATAATATTGCGCATTTTCAATAAAAAATTTCCCATTTATTTCCTACGAAATTCGCAATAGCCAGGTTATGAGAGATTCGTAATGTGAATCCCTTATTGTTCCCCTTGTTCACCAGTCTAAGATAAGGTTTCAGACTTGAATCAGGGCTTGGCTACTGCTGCATATTTTCATGCAATACTTCAGATAATCTGAGTCACGGTTCATATCTTATTCGAGGAGCCTCGCCGGTATTCTCCTGATATCTGTTGATCAGAGCAACAGCCGCTTCGTATGGAATAAAATAGCTCAACCAATCTTGAAATATCGTCTTGAACACGCCGTACTTAATCCCTTTTGTTGCCTCGCCATTACCAAGTTTTACAAAATCAATGTCCCGATAGGGTATTACTATACATCTTCCGAATCTAGTTCTGACTTTGACATTATCTTGTTCCAATCTCAAGGAGTATGGATGAAATATCATCGTCGGGAGAAGGTGGCCTACAATAACAATAGGCGTCAATATGGCAAATGTCAAAAATAGTCTTTCATTTTGAAAGATAAGAAAATTCAAAGTGAAAACGACAGCGACCATTATGGAGAAGAACGTGACATAAAAAATATCATTCCATGTCAGCGGGTTCTTGAACACTTGAACATTTCTTGAACTCACTAGAACTCCAACCGCGCCCAGACTATTCTCAGGTACTAGTTGTCCTTCCTCCCCAACCATGGGCCTGAATTCGTTTCATCGATAATGCACTTTGCTTAGAAAATATGCAGATCGTGCTATGATCAATCTCCTCTCTGAAGGAATTTCACAATCGACGTCAATTGAAAAAATCCAATTGTCATAGACAAGGTAAAAGGATTTGCGATAATCGCTGTAAATGTCATCAATTCGCAAAGCAAACTAAAATTCCATTTATATAATAAAACGATGTCAATTGATTCGAGAAATTGGGTGTATGGCAATACCTATGTGTGAACACCCACAGGTCTGCCATTAACCAAAGACAGATTATGTCATATTATGGAATATTGGTGCATTTCCTGTCAATGCAGTCCCCTTCCGGACTCCGATCGGTATCATTCTGGACTTCAGACCGCTCAATTGATACCCCCGAGCATCTTTAGGATTTTACTGCCAGGCCTGCCTTAATGATTTGGTTAGACAGATTGGACATCGTCGAGATGGGGAATTCATCCCCTTCGCTGGAGTCATCTCTCCTGACTAATCACCGATTATCATTGCCCTAAGGATGCCAGGCCTCTCCGTGATCCTCTTTCCAGCACCAATTCCTATCTTCTGGATCGAAAATACATCGGGCAGTACATCCGATGTCTTGATGGCAGCCACGATGGCCGCACCGGTGGGCGTGACATGTTCGCCTTCCACATCCAATATATGTAGCTTCAATCCGTGGTCTGCCGCTATGAAAGATACAGCCGGAACAGGGACGGGCAAAAGGCCGTGCTGGCAGAGCACGAATCCTTTTCCCTCATACAACTCCGGTACGATCACGTTCGTTATGCCTAGGTTATCGATGCATACCGCAGCCGATACGATATCCACGATGGAGTCTAGAGCTCCGACCTCATGGAAATGCACCTGCTCTAATTCCACACCATGCGCTTTGGATTCCGCATCAGCAAGAATGCGGAAAATCCGGATGGCGAGGTCTCTCGAATTGCCGGTGATGTCGGCATTATTTATGATCTCAACGATTTGAGAAAGGCTTCGATGTTCGTGGACATGCTTTTCTTTCTCATGGTATGAACTCAATCCATTTTTCTTCAGTGAATGGTCCAAGACAACATCGAAGTCACAGGAATCTAGTCCAGCTCTTAACACGCGACCGATCTTGATCTTGATAGCCGCGGACCGGTAGACTTGCCAGGCCTCTTTCCAGAACGCTCTGATCTGCTCCCAGGTCCAGGAGGGCGGCGACCGTCATATCTCCGCTTATGCCAGAATAGCATTCCAAATACAATGTCCGATCCATTTCAACCCCAATCCGCATCCTGGTTTACACATTCTTGCCCATATCGTAGGCTATTTGCATCAGGGAGGTGCCCTTGACATCATACTTCTGCCACAGACCCGACCCGTAAATGACTCCCATTTCCTTTTACCCTTCGAGACAGCAATCGGTGAAGCCTCGGAATCCCTCGAACGTCCTCTACAACGAAGCCCAATCGGCTGTACTGAAGGATGATCTGAACACTGGCCAGGTACAGGCAAAGCCGGACCTCACTCAGTGCATACTCACGTGACAAGTGCGTGAGCGGGAAGCGGATGAGATCGTCACACGAGCGAATATTTGCAGGTTCCAGCAAAATTTCAGGTTCGCCTTATTACTTACCAGAAGCGCGGACACCTTCAGATTTGCCGTGCCTCAGCGCTTCCCCTTCGATTTGCGCCAAACAACGATCAATCCCACCACTGCCCCGATCATCAGCAGCAACAGTATCAGGCTTAACATTGGATCCATGCCCCCGCCGGAATTCACCGTGAACGCCAGCGTCTGTACCGCGACGTTCCCGGCCTGGTCCGTGGTTCTGACCAGGAGGGTGTGCTGACCTCCGTTCAGACCGGTCATGATGATCTTACCTCCCAGGCAGGAAGTGTACTCGTTGCCGTCCACGCTGTACATCATAGAGGCTATCCCGCTGCCGTTGTCCGCCGAGCTGACCGTCACCGTCAGATGCGAGGAGTCCACCGCCATTCCGTCGATGAGGGAGATGTTCGCCGCCGGCAGGACCGAGTCCAGCTTGAACTGGAAGGTTCTCGCTCCCTCCGCATTCCCGGCCTGGTCGACGGAATAGTAGTCGAGCCGGTGGGTGCCATCAGCGGATATCGCAAGGGTCGAAGGCGAGATCGTCCAATCTCCGCCGTCCAGACTGTAGTATGTCCCGAGGACGCCACTGATATCGTCCCTCGGATCCCAGGTGGCGATCACGGTTCCATTGTACCATCCTCCGCTCCCGACGCTTCCCGTTGTGGACAGCCCGGTGGTAGGGGCATTCAGATCGATGGAGAAGTTGACGGTCCGCCATTGCTCCGCATTCCCGGCCCGGTCGGTGCTCCAGTATGACGAGGCTGTGGTTGCCTTCAGCGGCAACCAGTATTTTGTTCGTATAGGAGGTCCACGCGCCTGCGTCCAGCGAGTACCTGGTAATGTTGGTCCCGCTCACGATGTCCATCGATGTCAAGGCGATGCTGACCGAGCTGTTGAAATCCAGGTGTTCCACGCCCCCGGTTCCATTCAGTGTGACCAAGGTGAAAGGTGCAACCATGTCGACCTTGATCGTCTGGTTCCTTTCGGTCTCGTTGTTCCCCGCCTTGTCGATCGCCAAGTACCTAAGGGTATGGTTGCCCTGAACGGATATGCTGAAGTTCCCGAGATAGTCCGTCCACTGTCCCCCGTCAAGACATATGACAATCCTTTCTGTGCCGCTGACAGCATCCGCGGCCGTTAGGTTGACGGTTACGTTGCCCACAAACCATCCAGCCGTCCCCCTCGCTCCAAGAAGTGATGCGCTGGTCACCGGTGCGATCGTATCGATGGTGAATTGAACGGTCCTTTCAACTTCCCAGTTGCCCGCCAGATCGGTACTGTTGAACCTCAAATAATGCAAGCCCTGCGTCGAAACGATGAAGGGACCTGAGTACCAGTCGAAGGGACCTCCGTCCACCGAATAACGTACTTCAGTAACTCCCTCCATCACATCCTGGGATTCCAGGATCACCCCGACGGAGCTGGCGAAAATACTGGTACCCTCGATATATTTGCCGGCCAGGACGTAGCTGGTGACCGGGACCGTCTTGTCGATGTTGATGTTAACGCTCTGCTCCAGCTCCCTGTTCCCGGCCCAGTCGGTGGCGGAGAACCAAAGGATATTAGATCCTTCGGATGAGATCGAGAAATTGCCCGTATAGATCTGCCACATCCCCAATCCCAGACCATACTCGATCGTCTTGACGCCGCTCATCTGGTCTACCGCAGTGAGGTTCACGGTCACATCGCTCGAGAACCAGCCAATACCGTAGGCACCGCTCAATGTGGGCGTCGTCACGGGCGCCTCCTCATCGGCGACCGCGACACTGGTGAGGATAGGCTCCATATTGGACCGGATGTCGGCGCCGTCCGGATTCGCCAGGAACGGTGCTCCCATGGCCGGTGTCAGGTTGAGGCCACTCAAAACGGTAACTATTATCAATGCACACACAAGAAACGCGGCGGACCGATGTTTCATCTGATCGGAGTTCCAACATCATTGTCGATGATAATGGTATTGTGAATCCTTCGTGAAGTGATTTTTTTAAATAATGAGAAATCCAAGATACATGCCATGTTGGATGGGCCCCATCCAGTTGGGATGACCGTCGTCGGATTCCTGTATTTCATTGTCGGCATATTGGAATTCTTCGCCGGAATTGGATTGGTTCTCCTTGCTGGCCTAGGCCAGTCGGACATCATCAGCAACGTTGGTCAGAATGCGCAGGATTGGCTGAAGAATAATTCGATGCTCGTCCTCGTCATGGGTTTGGCGACTCTTGCGGTGGCGATAATCGATCTGGCCATAGGATATGGATGCTTCAAAGGCTGGGGTTGGGTCTGGACCGCTGGGATGGCCTTCGCTTTCATATCACTGGTCCTCTCGCTATTCGTGGCCTGGTCCAGGGGGTTCACGCTCTCCGATACGGCGTCCGGACTGGTCGGGTCTATCATAACGATTTTCATCATTCTGTACCTCAACACCAGAAAGGTCCGGATCTGGTTCGGAAAATCTGAGTGAACGCCGGCTATTGTGAATTAAATGGTCAGCTTGATAACCGACCACCTCGCTGCAGCGTTATGCGTCATTTCTTCCTCTTCTTGGTCATCGGGGCAGCCCTTCTGATCGTAGTGCCATCGGTCATGCTGTTGTCGATACCTCCCGAATCCAGGAGCGACGGGCTTTACCAGGTAGGATCGTACGACTCATTGCTGGGAGGCGATTATGCCGCCCGGTCAGAGGTTAGCGCCCTGATGGAGAATGGTGATCTCGGCTTAGGAACCTACACTGGATTGGACGGTGAGATGATCGTGTTGGACGGCATTTGCTATAAGGCGACGGTGGACGGCAAGGTCACTCAAGCCAACGACAGCGCCGCCACCCCCTTTGCCCAGGTCACGTACTTCGATCAGGAAGAATATATCAATGTCACCGGAACTCAGAACCTCACCGAGCTGGAGGCATCCTTGATGTCTGGATTCGCCAGGGAGGACGCCTTCGTTTTCATCAGGATCGATGGCACGTTCACGGAGATGAAGGTCCGAAGCGTGCCGGCACAGTCAGAGCCCTATCCGCCTCTGGTGGATGTGGTCCAGGAACAGGTGGTGTTCGACCACCGGGACATCTCCGGCACATTGATCGGTCTTTGGAGCCCAAGTTATGCTGGCACGCTCTCGTACTCCGGTTTCCATTTCCATTTCATCAGTGACGACCGGAGCAAAGGCGGGCACGTGCTCGGTTTTGAGGCGGAAGGCGTTTCCGCCGCCCTCGATTACACCGACGGCCTGCAGGCAATTCTCAGTTGAGCTCAGAATTGGAACGGTCCATCAGGAGGCGGCGCTCCAGACCTTCAGATACTCTGCGGTCGAAGATACCGAATGAACCATGACCGTTGAGTTCTTCCTGAGCACGAACTCGCTCAATCCTTCGTTTGTTGCTGGGTTTCCCCAGTCAAAGGTGTACCCGAGTCGGGTCCATGGGAACTTCTTCGGATAGTAAGAGCTGACCGTGTTCCCATCATACCACTGTTTGTATGTGGCGTTGATGTTCTTGGGTATCGTCAAGGATGCTGTAGTATCGTTGATCTCATTGTCCGCCGAAGGTCGGAAGAGATCGGCGGGGTGAACATATATTTCAACGAAGTAGAGGTTGTAATTCGATGGCGGAAGGCCCAACAACTGGGCGGCCCGCAGGGTCAGGTTCGCGTTATGGTCGACTTTCTCTCTGAAGAAGGCCTGCAGTTGCGGCGCGACCGTGAGCCAGGTCTCCCCCCACCAGGTGGACACGTTGCTCCCCACTGGATAGCTGGAGTTGTACTTCGTCCAGGTGACCATGAGGACAGTCCAGTTGTCTTCGGTGCCTTGTATGACCAGATCACGGTTGGAAAAAATGATCGGGGTAAGATCGTCGACGCTGCCCCGGTCAGGCAGCATCGTCCTGTTGATCGAATCGTTGTACGCCTCTTCCAGAGTGAGAGACCTTTTCGCCGGCGAGGTAACCACCATCACCGCCTGGAATACCACCAGTCCCACCAATAGGCCAGCCATGAAAATGGCCATGAACATGACCCTGCGTTTCCCCTTGTCCGATGCGACGACGGTAACCCCTTCCGGCTTAACCAGCCCTCCGCGCATATTAGCCTTACGAGGTGAGTATCATCACAGAAACGACCTCGACTCATGATGGTGGCCGATGCTGCGATGGGATCGATCCACCTTAAGTGCGGAACATCCAGAAATCGACTTATCAGCCAATCCATCGCGTCCACAGGCTAAGGCCCCGGCTTCCCACCCAATCACGGTCCAAGTATGGCTGTTCGTCCAGTGATCGGAGCCGTCATTTCGGCTCACTGTTCTTGTGCCTATATCGTTCCACGACCCCGAGGGTCTTCAGTTTGCCCAGACTCCAGGACAGATATGGCTCCATGGCCCCCGCAAACCACGCACCGTTTCCCCAACGGTATCATCTCAGCATCGATCTGCATGGAGAGGGCCAGCAGCCCTTTCCTTTCCTGGCTGGCCTTCTCGCTGTCCACGTTCACCGAGGTCATGAGGTTCTTGGCCAGGATGTTGAACTCTTCGCGTTCTGGGGTCAGAGTGTCGAAACCGATCAGCGAGTCCGCCGAGAAGAGGAAACCCTGTTCCGGGAACAGAAGGAATATCTGACCATGCAGGTGTCCGCCCAGGCTCTCCAACGCCTCGAACTCCATTCCGGCGAAGCGATCCCGGGCGATGATGCGGAACGGACCCCTTTTTCCATGGTCCCCGTCCAGCATTCTGAACTTTGAAGGCGGCCGGAAATTCGAGAACATGTTTATCAGGCGGGTGTACACCTCTTCCAGGATGGAGGATTCCAGCTTGGAGCCGTAGGCCCGGTTCGACCTTTCCACGATATCCACCGTCCCCGGATGGGCGAACGATTCCGCATCGAAGAGGCCAGCACCCCCGGAGTGGTCCGCGTCCGCATGGCTGATGAAGATGCGTTTGATCATCGACAGGTCGTCCGACTCCGTGATCGGCCAGCATGTGCACCACATCGTCGTGGTAGATCCCGTAGCCGGTATCCACCAGCATGACCTCGTCGGCCGACACCAGGGCGAACACGCTCCCTCCGCACGGCAGCTGGAAGCAATACAGTTGTGCCCTGTCGTTCATCTCCAGTTGCTGGACATCGGCATAGAACCCCTTGCCTACGGTGGCTTTGATGGTCTTGCCGGTCAGAAGAACACTGTTGAAGACGAGCTTCGGGTCCTCGCCCAGGTTGTGCAGCTCCTGCACTATGTGATTGATGTCCGACAGTAGCTGGAGGAGGAACTGGTCCTCCGTGTCGCCGATCAACTGGCGTAGTTCCTGGGCGAAACGGATGTAGAAGACGGTATCATCCAGGTGCTTGCCGGTGGTATCGTACTCCAGGATCTCCAGCGGATATCTCGATTTCAGTTCCTCCAGAAGTCCCTGGACCAGGGAACTGTCCTCGATGGTGAGGCTGACCGTCAAACGTTCCGGAAACTTGCCCCGATCGTCGAAATCGAGAAAAGCGATGTTGCATCCGGCGGAAGTGGTGCTGTTCAGGAATTCGAACAAGGCCCCTGGCCGGTTCGGCAGGTATACGTTGAACTTAAGGAAACTGGGAACTGCCAGGGAGTCCTGGAGGAATCCGAGAAGTTCCAGCTCCTTCTTGATGCGTTCGTACGCATTGTCATCACACCGGATCTCGAAAAAGACCGTGTATGGGTCGATCCTACGGTCATAGTGGATGCGGTCCACGTTCCCCCGGTATCGAGTGACGATCTCGGCCGCCTTATGGAGCGCCCCTGGTTCGTCTGGCATGTGCGCCACGAAGTAGAAGACCTTCTGCATCATGAAGCCTCAGGGCTGCCATGGTCATTGACGGCTTAAAATATTGGGCACGAACGCATGGGCATCAGATGCGATCGGGTCGAATCTGGCGCGAGCTTTTACTGGCATACGATCCGAAGACCAAGCATTCTAGAGGGTTTCTAAACATTTCTACGCCATGAAGGTTAACCGAGTTGCACCATTTGAGGATACTAGTTTTTATACGATGGTTGTTCAAGATCATCAGGGGATTTTATGTTTCGAGATATTAGAAGGAAAAAACAACTCCTGCCAAAAGAATCAACAGAGGAAATATTAAGAAATGGCCGGACCGGCGTTATGGCCGTTTCAGGCGACAACGAATATCCCTATGCAGTCCCTCTCAACTATGCGTACGAAAATGGAAAAATCTATTTCCATTGTGCCAGATCAGGCCACAAACTGGACGCCATCAGAAGGCACGACAAGGCATCGTTCTGTGTCGTTGAAAAGGAACATGTTGTGCCAGAATTGTTCGCAACGGATTTTAGAAGCGTCATCGCGTTCGGAAGGGCGAAAGAGGTCGAGGACGACGCGGAGAAATTTCGTATCATGCGGCTCTTGAACAACAAATACGCTCCTGGCCTTTCTGAAGCGGGAGAGAAAGAAATTCAAAAGGACTGGAGTATCTTGTGCGTGGTACAAATTGATGTGGAACATTTGACCGGTAAAGAGGCTTCAGAACAGGTCAAGAAGCATAGTTAGCGCTGCTATCATGATCGGATATTAGGGATGCAGATGTAACGGCAGCATAATCCTCGCGACGATAGCCTCACCCAGGGGTTCTCTTGGCCGTCTCGAAGCATTCTACCATCCATTTCCCGAACCTTGTCATTGAATATTCTATTAATGATCCTTCAAACGATTTTGTTAAATCACTCTGCGTCATGATGTCGTCGATGTGCCGCATCTTCGCCATGGCTGCCGAGCAGGACATCCCTCCAGTGATCAGGTCGAGATTGCTCAGGGAATTCTTCCAGTCCTCAGCGGAGACCTATTCGGGAGGATGGGGCATAGGATACTTCACCGACGACGGTCCGATGGTGATCAAGGAGCCGATCAAGGCCACCGATAGCTTTGCCCTGCCCGGAGCCATCCGCAGATCGGAACCGGGATTCATCATGGCCCACGTAAGAAACCCTACCTCGGGCGAAAGGAGCCTCCTCAACACTCACCCTTTCCACAAGGATGGTTGGTTGTTCTCCCACAACGGCACGCTGGGGGACCCTGAATCCCTCAGGATCGGTTTGCTCGAACGTTATTCCGACACTCTTCAGGGCGACACCGATTCGGAGATCATGTTCCACTTCATGCTCCAGAGGATGGAAGAGGCAGGTCAGGCCGAGTCCGGGGTCCTCTCCGCGGTCCGGGAACTGATCCGCCTCCAGGGCGAGGGAACATCCTCCCTGAACTTTGCATTGACGGACGGAACGGTGCTGTTCGCGCTCAGAAAGGCCTTCATCAATGATGAGAAATATCCGATCAACTTCGCCAGCCTGGGGACTTTGGGTCTGGTAAGGGAAAGGATGCCCGGTCATAACGACCTGTCAAGTGCCACGGTGGTTTCTTCCGAACCATTCACAACAGGAGAATGGACCGGTCTGGAAATGGGGGAGATGCTCATCGCCAAGGCTGATGGTCGTCGTGTCATCAAGGTCTGAGCATCACTTGAAATACCGCTCAAGTGCGATCATCCGGCAAATCAGTCATTATCCAGCCTGCAATCACCTCTATTGAAAGCGGCTCTTGTGCGTTGTCCCCGAATCATTTCGCTCATGATCATCCTAATCCCACTTGCCGGAACAACACCCTTCCGCATTTCAATTGTCCAGGCCAAATCGAGAGCTCCATCATCTAGAGAAGGTGGTTCTGTCGTCAAGGTAACCGGTTCAAGCAAAAAAGTCTCAATCAGTTTCGGTGACTCAAAGAAAGATATGAAAGGGACTACCTTCCACGCTGTCGATAGGACCTCAAGGCCTGAACCTGGACGCCCTGCGGATGACCTGCCTGATGCCGACGGCGATCTCCATGAAGTTGATCTTTCCCACCAGCATATACGCGATGGTGAAAGAGAAGTAGGGCAGGATGTAGATCCAGTCGAACATGCCGTAGGCAACCATGCCGAACAGGGCGATGTCACTGAACGGACGATAGTGACAGAACTTCTCCGCAAAGTAGCCTAGACGGTGCTTATGAGCGAAACCGTCAACTACCTCATCGACGAAGCCAGCGAATAGGAATAGCACGATCGGGACCCAAAGGAATGTGACGTTGGTGTCAAACATGAACAGCCCCATCATCACGAACGCTATGCTCGATCCAGCTGCGAAAGCTACGTTGTCGATCTTCTTCGCCAATACCAGGCTGATTATCATTGCGATGAAGAAAGCAGTGGAGAACGGGCTGTCGAAAGCCATCAGAGTGCCCATCAGAACGCCGGCGGTGATCGCCACCAGGTTGGCGGACCGTATCGAGAACTCATGCTCGTCATATGCCTGATCGATATACTTTATGGCATAACCAAGGAAAGCGAATGTAACAATGAGTATGATCGGATCCATCTGATGACCTTTTTGTTCTTACCGGACCAGTCTCCGACCGAACGACCATCCACCAATGATCGCGATCCGAGGTCTTGCCGATGTGTGCATCCCTTACATGTACAGCGGTCGACGCCGGGACTTGGATTAGATAGGCATGCCCTATTCCGATATTAACACATTGCGTTGTGGCTATCCTGATTATTATTTTCCACTACGTCGCTTACCTGTCCTGACTGGCCTGTGGTCGAGTGAAGCATCTGAACAGGCATCATTGACCGAAGTGTCAACGGTAAACCGCAATTGATATACGCATAGATCATTCGAACGGTCATGAGGAAGCCTTACGCCCCGATCGCCTTGTTGATCGGTTTGCTCATCGTGGCCGCCGGAATGGCCGTCATGGTGCAGCCGGAAAAAGGAACAACGATCGCCGGCCTGCAATCATTCAGCAGTTACTCTGAACTCAACTCCTATCTTGAACAGAATTCCGGGACCAAGGGGCTGGGCTATAGCTCCAATGGTGCAAAGGAGGCAACCGCGTCGGCAGATTCCAGCCAGTCCTATTCCACAACGAACGTTCAGGTGATGAACGTGCAGGAGGAGGACCGAGTCCTCACTGATGGGGCCATCATCTACTCTGCTGGGTTGGAGACGGTGAGCGTCATCAAAGGCTACCCCGCTTCTGAGATGAGGAACATCACCTCGCTCAATATGACCCATCTTCTGAACGTCCCAACAGGTTCCAACGTCTATGTTGTCGGACTCTATCTGATAGAGGACAAGCTCATCGTCATATGCCAGGTGACCCACTATTCCGCCGGCAATGCCGCCGGTGTCCTGTCCCAGGTGGCTATGCCTTACCAGATCTGGACGACCAGGACCACGGTGACCATATTCGAAATCGCCGATCCCAGTGCCCCGATTCTAAAGAAAACCATTGGCATAAGCGGTTCCTTCACGACGAGCAGAGCGCAGGGAAATGACCTTTACATATTCTCGACCCAGTATGCCTGGGACTATGCCGGAGGAAGCTCGGCCATACCAGCTACCACTAGCGACGGAAATGAGACCATGTTTGCACCCGGAAAGATCCTTTTCGATCCTTCTGACACCGCGGTCGGCTGCTTCCTCAACCTGGTCCGCATGAACGTGTCCGATCTCACCATGGATGAAAAATCATTCCTCACTGGATACAGCTCGGTGCTGTACATGTCTGAGAAGAGCATCTTCGTAGCCTACCCCCACTATGCGTGGGCTACGTCTTCGATGGCAACGGATGATGTCGTCTCCATCTCAACCACAAACCAGGGTTCATACACCACCATATTCAGCATCGATATTACCGGCGCGGGCCTGGACCTCAAGGCCACCGGCACGGTGCGGGGGTCCGTGGTCGACCGGTACGCGATCGATGAGAGCGACGGATACATGAGGATCGCCACCACCGACTACACGAACGGGACCGAGACGCTAGTATCCGTGCTGTCATCCGACCTCAAGCTGGTCGGTCAGATCGGAGGCATCGGGAAGGGCGAGACCATGCAGTCATCCCGATACATAAACGACACGCTCTACCTGGTGACATTCCGTCAGGTCGATCCCCTGTTCGCCATAGATCTCTCTGACCCAGGGGCTCCCAGGATCCTCGGGGAACTTACGATACCGGGATTCTCCACCTATCTCCATCCGGTCGACGATGACCACCTGATCGGGTTGGGATTCGAGGGCTTCAGCATGAAAGTGTCACTCTATGACGTTACCGACAGGACCAACCCCTTGGAGGAACAGAAACTGCTGCTGTCAAACTTCAGCTACTCCCCCGCCCTTTATGACCCGCACGCGGTCACCTATGATCCGGTAAGGTCCCTGCTGATAGTGCCAGTGTCCGGTTTCGATTCGACCGCAAGGCAGTATCAATGTTCCGCCTATGTGTTCAACACCTCGGGAGGGATCTCGCTGGTGGGAACGGCCGGTTCGAACAACACTGGTGGTGTGGACCGGACCCTGTACATCGGCGACTCGCTGTACGTTTGCTCCCAGTACGCCATATCGGTGTATGGGATAACCGACCTGTCCTACCGGGGTGGGATTATCCTTGGCAACGTGCAACCATACTGGTACATGTACTACGCGGAAGGCGGCATGGGAGCAATCCCTATGGCGCTGGAGATGAAATGAGAGGGATTAATCTATCAGAGGCCTATCGCGGACTAGAGGAAACCGAATTGCGCGTGGAACTCGATAGGAAGGCGCTTTTCGCGCTCGCGTCCGATACCCGCATGGACATCCTGAAGTCCCTGCAATCCAACCGCAGGACGGTATCACAGCTGGCCGAGACCATAGGGGTCGACAAGGCGGCTGTCCATCGCCATCTCAAAAAGCTCGAGGAGGGAGGTTTCGTGAAGCGCGAGGAGGACCATGGGTTCGTCTACTACGGGCTATCGTGGAAGGCGCGGGACATCCTGTCCCCCAATGAGAACACCAAGATAGTGGTCCTGATCACCGCCTCTATCGTTTTGATCGGTGCGATTGTTCTTATGATATACATGATGAACGCAGCGAGCCCCATGTATGCCGGCGAGGCGCAACAGAGCCCGCTCCAAGGTGCCGATCAATATGGGGCTGGCCAGGATGCGTTAAAAACCGCGGAAACGACCGGAGCCGACATACTAACGATGATGTCACCGATGCTAATCGCCCTTCCCATATCAGTGGCCCTGTTGTTCCTGGCCTATCGCAGGGGCGTAAGGCCCCGGCAGGCCGATCCGCCTCGGGAGCCTGAGTCCTATGGAGAACCGCCCGCATCCATGTACGACTGATGGGCGATCCAGCGTTCAAAAGACACTGGGGTTCGAAGACATCGAAAAATGACCGGCCTGGCCTCAACAGGCTCTGCCTTTCAGACCCTGACAGCGAAACCATTAATATGCTGGGAGAATTGGCTTTCACGCTGCGATCTGGAGGATATGCCCGGTGCTTCAGCGTTCAATAGCTGCCCATCTTGGGCCGATCCATGGGGTGTTCTAAATTGAGGACGCTAGGGATATTTGTCGACCGGCAAGCCCTGAGCTACTCGCGCATGCTGACAATGCTGATCAAATGCCGCGACACCGCAGAAGGCATGGGTCACCGCTCCTATTTCATCTTCCCAGTAGAGATAAAGAAGGTCCTCAGGACCGATGCGCTCTTCATCCGGAGCCGGACCGACCCACTGAACATATCATTCATCGCCTCCAAGATGGCTGAGATGCACGACATACCGGTCATTGACGACCCGAGATCGATACAGATATGCTCAGACAAGGTCAACATGTACCTGCATCTGATCAAGGCGAACGTTCCAGTGCCCAGGACCGAGTTCGTCAGGAAGGGCGATTTCGGTGTAGAAAATATCACCAGGATCCTGGAGTCCATGTCCGGGTCGATGATTCTGAAGGAGCCATCCACCACCCTTGGGAACCGGGTGAAGAAGGTGACATCACCGTCGGATGCGCACCGCATCGCCGGGAGCTATCTGAAAATGTCCGACTGGATCATTGCGCAGGAATACATCGAGAGCGATGAGGATTGGAAGATCGGGGTGCTCGATGGGGAATTGCTGTACGCCTGCCGTTACGTCCTTCCCACCGAATCACAGAAGATCGTGGCCAGCGAAGAAGGCGAGATACCTGACTACGCATCGGAGAGCGTCCCTCGGGAAATGGTCCCGGTGGAGACCATTGACCTGGCGGTCAGGGCGGCCAAGGCCATCGGGAAAGGTCTCTACAGCGTCGACATCAAACAGCGCGGGGGCAGACAGTTCGTGATAGAGGTCAATGATAACCCGTCCCTCGAGAGCGGCGAGGATGAATATTATCCTCAAATATTCAATCAAATCATCTCGAACCTGATGGAAAGGTAGTGGCAAGGGCGTTGATCGGTACAAAAGGCCGGTGCGTCCTCAAGCGGAACAACATACTGGCAGAGATGATGTGGGCGAGGGAGGGCGAAGGGGCCGTCCTTAACTTGAAGGAAAATGCGTAGCGCCCCCTCACCGATGTTCCTTATCACGATTGAAATGAATTCACATTCTCATCCACTCTTCAGGCCATTACATTTTTTACGGAATATCTATCGGAACCCCCGGTGATGGCAGTACCACCTTCCTGTTCAATTCCTTGAAGAATTCCGGCCGGAGCGTATGAACCGGGACAATGAGGTCCGGATCGATGGTCTCCACCACTGTGGCCAGGTCATCGGCCGAAGCGTGGCCTGATGCATGGTAGCCGGGCTCGAACGTCACTGTCCCATTCTTCTCAAGGAAACCGCGCACATCCATCCCGAACCTGGAGATCCACCGGTGCAGGCGTACGAAATCGAAAACCTGGTCCTCTGAATGGGCCTCGGAGGACGAATAGATATAGCGGCCACCCTTCGGTTTGATGTCCAGCAGGTTCCCCATATCGTATGAGGAGAAACAGAGTATGTGTTCCCAGGGGTGCATCGAAATCTCCTTTGGATCTACCAGTTCTCCGATCTGTTCCTCGATGGATTCCTTGACCTTGCTCCCTCTGCTCTTCAGCTCCCCGTACACCAGGACCTGGGAGAGCCGGTCCACACCGTCGACCAAGCGCATTGCGTCCAGGAAATATGCGTCCTTGACCGTCACCACCAGCGACCTTCCCGTTCCCTTGGCGATTTCCATGAACGCGTCCAGTCTTTCGAAGTTGCGGGCTGAGAAGTCAGCGATCATCAGACCGTCAACCTCCTCGGCGGCAGCCCTGCAATTGCTCGCCACGTCCGCCTCTGAAAGTTGGTAATGGGCATCGTCCCGGCCGGTCCTGGTCCCCTCGATGATCAGCACCGCCGGGGAGAGCGCTTTGGCGTCGGACATGAACTTTCTCGTCTTTTCACCGTTCGTCCCATGCAAGCGGATATCACCGCTGTAGACCACCCATCCGGCGGGCGTCTCGACCCCGTAGGCGGTCGCTCCATAGATGGAATGGTCAACATCCATGGCCTTGATCTCCAGGTCCAGGGAGGCCATGTCGCCCAGCTCCCCTAGCTCCAATCCCTTCGTCTTTCCTTTGCTCCTTGCCCAGAAATCGCCGAAACCGGTGGTGTGCCCATCGGTCAGGAAGAAGTCCCTGGCCACGTACGATCCCTTTCCGGCGACCACGGTGCGGCGGTCGGTCCCTGGCCCTTTGACCGTGCAATATGCACACTCGGCCCCGGGGTCCGCCCGTCCGCAGTCGTTCATCGCCTTGATCAGGGCGGCGGTCATCGGGGTGGCCACGAAAGGTATGTCCAGATCGAGGAAGCCGGCGCATCCGAAATGGTCGATGTGGGCATGAGAGATCAGAAGGGCGTCCACGGCGAGATGGGGCGCTGAGGCAAGGTCGACATCGTCCGGGACCAGGTCCTCCCGGTACCAGTTCACCTTCGGGATCAGGCCCATGTCCAGGTAGTCATGGATCCCTCTCGAGGCGCGAGGCTGGAGGAATTCATCGTAATACTGGTTCATACGGTTGAAGTTGGTACCGAAATCGAAGATCACGCCTTTCTCTTCGAACCCCAGATGGACCTTGTTGCCCCCGATGCAGTCCGCCCCATCGAATACCGTAATCCTGACCGGCTTGTTTCCCACGACGCAACATACGGCCAGGGGTATGATAAAGGTGTCGAGAAACCGTCAACGGTCGAATGCATTAACACCAGGCTACCTTGGCAAACTTGAATAAGCCAACTCCCGATATGAGGTCGTTTGGTGAATACTCCGCCATGAACAGCATGGAACCAATGATGGGGGAACAGGAATGTCCCGGTTGCGGCAGTGAAATGGCATCCGAGCATGCCTATTGCCGTCGGTGCGGGATGCCTCGGAAGAGCACGGCCCCTTCGGGCACTAGCGTCGAGGAATGGACCTGCATGGGATGTGGCCGGAGGATTTCCACGGAGTTCAGGTTCTGCCCCAATTGCGGGCGGCCGGCGATCATCCCATACTATCAATATCCGTTTCCAGTCCAACAGCCGGTATACGGTGAGGACTCCACGATAGTACATTACATTCTTTTTGCACTATCGCTGCTGGTCCCGCTGCTCGGATTCCTGCTCGGATTCCTGCTCACCCGATCGGATAACCCTGTCGAAGATCAGAACGCGGGCAAAATTTGCATTGTGATGGCTTTTTTCTGGCCTTCGATCATTCTCTTGTTCATCATCCGCTTGCTGGTCTTCGCCTGAAAAGGCTCCCATGTTCTGGATAGTGATTCCCTCATCGTAATATTGATAATGCCATAGGTCTTAGTCCCCAAATAGTCCAACGGATTCTGAGGGATTTGAAAATGAGTTTGTTCAATAAAGATCAAGAAATGGTCTGCCCAGGATGCGGCAACCGGATACAATCCACTGACAGATTTTGCAAATACTGCGGCCGAGCTGTGATCCAGGCTTCCCCGGCACCACCTCCCTCCTCGAACCAGAGAACCAAGCAATGCTCCAGTTGCGGAAGGGAGGTGCCTGAGGGGTTGAACTTCTGCCCCTTCTGCGGGAAACCTACACCAGGGGCCGTACCGTCTGAGGACGCCCCTCCAGTACAACCGGCACCGATCCAGGCTCAACCAGCCCCGATGCCTCAACCGGCAGCCCCTCAGAAACCGATGCCCCGATGCGTCGGCTGCAATCGGGAGATACCCGAAGGTCTCAAGTTCTGTCCTTACTGCGCACGCCCCAATCCGTATGCGGCGGCTGCTCCATACCCGATGCCCCAATCGGCACCATTGCCGGAGCCAGTCCCCATGCCCGCACCGGTCGCTCCGGCCCCTCCGGTTCAACCGGTGGCTCCAGCCTCTTCTGGCATGGAGAAGTGCAAGGCCTGCGGCAAGGAGATCCCTTCCGGTCTGAAGTACTGTCCTTACTGCGGCAGATTGGCGGCAGTCGAACAGCCCGTCCAGCAGCCCGCACCGGTGATCGCGCCCATGACACCGGCCCCCGCTCCGGCCCCGATGCCCCAACCAGCACCTACGCCGGTTCCAGCCCCAGTACAGGCCCCGATGCCTGAGCCGGCGGTCCCGGCCCCAGCACCAGCTCCGATGCAGTCACCTGTCCCTGCCACGCAACCGGCGACCAAACGCTGCGTCGGCTGTGGAAGGGAGATCAGCGCCAACATGAAGTTCTGTCCGTTCTGCGGTACTGCTGACCCGGCACCGATGCAGGCGCCGCCATCCCCGCCGGTAGGGACCAGGATCTGCCCGGGCTGCGGTAAGGAGATATCGATAACGCATGATTTCTGTCCGTCGTGCGGCTATCCAAAGAACCCTCGTTTCTATTGAATGAAGGCGGCCTTTTCAGGCCCCTCACCCTTTCATTTTTGTTTTAACAATATTTATCTGGAGGTGCCATACACTGCTCTCTGGCTCAACAACATTTAAGTATTGAATATGATAATAACAAAGCAACATTCCAAACAGGCTCATGCCTGGGTGAGGAATATTAGGAGGATGTATTAATTTGACAGACCAGGAAATGAGGATGTGTCCCGGATGCGGCCGCCAGATACCGGCGGCCTATAACGTCTGTCCGCACTGCGGCCGGCCTGCTAACGCACCGCCACAGTATGGACCGCAGCCAGCCTATGGCCCGCAGCCCTACGGTCAGCCGTACCCACAGCAGCCGCAAGAGCCGCTGGGAGCGTTGAAGTACATACTCTACATCATCTCGTTCTTCAGCATCATCATCGGGTTCATACTGTTCATCGTATGGAACAACGATCCGAACCCGGAGAAGAGACATGTCGGGAAGAACTGTCTGCTCCTGGCCATTGCTGGAATCGTTCTCAGCGTATTATGCTGGGTCCTCGCGGCAGTATTCTGGACCGCTTCCTTCTATTAGGCAGCGCATCCGGCAAGGCACGCAAACCCCTTTCCTTTTATCTTTTCAGCCCCTTATCGATACGGAATGGGCCCGCCTGCAGATATTCTTGGTAGCTTTCTTTGGAACGTGGGATACTCTCTCTGCCACCAGTTACCAGAGCGGTCCTTCATCATAAGCGGATTGCAGATGCCGGTCTGTGCTCGGGACACCGGCATCTATCTCGGTTTTCTGGCCGTGCTCGGGATATTCCTACTCGGCAAACGATATCATAACAAGGTGGCGCCCGACCGCCTGGTGATGGCCTATGCCGCTCTGGGTGTCGGCCTGTACGCGTTCGATGCGTTGAGCTCCTATCTGGGTTTCCGCTCCACCAGCAACGACATACGTTTGTTCGTCGGTCTGGCCTTTGGGTCCGGGATCGCCTTCCTATTGCTGGGCGTGGTATCGATCGCCTTGTTCCGGGGCAATGGTCCGAAAAGGGTCTTCTCAATGCTGGATATTGCCATTGTCATACCGATCCTGGCGCTGGCATCGGTACCGCTGGTGGTCGACCTGGGCGGCGCGTCCTATTACCTCATGGCCACGGCGGTCATTGCCGGATATCTGATCATGCTGTTCTTCATCACTGCCCTGCTCCTCTCGGTCCTGTGGTCCTGGAATCTGACGGACTCAGGGAACGCCGGGAGGCTGGTCGTCGTTTCCGTCGTGCTCGAAGCTCTGTTCGTGATCGGACTCTGGGCCATCAAGTCCTATGTCTGGCCTGGAATTTCCCTACCGGGCTAAAACCATATTAGCTCAAAACCCATGACCCATCCGTGGAGAGGCCTCTGGGTGAAGAGATCCGGATCGACAAGGACATCGATAGGGTGCTGGCGTTCGCCTTCGTATGTCTGGCAACGTATTCTCTGTACAGCGCGCTGACCATCGAAGGACTCTTGTTAAAAATCGAAGTGGCCGCGTCGATCCCTTTGAACGCATTGCCCGCCATCTTTTTCTGGATCAGGGAGCCCGCGAGGGAGGGTACGAGGCGCGGCGAGTTCCTCGTTCCGGCCCTTTCTTTGATCATGCCTTTCCTGGCGATGAACGTACCCTCGCTCCTTCCGACTCCGTACTCTATCTCATATGGTTTCCTTGTCGCCATGTTCGGGGCGGCCTTGGCCATATCCTCCTTCATATACCTGCGCCGGTCCTTCGCCATCATGCCAGCCGTTCGTAACGTGGTCACTTCCGGTCCATATCAGTTCGTCCGGCACCCTTTGTACCTGGGCGAGCTGATGTACGCCATCGGTATGGTGATGCTCGGGTTCAACATCCTGAGCGTTGTTCTTGTGGTACTGTCGGTCGTGATCCTGGCAATGAGGGTCAAGATCGAGGAAAGGAAATTGCTGCGATATCCTGAGTACGTGAGCTATGCCCACAAGGTCCGGTACCGCATGATCCCGCCTTTGTTCTGAGAGCACGGCATAGTTACCGGCTTCGACCGATACCGATATATCCAGTATCGTCATTCGAAGGGACATGGCGGCCATGACCTTCGCGGAGAAGGTGCTTACCAGGGCGAGCGGAAAAGCGGTCGTACCCGGAGACATTGTCAATGCCAAGATCGACCTGGCCATGTCCCACGAGAACGCCGCGCTGGTCCTCCGTTCCTTTCACGAGATCGGGGCGGAACACGTCTGGGACCGGGACAAGATAGTCCTCCTTTTCGACCACCGCATTCCGGCGAATACCACGAAGGCGGCCGAAGGCCACAAGGTGGTCAGGGAATTCGTCAAGAAGGAAGGTATCCCCAACTTCTATGATCTGCGCGAGGGCATCTGCCACCAGGTACTACCAGAAAAGGGGCATGTACGGCCTGGAATGCTCATCGTCGGGTCCGACTCGCACACCACCACATATGGGGCATTCGGTGCCTTCTCCACCGGGATAGGCGCAACCGAGATGGCATCGGTCTGGGCGACCGGTGAACTGTGGCTCAAGGTCCCGCAGACGATGCGGTTGAAGTTGAACGGGGTCCTGCACAAGGCGGTGGAGCCCAAGGATGTGATTCTCTATCTCATAGGCCAGATCAAGGCCGATGGCGCCGACTACATGTCGGTGGAGTTCACCGGTCCGGTCGTTGACGAGATGTCGGTGTCCGGCAGGATGGTCCTGACGAACATGAGCATGGAGATGGGGGCCAAGAACGGGGTCTGCTTTCCGGACAGGAAGACCATGGATTTCCTGGAAAGGCGGGTCAGGCAAGCGATGTATCCGGTCGTCTCCGACAAAGAGGCCCCCGTGTCAAGGGAGCTTGAATTCAACCTGACGGACCTGGAACCGCAAGTGGCCTGCCCGCACCAGGTGGATAATGTGAAACCGGTCTCCGAGGTGGCGGGAAAGGCCATTGACCAGGCGGTCATCGGCTCGTGCACCAACGGTCGCCTGGAGGACCTGATGGCGGCCGAGGCCATCCTGCGGGGCAAGAAGGTCAGCGATTCGGTCAGGTTGATCGTGGTTCCAGCGTCCCGCGAGGTCTATCTTGACGCGGCCGACAAAGGCATATTGTCATCGCTGGTGCGTTCCGGGGCGGTGGTGACGAACCCCGGATGCGGCCCATGCCTGGGGGCGCACCAGGGAATACTAGCACCGGGGGAGAGATGCATTTCCACCACCAACCGCAACTTCCAAGGCCGGATGGGGTCTCCCGATTCCGAGGTCTACCTTGCTTCGCCGGCGACGGTGGCCGCGAGCGCCCTGGCCGGAAAGATAGCGGATCCGAGGGAGGTGCGGAGATGAGAGGCAAGGTATGGAGGTATGGAGATCATGTCAACACCGACCTGATCATTCCCGGAAGGTATCTGGACGACTACGACCCGAAGAATCTGGCCAAGCATGCCATGGAGGACATCGATCCGGACTTCGCCAAGAAGGTGGGTTTCGGGGACATCATTGTGGCCGGCCGCAATTTCGGATGCGGTTCCAGCCGAGAACAGGCGCCGGTGGCCCTGAAGGGGGCCGGTGTTGGCGCGGTCATCGCCGGGAGCTTCGCTCGGATATTCTACCGCAACGCGATCAACATCGGATTGCCTGTGATAGAATGTCCCGAGGCGTACGACGCGTTCAAGAACGGGGACGTGGCGCTCATCAACATCGACAAGGGCATCATCGTCAATGAGACGACGGGCAAGAGCATCCGTTTCCAACCGATGCCGGAGTTCTTGAGGGACATAATGAAGACCGGCGGTTTGGTTCGCTACACGAAGGAAAAACTGCGCCACCGATAGGGAACGTTCTTGTACATGTTCCGCTTTTGATGCATTCGTTAAGGGACGCCCGGCGTCCGGCAGGAAAACGCGAAAAAACACGCTGGCCTGCTGGCTAATGATGCTTACAACGATAAATAAATTTATAAGCATCTCGCTAATATGGGGGTACTCCCTGCATGGTGATTTCATGAAATATACCAGATTCGAGAAGGCGCGCATTATCGGTGCAAGAGCACTGCAGGTCTCGCTGGGTGCGCCGGTCCTTCTGGAAATCCCTGAAAGAATGATCGATCCCATCCAGATCGCGATGTTGGAGTTCGAGAAGGGAGTTATCCCTATTACAGTCAAACGAGACACATGAGGTTGTTGAAATGAGCGACGAAGCGAAAACGGATCTTCTCGTACCAGAGGACGTATACCTTACTTCCGGCGTACACATCGGAACTCAGCAGAAAAGCGCCGACATGAAGGAGTTCATATTCAAGGTCAGATCGGACGGCCTGTATGTTCTCGATGTTAAACAGACGGACAACAGGATCAGGGCCGTGGCATCGTTCCTGGGCAGATACAAGCCCGACCGCATCCTGGTGGTCTCGGCCCGTCAGTACGGTCAGAAGCCGGTCCGGATGTTCTCCAAGACCATCGGGGCCATGTCCTTCGCGGACAGGCTTATCCCCGGATCACTCACCAACCCGAGGCTCGAGAAGTTCATCGAGCCCGAGGTCATCGTAGTTACCGACCCTGCCGCAGACCAGCAGGCAGTCGCCGAGGCGCTCAACATCGGTATCCCGATCGTTGCCCTGTGCGACGCTAACAACGAGACCAGGAACGTAGATCTGGTCATCCCGACGAACAACAAGGGACGCCGCGCTTTGGCCTGCGTCTATTGGCTGCTCACCCGGGAAGTGCTCAAGGCCCGCGGCCAGCTGACCCGGGATGAGGACTACAAGCTGACCATCGACGACTTCGAAGCTTCCCTATAAGCCCGTTGTCGTGCACAAATCTCAATAAACCCCTTCCTTCTATTCATTTTCTATATGGTCAGATATCCCGCCGTCGCCGGACAGTTCTATGCCGGAAAGGAAGCGTCATTGCGCCGCGAGGTCGAGGCCTGCTTCACCTCTCCGATCGGGCCGGGTCATTTGCCAAAATTGGAATCAGGGCCGCGGAATATCGTCGGGGCGGTCGTTCCTCACGCCGGCCTGGTCTATTCTGGACCGGTTGCCGCCCATGTGTACGATGCGATGGCCAGAGACGGGTTCCCCGACACTATCGTGATAATAGGGCCCAATCACAACGGGATCGGGGCGGGCGTGGCGGTCACGACCGAGGATTTTGAGACCCCTTTCGGAGTGGTAAGCATTGATCAGGATATTGCGTCCAAGATGAAAGGGGCGATATTCAATGACCCGGTCTCCCACCGGTTCGAACACTCCATCGAGGTCCAGCTTCCCTTCCTTCAATATATCAAGCGGGACATCAAGTTCGTACCCATCTCTATGGGCTTCCAGGATTTCGAGACCGCCGTGGAAACGGCAAAGGCGATCAAAAAGGCCATAGCCGGTCGGGATGTAATCATCATCGCATCGACCGACTTTTCCCACTACATCCCGCCCGAAAAGGCCCGGCAGCTGGACACCAAGGTGATAGAGAAGATACTGGCCATGGACCCCAAGGGGATGTACGCTACGGTCACGACCAACAATGTGACGATGTGCGGCTACGGTCCGGTAATGACGATGCTGCTCGCCTGCGAGGGCAAGGAGGCCAAGCTCCTCAAGTATGCCAATTCCGGCGACGTCCATCCGATGGACAAGGTCGTCGGTTATGCGGGGATCGTCGTCACCAGGTAGTATGAATTATCAAGCGCCGCTAATCTGAGGACAGGGGACATATATCCAAAAGGGACTAGTCTCCCTTCCGGAAGGTTAAGTTTCAATGGTCGCGGTAAGGGATTGCAGGTTTTGCGGAAAGGCGGTCCAGACCGATGCCATATGGTGCGCATATTGCGGACGGAACATTTCTGCTCCGGTCGATTCCGGTGCCTCCCACAAGGGGATGGTCGAGGCGGTGTCTGGCATACGTTCTCCTCAGGTCTCCGATCCCAAGCAATGGCTTGCCACTTCCATGGGTTTGAGGGAAGGCACCGACAAGATGATCGAACAGCGATGGCTGTTCATGCCGTTGGTAGGAACTTCCATGGTCGTAATCGGTTTGCTGATCATGCTCTTTGGCCTGCTGGGCAAAGGAATGGCCCTCGAAATAGGGCTAGTGGTCTATCTCTTCGGCGTCGTCGTGACCGGCGGGATATTGGCACAGCTGAACTTCCGCATGCTGGAAAGGCAGGATGGCCATGCCCGGAGGGAAAGGGTGCTTAGAGATGGAGTGCTCGCCTACATGAGGGAAAAGGCGACCGAAAAGAATTCGATCCAGGCAATCCAACCCCAGCTGAGCGTGATCGAGATCATCAATGCCGAGTCCCGGGCCACTGAGAGGGACATACCTACTTTGAAATGGACATTGTTCTCGTACGTGCCGATACTGCAGCTCTATGTTATGCAGCGGCTGACCCGTTTCACCACCGAGCACGACCGGCGCTGGACCGTGTTCATCCAGCAGGTCCAGTCAGGCGGAGCGACGATCGGGTTCAGGCCGACTCTACCTTCATGGAAGGCCTCGGCCCCAAAACCGGCGGTGGTTTACCTCGCCATCAGCTTCATTTTCCTGCCCTTCATCACATTCTGGTACACGGACCTGATCAAGGACCTCGAGGAGCATTTCAAACTCCAATGGCAGTTCGAGGACCAGATCGCAGCGCATATGAAGTAGTAGAAATTAGGAAAAAGATTGGAAGGCGTTTCGGCTCAGATGACCTTCATCTTGCCCAGGACCGGTTCATATACCAGACCTTTGTCCAGGAGCGAGTTCGATATCTCATCCAGCTCCTCCCGTTCGATGCCAGATTTCTTCGCCTCGGCCACGATATCGTCCCAGGGCGCGCCTTTGCCGCCCTTGTCCAGCTGCTCCACCAAGGCCAGGACCACCTTCTCCTTGTCCTCTTGGGTCTGTTGCGCCTCAGGGTCCGTGACCACCTCGTCATCTATCTCCTCCGGCGCCTCGCTGTCCATGTCTGGCACATCCATGCCGGTGTGGTGTTCCGGCATCAGGAACTTGAGCGCGTCGACCACCATGTTGCGGTAGTTCGTAAGGTCCACCTCTCCGTAGGTCTCGATGCTCTTGACCACTCCTTCGGCCAGCGCCTGTCCGTATCCGAGTTTGACCAGCTCATCGACGGACGGTGTGGACATCTTCTTGGCCTCCTCCATGGCCGAGATCCGGCGAAGGGTCGCCTTACAGGTCTCCATCACCCAGTAGTCCCGTAGGGCTATGTCCACCACGGTTATCTTCTCGGGACGGATCGAAACGTACATCGTCCCTTCCTCCGGCGAATATGTCCTGATCTTGCCTACCACCGCCACGAACTTGGGCGGTTGGATCTTCGAAAGGGCCATGGTTGCCTCGGGTTGATACTGTCCCGAGGACAGGTAGAACGTGCCCGTTGGATCGGATATCCTGGCCCGCCAGAAGGGTTCGTTCGAGCCGATGTTCTCTATGTCCGTCAGAACGCCCACCACGAACACCCTGTTCATCATGGCGCCCAGCGGCGAGACGACGTACGATGGCATCTTCTCGCCCTCTCCCTTGATCTCCACGCGGGAGGAGCTGAACTCCCCGGCGAACACCCTCCAGGCCACTTCCCTGTTCTTCATTGGAATCCCTCCATCTCAACGAGGAGGTGAGTAGCCTCTTCCTTCACATCGATAGGGGCGATCTTGGCATCAATGACGATCATCATGAGCCCGAACTCGTCGCTCATCACATTGCCGCGGACCAACAGGGGTTTCGCGAAGAGCTTCTCATCCATGTGCTCCTTGACCACCTCCATGTTCATCGCTTCCCGTGCCTCTCTCATGCTGGCCTCAAGGGTCGTGCCGATCAGGGATTCGGTGATGCCGCGTCCCATGACCGCGGTGATCGCCGCCGTTCCGTCGTCTATGACCGCCTTGATCCTCAGGTCTGGGATGCCCTCCACCTTTCCGTGGATGCGGCATGCGCCCTTTTGGACCACCCGCTTGCACTGGGGGCAGCGGAAGATCAGCCCGCTCCCTTCCTTGATGTCCACGATGGTGCCTTCCACCAGCACGTCGGTCGCTCCGCCAACATGCTCGATGTCCTCCAGAGTCCGCTTCTTGGGGCGGGACGCCTCCACGTCCGGCAGTAGGTCCTCCTTGAGATGCATGACCCCGGAACGTTCACCGAAGTTCAATTTCGGTACGCCTCTCCATCCTTTCACGTACGCCCGGCTGATCGTGACGACCTCGTTGGGCTTAAGCCCGAAATCATGCCAAGCCGAATACTCGACCTTGCCGCTCTCGTCGGCCAGCATACCGGAGAAGACAACTTTCTTGATCCCGTTGGCCTCGACCTCCTTATTGTCAACGGACAATATCTTACCAGTTACCGTGACGTTGTTCATGCCGTCCTGAAGTTCGGCCACCTTGACCGCATCGCCACCCGCAGAGGCAGCGGTCAGTACGACGCCGGCGTCGACCTTGACCTCGTCCTGCCGGCGGATCTCCGACGATGCCCGGTTTCCAAGATTCACCTGTATCTTGCCCCCGAACTCCTTGGTGTACGCGTTATGCAGCATGAAGACCTCTCCGACCTTCAACGAGACCCGTTCCGTGTCCCACAGCGTGTACGGGACCGCTCCCGACTCGTCAGCCAGCATGCCATAGACGATCTGCTTCTTGCCGTTGTCCGTCTCTACTTCCTTGGGATTGGCGGACATGACCTTGACCAGGAGATCGACGCTCCCTTCCGAGGGGCCTAGCTCAGCGACCTTTTTGCGCACGCCCCCTCGAGACAATGCGTTCGGGTCCCCTCCGAAGTTCTTGACGATGCTGCGTTTCGCAGTCTCCATCGAAACCCGGTAGACCTTGAGATAGGTCTCCATCTCTTCAACGATCTTCGACTCTTCCACTTTGTTTCCAAGCACCCGGGCTACTTCTTTGACGTGGGGTGCGATGTCTTCGTTTTCCATTAGAATTACCTCCGTTACGGACAGTACCGGACTATTCCGGTGACCCGACATCACGTTTTCCCTTAATTGCATTATTCATCGGCACACCGAAAGTGCCGATACAAAAATCAAAGGAAAACGGGCATCCAGTTCCTATGAACGACAGTATAAGAAGAACAAAAAGTGGTTTGTTAGAGAAGGCCGCTCACTCGGTGAACGTCTCGCCCTTCTCGTAAGCGTTCTTGAGGTGGTTCACCAGGGTCTCGCGGTTGTTCCGGAGGTGGGATTCGAACCATGCCATCACGACATCGCCCAATGCCGCGTGCATCTTTTCCATGTCGAACTCGGCCAGGGGGGCGTCATAGATCACGAACTGACCGAAGATCCTCTTCCAGCCGTTGTACTTGTAGTAGTGCTCGCCCTCACAGTATACGAACACCATGCGGACATGCGGTGTGGAATCCACGCTGTAATACCAGACCTTGATGGAATCTCCCATGCGGCCCTGGTTCTGGGTCATGTCCACGATCTGCATCGCGCCGACCGCTTCGAGGTCGAAAGCCGGGTTGAACTTCCAAACGTCTGGGAACTTGTCCTGTTCGAACTTGGCGAATTCGCTGTATGAAGGCTCCATGTTCAGCTGGACATTGATCTTGCCGAACCGGTTGACGATGTTCCAGAAATCCTGGATTAGCGCCTTGTTGATATTTGTCTTCTGATAGGTAATCTCCTCGCGGTCCTTCGAGATAGCCTCTGTCTTCCTCTGTAGTTCGGCATCCAATTGTGCGAACCATTCGTCCTTATCAGCAGGCGCCATAAGTGAATCCCTGAGACCGATAATTACCCTACCATGATAAAAAGATATCTCCCTCATTGGGAAATCTGGATAGCATCCGAGGGAACCGCTGGGAGGATTATTATTCTGTTGTTCTGACACAAAGGTTTCTTCAGCATACTCGCATATACGCTCTCAATGGGGCTCGTTGAGGACTTCACGTCTTTTCTCATGGGTGTCGCCGGCGATCCTTTGTCATATTCGCTGCTGTTCTTTTTCTATGCCGTCGCGGCGGCGATAATTCTCCCAATTCCGATTGAGGTTGGGCTGTTGCTAAGCCCCAACACGCCGTGGTACCTTTTGGCCCTCGTCCTAGGGGCTGGAAAGGCCGTAGGTTCTGTCCTTGTTTTCAGGATAGGACTGGAGATCGAAGGTCCAATTCGCCGATGGTCACAGCGTTTTAGGATCTTTAGAAAGTTCATTGACCTTTGCGAACGTTTTGTGATTCGGTACAACTACTATGCCCTTTTTGTTCTTCTTTGCATACCTTTCAACAGCGATACAGCTGTCCTTTATGTTTTTTCGATCGTGAACAAGGACGGTGAGGCGATGAAGATGAAATGGTTCGCCCTCACCAATTTCATTGCCGGAATAACAAGGGCTTCGATCTTTGTTGGGCTGCTCTCTGTGGGCATCAACCTATTCGGCTAACACAGAAGAAGCGGTATCGGTATTGCCATAATCCAATCCTCGGACAAGGTAGGTTGTGGTCCAATTGCCAGGCCGCTCAATAGTTTCAGCCTCATGATTGAGGCACAAAGGTTTTTTAACGCATACCCGTGTCATCCACGCCTATGGGAATCGTCGAAGACTTCATGTCAGTGCTTACTGGAGTTGCCGGCGATCCAGTCCTATATTCGGTGGTATTCTTCCTATACGCGGTCGCCGCGGCGATCATCCTGCCGATACCGGTGGAGTTCGGCCTGATACTGAGCCCGCACACTCCCTGGTATGTGCTGGCGATCATTCTCGGAATCGGCAAAGCGGTCGGATCGCTGTTGGTGTTCAGGATAGGAATGGAGATCGAAGGTCCGGTGCGTCGTTGGTCCAAGCGCATTAAGTGGTTCGGCAAGTTCATCGATCTGTGCGAGCGGTTCGTGGCCCGCTACGGATACTACGCGCTCTACCTGTTGTTGAGCGTCCCATTCATGAGCGACACCGCCGTGCTTTACATATTTTCCATCACGAACAAGGAAGGCAAGGCATTGAAGATGAAATGGTTCGCCTTGGTGAACTTCCTGGCAGGGATAACGAGGGCGGTGTTACTGGTCACTCTCCTGTACATCTTCAACATCAATCTGTTCCAATGAGCCCAGCCGATTGGCTGGTGCGACCTACAGGCTGAGCCGTAGGTAATGGAAATGTTTATATGAATAAGACAAATTCTAAGTTAATGGTTCCCAAGAGCAAGATTCACAAGATTCTCAGCGAGTACGACAAGGACAAGATTACCATCGCCACCTTGTGCTCTCACTCCTCTCTCCAGATTTTCAATGGTGCGAAGAAGGAGGGATTCAAGACCCTGGGTCTTGCCATACGGGATAACAATCGTTTTTACGACGCTTTCCCGCTGGCCAAGCCTGACGAGATCCTCAAGCTCAACAGCTACAGCGAGCTGGTGGACAACTACGACGAGTTCCTGGCCAGGAACGTCATCGTCGTCCCTCACGGCTCCTTCGTGGAGTACATGAGCGCGAGCAAGTTCGAGGAGATGCCCATCCCCACCTTCGGAAACCGCAAGGTGCTGGCATGGGAGTCGGACCGCAGCAAGATGAGAGAGTGGCTGGAATCTGCGGGCATATCCATGCCCCGGGTGATCGAGGACCCCAAAACGATCGACCGGCCAGTGCTGGTCAAGTACAACGGCGCCAAGGGCGGCCGTGGGTTCTTCATCGCCAAGGACTATCCGGACTTCAAGCTGGGCATCGACCTTGAGCAGCCTTACACCATCCAGGAGTATGTCCTGGGCACCAGGTACTATCTGCACTTCTTCTACTCGCCGATCAAGACGGACGGTTACCGCGTCTCCGAAGGCTCCGTCGAGCTGATGTCGATGGACCGTCGCGACGAATCGAACGTGGATGAGATGTACAAGCTGGGCGCGGCCGAGGAGCTCAAGAGGCTTGGTTACTATCCGACCTTCGTCGTCACCGGCAACGTGTCGGTGGTGCTACGCGAGTCCCTCCTGCCGAAGGTGTTCGAGATGGGCGAAAGGGTCATCCAGCGCTCCTACGAATTGTTCGGCGGCATGATCGGGCCGTTCTGCCTGGAGTCGATCGTCACCGACAAGCTCGAGTTCAAGGTGTTCGAGATATCGTCCCGGATAGTGGCCGGTTCGAACCCGTTCGTGTCCGGTTCCCCCTACTCGGACCTGGTCGAGCCAGAGATGAGCACCGGCAGGCGCATCAGCCGGGAGATCAAGATGGCGAGGGACACCAACACCCTCGAAAAAGTGATCTCATGAGGGTAACGATACTGCTGGTCGATTCGGAACTGGAAAGGATACCTGAAGGTGTCCATCCCGAACCGCGCTGCGACATCAACACGAAGGTGCTGGACTCATACCTCCATAAGGATGTGCTATCTAAGTTGCCGGAGGGAAACAGGAGAGGGCGCCCGGACATGATCCACGGTTTCCTCAACCTGTGTCAGAGTTCCATCGCGAACAAACGCGGTTATCTCCGCGTCTTCGTACATACAAGGAACGACGAGATATTGACCATAGGGCGCAAGGCGCACGTGCCCCAGAACTACCTTGAGTACCTGGGTTTCATGGACGAGCTTCTGGAGAAGGGAAGGATCGGTTCCGGAGAGGAGGAGATATCGATGTCGAAGGGAACCTACCTGGAACTTATGGACCGGATAAACGTCGACGTCACGGTCGTGATGTCCCCGGAGGGCCGGCTTACTCCGCTCAGGGATCTGCTGCCGGCAACCGGCGCGGAAGAGGCCGCCGTGGTGATCGGCGGTTTCCCTGATGGCACCTTCAAGAGCCCGGTCTATGATCTGGCCGATTATAAGATCTCCCTGGGGCCGGAACTGCTCACCATAACCGCGGTGGGGAGCGAAGTACTGGCGAGCATTCCTCGGTGAATTTTCCGCCGATTGCGGGAATATCATACCGATCGAAGATGACCGTTCCATCGCATCCTTGACGGCTTATTTTCCCTTCTGCTATTCATTCGTATTTCGATGGCATCGATCAAGAACGGATCCCATCAAATCGGTACTCGGTGTCAGGTCGGACCTGGCGCATAAAATGGTGATGACCAGGCATTGGGAAATTAAAATGTTTAATGGATTGGGGCTTACCAGCCCCGCTCCTGCATCCTTTCTTCTGGTTTGATGGTGGAGATCTCGATGCCCTTCATCGCCTCCCCCAGTCCTTTCGAGACCTCTGCGATGACCTTAGGGTCGTCGAAGTTGGTGACGGCGTCCACTATCGCCTTTGCCATCTCGGCCGGGTTCTTCGATTTGAATATGCCCGATCCGACGAACACGCCATCGGTCCCGAGCTGCATCATGAGCGCAGCGTCGGAAGGTGTCGCGATGCCACCAGCGGCGAAATTGATGACCGGCAGCCGCTGTATCCCGGCGACCTCTTTCACCAGGTAGATGGGGGCCTCGATCTTCCGAGCCACGGCTACCAGCTCGGTCTCGTCCTTTCCTCTCAGCTCACGGATCTGACCCATCACCATGCGCTGGTGCCTGACCGCCTCGATGACGTTGCCAGTGCCCGGCTCGCCCTTGGTGCGTATCATGGCCGCCCCTTCGTCAATGCGCCTTAGCGCTTCACCCAGGTCCCTGGCCCCGCAAACGAACGGAACGGTGAACTTCTTCTTGTCAACGTGGAAGAACGGGTCCGCCGGTGTGAGCACCTCCGACTCGTCGATCATGTCGACGTTCAGTGTCTCCAGCACCTGGGCCTCAACGAAATGGCCGATGCGGCACTTCGCCATTACCGGGATGGTGACGGCTTCCATGATCTCCTGTATCTTGACCGGGTCCGCCATGCGGGCGACCCCGCCCTGGGCCCTGATATCGGATGGAACGCGCTCGAGCGCCATGACAGCCACGGCTCCCGCTTCCTCGGCGATTCCCGCCTGTTCGGCGTTCGTCACGTCCATGACGACCCCGCCCTGTTGCATCTTCGCGAATCCTCTCTTGACCAGCTCCGTGCCGAAGCGGAGCTTGCTGAGGTCCAAATCGAATACCATTTTATCTCACTGAGGCGGCTTAGTATTGGAACCTTATATATGCCTTATTGTCGCACTTATTCACAATAGTTACCTTTGCTCTGGGTCACCAAATGATCCGAGTTGGGCGAGAAAAGGATATAGCCCTCATGCGCGTTTGACGGTCCAATGGTCGCCAAAAGGATGAGCAACGTCCCCGAGTCCGGAACGGTCAAGATGGGCAATCTGGTCAGCAGGTTGAAGGCGGAGGGTGCGGACATCATCTCATTCAACATTGGGGAGCCCGATTTCAATACGCCGGCGAACATCACCGATGCATGCGTCCGGGGTCTGGGGGAGAATTTCACCCACTACACCCCATCTGCCGGCATCCCCGAGCTGAGAAAGGCAGTGGCCGACCGTTTGAAGAAGAACAATCACATCCCTTGCAAGGACAAGCACGTCCTGATCACACCGACCAAACAGGCCATCTTCATGACCATGCTGGCCATGGTGGAGGAGGGCGACGAGGTCATCGTGCCCGACCCGGAATGGGGAACGTTCGACGCCTGCGCCCGATTGGCTGGGGCAACGGTTAAGCACGCTACCCTCGACCCTGACGAGCAATACCGGATGACGCCGGAAAGGGTCATGGCGCACGTCACTCCCAGGACCAAGCTCATCGTCATGAACTCCCCCTCCAATCCTTGCGGCGCGGTCCTGAACGAGTCCGACGTCAAAGGGATCGCGGATATCGCCAAGGACCACGACATCGCCGTGCTCACGGACGAGATCTACGAGAGGCTCATCTTCGAGGGAAAGAACCATTCCATTGCCGCGGTGCCGGGGATGTTCGAGAGAACGATCACCATCGGCGGGACGTCCAAGACCTACGCCATGACCGGCTGGCGCCTGGGATGGGCGGTGGCACCGGACCCGATATTCAAAGAGCTGAACAAGCTCCAGACCCAATCGATCACCTGCGTCACCTCGTTCGTCCAATACGCTGGGGTGGAGGCCCTGAACGGACCGCAGGACTCGGTGGACGAGATGTTCATGGAGTTCAAGGCCCGCAGGGACCTCATCTATGAGCTGTTGTCAGACATCCCTTCGCTGCATTGCGAGAAACCCAAGGGGGCGTTCTATCTTTTCCCTTCCTTTGACCAGAAGATGAGCTCGGAGGACATGGCCACCTATTTGCTGGAAGAGGCACATGTGGCGGTAACTCCCGGCGTAGCCTTCGGACCGGCGGGCGAGGGCAAGATAAGGATATCCTATGCCGCCAGCAGGGACGAGATATCCGAAGGCATGGATCGGATCCGTAAGGCACTGGCCAAGCTTGGATGACTCAATCCTTGACCAGCATGTTGGGGATCGATCTCTCGATCGGATAGATTCTACCGCATTTGGGGCACTTAAGCTTGCCCTGAACGATCTCCTTGCCCTCTTCCATCTCTACCGTCAATTCCAGCGGGTGCGCCTTGCAGGCCGGGCAGGCCAATATGTCCAGCAGGTCTCGTTTCATGAGGATCCGATATCTCATGCCCGATTGAGTATATTTTACTCGTCACTGCAATCGGACAGATTTTATAAACCGACCGCTTTCCTGTCATCCATGATGAAGGTGGGGGTGATCGGCGTTGGGGCCATGGGTCAGAACCACGCCAGGGTCTATTCCGAGATCGCGGAGTTGGTCGGGGTCACCGATGCAATCTCAGAACAGGCCACCAAAATTGCTGCCAGGCTCGGGACGAAGGCATATTCCAGTGTTGACGACCTCCTTGACGAGGTTGATGCGGTCAGCATATGCACGCCAACCTCATACCATTTCGACACCGCCATGAAGGCGATATCCAAAGGTAAGCATCTGCTGGTGGAAAAGCCGTTCACCGGCGATTCAGAGAAGGCCGCCGAGCTTTGCAGGGTCGCAGAGGAGAACGGCATCACCATCGCGTCCGGTTTCATCGAGCGCTGCAATCCCATCGTATCGGTGGCGAAGGAGACCCTGGGGTCGGGCAAGATCGGCAAGATCATTTCACTGGCGTCCCGTCGGGTCTCATCATTCCCGGCAAGGATAAGGGACGTGGGGGTGGTCATGGACCTCGGGATCCATGATGTCGATGTGATGAGGCACATAACATCCTCGAACGTTAGATCGGTCTATGCCGTCGGCGGCAAGTTCGCGAACCCTTCGTTCGAGGATTACGCCAATCTGCTCATGGAGTTCGAGAACGATGCCATAGGATTCCTGGAGGTTAACTGGCTGACCCCGATGAAGGTCCGTAAGGTCTCGTTCACCTGCTCCGGTGGATTTGTCCAGATGGACTACACCGACCAGAGCCTCGAGGTCTCCACATCCAAGATCGGGAACATCGATCAGAGCGACATGTTCCGCATACCGCTGGAATACGACGTGAGGAAGATCAGCGTCAAGAAGGAGGAGCCGTTGAAGACGGAATTGACACAATTCCTGGAGGCGGCCGAACATGGCGGAACGCCGGCGGCGGGCGGCGCCGATGCGGTACAGAACCTGAAGGTCTGCGAAGCGGCCTTAACATCACTGAAGACCCACAGCAAGGTAATGGTCTGAACTATCGTTAACGCCATTGTCGCTATTTCCGCTAGGTATAAATCAGCCATCGCAATGGTTAGCCGAGCGCTATGAAGACCATTGATCTGCGAAGCGATACCGTCACCCTGCCCTCGAAGGAAATGTTAGATTCCATATCCAGGGCTGGACTGGGAGACGACGTGGAGCGCGAGGATCCGACGGTCAATGAGCTGCAGGACCTGGCGGCCAAGATGTTCGGGGCGGAGGACGCCCTGCTGGTCCCTTCCGGCACCGGCGGCAATCTCATTGCCATGCTGGCGCATTGTCAACGAGGGGACGAGATAATACTTGAGCAGGAATCTCACATGTATTATTACGAGGTCGGGGGAATGTCTGCGCTGGTAGGTGCCATACCCCGGCTCTTGCCAGGACGTCACGGGGTTTTCACCGGCGATCAGGTCCGCGATGCGGTCCGCTGTTCTGACCCCCTGCACTATCCGCCGTCAAAACTGGTGGAGATCGAGAACACCCATAACCGGGCGGGCGGGTGCGTATGGACTCCCCATCAGATCGAGGATGTGGCCAATGCCGCCCACGAACTGGGGATGAAGGTGCACGTTGACGGTGCCAGGATATTTAATGCCGCCATCGCGCTGGACACCGATCCAAAAGAGTTCATGAGGCACGTCGACAGCCTGGATTTCTGTCTCTCCAAGGGCTTGGCCGCCCCGGTAGGCTCGGTCATGCTGGGGACCAGGGAGTACATCGAAAGCTGCCGCCGCTACCGGAAAATGATAGGCGGCGGGATGAGGCAGGCGGGCATCATTGCGGCGCCCGGTATAGTCGCTTTGACCAAGATGGTGACCCGATTGAAGGAGGACCACGTCAACGCTAGGAGGCTGGCCATGGCCCTGATCGGGTTTGACGGCATCGACATCGACATGGAAACGGTGCAGACCAACCTGGTGATCGCGAACATCTCCGGCACCGGCCTGAACTCGGACCAGTTCGTGGAGAGATGCCGGCAGAACGGCATCCTGATATTCTCGTTCGGCCCTCAAAGCGTCCGGTTCGTGACCCACTATGGCATAGAATCCAACGACATCAACGAGACCATCTCGCGGCTGGAGTCGATGCTCAGATAGTGCCTTTGCCTATCCCGAGATAGGTCATGCCATTCCGCAGTGCGTCGTTCTGATTGAACAGGTTGCGCCCGTCGACCATGGCCGGTGTGCGCATGAGCCGTTTCACCTTCTGCAGATCGAGCGTGCGGTAGGCGGTATGGTCGGTCACGAAGATGACGCAATCCGCTCCGGCCAGCGCCACTTCCAGGTCTCGGGTCATTTCGACCTTGTAAGGGTTCTTGACGAAGGGGTCGTGCACAATGAGCTCACATTCATTCTCCAGGTCATCGATTATCTTGATGGCCGGCGATTCTCTCACGTCATCTGAATCGCGGAGGAAGGCCAATCCCATGATCGCCACTTTGGGCCGGGCGGAATCGACATTCGCCTTGAGCATGACCGTTCTGGCGAGATCTGCCATGTGATGCGGCATCGATTCATTGATCGTCCTTGCATCGGGGATGACCTTGGCTGTATTGTCAGGAACTCCGCTCAGGAGCAGCCAGGAATCCTTGGGAAGGCAATGGCCGCCGACCCCGGAACCAGGAATATGCATGTCCCGGGAGGGGCACGTGTTCACCAATCTGCGCACCTCGAACGCGTCCGCCCCGAGCTTCTCGCAGAGGAGGGCAACCTCGTTCGCGAACGCGATCTGAACGTCACGATAGGCATTCTCGGCGGTCTTGGATATCTCGGCGGAAAGCAGGTCGGAAGGATGGATCTCCGCCTGGACGATACGGGAATAGAAATAGGCCCCTTTCTTGATCGACTCTGAATCGAATCCGCCCAGGACCCGCTCCACTTTCCTCATGTTGTTGAGCAGCTTCCCCGGCATGACCCTCTCGGGGCAATGGCATAGCAGGAAATCCCTACCGACCCGGAGACCGCTCTCCTTTTCCAGGATGGGGATGACGACGTTCCTCATCGTTCCTGGAGGTAACGTCGATTCTATGGAGATGAGCGACCCCTTCTTCATCGATCGGCCTACCGTGGTGACCGCTGACCTGAGTATGTCCAGCTTGGGTTTCTTGTCCTTGTCGATGGGCGTGTCCACACAAACGAACACGGCGTCGCACCCGGCGAGGTCATCAGGTTTTGCCGATGCCCGGAGACCGCCAGCAAGTATGACCTTCTTGAGCAGTTCAGGCAAGCCTGGTTCTTCCCCCACGATGGGGCACTTGCCGGAATTGATCATGTCCACACGGGCCTTGTCAACATCTATTCCAGTCGTCTTGAACCCGCTCTCCGCCAAAACACAAGCCAGCGGAAGGCCGACGTATCCGATCCCGACCACCGCGACCTTTTCGTTCGCCATCGGGGGAAGAAACGTGACTATTGTCTTAAGGATTCCGACAAGAACTTACGATGACGAACCGAAGTCTTCCTGGAACAATTACCACAACGTTGATAATCGAACACATGAATCCACGCAACCAAGAAGGCGAGTTGTGACATCGATAGGGGTTTACATTCTGTCGTACAACCGGCCACATTTTCTCCGGGAGGCCTTGAATTCCGTATTTATGCAACAACGGAAGGCGGATAAGATATTCATCCTGGACAACGGGAGCGATCCGGGGGTCAAAGAGTCGATAGCCGCCGAGCTGGACAAAGGGGTGATCTGGGTGGGTGCGGACCGCAACCATTCTTCCACCTGGAACCATAACCGGGTATTGGAGCTCGCCCGAGAGGACCTCTTCTATCTGATGCACGACGATGACCGGCTCCTTCCTGACTTCATTTCCACCCAGGTCGACCTCATGGATAGAAACCCGGAGGTGATCGCCTCCGGCTGCAATGGCTTCAGGATCGGTCCGAACGGGAAGAGGGATGGCCGGTATGTCCGCGAAAAGGGCGGGAGCAAGGTCGAGAGGTATCCGGACTCGGCTTCGATGGCCGATCTGTATTCCCGTTCCTACATCCCATTTCCATCGATCGTGTATCGGAACGGGTTTCCTCAGAAGGTCGGATTGGAGGAACGGTATGGACAGTTCTCGGACGCCGTTTTCCTGGTCCGATTGGCCGGATTCGGCCAGATCGTTTTCCTGGACGAGGAGCTGATGGAGTACCGGATGCATTCCGGACAGGACTCCAAAGCCCTGAACGAGGATCTGTATCGGATGAAGGAACAGATCCTGCTCGATTACTCCAAGGATGACGGCCGTTATGCCCAGAAGGTAAGGAAAAGGGTGAGGGAGAACCAGACCCGGAGGTGGTTGGAAAGGATAGTCTCGGCCGGGGTGTTCCACCGCTCACCGCGGCGGGCCTACGCTCAGCTCCTGACCACCAGACCTCCGGAGCCGGATTTCCTCGTCGCTTTGTCTGTGATGCTGTTCCCGCAGAGATATCTCCTGAGGTATCTGCACCGTGCCACGAGGGACGACTGATTCAACCCCGAAGCTCAGAAACGATGTATGTCCACATCTTCTTGATGTTGGCGATCTCTAGTAGATAGTTTAGATCGTTCCGTGAGAATTCCCTGAATATGGTGAGCAGTCCAAAGAACAGGCCGAAGCTCATGACCCCGTACAAGAGAAGGTCGGTGATATGGCTGATCGCGTAGACCGTGCTCAGCAACCAGAGGATGAGGCCGGAAGAGGCTGCCGCCGCGACATGGACCAGTATCTTGGGGTTTGACCTGGTTCCGGTCAGGTTCCTCACGATCGTTCTGGTGAGCACCACGACCGATGCCGTGGTTACGAGGCCAGCGTATGCCGCCCCCATGTAGGAAAGTCCAAACAGCTGCACGCCCAGGATGCTTGTCGGGACCAGCAGAATGAGCAGGGTCGAGTTGAGCATCAGGCTGAATATCGTTATCTTGAGGTACAGGTCGTTCCGGTTGATGGCGCTCAATTGGGAGATGTATGCCTGGTTGAGCAGGCCCAATGACGTGGTCATGACCACGATCTGCAGCGGGCCGCCAGCAGCCCCAAAGTTACCGCCCAGCAGAATCGTCGCCGTTGCGAATGGAAAGAGAACGATCACAGTTACCACGGGAAGAACGATCATCGAGATGAATCTCTCCGCCTCGGCCGTTTTCGCCCTGATCATGTCCACCCTTCCCTCCGAGTAGAACTTGGAGAAGAGGGGGAAGGTGATTATGCCGACCCCCGCCCCCACCGTCGACAGGATGGTCATCAGGGACAGTCCCGAGTTGTAAAGCGCCAGATCAACGGTCGTCCCGAAGAAACCGACCATGATCTTATCCACATTCGCCCACACCACCGTCAGTATGCTGGCTGCCGCCAGCGGTATGGCGAAGCGGATATACGGACGGAAGAGGGTCGGTTTTTTCCATTTGATGCCGGAACGGTAAAGGAGAAACAGCGAGGTTATGAAAACCGCCGCCGAACCGGTCAAGAAGGCCAAAGCCAGCGAGTAAACGCTCATTCTGTTGAGGGCTACGAACAGCACGATGGGGACCCGGATTATCGGGTCCATCAATTGGATCATCTGAGATTTCGCCGTTTCCATCCTGGCGTCAAAGGTGTATATGGCGATGCCCGCCAGATCATAGAGGACATAGTAACCGATGAAAATGATAAGAAGCTGGGCCGAAGTATCTGAGAGGCCTCTGCCCAGGATAGTGGTGTAAGAGAAAACGATCCCTAGAGTGATAAGCGCCATCAGTCCGGTAAGGATGATCTTTATGGTCGCATAGGTGCTGAAGCAATCATCCAGGTCTTTGCCCTCGGAGATGCGTTTTACATTGGCGGAATTGAACCCCAGGTCGGACACGCAATTGAACGTTGCCACCAACGCGAAGCTGAAGGTTATGCTTCCGTATATGTCCGTTCCAAGGTATCTAGTTATGAAGAGGAGGGCGATGAACGACAATATCTGCGAGGAGAACCTTACTATCAAGATCAGCAAAGATTTCCTGGCAAGCATTGGTGTTCCTTTCCGAAGTATCCGATTCAATCATAAGAACCTGCTGATTCCCCACATATTTATCAGTTGGCTGTTCTTTTTATCTTGCGGGCTATGTCAAAAGCCAAATCATAGACCGAGTTGGGGACGAGCAACATCGGGAGATCCACCAGCCAGTAGCTCGGATACCTCCCGAACAATTGCTCCGTCTGCGAGATCAGGTCGGAGTCCACCTTCAATCCCTGATGTTTCGCCCAGGGAATATTCCTCGGATATCCTCCCTTGATGACGAAATCGCCCATCCTCTTGACCTTCCGAGAATAGCCCAGATCCTCCATGTGGGAAAAGAGGCGTACCAATTTCAGGCCAGTGAACATGAAGTTACCTCCCTTTCCCCAGCGGCCTCCTCCGTCCTGTTTGATCAGCTCGCGGGCTATCACGTAGCCTGTCCTCCCTTCCCCAGGGACCATCGCCTGGATGGCATACGCGAAATGGATCCATAGACAGCCATCGAACCGTTTCATGTCCATGTCCATCCAGGTTCTTCGGTTGACGACATTGCTGGAAAGAAGTCCGTTCTTAAAGCGGTTGGTGGCGAAGAATTGGTTACCGTCCTGGCAATGGACGTCCTTGGACAAACCCAGATCGATCGGGTTGGAGAAGTTGACGAAGATCAAAGCCATCCCGGGATCCGTTCGGATCGCGTTCAGGACCGAGTCCACCGCCCCCTCCTTGAGCGGGTCGTCGTCGGCCATAAGCCAGACGAAACGTCCCGAGGCACGTCGAACGACGTTGTCCACATTGGCATCGAACCCGATGTTCTGCTCGTTCCTGACATGTCTTACCATGTCGGGATAGCGGGACTGGTACTCCTTCGCTATGGCTGCCGTTTCGTCGGTGGAGGCGTTGTCGGAGATAAGAATCTCCACTTTCTTCCCCGTTGCCTCGCTGATGATGCTGTCCAATACTTTGGCCAGGTACATTTGGCCATTGTATGTGGCGATTCCGATCGTCAGTTCCGGTTCTTCCATTTAGAATCTCAAACCGGAATTTTGAACGCCAAACAGCATCTTAATCGTTTGCTTTGGGCATACAAGAATCGTATGGTTCATCCAGGACAGGTCAGGCAGCTTAATATTAATGCATTAATAATATATTAAATCGGAAAACATGTCATTCTGCACCTGTTCGCCTTTGATGATCGGCGGACGCCCATATGACAGCATGTACGCGCAGTTCCTGGTCAAAGAATCTCATTGGCTTCCTGTATCCGTAAAGAACATAGAAGGGATGAAGTATCAAAGAATTATTACGCCAGGTCAATGTAATCTAGGGGTGGCTCATGACCGGGCCTCCCAATGCCGCCTGGCATATTGGCGGGACGAGTGCAGAAGATGATTCGCGTCAAATTCTCAATGAACGGTTCGAACTTTCCTCTCATCTGGCAGACGCCTGGGGGTAAGGGCATCTGGGGGAACTGCGAGTTCATCTTGGACAGCGACCTGGAGGAGTGCGACTACTGGTTCGTCTATGAGAACCTGAAGCGGACGGAAACGACGTTGTGCCCGAGGTCGAACGTCATCTTCATCACGGGCGAGCCCCCCGAGGTAAGGCGTTACAATCCACTTTTCCTGAGGCAGTTCTCCCGGGTGCTTACGTCGCAGCCGATGATACTGCACAGGAACGTGCTCCAGACCCAGACCGGCCTGCCCTGGTACGTCGGGGTCAAATATCACAAGGAGGAGAGGAGTTTTGATCCGGATCACTCCCGTTCCTACGATGTTCTGAAATCGATAAAGACAGTGAAGAAGACCAAGATGATGTCGGTCATGACCAGCGACAAGGTTGCGATCAAGGGGCACAGGAAGAGATTGGAATTCGTGCAGAAGCTGGAAAAACGGTTTGGTGACCAGATCGATGTGTTCATCACGAACAGGATCAACCTGGAGGATAAATGGGACGCCATCGCCCCATACAAGTACCACGTCTCCATCGAAAACACCGTCTGTCCAAATTACTGGACGGAAAAACTTGCGGACGCCTATCTCGGTCTGTCCTACCCGGTCTATCACGGGTGTCCCAATCTGGAGGATTATTTCCCGGCCGGTTCATTCACCAGGATCGATATCGCCGACTTCGAAGGATCCGCCAAGACCATCGAGGCCATTCTGCAGAAAGATATCTACGCTGAAAGGGAAGGATTGCTCCAGCAGGCGAAGGACCTGGTCCTTGACAAATACAACCTCTTCGCCTTGATGGCCAGCCAATGCCGGGAGGCAGAGGGCCTGAGGAAGGAGACGGTCACCATCAAGCCGGAGCTGATAATTCCCCGAAATGGCTTGACCAAAGCCATCCTGGGCAGGATGAGGGCTACGCTTGGTTAGTGCAATATATCCTCATACTGGATCCGATAGGAACGGCAAGACCTTTTTCCTGTCATCGTTCTGCGCCGCCAAATGAGAAAGTCTTTCTATCCTTACTCACCTGGCTTGTCCAATTGAGCAGGTTTCGTAGGCTGGGGTACTGCATGAGGATTCTGCACTTGGAGAACATTGCGGGGGTGCCCGCCGTCCTAGCGAAGGCCCAGATAGCTTCCGGTAACCAGGCATCGGTCTTAGAGACCCGCCGTAACCCCTACAATTTCCCCCATGACCTGGAACTGTACTATGGCGGAGTGGGGGTGCTCCGCGACATCAAGAACATCAGGAAGGTCTCAAGAGCCTGCCTCGGGTACGATCTGGTCCATGTTCACGGAGGGCTCAACCGAAAAAGGCTGGATGTGCTCGCCATGCACCTCATTCACAGGAAGCCCCTGGTGGTCCACTATCATGGGAGCGAGACCCGCATGGGCTACGGAATGGCCTACCAGTCCATGGTAGATTCCAAGATAGTCTCCCGTCCTGACCTGCTCAAATGGCATCCCGATGCCGTGTTCATACCAAATCCCATGGAGCCGGTGATGCAAACCCCGTTCGATATCGACGCGATCCCACGGGTGATCCATGTTAGCAACAACCGGGCCCTCAAGGGCACCGACCTGATAGTGGAGGCGATGAACGAGCTCAGCAGTGAGGGACTGAGGTTCGAGTTCGAGCTGATCGAGAATCAGGATAACCAGGCCGTGTTGGGGAAGATGGCCGGGTCCCACATTCTGATCGACCAGGTGATATCCGGAACGGCGGACCTGCCCAGCATCATTGGGATGGTCTCGCTGGAGGCCATGGCCAGAGGAAAGGCGGTGGTGACAACGTTCGACCCTGAGTTCAGACCTTATTATCCTGATTGCCCAGTGCTCGCCATCGACTATGGAAAAACCCAGCTCAAGGAGGCGGTGCGGGGCCTGGTAAAGGACCTGGGCCGGGCGAAAGGGCTAGGCGTCCTGGGAATGACATACGTCAATGACCACCATTCCCCGAAGGTTATCTGTGACAAGGTCCAGAGAGTCTATGAAAAAGTGCTGGAATGATATCCACAATGTGCGGTGAGCCCCTAAAACGTTAATATTGCACGGTTATTATGGTTGAACCGTTCAAAGTCTCGGTAGTTATGGACGTACCATCGGATCCCGCGAAACCGTTCCCGTGATGGGCATTGGCAGCGGGGTATTGAACGCCTGACTATCGTCGCCTTGGACTCTCAGCGCATCAGGGGTTGTTTCACTTTGACACGAAGGTTGTTCACGGTAGGGCCGGTCGAGGTCTTCGATGATACTTTGAAAGCGATGGACAGGCCAATGATCGTCCACCGCGGTAAGGACTACTCGAACCTGCAGAAAGGCATAGTAGAGAAGCTCCACAAGGCATTGGAAACTGATATGGAGATATTCCTGGCACCGGCATCGGCGACAGGCTTCCTGGAGTCCTGCGTGCGCTGCGGCGTCAACAGGAAGATGTGCGGCATAACCAACGGTTCCTTCGGTGACAGATGGCAGGGCATCGGCACGGCGAACGGGAAGCTGGTCGATAAGATCGACGTGGAATGGGGCAAGGGCATCAAGCCGGAGCACATCAGGGGCAAGATCATGAAGGACATTGAGGCGGTCACCTTCATCTCCAACGAATCGTCGACCGGCGTTTACAACCAGCCGACCGCCGTCTGCGATGCCATAAGGGAAGAGGGCGACGCCCTCATATTCGTCGACGGCGTGACCTCGGTGGGAGCGGTCGACCTTAAGATCAAGAAGATGGCGCCGGACGCGCTGGTGTTCGGTTCCCAGAAGGCATTGGCGCTGCCACCAGGGCTGGCCATCATCGCCTGCAGCGAACGCCTGCTCAAGAAGGCCGAGACCGTCGAGAACCGCGGCTATTACTTCGACCTGCTGGAGTACAAGAAGTTCGCGGACAAGGACCTCCCGCTCACCACCCCACCGGTATCGCTCATGTTCGGGCTTGACCATCAGCTGGACAAATGGCTGAGGGAAGGCTCATCCCAACGATACCAACGGCACCAGGAACTGGCTGACACCACGCGCAACTGGGCCATGAAGCGCTTCGGGCTGTACGCGGAACAAGGGTACCGGTCAAACACCATATCGGTGATTGAGAGCGGCCGCTTCGATTTCGCGACCTTTGACAAGAAGCTCAAGGAGAAGGGCTTCGAGATATCGCCTGGCTACGGAAAGGTGAAGGAGTCTTCATTCCGTATCGGTCACATGGGCGATCTCACCGTCAAGGACATGAACGACCTAGTGCATGTAATGGATGAGGTCATGGAGGGAATGCAATGATGAAACTGCTCGTAACCGACGAACTATCGAAGGAAGGCATCGACATGTTGACCAAGGACGGCGGGGTCCAGGTCGATGTCAAGCCAAAGATACCGCAGGAGGACCTGTTGAAGATCATTGGCGAGTACGATGCGCTCATCGTCCGCAGCGGCACCAAGGTCACCGCGCAGGTGATCGAGGCGGGAAAGAAGCTCCGGGTCGTCGGGCGGGCCGGTGTCGGCGTCGACAATGTCGATGTCGAGGCGGCCACTAGGCGCGGCATATTGGTCATGAACACTCCAGCGGCGAACATAATCTCCGCCTGCGAGCACACCCTGGCCATGATGCTTTCCCTGGCGCGCAATATCCCCTGGGCTGACAAGTCGGTCAAGGAAGGCAAGTGGGAGAAGAGCAAGTTCATGGGCGTCGAGCTGAGCGGGAAGACGCTCGGCATCATCGGAATCGGCCGTATCGGAGGAGAGGTGGCCAAGCGCGCCAAGGCCTTCGGCATGAAGCTCATCGGATTCGACCCGTACATTTCCCCCGAGGCGGCCGTCAAGCTCGGTGTACGCCTGATGCCCCTGGACAAGGTCTGCGAAGAGGCTGATTTCATCACCGTTCATGCCGCCCTGACCCCGACCACCCACAACCTGGTCAGCACCGCCCAGTTCAACATGATGAAGCCGACCGTGATGATCGTCAACTGCGCCCGCGGCGGGATCATCGACGAGGCCGCCTGGGTCGAGGCGTTGAAGACCAAGCGCATTGCCGGTTCGGCAATAGATGTGTTCGAGCAGGAGCCGCTGCCCAAGGACTCTCCGTTCCTGGGACTGTCGAACGCCGTGCTGACCCCGCACCTCGGGGCGTCCACCAAGGAGGCCCAGGAGAAGGTATCCATCGAGATGGCCGAGCATGTCAAGATGTTCCTGGTGGACAACAAGATCACCAACGCCGTCAACGCCCCCATGAGCAAGATCGACCCGAAGGTGGCGCCGTTCATCGGCATCGCCGAGAGGCTCGGATCATTCGCCATGCAGCTGGTTGACGGACCGGTCAAGAAGATCGAGGTGGAGGTCCACGGCGAGATCGCGAACATGGACACCCGGATGGTCACGGTGTCGGCGCTGGTGGGGGTGCTCTCCACGGTCAAGGGAGAGAACACCAACATCATCAACGCCGGTTCCATCGCCCGCGAGATGGGCATACAGGTGGTCGAGTCCAAGGTGGACGAGATGACCCACTACGTGAACATGCTCATCGTGAGGGTGTCCTCGGACGGCATCAAGCGCGAAGTGCGCGGCACGGCATTCCCGGCCAGCGAGCCGAGGCTCATCGGTATCGACGAGTTCGACGTGGATGTCCCGCTCGAAGGAGACTTCGTCATGACCAAGCACCACGACATGCCCGGGATGATCGGAAAGGTAGGAATGATGCTGGGGAACCGCCACATCAACATCGCCAACATGAACGTCGGCCGGGAGACCAAAGGCGGTCGCGCGATCATGCTGATGTCGGTCGACGGCGCGGTCGCAAAAGAGGTCCTGGACGAGCTGAGGGCGGAGAAGAACTTCCACGAGGCCCGGTCCGTAACCCTAAGCCATATGCGGACCCGCGAGTACATGAGCCTCTAAAACCCATTCCGCCCTCCGGGGCGTCCTAATTTTCTGGCCAAGATTAATTACCGTGCGGAGCGTTTCCACCCCAATGCGTATCTTCTCGGTCGTGGGGGCCCGGCCCCAGTTCGTCAAGTTAGCTCCGCTGCACAGGGCCATCACTGTCCGCCACCAGCATATCATCGTCCATACTGGCCAACATTACGATTACCGGATGTCCCAATCGTTCTTCGAGGAGCTCCACATTCCCGATCCAGACTATAACCTGGGGGTCGGTTCCGGCCACCAAGGGGCGCAGACCGGAAAGATGATGGAAGAGCTGGAGAGCGTCTTCGAAAAGGACAGGCCGGACGTGGTCGTCGTCTATGGGGACACCAACTCGACACTGGCGGCGGCGGTCGTGGCGGCGAAGATGGTCCTTCCTCTGGTCCATGTCGAGGCCGGGCTCAGGTCCTACCGCAGGGGCATGCCTGAGGAGATCAACAGGGTGGTCACGGACCATCTTTCGAACCTCCTGCTCTGTCCAAGCCCTCCATCGGTGCATAACCTCAGGAAGGAGGGGATCACCCAAGGCGTCGTGGTCGTGGGCGACGTCATGACCGAATGCCTTCTGGGCATCGAGGCCACCCTCGACCCGTCCACCCCGGAGAGGTTGGGCGTGCGGAAGGGAGAATACGTCCTGGCGACCATACACCGGCAGGAGAATGCCGATTCCCATGAGAACATGGCCGCCATAGTCGGAGCGATGTGCGAATATCCTGGCGATGTGGTACTGCCACTCCATCCCCGGACCGCCAAGAACATCACCGCGTGGGGTCTGATGGACAAGCTCAAGGCATCGGCGAACGTGAAAGTTCTGGAACCTCTCGACTTCCTTTCCTTCACCTCACTGGAACGATACGCGAGGAAGATAATGACGGATTCCGGCGGCGTGCAGAAGGAGGCCTATTTCTGGGGGGTGCCTTGTGTGACCGTTAGGGACGAGACGGAATGGACCGAAACCCTGGAAGGCGGCTGGAACATCCTGACCGGTGCCAGCCGGGAGCGGATCTCGGAGGCGCTGGGTCGGCCCAGGCCAGCGATCGAACGCACGGTCGTGTACGGGGACGCCCAGGTCTCTTCAAGGATCGTTGCCGAGATCGATGCAATGATGCGAGACCTCCTCCCCTGAACAATTTTCTTGCAGGTTGATACGGCTAAATCCAGCGGTGCGCAAATCCAGCCATGCCATCCGAGGAACGGTGGTTTTGAATGGAGATGTCGTTCACTTCTTTCCCCGGTTGAACTCCGCTTTGGGCTTGTCGTCGAAACATAGTTTTGTCTCCCCGCACTCGCAGCATTTCTCAAGCGATCTGCGCATCTTCGGCTCGATCCCGTTCTTCTTTCCGCACGCGGGGCAATAATACTTCGTTTTGGCTTTGACCTTCTTTTCCATGGGCGACCCTCCGATCATTAGATACCGACCTTCCAAGAGCTATGTTGGGCACGGCCTTCTGAAATTGAAACATATCACTGCATCTGGAATGCGGTCAAGCTGTCTTTCTCGCATTTCTCCTCATTTGCATATTGCGTGGGTATTATGCGAGTTTGGAACCTGACCCTCGAGTTCCCGGGACATTTCATCTCAGCACCTGATGTCCAAGATGTAAGCCTTCCCTCCGCTCCTGATCTTTACTGCTTGATGACAGTCGCATATCCTATAATAGCCTGATTATATACAATAATTAAAATTAATATTATTTCATCGCTGGTTTGACAATACGATATATCGAGCATTTGGTACAACGGAGGGCGATTTCGACCGGAAAAGGCATTGATAGACGGTCATCATAAACAAAATCCTTATATAGTGTTTCTTGAATGAATAGAAACTCAATTTACTTTATTTATTAATAAAAACGAGGGGCAATTTCAATGAAAACAAATGGAAGCGCAAAGTCCCAAGCTTTACCCGCCGTGAAAGGTGGCAAGGCAAAGACAGCCGCACTCCCCGGTTTGGGTGGAGTAAGCGTAAAAACTGCCGAGCCTGTGACCCATGGGGGTAAATCTGAGGAACCTTCTTTCCAGATCTGTTTTGATGACAAATGTACGACCTTGACCGTCGATGACCTGACTCACGCGATCAAGAACAGCATTGACCGCAGCGGTATGCCAGATGACCAGGCACGTATGATGGCGCAGCACGTTATGAACTTCTTCGGTTATAGCGAGCGCATCATCGACAACATCCTGGAGCCGGAGGACCGCGACGCCTTCTACATGCTGGAGGACACCGGTATCCTGACCACGGAAAGGGAAGAGACGACCCTGTATGATGGAAGGGAATGGAGGATCCATTACTGGTTGTTCCGGAAGGAACGCATCTTCGAGCTCATCAGCGGCAACGGCCATTCCGGTGCGCTGTGCGAGGATGCCCTGTCCTGCTACGATGAGGTTCCAGAGGATATCTGGACCAGACAGGATGTAAAGAAAGAGTGAACGGAACAAAAACCCCTTCAAAAACACCCTTCCTCGCTTTTCTCTAATAATATCCCGGCAGTTTCGATGAGGTCACCGAAACCCTATTTATCTATGCCCCGCTCGCAGGAAGGATGGATGTTTTCCCTTATCCTCCCCGACCGAACCAGCTCCAGTTCGTGAAATTGGTGGAGGAGGTGGCCCATAGGAAGGGGCACCTGGTCCTCGAGAGCGGGACCGGTACCGGAAAGACGGTCTGCGCTCTCTCCGGAACGATCCAGGAGGCGCTCTCCCACGGTCGGAAGGTGCTCTACCTGACTCGAACCAACTCTCAGGAGGAACAGGTGGTCAGAGAGCTCCGGCGCATCAATGAGAAGACCCCCGTGTTCGGCTTGGCCATTCAAGGGAGGCAGGTCACCTGCCCTCTCATAAGGCGGGACCAGGAGCTCAAGGGGGGTAACCCCGAGGAGCTGTCAAGGATATGCGGGGAGAAAAAGAAGAAGGTCCTCAGCAACCAGCCTGGAGGGTGCCGGTTCTACGCCGAGCTGATCAATGTCGACCATGAGGAGGTGGAGAGGTATTGCCGTGCCAATCTCCCCACGGCCGAGGAGTTCGTTCGTTATTGCGACTCGAAGAACGTCTGCCCGCATGAGCTGATGAAGGAGATGGTCTCCTCAGCGACGGTGGTCGCCGCCCCCTACGCCTACTTCTTCGTCCCTTTCATCCGCCATTCCCTGCTCGATTGGATGGGGGTGCGTCTCGACGAGCTGATCGTCATAATCGATGAGGCGCACAACATACCAGATTACACCCGGGAGATAGAGTCCTTCGAACTGTCCCGGGCCCTGCTCGACCTGGTCCAGAAAGAGGTGGACGAGTACGGCGATCCGGAGATACTCCAGGGAGTGAGCATCATGGACATGGTCATCGAGCTGCGAAAGCTGCTCCAGGGGGCGCTGGACGAGTACCTCATCGAGGAGGACGGGCTCATTCCGCCATCATTCGTGGAGGAAGGGCTGATGGGCGCCTTCACGGCGTCGTCCCGGGCCATCGAGATCGCCGCCAAAGCGCTCATGGAGCACGGCGAGATCATCAGGGAACAGAGGATCGACCAGGGCCGTCTCCCGCGTTCATACATCTTCTCCATGGGGGCGTTCCTCAGCAGCTGGTTCTCCACCGACGAATGGACGTTCGTTAAGCTGATCGTGGGAGGGGACAATCCCTACCTCAAGGCCTACTGTCTCGATCCCATCGTCACCACCTCGGTCCTGCTCGGCTGCGGTGGCACGATCCACATGTCGGGGACGCTTTCCCCCCTGGCGGAATATCGCGACTCGATCGGCCTGCCGTCAGAGACGACGATGCGCATGTTCCCCTCCCCCTTCCCCAAGGAACACCGGGCCGTCTTCTATACCGAGAACGTCACCACGAAGTTCGAGGAGATGTCCCAGGATGACGAGATAATCCCAAGGATGGAGGAAACGGTGGTGAACCTGTGCAACGTCGTGAAGAAGAACACGGTAATCTTCTTCCCTTCGTACTCGCTCATGGAGCGCTTCCTGGCGGACAAGATCCTTACCAGGATCAGGCGGAAGGTGATGCTGGAGGAGCGGGGGATCTCCCAGGCGGAACTGATGGACGTGGTCACCCGTTTCAAGGGAGAGGCGGAGGTCGGCGCTGTCCTGTTCTCCGTGGTCGGTGGCCGCATCAGCGAGGGCATTGACTTTCCGGACAAGGAGCTCCAGCTTGCGGTGATAATCGGCGTGCCCTACCCCAAACCGACCGCCAAGCAGCGCGCGTTGCTGCACTACTATGAGCGCAAGTTCCACAAGGGATGGGAGATAACCGTCAAAGCCCCCACCAGCCGCAAGATGCTGCAGGCGATAGGCCGGCTTATTCGGACCGAGACGGACGTCGGGGCGGCGGTCATTCTGGACCGGCGGGCCAAGCAGTTCACCGACCGGATCGACCTGCAGCTCACCGATGACCCTCTGTCATCGGTGCTGGAGTTCTTCGATCAGGTCGACCGGAGCAAAAGTTCTTAATCGGCTGTCAGAATCTGCTGCCGATGGATGCGATCATCGTCGCTCTCAGCGGTTTCTGGTTGATGCTGCCGGCGTTCCTGCCCAACTCAGCGGCGGTAGTTTTCGGCGGGGGCAGGCCGATCGATTTCGGCCGCTCCTGGCATGGCAAACGCATACTGGGCGACGGCAAGACCTGGACCGGTCTGATCGGAGGTATTTCCGCGGGCGCGGCGTTGGGTGTGATCCAAATGATGATCGCGGCGGCGCTGGGCGACAAAGCAGGGCTCTGGGGGTTCGGTTCGCTGCCGGCCGCGTTCGGCATCGTTCTGGCCCTGGCGGTGGGTTCATTGATGGGCGATCTCGCCGGTTCTTTCATCAAGAGAAGGCTGAACATCGGGCGGGGGGCCAAAGCGCCGATCCTGGACCAGTACAATTTCATCGGCGGTGCGCTGATCGCTGTGATAATATTCTTCCCTTCATGGTTCATGTCCTCATTCATCGACGGAACGAGCATCCTGGCGCTCCTCACGGTCCTGATCGTCACCCCCATCCTGCACCGTTCGGTCAACATAATCGGCTATAAGGCGGGCCTGAAAAAGGTACCCTGGTGATTGAAATGTCCGGCATCAAAGACTCATTGGTGCGCTGCGGCGCCATATTGTACGGGGACTTCACCCTGTCCTCGGGAAAGAAGAGCAAGTACTACATCGATATCAAGAAGGCGAGCACCGACCCGATCATCCTGGAGGAGGTGGCCGATGAGATGGCGCACATAATCGAGCATGAGGACATCGATGTGGACCGGATCGCCGGTGTGGTCCTGGGGTCGGTCCCCTTGGCCGTCGCGCTCTCCCTGCGCACCGGAATCCAGTTCGTCATGATTAGAAAGGAGCCGAAGGACCATGGCACGGGAAAGCTGATCGAAGGATCCCTGGAACCGGGAATGAGGGTGCTGGTGGTCGAGGACGTCATCACGTCGGCCGGATCGGCCGCCTACGCCATCGATGTCCTGCGCCAGAACGGGGCGGAGGTCAAACACGTGCTGTCGGTGGTGGACCGGGAGGAAGGCGGCAGGCAGAAGCTGGAGTCGATGTCCACCAAACTGCACGCCCTCGTGACCGCCAGCGACGTGCTGGGGCAGCAGTGATGAGGCTGGACCTCAAGTGCGACAGATGCATCCTCTGTCAGGGAAGGGCGAACGTGGTCGGCCCGAGCGGTGACCTGAACTCCGGTTTGGTATTCGTCGGAGAGGCTCCCGGGGCCACCGAGGACCGTACCGGAAAGCCGTTCGTAGGTAAAGCCGGCAAGATGCTGGACAAGCTATTGGCTGAAAACGGCCTCCCCCGGAGGAGCGTCATGATAACCAACGCCGTCAAGTGCCGGCCGCCTGGCAACCGTCGTCCCACCCGGGAAGAGGTATCTGCTTGCCGTCCCTACCTGGAAGAAGACCTGAAGGGACGTTGCCTGGTGGTGGCGCTCGGCCTCACCGCCTCCGAGGGGCTTCTCGGCCGGAAGGTCTCACTGAAGGTCGATGCCAACCAAGTATTCAAAGTGGCAATGGGGAACGAGACGGTCAGCGTGATGCCGACATACCATCCATCCGCCTGCCTGTTCAACCTGACCGCACGGAAAGGCCTCAAGGAAGGCATCGCCGTGGCCATGGAACGTTGCGGTCTCACTCGTACCGAAAACATTTTTTGAAAAGGAACATGATGTTCTTGTAGCCGTCCTTCCAGGAGGACAATTTCACTTCTCCGACTCGTTTCCGGTAGTAGATCGGCAGCTCCTTGGACCTGAGCTTCTTGAACGCCTCGATCTTGATCTCCTCGGACATGGCCATCCCATCGTCCTTCAGGTTCATCTTGCCCATCTGGTCCCTCCTGAAGACCCACATGCCGCTCTGCGAGTCCCGGACCTTCACCCGGAACAGGACGTTCATGGTCATGGTCAGAAGCTTGTTGCCGACGTGATGTTCGAACGTCATGGCTCCTGGCTCGAGGCCGGCAAAGCGATTGGTGGTTATGAAATCGAGTTTGTCTTGGACCAGGGTGCTGACCAGTTTCGGGATGTCCTCCGCCGGATAGGTGCAATCGGCGTCCAGAGTGACGATGATATCTCCCCCGGCGTTCTCGAAACCGGTCTTGTAGGCCCGGCCATATCCCCTGCGCGGTTCCTCAATGACCTTGGCCCCTTTCTCCCGGGCGATCTCCCTGGTACGGTCCTTCGAATTGGTATCCACGATCAACATTTCGTGGTCCATCCCGGCCCCCTCAAGGGTGGAATGAACTGAATCGAGCACCTGGCCGATGGACTGCTCCTCGTTCATCGTTGGTATGACCACACTGATCTTCAGTAAAACGCACCAGCCAGTTCGGTATTCCAGGTTTTCGGTAATAAGTGTTTGTAATTCTCTACGTTTATGGATACTCACATTGCCGGCGACTTGTCCCCGAACAGCTTGAAGCCGACGTATCCCATCATGGCCACGAGCAGGCGGATGAATGCCCACATGGTCATCTTCTGCTTGAACATCTTGAGCGGGTCATAGGAACCCCACAGCTTGCCATGCTTCATGGTCAGCTGTTTCCTTCCCGCCCCATTCCAGAATGCCTGCCGGAAGAAGCGGTACAGTGTCGCCTTGGTCCTGTGGTAGATGACCGCGTTGTGGTTGTAGACGATGTTGAAACCCGCGTCCACCGCTCTCATGTTGAGGTCGATGTCCTCGGCCGTGATGAACCAGTTGTCGAACCCGCCGGCCTTAGTTATCGCCTCCCGGCTGAAGGCCTCGTTGCAGCTGGGATAGGATATGTCGTTTCCCTTGTGATATAAGCTCGACCCGGTCCAGGCTCTCCCAGGGCTGGTATCCGATGTTGATGGTCCTCCCCACCACGACACTGGCACCGGCCATGATGGATGCCCGCATCTCCTTCACCCAGAACGGGTTGGCGATGCAGGTGCCACCGGTGAACATGATCATGTCGCCCTTCGCCAGCGATACTCCGTAGTTGGTGCTCTCCCCCCTCCTTCCGGGTTTGACGTGGAGCGTGATGAAGGGATATTTTCCGGCGTACTCTTTGATTATGTCCCGGGTGCGGTCCTTCGATGCGGCATCGACCACTATTATTTCGATGGGACCCTCTTGACCTACGAGACTATCGAGGAGGTCAGCGATGTTCTTCTCCTCGTTCATGACATTGAGAACAATGCTAGCGAGCATTCAGTACCAACCACTCAAATGTGTAGATACGATAATACTCTTTCGGCTCCAGTACGGCATCAGTCCCTCTTTCTGCGACCTAGGACGATCGCCGTTACACACAACAGGCCGGCCGATATTGAAATGGCTAGGACAACGGGCAGGGAGGCATCATCCCACCCAAGGCGTCCACCGGGCCTCATTTCTATCGTAACGCTTGTGGTCATCGTGTTGCCCACGTTGTCGATGGCCTTGAGGACATAGGTCCAGTTGCCGATCTCAACATGGTCCAGCACCAGCGAGGTCTCCCCAGCCCCGACCGCATACGAGCGTCCGAAACCATCCGTCACGGACAGCGAGGCGATCCCGCTCAGGTTGTCCCAGGAGCTTAAACGAAGACGCAATTTCCCGTCGAAGAACTGCTGGTTCTCAGGATTGTTGAACCTTGCCTCGGGGGCCTTACGGTCTATGAACACCTCCTTCTGTTTGATGCCCTCCGTGTTTCCGGCGTTGTCCACCGCGTAGTAGCGGACCAAGTGCCTCCCATCGCCAACGATGGACACCGATCTGGAATACACCTTCCACGGGCCGTCATCGATCTCATAGTGGATGGCCATCACCCCGCTCACCAGATCATAGGCCGTCAACGCAATCAGGGCCGTTCTGTTGACCCAATGCCCTACATCGCCCGATATCGCGCTCGTAGGCGGTTCCCGGTCAGGTGGCTGCCACGCGATGAGAGTATAGTTCACCGAACTCGAATGCACCGCCGAGGCGACGGTGATGCTGACCGAGAATGAGCCCGGCAGCTTTGGCGTCCCGGCCACCAGGCAGTGCGTCCGGTCGCTCCATCGGACCGACAGGAATGGGGCGTCCGTGCTCAAGGTCCAAACTACATCCCCCTTTCCTTCCGTGGCGGTGGCGTTGAACTCATAGGAGGTGCCGATCGGCAGTGCCAATTGAGGGCTGTTCAAGATCGCCGGGTCCTTGGGAACGTAGTGGATCCGAAGTTCGGAGCTGGCGTTCCAGAAGGCGGAAACGTAGAGGACCCCATCCCGGATGTCATATCCGATGTCCATGACCCGGGCGCCCGAAAGGTTACGCAGCACCGAATCGGACCACGGGAGAGAGCTTAGGGTCGCCTCATTTCCGACGACCTCCACTCTCTCAACGGTGTGGTTGTTCAATGGAATGGCGATGGTGACCGGGACCAGCCAATACCCCGCCTCCTTGGGGTCCTGACGGGTCACCTCGAACACCTGGACGTCCGATGACGTTTCTGATAGGACCGCCATTACATCGGTGGTCATGTGCCCATAATAGTAGCTGGTCGCTTCCCCGTCCGTCGCTTTCCAGTTCACAGGGGTGGCGTCGGATTTGTTGTCGCAGATCCAATGCAGCAGGTTCGGTTGGCTTATCATCCCGTGATTGTAGATCCGGGCAAGGCCGCCCTCGCGTGCTATGGCCAGTACCCGCTCGTAGGTGAGCGTGTTGTCCGTGTTCAATTGCCTGACGGCATCCATCAGGTCGATGGGATCCATCGGGTCCCACTTGGCCCAGGGGTCGACCCCCCACGCTCCGATCAGGGAATCGTTCCCCGGGGCTCCATTGGCCTGGTTGGACGATATTCCCTCGATCCTCACTCCTGCCAGATACTGAGCATATAACATCTGGAACGTCGCTGTGTTTCCTGGATTGGCCAACGAGAGATAGGTATCGCCGTTGCCGACGTAGGACGGGTCATCCCATCGGCTGGCAAAGTCGTAGGCGTTCCTAAGCGCCTGCTGGCCTTGGTTCGCCGAGTGTACCGATTCCACCCAGTTCTTCTTCATCCAGTTATAGTAGTCATGAGGGCCGTGTTTGCCGATCTCCGATTGGGTGGCGAGGACCATGGAGGAATTGCCCATCGGGTTATCGGTGAAGACATAGGCGGTAAGGGGGTGGTCATAGCCTTTGAACGTGTCCAGGACCGTGGAAGGTCCGCTGCAATCGTCCCTCCCAAGTACGGTCGCCCAGCTCCAGCCGTTCCACCATTCTGTGACATAGGCGGCGCATGGATCGGGGATGGTGGTAACTTTGATCAAGCCCTCCAGCGTGACCCCGTTCGCGGTCACCGAATAGGGGGTGGGCACCGCCCAGTCAACGGATGGATAACCGGCATCCGCCTCGTACCGCCCATTGGTCAGGTTGAATAACGCCTGCCGGCCGGCAATGGTCACCGAAGCGTCCGATACCGTCCTGCCGAGCGTATCGACCACCTTCAGCCACCGGGGGTCGGATCTGTTGTTCACCTCAATGTTCGGCTGGACCTCGACGAAACCGTCGCTCGCCGCCCTGGTCTCGAAGTTGTCGAGCATCCATCCGCCGCTTACCGGATATGGGCCATGGATATCCGTGGTATGGATGAATCCGACGGTCGCGTCGGAGTATAATTGGAGGGAAGGCCTGCTCGATAGATCATCCCGAACGGCGATGTTCTTGGTGAGGATCAGCCCGTCCCTTGAATGGACGACGGTCAGCTGGACCGAGGTGGAAGAGGTCTTTGCCAGGGACACGCAGTATCGGTCCGGGGACGATTCCTGGGCGGCACTGCGATTGGAGAGGGCGGGCAGGATCCCGGCCGATTGCATTGTCCAGGCACCGGTCTGGGCATCGAAGGTAAGAATGCCTTCCTGGGCCTCTGGCCCGATCAACAGTTCGATGCCGGTGATGTTGTTCCCGTTCCCATCCACCAGCATTATCCTGAGGCCATAGGTGCCGCAGGTCACGTTCTGTGCCCAGTATGAAGCTCCGTTCCTCGGGGTGTAGGCATCGAACGAGACATTCCAGGTGTCATCCGCCGCGATGGGCGAGTATTTCGCCAAGAGGGCCGAGTCGTTTCCCCGGAACATGATCCAGAGTTTTCCGTCCAGGATCACCGTGTCGGTGAATAGGTTAGGATATAGTTTGAAATCATGGAAATCTACCGTAGTGCCGGTGGCCACGTTGTCGAAGGTCTCAGCCAATCCCCATCCGTTCGAATCTGACAAGGTCGACCCTGAATCGTTTTCTCCTTCGGCCGCACCGATCGAGGTTGACAGGGGCAATAGCATGAGGCAAATCAGCAGTGATATCAGGGGTGATGAGAACTGCCTCTTCATATGACGATTGCTCCAGACGTTCCTTCAACCACAGGTTGAGTATATAATCGTTCAGAGATTTTTTCCACACTTCAGCGAACGGTTGGGAGGGAATGATAGACCTCCACCAGCCTTTCCTTCATCGCGGCCCAGTTGTAGGTCCTCTCAGCGGCTGCCCTTCCATTCCTTCCCATCCTCTTCCTCGTCTCCGCATCCTGGAGCAAGGATATCGCGGACGACATGCCTTTGGAGCTGTATTCTATGGCAACGCCACAATCCAGGCCTTTGACCAGATCGCCGCTGTGGGTTCCTTCGGTGACGATCGCCGGCACTCCATAGGCCATCGCCTCAAAGAGCTTGTTCGGGGTGCCGATGACATTGTTGCCGTTGCTCGGCTCCATCATGCAGACGACAGCATCGCTGCGCGACACGTTCAAAAGCACCTGTTCCTGAGGTATATAGTCGAGGAACTGGACCCGGTCCGACTCCGCCGCCGCCCTTCTCACATTATCGGCGAGACGGCCGTTTCCGGCGATCCTGAGGACGCAATCCCCGTTGGCCATCGCGGATTCCAGCATCTCGTCGACGAACCGTCCCGGTTCCAGGCTTCCGCCATAGAACAGGCAGATCCGATCCTTTTTCCGGTATGCTTCCCGGACCGCATCCGGCGGCAGGTCAATGCAGTTCATGACCACCGTCACTGGTCCCGCCCCAGAATCCTTCAGATGGTCCGCGATCGCCTCATTGGCGGCGATCACCGCGCCGCAATTCGCCAGCAGCAACGATTCGGTACGCTCGATGGCCTGGAGCACGAAAGCGGGCAGGTCATCCTCGACCATCTTCGAATACCACTCGTGCGAATCATACACCAGCGGGACCCCGCGGAGCCTGGCGATGAACACGCCAAGCGCAAGCGTGTCGAAATCATGGCAGTGGACCGCGTCGAACTCGAGGCGGCGCGAACGAAGATAGGCGCGAACGAAGAAAAATGGCATGTTCGCACCGAGCGACAGCATGCCCCCGACTCTGCCGGTGCGTACCCTTTCGATCATGACGCCCGAATCGTCCTGCCGGTCCTGAGCCCTCAGGGAACGGTTCCAGCAGAGGACGGTGACCGCATGTCCCGCTTCATGCAGGGTTGTCGCTTCTTTCCTGACGCGAGGGTCTGGCCGGTATTCGTTGGACAGCAGCATCAGGATCTTGATCATGATACCCGCCGTTCTAGACCGTCCTGCCCTGGGCGAGCGAGTCCTTTGCCCGCTCGATCATCTCCACCGTCTTGACCCCTATGGCACCAGAGTTCCTTGTCTCGGTCATAGGGTCGGAGATGGACTTGATGAAATGGAGCAGCTCGGTCCTAATGGTGTTGTTGCGCTCGACACCCAGGCGGTAGGTGTAGCCTGATTCGTAGATGGTGACCTCCTGGCCTACGGCGTCGATCACGGCGGACCGGTTCTCCCCGACGATCTCGATGGACCGCACTTTCTTGGGGGAAAGCCAGTTCAGGTGGGCGTGGGCCAAGGCCCCGTTGGGCATCTCGCAGCTGATGTACGTGGCCTCGGCGTTGTCCTTCTGCCGGTACGGTCTGGCCACGCAGGTGATCTTAGAGGGCCAGGCATCGAGCATGTAATTGACGATATCAAAATAATGAGGTGCCAGGTCGACTATCACGTCGCGGTCGGTGAAGATCGGTTCCAGGTTGGTCCAGGTCAGGTTCAGTAGGAAGACGCGACCGAAGAAGTTCTCGCTGATCAGACGCTTGACCTCCGCCAGCGCGTTGTTGAAGCGATAGATGTGCCCGACCGAGAGGGTCAGTCCCTTCGCCTCCGCCAGGTCCACCAGGATGCTTCCCTCCTTGCTGGACAATGTGATGGGCTTCTCCACCAGAACATGCTTGCCCGCCTCCAGCGCCTCCTTGCAGGCTTGGAAATGGAGCGAGTTGGGCAGGCAGATGTGAACCGCGTGCAGGCCTTCCAACTTGATCACGTCATGGTAGTCGTTGAACAGCATCGGCACGCCATAGCGGTCCTTGCAGTGCTGCAGGTTCTTTTCCATCAGATCGGAGACCCCTTGGACCTTCACGTTCTGTATGGCGCTGTACTCCTCCACTATCTTCCGGCCCCAGTACCCGACGCCGAGCACGCCTATCTGGAACTGTTTCATCTCACTCCGACCTCGAGTAGAATGCCCTTACCTCTTCCGCTACCCGTCCTACCTCATCATGGCTCATGTCCGGGAACATGGGCAGCGAGATCATCTCATTGGCCAGCGCCTCCGAGATAGGGAACTCCCCGCCATTGAACCCATACAGCTGCTTGTAGATCGGCTGCATGTGGATGGGCACTGGGTAATGCACGCCCGCCTCGATCCCGTTCTTGTTCAGATGATCGGCCAGCTCGTCCCGCCTGGTGCACCTGACCGCGTAAAGGTGGAAGACCGGGGTTATGTCCTTGTCCCCCATGGGCGGCAATCTGATCTCCCTTATCCCGTCCAGTGCCTTACCGTACATCTTGGCAACCGCGATTCTCCGTGCGTTCCAATCGTCCAGGTGCTTCAGCTGCACCAGTCCGAAGGCGGCGTTGGCGGAATTGAGCCGGGAAGTGTAGCCGACCACGTCATGGACATACCTGGATATCCGGCCACAATCGCGATACTTGGCTATGTTCATGGCCGTGTCGCTGTCGTTTGTGGTGATCATGCCACCGTCACCGCCCACGGTCATGTTCTTGGTGGGGTAGAAAGAGAAGCATCCGATATCCCCGATCGATCCCGCCTTCTTGCCCTTGTATACGGACCCATGAGCTTGGCAGGCATCCTCGACCACCTTCAGGCCCCTATCGGAGGCGATGTCCATGATCTCGTCCATCCGGCAAGGCCGTCCGAAAAGATGGACTGGCAGGAGGGCAGAGGTCTTCTTGGTCAATTTGTCGGGGATCATCGCCGGGTCCATGTTGTAATCCTGGTCCGAAGCATCCGAGAACGTGGGTCTTCCCCCCGCCTCGATCACCGAGTTCGCAGTGGCTATGAACGAGAACGGGGTTGTCAGGACCTCCTTGTCCCTGACATTGAGAGCGATGAATGCCAGCTGCAACGCGTTGGTCCCTGACGAGACCGACACGGCATGTTTGACACCGCAGTATCTTGCGAAAGCCTCTTCGAACTTGTGAACGCTCTCCCCGCCCACCAGCCTTTCGTTCTGGAGGGCGTTGGTTACCGCGTCAAGCATCTCTTTGTCCACTATAGGTTTAGCGAATGGAACTTTGTTCATTTTCATCACCGTTACTTGAGTTTCTTGATCACCTTGGCAGGGTTTCCGACGACGAGGGAATTCGGAGGCACGTCCTTTGTTACGACGGCCCCTGCTCCCACCATGGCACCCTCGCCGATGGTGACACCGCATACGATTACCGCGCCTGCCCCTATCGAAGCCCCCTTCCTTACCGTGGTCGGAGTGACCTCCCAGTCTCCCACTGCATGGGGATGGAGATCGTTGGTGAAAACGGCGTGCGGGCCTATGAAAACCTCATCCTCGACGGTTACCCCGCTGGGTACGAATGCGAAAGCCTCTATCTTGCACCGATCGCCCAGGACAACGCCTCTCTGTATCTCAGCGAACGCCGCGATCTTGCAGTCCTTTCCGATCCTGCAGCCATACAGGTTGACGAAATCTCGAACAACCGTGCCTTCTCCGATATCACAGTCATGGATCGAATAGAAGTCGGCCAGTAGCTTGTAGCCTTTACTATCTTCGTCCTTATTCATCCGCTATCTCTAACTCTCTAGTTGATTAATAATCTTTTGCTGAAAAAATCATGCTGGCTGGAGCAGACATGCCCGATATTTTACGAACTTCCCGATGAATGGCAACGGTGAGATTCGTCCGGACCTCCTTGGGTAATATGCGAAGATCATCGGGGAATTCATTGTTCCCGTTGAGGTCATTTCATCCTGTACACATCTTTCAGACATGGTACCTATGGTCGCCCCGACTTGCTGGCCATTACCAGAAAATTAGCCAACAACCTATTTATATCTAGTTCAACATTCATTTATATCGTCTGACACGTGTCGGACTCGAGGGATGGGATGCAGCTGGAGCTAAGGCTCTATTTGAAAGATTGCTCCAAAGACCTCATTCAGGGGGGTTTTGGATGTTTCTAAAACAGATCGAAGTAGAGAACTTTAAGTCATTCGGAAAGAAGATGACCATCCCGATGATGAACGGCTTCACTGCCGTCACCGGACCCAACGGTTCCGGTAAATCCAACATATCCGATGCCATCCTTTTTGTCCTCGGCCCGAGGAGCTCCAAGGCGCTCCGGGCGGAGAGGCTCACCGACCTCATATTCAATGGCGGGAACTCGAAGCAGCCCGCTACCTTTACAAAGGTTTCACTAGTGTTCGACAATACCGACCGCTTGATCCCGGTGGATTCGGGCATCGTAAAGCTGACCCGGCTGGTCAAGCTGTCGGAGAGTGGCGAGGGTTACAACTCCTATTTCTACGTGAACGACAGGAAATCGACCTTAAGCGAGTTCGATTATCTACTGTCCAGCGCCAGGATCAGCGCTGAGGGATACAATCTGGTGCAGCAGGGTGACATCACCCGCATCGTGGCCATGTCCACATTGGACCGGCGTAGGATACTGGACGACATATCCGGCATCAGCAAGTTCGATGAGGAGCTCACCAAGGCGGAGGTCGAGAAGAAGGCGACCGACGAGAACATTGACCGGATCGACATCATAATGGCTGAACTGGAGAAGCAGCTCCACCAGCTGGAGGTGGAGAAGGCCGCCGCCATCAAGTTCATCGAGACCAGACAGCGCCTTACCCAGGCCAAGTCAAGCATGGCCTTCAAGAAGAAAGACATGGCCGAGGCCGAGATCGCCGCGGCGAAGAACCAGATCGAGGCCTATGGCAGGGAGATCGAGGCCCTCAGGCAGAGGAAGGTCGACCTGATCAAGTCCATAATAGACCAGGAGGCGGCCACGGCGAAGCTCGAGGCGGAGATCGCCGCAAAGGGCGGCCAGGAGTTCAAGGAGCTGAAGGAGCGGTCCGACGCGGCGAAGATAGAGCTGGCCCGGGCTACCGACCTGATATCCCGATCCAACGAAGACCTGGAGGACATCAAGCAGTCATTGCTGGAGAAGGTGGAAGAGCGCAAGAAGGTCACCGAGCTGATCTCCACCCTGGGCGTCAAGATCAAGGAGCTGGAAGGTCAGATAGGGCAGCGCAGGGCCAACCTGGCCCTGAAGAATGCAAATCATGCCGAGGTATCCGCCAAGATCACCGCCTCCGATTCCGAGGTCGGCGCGCTGCAGAAGCAGGTCGCCGAGCTGGAGAACTCGGTCAAGGACAAGGAGGAGAAGGGTCACGCCCTGGTCCTGGAGAAGGAGCGCCTGGAGGAGAGGTCAAGAAGGCTCACCTCCGAGATGGGCACGCTCCAGGACATCAAAGGCCAATTGGAATTCGAGGTCAAGGACCTGGACTGGAGGATCAGGGAACTGTCCAAATCGGACAAGAGCTCCTCAGGGGAGCTGAAGGGCCTCCAGGACGCCTATTTCCAGAAGCGCAACCTGGAATCCAAGCTGTCGCGGGAATCGAACGAGCTGGAACAGGCGATCAAGTCCATCACTAGGGAGTACAGTCTTCTGAAGGCGGAAATGGACGCGGCCGAGAACACCTCCCGCGGCTACAACCGGGCGGTCCGCGCCATACTTGAGGCCAGGGACAAGCACGAGATCAAAGGCATCCATGGGACGGTCGCGGAACTGGCGACCATCGACCCGAAGTACGAGCTGGCTCTGAACGTGGCCGCAGGGGCGAGGATGCAATCGATCATCGTCGACAGCGACGAGGTGGCAGCGACCGCCATACAATTCCTGAAACGTAACAACCTGGGAAGGGCCACGTTCCTGCCGCTCACCAAGATGCTCGACGGGAATCCCCGGGGCAAGGCCCTGCTGGCGGAGAAGCAGGCGGTGGGATTCGCCATCGATCTGATCCGCTACGATGCGAAGTATCGGCCCGCCTTCTGGTATGTGTTCGGCGACACCGTGGTCGTGGACAGCCTGGACCAGGCCAGGAGGCTCATGGGAGGGGTACGCCTGGTGACTGGCTCGGGAGAGCTGATCGAAGCCTCCGGCGCCATGGTCGGCGGCACCATAGAGGTCAATCAGCTCAAGTTCGGGCAATCGGCCAAGGGCAAGCTCGAGCTACTGGCCGAGCAGATGTCCAAGGCCATGGACCACTCCGCAAGCCTGGATGCCCAGATCAAGGTGCTCAGGCCGGAGATCGCCGACCTGGAAGCGAAGATCCGCGAACTGAGCGGGTCGGGCAGCAGCAACAGCATCAAGATAGAGGCGCTGGACAACAATCTCAAAGAGGCCCGAACCAAGCTGTCGAAGGCCAAGGATGACCTCGAGGCGATGACCAAGGAACGGTCTGTAGCGGACGCCAGTGTCATCAAGTTGATGACCGACATCGACTCGATGCAAAGGACGACGGGCGAAGAGCGGATGAAGCGCGAGGCCTCCCGTAAGAGACTGATGGAGATCGCCCCCAAGGAACTGACGGACAAGCTGCGTGCACTGCAGGCCGAGCTGCTGACGATCAACACCGAACTTTCAAAGATGACCTCGGAGCGGGACACCGGTTCCACCGAGGTCTCGCTCTATAGGAAACGCCTTGAGGAACTGGACACCTTCGACCGGGAGATGGTGGAGAAGGACCGCACCATCAGGACGTCGGTCGAGGAGGCCAAGGTCAGGGAGGCCAAGCTCCGGATCGATCTGGCAGCCATGAAGAAGATCGAGGAGTCCATGGGCTCCGAGATGAACACCCTGCGGGCCAAGAAGGACCAGGCGTTCAGGGAAAAGACCCGCCTGGAAGGCGAGAGGGACTCGGTCCAGACGAAGGTGGAGACATCCGGCGATTTCATCCTGCAGCTGAAGACCAAGCAGGCCGCCATCGAAGCCTCGCTTAAGGACCTGGACGCAGAGATACACCAGCACAATCTTCCGGCCAAGAGGCCGCTGCCGGCGATGGACGAGATCAAGTCCGAGATCACCCGCTGCGAGACGACGATGGCCGCCATGGGCAACGTCAACCTCAAGTCCATCGAGGACTTCGAGCAGAAGAACGCCCGGCACATCGAGCTCAAGGGCGAGGTGAAGCGCCTGGAGGACCAGCGCAACGACCTCATCCGGCTGACCAATGACCTGAATGAGAAGAAGAAGGTCGGACTGCTCAAGGTCTACGAGGGGGTCAACCTCAATTTCAAAGAGGTCTACGCCGACCTGTCCCAGGGCGGGACCGCCGAACTGATACTGGAGAATCCGGAAAAGCCGTTCGAGGGCGGATTGATCATGAAGGCCAAGCCCCGAAACGGAAAGGTGCTCCGGCTGGAGGCGCTATCCGGCGGGGAGAAGAGCCTCACGGCATTGGCGTTCATATTTGCGCTGCAGGTCTGGCAGCCGTCGCCGTTCTACCTCCTGGACGAGGTGGACATGTTCCTGGACGCGGTCAACGCGGACATGGTGGCGCAGAGGGTCAAGAAGAGCAGCAAGACCGCCCAGTTCGTCCAGATATCGCTCCGGAAGGTCACGCTGAACAAGGCCGACCACATCATCGGCGTCACGAAGCCCGAGGGGGGCATCAGCAACGTGATCATGAGGCCCAACCTGGGGGACATCCGGGAAGTGGCAGAGGAGCTCAAGATTCCGGAAGAGAAGGTCAAGATTCTAGAGGAGGGGTCATGATGGAAGCAGGCACTAGCGGTATGGTTCTCAACCATCTTCTGTTTCAGAAGGCGATCATCGACGAAGGCGACAGGAGCGAGAAGATCGACCGGTACCTGCAACTGCTGGAGCAGGCCGAGGCGGGCAACGAGATGGTCCCATCGGACCCCATCGACCGATCCGTCCAGCTGGTATTCGAATTGGTGCTGTCCAACAACTATGACCCCTGGGACATCAATCTGATGGAGTTCACCCGGATGTACACCAAGAAGATGCATGCCGAGGAGGTCAACTTCATCGTCGCCGGCAAGCTGATGTTCATGGCCTGGAGCATCCTCAAGATGCAGTCCGAGGAGGTCCTCTCGGTCCATGACCAGCAGCATAGCGGAGAGGCGGCCGACTGGGAAATGGACCCGATGGAAGGGTGCTATGACGATCCTGTTCTGGCAAACATCAACGTCGACATCCCTGGATGCGTGGACCTGACCGAGGCCGTCCGTCACCAGAGCACCCGGCCGGTATCGCTCATCGAACTGCTGGACGCCTTTGAGGGGGCCAAACGGGATGCCGAGATCCAGGCCCACCGGCAGAAGGTGCGGGAAGCCCTGAAGCTCACCAACGAGAAGTTCGACGACAAGGCCCACAAGGAGGACCACGAGAGGGACGTGGCCGAGACCTGGGACCGCATTCTGAAATGCGGTAACGGACCGATCTGCATCGAGGACCTGTTCAATGGCGAGAAGGAGGACCGGATCATGGTCTTCGTTTCCCTGCTCTTCCTGGCAAAATACGGCAAGGTCGCCCTATGGCAGGATGACCTTCCCTTCGGCCAGATATTCCTGGAGATCAAGCTGCCGTGGGACATCGGAACGATCGAGGAGACGAAGCCGGCCATCGTGCCGGCGCCGCAGGCGAAAGCGGTGATCTGAAGTGGACCCCGACCGGGTTGTCGAGGCGGTGCTGTTCTCCTCTTCATCCCCAGTCAAGGTGTCCGAGATAGCTGACAAGGCCCAGCTCTCTCAGGACGCGGTGCGGAGGGCGCTGAAGCGCCTCATCGACGACTACGCCGGAAAGGAGTGCGCCATGGAGGTCGTCAAGACCGGCATGAAGTACTCCATGCAGCTCCGCAAGGATTACGTGCAATTCTCCGCCAGCTATGCCGTCCAAGAGCTGGACCCGGGAGTGATCAAGACCGCGGCCATAATAGCCTACAACCAGCCCATACTGCAATCGGACCTGGCAAAGAAGCGCGGGTCGAACGTTTATGACGATATCCGGTCCCTTCGGCACATCGGCCTGATCACCGGGAAGAAGACCGGTCAGACGCTTCTGCTCTCGACCACGAAGAAGTTCTCTGAATATTTCGGGATCAGCACCAGGAAGGAAGACATCAAGGAGTGGATGGAATCATGCGCAAAGAAACAATAAACCCCCAAACAGCGAACTGGAGCCTGGAACGGATCCCCGCCGCACCGGCGAACGTGAAAGGACCGTCATCCAACTACGGGGTCACTCTGAAGGAGATCGAGTTCGAGAAGGACAGTACGGTCGGCTCATGGACCGGATACCCCTACGTTTCGTTGAAAAAATGAACTACGGATGAACGAACCTCCAAACTCTGGCCCGCCCCCTTTCCTGAAAGGCGGGCCGGAAACAATTAGAATCTCAGTAGAAAAGCTTTAAATTGGTCAGCCCCAATCCGTGGCTGAGTGATATTAATGGTGATGCCGTTAGCGCTGCTCGAGAAGTCCCTCAACAAAAAGATCTCCCTTCTATTGAAGGACAACCGGGTTTTAGAGGGAAAGCTCACGGGCTATGACGAGTACATGAACATGGTCCTCGAAGAGACAGAGGAGCGCACCGCCGACCAGACCCGCAGGATGGGCGTCGTCATTCTACGCGGCAACAACGTTGTGAGCATCTCCCCGCTCTGAAACCCCTAAATCTATTATTAGCGCAAAGGCACTGTTCCATCTATGGGGGGTCCTACCGAATGAAGGCAGTTATTCTCGCTGGCGGTCTTGGAACGCGGCTAAGGCCTATCACATATAAGACACCCAAGCCGCTTGTGCCATTGCTCGGAAAACCGATTGTTATGCATATCATCGATTCATTGCCGCCCCGTGTCGACACGGTCGTGCTGGCAGTGAGCTACATGAAAGATGTCCTGGAGGAGTACTTCCAGGTCAATGATTGCGGCAGGAAGGTCATACTGGTCAACGAGACCACCCCTCTGGGCACGGGCGGGGCGGTCAAGAACGTGGAGGAGCATCTGGACGATACGTTCATCGTCATCAACGGGGACGTCCTCACCTCCATTGACTTCGAGTCAATGGTCAGGTACCACAGGGAAAAGGGAGGGATAGGGACCATCTCGCTGTGGCAGGTGGAGAACCCTACGGCCTTCGGAGTCGTCGGACTGGACAAGGACCACCGGATCAACATCTTCCAGGAGAAGCCGTCCCTGGAAGAGGCGGTCTCGAACATGATAAACGCCGGTGTGTACGTCTTCGAACCGGATATGCTGGACAACATAGGCAGGGGTTCGGTCTCCATCGAAAAGGAAGTGTTCCCCAAGGTCCTCGACCAAGGGCTTTACGGTTACCAATACGGCGGATACTGGGTGGATTGCGGCACAAGGGAGAGCTACCTGAAGGCTCAAAGGACATTGATGGACTTCGGGCTGAAGAACAACCAGTCCGCCGTCATGAGCGGCGATGTCAAGCTGGTGGGGCCAGTGGACCTGGCCGGGTCCAAGCTGGACTCGTGCTCCGTCGGGCCCTATGTGGTCGCCGAGCCGAACGTGACCGTCGGGGCCGGGGCGGAGGTATCCAACAGCGTTCTCATGCGGGGCGCCACCGTATGTCCCGGGGCGATGGTGCGCAACTCACTGATCGGACCAGGGTTTGTGGTCGAAAAGGACCAAGGCGCCATCGATGTCATCCTGGGCAACCGGTGAAACGCTATCCGACGGACTCGTAGAATATTCTATACGGTACATGTATGGAGTCTCACGGCAGGTATATATCCGCTGATACATTTCCGGGTCTAAGGCGGGATCAGGCTGGAACGCAAACCACTTGACAAAATGGTCGACCTAGTAAGTGGAAGGCGCTTCCGCAAAGGCTGGACCGGCTTCATTATCTTGTTCTTCCTGCTGTTCGTCATCCTGCCGACGGTCTGGATCCTATCTTACGCCTTCACCAACTGGGGAGACATCCAGACACGTGTCCTGAACGACCCGGCGATGATGACGCTCATCACCGACGCCATCCTGGCGTCGTTCGAGATCGCCGCCATTGTAACTTTCATCGACTTCCTGGTGGGGCTGCCGATGGCCTGGATCCTGGTGCGGAAGAAGTTCCGTGGGAAACAGCTGTTGGATACCTTGATCGACATGCCGCTGGCCGTTCCCACGGCGGCGCTGGGTTTCTCTGCCGCCATCTTCTGGGCGGTGACCCCGGCAAGCCTGAGCTCGCCCGGTCTGAGCCTGATCACCAGCCCGATGCTGCTGATCATCCTGCTCCACATCGTCTTCTCATACCCGTACATGGTCCGTTCCCTGGCCGCGATATTGGAACAGATCGACACCACCTATGAGACGGCCGGTCAGACCCTGGGGGCGAGCAAGCTGACAGCTGTCCGAACCATCACCCTGCCGCTGTTCCGCGCAGGCCTGGTCACCGGCATAATCCTGTGCTTCGCCCGTTCTCTCTCGGAGACGGGAGGAACGATGATCGCACTCTCCACCATGGCCAGCTCCCAGGGGTTCCAGACCGGGCCAACTATAATCGGGACCTGGAAACCTCTCCTGGTGACCCAGCCGGAGCTCACGGCTCCGCTGGCGTTCGTCAGCATTCTGCTCATTGTCCTCGCCCTGATACTATTGGTGGTCCTGAAGCTGGTGGTCATGAAGGTCAGGCTGCCCAAGGGCAAGGTCTGGCCGAAATGGGAGAGGATCCTCTCCCGCGGCTTTGTCCCAAAGCTCAAGGACGGCTCGGCCACCATATTCCTGATCGTCCTGGTCCTGATCCCCTCATTCTTCATCTTCTCCTATGTGGCGACCGCCACTCCTACCTCATCTGATTGGTCTCGGTTCTGGGACAGCCTCGCCTATTCCTTCGTCATTGCCGGCGTGGTCACGCTGATCGACATTGTCCTGGGAGTGCCGTTGGCGCTGTACATCGCCCGGCACCGGACCTCGAAATTCTCCGGAGCGCTCGATGTGCTCGTCAACGTGCCGTTGATCGTCCCTACCGCCGCCCTCGGTTACTCACTCGGGGTCTTCTGGACCGGCCAGAACCTCATACCCACAGTGGACGTGCTCCTCATCATCCTGGCACACGTGGCGTTCACCTACCCGTTGGTGGTCCGGAACGTTGCCGGCGCGGTGGAGGAAGTGGATCCTTCCTATGAGGAGACGGCCAGAACATTAGGTGCAAGGCCCGTGCAAGCTTTCCGCCGGGTGCTGTATCCGATGATCAAGGCATCCATCCTGGCCGGGTCTATCATGGCGTTCACCAGGAGCCTGGGGGAGACCGGGGCGACCCAGGCGGTGGTGGCCTCGGCGAACACGGCACCGGTGTACATCGTCGCCCTGATCAGCAAGGAGCATGCCTATTACACGGCAGGGCTGGCTTGCATCGTGCTCATAGCTGTTTCCTTCGTGTTCATGCTCGGCCTGCGCTACATCACCCGCAGGAAGACGGAGGCGAACTGATGCCTTCCATTGAGCTTAAAAACATCAAGAAAACCTACGGTTCGATCAAGGCGGCCGACGGGCTGGACCTGGAGGTGCGGAACGGAGAGTACCTCTGTCTCCTGGGTCCGACAGGGGCGGGAAAGACCACCACGCTGCGGGTTCTTGCCGGCCTCATAAAGCCCGACTCAGGGAGCATCACCTTCGACGGGAAGGACATGGCCAGAGTGGAACCGGAGAACAGGAAGGCCGTTCTCCTGTCACAGACCTATTCCCTGTTCCCTCAGCTCACCGTGGCGGAGAACATCCTGTTCGGCCCTGAGATCAACCGGGAAACGGAAGAGGAGAAGGTCCGGACCCTCTCCGATATGCTGGACATGGTCCGGTTGACCACCCGGGCGGATGCCCTTCCGAGGGAGCTCAGCGGAGGCATGCAGCAGCGCACTGCCCTGGCCCGCGCCCTGGCCTCGGGAGCGGACACGCTGCTCCTGGATGAGCCGCTCCGCGCCCTGGACGCCCGGCTGAGGATCAGCCTGAGGTACGAGCTCCGTTCCTTGGCCAAGGCGCTCGGGATCACCACGGTGCATGTCACCCACGATCAGGACGAGGCTCTGGTGATGGCGGACCGCATCGCCGTCATAAGGGAAGGGAAGATCCTGCAGATCGGGACCCCGGGAGAGGTCTTCGACAATCCTAACTCCCCGTTCATAGCGAACTTCGTGGGCCAATCCAATTTCTTCACCGGCAAGGTGGTGCAGAAGAGGGAGTCGACCCGAGTGTCGGACGGTCATTTTGAGGTGGAGGCCCGGCCGTCAAATATCGACGTGGGCGAGGAGGCGGTGGTCGGTATCAAGGTGGGCAACACCGAGGTGCATAAGGACCAGCCAGGATTCTTCTCGGGTACGATAGAGCGCATCCTGTTCGAAGGCCGGAACCTGCACGTCGACGTGGCCGTCGAGGAGATCGGCCGTTTCTCCGCCAAGGTCCCCTCCTGGCGTATGGGTAAGTTGGCGATGGGGGACAAGGTCAATATCAAATGGAACTGGGACAAGGCGACGGTGTTCAGGATGCCGGAGAAGGGACTCCACGAAGAGCTGAAGGTGGAATAAATGCCGGCGATAGAACTGAAGGGCGTTTCCAAATTCTACGGCAAACTGGCGGCGGTGGACCATGTTGACCTGAGGATCGAGGAGGGGGAGTACATCACCATACTCGGACCTTCAGGATGTGGAAAGACCACGCTCATCCGCATGATCGCCGGCATCATCACGCCCACCGATGGAATGGTCACCATCGGCGGAAGGGACATGAACGGGGTGCCCATCGAGGACCGGGACATCGGATATGTGTTCCAGAACATCGCCCTGTTCCCGAACCTGACCGTTCAGGACAACGTCTCCTTTTCCCCCCGGGTCAAGGGCAAGGAGATAGAGGAGCAGAACAGCATCGCGCACAAGTACCTGGAACTGGTGAAGCTCCTGGACAAGATGGAAATGTTCCCGCATGAGCTGTGCGGGGGCGAGCAGCAGAAAGTTTCATTGGCCCGGGCGTTGGCCACCGGTTCGAAGGTGATCCTGCTGGACGAGCCGCTCTCCGCCCTGGACGCGCGAGTTCGTGTCGACCTCCGTTACGACCTGAGGCGCCTGGTGAAGTCCCTGGGAATAACCACGGTCCACGTTACCCATGACCAGGAGGAGGCGATGTCGGTCTCCGACCGGATCGTTCTGATGAAGAAGGGTTCGGTGGTGGAGATAGGTACACCGGAGCAGCTTTACACCAAGCCGCTCAGGATATTCACCGCCAACTTCATCGGAGAGACCAACCTATTGGAGGGTTGGATAAAGTCCATGAGCGACGGCATAACGAAGATCGAGCTGAGGGACGATTCCATCGTCGAGGTCCTTGGCTCCACCATGAGGGCAGGGGACCCGGTGGTGGTATCGGTGCGTCCAGAGTTTGTCTTCCCCTATACCAGCGGATTGCACGCGACCATAACCACCATCACCTACATGGGCACGTACTGGCATATCCAGGCCTTGGCGGACAGCCAGGACCGCATGGATTTCGATGTTCCGACATCAGATGGAAACCTGTATCACGTAGGTCAGGAGATTTACCTCATGATCAATAAAAGGGCGGCAGTGGTCTATCCTCGGCCGATAGAGGGAATTGCGGAGGCTGTGAAACTTGAGTGACAATAAGGGAACAATACTGGACTGGTTCAAGGTCCGACGCGAGTCGGTCATCATGAAAGGGGTCCGGGACCATGCGCAGAAGATCGGAGACACGGTGTCCGAGCTCAACCGGGCCCTGGCGGCTCTGTGCGACAATGACAAGGAAAGGGCGCTGGACGCCATTCGGCGGCTGATATACTCGGAGAAGGAAGCGGACAACCTGGAGGAGATGATATCCGAGGAACTCTCCAAGGGGGACATGGAGCCCAAGGAACGGGAGGACCTTCTGCATCTGACCCAGAACATGGACAACGTGGCCGACTGGGCCAAGGAGGCGGGCATGAACCTGCAACTGGTCATCGAGGCCAACGTAAGTGTTCCGCTCTCCATGTGGAGGAAGTATGCGGAGATGACCAAGGAGCTGGATTTCACAGCCAAGCAACTGCGCAACTGTGTCGATTCCCTCGGCGTCAACAGCGATGCCGTGATCACCTACGGTAAGAGCGTGAGCGTATCCGAGCACAAACTGGATGAGATGTACTTCTCCACCAAGAAGGAGATCCTCTTCGCCGAACTGGACCCCCGCGCCATCTATCTAATGCGGGACCTGCTGCACGGCATCGAGAACTCTTCCGATTCGTGCAAGGACTCCGCAGACATTATCCATATCCTGGTGATATCCCAGCTCCACAAGGCAAGGTGAACTATGACGGCCAGACTCTTCGGGACCAATGGAATCAGGGGCGTTGTCAATCAGGAAATGAACGCATCGTTCGCGTTGGAAGTGGGCGCCGCCATTGGCACCTTCATGTCCGGCAAGGTGGCCATCGCCACCGATTGCCGCACCTCCGCCGATATGATCAAGAGCGCAGTGGCCGCCGGTCTGATGGCCAGTGGGGTCAGCGTCCTGGACCTGGGCATGCTTCCTACTCCGGCGCTGCAGTACTATGTCAAGAATTCCGGTGTCAAGGGCGGTGTGATGATCACAGCCTCACATAACCCCCCGGAGTTCAACGGGATCAAGTGCGTCGACTCCGACGGCACCGAGATGCCGCGGGAGAAGGAAGAGAAGATCGAGGAGATATATTTCAACCGATCCGCCGTCCACAAGAACTGGAAGTCGGTCGGGTCGATCGGTCCGATCGAAGGTGTCGCCCGTTCGTACGCCGCCGCCATCAAACAGCTGGTGAACGTCGAGGCCATTTCCTCGGCCAAGATGAACGTCGTCCTGGACTGCGCCAATGGCGCCGCCACCGCGACCTCACCGGACCTGCTGGCAGACCTGGGGGTGCGCGTCATATCCCTCAACTCGAACCCGCAGGGCACATTCCCCGGGCATCCCTCCGAGCCCACAGCTGATAACCTTAAGGACCTGATGGCCACCGTCAAGGCGACCGGCGCCGACCTGGGCGTGGCCCACGACGGAGACGCGGACCGTACCATATTCGTCGATGACAAGGGCAACTTCGTCTTCGGCGACCGGTCCCTGGCCATAGTCGCCAGGCACATTGTAAGGAAGAACGGGGGAGGGACAGTGGTGACCCCGGTCAGCTCTTCCTCCTGCGTTGAGGACGTGGTCAGGGCCGAAGGGGGAGATGTCATCTACACCCGGGTGGGCTCCCCGGTCGTGGCCAGGAAGATGATCGAGGTCGGGGCCATCTTCGGCGGTGAGGAGAATGGAGGCCTGATCTTCCCCGAGCATCAGTACTGCCGGGACGGAGGAATGACCGCCGCCAAGATGCTGGAGATCGTTGCCACGGAAGGGCCGCTGTCCAAGCTCCTGTCGACCATCCCCGAGTACTATCTGGACAAGCGCAAGATGGAATGTCCAGAGGTCAGGAAGGAAGAGGTGCTGACGCTCATCGTGGAGGCTTTCTCGGACGAAAAGGTCGACACCACCGACGGGGTCAAGGTCTATTTCGGTGATGGGTGGACATTGATCCGGCCATCAGGCACCGAGCCGATCTTCCGGATATTCTCCGAGGCCAAGAGCATCGAGGCGGCAAGGAAGTGCGGCGACCGGTGCGAGAAGGCGCTGAAAGAGATACTGGAGTAAACCTTTTCTCGTTCTCCCAAAGAACGGAGGACGATATGCCCTACTTTTTGCCGGCGTGCTTCCAGACGACGCAGATTACTTCCTGTATCATCCTGGCACCGAGAGCGGCGGTATTGCCATGGTCGTATGGCGGGGAGATCTCGTTCACGTCAAAACCGACCATTCTCTCGCCGAGCATGTTGATGCACTTCTTTACATCGTAGGAACTCAGGCCGAACGGTTCCGGAGTTCCGGTCCCGGGTGCGTACGCCGGGTCGATGCCATCGATGTCCAGGGAGAAATAGACCTTCTCCTTGCGCATCATGTTCATGGCCCTCTTCCATGAGGTCTCGAGGCCCTGGTCGTGGATCTGGTAGGCATCGATGTAGTTGGGCATCTTGTTCTTCTTCTCATCGGCCGAGATCGACCTGACCCCGAAGGGCAGCACGTTCTCAATGCCCACATGGTCGGCCGCCCTCCTCATGACGCAGGCATGGGACATCCGGTTGCCCATGTACTCATCCCGGAAGTCGAGATGGGCATCGATCGAGATGACCCCGATATCGTCGAAGGCCTCGATGACTGGTATGGAAATGGAATGCTCCCCGCCGATGAATATCGGGAACTTGCCCGCGGATATGATGCTCTTCGCCTCCGCCTTGGTGGCCTTGAACATCTCTTCGGCGGTGCCGCACTGCTCTATGTTACCGGCGTCGTGGATCGGGATATCGACCAGGTTAGTGTCGTGCTCAAAAAGATAGCTCTCGAAATTGTAAGAGGCTTCCCTGACGGCGTTCGGACCGGCCCTGGTGCCGGAGCGGAACGAGGTGGTCCTGTCAAAGGGCACACCGACGATGACGAAGTGCGCCTTTTCGAATGAGGCCCTTGCCTCGTTGAACGAAACACCGGGGAGGACCATCTTCGGCTACCTTCTGGTCCGTTCAGACCTTGGTGATCTTCCGGCGGTCCATGGCAACGAGATACATGATCTCCTCGCCGTTCGTGAACTGTCCCTTGAACTCATCCGGGACTGGAAGCTGGAATGTCTCGTAGGTCTCCAGGTCCATTAATTGGATCTCGTCGCCCATAACGGCTAGGACCTGTGCCTTCCGCTTGTCGATCATGGGGACCTGGACCTTGTGCTTCACCGGGTGAACGATCTGGCGCTTCTTGTTGTCGAATATTCCAATGGCGTCGATGTTCGCCTTCGCTTCTCCATGCTTCCCTGGCTTGGATGTGGAAATGTTAACGATCTTGCAAGGCTCACTGTCAATGAGCATGTAACGTCCTTCCTTAAGTTCACGGACTTCCTGTTGCGTCCACGACATATCAATCAAGCAGGGAATTGAGCGAGTGCTTATATAACTTACCTTCTCCCCTTTCGGTCGTTATTCCATCTGGGTCTCGGAGCTGGCGCGCGCTTGGGCGGATTGGGGTACTTTTTCTGCACCTCTTCGACGCGCAGCTCCATCTGCTTCTTCAGCTGGTCGCCGATGAAATCGCCCTTATAATAGTCGACCTTGCAGGCGATGGAGATCTTGCCTCCCAGGGAACGGGCCACCTTGCCTCTCTGCCAGTACGGCGCCCGGTTGATCCATGGGTGCTGGAAAATGATGCCGTGCTTGGGCGGCCTCTTGCCCGAGCGCAGGTGCATGAACATGGCCTTCTCGGCCCCCAGCAGTTGGACCGTGCTCGCCGGCAATTTGGTCAACCGGGCCAACCCCCCGGAGAGCGAGATCAATCGGGCCGCCAGGTTCGCCGATAGCAGGGCGGTCATGTTAGGCGCGACCTTCTGCATGCCCTCGGAGATGTAGTGGTCCAGGTCGGCCTTGCGCTGATACAGCTCGAAGAGCGTCCCGGCCACCGAACGGATGATGTTGATGTCCTCCTCGGCCATCTCGGAACCGACCGATTCGAGTTCCACCTGGAGTTCGTCCAGGACCTTGTCCCGGTCCCCGTACTTGGATATCAGCTCCACATACCGCTCGTCCAGCGCATAATCGGATAGCTCAGGGAAGTGAAGGCCGTACCATTCGTGCATCCGTTCGTTCATCAGGTTGATGGTTACGATGATGTCGTCCTGAGCCCTTATCGCCTGGGCGATGCACTTGTCCTCGCTCAAAGGTTCCCGGGTACGTACCTTGCCCAGTTCGACCATGACCTTCTGCATGAATCCGGGCTCGATCCCGTAGGCATCTGGACGTATGAATGAAGAATCGAAGACGGTGGGCTTCCCCAGCTTCTTCAGTCTGACGTCGGCGACCTTCATCCTTCTGACGGCCAGGCTACGTTCCTCCGGGAGTATCTCCCCCTTCTGGATAGCGGCTAGCTTCTTCGCCACCGATTTCGGGTCCTTGTCGAACAGCTGGAACTTCCTGACTGTTACATCCTCGCAGAGAAAGACGCCGAACCATTTGGTGACAAGTATCATCGTGTTGTGAATGGCATAGGCTATTAATCATTTTGCCGCGGCGCTCACTCCTTGAGTATGCGGCGGACCTCGTCCGCGGGCAGAGGCTCGGCCCCGCCCAACGCGCTCAGGTTGAACCGCAGCTGGGCCATGAACTCCAGGGTCTCCATCCGGTGGAAGGCCTCGGTCATGTTCCGGCCGACGGCGATGGCCCCATGCTTCTCCAGGAGGAAGGCATCCGAGGTCCTGAGCGCATCGGAGAGGGCGCTGGCCAGATCGTCAGTCCCGGGAGTGGCGTAAGGCACCATCGGGACCTCCCGCCCCAATACCAGCAGACCTTCGGGAGTCAGGTCAGGCTGGACCTTTATGCCTTTGACCGCCAGGGCGGTGCAGTAGACCGGATGGGTGTGGATGACCGCGTTGACCTCCGGCCTGGCCCGATAGAAGGCCAGGTGGAACGGGGTCTCGATCGAGGGTCGGCCGGCGCCCAGCACGTTCCCGTTCCTGATGTCGATGGTCACGATCTTGTCCTCTTCCAGCATTCCTTTGCATGTATTGGTCGGGGTGATCAGCATGGTCTCGTTCTCCCCCCGGGCGCTGATATTGCCGGCGGTGCCGACAGTCAGGCCTTTCTGATAGAGCAGCTTGCCATACTGCACGATCTGCTCCCTCGCCTTTTGACTGGTCATTGCAGCATCCTCCTGACCTTGCCTACCTCGTTTGGTCTTATTACACCGATCTCGGTGATGATGCCGGTGACATACCGGTTCGGGGTCATGTCAAAGGAGGGGTTCATCGCATTGCAGCCTTTCGGGGCGATGAGGTGGCCATCGATCATCGTCACTTCCTCCTCGGAACGGTCCTCTATCGGTATCTGCTCCCCGTTCTCGATGGTGAAATCGAAGGTGGATATCGGCGCCGCGGTGTAGAATGGGATGCCGAGCTCCCTGGCCAGCACCGCCTTTTCGTAGGTGCCGATCTTATTGGCGAAATCGCCGTTCGCGGCGATCCGGTCCGCCCCCACAATGATGACGTCAACTCCCTTGCGCATGAAGTGGCCGGACGCACCGTCGGGAATGATGGAATGCGGTATCCCCTCGTTGAGCAGTTCGTATGCGGTCAGCTTCATGCCCTGGAGACGGGGCCTGGTCTCCGAGACGTAGACGAACATCTTCTTCCCCTTGTTCCACGCCAGCCGCATCGGTGCCAACGCCGTCCCGTAGTCGACGGTGGCCAAAGCGCCCGCGTTGCAATGGGTCATGACCCTCGCCCCGTCCTTGATGAGCGGTTCACCGAACTCGCCGATCATCCTGCACTTCTCGACAATGGTGTCCGCGTATGAACGGGCCGCCTGCTCCGGGTCCTTGCCGGATCGGATCGCCTCCATCATCGTATCGACGGCGAAGAACAGGTCATGCGCCGTCGGCCTGGTCGCCTTCAGCATTCTTGCCGCGTCTTCCAGCCTCGTTCCGTCCCTGGTCGCCAGCAACATCCCGTAGGCGGCCGCCACCCCGATCGCCGGGGCACCGCGAACGGTCATGTCCTTGATGCTCGCCGCCACTTCGCTGCACTTCGTGAAACTGACCAGCTTGAACATGTTGGGCAAGAGGCGCTGATCGATCATGATGACCTTGCCAGCGTCATACCAGAGCGCTCTCATCTCTTGCTGTCGGCCGTCGACGGTGATTTTCATGGTCCTCTGCTCAGTCAGAGGATAGGAGTTTAAAAAATGTAATGTCCCGGACCTCCCTAGGAATCAGGGGAATATCATCGATTCCTGAACCAACGATTCTTCGTTAATCTCAATAACATTTAATAGTGCGCCATGCCAATTTGATAGCTCGGGTTGAACTGATGCCAAAGAAGGGAACGGACTTCGATGTTTATTCTACCAGCAGTGGTTTGAGACAGATATCGAATCCTGTCAGGCAGAAGATCCTGAGCGAACTTCAGCGAAGGGACCTTAGCCTGAGCGAGATCGCGGTATTGACCGGAAAAGCCCAGTCCACCCTGTCGGTGCACCTGGAGAAAATGGTCCAGGAAGGTCTGATCGGATTCCGAGACGACCCGCTGGACAACCGCAGGAAGATATTCTACATCATCTCCAAGCCGATCGGTTCGTCGGTGGTACCCCGGGATGAGCTGAAGAAGGCGATCAGCACCACCATCTCCGGGTCGCTGGGCTCTCCCAGCGCTTTCTTGAAGGGGACCATCCGTTCGATCGTGATCGGGATGGAGGCCATCGGGTTCAACATGGACCCGGTCCTCAAGGACATCGGAAAGCAGATCGGCACGGAACTGGCAAAGCAGTTCAAGACCTCCAAGGTGGAGGACCTGATCACCGAGGTCAAGCAGTTCTACGGGGCCCACGAGTTGGGCGAGCTGGTCGTGTATTCGCTGCATCCGGTCACGCTGATCATCCGGGATGAGTACGACTGCTCCAAGAATCCCGACGTGGGCAAAACGCTGTGCCTGCTCAACGAAGGCATCCTGGAGGCCATATTCGAGGCCAAGCTGGGAATACCTCTGCAGGTGGTGGAGAAGGACACTTTCGGAAGCGGCTTCAACATGTGCAAGTACGTCATTGAGCCGTCGTTGTGACGGCCGGGACCACCGGGGGTGCCGGCGAAGGCTCCTGCTGGGTCATGCAGTGGATGCCACCATACCCGTATACCAGGTTGACGGCGTTGATAGGCACGATGGCGCGCTTCGGAAAGCACGACTTAAGGATGGCTATTGCCTCCTTGTCATGGCTGTCGTTGAACACCGGAAGCAGGACGGCGCTGTTCCCTATGTAGAAGTTGGCGTAGCTGGCCGGAAGCCACCTCTGCTCCTCCTCGAGCCACAGCGGCCTCGGCAGCGGCAGCTTCTCCACCTCCAGTTTGCGGCCCGCCTGGTCCCGGGCGGATTTCAGGATGTCCAGGTTCTTGCGCAGGATTTCCTCGTTGGTTCCCTTCTTGTATGTGGTGAACGCGCAGAGCACGTGGTTGGGCGATACGAAGCGGGCGAAATCGTCGACATGGCCATCGGTGTCGTCCCCGTCGATCCCCGATTTCAGCCAGATCATGTTCTTGGTGCCGAGGTATTGGTTCACCAGGTCCTCGATCTGCTGCTTGGTCATCTTCGGGTTGCGGTTCTTATTGAGCAGGCACTGCTCGGTGGTCAGCACCGTGCCCATGCCGTTGACCTCGATCGAGCCGCCCTCCAGAATGATGTTCGGTCGGAAGACCGGGCAGCCGGCCGCCTTGACAACCTCATCGCCGGTCCTATCGTCCGCCATAAGGTCATCGTACTTGCCTCCCCAGGCATTGAAATGCCACTTGACCGCCGACCGCTGGCCGCTCATCTTGTGCAATAGGAAGGTGGGTCCATAGTCTCGGATCCAGACGTCCGCGCTGGGGATGCGGTGGATCTTGACCCGGCGCATCACGGCCCCGGCCTTCTCCACCTTCTCGATGACCTTCCTCTCCATCGCCTCGTCGTCCACCAGGATCTTGACTATCTCCCCCTCCGTCAGCGCCTTGATCATCTGGCAATAGGTGTCCTCGATGGAACCGATGATGTCCGAGGGAAAGGTGAGCGGGTTCTTGGGCCACGATATCCAGGTGGCTTCGTGCTTGGCCCATTCCGCTGGCATGGCATATCCTGCTGCTCTTGGCATCTGTTCGCTCATATTGAACCGCTCCTTGGTCGGGTCTCCGATCCCTCTGTGATCCTGCAGTATTGGTCCGGCCGGCGGTTCTGGAAGAAACGCCAGCCTTCCTTGATGTTCCGACCGTGTTCCAGGTCTATGGTGGCCGTGACCACCTCTTCCCCGGCGCCGGCCCTCACCAGCGTCCTTCCGAAGGCGTCACACACGAACGAACCGCCCCAGAAGTCCATCTGGTCCTCGTTACCTGCCCTGTTAACCGCCGCCACCACCATGCCGTTCGCGATGGCATGACCGCGCATCACGTTCTCCCAGGCCTGCTGCCAGTCCCCTTCGGCCTGCTCGACCCCTCGGACCGTTCCTATGGCGGTCGGATAGAACACCATGTCCGCCCCCATGAGCGCGTTGATCCGCGCCGCCTCCGGGAACCATTGATCGTAGCAGATCAGCGTGCCTATCCTGCCCTTCTGTGTGCCATACACCTTGAATCCGAGGTCTCCGGGTGTGAAGTAGTGCTGTTCGTAGAAATTCTCATCGTGCGGTATGTGGACCTTGCGATACTTGCCCAGCATGCTCCCTTCCTGATCGAAGGTGAGGCAGGTGTTGAACAACCCTTCGGGGGCACGCTCGTAGATCGAGCCGCCCACGATGATCACGCGGTTCCTTCTGGCGCACTCCGAGAGGCGCTGTGCCACGGCTCCCGGGATAATCTCCAGAGGGGTCCCTTCGATCTCCCGCATGTCGGGATTCGGGTATTGGGCGAAATACCTAGAGGTGAAAAGTTCCGGCAGGCAGACCACTTCGGCCCCCTGACGTTTGGCCTCCCCTATCATCTCCAAGGCGCGGTCCAAGTTCTTTGATGGTTCAGGACGCATCTCCATCTGGACCAGGCCTAGTGTGACGGTTTCCCTCATTTGTCGTCTCCGATGATAGTCACGATATCGGTGCGTTTATTTATTCTATCTCCGCAGCGGCGGAGCCCGGCTGAACAGAAGAATTAGAAAAAGGATGGTGGGCTCTCCCAGATTCGAACTGGGGATCTCCTCCGTTCAGATCCCTTTTTGGGGGACTGTCAGGGAGACGTCATAACCGCTAGACCAAGAGCCCGGCTGGATTTCTCCGTAACACCTTCGATACTATATGCCTTTCGCCTCAGAAAGCTACAAACCTCAGGAAGAGACCCATCAAAAGGGGCAAAATCATGAAAACGAACGTCAGCCGCATCAATATGTGCGTCGAGCGTCTGGTCGTCGGGCACCTCCTCAACTCCTTGCCCGCCGAAATGTAACTGCCGACCAAGTACAATGACAATGCCAACCCGATCAGGCCCAGTGCGTGATGGAGCAGGACCGCCCAGCCTCTGGCCCCCAGCCCCCCGCCTATCCCTGGCGCGAGCGAGATGAAAACCGGTACCATCAGAACGACCACGGAGAACAGATTCAGAAGTGTGGCCATGCCCATGATCTTCCAATGGGTGTTAGGCCTCCGGATCACCAACGATAGGTATACCGCCGCCACTAGCAGCGCCAGGACCACGAGCTCGGTGGCCGTCCCCAGGTAGTTCAATAGGTCAGTGGTGGCGATTGACAACGTACTATCAAGGATGCCATCAGTACTAACCTTTTACGTCCCTGGCGGCGTGATGACACGCTTCTTTCCATTGTCGCTGCTCTGTGGGATCTACCATGGTTCCCCGTGGCTGGTTGCCGCTCTTGGTATTTGGATAAAAGGTAGCCGGGGCCAGCCGCACCGCCCCGGCCCGAAAACGTTTCAGGTCACGGGAAGGTGTTCTGCGGCGGGTTGGGTATCCCGAACGCACTGGCCACTGGTTCCGCGTAGGTCACGGTATAGACAGGTGACCAGGACGCCCCCGCATTCCCGAAATCCCCGGTGTTCGAAGTGCTTTGGGCCGACAGATAGCCCGAGTACGAGGTCTCGCTCCAGAACTCCTGCCCGGTGGCGATGTTCTTGAACGCCAGATATCTGACGCTTAGGTGCCACGTTATCGGTTGGGTGGTGTCAGAATCGGAATCCTTGTCCGAATAGTAATGCACCCTGATCTGGTACGTCCCATACAGCGGCTGGCCCGGACCGACGTTCCCGGTCTGCGGCAGGGTCATGTTCTCCGTCGCGTAGTAATGCTCCGGACCGTATCCGTAGGTGTTGTCCAGGTCAAGGTATGGGTTCTGGTAGTCGAACGTCGCCCCTTTGTTGAGATAGTATATGTGCCGGCCTGCGGTGCCATTTATGGTCGGTTCCTTGACGTGGAGGTCCACATCACTGTTGTCCTGGTCCCATGTAAGGGTCACCGTCATCGATGCCGGGTTGGCATACGACCTGATGGTATCCCTGAGGAACCCGGCCCAATTGGAGAATGTGTCGGTGTCGGTCGCCAGGATGACCACGTCATTGTCGCCCTGCATCAACGGGACCGTTCTGGAGAACGATCCGTCGGAATCCACCGGAGCCTCGAACTTTTGGCCGCTCACGAAGATCAAGGTCGAGGAAACCGCTGACTGGCCTCCAGTGATCGTCCCCGAGACGGTGGCCATGCTCTGGGTGGTGTCCCTGACGCCATCGCTCCCGGTGTCGACCGGGGTCGTCCCTCCGTTGCTCGGATCGGTCAGTTCCACCGTGGGGAAGATGGAACTTCCCGTGAATTTGAGCTCTGCCATGTCATAGATCCCTTTGAAGGCGTTGTTGGGGCTGAACACCTTCGCGCCAGCGTGGTAGAAGATGTTGAACTTCAGCGAATCGACCGCGGTGAGGCCCGATTCGAACACTCTGCTGAAACCGCCGCTGTACGAGTACGGCATCTGCTGGCGGTCGTCGTCCACGGACGTGCTTGGCACATTCGGGTCGTATATGTTGAAGTGGCCGTTGGCATAGCGGTAGGCAAGAACCGCATGGCCTCCGTCAGCCCAGGTGCCGTTGTTGTACAAGGTCTTCAGTCCGACGAGCTGAGGCTCGCCCGAGACGAGCAGGCCATGCATGATGCTGAGGCCGACCTCTTTGCTGGAAAGGTTCTGCTTCTCCTCCTGGGTAAGCGATGACCAGATGCCGGAGAGTCCGGCCTGGGCCCTGGTGGCCAGCTGGATGGCGGTCGCGTCGTCCCTCCATTCGTTGGCGTTGCCTTCGATGTACTTGGAATGCAGACCATTGCCGTCGAGCGCCTTCTCCTGGGCGAAATACCATTTCGCGTACGATGTCATTCCCAGGCATACCCCGCCGTTTTCCAGATAGGAACCATAGTTGGGTATGAACCAGCCATCGTTGGCCGGACGGAAGCCGGTATCCACTGTGACACTGGAGTTGCGGTTCTCGAAATAGGACATGACGACCTCGATGGCCACGAACTTGGAGAAGGTGCTGGCCTCGAAGGTGATGGTGTTGTTCGCAGTGCTCTGTCCGTCATATCCGGCCGACTCGAGCGTGTGATTGACGTCATCATAGTGGTAGAAGCGGACCGCCTTCTCGTCGGTGACCAGGGTCTGATCGTAGGGAAGGGTGACCTTGACCAGGCTGTCGAAGAGTTTGAAATGGTTCCATGTGCTGGAACCAGATGTGGCGATCTGGATGATCTTGCTGACTATGCTGGTCCCGGCAGGGAGGCCGGACACCGAGTTTACATCGGCATACTTTATGTCAAAGTTGATGTTCTCTGGCGCAGCACCGTTTGGCACTTCGATCTTCAAGCCTTTCAGGGGGCTGCTGGACGAGCTCACGCCGAGGGAACCTCCAGACTGGCCGACGGTGCCGGTAGCGGCGCTGGTGAACGAAGATGTGGTCAGGACCCGTGGAGTCGTGTCACGGCTCACGTTATCTTCAGCCGCCTTCTTGGGCAGCACCAGAACGAAGAGCGCCCCGGCGATGATCAGCGCGGCCACGACCGCTATGACCGCCACAACCAGGAGCTTCCTTCTCTTCCTGGGCTTAGGTGGTTGGTACTGCGGATATGGCTGATACTGCGGGTTCGGTGGGTATTGCTGGTACGGTTGATTCTGATATCCGTTCTGGGGCGGGTATTGTTGGGGATACTGCGGGGGCGGTGCCTGATACTGTTGGGGCGTTTGCTGACCTTGCGGGGGGTTACGATTTGGATCGTACTGGCCGTTGCTCAAGAAATCACTCTGGTTTGAAATCTGTCGCATCCCAATTTAAATGAGCAGTCTCCTCTACGCTTTTCCGTAATTATGCGGCAATATCCTCTCACGAGTTAGATGGGCGTAACCCACCTCTCAGATAACCCTGCCCTCAATGTTGGACACTGCGATGCTTCGGGAAACGTCGCCTAACCGATTCGCGTCATGTCAATTCCAGGCCGATAAAAAATCGAAGTGGCAAGTGAGTCTCGTTACATCGCATGGTAGGCTCAGATGCTTTTATTAGGGGAAGGCTTATGCGGAATGAGATAGCGATGACTGAGATACTTCTCTTCACCAAGCCCGGCTGTCAGAAGTGCGATTACGTCAAGGCCAGGATACCGGACGGATTGGCGGTCGAGGTCGTCGATACGTCGCAGGCAGAAGGCCTGGCAGAGGCCGCGTACTACGAACTTCTGAACAAGCCAACACCGGTCCTTGTTGTCGATGACGAGGTCGTCGAGGGTTCTATCAACATAATGAACAAGTTGAAGATCCTGGCCGACCAAAGCTAAAGTTGATATCCCAATCCGTTTCTTTCGTGCCTAGATGATCGCTCTAGGGATAGAGGGCACCGCCCACACTTGCGGCGTCGGCATCGTCGACGATTCGGGCAAAATATTGGCCAACGAGATCGACATGTACCGGCCAGCCACCGGCGGGATACACCCCCGCGAGGCCGCCAACCACCACGCCGAAAAGCTTGTTCCCATGGTCAAGACGGCCGTGCAAAAGGCGGGCATTTCTTTCAAGGACATCGACGTCGTCACCTTCTCTCAAGGTCCAGGGCTGGGTCCGTGCCTGCGGACCGTTGCCACCGGCGCAAGGGCGCTGGCCCTCACATTGGACGTTCCCATCGTGGGAGTGAACCATTGCATCGCCCATCTGGAGATCGGGCGGATCAAGACCCCGGCCAAGGACCCAGTGCTGCTGTACGCCTCGGGCGGAAACACCCAGGTGATCGCTTTCTCCAACGGCCGTTACCGCATTTTCGGGGAGACCTTGGACATCGGAATCGGGAACATGCTCGACAAGATGGGCCGGGAGATCGGTCTGGGCTACTACGCCGGACCGAAGATCGAGAAGACCGCCAAGGAGGGAAGCAAGCTCCTCGACCTTCCTTATTCGGTCAAGGGCATGGACATGGCCTTCTCCGGCATACTCACCGCCGCCCTCTGTCTCAAGGCCAAGGGGGAGATCGATCGAGGACATCTGCTTCTCGGTCCAGGAGACCACCTTCGCCATGCTGACCGAGGTCACCGAAAGGGCGATGGCGCACGTGGAGAAGACCGAGGTGCTCCTGGGCGGCGGAGTGGTCCAGAACAAGCGACTGCAGGAGATGGTCAGCACGATGACCAGCGAACGGGGGGCAGAGATGTTCGTGCCCGATCGTTTCCTGTGCATGGACAACGGGGCGATGATCGCCTGGACCGGCCTGATCATGCACCAGGGCGGGGTCCGCATGAGCGTCAATGACACGATGATAAACCAGCGTTTCCGGACCGATGAGGTCGAGGTCACCTGGAGAGATTAAGGGACGCTTTGGTTGCCCTTTCTGCCTTTGGCCCGCTGTTCGCCGATGATCTTGTCCACCATCGCGATGAACTCGTCCTCCCTTCCCGCCGGGATCTTGCCCCCGCTGGCGACATTGTGCCCTCCGCCTACTCCGCCGACGGCACCGGCCGCTGTCCGCAGCGCGTAGGAGAGATCGACCCCGTTCTCGATCATCTTCTTGTTCGCCCGGGAGGATATCTTCACGTCGCTGTTCTTCTGAGAAAGGGCGATCGTCGGCTTATCCCGGTCGCCTATCCACTGCATTACGATCCCGCAGAGGTCGCTGGAGACGTCCGGGACCGGTGAGAAGAAGTATTGCAGGTTGTCCAACTGTTTCAGCCCTTTGAACTGGACCGCCAGGACCGCTTCCAGGACCGTCTTACGGTAATCCTGCCTGAGCTTCTCGGCCCTCTCCCAGGACTTGGTGTCCCCGAGTACCAGGGCAGCCCCCGTCCCGGTCAGGTCGGAACGCCCGCAGGCATTCATGAGATTGGATAGTTCATGGCCATAGAGTCTTCCGCTCTGAGAAGTAGTACTTCTCCGAGGAGGCTTCCTCCAGGTTGTCCAGGGTCGCTCCCTGGGCCAGCAGCCTGAGGGTTACGAGGGAGGAGAGCTTCATCTCCTGAGCCTCGTCCAGTGACTCCAGGGACATGCTGTCCAGTATGCCGGCCTCGGTCAGAAGACGGCTGACGCCATCCGGATCGCCGCTGACGCCGGTTATGAAAGGGTCCGTGCTGTTGAAGAGGGATTCCTTCAGCGGTCCCGCGGGGGATCAGGGAGCCTTTTCTTACCTCCAGTATGCCCCTTTCCTGACCCAGCTGTCCCAGGTATTTGTTCAGGCCCAGTAGCCCCCTTATCGTCTGCCGGTCGCCGACGATGCCGCCGAAAGCGATCGGCAGCAGGTCCCAGTTCTTCTCCGAGACGGTGACGGAAAGCGTCATGGCCACCGACGCCGCGCAGGCGCTGGTGGCACCGTCGATGCCGAAGAGATGGGGGTTGACATGGATCACCTTGGTGGAATCACGTTCCGGTTTATGGTGGTCCAGGACGACTGACCTTGATCGGCAGGGAATCCAGAACGTCCAGGGACGAGCTCCCCATGTCCGAGATGATGAGCAGGTCGCATCCCTGCGCGGTGTTCCGGACCACCGCTTCCTCGAACCCCTTCAGCATGGTGCATTGGAAACGCTTGTTGCTTCCTCAGAAGGGTGGCGCAGACGATGGCCGCGGACGATATGCCGTCGGCATCATTATGAGAAATGACCCGGACCTCGGAGGCCTTTTCAACCTCCGCGGCCGCGGATTTAAAACGAGATAAGAGGTTTGAAGGAATTTGGACGACTTCGTCCATTACGCAATCACTCGATCAAGAGCTCAGCGTTCTTCAGACTGTATAGCCAGTCCTGGGGCAGCAGGTCGTTGCGCTTGTAGTACTTCACAAGCCGCCTGATCTTGGCCTCGATGAGGTGCAGGCCCCTCTCGTTGCTGAGGTCCTTCTTGTTGTTGTTCATCATGTGCTCGTTCAGGTTGATGGCCTTCTTCATGAGGGCCACCATGTCCTCCGGCAGCTTTGGCGCGAGGTCGTTCTCTTTCAGGATCTGCAGTATCGTCTTTCCGGTCGCCAGTTTGACGTCCGGTACGGCATACTGGTCCCTGAGGACCATGCCGATCTTCGCGGTAGGCATTCCTTCCTTACCGTACTTCACGACCATCTGGTAGATCTCGTCCTTCGGAACCGGTACCCACTCGGGGTTCTCGGTGACCATGGGTCTAGCCGATCCGGCCTTGCCTCTTCTTCTGGCATGCATTCTTGCCATAATCATCATCCTCGTTACGTGTAATTCTTAAAGAGTTAGTTTCGAGATTGCTCTCGAGGCGGCGAAGCGGGTTAGCCAATTCGCACACTACTATTTAATCCTTGATTTCGCAATGGCTCTCCCCTCGGGGCCCGTCCGGGATTGCGAACGGTGCCCGGCAAGGACATCCCTGGCCCACAGCAACTGCGACTCATATTCCACTGCAGGGAAGGCCAGCTCCCTAGGCAGGTCCTGGAAAAGGCGCCATTTCATCTCACCTTTGCCGTCGTCATTGATGACCTCTCCGGCAAATACCAGGCCATCCCCGAACTCCATGCATCCCAATGGCAGGAACAGGACCCCGGCCTCTTCCCGGAACTCTCTGACCGATGCATCCCTCGGGTCCTCCCCTTCCTCGACCTTGCCCCCGGGCATCTCCCAGCCGCCCCGTTTGGGATTCTCGACCATCAGGAAACGGTCGCCATTGAAACCGATGGCATAGACCCACTTCATTTCGATTCGACCGTGATCATGGCGTGGTCCTTCTCATAGCGGTCGATGTCGACCATGTCGACCACCCTATAACCTTCCTTGACCAGATGCGCTTTGACCTCCCGGAAGATATCGTGGGGGTCCCTGGTCACGTCCTCGCTCCGGGCCTTGATCACTAGCATGCCCTGCCTGACGTTGAACGCTCTCATGTTCTTCAGGAAGATGCCCACCTGGTTCTTCTGGGCGATGTCCTGGTAGACCACCGTGGGCGATTCCACCGCGAAACCGTACTCGTCCGGCTTGGTGGCGTCGGCTAGAATGGGTATCATGTTCTTGCGGGTCTCGCATACCTTGACCAGGTCGCGGAATGAGCGCTGTGATATCTCGACACAATAGACCGCACCTTGGGCAACGACGTCCGCCACGTGGGATGAAGTCGTACCCGATGCCGCTCCCAGGTATAGCACCCTGGAATCCGCCTTGAAGGGATCGAAAGAGCCGCCGCACTTGATATAGGCCGCCAGCTTGCTCCGGCTGGGGACCCACTCCCGGTATTCGGTTCCCTGGTGATTGAACAGCCTCTCCCCGTACACCCTATTGCCCGGGACGGCGTTCCGGGTCAGGAGCAGATTCCCGTCGGTGAAAACGCCGATGAACCGGGTCTCGGTGATCGGCATTGCGGATTCGCTCATCGGCCGATGGATGGTCGCCAACCTATTAACCTTTTCAGACCCATGTCCGGTGCAATGGCCGATGACCAGTCCAAGAAGATCGAGGAGCTCACCGCTCGCATCGCCGAGCTGGAGAGCGCGGTCCGGGAGGTGGCCAGGCCATACTCTGAACTGGTCGAGCAGCTCTCTCGTTTCCAGGACACGGTCCAGAAATACTTCCGGCTCATGGACCTGTACCAGCGGCATGGGGTGATATCCATCGAGACCATCCTGCCCGGTGTCAAGGACCCGATCGCCAAGGACATCATGAGGTTGCTGCTGGACAAGCCTGGTCTCAACATCTCCGAGATCACCGAGGAGCTGAGGCAAAGGAGAGGCAGTGCTTCCCGGAGGATAGTCAGGGACCGTCTCGGCGAACTGTTGGAGCAAGGGATGGTTACCGAGCGGTCGGGGAAGAAGGAGAAGACCTTCGAGATATCCGAGGCGGTGGTCAGGAAATGGTCAGAAGTGCTCGGATTGACCAAGTAGGGTGGCCGGCCATTGATGTCCAAGTAGGATCGGGGTACGGCGAGGTAAGGCATGGAATAAGGTGAAGGAAATGGCGAACGATGACATGATCAAGAACGTCGAGGACATGCGTAAGCTCTTCGAGATACTGACGGAACAGGTGCCTCGGCTGATGGAGAGCTTGACCCGGGTCCTCTACGGGGCACAGGAAGGGGAGAGGTTCGGACAGTCGGTGGCGGCGTTCTACAAATCGCTGCGGGCCGCCGGCATGACGAACCAGGAAGCGTTCGAGCTGACCAGGGAATACATGTCGACCCTCAGCCTCGGCGGCATGCTGAAGATGATCGTGGGGTCACAGACCGGTGGCGATGGGGCGATCCGCGAAAAGATAAGGCGCGAGATGGAAGAGGGCGAATGATGGGTCGGCATGGAGACGGGGCGGTCATCGCCATTGTCGCCAGCATGCCCATGCTCACATACCGTCTGCTCCGTACCTATCTCCGGGCGAAGGGGCAGGCCAAGAGAGCTTCCAAGGAGTTCTACCGTTCATTGATCGCCGGCGGACTCCCGAAACGAGAGGCGAGAGCTTTGCGGGACGAGTATGGCGCCGGCATGAGCCTTACCTCGCTCATCCGGGACCTTTCCTTCAGGTCGCGCTGAATCGTTAAAAAAATAAGAGATTGGGTTGGGGTTTACTTGCGGAGCAGGTATTCCAGCACTCCGAAGCCCACGTCGTCGTCCAGCTTGAACTTCGCCAGGGTCTCGAAGATGACCGGGGTGCGCTTCTCGTCCTCGTTCATCGGGAGCATTACCTTCCGCTTCACGACGGCCTTGACGCCGTAGACGTCCCCGTCCTTGTCGTACATCGCCAGGTACAGTTCGCTCGGGGTGCCCTCGGCATCGAACTCGTGCGCCATGTCGACCTTGACGATCGGCAGCGTGACCCCATCCTGGTGGATGAAACCGGCGTCGATCTCTCCCTTGTCGGTGTACAGCTTGGTGATGTTGAAAGCGTAGCCATCGTTGAACTGGCAGGTGATCCAGACCCATCTGCCAGCGGCAGACCAGTCGCGCACTCCCCAGGAGTGGTCCCTCTCGCCCAAGGCGTCGACCGCGTACTCGCGGTCACCGATCTTGATCTTTCCCTTGACCTTGCCGAACTGCTCGAAGTGCTCCGAGGCAACGTTCTGGGAGAGGATCTCCTTCTCGCTGCTGACGGCGTTGCGGTAATCGAACATGGCGTTCAGGGCGTCGAACTCAAGGTCGAACTTGACGTTGACCTTGGATATCTCGTCCTTCAGTTGCCGGGGCAGCTCTCCCTCGAACCTGATCGCCCATTTCTTTTCCGACTCGATCTTCTCCAGCACCAGTCCGGCTGACGCTAGGTCGTTGTCTGCCATCTCGGACTTGGCCCTTGTCCCGATGGTCGAGCCATCCGGCATTAGGAAGTAACAGAACGCGGTCTTCTCCTTCTTGTTGGGCACCAATCCAATCCTCATGAAGCCGAGAATGTCGTTGCCTCTATCGTAGAGATTGAAGTAGAAGCTCTCGTTCCAGTCCTTGTTCTCGCCGAATTCGTGTATGACGTCTGAGTCCAAATAAATCAGCCTTCCGATATGTATATTAGGCCTTCGTTCCCGTTTAGGGTTATTCTCTGCCCTGATTTGAATATTTTCGTTGCGCCCTTCACGGCGGTGACGGCCGGGATGCCGTATTCCCGGGAGACCACGGCCCCATGGGATAAAATCCCTCCGGTCTCCGTGATCAAACCGCCGATCTTCGAGAACACCGCCGTCCAACCCGGATCGGTGTTCGAGGTGACGAGTATCTCGCCGGATTCCACGTTCTTCAGTTCATCGATGGAACGGACCACCCGGATGACGCCGGTCACCATGCCCGGGCTGGCCGCTGTCCCGGTGATCCGGGTGGTGTTTCCGGTTATCTCCACGGTGTCGTCGAACTCGATCCTGCCCTGGAGGAATTTGGGCGGGAGCTCGTCCCCGTAACGCTGGAACTCGGTGATCCGGGTGCGAACGGCCTCCCTCACGTTCCCTCCCCGCCCTTCGGCCTGATCGAACACCTCCTCCTTGTCAAGGAAGAAGACGTCGCTCGGTTTCTCCAAAGCACCACGTTCCGCCAGCCTTCTCCCGTACTCCATGAACAGCCGCCTGGCGCGGAACAGCTGCTCGTCCAGGTAGAACCTCTGGTTCTCCCGGAACATCATGTAGGTCTGGGCGAACTTGATGACGATCTTGAACACCGGTTTCTTGAAACTGCCGTACCTGACCCCGGAGAGCCGGTCCATTATCTCCCGCTGGGCCTTGTGCCTCTCCGCCACCTTCCGGGTCTCCATGGCCTCCAGATCGACCTCCGGCGATGAGGCCAATGAACGGACTATGTCCAGGACCAGGGCTGGGTCGTCTGACCACCTGGCATAGTAGATCTCCCGCGTGTGCGAGCGGTGTCCGTAGGCGTGCATGAACTGTTCGAAGGCAGCCTTGAACCCCGCCAATGCCTGCTCCCCGTCCATCTCGCCGAGGAACTCCGACGATGGGAGGGCCATCAACCTTCCTTTCACCGCGGCGTCCCTCCTCGCGATCTGGGCCAACCGGTACAGCTCGATGTTGGTCTCGATGGTCTTGTTCCCTCTCAGGCCAGAGACGATCTTCGAGTAGAGCACACCATCCGCATCGCCGACCCACTTGGTCAGCCAGGTCTTCAGGATCAGGTTGGTCCCGATGGAATGGGTGACCATCCCGTAGCGGATGAGCCGGTAGTGCTTCAGGCAGGCCTCTTCCAGATAATCGAACTCATGGTGCAGCTCCCGGTCGTTCAGCTTCGTGAGGTCCAACGCATCGTAGCGGGCCATTTTCCTCATGTAGGTCTTGGCCCAGCGCCGGTACGCCCGGTCGTTGGTGATGATGGTCCCGTCCCGGTCAAGGATGGATATCCTTACTTCCGCCCAGACCCTGGGCACGATCTTGGTCGGCGCGTTGGCGATGCGGACCCGGTCCTGCTCAGGGAAATAGTTCAGCAGCTCCTTTGTCCGGGAGAACCGCGGATTATAGGTGAAGATCTCTTCCAGTACGAAGGTGTTGAAGTAGATGTGGGCCTTGTGCAGCCGGAGCAGCGGCACACCATCCAGGGAGCGGTATCCCATGATCCTGGCGCCTTCCCAGTTGACATATTTGGTGAGATATTCGCCCATGTACGAATAGAACAGCGGCGTGGTGGCATCCGCCCAGTACTCATCGCCATAGGCCCTGGTCCATACCGTCTCCTTATTCTCCAGAGTGGTGATCGGCCGGCACTGGAGGATCCTGATCCCTCCGCTGTCCACCGCCCATTCGATGTCCTGAGGCGAACCAAAGTGCTTCTCCAGTTTCATCCCGATCAGGGCCAGCTCCTCGGCTGTTCGGTCATCCAGGGCAGGCTGCATCTGCTTCTCCAGGTCGATGTCGACCGGCACGCTCGTCCTCTGAACGGAGGAACAAGCCCTTCATCTTCCGGTTGATGCGCCTATCGATCAGCTGCAGCCTTTTCCGATCGCACACGATACCGGTCTGGCATGACGATGCCGGAGGCGATGGATTCGCCCAGTCCCCAGCTGGCCTCGATCACGACCTCGTCCTTCTTGCCGATCGGGTCGATGGTGAACATGATCCCGGAGGAGACCGCGTCCACCATGCCCTGGACGACGACGGCGATCCCGGTGGCGGTCTGGTCCACGCCCCGGTCATGGCGATAGGTCATGGCCCGGGCCGTCCAGTAGGAGGCCCAGCATCTCTTTGCGTTCTGCGAGACGTCCATGGGCCGGACGTTCAGGAAGGTGTCCTGCTGGCCGGCGAAGGAGGCGTCGTCCTTGTCCTCGGCGATGGCCGACGACCTCACCGCGAACAGTGCTCCCTCGGCGAAGGTCGAGCAGGCGGTATGCAGCGATGTCCGCAGCTCCCCGCTGATGGTATGCGAGAGTATGATCTCACGGATGCTGTTGGAAGCGATGTTGACCGCCTCGCTGTCCTGGAAGTCCGTTTTCCCGATCCTTTCCTTGATCGCCGTGTCCAAGTCGTTGTCGGTTAAGAATCGTTCATAGATCGACACTGGAATGACAAAGGCGTTTGGCACGGAGAACCCATCACGGGCCATGCGGGCGAGGTTCAGGGCCTTGCCGCCTACCTGGACCAGATCTTCATCTTTGATGTCCGCCAAAAACAGTAAAGGTTCGATCAATGTAGCGCCCCGAGATGTCGATTCCGCTTCGAATCACTTCTCTGATGCTAAAGGATTTCGTTGACCCTTGGCGTCCCCTGCCGGATCCGCTTCCTTCCTCTTGATGGCCGCCGCGTACGCTTCCTTCAGCAATGTTTTCAGTGATTCGGACTCGGCATCCGCCCGCCCATTGATGATCGCGACGGCATGCGACCGGCCATTCCCTGACAGCAGACCGTCCGGGTCTGGAAGTTCCCGGCCCCGGTAGAAACCGATGGACCATCCGGCCTTGGAATGCCTCAAGACCACCACTGTACCCTTGTAGCCTTCACCCACCATGTAGGCCAGCAGACTTGCTTTCTCGTCCACGACCTCCTCCGTGTCGGGAATGGTGCTCATTATCACCGATCTGATCTGCAAGCCCAATTTCGACGCCTTGCCTTTATTGGCTAACCACACTTCACCGGGGACCGGTTCGGCCATGCATCGTCCATGGCGCTAGTCGTTGATATCCCTTTTCTGTGCTGCGTACGACATTTCGCAGCCGGTCATGAACTGTTATATCCCGCCAGGTCCATGGAGAGGATGTATGCGAGAGATGCTCGAGAACATTGCTGAAGAGGTCCGGAAGAAGGTAAACTCCCTGCCCAAGGACTTCGACAGGTCCAAGGAGCTGTGCATGGGAGCGGACGGAACCCCGACGCTCAGCATCGACAAGGTCGCCGAGGATGTCATCATCGAACACATCACCGATAACGGGATCCCGCTGAACATCCTGAGCGAGGAGGCGGGTTTCATCGACAACCGGGCGGAGAAGACATTGGTCATCGACCCGATCGATGGCACCTACAACTCCGTCATGGGGATCCCTTTTTACAGCGTGTCCATGGCCATCGGCACCAAGAGCCTGGCGGATGTCGAGGCAGGGCTGGTCCAGAACGTGATCACCGGAGAGACATTCTATGCCGAATCAGGAAAGGGCGCGTTCCAGGACGGTTGCCGGATGAAGGTCCGGAAATATGTCCAGAAGCAATCCACATTCTTCGTGTATATCGGCAGGCACTCCAAGCCGGAGTGCTACGGCGCGACCAAGAAGGCCAACCGCTCCCGGTCCATGGGGTGCGCGTCCTTGGAGATGTGCATGGTGGCCAAGGGGAGCGCGGACGGGTACTATTTTAACGCGGACCACTATGATAAATCCGTCAGGGTGATAGACATCGCCGCCAGCGCCCTGATCCTCCGTGAGGCGGGAGGGGAGATAGTGGACCTGTCGGGCAACCGGCTGGACATGCCGTTCAACCTGAAGGTAAGGAGCAATTTCCTGGCATATGGCGATGAAGTGGTCAAAGGGGTGCTGTTATGAGGTTCGGGATGAGCGTGAACATGGACGTGCCGGACGCGACGCGAATGGCCAGGCGAGCGCTGCAACTTCTGGAGGGACACGAGGTCCTGCTGGAGAACGAGATCGCCGAGCGCTTCAAGCTGAAGGGCTGCAGCATAGAGGACATGGACGTGGACGTCATGATCACCATAGGCGGCGACGGGACCATTCTTAGGACCGCTCAACGCCATAAGGCGCCCATCTTCGGCATCAACGCTGGCGACCTGGGGTTCCTGACGGAGGTGGCGGACGAGGAGCTGGAGGAAGGCTTGGAGAACATCCTCAAGGGCAACTACGATGTCGTCTCCCGCCTGAAGCTGAAGACCACCATCAACAAGAAGCGCCTTCCCGACGCGGTCAACGAGGCGGTCGTGCATACCGCCCATGTGGCCAAGATACGGCACTTCCAGGTGTTCGTCGACGATGAGCTGGCAGTGAACGTGAGGGCGGACGGCATCATCATCTCCACCCCCACAGGATCGACCTGCTATGCAATGAGCGTGGGAGCGCCGCTGGTGGACCCGCGGGTGGAGGCTTTGGTGATTGCTCCGATGGCCCCGTTCAAGTTCGCTGCGCGTCCGGTGGTCGTCCCTTCCACCAGCAAGATCACCCTCAAGGTGGTGCGGCCTAAGGAATGCGTCGTCGTGGTGGACGGTCAGGAGGAGGAGGCCATGGCCGGGAACGAGACGGTCGAGTTCAGCGTTTCGGAGACCAAGGCCCGCTTCGTCTCGTTCGGTCGGAGCTTCTACTCCCGGACCCGGGAGAAATTGATGGGATCGCTATGCTAGGGAAGAAACGGAAGGTCTGGGGCATCGACCGGCAGGTCCTGGAGATGGTAAACGAATCGGCCAGACAGTCCCTTCCGAACGAATTCGTGGCGGCGATGAGGGCGGAGGAGGGCGTGATCTCAGAATTGCTGTTCCTTCCTGGAACGATACAGGGAGAGGACAACGCCACCCTGTTCCTGCACATGCTCCCGATCGACTACTCGGTCGTCGGCACGGTGCATTCCCATCCCGGTCCCAGCAACCATTGGTCGGACGCCGACCTGCAGCTGTTCCGGCGCTTCGGGAACACCCATATCATCACCAAACTGCCATATGACATGCACAGCTGGCAGGCCTACGATATGGAAGGGAACAGGATCGAGCTCGAGGTCGTCGACCTGGATTAGAATATCCGGCTGTCTGGCCCGATCTCGCCCTTGGCGATCGCGCCCATTCCCACGATCGACCTTTCCCCTATGATCGTTCCCGGCTCGATCATGCTGTTGATGCCGGTCTTGACGTCATCGCCCATGATGACACCGAGCTTCCTGGTTCCAGCGTCTATCGAGCTCCCTTTGAACGAGACCTTGACATTCTTGTCATCGAAACGGAGGTTGGCGACTTTTGTGCCGGCACCGAAATTGCACCGTTCCCCGACGATGCTGTCCCCGACATAGTTGTGATGGGGGACATGCGTTCCGCTCATCACGATGGAGTTCTTTATCTCGACGGCCGCACCTACCCGGACGTTCTTTCCCAGGCAGGTGGACGGCCGGATGTAGCAGTTCGGGCCGATATCGCAGCCGGCGGAGATGTAGACCGGCCCCTCGATGTAGCAGCCAGCGCGTACCAGCGCCCCCTTCTCCACCACTACCTTGCCCTTCAGGGTGGCTCCCTCCTCGACGACCCCCTCGATGCGCCGTTCTAGGTTCGCCATCAGGATCTCGTTGGCCTTGAGCAGGTCCCAGGGCCTTCCGACATCCATCCAGGGTCCCTGCAGCCGATAGATGTTGATGTCCATTTTGCCGGCCATCATGTTGAGCGTGTCGGTGATCTCGTACTCTCCGCGGAGCGACTTCTCCGTTCTCTTGATGAATTCGAAAACCTGGGGGGTGAACACGAACAGCCCCGCGTTGATCATGTTGCTGGGCGCCACCTTGGGCTTCTCCACGATCCGCACCATCTTTCCATGGGATTCCTCAATGACCCCGAACCTGGTGGGGTCGTCCACGGTGACCGTGGCCATTATCGTTCCGCGGCTATGGCGATGGGCCTCCACGACTGCCACGATGTCCTTTTCCGACAACACCACGTCGCCATTGATGCACACGAAGTCCTCGTCCATGAATCCCTCGGCGACCCCGATCGCGTTCGCCGTACCGAGCCTCTCCTTCTGCTCCAGGTAGGTGATGTGGATCCCTTCCGAGGCGCCCTCGCCATAGCATTCCCTGATGCGGTTGCTCTTGAACCCGACCAGCAGAGCGATGTCCTCGATGCCTGCCGCCTTTAGGCTGGCGAACAGGTGGCTCAGATATGGTTTCCCCGCCACCAGCAACAGCGGCTTAGGGGTGTTCGACGTCAAAGGCCTGAGCCGGGCACCTTCGCCGGCAGCCAGAATTAGGGCTTTCATTTCATGCACCTCTTTACGATGGTACGGGCCTGACCCATCAGCCTCTCCAGTTCGTCCTGGCTCCGGGCCTCGGCCGAAATCCGCAGCTTCGGCTCGGTTCCAGAGAGTCTCATCAGGTACCACCCACCGTCGAACTCGGCCCGGAACCCGTCAACGGTTATCAGGCGGTTGCAGCTGACCCCGGCCATCTCCTCTGCCATCTTGGAGTTCAAGGCCTCACGATTGGCCGCGGGGAAAACGAACGACTCCCTGGCCCTGGGATAGGACGGAAGCGCGTCTATCATCTCCGACAGCGGCTGCTCCTGGGTGTACTTCGCCAGCAAGGCCGCGGCGTACACGCCGTCCGGGCAATAGGTCTCCTTGGGGAAGATGAACGTTCCTGAGGGCTCGCCGCCGAAGGGCAGCCCGGTCCGCTTGAGCGCCTCCGCCACATAGACGTCCCCCACCTTGGTGCGTACGACGTTGCCCTTGACCATGTCGTCCAGCACCATGGAAGCGTCGATCGGCGCCACCAGCCCGGTAGCTCCCAGGACCGAGGCGAATAGGGCCAATAGCTTGTCCCCATCGACAAAATGTCCCTTCTCGTCGACCGCCACCATCCGGTCCCCGTCGCCGTCATGGGCGATACCTAGGTCAGCTCCCCGTCCTACGACGTTCTTCATGAGGTCGGTCAGCTGTTCCTCGGTCGGTTCCGGCATCCTGCCGGGGAAGTAACCGTCAGGCTGGGCGTTAAGGGAGAGGACGCTGCACCCCATCTCCCGTAGCAGCAGCGGGCTTATGTTGAACGTGGCACCGCAGGCGCAGTCCACCACGACGCTGATGTCCGAACTGCCAACGGAACCGATCACCGCACTGATGTGATCATTTACAGCGTTCCGGTGAACGTATTCCTGGCCTATGTCCCTCCATGAAGGTTTTCTGGATCCGCCGTTCTCGATCAGGCGTTCCACCCGTTCCATCTGGTCGGTGTCGAACGCGCTTCCATCCGGGTTCCACATCTTGACCCCGTTGTACTCCTTGGGGTTATGGGACGCGGTGATCATCAGTCCGCAATCGTAATCGGCGGCGGCCCTTGCCAGTGTCGGTGTGGACACCATTCCCGGCCATGAAGACATCGGCCCCGGAGGAATTTGCACCGGCGGCCAAGGCTCTCTCCATCATGTCCCCGCTGGTCCTGGTGTCCTTTCCGATCACGATCTTGCCATATTCATCGCCCACAGCCATTCCTATCTTGAGCACCAGGCTAGATGTGATCTCTTGGCCTACCAAGCCACGGATCCCCGAAGAACCGAAAAGTGTCATGAGTCTCAGCGCTGAGGGAATCACTCTTCCTCGATATATCATTACCTGACCTAGTTCGGCCAGTGCTTCTAACGGTCTTGCCAGCATGTTTTGGTGATGGTGTCTGGGTGATGCATATCCGCGATGCGAAATGCCTATATCTGCTGGCTCCCAAGCGCATTCTTCTCTATGGGGATTTAAAGGAAATGACTACTGGGAGCCTAACATTATGAGATAAATTTTATATATAGGTCACGTTCATTACTTACTGGATAGTTGGCCAGTATCCGGCCAAATGTCAAAGGAGGGATATCATATGGTGATGGAACAGATTAGCCTCGACAAGGCCAAGGAGATCGCTAAGAAGAAGGGTCTCAAGCCGGGCCGTGTAAAGGGAACGAACGGGATTCAGTTCACAAAGGGAAGCAACGCCCGCCTCGAGATCGTCTCATGGGATGACTTTGAGAAGACCCTCGGCAAGAGGGGACTCGCAGTATACGAGTCCGGCGGCTGGATGAAAATAATGAAGAAGGCCAAGTAAGGCCTTCCCTCACTCGGTCAAACCCGATCAAACTCCTTTCTTACGTTTTTCTATTTCTCTTCGGATCACAACTTCATTATCAGCCAGTTCTTTGGCGATGATTCCCTCCCCCTGAACCTGACAATGGAATACCTTCCATTCAGCCTGCCACCTTTCAGTTCGACCACCACTTTGTCCTTATCACGATGCTCAAGATTGTATTCCCCCCGGTCCCAGATCAATACCTTTCCCCCGCCATACTCTCCTTTGGGTATGTCGCCCTCGAAGTCCGCATATTCCAGAGGGTGGTCCTCGGTCTCCACCGCGAGGTGCTTTATTCCCTTCTCTTCCGGCACTCCCTTCGGCACCGCCCAGCTCTTCAAAACCCCGTCGATGGACAGCCTGAAATCATAATGGAGATGCGAGGCATGATGTTCCTGGACGACAAATATCGGGCGTTCCGAGGCACCGCCCCCGGAAGGCTCGCCGGTCTTTGAAAAATCTCTTTTTGAACGATACTCGTCAAGCGATGAGGACTGGTCCGGTGTCATAGTTGCCTAACAATTCCCACCCATCCATATAATAACGCATCGTCTCGTCGGAATGAGATCTATCCGGCCTACATCTTTGTCCAATTCCTAGATTTGTAAGTAACATTGGCCGAAGTTCAACGGCAGTTATCCGGAACAGATGATGTGAAAAGGTTCCAGTCCATCTCACGGAAGATGTTAGGCCCTGCCCCTAGTAACCGACCTGATCATTTCGACCATATCCTGTATCAGATACGGTTTCTGGACCACCCCTGAAAAACCGAACTTCTTATGTTCGGCCATCACTGGATCATTTGAGTAACCCGACGAGACTATGACCACCGCCCCGGGATCGAGCTTCAGGAGCTCGACTATGGCCTCCTTACCGCCCATGCCACCGCGGATGGTCAGGTCCATGATCACAACGTCGAAGCCCTTGCCCTTGCGACCCGCCTCCATATAAAGGTCGATGGCAGCCCTGCCGTCTTTTGCCGTCTCCACAGTGAAACCGTTCACCTCCAGCAGCTCCTTGCCCACTTCCAGGATCGATTCTTCGTCGTCCATCAGCAGAACCCTTATACCGGTGTTCGCTGGATTCATGGGGGTATGTGCATCCGATTCCTCGATTTGAGCCGAGGGCAGTGTCATGATGAATGTCGTGCCCTGGCCTTCAGCGGTCTCCACATCGATCCAGCCTCCATGTCGAATGGTTATCGAAAGGGCGGTGCTCAGTCCCAAGCCCTTCCCCACTCCCTTCGTTGAGAAGTAGGGATCGAATACTTTTGACAGGTTCTCTGTGGCAATTCCCGGTCCCTTGTCGGTTACCGACAATGTGACATATTTCCCTGATGGATGGCCGTTCTTGCTCTGTTCCATGGAGAAATTGGCTATTCTGACCAAGATCTCACCCTGGGAGTCCATGGCCTCGCTGGCATTCCGAATCAGATTGCCCAATGCATGCATAATCTGGCCTTTGTCGATCTGGACCAGATCGACCTCCTGAGGACTGACGACGTGGACGGTACTCGATGAACCCACGAGACCCGAATCGATCGCGTCTGTGACTAGGTCACGTATGTCCTGTATATTCTTGACCGGTTCTCCCCCTTTGGAGAATGTCAGCAGCTTATCTGCCAGCTTCTTGGCCCTGATGATCTCCGATTCCGTTTCGGCCAAACGGTTCATCAGAGGGTCGTTGTCCATCAGCTTCATCCTGACCAGTGTCACATTGCCTACTATGGACGTGAGGGCATTGTTGAACTCATGGGCTATCCCGCCCGCCAAGGTCCCCAACGATTCGAGCCTCTGACCGCGGAGCTTTTCCTGCTCCATTTGGATGCGTTCACTTATGTCCCTGCCCACGCTTTGTATCTCCAGCAGTTTTCCATCGGTATCGAAGATGCCACGGAATGTGGATTGTATCCAGCATATCTTGCCGTCTGCCCTCCTCAGATGGTATTCCCAGGTGTTGGTGGGTTTTTCTGGGGTCAAACCTGCTCCGATTTCCAGCAGGGCTTTCTTCTCATTTTCTGGGAAGTTCTCATCCAAGTTCTTTCCCACCAGCTCTTCCGTTCTTTTACCGAAGAAACGGCTGAAGGCCCCGTTGACGAAAGTAATGGTGCCGTCCATTTGCAGCCTGGTAATCAGGTCGGTCTGGTCCTCGACCACCGAACGGTATTCCGCCTCCCTTTTCCTCAAGGCCTGTTCCATGAGGTCGTTTTCGGTTATGTCCCTAAATATCGCGAATGTACCGAGGTATTGCCCTTCTGGACCTCTTCTTGGTGTGGCGGTTACAAGGAGGGTCCTTCGAGCCCCGTCCTGCCTTACCAGGTTCCAGCGGTATGTGGAACGACCCTTCGCCTTTCCGATCTCATCCGCCAGAATCCTTCTTCCCTCATCATCGGTGAAACTCGTAACATTCAGATCGACCAGCTTACCCCTCTGAACTCCGAAGCACTCGTCCGCCGCCGGATTCGAGAAGGTGACCTTTCCCTTGTCGTCAACAAGGAGTATGCCTTCACCCTGGTTGTTGACCAGGTCTCGATACCTTTCCTCGGAGGCATGAAGGTCCCTTTCCGCCTCGTTCCTCCGATCGATCTCAGACTCCAGGACCTTGTTGATCTCCAACAGCTCACCGGTGCGTTTCTCGACGAGCTCTTCGAGGTTCTCGCGGTACTTTCTCAGATCTTCCTCAGTCTGTTTCCTCTCGGTGATATCGTGTCCAACTATCTGCACCTCACCAGCGTCGTTCTCGTTAGGTATTCCGCGCAATGTCCACTGGTGTATCCGTTCTCGTCCCTGGTTGTCTATTACAAAGAACTCACAGGTCATGACGTCGTTCGTGCCGATCAGCGATCCGACCTTCATAAGGTATCCAGCCCGGTCTTCTGGGCGTAGATTTAGTTGGGAACTGCCACCGACTACCTTGCCCGCCTCCTTGCCGAAATAGGTGCAGAACTGTCCATTGGCGAAGGTGATCTTCAGATCAGGGGCTATGCGGAATATCAGGTCGGTCTGGTCCTCCACCACCATCCGGTACCGGTCCTCGCTCTTGTGGATCTCGGCTTCCGAGCTCTGCAGGCTGTCCAGCATCTGGTTGATCGAGACCGAGAGCGTAGAAAGCTCATCCCGGCCGTCAATTCTGACCCTCCTGTCGAAGGAGCGGCCGTCCCTGACCGCGGCCACATCCTCATCCAGCCTACGTACCCTTGAGGTGATGAACCGCTCGATGAAAAGGACCGATACGAGAGTGAACATCAACCCTACAATGATTAGTATGGTGTTCAGGTATCCCAGAGTGGTCTGGCCTTGGATATGGACGTCCCGGTACATCTCGGAACGTATCACCATGGAAGACTGTCCCGAAACATCCTTGACGGCGGAGTACACCGCCAGCGAGGAATCGTTCATGATCTCTACATGATTTTCTCCATTCATGATGCGGCTCAGGTCCTGATGGTCAAGTTCTGAATTGATCATCAGGTCATTTCCGGGTAGAATCGTGAATTTTGAGCCAGTCAGGTTCTCAATGATCCCGATCTCTGAAGCATCCAAGTATCTGCCCATCATGAGCTGCCCGTGGCTGGGGCCCTCGGATTGGCTGGTGAGGATCGAATGGGTCGATATCATCAACGGCCTTCCATCGATCTCAATGATGCCGGTGACCCCGGTGATTCCGTCTGCGCTGCTGAGTAACGGGTCTCCGGGCACCAAACGGTCCAGGAACGCCTGCGGGGCGGGCACCTTAGAGTCCGTTTGGAGATCGAAGAAGGTCAGGTTCACTATTATATTGTTGATGTCGACGACCGCGAAAACATTGACCCTGAGATTCGTGAAAAAGCTACTGTCAAGGTCGTTGGTGGTAAATTCAGTGTTATGATCCACGGCGTATTGATAGGAGACGTCCCAGACCGCCCAATCGTACACATTCCTTTCCAACTGGCTCTCTTGGTTCTTTAGCGATGTGGTAATTCGCTGGATGTTATCGACGCAGTCCTTTTCCTCGATACTTGAGTATCCTTGGCTCAGGACAATGGAGGAGAATCCAGCCAAGACGATGACCATGGCCATCATGATCATTCCAATGACGTGGAACGTCTTGCTTCTGAGCTTCATCCAATTTCCTCGCAAGCCATAGCCGTCGGCGTCTCACTATTCAGGCTTGGAGGGCTTTTCAGTGTATTTATCCACCGAGGGTTTGATTTCGCAATCCTGATAACCTGCCCATCAGGTGCGCATCACGTTGGAGGTGAGGGAACGCCCGAACGCCTTCTCGAAGGCCTTTCCATCGGACTCGACGCCCCATACTTCTAGCTGAACGTCCTCGTCGCTGTGTATGGCTATGACCACCGATGCTTTCTCCACAGCAACGAACTCCGCCTGTGAGACCAGGCCGGTGTGGCTTCGGTCCAGGCTCTCCGCCAGGCGCAGCAGCACCGAGAGAAGGATGACGACCTTCTGGGAATGCTCGTCCAGGTCTTCCAGGTCCGGGTCCTTCTTCCTCGGTATCTTCTTGCGGTGGAACCTCGCCAGGTCCGCCATGATCGCGATCTCCCGCTGGTCGAACCCGAGCAATTCCGCGTTCCGGATGATGTAGTGGGAGTGCAAATGGTGATTGTTGAACGATATGAAATCGCCGATGTCGTGCAGGAAGGCGGCGTAGCCCAGGAGTTCCCTCTCCCAATCCCCGAAGTTATGGAGCCCTTGCCTGAAACCGCTGTCGAACAATGACAGCGCCAGCCCCCTCACCCTTTGCGCATGCATCTCGTCCAGGTTGCAGGATCGCCCCAACTGCATGACGCTCCTTTCCCTCACCGACATCTGCTTGTATTCCTGGTCATCCCCTTGGGCCAGGTATTCCGCGAGAAGTCCGTCCCTGAGGCCTCGTTCGCTGATCGCCACCTCCTCCAGGCCGAACTCGTCCATGAGGGTCTCCAGGATGGCCCCGCCACCGATGATTATGTCCGCCCTCTCCGGGTTCATGCCGGGAACCTTCCTTCTCTCCTCGAGCGGAAGGGAGCAGAGCATTGTCATGATCCTTTTCAGCTGCGGACGGCGCAGGGTCATGTTCCTGGAATCGGTGTTGCCGTTGATCCGGTTCGCTATCTCGGCCAGGTTGATCGCCGTGCCGGAAGAGGCGACAGCGAAGCTCAGCTTCTCCTCCTTGACCCGATGCGTGGTCCTGATGACCGCGTTGCGGACATACTTCCGCATCTTGTTGTAGGCAACCACGGACACCGGGGTCTTGGCACCTTCCGGCAAGAACAGATTGGTGAGCCGTATAGCGCCCAGCTTCAGGCTGTCCAGATAGCCGTAGTTCTCCTGGTCTCCGATGATGATCTCGGTGCTGCCGCCGCCTATGTCGATGAACAGCGCTTTGCGTCCCCTGATGTGCAGGCCGCTGGCCACGCCAAGGTAGATGAGACGGGCCTCCTCCTTGCCGGAGATGACCGACACGTCGATCCTGGCCTCCTCCCTGAGGCGGTTCAGCAGGTCGAGCTGGTTCTTTGCCTCGCGGGCGGCCGATGTGGCCACCGCGATCACCTCTTCCGCCCCGTAGGCGCGGGATAGCTCAGCGAACTTCTTGACCACCATCACTCCGCGGTATATCGCCTCCGGAGTGAGCATCTGATCACGGAACTCGCCTTCGCCGAGACGCACGACCTCCTTCTCCTGGCTCAGGACGGTATAGGACCGGTTGGGATTGACGCGAACCACCAGGAGCCTGACCGAATTGGTGCCTATGTCGATGAAACCCACTACCTTAGGCCCGTTCATTTCAGTTCCACTCAAACGCGAGTTTCCTATTGAATGTCTTCTCAAAAAGGTCCTTCTTTTCCCGTGCCTTCTGCAGCTCTCGGTCCGGGTAACCGATCGCTCCCAACCGGAGGATGGTCCTTTCCTTCCTCATAGTGCACTCGATCGATCTGACCAACGAGGAATGCGACACATCCAGGGCATCGGCTACTCGGAGCATAGAGGCCAGCCGGTCCACCACCTTCCTGTCGGCTGCGTTCAGACCCCGGTAAACGATGTGACTATCCTTCGGGAGGGCGCCCCGGTGATATCTGGCCACGCTGGCCACGATCGCTCTCTCCCTATCGTCGAATGACAGCCGGTCCTCCTCCATGATCATCTCGAGCGAACTCTTGTGATGGTCCTTCTGTCCCTCCTTCCAGCCGATGTCATGCAATACACTGGCATATTCGAGAAGTTCCCTCTCCGCAGCTCCTAGTGAATGCAGGGGCTGGAGGCAGTCGAATAGCTGCAGCGAAAGGTCCGTTACATGAAGTGAGTGGTCCTCGTCGATCCCGCAGCTCTTGATGATGGTCTTGACCTGTTCAAGTTTGGACATATCCCCCGAACTGGGAAGTGCCGGGACGGCATCCGGCATGATCGAGTTCAGCAGATCGGTGAAGAAGTCCTCCTCGATTAGCGATTCCCAGGTCCTGACGAAACTGTCATAGCCCCCGATCCGCGCCTCCATCCGGTCATGCAGAAGGGCGTCTAGGCCGGGATCGTTGCCCCCTCGTACGTTCAGCAGACCGATCCAAACGTCGCAGTCATGCAGTTCGCCCAGCCGGTCCTGCAGGTCCTTAATGACGGCGATACGGCCCTGCAGCGTCTCGCCGTAGAGGTTCAAGAAAGCCTCCATGGTATAGCGCAGGCGCTTGGCGGCGATCCTCATCTGGTGCTGCCTTTCTTTGGCTTCAGGCTGATGGACGCAGTCCTTCAATGACAGCAATTCATCCAGCCGGAACGAGATATGGTGAAATGCCCTTTCCATGGTTCCAGGAGGAACTGAACAGCGTGGTGGCCGGCGGGCCTCCTCAAATGCCCGCCGCATATCCTCCAGTACCTCCTTCCGTTCCAGTCTTTCCAGGCCAGAAACGATTCTTGGCTGTGCGCTTGCCCTTCGGTCCTCCAGCTCGGTCATCAGAGCCCTCAGGGAGGGGTAATCCTCATGGGAACCGACAAACTCCTTCAGGAACGCAATCTGGACGTCGAGGTCCCTGGCTTCCCCCAGGTCCCTGGTCACCGAACGGACCGTCCGGTTCCATTTCCTGACCTCATCCGCATCAAAGCACTCGCCGAAAAGCCCCAGCGCTGACCTCAATCTCCGGGATGCCACCCGCATCCGGTGAACGAACTCGATGTCGTCCTCCCCCTTGACCCCTCGGATCTCTGAGGAGAGAGAGTCCAGCGAGGCGAGCAGACGTTCCGCGCCATACGCCCGGTAGTGCTCCATGCCCCTGATCATCATGGGCGGTTCGCCTTTAGGAGCCGCCATGCCACTTACCCCGGTGCTTGATCATCCACAGCTGTGAGTTCATCTTCTTCTCCCCATGCTCCAATTTTACCCGATGGTATGAGCCATCCGAGGAAAGGACCCAGGCTTTGACGTTGTCCGCCAGGTGCACTTCGAGGATGTCCTTGACTATGGCGTTCCTCAATTTCTTGTCCCCGACCGGGAACAGAACCTCGACCCGTTTCTGGAGGTTGCGGGGCATCATGTCCGAGGAGCCCATCAGCACCTCCTCATCCCCCCCGTTTTTGAAATAGAATATCCGGGAGTGTTCCAGGAAACGGCCCAGGATGGATGTGACCCGGATGTTCTCGCTGATCCCCTTGATCCCGGGGCGGAGGCAGCAGTGACCCCTTATGTTGAGGTCGATCTTGACCCCCGCCATCGAGGCCCGGTACAGCGCCTGGATGACCTCCTTGTCCACCAGTGCGTTCAGCTTCCAACCGATGTAGCCGTTGCCCTTCTCCTTGTGCCTTTCGATCTCCCTATCGATCCGGCGGATGATCTCCCTCCGCATGGAGACCGGAGCGACCAGAAGCTTCCGGTAGTCGACCTTCTGCGAGTATCCGGTCAGTGAATTGAACAGGTCGGAGACGTCCGAACCGATATCGTGGTCGGCCGTCATGTATCCGATATCCCCGTAGACCCGGGCGGTGTTGGCATTGTAATTGCCGGAACTGATGTGCGAATAACGCACGATGCCGCTCTTCTCCTTGCGTATGATCAGGCACAGCTTGGCATGGACCTTGAGGTCCGCCAGACCGTAGACGACATGCACTCCCTTGGTCTCCAGCGCCCGGGCCCATTCGATGTTGTTCTCCTCATCGAACCGGGCCTTGAGCTCCACCGTGGCCGCCACCGCCTTGCCGTTGTCCCGGGCGTCCATCAACGCCTCGATGATGGGAGAATGCCGGTCCACCCGGTAGAGGGTGATCTTGATCGCCAGCACCTCCGGGTCGACCGCCGCCTCCTTGAGCAGGTTCACCACCGGCACGAACGAGTCGTACGGATGGTACAGCACATAGTCATGGTCCCTGATGGCGGCGAATATGTTCTTCTCGTTCTGCAGCGCCGGCGGAACATAGGGCAGGAAGGGGATGTCCTTCAGGTCCTGGCGGGGCAGGCTCCACAGCTGCCACAGGTCAACGAAGCCCAATGGCGGCGGCGTCTGGTATACCAGGTAGGGCGGGAGGCCCAGCTTGCTGGCGAAAAGATCGCGGAGGTGCACCGGCATGGAACCGTCGACCTCCAATCTGGTCGGGGCGCCAACCCGGCGGCTCTCCACCCCTTCCTCTACAGCGGTGAGCAGGTCCTCCGCCTCGTCGAGCTCGATCTCGATGTCGGCGTCCCTGGTGATCCGGAAGGCATAGGATGTCTCCACCTTCATCCCCGGGAAGAGCATGTCGAGGTTCGATGCCACCAGGTCCTCCAGGAACACGAAGTGGTTCCCCTTGCCGGACTTGTCGGTGTCGTCGTCAAACTCGACCAGGCGGGGGAACAGTCCGTTCGGCACCTTGACCCTGGCGTACTTCTCGCGTCCGTTCGCGTCCCGCACAACGACGGCGAGATTGATCGATAGGTTGGATATGAACGGGAACGGGTGGACCAGGTCCAGTGCCAGCGGGGTAAGGGTCGGGAAGATGACCTTCTCGAAATGTTCTCTCAGCTGGTCCCGTTCATCCTTCGTGAGTTCATCCATCCGGTGGATGTGGATACCGTTCTTTTTCAACCTGGGCAGGATGTCGTCCTGCCAGCATTTCAGGTGTTCGTCAAGGAGCGGCTTCAGTTCCTCGCGCAGGGTAAGGAGCTGTTCAAGCGGGGTCATTCCGTCCGGGGGCGGTTCCAACGCCCCCTTGTTCAATTGCCGTTTGAGCCCAGAGACCCTGATCATGAAGAACTCGTCGAGGTTGCTGCCGCAGATAGCCAGGAACTTCACCCTCTCAAGCAGTGGATGGGTGTGGTCCTTCGCCTCCTCAAGGACACGAGTGTCAAACCTCACCCAGCTTATCTCCCGGTTGATGAACAGATGGGGATCGTCCAGGATATTCTCCGCCCCTTCGCTGAGCGGGCTGCTGAGATCGATGACCACCTTCTTTTTCTGGGACTTCTTGGGCTTCTCTTTCATCTTAGCGGGTAAAGGCAAGCAATGCGTATTTATGTTGTCCATATAGAGAACGGTCAGGGTTCGAACGAGGCTCCGGTTGAACGGCGCCCCTCAATAAGCTTTTTGTACAAAGACCACGTTCGGTAAATTCCAGCTTTGGAGGGGTAGCCAAGCTTGGCCAACGGCGCTAGATTCAGGGTCTAGTCCCTAGCGGTCCAAGGGTTCAAATCCCTTCTCCTCCACCATTCCTTTCTTCTGCAATATTACGCCTATGGATGTGTATTTCGGAGAATAAGTCATAATTTTCCATATGCTCTTTTCCAACCCACCGCCTTTTCAATAAATGCTGAATATCCATAAGTCTGGATAAACTCGGTCGATTCCCGGTACTTGGTATACTTCTGTCCATTCTTCCCCCAGAAGTTCGCAAGGATCTCGCAGCCATACTCTGGGCAATCAGCGCATGTCTCTAGCTTCCTGTTGATGAAGCAGCAAACCTTGATTTCACACTTCGCCCTAGTAATATCTCTCTTCCCATCTTGATAGCCTAATTTACATCCCTTACAATAACCGCTGGTGAATGGGGGGCAGGTCTTACAATAGGCACCGCAACATCCGATGGTCCTGATCTCTCCATCAGAGCATGGATCGTCTGAAATCATAGCATTCACATTCAAACTCTAATTGTATAGTGTGTAACGCAATTTACTTTTCTCCACTTCCAATTCGTGAGTTCAAATTGAACGCATGTTTCATTCTACAAGACCAACAAATGCCATAAGTGCCCGCCGGCCGCCTGATCAGAGATTCAGGGTCTAGTCCCTCGCGGTCCAAGGGTTCAAATCCCTTCTCCTCCACCATATTTTTCATCTCCATTGTGTCCACAATGCTTATCGCCGTCCTAAGCAGTCCTGGAGCAATGAAGGCCTTGGTAATGTTCGAATCGAAATATGGTAACACTGAGAAGATCGCCCGGGCAATCGCTGAAGGCCTCAAAGAAGGAGGTCTAGAATCCATCGAGTGCCGTGCCCTCTCGCAATCCGGGGAGGAGGATTTCCAGGGAAAGGATCTGTGGGTGCTCGGTACGCCGACCCATTATGGCACCGTCCCGTTCCGGTTCTCCACGTTACTGAAGAATGCACTGAAGGAGGACCATCCAAACGTTAGGGCGGCCATCTTCGACACCCGGATGAAGGATTTTCCCCGGGGCTCGGTCGTCAAGCTGAAGAAGATATTGGTGAAAAAGAACAAACCGGTCATCGCGGAGGATTCTTTCGTCGTGGTCGGGATGCGCGGACCTCTCGCCGAGGGAGAAGAGGAAAGGGCCCGGCGCTTCGGGAAGGACATAGCGGGTCAGTTAAATGCTCAACCATGAGCTCTTCAATCACACTTGATGATGTGCGGGCCCTCGTCATCCCCGGGCACCTGGTCGACGTTGGTACCCAAGAGGAGGACCAGGCCGGCCAGGATGAATCCCGAGGCCATAAGGAACTCCGTCTGGTATCCGTAGTACTCGGCGACGAACCCTCCCAGCAACGACCCGAATATCGCCGCCACTCCCTGGATGGAGCTGTACATCCCCAACGATTGGGTCCGAAAGTCCCTGAAGGACATCCTGGAGACCATGGCATTGCCGGAAACGCTGATCCCAGCCCAGCATAATCCCGCCAGGGCATGCAATATCAGCAGGGCGGCGAACAGGCCGAGGAACGGCAGGTTCATCATCGTCACCACGAAGAACGCCGGGAAGATGAAGATACGCGAGGCAAATGCGACCATCTGGATCCTTTTGCCTCCCACGCGCCCTATGAGCCGGCCTACAAAGGCATATGTGAGCACCGACGCGACGGACGAGGCGATGTATATGATGAATATGTCCGAGTCGCTCAGACCTACGTACTGGCTCAGGAAGATCGGGAAAGCGACATAGAAGGAAAGGAAACCGGAGAACGCCAAGAAGGTGACCAAGTAATACCGTTTCAGGTTGGCTGGGAAGTTGGTCAGCTTGAGGTTCTTGGCGCTGACCTTGGCGACGAACATGACCCTTTGGGGCAGATACCGTGCCCGTTCAATGACGTGGGCGTGGGCGTGTTCCAGGTCGTCGGGGTCGATACATTCTCTCTTGATCTTCTCCTTGGGTTCCGGGACCCATCGGAAGGCCAGAACGGTGGAGACCAGACACAGTAACGCCGCCAGCAGGAAAAGCGCCCGGGTGGAGTTCTCTCCGTCAGAGCCGTTCAGCATCATAAGCCAGACCGTGCCTATGAGCAGTCCAACGACCCAGCCCAGTCCTCCTACCTTGCTGAAGTCGCCCAGTCGCTTGGCCCAATCCTTCTTGTCGAACGATTCCAGCACCAGGACCGTGCCCACCGGGGCTACCGCCGCCGCCAGCAGGCCGAGCATGAAGTTCGCCAGGTAATATTGCGGGATGGTGGTCGACAGCCCCATCAGAAGCAGTGCCAGGCCCATGCCCAGGAAGCCCATGATCACGAACGGTTTCCTCTTCTGCATGGTATCCGACAGGTTGCCCCATAGGATGTTGGCCGGGACGGCGGCAAGCGATGTTATCGCCGAGACGATACCGACCTGGGCGACCGTTCCCTTGAGGCCCTCGGTGACGAAAAGAGGGATGATGGGATTGGTGCTGCCGCCAGCAATGTTGTATGGCAGGAAGGTGTAGTACCACTTCTCCTCCTTCTTGTCGTCCGACATTTCCCATCCTCTAATCAGGTGAATCTGGATGGGGATAATAACGGTTTGCTTGCGTCGTCATCAGAGCCTGATGAAAACCGCCAGGACGATCATTAACAGCACAAACACGGAGATGCCGACGAAACGATAGTCCTTCTCCATCCAGAAGGTGATGCCCGCCGCCAGGATCCGGACGAACGGCGTGGCGATAAGGATAACGATGCCCAGATCGATTATGGCGATGGGATCTCCCCGGCCTATGCCCTCGAGCATCCTGTCCAAGGGCAGGGTCGTTCCTTCGGTGGGCGCCAAGGCGTACAACGCCAGCCCGACGATCATGATGCAGAAGCTAAGCGCCATGCCGGAGACCAACACCAGGTACATTGTCCGGTTCATCCGTTCATTGGCCATCTCAGACCGCCTCCAGGATCCCGGCGGCTTTCAGCAGCATCAATGCCGCTATGATGATTAGGGCCAGAGAGAACATGGTTCGTATCCGGTGCCCTTCGCTGCTGAAGTTCAGGCGGGTGCCGATGAAGGACCCCACGATCACTCCCACCGCCACGGTCCCCGCCAGGACCGGAGATATCAGACCATACGAATAATAGACGACCGCACCGGCCAAAGCGGTGACTCCGATCATGAAGTTGCTGGTGGCCGTGGCCGCCTTCATGGGCACGCACATGCAGGTGTTCATGACCGGGACCTTGATGACGCCTCCACCAACTCCTAGCATACCGGATGTGGCGCCGGCCAGCAGTCCTGCCCCCATTCCTGTCCTGATGCCCTTCACCCCATAGCATACCTCGTTCCCACTTCTGGCATCGGTGTAGGTGCAGGATAGATCCAGTATCTGTCCGTCCAGTTCAGCGCTTTCCGGGGATATGGTCCGTTCTGGCCTGCGGAGCATGTATATCGCGCTATACACCAGCATGGCGGCAAAGAACAATGCCAGGACCTTCTGGTCGGTATATATGGCGATCAGCGCCCCAATGATGGACCCGACGGTGGTGGTCGTCTCCAGAAGCATTCCCAGTTTGACATTGACGAATCCCTGTTGCACGTATCTTGAGGCGGAGCCGGTCGATGAGGCGATGACCCCAATGAGCGAGGCTCCGATCGCCTCCTGCATGTTGAACCCCAGCGCCAACGTCAGCGCCGGGATTATGACGATGCCCCCGCCCAGACCCAGAAGTGAACCTATCAGGCCTGCGACTATGGCGAAAGCGATAACGACCAATGCGGTCAGGGGTTCCATTTGTTCAGGCGTCCGATGGGCTCTCGATGGATATAACGATGCGGGCGCCGGCGGAATAGCGGACAACTGCTCGGCAATTGGAAATCCTTTTTAACCACGGCAGACTTGCGTCAGCGCATGGACCTAATCCTGGTCAGGTATTCCGAGGTCGGGCTCAAGTCCCGGTCAGTCCGCTCGCGTTTTGAGAGGGTGCTGATGGATAACATGATCTCAGCCTTGGCCAGGGAGGGGATCGAGGCGCTGGTAAACTGCGACCAGGGCCGCATATATGTCCGAACCGACAAGGCCCGGATCGACGACGGCATCAAGGTCCTGCAGAGGGTGTTCGGCATCGCTTCCGTGTCGCCCGTGATCGAGACGTCGAGCGACATGGAATCGATCATGGAGACCGCGGTGACGTACTCAAGGGAGCTGCTCGCCGATGGATCCACGTTCAAGATCAAGTCCCGGCGGGTCGGTTCGCATCCCTATCACCAGCATGGATATCGCCGTTCGCGTGGGTGAGGCGGTCCTTAATGCCAACAGTGACCGTGGGATCAGAGTGGACATCCGCAACCCCATCAAGGAGATCTTCGTCGAGGTCCGGGAAAACCAGACCTTCATCTTCTCCGAGTATTGCGAAGGGACCGGAGGTCTGCCGATGGGCAGCCAGGGGAAGGTATTGGTGGTTCTGGAAAGGGACACCGACGCCTTGGCAGCTTGGTTGATCATGAAACGCGGGTGCCGTGCCGTTGCCATCGCCGACGGGGAAAACGAGGCGGTGCGAATAGTGAGAAAGTGGGACCCCGAATTGAAGGTCTGCCCCCAGGTGACCTGCAGGCCTATTGTCGGAAGTTCAAGGCATCGGCGGTCGTCTACGGATTCCTTGTGGAGGACGAGGTCCGGATCAAGGAGAGCGCTGTACTTCCAGTTCCAGCGTTCTATCCGATCATCGGCATGGATGGGCCGACCATCACCGCAAGGATGGAACAGATCCGCGGCTGATCGCCTTCTGCCCAAGCACCTTCCATCATTCCAGACTCTCCAGGCAGCCCCATGGCTCGTCAGTGGTCGGTTACAGTAAAAATGGGAAAGGATCGCCCTTCCGGGCGAAAGAAATCGTTCAAAGAGGTTTCTTACTTGTTGTGGTGGTCGTGCGCGGCACCGCTGGGGCGCATCTTCTCCGCGCCCTTGCCCTTCCATCTCAGGCCACGTCCCTTGTGACCGGCGGAGGTCAGACCGCGGTAGACTCTGCCCTTGTGCACCGGACTGCAGATCCAGTTGATCTTCGGGTCCGACATGATGACCGGGTGGTGCTTGTCGACCAGGACGATCTCGTACCAAACGTTCCTGCCGTCCTCTCCGACCCAGTAGGAGTTCAGGACTTCCAGGTTCGGGTAGCGCTTGGCGCATCTCTCCTCAACCATCCACTTCAGGCTCTTGCCGGCGGTGAGCTTGTTGATACCTTTCCTCTTTGCGCGGCGACCCTTCCAGCGCATCTTGCGCCTCTGGAGCGAGCCCTTCCTGACATGTCCCCGGACCACGACGTATCCCTGCTTGGCCTTGAATCCCAAGGCGCGGGCACGGTCCAGCCTGGTGGGGTGATCCACACGGCAGAAGTTCTCTTCCCGGCGCCATGCGATCATCCTGTCAAACATGAGGTCTTTAACGTAGGTAGCGTCCGGCCTGTTCCAGGCCTCGGCTATGTACTTGTACATGCTCTTGCCAGAGATGTTCCTCTTGGCCTCTGGCTCTGCGCCCTCAACGGGCTTCTCGTGCTCTGCCATAGTGTATCACTTCCGCCGCGATAATTAGTGGAAGCGGCGTTTCGGGATTCGCCCTTGTCAGGGTACATTTCCTACGGGATCACTTCAATCCCGTCACTGTTTGCAGGACTAGGATTACGATATAAAAGGATTTTGTCCCGTTTGTTCACCTTTCTTACCTTCCGGTCGGGTCATATTGGTCATCCTTTATCTAGTAAGGAGTCGAAAAATATCATCGCCATGCTGGACCAATTGATATTTCTTACCACGGGTTTGGTCGTGATCTATTTCGGCGGTCGCTGGATAGTGGGGGGTGGCTCGCAGCTAGCCATAGCGATAGGAGTAGAGCCAGTAGTCGTTGGTCTAACCGTGGTTGCCTATGGGACCTCCGTTCCAGAGCTGTTCCTGGGGATCATTGCAGGATATGAAGGAGTGAACCGCATTTCGTTCGGGAATATCATTGGCTCGAGCATATCCAATGCCACGTACGTGCTCGGCGTATGCGCGGTCATGGTTCCGATTGTTATCCGATTCGCGTCGATCCGCTTGGAGAGCCTTTTCATGATCTTTTCAGTTGCCCTGCTCGCCCTTCTCTCCCTTGATGGCCAGATTTCGCCGATAGACGGATTGTTGTTGCTGTCCGCTTTCCTAATCGGCCTGGCACTGATGCTCAAACACCATAAGAAAGTGGGTTGTCCATCATGCGTTCAGGATGAGTACCGGGAGGCGTTGAAAAACGGTGGTACGGTTTGGTCCAGCATATCGAAATTAACGGTAGGCATCGGATTGCTCGCTATCGGAGCCCAAACAGCGGTCTCCGGTGCCTCTGGCTTGGCGATGCAGGCAGGGATCAGCCCATTCTTTGTCGGTCTGACCATCGTCTCCATTGGGACCACTTTGCCTGAACTAACAGTCAGTGTCATTGCGGCGAGAAAACACCAGACCGATCTGGCCATCGGGAATGCGGTCGGGTCGGTGACCTTCAATTCCCTCGTCGTCGCTGGCTCGGCGTCAATGATCGGAGGCTTCGCCGTGACCGGACAATTGTTCTGGATCGGAATCGTCCCATTGATCGTCTTCTCGGTGCTCTTGTCGCTTCTGATCTGGAGGGAAGTTCCGATATCCAGGAAGGATGGCCTGGTGATAGTCAGTTCGTACATTGGCTATTTTATCATAACCGCTTTGGTTTTCTGAGCTTCTAGAAGAAATCATCCAGCGTCAGTTTCTTGTCGGTCTTCTTGACCTCTGCCTTTTTCGCCGTCTCGATAGGGGTGGGTTTCCGCTCCCCGCTGTCGCAGAACGCGGAGTTCAGGAAGTTCATCTGCTGATTGCCAGCCATGAGCGATTTGTCGTCCCAACCGAAAACCTCAGTCGCCCGGCCAAGCGATTGGGCGATCCGTTCCGCGTAATAGCGATAGTCCGGCTGTCCGATGAACTTCCGTCCCGACACATAGGGTTCCGCCTCTTGGGGCGATTTCTTCGAGTTGGTCACGATCCAGGAGACCTTCATGCCGGGCACGAACTGTTCCCCCGAGGCCATCAGCTTCTTGGCCACCTGGACGGTAAGCTGGGAATCCGGCTTGGCGTACTGGTTGAACGGCCTGCACCCTTTTGAGATGACCAATTTCTCGATCGCGATCTTACCGCACAATGTATCCTGGACATACTGTTTGGCGATCTTGACCGCCTCGTCCATCTTTTCGTCCATGATCTTGTCGAAGACCGCCATGAGGGCCTCCGACTGGAGCTCGAAGGAGTCGGTGCGGCGTATCTCATAGCCGCGGATGACCAGCTCCTCCTTTGGCCAGACCATGCGACCCACGTAACGCTTCTTCTTCCCATGGGAGAACAGGGGTTCCATGATCTTTTCGAACTCCAGGGATCCGCCCTCCTTGGAGAAGCGTTCGGCCAGCTCGGTGCCGAACTCTATCGATTCCTTCAGGTCATCGTGGGGCGACTGGACGAACACTGAATCGGTATCGGAATAGATGACGTGCCTTCCTTCGGCCTCCAGCTCCTGGATGATGCCCTTGGTCCTCTCCCTGGCATAGGCGGTGATGGATGAACCGATGGAGCGGTCGGTGAACCGATAGAACGATGAGGCGAACACCCCGTAGAAGGAGTTCATCAGAACCTTGATGGCTGCCTGCAGTCCGTCATAATAGCGGGCCTCCTCCGGCGTCTTGGCCGATTTCATCTTGGCCTTGGTGTCGTCCCTGGCCTTCATCAGGTTGGACATCATGGTGGGCAGGATCCCCGGCTTCTGCTCCCGGCTAAGGAAATGCACGCCTGTCGGCGAAACGTTGGTACCGGCATCTTCCCTAGTGGTGAAGCAGATGTTCTTGCTGATGATGAGCGACGGGTACATCGACTTGAAGTCCAAGACGCACACCCAGTGATACAGACCCGGTTCTATCTCATGCACGTATCCGCCTTCGATGGCCTCGTCATCGGTGTCGAAGTCACCCGTCAGTGGGACTCCCACACGGGGCACCGCCCGGTCTGCCTCCCTTATCAGGATGGAATCGACCAGCATCGAACTGCCGGAGTTCAGCACATCGTCCACCGGCAAACGCGACACCGCCGCCAGGTCCAGGTTCTTACGGATGCGGCCAACCTTCTCCAGGACCTTCAGCGCCAGGCTGGCGTCTTGCCGGCAGTACCGCAGCACCTTGTCCTTGTCATGGAGCCATTCCTCGTCCATGTTCTTTGCGGAGACGTCCATCTTCTCTTCGTTGAGCAGCAGCTTCGAGACCGCGTTGAGCGTTTCCTGTTTCGGCCTCAGTTCCGTCCTGACCGCCCACCACGCGTCGACGATCAGCCGTCCGGTCAGCCGCCAGAACTTCTGGATAGAGCGTGGGTCGGAGCGGTCCCGTCCCCAGTTGAGCGTCCTTACGCCCACCTTCTGCGCCCTTTCCAGGATCTTAGGGATATCGTAACCGTCGATGTTGTAACCGGTGATGACGTCCGGATCCTCCTTCTGGATGATCTCAGAGAAACGCTGGATGATGTGCTTCTCGGTACCCTCGATCATCTCTCCGTCGCGGATCTGGGCTCCGTCCCTGACAACGTAGCAGATGGTCAGGATGTTCCCGTTCGTGATGGAGTTCTCCAGGTCGAACGAGAGGATGCGCAGCTCAGGTGTGAACGGCTCGATCTCCTCGAAGCGGTCCATGTCCACGACCAGGTCGGTGGTGTAATCTCCCTTTGCCGGTGTCCCGTAGACCCGTATGCAGGAGCTCATGTCCTTGTCATAGATGAACCGGTGGTGGAACGGTATGTCCGCGGCCAGGACCTCAAAGTTCTGTCGCTTGATGTCCTGCCTGAAATTGGGCACGGTCCAGGGATACTTCACGGTGACCTGGGCGGCCGGACGGACCCGGCCCTTGTAGTACAATTCCAGGTCCTTGATCTCCAGGACATCGGGGTTCTGCTTCAGACGGGCCAAGAGGTCAGGCCTGGGCTCGATGATCTGAAAATACGGTCTGAACCCGAAGTTGCGCACCACGATCGAACGGCCATCCCTGGTCTTGCCGTAGAGCTCGACCATGACCTCATCGCGGTCTGCCATCTTCCGGTATGACGCGGTCAGCAGCCGCAGCTCGTACGTTTCCATTGCCTCACTTTCTCGATATGATGGTGATAACGTCGCCGTCCTGGAGGACATAGTCGTGTCCTACGATGCGTTTCGTCTTGGCGTTGATGGCCCGGATGAAACCTTCCCCCAGGTCGGTGTGGATCTTGTATGCCAGGTCCTTGGCGGTGCTGCCGCGGCGGATCAGATGGGCATCTGGGAGTATGTTCCCGCTGTGGTCCGTGAGCCTGGTCTCGTCCTCCACCGGGTAGACGACGATAAGGTCCAGCAGCTGGAACGCGGCCTTTTCCAATGCCGTTTGGACCCCGGTGCTGCCCACCCTCTTCATGGTGTGGTCCATGACGTCGATGGCCTTCTTCTGTCCGGCGGTCAGCTTGGCCGGGTCCGGGATGGTGAATGACGTATCTCCGGGCGCATAATTGACCAGCTTCGCCTTCGCCGCCTTCTTCAGGGCCAGCTCGGTCTCCGCGCAGGTAGCGATGGTGATGTAGTCGGGAAGCTTCGAAAGGCGCTTGATGTTCTCGTCGCTGGCCACGTCCGACTTGTTGTAGGCGATCAGGATCGGTTTCGACAGGCGCCTGATGTTGTCCGCCAGGCGGAGCATCTCCTCGTCCTTCCAGATCATCGGGTTGACGGGCATGTTCGATTCCCGCAGGGCCGTGCATATTGCCGGCATCGGGACCCCCAGACCGGTGAGGCGGTCATGGATGACCTCCTCCATCTTCTGACCCTCAAGATGCGCCATTCTCGCCGCCTTTTCAAAACCCTTCTCGATGATGCCCTTCATCCAGTGGGCGATCTCGTTCTCGAGGAACTTGATGTCGACCATGGGGTCGTGGGTCCCCGTCGGGACCGGGTTCCCGTCGGAATCGGTGGAGCCGGAGGCGTCGATTATGTGTATGAACGCGTCCGCCTGCCTGAGGTCATCGAGGAACTGGTTGCCCAGCCCCTTCCCCTGCCAGGCGTCGGGGACCAGACCGGCGACGTCCAGAAGCTCGACCGGGACCATCCTGGTGCCGTTGTCGCAGGCGGAGTTCCTAGGTTGGCACTTCACTCCGAAGTGCTTCTCCGGGCACGGCGCCCTTAGGTACCCTACCCCCTTGTTCGGTTTGATGGTAGTGAAAGGATAAGCGGCGATCTCTGCACTGGCCATGGTGGCGGCGGAGAAGAAGGTGGATTTACCGACGTTCGGTTTGCCGACTATTCCAATTAACATGATTATCGTCAATGGTAAGCTGATTGGCGTAGAAAAATGATTGCCTGAATGGTTCAGACCACTCTTTTTTCAGGGAATGCTACCTTGGGGCGCTTCCTCAGGAATGATGCCGCGACATCGTTGACCATCCTCTCGGCGGTCTCGATCGGTATCGACAAGGTCAGCAGGTCAGGCGGCAGCCATTCGTTGACCGTGGGGTCGGTGGGCCCTGTTGATCAGGGCGTCCTTCGGTGCCTTTTCCGAAACGCCGGAGGCGTAGCTGATCATCGAGGAGCAGGCCGGCCCCCATGGCGCGATGCAGGCGCCGAACGCATCATCGCTGCCGAACTCGGCCAACGCGATCAGGTTCCGGATGTTCTCCGCTTTCCCGAAGCACAGAATGCTCAAAGCCCGGCATCCCTCCACCTTCCTGTTAAATGGAGCAATGACTATGAACTTCCCTGGAGGAGTAAGCTTCCCTACCCGGACCATGCTTCTCAAGGTGATCGCCGGGTCCCGTTTGAGGTACTCGGCAGCCCCGTTCCGAAATGTGGGTGAGCCGGTGGAGATGAAGAATTCGAGCCCCTTCGGCAAAGGAACGTATCCGAGCCAGAACTGGCCCCCGGGACAGCAGCCTCCGAGATGCTCTTCCCCCAAGAAAACGGTCTGACCATCCTCGTGGGCGATGGCGAAGATGGCGTGCGCCACACACCTGTCTATTTTTGATATGTGGACAGCAGCCTCCGGGATCGAATCCGACCCATACACAACAAGGGGATGATTCTCCAAACGTCCCGCTGCCATGAGCTCCGAACCAATTCTTGCCACGTCCATAATATTCGAAAATATATTCTATATCCTGTTATTTAATGTGTTCAAGCACTACCTTGTCGCATGACGCGCATGTTCCGATCGGTCGGCGATGGGCGTGATGTCATAGGCTCCAGACAGGCAGTATTCTATTGTCCCGACATTATCAGCCAATAGAGTCAGGTCAAACCATTTATTACCCCAATGGGCGGTCCTAACCCGATGAACGACGCGATCAAGGAAGATCTCCTATTGAAATTCAAGCGATGGGCGATCTATTTCGTTATGATTTTGGTCGGTGTGGTCATCATCGCACTGCTATCGACCTTGACCTATCGATGTCTATAAGATGCTGACCGATCCGGACTATATCATCACCTCCAAGGCTGAGGTCCTGGCATTCATCGGTATGTTCCTGCTGGTCATCATCAATTTCGAGCTTATCGATATTCTGTATCTTTATACCAAGACCCAGAAGATCCATGTCGAGGTCGTTCTGCTGGTCGGTCTGACCGCCGTGTCTCGGGAACTGATCGTGTTCAATTATGAGGATAACAATGGGGCATTGATAGCCGGTCTGGGTGTGCTTATCGCGGCCCTTTCTGTGGCCTATTTCCTAATCCGGAAGGTCTACAACGACTACGGGGTCAACGATCCACGAAAACGACTAGGGGTTTCCCTTTGTCCTGAGGTCATAGACCGCATCGGCCAGCTCGCCGATCTGCTCAGGCGTGATCGCTTCTACGCGGTCGTCCCTGTATGGCACCCGGTCCATCTGCTCCGGTCTTGACATATCCTTTCGATCTCAGGATCGTCGATATCTTCTTGCGCCTCTGAAGGAACAGCACCTCAACCAGCTTATGGAACAGCCGTTCGTCCTTGACCTTGAAAGGCGGAGGTCTGGGCGTCAGCCGGATGACGGCGGAATCTACCTCCGGTTCAGGCCAGAAGCAGTGGCGGCCGACCTTCTCCATCATCTCAGCCTTGGCCCGATAGTAGACGCTCACCGAGAGGCGCGAATAGTCATCCGTGTCCGCCTTCGCCACCATCCTGTCGGCGAACTCCTTCTGCACCATGATGACCGCCATCTTGAATTCATGGTCCAGGAGCTTGAATATCAGGGGTGATGATATACTATAAGGGATGTTGGAGATGAAACGGTCGAAAATCGGCCATTTGGCATCAAGGGCATCGGACTCGATGAGCTCCACCGTCTTGAACTCCCTGCGGACATATGAGGCGATATCGTGGTCCAGCTCAATGGCGATCACTTTGTCCGCCTCCGGAACGAGGCGAGAAGTAAGAACGCCGAGGCCGGGACCTACTTCGAGCACCGTGTCCGTCCTTGAGATCTGAAGGTAATCGATCTCCCGGCTGGCGACGGTGTCGTCGACCAAGAAGTTCTGCCCTCGGGATTTCGAGGGGCTTACCCCGATTTGGGCCAGGATGTTCTTGACCTCGGTCGGGCGCACCACATCACTTCGACACGAAAAGATGGTACTTCTCAGCCGGGTTGGAAAGCTCCATCTCGATGCGCTTGGCAACGATCTTCTCCGGATGCTTTAGCGAAGGTACCCTGGTGGAGAGTTCCGCGAAGTCCTTGAACTTGCCCTTCTTCCTCTCCTCGAGGACCGCCCACATGGTCTTCTTGCCCAGGCCAGGCAGGAGCTCCAGCATGTGATAGCGGGTGGTGATCGGCTGGGCCTCGTTGAAGAAGTTGATGAAACGGCCCTCTTCCAGCTTGACGATCTCCAGAACGACGAATGGAAGTTCGCTCTGGGCTCCGCCGGTGAGCTCCTCGTAGGAAACACGCCTCTTGACATGGAGGATCTTGTCGCGCTTTTCGCCTTCCTTGCCAATGTAGACCCGCTCGCCCATGTTGATGATGACGTTCGGCTTCGGCACCAACTCGAAGAGCTTGAACTCCTGGCTACCTATTGCGTATGCGAGCGGCTCGCGGGCAAATCCCTTTTCTGAAGGGAGTCCCTGGGGTAGATAGTCGAGAATGTGCGCGTAGTCTTCCAAAGGTCACACCAACATCATAGATACTTTTCCACTAATTTAAGAATCTGCTCGATCTGCTTCTTCTCGAGCACTATCCTTTCCTTAGCGAAAAGAACTCGGACGTCCTCTGGATGGGTCGGGACGATATCAGCGATCTTGACCGAGACCGTGTCTGGAACAAATGATAGGGCTTTCAGCTCGGCTACGAGCTCCCTTGCCTTGGCCGCGGGCAGCTTGGCGATCTTCGAGGCGTGATCGTAGGATATCCTCTGCTCAGGGGTGAAATCCCGGCCCTTGCTCTCTTGCTCCAAGTACTCCTTGACTTCGGCAAGAGCGATGTAGCGCTCTTCGGGCATCGAGGTCACTTCCTCAGTTGACCTTCTTCAGGTGCTCAGGCCTGCAGATGACGGTCTTTACCTTGTCGCCATCTTTTACGTGGAGCACGAACGAATGTCCCTGGGGTCCGACAACGGTGCCAGTCTTTCCGTGGAAACGGAGGTGGGGTGCGCCCTTGTGGATGTTGGAGTCGATGAAGATGTTGGCCTTCTCACCGCTCTCGAACACCTGGAATTCGTGGGTGATCGGGGATAGTCCCCTGTTCCTTGGGGTCTTCCTTAGGATGTTCCTGCCCCTTCGCCTCAGTCCGTGTGACGGTCTAACCATGTATTACACCTCAGTGATATCGATTATTTCAACCACATCGAGCGCGGTAACCTGGCAGGGTACTCCGAGTTCCTCCGCGAGGTTCGGTTTGGTCCTGCCCCCATCTCCGGAGACCAGTTCTTTCACGTAGGTCCCGGATTGAGTTCGCAGACGGAGCACCAGGACGTCGTCGTCGAAGGATTCGACGGAGGCATCGATGATCTCCCTTTCCCGGTCGAGGTCCGCTCTTCTGTGGACCACCCGAACGGGAGTCTGCTGGCTAATACGCCTGTGTTTGAACGTGTGAACAACCTCATTTACTTTTTCCTTATTAACTTTGCCGTGGACGGTGACGTGGGCGAGATACACCTTCTCTGGGTCGTCCATCTTTACCCGGCGCACCTCCGCCTTGGTCGAGAAACGCAGATCGAACGCATCGGCCAGTCCCGCTCCTGATTCTGAGATCAGCTTCTGCATCTTTTCCAGGTCGATGTCCCTGATCTTCGGCTCGGCTATCTCCAGGACGAAGGGGCGTCCGGACCCGAGCATCCGGGCATCGATATCCTCACGGCCCATGCCATGGAAGAAATGCTCCCGTCCCTCGGCCTCCTTCAGGATCGGGTCGCCGATGACCTCCTGCACGGATATCTGGTACATCTTGCCGGTGCCTTTGCAGCGGGGGCAGCCCTTGCCCCGGCACTCCCGGCATGGCCACTTGGTCTGCGGGATCTCCCGGGAATACTTGTGATAGCGGCCGTATATGAAAAGCGGAGCGATGCTCAGCTCCACATGGCAGAAACGGGTGTCGATCAATGCCACTACCTCCGGGGTCTCAAAACAGACCTCTTTCTTGGTCTTGGCCTGGATCAGTTTTCCGATCTCCTGATTGAGCTCTGCCTTGATCGGCTCGGCCTTATCCTGACCGACCTCTGACCAGACCCTCTCCTCGCGTTCCTGGATGGTAGGGTCGACACGGCATCCGATGAGGAAGTTGTGGTACTCGACCCGGGACATGGCGTCGATGGCCGCATCCGCGAAACGCTCCACGTTATCGAATACATCCTCGCACACCCAGCATTTCTGGTGTTCCAGCTTGACCTTGCCGTCCAGGATGCGCTGGAAGTTAAGGGTCATGCGGACGGACCGGCCCCGGTCCTGGTTGGACAGGCCAGTATCGACGTGTGCGAATATCCTTCCCAAGCAATGGTCGCAAAGGTCATGCTCCAGTGCCTTCTCGGCTTGCTCTAGAATTTGAGGCACTTGTTTCAACCCCGTTACTGGAAACCCATCTCCATGATCTTCAAGGTGGCCCGCTTGCGTTCCAGGTAGCGGTACACGGTAGCGTGCTCGCTTCCCGATAGGACCATGTCCACCGCGGTACGCCCGATGGGCAGCTGAATGGAATTCCCGATGATGGCTACGGTGTCGCCGTAGACCGACAGATCGACGCCGCTCATGTCCTCGATTATCCGGCGAGTCTTTCCGCCGGTACCGATGACCCGGGCCCTCATTCGCTGTAACTGGTCATGGCCTTTGCCGACGTAATCGTCAATGTCCATGATCTCCAGGTACTCATCCTCGCCCATCAGCCTCAGCGCCCGTTCAGGCGAGAATCCCCGGCCGATGGCCTTGATGATGTCGACAGCCTTCAGGGACATGACCGGGTCCTTGGCACCCTCGTCCTCGATGAACACCTCTCCCTCGGTGTCGACCCTGACGGTCATCTGCATCCTTTCCTGGAGCATTCTCTTGCTGGCTCCGTCTTTGCCGATAAGGGCCCCCACTCTCTCTTTCGGGATGCGCACTGCCTTCATTTTGTCTTGGCCCCCTGTATTAATTTGAGAACTTCCGCGTCGGTCTTGGTCTTGATGTCCAACGACCTGAAATAGTGATTTATATTGGTGATGTCCCGTTTCAGGAACTCCAGCGAGTTCACATGATCGACCAGCATCGCCTGCCCGACGTCGATGATGACCGGCTCGCCGTTCTCCATGAGGATGTTGTACTCGCTGAGGTCTCCGTGGACCAGCTCCGCCTTCTGATACATGATCTTCATGTACTTCAGGATCGTCTTGTATATCTGATCCGGGTCCTCCAGGTGCGAGTTCTTGAGGCTCGGGGCTGGCTGTTCCTCGGTGCCGATGTATTCCATGAACAGGATGTTCTTGTGGAACCGTACTGGTTCTGGGACCCGGACCTTAGCCTCGGTCATGCGGCAGAGGTTCTTGAACTCCTTGGCCGACCAGGCAAAGACGATCTTGCGGTGGGATCCCTGCAGGCCCTTGAACCGGGGATCTCCCTCGATATACTTGGCGATGTTGTGGAAGGTCGAGTTGGAGGTGCGGTAGACCTTCATCGCCAGTATCTCGTTCTCGGGCGTGGTGACACGAAAAACGTTGCCCTCCTTGCCGGTGGAGATAGGGAAATCGACCGTCTCCAGCACGCCCATCTTCATGAGCTTGTCGAGGGCGTACATGGTCTGCCGGTCGAAGACCTCGTCCAGCGTCTTGCGGGCGTCATCCTGGGCATTCTCGGAACGCCTCAGGCGGAGGCTCTCCACCTTGCGATCAAGATCAGAAAAAGTATTGTCGTTCTTGGGCATTGCGATGCCCTCCCTTAAAAGACATCCAGGTTCTTCGGCAATACCTTCTTGCGGCTCATATAGGTAGCCTGGGTCTTGGTGTAACGGTAAAGGATGTCCGCTTTGTCGTCCTGGAATTCCCAGGGACGGAGGATGAGCAGGTCCCCCTCACGGATCCACATGCGCTTGCGGATCTTGCCCGGTATACGGCCCATGCGGGACTTTCCGTCCGCGCACATGATCTTGATTCTCGAGGCTCCGAGAAGCTGGTCGGCTATGCCGAACATTTCTCCCTCCTTCCTGTTTGGATAGGGGCAGCGCAGAATCTCATCGCTCTGCTCCACATCAACCTGATTATTCAATCAAAGCCTCCGATTAGTGCGTCTCTCATAAACTAAACTAGTATATAACGTTGTTTCAGGGAATGACCGCTAAACCAGCCAATGGCCATTCAGAGTCTGTTATGTCCATCGTCTAGCAGCCAATCATCGGAATAGCTCGTCCGCGAGCCAGTGATCGCGGTCCATGCGGGCCTGCTCGTCGAGGGCATGGCCAGAATCGTACCATTTCACAACCTTCGGGTCGCTCGCCGCGTCCGCCAGGGATTGCATCCTGTCGTGCCCGAAATACTCTTCCCTGGTCCCCATTTGAAGCATGACGCTCGCCGGTGCCGCATGGGGAACGAACCGGACAGGGTCGATGTCCTCCACCTTCCCACGGTATCTCGCCACCTCTTCCTTGGTAATGTTCGGTATGCTCGCTGTCGCCACGTCGGCGAAGCTTACGGTCCCCGACATTAGAACATACGCCCTGGCCCTCCGATCGATGCTGGTGATCAGGGCACCGCACAAGGCTCCCAGGCTGTGCCCGACATATCCGAGTCGCTCCCCGTCCACCATCGGCTCGGACATCAGAACGTCGATCGCCCTCCTGAGGTCCTTGACAGAGTCGATGAACTCCGCCCGGTCGTGGTCTGGATTTCCCATGTCCTTCGCCCATTCCATGCCCGCTGACCATGCCGCGTCCACCATAAGTGAGCAGATCCGCAGGTCAGCCAGTTTCAACGCCTCGTCCAGGAAGGTCTTTCTGGAACCGGGCAGAGGATGGACGAACAGAATAGCGGGGAATCCCTTTCCGACCGTAGGGGTCACCATGTAGGCGTTGATCGTTCGGCCGCTGGCCCCTCGATAGCTGATGTCATGCACGACCTTCCCGTCGAATACCTCCTCTCCAACCTCATGAATGTCCAGGTCTGCTTCGGTATTGTAATCGAAACGGGGGTCGCTCTTCAGGTTCAGTGTTATGCTGGGTGATGAGATCATTTGAATCATTACTTGGTTTGGTAGTATCAGATATAAGATGATTGGCGGGCGGATCGGCAACCAATTCGGACCGTCTTTGTTGGCGCAGTGCCAAGGATAAGGAGGAATGGGGTTGGGGGGTGTCCATGGTGATTAGTGGTGTTGATCGCTTCAATAACCGTTACGATCTGCACCTTACCTAAGGTTTAAGTATGGTTTCCAATATGAACGCATAAATCCGCTCCCGTAGTGTAGTCCGGTCAATCATGTTGGCCTTTCGTCGCGGGGAATTGCTTCGCGGAAGCAAGTCAACGACTCGGGTTCAAATCCCGGCGGGAGCACCACTTCTATCCAAAAGATAAATTTCTGCTCAGGCATTTTCGATATCATGGTCGGACCTAATAAGTTCAACACGATCAAATATTGGTGCCGCCAAAGCCATGGATTGCATATGGGGCGAATATCTTGGTCCTGTTCCCGGGTCGGCCTTCCCGATACGGGCATGATATGGGTTTTGATCCTGCGATGGTATGCTAACCTAGCATCGCCTCCCCAGTCATTTTCCTCTTCCCATGTCGCAAAATTGAAATAAAAACCTTGTTGATTGGTTGAAGGGTGTTCACATAGCGAACTTGCCGGACCTGACCAGATCCGAACTTGATTCTCATTTCGTCCAACTGCAGAAGAAATGTCCCCATCTTCAGGCCTTCGTCAAAGCTCCCCGGTCTGACCTTACCTATGTTTATCCCGAGGGCGCCGATTCCCAATCATTCCATGGTGCAAGCATCGGCAAGCTGTTCACCACTACGCTCGTTCATCAATTAGTGATGGAGGGCAGGTTGTCGTTATCGACGCCCTTATACAAACTGGTTCCCGAGTACACATTGAAAAGGCTCTTCGTCTACCGTGGACTGGACTACCGTCATCTTGTGACCGTGGACCACCTGCTCACCCATACCTCGGGGATGGCCGATAACTTCGGTGACAAAGGGAAAAAGGCTACGCAGTTCATGGACCTCGTCCTCTCAGAGCCAGAACGACTATGGGACCCGGATTCGATCCTGGAGTTCTGCCGGGAGAACCTCGATGCGGTTGATGTCCCTGGGGCCCGGTATCACTACTCCGACCCCGGTTTCGTCCTGCTCGGGAAGATCATCGAGGCGGTGACTGGGAAGAAGTTCCATCAAAATCTGCAGGAACGGATTTTCGATCCACTGGGGATGACCAATTCCTACTTCCTATTCACTCCTCAGAGATCAGCCCGTGGGCCGATCAACAAGATCGAGCTGCACGGTTCCGATGTGTCAGGATACAATAGTCTCAGCTGCGATCAGGCAGGTGGTGGCGTTGTTTCGACCCCGAAGGACCTGGATGTTTTCATCAGGGCTTTGTTCCAAGGGCGTTTGATAGAAAGAGGACTCTTGCAGGGCATGATGGACTTTCCCTACAAATTTCGAAACGGGATCTACTACGGGAGGGGGACGATGGAACTGCGGATGGAAGGCCTTTTCTTCTTACTAAGAGGATATCCCCGATTTAGGGGCCATATCGGGATCCTGTCCACTCACCTATGGTACGACGAGGTAAATGACATCAGCTATGTACTGAACTTCGGCTCCGACCGGCATATGAAGCTCAGCTTCCAGGCCTTGATAAGGTTGGTCAATGCATATGGACGACGTTAGGAATTGCGTCGAAGCCGCAATTAACATTGGACTTTAATGGCATATGCTTGTAGCACGTCCCATTGGAACAACATTCCCTATTCTGGAAGAGGGGCGGGGAAGTTCCGATACACATATTCGACCGGTCCAGATAGTAGCCCTAGGCTAGGGCCAATATTCAGTGCCTATAGACCACCGCGACTGGACCGTTCTGGTTCGGCCATCGGCTGATGAAACTGCCGAACTGGTCCTTGAATAATAGTATGCGATCGATGGTGAACACACAATATGCCTGACCGTTTTCAATTCAGTTTCGGCCAGGGCATGTCGTGATTCTTTTAGTTGGCCAGGTCGGACGTTAATGTGAGGACCTTTCGAGGCCAGTGGAGATGGTCGTCGTTCTTCTGGTGGGCATCGTTGCGATCACAGGGGATGGGACCGATCCGGGAATGGTGGCTGGGTTCGAGATCTGTTTATCTCTTCAGCCTCTTGCGCATGATGTTCACGAAACGCGTGTTGCTGATCGGGTGGTCGGCGATCAGCTCACCGTCGTGGACGATGCAGAACACACCGAATGGGCAGGGAGAAGCCTGGGCCTCATCCGAGCCTTCGATCTCGATCAATTTCGTCCTCAGTCCGAACTCGTCCTTGGCACTCGCCATGATGGCGTTCACGTTCTTCACGGAATAGGGGCACTGTGGAGAGCGTAGGATGGTGACTCCCTCGCCATACCGTTTCAGGCCGTCCATCATGTCCTTCTTGAAACAGGGGTCCTCTGCCGAATCTCCGAACCTAAGGGCCAAGAGCTCGAAGTCCGGCGGTGCACTGTCTACCGCCACGAACCCCTTCTTCTGGAAGATATCCCTGTCCGCCATGAACGAACCCTTTCGGGTGACCACCGCAACTCCGTCCAATCCCTGTTCTTTAGACTCCCTGATGCACTCCTCTAGAAGTGCCGAGGCAAGCCCCCTCCCTTTGTACTCCTTCCTGAAGCCGACAAAGATGCAATGGATGAACATGTACCTGTCCGCATCGACCGGCCGATGCGCATACTTACCGGGAATGTATTCCAGCATTCCCTGGTAACCGCCGCTCTCCATGATGACTGCCTTGATCCTGAGGCCCAGGGGGTGGTATCTCCTGAACCACTCAATCTTCCGCTGAAGCTCGACCTGCTTACCGACGTCCTTGTACCCGCACACACCGTAGTCGGCGATGTTTCCCGGCGTTAGGTCGACGATCTCAAATTTTTCCATCCATACCATCAATTGGCATGGCTGGTTTTAAATCTAGTCATATTGTTCCGACCACCCAACGCTATTGGTATGGGATATCAGAACTGGCGCTCATGTTAGGGTTGACCTACTCTGAATCCGGGATTGGAAGAGAAGGGCTCAAACAAAACCAATTTTTACGGTCTATCTCCGTTCAGTATGCTCTGGGCATTAGTATCTTTTAGAGTATAGGTCACGCTCAACCCCGGGTCGATGGTTACTGTCGTGTAAACCACCTTGGTATCAACACCGATGTAGGTATCGGACGGTGGGATTGATCCGCCGTCCCCCAGCGATTTCTCAGGGCAATGGTAGTGGTACACCCTCTTCTCTCCGAACGCCGTCTGGACCGTCTCGATCGTTGGTGTCGCATTGTTGTTGCTGGTGTCACTGAGGGCATAACCGATGTGAGGCCAGTAAGAGTAGTCACGGGACTCGTTGTGGTACACTACTGTGCCATTGTAGTAGATATCATAGTTATGCATCGTGAAGGAGCGATAGCTCGACCCGGTGATGTTCCAGACGATAGTGGTATGCATCACGGACTCCGAGTTGTACGCTACCGCCTGGTCCCAGATCAGGTAGTCGCCGGCCTCAAGGTTCGCGTGTGGCCCCCCGAATGGCAGCCCGGCGAGGACCATCAGGAACGGTGAGGTGAATACGGCCACGATCAATAGGGAGAGGAGGATCAATTTTAGCCGGAAGCGTGGTCTCTTGGCGGGTGGACCGACCGTTACGATCTGTTGTTGATCGACCTCGAATTGAGCATCCATGACTTTCCCGTCTGTAATGATCTGTAGACTGAATTATTCCAGCCACTTTAATAATTGATGTCCTACCCGAAATCAAAGGAGCCGATCCATTTATGTAGCCCCCTCGAAACGAGGCTGCCCGATACCGGAGGTCTCTCGCCAGATGATCTGGTCCCTTTGGGAAATGTTTCGGAGAAAACCTTCACCATCCCATGACGATGTGGTTCCAGTGAGTTCGAGAACTCCTTACGGTACCTGACGATTCTTCAGATTTCATTCGTAGGCGATTTTAACAATTTGTTAAGGGTCCAGGATCGCCCCGAGCCTGTCCTTTCCGTCTTCCAGATTTCCGTGGGTAAAGAGGCGCCTTGCTTTCCATTCATTCCAATATGTAGAAATTTTCATAAATTTATATATAGAAAGTATAGACAATATATACTGGAGATCATGCACATGATCCAAAAAGAACCTACCATGGATATGGAGTCATTCATCGCCAAATTGAACAGCGACACGGCCTTCCGAAACAAGTTCCTTGATTATCCTGTGGATACTTTAAGAGAATCTGGATTTTCCTTAGGACAGGATGTAGAGGAGAAAATCGAGGCAGCAATGGGTTATCTTAAGGAAGATATCAGGCACATTTTCGAAATCCCGTCAGGATCTAGTGATTTCCTGGAGATGATCGGGTTCGGATTAACGATGCCGCCGGAGATCGAGGTCGAACCAGATATCAAAATCACATAACAATGGTCGGTTCAGAGATTTATTCCGATTTTACCAGCAATATCCGTTGGATCAGGGAGCAAGTAGGAGCAGATGTCACAAACCTGCCGCCGCGCCTGCGGCAGATGGGGAAGAGGATAGCCAGCGAACGACTTTTCATAGTTCCCGATGGGATCCATACCCCCCGACTCGACCCGGAATTCGGACGTCCGATCCCGTATTGTGTGTACTGGTTCGCCGATGCCCTGGGATATACCGATCATGAAAAGATCAATTCCTTTGCCTTGGCCATGACATACTCCTCAATGTCATCGACCCTTCGTGATGATATCGTAGACAGCAATGAGCTGAGGCGCGAACGCCTCCACCTGCTTGAGCTATCCAATATTTTCCAACGGAAATATATTGAGATATTCGAGAAGGCATTCGATAAGCGATCTAGCCTCTGGCGTTACCTCGCTCAAGCATTGGATGAAGAACTCAGGTATGAGAGTTGGAACAAGGCTTTCACTCTGGAAACATGCCGAAATCCTTTCTCCGTCCGATTTATTGAGGACTCGTCCCGTTATTTCTATGCGGTCGTCATGCCCTCGCTGGTTGCAGTTGCCGTGGCAGCTGAGGCTGAAAGCAAGGTAGCAAAGATCACCAGGTTCGCCAGGCACCTTTCCATGGGGTCACGCATTCATGACGACCTTAAGGATTGCAGGACCGACCTGGGAATGGTGGATATGAACCACTCCTGCATCCTCCTGCATGCAAGGCAATGCCTTGGAGAGGGCGGGGAGTTGGATGAGGAAATCCTCACAAGCCTCTTCCTCAGTGAAGGATTCGTTAGGAGCGTTTACGATCCCATCGTTCTTTATTTCAACAAAGCCAGGGAAGATATCCTCCCCTTCAACTCGCGCTATCTAACTAAATTCATGGATGAGCAATCGAGCTTCATTGCCAGGGCGAGGGATAGTACACTCAAGCGGCAAACAAACTTCTTCGCTAGCATGGCGTCACTACTCAAGCCATACGCACAAAAATAGGGAATTGTCAGGCGAATAGACGCAGGGTGAGATTGGCCAGGATGATGGCTATGACAGAAATGATGATCGTGACAAATTTGTTCAGAATCGCGGTGTCAATAGGCCAATCCGGGACTGAATTCAGGCTCTTCTCCGCCCTCTCCAAGGTCATCAGGGAGGTGAGGTTGTCCAGTTTCCTCTGCATCTTAGCCACTGTATCGTTGGCGCAGGGCTCTGGCTTTCCATCGACGCCTATGCAGGCCAACTTGAGCAATTCAGTTCTTTCAATATCCTTCTGTTCGACCATCTTCGTGTGAACTGCGTATAGTGGCGATACGAAAAGCACAACGCCGACCGCTATGAAGGTTGTGAGCAGAGTTATGAATGGGACGAATCCAACTATCGGCGAGCCAATCATTGAGGCTATGGCCATCATGATCAGGATCACCATGGCAGAAAAGTAGACGACGGACATCGATAGCGACAGGTCACCGAAGGGCCGGACCCCGAGCATTCTGTCTTCAGTCGAAGGCTTCAGTATGAGGGGCTTTTGCCCAAGTTTGTGCAGGCCATAGATGGAGCCAAAGTAAACCCAGGCAAAGGTGCAGCAGGCGATGAACCAAAGGGGATAGACAATGGCTAAGTAGATCGCGGTAGCAATGTTGACAGCATAGGCGCTGAAGCTTGCCGTGAGGTAGTCGCTTGATGAAATGACATAGAACGCTATGATCAAAGCCGCTATCACGACGGGAGGCCACTGCCTGAATACAAACTCGAATGTTTCATGGAATGTCTGCTCCCTCTCAGGCAATATCGGGCTCATCCCCTTCTCCGCTGAGATGAGCCGACGTCTCATGAATCCCGTCATATAGAACACGAAGAAGAGGAGAAGCCATGTGAGCGCCAGAATGGCAACCCCCATCCAATAGGGGGTGCCCACCCCTCCGATGAATGTGATGGTCATTTGTATCGCAAGCTCGATCTGAAAGCCGGTGGTAAGATATGCCACCAGGATCGCACCAGGCGGTCCAATGAGGGTTGATATTATGAAACAGCCAATGATGTAGGGCATACGGAAAAACCCGGCGAGATGCTCGACAACGGTCGCTTTTTCAAGGCTGGGAACCATGGCTAAAACATCCACGTAGCAATGAATGAACTTAAGACATATAAAAATGCAGAGAACGTATTCATTTTACTTAACATATAAATTTGTTCTTCGAATCCCCCGACAATATTTATTGGTATTATTTAATAATATATCAGCCTCCCTTCTATCTCCCGACCACAGTTCTGATTGTTGCGCAACCATTCTTCCAGGACCTCTCTGGCACTTGTGGTTACAACCTTCGGTTTGATGGAATTCAGTTCATCGCTGGAAATGTCAAGAAACGCCTTGGAGTTCTTGGCATGGTATGGCTGAATGCAAATCCTGAATGTGTCGTTGTCAAGGACCTCATTGCCTTTCACGCTCAAGGACCTAAGGATTCCTGCGCCCTCGTCGTAGATGGCCTTAACATTTCCATTCACCTGAAAGCATTCACCTTCTCCATTTCGGTTCACCTTTCGCATTATATGGCCGAACATACGCCGGAGCTGCGTTCCGGTAACGGTATACCTGGTAAGGGGTTCATCGTAAGGGAAGCCGGTGGCCATGTCCCTCAGTGCCACCATCGGACCGATCTCCTTGGACCTGATCGAACCACTGGCCAGGAACATGATATCGCTCTCGGTCATCTCCGCCAATGCATCGGCAAAGAGATTTCCCAGGCTGGTCTCGACCTCACGCATCGGATGGGTGTGCTTGAACTTGAGTTTGGAGATCATTGCGGAATATTTGTCCTCGACCCGTTCCTCATATGTATGTATGAATTTCTCCAGGTCTCGGTCGGGCTCCACCAGGCTTTCGTCGATATGGACCAACTGCCATTGGTAATCGATGATACGGTTCGTTTCGTCATCGATCACGACGTCCAGTCTCCCTATCTGGTTCGTCCCCTCGCCCGCGGTGACGATTATCACGCCGTTCTCCATGATCGGTTTGTCAAGAATTGTATGAGAATGCCCCCCCACAATGATATCCACCCCCCATTCGGGCTTGAGCAATCTTGCCAGTTCGATGTCCGATTCTATCCCGATGTGAGTGAGGATGATGGTCAGGTCGATATCATCGCCTTTATAGGCATTGGTGATCTTTCCCACCTCCTGGCTCGCCTCTTCGAGATCGACGAAGCTTCTCAGCACGTTGTCTCCCTTTATCGTATCCATCACCTTTTCGGTGATAATCCCGGTCACCAGGATGTCAAGCCCTGCCTTCTTCAGAATGCAGAAGGGCTTCATCAGTCGCTTGTTGAAGGGCTTGAGGTAGAGGTTGGCGTTGACGATGGGGAAGTTAGCTACCTTCTCCAGAAAGAGCAGATGTGAGAGCCCGTAGTCGAACTCGTGGTTCCCTAAGGCAATCGCATCAGGAATTAGATAATTGACCATGTCCATGGTGGATATGCCCTTGTACTCGCTGTCTATGAGATTCCCTTGAACGATGTCCCCGGCAATAAGGAACAATACGTTCTCCTCCTCATGGCGGACCTTGTTCAGATAGCCAGAGATGAGTGCTAGTCCACCAGTTTTCCTCCCGGTGTAAGGATCCTGCTCAGCCAGGAAATCCCCATGCATGTCGTTGGAATGAAGTATAGTGATTTTCCTCGTCCCCGTCATCGTATCACCGGACGGAATCCGTCTCTTTCATACAAATAAAAGCGTCCGATTTGGAACATCGTTCGGTCAACGTTCGACTACCATTTCCGAACTTACGAGGGTTCAGGAGGAAATCCATTGCCTATGTGCCCCATCACAATTCCGGGGCAGGCTCACCCCGAGGTACTTCTCGCCCCCTTGAGGAAATGAAGACCGCGAAATAGGCCAAGCCAATCAACGCCGACATCACACCGAACGCGGCGAACGTCCATTCAAGGTCCTGGACCATCGCCATCACGAACGCAATTAGGAAAGTGCAAAGGAACTGCCCCAAACTCAGCAGCGTCGAATATCCTCCCATGATCTTTCCCGAATTGGTGTGCATCACCTGCTCGACCAGCAAGTCGACGACGGGGGGAGTAATGAATGACATTCCAGCGCCGATCAGGCAGACACTGATGAAAGTGGTCGCATAGGAAGGGGGCAGGATGAAGAGTCCATATGACACGAAGATCAACAAAAAGCCAGTGGCGACCATTAGGCGCCGGTCCATGACCGATGATATCCGTCTGTAGAGGAGGGCGGTCACACATGTGCACACGCCCAGTGCACCTAGGAACAGACCGCTGGTCAGGGCTGAGGCGCCCAGCGTCTCGAACATGTAATCTGGCAATTTGGATGGCATGATGAACATCATCAGCATGGCGAAGAATATGGCCAGGTAACAGAACGCCACCACCGTTCCGTCGGTCTTGCGGACTTCCGCATGGGCGATGCCCGGGCCTTCGGACACATGCGCCGGCTCCTTCATCGATACAATCGCCATCATCGCAAACATAAGGCCCAGTCCGTAGATGAGGAACGGGTAGTGCCAGCCAAAGGCGGCAAGGGCTCCGCCCGTTGTCTCGAGGATCAGTACGCCGATGCCCATGGCCGCCGTCTGGTAGCTAAGCACCCTGACGCGGGAGATGCCGCCATAGTATTCCGATATGAGGGCAGTCGTTGTGCAAGTTATACCGGCAATCCCGATGCCGACGAAGAATCTGCCGACAAGTATCGCATATAGGTCCTGTAGAAAAAATCCAGTCAATCCAGACAACGCGAAGATCAGAAGGGAAATCAGAAGGACCCTGACCTTTCCCATGCGATCGGCGAGCATTCCTATGCCGATTCCAGTGATGGCGATGGCCAGCGAGGGTAATGTGATGATCAGGTTGATCATCACCGGATCATAGCTTCCGAAAGCCTCACCGATGGCGGGCAGGGCGGGGGCCACTGCCGCGCCGCCCATAAGGATAAGCATTGAAGAAAACAGCAATGTGATGAGCGTCAGCCTAGTGGGTTTGAACGAAGCCCGATGCATTTTTCCCCGCAGTGAGTACTACCCTATATCAAATTAACCCATTGATTCTGCGTCAACTCCCCGCCCTCAGATTCCCCGGCTGGTAAGATTGGATTGAGAGAAACCGTCTGGAACCGGCTATCGAAATATATGAAAAAGAAAAAGGTTTGACGGTTGCTCAAGCCGTCGACATCTTCTTGATCATGGCATAGGTCACCGGTATCAACATTACCGCCAGAGCTATCGCGAAGGCCCAAGATATGTTGGCCACTATGGTGGTGACATTGGAGAACGTGGCGAATATGGCCCCCGCGCCAATGATCAGGAAGATCGCATAAAGTATGAATTTCGCAAATCCTGCCACCTCTTTGAACTCCGAATGGTCATCGGTGATGGATTTGATCAGAGCGTCCGTCAGGGATATACCTGCCCCGATTATTACAAAACCTAGGATGAGCGGATAGACCGTTTCTCCCGAGAGGAGCATGGTGTCCAGTGCCAGCAAGATCACGAATGCGATCAATCCTATGAACAGTAGGTTCTTGAGCATTTCCGGGATCTCAGGTTTCGTCGGTGAGAACATTGGCCGGATCATCTTGCCGATGAAGGTTGCCAGGAAGTCGACGAAGACCGCTCCGAATATAAGTATCAGTATCCCGCCGAGCAATCTTGGCAGGTAATTGGCGACGGTCGTCAGGTAATTGCCGAGATCCCCTCCCACGTTCAGGATCTGGATCGCCAATATAATTGCCAGGATAATGATGAAGGCCTTGACGACCCCGCCAATGAAATCCGACAGGTCCAAACCGGAAGTTCGGAAAGCCCTGCCTGTCACGCTCTGTTCGAATGTCTTCTCGATCCCTACCTTTTCCACTATTCTATTAACCGCCTTGCCGACCAGCGTCCCTATGATATAACCGATGATCAGCACTACGATGGCAGCCAAGATCAATGGAATCTCGTCTATGATACTCTGCAGCATATTGTCCAGCATTGCGTTCAAGTCAGCCATAATATCGAAAAAAATAAGTCGAGCCCAGGGTATTTATTTTCTATTGCGATGTAAAATAACATAATAAACTTACAATATGAAAATTAGACTACGATGTATCTATCATTTATGAGTCATCATTCAATACAGGCTCTCTTTCCCAAGAGCTTATTCGCCCCTCATCCGTATATGCTGTCGATTACCGGAGCTGTGTGATCTCGATGCTCTGGCATCACCTGTCGAGATCGACCTGTCGGGACATCACATAGGGTGGACCAGGAACAATCTCCATTGGATGGTCTCAGCCCCCACCGTCGTCCAGAAGCACTCCTTGGAAACTACCTGCTTCATATCAAGTTCGATAGTGAAGCGGTATGTTCCATAGCCGCTGGTCTCGTTCACCGATCTCCAACCCAAGGCCACCAATTGGGTGAAGTTGGCATATTTCGGGTCGGTAAGTGATTTGAGTCCGATCTGGGAGGCATCCGTGTCGAATATCTCCGTTCCGTCAAGTTGCATCGCGAACCATGTGAACGATGTCCCAGTGGTCAAGGAAGGGAGTGTGGCGTTCATCATCGCCGCCACATCGTACAACGTGCTGACCGCCCCGATGAACACGCCATCGGCATCGAACACCGGACAGGCATAACCGGAACCTCTCGCGATCCCTCGGGACGCAAAGGTATTGCTCATGGTAGGCACCTTATACTCCAATAACTCGGACGTCTTGTTGCCGCCGCTCAGATCCACGCCTTCCAGATAGCGGAAACGTTCTGGTTCTGCTGCCTGAACCACCCCTTTCTCATCAAAGGTCAGGATATCGATGGCATAGGGATTGGATGCCAGCGTCTTGTTGATCTCCTCCCTTGCCATCGTCCCGTTCAGTCCGGTAGTCCGGAGATGTAATGCAAGGTCGAACGTCATGTTCCTGACCTTTTCGATCTCTCCTCCGACCGCTGCCTGTCCTTTGCTCAGGACCGAGCTCATCTGCATTCTGGTGGCAGAAGCCGATTCAATTCCATTCAGTCTTGAATTGGATTCAAGAAGGATGACCGAGAATGACGATACGATTAGGAGCGCTATGACCAAGAAGATCAATGAGATTCTGGTGCCGACCGACATACCTTTCGGGACAAGTTCCTTGGTATTCAATAATAAGCATCCCAGACATAAGAAATCAAAAACAGGTTTCCATGCCGGTAGAGGCTGTCTTCAATGGCCACCGGCGGGAAAACGCGACGATGTGAAAGGTAAAAATGCTTAGAGGTTCTCCTTTTAAAGAGAACTTATTTCCATCAGGCCCAAGACCGCGAACGTCAGCAGTATTGCCGCTAGATAGGCCGTGATGAGGACCTTGATGGGGCTTTTCTTCTGATCCTTAGTGTTGATGTATTCCCTGGCGTGCAATCCACACGCGCATGCCAGATAGATTCCGAAGACCATCAGGCAAATGCTGCTGGCAGCAATCCCCAGGTCCAGGACGACCGCTACGATAGCGGCAATTCCGAATGCCAGGTTTGCGAAGCCAACCTCGATCTGGAATTCGGGCCTATCCTGGTGCCACCCCATCCGGACTTGATCGGAACGATAGAAGATCGAATGCCTGAGAAAGCTTACGATGCCGACCATACCCACAAGTGTGAATGTGGCCACATAAATGCCGTTCTTAGAACTATCAGTGAAGAAATATATGGCAAGAAAGAGGCCGATCGCCGAGATCGCAATAGTTGTTCTTGAGAGCAAGGCGGCTGCTTTTGGAGAGGCAACAGGAGCGTTCATTTTCATTAAACAGGATCCGGGTGAATATAACGAATGTGGTATGCCATCGGAAAGTGATAGTTATGCGGATTGGCAGGCAGATCGTTAGTGTCACGATCAGGCAATTCCACATTCGTTTTCGGCAGAAACCTTATGGTCATTCCTTCATGGATTCTGCAGAAATGCTCCAGGAGAACTTGTGAAGAATCAATAGCAGATTGCTGAATGGCTTAGCCATCATTCCGGGTCAGAGGCTCTCAAGCTCTCGGTCTATCCTTTCTGCCATGCAATAGTTCTCCCCAACTGGGACACCGTTCCGGTCAAAGACCTTCCCGTCCTTGATCACCAGTTCCCCATCCACTATCATCTTGATGGCTCCGATGAGAAGATACGCCTCCCTCTTCAGCTCCTCGGCCCTGACCTGCTTGATCCTGTCCTCGGTTGATGGGTTCTTCGCCCGAATATTGTGCAACGGGAACGAATCATAACAAATCGTATCGCCGCGGTCCAGCTCCGGAGTGCACAGATGAACGGTCGATCCATATCGTTCATCCCCGTTCTCTACCACCTGGGAAACGATCTCCTCCCATGTTCCCTTGTAAGTATCTGGAAGCGCTGGATGGAGGTTAATTATGGTGTATCTTCGGCAGGTCTCAGGATCCAGTATCAGCATGTATCCGGCCAAGGCTCCGAAGTCCATTGGATACTGGGATATGCTCTCCCTCATAGCCTTTCCGTAGGCATCTCTCCAGGCAGTCAGATCCCTCTCCTTAAGTTCTGTTTCAAATGAATCCGATGGCAAGAGGATCACCGGTATTCCCGCCTCTTCCGCCATCCTGATCAGCTTCATGCGGAACTTGTTGCCTTTGACATCCCTATTGATGAAAACAAAGGATATTTCGGCCACGATAGACCCGTCTTCGATCCTGTCCATCATGGTCTTGAACAGATTATAGGAGCCAGGACCCCGTGCCGTTGTGAACCATCCTATTCGTTTCATGTTCATTGATCCTTCTTTGTTCATTGTTACATCGTCAGTCATCGGCGGTCTTGAGCTATGATTTTTTCGACATATCGGAGATCATTGACCCAATAACTCGGAGGGTCTCCAAGCCATGATTTAACATGGCATGGAGGGTCGTTTCCGATATGCAGGTACATTTTATGCCTTTTTCATCCCCATGCTTAAATCCTAGAATGTTTTTGACCTTCCCTAATAATTACGGGCTTTAGTATGCCCAGATGGTGATAGCAAGAGATGTATAGCATGGGTCCGTGGTCTGGAAAAATGATGAGCGACGAAGAGATTGAGGAACGTTTCAAGAATGGCGGAGAATGGGGCCTTCTAACATCCATCGATCTGAAAGACTGCGACCCTAAAAAGATCGGCAGCGGCGAGTATATCACTCAGTTCTCTATTGATCTGTGTGAACATATCGACATGAAGCGCTTCGGAGCGCCCATTGTGGTTAGGTTCGGCGCCGATCCTCGTGTGCAGGGCTACTCGTTGGCCCAATTGATCGAGACATCATTGATCTCCGGGCACTTCGCAGAAGACACAAACAGAGCGTTCATCGACGTTTTCAGCTGCAAGGAATACCCGCCTAAGGCCGTCGCGGAATACTGCAAGAAGTACTTCGGTGCGAAGACCGCAGAGTACTCTGTGTCTTTCAGGACCTAAATCTCCTTAATCATTTTTTCTTGAGCCTTGCATGGCGAAGGTGCCTACGGCATCGGTTGCCCTCAGGCAAGCGCTCATCTTCCATCCTCTTTTCTTGTTTTGGCATTATTCAAAGTCAACCTGTTCTCGAAGACCCAATGTCGGGAATCGGAACACTTAGATAATCCACGATGGAATAGAACGGTACACCTCAGGTCCCAGGAACGGTCAAAAAGGTGTCAAACCGGAGGAAGGTCAATGGATTGGATCGACGATACCGTAGCCGTCGGCGATTGGTTCGATGGCTTTTCCGTCCAACGGCGACGCCAGAATAACATTCAGCTTATTGTAGACTCCCGAGTACTTTTCACCAAGGGCCTTCTACCCCGAGGAAGAGTTCCGATCGCGCAATTCCTATTAAAGGCCAGAGACGAAATAATGGAGCTTGTTCCCCTCCATCCAAAAGTGCTCATATTCTGTAGTCGGGGAAGGGACCGGTCTCCGTTCTTGGCGATGATGTACATTATGAAAAGGTACGGCATGGGATGCAAAGAAGCTTACGAAATGGTCGCTTCCAAGCGCAGGCAAACAGTATTCCACTGGGACTGGGTGACGGTCGTCGGTCTGGACCGGTCCAAATAATATCGAATCGGTCAGAATTGCTCGATCACTCCTTCATCCAGCACATATCTCAGCCGAGGACCTACCAGATAGATGGGAGAGTATCCGAACAGGTCCTGCCTGATGACATCGTAAATCGCGATGGAGTAGTATTTCTTTTTCAAAGCCTTCAGTCCGGCATCCCTATCGACGCTCACCGGCGAGGCCTCCAGCTGGTCCAATCTGTCAAGGACGTCGGCTTTCAAGTTCTCCACCCGGGTCCTGAGCAGGTTTACGGCCATCCATCTGCTCATGATGCCTTGGAAATGCCTCATTATTACCAGCTGACTTATGAAAACAAGGGCGGCCAATGCGAGATCGATGTTGGGAAACATGTCGATGTCCGCGAAAAAGGAGGGGAGTATCAAGCCCGGGAGAAGGACGGCTCCGATCACCAGCACTCCTGCGACGGTGACTATCCCGATCATGGTCAGTATGATGATGAAGTACGCTTTCTTGCCCTTTGAACGGGCGGAGTCGAACTTCTGTTTGTATCTGATCGCGATCTTGGTGATGCCTTGGGCTTGCGGCTCGATCAGGAGCATGAGAATGTAGAAGAGGATGATGAAAGAGATCTGCACCACTATCAGGAGCACTGCCTGGCCGGCGATGACATGGACCAAGAATCCAAAGTAGACCGCGAAGAACATTGCCAATCCGAATATGATGGAGAAGCTGAGGGAGAGCGGAACCATCCCTCCCAGCAGAACCGTCAACCCGATCTCTATGGCCAATTTCCTCTTCTTCATCAGCAGGCGCAGGGCCAGCCATTTTCGTTCCTTGTCGATCACAGGGGCCAGATCCCTGTCGTCCGATCTGATTCGTTCCGTTGTGGTGGGAATGAGCATGATCACGAAATTGTATGAGTAGAGCAGGATCGCGACTATGAGCCAAAGCAAGAAGACGGAGTTCTCGAGGAAAATGAAGGCGATGACCAAAGAAGTGAGGGCAAAGGATGCCATGTGCCCATATTTATCATGGGACCTGGGTTCCTGAAGCTTCTGGAGCATCTCTTCCTCGCAGGCAACCTCCGCGGCCACCTCTTGACGGAACGCGGCCAATCCTTCTCCATAGTTCGCCGTGTCGCCGCACATTCTCATTTTCAGAGACCTCCCTTGCCTATGGTTGCAGCTTCAAGTATACGAATGGTTTGATGGCTGTCCTCGTAAAAAAGTGAGGACCGCGTTCCTTTGACGTCCGGATGCGTTCATGTGGTCTCCGCGATGATGATGCCCTGCATTTACTAGTGAACCGCGGCGGAGGGCGCCCAAGATCGGGAAGCTCATTCTGACCTTCCTGCTTTGGTCAGGCCATGAGTAGGAGTATTGATTTCCCGATCTCGATGAGTTCCTGGAACACCATCGGATCGATGGGTTGTCCAGTGATTAAAATGCAAAAGGATATTAGACGGCGGCTCGAATGGAAAAACGGTCACAACTGATGGACAAGAGAGACAAGATGGCGTCGGTCCTGCACCTGGTTGGAGGGAAGCCAGAAAATGTGGAGAAGATTGTCGATGAGATTGATCAGTTCATGAACACGCTGAACGCGGAGCTGGAAGATTGGAAGGTGTCGATGGAGGAATTCCAGGACGGGACCCGGATCTTTGCCCGGTTCCAGATCCTGGTAAAGAAGTAGGTGCTTCCCGTGACCGACCGCAAAGAGAAAAGGCAGGAGGCGAACCAGGGACCGGATGGAGAGGTCTGCCGCGATCTGATCTGCCCCGAGGAGTGGAAGGATCCCGAGGGCAGAAAGGTCATCACCGAATTCCACAAGGAAGGATTGCGCAAGGACTTGGTGGGTGTTGATGCGGATCTGGAGGGATTTGAGCAATACTGGAACAGGAGGGGAGGCACGGTCAAGGTCAACGGAGAGTATCACAAGACGGGGGCGCCCTTCCTTGACCTAGAATCCGGTCGGGGACCGGCAAAGGGGCCGGAGGAAGACCGATCGGTTGATGCCGCTTCGTCATTGCATGGACGAAAAGATGCTCCCACGGAGGATTTGCTGGTCGAGAAGACCTCCCAATTGGAACGAGCCGCAGGGCCAGAGGCTTCGGAAGGTACGCACATCCAAGGCAAGATCAAACGACCGATCGATCTTGGCCTGATAGAGGTGGTGAGCTATGCGTTGTTCCGGGTGGCGTTCAGCAAAGGACTGAGCATCCCAATTAAGCGTGATGGCATGGTCGACATGGATGTTACCGTGAAAGGGAAGGAGATAACCATAAACACCAACCAGATCTTCTTCTCCGTACCTGAGCTGAACGTGTGGCATGTGGTGTACCAGCACAAGGGTAGACCGGTCATCGAGCTCGGACGGGGGGTAAAGAACGGCATGGTGGTCCACCGCCTTCAGGCCCTACGGCTGGCATTGGAGATGTGGACCGGTTCAAGGAGAATAAACAAGCTGAAGGTCCAGCAGATGAAGGAGGCGGACAAGAAATCCCACAACGAGGCCGCAAAATGAACGAGGTTTCCGAGGTCGAGCGGCATAGGACCCATCGCGAGTTCTTCCGGGACATCCTTCAGGACATACACGGGATAATGGAGACCGAGTTCCACCTGACCGATGTCTCCATCAAACCGGTGGGCGCGGAGGTAGCCAGGCTGTCGATCCCCATCAAGATCGAAGGGACGGACAGGAATGGCAGACGGGTGCGTTTTTTCGGCAAGATCATGGGAGGGACCGACAATATGACCGCCAGGGCCATCCAGCTTTTCAAGAACCTATACCTCACCATGAACTCCATGGCTCCGATGTTCCGGGTCACCGATTCACCCGAAGAGTTGGCCAGACACCAATATGAAATGATGAACGCGATCAGCGAGCTAGACATCCCGACAGCCACTCCCAGAGGGATCTATCCATTGAGGGCCAAGCTATGGTTGCTGGTGGCTGACTTCCTGGATGCCAGGACGATCGATGACGTGCCGCATTTGACCGATGAGCATTTGGATACGGTGTTCGGCTACCTTCGGAAGATGCATGACAACGGGATATTCCACGGGGACGTCAAGCCGGACAATCTGATGTTCGGAGACAGGGTCTACATCGTCGATGTCGGAAACTTCATGGACGAAGCCCCTCCGTCTCAGAAGCTGGCCTATGATCTTGCCTCCCAGATCACCTCATTCTTGGAATACAGGCCAGCGGGAAAGATCGTGGAAATCGCCAGGAGATACTACCCGTGCAAGGAGATGATGGCTGCCGCCAGGTACCTAGACCTGATCCAAAGGCGCCCGGACATCGTACTCTCGAACGAGAACAAGGAAGAGCTGGGGCGCCTCATGAACACGAAAATAAGGCGCAGGATATTCGGCCGGTCGAGAAGGATATGAGAGAGCTCACTCCTTCTTGTGCTTTATCAGGGCGGTGGCGTGGATCTCCACTCTGGTGCCCTCCTTGGTATCCTCAATGGAGAACTTCCATTGCTCAAGCGTCGCGGACATGTCCTTGAACATCTTCTTGATCTCCAAGCTTTTCTCCGTAATCGCGTCCTTTATGTCAGTTTCTGCCATGGTATCACCTTCACTGCGATTCGATTGAGAGCAGGCATTATAAAAAAGTGGCCATCGGACGGACAGTTCTCCTTAGCCGCGCGGCCGCTTCATCCCTCAGGGTTTTCCTTTTACAGTGCGGAACGATCAGGTGGTTCGTCGCGGGCCCGAAATCAAGATAGCATTGCACATCGTTCTGATGGCAATGTCATACTCTTCGTCCCTGGAGGATTCCATCGTCCTTTACCAGGAAGGGAGATACAAAGAGGCATACGACCTCATCACTCGGGAGGGGGCATCCCCCGACGCTATACCGGCCCTAGTGCTCTATCTCCGTTTCTCTTTCGCCTGCAGGGCGGGCATGCATGATCTGGCAATGGATCTCCTTCGCGAGGCAATCATTGACCGCGGATACTGGTATTCATCCGATTATCTGGGCGATGATGACCTGGAACCGTTGAGGGAGCGAGAGGAGTTCAAGGCGTTGACAGAGCAATGCAAGGAACGGCAGACAGCGGCCGAGGGCAATTCAAGATCGGAGATCGAACTGGTTCCTCCGATCATGGCCGAAGACAGCCCGAAGGCGATTGTCGTCGCCTTGCATGGGAATCAGCTCAATATCCGCTCCACCCGGATCGAATGGTGCGGAGAGGTACTGGCAGACTGTCTGGTGGTTTTGCCTCAATCATCCCATGCCGTATGTTCCGGCGCTTATTCCTGGGTCGATCCGGAGGCCGGATCTTCTGAGGTAGCGGCCCATCTGGACACAATCTTCACGAATGACCCAGGGGGACGAGACCAGGTGATCGTGGGAGGGTTCTCCGCCGGGGGAAGGGTGGCGTTGCATCTCTTGCTCAAAGGCATGATCAAGGCAAAAGGAGCCATACTCTTAGGACCCTGGCTTCCAGATATCGTCTCCTCAGAGCCTTTGATCACCAGGCTGCGTGAGGCCAAGGTGAAGGTATACCTGATATGCGGTGACAAGGACAAGGATTGCTTTGCCTCCACAAACCGGCTGGCCGAACTTTTGGAGCGGAACGGGGTATCCTTCCGATATCGGATCGTGGAAGGGATGGGGCACAGCTTCCCCCCGGACTTCCAATCCGACCTGGCAAATGCCCTTTCCTTCTTCTTAGAAGAATGAAACCTGGGAGAACGTCGGCTGGAACCTGCATAGTCTGGGATCGGGGCCACGCCTTTGGCACATCCGACCTGAACTGGACAATGCGAACGATTATTACTCATCGGGTTCACTGGAACACCCATGACCGAAATGACTCCGAGGATCGTTGTGATCACTGGTTCAAGCGAAGGCATCGGACGCGAGACGGCCTTCCGGTTCTCTCGGGGAGGGTGGGGCGTGGTCCTGACCTATCACAAGGACGAAGAGGAGGGGATCGAGGCGAAGGCCAGATGTGATGAGTTGGGAGCGAGATCCACCTTGCTTCTGCAACTCGACGTGTCCGATCCCCACAGCGTAAGGAATGCAGTGAACGAGATCAAGCGGGTCTTCGGCAAGGTCACCGTGTTGATCAACAACGCAGGGATAGACGTATGGAAACCCTTGAGAGACCAGACGGCGGAGGAGGTCTCCCGCCAGGTGCGCACCAATCTGGAGGGCCTGATCATAATGACCTTGGAGATGCTTCCGTTGGTTGAGGGAATGGTGCTCAATGTCGGCAGTCGGACCGGTATCCATGGCTATTCCGGGGTCACCGTGTACGGGGCCACCAAGGCCGGGGTAAGGGGGTTCACCCGCTCTCTGGCCCAAGAAGAGAAAGACCTCAAGGTGTACACCATATATCCTCGCTTCACGGCCACCCACATGACCGGTTTCCGCGGAGGTCCGCCCGAAGAGGTTGCCGACCTGATGTTCGACACGGCCGAAGGGCGGTACGACCTCCCTACTGGTTCCGATATACCGGTATGGGATCCGTTGGGGGGCGTCTGACTCCTGGACTATGACTGATGTCGGAACTCCATCTCGGGATGCCGAATCGATCACCATACCGATATTCAAAGACCGATCGGAAAAGTGCATAGTTCGGTGATCAGAAAGAACGTCAGAGGAATCGACGAATAACCATCATGATGCGAAAGTTCGGACGGTCCTCAACATCAGGTCGTCATGGCCGTTGTCCGGTGATTAAGTACTAGTAAGCGGTGCCATTAATTTGTAGGACATCATTCGGACATCGGGGTGGCGGGAATGATTGGAAAAGTGAAGGAGAGGTGGCTGAGGCGTTTCATTGCCATATGGGCTGGCCAATCTTCCTCCCTGGTGGGCAGTCAATTGGTGCAGTTCGCCCTAGTCTGGTATCTGACCATCCAGACCGGTTCCGCCACGATCCTGGCCATTGCTAGCGTGGCGGCTATCGTACCCCAGATATTCCTTTCTCCGATAGCCGGCGCCTATGTTGACAGATGGAAAAGGCGTCACGTAATGATCGCCTCTGACGCCTTGATAGCGGCCAGCACATTCGTTCTTATCATGCTGTTCGCCCTCGGCTATGCTGAGATATGGCACATATTCGTCATTCTATTCGTCCGTTCCTGCTTCGCCGCGTTCCACTGGCCATCTAGCCAGGCGGCAACGACGATGCTCGTTCCAGAACAGCATTTGACCAGGGTGGCCGGCATGAACCAGTCGATGCTGGGATTATCGAGCATACTGGCCCCTCCATTGGCCGCCATACTCATCGCCTTTCTGCCGATAGAGCAGGTGCTAGCGTTCGATATCCTTACGGCAGCATTGGCGATCGTCCCGCTCCTGGTAATCCGGTTCCCTGAGCCGGCCCCCAAGACCGGGCCGCATCAGAAGATCCTGGCCGATATGAAGGAAGCATTCGCTTATTTCCGAGGTTGGCGGGGGGCGTTGACCTTGATGTTCATGTTCACGTTCGTCAACATGCTTATTACTCCCGCTTTCAGTCTGTTGCCCATCCTGGTGGTCAACGTTTTCAACGGCGGGGCAATCGATTATGCCACCCTGGAAGCGGTTGCCGGCATCGGGATGATATCTGGAGGCCTAGCGCTAGGCATCTGGGGAGGGACTCGAAGGAAAATGGTCACGGTCATGTCCTGCACGGTCCTGGCGGGAGTGGGGATAAGCTTGATGGCCTTGGTTCCAAAGGACGGATTCCTGATCATCCTCGGGCTGGTTCTCTTCATCGGCGTGATGATGCCGTTGCTGAACGGTTCTCTGACCTCACTATTGCAGACCTGCGTACCCAACGGAATGCAGGGGAGGGTCTTCGCCCTCGTAGGCTCCATGTCCATTGCGGCCGCCCCGATAGGGATGGCTTTTGCAGGCCCGATCGCTGACAGCGTCGGTATCCAGACATGGTTCCTGATCGCCGGAGTCCCCACCGCCCTGATCGGCGTGATGGCTTTCCTGATGCCAAGCGTCATGCAGATCGAGGATCCTGGGAGCCAGCCTCTGTACGCTCAGGAACCGGTTGTGGTCTCGGCCTCCAAAGAGACCGATGGCTGAGGACCCCGAACAACAAGTCAAGGACCTATTTGATCAGCTTCAGCTCCTTTCCGATGGACGAGAACCTCTCAATGGCAAAATCAAGGTCCTCTATGGTCAATGCCGCATTCATTATCGTCCTGATCCGGGCCTTGTCCTTGGCCACCATCGGGAAGACGATCGGTAAGGCGAACACCTTTTCCTCGAACAGTCGTCGGCTCAGGTCCTTGGCCACTGCCGTATCTCCCACCATGACCGGGGTTATCGGGGTCTCGCTCCGTCCCAGATCGAATCCCAGCTGGGCCATTGCCTTCTTGAAATACCTGGTGTTCTCCCATAGCGATAGGACATGCCCCGGTTCCTGCTCCAGCACGTCAATGGCGGCGGTACAGGCGGCGGCCACCGCGGGTGGATGTGAGCCGCTCAATAGCCAGGTGCGGCTCTTGTTGAGGGCGAACTTGATCAGGTCCTCGGAGCCGGATATATGCCCTCCCACCACCCCGTAGGCTTTGGAGAACGTTCCCATTTCCACTTGCACCTTCTCGTGAGAGAGGTGATAGTGGGATACGATGCCGCGACCGCCCTCGCCCAGGACCCCCTCGCCATGGGCATCGTCCACATACAACATCGCCCCGTGCCGGTCGGCGAGCTCGGATATCCGGTCCAGCGGGGCGATGTCCCCGTCCATGGAGAACACCCCATCAGTGATCACCAGAATTCGTCGGTAGGCCGGGGCGTGTCTCTCAATTTCGTCCAGTTTCCTTTCCAGGTCATCGGCGTCCCCGTGCCGGTAGACCTGCCTGTCGGCGTATGAGAGCCTGACCCCGTCGATTATACTGCCATGGTTCAGTTCATCGCTGATGATGATGTCTCCCTTCCCTGCCAATTGCGGGATCAGGCCGGCATTGGTGGCGAAACCGGTCTGGTAGACCAGTGAGGCAGGCGTCCCCTTGAAGCGGGCCAGGCGTCTTTCCAGCTCAAGATGGATGTCGAACGTACCGGCGATCGGCCTGACCGAGCCCGAACCTGCCCCGTGGGTCTGCACTGCCCTGATCGCAGCCTCTTTGAGCCGCGGGTGATTGCTTAGGCCCAGATAGTTGTTTGAACAGAACATGAGCACCTTCTTTCCATCCACCATGCACCATGCGGTGCTCGGCCCTTCCAATTCTCTTATCCTCCAGTCCAGGTCATTCCTGACCAGTTCCGCGTATTCCGCTTTCATGAACGATATCGGGTTGCGCAACTTTCATCCCTCCAGATTAAGCTCCTAGGACCGATTCGCCCTTCAGTTTCCGTTCGATCTTGAAGAGCATATCATCGACCATTCTTTCCCTGTCATAGTCTGGACTCCAGCCCCAGTCCCTCCTCGCCTCGGAGTCATCCAAGGACATGGGCCAGGAGTCCGCGATCTGCTGTCGGTTGTCTGGACGATAGTCTATCGAAAAACCCGGCATGCGTCGTTGTATCGATCCCGCCAGTTCTCCGGCGGAGAAGCTCATCCCGGCCAGGTTGTACGAGTCATGTCGGCGGACCCGGTCCAACGGTACATCCATGAGGCCCACGGCAGCATTGATGCAGTCGGGCATGTAGAGCATCGGGAGGACAGTGTCCGCTCTGACAAAGCATTGGTAATGTCCCTTCAGTATCGCCTCATAGAAAATCGCCACCGCATAGTCTGTGGTCCCTCCCCCTGGAGGGGTGACCGAACTGATGATCCCGGGGTACCTCACGCTCCGGGTGTCCAAACCGTATTTCAGAAAATAGTAGTTGCATAGCAGCTCTCCCGCAACCTTGGTTATCCCATACATCGATGTCGGCCTTAGGACGGTGTCCTGGGGCGTGTCACTACGGGGTGATGTTGGTCCGAAAGCCGCGATGGAGCTGGGCCAGAATACGCGTTCGACCTGGGAGGAATGACTGGCATCGAGAACGTTCTTGAGCGAGGTCATGTTGACGTTCCACGCCTCCTGCGGCCTCTCCTCGCCCACCGCTGAAAGCATAGCCGCCAAATGGTACACCCGGCCGATCTCTTCCTGCCTCAGCGTATCTGACACCATCTTCAGGTCCATCAGGTCGACCGTGATGAAGGGGCCGGAATCCTCCATCTCCCGGGTAGGTCGTCTCAAATGCCCCGCCGCCACCACATTGTCCCGGCCATAGCGTTTGCGGAGCTCCGGTACCAGTTCAGACCCTATCTGACCGGTCGCCCCGGTGACCATGATTCTTCCCGAAGGACCAGGTTCCGATGATAACATCGCTTCCGTGTCTGTGTTCTGACCATATAACCGTTACGTCAAATCCACTCATGGTCCAGGGTCCTTTCGTGAATCACGCCCTCCAATTGCCAGCGGCGACCTCTTGGACCTTTCCCCCAACCATCACGACAATTTCATCATCCTGCATTTCCGCCTTCAAGTACAGGGTCGATGGTCTGCCGATCTGATAGCCCTGCCCTACCTTCGCCTCCATGCGATGCGGGCCGGCATAACCGTTCTTCACCAGATAGGCGGCCAGACAACCATTGCCGCTACCGGTGGCCGGGTCCTCAGAGATCCCCTCGAGGATCGGGAAGACCCTCACGCTGAGACTTTGGCCTGGTTCCTGCCCTTCCGGAGTGAAGGCCAGAGGGATAGAATTGGGTCCTCCCGCGACAAGGGAACGGAGCGAGCTCTCACTCGTCTTTATCCGCTTCAGTGCATCTAGCGAACGAATCGGGATAATGATAAAAGGCAAACCCGTGGATACCTCTTCTGACGGCCATCGTTCGTCGATGTCCTTCTCTTCCAGTCCCAATACCTTTGCCGCATCCTTGGGCTTGAATTGTCGTCCGAACTCGGGAGCCCGTTGCCTCATCCATGCCATCCCCGTCCCCTTAGGGAATGTGACCGGGATCTGACCCACCTTCAGGTTAAGGACGACCTTTTCCACATTCCTTCTAATGAGCTTCTCTCGGATGATATGGGCTGTGCCCAGAGTAGGATGCCCGGCGAATGGGATCTCCTCGGCCGGAGTGAAGATGCGAACGTCGTAACCCCCGCGATCCTCTTTCTTCGATGTCACGAATGTCGTCTCGGAGAAATTTGTCTCCCTGGCTATCTTTTGCATCTGGTCGCCGTCCAGCCTTCCGAAATCGAAGAATGTCGCCAGTTGATTGCCTTCCAGAGGCCTCTCTGAGAAAACGTCGGTAATGTGGAATCGGATGTTCATTGATTGACCTGGCCTTAATTGTATATTCTTGATGATATATTGTGAGTTCGGTGACCGAGGTTTGAGGCGTCACACCACCGTTCCTGCATGTTTTTTTAGGCGGCTACTATCAAAGCGCTGTTGACACAGAATGTCGAATGAAGTGAGCTGCTTGGACATTTGTGACCCTGAAACTATTGATATATTTATTACAGTCAGATTCGAATTATTTACGATATTTCATAGTGGATGATGTTATATATTATAGCCTGCATCGAATCTTTAAGGTGAATCGAATGACAATGTACTGTAACCAATGCCAGCAGACCGCCAAGGGTGTGGCCTGCACGGTCAAAGGGGTATGCGGGAAGGACGAGGACATGGAGAGCCTCCAGGAGCTGCTTATCTATGGATTGAAGGGGATAGCAGCCTATGCCTACCACTGCCGGATCCTCGGATACAAGGACGAGGAGGTCGACGCCTTCATGCACGAAGCCCTCTTCAAGACCCTCACCAATGTCGATTTCTCGCTTGAGGACATGTGGAACACGGTGCTCAAGGCGGGTATGATGAACTTCAGGATCATGCAGTTGCTGGACAAGGCGAACACAGACCATTTCGGCCTCCCCACACCAGTGACCGTCAAGCACCGGAACCGTGAAAGGCCCGGGTATCCTGGTCACCGGACACGACCTTCTCGACCTGGAAGAGCTCCTTGAACAGACCCAGGGTACGGGAGTGAACGTCTACACCCACGGCGAGATGCTGCCGGCGCACGGGTATCCAGCTCTCCGCAAATACACGAACCTGATCGGCAACTATGGATCGGCCTGGCAGAAACAGAAGACGGAATTCGCCGAGTTCGGCGGCCCCATACTGACCACCACCAACTGCGTCCTGATCCCTCCAGAGTCGTACAAGGACCGGCTCTACACGACCGGGATCACCGCGGTGGAGGGAGTGAAGCACATCGCCGACCGGAAGGATTTCTCTCAGATCATCGAGCACGCCAAGAGGATCGGGGACCTTCCAGAACGCCCGGGAACGACCCTCTCGACCGGATTCCACCACAAGGCGGTGCTAGGACTGGCCCCACAGATCGTGGACGCGGTAAAGGCAGGTAAGATCAAGCACTTCTTCCTGATCGGTGGATGCGACGGAGCGACCCCGGGCAGGAACTACTACTCGGAGATGGCGGACAAGGTGCCACAGGACAGCGTCATCATGACGCTCGCCTGCGGCAAGTACCGTTTCAACGACCGGAAGTTCGGTGCGATCGACGGCATCCCCCGTTACCTGGATATCGGGCAGTGCAACGACACCTACTCGGCGGTGGTGTTGGCCGTCGAACTGTCGAAGGCGTTCAACGTGTCCGTGAACGAGCTGCCGCTGAGCATCGTCCTCTCATGGTTCGAGCAGAAGGCGGTGGCCATCGTCCTGACCTTGCTGGCACTGGGCATCAAGAACGTGCGGGTCGGTCCGACCCTGCCGGCCTTCGTCTCCCCCAACAACTGGAAGATGATCCAGGAGAAGTATGGGTGGAAGGCGATCGGGGATGTCGACGAGGACCTGAAGGACATGTTGTCCGGGTGAACGTCCATCCGTAACCACAGGGCGGCTCCTCCCGCCGCCACCAAAACCCCTTAACTATTCTTATCAAATTTGGCAACTTGGGTTCGTGGTTTTTTATATCCTGGAGCATTGAATACAATGGATGGTCGACATACTGCCCCTGGCAATGCTCGTTCTTGGTCTGACCATCATCGATGCCACATTGGCCTGTGCCGCCTTCATGAGGAGCCGGAGGCACTACCGGTATTCCTTCGTAGCCCTAATGGCCATGGAGATCGTCATGGCCTGGGGATATCTTCTGGACGTCAACGCTTCCGATATTTCAGAGAAGCTGTTCTGGAACAATCTGGAGTACATCGGGTTCCTTGGAGCTGTCCCAGTCTCGCTCATATTCTCGCTTCGCTTCATCGGGAGCAGATGGATGACACCGAAGAGGACCATGGTGCTCTTGATCGTCCCCCTCGCATTCTTGATCTCATTGGTCACGAACCAGTTCCACCATTTGTGGTACGTCGATGTCACGATCTCAAACAACCATTTCATATCGTTCTCGGCCCACTACGGCCCCATCTTCTTTGCCTATGTGGCATTCACCCTGGCGGTGGTCAGCGCGGCGGTCGTCATACTAATGCGTCGCTACTGCCACACGGTAGGGCAGCACCGAAAACATGTGGGGACTGTGATGCTGGCGACCATGATCCCCCTGGCGGCCACCATCCTCAACTTCGTAGAGGTCACGCACATACCCGGTCCATTCCTGGTTCTGGCCGGTCTTTTCGTCAGTGGGATCCTCCTATATGTTGGCGCGTTCGGGTTCGAGATGTTCGAGATCGTGCCCTTCGCCTTCGACAAGGTTGTGGGGACCATCAATGACAGCGTGTTCGTGCTCGATGAGGGCGATGCGATTCTGTTCATGAACAACAGCGCCGTTGCACTGATCGGGAAAAGGAACGAGGAAGCGTTTCACTGTAGAATAGGCGACGTCCTCCCGGGAGGGGAACCCATCTCGACGGCTATCACCAAAGGCGAATCGGACTGCTGTTTCGAAATGGTTCCAGGACAATTCTATCATGCCTCAGTTACCGAGATCAAGGATCCGGGACAGAGGGCGGTGGGCAAGCTTGTAGTCCTTCATGATATTACCAAGGAAAAAAGGGCCAGCGATCTGGTAAAAGAGGCAGAGGACAAGACCGATCTGCTAAACTCCATCACCAGACACGATATCAATAACCAGCTGCTGGTAATCGAAGGCAACGCAGAACTGTTGCGCCTCAGATCGAGTGACGAGTCAATCAAGAAGAACCTTGCCTTGATCGTTTCCGCCTCCAAGAACATCTCCCAACAGTTGGCCTTCCTCAGGGACTACCAGGCCATCGGCGTCAAGGACCCCTCATGGCAGAACATAGGATCAATGGCCCTGCAGGTGCCTCTTCCGCTTTCCGAGCGGGGAGTGGTAATGGAAACCGATGTCCGGAACGCTGAGATACTGGCAGATCCTCAGTTGGAAAAGGTGTTTTACAACCTGGTGGACAACTCCCTGACCCACGGCGAGGGCGTTACCCATATCAAGATATCGCTAAAAGAAATGACCGATTTCGCAGAACTGGTCTATCAGGATGACGGTCCAGGCATCTCTCCAGATGCCAGAAAGCATCTATTCGAGATGAGCGAGGACGGAGAACATGGGGCCGGGCTATTCCTTTCCAAGAAGATCCTGGCCATTACTGGCATGACCATAACCGAGGAAGGCGAACCCGGCAAGGGCGTGAGGTTTGTGATCCGGGTCAGCCGGAACAAGGTGCGATTTGTGCAGCATGGGGCCAGCGTCGTTCATTGACCCGTCTTATTTCGGCGTTGCAGGAACCTGCTGAAGTCCTCCTCTTTGAGCCGGACCACCCGCCACTCCTGCAATATCCGGGCCCCGGTGCTCTCATAGAAGCTGATGGCATCAGAGTTCCAATCCAGGACGTTCCACTCCATCCTGCCGCATCCTCTTCTTTCCGCCTCGGCCACGCAGAACTCGAGCAGTGCGCTGCCTACTCCGTGCCTGCGATAACTGTCGATGACAAATATGTCCTCCAGGAACAGCGTAGGTCTTGCCAGGAATGTGGAATAGGTGAAATAGTAGCAGGCATAGCCTGCCGGAACCCCCTCCATCATGGCGATATGGGCCACCAGATAAGGGTGTTCAGAGCCAATGTCCTGTTTCAATCTGGAGATCGCTTCATCTGTAGGAGGCTCCAGGTGCTCATATCTAGCCAGTTCCTTGATCAGGTCCGCGAGCGTGTCGGCATTCTGTGCATCCACTCTTACAATAGAGATTTCCATTCTGAAGCCCCGGTCTTGGTGACCGAATCAAATCGAAATATTAAAAACAGGAAGTAACAAGGCATGCTCACGATGGGCAGGCCTTGATAAGATGTTTCCTGAATCAACAGACTATTCTGATTAATCAGAATAAACAAATACTTGGATCCCTTCTGATGTTCGACGAACATGAAAGCGAGACCAGGTTCCTGCAAGCCAGATTCAGCATGTGAGGAATACCACGTGGAGTCCATCGTCAGTATCGATGAAAGAGGTCAGATGGTCCTGCCCAAGGACATCAGGGAAAAGGCCGGGATCAAGGCAGGGGACAAGCTGGCACTGGTCACTCTGGAGAAGAACGGCAAGATCTGCTGTATCCATATCATGAAGGCGAACGAACTGGCCGCAAAGGCCAAAGAAGTGGCTACCGAAAACACCGCGCATCTGAGATGATCAAATGACCGATATCATGCTCACGGACTACAGCTTGAACAAGAAGGACAAGAGAGACCATTTGGCTGCGAGGTTGGGCTATCGTCGTTCCTCCCATTTGGTAAAGCCAGGACTATACGCCATTGGCAGTCCGGGTCCTGGATCCCCGGTGTTCGTCACCGCCAATTACACCCTCAGCTTCGATGCCCTCCGAACGTCGATCAGAGGCATCGATGGCTATATCCTGGTACTGGACACCAAAGGGATCAACGTCTGGTGTGCGGCCGGAAAAGGCACTTTCGGCACTGCCGAGGTCATCAGACGGGTCCAGGAAACGGAACTGGAAAAGGTGGTCACCCACCGGAGGCTGATCTTGCCCCAGTTGGGCGCCCCCGGCGTTTCAGCGCATGAGGTGCAGAAGCAGACGGGCTTCAAGGTGGACTATGGGCCAGTGCGCGCCTCAGACCTTCCCCGTTATCTGGAAAAAGGACCGGACGCGGAGATGCGCAAGGTGAAGTTCCCATTGAAGGACCGGATCGTCCTTATCCCGGTGGAGATAGTTCATTCGATGATCATCATGGCGGTCGCCGCTCTGGTGCTGTACTTGATGGGGGGGCTGATACCTGCCTTAATGGCCATAACCGTGGTACTATCCGGAACGGTCCTTTTCCCGATACTCCTTCCTTTGATACCGACCAGGGACTTCAGTTCGAAGGGGATAGTGCTGGGAGTGTTGGTGTCGCTGCCGTTCATCGCCAACACGATCCTGAACCGAGGTTCGGACCCTTATTGGATCACCGCCCTGTTCGTGGCGGCCGATGCGTTGCTGATATCGCCTGGGGTCGGCTACCTGGCGCTGAACTTCACCGGTTCATCGACCTTCGCGTCGCGGACCGGGGTCAAGCGGGAGATATTCCGCTACATACCGATAATGGTGGCAATGTTCATTATCGGAGGAGCACTATTCGCTGTTGCTGCCTTATCGTCCTTTGCGGGGTGGAATTGATGGAAGGAAACCTGTTGGTCCAAACCAATAACCAGATAGATGTGAGGAAGGCCCGTAACACGTTGATGCTCATGCCCCATCGCTGTTCCGGATGCGGAAGGTGCGTCGAGGTCTGCCCGCACGGAGTCTTCGAGATCCAGAACCGGAAGGCCAAAATGGTCAATGCCGATGACTGCATGGAGTGTGGTGCCTGCCAGGTCAACTGCGCAAGCGGGGCCATTAAGGTTGAGAGCGGTGTTGGCTGCGCCAAGGCGATGATACAGGCGGCTCTCACCGGAAAGGAGGTCTCGTGCGGCGGACCCGGTGGCTGTTGCTGAGGTCTACCTATCTCGTTTTCGTATCGACACTAGTTACACGTCGACCCGGTGGGACAGCGAAAGGATTATGCCATTTGGCTTCGTGCCGGTATGTGCATGGATGAAGTCAGGAGAGCGGCAGAGAGGGCCAATCTGGCATCGCTTCGGCTGCAAAGCATGTCGACTCAGGTGCGGAATTCGGCCCTGGAAGAAGTGGCGGAAGCCCTCAAACGCAACGAGACGGCCATCGTGGACGCCAATCGCACCGACCTGCGGAACGCAGAGAAGTCCAATCTTCCCATGCCATTGCTGAAGCGTCTCAATTATGATCATCACAAGATCGAGGAATCCATAGCTCAGATAAGATCATTGATCCGGCAGGAAGACCCGATCGGAAGGTCCATCTCAAAGATGGAGCTTGACGACGGTCTGATGCTGGACAAGGTCACAACTCCGATCGGTGTTGTCGCGGTGATATTCGAATCACGGCCAGATGCACTGGTGCAGATATCGACCCTGTGCCTGAAATCCGGCAACGCGGTCATCCTGAAGGGCGGCTCCGAGGCCAAGGAGACCAACTCCGCGCTGGCCAAAGCCATCGAGGAGGGGATAATGCGCGCGGACCAAGGGTTCTTGGACGCGGTCCAGCTCCTGTCGACCAGGGAAGAGGTCAAGGAGCTTCTGGACCAGGACGACCTGGTGGACCTGATCATCCCGCGCGGATCGAACCAACTGGTCCGTTCTATCCAGGATTCCACCAGGATCCCGGTGCTGGGACATGCCGCCGGTGTCTGCCATACCTATGTGGACGAGGACGCGGACGTGGACATGGCGGTCAAGGTCGCTTTCGACGCAAAATGCCAGTATCCGGCCGTCTGCAACGCCATGGAGACCATGCTGGTCCATGAGAAGATAGCCTCTAGGTTCCTACCGATGATGGCCAAGAAGTACTCGGAGGCCAACGTCGAGATCAGGGGCGACGACAAGACCCGTCAGATTATCGATGCGAACAAAGCCACCGAGGAGGACTGGAATTCGGAGTATAACGATCTCATCCTCTCGGTCAAGGTAGTCAGATCGATGGATGAGGCGGTCGAGCACATCAACAGATATGGATCGCACCACACCGACGCGATCATAACCCAGGACGAGGTGAAGGCCCAGCGGTTCATGGACTCTGTAGATTCAGCCTCAGTCCTCTGGAACTGCTCCACCCGATTCGCGGATGGCTTCCGCTATGGGCTAGGCGCGGAGGTGGGGATAAGCACCAACAAGACCCATGCCCGCGGACCGGTCGGGCTGGAGGGGCTGGTCATATACAAGTATCGATTATCCGGGAAAGGACATGTCGTTGCCGACTACGCCGGTGACGATGCAAAACAGTTCACGCACAGGAAGATCAAATGAGGACCTTGGAAGCGAAGCGAGTCGTCATCAAGATCGGCACCAATACCATCTGCAAGACCGACGGCACGGTGGACATCTCATACCTTGAGGATGTTGCCAGGCAGGTAGTGCTTCTGGAAAAGAAAGGTGTCCAATGCATCATCGTGACATCGGGTGCCATCGGCTCTGGGGCGGCCGAGCTCGGGCTCGAGGACGCACGCAAGGACGTGGCCCGAAAGCAGGCCTGCGCGGCCGTAGGCCAGGCCATCCTCATGATGACCTGGAGGGACGCCTTCAAGAAGTATGGCAAGAGCGTGGGCCAGGTCCTCCTGACCTACGGGGCGTTCTCCGACCGCAAGCGCTACCTCAACCTGAGGGCATCGATAGACGAGCTGTTCCGTCTTGGGGCCATCCCGGTGGTCAACGAGAACGATGTCATCTCCACCGACGAGATCGAGGAGATATTCGGCGACAACGACAAACTTTCGGCACTGGTGGCGAGCAAGATCGACGCTGACCTGCTGATCCTGCTCACTGACGTCGACGGTCTCTACGACCGGAATCCGGACGCTGACCCGGACGCCAAGCTGATCCACACGGTGGACGAGATCACCAAGGACATCGAGCGCATGGCCGGATCCCACCGCAACGAACGCAGCGTGGGGGGCATGAAGACCAAGATCAACGCGGCCAAGATATCCATGGAATCCGGCTGCAACATGGTCATCGCCAACGGACGGGCGAAGAACATCATCGTGCGGGTGGTCGAGGGCGAGGATGTCGGCACGTTGTTCTCCTCCAAGGCGAAGTACAGCAACAAGGAACGCTGGATCCTGTTCGCCTGCCCCCGGGGCAAGATCAATGTCGATGCCGGCGCGCAGAAGGCGCTCCGTGATGGGGCCAGCCTGCTGCCCTGTGGCATCACGTCAGTGGAGGGTGAGTTCAGGGACGGCGATGTCGTACGGATTGGCGATTTTGCCAAGGGGACGGCGAACTATGCGTCCGAAGCTATGTCCGAGCTGATCCAGCAGTGCAAGGCGGAGGACGGTGCCCGCCACAAGGTCGGCAACAGCAAGGTGGCAGTCGACAGCCGTAACATCGTGGTATTCGACTGAGGGTGCAATTCCAGATATCATGATTGGATAGGCAAGGTGGATTGGATGGACTTGAGCACATACTTCCTGATCGCGTTGGCGGTGTTCGTCACGATCAATATCCTGTCCTTCGGCGTCTACCGGAACGACAAGATGAAGGCGAGGCGCAACCAGTGGAGGACCTCGGAGGCGGCGTTGCTGGTTTGGGCTCTGTTCGGTCCTTACGGGGCCTATCTGGCGATGAAGCGTTACCGCCACAAGACCAGGCAGGCCAAGTTCCTTCTGGTCCCGATATTCCTGATAGTGGAGACCGGGGCCATCACGTTCTTGGCCCTTCGCTATTTCTCCATACCCTTCCTCTGAAAGGTCATTTCGTGTCGAACCCTTCCACGGCGGCAGGCAGGCTTTCCAGTACCGCGGCCAATCCCGACAGGTGAAGGTTCATTGCCACCGCACCGAGCACCTCTTTCCGGGTCGCCCCGGCATTCTTGGCCATCATTGCGTGGAACATGACGCCCCGGGGATTGCGATTGGCCGTCTGAATGGCTATGTTGATCAATTGTTTCGTTTTCTGGTCGAGCCCCTCCAGCTGCCTTTGGGCGTCAACGAGCTGGTCGAATCTCTGGGCCAGGTCCGGGAATTCTTCCTTGAAAAGTTGCATCGGGTTCTTGTCCATGGTCGGCGAACGTTGTTCAGGCGGATAACATCATTGATTGTGCCTTTCAAATCCGGCTGTTGCTGAGCGCCTGCCGCAGGTCCTCCCTCAGATCATCCTCGTGCTCGATGCCTACGGAAAGCCTGATCAGATTATCCCCGATGCCAGCTCTGAGCCGTTCTTCCTTTGGTATCATACGATGGGTCATTGAGGCGGGGTGCTCGACGAGGGATTCTACGCCTCCGAGGCTCTCGGCAAGAGAGAAGATATGGGTTGATTCCGAGAATCTCAGTGCCGACGCATTCTCCGCGAGCTCGAACGAGACCATCCCCGAATAACCCCTCATCTGCCGCTTTGCCAATTCGTGGTCGGGGTGGGTGTCCAGGCCCGGGAACAGGACCCTCTCCACGAGTTCGTGCGAAGATAGGAAATCGGCCACTGCCTTGGCGTTCTCCTCATGTCTCTGCATGCGCAGCGCCAGCGTTCTGATGCCTCTCAGCGCCAAGAACGAGTCGAAGGGTCCAGGGATGGGCCCTAGCGCTCTCTGGTAATTGCGCAGCCTCTCCAGGATGTTCGCGTCCTTTGCCACCAGTGCGCCGCCGATCAGGTCGCTGTGCCCGGATATGTACTTCGTGGTCGAATGGACCACGACATCCGCCCCCAGGTCAAGGGGGTTCTGAAAATAGGGGCTGGCGAAGGTATTGTCCACGACGACGATGGTGTTCGGGTCCAGGCGATGGGCCAAATCGGAAAGATACGATATGTCGTATACGCTCAAGGTCGGGTTCGTGGGGGTCTCGAGCCAAACCATGGCCGCACCGGCACGCAACTCCCTCTCGACGGAAACGAGGTCATGAAAATCGATGAACGTCGACCTAATCCCGAACTGGGCAAAACATTCATGGAACATCCTGTAGGTGCCGCCGTAGAGGTCGTTGCAGGCCAGCACGCGGTCCCCCGCCTTGAGAAGGAATAGCGCGACCGTCTCAGCCGCCATGCCCGAACTGAACGCAAGCCCTCCGATACCATTTTCCAGTGCCGCCAGGCGTTCCTCCAATACCGCACGTGTCGGATTGCCTGCCCGGGAGTAATGATAGCCATTGGGAAGATTCTCCATCTTGCTGCGGGCAAAGGTACTGGATAGGTGGATAGGAACGACCACATCGCCGTTCTGGAACTTGTCTCGCTCCTCTCCGACATGTACCGCCTTGGTCTCGAAACGCATGATACATCACTTTGTGATGAACAACCGATTCGAGTTGTTAATGTACTTTTCATATGGAGAGTCCATGTGAATTTCTTGCCGTCCGATCAGACCATTGCAGTGAAAGGAACGGATAATCGGTCATCCGGCCGGTTGGGGGCATGATGGCGAGGGTCTTCGTTGCCAGGTTGGATCTACCGAGTGTATTTTTCGAGTTGTGACCGTTGTTCAATGATGGGCGTGGACCAGGCCCCCTTAGGAAAGATATTAAGTGGGTCGGTGAATGACATCGACCGATTGCGATGAATGTCCTCATCCTAGACGGGTCGCGGCAAGCTGTCCCTGCACTTGAAAATGTGAAAGCGGAGCTGAAACAACGGATCGAAGGTAAGGGCCACCAATTGGAGGAGGTCAATCTTCGGGATGGGGACATGAAGAGATGCACCGGCTGTTTCGGATGCTGGGTGAAGCGACCCGGCCTATGCGTCTTCGACGACGACGGCCAGAAGGTGGCCAGCTGCATCGCCAACGCACAGTTCCTGGTCATGCTCTCGCCGATCACGTTCGGGGGATACAGCAGTTTGCTGAAGGCCGCCCTCGACCGGCAGATGCCAGTGCTCCTGCCTTTCTTCGAGAAGGTGGAAGGGGAAGTGCACCACGCCCTCAGGTATGAATCCTATCCGACGATGCTGGTGGTCGGTTCGATCGAGAAGGAGGATAAGCTGCATGAGAACGTGTTCGCCCGCCTTGCGAAGCGCAACTCCATCAATGGCCATTCTCCCAAGTCAAATTCAATGGTGGTATACGAAAGGGATACGAGGGAGGACGTGGCGCGCAAACTTGACCATATCCTTGATGGCATGGGGGTGCTGCAATGACCCTCAAGAGCGCCTTGCTACTGATCGGCAGCCCGAAGACCAACGGAGGGACATCCATGGTCATGGCTGAACACCTAGCATCCAGGCTGAGGGATCTCAACGTGGAGACAGAGATCAGGCACATCCATCAGGCCATCGATGGTGGAAAGGAGGACGATCTCTTCGACGCCATCGGTCGGGCGGACGCATTGGTACTGATCTCCCCGCTCTACGTGGACAGCCTCCCTTCCGGAGTGATCCGTTTCTTCGAACTGTTCCTGGAGCGCAAGGGAAAGAACGGCGGGAACGAGAAACCGTTCTACGCGATAATCAATTCCGGATTCCCCGAGTCACTCCAGAGCACCGTTGCTCTGGAAATATGCGTTCTGTTCGCGCGGGACACCGGATTTACCTGGAACGGCGGGGGAGCGATAGGAGCCGGTCCCTTGCTGGAGGGCAAGACGCTTGAGGAGTCAGGGGGTCGCACCAAGAACCTCAGGGCGGGGCTGGCCCTTCTGGCGGTATCGATGTCGATGGGCGGCGGGCTCTCGAAGCAGGCGAGGGACCTGATCGGAAGGCCGCTGGTCCCCAAGTTCCTCTACGTCTACTTCAGCAACAAGCTGTGGCGCAAGGCGGCTGAGGCGCAAGGGGCGGGCCAGAAGATGTACGATAAACCGCTGGCAAGGAAGTGATCACCTACGATACCTTCAAAAAGGCCTTGACATATTCTAACACGCTCCGTCACCGCCCGTGAAGGGCACTGGACGGGTATTGATCGAGGCATCAAAATGGCAAACAAACCGATGGTCTGGATGGACGGCAAGATGGTCGAACAGGACAAGGCGTACGTGCCGCTCATGTCACACGCACTGCACTATGGCAGCGGCGTCTTCGAAGGCATCCGTCTCTATGACACGAAGAAGGGACGGGCCATCTTCCGGCTGCAGGACCATATAGTCCGTCTTTTCAATTCCTCCAAGATACTGGACATGAAGATCCCCTACACCGTCGAGGAGATCTGCGAAGCGACCAGGGAGGTCGTCAGGAAGACCAAGACGGACATCGACTACATACGTCCCATAGCGTACTACGGGCTGGGAGAACCGGGAAAGATCGTCCTGAACCCGGCCAAGTTCAAGGTCAACGTTGCCGTCGCCACCGCGAAGATGGGGACCTACATGGGAGAGGAGCAGCTTCAGAAAGGCGCCAGCATAATGACGTCCTCATGGGAGAAGCCGTCGAACAAGTCGACGTCGCTTCAGGCGAAGATCTGCGGTAACTATGTGAACTCGGTCATCGCCAAGATCGAGTCCAACCAGCACGGGGCCGATGAGGCGCTCATGCTGAATTCCAACGGGACCGTCGCCGAGGGGCCAGGAGAGAACATGTTCATTGTCAGGGGCGGCAAGCTGATCACCCCGCCGATATCCGCCGGTGTGCTCGAAGGCATCACCAAGGACTCGATCCTGACCATCGCCAGCGACCTGAAGATCGAGGTCATCGAGCGCGACATCACCAGGGGAGAGATATTTGTCGCCGACGAGTTCTTCATGACCGGCACGGCGGCCGAGGTAACGCCGTGCAGCTACCTTGACGGCCGGATGATAGGTGATGGCAAGGCCGGGCCGATCACCAAGAAACTGCAGACCGCCTTCTTCAAGGCCGCCCGGGGACAGGACAAGAAGTATGACAAGTGGCTCGACTACGTCGACCAGTGAGGAAAACAAGGCGTCGGGGATCGCCCCGGACGGCCTTCAAACGTCTTCTCGCTTTCTACCGATCCAGCTCCTCAGCATAATTGCGGACCTTATATCTCAGATACAACCGGCCACCATCGAACTTCCTGGTGCCGATCAATTCCAGGTCAGTCACCTTTCCTCCTTCTCCCAGATCGGGAGCGATGAACATGGAACGGTTGCTGGTCCCGCCCACCAGGAAAGGATGGACCAGGAGATGCACCTCGGAGACCAGGTTCTGCCTCAGAAGGATCCCGTTCAGCGTACCACCGCTGTCAACCCTGATGCGTTTGGCACCAAACTCCGTACCGACCCATTCCAGGGCCTTCGCCATGTCGACGTGTTCCTTTCCGAAGATCGCAAACCTGACATTCTTGACCTTAAGGTATTCCAGATAGTCTTTGGGCGTTGATTCGGAGACCAGCGCGACCATATCCCTCCAGTATGGTTGGTTCCTGAGCTTGTTCCAGCATCGGACTCTTCCCCTGCCGTCGACTATGGCGACGATGGGGCGTTTGTCCTTCGGGTCTTCGTTCGGGACATAGGTATCTTCCTCAGTGTCCTCCAATCCCGATGAGACGACCGTTTCGCTCCCGAAGACGATGGCCTCGGCCTTCATCTTGGCGGCAAGTCCATAATACAGTTCCAGATCGAACTCGCCATGGTCCATCCTCCCATCGACGCTGACCGCGTTATAGATAATGACTATAGGTTTCATGAGATCTTCAAATAATACAGATCCCAAATTCAAATCCATTTCCCCCGCATGAGTGAAAGTACCGATCCGTTGGTCACAGGACATGTGTCATCGCTCTGATATGACCACCACGGTTTGGCGATATTCAAGGCAAAAATGAATACTCCCCGTGCCATGCTCCCTTGGAAGTTGATGGTTTGGATGAGAATGAGATTTCCCCACTGTTCGATGGGGACGGTTTCGACAATGTCAAGCTGGTGGTCCGACATGCCGAACGGCCGTTGTTCAAAGGTCTCAAAGCCCCGCACGATGTGAGCATCACAGAGAATGGGATGAGGCAGGCCGAGAGGCTGGGCAGGTCATTGGGGGAAAGAGGGCTCAAGATCAAGGGATGTTCCACCAGTCCGGTCCGCAGATGCATCCAGACGGCTGAGCTCATAGGGGCGGGGAACGGATATGAGGGCGATGTGGAGACATACCCTTCCCTGGGCGGGTCCGGTCTGTTCATGGATGACGGCGAAGCGCTGGACCACACATTCGATACCTACACCCTGGAGAGGATAATCGGTGATCAGCTCCAAGGCCGGAAGGTTCCCGGTATGAGGCCTTTGGAAGTTGGTCTGAGAATATTCATGGGACAGATAATGTCCCGCCGGTCCATGGGTTTCGAGGTCTTCGTCAGCCACGACCTGTTCGTCTGCCCTGCCGCCCATTATCTTACCCAGACCGCCTATTCCGCGGCAGGCAACACTGGATTCCTGGAGGGTTTCTTCTTCGCGGAACGTGACGGACGGACCTGGATCCTATGGAGGTCCAGGGCCTATGACGTCACCGTTCGGCTCAGAACGCTCTTTGAAAGGAATGATTGAGGCCTCAGGCGGCCTCGGTCTTCGCCCCATCCTCTTTCTTCCATTTGTTCCGGTCATAGAGCCAACCGATGGCCAGTGCCGCTATCGAGACCGGCATGGCGATGACCAGCGAGTCGATGACCTGCCAGGGCAGTCCGAGCAATGCGTCCGTGCCGGTCAGGGCCTTGCAGATCCCCAGGACGGCCGATTCCTTCTTGTGGACGAAAGCGGTCCAGAAGAACCAGGTGCTGGCTCCCATTATGAGGCTGGCCTTGGCACCGGATATCGACGGGCGCTTGGTGAACAACCCGTGGGTGAACATGGGCAGGAACGCCACCGCGCACAATCCCATGAACATCGCGGTGGCCCGGGCGATGATGTTGTCCGGCATAATGAAAGCCAACAGGATGCTTACCACTATCATTATCCCGGTCCCGGCCTTGGTGGCGTTCAGGGACGATTTGACCTGCGAGACCTTGTCGTAATTGTCCTTGACCTTGCGGTTCTTCAGATGGATCCATATGTCATGACCGGCCGCCGAACCCATGGTGTGGAATATCGAACTTAGAGTGGACATGGCCGCTGCCAGCAACGTCAGCATGAAGAGCACTACCACCAGTTCTGGCATGGCCGAATTGATGTAGAGCGGTATCACCGTGTCGAAGTTGCCGTTCGTTGCCACCTGCTGGGCTATCTTTCCCTGGGTGGTATTGAAGTAAACGTTGGTCAGGGATCCAACGGTGAATGCGACACCGGTCATCATCAGGATGAAGACGGCTCCGATGGGAACGGCGCGGTTGAGCGCCCTTCCGTCCTTGGCGGTCATGAACCGAACGACCAATTGCGGTTGGGCGAGCACCCCTATACCCACTCCCATGATGATCGTGGTCACCATGGTGTACCATATGGGCGACCCCAGGCTAGGCATGGAGGTCCACCCGGTCATTCCTTGGGACACCAGTCCTGCGGGGACCAGGCTGGACATGTTGGTGAGGGCGGTGTGCGCATGGGTTATCCCGCCCAGAGTGGCATAGGTGATTATCAGGACCGCCGACATGCCGAGCATCATCAGGAGCCCTTGGAAGGCATCGGTGTACATGACGCCCAGCAGACCGCCGAAGACCACGTATAGGGCGGTGATGGCGGCGAAACCGATGAGGGCCCAAGCGTAAGGTATACCAAGCGTCTGCTGTATGAACAGAGCACCGCCGATCATGACCGCCGACGAATAAAGCGGCATGGCGATCAGGATAATGACACTGGTAGAGTATTGCAGGAACGGTGACCGGAACCTTTTCCCCAATAGGTCCGGGAAGGTGAACGCGTTCAGCCTCTTTCCGAGCCGCCTGGTCGGTTTTCCGTAGACCACGAAGGCGATCAGGACGCCGACGGCAACGGTGAGGAACGTGAGCCACATCAGGCCCATTCCGAGTTGCGCCGCCACTCCACCGAACCCGACTATGGCGGATGTGCTGATGAATGTCGCCCCGTAGGAAAGTCCGATTATCCAGGGACTGACCTCTCTGCCCGCCAGGAGGAAATGGTCCCCGCTCTTGGTCTTCTTATAGGCAAGATAGGCAAGGAACAGAGTTATTCCGATGTAGACCGCAGTGACCAGCCAGAAGACCAGTGTGTCCATTTAGTCCACCTCATTCCATTTTGCCACACCGTATGCCACGCACAGCAATGTCGCCCCGATCGCCAGAGCATATGCGAGCTGAATCTGAACGTCTTCTATTCCGAACACTGAAATTCCCCCCATGAGCTGGATGGCATGGACACCAAGCCACCCCTCTCAATCCTCCTTAAGGCGCGCGTTACGCCCCTCAAACTCAATTGATTGAGATTATTTAAATGTTACATGCTAGAACGGAACATGATACTCCTTAGCAGGCGTAAAAATAAGACGGCCGCCCCTTTCGGGGCGAAATGGTTTATGCCAGTTCCGGCAGCAGATTGTTCCTTCTCTTATCGATGTACCATCCTATGAACAGCGCCAAGATCGACAGTGGTATGGCGATGACCAGGGAATCGACTACGGTCCATGGGGTGCCGACCAGGAGGGAGTCCTTGCCGAACAATGCCTTGCAGATCCCCAACGGCTGCGATTCCTTTGTGTGGACGAACGCGGTCCACGCGAACCAGGTGACCGCACCGACCAGCAAGCTCGACTTGGCCGCCAGCAGAGACACCTTCTTGGAGAACAATGCGTGGGTGAACAGCGGCAGGAACGCCGCGGCGCACAGACCCATGAACATTGCCGTTGCCCTGGCGATAATGCTTGGTGGCATAAGGAACGCAAGACCTACGCTGGCCAAGATCATTATGCCCGCCCCGATCTTATTGGCTCTCAGGGATGAACACTTCTCTAGCTCGCAGCGCTGGCCCTTTGGCATCAGACGTGAGGTCTTGAAGTGCCTCCAGACATCGTGACCGGCCGCCGAGCCCATGGTGTGGAATATCGAGCTGAGGGTGGACATGGCCGCTGCCAGCAAGGTCAACATGAACAGAATGATGACTATGTCCGGCATGGCCTGGTTGATGTACAGCGGCATGATCTTGTCCGTGTTCAAAGCCCCGCCGTACGCGGCCACCTCTGCCGCCGTGGCGGTCGTTCCGTTTTGGTTCCAGAAGTAAACGTTGGTCAAGGCTCCTACCGTGTAAGCGACGCCGGTCGTGAGCAGGATGAAGACCGCCCCGATTGGAATTGCCCGGTTCAGCGCCTTAGAGTCCTTGGCCGTCATGAAGCGGACGATCAGCTGTGGTTGTGCCAGCACTCCCACTCCGACACCCATTATGATGGTGGTGACCATGGTCAGCCAAATGGTCGAACCCAGGTCCGGCATGGCGGTCCATCCCGCCCATCCTCCGCCTCCCGGCGGAAGACCCAGCGGTGAGGCTGAATCCTTGAGGTTCGTCAATGCCGCAAACGAGCTGTCCACGCCCCCAAGCAGTGTGAAGGTGATGATCAGGATGAGGGACATGCCCACGATCATGACTCCACCCTGGAATGCATCGGTGTACATGACCGCCAGCAGACCTCCGACCACCACGTACAATGCTGTGATCAGGGCGAATCCAAATAACGCCACATTATAGTCGACGTTCAGCGTGACATTGATGAACTGTGAACCGCCGATCAGGACCGCCGACGAGTACAGCGGCATCGATACCAGGATCAGCACTCCCGTGGCATATTGCATGAAATTCGAATTGTAGCGCTTTCCGATGAGGTCCGGGAACGTCATAGCCCTTAAGCTTCTGACCGAGCTTCCTGGTCGGTTTTCCGAACACCACGAATGCTATGAGTATGCCCAAGGCAATGTTCAGGAAGACCAGCCACATCAATCCCATGCCCAATTGGGCTGCCACGCCGCCGAACCCGACGATCGCGGACGTGGAAATGAATGTAGAACCATAGGACAAACCGATGATCCAGGGGCTGACGTTCTTGCCTGCCAGAAGGAAATCCTCAGAGCTCTTGGTCTTCTTCCAGCCATAGTAGGCAAGGAATAAGGTAATGGCCACATAGCCTGCGGTGAACACCCAGAATGTTGCGGTGTCTACCATACTAATCCACTTCCTTATTCCAATTCAACCATCCATATACGACGCAAACTATCGTCACTCCGATCGCTAGCACATAAGCTAGGATTATCTGTGGGTCCTCTATCCCGAACACCATCGAAATCCCCCCGTTCACACTCATTCAAGGCCGTTTCCTCCGGCGGCCGAGGACCCGCGGCCGCAAGGCCGGAGTCAAACTGAGTTCTATAGGAATTGGAGTGGACGTATATTAATGTTACATGTTGTCTCGGTGCATGTTAGCACGTGACATTGATAACGTCCGGCATCAATATTTGCGGTTGTCGATGACGCGCTTTGCCTTCCCTTCGAACCGGGGCAGCGATCCAGGCTCGACCAGTTCGATGCAGGCGTTGACCATGAGGGTGGTCCTCAACTTGGAGGCGATCTTGTCCCGCAGGACCTCGATCTTGGCCATGTCGTCTACGAAGCCTTCCGGCCTCAGTTCCACTTTCACGGTCATCTCGTCCAAGGCGCCGGTCCTTTCCACGATAATCTGGAATTCATTCCCCAATTGCGGCATCGACAGGAGCACGTACTCGATCTGCGAAGGGAAGACGTTGATGCCCCTGATGATCAGCATATCATCGGACCTGCCGCTGATCCTTCCGATCCTCGGGTGCGTCCGTCCGCATGCGCAGGGCGTCTCGTCCATGGTGGTGATGTCACCGGTGCGGTAGCGGATGATGGGCAGCGCTTCCTTCTGGAGCATGGTGATGACCAGCTCGCCCTTCTCTCCCGGGCTGACCTTCTTGCCGGTCTTCGGGTCGAGGATCTCCACCAATGCCATGTCGGCCCATACGTGCATACCGTTCTGCTGCTCGCATTCGCACCAGAGCGGACCGGACAGCTCACTGGTGCCATAGATGTTGATGCCCTTGACCCCGAGCGAGTCGTATATGCGGTCCCTCATACCGTCGGACCATGGTTCCGCTCCGAGCACTCCGATCCTCAGATTGGTGTCCTTCCTGATGTCGATGCCCATCCTTGCCGCCACCTCGCCCAGATGCATCAGGTAGGACGGGGTGCAGGCGATGGCCTTGACATTCAGGGTCTTTATGAGGTCCAACTGGCGTTCGGAATTGCCGGTGCTGCTCGGGACCACCGTCGCCCCCATGCGCTCGGCGCCATAATGCAGGCCCAGCCCGCCGGTGAAAAGGCCGTAAGTATAGGCGACTTGGACCGTGTCTTCCTGAGTGATGCCGCAGGACATCAGCCCCCGGGCGATCGACTCGGACCAGTTGTCCACGTCATGTTTGGTGTATCCGACGATGGTCGGTTTCCCGGTCGTTCCCGACGAGGCGTGGTATCGGACCAGTTCCCGATTTGAAGCGGTGAACAGCTTCTCCATCGGTATGTCCCTGAGGTCTCCCTTGACCATGAAGGGCAGCTTTTCCACGTCGTCGAGGGTCTTGATGTCATCGGGAGAGACATGGGCCGCGTCCATCCTCTCTCGGTAGAACGGCGAAAAACTGTACAGCCTGTAGACCAGTGACTTCAGGAGCTTCAGCTGCAGGCCGTGAAGCTCGTCTCCCGGCATCATTTCGACCCTTGGGTTCCAGCACGTCATACCGATTCCTCTCCGCACACACCGAAATCAGGTCCGTTGGGCACGCTTCCGCCCGTCGGCCGGCATAACCAGCACAGCCTCCGCCTGACCTCGGATAGGACAGTGTCAGGTGATATCATGTAGCATATATGATTCTTTCAGGGAAGTAACGAAAAGAATGGAAATGATGTCGTCCTTCATTTGAAGGACGATGCATCCAGCAGCTTGGCGCCGCTCGCTTTTATGGTGCTGATCGCCCGGTCGATGTCCTCGACCCGGATGACCAGGATCGCTCCCGGCTCGTTGCGGTAGGCGTAGGCGTATTCGATGTTTATGCCTGCCTCCTTGAGCACCTTGGTAAGTTCGAACAGGCCTCCAGGTTTGTCCGCCATGTGGATCGCGATGACGTCGGTGTAACGTACTACGAAACCGTGCTCCTGCAGTCTTCTCAGCGCTTTCTCCGGGTCGGAGACGAATGCCCGGATAACGCCGTAACCGGCACCCTCGGCGATGCTGAACGCCAAGATGTTGATGTTCTCCTCGCCCATCGCCTTGCTGAAGTCCATGAGCCGGCCTGGCCTGTTCTCAGAGAATATCGAGAGCTGTTTGATCTTGTACATGTCCAAATCGTCCGCCATCAGATCTCCCTCCTGTCAATGACCCTTTTCGCTTTGCCTTCGAACCGGGGCAGGGTCCCTGGCCCCACAAGTTCGATCACCGGGTTGACGTTCAGAAGCGACCGCAGCTTGTGAGCGATGCGCTCCCGGATGCAGTTCAGTTCCAGGATATTGTCGGTGAATGCCTCCGGTTTCAACTCCACCCGGACCATCATCGTGTCCAGGGCGCCCTTGCGCTCGACCACGATCTGGAACTCGTTCCCTACCTCCGGGTTAGTGTTGAGCGAATATTCGACCTGGGATGGGAACACATTGATTCCCCGGATAATGAGCATATCGTCCACCCGGCCGGTTATGCGGGTGATCCGGGGGTGCACGCGGCCGCAGGCGCAGACCTCGTCATCCATGACCGTCAGGTCGCCGATGCGGTACCGGATCAGGGGGAAGGCCTCCTTCTGCAGCATGGTCAGGACCATCTCCCCTCTCTCCCCGGCGCCTACCGGTTCGCCGGTCTTCGGGTCGACTATCTCCAGAAGGGCCATATCTCCCCAGAAGTGGATGCCCTGCTGATGCTCGCACTCGCTGAAAAGCGGTCCTGAGAGCTCGCTCGCGCCGAAGCAGTTGATGCCCTTGACCCCCAATGAATCGTAGATCTTGTCCCTCATCTTGTCCGACCAGGGCTCAGCACCAAGCAGACCGTACCGCAGCTTGGTGTCGTTCTTCAGGCTGACCCCCATCTTGTCCGCGACCTCGCCGACATGGATCATGTAGGAGGGAGTGCAGGCCATCGCGGTGACGCCTAAATCCTGTATGAGCTCAACCTGTCTCTCGGTGTTGCCGGTACTGGCCGGAACGACCGCCGCTCCGATGCGCTCGGCGGCGTAATGAAATCCCAGCCCTCCGGTGAAAAGGCCGTAGGTATTGGCCACCTGGACCACGTCGTGCTTTCCCAGTCCGGCAGAGGTGATCGACCGAGCCAGCGATTCCGACCAATTATCGATGTCGTTGCGGGTGTAGCCGACCACGGTCGGCTTTCCGGTCGTTCCTGAAGATGCGTGATAGCGGACGATATCCTCCTTCGGGGCGATGAATATCTTGTCCGGGTAGTTCTCGCGGTAGTCCTTCTTGGACATGAATGGGAGCTTGGCAGCGTCCTCCAGCGACCTGATGTCGTCGGGCGTCACACCCTGACTCTCCATCCGGGTGCGGTAGAAACGGGACTGGTCGTAGAGCTTGTTCACCAGGTTCTTGAGAAGCTTGTACTGCAGGCTTTTCAATTCGCCTTTTGGCATCATCTCGATCTTAGGGTTCCAACATCCCACGAAACCATCCTCCCGGTTCCCATTACGTGAGCACGTGAGGAATCGCATCGCCAGGATGCCTCCCACCCAGGGTCAATCCGTCATAATGACAAACATGAGGGCTGACCCGACTCACTATGCAGGGTGATAGCATGTAGCATATATCATTTTTCTGAGATTGTCCAATGGTGACCGTTCCTGCAATACCAGACGCTAAATATTGCTTAACATCCATCCTGCGTTGATGCCCGAGCTGCCTGAGGTTGAGCACGCGAGGCGATATTTGGAGGCGAACGTCCTTAACCGCCGCATCGGGGCGGTCGAGATATTGGATGACAAGGTTCTCCGGGGCATCGATGCCGCTAGGTTCGGGCAGAGCGTCATCGGCCGGACGATCACCACTGCCGGGCGACGGGGGAAGCAGATGTTCATCGGTCTCGATGACGCTTCTTTTCTGACCATCCATCTGGGCATGACCGGGAGCTTGGAGGTCAACGAACTAGGTGTGCCTCCCGACTATGCCAGGATCGCTTTTCACCTTGACGGTGGGATGCACCTCTATTACTCCGACCAGCGTAAGTTCGGGGCGCTGGGGATCGTTGGTTCGGTCGACAGTTTCGTGACCGAGCACCGGTTGGGGCCGGACGCTCTCTGCCTAGGACTTTCTGATTTCATCGAACGGGTCTCCACGCACAAGAAGTCAATAAAATCTGTCCTGCTGGACCAAAGCGTGATCTCGGGCATCGGAAACCTGTATGCCGATGAGGTGCTGTTCCAGGCTCGCCTGCATCCTTCGACGAGGGCGGATTCGATCTCGCGCCGCAAGTTGGGCGAGTTGCATCGCCATATCGGGACCGTACTCAGGCAATCAATCGCTGTCTCCACCGATTTCTCCGCACTTCCAGACCGGTACATGCTGAAGGTTCGGGCGGAAGGTGTTGTCTGCCCCAGGGGCAACGGTCGGATGGCGATGATCAAGGTTGGAGGGCGTACCACAATCTTCTGCCCCGCCTGCCAAAGGCTGTGATGGATGCCAAAGGCCGCGGTCGTGATCTCAACCTCTTTCGACCTTGTCCCTGATGTTCTCTAAATCAACAAGAGTTCAACAGATACGGATTTATCGAAAGTTGCCGTTGCATCGTTGGCGAGGTCAGATGCAGCTCGACAAGAAGGACCGGATCATTGTCTCCATGTATGCCAAGGACCCGGGCGTGTCCCAGGAACAGATAGCCAAGGAGGTGGACCTTTCCCAACCCTCGGTGGCGGTGCGGATCAGGAAGCTCAAGGAGAATGGAGCCATTCAAACCATGACCGGCATCAACCCACTGAAGATGGGGTTGTATATGGCCAAGGTGGACATCGCCTCCAACAATCCCAACGTGATCCTGGACATGTTCCGGAACTGTCCCTACTTCGCCAACGGTTTCACGATATCTGGCCGCAACAATCTGATGCTGATGTTCGTCAGTGAGAACATCGCCACGCTGGAGTCGATCGTCAACGGACACCTGCGATCCAGCAAGTTCGTCAAGGAGCTCGACTTCAATATCATCATCAGCGCCGAGCGCGACCTGGTGTTGCCGACGGTACTGACGCCAGAACATTCCAAGACCCCTCCCTGTGGTGTCGATATCCAATGCAGGGACTGTCGGTCCTTCACCGAGAGGAAATGCATGGGCTGCCCCATCACCGGACAATACCAAGGCTGGTTCTATTGATCGTTAGTCATTGGTCAGCCATATCTTGTCTAACTTTCATCCGTCAGGTTTCTGTAAAGCCACGGCTCCCTTAAAGTGGGCGAACATCATTAGAATTGTTTGATCGCAATGTGCCTGCGATTCCAAAGCATTCCTTTGTTGTAACCGATCAATGCCCAAGTTTAATGGGACAACGAATCAATGATGCTGTGGGTCAGAAAAACCTAGGCAAGAACGCTGAGATCCGGGTCCTTATGGTGACACAATCGGGCGTCTGTCGGTAATGAAGAAGGCGAGCCATTCCCCGCTACATGCATAATATCAAGTTCCAGTCTGTAAGGGCGCCTTTTTATGTCGATCCCTAGGTGAAATTCGCTCGATTCAATGAATTCGACGTACTGGCTGTTACGATCATTCTCACATTTTCATCCAGCTCTGTATCTTAGGAGCTCCCTCCAGAAAACTGGCGTGAGAATGACAAACACGGCGATGAACTCGAGCCTGCCTGCCCACATCGTTATCGTAAGGGTTATCTTGCCGAGGTCAGGAACGCCTGCAAAGGAGCCCATGGGGCCCATTGCCCCCATGCCCGGACCCACGTTCGACAGGGTAGTGATGGCGGCCGACATGGAAGTAGTCGGATCGATACCCAATATTACCAGCACGATCGTGCATGCAAGTGCTGATATCAAGTAGCAGATCAGAACAGCCATCAACGATGATAGCACATTCTGGCTCATCGGCTTTCCATCCATCTTCGTGGTATAGACAGACCTGGGATGTACGGTCTTGTACAGGCTGGAATAGACGAACTCTCGGGTCAGCATTAGCCTGGCCACCTTGAGCCCTCCTGCCGTCGATCCCGTGCATCCGCCAATGACCATCAATCCAAAGAGAATGAACAAGGCTGCTTTTCCCCACAGTGCGAAGTCCAAGGTGGCAAACCCGGTCGATGTCATGGATGAAGCGACCTGGAACATCGATGTTCGGATCCAGTACTCAACGTTTCCGAGCGTCCCGTCCCATAGAAGAAGAAAGATCATGGCCGAAGCGATTATCATGAGACCCAGGTAGGTGCAGAACTCGGAGCTTCTGAAATATGTGCGGATCCGCCGTGACGATATGGCCGTGTGGTGCAGGTAGAAATTTACGCCTGAGATAAACATGAACACGATGACAGTCCATTCGGTGACCGGATTACCGTAGTAGGCTATGCTTTCCGAGTGCGGGGAGAATCCCCCAGTGGAAACGGTGGAGAACATGACCACCAACGAATCGTAGATTCCGATCCCACTAAGTAACAGAAGAAGCAGAAGTGCCGCAGACAGACCAAGATATATGTCCGTGAATTTTCTGGCTTCATCCTTTATGCGGAGCGAGATGCTGCCCTGACCGCTGTTGCTTCCGGGTGATTCGTTTCGAGTCAGGTATCGCCCCCCAACGCCAAGCATGGGGAGGACCGCAACGAATAGCAGGATGATTCCCGCCCCTCCCAACCACTGGGTGAGGCTGCGCCAGAACAGGAGGCTCTCTGGCCACGATTCGATTTTGGTCATGATTGAGGCACCGGTGGTCGTGAACCCGCTCATGGTTTCAAAAACGGCATCGATAGGCCCCATGCCATACATTATGTAAGGTAGCGCACCGACCACCGATGCCATGAGCCACACCATGGCCACGATGAACATCGCCTCCGTTGACCTCAGTCTGCCAGACGATTTGCACCGGGACAGAACCAATACCCCGATTATTCCAGAGAGTAAGATGGGAAATAACCAAGGCCTGACATCCTCCCCGTAGATAACGGCAACGGAAAGCGGGAGCAGCATTGAGAGGGCGAGATACAAAGACAGCAGCCCGAACATATGTGGAACGGGCCTTTCCTTACGTGCCAGACCTTCCTTGATAAGATAGAGGTTGATGCCCTTGACCTTCAGGGTCCGCTTGATCTCCCTCTTGAGGTGTTTGAGGTTCTTTCCCGTTTCCATCACCCCGTCATGGATTAACTGGAATCTGGATATTAAGAATCCGTTCCAGGGCCGGTATGTCCGCCCTCACAGTGTAGAACAACACCGTATCGCCCTTCTCCAGGACCACTCCAAGATAGGGAACCTGGGCCCTGCCGTTCCTCAGGATCATTGCTATCGTCGTCCTATCTGGAAGTTCGATCTGTTCAATTGTAAGCCCTTTGAACCCGCTTCCTTCGTCCACATCGAGGCTGAACAGCATTTCGGAGAACGTCTCTAGAAAGAGCAATGCCTTGAAACCGGGGTAAATTATCCTGATGATCTCGTTCGCGACAACATGGTAATAGCCAATGTCCGCATCGATCTCGGACATGCTGAACGCGTCCTCATAGTCGCGTTTTGAATAGGAGGCGATAACCTTGGGGATGCCCAACTGTTTGGCGATAAGAGAGGTGATGAGGTTCTTATCCTCGTTCTCAGTCACCGCGAACAGTACATCAGCCATGCCTACATTCTCAGCTTTGAGGATGGAAGGATCGGAGCCATTGCCAATAACCACTACGGTCCTTTTCGACCTCTTGGAAAGGAAATTGCACCTCTTCTCATCCTCCTCGATGACCTTGATGGAGGAGCCTTTTGTTTCAAGCATATTTACCAGATGCTCTCCGAGTATCCCACCCCCAACGATGACAAAATCATTCATCCTCATCTTCCTGCCCAGATACTGGTCGAAGCTGGAGAGGCAATCGCTCCTACCGATCACGGTGACCTCGTCGCCTGCCACGAGCCTGTAGTTCTCATCAGGAATGATGGAGGTTCGTTCACGGTGGATGGCGAGAATCTTGCATCCCTCTGGGATAGGGAGCTGCATTGCACAGGAGCAGAAAACATGACTGAACAATCCAGATATCTGGAACTTACCCATGCTGACATCTATGCCAGGCAATTCCTCCCAATCGACTAGGTTTTCCATTTCGGCGAGTTTGATCATTTTTTCGGCGACTATGCGCTCAGGGGAGATGATGAAATCGACATTCATCATCTTAGAGACAGCTGTATTCCCCTCATACTCTGGATTTCTGACCCTGGCAACGGTAATGATATCCGCCTTTACCTGTTTGGCCACGGCGCAGGCGAACATGTTCACCTCATCCCTCTCGGTGACCGCTATCACAAGTTTGGTCTGTTCATCGATGATTTCACGCAGTACCTTTGGGCTGGCCCCGTTGGCGTTCATCGCTGCGACATCTAGATAATCCAGGATGTAGCCGAACTTGTCCTCATCCCCTTCGATAAGCATGATCGAGTGTTTCTTAGATAGTGTTCTGGCAATGGTATAGCCAATATTTCCTGCCCCGATGATGACAATCTCCGATGGCAATGTCCATCCCAACCCACCTATGAAATATCGACAGGCTTGAAATAATTTTGCAGGATATTTAAAAAACTGACCACATCAGAATACTCTGAGGCACGAATCAATGGATCAACAATCTGACAGTTGTCGTTAATCGCTTCTACTCAGTAATTTGATTTTCAAAAAATATGCTTGATATAAACCGACTCCTTTTCTAAAACCTCTTTCTGATGAGCAGCACCCGGCCGGCACCATTAGAACGGCGACATGCCTCAAACCATCAGAACAGGTGTATTGCCAGGTATGACAAAGAATATGCAGGATCGGGATAAGAATGAGGCAGCCCATACTTGAAACGGCTAAGTCCATTTTTCATCCCTCCACGACCGAGAGGATTCCAGCGAAGAATTATACCTTGTAGGATACAATGATGCACTCACATGGTTCTCCTTCCACTGCTGGTACTGTTGGCCAGCATCCCCATTATCTATCTCGGCGCTAGATGGTTAGTGGGAGGGGCTTCGGAACTAGCCGCCCATTTCCGGGTACCTCCATTGGTAATCGGCCTGACCATCGTGGCCTTCGGTACTTCAATCCCCGAGCTTATGATTGGCATCGTGTCGGGATTGGAAGGGGTCAGTTCCCTTTCGGTGGGCAATGTCATTGGCTCCAATATTTCAAACGCTACCTACATAATTGGCTCGTGTGCGATCCTTACTCCGATCGTAGTACGATTCAACGAGATCAAGCGAGAGGCTTTGTTCATGCTGCTCGCCCTCTGTGTCGTGACGCTATTCGCTGCCGATGGTGGCGTCAATGGGATGGAAGGAGGAATATTGGTCCTCATCTTCATCGCCTACTCCGTCCTCCTGGTCAGGTCACTATATTGTTGTCGGCCAACGAAATCGGTTCAGAACGAATTCAGTGAGGCAATGCCTAAGGAGGCCCCACTCTTCAAGACATTGTTTTTCTTGGTGTTCGGAACGGCCGTCCTCATTACGGGGACCGAACTTGCGGTCAGTTCTGCTTCGGATATCGCATCCGAGCTTGGGATCAGCGCGTTCCTGATCGGTGTGACCATCGTGACCGTGGGAACGACAGTTCCGGAATTCGCCGCAAGCCTGATCGCCGCATACGGGAAAAGACCCGATATCGCCGTCGGAAATATCATAGGCACCCTGATATTCAATTCCACGATGGTGCTCGGGAGCGGGGCGCTGATCCGCCCCCTGGCGATTACTGGAGGCCAGATGCTGCTAGGGATCCTTCCGATGCTTTTATTTGGGATTTTGTTGTCTGGAATCGCCTACCGAAGGCAGACCGTATGGAAACGGACAGGAGTGATTTTTGTGGTCCTATACATCCTTTATCTGGGCATGATCATTTCTTTCACCTGATTCATGCTTTGGGCTCGAGTCCCGGGCCGTCCTTTGATTGCATATCCACGGGGCAAATATCTCCAATCTTACGCCTGAACGCCCATGTCAGCAATGGCGGTGCAATGATCGTCGTGGCCATGGACATGAAGACCACCACCGAGAACATGCTTTGGGATATGACCGCCATGCCGAATCCGATCGATGCGACGATTATACCGACCTCGCCCCTCGGGATCATTCCCACTCCGATGATGGTGGCCGATTTACCTCCCAGCTTCCTTGACCCCAGGCCGCAGCCGATGTACTTTGTGGCGACGGCGAGCAGTGTGACCAGAATGGCAACTATCAGGACATCTCCGAACGAGCTTAGGTTCACCGATATGCCGACGAACAGGAAGAAGAACGGGACAAGGAACTCGTTGATTGGATGGAAGCCCTCTTCGCAAGGCCACTTGTCCTTGAACTCGGCGAATGCCATACCGGCAAGGAAGGCCCCGATGATCGCTGCCAGGCCGACGAACGATGCGGCGAATGACAATGCCAGGCAGACTATGATGGCCAACGGCAACGGTGAGATGCCGTGGCGTTTCTGTTTGACGCATTGATCCGCCCCTTTCTTGAGCCTGTTCCGGGTGGCTATCTTCTTCCTTGCATGAGGGAGAAGGATCGACCCGATGAAGATTACCATCAGCACGAATAGGATTCCCTCCACTGAGACTAGGATTATGTCCAGTGGACCCGACCCTCCAGAAGCTACTCCGACCACAATTGCCAGCACTATCATTCCGAGCACGTCGTCGATGACCGCTGCACCTATGATGATCCTCGACTCGATGGTCTGGGTCAGGTTCATGTCTTTAATGACCCGGGCGGTGATGCCGACGCTGGTAGCGACCAAGGCTGCGGCAATGAACAATGCCTCGGTCTGACCATGACCGAGGGCCATGATGAGCGCGAATCCGCTTAGAAGCGGGACGATCACCCCGAGGACGGCGACCTGCATGGCGATCCTGCCGACCTTCCGCAACTCGCTGAACGGAGTCTCCAAGCCCACGGCGAACAACAGGAATATGACGCCCAGTTCGCTGAGGATCTCGAACAGGCTCATGTCGAGATCGAGGCTCAGCCACTGAAAGAGGATGGTGTTCCCAACCAGAACACCGGCAAAAATCTCACCGATGACCGGAGAGACCTTGACCCGCTCACAAAGAAGGCCGGCGACCTTGGCCAGCAGGAACAGCACTAGCAATTGTAACAGGACGGTCTCGATCGCAATATCATCCATGGCGCGTTCCCATTCACGAATCGTAATGGATTATTTAATACGAAAGGTAGGCTGCGACCGGCACGATAATATTGTTGAATGCATCAATTCTATCCCCGGGCACGAAGCCCTCCGTCCGACGTGTCTGGTTCGGCCAAATCCAAAAACTAACCAACAGGTCGATTCTCGCCTTGGCATAATTACAATTTATTGTTAGTAGTGTATAAAGACGGTTCATACTGAATCCCACCAAGCATAATGCTTATCAAGGAGCGCCTCCGTAAAAACCGTCAAGACCTGGTGAAGACTACGGATAAGTTCGATCAATACATGGAACAGATGAAGGGGTTAGGTCCAGAACAGGTACGGAACCTCATCGAGGAATACAAGAAGAAATGCATTTGCGCCTCCTGCCCCACCTACAATGAATGCGCGGCCCGCAAAAGGGAGCTTCTATACTGCCTTCTGGGCCGGAGCAAGGAATGCCAGCTTGACGAGCTGGGCTGTGTGTGCCCGGACTGCCCGGTGACCATTGATCTTAACCTAACCAATACCTATTACTGTACCCGGGGTTCAGAGCGGGAGATGCGCCGTCCGAAACAATGATATCAGTACTTCGTTGTCGGATCATCCAGCCGGCCAAGTTCCCTGCCATCCCCGATCCGCGGATGGTCTGAAACGCTGAGGCCAGCGTCCGTGGGGTCGTCGTTCGCCTGCGAACCTGTCGGCCCATTGTCCCGGTTCATACCGGATACCATGAGAATGAACCCCACCACACCAAGGAACACTGAGATCAGGCCGACGGGGACCAGATAGGGGGAATCAGACGAGCTGGAATAGTTCAAACAGAGCGCCATGCCCAGAAATCCGGACACGCTCAATGTCAGCCCGCGAACGAAAAGCCCCAAGATTTTACCTCATCCTTACTATTCCCGGCAACCTTAAAGTGCCTTCGCATCCGGTTATCAAACGCGAAGAAACATGACTATCATCCAGTTCTTTGCCAGTAATGCTCCGGTTTCTTGTCCAGAACACCGAAATCTATTAGCGATGGAGGGTTGTGCCTAGACACAGCATGAGAATCTCCGGCTCGATGGCGCAGGGCGATGAAAAGCGGAAGTACATCATACTCGCCATCGTCCTGACCGGGGTGTTCATGTCGGTGCTCGACTCCGTCGTGGTCAACATCGCACTGCCCAGCATCACCAGCGATTTCCTGGTCAAGATATCCGATTCGCAATGGGTCATCACCATCTACCTGGTGGTGCAGACCAGCCTCCTGATCTTCTTCGGCCGCATCGCCGAGTACACGGGTAAGGCGAAGATGTTCATCATGGGCTTGGGCCTGTTCACCGTCTCATCACTTCTCTGCGGTGTTTCCGCCGGTCTGGAACAGCTGATCGTCTTCCGTATCATGCAGGGCATCGGCGCCTCCATGCTTTTCAGCATCGCCGCGGCCATCAATTTTCAGATCTTCTCCCACCAGGAGCGTGGCCGGGTCATGGGCTTCCTCGGATCGACAGTGGCCGCGGCCGCCATGGTAGGTCCGGTGCTGGGCGGTTTCATCGTAGGCGCGTTGGGATGGCGATACATATTCCTTATCAACGTCCCCATCGGCATCATCGCCTTCATCGCGGCGGTCAGGATGCTGAAGCTGGAGGAGAGGTGCGAGGAGTGCCTGAAGATAGATTACCCAGGGGCGGCCCTGTGGATCACCTCGGTGGTCACCCTGATGCTGTTCCTCGGACAGGTGGCCAGCGAGGGCGCGGTGACCGCGGTGGGCGGGACCTATGCGTTGACCTTTGCGGTCATGCTCGCTGGATTCATCCTATGGGAAAAACGCGCCGCCCTCCCGATGCTGGACATAAGCGTGTTCCGGGTTAAGGGTTTCACCTTTGCCGGGATAAGCATGATGCTGTTCTTCGCATCCTCCATCATGGTCACGGCACTGGGCCCGTTCTATTTCGAAGGTGTCCTGGGATACTCGCCGGAACAGGTGGGTCTGCTATTCATGGTCCTGCCGGCCGTGATGGTCTTCGGGGCGCCGATCACCGGCAGGATGTATGACAGAACGCATTCCCGGTTCTACAGTCCGGCGGGGCACCTGGTCCGGGGCGTCTCCCTCTTCCTGATGGCGTACGCCTTCGTCAGCACGAGCCTCTGGCTGGTTCTGGCGGCGTTCTTCCTCATGGGCATCGGAAGCGCCTTGTTCCAGAGCCCGAACAACACCGAGGTGATGGTCGCCCTTCCGCGGGAGAAGGCAGGCATAGCCTCCAGCATGTCGGCCACGCTGAGGAATCTGGGCATGGCTCTGGGGGTTTCTCTGGGGACCATACTGCTCACTCTCCAGATGGGGGCGGTGGGCATGGGCCAGATCGACGGCGGGGCGGGGGTCTCGGTCCTGGCCAACGCGGTGAGCGTAATCATGGTGGTCAGTGGAATAATTAGCCTGGTCGGGGCGGTCCTATCTCTGAAAGGAAACACGGTCCGGCAGTGACCGCCGCGCCATGATATCCAGGCGAGCCCTTCAGCTCATGGATATTTTTCCTGGGACATGCGCAGCGGGTCGAAGATCTCCTTCGCTTCCTTCCTGCCGAGCAGCTTCCTCTTCACCGCCAGCTCCGGGATCGAGATCCCGGTCTCCATCGATTCCTTGGCCAGTTCGGCCGCCCTGAGATATCCGATCCGGTCGCTGAGTAGTGTGGCCAGGATAGGATTCATGGCGATGTACGAGGAGCATTTCTCAGTGTTCGCGGCGATCCCTTCCAGGCACTTCTCTCGGAAGTCCGGGAGGTAACCGATCAGGAGGTTCAGCGATTCCAGTATGTTGTGCGTCATCACCGGCGTCATGACGTTCAGCTCGAGCTGACCGGCCTGAGCGGCCATGGCGGTGGCGCTGTCGTTTCCGACCACTTGGAAGCAGACCATATCGAGGCATTCGGCCATTACCGGGTTGACCTTCCCAGGCATCATAGAGGAGCCCGGTTGGACCGCCGGCATCGACAGCTCGGCCAGCCCGGTGGTCGGACCGGAGTTGAGGAGGCGGAGGTCATTGGCTATGCGTATCAGTTCTAGTGCCAGCTCCCGCAGCGAGGAGGAGAATGCGAGCATTTGGGAGCGGGACTGAAGCGCCTCGAAGGGGTCTCGCGCGGAGATGAACACGCGGTGGCACATCATCGAGAGGTTCTCGATCACCAGGTTCCGGTACCCGTTCCCGGTGTTCGCCCCGGTTCCCACCGCCGAACCTCCGATCGGCAGTTCCAACAGATCATCCTCCCGCTGCCCGATCCTGCCTCTTGACCTGCGCACCGCCGAGGCGTAGGCACGGAACTCGTTCCCCATCCTGATAGGTAGGGCGTCCATGAGATGGGTCCTTCCGGACTTGGCCACTCCCATGAGTTCGTTCCCCTTGTTCTCCAAGGAGAAGGCCAACCGGTCCAGCTCCCGCTGCAGCTGGTCCGCCCGGTCAAGGATCGCGATGTGGGAAGCGGTAGGGAACGTGTCGTTGGTGCTCTGGGACATGTTCACGTGGTCATTGGGGCTGATGGCCTCGTAATCTCCCTTGGAACGGCCGGTGATCTCCAGGGCGAGATTGCATAGCACTTCGTTCACGTTCATGTTGAAGGAGGTCCCGGCTCCCGCCTGGAAGACATCGACCGGGAACTGGTCCAGGTGCCTTCCTTCAAGGACCTCGTCGCAGGCGGTCACGATGGCGATGCCGATATCCTCGTCCAGGTCGCCGGTCTCCATGTTCGCCATGGCCGCCGCCTTCTTCACCTTGACGTAGGCATGTACCATCTCTACCCTCTCCCTTCTGCCGCTGGCCCGGAAATTGTCCATCGCCCGTTTGGTCTGGACGCCGTAGATCGCATCGTCTGGCAGCTCCATCTCCCCCAGTGAGTCCTTCTCTTTCCTCATGGTCTGTCCTCCGTTCCTTTCCTGTCCTTCATCAGTTCCTGCCTGGCCCTTCCGATCGCGATGTTCGGAGGCACATCCCTGGGGCAGACCTTATTGCAGTTGGTGTAGAAACGACAGGCCCACCATCCATGCGGTTCGTCTTCCGCCATCAACCTTAGCCGGCCCTCTCTTTCCCGGGGGTCTATCGCGAAACGGAAGAGCTTCGCCAGTGCCGCCGGTCCGACATAGTCCGGATCGATGGCGTTTACCGGACAGGCACCGTAGCAGGCCGCGCACATGATGCAATTGGTGTAACGTTCCAGCTCCTTCACCGCATCGGAGCCCATCAACGATTCCCTTTCGCTGGAGCCCTTGGTCAGCAACATCGGCCTGACCTTCCGGTACTTGGCATAGAAGCTCTCCATGTCCACCACCAGGTCCTTGATCACTGGCATGTTCGGGAGGGGCTCTACCAATGCTTCGGTCACCGGGTCCCAGCCCGCCGTAGCGACGATCGAATCCGAATGGGTCAGTTCCATCGTCTTCTCCCCGATCAAGCCGGCCAGCTGAGTTCTGCAGGCCAACCTCGGTATCTTGTTTATCAACATGGCGCAGCTTCCGCACACCGCCCCCCGGCATGAGTAACGGAACGAAAGTGAATCGTCCTGCCGGTCATGTATCTGGAAGAGGGCGTCAAGAACGGTCATGCCCTTCCTCTCCTCGACCTCATAGACCCGGTACACTGCCTCCTGATTCGGGGCTTTTCGGAAGATCCTAACCAGCATCAGTACTCACGCCCCTTGACCTCGAAAGTGCCCAGGCGAACGGGAGAAAGGGAGACCGACAATCCGCTTTCCCTGAACGAGACCATCGAGTGGCTCAGGAAATGGGCGTCGTCCCGCTTGGGAAAATCGGTCCGGAAATGAGAGCCCCTCGATTCCCAGCGATGAAGCGCGCACAAGCCGACCGATTCGGCGATCATGGCCATTCCTTCCAGTTCGAAGCGCTCCACCAGCGCCTGGTTGAATGATTTTCCTTTGTCCTCGATCGAGACTGCCTCTATCCTGTTACGAATGTCCCTTATCTTGGCCAACCCCTTTTCCATCTGCTCCTTCCGACGGAAGATGCCGAAGCATGTCCACATGGTATCCTTCAGATCTTCCCGCAGACTGAATTGCCGATTTCCTCCTTCATTGCTGAGGATCGAATCGATCCGCTCCGACTCTTTGGCCATCTCTCCCTGGATCGAGGCGATGTCCGGTCCGGGAACATGCGGTTCGCTTTTCGACATGGTAACTCCCGCTAGCTTCCCGAAAACGAGTGTCTCCAGCAATGAGTTGCCGCCCAGCCGGTTAGCGCCATGAACGCTAACGCAGGCGCATTCCCCGGCGGCATATAATCCTGCCAGGCCGGTGGAGCCATCGTTCGCCACGTCCACACCTCCCATCGAGTAGTGCTGTCCCGGCTGGACCGGTATCGGTGCCGTCACCGGGTCGACCCCGGCGAAGTCCATCGATATCCGACGGATGCCCGGCAGCCTGGCTGCGATTTTTTCCTCTCCCAGCTGGGTGAGGTCCAGGTCCACGAAACCGCCCTCCCGTCCGCGTCCCTCATCGATCTCCGTCTGGATGGCCCGAGCTACGATATCCCTTGGGGCCAGCTCCATGGCCTTCGCCGCGTATCTGGCCATGAACCTTTCGCCGGATGCGTTCATCAGGGTGCCGCCCTCTCCCCTTGCCCCCTCAGTTATCAGTATGTTGCTCCCGAACAGCGTGGTCGGATGGAACTGGACGAACTCCATGTCCTTCAACGGTAACCCTGCCCGCAGAGCCATTGCCGCCCCGTCCCCGGTGTTGATATGGGCGTTCGTGGAATGCGTGTAGATCCTTCCGTATCCTCCGGTGGCCAGGAGAAGCGACCTCGATGTAAATGCCTCGATCTCCCCGCTGGCGATGTTCAAAGCCACGCAACCAACGCACTTGCCTTGAGCCCTGACCAGCCGGGTGACGAAGAACTCGTCATAGAATCCGATCTTCCTGGAAACGCACTGCTCATACAGGGTATGGAGGAGGTTATGACCGGTCCGATCGGCGGCGTAGCAGGTACGGGGAAACCCGGCCCCTCCGAACGGGCGTTGGGCGATCCGCCCCTCCTCGTTCCGGGAGAACACAGTACCAAGGTGCTCCATTTCGATGACCGCTTCTGGTGCTTCCCGGCATAAGATCGCCACAGCATCCTGGTCAGCCAGATAGTCCGCCCCCTTGACCGTGTCCAGTGAATGTGCCTCCCAGCTGTCCTTCCCTTTGGACAGGTTGTTGCTGAGCGCCGCGTTGATGCCGCCCTGGGCGGCCACGGAATGGGACCGGAGCGGATGGACCTTGGATATGACCGCAACGTCCTTGCTATGGTCGGCAGCGGATATGGCGGCCATGAGGCCGGTCAGGCCGCCCCCGACTATCACGACATCATGCTTGTGGATCAGATCCGACATAGGAATGACCTGCGGCTCCTTCTGTTCCAATGGTCTCCCTGGTTGTATAATCCTTTGCTATGGCCGCCGTGATCAGGAATAGATTATGTTGGACCTCAAGGCCACATATAGAGAAGTCGAAGGTTCCAATGGACCCTATAGGGTCCGGATCTGGAACATTGCATGATTCATCTCCAAGATAGTTGGCTAGGCATAATCACCACCTTGGCCTTGATAATGGCCGGCGCGTTCGGGGCGATGATGCTATCCAGCAACTCGATGCTGCAGGAGTTCGGGTTCGCGTTGACCGTTGCGGTCCTGCTCGATGCGATGGTAGTAAGGACATATATCGTCCCGGCCGCCCTTTCCATCATGGGAAAGAAAGCATGGTGGGCACCGGGCATACTGCAACGTGAAGGCCGACGGGACAAGGGTGAGAAACAGGAGTGATCCTCTCAACCATTTCTTTTTCTGGACCTCCTTTTTGGTCCATTTTTCTTAGTAATCGGTCATCCAGCTATTTCCGGACCTTTTTCCATTTCTCGAACGGATGTCAAAAAACTCATGGCGAGCTATGAACATCCTTCCAGATCAACAATTTGACCAATCCAGACTATTTAGGATCATGAACGTCCGCTCGCTACCGATGGTTCATGAATCATGGGGCCAGCCGGGAGGCTGTGGAATCCGTCGGTTGTTGCCGGTTCGATCAACCTAGGTTGCCGACCGCGTCTCCCCGTAACCCCTTTCGGAACCGGGAACTCTGCTCGGCGATCTCGTTGAGATCTGATGGCAGCACCCTCCTGACCCGCGGCAGCTCTCCTGGATAGACCCGCACAAGCTCTCTCTGCAGATATTCGTGCACCAGGCCGGACGTTCTCAACCCTTCCACGCTCCAGTTATCCACAAGGTCCAGGACCGCGTCCCGTCCGGTACGGTAGAAGGCCTCCGCCAGCATCGAGGTGACGATGGTGTTCGTGGACATCACGGCAATGTCCGATTCCCGGACCGCCTGCTTGCTCCCGTTGAAGGATATCGCCAGGCCGCCGCCCTTTCTTACCAGATGCAATGCCCGGGCGTCTGTCCCGCTGTCGCCCACGTACATGCAGTCCTCGAGCGGAACGCCCATCTTCTTGCACACCTCGACGACCGATGAGGCTTTCTCCTCATCGCCGATCGTTTGGGTGTCCATCATGAGCTGGTAGCTCTGCATGTCGGTCATTTCGTTCCAGAAGATCTGGTCCAGTCTCTGGACCGTTCGTCTGGTGTCCTGAGATAGGTCGCGCACGCTCCGTGCCGTGCGGGCAACCTCCATCAGCGGCATCCTGACTATGTCCTGCGCCATCCGTCTGAGCGATTCTGATTCCCAGTTGTCCATGCGCACCGTGTCCAGGGAGGCCTTTGTGCAGAAGGTGTTCTCGAAGGGGAACCCTATCTGGTCGCACACCGCGCTGACATAGTGTTCGTATGATGACGATACCATGAAAGGTGACATTATCTCCTGCACGAACCGCATGGTCTTGTCCGCACCGGAGATGAGTTGAAGGTGGTTGCGGGAATATTCCACCAGCTTGGTATCGGTGCCGCCGTATGCCTTGAGGAACGGTAGCAGCAGCCGGATCTTGTCCCCGGACTTGTAGCCGTCCTTCTTGAATATGTTTGCCAGTATGTCATCATACTGGGTGAGGACATAGTACAGCTTCTCCCCGTTCTCGATGAACTCAGAGCAGAGCTCGAGGGCGATATCGTTCTTGGTGATCGGGCCCTCGCAGTCTGTAACGAATATCTTCCCGTCGAAGGGCATCATCTCTTCCAGTCCGTCAAATTCCATGTGTTACACCTCGAGGATGAAGTCGGCGTAGATCCGATCTTCCGGATGCGACCGATAGTCGGTCCCATTCCCTGTCATTGCTCTCCCCTCTCGAACCTTTCAAGCATCTTCCTGTCGGGATATCCATCCCGCCCGGCCATAACGACGCTTCGGGCCGCGGCCTGGGTCGCGAACTCCCCGCAATCCTCCAGGTTCCATCCGCGGAGGATCCCCGCTAGGAATCCGGAGGCGTATACATCGCCCGCCCCGGTCTTGTCCAACACCTTTACTCGCTTGGCAGGGATAAAATGGTTGCCGCCACCAGAGAACACGGTTGAACCGGCCGACCCCATCTTAAGGATTACCGTCTTCGGCCCCATGCGCATCAGGTCCCCCACGCCGGCCACCCCGTTCTGCCCGGTGAGCGAACGCAGTTCCCGTTCATTGACGAACATCACCGCCGAACGCTCTATTATCGGATGGACCGCGTCCAGACCCTTCTTGGCATACACCTCGCCCGGGTCGAAGGAGACCAGCACATCGTGGTCAAGTTTCTTCACCAGTCCGATCTGCTCCCTCAAGGCATGATCGCCGACGAACGATGAAATATGAACGATCGAAGAGCCATTGGCATACTCAACATCCTCCTGGGAGATGCCAAGGTCATCGTTGGCGTTGGGCAACAGTATCAACGACCGGTCCTGCTCGGCAATGAGGGAGATGCACGCGCCCGTCTCCGCGGTCCTCCTCACATGGGTGCAATCGACGTTCCCCATGGACCTTATCAGGAAATCTCCCTCCCGGTCGTTCCCGACCGTACCGATGAAACCGGCCGAGAACCCCATCAATGACATCGAGTAAACGGCATTGGCGGCCGAGCCTCCTCCGCTCCTCTGCAGAAGATGTCCTTCCTTCTCCACCACCTCAAGGACCGAGCGGAACTGATCAGCGGTCCCGATGACCTCTCCGCCGGGAACGAAGGAACGGCCCGCTATATCGAGCTGCTCGACCTCGTAGATCAGGTCCTGGTTGAGTGAACCCACCCCGACGACATCCTTCATCCGTTCACCGAATGGCTCAATGGCCAATTAATGTATGCTAGGGGATGATGCAAATATACATCGATGTCGTTACTTCGATTGATAACATGCATCTTCACATCCGGGATGCCAAAGGATCGGATATCGAAGCGATCAATGACATCTACAACTATTATGTTCTTAACTCGACCTGCACCGCCCAGACCGAGCCGGAGTCGAGGGAGGGCCGGGAGAGGTGGCTCCAGGAGCATACCGGAAGGTACGCGGCCATCGTTGCCGAGGCGGATGGACAGGTCGTGGGTTGGGGATCGCTTTCCAAATATCATCAGCGTTACGCCTACTGGCCGACCTCTGAGGACTCAATCTACGTCAAGCATGACCTGCTCCACCGGGGAATAGGCAAGATGCTCTTGGAGGCGCTGATCGGCAAGGCACGGGAGAACGGCTTCCACAGTGTCATGGGGGTCATATCCTCAGAACAGATGGCCAGCATCCGGTTGCACGCCCTTTTCGGCTTCGAGGAGGTCGGTCACCTGCGGGAGGTGGAGCTGAAGTTCAACCGCCGGCTGGACGTTACCTTCATGCAGTTGATGCTGTGAACTAGAACAGATGGTCGTTGACCACTCTGGCTTCATTCCCGACCTGGCACCTGAGCGCTTCGATGCCCAGCCCGGCGATCCTTCTTGCGACCTCTCCGGTGTCCTCCAACCGGGAATTGATGTAGACCGTCGCACCAGTATCTATGGAGAAGTAGCATTGCAGGCCTTCCGCCCGCATCCTCTTCACCTCCAGTATGATGCTGACCGTTTCAGGCCGCCAGAGGAACAGCTCATCCACGCCGGTCATGGTGATCCCGTGCAGCAGTAGCGTATCCAGCTCGGCCAGTTTTCCGATCTGCTCCAGATCCCTGGAACGTATGGCCTCTTTCATCCGGGGTATGGCATCCTTGACATACTCCAGCCGGGCTTTGAAGAATGGCGAGGTGATCACCGTGCGATGCGCATCCTCAGTGGATTTGTAGGCGGGTACCAGTGCCGCCACGATGCCCATGTCCAGGTCCTTCGAGGATGCGATCTGGGCAGAGTAACTGCTCTGATCATCCCTTCCCGCATACCAGATGGAGAACCCGCCGGTCACCGCCCGGGACGCCGAACCCGCTCCTCTGCGTGCGAAACGCGAGACGCTCTCCAGGTTCAGGCCGAGGCTGAGAGCCGACGATGTGGCAAGCGCCAATGCCGCGAACCCGGAGGCACTGGCTCCCAGGCCGATGTTCGATCTGAAATTGTTTTGGGAGACCATCCTGAACCCTGACCTCTCTCCAGCCAGCTCCCTCATCGGGTTGACCACGTCCAGTATCCTTTGCGATTCGTGAGGAGAGGCCGATTTGCCGTCGTACGCGCAGGTGTCCTCATCATATCCGAATTCGATCGTTGTGCGCGTCATCAACGGTGCGGTGCATACGGAGATCGAATCGTGATACGGTATCCTGAGCCGCTCATCCTTGAGCCCATGGTACTTTATCAGACCCTGGATCGGGTACGCTGTCGCCGTTGCTTTCGTCGGTCCACCTCATATGTCGAATATCACCGTGACCGAAGGTTCCTCCGTGTCCACCTTCAGCATATGGTACGTGATGGCCTTGATCTCGGTCTTCGGCTGGTGCTTCTCCAGGTCGAGCCGTTCTCCTCTGGCCTTACATCTGATCTTGAAACCGTCGATGGTCACGTCGAACTCGCTCAGCACCAGTCGGGTCACGTCGTGCACGAACAGGAACTCAGAGAGGAAGTTGTAGAGAAGGGATTCGTGGTCATGCCCTTCCTGGACAATGTCGACCTCCTGCGTCGGAACGATCGTGGTGGCATCCACCATCGTGTTGAAGAGCGCATAGGCGGCGTTGCCGTAACACTCCTCCAGTGTCCCGCCGTATGCTTTGATCATGACGTCGGCGGTGTGCTCCAGCTGTTCGTATCTCATATCGTTGCGTGGTAGGCATGATGTCGATTATATAGGCTTTGATGCTCATATTGTGGGTCTGGACCCTTTGATGGACCCGCATTTATGATGTCCAGAGATGGCTCGCCAACTTTAAGATTTCATGTGTTGTCGTCCATATTCGACACAGTCCATTGCGATGGCCGCATCAGAAACGAAGGATAGGGTTCTTGCTTACTGGAAGACCTTACTCGTGGTGGTTCTCCTCAATATCATGTGCTCCATATTGATGGACGAATTTAGGAAGTTACCAAGGTCGGGTTACAATAATTATTTAATTTTGCATATCTCCGATTATCAAATGTCGATGTTTCTCGAATAGAGTATAAATGGTCAAATCGTTGTTTTTTATCTACGATGAGTCAAACATATGACCGGGATAAGCTTCTGAGTGACACCCTTCATTTCATTGCCCAGCAAGGGTGGCTGGAGACGGGCAAGCCGTTCCCTGTCTCCCTTGTTGAATTCTTAGGAAAATCCCTGGATGTGGAATATGTGCTCATCGATGAATTGATGCCTTCAGGAACTAGGGCGAAGACGATAGCGCTCTTTGCCAACGGTTCTGTCGTTCATGATATCGAGTATGATCTGGAAAATACTCCCTGCGAGAACGTCATGGACAAACGATTGTGCGTCTATTCACATGACCTGCAATCTTGCTTTCCCAACGACGAGCTTCTGGTAACGATGAAGGCCGAATCTTATATGGGCATACCCCTCTGGGACTCCAAAGGAACTCCGTTGGGTCTGATCGCCATATTGGACAAACGATCCTTCCATGGCGAAGATGTAATGAAAGAGGTTCTTCAGTTGGTGGCATTGCGCACCGCACACGAACTCGAACGTCGTCGTGACAGCGCGAAACTGACCGAATACTACAGTCAGTTGGAGGCCACGGTCAAAGAGCGGACCACCGACCTTCAGAAAGCATATGACGGTTTGGCAGAGGCGAATGCCGAGATCAATATAATCAACGACAAATTGAACATCGTTTCCGGGATCACCCGACATGACATTTCAAACCAGATCATGGCGTTGAAGGGCAACCTTCTCCTGCTCCAACAATACCAGGCCGATAACAGGGTCAAAGAGCTCTGCTCGAGGATGGAACGGTCGGTTGACATAATCTCCAGAACGATCGAAATCGCTAGAGACTATGAGACCACCGGGGTGAACGCTCCTTGCTGGCAGGAGATCGCTCCACTTTTGTACAAGTTGCCTAGCTCCATAGTGTCCGTGGACCCAAGCCTGCACGGATTGTCGCTGTTCGCAGACCCATTGCTAGAGAAGGTATTCTTCAATCTTCTGAACAATTCGGAGAAACACGGCGGGAATGTTGACAGGATAGAAGTCCACTGCATTCGGGAAAAGGATGGATTGCGACTGGTCTGGCAAGATAATGGGAAGGGTATACCGATTCATAAGGAGGGGACGCTCTTCAGATCCCCTTCCAATAATGATCGGGTCCACGGGCTCTTTCTGATCCATAAGATACTGAACTTGACCGGGATTGATATCGAGGAAACCGGCATTCCGGGTACAGGAGCTAGGTTCGAGATGATCATCCCCTCGAATGTGTTTAGATATTCCATCGAGTAAGGAATTGGCACCGCTCCAACAGTCAAGTTACTCCAAAGTGCTAACACCGATACGTCTCAGGAAAGGATCGGATTTTAATGCTGGAACGGACACGCATAAAAACAGGAAACGTAGTGAGTTGTCCAGTGGGTTGAAGTCCTTCTGCCAATGATTTCGGGGTACAGTTCAAACCGGCCCCGTTCATAGAGCGGAACGCGTTCCCTATGAGCACAGGATCTTCTGTGCCGTCCGTTCCAGGTAGCCCTTCCTCACCAGATATTTACCATACTCGTTCTGTTTAGTGTTGATGGCGCTGTCCCATCCTGGCATTGCCATAGGACCATGCAAGCGCTGTGCTCGAGGTCAGACCTCATCATCCTGACTGGAGATGTGAACGCTCGTTCCCTAGTATCGACGGCTTCAAACGTATCATGTAAGTCGACCAGGTACGGTTTGTTCAGTTTTCCTTTTCTATCATCTTAAGGGCATCTGGAATAATGCATGATTCCATCTGTCGATACGTCATTGTTATATCTCCGCTCCACGATTGTGGTGGTCATGCGTCTCCTCATCATCGGAAGCGGAGCCATAGGCGCGGCATTGGCGAAGGCGATAAACGACATGCCAGAGGTGGACTCGTTCTACATCACTGACAAGAACGAGGAACGTGCCATGAAGAGCGTCAAGGGTTTCGGCAAGGCCAAGTTCATTTCATCCACCGATGAGAGCGTCAGGGCCCATCTGAAGAATATCGATCTGGTGGTCGAGGCCGCCAGCCAAGATGCGGTAAAGCATTACGTGCCATTGATCCTGGGACATGGAAACGATGTCCTGGTCATGAGCGTCGGTGCGTTCGCGGACGATGAGTTCCGGGAGAAATGCTACGGCCTTGCCAAGCGAAAGGGCGGCCGCCTCTACGTGCCTTCAGGCGCCGTCTGCGGTACCGATGCGCTGCATGCAGCCTCGGCCGACCGCATCGATTCCGTTGAGCTGCACAGCATCAAGGGTCCGAAGAGCTTCAAGGACGTTCCCTACCTGAAGGAGGTAGGGATCGACGTCGATACGCTCACCGAGAGGACCGTCATCTATCAGGGACCGGCCCGCGAAGCGGTGGTCCATTTTCCCAAGAACGTTAACGTCTCCGCCACCATCGCATTGCTCGGCCTCGGGCTGGACAAGACCATGGTGACCTTGATCTGTGACCCCACATGCGACTGCAACTCACACCGCCTGATTGTCAAGGGGGTCTTCGGGGAGATCGATGCCGAGACGGACAATGTGCCGTTCCCCTCCAATCCTGCCACATCATACCTTGCGGCTCTGTCGGCCATCGCCGCCATTAAGCGCATCGCCGGGAATGTGTGGATCGGGGTCTGAGGCGTTCGATCGTTGACCTGGCATAGGCCGGGTCCATCCGGAAGGAAGGTTTCGTCATGACAGAAAGGGGAAAGAGGATATTCAGCAAGCTCGCGGAAGAGATCGATGCCATCGTTCTGATCAACGGCGACGAACCGAACCTGGACATGGCGTTCTCCTATGCCGCCTGCACCGAGGCTGGGCTTTTCGAGGGGTGCGTCGCCGTCATCGAGCCGGACGGAAATGTCCGGATGTTTTCAAGCGCATTGGAGGAGACCAGCGCCAGAAGGTCAAAGGCGGAGATCGAGGTCTTCCAGGGGATGGAGGACAAGATGCAGTTGATGAGGGAATCCTTCGGCCACGCCTCGAGGATAGGCATCAACGGGCGCGGACTCACCTACGCCAACCTCATGGACATCAAGAAGGCCGCCCCCAAGGCGGAGATCGTCGATGTCTCCTCGGCCATAGCCGCCTCGCGATTGGTCAAGGACCACGACGAGGTGGAAAGGCTGAGAAAGGCCTGCCAGATCGCCTCTGTGGTGGGTGAGGAGCTGCCGACGATCGTCAAGGAAGGGATGACGGAATATGAGGCCGCGGCCGAGATCGGCTACCGCATGATGAAGTTGGGCGCATCGGCCACCTCGTTCACGACCAATGCCTCGTGGGGTCCGAACAGTGCTGAGCCACACCACGAGCCAGACGACAGCAGACTGAAGATAGGGGACATGGTGCTGTTCGACTACGGCGCCTTGTTTAACAAATACGGCTCCGACGTCACCCGGACGTTCGTCTTCGGCAAGGCGGAGAAATGGCAGAAGGAGATCTACGAGATCGTCCTCCAATCACAGCTGGAGGCGATAGACGCCATCCACGCCGGAGCCGAAGCCAAGGAGATCGATGCGGTGGCACGAAGGATAATCGATGCAACCCAGTACAAAGGGCGCTTCATCCACTCATTGGGCCACGGGATCGGCCTTTCGGTTCATGACGGGGGACGTTTCTCTCCCTCAGCCGAGATCATCCTGGAGGAGAACATGGTGATGACGGTTGAGCCCGGCATCTATCTACCGGGCAAAGGGGGCGTTCGGATCGAGGACGATATCCGGGTCACCAAGAAGGGATGTGAGGTCCTGACCACCGCCAAGAAAGAGTTCATGGTGATCTGAATGCAGGATATACTGGCAAAGGCTGTCCGCTCAATGCAGGACCAGGGCGCCGAGTTCTGCGATGCCCGTCATCAGGCCATCGACAGGACGTTCATCGCCATGGTCGACGGTGGCGTGCGCACGATCGACAATGGAAGGCTGGAGGGAGTGGTCCTCCGCTCCCGGGCCAATGGCTCCTGGGGTTACGCCTCGACCGTGGACCTGGGCAACGAATCGGTCATGGATGCTTGCCTCCGGTCGGTAGTGAACGCCAAGCACGGTACCGCCAAGGGGAAAAGGATCCAAGAACGCAAGGCCAATCGCTCCAAGGTAACCGCCCAGGTAAGGATCCATCCTACCAAGGTGCCTATCGAGGAGAAGGTGGCGGTCATGAAGGACCTGGACCGGGCGCAGAAGATCGACGATCGTGTGGTAAACGTCAACTCGATCTACCGCGAGGAGATCAAGAATAACCTGCTGGTGTCCTCTTTCGGCGATTCGCTGCAATGGGAGGAGGTCAGGACCCGGCTCTTCGCTCAGCCAGTGGCGCACGAGGGCGACCGGACCGAGTACTACTTCGACCTTATCGACGGCACGAAAGGTTTCGAGATGGTCAAGGAGGCGGACATCATGGCCTTCGGCAAGCGCGCCGCTGAAGAGGCGGTCAAGATGCTTCAGGCGAAAAAGGCGCCTTCCGGTCTTCACACGGTGATCAGCGACCCCATGATCTCCGGATTGCTGGCCCATGAGGTGATGGGCCATGCCTCCGAGGCGGACGAGGTGGTCAAGAAGCGGTCTTTCCTCAGCGGCGTGGTGGGCAAGAAGGTCGCCAGCCCGCTGATCACCATGGTGGACGACGGCACCGTTCCCGGAGCCCACGGCTCCATCCCGTTCGATGACGAGGGCACGCCTTCGTCCCGGACCACGATCATCGAGGACGGCGTATACCACGGATACATGCACAGCCTGGAGACGGCGGCGGAGATGGGGGTCGAACCGACCGGCAACGGCCGGGCCCAGGACTTCGGCCACAGGGTGTGGGTCCGCATGACCAACACCTTCTTCGAGAAGGGCGACTCGACGCTGGAGGAGATGCTGGAGGATGTCAAGTTCGGCGTCCTTACCGATCACATGATCAGCGGCATGGAGGACCCGGTGGCGGGCGGTTTCGAGGCCAAGGCGCTGCGGGGCTTCCTTATCGAGAACGGGAAGGTGACCGACATGCTGCGTTCCTTCACGCTCACCGGGAGCGCCTTGGAGATACTGAAGACCACCGACGCGGTGGGAAAGGACGTGCTGCTGGATGGCGGCACCTGCGGCAAAGGTATCGAGGACTTCGTATCGGTCTCGTCCGGCGGGCCGTTTTGCCGTTCAAAGATCACCCTGGGAGGCGGTTGAATGCAACTCGAACCGATCATGAAGAAGGCCATCAAGACGGCATTGTCCGAGGGAGTGAACGACGCCGAGGTGTTCGCGGTGCGTTCCCGGACGCTCTCGGTCTACGTGGACGACAACTGCATCAAGAACGTGGAAGAGAAGGCGGACCAGGGGCTATCCGTCCGGGTGATCCGCGCCAAGAAGGTGGGCCAAGCCTCATCCACCTACTCTAATGTCCGGGACTCGGAAAGCTGCGCTGTGAAGGCGGTAAAGCTGGCGGGAGTATCCCACCCGGACCCGGCCTTCAAGAACTTCCCGGTCTCCGACAAAGGGGCGGAATCGCCGAACGTCTATGACAAGGCGGTTTCCGCCATGGAGGCCGAGACCATCACCGACCTGGCCAAGGCCATCGTGACCGCTGCAACCGCGGTCGGCAACGTCAAGGTGCCCAGCGGTCTGATCCGGGTCGCCGCCATCCAGTCCATGCTGGTCAACACGAACGGAGTGGAGACGGAGAACCGCAACACTATGATATACGCCCACTTCACGTCGATGACGGCAGGGAAGGATCCCGGGGAAGGGGTGCGCAGCTTCTTCTCCCCGCACCTCGCCGGTTTCGACACCGCCGAGTTCGGCAGGCAGCTGGGCGAAGGAGCCGTCGATTCGATGAAGGCGGTGCCCTTCGAGGGGGAGAAGAAAATGACGGTGATCGTTCCGCCGATCGAGCTTCAGGAACTACTCCAGTCTACCGTTTCCTATTCTATCAGCGCGGAGAACGTGCACCGCCACCGTTCCTCCTGGGCAGGGGCGGCGGGCAAAGAGGTCGCCTCGCCGAGCATCACCATGATGGATGACCCTTTCGATCCGAAAGGGATGATGTCCTGCGGATACGATGATGAGGGAGTGCGGACCAGCCGCAAGGTATTGATCGACCGGGGAGTGCTGAAGACTTTCCTTTACGATTCGTACAACGCCCAGAAGGCAGGGGTCAAACCGACCGGCAACGCGATGCGCCGTTCCCCCATCGACTCCCAGAACCTCTACCGGAACGGGATCGATATCGACCCGGTGAACCTGGTGGTCAAACCCGGCACAAAGAGCCTGGAGCAGGTCATCGCCGGGATCGACGAGGGACTGATGATCGGCCGGCTGGCCTCGGCCGACGCGAGCGGAATCACCGGAGCATTCGGATTGGAGGTCCGCTGCGCGTACCTGATCAAGAAAGGGGAGATCACCGGGACCGTCAATCACGCGCTGATCGCTGGCAACATGTACGATGCGCTGAAGAACGTGAGGGAGGTGGCCAACGACACCACCGTCATCCGTTCCGGCATCTTGCCATCGGTGGCCTTCGAGGGAATTGAGATCATAGGATCGAAATGACGGCATGACAACGGCCCGAATGCAGGCCCCAACCTTTATTACTACTATCCGTTATAGTACCAAATGGTACCAATGGAAGACAAGCCCTGTGAAATCCCCCAATACAACCTGAACGCGGCAGACCTGGAATCGTTCCTTGGTCCCCTGGAGGCAAGGGTGCTGCAGGCGGTGTGGGGCTTCGATAGCTATCCCATCACCGTGAGGGATTGCTATAAGATCTTGAACGAGCAGGGGAAGATCGCCTACACCACGGTGATGTCCACAATGGACCGTCTGCACGAAAAAGGATACCTCGAGCGTTCGATAGAGCGCGGAAAGGGCGGTCTCCTTTACAAGTACTGGCCAAAGATGAGCAAGGACGAGTTCAATTCCCATGCCGTCCGTGAGATCATCGGCAGCCTGGTGAACAAGTTCGGCAAAGGAATGGTGGCCAGCTGTTTCACTGAAGAAGCCTCGAAGAAGTAAGAAGGGGAAGGAACGAATGCACCGGTATGGGCGGGAGGAACGACCATGGATGTTCTGAACTGGATAGCCCTGCAGCTATTCCAGCCCTATTTCTACTACTCTCTTGTGCTCAGTCTGGCCCTTTTTGTCGGTGTCAATCTGGCGGTCCGAATGACCCGGATCAAGGACCACCGGCTGAGGTCCTACTTGTTCACCCTGCCGATGCTGTCCCCGATGTTCGTCTATTTTCTTTACCCTCCCCAATTGGACATAATAATGCTGGATACGGGTCTGTCCGCTTTCTCGTTCCCGCCGAATCCGATGAACTTCATGCAGCCACACCCTCTGCCTCCGGTAACTCAGTCTGTTCTCTCCGTCACCGGGTCTTTGTGCCTTTCCGGAATCCTGCTCGGCATATCTTTGCTGGCTATATGCCTGGTCCTAAACCGTTTCGGGACCAGGAGGGGGTTCATACCGCTTTCCGAGGAGGACTATCCCAAAGTGATCGGCATCGTGGCCAAGCGCTGCAAGCGTTTCGGCATCGATCTGCCTAACATCGGGCTCGCGGAGGACCTCCGTCCGAACGCGTTCGTCGGCGGCCATGGACGGTCGGCTGTCCTGGTGTTCAGCCTGGGCATGCTGGAGACCTTTGACCATGACGAGCTGACGGTGGCGATCGACCACGAACTGATGCACCTGAAGAACCGGGACACGCTGTTCCGCTCGGCATCGATCGGATTGATGGCATTGTCCTTTTTCAATCCCATAGTCTACCTTTCATACACCGCCACGCTGCGTGAGAGGGAGCACCTGGCGGATGATGGATCGACCCGCACGAAGAGGTCCCAGGAAGCCCTCAGGAGAGCTTTGAGGAAGGCAGCCGAGACCACCCGTTTCGTCGAGAGGATGGCATCGGCGAGCGGTCTAAGGCTGATAGGACTTCTCCCGCTGTTCCCACGGAACATGCTGGCGACACATCCTGCCGAGGAAAAAAGGCTGGAATCGATCAGCCGCCCGATCAGGGAGCGTAAGGCCAGCCCGAAGACGATATTCCTGACGATCATCTGTATCCTGGCGCTTTCCGGGGTCCTGCTGACGGTATTTGTCGACACCAGGGAGATGCTGGTCCAAGACTTGTCGGTCGGGATTAATGCGCTGGGGACGAACGGGCATCATTTCCTCGACCACGCCCTTCCAGGCAACATCAGCATGGTGCTGCCCGAAGCCTTCTCCCGGAACGTCACGCTACAGCCGCCTCCATGCCCCGAAAACCACACCGGTCATTCAATGGCTGAGATGCTTATTATACGGAGTAATTCGTTGCTACTATCTTAGCTAGTAACAAATATATAGGACAGCGTCATTTGTCCTGCCCGTAGGAAGGTGCCCCATGGGCTTAGCGAATCGGGCTTTCAAAAGTATCTGGAGAAGAAAATGGCGAACTGGCGTGGCTTTGATCGCCATCGCGATCGCCATGGCTATCATGATTTCAATCCCGGCCGGACTGAATTCCAATCAGGCGGCCGCGGTGAATGCCAGGGACAGCATACAATCGTCCCTTACCGCCATGAACAACGAGATCACCAATATGTCCCTCGTCGTCGAGGTGTCCTACGGCCAGTCGGGGAGAGGTGTTCCGGGCGACCGCAACATGACCGTACCTATGACCAACACCGCTTCGACAACAAGCACGATCACCGCTAGTGACGTTTCGAACATAAGCTCGCTCGAGGGCGTGGTGAGCATTGTCGGGTACATTGAGAAGACGGAGGGGATGCCAGATATGAGCAGCTTCACTCCAGGGAGTTTCACCCCAGGAAGCAGCGCGACCCGCACCCAGATGAACTTCAGTTCGGTCTACAGCGTATGGGGAATACCGACCGATGCGACCATCAGCGGGATAACGCCGACCATCGTCAGCGGAAGGACCATGGCCGCCAATGAGACCGGCGTCGCGGTGATAAGCCAATCCCTGGCGACCAGCTGGGGTTTGGGCGTTGGAGACACCAAGACGATCGAAGGTATCACGCTGACCATCGTCGGGATAAGCTCAACCGCGACATCCACGAGCTCGACCTCAAGCGCGCCCGGGGGTTCGACAATGTCCGATCGTGTCGTATATGTGGACCTGGCCCAGGCTCAGTCCATGTATTCGATGTCCGGCACATTCACCAATCTCTACGTCTATGCCAATTCCACGGCCTATGCGGAGACCATTGCGTTGGAGATCGAGACTCTGCTGTCCAGTTCTACGGTGACCACATCGACGGAGCGCATGGCCCAGTTAAGCACATCACAGGCACAGATGACCGCATCATTGGCCAGCCAGAATTCCACCTTGGCCCAGACCCAGGCAACTGCCAATCAGGAGACGGTCCTGGCCCTGGTCGCGACCAGCGCCATCATTCTGCTGATCATGGTGTTCTCTGTCCGGGAAAGGGTCCGTGAGATCGGGGTCATGAAGACCCTGGGCTTCAGCAACAGGAGCATTGTCAGCCAGTTCATGGTCGAAGGGGTTTCGGTGACATTGCTTGGTTGCATCGTCGGTTCGATAGTGGGCATCATAGCATATCCCACTCTGTCCAGCCTACTGATGCCAACGACCACGTCCAGCACCGGCGCGAACGGTATGCCGGCCGTCCAGACGGCGGCGGCCACGGTGTCCGCCAGTCCGGAGCTCAGCATGGTCCTGATCGCCTTCGCTGCGGTCCTGGCGATGGGAGCGCTCGGGAGCATATACCCGGCCTGGAAGGCCTCGAGGATCAAACCAGTGGAGGCGCTACGCAATGAGTGATGACGTGCCAGGTCTGGCGATCAAGGCGGTCGGGATATCCAAGGAGTACGACCTGAAATCCCATAAGGTGCTGGCTTTGAGGAATACAAACTTCGAGGTCAAGCGGGGCGAGTCCATCGCTATAAAGGGACCGTCGGGTTCGGGCAAGACCACCCTGCTGACCCTGATCGGTCTGCTGGACTCTCCTACCGCGGGAAGCATCACCATCGACGGGATGGACCTTACCCAGATCCACGAGAGCAAGTTGCATGAGGTGCGTCAGAAGAAGATCGGGTTCGTGTTCCAGAGCTTCAACCTGATGCCGTACCTCACGGCCCAGGAAAACGTCGAGCTGCCGATGGAATTGGGCGACCTGACCCGCAGCCAAAGGAAGGAACGGGCGCTCGAGCTGCTCGGTATCGTCGGTCTTTCAGAACGGGTCGGGCACCGGCCCACCAAGCTCAGCGCCGGGGAACAGCAGAGAGTAGCAATCGCCAGGGCTTTGGCCAACGGACCCTCGATTCTCCTGGCGGACGAACCGACAGGGAACCTGGACTCGAAATCCAAGAAGGAGATCGTGAAGTTGTTCAACCGCCTCAGGCGGGAACAGGGCATGACGGTCATCATCGTAACCCATGATGACAAAGTGGCGAACGACATCGGGAAGGTGATCCGGATGCGCAACGGGAGGCTGCTGACAGAGAAGGACAAGGAGTTCCTGGAAGACGAAAATGAAGAATAAGAACCCTTTACGAGACTGGAACGTTTAGTCGTCTCTCCGACAACCGCCCCCTCCAGTCTCGGCCGACCCGCCGATCGTAATTTTTCAAATATGCTTTCCTCTAGGTTTCGATCCGGTCGGCGGGGTCCAATCCCGGATCACTGGGTATCAAGGGTCACGGTCGTCTTGTCAGCCAGTTCCTCAAGCTTTTCCAGGTTGGTTACTACCCTGCCCAACGGTGTCACTGGACTGTAAGCTTCGGGGGCCTCCCCCTTGCTTGCCGGGGTACGGCCAAAGAAAATACAGAGGGCGTTGCCTTCAGGCCAATAGGCCACCTCCCCCACGTCCATGATCTTCTTTCCCTGGTCGAGTTTATCGTGGACCGGGATCTCGAAGTATATCTCCCCGCCCCAGACGTTGATCTCCCGCTCCAACGGAAGCGCCAGGTACAGACCGTCGGCGGTGGTGGAATCGTTCAGCTCGATCTCGAACTCGTCATACCTGGTGCGCATCATTATTTTTGTCAATCGAACACCTCACTTGATCTTGACGACTTTCACGGAATATTCGATATCTATGGTCAGAGGCCTCTTGCACCTCGGGCAGGTCCTCTTCAAGGACGACATGGAAAGGGTCCAAAGAGGTAGGTCTTGGGAGCCCAGGGTCAGAGTATGTTGGCAGAATGGGCACATAATGGAAATATTCTCGCCTGGCAAAGAATTCACCGTTGTATCATCCAATAGGCGATGGAAGCTAGTTATGATTTCGGTCGTTCAAGTGTTCCAGAAAATAGAAGGAAGGGGTTTGGGCTGCGGTGAACGATCACGCTTCGGACTTTCACTTGGCCGGGGCCTTCTTGGCAGCGGCCTTCTTCGCCACCGCCTTCTTTGCCGGAGATGACGTCTTCGCGGCTTCCTTCTTGGCAGCAGCCTTCTTTGCCGGGGCCTTCTTCTCTGCTTTCTTGGCCTTTGGTTCGCCCTTGATCTCGAACAGTGAGCGTATCTCCTTGCCAACGACCTCGATCTTGCTCTCGGCCTCCTTCTTCTCCATGGACTGGAGCTTCTTCATGCCTCCGTTGGCGTCTTTCATCCATTCCTTGGCGAACTTGCCGGCCAGGATGTCGTCCAGCAGCTTTTCCATGGCCTTCTTGGACTCCTCGTTGATGACCTTGTCGCGGGTGGACAATCCGCCGAACTCGGCGGTGTTGGACACGCTGGTCCACATGTGCATCATGCCGCCCTTCTGGATCAGGTCCACGATGAGCTTGAGCTCGTGCAGGCATTCGAAGTAGGCGATCTCCGGCTGGTATCCTCTCTTGACCAGGGTGTTGAAGCCCGCCTCGATCAATGCGGTCACTCCGCCGCACAGGACCGCCTGCTCTCCGAACAGGTCCGACGTCGCCTCTTCCTTGAAGGTGGTCTCGATGACCCCCGCCTTGGTGGCGCCCAATCCCTTTGCCAGGCACAGCGCCACATTCTTGGCGTTGCCGGTGAAGTCCTGTTCCACGGCGATCAATGCGGGAACGCCGAACCCTTCGAGGTAGACCTGCCTTTCCATCGGTCCAGGAGACTTCGGGGCCATCATGATGACGTCCACGTTCTTCGGGGGCTTGATGACGCCGAAAGTGATAGCGAATCCGTGCGCGAAATCGATGGCCACTCCCTCCTTGAGGTTCGGCAGGATCTCTTCCTTCCAGACCTGGCCTTGGACCTCGTCCGGGATGAGTATCATGACCACGTCCGCACCCTTGACCGCATCGGCCACTGGTGCTACCTTCATGCCGTTCTTCTTGGCGTCGTCCCAGGACTTGCCGCCCTTCCTCAGGCCGACGGTGACGTCCAGTCCGGAGTCGCGCATGCACATGGATTGCGCCTTCCCCTGACTTCCGAATCCGATCACAGCCACCTTCTTTCCCTTCAGGACCTTCAGGTCCGCGTCAGCGTCATGGTAGATTTTTGCCATTTTATTTCACCTATTGCATTTTTCTATTTTTATTCCAGATATCCAGTCAAATATAAACATTGTTTGAGCTTATTCCTCAGGCGGGGAAAACCCCTGGCGATTCTATCTTGGCTGGCGTATTGGGTTGGCATTCCTTCCCCCACTTGCACCGGCCCATGATAACGTCCTTGGACGGTTTTCCTCCCGGTTGCATGGGGAGAACGTCCTCCTCTGGGTCCACGTGGATGTCGATCAGGATGGGAACGTCCGATTTGAGCCCGGCCAGGAACGCCTCGCGGATCTCAGAGGGTCTCTCCACCTTGATGCCGCCTGCCCCGAAGGCCTTGGCCAGCGCCACGAAGTCAGGGTTTATGTGGAGGTCTGTTCCGGAATAACGCTTGTCATTGAACAGCTTCTGCCACTGCTTGACCATCCCCAGCCATCCGTTGTTTAGGAGGCAGATCATGACCGGCAGGTCCTCGTTCATGGCGGTGGCGAACTCATGGAAGTTCATCTGGATGCTCCCATCCCCGGCTATGTTAACGACCTGGTTCTCCCGGTGCGCGTACTTTACGCCAAGAGAGGCCGGGAATCCGAACCCCATGGTCCCGAAACCGCCGCTGGTGATGAAATGGTGCGCATGCTTGATCTTCAGCAGGTGGGCCGCCCACATCTGGTTCTGTCCCACCTCAGTGGTGACGTAGGCATGCTCGTTGAGCGCCTTTCCCAGCTCATGCATTACCTTCTGTGGCTTGATGGGCATCTCACTGATGTCATTGTTGCATTCGCAATGCTCGTGCATCTGCTTCATGCGCAGCGACCAGGCGTTGTCCCCCCTGGCCCGCCCCAGTCCCTTGATGATCTGCTGCAGACCCTTCTTCGCATCGCCGACCAGCCTGACCTTGGTATGGCTGTTCTTCCCCGCTTCCATCGGGTCGATGTCAAGGTGAATGATCTTGACGGCCTCTGGCAGCTCCGACGGCAGACCGGAGGAGCGGTCTGAGAACCGGGTGCCTATGGCGACCATCACGTCGCACTCCAGGAACGCCCTCCTGGCGATCTCCCGTCCATGCATCCCGATCATGCCCATGCACAGTGGGTGCATCTCCGGGATGATGCCCTTGCCCATCATGGTGGTGGCCACTGGCGCCATGAGCATCTCCGCCAGTTTCATGACTTCATGACTGGCATTGGCCCACATCGCCCCCCCGCCGACCAGCAGCATCGGTCTTTCCGCGTCCTTAAGCAGCTTGACCGCCTCTAGCATGCCGGATAGGTCCTCGAACGGAGCCGGGACCGGGAAATTCCTCCTCCATCGCCGTCTCTGTTATCTGGGCCTTCATGACGTCGGAGGGAAGGTCGATGTGTACTGGGCCCATTCTGCCGTTGAGCGCGATGGCCCAGCCTCTCTTGATCGCCTCTGGGATCTGCTTCACGTCGAGAAGCCGGAAATTGTGCTTGGTGACGGGCATCATCAACGAGAAGACGTCCGCCTCCTGGAATGCGTTGTTGCCGATCATGCCGGTGGGCACCTGGCCGGTGAGCACGATCATGGGGGCGGAATCGGCATAGGCGGTCGCCACCCCGGTGACCAGGTTGGTGGCGCCGGGTCCGGAGGTGGCCAGGCAGACGCCCGGTTTGAGCGTGGCCCGGGCATAGCCGTCGGCCATGTGAGCGGCGCATTGCTCGTGGCGTACCAGAACGTGGTGTATGCTAGAATCGATCAGGTCATCATAGATGGGCAATGCCTGCCCTCCGGGATAACCGAACATCACGTCCACGCCCTGCCTTTCGAGCAACGTTAAGACCGCTTTGGAGCCTTTCATGAACTAATCTCCCATAATCCAGCAATCATCGAGGACATCCTTGGAAAAAGGATGCCTCTTTTTAAATGACAGTCATCACTACGCTTACACGCAAAATCAAGACGCCAGTCTCGCACGTGATGCCTGACACAGTTTATCATGATAGAAGGAAGCATATATAACATTTCTTGAAATGAAATTAAGGTTCCCTGGACGGTGCCGCGTCGGACGTCCAGGTAAGAACATCCAATCATGATGGGAACACCCTCGGCGCCTCTATCTGACTGGGCGCTTGATATCCGCATTCCTTCGACCAGTTGCATCTGGTCCCTTTGATCGACATCGCTGCAGCCAACTCCTCCCGGCTGCATCGGCAGGACATCCTCCTCGGGATCTGTATGGATGTCGATGATGATCGGTACCTCGGAATCCAGTCCGCGGCGGAACGCCTCCGCCAGTTCCGAAGGCCTTTCCACCCGCAGTGCCGTCGGCACCATAGGCTTTTGCCAAGGCGACGAAGTCCGGGTTCAGGCCCATGTCGGTACCCGAATATCGCTTGTCGTTAAGCAGCTTCTGCCACTGCTTGACCATGCCCAGCCATCCATTGTTCAGGAGGCAGATCATGACCGGCAGGTCCTCGTTCATGGCGGTCGCTAGCTCATGGAAGTTCATCTGCAGGCTGCCGTCACCGGCGATGTTGACGACCTGTTCTTCGCGGAATGCGTACTTGACCCCTAGGGACGCGGGCAGGCCGAAGCCCATCGTCCCGAATCCGCCGGAGCTGATGAAGTGGTGCGGATGCTTGATCTTGAGGAAATGGGCCGCCCACATCTGGTTCTGGCCGACCTCGGTGGCGACATAGGCCTTTTCATCCAGTGCCCGGGCCAGTTCGAACATGACCTTCTGCGGCCGGATCGGTGTCTCGCCCATGTCCAGGTCGCATTCGCACTGTTCGCGCATCTGCTTCATGCGGAGGGACCAGGCGCTCTCTCCCTTGGCCCGGCCCAGTCCCTTGATGATCTGCTGCAGTCCCTTCTTCGCGTCGCCGACCAGCCGGACCTTGGTGCGGACGTTCTTGCCCGCCTCCATCGGGTCCACGTCCAGGTGGATGATCTTGACCGTTTCCGGAAGGTCGGAGGACAGGCCGGACGAGCGGTCTGAGAACCTGGCACCGATCGCGAACATGACGTCGCACTCCAGGAACGCCCTCCTGGCGATCTCCCGTCCATGCATCCCGATCATGCCCATGCACAGCGGGTGCATCTCCGGGATGATGCCCTTGCCCATCATGGTGGTGGCCACCGGCGCCATCAGCATCTCCGCCAGCTTGGCCACCTCCGGCCCGGCGTTCGCCCACATGGCCCCTCCGCCGACCAGCAGCATCGGCCGTTCCGCCGCCTTGAGCAGTTTGACCGCCTCAAGGACCCCGAACAGGTCCTCGAACGGCTCTGGAACGGAGAACTCCTCATCCAGGGCCGATTCGGTCAACGTTCTCCCTCATGACGTCCGATGGGATGTCGATGTGGACCGGTCCCATCCTGCCGTTCATGGCGATGCTGAAGCCGCGTTTGATCGCCTCCGGTATCTGAGCCGCGTCCAGAACTCGGAAGTTGTGCTTGCTGATCGGCATCATCAGCGAGAAGACGTCCGCCTCCTGGAACGCGTTGTTGCCGATCATGCCGGTGGGCACCTGGCCGGTGAGCACGATCATCGGGGATGAATCGGCATAGGCGGTCGCCACCCCGGTGACCAGGTTGGTGGCTCCCGGACCTGACGTGGCCATGCAGACGCCCGGCCTGCCGGTCGCCCGGGCATAGCCGTCGGCCATGTGAGCGGCGCCCTGCTCGTGGCGTACCAGGACATGGTGTATGCTAGAATCGATCAGGTCATCATAGATCGGGATGGTCTGGGCGCCCGGATATCCGAACATCACGTCCACCCCTTGCTTTTCCAGCAACGTCAACACCGCTTTGGAGCCTTTCATGGACTAACCCTCATTTTCCTGAAATGGTTGGAACATCCTTTTCGAGAAAAGGAGCCTTTCTCACAATACGAGCAACACTACGTCTACACGCAAAAGCAGGACGGCGTATCGGCATGTGGTGCTCGACACAAAAAGTGACAGGTCTTGGAGCATATATTAACGTTTCTTGATATTCTCCAAGGGCAGGCCGCCATCCGAAAAACTGTCAAATGATTCATTGCATCCCGTCAGAAAAGAACGGCTTTAATACTCCGAAAAGCCTGCCATCAGCGTTGTCGCAGTCTGGTCCTTCCGATGAGATCATCCTTGCGGACCATGACCCGGAATGGTCAAGGTCGTTCGAGGCCGAGGCAAGATTGATAGGGCGGGCATTGGCCGACCTGAATCCGACGATCATCCATATCGGCAGTACGGCGATTCCCGGGCTTTGCGCCAAACCGATCATTGACATCCTGGTGGGTGTGGGCGACATGAACGACCGCTCGGTCGTCCCGGGACTGGAGAAGATCGGTTATGCATTCCAACCGGAGGCGGGCGAATCGGACAGGCTCTTCTTCCGAAAGGGCGTCATACGAACCCACCACGTCCATGTGGTCAGGTTTCGCGGTTGGGCCTTCTGGAGACACGTATTTTTCCGGGACTACCTCGTGGCCCACCCGGCTCTATGCTCGCAGTACAGCGATCTGAAACGCAGGAGCGCGGAGCAGTATCGATTCGACCGCGCAGGCTACACCGATTCCAAGTCTGGATTCATCGGGGAGGTGTTGAGGGCTGCGACACTCAGAGCATTTATTACTGTCACTGAGCAATATGCCCCGGGAGGGGGCTCCCCTCAATTGTGTGAATCCGATGTCCTTTGACGTTAAGGGTATCTTTGATGCGGCGTCCAAGAGCACGATGCTCAATGACCCACACGTCCTCAGGATGTGGGAGCTGATGAACGACAGGTCATTGTTCTCGATGGCTCCCGAGAAGTTGGAAAGAATGCGTCTGGCCTGCATCCGGTCCTCCCTCGAGTTCTTCCAGAGAAGAAGCCCTCTGTATTCGAGGATGATGCATGAGGTCGGTGTTGACCCGAACAATGCGGACCTCAAGGATCTCGCCAGATTGGCGGTTCCCTCGGATGTGCTAAGAGGAAACGGACACCAGGAATTGCTGATCGAGGGGTATGAGACCGGCGGCCATGTATTGAGTTCGAGCGGGACTTCCCAAAGGGACCCCGTTCGGGTGTACCGCAGCCCCCTGGACCTGGCCATGATGGTCCTGGGAAACACCGCCGTGCTGGAGTATGTCTATGGCGGTCAGATCGAGCGGGATCAGGGTGTCAGCCTTTTCATGGGCCCGGAGCAGCTCAGCGGGAAACTGACTTATGTCATCTTCGTGGAGACGGCCTTGGCCAGAAAGGGGATGGCCATCGTGTGGGGCATGGACATGAACGATGTAACCTCCGGTACCGCCTGGAGCAGGATGGTCCCGAACCGGGCCAGGATGGCTCGTTTCTTCAAGAGCAGGCTTTCCCCGAAAGGGTTCTTCACCGCACCGATAGGGCTCCATATCATGAACCAGAGATTCGGTTCTCTGGGCAGTGCGGAGTTGCTCTTCAGCAAGATGCGGTTCGGAGCGCCGCCCATCGATCTGGGGAGGGGAGGGTTCGTCATGACCGGGGGCGGGATGAAAGATTCCACCGACCTGCCAGAGCTAGACGAGATCATCAGATCGGCCAAACACCTCTTCATCTCCCAGGACGCAGGCGGGAATGCCGTCGAGACGCCATTCATCGATGGTCTCGGAATGACCGAGGCCGCCACATCCATGATGGACCGGCACGGCATGATGGACAAAGTGCCCCATCCGCTCTCCCAGGTCTTCCTGATGGATCCCCGGACATTCGAGGTGATCGAAGAGGATGGGAAGGAGGGTCTGTTGGGCATATTCAACCCCTTCATAACCTCGTGGATGGAATGCATCTATCCCGGCGACATACTCCGCGCTCATCGGTCAGAAAGATACTACGGGAGGGAATTCGTGTTCGTTCGCCGGGTGCGCGCCTTCGACGCTGCCGGTTCGACCCGGGCCTGTGGCGGGGAACTGGAGGAGCATATCGAGCGTAACGAGATGGTCTGAGGCCATTCTAGACATGTCTCTGCTATCCGTTCCTTCCGATATTCTTATCCATCAAGACACAAATCACGCGTCGGAACGATTCCCGAAACAAAAGAGCATCTTGGGAACAGGGGCCATTTGAACGGACATCGGTTCGCTGGTTCTTCTGGAACGTCCAATCGAGGTATTCACATGGCAATAGAACCATACTCGGGCCAAGAACTGGAAACAAGCACGGAGGCTCCCGGCGGCGTCACGGTCAAAGTGATCAGCCGAATCGGTATGGACCGCTTTCTGGGATCTTCCCGATATATCCAGGAAAAGCTCACCTCCATACCGATCATGGAACGCATCCATGTCGTAGGCTTGTTGGGGGAGCGGCTGATGGATCGGATGGACCGGGGTGAGTTCCAAGATCTTATCGTCGACCTTTCCGCTTCCACTGGCTATTCAGAAAGGCTGCTCGAGGGTGAGCTCGGCTTCGTTCCCTCATTCTTGTCCCCAGAAAACCTGTTGAACAGCTTCAAGAGTTCTCTGATCGGGGCGCCATCGAGCCTGGACGGTTTCACTAATGTTAACAATAACGAATCGATCTGGCATTTGCCGGCCGGGCCGTCCGTGATCATCAGCTCAGGAAATTCGATCATCCCGACCATGGTGCCGACGGTGATTTCTCTAGTATCCGGGAACGCCACTTTTCTGAAACCTTCGCTATCCAACTGTAGTGGGGTCGTGGAGATATTCCGTACTCTTGATCGATTGCCGTTCAGCATCGCCCGGGACGCACTGAGAGAAGCATTGGCCATAAGTTACTATTCGCATGACAGCCCGATGCTGAAGCACGTGTTGGGCCAGGCAAAAGTGGGAGTGATCAACTTCTGGGGAGGCGGGATGGCCAGGTCATCGATCAAGAAACTGGTGACGGAGAATCCCAACCATCCGCGCTTCTTCGTCAATGGGCCGATGACCGGGGCCGTCGTGATTGATGCCGAATCCGCCTCGCCCCAAAACGCTGAGGGCCTGGCCTTGAACATCGCCCTGTACGACCAGCAATTGTGTTCTTCGCCTACGATGGTTATGTTCATCGGTCCAAATGATCAGGCATACGAATTCGCCAAGAAGGTCGCGGCCGGTCTGGAGGATATCGGGTCCACCATGCCGATGAAAGAGAACACTATTGATGACTATTCTCTGCATGGTGCATGCAGATATGTTCAGATCAAAGGGTCCAAGGTGCTCAGTTCCGCCGACCGATCGAATCCCTGGACCATAGTCGTTTCCGATAAGGTAAGTGTCCTGGACGATATGGTCATGAGATTCCCATCCATGGTTTTCCATGGAAGGAAGAGATTCATCGAGATCGTGGCGGTCGATTCACCCGAAATATGCATAGACCTGCTCGGTTCATTGCCTGCCACAAAGGCGTTCGAGGGCATAGACAAGGTTCAGACGGTAGGCGTCGCACTGGCCGAAGGGAGATTGGAACATACGATACGCAGGTTGGCTTTGAAGGGCGTCTACCGGTGCATCCCGTTGAGGGGAATGGCCATAAGGTCCGCCGTCGAACCCTATGACGGCACCGGATTGCCCGCTCTATTCACTTACACCTCGTACTTGAGGAAAAAGGACATTTTTCCCAATGGTCAGGTCAATGAAATCCTTCAGGTGTGAGGTCGATCGGTGGTCGGATAATTCTTCATTGACCCAATCTAAACAGATACCTCCGATGAAATTCTCTTCCAGCATTAAGGAATATGAATTCGGTCCCAATACTCGATATATTTATGTCTGAATTCGACGAATGCTGGTTTCGGCACCGGAACAAGGTGTTTGGGGGAATGAATTGGCACAAGATATGGCTTTTAGGATTCAGGTAATGGATACGATAGCAGCCCTTATGACCGCGGCATTCGGATTGATCGCTGCACTGGCATGGAATGAAGCTATCAAATGGGCCGTGGACCAAGTATTCACGAGCAGTCCCGGTGTTGGACTATTCATCTATGCGATACTGGTCACCATCCTGGCGGTTGTGGCTGTCCTGTTGATCGGAAGGTCGATAGCAAAGCTAAAAGGAAAGGTCGCCCCAGAAAAGAAGTGACCTATCAAATCAAATCCTTTCCTCTTTTTCTCATCTTTTGATTGAACCAGCGACCTTCTCAAGAATTCTATCTTTCTTCACCTCATTAAGTCCGAACTCCAATCAATGGTCATGAACTCAATCTCGTTCTCCCGGGACGCGCGATATACAAGGCAGATTTCCCTCCTTCCTACCGCAAACCAAAAATCCCTCCTATGCTTGAGCTGTGGTGGTGTCAAATGATTTACCTTTCAATAATTAGCCTGATCATAGGCGGGGTCCTGATCCTCATCGGAGCGGCCACTCGCAAAGGCTCGGAGATATTGATCAAGTTCAACCAGGAGAAGATCGCTGACCTGGAAATGGCCCATCGCTACATAGGCAACAACATCATGGTCCTGGGGTTCATCGGCGTGATAGCCGGAGGTGCCACCTTGGCGAACGGGGAGGACAATTTCCTGGTCTTCCTGGCCTACTTGGGTTTCATAGCCCTGTTCATTCCATTGCTCAAGGTTGGTCTGAAGTACTTCGAGACGAAGATTTGAGTGTCACCGCAAGGGTGATAAAAGATGACTGGGATGCAGGGACGTAGGTGGATCGAGTGAAAGTCAAGGTCGGTGTCAATGGATATGGTACGATCGGCAAGCGGGTAGCCTGGGCAGTCTCCAAGCAGGATGACATGGAGATCGTGGGGGTCACGAAGACCCGGCCCAGCTTTGAGGCTGATATAGCCGTCAGGGAAGGCCATCCGCTCTATGCCGCCTGCCAGGACGATGTTGCTAACTTTGAGAAGGAAGGATACAAGGTCAACGGGACACTTGACGACCTCATGGGGAAGGTGGACATCATGGTCGACACCACTCCCGGCGGGATCGCCGAGAACTACAAGAAGAAATACGAGGCGGCCGGGATCAAGGCGATCTTCCAGGGAGGGGAGGAGCATGGTCTGGCGGGCATCTCCTTCAATGCGTTGGCCAACTATCACGAGGCATGGGGGGCCAAGTTCGCCCGGGTGGTTTCCTGCAACACCACCGGGCTGGTGCGCACCCTGTTCCCATTGGACCGCGCGTTCGGTGTTGACCGGGTGACCGCCTCGCTGATACGCAGAGGGGCGGACCCCGCGGACAAGAAAGGGGCCATGCTCAATTCCATCGAGCCATCGCTCAAGTTGCCGACACATCACGGGCCGGATGTCCAGACGATCATGCCATGGATCAAGATCACCACCATGGCGGTGGTCACGCCCACGACCCTGATGCATGTTCACTGCATCGCAGCGGAGCTGAAGAAGAAGGTTAAGGAATCCGATGTCATCGATATCTGGAACTCCGCCCCCAGAGTCAAGCTGGTCTCCGGCAAGGACGGCATCAGATCCACCGGACAGATAATGGAACTGGCGAAGGACCTGGGGCGCCCCCGCAGCGATTTCAACGAGATCATTGTCTGGAAGGACGGTATCAAGGTAGTGGAGAACACCCTTTACTACTACCAGGCGGTCCATCAGGAAAGCGATGTCGTTCCGGAGAATGTCGACTGTATCCGTGCCATGATGAAACTTGAGAACGATCCCATGCGTTCCATCCACATGACGGATAAGGCGATCGGAATCGGTAAGTAAACTCTAAGGCCGTACAGGCCGGCGATATTTGCCGGCCGGTATCGTGATCTCGAAACGCGCGCCTTTGCCCGGGACGCCGTTCTCCACGATGGACAGACCGGTGATCCCGAGAACCTCAACGGTCATGTAAAGGCCGTATCCGGTGTTCTTTCCATAGCCGCGTTTGAAGATGAGCTCCTTCTCCTCCGCGTTGACTCCTTTACCGTCATCTTGGAAGATAAGCTTGGTATCCCGATCCAGCAGATGACTGCTGACGACCACCTTCTTCACCCGCTCACCATGCCGCAGCGAGTTCTCCAGCAGGTTATAGAACACCCTTTCGATCATCGGATCGGCATAGGCCTCTAGATCCTTGACCTCGATCTCTATGTCCACGTCGCTCCTGGAGAGCGAACCTAACGTCCCCCGGATGGTCTGCTCGACATTGATCCAGTCGGGTCGTTTTGACCCGATCTCCTGATAGAGCTTGGTGAATTCCATCTGTTTCTTGACCGTCTCGCTCGCCGCCCTGGCCTTCTGGATGTACCGGAGGATCTTCTCGTCATCGGTCTTGGTCTGGGCAAGTTCGAGATACCCAAACAGTCCGGTCAGTGAATTCAGGACGTCATGCCTGGTGGCCGAGCCTAGGATATTAAGCTTCTTGTTCGCCAGCTCCAGGGCCGATTCTGATTCCTGGTGATCGGTGATGTCCGAGGCATGCACCACTAGCCTTTTTTGGCCTAGGGAGTCGACGACCAGGCTACCATGGCATTCTAGCCACCTCCAGCTGCCGTCCGAACGAACTACCCGGAGGATAGATGTCTTGGCTTTCCCACCGGCCAACACTATTGCCGTCGCATCCATAAGGATAGGAGAATCATCAGCGTGGATGAATTCCTGGATCTTCTTTCCGGTCAATGAATCAGGATCATATCCGAGCAGCGTTCTAAGTGTGGAATTAGCGAACAGGATGGTCATATCTGAGTCGACAATGATGATGATTCCTGGGGTGGTGTCCACTAGCGCCGAAAAATAGTGGTCATCCTTGCAGAAATCATTCTTCGAGGCCAAGGTGGTGTTCCCCCTATTGGATAATTGATGTTTTTCCTTATTAATACAATTCGAATTGATTTACGTCTTTGAAATTATGGCGATGCCAGGCGTTTTCCCGAAAACGGTTTTTTTGATTCTTGGGACAGATTATTTTCAGTCGTTAACCAAAATCCTTCGATCGACATCAATATTCCATGACGGGCTAGTCCCTTCCGGTCCTGAGGACAATGTAATGATACTAGCCGTTCCAAATCGACAGCTCGGGCTTTCAAATCCAAGGAATCGAAGAAAATGGTTGGGTACATCGGAGATATACCATCTCGAAAGAATAATCTAGGTCAAGGTGATTGCTTCTCAAAGAATCGGCGTGGGGGTTGGCCACGTGTGCGCCCAACTCCTGTTCGGGGTATTTCCGATGAAAGAATTTAACACTCTCGACGATTTCAATTTCAGAGACAAGACCGTCATACTAAGGTTGGACATCAATTGTCCACTGAACAAGGAGGACTTGTCCCTGGAGGATGACAACCGCATCGTCCAGGTACTGCCAACGATACGCGAGCTCTTGGAGAAGAGCGCCAAGGTAGTGATCATTGCCCATCAAGGCCGAATGGGAGATTGGGACTATTGCTCCCTGGACCAGCACGCCAAGGCTTTGAGCGATCACCTCGATCATAAAGTGCCCTACGTAGACGATCTGTATGGCGATGTGGCGAAGAATGCCATCCGGTCGATGCTGCCGGGAACCGCCATAGTTCTCAAGAACGTCAGGTCCATGGAGTGCGAACAGGAAAAAATGACCATGGAAGAGCATTCCAGGTCAGAACTGGTCCAGAACCTGGCACCGCTGGCGGACTATTATGTTTCGGACGCTTTCGGGGCGGCCCATCGGGCGCACTGTTCCCTGATCGGATTCCAGGCCCTCCTGCCCTCGGCCGCCGGCAGGCTGCTGGAGAAGGAGCTGAACGCGCTGGGAGAGGTATTCGAACAACCCAAGAGGCCGTGCGTCTTCGTCCTAGGGGGTTCCAAGTTCACCGATTCGATCAAGGTCATCGATCGGGTGCTGAACATGAAGATCGCCGACTGGGTGATATTGGTGGGGCTTTCGGCGAACGCGCTGCTGAAGGCAAGGGGAGTTGACCTCGGTCCGGCCAGCGAGGAGATCCTGATGAAGGAGTTCACCCAGGAGAATCTGGATTCGGCCAGGAAGCTCCTGCACGAGAAAGGTAGCAAGATCCTGCTGCCTCACGATGTGGCGGTGGATGCAGGAGGAAAACGTTCCGAGGTCAAGGTCGGGGACCTGCCCTCCGAATATCCGATAATGGATGTCGGTTCTCATTCCGTGGCAAAGTTCGCGAAGGTGGTGCACGGCGCCGGGACCGTTTTCATGTCTGGTCCGGCCGGTGTATTCGAACGCGAGGAGTTCTCCCTCGCTACCAGGGAACTTATGAACGCGGCAGTATCTGGACACGCTTTCACAGTGATCGGCGGCGGGCACACCGTGAGCGCCGCGGAGAAGTTCGGGCTGTTCGACCGCTTTTCCTATGTCAGCACCGGAGGCGGGGCGCTGGAGACCTATCTGCTGGGCAAGCCGATGCCGGTGGTCGAGGCGCTCAAGGCAGCCTACGACCGCGAGCAGACCAAATGCAAGGTCGATTGAACCAAGCTCAGCCCCATGCTGGCGATCGCTATTGCCGCCGCGCGGTGATGTCTAAGGCTCTGACCTCAGATGATCATCGGGATCGAAGGACCGAAGTCATCGTCACAGATCAATAAAAAATGCGGCGGGGAGGTCCCCGCCATTTGCCTTACAGGACCTTTCTCATCCTCTCCAACGCCTCTTCGATGCGCTCCGCCGGTTGGGTCGTCGCCATGCGGATGTATCCCTCTCCGCCTTCCCCAAAGCCCACACCCGGGGTGACCACGACGCCGACGCTGAGCATCTTCTCGGCGAACTTCATCGAGCTCCCCTCGATCTTGAGCCACAGGTAGAACGTTCCCAGGGGCGGGTCTACCTTGAAACCGAGCTTGCGCAGACCGCCGACCAATACGTCCCGGCGGTGCTGGTAGATCTCGATGTTCTTCTTGACGCACTCGGGCTTCTGGTTGTCGGCGTACATGTTCAGGGCCATGACCATGGCCTTCTGGATGAACTTCGGCGCGCCGGAATCGATCTGGGACTTGGTCTTCTTCAGTCCGGCGATCAGGTTCGCGTCGCCTACTGCATAGCCGATGCGGTAGCCGGTCATGTTGAAGGTCTTTGAGAGCGAACCGAACTCGATGGCCTCGTTGCTCTTGCAGCACTCCAGTACGCTGGGCGCCTCATAGCCGTCGAAGGTCATTTCCGAATAGGCGTTGTCGTAGCAGAAGATGGTGTCCGTCTCCAGCGCCCACGTCGCCGCCTTGCGGAGGAAATCCTTTCCGCAGGTGGCTCCGGTCGGGTTGTTCGGATAGTTCAGGTACAGCATCCTGGCGTCCGATGGCAGGTGGTCCAGATTGGGCAGGAACTTGTTCTCCGCCCGGAGCGGGAACCGGACCGGAACGGCATCGCAGAGGGTGGCTGCTCCCTGCGCGTAGACTGGATAGGCCACATCCGGGCACAGGACCTTCTCGCCAGGGTTGACGAAAGCCCGGCAGATATTGGCCAGGCCTTCCTTCGAACCGATAAGGATGGCGACCTGCCCGTGCGGGTCCAGGTTCACCCCGAAGCGTCTTTCGTACCAGTCCGCCACCGCCTGGCGTGCGTCCAATTCGCCGCTGCTCGACGGGTAGCGGTGGTTCTCTGGGTCATCCAGCTGTTTCTTGATCTCCTCTATGATGGGGCTCGGGGTCGGCAGATCGGGGTCCCCGATGCCGAAATCGATGATATCCAATCCCTCGTTCCTCTTGATCCTTACCTTTTCCTCTATCTCCGCGAAAAGATAAGATGGCAACTTCTTCAATCTGGTAGCTTGTTCGAACGCCATTTCCCACACCTACTCCATATCGCCCTGGAACACCCGGGCGGCCGGCCCTCGCATGGTGACAGAACCGAGGTCCTTGGCCACCGCGATCCACAGGCTGCCTCCCGGCAGTCTGACCTCGATCTCGCGGTCGTACGGCGCCAGTCCCTGAAGGGCGGCGGCGACCGCCGTCGCGCATGCACCGGTTCCGCAGGCCATGGTCCAGCCAGCGCCTCTCTCGAGCACTTTGACCGTCAATATTCCATTCGATGATTTAACAAATTCTACGTTCGTTCTCTTGGGGAACGACTCACTTGACTGGATGATCGGAGCGAGCCTTTCCTGCTCCTCTTCCGTGAACTCCTGGAAGGTGATGAAATGGGGGTTTCCCATGGAGACCGCGGTCCCTCTCACCTTTTTTCCGCCGACCTCGAGCACGGAATCGATGAACTTGCCCGGACATCTCATCGGGACCTTGGAGCACTCAAGTTCGGCTGCTCCCATGCCCACCTTGACATCCGTGACCTGATCCCCGCTTACGGTGCAGTCGATGGTCTTGATCCCCGCCAGGGTGTCGATGGTCATTTGCTTCTTCTTGACGATGCCGAAGTCGTGAAGGTGCTTTGCCACGCACCTGATCCCGTTTCCGCACATCTCCGCCACCGAACCATCGGAGTTCAGTATGCTCATGGTGGCGTCAGCCCTTGCCGACCGTTCCACGTAGAGGATACCGTCGGCTCCGATGCCGAAGCGGCGATCGCACACCGAGGTGACCCAGGCGGCATCCTTGTTGGCTTTGCCATCAAAATTGTCCAACAGAACGAAATCGTTTCCGATCCCGTGATATTTCCAGAACTTCACACCATCAACCTTCCCGGTACCTTCTGGTGAGAAGTCAGGTCATCCAGCGTCTGGGCTTCCCGTATCAGGTTCATCTGGCCGTCCTTGACCAGGACCTCCGCCGGCAGCGGCCTCGAGTTGTAGTTGGAGGCCATCGTGAATCCGTAGGCCCCCGTGTCGTAGACCGCGATGAGGTCTCCCAGTTCGATCATGGGCAGCATCCGGTCGCGGGCGATGAAATCCCCGGTCTCACATATCGGTCCGACGATATCGTAGTTGAACGTAGCCCTGGCCCCGAACTTGTTGGCCACCGCCACGTGGTGGAACGACCCGTAGAAGGCGGGCCGGATCAGCGTATTGAACCCCGCGTCGACGCCGGCGAAGGTCTTCTCCGGGTGTTCCTTTATGTCGCCCACCGTGGTCAGCAGGACCGTGGTGTCCGCCACCAGATATCGGCCCGGTTCGATGGCCAGCTTCCTCACGTAGCAGTTGTCCTTGATGTAGTTGGATACCTCCGAGGAGAGCGCCTCGACATCCATGTGGTTGTCCTCCAGATGGTAGGGGATGCCGATGCCGCCCCCGATATCAATGGTCTCCAATTTCAGGCCTAGATGGTCGCGGATATCATTGGCGATGTCCACCAGCACCTGGGTGACCTGAAGGAAGGGCGCCGTTTCCTGCACGCCGGCCCCGATGTGGGCATGGATGCCGAACGGCTTGAATCCCAGGGAAAGGGCCTCCTGGTAGGTGTCGAGGATCTGCTCCTTGGGTACGCCGAACTTGGTGGTCTTGGCCCCGGTCACCACGTGATGGTGGTGTCCCGCCCCCACTCCTGGATTGACCCGGAAGGATATGGGGTGGGTGCTGTCCATGGCCGCCAACCGCCTCATCTGGTTGATGGAGTCCACATTGATCGGAATGCCCAGGTCGACAACCTGCTGCATCTCCTTGTCTGAGACCATGACCCCGGTGTACAGGATGCGGTCAGGGGCGAATCCCGCGCTTAGACACAGCCTGACCTCGTAAACGGAAACGGCGTCGATGCATGAGCCTTCCTGCTGCAGTATGCGCAGCAAGGAGAGGTTCGAGTTCGCCTTGCACGCATAGTGAATGTTCGTCGGCAGATTCCTCTGGAACGCCTTGTCGATGCGTCTGAAATTGCCCCTTAGGGCATCCTCGTCGGTAACATAGACCGGAGTGCCATACTTCGCGGCGATATCGGTCGCCCTTACTCCGCCAATCATCATCTGACCCTTGTCACTCTTGAAATCCCTCATCTGAATCACCCAATGTACATTTCGTGAAGCTTCCTAATCACATCTATCGCCTTGGAGCTTGGAACAACGAAGTTGAGCGCCACGTCCGACGCGCCCTCCGATATCATCTCCACGTTCGCTCCCACCGCGGCCACCACGGCGAACACCTTCGCCGACACTCCCGTGTTCTCCAGCAGGCTGTCCCCCACCGCGCAGATCAGCGCCATATCCTCTTTGACAGTGACCGATTCGATATCCTCCTTCATGGACTGAACCCTTTCCATGACCTCGGCGATCGAGGAGGAGGGCAACGCCACTGCCAGCGTGGACAGGGATGTTGACACCGCATAGGTGGAGACCCCATTGGCGTTGACCGATTCCAGTATCTTGGTCAACAGGCTTGGCTGGTAGGCGATCTCCGATGAATAGAACTTGACCACGGCCAGATCGTTCTTCATCGCCACGCTTCTCAGCAACGTCGTCCCGAAGGTTTTCATACTGAATATCTTGGTACCGTAAGCATCCGGTTTGAAGGTGTTCTTCACCCATACCGGTATGTTCTTGCGCTTTGCCGGCAGGATGGTGCGTGGGTGGAGAACCTTGGCACCGAAATAAGCCAGTTCGGCCGCCTCTCCATAGTCCATGTCGTGTATCGTCTTGGCCTCGGGGACGATGCGCGGGTCGGCGCTCATGAAACCGGTCACGTCCGTCCATATCTCCAGGACATCCGCGTTGAGGCCGTTCGCCACCACCGATCCAGAGTAGTCCGAGCCCCCCCGACCGAATGTGATGGGCCTTCCCAGCCGTTCGCATCCGTAGAACCCGGTGATGATGGGTACCCAGCCCTCCTTGATCATCGGGCCGATCGTCGCCATGAGGTTCTTGGATGTGGCCGCCAGATCGGCCGTGCCGTTCCCCGGGAGGCCGGTGGCTACGATTCCCGCTTCCTCCGAGAGTATCGGCACCGCTTCTACGTCCTTGGAGCGCAGGATGTACGTCAGTGTCAATGAGGATAGTCGTTCCCCCCATGACTGGACCGCATCCTGTATCATGATCCGGTCCTCGTTCTTGTGATAATACTCCATGAGGTCATGGAGTTTCTCCAGCCGGTCGTCCAGTCTCAGCTGGAACGCGGCCATGTTGTTCTCGTCCATCCGTCCGGCGGCGGTCTGTTCATGCTTCTCCCGAAGCTTTTCCACGAGTTCCCGCGGGTCTGATTCCGAGTCGTTCATGGCTGCGATGAGGGTGTTGGTGACCCCTGACATGGCGGAGACGACGACAGCCTTGTGCGCCGGCTCGTTCTTGATGATGTCGGACGTCCGGTCCATGGCCTCTCCGGAGCCGACGCTTGTCCCTCCGAACTTCATGACCTTGATCATATTCCCAGAACCTCCGCCATGGTGTGCACCTTTCCATCCTTCCTTGCGTTTACCCAGCCGATGGCGGTTATGCACCCTTCGGCGAACGCTTCCCTGGAATGGGCCCGGTGGGTGAGCTCGATCCTCTCCCGATTGCCGGCGAATATCACCGTGTGCTCTCCCACAACGTCCCCGGCGCGAACCGCGTGGATGCCGATCTCCCTGCCTCTGGCCCCGACCACGCCCTGTCTCCCGTAGACAAACTTGTCCACGTTGGTGGCCTTGGAGATGATGTCCGCCGCTTTCATCGCTGTTCCCGACGGGGCGTCCTTCTTCTTGTCGTGGTGCGTCTCGATGATCTCCACCTCATAGCCGTCAAGTGCCATGGCCAATACCTCGCAGGCCTTCCAGAACACATTGACGCCGACGGAGAAATTGGGTGACGCCACCGCCGAGATGCCGTGTGCCCTCACCTTGTCGGAGAAGTCGTTCATTGATTCCGGGGTGATCCCGGTGGTGCCGACAACGCAGTTCACCCCCATCGCCGATGCGATGGCCAAATTCCCCGGTGCCACTGCCGGGTTGGTCACGTCGACGAACACGTCGGTCTCCCTGAGCGACGCCGCAAGGCCTTCCGGACCGACCGCCACGACCCCCGGTGCGATCTCCTTGCCGACGTGGCCTCCGCTGGAAGACACTATCGCCCCGACCAGGCGCATATCGCCATGGGCCTGGACCAGCGAACATACCATGGAGCCCAGTTTGCCAGTGGCTCCCGCTACACATACGCGGATCGTTTCCATCACCTCAGAGCAATTCCAGGTCGACCAATGTCTTGCGTAGGATATCCTGATTGCTTTGGTCCATCTCGCAGAGGGGCAGACGGAATATTCCCGATGGCCTCTTCATCATGCGGACGGCGGTCTTGACCGGGATCGGATTGCTGTCAATGAACAGGTTGGTGAACAGTGGCAGCAGTTTGAAATGGATATCCCTGGCACTCGAATACTCCCCGGCCATGATATGATGGGTCATGTCTGATACGAGCTTGGGAACGACGTTCGAGGCCACCGAGATCACCCCCTTCGCCCCCATCGCCATCATCGGGTAGGTTAGGGAATCATCGCCAGAAATCACATCGAACGTCCTGGGGACATCGGCCAATATCTGCATGATCTGGTTCAGGTTGCCGGACGCTTCCTTGATGCCAACGATTCCGGGGAGGTCCGCCAGCTTCTTGACTGTCGCTGGTGCGATGTTCGAACCGGTCCTGCCGGGTACGTTGTACACGATTATCGGGATGTCCACCGCCTTCGTGACCGCCTCGTAGTGAATGAATATGCCCTTCTGGGTGGGCTTGTTGTAGTATGGCGATATCGAGAGCACGGCGTCGACACCGAGGTCCTTGGCCGCCTTCGTAAGGTGGATCGCCTCATGGGTGGCATTGCTTCCCGCTCCCGCGATGACCTTGGCCCTCTTGACCTGGTCGACCACGATCTCGATCACCTTCACATGTTCCTTGTGCGTCAGGGTGGCTGATTCGCCCGTCGTTCCACATGGTACGATGGCATCGACGCCCCCTTCTTCCTGCAGTCTTACCAGTTCGCGCAGGCCGTCCTCGTCGACCTCACCAGTGTCCTTGAACGGTGTGATGATCGCCGTTGCAGTTCCTTCCAACATTTCACTCGCCTCCAAAATGTTCTTTCAGTATCAATCTGGTCCTAGTGGATTGTACATTATCGAAACGACGGATCCTTTCGATTATCTCGTTCAGCTGGGGAGATGATGTGACATCGATTATCGCCACGATGTCCTCTTCCCCGGTGACCTCGAAAACCTCAGAAACGCCTGCGAACTTCGCAATGTTTCCTGCGACTTCCGATGTATTCACGTTCACGTCGATCTTGACCTCGATCAGAGCCTTGACGTTCTTGCTGCTCGTCTTGATCGTGAAGCTCTGGATGACTCCTTCCTCGAACAGTTTCTTGACCCTGCTGCGAATCGTACCTTCAGATACATTGAGCTCCGTGGCTATCTCCACGAACGGTCGCCTGGAATCCTTTTTCAGTATCTCTATGATCTTGTCGTCGAGATGATCGATCAAATACATCCCTTCTTCGATTTGTCGCAATATTCTTAATTGATTTCGTATTGCAGATTACGTAAAAGTTAGGATACTATTTTAATTCTTCCGAAAAAGCTCGGATTGAGCTACTGCATCACCAGTTACTTCAGCCTCAGTTGCTCTATGAACTGTAGCCATCTCTTCTCGTCATTCACCTTGGCCATCAGGGCGGTCTTCTGGTATTTGGCCAGATCTCCATGCGAATTCCTCAGCTCGTCAACCGCCCTCAACAAACCGCAGACCTCATCCAGTATCCGATAGGCATTGACCCGCGTCACCTCGCGGTCGTTCAAATGTTTCTCCAGGTCGCGGGCCTTCCTTTCGAGGATATCGGCCAATTCCTTTGCCCCCTGGATATCCTCTGGCGAGGGGTTCTCCTCAGAAATGAATTTGAAGATGACGTCCCTCAGGTCGATCTCTCTCCCTTCCACGATCTCATGCTGCGGAATGAATTTTCCAACCCAGAACAGAAGTGAATGGATCCGTGAAACGATGGCTGCCCTATCCCCGTCAGAAAGACGTTCCGAGCCGTTCACTCCATTCGTGCCAGTGGTCATTTCGCTGATACATTCACTCTCTAACGTTATTAATCATCCGGAATCGAGCGATCATCGTGAGAGAGATGATACCAGGCTGACAAATGCCCGGTTCAGCCGAACATCTAGCCCTGCCTCGGTCCCGACACGGGCGATCTCCCCATTGATGTGGTCGATCTCGGTCCTCTTTCCCCTCTCCACGTCCTGAAGCATGCTGGAACGGTTGCCCGCGGTGGCTCTTGCGAGGTTCTCCACCTCCGTGAATGTCAGGTCCTGGGGTCCGAACTGTCCGGTCGACGACCCGACCGAGCAGGATTCCCGGAAACAGAGCCTGGCCAGGTCATTGATGTCCCGATCGTCGATGATGACCGCATTGAGCTTCCTGGTGATGGCCGTGATGGGATTGATACATGAGCTGATGACCGCCTTTTTCCAGACGTCCTTCCGTATGTCCGGGGAACGGCGACATGGGATCCCTGCCGGGCGGAACGACTCCAGGACTATATCCTGGGAATCGTCTGGACCTTCCAATCCTCCCATGGCCACCTCACCCAATCCAGTGAGCCTGACGTGCCCTGGTCCGACGTAGTCGGCGCCCAGGTTGGTTATTCCGATCATTGATCCAGGTCGTAATTCCATCACGTCCCTCAGTACAGTCAACCCGTTCTGAATGGTCAGCAAGGGCGTGCGTTCCCCCAGAAGTTGGGCGACCGAGCACATTGACGCCCTTGTGTCGTAGGCCTTCACCGTCAATATGACCAGGTCCTGGACCGGCAATCCCTCGGCATCCGTCGTTGCCTTCGGGAACACCTTCCTTTCCACCAGTCCATCCAACCGCAGGCCGTTCGCATTGATCTCCCGCGCATGGTCCTCGCGGCAGATCAGAGTAATGTTATGGCTTTCCGCCATCAGGCCTCCGATCACGCTTCCCAGGGCTCCTGCCCCATACACTGCTATCCGCATCAGACCGCCATCCATTTCTTGCGTTGCTCCTTCGACATTCGGTCAGCGATCCGCAGAGGATCTTTGGACCTGTCCGCGGTCGCCTTGCGTACGATCTCGACGGCGGTCCCGAGGGAGATGCGATGACCGACCGAAACGTAAAGGGGCCGGTTATTCGGGAGAGTGAGCCTGGTGCCTAGTACTTCTCCATCCACGACGATGGGTGATTCCTCTGAGCCGCTTTCCTCCACCTTTCCGACGAGAAGGCTTTTCGCCACTCCCACGGTAGGCACGTCCAGGCAGACCCCGATATGGCAGGCGATACCAAACCGCCTAGGGTGCAGGGTTCCCTGTCCATCGATCAGGTGGACGGTGTCCTGAGATGTCGGGTCTATCAGGCGGCTTAGGATAGGCAGTTCGCGATAGGTCAGGTAGGTCGGCACATACGGGAACAGGACCTTCCCCTTTTCCAGACGGCTGCCGACTATCTCTCCGGTCATGGCTTCTTGGATGACCTTGACCGCAAAGGCATCATCGCCCCGATATGACACGTCCAGCGCCGCGTACGCGTTCGGTTCCGCAAAATCGTCACCGGCCACAACCAACGGCCTCAGCTCCTCTTGCCTGAGCCTCATCTTCTCGAGCAGAGGCTCGATGTCGAAATCTTGGAAGAGGTGTTTCTTCAGATCAGATACCTTGCCCGCTATGATATCGACCCCCTCATCCCGCAACAGGGACTCTTTCCTTTCCCTTCCGCATCCCTTCCCGGCATACCAGCCGACCTCCCCATCATTGTAGACGATCCGGTGGCAAGGGACGACTATCGGAGTCGGGTTTTCTGAAAGTATCATGCCGACGGCCCGGGCGGCCCTTATGTCTCCAAGGGCCCGGGCTATCGCTCCGTATGTTGAGACCATTCCCCGGGGGATCTGAGCCGTGGCCTCATAGACCAGATTGGCCATGTCATGGTCCTCGAGATCTAAACCACAGGGAACGCTGGCGGTCCCGCCCTTCCTTATCATGCCCATTGTGGGAGAGGCCATCATCGTTTTGAATCTATCGCAAACCAAATGAGGCACGCCGATGTCTCCCCACTGCCATCACCAACAAAGCGCTGATCCCCAGCAGCGCCGCATCCAACAAGATTGCTATTGTCCAGTCACCCGTCGAGTCCCGGAGCGTGCCGGAAACGACAGGCGACGACAGGGCCCCGAGCTCGGCCACAAGGTTCCACATTCCGAAGGTCTGTCCCATCTTCTCAGGCGCTGCCAGGTCCGCGGTCAGGGTCATATGGAACGTCTGCATGGCCGCGAACACGACGCCGATGGCGAATATCAGTGCTGTCAGCAAGATCAGGTCCGGACGGCCGGTCGAAAGGCAAAGGGCAAGAAACGAGACCAGCAGAGCCAGCAGGAAACAGGTGATGACGTACGCCTTCTTTCTTCCTGCTGGGGATATCCGGTCTCCGATCTTGCCCCCGATGGGATATCCTAGGATATTGGCCAGACCAAAGAAACCCGCATAGAGCGCCGCCCCGGCGATCCCAAGGTTCGCCGCTTCGCTCACCACCATCGTTGCCCAGAATCCGAAGAACCATAACGTATAGAGGATCGGGATGGCCGAAACATACATCAACAGGAGGTCACGGCCCATTATCGACCGGTCGATGGTGCGACCTGAACCCTTGACGATGAACAGCAGAAGCACCATGGCCAAAGACCCTACCGCCACCGCCTGTAATATGGTGTTCAAGCCCAGCTCGACGGTCAGCGTATAGACGGCCATGATGGACAGGAAGATCACCGCCGAGGTTGCGCCCAGTCCAATAAGGGCGCGACGGTAGCTACCCTTGACTGGCTGTTCTTTCCCTTTGAATCGGAATAGTAGGAGCGATATCAGAAGGGTCGGTCCCGAGAATATCAGGAAAGGTACAGTCCAGGCTGTTTCCTTCCCCAGGCTTTGCGCTGCCAGGTCCAGTATGTAAGGGGTGAGCACGGTCGCGATGGTGAGCCCCGTTCCCAGACCCACGAACACGATGCCCATTCCCATAGCCCTTTTTTCCTTCGGGGTCTCCGCGGCGACCAACGCTCGGTCGTTGGAGTAGTACGCCCCCTCGCCTAGGCCAGTCGCCACCCTGGTGGAGACGAATGCGGTCAGGGTGTTGGACAGGGCAGTGATCCCGGTGAAAATCCCCGCCCACGCGGTGCTGATCACCAGCAGGACCTTCCGCCCGTACTTGTCACCCAAGTATCCGGCTGGGAATTGGGTTAGCATATACCCGGCGAAGAACATCGATCCGATTATTCCGCCGATGGCATACGGCACCGTCGTGTCGGAAAGGAAGGATACCTCGTTGGCGATCATCCAGGACACGACCGGTCCGGTAATGGACCGATCTATATAGCAAAACATCCAGGCCAGGAAAAGATAGACCCAGAGGGTATGGTAGCGCTTCCACCCCGTACGAAATCGATGATGCTTACCTTCCTCTTCCGGACCGTCCACCAGCTTCACCAGCCGGTTTCCTGGTTGGCGGGCTGGAAACGGTAAACAATGCCCGATGGTATATCGCGAACGTGGTCTTCAGGTTTGCTATCCTCAGTCCATGCTCTTTCCGTATGAGTTCCAGTAGACCAGCTCGTTCATCGACTTCCTGGACCTTGCCTCCGGAGCCTCGTCCGGATATCCAATCGCCAGACATACGGTGATGACCTTGTCCTTGGGCACGTTCAGATAAGTTGCCATCTTTTCCGGTTCAAAGGCTCCCACCCAGCAGGTCCCCAGCCCGTTCTCGGCGGCGGCCAGGGTTATGTGGTCCAGGGCGATGGACAGGTCCACCCGGTTCCATTTCTGTTGCGGGTCGTCGACACCTGCGATGAAGGCGGAAGCTTCCCCGACGAAGCGCTGGTTCTTGCACAAAGGGACCAGCTCCTTCCTTTTTTCCGGGTCTGTGACAACGATGAGGTGGAACGGCTGCCTGTTGGCCCCTGAAGGGGCCAGCCGGGCTGCCTCGAGGACCTGGAGCAGGACATCTTGGGGTATCTCCTTCGCCTTGTACTTTCTGATGCTCCTTCTGTTCTTAATCGTCTCAATCGCGTCCATGGTCAAACTCTCGGTGCGTTACAATCGGAGCTTCCGACTAAAGCATTTTGCTCCGGAAACGGCGGAATGAAGGAATTGGTTTCCAAGTAGTTCCGGTCACTCTTTCTTGACCGCCTCGCTTGCCTCGTGGAGCCAGACGACCGACTGCGGGAACGGGATCTCTATCCCGGCCTTGTTGAACTCCCGGAGGACCGCCTCACGGTAGTCTGAGCCGACCTTGAACTGGTTCTTGACATCGTCGACCCAGAGGAAGATCTTGAACAATAGGTCAGAGGCCTCGAAATCACTGAAGCGAACGACGGTCTTGTGGTCGTCATTGTTGAGCACGTTCGGGTGCTTGGCCGCCTCTTCGGTCAATATCCTCTTAACCTGTTCCACGTCCGATCCGTAGGCGACCCCGACCTTGACGGTGATTATCAGCTTACGGTCCGGCTCAACCATGTTCACGATCTTGTTGTTGGCGATCTGGTCATTGGGGATGATGACCTCCTCGTGGGTGAAGGTGTTGTAGAGCGTGGTCGACCGCATCCCGATGCGGGTGACCTCGCAGATATCTCCACCATCGATCTCCAGCAGGTCCCCGATCTTGAAGGGACGGTCGACCAGCATCTGCAATCCGGCGAAGAAGTTGGCCAATGTCGATTGCGCCGCGAAACCGATGACTATGCCCAGGAAGCCGACCCCGGCCAACAGAACAGTCACATCGTAACCGAACATGTTGAAGATGGCGATCATGGCCAGGACCGGGATCAATACCATGCCGAGCTTCTCCACCACAGGGACGACGACGTCGTCGATCTCGGTGTTCGTTTTCTTGGAGAACTCCTTGGCGTAATACAGGACGACCTCATCGAATATCTTGTAGGCGACGTAGGCGATGAGGAGGATGACCATGAGGCTGTAGACCGTCTCGATCATCTTCACGTAGTTCCTGGGGAGATTCAGGATCTCCAGCGAATTGACCACTATTCCATAGGTGACGATGAAGATGAACACCGGGTACCTGAGGATCCGGAGCAGGATGTCATCCAGGTCTGATTCGGTCTTCCGGGTGGAAAAGTGAATGAGCGGGGCGACCCCGAACATGACCACCAGGGCGATGGCTATCCACCCCAGAAGGGTCACGAGGAACGCCCCATAGTTCGAATCGAACGGGGCCGGCAGGTTGTTCTGCCACACTCCGAATATCATGTTCTGGCCCGCTTTCGTGCCATAGGTAGAATCGATATGCAGCGACACCTGCTTGGTGACCGTTATGGTCTGGGTCGGATCGTTCATCTGAGTGAACTCGAACACGACCGGGAAGGAGACATCGGTGGCTCCCAGGTCCGGGTTCGGGACCAGGGTCAGTTTCACTGTCGGCGCCTCGCCTGGGTAAACGGCGGTAAAGTTCTGCTCGAAGGTCGGGCTGATGTCATTCGTGTTCAAGCCAGTGACGTTGACCTTCAGCAAGAAGGGGGAGCTGTCATTGTTGAAGACGACCCATTCGAACGTGACATGCTGCGATGCGTCAATGCTGCTGGTATAGTTGTTCTCGTCAACATCAAAAACGTTGACCCCGCTGGCCTGCACGGTCGGGGCAATCGCCGCAAGCACCAGCAGCATGACGAACGGCATGGCCACGAGCCAAGCCATCTTCTTGCTCTTACCCTTCGATATAGACATGTCCGCACACCCACCAAAAATGGAACGTAGATGCATCGTTTGACAATATTAAAAACTTCAGACGGTGCCCAGTTCCAATATTGATACCAGGCGTTACCAGGACAACAAAGGTAAATAATCGATAAATCTTTGAGCAGGGTGCATGGATTGGCTTCCTTTTGTCAGACTTGGCGTAGCATTGGCCATTGCCTGTTTCGCTTCCATAGCTGATTGGAGGAAGCGAGAGGTTTCCGATCTCCATTGGGCAGCGATGGGCATTGCCGGTCTGGCGTTATTGGCGGTCCAGATAGTCCAGGACAATGTGGACCTGACCTACCTGCTGTTCCTGTTACCGTTGGCATGGTTCTTCTTCGATATGCTGGTCGAACGTCGGGGGATGTTCGAGGAAGGCATCAATCCACTGCCGATCGCTCTCTATCTGGGCAGCTTCGCCATAATCGCCTATCTGCTATCGCTCTTCTGGAGCGAAGGCTACATGTGGCAATTGATGGTCATTCCCGTACTGTTCGTGCTGTTCTTCTTCCTTTACCAGTTCAATATCATCAAGGGAGGGGCGGACGCGAAGGCGCTGATCGCCATCGCCATATTGATCCCGCGCTATCCCATGCTGGGGCCGTTCCCGTTGATCCATGTGGTGGTCGATGCCACCCAGTACATCATGCCGTTCGCCATCTTGGTGCTGTTCAACGCGGCGCTGCTGACCCTGACCGTCCCGGTGGTCATGTTCTTCCTTAACCTTTCCCGGCGCGATCTGCGGTTCCCGACGATGTTCTTCGGGTATAAGATGGACCTTCCAAAGGCCAGGGAGAAGTTCGTGTGGCCTATGGAATACATCAAGGACGGGCAGTTGAAGATGTCCGTCTTCGTCAGGCCTGATGACGCCATCGAGGACCAGTTCGGTCAGCTGGAGGCCGCTGGCATGACCAGGATATGGGTGACCCCGAAGATACCGTTCCTCATCCCCATCACAGCGTCGTTGTTGTTCTCGACCATCGTGGGCAACATCATCTTCTTCCTGATCGCATAAAATAAGCGCACTCGCTGGCAAGGGAACATCGGGAGCAGGACGGGACCGCACGGCACACTTCCTTGGAATGCTGGACGATCAACGCGTAGAGGTCGTGGAGCTCACGCGGTCCTCCGATAAGTGTCGATTCCACAAAGGATTGTACTTCATCGTAATCCTCTGAGCATAGCACGCCGGTGCGGTTCAGCATCCTGGATGAATATGCCGCCGCCACGAACTTGGCCCTCCCCGCTCCGAACACCAGAATGGAATCGGCCGTCTCTTTCCCGATCCCTCCGAGAGACAACAGTTCCCTCCTCACCGAATCCGTCGGTCCGGTCAGAAGGTGCATCGGATCGGAACCGTGACGTATCGACAATGTATGTTGCCAGCTCCCTTATCCTCTTGGCCTTCTGCCGGTAGAAACCGACGGGTTTGAGGATCGATTCAAGGACATCGAGGTCCACCGAGGCCATGCGGTCGACCTCCAGGAGCCCTTCCGCCCGGAGCCTGTCAAGAACCTTGGCCACGCTCTCCCAGGCGGTCTGCTGCGTGAGGACCGCCCCGACCATCACCTCGAAAGGAGAATCTGATGGCCACCATTCCCTGACGTCATAGGTTCCGCGCAGCAGCTCCAGAAGCCTTTCGATGTCCAACATGGTCGTTCCATCGGTGCCGTTCCGCTACATGATCATGTTCAGCGGCTCTCCGCATTTGCCGCATTTACCGTTCGCGTCCATTGCCACCCTCTCCGCGTAGAATCCCAGGCGCCGTACCGCCAGCGCACCGCATTTCGGGCAGGCGGTGTTCTCACCGTCGGTGGTTGCCAGGTTGCCCAGATAGACGAAGCCAAGTCCCGCCTCCAAAGCCACCGTTCGGGCCATCTCCATGGTCTTGACCGGTGTGGCCGGGATATCGCTCATCAGGTAGTCCGGATGGAACCGGGAGAAATGGACCGGCATCCGCGCGTCGATACTCGCCGCCCAGCGGCAGAAGTCCCCGATCTCCTCAGGGGAGTCGTTGCGGCCGGGGATGATCAGATAGGTCAGCTCCACATGGACGCCCAGGTCATGGGCCATCTCCACCGTGTCCAGCACCGGCTGCAGGCGGGCCTTGCATATCTTGCGGTAGAACTCGTCCCGGAACCCCTTCACGTCGATGTTGGCGGCATCGATGACCTCCGCTAGTTTCCTGACCGGCTCTTCGTTAATGAAGCCGTTGGTAACGAACACGGTGAACTGCCCCTTTGCCTTGCAAGCCTTCGAGGCATCATAGATGAACTCGTGCCACATGGTCGGCTCGTTGTAGGTCCAGGCCACTCCCCCGCAGGTGGATTTCCGGCACAGTTCCGGAACCTCTTCCGGGGTGAGGTCCCGCAGGTGCACGTCGGCGATCTTGGCCTGGGAAATGGTGAAGTTCTGGCAATGCAGGCAGCCGAGGTTGCATCCCACGCTTCCGAACGAAAGCACCTCCTTCCCCGGATGGAAATGAAAAAGGGGCTTCTTCTCGATGGGGTCCACTGCCATCGAGGAGGCCTTGCCGTAGGTAAGGGCGATCAGCACTCCCTCCATGTTCTTCCTCACCCCGCATATGCCCGTCTTCCCTTCCGCTATGCGGCATTCGTGCGGGCACAGATGGCAAGCCACCTTGCCCTCGGCGGTGTCCCAGAACCTTGCCTCCATCGTTTCACCCTTTGAAATGTTCAAACCCTCTTCTTTCCAACGGCAGCAGCTGTCCGCTCCGGCGGACCACGTTCGAACCGGTCCCGCGGGCCTCTCCGATCACGGTGAAGTCCTTTCCCAGCATCTGGTGCAGCTCTTCCTCCTTTTCGCGTTCCACGGTGAACAGCAACTGGTAGTCCCCGCCCGAGTACAGCACCATGTCCTCTACCGGCGTCAGCTTGAGCTCGGAGATCTCATAGACATCGTTGGGTATGGGGATGGAATCCCAATTGAGCACGAAATTGACATCGCTGGCTTTCGACAGCTCGTGGATGGACATGGCCAGACCATCCGATGTGTCCATGCAGGACGTCACCGCTCCGGACGCCGACAGGATGGCCGCTTCCTTCACCCGGGGTATCGGTTCCAGTAGGGCCTTTCTCGCCCGGGGGTGCTTGTTATCCAGAACAAGGTCCTCGAAGCCTGCCCCGGCCAGACCGGCTGAGCCGGTCATTGCCAGCAGATCTCCGGGCTTTGCTCCCTGGCGGAGAAGGATCCCATCCTTGCGCACTGTGCCCACCGCGGTACCGGCCAAGGCCATCTCGTTGCATTCCTTGGTATCGCCTCCGACGTAGTCTGCGGCAACCATCTCGGAACATTCCTTGATGCCCCTGGCCACGTCCTTGACGTAGGACATATCGGTCTCCTTGGGAAATCCCATGGAGACCACGAAGCAAAGCGGAATGGCGCCCATCGCGGCGATATCGCTGTAATTGACCGCCGCTACCGTCCATCCGACCTGTTTCGCGGTCATGACGTCGGGCACGTGGGTATGCTTGGCGATCATGTCGGTGGTGATCACTAGATAGCGGTCTCCCAGATCGACCGCGGCCGCGTCATCCCCCGGACCGATCCCGCCGCAGCTGCCGGCCAACTTGATCAGGTCTTCGACTACGGCCTTCTCTCCCATGTCCATCAATCGGCTCATCGCTATGTCACGGTAGGAGGGAGGATAAAATGGTTGCCACTCTCCCCCGGCGGGAAATGTGCCAAGCTTTTAGAACCCGAGGGTCATTAGAGGCCAGTCGCACATGAAAATCGAAGTACCTTATGGCAAGGATGGCCATCAGCCGTTATCGATCCCGGACGGCAACTACCTGGGGACGCTGAGGCCTAATGAGCTTCCTCATTCGGACGAGCAAGGGGAGCTGCAGAGGGCGCTCCGGAGCCCAATATCCTCCGAAAGGATCGAGGACTTCCTCAGGGGCGGCAAGGATATCGTCTTCATCGTCAACGACGGCACGCGGCCAACTCCTACCGCCGCGGTGCTCCGCGCACTCTCAGGGAAGATCGACCTGAAGAGGGTCCGATTCCTGATCGCCACAGGCATCCATAGGGCACCGACCGAGGACGAATACCGGATGATTTTCGGGGAGCTCTACGACCATGTCAAGGAGCAGGTGCATTCCCACGATTCCCGTAATGACCCGATGGTGCTCCTCGGCAGTTCCAAGAACGGGACCGAGATGGCGGTCAATGAGATGGCCGTCAACGCAGACCGGCTGGTCATCATCACCAGCGTGGAACCGCACTATTTCGCCGGCTATACCGGAGGACGCAAATCGTTCCTGCCCGGTGTCGCCTCTTACAGAACTATCGAACAGAACCACCGGCTGGCCATGAGGGCCGATGCCCAGGCGATCGCCCTGGCCGGCAATCCGGTCCATGAGGACATGATGGACGCGCTGCAGGTGGTCAAGGGGAAGAAGATATTCTCCATACAAGCGGTCCTGGACCGGCATCAGCACATATACCGGGTGGCGGCCGGGGACCTGCAGCGGTCCTTCGAGCAGGCGGTCAGATGGGCCAACGAGGTCTTTTCCGTTGAGATCGGCCAGAAGGCGGATGTGGTGGTCAGCGTCGCCCAATATCCGATGGACATAGACCTGTACCAGTCCCAGAAGGCGCTGGACAACGGGAAATGGGCGCTCAAGGAGGGCGGAACCCTCATCCTGGTCTCCAAGTGCCGTACCGGGGTGGGCGACGAAGTGTTCTGCGATCAGCTCTCTCTTTCCCGCGACCCCAACCAGATACTTGACAACCTGGCCAAGGGATACAAGCTGGGTTATCATAAGGCGGCCAAGGTGGCCGAGATAATGACCTGGGCCAAGATATCCGCGGTCACCGACCTGGACCCGGCATTGATCGCAAGGATAAACATGACCCCGTTCAAGGACGTCCAGACAGCGGTGGACCATGCGATCGAGAAAGGCCCGGACACCAAGGTCATGGTAATCATGGACGGCAGCGTCCTGGTCCCGAGGCTGGTGCTGAAATGAGCGATTACATCGAGGCCGAGAATCTGAAGGAGGTCAAGAAGACCATGATGACCTGCACCTACTGCGGGTTCTGCAAATCAGTGTGTCCGGTCTTCGAAGGGATAGGATGGGACCCGAGCGTGGCCCGTGGCCGCATGATCCTTTCGTATGGTCTGCTCCAGAAAGACATTGAGGCGGACGAATCGGTGATCGAGAACCTGTATCAGTGCACCACCTGCAAGGACTGTGAAAGGCGTTGCCCCTCCAACATCGAAGTGGTCGATGTCGTGGAGCGGGCCAGGAAGGACCTGGTAGCGGCCGGGAAGATGCTGCCCAAACACCGGGCCCTGGTGGACAACGTGCTCAAGCACGGCAACCCGTATGGCGAGAGGGATGGGGTGCCAAAGACCCTGGGAAGGGAGCCGAAAAATGCAGAGCTCGGTTACTTCGTCGGATGCACCGCGGCCTACCGGAACAAGAGCACATCATCGGCGACCCTGTCCATCCTGGACAAGATCGGTGAGGATTTCACGGTGATCGACGAGGTGTGCTGCGGAAGCGTGCTCCAGCGCGTCGGAGTGGACGACGATACGGTCGAGACGATCATGGAAAGGAACGTGCAGGCCATGTCCGACCAGGGATTGGACGAGCTGGTCCTTTCCTGCGCCGGCTGCTACCGTATGTTCAAGGAAGAGTATCCGAAGCATGTCAAGGTGCCCTTCAAGGTGAAACACATCTCTGAGCATCTGGCCGAGCGCGATCTCAAATTGCGGCCCTCGACGGGAGTAATAACCTATCACGACCCATGCCATCTGGGACGCCACTGCGGCGTTTATGAAGCGCCCAGGGAAGTGCTGAGGAAGATCCCCGGGACGGAGCTGAGGGAGATGCCCAGGAACCGTTCCACCGCGCGTTGCTGCGGTGGCGGCGGGGGCGTTCGTTCAGGCTATCCCGACCTTGCATCCAAGATCGCCGCCAAACGCGTAGATGAAGCGCAGTTCGCCGACCTGTTGGTCACATCATGCCCATTTTGTGTCAACAATCTCAACGTGGGCAAGCAAGCGAGCGGGTCGAAGGTGGAGATCATCGACCTGGTGGAGCTCGTCGACTCATTGATGGAGGATTGAACATGGCCAGAGTTCGGACCTATGCGACCTATGACGAGGCGGTCTCGGAGTGGAGGAGGAACGGGATACCGGAGGAATACATCGACCGGAAGAGGCTCTTTGGCCGCACCATCGTGTTCCAGGACGACCTCGGCACCGAAGACGCCGAAAAGCTGGTCAAGATGGCCCGAGCCGCCGGGGAGGACGCGTTCATCTGCCGGAAGGCCAAGGTCCCCCGGGTAATGGTGAGCTGCAAGCCCTCGTTCTTCGACCAGGTATCGGTGGCCGAAGGGGAGCTCGGCTCATTGGGCAGACCATTGGCGGAGGCGTTCCGCAACTTTCATTCCGATTATGTCCAGCCGCTCAGGCTGCGGAAGAGGGAACTGCGATTCGACCGCACCCTGGTGATGGGGATACTGAACGTCACCCCGGATTCGTTCTCCGACGGCGGACTGCACCGCTCCGCCGAGGAGTCGATCGATCATGGATTGGCGATGGTGGACCAAGGTGCCGACATCATAGACATCGGAGGGGAATCCACCCGGCCGGGGGCGTCGCCCACCAGCATCGAGCAGGAACTAGGACGGGTCCTGCCGGTGATCAAGGGTCTGGCCTCTTCGGTTAGGACGCCTATCTCCATCGATACCAGGCATGCCGAGGTAGCCCGCCAGGCGATGGAGCACGGAGCGGATATTGTCAATGATGTCTCGGGCCTACGGGAAGCAGGCATGATCTCGGTCATCAAGGAAACCGGGGCGGCGGCGATAGTCATGCACATGCGGGGCGAGCCGGGCGACATGCAAACAAACACGGTCTACGATGATATCGTCGGGGATGTAGGGAAATTCCTGACCTCCAGGTTGGATGAGGCGGCAAGTGCGGGGATAGACCCTTCCCGCCTGGCAATAGACCCCGGCATCGGTTTCGGGAAGGACGTCAAAGGAAACCTTGACCTGATCCGCAGGCTTCGTGAGTTCCGCAGCTACGGCCGTCCCATAATGGTCGGGGCGTCCCGAAAAGGATTCATCGGCAAGGTGCTGGGCGGGAATCCCGATGAACGCCTGACCGGTTCCTTGGTGTCCGCCACCGCCGCGATCATGAACGGGGCCAACATTGTCCGGGCCCACGACGTCCTGGAGACCGTGAAAATGGCTCGCATGGTCGATGCTATCCGGTTGCCGAACTACAAGGGGTAGTTCATCCGCCCAGTAGTAAGACCATAAGGGAGATCAAGATAACGGCGGCGATCGCCCCGACATAGAAGAGGTTCATCCGCCGGGTCTCCTTCTTGACCTTGGCACGGTACTCGTCCTTGCACTCGTCCGAACAGAACTCTTCACCCACTGGTATGGGGTCATCGCACATGATACAGTGGGTGTGGTCTGGCAAAATGTCGGTCATGTTCGAAGTCCAATAATTCCCACCATCTTAATACTTGCTGGGGATCAGCACCGACGCCACGGATGAAGCGACGATGACCTTGATGGAGTCAATGACCACGAATGGGACGAATCCCAGCATGAAAGCGGTCAGCAGGTCCGTTTGCAGGATCAGGCCGAGCTGGAGCGATCCCAAACTTAGAATGAGCGCATCAGCCGCCATCAATGCCAGCAATATCTGGCCATGGCTCATGCCCTTCCGCCGCTCCACAATCTCGCCAAGCAGGAACGATGCCGCGACGAAACCTAGCAGGTATCCTCCGGTGATGCCGGCCAGGGCCGCAAACCCTACCATGCCGGTGAACCAACCGAATGTCCCCGCCATCCCGATGAACATGAGCTGGCTGATCACTCCGTATCGACCGATCACGACCGCCGCCAATAATACTACCAGCACCTGTCCCGTGAAGGGTACTGGAGTGAAAGGGAGGAAGAAGCGGATTTGGGCCGCCAGGGCGGTTAGGACCGCCAAGAGGAAGGCAGCGCCCAACTTTTCCATCACCGTCGCTTCATTGCGCCATCGGCATAGAGACCCTCCGACGTGATCCCGGAACTGACCATAGGCAATTGCGCTGTTCATCGAAACGATCGAATGGAGTGCCGCTTGATAAACGTTATCATGCGGCAACATCCAGTACCTTCGGTTTTAGTCATATAGTACTGGATAATTCCTGCAAAGTTTTATAGCCGGCTAGCGATTGAACGGCATAGACGTTATTTTCCTTTAATGGGTCTGGACGTTTGGTGGCGGCAAGATGAGAAGGGTTTTGGTACGTGGGGACATTTGCATAGGATGCAGGTCTTGTGAAATAGCCTGCATGCAACAGCATCTAGGTGATAATCATGGCGACCCGAGTTCCCGACCGCTAGCGGTTCCGAGGGTGAAGGTGGAGTGCGGCATCCTGGACCGGGCCTCCTGCCCCGTGGACGATTCCATTAGAGGTGCCCGGGGCAACCTGCCTAAGACCATCGTCATCCTGTGCCAGCATTGCGATGAGCCAGAATGCGTCGGGGCTTGCGTCGCGGGTGCTCTGACCAAGGATGCGGACGGTGCGGTAAGTTATCACCAGGAACTCTGTATTGGCTGTATGGTGTGCATAACAGCCTGCCCTTACCAGGCGATATTCCAGGACCAGGCCGGTAAGGCTGTGGTCAAGTGCGATCTGTGCGCAGGCAAGGAGATACCATCCTGCGTCGAGGCCTGTAAGGTTGAGGCGCTATACCTCGAATCGGGTTCCAATGAGGGCAAGTGAACGCATCTTCAAGAACGAGTGATTGGAATCGGCGTTGCTGGCACCGCGACGATAATGTATCGGCCAACTTGCCTGAAGGAGTTCGTTCGTAGTCATTTTCCATAAGGACGGAGTATTTATTTCAGTCCACGTCGCTATCACATCTTGAGGAATAACCGAGGAAACTGCACCTCCGGATGGACCTTATCTATTCCAGAGATGGGCGCTACATCATCGGGAGGCTAGTCGCCCCGTGCGAAATATTCAATATCACCTGCACATACTTCCGGTGCATGTGGAAAGTTTTCGGGGTCGCCACCAATCTGGTGGCAGCAGGGGATGTCTGGCAGAACCAATTGGTCAAGCTTGCCGGAAGGAAGAAGGATAAGGAAAGGTTCCTGGAGCTTAACCACAAGGCGGAGGTCAGCCACATGTTCGACACCATACGGGAGGTGCACATATTCTATGCCAAGTTCCCGGAGGATATTCCCATGGATGACCTGAAGTTCTACGAGCATTTCATTCTGAGGATCACAAAGGCGGCCAAGGACCCGACCATCGAGTTCCAGGGAGTGCCTCAGAAGTTCATGGTCGTGATCAGCGCCGAGACCGAAATGAACGAGTACATGGTCCGACAGGAGACCCGGGAAGAGCGCGCCCAGGCCATGGAAGAGATGTTGAAGAAGGAAGAGCAGGCGTTCAAGTAGGTCGACGCCCGCTCAGTTTTCGTCTTTATTAAGAGATCGCCTGTGCGGACTCGAGCATGAGCTCGAGCTTCTCCGCCTTCAGCTTCGGGTCCGAGCTCTGTTCCCCCACCCATTGTTTGAGCTTCTTGATCGCCCGGCCGCTGTCGATGATGTCCGCGGCCTTGGCCATGCCCTCCTGCAGATTGGCGGCGTGACCGGTGATGAGCAGGATCGGCGCGGTGTTGGCCAGCACGATGTCCCTCCGGGAACCCTTGTCCTGACCGGACAGAAGCTTGAGCAGTAGCAGTGCTTCCCTGGACTTGTCCAGTCGGCAAAGCAGGTCGTCCTCGACGGCCGACTTGATGCCGAGGTCCTTGGGGTCCAGCGTATACTCCTCGATGGTACCGTCCTCTTTCAGGTCGGCGACGTAGGTCTTGCCCACTGTCGAGAGCTCGTCCATCCCCCGGGTGCCCTTTGAGTCCAGCCCATGCACGACATAGGCCCGGCGGTAGCCCAGCTCCTTCATCGTCTTGGCGATCGGAAGGACCATCTCCTTGGCGTAGACCCCCCGCACAGCGTACGTGGGCATTGCCGGGTTGGCGAGTGAACCAGCCATGTTCAGTATCGTCCCGAACCGGATCTGGGAAAGGATCCTGCCGAGCGCCTGCGGGTGGGTCTTCCCGCTCATGCCGTTGAACAGGCCGATGCCGGCGTTCTCGATGCTCCTCTTGACCACCGATGCATCGCATTCCACGTCCACGCCCAGGGCCTCCACGATATCGACGGTGCCGCACTTGGAGGTTATTGCCCGGGCTCCATGCTTGGCCATATAGATACCGTCCGCCGCGGCCACGATGGAAGCGGCGGTCGAGATGTTGAAGGTCTTGATGGTATCCATGCCGGTCCCGCAGTTGTCCACCAGCGGTCCGTTCACTTCCGGCCTGACCTTTACGGTATCGATTTCATAGATGGCCTCCCAACTCCCGGCGATCTCCTCCGGTGTCGCCCCCTTGGCGGTGATCGCCGCCAGGAAAGCCCCCTGCTGCAGGTCGGGCTGTTCGTTCAGGAGCACCTGGCGGAACATCTCCTTGGCCTCGCTCCGCGTAAGGTCCTTGTTTTTTATCAACAGGTCGACTTTCCCTCCGAAATACTTCAATTTCTCTTCCATTCCCTCACCTCATGAGATTATTATCACCGATTTCATGCCCACTCGCCTGGCCGTATGCTCGATGGCGCTGTGGGCCTCTTTCAAATCGCATCTGTGCGTCACGATCCAGCTTAGGTCGACCCTGCCAGAACGAATCAGTTCAACCGCTTCCCGATCCTGTGATGATGAGCACCCGTATGCCCCCACCATGGTCAATTCCTTGTAGTGCATGGACCGGACATTGATCGGAGTCTCGTACTCTCCTTTCCTTGGACCGGAGAATACGCACAGCCTTCCGTTGGATGCCAGAAGGCTCATGAGATAATCGTCCACCCGGACCTCGGGCGTTGCCGGCAGGATGACATCAACCCCCTTGCCGTCCGTTTCGTCCATGACCGCCTTGGTCAGGTCCTCCGCGGAATGGTCGACGACCCGGTCCACTCGCCCTCGCAACAGGGATATCCGGTTGGGCATCCTTTCAGAAACGATTACCTTCTCGGCCCCCCTTTGTTTTGCCAGGACCGCATTGATAGCCCCTACCGGTCCGCCGCCAAGGATCAGCACCCGGTCGCCCTCCGATACGCCAGCCAGCCTCTGCCCGTTGACACAGCAGGCCAACGGTTCTGACAAAGAGAGCAGGACCGGGTCGTCGGTTACACCCACCCGGTTCAAACCTCCGTGTTGGACATTTCCCGATGGAAGGGCCACATATTCGGCGTATCCCCCATCCACATTGAAGCCCAGGATTCCCTGTGATTCGCATTGATTGTCATTGCCACGTCGGCAGGGACGGCAGTGACCGCACGATATCCCAGGCCACACCTGGACCCGATCGCCTACGGTCAGATCTCCTTCGGCCGATCTCAGCTCGACGATCCGGCCAACGATCTCATGACCGAGGATCCTGGGGTATACCAGGTCCTTGTGGCCATGCTCGAGCATCTTAACATCGGTGCCGCAGACACAGCAGGTCTCCACCTTTACTAATGCCCCTCCAGATGGACAGGTCGGTTCTGGAACGTCCTCCAGTACCAATTCCCCTGGCGCTCTCATCACGGCTGCTCGCATCGCTCTCCTTTGGGGGAGGACCATGTAATTATTTAAATTGGATGTATCATCCAACTCATTTAAGTCCTGTCGAACCAACCCGTGCCCTAAGGTCAGGTATCGGTGCTTACGTGGTTGGAACGAGCCCTATGGGCACCGCAGATTGTGAAATCATGGTGTTCCGAGCACAGTCAAGACCTCATGCATAACCATATGCGGCTGCCTTGTACCGGTCCAATACACAGGTCCACTGGCTCGGACGTATCGAGCACTCAATCAGCCCTTGGCTTCTCTGGATCTTCTTCATTGATCACCCATCAGATCGGCGATTTCTGACACGACTGTCAAGCACGAAAGCGGTCCCACCTGGAGAGCATAACCGATATCTCATGGTCCGCTCATTACCTCATCATGAGGCAGACCGAGAGGGAGATCAAGGAGCGCGGGGCGATCGACGATCTGATGAACAGAGCGGTCGTTTGCCGGCTCGGAATGGTCGACGGAGATGAACCATACATCGTCCCGATGAACTTTGGATATGATGGGAAGAGCCTATTCTTCCATTGCGCCAAGGAGGGTAGGAAGATCGACATTCTGAAAAGAAATGGAAAAGTATGCTTCGAGATGGACCTGGACACCGAGGTGATAAAGGGTGACATGGCCTGCAAGTGGAGCATGCGTTACCGTTGCGTGGAGGGAACAGGGCGGGCGGTGCTTGTGGAAGATGTTGAAGGCAAGAGGCAGGGACTCAACATCATAATGTCCCACTATACCAAGGGGCCGTTCGAATATGCGGAAAGAGGGTTCGATCTGGCACTCGTCATACGGGTGGACATTGAAACCATCTCTGGAAAAAGGTCCCAATACTGATTAAGGCACCAGTACCGCCTCTCCCCCCTCAATCTTCACCACATACTCGGTCACGGGGATCTGCCGGCCGGATCGCTGAACGGCGGTCAGGACAAGCTTCTTCAGCTGTCGGCAGCACGGCACCTCCATGTGCACCAGGGTAAGATCCTTGATGGGGTTGGTGGACAGTATCTCGGTCAGCTTCTGAACGTATGCGTCATTGTCGTCCAGCTTCGGACATCCGATGAGGGCGACCCGGCCTTTCACAAACTGTTCCTGCATCGTACCGCAGGCGAACGCCGTACAGTCGGCGGCGATGAGGAGGCGGGCGTTCCAGAGGTAAGGCGCATTGCTGGGTACCAGGCGCAGTTGTATGGGCCAGGTGGAAAGCTGAGAGATGGCGGAGGTGGTCCCGGCGGTCTCATCCTTCACTTTGAAGACGCGAGGTCCGGATGAGGGACATGCGCATGGGGTAAGGGTAAGGTCATTCTTCCGCTGCAGGTGCTGCTTCACCTGAGCTTCGCTGAACTCCGGTGCTTCACGCTCCTCTATGGTCAGTGCCCCGGTCGGGCATTCACCGATGCAGGCTCCCAAACCATCGCAGAATGTTTCGCTGACAACCTCTGCCTTACCGCCCCTTAGTTCTATCGCGCCCTCGGCGCACGCCGTGACGCAATTTCCACAGCCAGTGCAAAGGGACCTATCGATCCTGATGATGTTCCTCTTTACCATCGTGCTATTGACCAAGTGCCGGGTATTTATCCTTTCAGGCATGCTCATCCATGTTCTGGGACCCTTCCAGAGGACTTTGACTTGGACGGAACTTCTCGAAGTAAATCGTTGGGCCGCCCTCGACTACCTGATAATGGCATATCCGACGCAAAACACATTCAAACACATGCTTGGCCAAAAACAGTACCGGCCGTCTTTTTCCTTGCCAATATCGCGGGAGAGATGAGAGGTATGGGGGTCATCTGAACCAGTTCGGTCGCGGCTCACATTTCATATGATCGATCACCGACTTCTTCTTCAAGAACATCTGTATGCGCCGCTGGCTGCTGGGAATGCCGCTCTGCTTCCAGCCTTGGAAGAATTCCCCACAGTTCAAGGACCGACCACAGTCGTTGATCCAGATATTGCCCGCCTCAAGGGAAGAGGCGAGCCTGTTGGCCTTGACCTGGTCCTTCGTCCAGATGGTCGCCCCAAGGCCATATGATGTGTCGTTCGCCAGCCTTACCGCCTGGTCCTCATCGTCCACGATCCGGATCGGGCATACTGGTCCGAAGGTCTCCTTCCTGGTCACTTCCAGGTCATCCCGATCGATAAGAAGCACGGTCGGTTCGTAGAAGTAGCCGGGGCCATCGATCCTTCTGCCGCCTTGCAGAATCTTCGAACCGTTGGACACGGCACTTTTCACAACCCGGTCCACCTCGTCCCTGGCCCTTTCCCGGATAAGCGGCCCTACGCTCGCCTTAGGATCGATATGGGAGGTGATCTCCACCAGGCGGCGGATGAATTGGTCGGCTATTTTCCTGTGAACGTATACGCGCTTTATCCGAATGCAGACCTGGCCGGCCCTTCCGAACGTCCCCGAGCATACACCCCTGGCGGCCGTCTCGACGTCTGCGTCCGAACAAACAATGCCAGCATCGTTTCCTGAGAGTTCCAGTATCAGCGGTTTGATCCCGGCGTTCGCGGCGATGTCCAAACCGGTCGCGATGCCGCCGGTGAAGACCAGCGCATCGAAGCCAGATCGGACCATCTTCTTGCCGACGCTTGCCCCTCCGATGATCGGGATGAAAAGGTCCTTGGGGAATCCCGCATCATGCACCATCTCGGCGACCTTCAAGCCGGACTGGGTGGCCAGTTCAGAGGGTTTGAAAACGATCCCGTTGCCCGTGAGCATGCCGGGGATTAGTGTGATCATGGTTTGCCAGATGGGAAAGTTCCAGATCCCGATGTGGCCGATGACCCCGTGGGGGAGGTAGTGGATGGTCGCTTTGGTGTCCACCCACGACGAATCCAGGGGAAAAGCCTCGTCCCGGAACCGGGAATATTCATTGATGTAATGCTCGACCCCGTTCAGGGCACTGCTGCACTCTCCCAGAACGGCGTTGCGGGGGAATCCGCATTCCCCATGGACCAGGTCTGCGATGTTCTCCTTTTCCTTTACCAGGATAGACCCGAGCTCTCTGATGCATGCCGCCCGATCATCCCTGCTGGTCCTCCCATACCACTTCGTCTGGCAGGCCTTTACCCGTGCCAATGCATCGTCAACTTCGTTATCCGATGAAGAACTGAACTCGGCTACGACCTCTCCAGTACAAGGGTTGACGGATTGGATGTCCACGTTCAATGAATTGTTGACCCACTAGATATATCCAAACGTTTTCCCTGCCTGGAATCGCAATCATCATTTACGAGGGATGATCACTGGCAAGCCCTAAGAATGATATTCGCTTCCGACTGAATAAGATGTCGATCATCGTCCTCTCCATGTTGTTCGTCCTCTCAGTCAACTTTTTGTATGTTGGGCTCTGAGATGAACCGCATAGGGCGTACCGACCAGGCACGCCAGGTGGTATGGCGATGAAAGACATTGGATTGATGATAATCGAGGACCACAGAGAGTTCCGGAGAGAGATTCTTGAGCTGAGGCATTCATCGAACTCGGACGCGGGATTTAGGGAGGAGGTACTGGCGGATCTTCTTCGGCGGCTTGCAGCCCATCATGTGGCGGAAGAGAAAACGTTGTTCCCTGCGATGGAGGAGCTGTCTGCCGAGAAGGAATTCGCCATGGAGCTTATCGAGGAACACCGCGCCATGGAGATACTTTATTCCGATCTGGTGATGACCGGCTACGGCAAGGAGATCTGGCTGCCGCGCCTCCGCCCCATCCTGGAGGTGCATGAGACCCACATGGCCCGTGAGGAATCCAACCTCATACCCCGGCTGAACAAGATGTTCGGAAAGAAACGGCTAGAGGAACTGGGGGATGGCTTCGACCGCTTCAGGGAGGCAGAGCTGAAGAAGGATATTTACACCTGGCGCGACTGCAGCACGGCGGCAGCCGAGAGGCTTAGATAGCCTGACGGGGAGAAAGACCGTACCCGGTCGCAATTGGAGCTCTCCCTAATACCAGCGTCATCAGGTCCTTCATAGGGCAACAATGACCGCCTTCGCATTAGTTAATGATTAATCCATTGTCGTCCTTTATTGGAACGATCATCATGCCTTCAGTGATTCAGGATCCCTACGATCAATTGCTCGAAAGGTCGAAAAGGCTCACCGTCCTCGGAACCACCGCTGCATTGGCTGGCTGGGACATGCAGACATACATGCCTGCGAAGGGCATCGGGCTTCGCAGCGAACAGCTCTCCCTGATGAGCATCCTTTATCACCAGTCATTGACCGATCCCAAGGTCGCCGAGCTGCTGGAGAAGATAGAGGAATCCAAGGGATACGCCGACCTAGGCCAGGAACAGAAGAGGAACGTCTACCTCATGCGCAAGGCCTATGATGAGACGTCCAAGATACCGGAGGATCTGGTCGCCAGGATGTCAAAGCAGGAGACTGTCACATTCGATGCCTGGAGGAAGGCCAAGGCGGCCAAGGACTACCAGGCCTATGCGCCCGAGCTCTCCAAGATGATAGAACTGAAGAAAGAGGCCGCCCAGATCCTGATGGACGTCAAGGGCATGAAGACCCCCTACGACGCCCTCCTCGATTCCTACGAGCCGGGTGTGACAGCGGACAAGATCGGCACGGTCTTCTCCGATATGAGGGAAGGTCTGGTCCGGATCGTCAAGAAGGTCGAATCGTCCGGGGTGAGGCCCGATGACAAGTTCCTGTCCCGAACGGTCCCGGTCGAGGCGCAAAGGAAGATCAGCGCCGAAGCGATGAGATTCATCGGTTTCGTTACCGAGGGGGAGAACGCTGGAGGCCGCCTTGACGAAGCTGAGCACCCGTTCACCACAGGCTACTATTCAGACGTCCGGATAACGACCCATTACTATCCGAACAAGTTCTCATCCAGCATCTACAGCGTCATGCACGAGGGCGGTCACGCCCTGTATGAACAGGGCATCCCAGGGGAATGGATGTACCAACCGATCGGGTCTCCATGCAGCTACGGCATCCATGAATCGCAGAGCCGGTACGTGGAGAACATGATCGGACGCAGCCCCGAGTTCCTTTCCTATATGCTGCCGCGCCTGAGGAAGCTCACGGGCAGGGCGCTCACCGGGATCAAGACCACGGACTTCGTTTCGGCCGTCAACGTCTTCGAACCGTCGAAGATCCGCATTGAGGCCGACGAGGCGACCTACGGATTGCACATCATCATCAGGTTCGAGATGGAGCAGGACATCATGTCCGGCAAGTTGTCCGTCGATGAGCTGCCGGGTGCCTGGAACGAACGATACGACAAGTACCTTGGCATGACCGTGGAGAACGATTCCGAGGGAGTGATGCAGGACGTTCACTGGTCAGGCGGTTCGTTCGGATATTTCCCCAGCTATGCCCTGGGCAACATCTATGGAGGCATGTTCCTGGAGAAGATGGACAAGGATCTGCCTAGCTGGAGGTCGGACATCAGGGGAGGTAACTATCTGCCGGTAAGGCAATGGCTGGCACAGAACATCCACTCCAAGGGCAGCCTGTATGACCCGGCGGACCTGGTCAAGAACGTGACCGGGAAGGACCTGGACATAGCGCCGTTCATCAAGTACCTGGAACGCAAGTGCAAGTACGTCTACGGTGCCTAAACCCCTTCCCTATTCGACCAAAGACACCGCTCATACGGACAAAGGGCCGCCAAGGCAGAGGGTTATCAAGCCATGGGTCTCATCCGAGGCCAATGCGGTCTCCTGAACCAATACCGCAAATGTAGATGGTTCAGAAGCGGCGATGATTCGGTAGATCGCCGGCCCTTCACATGTTCTTGACCTTCTCCTGATATGCGTGAATGTCGAACTTGAGCCTGGCGCCGGTGTAGGTCATTCTTCTCACCTTCCCCAGCACTTCCTTCGGCATCCATGGCCGGCCGTACAGGCCGCCGATGACCATGGCGATCCCGGTGTAACCGCTCGGATCTCTTCCGTCCAATGAGTATCGGTCGTTGAGCTGGATGGCGAAGCTGAAGGCTTCCTCCGGGCTTCGTGTCCATTCCATAATCTTGTTCGCCCAATACTCCCTGAGGTAGCCGTGAATCTTGCCCCGCTTGACCAGTTCCATCTGTGAGGCGTTCCACAAGGGGTCATGCGTCTTCCCCTGATCGAGCTCCGCCAGTGAATAGAGATGCTCCCGGACGTCCGACCGGTGACTGTTGATCGATCGCCTGGCCCATTCCGGGAACGCGCCCACCGAGTCATAGATAGGAGTATGGAGGCAGAAGTTATCGGCGATCTCCTTCTTCACCACTATCCGATCTATGAAGAGGGACTTGATCGAATCCTCGGCCCTCGTGGAGAGGACCCGCAGCACTACCCTCTGCGAGGAAAGCTGTCCGAAGTGGAGATAGGGCGAGAGGTCCGACTGCGCGTTCTTCGAGGGGTCCACCAGTCCCGCCGGATACTCGGACATACGCTCCCGGCAGAATCTCTCCAAGGCCGACGTAGCTTCCGTTTCTCCGGGAGATATCCATGTCAGTGGTCTGACGCTCTGGTCCAGATTCATGTTGCTCAACGCCTCATCCCAATCGACGGGCAAGGACCGATCCTCCCAGGTCCGGTCCGGCCTGATGGATCCGGGAAAGTCCACCAGATAATCCTGAAGCAATGGCATGACCTTGTTCCGGTAGCTATCGAATGACATTACCCTGCGTCTTGAAGCGACCCGGCAGGGAACGATGTTATGTGCGTCCACCTCGATCACCGGGATATCCAGCGCCGCTCCCACCCTGAGCTTACAGTCCATGCTGGTCCGCAATGGGTCGAAATCGGTGACCATCAGGCCCGCCCCCATCCGATGGAGGAAAGTCGGCATTTCTATCCCTGGGAGTCCTTCCAAAAGATAGAATCCGATGCCAGACTGTTGCAGTTTTGGCTCCAGGTGCCTAAGCCCACCGATCATGAAATGAAATTGCCTTAGCGTGGCGCCAAGATCATCCGGGGCAAGGCAGACGACCACGGAGAGAGGAACTCCCTTATCATTGGCCTCCTCCACCGCATAGATGAGCGCCCAGTTGTCGTCGGCGCGCTGGTCCCTGCCCATCCAGTAGATGACCGGGCCACCCAGGTATCTTTTCCTGCGCAACACCTTCGACCTTCGTTCCAGCATTTCATCGGGCATCTGGGCACCGTTCTTTGCGTATAATGATGTTCGAGGAGCCGGTAGATAAACAGTGGTCTTTCCCCTGTCGTTATTTTGAATATCCTACCGGTCTGCTTATCGGAAGGGTTAATTATCCACCGATGCCAGATAGCAATTCATGAATCCATATGACAAAGCCATCGAGGAATACGCCTCGAGGAGCTCCCGCGAGGTCGATCAGGTGTTCCTCGATCTGAAGGAGGAGACGTATGCCAAGATGTCCAACCCGGGGATGCAGGTCGGCGAGGTGGAAGGACGATTCCTCCGGCTCCTGGTGGCCATCACCGGGGCCAAGAAGGTGCTCGAATTCGGCACCTTCACCGGCTATTCCGCCCTGATGATGGCCTCAGCCCTTCCCCCAGACGGTCTGCTGGTCACATTGGATCGCGATCCTGAAGCGGTGGCCATCGCCAAGAGGTACTTCGCCCAGGTGCCTTACGGAAAGATGATCAAGGTGGTCATGGGCGATGCCCGGGAAACGGTGCATGACATCAAAGGCGATTTCGATCTGGCTTTCATCGATGCCGACAAAGAAGCTTACGATCTATACTACGAGGCCACGATGAAACTGCTCAGACCTGGCGGAATGATCGTTCTGGACAACATGCTGTGGTATGGAAAGGTTCTCGACCCCGCGATCGATGACAAGGATGCCAACGCCATCGTCGCCATGAACAAGAAGATCAACAGCGATGAGAGGGTAGAGAATGTACTTCTCACGGTGAGGGACGGAGTAATGCTGGTCCGGAAGCTGCCTATGCCTTAGCGAGCTCCCTGACCTTCTCGATGGACCTTTCAACGTGATCCTTGGGCTGAATGTTGGAAGAGAAGACCATCCTTATCACTCCGTCCTTGTCAACTACGTAGGTCACTCTGCCGACTACGTGTGCCACTCCATAGGCTCCGAACATATCCCGGACCCGGTTGCCCGGATCTGACAGCAAAGTGAACGGCAGTTCATGTTCGATGGCGAACTTCTTGTGCGTTTCCACCGAATCGCCGCTTATGCCGAATATCTCCGCACCCTCCTTCTGGAATGCCTCATACATCTCACGGAACGCACGGGCCTGCATGGTACAGCCGGAAGTGAAATCCTTCGGATAGAAATATACTACCAGCACCTTCTTTCCGATGTGCGCGGCCATGTCGACCTCCTTTCCCTCCTGGTCCAGCAATTTGAACACAGGCGCCCTTTCTCCTTCTTGGAGTCCTTTCATGAACATCACCTCCATACCGATTCGAGCCGGTCGGATATAAGACCTCGTTCGGTAGTTCCTTTCGAAGCGGCAGTTGTTGATGCCCTTCGTTCGGAATCATTCACTCACTCAATATGTAAGCGGCAAAGGAATGAGCTCCATGGCGGAAAAGTCTGAAACCAGGATACCGCCAGATCTGAAGTCCCCCACCAGCTCCAGTACATTGGCCAATGCTTGATCGGGCACGATGACCAACACCCTGACCTTTTCCATGGCGGCCTCGGCATACTCAATTACCGCATCGGTCCTCTTCCAGCTTTCTTCGCTCTCGATGAAGTCATACTCAACTATTATGCCATCGCCGCGCCTGATGGTTATGAGGCACCAAAGACCTGATCCTCCATCGAAATAGAGTTCCTCCGCGATCATCGAAAGATTCTGTATGGTTATATCTCTGAGTCGCTGATGCACAATGTTCGGGAGATCAATGACCGCCATCAGGTAATTCTCGGAGCGGCCGATATAACAACGTTTTCGTTGTTCATGCAATGAGTCATCTTGATGCACTTTGAATTCCCATTTTCCTGAACGGACGAATAGTGTCTCATTTTTCCTATTAAGGATATGCAAGACACGATAAGGTTTTATAATCATGTCGCCAGTAATTAATGTGAGGTCCACATGCCAGATATTGAGCTGATAGCCACCGACGCCCCGATTATAAAGATCAAGCAGGTAAAGGAGAAAAGGGTCAAGGACAAGAAGAAGGGCCTAGACAAACGTCCAAAGGCACAGAATATCAACCCTCGAAGAAGATAAAAAGGAAAATTGGTGTTTCCGTTTCATCGGGAAGATTGGACGTTGGTGGGACTGAGGGGGCAGTCGACCGATTCAACGCACAAGGGACCCCGCCCATCGGCGTATCTCGTCCCAGTCCCTGAAGTCGTAAGGTTTGCTCAGGTCCACGCCCTTGTCCTCAAGGTTCTTGCTGGCACCTACCGATTTCAATACGGTCTTGACCAAGAACCCATATTTGTCGAAGTCGATCTCTCCTCCAAAGATGGCGGTGGAAGCGGGATTCTTCAACCCGAACCTGTTCGCTACATCGTCCAGGTAGGTCTTCCGGGACTCTTCGATCGGTTTTCTCCCGAACACGACATCGCCGCTGCAGGCGAAGAGGGCTACGCGTTTGCTGGCCAGTTTTTCCTGATTGTCCTCCAGGAATCTCAGGGCCCCCTTGGACCAAGAACCGACATAGATCCCACTTCCAAGTACCAGCAGGTCATATTCATCGATGTTCAGCAGTTTCCTCTTCCTCAGATCGATGACTGTGACCGAGGCTCCCTCCTTCCTCAGCACCATGGCTATCTCCTCTGCGACCCTCTCGGTCGACCCATACCTAGTTCCGAACGCCACCAGTGCTTTCATGCTTCCTCACCTCGGCCGGGAAGTCCGTCCTGTTCGCGATCAGGTAAGCGATGAACATGACTGGGAGTATCATGCCCATAATTGCCGTGATCTGTACCTCGGCTATGCCCCAGATGTCGAACACGATGGTCACCAGGCTTAATGCGATGGTGCCCGAATATCCCCATCTGGTCCCCCTGAACAGCCCGTATGCGGCAACGAGGCCGGCAATCCCGATGAGCACGAACATGACCAATATGAACGCCTGTACGTCCGTCGAAATGGCCTTCTCGGTGGGGGCAAAGCCAGATTGTAGTATCCATGCCGGGAATGCGAATCGGAGAACGCTCTGGATCAGGGCAAGGACGCAGATTGCTATCACGCCTTTTCTTTTTCTGTTTGTGGGTTTCAAGATCTCACCTTGAACAACACAATACTTCCGAGGGTCATCCTCTCTCGTCAAAACGGAATGGTAATATTCTGCATCCCTTACGGTCCAGATAGGACGTTCATCAACCATCTATGGTAAATTTCGGCACCCCTCTCATTGGCCAGGACGATCAGGGATGGCAGATCCCTTTAGCATCGTGTCGAGGTTGGCATGCCGGTGCTCATCATAGTAGTGGATGTCCCGGAGGATGTTCGGGACCACCGAATGGAAGAATCCCTCGCCCTCGAGTTCTCGGCAGGTCCTCTGCATATCCTTCACGTCCTTGGTCCACAGCATCACGATCAGCTGGTTCGGCAGATTGCTGAACGAATAGGTCCTAATGACTCCGGCCGACAGCTTCTTGATGAGCAGGAACGCCACCTTTTCCCGTTCCATTTCTTCTTTGATGTTCAGGTGGATGTTCGTGACCGTGTCACCCTGGGAGTCCGGCCTCCAGTGAATTGAGAACTGCACCAGGCCCTCCTCCACCAATCTATCCAGTTTCCTCTTTGCCGTCTTGACCGAAACGCCTACCTCGTCAGCGATGTCGGTGATCGGTCTCCGCGAATCATTCTGCAGTGATTTGACCAAGCGCAAATCCAACCTAGTCAGAGAATCCTTGGGGGATGAAGGAGGGGACGGCAGGATACCTACCTGGGCATCACTTATCTGGGCCAAACGTTGGACTTTGGTGACGAACGATGCCATGTCATTGACATCCCGCACACCGCCATGCACATAAACGTAGTTACCGCTGGCCACGAAGAACACGGCGACATCGCTTTCCCGTTCCAGGGCGGTGGCCACAACGTCCATCGACTGGGCCTCTGGACCATCCGAATATCACCACCCACATCCGGCCTTGGGCCTTGAGGGTCAGAAAGGCGCCTGTTCCGGTGATTATCTCAGCATCGATAAGCCCCTGTACCCTCCGGTGTACCGCCTGCGGTGACAGCTCCAGGGCTTTCCCCAGTTCGGAGTAGGAATGGCGAGAGTTCATGAGGAGGTTGCGGCAGAGGGCCAGGTCCGTCTCGTCCATGTCTCTTCAATCGTTATGGACGTCTTAAGCGTTGCGACCGGCGGATGACCATGATCAGGCCTTGCGAGTTCATATGGAGAGGAATGATTTCGGGGCCAGACTGGTCGCCAGCATCACCATGTTGATGTCCCGGTGTTCTGACCAGGTGGTCGAATTCTGGTTCCGTGGGATTGTCCAGAACTTTTCGATCTCCGCACCAATGGGAATGAACCTCTCTAGGTCCCTTATCTTATTGTCGATTTCCGCCGAGATCGGCCTCTTTGCCGTTCGCGCAAATAACTCCTTCGTATCCTGCAAACCCTTCAGGCCGATCGATAGCCCGAGCTCTCGGAAGGCCAGTCTGCTCTCCGCATCCAGTTCCAGATCCCTTCCGAGCGCGAAGAAACCGACGCTGATCAGGGCGGCATCGATGATCGCTTCGAACAAACCTTCTTTCATCTTTCCGCCCAATGCTTTGACCTGCCAGATCCGGGACGCGTCGACCAGGAGCCCGCCCATGCCGAGGGGATCATCCGTCGTCATTCCGTCCAGGCCGATCATCTTCCCGATATCATCTATCTCCGTTTCCAGATCAGTTCCTTCCACTCTATCAATGGAGGCGGTCACCTGAAGCTCGTTGTATGTCACATATCCATCGAGAGGGTCATGCTGGCCCATGGACGCGACCAGCGGACGGCTCAGATCGATGCTCATCTTCCAATACATCCTCTTTCTGCCGCCCGAGGCTGCTACATAACGGAATGATGAATCGGCCTTCTTCGCCAGCTCCAGCGCCCACTTAGAGTATCTCGGATCCGAGGTCACCCGACCAACCCTGTTGAGGGCATGCATCCATTTCGTCAAGTAGTGATAGTACTGGCCATCCTGCTCCCATTCCATATACTGATCGATAGGCTCCTTGGCCTTACGTTCCGGTAACCTCTTCCCGATCCGGAGGCCGCCGGCGGTCGGATGCAGCGCCCCTTCCTCTTCGCTCAGCCCACTTATCCATCCCTTCCTGTCATCATCGACCCGATGATGTCCGAGCACGTAATGGACCTGATCGACCAAACGGATGGCCAGGTCTAGATAGGTTCGGTCCTGGGTTGACCGAAAGAGCTCCAAGAAATCGCAAACGGCGAAAGCGTCGGTCCAGAGATAACGAGTGGGGCGGGACGAAACCGGTTCCAGGCCGGTTGAGCGGGCGAATTCGTTCATGATTCTTTTCACATACTCAATGGTCTGCGTCTCGTCCATAGGTTTCCCTTCGTTCATTGAATATCTTCCGTTTCTTCCGTCTTGTCCAATCCATTGGAATAAAGATCCTCACCAATGGCATCGACGAATATCGAGATTCAAGGTCGGGCACAATCTCTTGGCTGCTCATTGGATTAATAACATTTCATCGACCGGTTACTTTGGATTCCTTCTTCTGGAATGGCTGAAATCCCAAGAATAGTGAACGTCGAATGCCTTCTCTTCACATAGGTATTTAGGCAATTGATTCGCATTCTTCCAGAGGGATCGTTATGGTCGATCTTGATCAAGGGCATGGAATGCATCCGCCCCAGAATATTGCTGACGCTCTCAGTATGTTATTTCTTCCAGAAAATGTGGATAGTTATTCATTTGTCTCCAAATTCAGTAATACGAATAACTTATGTAGTTCAATTCATCTTCTAGACAGACAAATGGCTAGTTCAGCCATTATGCCTTGGGATGGAGGCATGGACCGTGGATACGCAATCTGGCCCTCGAGATGAGGAAAGGGCGATAAGAACAGGCGGGGAAAGCAATCGGTCTGAAAGGAAGGAGAAGCGTAAGAAGACAATAGGGAAAGAGGAAAGGAAACAGATAATCAGATCAGCCATCTGGCAATCTTTCTTGAAACTCGACCCCCGGCATACTGTCAAGAACCCGGTCATGTTCGTTGTCGAGATCGGCAGCGCGATCACCTCCATTCTGTTCATCCAGGCATTGTTCGGCGATGGGGATGCGTCGGCTGCATTTATCGGTCTGATCTCCATATGGCTCTGGTTCACGGTCATTTTCGCTAATTATTCCGAGGCCCTGGCAGAGGGCAGGGGCAAGGCTCAGGCCGAAGCCCTCAGGAATATGCGAACAACCACGACTGCCAAGAAGATAAATGCCAAATATTCGGTGACCAAAGGACAGAAACCCGCGGAGAACGAGTTCACCCAAAGTCCTTCTGGCGACCTTCGAAAAGGCGACCTGTTCCTCGTGTCCGCCGGAGATACCATTCCCATCGATGGCGAGATCCTGGAAGGGGTTGCCTCTATAGATGAGAGTGCGATAACCGGGGAAAGTGCGCCTGTGATACGCGAATCCGGGGGCGATAGAAGTTCAGTGACAGGAGGGACCCGGGTCCTTTCCGACTGGCTTGTGGTAAGGTCATCAGCCGACCCGGGGGAAGGATTCATCGACAAGATGATATCGCTGATCGAAGGGGCAAAGAGGCAGAAGACTCCCAATGAGATCGCCTTGAACACGTTGCTCATGGGCCTCACCGTCATTTTTATCGTGGTCTGTACGACCCTCCTGCCATTCTCGATCTACAGCGTTTATGTCTCGGGACAGGGCAGTCCCATATCGCTGACGGTCCTGATCGCATTGCTGGTCTGCCTGGCACCGACCACCATCGGAGGGCTTCTGAGCGCCATCGGCATCGCTGGCATGGACCGGCTCATCAGCAAGAACGTGATAGCATCGTCTGGCCAGGCCATCGAGGCGGCGGGTGACGTGGACGTCCTGCTCCTGGACAAGACCGGTACCATCACCTACGGGAACCGGCAGGCCGTCCAGATCATTCCGGTCGAGAAAAATTCGGCGGAGCGGGTCGCTGAGCTCGCCCTCCTTGCTTCTCTGGCGGACGAAACCCCAGAAGGTCGCAGCATCGTGACACTGGTGGCCAGCCAATACGGCATCAAGGAGGAGGATGTGGCCGATACTGAAAAGAGGTCCAAAATGGAATTCATTCCATTCTCCGCTCAAACTCGTCTGAGCGGCGTGAACATGGGCAGCATTTCAATCCGCAAGGGAGCCTCGGACGCCATCAACAATCTGGTCAGGTCGTCAGGCAATCATTTCCCCTCCCAACTGAGAGAGCAGGTGGACAAGATAGCCCGATCGGGGGGAACGCCGTTGGTGATAGCCCTTGACGCGGTCCCTGTGGGTGTGATTCATCTGAAGGACGTGGTCAAACCGGGAATGAAGGAAAGGTTCGCCCAGCTCCGCCGCATGGGAATAAAGACCGTTATGATCACCGGGGACAACAAGCTCACCGCCGCCGCCATTGCCGCGGAGGCGGGAGTGGACGACTATCTGGCAGAAGCCACGCCGGAGAACAAACTGAAATTGATAAGGGAGTACCAGGCGGAAGGACGTCTGGTCGCCATGACCGGGGACGGTACCAATGATGCGCCTGCGTTGGCTCAGGCCGATGTCGCGGTGGCCATGAACAGCGGCACACAGCCGGCCAGGGAGGCAGCGAACATGATCGATCTGGACAGTGACCCGACGAAGCTGATCGAGATCGTGGAGACCGGTAAACAGCTCCTGATGACCAGGGGGGCTCTCACCACGTTCAGCATCACCAATGACGTTGCCAAGTACTTCGCCATCGTTCCGGCGGCATTCGCAGCGACCTATCCGGCTTTGGGCGCAATGAACATCATGGGTCTTCACGCCGCTGTTCTCTCTGCCGTCATTTTCAATGCCATTATCATCGTCATGCTCATCCCGCTCGCCCTCCGCGGGGTGAGATACCGCCCGCTTACCGCCGCCGAAGCGCTCCGCAACAATCTCCTGTTGTTCGGGGTGGGGGGGCTATTGGTCCCATTCATCGGGATCAAGCTCATCGATATGGCCCTGTCCCTCCTGGGGGTGGGGGCATGAAGGAAGAGGGAAAATCGATGTTGAACAAGGCGTTCTACACCAGCAGGTCACGCTCCTTCCTGGGGATGATGAGGAAGCAGGTCAGACCAGCGGTGATGATATTCGTCATGCTCATGCTGGTGATCGGAGTTGCTTACCCCCTTGCGGTCACTGGAATCGCCCAATTGGTATTCCCCCATCAGGCCAATGGAAGTCAGATAGCGCAGAATGGAACGGTCGTCGGTTCGGAACTCATAGGCCAACCGTTCAACGACAGCATCTACTTCTGGGGAAGGCTGTCGGCCACCCCCGGGTATCCTTACAACGCCAGCCTTTCCAGCGGTACTAACTTCGGACCGAACAATCCTTCATTGCTCGGATATGGTGCAGGCCCGGTTAGAGGCGTTGCGTCTGGCTGACCCGAACAATACCCTCCCGATTCCCTCCGACCTGGTCACCGCTTCGGGAAGCGGCCTGGACCCGGACATTAGCGTGGCCAGTGCTTTGTACCAACTGCATAGGGTCGCTCTCGCCAGGAATATGAACGAAAGCATCGTGAGGGGCCTCATTGACTCCAATACCAAGGACAGGCAGTTCGGTCTTCTCGGGGAGAAAACGGTCAACGTGGTGGGCCTGAACCTGGCCCTTGATGGCGTTCAAGAAAAAGGTCAAGGAGGGACATTCGACCCGGCGACTGTGGCGGCCGGCACATCGCTGTCCGACGATCGCGTCCTCGGGCTCTCCCCGCTCAGTTGGGCCTTCATTGCGGCGTTCGTCATCCTCCTTGGGGTCCTCACCTCTCTCGCAAGCAGGCTGCTGACCGCGGTGTTCGAGGAACGACCGGGTCTGGTCTCCAGAACGATCGCTCGGGCGGAATCCTTCCTTTACCGACCGGCAAGGCTGGACAAGCACGGCATGGACTGGAAAGAGTATGCCCTGGCGATGCTGACCTTCAACGCCATTGGCTTTCTCTTCCTTTTCGCGGTGATCCTTACCCAGCAGTTCTTGCCGTTCAATCCGCAGAACCTGGGGGCGGTCTCTCCGGACCTGGCGTTCAACACGGCGGTCAGTTTCGTGACCAATACGAACTGGCAGTCATACGGGGGCGAGACGACCATGAGCTACTTCACCCAGATGGTCGGTTTGACAGTGCAGAACTTCCTTTCTGCGGCAACCGGTCTCGCCGTTCTGATCGCCTTTATCAGAGGCATTCGTGGAAGGACCGTCAAGGAGCTCGGCAACTTCTGGGTGGACATGTCCAGGGCGACATTGGTCCTGCTGTTCCTGTCCTTCATCCTGGCATTGCTATTGGTCTCCCAGGGGGTCCCGCAGACCCTGGACGGGCCGATCGTCGGGCAACTGGTCCAGCCATTTACTGATATTAATGGGGAGGTCGTCACCACCCAGTTGATCCCGGTCGGACCGGTCGCTTCCCAGGAAGCGATCAAGATGCTCGGGACCAACGGAGGCGGGTTCTTCAATACCAATTCAGCACATCCTTTCGAGAACCCCACGCCATTCTCCAACCTGCTGGAGAACTTGGCATTGCTAATGATCCCTCTCGGAGTATGCCTGGTCTTCGGGAACATGGTCAAGGACCGGAGACAGGGGCTGGCAGTCCTTACGGCCATGGTCTTGATCTTTACCGTTTTCCTCGGTCTTGCGATATGGGCAGAACAGGCCGGCAATCCAGAATTGACCAGGCTTGGAGTGTCGCAGATAACGACAGACCTGCAGCCAGGAGGCAATATGGAGGGAAAGGAGGCAAGGTTCGGGGTGATACCATCGTGTCTATTCGCCATCTCCACCACGGCGACGTCATGCGGGGCGGTCAATTCGATGCACGATTCCTTCACGTCGCTTGGCGGCATGGCACCGCTTTTCATGATACAATTCGGGGAAGTGGTGTTCGGCGGTGTAGGGTCTGGCTTGTATGGGATGCTGATCTTCGTGATCATCGCGGTGTTCGTGGCCGGCCTCATGATCGGCCGCATGCCCGACTATCTGGGGAAGAAGATCGGCCCCTATGAGATGAAATTGTGCACCATCATCATACTGATACCCGTGGTGACGATCCTGACCGGTGTGGCGATCGCCGTCATGATCCCTGAGGGAAGGTCAGCGGCATACAATCCCGGACCTCACGGTTTCACCGAAATACTGTATGCCTTCAGCTCGGCGGCGAACAACAATGGCAGCGCATTCGCCGGGTTGGGGGCCAATTCGCTGTTCTACAATGTCGCGTTGGCGATGGCAATGATCATCGGCCGATTCCCGGTGGCGGTCCTGACCTTGGCATTGGCCGGTTCGCTCGGATCGAAAAAGATCGTTCCGGTGAGTCCCGGGACCCTTCCCACCCATACTCCTTTGTTCATTTCATGGCTCATCGGAGTGGTGGTCCTGATAGGGGCACTGAGCTTCTTCCTTACCCTGGTGCTCGGACCGATCGTCGAGTTCCTTATCTGGGGGGGATGAGTCATGCAAAAGGACAGAGGAAGGCCAGATCCAGACGAACTGCTCAGGCAGGTGGAGGCGGAAGAGCAGAAAAGGTCGAGGGGCAAGATGAAGGTCTTTCTTGGTTACTCCGCCGGTGTGGGAAAGACGTATACGATGCTAGAGGAGGCTCGGCATCAGAAGGAGGCGGGCATCGATGTGGTTGTCGCATGTGTCGAATCCCACGGAAGGAAAGAGACCGAGGAACTGCTTGTCGGTCTTGATTCCGTACCCTTGAGGGAGATCAAATACCACGGCATCCAGATCCGGGAATTCGATCTGGACGCCGTGCTGGCCCGTCATCCTCAGCTCGTGCTTGTTGATGAGCTGGCCCACACCAACGCCCCTGGTTCCAGGCATGCAAAGCGTCATCAGGACGTGCAGGAACTTCTTGATGCCGGAATAGACGTCTTCACAACGCTGAACATTCAGCACCTGGAAAGCCTGAATGATGCAGTGGAAAGGATATCCGGTATACTGGTCAAGGAGACGATCCCTGACTCGGTACTTGACGAGGCCAACGAGATCAAGATCGTGGACCTTCCCCCAAAGGAATTGATCCAGCGGTTCAAGGAGGGAAAGGTCTACGTGCCCGAACAGGTGGCCGTGGCTCTTGACAATTTCTTCAATGAAGGAAACCTGATCGCGCTACGGGAGATGACCCTGCGACGCGCGGCAGAGCATGTCGACGAAGAGATGCTGGCCTATATGCAGACCCGTTCGATCCCCGGTCCCTGGCCGGTGGGGGAGAGGCTGTTGGTCTGCATCGGCAACAACAAGACCCTCAATGACCGCGTGGTACGCACCGGAAAACGGTTGGCCGACGAGCTCAGGGCGGATTGGATCGCCATTTACGTGGAAACCCCGGCGCATAACCGTTTGTCCAGGAAGGCCAGGCACGAGGCGCTGAGAGGAATGGAGCTCGCCGCGTCCCTGGGGGCCAAGACGGTTACCAACTTCGGCATCTCGATATCCGATGAGGTCGTTAGATATGCACGGAAGAACAACGTCACGAGGATAATCGTAGGGCATCCAGTCCGTGCCCGCTGGAGGGAGCAGCTCTTTGGTTCGGTCGCTGACCAGATAGTCAGGATGAGCGGCGCGATCGACCTTCTGGTGATAGGCGAACTGAAACCATATTCGGGCGATCATGATGAGGACAGGGGTCCGCGGAAACCGATTCAGATACGCAAGCCCTACCTGTATAGCGTTTGGCTTGTTCTCCTGGTCTCCATTTTTTGTACCCTCATCAGGACATTCATCTCCCCCACGAACGTGGTCATGTTCTTCCTTATCGGTGTGGTGATAGCGGCCATTACCTGGGGCTTGAAGCCTGCAATATTCACCGCTGCCATGAGCGTGTTGGCTTTCGATTTCTTCTTCGTCCCCCCCGCTTTGACACTTCGGGTGACAGATTCCGAGTATCTGATCACTTTCGGAGCGTTCCTTTTCGTCGGAGTGGTCATCAGCTTCCTGGTGGTTCGTGCCAGGGATTTCGCCATGGCCGCCAAGAGAAGGGAGGAGTATACGTCGACCTTGTACGCCTTAAGTCTGGACCTGTCCTCCTCAAGGGAGGTAAGTGACATAATGGAGGTGGTCGCATCCCACGTGTCCAGAGCCTGTCATTGCAAGTCCGCTTTCCTGGTCCCAAGCAACGGAATACTCAGCATCGCCTATGTCAGCGAAGGTCTGAACCTGGACGAGAAGGACCTGACTGCGGCCGAATGGACCTTCAAGGCTGGGATGCCCGCCGGTAAGGACACTGACACCTTGTCCTCAGCTCTTCTAAGGTACTATCCCCTAAGGACCGTCAACGGTGTCATCGGTGTGATGGGCGTACTGTCCGATTCTCACGAAGACTTTGTGAAGATGGAACAGGAGAGGCTGCTGCAATCATTCGCCAGTCAGGCAGCGATCGCTCTGGAGAGGGGGCAGCTCTGGGACCAGGTCTGCAAAGCAAAAAAGGCCGATGAGAGGTGAAATCGATCACCAAGGTCCAAGGCCTGAGCGGTCGCCGATGCTCGTTTCAGAACGGCGACTTGATCCCGCAGACGTTATGCTTGAGGATGCCGATCGCTTGCTCGGCAAGCTTCGTTGGCAGCCTGATGGAGTCCATCGTTTCTCCCGCGTCCTTGATCCTGAGCCGGATTATCGATCTCAAGAATCCCTTTTCCATGCCCACCCCTGTTATGTCTGGATAACTGTAGACGGTGATATCGGTCTGGGATGCCTGTGGATTATGGCGTCGTAGGATGACCTTCTCGCTCGTTAACGCCACTGTATCAATCGTGATATCTGGATAGTTGTCTCCATTGACATATAGTTCGATCCTTTCCTCAAGCCCAATCAGTTTCTGCATATCGCTCGGCACATCCATCGTGATCAACTACCCAGATGTTCTATCGGATGCCACTCTACTGGCATCCAAGATTATAGTAGTTATGCAAGGGTGGAGGCTTGGAAACAGTTGACCTATCTGTTTTCTCCCCTTTCCTTTCATTGAACATCCGAGCCGATTCAGGTTGAAGCTGTGCTGCCCCTGACCGGATTGGCGATTCATCAGAGATAATCTGATACTATCAAAGACTGTAAGTCAAGAAGGACTTCAGTTCCGATCCAAAGTAACCAATAATGAACGGTCTGGAGTGAATGGATGACAGGACTCTTGACCCATTCTATCGGTTCCATTGGACCATGGTCATGAATAAATACTCATTGATTAATAGAATAACTGATGGACAAGCTCGATCGCCAAATGCTTGTGGTTTTAGGCGGCAATCCAAGAGCCACGTACAAGCAATTAGCGGAGCAACTACACATGTCGATCCCGGCGCTACAGAGGCGCCTTATGATAATGGAGTCATCGAAACGCATCATGGGCTATCGGGCCCTTGTCAGTCTCGAAGCGATGAAAGGGATCCGTATGATGGCGTATGGTCAAATGGCGGGGAAAGTGGATCATGATATGCTTTCCATGATAGAGGGCCAGGGGTCGATTCATACCGCTTCGATGGGGAGCATGAACAGTATCTACCTGATGGCCCATCTGCACCAAATACTGGAACTGGACGATGTCATTCGAGTCGCCCAGGACGTCTGTAGGATAATGAATCCCCAGATAATCATCTTCGGATGCGGGTCCGTCATATCGTCATGTCCTCCGATGATCGATGACCGGAAGAGGGGCGAAGTATCAAGCCTGTCCAGGGTGGACCTACGGATAATCCAATCCCTTCATTATGATGCCAGAAAACCAATATCGGCCATCTCCAAAGAACTTGAACTGTCCCCGAAAACTGTCAGAAAACATCTGAACAGAATGATATCTGACAAGTTGATCGAATTTCGCACCCTGTCGTCCATCGAGGGATTGGGGGCGCTCGATTTCTACATCGTGACAAAAATCAAGACCGCAGAATCCAGGCCTGCGATATTGAAGAAGATACGGGACGACCATCGATCCTATGTTACCTCAGAGATCGTTGTAAGCAATGCCCGAGATCTCTTGTTCCATGAGATGGAGACACAGTCAGTGAATGAGATGAGCAAGATCGTGGCGGATATTCAGGCTTTGCCGGATGTCGAATCGGTATCCTCGGACCTCATCCAGAAGGTCTACTATTTTGACATATGGAGAGATCATATGCTGGAGAATCTCAAATAGAAAAGACAATGAAAATCGAAATTGAGGCGAAATGTCATCAATGCCTTGGTGATTGCCGCTTTCCAAAGATCCGACTAAGGTTTTTGGTCTTGGACCCTGTGGAGATGTCGTTCAATCCTATGGCTTCATGCGATGATTTCGATCTCTCGATTTCCCGCTGAATCTCGAATTCTCTCTCCAGATAACCAACATCCGCCTTCCACTCGGAAGAACAATAGCCACGTAATTCGCTCCAACCCCTTGTTCCTGCCATTCTTACCCCCTCTGAATGTTGCACGATTCCCGACGTTTATGTAAGTCGGAATCCGGGCAGGTTGTAGAAACGAATCAGCATCCGTGGTCACTCCTTGATCCCGTGATTCCGGAGTCCTCCTCATACCATGTTAGTATTTCTTGAGACTTGAGGGTATGTTAGGCTTCTGGCAGAAAAACGGGTCATTTGCAGGCCAGATTTTCCCAATTATATAATAAACAACAAGCAATTGATGCAATCAGAACCTACCCAGTAGTTGTCGATGAACGAGGCGATTCGGACCCATGTCCGATCAGTCCTCTATGTCAGGAACCACGCATTGGACCGGATCAAATTGGACCGAAAGAATCAGAAGAGAAGTAAATGGTGGGTCTGTCCGGATTTGAACCGGAGTCACTAGCACCCCAAGCTAGAAGGATTCCAAGCTACCCCACAGACCCAGTGATAAAGGGGTTGATTTAAGGGGTTTAGCCAAGCGGAATGATCTCTTCGACCAGGTCCGAATGGGCTATTATCATACGGCGGCAGCAGTAGCGCTTTAATCCGAGATCGTCGAGGACCTCTTTCGGGTCCTCCCCTAGCTGGACCCGTTTGATGTAGGTCTGGTAGGAACTCGCGATGACTTTCCCGCATGTGAAGCATCTTACTGGTATTATCATTCCGCTCACCTGTACGATTTCTGTCTCTTCTTCCTGGCGCCACGTCCGAGCGGCTTCTTCGGCAGTTTACGCCTGATGTCGCTGATGAGCAGCGAACGGTCGTACTGCTTGAACGCCTTCTCGAGTGTCTCATCCTTAAAGAACTCGACTATAGCTTTAGCGATTGCGGTCCTCGTCGCCTCCGCCTGTCCCATGACGCCGCCACCCTGTACGCTTACAGCGATGTCGACCTTTGCGAACAGTTCCGGGGCCAGGGTGACCGGTTCCATGATCTTGAGCTTGGCCAGTTCCGGGACGTATGCTTCGATCGGGACGCTGTTGACGCGGATCTTGCCCGATCCCTCGCTGACGACCGCCCGTGCGACCGCCGTCTTCCTCTTTCCACTGGTGTTAATAACCTCAGCCATAGTATCACTTCACCTTCGAACCCATGTGACCGGCGATCTCGCTTATCGTAACGAACCTGTTGGAGGTTAGGCGCAATGCGGCCTCGACCTTCTCGGCCTTGATGTCTGCGAACTCCTTCGGTACGCCCACATAGCACTTCAACCGGTGGTAGGCATCCCTTCCACAGGTGTGGTCATACGGAAGCATGCCCCTTACGGTGCGCTTCAGGATGAGGTCGGCGCGGCGGGGGAAGAACGGTCCACTGCGGACGTCTCCCCTATACCTCTTGACCTCGTAATGTTCAAGGACTGTCCAGGGGTCTCCGCTGACGATGGCCAGTTCTGCGTTGACGATGACCACGGTCTCGCCTTGGAGGAGCTTCTTGGCCACTGCGGTGGCGAGTCTTCCGGCGACGTGTCCAGTTGCATCGATTACGATCATCTAGTTCACCTCATTATCCTTATTCCGGCGCCATCCGGGTGGTCCTTTACCATCTCGGGGATGGTCAAGTGCTTCCCGCCGGCCTCCGCGATCTTCTTCTTCGCGGACTCGGAGAAATCGTACGCTGCAACGGTGAGCTTCTTGCTCAGGCTGCCAGATCCCAATACCTTGCCCGGTACGACGATGACGTCGTTCTCGGAGGCATTTCGCTCAAGCTTGCTCAGATTGACCTCGGCCCAATTCTGTTTGGACTTTTCCAGTCTCAGAGCAATGTCTCGCCAGATCTCCGCACCATTGGTCCTCGTCTCGGTCTTAAGCGAGTCGATCAGCACCAAAAGGTTCGGATCAGTCTTTTTGTTAAATGTCATTTTCTGACTCTCCCGACATTGGTAAGGGGCACATAATAAGAAGGATTTTAAATAGTTTTGCCAGAGGGATCTAGGCAGGCGGTACCTACCATCGGCACTGCCAGACAGCTAAATCGCGTTCGGTCGGGCACTAACGGGAGCGGTAACGATCGACCAGCGCTTCGATCTTGCGCAGTTCCCGGTTCCTGTCCTCCACCCAGTCCCTCGACCAGATGCGGTGCATGTTCCAGCCGAGACCCTGGAGGACGTCTTCCCGAAGCCGCTCCCGGTCCCGGGCGGTGCGCCCGGAGGCATAGTTGAGACCGTCACATTCGATCCCCAGTATATGCTTTTGGTTCTTCTCCGGGTCCATCACCGCCATGTCTAGGCGGTATCCGGAACATCCCACGCTGCGATGCAGGGTCAGCCCCATATTGCTGAGGGTGTTGAAGATCGAGTCCTCCAGCGGTTTGTCTCCCTCATCCTCGTGGCGACTGTCGCATCCTAGCGCGCTCCTATCTCCGCGGCCCCGGGCGAACTCCATGTATCGGCGCAGGAGCAGGACTCCTTTGGAGGACGAATTGGGATCGATGTCCTCCGGCTGCATCGACGACACAAGCTTCACCTGCCGCCTGGCCCGGGTGATGGCCACGTTAAGTCTGCGGTGCCCTCCTTCCATGTTCAATGGACCGAAGTTCATGACCAGCTTCCCGTCCAGGTCCTTCCCGTATCCTACGCTGAAGAACATGACATCCCTCTCGTCCCCCTGCACGTTCTCCAGGTTCTTGACGAAGAACGATTCCTCCTGGCCCTCGTCGAAGTACTGCTGGAAGTCGGGCTTCAGCTTTTTCATGTACTCGATAACATCGAGGATGGCGAGTTGCTGCTCCTCGCTGAAGGCGACCACTCCCAGGGACATCTCGGGGTGCGCCTTGAACTGCTCGAACACCAGGTCGGCCACCTTCTTGGCCTCCATCTTGTTGTCCCGTTTGCCCCCCCGGTCATAGACGCCCTCGGGCACATGCACGAACTCGATGCCGCTGGTAGGGCCAGGCAGGTCTGCCGATGGGAACGTATACAGACGGTTTTCATAGTAGTATGCGTTGGAAAAGGCGATCAGCGATTCGTTCCGCGAGCGATAGTGCCACAGCAGCATCTTCTGCGGCATGCCGATGGTCGCGCATTCATCAAGTATGCTCTCCAGGTCCTGGATCTCGGTTTCCTCGTCCCCTTCTATCTTCTCGAAGAACCGGGTGGGTGGCAACTGCTTGCTGTCACCGACGACCACAAGCTGCCTCCCCCGCATGACACTCCCGATGGCGTCCTCGGGGCAGATCTGCGACGCCTCGTCGAAGATGACGACATCGAATCGAATCTTCCGGGGGTCAATGAACTGACAGGCGGAAAGGGGTGACATCATGACGCAGGGCTTGATCAGCGGCAGGAGATCTGGCATGTCGGACAGCAGCTTCCGAATGGCCATCTGCTTCGATTTCTTGGCCATCTCCTTACGCAGCATGGTCTCCTGCATCCTAACCGGGCTAGCCGGGTCGGCGGTTCGCATCTTATCCACACGCTGCCTCAGCTCGAACGACAATCTCCTGCGCGCCAGGATCAGCTGCGTCTGGTCCAGCTTACGGAACTCCTGGATGAGCGCGGTGTGCTCGGCGCTGTTGAACCCGGCCAGCAAGGGAACGTGCCGACGGGACGAGTCGATCCACAGGGTGAAGAAGCGTTTGCGGAACATCTTCACCAGCTTTGAGGCATCCGAAGGATCCCTCATCACCAGGTCCAGTAGGGAATCGAGTCCGCTGGCCCTCACCTGTTCCTCCGCATCCCTGAGCTCCACCCACTCCCTGAGCCGTTCCCTGGCGCTCAGGTGCGCCATGACGAAGTCCCGGGCATCGGTCAACGGTGCGGACTCCAGTGGAGTCTCCCCCAATATGAACTTGCCTCCGCGAAGGTACTGGCCGGGAACTTGGGAGGCAGACTTCAGGGCCTCGAGGGAGGTCCTTGCCTTGTCCGTGATGACCTTAAGGCTCCCAATTCCTTCCCGGTCCTCACAGGCCAGTCCTGATCAGTTCGCCGTTAAGGTCGGCCCCGGCCCTCTGCATCAGCTCCTTGCTCCACTGGAGAGCGGCCATGAGGGCGTCCCAATCCGTTCCGGGTCCGTCGAAGTACTTCCCGAACGTCCTGTAATCCTCGGTATAGGATGAGTTGAGCGATCTGCGCGCATCCTGGAACACCTTGAGCGCCCTGACATCGTTCAATGCCTCCTCATATTCCAGCCGGTGCTGGCTGAGAAGGTGCATCGAGAGCACCTTGACGTCGGTGCGATAGTCGGTGTTCATCATCCTCAATGAATTGTTGTAATCGACCTCGAACTTCCGGCTGAAATGCTCCCCGTCCAGTTCCAGGAACTTCTGGTCATACTTGCCCAGGAGGTGCTTTCGGCTGGAATCCAATGATCGGAAGGTGGCCCTCTCTGTCTCCACCCGCTTGATCAGGTCTCCGATGAGACGCGGCTCCATCCAATTCTTTAGCGGGAACGGGGTGGTCGTGACATAGGAGGCCAGGTCGACGATTCGCTTGCCGTCGTTCAAAGACTTCGGAGCGCCGACGTGGGCTTTCTCGGCCAATAGTGCGAACTTCGGCAGGGCGTCATCGATGGCGCTGACCAGCACCTCCAGCGAATGAAGGAACTCCTGCTGCCTTCCCATGTCCATGGCCACCGGTTCGACATCGTGCCAAGGGTGCGATCCCCGTACCGAGAGAACGTCCCTCCTTCCGGCCAATCGTTCCAGGCTCGACTCCATCATGTCGATATCTTTACGGTCCAGCTCAAAGGGGTCGGCCATCTTGAAGGGCAGGTCCGGCACGTCGTGCAGCTCGGCCAGACGGCCATAGGCGTCGAAGAGGGAAAGCCCTATCGCCCCCATCTTCATGTGCAGGAAATGCACGTAGGCGTTCAGCCGGTCCCTCACCGACGCCACCCTCTCGAGGTCCGTCAGGTCCGGCTCCTTCGCCCTCTCGTTACCGTCCAGCGGCCTTCCCAGGGAAACGATCACATCGCTCTTGTTGGGCGTGTTGCTGTGCAGTTCCAGGCAGAAGTCGCCAAGACGGCAGGTGTCAAGGCGCTTCTTGACCACCTCCAACGCGGCCATCTTCTCGCTGACGAACAGGACGGTCTTGCCCGCCCACATGCTCTCCGCGATCAAATTGGCGATCGTCTGGCTCTTTCCGGTTCCGGGAGGTCCCTGGAGCACCAGGTTCGTCCCTCGGCGGATGGCCTCGATGGCCTCGAATTGGCTGGAATCGGCGTCCAGCACCAGGTGGGAATCGATGGGCTTGACCAGCTCGTCCAGCCTCTCGGCGGTCGGCAGGTCCTTGGGCGTCTGCGGCAGAAGGCTGGGGTCTCCTGCCAAGGCCCGCACTATCGGGTGTGCGGCGGCCACGTCCTCATTGGTCTTCAGATCCTCGTACATGGCCAGCTTTGTGAAGGAGAAAATGCCCAGGTATGATTCGCGGGCGACGCTCCACCCGGTCTTCTTGGCGATGGCCAGCTCGACCTGTTTCAGATAAGCCTCGATGTCGAACTCCTCCACATCGTCCGGCATCGCTGGAAGGTCGATGCCCTGGTCGGTCCTCATCTTGAGGACTAGGGATGGATTCAGGACAGCCTCGTCCCCGAAACGGGCCACCGTATACGGGTTGAAGGGTTTTTTGCCCAGCTGCACTGGTATCAATACGAGCGGGGAGGCGATCTCCCTGTCGTCGCCCTCCTTTTCCTTCCATCGAAGGATGCCGAAAGTGGCGTACAGCACGTTAACGCCCTGTTCCTGCATGAACGTCCTGGCCTTGAGGCGGGTCTGATAGAGCACCTTTTCCGTGTTCGGGTTCAGGGTCGAGGGCATAACCTGTCCCGGCAGGACATGGAGCCGGTCCTTCAGCAGGCATTCCCTGGCCCCTTCTTCTGAGGCGTCCATCTCATCCCTGATCTCGGGACAGATGACCGCCATTGGTCTATTCTTCCTAGCGATGGAGTCGAAAAGGACATCCATGGAAGGTTCAATGAACTGAACGGTCGAGGATTTCGTGAGCTTGAAATTTAAAAGGCGGTTTCGAAGGCTCAGGTCAATGAGCCGTGAGCGCCAATGATCCATTTTCTTGGACACCATCACGTTGCCGTTCTCCGTCAATGCTCCACCGTTGAGTGGCATGGAGCGGTACTGACATAAGGGATTCGGTCTGACATTGATGTCTTAGGAATTATCGCCGTGCTATTGACTGTCACGGATATATATGGCTGCCGGACTGGCGGTGTCAGGAAGAAATTCGACCCTGATAAATGACCTATTATTAACACATGATGTTTTCTAACCGAAGCATCTGACACAAAGCCATTTAAGCATCGAACTGAATCGAAAGGATAGGCACTCGTATTCCTTTCAGATTGAATAGTGATTAAATATGAAGTTAGTCATACGGTGATGCTTATCGAGGGAAGAATTTGATACGGTTTGGTCCAGCTGGTATTCCGCTTTCATGTAAAGGAAGGACTCTCAAAGATGGCATCGAGGATGTTCACAATCTCGGTCTCAATGCCATGGAAGTCCAGATGGTCAGGGTCAATGTCGTCGAAAGAAATCCTGACGACGAGGAGGTAGGCCTGACGCCGCTGGACATCGCTAGCGATGTCGTGGTCGAGATCGTCCGGCACAAGGGCAAGAAGGACACGGTCATCGCCGATCTGAACGAAAAGATCAAGGCGGACGATACGCTCATCACATTGGCCTCCGGCCTGGTCCAGAACTTCAAGGAGCTCATCACCCTCGGTCACATGGGCGCTGAACTGGATGTCCAGCTGTCCATGCACACCCCCTATTATATGGACCTCACCAGCGACAACGAGCTCACCCAGAAGAGCATCGACAGCATCCGCTGGGCTGGAATGCTCACCAACCAGATGAAGGGGAACATGGTAATCTCCCACCTGGGCCTTTACGGCAACATGTCCAAGAAGGAGGCCGTGGAGACCATCACTGGGAACGTGACCGATATCATGGATTGGTGGGAGAAGAACGAGATCAAGCCGTTGCTCGGTTTCGAGACCTCCGGAAGGCAGGAGGTGTTCGGCTCCGTCGAGGAACTGATGGACCTATGCGACAAGGTGGACGGGATCGTCCCGGTTATCAACTTCGCCCACGTCCATGCGAGACAGAACGGGACATTGAGAGAGCCGCAGGACTTCAGGGAACTGTTCGACAAGGTCAAGTCCCAGGTCAAGGGCCACTACTATACCCATTTCTCCGGTGTGGAGCATGAGTCAGGGAACGAAAAGAGGGTCACCCCGATCAAGAAGGGCGATCTCCGGTTCGAGCCCCTGGCCGAGTTCCTGGTGGAGGAGAACCCGGACTGTACCATCATATCCAGCTCACCGCTGCTCGAGCATGACGCCATGTACATGAAGGTCATCTACGAGCGCATCCTGACCAAGAAGGTCTCCAAGGAGACCAAGGTCAAGAAGCCGGAAAAGGTCGACAAGGGCGAGAAGGCGGAAAAGGCCACCAAGCACGTCAAGGATGTGAAGGGCCGCGCCCCCCGGGTCGAGACCAACGATGACGACCTGGAAGATGATTACGATTGAAGGAAGCCTCGGCGTATATCCTGAATGAGGTCCAGGAGGCCCTGGACAAGGTAGACCAGACAAAGGTGTCCGAGGTCATCGACATGATCCTCTCCGCGAAGAAGATATTCGTATACGGGGTAGGACGGTCCGGTCTGGTCGGCAAATCTTTCGCGGTTCGCCTGGTCCAGCTGGGGATGGACGTGCATTTCGTCGGTGACATGACCACCCCGATCGTCGAGCAGGGCGACCTGGTAATTCTCATATCGAACACCGGCGAGACGATGTCGGCGGTGCAGACGGCGAACATCGTCGGGCGCATCGGTTCCAAGATAGTCTCGGTGACATCATCGGTACATTCCAAGCTCGGTTCCATCTCCGATGTGGTCCTGGAGATAACACCAGAACAAGGACGAGCAGAGGAAGAGGCTGGCCCCGCTGGGGACGATCTTCGAGGTCTCCACCTCCATCCTCCTGGATTCACTGGTCCCGGTGCTCATGCAGCGCCTGTCCCAGACAGAATCGTCAATGAGAAAGCGACACGCTATCTGGGTCTGAGTCCTTGCCTTTCTGGTTATTTGAGCAGCCGCTTGCGCACGCTCTCGCCGTAGTATGGGTTCTGGAACTCGTCCCAGTAGATGGCGAACGGTCGGTGCAATGACCGGCCGTTCACCACCTTGAAGGTCTCGATCTCCATGTTGACCGGATCGATGACCAAGGCGCTGTGGGACGGCCGGTTGAACATCGACACCTGGGTGTCGATATCCGTCTGGGAAAGGAAACAGCCGTGTCCAGGATGGGAATGGTACCATCCCACGATGAGATAGTCGAACCCGCAGTCGTCCAATGAGTCGAAAAGTTTCTCGAAGCCCTGCCGATCGAACCTTACCGAGACCAGCGAGGCATCGAGATCGGTGGTCACGACATCCCTGACCAGGACGTACTCACTTCCGTTATGCTGGTAAAGGGTGCCGAGCAGCAGCCCCATCACCTCCATGCGGGGGCGAGAGCCGGCTCAGGGCGTGGTTCCTTAGTTTTTCTTCGGCCAGTTTTGAGATGTAGAGGTCGAATCCTATCTGTTCCGATTCCTTGTAACGTTCCAATGAGGCATTGGTCAGCCATTTATGATGGCCGATGCGCTCCTTCTCCGGGGGCGCCTTGTTCTGGGCCTTTCTTTCGGTACTGCCGATTATCCTGGGCAAGGTCACTTGCGCACCACCTTGGGAAGAGCGGTCGTAACGATCGGAAGGGTTCTGGTGCCATTGTTGAAAAAGGCAGCCGCCTCGGTGCAGCTGGAGGTGCCGAACGGGCTTTCACCGTTAGGTGCCATCAGCAGCGACTCTATGCCTTTGACGAAGGTCAGGATGGTCGAATTGAAGCTCCATTCGCTCAGCAGTTTTGTGCAAACATGGCCTCCATCCTCCGGGGCCATGATGTTCGGGTGAAATATCGGCGTCTTCCAGATGACCGCCGGTTTCTCGAACGGGTAGTTCGATGAGATAATGATCCGGAACCGGTGGTTGTATCGGTTGATGACCTTACCACCTTCTTGGACCGGACCAGGCGTATTGTGGAGCTCAATCTCGAACTCCAGCGGGATATTGCTCCAATTTCCCGTCGGTGGTGTCCAGTGTGGTCTTCAGATATTTCGAGCATTGGGTTAGTTCATTGCGAAGGCGAGAAATCAGAATGTCCTTCGGCAAGGGCATCAGTTACCGCCCTCGGGATCGGGGATCAGCTCAATCTCGTCGTTCTCGACGAAGCCCAGATCTCCGATCATCTGTTCGCCCTTGAGGAGTCTCTTGCCTTTGCGAATGACGTAAGCACCCGCATCCTTCTCCCAGTACATGGCGATGCTGTCGATGATCTCCTGTACCGAATTGGACGGCTCTAGGTCCATCGCAACGTTCGAACCGGTCTCTGCGTTCTTAATTATGACCCTGACTCCCATTGTTGCACCATGATCTTGGACGATTTCAGATATAAAATAGCTTGGCACTAGAGTAATCATATCTGAGAACGACCGCATCAGGTCCAGGATCATCGATCTTGGTGCATGGGACATTCCTGGTCCAGCCCGACCTCGAGCTCTTCGGCAGAACCGCTCAGTCCGTCGTAGAACATGACGTTCCTGATGCAATTCCCCTCCTTGCCGCTGACCAGCTTCAGGGCCTCCCTTACCTGGATGGCCGCCACAACGCTTGTGGTGGTTATCTCGGCGGGCATCTTCGGCTCGAAGTAACTGACATCCGACCCAGTGCAGCTGAACCTCTTTTCCATGACCCGGTAATGGGAGCGGTTCATGGCGCATTGGAGGCATGGAGTGGATGGAGGGATCACCACCTGGACCTTGCCTCTGAAACCGTTCGTTCCGCCGTCGACGTAGGGGACACGGGCCAGGTACGAATGGGAGTTGACATGCAGCCTGGCGGCGATGTTGTCCAGACATCCCAAGACAAGATCGAACGAGCGGAACCGGTCCACATCGTACGTTTCAATTCGAGCGATCGATGGCACAATAACGGTAGTGGGGTCCAGTTCACTTGCCCTGACGGCAACCACATCCGCCTTCAGCAGTTTCGTCTCCGCATCTCCCTCCCGGAAGAATACGCAACGGTTGAGGTTGGACCTCACCACATGGTCCATATCGACCAATTCAATGTTCTTGAATCCGGAAAGCACCAGGTCCTTGACCACCTCGTTCCCAAGTGCTCCGGCCCCCACGACCAGGCATCTCGCCCCCGTTATCCGGTCCATATCCAACCAGGAGATCCGGCGGGAGCGCTCAAGGCGGTCCTCATCGAACATGCCCGGTCTCAGGTTCTCCATCGGCCATGCGATTGGTCGGATGGATAGATAAAACGATGAGGCCTGATTATGAAGAATGGTCAGATCATCGACGATGTTAGTTGGAGAATCATGCCGATCAAATGAAACGCATCGCATATCATCGACAAGACCTTGAGGCCAGAATGCAGAGCGGCCGAATGAGACTCTTCCGAACGAACCTGCCGAGAGGCTGTCGGCAGGTCCGTGAACTGCATCAAAGTCCAAGAAAACATGAGACCGGGCCTTTAGTCGATGATGCCCTTGGAATGAGATAGATTCCAGGAACATCTTTCTTAGCCCTGGCTGTTCCCCGGTTTTCATTCTTCCAATTGTAAAGTGACCACAACTTACCTAGTGTTCTCAAATAACCCTATATATTCAGAGAGGTTAGGCCCGAAACAATAGGACGGGTGTAACCCTGGCTAGGTGCCGGGACATCCGTCAAGGGATGGAACGGCCATGGCAGTCGCAGACACAACTGAATGGATAATATTCATAGTTAGCATCGCTGGCTCTCCTGATTCTGGACCTGGCGGTCTTCAACCGAAAGGCCCATGTAATCAAACCAAAAGAGGCGCTGATGCAGGCCGCCTTCTTCATCAGTGCTGCCGTCGTGTTCAACATCTGGATATACATCTCGATGGGGTCCACGAGCGGGTCTTGAGTTCACCACTGGCTACGTCATGGAGCTCATGCTCAGCGTGGACAACCTGTTCGTCATCATCCTGATCCTCACATCCTTCTGCGTTCCAGCGAAGGACCAGCACAAGGTCCTGTTCTGGGGCATCCTGGGCGCTCTGGTGTTCAGGCTGGCCTTCATCGTGGTCGGCGTGGCTCTGGTCGAGCAGTTCTCGTTCGTCCTCTATCTCTTCGGCGCTTTCCTGGTATACACCGGCATCAAGATGGTCGTCAAGAGGGAGAAGGAGTCGGTCGAGCCCGAGCACAATCCCATGGTGCGGTTCTTCCGCCGGTTCATGCACGTGACCAAGGGATACGAGGGCGACAAGTTCTTCGTCCGGAGACCGAACGCGAAGGGCAGGAAGATCCTCTGGGCCACCCCGATGTTCATCGCTCTGCTGGTGATCGAGAGCACGGACATAGTCTTCGCCGTTGACTCGATACCGGCGATCCTCGGAATCACCACCACGACCTTCATCGTCTTCAGCTCCAACGCGTTCGCCATCCTCGGCCTGAGGTCGCTGTATTTCTCGCTGTCGCACATCATGAACCTGTTCTGCTACCTGAAGTACGCACTCGCTGGCATCCTGACCTTCGTCGGTGTCAAGATGCTCGTGGTCGACTATGTGCACGTACCGGTGATCGTCTCCCTCGCCGTGATCGTCCTGATCCTCGTCGTGGCCATCGTCGCCTCGGTGATGAAGAACAGGCGCACCGGCACCTGCGCAGTGGTCTCTGAGGTGCAGGGGGAGACCTGTCCGGCCCTGAAACAGCTACAGGACTCTGAGGTGGGAGAGAGCAAGGATGTCGTTCCATCCTTGAATCCTGCCGATGGGTGTGGGCCAGATGGGAGTGCGGAAGCCTGCCCCTCATTGAAGGAGCTTAGAGAAACCGAGGAGAAGTATCACCCACGTGACAAGTGATCTGCGTTCGGGGTCATTCCATTGTCCTGACTGATTGGGCGTTCCTGTCGATAGGTTAGGTGATTCAGAAGTCTGACCACCTCGACATCATTTTTCTATCGGTTTCGCGCAATCCTTTTTACCCTCCGAACCATTCTCCGCCCGCTGGTAGGCAAATGGAAAAGGACTTCAAGGTCACCCCCTGGGAAGTGACGGGCGACATCGATTACGACGAGCTTATCGTCCGCTTCGGCACGAAGCGCATCGACGATGACATGCTAGCCCGGCTCTCGAAGTACGGCGAGCTGCACCCGATGCTGAAACGCGGCATCGTCTACTCGCAGCGGGACCTGGAATGGATACTGAACGAGTACGACAAGGGCAACAAGTTCTTCCTCTACACCGGGCGTGGACCGTCCGGGCACACCCATCTCGGCCATCTGATGCCCTGGATGTTCACCAAGTACCTGCAGGACACCTTCGGCTCGAACCTCTATTTCCAGATGACCGACGACGAGAAGTACCTGTTCAACGAGAACCTCCAGCTGGAGGACACGAGGAGGATGGCCTACGAGAACGCCCTCGATGTCATCGCCCTCGGGTTCGATATCAACAAGACCAAGATCATGGTGGACACCGAGGTCATCAAGACGCTCTACCCGCTGGCGCTCAAGGTCGCCAAGCGCATCACCTTCTCCACCGCCAAGGCGGCGTTCGGCTTCGATAACAGTACCAACATCGGTTCCATCTACTACACCGCCATGCAGGCCGCGCCGTGCTTCATCGAGAACGCGCTGTACGGTAAGAACACGCCCTGCCTGATCCCCTGTGGCATCGACCAGGATCCGCACTTCCGGCTCACCAGGGATGTAGCGCCGCTCTTGGGCTACTACAAGCCAGCGCTGATCCATAACAAGATGTTTCCCGGGCTGACCGGTAGTGACAAGATGTCGTCATCCCAGCCTAATTCGACCATTTACACCACCGACAACGCCAAGGCGATAAAGAAGAAGGTCGGCACGGCGTTCACCGGCGGGGCGGTCTCGGTCGAGGAGCAGCGCAAGACCGGCGGCAAGCCCGAGGTCTGCTCCGTGTTCAAGTACCAGTACTATCTGTTCGAAAAGAACGACAAGGCCATGGACGACCTCTCGGAGAAGTGCCGCAAGGGAGAGATCCTGTGCGGCGAGTGCAAGATGATGCTGGCTGATAAGATCGTCAAGTTCCTCGAGGTCCACCAGCAGAAGCGCGAGGAAGCGAAGGATAAGATCGAGGACTTCATGATGAAGGCACCATGTTGAACCTGGAACCGATCGGCTATGTCCGCAACGACATCGAGGCGAGCACGGACTTCTCCGATGTATTCTCAGAGATAGTCATCCGGGAGGATCTGACCGAGGGGCTATACCGCCTCGAGGAGTCAAAGGACATTGACATAATCTTCTGGTTCGACCGGAGCCTCCCGGTACGTATGAAGCTGCACCCGAAGGGCAACCCCAGGAATCCGCTGGTCGGGGTGTTCGCCTCGCGCAGCCCCAACCGCCCGAACCCCATCGGTGTGACCAGGGTGCAACTGATCGCGATAATGGGCAACATTCTGACCGTCAAAGGCCTGGACGCGTTCAACGGTACTCCGGTACTCGATATCAAGCCGGCAACAAACGGCCGGCAATAGACAAACTGTCAAATAGAGAGGAGTTTTTTCCTCTCGCATATGAACGCCAAGGAGATCCTCGAAGGCCTGAGCTACCAAGAGAAACGGGTGCTGCTCACGCTGAACCAGCTGAACGGCAACGCATCGCCGGAAAGGATCTTCGAGGCCGGCCAGTTCGAACAGCTGGTCGAGGTCATGAACGCCTCCTCGTGGCTCCAGGCAAAAGGCCTGGTCACGGTCAAGGAGAGCGCCAGGAAATGCTACTCGCTCAAGGCCAAGGACATTAACGCGGTCGGACTTCCGGAGCGCCGGGCGCTTGAACCACCTGGCAACGGTCAACGGGACCGCCTCATTGAAGGAACTCGAGGCCCACATCACGCCTGAGGTGTCATCGCTGGCCGTCGGCTGGCTGAAGCGGAAGGGGCTGGCCAACATCGACAAGTCGTCTGGGCAGCCGACGATCACGTTGACAGAGCTGGGAAGGAAGCATATCACCGGCGACATGGCCGACGAGATGCTCCTCAAGATTCTGGAGGAACGCGACCTCTTCGAGGACGAGGCGGACAAGAACATCATCGCCCAGCTCAAGTCCAGACAGGACATCATATCTGAGAAGCTGGTCATCTCCAGGGAGCTGATCATGGCCGAGGCGGGCAAGGAAGTGATATCGCTCGGCATCGAGCTCACCCAGGAGGTCGCCCAGCTCACCCCGGAAATGATTCAGTCCGGCAAGTGGAAAGAGGTCCAGTTCCGGAAATACGATATCCGGACATTCGCCTCCGCCGTCTACCCGGCCAAGAAGCATCCCCTCACCCGCATAGCGGACGAGGTGCGCCGCATCTTCATTGAGATGGGATTCAACGAGATCGACGACGAGTACGTTCAGCCGGCGTTCTGGAACATGGACGCGCTGTTCACTCCGCAGGACCACCCGGCCCGCGACCTCCAGGATACATTCTATCTGAAGAACCCATCCAGGCTTGACCTGGACGAGGAAATGGTGGTGGAAAAGGTCAAGCAGATGCATGAGAACGGCGGCGATACCGGCTCTCTCGGCTGGCGCTACAAGTGGTCCCGGAACGAGGCGGAAAGGGCGCTGCTCAGGACCCACACCACGGTCAACTCGGTCCGTTACCTGGCCAAGCATCCGGAACCGCCGGCCAAGCTGTTCTCCATAAGCCGCATCTTCCGGAACGAATCGATCGACATGACCCACCTTCCGGAGTTCGTCCAGATCGAGGGCATCATCATGGAGGAGGATGCCAGCTTCGACATGCTGGTCGCCGTCCTCAAGGACTTCTACCACAGGATGGGCTTCGACACGGTGCGCGTAAGACCGGGTCCGTTCCCGTATACCGAACCGTCGCTCGAGGTGGACATCTACTACAACGGCACATGGATGGAGCTCGGCGGCGCCGGAGTTTTCCGCCCAGAGGTCACCGCTCCCCTAGGGATCCACCATCCGGTACTGGCATGGGGTCTAGGCTTCGAGCGGCTGGCAATGCTCCGCTACGGCCTGAAGGATATCCGGGAGCTTTACGCCACGGACATGGACACGCTGAGGCAGAGCCCTATCATTTGAGCTTGGCCTTCTTGACGTACTCGGCCGACTTGTCGGCCATGCCGATGGACTGGTAGGCCTCGGACATGCATCGGTAGATACGGCTTTTGTCCCCCGGCCTTGCCAATCCCAGGGCCTTGCTCAGGTACCGGATGGCCTCGTGGCCGTTTCCCGATCGGTTCAAGACGCTTCCCAATTGGAAATAGACCATTTCCAGATTCTCCGGGTCCATGCCCTTGAGGCCGTTTGCCACGATCTTGTCGAGGCACTGACGGGCCTCCTCGAACCGTCTTAACCTGGTCAGCGCCTCCGAATAATCGCACTCCAGTTTCGGGTCGGTCAGCGGAGTCATCGATCTTGCCGCTAGGTATGCGGCTATGCTTTCCTCCAGATCGCCCCGGTCCATCAGGGTGCGGGCTTTCAGGCACACTCCCGCCCTTCTGTCAGCCTCTTCGGTCATGCCCATCAGCTTGTTTGCCGATGCCAGCGCCTTGTCGAATTGCATCGACCCGCGTGCCGCCTCCCCCTGTGCGGAGTATACACGGGACGCGTACCGTTCCGCTGGGGCGGTGATGACGGAAACGAGGTCGTACAGGTCCTTGTCCGGACTGGTCAGCAGTTCCGGGCCCTTCGAGGCGACCATCATCTCCGCCTCCTTTACCCGGCCTGAATGCACCAGATGGTATAGCCTTTCGCGGTTGTTGCCTTCCTTCAGCCAATAGTCGGCGGCAAAACTATGGTATTGCCTGAGCTCCGAATTTTGGGCCAGCACTGGTATGGACGTCCGCAGGGTTTCCGGGATGTCCACCATGCCGTTCTTGTCCTCGGGCAGCAATGAGATGCTGGTCACAGGTAACGATGACCGTTTGAACGGTGATCTGAACACGCACGCTTGGGCGAGGATCGGACGGAATCCCGGGTCCAGGGATTCCCACAGCTCAGGTCCCAGGCACTTCTTAAGGTCCAGGAGGGGTCTTATCTGGATGCCTTCCCTGTCGGCGTAGGCTCGAAGGCTGTTCGCCTTGTCCTCTCCTGGCCTGTTGAGGTAGTACACCTTCCTCTTGGTGTTGCCCCTGCGGATGTGGGCGATCCTTTCGTCCACCAGTGCCGATTCCTTCAGCTTCTTCAGTTCGATGGCGGCGTGCGCCCTCGATATGCGTAGGGCTTCGGCGATGCCGTCCTGGCTTACATCAACGGGCGCGTCGAAGTCATCCTTGAACTTTGAATACTGAGCAAGATGGAGGATTATCCTCTCGCCGATTGTGACAGGGCTCGGCATGTTAATCGAATTCGAAAAATGTTATTTCAGCCTATGTCGCTGATTATTACATTAAGACTACAAGTCCGCCCCATCGGATTAGAAAGGTTATTCTCGGAGGAACGTTTGATGTCTCCTCATGAGGCTCTTTGTATGCAGCTTGGAAGACGTTGCCAGCGTTAACATCAGGGACAGGCTGCTAGAGAAAGGTGATTTCGAGGTGAGGGGCGAATATGAGGGTAACCTCGTCAAATGCATCGGCGACACCGCGATGATCACCATCAGGGAGAAGCATCTTTTCGCGGACAATCTCGACCAACAGGTCATGGACCGTCTCCACATCAAGGTCGATGAGGTCGTGTTCCTTTCCAAGCACCGCTCCGAGTCCAAGATCCCTACCTTGACCGTGCATCCCATCGGCAACTACGGCAACGCCGAGTTCGGAGGCAAGAAGGGCACACTGGTCCGGTCCGCCCCGCACCTGATGACCTCTCTCTTACGGGGCCTCAAGGTCAACGCGGCGGAACTGCCTTTCCAGGTATCGTTCGAGACCACCCACCACGGTCCTATTCTGAAGAAACCAACGCTATTCATCGAGATCGGCAGCGACAAGACCAACTGGGAGAACCAGCGCGCCGCCCAGGTGATAGCGAAAACGCTTCTCGAAGTGGACGTCCAGGAGCACCCGGTCGCCATCGGCATCGGGGGTGGTCATTACGCTCCGAGGTTCACCGAGATCGCCCTGTCGAAGAAGATATCGTTCGGCCATCTGTTCCCGAACTATGCCATGGAAGGCATGACCGAGGAGAGGTTCAGGGAAACGGTGGTTGCCGCGGCGAACGCAAGCTCGGCAACGCTGGCCTACATTCACAAGAAGTCCATGCCGAAGGCGAAGGCCAACCGTATCAAGGAGATCGCCGAGTCATGCGGTCTCAAGGTGGTCGAGAGCGCCGACCTGGAAGACCTGTGAAGGTTCAGTCCAGTTCCGCCCCGCAGATGGGGCACTCGTCCCAGCTGGATTTGACCTGAGCGCCGCATTTCGGGCATTTCAGGCCCTTGCCCTTGGGCTTCTCGGGGGGCAGGACATACTCCTTCTCTTCCTTTGACTCCCTGCTTTTTGCCCACCGTTCCGGTAGCTCGCTCTCCTCCTCGTCCCTCATGACGTCGGCGAAAAGCGTCAGGGAACCGGCGATCGCCAATACCGCCCCGAAAACGGAAAGGAATGCTCCCGGTCCGTACGTCCCGTCGTTCCCGGCCGGTCCGATCACCAGGTCCTGAAGCCAGAATATCGATATCACCGATAGCAGCGACGTCGTCACCGCCAGCACCAGCGTGACCAAGGCGACCTCCCGCTTCCACCTTCCCTCGACAATGGTCCGGGAGAGCTGGGCGACCGACGAAACGGCCAAGGCGATGCCGCCGAACGGCATGATCCACAACACGCCATAGTTACCGGAGAGACGGACCAGGTCAATGAAGTAACGGTGATCGACGGAATTATCGTCCATCTTGATGCCGGCCCAGCTGACCGCCGCCGACAAAGCGAAGAGCACGCCGGCAAAAATGCAGAAGGCGACACCCACCAAAAGGGCGTCCTGGTAGGTCGAGTGCGGGCGCTTGGCCTTCTCTATCCTTTTCTCAAGCTTTCGTTCCTTGGAATCGGAGCCCCCACCTAGCCTCATAACAAACAGGCATGCGCTCCCAGGCCAATAATGTTATGCCACTAATCCGTGACCAGCGTACCCTTGATCTTCCCGCCCTGGATGGCGGCCCTCATCTCCTCGATGTTCCGGCCGTTTATGATAAGGATCGGTATGTTCCTCCGGGCAGCGATGGACGCTCCCAGCGGATCGAAGACGTGCGAGGGGCCGGCGCGATGCATCCCATGGCTGACCAGCAGGTCCAGTTCCGAATGGGTGATGGTGTGCAGACGCTTCGCGTCCTTGACCATTCTCGGGTCGGCGGTGAACGCCGCGTCCACCGATGTCCCGTTGACGATCCTGACCGCTCCGACCTTCTCCGCCAGCATGGCGCTGACCGCGTCGGTCGTATGGCCCGGGACGGTTCCGCCCATGACCACGATCTTGCCTCCCTTCGAGGCTTTCTCCGCATCTTCGATGGTGGCCGGGATGTGATCGATCGCCAGGTCGCCCAACGAGAGCGCCACAAGCTTGGCATTGATCCGGGTGGTCATTATGCCGAGCTCATCCAGCTCGATGCTCGCTGGCCCCGATGCCGCGGCCAGTGGTGATGTAGTAGCGGGCCACCTTACCTCCGCCGCATACCAGGAGCAAACGGTATTCAGAAGACAGTTCCTTCAATAAGCTGGAAAGTACGGACAGGTGATCGGCGTCCTCCTCATCGGGGATCAGAACCGAACCGCCCAACGAAACAACGACAGTATCCATGTGGGCACCAACAGCTTTATGTGGGTAATTGTTACTGCTAGAAAAAACCATAGGTTGTCATAGAAATGCAAGTTGACATTCAAGGGGAGCAGCTCTCCGACCGCCAGAAGTACGACTTCAAAAGGGCGCTGGAAGAGATAAGGACCCTCAAGGGAAGGGGCACCGAGCTGATCTCTGTTTACGTTCCGCCGAACAAGCAGATATCCGACGTTGCCGCATACCTGCGAGAGGAGTTCTCACAGTCATCGAACATTAAGTCCCAGGGGACCAGGAAGAACGTCCAGGGAGCCATCCAATCGATTCTGGCGAGGCTCAAGTACTTCAAGGCCCCGCCGGCCAACGGGGTCATTTTCTTCGTCGGCGAGGTCGCCGCCAGCGGTGACCAGACAAGGATGGTGCAGTACGTCCTGGAGCCGCCAGAACCTATCACCACCTTCCTGTACCGATGCGACTCGGACTTCTACCTCGAGCCCCTGTCCGACATGCTCCTGGAGAAGAAGGTCTACGGACTGATTGTCATCGACCGGAGCGAAGCCACGCTGGGGCTGTCTGCGCGGCAAGAAGATAACCGTCATCCGCAACTTCGCCTCGCTGGTGCCTTCCAAGCACCGAATGGGAGGTCAGTCGGCACAGAGGTTCGAGCGTCTGATCGAGATATCCGCCAACGAGTTCTACAAGAAGGTGGCGGACATCGCCACCGAATCTTTCTACAACCTGGACGGTCTTCAGGGCATCCTCATCGGAGGTCCCGGTCCGACCAAGGACTACTTCAACACCGAAGGTTACCTGCATCACGAGCTGCAGAAGCGAGTGGTCGATACCTTCGATATCGGTTACACCGACGAGTATGGTCTGAAGGAGCTCGTCGACAAGGCCAAGGACCGCCTGCTGGACATGGACCTGATGCGCGAGAAGCGCCTGATTCTGCGTCTCCTGGAAGAGATCCGGAAGAACGAGGGTTCATTGGCGACCTATGGTGAGGACCAGGTTCGCGCGGCCATCAAGATCGGGGCGGTCGAGGTGCTCCTCCTTTCGGAAGGCATCAGGAAGCGCCGCCTGACGATCGAATGCGCGTCCTGCGGTACAGTGTCGGAGATGACCGTTTCCGAAGTGCCCAGCATCGTCCAGTGCCCCAAGTGCCATGTCAACGCCGGGGTGACCAAGAACATGGACATAGTGGATGACCTGTTCGAGCAGGCGGAATCTATGGGCACTAAAGTGGAGCTAATATCCAGCGACTCTGAGGAAGGGGACATGTTGCTGAAGGCGTTCGGCGGGATCGCCGCCCTGCTCCGATATTCGACCGGGTGATCCAAATGGATGCGATGGGCCAGTTCAAAGAAGAGGTAGTATGGGCGGTCAGTTCCGTCCTTGATGCGATGGGCGCCAAGGTCCAGTTCGAGGTGGAGGTGCCTGACCCGGAGAAATCCGATCTGGCCATCCCCTGCTTCCCCATGGCCAAGGCCTTGAGGAGGAATCCGGTGGAGATCGCCAACGAGATCGTCTCGAAACTGCCGCCGATGCCCACCATCGCACGGGGATGGGCGGACCGGGGCTATCTTAATTTCAAGATCAACGAGGAATACCTGGCCCTAACGACGATCAGGGAGATCATATCGACCAGGACAGACTATGGCAAGGGTTCGCCGAAAGACGCCCGTGTGCTTCTTGAGCATACTTCGGTCAATCCCACCGGGCCGCTGCATGTCGGACGGGCCCGCAACCCGCTCATCGGGGATACGCTGGCACGTTGCCTGAGGACCTGCGGATACGATGTTACCACCGAGTATCTGGTGAACGATGTCGGCAAACAGGTGGTGCTTCTGACCTGGGGCGTGCACAACGTCCCCGATTCAGAGGTCCCGGAATCCGAAAGGAACAAGGACGACCATCGGCTGGTCGGCTACTACCAGAAGGCCAATCAGAGAATGGAGGCCGAGTCGGAGGTGCAGGAGCAGATATGCCGGCATGCTGAGGCGTTTCGAGCTCGGCGACCGGCAGGTCATCGATCAGGTGAGGGAGACCACCGAGAGAATGCTCCAGGGAATCCGTACCTCACTGTCACAGGTGGGCGTGGAGATCGACAACTACACCTGGGAGTCGCAGTTCATCCTCGACGGCAGCGCGAAAGAGGTGGTCGAACTCCTGAAGAAGACCTCCTTCTGCAAGGAGGAGAACGGCGCCTTCTATCTGGACCTGGAGACGTTCGGCATCCACGGCAAGAGCACCAAGTTCTTCTTCACCCGGGCCGACGGGACGACGCTGTACACCACCCGGGACATAGCGTATCACCTGGACAAGTTCACCCGGGCCGACGTACTGATCAACGTCCTGGGTGAGGACCAGAAGCTGGGACAGCAGCAGCTGGCTGCGGCCCTAAAGATACTGGGGAAGGCTTGTGTGCCGGAATGCGTGTTCTATTCGTTCGTGTCGCTTCCCGAGGGGCGCATGTCCACCAGGAAGGGGGTCGTCGTCTATCTGGACGACCTCATTGACGAGGCGGTAGACCGGGCCTATGAGGAAGTGAAGGTAAGACGCCGGGACCTGTCCGAAGAGAAGATGAGGCAGATCGCCAGGGATATCGGGAGCGGCGCGATACGCTACAACATATTGAGGGTCCAGGCGGAGAAGCAATTGGTCTTCAAGTGGGAGGAGGCGCTAAACTTCGAAGGCAACAGCGCCCCGTTCGTTCAGTACGCCCATGCCCGGGCGTGCAGCATCCTGCGCAAGGTAGAGTCCTATGACCGCGAGGCGGACCCCCGGAAGCTCGTGGACCCATACGAGAGAAAGCTTATCCGTATACTATCTCTATACCCCTCGGTCATCAGGGAGGCAGGGGAGAAAAGGCGAGTCCATCTGCTACCCGCGTACGGGCATGAGGTCGCAGCGGCGTTCAACCAGTTCTATGGTTCCGTTCCGGTGCTCAAGTCCGGAGAGTTCCAGGATGCCAGGCTGTGCCTGGTGGAGTGCTCGATGTGGGTGCTGAAGAACACGCTCGTCAACCTCGGTCTCGTGGCGCCGGAGGAGATGTAAATGGTGGAGATCAGAGCACTGAAGGAAGAGGACAGAGGGCACGTAAGAGCGCTGGAGTTGTTCTGCGTCAGAGAGTACCTTGAATCCGCTCTGAAGAAGAACTGGGACAGTCTTCCGCAGGAGCTCATAGACCAGCTCGGCGCGTCCGCCAAAGGCTCCTTTGATTATTACAAGGACGCCGGCCTCAGCTACGTCGCCATCGAGGACAAGCAGATAGTCGGTTTCGTCTTCGCCCAGATGGTGCACCACGTCTATAATGTCGACAAGGTGGTCTGGATCGAGGGTCTGATGGTCCATCCCATGCAAAGGAGGAAGGGCATCGGGTTCAAGCTTCTCCGGAAGGTCTCCGCCGAGGGCAAGAAGAAGGGCGCGAAGGCCGTGCAGAGCGTCATCCTTCAGGACAGCCAGAGCTCGATACTGCTGCACAAGAAGGTGGGCTTCTTCATCGACGGCAGGAAGCTCGCGTTCCTGGACCTCGAATCGTTCGAGTGATCATCGCTGGAAAGTGAAAACCTCTTTCCCGTATTTCTCTTCCGAGAGCCTTCTGGCCAGTTCCTTTTCGTCATGGGAAAGGGTTCCCTTCTGGATCATTCACGGAAAAAGCCTTTTCGAAGCCGGCGACAAGTGCGGTCTTCACCTCGCTCATCTCGGCCTTCCTGCCCAACTCGATCGCGACCGAGGTCATGGCGTCGACGCTCCGCGGTTTTCCCGGTCTCTGCCGTATCACCCGCATCATCAGCTCCAGGTCGGAATCGACGATGACTGTCCCGTGCTGCAGGACGACGCCCGCCTTCCTGGTCTGGGCACTCCCGGAGATCTTGCGGCCGTTCACCACCACGTCGTTGAGCGGTTTGTGCTCCGCCCTGATCCCTAGGAGACCAAGGGCATTGACCACTCCCGAGCATATGAGGGGGTAGGACTCCTTCGGATTCTCCGGCACCAGATCGGCCTCGACGGTCACAGTGTAGATGATCTGGCCGGGATCGGTGAAGATCGCGCTCCCTCCGGACAGGCGTCTCACGACCTCGATGTTCAGCCTCTGGCAGAGTTCCAGGTCGATGCATTCCGCCGCTTTCTCGAAATAGCCGAGGGAAACGGTCGGGCGGTCACGCGAGTAGAAGCTGAGCGTGTTCCCGGCATATCCGACCGAACGGAACGTCAGGATGGCCTCGTCCGTTGCCGCGGTGAGGGCAGGGTTCATGATCCCCAGGTCGACGACGCGCCAGTCCACGGTCCGACAGACCGGTAGGATGATAGATAAAAGATTTGCCCGGCCGCTGCGGGAATGATTTTTGCGTCTCAGGTGACTATCTCGTCGACCCGTTCCTGCTCGATCGCGCGCCTGACCTCCAGGGCCAGCCTCCGTCCGGTGGACATGTTGGTGCGCCACATCGAGTTGCCGTAGGCGTGACCGACCGCCATGTGCACGTTGGTGCCTCCGCCGATCCTCGGGGCCACGTCGTAGATGTAGAACTTCAGGTCCTTGTCGACGCAGGTCTGGAGACAGAACGGCCCGATGATGCCCGGTTTGAAGTGCACCTTGCAGGCCTTGACATATTTCTCCGCCAGGTCGAATGCGTTGTCCAGGAGGGATTCCCTCAGGGTGGCCGAGTTGTGTCCGCATACCGTGTACTCAGGAATGCTCTGTTTGTCGTTCAGGGCCAACTGCTGCGCCGCCGGCAGACGGACATGGCCGTCCAGTGAGCTTTCGAAGCGCCAATCGACGCCGATCAGCTCGATCTTCGAGCCCTCCTCCTCGAGCGGGGAGTAGAAGAAGTCCAGGTTGAACACCGGACCGATGATGTATTCCTCCATGCGGGCTCCGGCCAGGTTCTCCTCCTCGATGACACCTTGGGCAATGAGCTTGTCCGCCTTGGTGCGGTACTCATCATAAGAGGAGGCGGTGAAGAATCCTCTCTCGAGCTTCTTTTTGGCGTGGTGAAGCTTGATGATGGTGAGGGCGCTGATGTCCTCAGGCTTGGATACCTTCCTCGGGGAGGGCATGCCCGCCTCGTTCAAAAGCCAGTAGTAATCCTGCGGACCGCCGCGGTCCTCGCTTCGCAGGAGATTCCTCGATCCGACCATCGGAACCGTGAAGTCGTTCTCCACCGCATCGATGCTGCAATACGAGGTGAACGACCGGTTTGGCACGAAAAGGGCGTTCTTGGCGACGAGCTGGTCCATGACCGTCTTGGATATCGTGTCCTTGAACTTCTTGACCATTATGGCCTCGTCCACCATCCCCCGGCGGACGCTGCCGTCCTGGTTGCGGTAGGCCTTGAAGTACCTGGTATAGGTCTGATCCCTGCCTTCCTCGCACACCGCCAGCGTGCGGAACCCTTCCTCAACTGCACCATCGCACACGTCCAGTGCCGAGTGGGATGCCAGGACGCCGATCTTGGCGTTCTTGAGGTCATAGGATTCCAGGTTGCCGAGGACTTGCTGCCGGTCGATCAAATCGGTCACTTCCGTCAATTGGGTATGCCGACTGGAATTAAAACTTGTCGCTGACCTCAGACCAAGTTCAAGCAGGACGATCATCAGCATAAGAGCAAGTGCCCCCACTGCATCGATGGCCGAGGAGGTCAGCGGGATGCTGTGGTCGTCAGGGTCCAACGCGAACCGGTAGGTGTAGATGGCCACGTAGTAGGAGATGAAGTTCAGCACCGTGACCGTGATCAGGCCGGCGGCCAAAGACAGTAGGACCATTTCCACCAGGCCGGGCGAGCCCATCCCGAGAAGCACGGCCACGAAATGGGAGGTCACTCCCACCAGGGTGAAGACCCAGACGGAGAAGATGTAGATGATGGCAAAGTTCTCCCAGGTGGTCTTGCTGGGAGATCCTCGTCGGCTCAATCGTACCCATGTGCAGCATCGAGGAGAGCCTGGAGGTGAGTATCCCCCCCAGCGCGTTGGCGTCCTCCAGGAACGGAGGGATGAGGACCAGCAGCGCGGGCAACGTCACCAGGCCCTCTATCTGATTGTCGATGGTCAGACCGGCGGCGATGTCCAGGAGGATGCACACGAGCAGCACCGGGGCGCTTTGCATGATGATGCGCCTGGTCTCGCTCTTCTTCATCTTGAAGGCCCGATAGGACAGATAGACGGTCACCACCAGGAATATCAGCGCGAATGCCAGCGTGTTGGAGGACAGGAACGGTCCGAAATCGCCGGTCACGATGAGTGCCGCGATGAACAGCATGGGCAATGTGACGATGTCCCCGGCCGCGGTGATGATCGGGGCTGAAATGTTGTCGATGTCCCATCCGCGTCTGTAGCCGATCGACGCCACCAGGATGTTGATGAGCACGATCACCACGCCGGCCAGCGCGCCGCCCAGGACCGAGATGAAAACGAATTGCTCGATCGAGATGCTGTTCGACTCCGAGTGCAGCGGATATCACCTTGGCCATGACCCCCATAACGAGGGACATGACGATGGTCAGCAGGAGGGACGCACTCAGGTTCTGGCGCAGCATGCTTCCCCTCTTCATCGACAGTTCGAACGTACCGACGTGCATGGCGGTGCCCAGCCGGCTGCCCAAGGCGCCGAAGATGTTCCCTCTCATGCCGATGGCGGGCGGGATGAGGATCATCAGACCGGGAAGCAGATGCCAGGGTATCGGTCATGAAACCCAGGGTCGCCCCGGCCGCCAGGTCTCCGAAGGATGAGATGATCAGCCCGATGAAGCCGAGGGTGAATACGCTCCGGTTGCGACCGAAGAAACTGCGTATTCTACCCTTCGACGCCATCCCGTTCATCTCCCTGCATGAGTATTCTCATCCTATATTTGATGTTCGAATGGGCGAGTCCAGCGATGTGGTTTTCTGGTTTCCGCTTAGGCAATAGATAAATATCGCAGAATCGGATTGATGGTAGTCCGCTTTACAGGGCAGGCCGGGACTTCCTAGCCGTGACCGGGCGGAAGGTCGGGATCAAATTCAATGTGCTTGGGCTGTTCCAGCGGCATCTTCCTCGTGAACGATAGAAGAAATACCATTCACGGAGTATGTGAGGTGAGCAGGTAATGACCGAACATCATGAGCATATACCCGACAGGACGGAGATATCCCATACCACCGTCCGTGAGCTTCTCACCGAGATGAAGGACATCTCCGAGGTGATGGTCGATCTGGCCTACGCGGCAATCATGTTCGATTCGGAGGAGATCGCAGAAGAGGTGGCGCATCTCGAAGACAGGATGCACACCCTGAACTATGAGATCCGTATCAAGGCAATGCTTTCGGCACGGACTTACAACGACGCGGTGAAGCTCGCTGGGCTGCTTCAGGTGGCGGCCGCCGCCGAATCCATTTCCAACGCCGCCGGCGACATCGTCACACTGTCGGGGGTGGACCCGTCCAAGAAACCATTCCTTTCCTTCGTTCTGAAGGAGGCGGAGGAGAAGATCAGGCGTCTCGCCATCTCTGAAAGATCGGACATGGTATCCAGGAGCATCGCCGATCTGAGCATCGAGTCTGAGACCGGGATGAGGGTCATCGCCATCAAGCGGGGCAAACGCTGGATATACGATCCCGAGGAAGACACCGTTCTCAAGGCCGGGGACGTAATGATTGTGAGAGGGACCGAGAGCGGTTCCGAACTGTCTGCGCAAGTATGTTTCTGGGGAGACCAAATGGCCAGTTTACCCGGTAGAGGAGGACGAGTGAAATGGACGAACTAGACCTGATGCTGCTGGAGCTCAAGGACACTTCCGAGCTCATGATCGATCTGGCATACTCCTCTTTGCTGTACAACAACCGCGACATCGCGGAAGAGGTCTTCGCAGATGGAGGAGGCACTGGACGAGATGGCCATGGAGATCCAGAAGAAGGCCATTGAGAGGGCGGTCAAGGACTCCGACCCGGACAAGGCCTATGCCGTGATCAGGCTGGCACAGTCGGTGGAGGAGATATCCGACGCCGCCCGTGCAGATCGCCGATGTGGTCCTGCATGATGTGGAGCCGCATCCGGTGATTGCGCTTTCGCTGCAAGACAGCGAATCGATCATCAGCAGCGCCACGGTCCTGGACAACTCCGACCTGGCCGGGTCTACCCTGGGGGACACGAAACTGGCCAACCAGTGCGGCATGTGGGTGGTGGCGATCAAGAGGGGGCGCAAGTACATCTACGGCCCGGACAAGGCCACCAGGGTATCCGCCGGGGACCTTCTTTTTGTGCGTGGCCCGCAGGACGGGGAATCATGCTTCAAGGACCTGGCCACCGGGGCGGCCCATCTAGTTGTGATCTGATAAAAGATCAATAGAAAACATCAGAATCCTGGAGTTTGATGGAGATGAAGTAGCCCCGGGCAGATTCGAACTGCCGTCGCAGCCTCCAGAGGCCCGCATGATTGACCGCTACACTACGGGGCTATGAAATGTGGGTAAAAAGTTCTTGGTCTTTAACCTTTTGCTCCCGGTTCAGACCTATTTCGTTTTGTGGGACCTCAAAGCCTTCAGGATGCGCTCGTAGACGTCGCCGATGTCTCCCTGTCCATCGATACGCACCAGGATCCGTTTGTCGTAGTAGTATCTGGTCAGGGGCAGGGTCTTTTCCTTGTAGACGCGCAGCCTCTCCCGGACGACCTTTTCCGAGTCATCGTTCCTCTGGATAAGCTCAGAACCGCATTTGTCGCACTTCCCCGCGACCTTTGGCGGGTTGAACTCCAGGTGGAATACCGAGTTGCAGGCCTTACAGACTCGTCTCTCGGTGAGCCTCTTGACCAGCAGTTCCTCGTCGACCTCCAGATCAATGGCCATGTCCACGGTTATGATCTGGTCCAGCATCTTGGCCTGCTCGACGGTCCTCGGGAACCCGTCCAGGATGACGCCTCCCTGTGCTCCGCTGAGCTTCTCCTTGATCAGGTCGCCGACCAGCTGGTCCGGCACCAAACCGCCTGACTCCATGAACGACTTCGCTTTGACTCCCAACGGAGTTCCCAGCTTGACCGCTTCCCTAAGCAGGTCGCCAGTAGAGATCTTCGTGAACTTGAGTTCGGCGCACAGTCTCTCGGTCTGGGTGCCCTTTCCAGATCCCGGCGGTCCAAGGAGAACGATCTTGAGGTCCATGGGCGTAGGAACGGACTTCAAATAAATAAATCATGCGAAAGCTTGACACTGTCGGCCAGATGCCGCGGGGGTTCAATCCAGCTCCCATAGCTATTTATGATTTCCCGATGGTCACTGTATCTATGATCAAGGGGAACCACGTCGGGATCCGGCCGCTCCAGTCCGACGATGCCTGGATCCTGTTCAAGTGGTTCAATGACCCCAAGGTGACCGATGATCTCGGCATAAGGGAACCTCGTCCATCCATCTCCCTGGAAGAAGAGATGGAGCTAACCCAGGACAAGATAGGCAAGCGGACCGTCCGTCCGTTCATCGTGCAGGACCTGGATCTGGACGTCCCCGCCGGTCTGGCTGAGCTGACCCATATTGATCTCAAGAACGCCACCGCCAAGATATTCCTGATGATCGGCGAACCGGACCTCTACACCGACGGTTTCTTCCTGGAATCCCTCGGGCTGGTCAAGGGCGTGGCGTTCCGTAACATGAACCTGCACCGACTCGAGGTGAGGGTGCCTGCCTATAACGATCGATTGATCCGGCTTTACACCGCCTCCGGTTTCGAGATCGAAGGAAAGCTGCGGCACGACCATTTCCGCCACGGAGAATACGTCGATTCCATCATCCTGTCGAAGATAAGAGGGATCGGAGGCAAGGACTGATGCTCGAGGGAGAGAAGGTCAGGCTTCTGGCCGTCGACCGGGAGAATCTGCCCAAGTTCCTCGGTTGGGTCAACGACCCGGATGTGACGCAGTATCTGATGGTAGACCCACCGTTGGGCATGGAACAGGAGGAGGCATGGTTCGAGGGGCTGCGCGACCGGGAGGCCATGGTGTTCACGATCCAGACCATGGAAGGCGAGGTCATCGGCAACTGCGGTCTGGAAAAGATATCCTGGAAGGACCGCAAGGCGACCTTGGGCATCATGATCGGTTCCAAGCTGCATTGGGACAAGGGCTACGGTACCGACGCGGTCAGGACCCTTCTCCGGCTCAGCTTCAACGACCTGAACCTGATGCGCGTGTGCCTGATATGCGACAAGACAAACGTCCGGGCTCAGCGGGCCTATGAGAAATGCGGTTTCCGCACGGAAGGGGTCATGCGCGCCTACCGTTACAAGAACGGAGCGTACGTGGACGAGGTCCTCATGTCCATCCTCCAGCCGGAATGGCGGGACTTGCAGGAAAAGGCCTGATCCGGCTAGTTGTTCGCGTCCCTAATCCCCGGCGCACCCTTCTCCAGCAGGAACTCGATGATCCGTCGGTAGATCCCCGGATAGCATCCGTCCTCCCCCGATTCGAGGGAGGGGTTGTCGTTCACCTCGATGACGTAGGCCCCGTCATCGCATTCCTTGATGTCCACACCGTAAAGTCCGTTCCCTATGGCCCGGGCGGCCTTCAGGCCGGTCTCGAGCACGGCTGAAGGGATCTTCTCCACGGGTACGCTTTCCGTCGTGCAGTACACCAAATGACCGTTCACCTCCGCCTGGATCTTGAACGTTTCCGGGGGGATCATGTACTTGCAGGCATACAGCAGCTCCCCGCCCAAGACGCCGATCCTCCAGTCATACCTGCTCGATATGAACTTCTGCACCACGATCCAATCGGAGAGCTTCAGGAACCGGTTCGCGGTCTTCATGAATTCCATCGGGTCCCGGGCCTTTTCTACCCGAGCCGAGAAGCAGGTGGAAGGCTCCTTGAGAATGAGCGGGGTCCCCCAATTGTCGAACATGACCTTGGCATGGTCGACGGTTATGTCCTTCTTCTTCAGGAAGGCGGTCTTCGGGATCCTGACGTTGCCCTTGATCAGGTGATAGTACATATTGACCTTGTCCGCGCATATCTGGATGGAGGCCGGGTCGTCGACCACCGGGATGTTGTGCAGGCTCGCCATCTTTGAGGCCACGAAGGCCACGTTCATGGGGTCGGTGTTGGTCCTGATGAAGAGCCCGTCGGTCTTCAGCAGGCGCTTGATCTCCTCGGGGAAGATGAAGTCCACGCTGTGGCCCATGTCCTCCGCCGCGTCCCGGCATTTCAAAAGCGCGCTCAGCTGCTCGGCATTGCTCAGGGTCTGCCTGTTGACAAAAACGCCCAGGTTAGACATTTTCTTTTTCGCCTTCTTTGAAAGGGGCCCACCTGCTCTGCAGGTACTCTCCGAGAAGATGCCTCTCCCGCCCGGTGAGCTTTGCATACCTCACCGGCCCCATGGAGGAGAGTGAATACTTACCGTCCCGCTCTATCAGTATCGCCCTGAACAGCGGGATCTTGAACAGGCGGTAGACGTCCGATACCATCCTGGCGACCTCCGGTCTGGTGTTCTCCACCGCGTGGCCGAAGACCGAGGTCACCGCCACCAGGTTCGCCCTCTGGTCGAGCTTCTGGTAGCAGAACGGATACTTGCCTTTGTTGGTGACATGCTTGATGATATCCCTAGCCGTATCCTCGTCCTGCACCACGAAGTACTCCGACGGGGTCGAGAAGTAGTTCAAACCATAGATCACGCAGGGAGTGCTGGCATACTGGTAGGATATCTCCCAGTCGCAGACCTCGATCCCCGCTAGCTTGGCCTTCTCCAGGCAGATCGGCACGACATAGGCTTCGATCACTTGACCGCTGGACGGGACGGTATTGATACCGCTCATCTCACTGCTGACCGCGGTGTAGTACGCCTCGGACTTGTAGAAATGGTTCTCGCTCACGACATGCACGGAATCGTCCATCGACACCGTGAATATCGAATCCTCCTTGAGGACACGGTCCTTCCTCTCATGGGCGGTCATCTAGTGCATCACCAGAATGTCGCTCGCCGAGGTTGTCACCGGTTCTGATGTATGACAACAAAGGATCCCTGTTTGTCCTGGACCTGAAGAGAAAATTGACCGCTGTCCCCGGGTCGCGCTCTGTTCCTCGCCCCTGTGTCTAGAGGCAGGAACGCGATTATCACTACCATCGCCATCTTCAGATTCTTCGCCTGAGTCTTCCATTCGAACACTCTGCGGTACCCTCACGTTGGTGTGGTGCTTAAAACCTTTTTCTTAATTTTCGCTGGGTCGTAAATGAAGACGGTATGTCAAGCGAATTCCAGATATCCCTCGGGTCGGATCCGCGTCCTGACCGACCATTCGCGCACTGGCCTTAGCCTTTTTCCGGGGACATCATCGTAATGATAGAGTTCGGCTCTTCGAGGCCATCCCCAAACGACATGCGGGTCGGTCCCTCCCTCTGCTCAATGCCCAATGACCTGACAAGCCTGGCCGCCCCCATGTTGTTGCCTGGAACGCAAAGCTTGAATGTGGCGGCCCCGATGCTCGACATCGCTGCCCTGATCAGGTTTTCAGCCAGATACATGTCTCCCCCTTCCACGACACATGGTCCCAGATCGATCCTGCCCTGCGCTTGCCTTCCCATGAGATATCCGGTGACCTCATCCCTGGTCCCGCAGGCAAAGAGATAACCATCCGGTTCCTCGAATAGGGCCTTCAGTATCCGGCTCCGGTCGATCCCCATCTCCCTTAGGTCGAGCCTCTCAATATCATCCAGCCTGGGACGGAACACTTCGATCGCTGGCGGTTCGATATATTTCACGTTGCCCATGAACCTCAGCGACAGGAACTCCCTCCTAAAACCGAACCTCTCATAGAACGGTTCGACCCCGGGAACGCTGTCCAGCTTGAAACTGGTCGCGCCCGAGCGCCTTGCCGATTCCAGGCAGTGGGACATCAGCGCCTCTCCGACGCGCCTGCCTCTGAGGTCCTTGCGAACGATGAGCGAATTGATCCAGGCCACCCGGTCGTAGTTGATCGAGCCGATGATGCCCGCATCAAGACCGTCCACCGTCGCTTTGAAGTAGCCCTTGGGTTCAAGGCGCAGAAGCCTCCTCCAGTCCCCAAGACTGCGGTTCCATCCTTCCGAATCGGTCAACTCCTTTCCGAAATCGATGTCTCCCTCAGTGAACCGATCGATCTCTATGCTCACGAGACCGTTACCATTTTGCGGGCAAATAGTGTTATCGTTGACGGAACGCATAGTCACGATGTTACCCATATGACATCCAGTCGGCAAGGGTTATAGTATCGGGCCTTCGATATCATCCCGATCCCGATGAAGGTCAGATTCCTTGGCACCAATGGATGGTATGATTCTCCGACCGGACTAACCACATGCCTGCTCGTAGACACCGAGGAATGCCACATCGTTCTCGACGCGGGAAACGGGTTTTACAAGATCGACGAGCTCATCAAGGATGAGAAGCCGATCTACGTTTTCCTGAGCCATCCGCACCTGGACCACATCTCCGGGTTCCACACGCTGAACAAGTACAAGTTCACACAGGGCATGAAGATCATCGGGCAGCCTGGGTCCAAGGAGGTGCTTGGTCGGATCATCGCCCCTCCGTTCACGGTCCCGTTCGAACTGCTGCCATGCAAGGTAGAGGTGGTGGAGGTGGCCGAGGGTCGCCATGAGAAGCCGGTACGGTTCGAATGCCGGTATCTGATACACAGCACACCGTGCTTCGGCTACCGATTCGAAGTGGACGGCAAGATACTGGCATTCTGCACCGACACCGGTGTGTGCGAGAGCGCCATCGAGCTGTGCCGAGATGCCGACCTCATGATAACCGAATGTTCCTTCAAACCTGGTCAATCCAGCGCTACCTGGCCCCACCTGAACCCGGAGGACGCGGTCAACATGGCATTGAAGGCCAACGCCAAACGCCTGGCCCTGGTCCACTTCGATGCCGCCTTATACACGACGATCGCCGACCGGTACGAAGCGGTCGAGCCGATGAAACAGAGGTTCAAGGACATCTTCGTCGCTGAGGACGATAAGGAACTTACCGTATGACCAGTCCGTCAATCAGCAACTATTTCTGTCAAATGATCAATCCATGGGCGTGCTCAGCAAGGAAGTGCTCGACCAATTGACGGCGATAGTCGGCCCGGAAAACCTTTCCACCCGGAGCGCCGACCTCTATACCTATGGCTTCGATTCGTCCATCCATCACGCCAACGCGGAGGTCGTGGTCCGACCCGGGAACGCCGGGGAGGTGTCCGGGATAGTCAAGGTGGCCGCCAAGCACAAGATACCAATCACCGCCCGGGGAGGGGGGACCGGCCTTTGCGGGGGGGCGGTCCCGCTCTTCGGCGGCATCGTTCTGCAGACTACCAGAATGAACCGGATCAAGGAGGTCCGGGTCGAGGACCTCTACTGCGTCGTGGAGGCGGGCGTCGTCTATGATAAGCTGAACGAGGCGTTGGCGCCGAAAAAGTTCTTCTTCCCCACCGCTCCAGGCAGCGGGGAGGCATGCACCATCGGGGGGATGGTGGCGACCAACGCGTCGGGCATGAGGGCGATCAAGTACGGGGCCACCAGGGACTACGTACTGGGGCTGAAGGTGGTTCTAGCCAATGGAGAGGAGATGGAGGTCGGCACCAGGACGCTGAAGAACTCCTCAGGGTACCAGCTGGAGCGTCTTTTCGTGGGCAGCGAGGGGACTCTGGGGATCGTCACTGAGATCACCCTGAAAGTATCGCCAAGGCCGAAGTCATCGGCGATGGTCGTGGCGGCTTTCGATACCCTGGAAGCCGCTGGTAGGTGCGTCTCGAGGCTGATCGCAACGCCGCTGCTCCCCTCCGCCACCGAGCTGATGGACAGGACCTGCATCCAGGCGGTGAACAAGGCGATCAATGCCGGCCTGCCGGACTGCGAGGCGCTCTGCATGATCGAGGTCGACGGAGACCCGTTCGTGGTCGACAAGGAGTCCGAGGCGGTGCAGAAAGTGTGCCATGACATCGGCGCCTCAAGCGTCCAGTACTCCAAGGACCCGAAGCAGATGGCCAGTTGGACCAATGCCCGAAAATCGGTCATGTCGGCGCTGAGCCGCTACGGGGAGAGGTCGGTGTCGGTTTCCCTGGCGGACGACATGGCGGTCCCCATCTCCCGGATTCCGGAAGCGGTGGTCGCGTTCCAAAGGATATCTTCCGAGAACGGCATCATCGTCGGTACCTACGGCCATGCGGCCGACGGGAACCTGCACACCAAGCTATTGGTCGACCCAGATTCCGAGGATTCTTGGAGGCACGCCGAAAAGACGGTGAGCGAGATATACGATGTGGTCATCTCGCTCGGCGGGACGGTCACCGGCGAGCACGGTATCGGGATCACCAAGGCCCCGTTCCTCAAGAAGGAAAGGCCGACGGCGCTCTCCACCATGCTGAACATCAAAAAAGCCCTGGACCCGGACAACATCCTCAACCCCGGCAAGCTGGCCCAATGGGAGGGCGGCATCATCACCCGCCTGAGGTACCCCTGCAAGGACCTGGATTGATCGATTCGTCCGGTCTTTGAACCTCATTCCTCTACCATATTGAGATGTATCCCATGACCAGCAGCAGGGAGACGCCCGTCATGGCCACCATGGCCAGATAGACCGGTATCGACCAGATCGCGATCTTGTATCCGTCCAGCGGCGGGATCGGGATCAGATTGAACCCGCCCAGGAACAGGCTCATCAACGCCACCAGGTTGAGGATCAGGCCGGTCGTGCCGAACGGAAAGGCAAGCCAGGCGATAAGGAAGACCCCGCCGATGGCCAGGTTGACAATGGGTCCAGCCAGGCTGATGATCCCGTTCTGTCTCTTGGTGACCCGACCGGAGATGTACACCGCCCCGGGCGCGGCGAACAGGGCGCCCAGGAACGACATCATGACCGCCAGCATCAGTCCGAGGGGATACATCCTGAACTCTGCCCAGGCGCCATAGCGCTGGGCCACGAACTTGTGGCCGAGCTCATGCAGAAGGAAACCTGCGAGGACGACCAACGCCGACACTCCCACGGTTACCGGCAAGGCCCCCATATAGGACATTCCCAGGGAGGACGCCAGTCCCCGGTTGAGGTAGATCGTGAATGCCAGCGTCAGAGCAGCCACTCCGATCAGGATATGGATGATCTCCACCTTGCTGAAACGTATCTTGCCATACCCTTCGGGGATGTAGACAGTGTTGTACTCGGGGAACATAGATTCGCTTACCCTCGATTTCTGGACGACTAGTTAAACCTTGGGCGGTAACTTCATATCGTCCCGATGGCCGGCGGACGGTACAAAAACGGATATCTTTTTGTACGGGTGTGCGGAATAGCAGCCGTTCCCAAATGTCACATTTTCTGCATGGCAAGGCACTGTTCCGTTGGTGCGATAGGTGCGGCACCCTGCTCCTGGGAGGCGGATGCGATATCTGCGGGGGAAGCGGGCGGGAATTCGAGGTGTCACTTCCCGGAGACATCCGGCCAGCCATGGGCAAGGCGGCCGAAGGGGTGGCGCTGCTTCTGCGAAAACACTTCGGCTCGAGCGTTCCCACCGATAGCAAGCTCATATTCCTCAACAAGGTGGCCGGGGAGGACCGGTCCGATGAGATAGTGGTCGATGGAAGGATAATCGGGACCATGCGATTCGATGTCCGGACGAAGGAATTCGACCTCGACCTGAAGATGGACGGTGCGCAGCTACTTCTTCCAGTGGCAAAGAAAGGCGTTGTCACCGTGGCCAAGCTGACCGGGCACCTGAAGGGCAAGAAGGTCTCCGGACCGGAGATCGTGGAGATCAGGGGAGACTTCTCCCAGGGGGACCCGCTGATCGTTGTGTCCGGCAACACGCTGTGCAGCGCAGTGGCCAAAGTCGGCTCCGGCGAGGCGAGGACGGCGGAGAAGGCCATCCTGATCCGGGACGTGGGTAAGGTGGAGAAGGCCCCGTTCGGAAAAAGGGCCTCGAGGCAGGACTTCGTCGCCGCGAACCGGAAGTTCCTGGATGGTCTGGAGTCCAAGGGAGTCAGCGACATCAAGTCCTTCGTTGGCAACCGGGGGCTTCCGGTCACCCTATCGTTCAGCGGAGGGAAGGATTCACTGGCCGCATATGGCATTGCCAAGAAGGCGAAGCTTAAGATGACCCTCATCTTCATCGACACCGGCCTGGAATTCCCGGACACGGTCGATTATGTCCACAACTTTGTGGCCAAGCACAACGAGCAGCTGATCGAGGCTTCGGCGGGGAACGCATTCTGGGAGCAGGTGGACACATTCGGGCCGCCCGCCAAGGACTTCCGCTGGTGCTGCAAAGTATGCAAGCTCGGACCGGTAACCACGGCGATCGAGGAGAACTATCCCAAGGGGACGATCACCATCGAGGGCAACCGCGGCCTGGAGTCGTTCTCCCGGTCCCGGATGAACTTCGTCGAGACCAATCCCTTCGTGCCCAATCAGACCATCCTCAATCCGATCAAGGATTGGAGGGCGGCGGACGTGTGGGGGTACATATGGCTGCGCGGTCTGGATTTCAACCCACTATACGAACAGGACTTCGAGCGTATCGGCTGCTACCTGTGCGCCTCCTGCCTGGAGAGCGAATGGAAGAGGACCTCCGAGCTCCATCCCAAACTGTACAGCGACTGGCAGGCCTACCTTGACCAATGGTCCAAGCGGGTCGGTGTGGGGCCGGACTTCATCCGGTACGGTCTATGGCGCTGGAAGGTGCTGCCGCCCAAGATGAGGCAGCTGGCGGACGAGGTCAACCTGAAGGTGCCCCAGGCCAGGTCGGACCGGTTGGAGCTCAGGATGACCAAGGGAGTGAGCCCGTGCCTGACCGGTGGATACACTATCGAGGGAGTGCTCATCGTTCCCAAGAAGCGCGATTTCTCCCGCGTCGGTGAGACGTTGAAGACGGTCGGCAAGGTGAAGCTGTCGGAGGAGTTCGAGATCGCCCTGGTCAAGAACCGGGAAGGGACGGTCAAGGTATTCGGGGGCGGTCAGGTGCTGGCCACCGCGCCGACGGAAGGTGCGGCCCAGAAGCTGTTCGAATCCGGGGTGAAGGCGATACTCAAGGCCCAGATGTGCACCCGATGCAACATCTGCGTGAAGAACTGCCCGCAGCGCGCGATCAGGATCGAGGATGCTCCGCTGATCATCGAAGAGCGGTGCAACCAGTGCGGCAGATGCACGGATGCCTGCGTGGTCGCCCATTACTACGACAAGTTAGTGTCCGGGAAGGAAAGGGTCTGAAGTGCGGATAGCTCCAGGACATGATATTATATCGTTGAGCGTCTTCCCCGGAGCGTAAATGAATTACGACATGTTCATCGCCGGTGCCATAGGATTTGCGCCAGCCATCCTGTTGATGTTCTACACCTTGAAGAACTACACCTATCCGGCTGTGGAAAGGCCGTTCTTCGACGACCGCAAGGTATTCTTCATGTTCACCGTCGGCATCATGTTCGGTGTCGTCCTGGCGAGCCTCAATTACCTCTTTGTTTCCGGCGATGCCATTTCGCTGATCGTCTTTGCCCTGCTGTTCGCTCTGCTGGAAGAGATGGCCAAGTTCGTCATCCTGAACATGCGGCGGTTCCTGCAGAAGCTGGACACCACGTTCTACGGGGTCACCCTGGGTCTGGGCATGGGCAGCACCACCGGTTTCGGGGCCGCCTTCTTCGCACTGACAGCGCTCAAGGGACAGGCCGGTGTCCTGGACTATGTCTTCCTGATCCTGCTCGCCACCCAGTTGGTCCTCCTCCACGGGGCGACCACCACCACGATCGCCATAGGGTCCGCCCGCGGCAATCCCTGGCCGTTCCTGATCCAGGCGATCATGATACACCTGGCGGTGAATCTGTTGATGGTCCCCTACTATCTGGGGGAAAAGCCCCTCGGCTTCATCAGCTTCGCACTGGCACTGGGTTTCCTGGCGTTATTACTACCGGCACGTCTACAGAACAATGATACCGGACGTGGTCAACGGAGGCATTATCAAGAATGAAGCATGCGTCAAAACGTTAATATCGGCAAGGGTCCATTGAACTCATTGTGGAGCAGACACGCCCAGATCCGGCCCAGCAGACGTACCCACAGCAGTACCATCAGACATATCGGACCTCCACCGCCGCCTCATCCCGGCCCCAGTCAGATGCCTCCTCCAAAGCGGAAGAACAAGGGGGCCCTCAAAGCCGGTGTTGTGCTTGTCGTCGTCATCATAATCGCCATCATTCTGATCATGCCCTCCACGCAGGATTTCCTGAAGAAGATCGTTCATCTCACCGTTCCAGGATTCAGTACCCGGAATATGCGGACATATCCTTCCAGAGGACGTTCACGGTCGGTGCGAACGGGGGCACTCTGATCAACTTCACGGTAGCCGCGATCAAGCCGCAGAACATTTCCCAGGAAGGAGTGAACCTTCAGCTGGTGTAATCCTTCTCCACTAATCCCGCGGTCAGTACCACTATCCAGCGCGGTTCGGCCACCGGTCTCATCTGGAACGGCGGTCAGCTCACCGGTCAGGGAAGTACACCATCACCATGACAATACCAGGTCAGGGAGACGACCAGGATATGGAGCCTGACGTCAAGCCGATTCGGGCACGATCAGACCAGATCCCATCCTCTCTCAAGGCCATTTACCTGGGCGACGAATGGAAGATCATTGGCCACCGACCCGAGCATTGTCGCTTTGTCGAAGCAGATCAACGGCGACGAGACAGAACGTCTACACCATCCTCAAGTCCACCTATGACTGGGTCACTAAGAACATCGATTACCCCGGTTCGCCGGTGCCCGGTGAACCGAAGACGTCGCTGGAGACCCTCCAGACGCAGGGTCGGCGACTGCGATGACCAATCGAACCTATTCCTCGGCCTCATACGAGCCGCCGGCGTTCCCGGATGGCTCCAGCTGGGGGCACTGTACAACCCGACATCCAAGCCAGATGGAAGGCCATGCCTGGGTCCAGACCTACGTATCATACGCCAATGGCGGCGGCGTCTACGTCAACATCGACCTGGTCAACAAGAACTTCCTGGATCTGGAAGCCGTCCTTGGTCTGCGACTACACCGACAACGGGAACGCCATGGACCTGAGGAACTACTATTACACCTTCTACAGCGTGTACGACCCGGACACCTACTCCGTCTGGGGCGGGCCCGTCGTTCGACGGATAGCTTCACCATCCTGAGCTACAACGAGTCGCCGAACAGGATCACCGTCAATCAATTGGCGGACGGCGGATACGCTTCATTGCTGGCAGTCAGCCGATCATAAAGGGCGGTATCGACCAGGCTTAGGTTCGTAGACGATGCCTTCGTTCAGCATGACCGCGGCGATCTTGGCCGGGTCCAGGTCATAGCCTTCCTTCGCCAGGACATCCCTCAGGTCGTCCAGGCTGAACCCCGCCTCGCACTCCAACGAGTGTGCCAGTAGCACCATCCCGTCAAAGTCCAGCGATTGGTTCTTCGACCTTCTTCCGTTGCTCCTCGGAGGCCTGGCGGGCGAGGATGACGTCATCCCCGTAATCCTCGATGGAATGCTGCTGTCGGGAACTTGTGCGGCGGACGGCCTCCGCCAGTTCGAGCTCGTTATCGGTCTGAAAATAGACGCGCATGCGGTCCACCTCGGAGTGGAGGCCGCAGCCAGGACATTTTGAGGTTTTTACCGAGAGGTCGACCCCTCGGGCCCTATTGCATCTCGGGCAGATGATCACCCCGAACATCAGTACTCAACGAATACCAACGAGCCGAGGCAGGTGCCGTAATGGTCCATGGGGATGGAGAGTTCCTCAGCGGCGTATCGGATCGGCTTAAGCTCGATGTCCCTGAGATTCGCCATCTCGTTCATCTTCCATTCCAGGACCTCGCGCAGCGCCTTCTTGGTGCCGTGCATGTGTCCCTCTGCGACATAGCCGCCCTGTCCGTCCTTGCGGAAGGCGTAGGCGATACCGGCGGAGATCATCTCACCCTCACCGCCTCTCATCTGAGCGAGGACGCAATGAGTGATGGAGCCCATCGGCAGGTCCCGCGGCGCCACCTGCTTGGCGCCTACCGGCAGGACCGAGGATACGGAGACCAGGTTAAGTTCGCCAATCTTTGCCTCTTTCAAGGCCTGGTCGAACGCATTGAGGTCCGAGACCTTGGAGACGGCGCAGCCTGAAGTGACAAAGAATTTCTTTGGCAGTAAGTTCATATTTCCGATGTAAATTTATTAAGGAATTTAAGCGTTTGCATAAATGCGGGCGCGCCTTATTTCAGTTCCAGAAGTCGCAGTTCCCGTTCCAGCAATCGAACGTCCTTCTGATTGAGCGTTTCTGGCGACAGGGGCAGCAGAAGTATCCCTTCATGCATCGCGATATTGTCGTTGATCAGTTGTATGAACTTTAGGATCTTCGAGAAATTGTTCTGACTGATGAGATACTCCAACCCGGAGATGAGCACTATCGGCTTGGCGGATGTTCCCAGGAAGTTCTTGATCTCCGAGTAGATCAGGGGGACGTTGGTCGGTTCGCGGCCGTACTTGTTCTGGATCTCGTAGGAGAGCCAGAGGTATGGGACTTGGTTAAGCCCCCATCTCTTCTGGACCTTTTCAGGATACTCTCTGGCCACGATCATTCCCTTGCGGCCCTCGGACATCTGGTCGAGGAAGATGTCATAGGCGATCGATGGATCCGTCACCTCCAGAAGGTAGGAGTTGCTCGACTCCAGCACATACTTCCGATCCCCCGCCGGACGCTCGATCGGCGCCTCGGAGGTGATGTATGTCGTCCTCGGGGTAAGTACGTGGACGCATCTTTCCGAACCCTCTGATATGCACGAGACCTCGGTCGATTCGTATTTCTTGCCGAGCAACGAAGAGACCACTCCTGCCAGGTATCCACGGGTGAAATCACAGCGGTGACCGAATTTCGCTTCTAGGGATTCATGGAACGTGACCATTATCTGATGGTCGGTGATCACATCGATATGGATCCGGCTCAGACCGGTCTCCGACCATATCTGGGTAAGCATATCCTCGGCCTGTTTCAGATCGCTGCAATGGATGTCCAGGCTATTGAGCAGTCCGACCCCGGCCCGGTAACCGTAGCGCTCCAGTGTTTCAGCGGATGAAACACCATCCATCAGTTCCAGCTCTTCCCGCAGGTCCTTCAGGGCAGAGGCGGGCATGACGAAGAACGGTCTGCTCTCATCTGACATATTCAACCACCTACCATCAGTTTGCCGAGCTGGAGGAAAGCTTCCTCCACGCCCTCTCCAGTCTTTGCGCTGGTCCTCTTGAAATCCCGGCCTATGGGCTGCGATACTGCCTTGAGCGAATCATCGGTGACCCGTGCCGGCATGTCGCACTTGTTGGCCAAGGGAATGATCGGAACGTTGCCCGCCATCCGGGAGAAGTCCTGATACCAGGAGTGCAGGCTATCCAAGGTCTCCGGTCTGGTGCTGTCGCAGACCAGGAAAGCACCGTTCGCGCCGGAAAAATAGGCAGAGTGCATGGACGCACCATTTTTCTGACCAAGGATGTCCCATATCATCATGGTGAGCTCGATGTCCCCGAACACTATGACCTTCTTTGAGACCTTCGCCCCGAAGGTAGAAATGTAATCATCACCGAAAACATCCAGAACGTAACGCCTGACAAGACTGGTCTTGCCGACCGCGCCGTCACCTATCAAGCAGACCTTCCGTATGAATTGTTTCTTTTCCATGGTCCAGAGGTTGAATGCCTGGGTGCTCTATTAAAGGTTCTCCGACGGCATCGAAGAATGATAATTAGGGCTGTTGTTCCTCATGACATCGTGATGCTGGACAGCTCAACCGTAAAGGTACGATTCCTCGCCCGGTTTCTTGATCTGTTTCACGCTTTCCATGGCGTTCTTCATCTGCTTCTCGATAGCCTCCGCCTCGGCCCGCAAGGGCTGCGGGTCGAGCTTGATCTCCGGAAGCATCTCGCCGACCATCTCGAGCAGCCTCGCTGCCCCTCTGGCATCGGGCATATCTACTTTGGCCGGTCCCAGCAGACACATCACGTCGATGCTCAGCCGGTCTCCTTCTGATAGCAGTACGCCGGAGATGCCGGACACCATGCCTTCTCTCATTTCTGATATCCTGTATGTCTTGAGCATGCCCTTCGTCCTGGCGGTCGTTCCCACCCCGAATATCCTGCTTTCGTTGGGGGTGTCCGAGGTGTTGACCCCTTCCAAGGTCAGGATCGTGTCGATACCCTTCTTCTGGCACCAATCCAAGATTATCTCGCTCAGTCTCTTGATCAGGTCGGCCCGGGGCATGAACTCAGACATGATGACCACTATCTGCTCGCACTTCTCCCCGTCGCCGTTACAGATGCGTTTACCCGCATAGATCCGTACCGGCGGTGAGGGCGTCCCGTCATGCAATATCGTGTATGGCGGAAAATCATTCGAGATGATGGTGGCGATCCGCTCCAATTTCATCGTTCTGACTATGTAATTGGCGGCGATGGAGCTTACCAGCCCAACGCTGGGGAACCCGATAACGGCCATGGATTTGGTTATCTGCGCATCCTTGTACTCATGGAGGAACATGTCTTCGTCCATTTCCATTACTCCTGGGAAATCATTGATTCGCAAAGGTTAATAATGGTTCGTGAACCACGATTCTCCGCAGGTGAATCGACGGCAAAGTGATTTACGTCGAGCATGCATTTGGATTTTCGTGGCCCAAGAAAGTTTGAACATCACTCACACGCCAGGCGGCATCCCGGTCATCGTCGAGCGCCTGCCTTACTTCCGGTCGGTGGCGTTGTCGGTGAACGTCAGCGTCGGCTCCCGCGACGAGCCCCAGGACCGCTGCGGCATCGCCCATCTCCTGGAGCATCTCATGTTCAAGGGGACCAGCGAGCGCAGCACCAAGGAGATATCCGAGATCATCGAGGGGGCCGGCGGAGAGCTGAATGGGTATACCACGAAGGAGCTCACCTCCTTTCACGTCTTCTCTCTGGACGAGACCGCTGAAACCGCCCAGAACATCCTCTCTGACATGATAGTGAACCCCCTCATTGACGAGGAGCACGTCGAACTGGAAAGGAATGTGGTCACCCAGGAGATCAACATGATGATCGATGAGCCGGAGGACTATTCACGGGTGCTGCTGGACCAGACCATCTGGAAGGGACACCCGTTGGCCACTCCGGAGGCTGGTCTGGTGGAGAGCGTCAAGGGCATCGAGACCTCCGACCTGCGCAGTTTCTTCACGGACAACTACCGGCCCCCCAATCTGACGGTCGTCGCCTGTGGCCACGTGGACCGTAAGAAGATACTGAAGTGGGCCAGCGACAGCTTCGACCACTTGCCCCGGGCCAGGAGGGCGCCCGAACGCGTGCCTCCGGTCACCCATTCCTCGATCAATGTGTTTCCCCGCGAGGGAGATCAGGCATACGTTGAGATGGGATTCCCCGGACTCGATGCGAAGGACCCCGAGCGGCACGCCGTATGGTTGGCCTGCGGAGTCCTTGGCGCGGGTACGAGCTCCCGCCTGTACCAGCGCATCCGGGAGGACGAGGGGATGGTCTACACCATCTACACTTATCCTCAGCTGTTCAGCGACTGCGGCCTGATCGAGACCCATTTCTCGACCGAATCGGAAAAGGCCGAGACGGTCATCAGGCATATCGCCGAGGAAATGAAGCGGCTGAAGGAGGAAGGCCTGGTCCAGGGTGAACTGGAAAGGGCCAAGCGTTGGGTCAAGGGAACCCTGGTACGGAAGCTGGAGAACACCGAGTCACGCATGTACTGGCTCGGTGAACACTACATGATGACTGGCGAGGTGATGCCGCTGGGCAAGATACTGGAGGATTTCGATAAGGTGACCGAGGACGATGTGGTCCGGGTCTCCAACGAGCTGTTCAAGCGCAACAAGCTCTGCGTCGTTCTGCACGCCCCCGACGCGCAGGGCAAGCAGATCGCCAAGAACATCAAGACGCTGGACTTCTAGGTCCGGTGCTTTCCCTCAATCAGATCGATAACGGTCTGGACCGCCTCGGGCAGCGCGTCCTCTACCTCGGGCGTCATCGTGTCCCCGACGGTCCACACGTCGTTGACCTCGACCGCGACGAAGAATATCTCCTTCGGCATACGGTCCGGCTCAAGCTTCCTGCCCAGCTCCAGTGCGGTGCCTACATTAACTTCGTGCGGGTTAGTACCATGTATCGTGGCATGGAACGACTCCTCGCCGAGGACCATCACCGTTCCGGGGGCATAGTTGTTGGTCACGATCGCATCCACCACTATGACCAACTGATAGTCGAGCATCAATTCGATGAGGTCGAGACCGCTGATGCTGGCCTCCTCAAGGTCTATGTCATCCAGGGCCATTGTCCTCAGCTGGTCGACGATGCGGAAACCGATCGCATCGTCGGTCACGATCGGGCTTCCGATGCCCAGTACTAGCGTCCTTGCTTTCATCCGTCGCTCTGATGGGAGATGCCAATAAAAACGTTGTCACAGGTCCCCCTGATCGTTTGAGCACGGTATTTTCAGAGAACGATCCCCCGAAGTGCGTTCGGTCATTTTCCAGAATGGATATCGTTATACCTGATCAACATGACCAATCGAGAATCACGGGTTTCGAAATCTGTCCGATATCCGATATCGTCCGGTCATCTTTATCCATACAGTTACCGATACACCTACGTGAAGCTTGAGCCGAAAGTGGCATTGGAAGTGAACGGCACCGACCTGACATCTCATCAGCTCGAGGTCATCACCGCCATATACCGTCACGGCAGCCAGCGTTCCGCCGCCCGCAGCCTCGGCATCACCACTCCGGTTCTGAACCGTTATGTCAGGCAGATCGAGGCCAAGACGAATCTGAAACTGGCCGAGAGCACCCCGTCCGGGACTATATTGACGTCGGACGGAGAGAAGATCGCCAGGGAATACGAAGCCCTCCGCGCCCGCATGTCCAAGACCACGGCATTGGTGGTTGGGTGTACGATCATTACCGAGGACCTCCTGCTGTCCTCGCTATCAAGGATCGATCCGGAGGGCCGGTTCGATCTAGTGATATCCGATGACCAGAGGAACCTGAGGGACTTCCGCGCCGGGATGATGGACCTGGTGGTGCTGGACGACCCGCTCTATGCCTTCGATGAGAGCGAGGCGTTGTTCGATGAGATCGGTTTCGATAGGCTCCTGCATGTCGACCGGGGTGCGAACTATCTGCGCTTCCTTTACGGGGCCCAGCGAATCGGCTTCAAGCATCTGGAGGTCACGGGAAAGACATACCGGGTCGAAAGGACCGAACGTTCACTTACCTCGCTGATGAACTCGAATATGAGTTTCTTCGTGAACGAGAGCTTGGCCGCGAGAAAAGGATTGAAGATAAAGAGCGATACCGACCCCCGGCTGCTCAGGCATGAGATAATGGCGCTCTACCATGAGGAAAGGCCGGACATCAGCCTCGTTGCTGCTGGAACTGAAGAAACAGCGTGTTCTCTGATGAACTGCGTATAACCTATATAGGTTACACTTGTAGGATTTTTCATTCATGTTTATATACATCGGTCAGGAATCCGGATGCAAAGGTAATTTCCATGTCCAACATTAAAGAGCCGGACCCGGTATTCACCAAGGCGGTAATAGACGCTGGCGGAAAGACCCTGGACCTTTGCTACCAATGCGGCACCTGCACGGCCAGCTGCCCATCGGGAAGGAAGACCGGGTTCAGGACCAGACAATTGATTCGGAAAGCACAATTGGGACTGAAGGACGACATCCTGCCCACCGATGACCTGTGGCTGTGCACCACCTGCTACTCCTGCGTCGAGAGATGCCCGAGGGAAGTAGAGATCACTGACATCATCACTATCATGAGGAACATGGCCGTGAAGAAAGGCTACATGGCAGACCAGCACAAGAAGATCGGTGCGTCAATGATGAAGACAGCGACGACCGTACCGCTGGATGACAACATCCTTGCTCTGAGGGAAAAGATGGGACTTCCGAAGGTACCTCCGATTGGCGATCGGAGACCCGAAGGCACTGGAGGAGTTCAGGGCCGTCATGCGCAAGACTGGTTTCGACAAGCTCATCGGAGGTGCGTAAATGTCTGGAAAGTTCGGATTCTTCCTCGGCTGCGTAGCGCCGCTGAGATACCCCGGTATCGAGAAGGCCACCCGTGAGGTCTTCAAGGCCTTGAACTATGAACTGGTAGAGCTGGAAGGAGCAGGCTGCTGCCCGGCTCCCGGTGTCATCAAGTCCTTCGACGAGCCCACCTGGTTGGCGCTCGCTGCCCGCAACTTGGCGATCGCCGAGAAGAAGGGCGTCGACATCATGACCATCTGCAACGGATGCTACGGTTCGCTGTTCGACGCGAACCACGTCCTGCACGAGCACCCGGAGAAGCTGAAACAGGTCAACGAGATCCTGAAGGATGTCGGCCTGCACTACAGCGGCAAGACCAAGGTCAGGCACTTCGCCGAAGTACTGCACAACGATATTGGCATGGAGAAGGTCCAGGCCGCCGTCAAGAACAAGCTGGACCTGAATGTCGCAGCCCACTATGGCTGCCACTTCATCCGGCCATCGAAGATCAAGCACCTGGACGACCCAGAGAGGCCAGTCCTGCTGGACGAGTTGATCGAGTGGACCGGCGCCCACAGCCTACAATACAAGGACAAGAACATGTGCTGCGGAGCAGGCGGCGGCGTCAGGAGCGGACACAGCAGCGTGGCACAAGAGTTCACCACCGAGAAGCTGAAGAACATCAAGGCGGCCGGAGGCCTGTACATCATCGATGTATGCCCCTTCTGCCACCTGCAGTTCGACAGGGGCCAGAAAGGACTCCGAGTACAACATCCCGGTCGTCCACCTTGCGCAGCTCTATGGTCTCGCCTTCGGCCTGCCGAAGTCCGATCTAGGACTAGAGGCGCACGAGGTCAAGGTAAACCTGTGAGGATGCTGGGTTGCACAAAGCCCATCTCATAGGCGTCTACACGCTGCGCGACATGCCCGAAGAGCTCACCGGGTTCGTCAACTTCCAGGCAAAGCTGGAGAAGCACGAGCTCCGGATGGACGAGCGCATCGCCCTGCTGGTGATCGTCGGCACATCATCGTATGTGCCGGTGTTCGTGGAGTCGATCAGCGACCTGACCAGCGCCGAGAAGAAACTGCGGGACCAGGACGCTGAGATGGACAACGTGACCAGGGAATCGCTCACCAGGGTGATAGCCGAACTCCGGGAGCGTCCCGGGGCGTAAACTATTTTCCAATCCCTTATCCTCTATTTTCCTGCCGCGTAACACGAATTAGGAATCGACGGCACGCAATCTTTATATAAAAGTGGTACATTCCCAACTCATCCAATCATAGAGGTATCATCATGGCTGCAACATCTACAAAGAAGGACGTTACAAAGGCCGCCTCACGTAAGGTGAAGGACCGGTGGAAGGCGAAGGAGTGGTACAAGGTATACGCTCCCCGTATGTTCAACCAGGTCCAGCTAGGTGAGACCCCATCCGCCGACCCGTCCAGCCTGACCGGGAGGATCATCGAGGCCACCGTTCACGACCTGACCGGCGACTTCTCCAAGATGCACGTCAAGCTGAAGTTCAAGATCACCGAGGTCAACGGATTCGATGCGCACACCGTGCTCATCGGCCAGGACCTCACCAGCGACTACATCAGGCGCCTCACCCGGAGGAAGCGCACCAAGACCGACCACGTCATCGACATCACGCACCAAGGACGGATACATCGTCCGCGTGAAGCCGATGAGCATCACCGAGAAGAGGATCCAGGCTTCCCAGGAGACCGCCGTCAGGACCCTCATGACCAACGAGCTCCAGACCGCTGGCGCGGAAATGACCATCTCCGACATCATCAGGAGCGTCATCTCCGGGGAGATGGCCAAGAGGCTGTCCACCGTCAGCAAGGTCGTCGTACCGATCAAGAGGATCGAGATCCGCAAGACCGAGGTCATCCAGATGGGAAGCGCACCGCAGGACGTTCCGGTCTTCGCGGCGCCGGAACCCGAGCCGGAACCCGAGGTAGCGGAAGAAGCACCCGAGGTATCTTCCGAGGCGCCCGCCGAGGAAGAGATCGCGCCGGCCGATAAGGCCGACGAGTAAACCTCTTTAACAAACTCATTTAGATGCCGGGGTGGCTCAGCCTGGTGGAGCGTCGGACTCATAGGGTTAAGTGGTAATTACAGACCCTTCTCCAGGGCAATCCGAAGGTCGCGGGTTCGATTCCCGTCCCCGGCACTCCCTTTCACTATTCTCTCATGGTTTCATTCTGGACAGCGTTCCTTGCCTGGTTGGACAGGGGGATTCTCCCAAAACAATTTATCCGGGCGTTCCCGTAGCCAAGGTTCGGTGAAAGGTTGAGGGTGATCATCTATACCGGCAAGGGCGGCGTCGGAAAGACATCGACCGCCGCGGCCACCGCCCTGCGGTCTGCCCACATGGGATACAGGACGATCGTTGTGAGCACAGACTCGGCCCATTCTCTGGCGGATTCGCTGGACTTCCCCTTGACCGGCGAGATCAAGAACGTGGAGCAGAACCTGGACGCCATCGAGGTGGATGTCCTATACGAGATGGAGCACAACTGGAAGGAGATCGGCAAGTACGTCTCCGATTTCCTCGAGGCCCAGGGCATGGACCCGGTCAGCGCCAAGGAGATGACGGTATGGCCGGGCATGGAGCTGATGTCCGCCCTGTTCTACCTGGACGAGTTCTCCAAGACCGATCGGTACGACGTCGTGGTCATGGACACGGCGCCGACGGCGGACACGCTGCGCCTGCTGAGCTTCCCGGAGACGTCCGATTGGTACTTCGATAAGCTGTACAAGGTGTTCCGCAACACCATCAGGATCGCCCGGCTGACCGTGGGCAAGCTCATGAACACGCCATTGCCGTCGAACGAGTTCCTTGACGACCTGGACCTCATACGAACTCGGATGACCTCGGTCAAGAAGATACTCACCGACCCGAAGATAACCTCCATCAGGCTGGTGGTGAACCCGGAGAAGATGGTCATCAACGAGACGAAGCGGGCCTTCACCTATCTCTGCCTGTACAACCTCACCGTCGAATGCCTGGTCATCAACCGGCTCATACCGCTGGAGGAACGTGACACCTATCCCAAGGAGAAGTGGGTGGAACAGGAAAAGTACATGGAGCTGATCGAGGAGTCGTTCAACCCATTGGCGATGCTCAGATCTAACATGTTCAAGACCGAGGTCTTCGGGCGGGACAAGCTTGAACATGCTGGCCTACAATATATTCGGCGATACCGACCCCACCCGGCTGTTCTCCACGGACAAGGCCATGGCCATATACCGGGAGGACGGGATGGACATCCTCTCGCTCAAGCTGCCCTTCTCCAGCAAGGACGAGGTAGAACTTTATAAGGCGGGAGACGTTTTAATTGTCAAGGTCGGATGGTACAAGCGTTCGGTCTCGCTGCCATACTCGCTGGTCAGGAAGGATGCGACTAAGGCCGAGTTCAAGGATGGTAGGCTCTTAATCAAGTTCGAGGAGGTCAAGAAAGATGGCAAGAAAGAAAGCAACGCCTGTTGAAGAAGAACCGATGAAGGAAGAGGTCCCGTTCGAGGAGACCGAGAAATGGAACGAGCCCAGCGGGGGAATGATATCGCAGGACACCGTGGGCCACCTGATGAAGGCAGCCACCGAATTCCTTGGGGCCATGGACACGATCATGCCCAAGAAGAAGGTGCCGAACGAAGTACGGATACACTACAAGGCGGCCAAGAGGGAAATGCTGCTGATGGCCCGTGCAATATTGGACGCGAAGATCGCCGAGTGCGACAGCGAGAAGACCGTCAAGGAAGAAGAGCCTCGCGTCAGAAAGATAAACCTGGAGTGAACGGACGATCCCGTTCCACCCTATTTTCCAATATCATCAATTGTTCTACATTTGCCGGCTCATGGACCCAGGTCACGGCACTCTGGGCACCTCAGTTCCCCGGAGCTCAGCCTCAGGTCGATGGAGAATTGGCCGCAGTTCTCGCAATAGCCGGTGAACACCTGCGGTTCCTTCTCCCGGCCGATCCCGCCTCGGTTCACCCTGGACCATTCCCGGGTGAGCTCGATCAATGACGGGGAGATGCGCAGCACATCATTCTCGGTGAGAACTCCCACCAGCTGGTCCCCCTTAACCACCGGCAGGCGCCTTACGTGCATGGACGACATCCTCTTCGCTGCATCGGAAAGCGATTCCTTCGCCGTGGCGGTGATGAGCGGTGACGACATGATCTCCTTGACCAGGGTCTTGGAGGCCACCTTGTTCTCGGAGACGATCTTGTTCAACAGATCCCTCTCGGTGACTATCCCGACCGGAAGTTCGTCTTCGACGATGATGAGGCTGCCCACCTTTTCATCCCTCATCACGATGGCAGCCTGCCTGACCGTCATGTCTGGGCTGCCGGTGCGAGGCGACTTGGTCATTACTTCCTCGACCAGTATGTCCATCGTTCCATCGCTCATGAATGATACTATTCTATTCGTGGGATTAAGTACCTTTCCGGTGAAAAGGCGGCATGGCACAGGCTTGATAGGACCTCCAACCGATAGATGTCGCGTGTTCGATCTACGCCAGTAATTCTCATCGACAAGAGTTCCCAGGCTTAGGCATGGCGAACCGGGAGGCACGGACCGCAGAGCATCCCGGCCTGAACGAATTCGTTACGTCATGAAAATGTTTTCGGGCTTGAGGGAGAAGGCCCGCCTAACTCGAATAAGCAAGATTCTCCCTCTTCCGATATTGCGTTGGTCCTCAGTCGGAGGCGGTCACTATCCCGCGCTTGCTGAGTACTTCCTTCACCTTGGAAGGCATCCCCGGCTTCTTCGCCCCGATCGGCGACCTATGGGGTGCCGTCCTGGAGGGGCCGGCCTTCGATGATTGCTCCGAGGACACGGTCTTAGGATCATCTCCCTCTCTATCGACCTTGAACTGCGAGGCAATCTTCTGCAGGTTCACCGCCATCTCCGAGAGGGCCTGGGCCCGAGAGGTCATATCCTCCATGCTGGCCGTCAGCTCCTCGGTGGAGGCGGACGATTCCTCCGCGGAGGACGCCGTTTCCTCCGCCACGCTCGATATGCTGTCAATGGCGGAAGCCGCCTTACTGGCTCCCTCCTTCTGCGCCTTCATCTCCACCTGGAACGTGTTCATCGTCTCTTCGAACGATCCTGTCATCTGGGAGATCTCGCGGAACGCCTTCCCGGTCACTTCCACATGCTCCATGCCTTGGGCGGTCTCCTTGGTGCCGCGGTGCATGGCTTCAACGGCCTTGGCGGTCTCGCTCTGGACCTCCTTGATCATCTTGGCGATACGCTCGGCGGCCTCCCTCGAGTCCTCGGCCAGGTTCTTGACCTCCTCCGCGACGACGGCGAAACCGCGTCCCTGGTCCCCGGCCCTGGCGGCCTCTATCGCCGCGTTAAGTGCCAGCAGGTTCGTTTGGTCCGATATGTTGGTGATGACGTCGACGATCTCTCCGATCTCCTCGGACCTCTTGCCTAGCGATTCGATGACCTTGGCGCTCTCGACGACGACCTTCTGGATCTCCTCCATCTTCTTGATCGTGTTCTCGACGGTCGTGACGCCGGCATTGGCTCTTTGGGTGGTAGCCCTGGCATCTTCCCCGGCCTTGACGGAGCGGGCCTGCGTTGTTTCCACGGCCTTAATGACCGATGACATCGCCTTCGCCGTCGCGTCCACCTGCGCCGCCTGTTCCTGTGCTCCCTTGGATATCTCCTGTATCGCGGAAGATACCTGCTCGGTCGATGCGTTCATCTCCTCCGCCGAGGATGCGAGCTCCTGGGAAGTGGACGAGACCATGTCGACCGAGTTGTTGACCTCTCGGAGCAGATCGCACATGCTCTCCCCGATCTTGTCCAGAGATTCGGCGAAAACGGCGAAGTCCCCCTTCGCGTCGATGGATATCCTTTCGGTCAGATCGCCACTGGCATACGCTTCTGCCACCCTCATGGCCTCATTGATCGGCCCGATGACCGAATCGAGGGTGTCGTTGAACCCCTGTACGATCTTCTGGTAGTCACCCTGGTGCTTGCTGGCATCCGCCCGGGTTCTGAGCTTCCCTTCGACCCCGGCCTTCACCAGCGTCTCAGCGTCCACCACCAGGGCTTTGAGGTTCTCCATCAGTTTGATCATCGAGGGCACCAGCTTGTCGTTCTGGCTCCGTTTTCCGGTCCCGTTGCCGATCTGTTTATAGGCATCCAGCTCGAGGAGGTCGCCTTTTGAGACGTTCTCCAGGGTGGAGATCACATGCTCGATCCTCGACTGCACCTGGTTGACCGCAGTGGCCACTTCATTGTATATGCCAATATGGGCGCTGTTGACCTTGACCGTGTAGTCATTCAAAGCCATCCGCTGAAGCACCATGTTCGCTTCCACGAGGCCCCCTAATCCATCGATGCATTGGTTCAGGTTCTTCTTCAGAACATTAAAGTCCCCTTTGTATTCATCAGTGATCTTGGCTGGGATGACTCCCTTCGAAATGTCATCGACGTATTTCGCGGCCAGGTTCAACGGTCCGATCACCGAATCGAGCGTGTCGTTGATGCCCTGGACTATGTCCCTGAACCCTCCCTGGTGTTTGGTGGCGTCCGCCCGGGTGCTCAGCAGTCCGTCGATCGCCGCCTTGCAAAGCGCCTGAGTATCGTTATTGACGGACCTCAGGTTCGTCCTCACCTGTTCGATCGTTTCGTTGATGAACGCCATCTTGCCCGGGAAGCGCTCCAGCGGGAAATCGAAGTTGCCCCGCCCGAACTCGGAGACGCAGGCCATCGCCTTGCTGTTCAGCGTCAAATGGCCCTGCACCATGGCGTTCACTCCCGCGGCCATGGTCCGGTACGCTCCCTCATACTTGTCGGCCGGCATCATGGCGTCGGTGTTGCCGGCTTTGTGTTCGGACGACATCCGTTCCATCTCGCTGATGTATGAGGTCAATGCCTCCATGGTCGCCACTATCGATGGAACCAATTGGTCGTTCTCCGACCTCCGGCCCACCTTCTTGAACTCGGCCAACCGGTCAAAGTTGCCGACAGAGATCCGCTTGAATGCATCCTCCGCGCTGAGAAGGCGCGTCCGCACCAAGTTCGTGGATTCTGCCAGGGTCTTGAAGTCGCCTTCATATTGGGTCGACATGCCCTTCGAGAAATCGTTGAACGACATGAAGCCCATTACCCTGATGACCTCATCCAGAGGCTGCTGGTATGAATCCAGCATCCTGTTGATCGTTCCTGCAATGCTCTCCAGGCCGGGGCATCTGCCCAAATCGATCCTGGCACCGATCTTTCCGTTCTTGACATCCTTTTCCAGCGTCTCTAAGCAAACGGCCAGCTGCGCTAATTCATTAGGGGATCCGTTCATTTTAGTCACCTTTTTTCTGTTTACTGCACAGACCCGATCTTACTCCGATACCTCGGTGGCCACATTCCCGTGGGCCTTTTCCTTTTTCGTGATCGAGAATATGGGAAGGATGGCCCTGCCATACACTTCGTTGAGTATCTCTGCTGAAGCGAGGTACAATGCGGATGCGCCGCAGATGATGCCCTCATATCCCGCTATGCGGATGATGTCCGGGTTGTTCATGGAGTTGCCCAGACCAAGTAGCACGAAGAGTAGCGTTAAGGATGCGAAGACGAAGACCATGACCTTGTTGGTCCTAAGAGTTCCCATCAGCATGACGAAGGTGAATATACCCCACATGAGCAGGAAGGCAGCCAATGCAGATTTTTCAGTCGCCGAGCCTATGTGCATATCGGGCAGGATAAGCAGCGCGACCAGCGAGATCCAGAACATACCGTAGGAAGTGAACGCTATCATACCGAAGGTGTTGCCTAGCTTCCATTCCATCAGGCCGACTATCACCTGGGCAAGCCCACCATAGAACATTCCTATGGCCAGTATCATGCTACCGAGGGCGAAGAATCCGGCGTTGTGCAGATTCAACAAAATCGTGGTCATCCCGAAACCCATCAATCCCAGCGGGGCGGGATTGGCTATCTTGCTCATACTCGTTTTCAATTCTGCCATTTTAGAACCCTCGTTGCTATGATTCTTGTATATCGAGGTGCGATAGTTTTCTGATAGTTCCGCTATATAACAATCATTCACCTCCGATTCTCATTATCAAGAATGTAACAATCCATTCCACAAATATACAGTCTTCGATGCAAAACACCTGGGCCATTTTATGGATATTAGAGGATGAGAGAATCAATGGTCGGGATCAAGATTTCATCAATCGCAGGCAAGGTAAAAGCTGGATTGAAGAATTAGACGCCTAAAAGGCTCAATCGAAGACCGAACCTACCCGATACCTAATGTTCCGTATCCGTACAAAGGGATATATGCAACAAGCCAAATTGTGATATGGTACCGGGAATGAACGACAACGAAGGGCAGATCGCTGTACATATGGCCCGCCAGGCCATTGAGGCAGAGACCAAGAATACCGACATGGGGAGTGTCCACGCACCGGTCAATTTCAAGGAGAAGCGCGGTGTCTTCGTCACGCTGTCCACTTATCCCGACCACGAGCTCAGGGGATGCATAGGCTATCCAGAACCGATATTCTCCCTGGCCAAGGCGATCCTTCAGGCGGCCGAAGGAGCATGTCACGATCCTCGTTTCCCAACCCTCAAGGCGAAGGAATTGGACGATATAGTCGTCGAGGTGACGGTGCTCACCGCACCGGAGGAGATCAAGATCGCCGACCGGAAGAATCTTCCAGAGGCGGTCAAGGTCGGGGTTGACGGCCTCATCATGGAGAACGGCCCTTACCGAGGGCTGCTGCTGCCGCAGGTCCCGGTGGAATGGGAGTGGAACTCGGTGACCTTCCTGGAACAGACCTGCATCAAGGCGGGACTGCTTCCGGACATGTGGCTGGACAAATCCACCAAGGTATACAAGTTCCAGGGGGAGGTCTTCTCGGAAAGCAACCCGAACGGTCCGGTGCGTCGGAAGGAACTGGTCTGATCCGATGGACCTGATCATCGAGGGTAGGGCCTTTTACAAGGGCATGCTGCAGCCGGTCTGCGTCGGCATCGACGAGGGGAAGATTGTAGCGATCAAGAAGGTCCTGGCCGGCGAGAACCGCCTGGACTTCAAGGACCGACTCATCCTGCCAGGGGCCATCGATGTCCATGTCCACCTGCGCGACCCGGGAATGACCCAGAAGGAGGACTTCAGCACCGGGACGCTGGCCGCTGCTTTCGCCGGGGTGACCACGGTCTTCGATATGCCGAACACCAGCCCGCCGACGCTGATGAAGGAGGATATCGTGAACAAGAGTGAGAACGCCTCATCAAAGGCGTGGGTCGATTTCGGCCTGTTCGCGGGGATCGATGCCCGGCACGATCCCACCAAGATGAACGCCCACGCGGTCGGCTATAAATTGTTCATGGGCTCGTCCACCGGAAGCCTTCTGATGACCAATGATTCCGACATCGCCGGGGCGCTGGCCAAGATATCCGCCACCGGCAAGGTGGTCAGCGTCCATGCCGAGGACGATGCGTACATCGTCCGTTCCCCGGAAAAGGAGCTCCGCGACCACAACCGGAACCGGCCTCCATCCGCCGAGGTGTCGGCCATTTCCAGACTGTCCAACCTCCACGGGTCGGCCCGGATTAATGTCTGCCACGTTTCTTCCAGGGAAGCGTTGACGGCGCTTTCAGGCACCGGTTTCACCAAGGAGGTAACGGTGCACCACATGCTGTTGGACGACACGATGCCGCTGGGCGGCCGGGGCAAGGTGAACCCGCCGCTGCGCACCAAGGACGACCGGATGGCGCTGTTGGATGCGTTCACGAAAGGGCAGTTCGATATGCTGGCTTCCGACCATGCGCCTCACGGTCAGGATGAGAAGTCCGGGGATTTCGACGCCGCGCCGTCCGGCGTTCCCGGGGTCGAGACCTCGGTCCCGATCATGATGGCGATGGTGAAGCGGGGGGCTCTGCCCATGGAACGGCTGGTCTCCGCCGCCTGCCAGAGACCGGCCGAGATATTCGGCCTGCCGAAGGGCATGATCGAGGTGGGGAGGGACGCCGATCTCATGGTCATCGACCCGAAGAATGTCTCCAAGATAAAGGCGAAGAACCTCCACAGCAAGTGTGGTTGGACCCCTTACGAGGGGTTCGAGGCAATTTTCCCTACCGCTGTGTTTTTAAGGGGGATGGAATTGGTGGGGAACAGTTCTCTTGTCGGAGAACGCAAAGGAAGGGATGTGGTTGTTGCCGGAAGTTCAGGTCGACCTTAGCGAGCTGCAGGGACGCAGGTTCACGTGCATCGATGGATGCGGGCTATGCTGCCTGTGCCAGCCCGAGCTGTTGCCCCACGAGGAGAAACCGTTCCGTTCGAAGTTCCCGGATCTGGTGGTGCTCAAGAACGAGCCGCACCGGCACTACGCATTGGCCATGAAGAAGGGAATGGGCTCTTGCGCCTTCCTCAACGACCGGAGATGCAAGGTGTATAACGATAGGCCGCATTTCTGCGGCGAGTTCCCCTTCCACATCCACGTCGGAATGCGAGCGCAGGTCCAACTGGACCTCTCCTGCCGGGGCGCCTGGGTAAGCGATGGGGAGGACGCCAAGGCGGTTGGCGCCAAGATCGCCGAGGACGCCAAGGCGGCCATCAATCATACGTTATACGAGTCGAGGCGGGTCTACCGCGAGTTCTTTGACAACTGCCACGAGAGCGGAATCGATCCCGACCCGGAGCCGATGCAGGCGCTGGTCCGGGAGAGGTTGGATAGGATGACCCAGCTCCCCTACCTGGCGGCGGTGCTGGAAGGGTCGGCGGAGGACGAGCAGATCGATCTCAGGAGACTGCGCGTACCGGCCGAGCTGGACAAGAGCGCGATGCGGGAACTGGAATCGGCCGCGCTGGAAGGCGCGAACGATTCTCTGGGCGCACCGAACGCCTTCGATGCCCCGGTCTACTGCGACGAGGCGAACCGGTGGAACGTGTTCCTGTCCGAGCACGGGAGGTTCGAACAGTACATAATTAAGGACAGTGGCGACCTGGACCACGTCCGTTCCGTCGACCCGAACGCCGTGCGGCTGTTGGTGCCGGACGAATCGGGCCGGAAGGTCATGGCTGACTATCTTCGCGTCCTGAACAACCGGGACAGCATCATCGGGTCCACCTACTACCTGGTGGACGAGTACGACTATGAGGATTATTTCCCGAACGTGTATCTGGGCGTCCTGTCCACCTCCATGCTCGACATGATCTGGAGAGCATCCCTGATCGCGCACGTCAAAGGCACCAAGCTCGATGGCGACGGCGTCAGGGAAGGCATCATCTACTACGACATGGATAGATTGGATGGGCCCTCGATCGGGGCGTTCATATGAGCCTGGCTCGCATCCAGCGGGACAAGCCCATACGACAAACTACAAATAGTGATGGGGTTATCGGGAAAATCGGTGTTCGAGCATGCAAAAACCATTGAACGTCCTGAACCAGGCGATCAATAGCCAGGTCATCGTCGAGCTGAAGGGGAACCGCGAGTACCGCGGAGTCCTAGATGGCTACGACCCGCACATGAACCTTGTGCTCAAGAACGCTGAAGAGCTGATCAACCACGAGGTTGTAAGAAAGCTCCCCGTCACCATCGTTCGTGGCGACAACGTGATTTACATTTCACCATAAGGAAGTGGACTAGATGAGCAAGGGTACAGCATCACACGGAAAAATGGGTGACCGCAAGACCCACATCCCCTGCCGGAGATGTGGCAACCGGGCGTTTAACATCAGGAAATCTTTCTGCGCGTCCTGCGGATATGGCAAGACAGCAAGACTGAGGACCTATACTTGGGCCAAGCTCCACTAAGTAGTGAGGGGATGTCCATCGAGGACGAGCCAGAAGATCACTGTGGTGTGGTCGGGATGGCTCTGTCCTGCGATGCTCTGCCTTCATTGAAGAAGGCTCTGCGTATTATTCAACATAGAGGCCAAGAGGCCGCCGGGGTAGCAGTTTTTGACGGCGGTCGCATCCAATACCTGAGAGGGATGGGTCTGGTCCATGAGGTCTTGACCGGCCGCCCCTATAACGCATTGAGCGGCAACATAGGCATCGGTCACGTCCGCTACTCGACCTCCGGCTCGTCCGTCGCCGAGAACAGCCAGCCAATTACCGTCACCACCCTAGCCGGAGACCTTGCGTTGGCGCACAACGGCGACATCGTCAATGCCGGCAAGCTGCGGGCCAGGCTTCAAGGGGAAGGCTGGGCGTTCTTGACCACCTCCGACACCGAGATCATCATCCGGATGATGGCCACCGAGCTGTCCCAGAGTCCGGACCCGATTCGCGCCATCAAGAACGTGATGAAGGTCATCGAGGGTTCCTATTCATTGACCGTGATGCTCGGCACTCGCATCTTCGGCGTCCGGGACCCGATGGGCTTCCGCCCGCTGTGCATCGGCAAGCTGCCGAACGGTTATTCCGTCGCTTCCGAATCTTCGGTCTTCGATGTCCTCCAAGGAGAGATCGTTCGGGATGTGGCACCCGGGGAGATAGTGGAGATCACCCCCACCGGGTTCATGTCCAGCAAGACCGTCAGCCCGCCGCACAAGGCCCATTGCATGTTCGAGTGGGTCTACTTCGCCCGCCCCGACGCGGTCATCGACGGGAAAGAGGTGTATCAGGTCAGGAAGAGGCTCGGCCACATCCTGGCGGAAGAGCAGCCGGTCGACGCTGACGTCGTCATAGCCGTTCCCGATTCGGGACGTGCCCATGCTCTCGGGTTCGCCGAGGTCTCCAAGATCCCCTATGAAGAGGGCTTCATGAAGAACCGGTACATCGAAAGGACGTTCATATTACCAGAGCAGTCGCAACGTGACGAGGGCGTGCTGCTCAAGCTCAACCCGATCCGTTCGACGGTAAAGGACAAGCGGGTCGTCATCGTGGACGACAGCATCGTCCGGGGCACCACCATGAGGCGCATCGTCATGATGACGAGGCGTGCCGGGGCCAAAGAGGTCCATGTGCGCATAGGATGCCCTCCGATCAAGGCGCCCTGCTTCTACGGCATCGACATGAAGACCCGGGAGCAGTTCGCCGCCACCAACCGCACCTTCGAGGAGATCGCCAAGCTGATCACCGCCGATAGCGTCGGATATACCAGCATCAAGGGGTTGGTCAAGGCGCTGGAACTGGACGAGTGCGACCTCTGCATGGCCTGTCTGAACGGCGAATACCCGACCCACATACAGGGCGAGAAGATGCGGTTCCAGCAACGTCTGGACTGATCCGTCGTTCACTTCTTTCCGATGTTCCTGCCGTGGGGGCAGATGTGGACACAGACGCCGCACATCGGTCTCGGCGCCTCCTTCTCCAGATCTTTGAAGTACTGGTCGCACTTGGCGGCATCGAACCTGGCCTCCCTCGGTTCGTTCTGATCGAACATGCGTCCAGTGAACGCGCTTACGGGGCAGGCTTTGACGCATTCCTGGCAGTTGCCGCAGCCCGGGTCCATCGGGGTTCCCGCCATGGGGAACGGATAGTCGGTCAGTATGGTGGTCCACCTCACCCGGGGCCCGTACTGAGGGGTGATGAGCAGGCAGCTCTTGCCGATCCATCCCAGGCCCGCTAGGTGAGCCGCCATCTTGTGCGAGAACATGGCGCAGATACGCTCGTCATCCATCCGTTCCGACGCAGGCACAGGCATACTCTTGTATCCTTCCCTCTGCAGGCGCCCGGCGATCAACAAGGATATCTGGTCCAATTGCCTGTTGACGACATCATAGGTATGACTGCGGTACATTACCCGGACGCCCCGCTGGGAGCGGTTCGGTACCTGGTCGACGATGGTGTCCAGAAGCCGTATGCCCACGGAGATGGCGAAAGGATAGCCGGAGACAAGTTCCCCGCCTTGTCCGACCACTGCCTTCTCGAAGGGACGGAGATCGGCGATCCCGTACAGATCGGCCTCCATGGAGATCGCCATGGTTCGCAGGTCATCTTCGAATGGCATGCATGGTATTCCGCGTCCCGGTTCATCAATATTGCCCATGGGGATAGGGGACCGGTCATTATCCGAATCGCCTGGGTCCATGGGAAACTTTAATTAGGGAAATCTCTTTGCCATGCTCTATCGGGCTGGTAGATCAGCTGGAAGATCGCTACCTTGGCATGGTAGAGGCCGCGAGTTCAAATCTCGCCCAGTCCACTTCTCTATTATTTCTTATCAGACTGCCCTACTGAAGCGTTCAGGCGTCCACGAAGAGGTCCTCTCCTTCGACGATGACCGGGTATGTCTTCTCATCCACCGCCTTCGCGAACGGTATCCAGGGCCCCTTCATGACCTTCCCGTTCCTGATGTCGTACTCTGACCCGTGCTTGGGGCATTTGACGACGTAGCTCATCAGTTTCCCGTTCCAGAGCTCTCCCCCCGCATGCGTGCATTTTCCGTTCATGGCATAGTAGCTGCCATCAACGTTCGCGATGACCAACCACTTTCCCGACACTTGTACCCCTATCATGCGACCGGGAGGGAGGTCCGACTGCCTTGCTACCTTCGTCTTTACCAACTTAACACCCCAATTGTTACTGTTTAGTCGAGTATATCAAAACAACCTTAGAGGTTTGAACGCAATCGGATCGACGAACGGATATCAAACGAGGGGGACCCCCCAACTGCCCTTGAAGAAGTTCTCCCCTATCGGCTTCCGTTCCGGTCGCCTGGTCTCGGACTCGATCTGTTTATCCGAAAGCATTGAAGCGTCCGTTCCTGGATATCCAATATTGACCAGTGTGATCAGGACGTAATTGTCGGGTATATTGAGGTTCTTCTTCACCGTGAGCGGATCGTATCCAGCGATGGGATGCGCTATGAGGCCCAGTTCGGTAGCCTGCAGCATCATCTCCCCCACCGCCAATCCACAATTGAAAAGGAAGTAGTCCCTCCGGTCGCTCAGGTGGCAATCGTCCTCGACGTTGGCGCAAATAGCGAAGATCAGGGGAACCTTCTTCGCGTAGGCGTTCCCCTTGCTGATGGCCACCTTGATCTTTTCCAGCGACTCCCCGTCGTTCGCCACAACGACCCGCCATGGCTGGTTGTTATTGCATGAGGGTGACAACCGCATCGCTTCTATGAGGAGCATGATCTTCTCCTCCTCTATCGGACGGGTGTCGAACTTCCTGGTGGCCCTGCGCCTATTGATCGCTTCCCTTACTTCCATCTCGTTCTCCCTCGATGATTCATGGACAGGTGTTCCCGATAATGGTTACGGCTCCACCGGGACTTGGACATCAAGCAACTATTAATATTCTGTACATATAATCAATCCCTATGGCTTTGTCCGAAATCGTTACTATTAACAATGTAGCGCTGGCACTCGTTCTGGGCGGTGTGCTTGCGATATTCACTGCACTTTATGGCAAGAAGGAAAAGTCCCTGCTTGACGAAATGCTGATGATCATCGGGTTCTTCTTCGGCGCATTCCTAGTCTTCCTGGGCGTCCAAGCGGTATTGATGACGCCTCGGCCAATCGCGTTGGCCGGAATCGCGATCACTCTGGCACTGGGCCTCTCGATGTTCCTCAAGCCGCTGCGCAAGATTCCTTTCTCAATGATCATCTCATTGATCTCGGGCGGGGTCGTGGCATACTTCCTGATCAAGCTGAATCTCAGCGCCACCTGGGTCCTGGTCATAGCCTTGGTGGTCATGGCGATTGTATGGATAACGCTGAAGTTCCTGGGCATCGGGGCCAGGATCGCAGGATGGATACTTTCGGCCAGGCCGATCATGCTCATTGTGGGCGTCATCGGGCTGATCGAAGGGGTCCTTCTCTGGATGGGAAACACGCTCTGAAGCCTAGATTCCCGTAAACCTTTAAATGAGGGCAGGCATATCCAAGCCTCACGCGGGCCTGTGGCTTAGCATGGATATAGCACTGGCCTTCTACTCCTTGCCTTCCGGTAAGAGAAGCAAGTCAGTGGTCTCGGGTTCGAATCGACCGATCCTCCGGGTTCGGTCGCGAAAATCCCGACAGGCCCGCCAATAGGGAAACATTGATAAGTGCTAATGGAATCAGGGCAAGAAATCTGGTGTTCAAATGAAGAGAAGTTCACGCGCCTGGAAGAAAAGAGGCAAGCAGCGCTGGAAATGGCGCAAGAAGAAGATGCGGCGCCGGAAGCGGGCACAGAAGATGCGCAAGGCTTAAATCTGACCAAGTGGGGGTGTGGGGTAACACGGTATCCTCGCGGGCTCCAGTTAATTGGGAATGATTGCTAACGGGTTTGCTGATCCGGTGATGAATAACTGGAGCGATGACCCATTAGTTCGCGCAGGGTAGCTCCCTGCGTAGAAGAAACCCGCTGATCTGGGTTCAAATCCCAGCGCCCCCACCAATCTTACTGGATAGAGTAATTCTTAGCCCCTTCTTTTTCAATCGGGGCTCAAGCTGTCACATCCCAGAGCACGTCCCTAATACGCTCAAGTCTTGTTCTGAACATCGAAAGATTATTCCTGCATCCTTGACCGAGCCATGACCTTCGGTCCAGGTGGTCGCTATTGCAGGCGGCAGGTCGCATCGTTGGGGCTGCTAAGATCTCCTCCACCCCTTACCGAGATAATGTCCTGGCTCTCTTCCAGTAAGTTTGTGATGGTCTAGCTCGGATTTCGCAGTCCATATTTTGATATAGCTCCGGGTCGCCTGTTACAATTGGTGCAGGCTCGTGATCGCCCTACCGGACGAAGTCCTGAAACTTGTAAACAACCCGATGTCATCGAAGACGATAGCAACAATCAACCCAGAGGGTCGGATTCACACCATTTATATGGGAAGCATGACGGCCCTCTCGTCGAACATGATGGCCTTCGCTCACATCCTAATGAAGAGAACGCAGGCGAACCTGGAAGAGATCAAGAAGAATGACGGGCTCGTATCGGTTTTGGTCACCTTGGATCAGGTCTCCTATGAGATCATGGCAAAGGTCAGGGACTATGAGAGGTCGGGTCCGGTCTATGACGCAATGATGGATGTTCTAGTGAGGCTGGGTGTGAAAGAAAGTCTCGACAAATACGGCATGGAGGTCCACGGTGTATGGATCCTCGACCCGATGGAGGTCTGGAATCAAAGCCCCGGTCCAGGCGCCGGAACCAGGATCATGTAAGTTATTATGCAAGAGATCTGGAATAAAATCAATCAACGATCTACCACTGTCATTGTGGTCAATCAAATTGAATATCTGGCCACTTCGGGCGTGTCAGTTCGTCCCCTTGAACGATTCTATTGCGAATTCCACAGTTGAACCAAACGACTATCTGAGGCGACCGCCCTGATACTCGAATTCCTTGGTCGCCGACCTGCTGTACTTTTCGATGGAGGTTGGGAACAATCTCGGATACTGGATTTCGTCCAATGGAATGGAGTATAGCGTATCAGGTTTCGTAGGATCCCCACCGAACCCGATGACCACGTAGACCTTCTCCGGTCGGTGCATTTTCTGGAACTGCTGATATCTATCCATCTGCCATCTCTCGGCCCATTTGATCTTGCCGTCGTACAGGGTCGATCTGAATTTGCACTCCACCCAAAAATAATGGCCGCTCGCCTTGTGCTGGAATCGGAAATCCGGGTTCTTCGCCTCTCCGATCTTCCTCCCATATAGGTCGTTCCGGATTGTCGTGGCATGGACGACGTCAAAATCCTCTCGAGGGAACAGATTGCACACGAACGCTTCAAAATACTGGCCCTTGGAATAGTTCAGGGTCCACGGGTACGGATTTCCGCAGAAGATGCAATATTTGGGCAAGATTACTTCTCCGTTCTTGCCGGTCTTACGTTCCAATACGTTGCCCTCCCTGATCTCCTCCTTGCAGTTGGGGCACTCTGTTATGAACTCAGATCCGCACCTGCATCGAGTGGGAAGGTCCTCTCCGAATCGGGTCTGAGGATCATCTGGTGTTCTTACATGTCCGCCCTTGCAAGCAACCAGGGCATCATACGATACAGTTTGACCTTTCGAACAATGCAATACTATCGATGAAGGACGAGATTATTCTGCCTTAAGGGTTATGACCCGATTATCATTTACTAACATTGATTATATTGCACTGCTGGTATGTGAAAATTCAAGGGAAATACGACCTTGAAAGCGCTCGATAATTTTGCTCGATATTTCATGGTCCTCGATTGCACCATCGAAAATCGTTTTTGTTAGATTTCAAAATGAATTATTCTACCCTTTCCAAAGTAAAATAAGCCTACAAAATCACCATCCATCCGTCGTCTGGTTGGCAGCCTGTAGAAAGTCAAATATTCCCACACAGCACTGGGCCCTAAACGACCGCTCGAATGTGAAATGATCCCATGGCAGCAAATGACGACATCAAGGAAGATTACAAGAGATTGGCAATAGACTGCTTGTTCACTTCACGTGGTCATTTTGCCTCGGCAGAATATTGGGGGTATGTCCGCCTGGGATTGGGATTGGCGACGACCTTTTTGGCAGCGATCTCCGGTGTCACGACGATCTTCACCGGAGGTGTGGTCCAGATCGTCGGTGGATTGATCGCGTTGTTGTCTGCGATGCTTGCCGGACTTCTGACCTTCCTTAACCCCGGTGATCAGTTCAAGAACCATCAGGAGGCCGGGATACGCTATGACGAGCTCATGCTGAGCATTAAATACAGTTGCTTGAATGATTTTGACAGTACGGATCGCAAGGTATTGATCAAAAAGCTGGAAGACTTTACCGATAAAAAGATCAGTTATAATTTGAAGTATCCAGACATATCGGACCGGTCATTCAATAAGGCAAGCAGGAGCATTGAACACGCAGGTCAAGGGGTCTACAGCGACAAAGTTTACCGGAGTCTTGGATTCTGCGGCCCTCACGAGCCTCATTGCAGCCCGCTCAATGAGAATGACAATAAACAATGATGGGCGGGAATGCCATTCATTGAAGCCATTCGTCGATCGATCAGGCAAGGAAAGCAAGGACAACATCTTTTCCCAATGCCGGACAATGGTATCGTAAAGACCGCAATTAAATCGATTTGCTCTAGTAAAACCATCCTTCCAGATTCTGTTTGACGCTATCAAAGGTCCTTTCCAGAAGATAGGTGTCGCTGTGGAGCGCCTCTTCGATCCTGAATACACCCGGCCTTACCGCCTTGAGCTGATCGCACGAGGTCACGATCTCCGGGACATCCCTGGACCCGTAGATGATGATGGATCTGGAATTATCCCTGTCTTGCCACCGAGGGATCTTTGCCAGGATATCAAAGACCCGGCCCGGGCTGTCCGTGCGGACGCGATATCCCCTAAGCTTCTTGAGCAGTTCCTCAGTTCTCGCTCCATAGGACCCATCCAGCGGGGGTGAGATCCCTATGGCGAAATCCGCGCTGCTCATGAGCGAGAGGCGTCCTCCCAACGAGTGGCCTATCGCGACCACCTTGCCGAATTCCCGGGCATGGCTTATGGCCAGTTCAACATCCTGCTGCACATGTTCGTCCAGTTCATTCGGATGTTGTCCGTGTCCCCTGAGATCTATGGCATAGGTGACAAGACCGGCATCAGCAACCCGCATTGCCAGTCCAAGCTGCTCCTCTTTGCATCCGCCATATCCGTGAGTGACGACCGCAGCTCCCACCGGTCTCTCTGGAGTTATCCTGATGGCCGGGACCTTCAGGTCCACGGTTTCGATGACCATCGGCTCGATCTTCATCCGATCACACACATTCTCCAACCGGTATTACCTAGATGGTCAAGAATCTTGTCCATTACCCTCGTTCAGGATCGTCCAGTAAGATAGTGGATCGCCGCTTGAATGCCATATGTTCCCCTTAATTCACATATGGTTTCATCATTGTCAAGATTCATCGAATACCATTTTCCGAGTATTACAATAAAATACCATTTACTTCAAAACGTATTTCTAATCGATATTCCATTGAACGAAATGTGGGATCCCCGTGGACCTTCTCCAACTTCCCCACCATATTTACTAGATTTGCGGGGATTCTCATCCTCTTCGACCTTGATCCGATCTTTTCGGTCCATAGTTATCAGGCATGCGCAGTCATTCTCTATCTCATGGCTTTCAGGTCGACCTTCGATTGGATCCCCTGCACTATGCGGATATCCTTCTTCAGGGATTCCACCAATGCCGATCCATTCTCCGCAGTGAGCCTCAGCCTCTCCGCGCGATAATCGGCCGTCGACTTCCCTTTCCATTCTCCCATGATGCGGATGCCGACCGGTTTGAGTGACAACGAACCGAAATAGACCGCCGCGTCATGCAGGAACTCTACCAGCAGCCACGGGTCAAAGGGTAGATGGCTGGGGATGTCCGAAGGGTACTTGATCATCAGGGTGGGCAGCTTGGCGGCGTAGGTCTGGACCCTTGCCTTGTCGTCCGCGGTAAGGAACAATAGGTCCATCCGCTGTTCTCCGGAATGGGCTCCCAGTGCCCGGGCGATCTCCCCGTCGCGCTGCTCCTTGTCCGCCACATAGGTCCCTCCGGCCACCCGCCATAGGTTGTAGTGCTCCTCCAGCACACCCTCCTCCGCCTGGGCGTTCAGCGCCTTCCGTGCGCTCTTCATCGAGCAATTGACCATCCCTCCCACTGTCGAGGGGTTGCGGACCGCCCTCTTCAGCGCTTCGATGTCCTGATGGCTGTACTTCCCGGCCTTCTCCACCATCTCCCGCTCCACCAGGTCCGGGATCAACACCTGCACCTTGGAGGGGTCGAAGTCGCTGATACCGCAGCCCTCGCTGTGGTACATCAGTCGGCTGAACAGACGCCGGTAGGCGATGTTCGTGTCGATGGCGAACGATTCTTGCTTCGGGTAGCGGTAGGGGTCGCTCTTCCTCTTCTCCGACTTCCTGATCTCCGCCATCAGCTCGTTCAGGTTCTCCGGGGGGACCAGGAGCGAGCTGTATAGCGCCTCCTTGAGGTCGTTGTAGTCGGGCAGGTCGGCCGCCATGATGTCATTCAGCCTCGACCGCAGCTCTGGCAATACGGCATCGAAATCATGTCCATTGGCCACGCTGACTATCTCTCCGTGCTCCAGGTCGAGGTGCATCAGCGAAATTCCCAGGATGTCCGAGAAGACCTCGATGTTGCCGCGCTTCGACAGCATCAGCTCGTTCAGGACCGCCATGAGCATGTCCTTTCCCACAACGGAGTCCAATCATCTCACCTCCCGCAGGAACTCATGGTCGTGCTGCACCGAGAGCGGGATGGTGATGTAGGGGCGGGCGGCGTTCCTCAAAGATTCGATGTACAGGTAGAATATGTGATCGAACAGGTTCCGGTTCATTCCCGGTACGACCGCCCCCATGACCAGCGACTTTGTTCCCGGGGTCACGTCCAGGGCCAGGATATTGCCCCGACCCTTCTCCCCCTCGGCGATCTCCTTGACCTTCGACGCGATCTCCTTGATCATGTCCCCCTTCAGCGGCACGATCTCGATCTCATGGTGCTCCCCGTACTCCGCCAGGAGGGTCGCCAAGCATCGTCCTGACCTGTTCTGCGAGAGGCATCTGGCATCCGTCGGTGATGATGTAGACCTTTTCCGGAACGTAGTCATGCGTCCTGATCATCGCCCAGACCGAGTTGAACAGCCCCCAGCCGCTCCGGCCCAGCAGGGTGATCAGGACGTTCATGCCATCAGACCCCGAACAAGAGCCTTCCTGATGCGTTCCTGCGTCTCCTGCGCCGGCGCGGTGGTGTTCACCAGATGGACCCGGACGTTGGACAGCAGCCTGGAGAAGAACTCGTAGCGGATGGCCATCTTGCGCTTGTCCCGGACCAATTGATGGGGGTTGCAGAAATCGTTCAGACGGAGATATTCGAGGGCCGCCTCAGGCTCCAGCTCGGTGACCAGGTTCGGGTCGCCGGGGTCCCGCTTCAGCAGTATGACGTCATACAGTGTGGTCAGCGGTATGACCGAGCCCTGACCGGCGATCCAGCGGACGTTCACCACCGCCCGCTGCTGTTTGTCGAACACCGCCTTCTCCACCAGCGCCCGGTACTCCGGCCAGGCCTTGCCGATGTCGGCGTCGATGTAGCAGTTCTTCTCCGAGCCGTAGGCCACTGGCCGTCCGGTGAACGGCCGCACGTAGTACCAGTCGTCGGTCACCAGCCGGGCATCCTTCATCCGAAGAAGTCCCCAGGAGTGGGTCGTCTTCCCTGTCTTGGAAGGGGCGATCAGCGACACCCCATGACCGGCGATGTCCATGGAGGCTCCGTGCACCGAATGGATGTGGTGCTCGTCCTCCAGGAGGTCGCCGGCCACGGCCAGCGCGATGCTCTTCACCCACCCGTAGTAGTCGAAGTTGAACAGGAAGGCGGTCTTGGCCACCGGTTCGTAAAGGACCTTCATCCCCTCGCCCGGGAGGTCGATCATGACCACCCGTCCATGCGAGCGAACGCTCTCCGACATGGTGTAGAAATTGTCCTCCCACATCTCCTTCATCTGGCGGTTGGTGGTCAGGAGCTTGATGCAGCAGCCGTACACCTCGGATTTGATCGAGTAGAAGTTGATGCCGGAGTACTTCTCGTACAGCCGGTCCTTTTCCTCCGGGGTGATGATCCTGACCTCGTATGGCATGGCCCATGATAGCGTGCGCTCTCCAAATCAATGTAACGGGTGTTCCGTCACTCCTTGAAACCGTTGACGCCTTCCTTCATGAGCTTGTACTCGATGCTGTCGAGCAGCGCCATCAGCGACGCCTCGATGATGTTGCCGGAAACGCCTATCGTGGTCCAGGAGTGCTTCCCGTCCGTCGAGCGGATCAGAACGCGGACCTTGGCCGCGGTGGCGTCCTTGCCGTCGATGACCCGCACCTTGTAATCGATGAGCCGAACCTCGGCAAGCACCGGGTAGAAGCGCAGCAGCGCCTTTCTCAGCGCCCGGTCCAGCGCGTTCACCGGCCCGTTGCCGTCCGCCGCCGTGTGCTCCACCGTGCCATCGCTGTCGACGACCCGGATCGAGGCTTCGCTGATGGTGTTCCTGGTGGAGACGTCCATGAACAGCCGGAACCCTTCCACCTTGAAGGGGGCGGTCTGCTGGTCCTTCAGCCGGCGGATGAACAGTTCCAGCGACGCTTCCGCCGCCTCGAACTGGAATCCTTCCGCCTCCATGTCCTTCATCTTCTCCAGTATGGAGCGGCCGCCGTCCTTCTCGGTCTCGATGCCCAGCTCCTTGGCCTTGGCCAGGATGGACGATGTGCCGGAAAGCTCAGAGATCAGTATGCGCCGCTCGTTGCCGACCAGGGTCGGGTCGATGTGCTCGTAGGTCCGGCTCTCCTTGAGTATGGCCGAGACGTGCATGCCGCCCTTGTGCGCGAAGGCGCTCCTGCCCACGTAAGGAAGCCGGGGATCGGGCGATATGTTGGCCATCTCCCCCACGAAACTGGACAGCGCGGTCAGGCTGGACAGCTTGGTGACGTTCGTCTGCGCCTTCATCTTCAGGACGAGGCTGGGTATGATGGAGCACAGGTTGGCGTTGCCGCAGCGCTCGCCCAGTCCGTTGATCGTGCCTTGGACCATGGTGACCCCGGCCTGGACCGCGGCCATGGAGTTCGCCACCGCCATCTCGCAGTCGTTGTGGGCGTGTATGCCCAACGGCGTATCGAATCGGGCCCGCACCTGTTCGACCGCCTCGGTCACCTCGGACGGGAACGTCCCTCCGTTGGTGTCGCACAGGACGAGCCATTCGGCCCCGGCGTCCCTGGCGGCCGCCAGCACCTTCATCGCGTACTCGGGGTTGTCCTTCCACCCGTCGAAGAAATGCTCCGCATCGAAGATGACGTGCTTGCCCGAACTGGATCAGGAAACCGACCGTGTCGGAAACGATCTCCAGGTTCTCCTCCAGCGAGACCCCCAGAGCCTTGGTGGCGTGCAGGTCCCAGGTCTTGCCGAAGATGCATACCCATTCGGTGTTCGCTTCCAGCAGCGACCTCATGGTGACGTCGTCCTTGGCCGGGACCCCGGCCTTCCGGGTCGAGCCGAAGGCCACCAGTTTGGAGTGCTTCAGATCGGCCTGTCTCCGCCGCCTTGAAGAACGCCTTGTCCTTCGGGTTGGAACCGGGATACCCGCCCTCCACGAAGTCTATGCCGAACGCGTCCAGACGCTGAAGTATCTCCAGTTTGTCCTCGGTCGAGAACGAGACCCCTTCGGTCTGGGCGCCATCTCTGAGGGTCGTGTCGAACAGACTAACTTGTCGACCCAATAAAACAATCCCTTCTTGTTTCGTTGTAAGCCATGTGGAACCCTACCGTGTTAGGCCGTGTCTATGCGGAGCCCGATATTTAATCTCTGTGAGATACTGCCCCGCCTCTCCCGCATGACCGCATAGATGTCGCTCATGACCGCGCTGCTGGTCTCCGCGCGTCCAGCGCCTCTCCCGGCCACGGTGATCTCCCCGGCCAGGTCGGTCTGGATGCTGAAGGTGTTCAGCGTTCCGCCGATGGATAGCGGATGCCCGACCGGTATCAGCCTGGGGGACACCTCTCCTCCGCGCTCGGTCACCTCTCCGATCAGCCTTACGACCTTCTTGTCCTGGCCGGCCAGATTGACCGCGGCCAGGTTGATGCCCCTGATGCCCGTCCGGGCCACGTCGTTGACCGTGATGTCCTTGCCCATGATGGCATTCGCCAGGATGGCGACCTTGCAGGCCGAGTCGATACCGTCGATATCGTACGAGGGGTCGGTCTCCGCGTATCCCATCTGCTGCGCCTCCCTCAGGGCCGGTTCGAACTGCATCCCCTCGGTCTCCATCCGGTTCAGGATGAAATTGCAGGTGCCGTTCATGATGCCCCGGATGGAGAAGATGGTCTCGCAGACCAGCAGCTCCGACGCCAGGTTTATGACCGGTGTGGCTCCGCCCACCGACGCCTCGAAGCGCAGCCGGGCATCGTTCTTCTTGGCCAGTTTGGATATCTCCTGGAACTTAAGGGCCAGGGGTCCTTTGTTCGAGGTCACCACATCGTGGCCCGCGCGACAGCGCCGCCTTTATGTGGCCCAACCCGGGCTGGCCGTTCTTGATGTTGGTGGGGGTCATCTCCACCAGCGTATCATATTCGATCTTTGGCAGGATGTCCTTGATGTCCTCGCTCAGTCTCTTGCCCAGTTTCCCCTTGACCATCTTGCCCCGCACAAGCTCCAGGGGGTCCAATCCGGACTTGTTTAGGGAATATGAACTGGAATCGAAGGCCCCTACGATGCGGACATTCTCCCCCAGGGTCCTCTCGAGCAATGCGTTCTTCTTGGCGATCGCCTCCGCCACTCCCTGACCGACGGTGCCGAATCCCACTAGAACGACGTCCATTTCAATCACCGAACCCACGGATGACGATGTACCCTGCCCGCTTCGCCCTCTCGTTGATGAACTTGTTCGCCTTCTTGATCACGTCTTTGTTGCGGACCTTGCCGGATAAAAGCGCGGCCTTGTCCTTGGCCCCTGAAACGGAGTACCTGATGTCTATCGATTCCACTTCCCCTATGGCCTGGATGCCTTCGATGATCTTCCTGACCTCGGCGGGAGGCAGTTCACCGACGATCACATAGTCGAGCCGGAAGGTCTCGAACAGGTGGTCGATCTTCAGGACATCGACATCCTTTTCCTTCCATTCTCCGAATATGTTGTCCAGGGCCTTCTGGTTCCCGACCTCGAAGGTCAGGTTGATGGCTATCTTGCCTCCGCTCACCTTGTCATGGCGGTGCACCACGCTCCTGATGTTGCCATCATTCTTCGATATCGGTTCCAGTGCCGCTATGAGCTGTCCTGGGACGTCCTTGAGCTGGATGTCTACGTTGACACGCATTAGAATTCCTCAATCCTGTCGGGAGTGTTCTAATAACACGGTTCAAATAATTCAACTTCTCCACTCCCTTTACAGACTTTTTATCAGGAGAACCACCGAAGAAACCTTGGAATCGGCCTTGATAATTATCAGAATTGATTCCGAGGATGGTGCCTTTTTAGTATCGTATCATAATCTGATAACATCAGGGAATTACGTTTCAGGGACGCAATTACACCCGTCCAGGAAGACGAATTCCCACCGCTGGACTTGATAGGATGAGCAGCTCGATGTTGTCGCAAGGAGGGTCGGAGGAAAGCTCCCTCACAGGGAGGTGCGGACCGAAGGTTCTCGCAATGCGTAGGAGGAGGAGCCTGACCATCAAGGCCGAGGTCGGACAGACCCGGTTGGACCTTTATCTGGACGGTGTACCGTCCATCGAGGAGACGGAGATCGGGGAGCGATCCGCCGAAAAGGAATGGAGAACCACCATCGGCACCATGCTGAGGCACGATCTCCTGAACAAACTGACAGTGGCCCAGGGAGGCCTGGAGCTCTTTGACCGCTCTTCGGACATGAAGTTCCTGGCGATCACCAGAAGGAACCTCGAGGCATGCGGCGAGATCGTCGGAAGGATATCGACCCTGGAGAAGGCGGTCGCATCCACCACGCTCACCCCGATCGATGTAGGCAGCATTGCCCGGAACGTGATGTCCAACCACCAAGGACTGGGGATCGGCCTGGAAGTGCGCGGACGGGGCACGGTCCTGGCCGATGCGGCGCTGCACAATGTCCTGGACAATCTGGTCTCGAACTCGATCAAGCACGCGATCCCATCCAAGGTACGGATCGACATAGAAGAGAACGGAGAGGCCGTTCTGATCAGGATCGCCGACGACGGCATCGGCATACCCGAGGAAGCGCGGGGGAGCCTGTTCCAAGAGGGGTTCAAGTACGGACCGAATGGGAACACCGGCCTCGGACTGTTCATCGTCAGTCGTCTGGTGCAGCGTTACGGCGGCAAGATATGGCTTGACGAGAGCGTTTCTGAAGGAACCGCTTTCTGCATAGAACTGGCCAACGCGAACTGCTGATCCTTGGGTCAGGCAGTCGATTCTTTTACCTAACCCTCAGGCGATATTGTCGATCTTGACCAGCGATCATCGACCTTCCGGGCAATGGCGAACATGAGCTGATCTCCATCCCCATTACTATTCTGGTAAAGGCCGGCATCAAATGATAGCGGTTCCGTGCGGTTGTCCAGTTGAAGATCGAGCCGGTAGTCATTCACCCTACCTGCGGTAAAGACCATATCCACCCCCTCCGATGCTTTTACTGGATCGACAAAGAGGGAATCAAAGCGGGTTCCGACCAACGCTGCCCTTGATTTTTCGGTCCATCGGACCGCTTCCTCGTTGACATCCTTTATCAGACCCTTCCGGTTGACGGTGACCATCATGTCTGGGCTGCATTCGATAAGGCCTCGGGAGTAGTTCCTGGCCTCTTCGATCTCCCGGACCATCTTTTTCCTTTCACGGATATCCCGGGCGATACAGAAGATGCCTTTTACCATGCCAGAACGGTCCCGATAGACGCTGGCATTGAACGAGACCGGGATGTTTTCCGATTTGTTATGGACATTGAGCTCGAAGTTGTGCACCGAACCTTCAGAGAAACAGGCCTGCACTCCCCGGCCTGCTCGCTCCCGGTCGTTGAACAGATCGATGAAGGATGCCCCGATGAGATCCTCCCTGCTCCGTCCCACAAGCAAGGTCGCCGCCTCGTTGACGTCCATGATCAGGCAGCTGCTGTCCACGGTGACCATCATGTCGAGGCTGCTCTCGATCAATCCCCGGGAATAGTCCTTCGCATCTTCCAGTTCCGCGATCATCGTTTTTGTCTCCCGAACATCTCTGGCTGCTGCGAAGACACCTTTGATCGCCCCATCATTGTCCCGATAGGCGGTGGCATTGAACTGGACTGGTATCTGGTTGGAATCCCTGTCCACCAGCATGAGTTCGAAGTTCTGCACCATTCCTCTCTCCAGCGTTTCAAGGATGCCATCCCTTGCCTTCTTCGGATCGGTGAAATAGTCCGCAAAGTCGGATCCGATCAGGCTCTCCCGTTCCTTTCCCACGATCTTTATGGTGGCATCATTGACATCGAGAATGTTCCCGTCCAGGTCCAGGAAGACCAAGGCGTCCAGACTGGCCTCTATCAGGCTCCTGGCGTATCTTTGTGACTGTATCATTTCATTGAAAACGGAGCTGTTGATCGGCTCGAAGCAGACCAATGCCCCATGCACCAGGCCATCGGTGCGATCGCGGTAGGTGATGAGGTTCAAAAGCACTGGGACGGTCTCACCTGAGGCCAGGGCGAGCCGGTGTGGGGAGCCCGTCACCTTACCCCGGGCCAAGCACAACTTGATCGTTTGCTGCAGGCCGATAGGATTGATGAAAAGGGCGTCTAGCCTGCTCTCCAACAGAATGTCCCGTTTCTTTTGGCACAGGGCCTCCATTGCGGCATTGAGGTCGGTGATACGTCCTTCCTCGTCCACCGTCAGCTGAGGGTCATTGATGCTCCCTAGCAGGCCAGAGGTAAAATGCTGGGCATGGTCCAATTCCGCGCTTCGATTCGCATTCACGTTCCTCCCTCTCGACCTCTCTGCTGCGCTCAGGTACCGCATCAGGCTGTCAAGGTTCTTCTTGGATGGAAAGGTCCATTCTCCCTTCTCGGGTAGGTAAAGGACCTCATGTATCACAAATGCCCCGTCCTTGTTGGTCTGCATGCTCCTGGCCAGATCGTTGATCTCCTGGACCTTCGCAATGTAGTCGACGAGAGGTCCTTTCCCATACCCCGAACAGTAAGGCTTGATGGTCAGCAGGTCCCCGTATTTCGGATCGTGATGTACGTAAAAGGGGAACCAGCGACATACCAGGTAGTTCGAATCATGCTTAGAGCATCGGTTCTGCTCGGAAAGGAACAAGCAAGGCTCATAGGTGAAATTTGCCACCTTTCGCGCATATCGGCAACACTCACCACACATCTGGCATTCGAAACGTGTCTTTCCCGGGATGACGAAATGACTCTTGGTCAGGATCCCTGCCAGTTCACCGCTCGTCACCTCGACCCCGATACTCGAGAGAACTTCCCCCCTATCCTTAGCTGGGGTCTCATTGAACCTTTCCAGTTGATGCCAGAAACGAGCATCCCGGTTTTCATTGGGATTTTTACCTCTCACCGCTATCTTATTACTCTTGGTGGAGGAGAAATCGTTCGCGTTGTTTTTTGCCATCGTATCCACGATCACGGTGCTCCGTTTGAGGGGCGCGATTCAGCCTATGATATCTGGGCACGATAATGATTTGCGATTCACATCTCCATGTGATAATCAGAAATGCTGAGGTTCTGCAAGATCCTGATGTCAATGAAATGTGTGTCTGGATATACCGTGGAGAAATAAGAAGGATGGCGCCGAGGGGGAGATTTGAACTCCCGAGTCCTTGCGGACACAAGCTTACTGGCGGAATAATTCCAGGCTTGCGCCTTACCGGGCTGGGCCACCTCGGCTTTCGGCTCCCTACTGTATGAATTGGCTTTAAACTTTACGCCCAGGTTCGCCCTGTCCATACTGGAATTGAATCTAGGAAGGATTAAAATATTTCTCGATTTCGCTGAAATTCGGGGCCGATGGCTTCAGCAAGCCATCGCAAACTCTGACTTCATGCAGGAGATCCTATGCCGCTCACATCGTTTTGATCTCATTACTGATGTGTCCGAGGCTCAGAACATGTCCTGTGAGACCAGTCCCATGGAGTCCCGCACGGTGGGGCGCATCCTCCGCGCCGCCCGTACCTCCATCAGGTCCAGGTCCACGCTTCTGACGTCCTTCTTGAAGTAGTCGCACTTCATCAATTGGTTGCCTTTCGGTCCCACCGCATGGCTGCCGCCGAAGAAGACCTGGTTTAGCTGACACCCGACGTTGTTGACGTAGATGGCATAGGCGGTGTTCTCTATGGCCCTGGCCGGCACGATCCTCTCGAAGAAGTCCCTGGATGTGTTGGGCGAGGCGGAGATACAGACGACGGCGTCCGCTCCGTGCAGAACCAGCGACTTGCTCAGCTCAGGGAAGAAAAGGTCATAGCAGATGACCACGCCAAGGCGGAACCCTTCCACCTCGAACAGTGTGGGCACTTTTCCCGGGGAGAAGAATAGCGACTCCTCGAACGGACCGAAGGTGGCCAGATTGATCTTGTCGTAGCTCCAGGCGCTGCCATCCGGTTTAACCAGGACGGCGCTGTTGTGCACCAATCCGGTCGTCTCATCGTCCAGGACCGGCATGCCCAGGAGGATGGAGCATTGGTGCTCGTCGGCCACGGTCATGAGCTCCTGGACGCTGTCCCCCTGGAGCGATTCGGCCATGAGGTGAACCCTGTCCCGGCACATGTACCCGCTCAGGAACAGCTCGGGGAATATGAACAGGTCAGCTTCCTGTCCTGCCACCGTCTCATGTATGCGCCTCAGGTTCTCCGCCTTATCGCCGACCGCGCTCGGCACCTGTGCAAGGACCGTCCTCATGCTATCGTCCGTCCAATCGCTGCACTCGGTTATCTAGGTTCGCGTTCGGCGGTCAGATGATAAGCGATATTAGCACGCTGCTGCATACGATGCCTCATGCGCCCCCAATTGAAGGACTATGCCTACGACACGATAGTGGAGTTCATCCGCCAGAAGGTCGAGGAGTCTGGAGGCAACGGAGTGGTCATCGGGCTCAGCGGGGGCATCGACTCGGCCCTGGTGTCCAAGCTCTGCGTCGACGCGATCGGCGCCGAAAAGGTCCTGAACGTCTTCATGCCGTCCGCTACCACATCCAAGGCGGACCGGAAGGATGCCGAGGAGTTCTCCAGGGAGATCGGCGCGGAGTTCAGGGTCGAGGAGATCACACCGGCATTGGAGGGCTTCAAGATGCTGCTGCCCTCGATCGACCGGAAAGAGCTTTTGGGCAATGTCATGGCCAGATGCAGGATGGTGGTGCTCATGCACCACGCCAACCTGATGGGCCGCATCGTCATGGGCACCGGCAACAAGTCGGAGCTGCTGGTCGGCTATTTCACCAAGTACGGCGACGGCGGGGTGGACTTCCTGCCGATCGGTGACCTCTACAAGACCGAGGTAAGGGAACTGGCGAGGAAGGTGCACATCTCCAGTGGGCTCATCGAGAAGGCACCGTCGGCCGGGCTCTGGGAAGGCCAGACGGACGAAGGGGAGCTGGGCGTCTCCTACGAGAAGCTGGACCAGATACTTCTCGGCTTCGAGATGCTGACGGAGAACCGGGAGATATCCCGCCAGACCGGCATAGACCTCAACATCGTGGAGATGGTCTGGAGAAGGCATCTGGACACGGTGCACAAGCGCAAGGCGCCGCTGATCCCTAAGGTCGGCTCGAGGACGATCGGGCTGGACTGGCGCGAGTAGACAAGAGCGCGGTTTCGAAGGCCGACCGGAAACCTTCCCGGTCCGTCACGTCGAAGACGATCTCATCAACTTTTCTCCAGAAGACCGAGGCGATACGTTGCGGCCTCCTCAGCTTGAGCGAGATCAGGTCTCTCTTGCACGATGTTATGTTCAAGATCCCTTTGGTCTGGGAAATAAGCAGGCTGCGGTCCTTCGGCGCCTCATCTATCAGATTGATGGCCTTGATGTTCTCGATCGGTACGCTGACCGTGAAATGCCATCCCTGGCGGAGGATGATGTCGTTCGCATCGACTGAGTGTCTGGTGAGGAATGGTGATACACCCACGACCAGCAGGAACAAGCCCAACGCCAATCCCATGACGATGGTCACGAGTGTATCGAACGGAAGGAGAAGAACGATGAGAACCATGACCCAAATGACCGCCACAGTGAGGAACAGCGTGGAGCGCATGATCCACTTGCGGTCATAGGTGAAATCGGCCACAGGGATGGAAGGGCTTGCCCGGACATTATCTTTCGCATAAGGATACTAAATCACGGAAAGCAGGCTTCCGGACAGACCCTGCAATACCAAAGGTTTAATTATGGCCATCGAATTTGGGGGGATTACGAACTCGCTCCCGTAGTGTAGTCCGGCCAATCATTTTGGATTCTCGATCCAAGGACTGGGGTTCAAATCCCCACGGGAGCACTCATCTATCATCTGGCTCATAGCTCAATTCTGGGTTTTCGGGTTACCACGTTGCTCGTCCAGCCCAGTATTCCGATATTCATTCTACTCGATTCTGTTCTCTTCGTGCCACATCTTGATCGTGGCCTTAGCGGGGGATGGTAAAGGAAAGGGGTGCCTGCAGGAGATGCAAAAGGTCACATCCATCTCTACCCAGTAATGGCAAACGGGGCATTCCTTGCGGAGTGGGGCGGAACAGAATGGACAGGCATGGTCCATTCTCTCCACGTCTGACTCGCAATTGATGCAGTGCCGTTTGACCACTCCTTTCAGCCAGGGGGCCAGTTCCTCCTTTCTAACCTTCACGATCCGGGGCAACAGAACACCTTAGTGATATGCTACGATTCTCGGCTTCGGTGTTTACAGCCTGTGTGCAGCCTTCCTTGAGCTTATTGTCTTGCCAACAGGTACATCGGTATCTCGAAACCGCTGACCGGTCCGATCTCCATGCTCCACCGGGTGATGCGCTCGATCCCGCTCTTCTGCTCGCCGGCCAATCCGGAAATCAGCGCCTTTCGGGACGAGGATCTGCTGGCTATCCCGCTGTCATTGATGGCTTTCATGACCGCCATCGGGGTGAACGCCCCACCGACCACTGAGTTGTCCATGGTATAGCCGATCGTGTCGACCGGGATCACGAAAGCCTTCGCCTTGGATCTCTCGAATATCAGTTTCAATATCTGGTGGGTGATGATGGAATTACTTGTGATCAGTACGGGAGAGCTCTCATCGGGCGAGTTGTACTCGAAGAGCTTCTCCGGCACCTTCTGCTGCATGGGGTCGCTCTCCGGCAGACGGATGTCGATGCTCAGGACGGCATCGATGGCATCGGCCATCTTCTTGTCGATTTTCGAGCAGTCAACCGCCTTCGCATTCTTGTCGATCAATTTCTGGGCGAATCCGACCCAGCCTTTATCCTGTCCGGGCAGGTACTTCACAAGATCTTCCGCTTTCAACTTATACAGGTCTATCTCCTCAATGGCCATTTCATTCCTCCTTCTTCGTTTCCTTCATAGCGATCTCGACGAAATCGGACATGCGCTGGCCCCCAGCGCCGCCGACCGTTCCACTAAGGTTGTTGATTCCTTGATATCGTCCTCGCCGATCCTCCGCTCCAGCGCTTTCCCGAGGTGATGCTTGAAACAGGGCTGGCAACGTCCGGCCTCCGTGGCCGCCATGGCTGCCGACTCCTTCGTCCTCGGGTCCATCGCATCAGCCTTCCTGCGCCGCCCCTTTGAATTTACCATTCGCATCGTAGTACTTCCGTTTGAAGTACAAGGACAGGTTCACCAGGGAAATGAGCGCGGGCACCTCTACCAGTGGGCCGATGACAGCGGCGAACGCAACAGCCGACGATATGCCGAACACGCCCACGGCCACGGCGATCGCGAGCTCGAAGTTGTTGCTTGCCGCTGTGAAGGACTGTGCGGTGGCATGACCATAATCGATCTTGAGCCGCATGGACAGCCAGAATGACAGCAGGAACATGATCACGAAGTAAATGACCAACGGGATAGCGATTCTTACCACATCAAACGGTGTGTCTACGATCGACTGGGCTCTAAGCGAGAACATGACCACGATGGTGAAGAGCAATGCCAGCAGTGAGACCTTCCCTGCTACCGGCATGAACCTGTTATCGTACCAGTCAGCGCCCATCCTCGGCCTGAGGGTGTATCGGCTGATAACGCCGGCGAAGAACGGTATTCCAAGGTAGATTATCACGCTGATGGCCACGGACACGATCGAGATGTCCACTGCCACCCCGGATCCTGGCGATACCACATCGGATAGCACTGAGATCAGGAAATATGCGTAGAACGCGTAGAGGACTATCTGGAATATCGAGTTCAGAGCGACCAGGATCGCAACGTATTCGCTATCTCCTTCGGCCAGCTGGTTCCAGACCAGGACCATGGCGATGCATCTCGCGACGCCGGTCAATATCAGGCCGATCCGGTATAGCGGCTGGTCTGGGAGGAAGATCCATGCCAGAGCGAACATCAGTAATGGACCGACGACGTAATTCAGAAACAGGGAGGTTGAGAACATCTTCTTCGCTTCTGGCTGCTTCGTGATCTGGCCAAGCTCTTCGTACTTTGACCTTGGCCAGCGGAGGATACATCATGAGTATCAGGCCAATGGCGATCGGGATGGAGGTGGTACCGACGCTCATCTCGTTCAAAGAATCGGCGAACCCAGGAATAAGGACCCCCAAGACGACGCCGAGCCCCATGGCAGCGAATATCCAAACGGTCAGGTATCTGTTCAGGAACGACAATTTCTTCAATCCGCTCGGCGGCGGGTTGTTTTCTTCTTCGGTCACATTCATATGATTCCCTCCAAGTTGGCCCTGGCTCGACGATGTTTCAATTAATGTTGAAGTGAAGCATTTGGTCGATATAAATAAGTTCGTGGCTATCGTTAAGTATCTTGAAAATCAAACGCTGGAGACGATATGAAGAGAGTACTATTCATCTGCACCCATAATTCTGCGCGGTCCCAGATGGCCGAAGGATTGGCGAATGCACTTTATTCGAAGGTCCTCACGGCATATAGTGCGGGTACAAAGCCAGGTCAGGTCCATCCCTTGGCAATTGAGGTCATGTCCGAGCTGGACATCGATATTTCAAAACAGCGGTCGAAGGGACTCGCCGAGTTCAAAGAACAGGAATTCGACTACGTGGTCATGGTGTGCTCGAATGCGGCCGAGACCTGTCCATTCTTCCCCGGAGGCAAGGTACAGATCCATCATGGATTCGACGATCCATCAGAGGTTGTAGGCACCGAGAAAGAAAGATTAAAAGCGTTCCGAAAAAGCCGGAATGAAATCAATAAGTGGATTATCGACAATCTAGTATTACCCACAAATTAGAGGGTTCTATCAATGGCCGCTAGAAGTACTCCAAAGAAAGAATGCTGCAAGGATGTGATGAACCTTCCGGAGGAGATGGAGGCAGCCCTTCAGCAGCAGGGAGGGTTGGAGGAGTTGAAGAAGCTCGTTCCAGACAAAGCGGAACTTGCCTTCGAGGCAAATCGTTTTCAGGCAGTTTCTGACCCTATCCGGCTCCAGATAATGCATGCTCTCCTGATAATCGACCTATGTCCCTGCCTTTTAAAAGAGATCACAGAACTAACGGACTCTGGGCTGTCCTATCATCTCAGCATACTGGAAGAGGCAAACCTGATCTCTTCATCTTCCCGGAAAAGGTGGCGGGTCTATGTGCTGACCGATAAAGGAAGAAAGTTGATAGGCGGCTGAATCTTCCACAACCACGTAGAATCAGAGGTTCGCGCCGGGAGAGGGGCCACGAAAATCTCGACCCCTTTTCCGGCCGTCTTTTTCGTTGTCAAACAAACAGGCATGGATTTCCAGAGGTTGCGGTCCGTGCCGCGTGACCTCTGCGTTCTTAGTTTCGATTTTACACGTGCGGTGTAGCACGCACCTCCGCGCTCTTGGCTCCAGTGCCGATCGCGTTGACCGCGGCGACCTTGTGATCGTCGGTCACACCGTTGGTCATCCAGGTATCGGTATACGATGTGCCGGGGCTGATTGTCTTCACGAGCGTCTCCGTTCCCGGAGACCATGACCGGTAGATCTTGTACCCGGTTATCGCCGATCCGCCGTTGGACGGTGCGGTCCAGGTCAATTTGATCACGCCGCTCGATCCGGTCGCTATTGCGGACAATCCAGTGACAGTACCGGGGACTGAGCTCGTGCTCTTGGTCGGTGTCGCGTAGACCTCTTCGCTAATGAGCTCCAGTGCCGATCGCGTTGACCGCGGCGACCTTGTAATAGTAGGTAACACCGTTGGTCAGTCCAGGTATCGGTGTACGATGTGCCGGGGCTGATTGTCTTCACGAGCGTTTCAAATCCGGAAGACCAACCCCGGTAGATCTTGTACCCGGTGATGGCCGATCCGCCATTGGACGGTGCGGTCCAGGTCAATTTGATAACGCCACTGGAACCGGTCGCCATCGCGGAAAGTCCAGTGACCATGCCAGGGGCGGTGTTTGAAGCATCGACAACCACTGAGGTCGATGTGCTGGCAGGCGAGGACCCCACGGAGCTCACAGCTTTGACCGTATAGTAGTACGTGCCTTTCAAGATCATGGCATCGACATAGCTGGTGGCAGTTGATGTCCCGATCGAAACCTGGCCCGTAAGGGCGGAGCTGGTGCCGCGATAGATCACATAGCCGGTTAATGGACTGCTGCCGCTTGAAGCTGGAGCGGACCAGGTCAACGTTATTTTGCCCGTCGCCAAAGCGGCCGCCAGGTTGGTAGGTGCGGATGGCACAGTGCTCGGTATCGAGGACGACGCCTCGTTGCTGGCCGACGAGGTACCGACGGAGTTTACCGCCTTGACCACGTAGTAGTATGTCATCCCTGCAACGACGTTCGAGTCAATGTAGGACAAGGTCGTGCTGGTACCCATCGCCGTTGTGGACTCTGATCCAGCGGAGGTGCCGCGATAGATATTGTACGAGGTTGTGGGCGACCCGCCATTGCTAGAAGGTGAGGTCCATGTCAGTGCGATCTTACCCGCTGTCAGAGTGGCAGCCAGGTTGGTCGGTGCTGAAGGTACTGTACTCGGTATCGAGGACGGACGCCTCGTTGCTGGGCATTGAGGTACCGACGGAGTTGACCGCCTTTACGATGTAGAAGTAGGTCATCCCTGCAACGACGTTCGAGTCAATGTAGGACAAGGTCGTGCTGGTACCAAGCGCCGTTGTCGATTCCGACCCTGCGGAGGTTCCCCGGTAGATGTTGTACGAGGTTATCGCCGACCCGCCGTTGCTGGCCGGTGCGCTCCAAGTCAACGAGACCTTTCCTGTCATTAGTGTGGCTGCAAGATTTGTCGGTGCCGACGGCACCGTTCTCGGAACCGAGCGGGACGCCTCGTTACTGGCTGCCGAGGTACCGACGGAGTTGACCGCCTTGACCACGTAGTAGTAGGTCGTTCCAGCCACGACGTTAGAGTCGGTGTATGCCAGAGAGGTGCTAGTACCCAGCGCCGTTGTCGATTCTGATCCGGCAGCGGTGCCCCGGTAGATGTTATACAATGATATGGCTGACCCTCCATTACTGGCAGGTACATTCCAGGTCAACGAGACCTTACCCGCGGACAACGTCGAGGCCAGGTTGGTCGGTGCCGACGGCACCGTTCCCGGGACCGAGCGGGACGCCTCGTTACTGGCGGCCGAGGTACCGACGGAGTTGACCGCCTTTACCACGTAGTAGTAGGTCGTTCCGGCAACGACGTTCGAGTCGGTGTATGCCAGGGACGTGCTGGTGCCTATCGCCGTGGCCGATTCCCCTCCGGCGGAGGTGCCCCGGTAAACATTATACGAGGTTATCGCCGACCCGCCGTTGCTGGCCGGCGCGCTCCAGGTCAGGGCGACCTTGCCCGAAGTCAATGTGGAGGCCAGGTTGGTCGGTGCCGATGACACCGTGCCCGATGACGGTGTGGCATAGGTGATGGTTCCGCCATAGTAGTAGAGGAGCTTCACTGACCTGTAGTAGGTATCGATCATGCAGTTCGCGTTCGAGCCCAGCTTCGTGAAGATGAGGTCCGTGCTCGCCCCCGGGGCTCCGGCCGGATACCATGATCCGGACGACGCCCTCCCGCTGACGGTGTTGACCCAGGTCTTCATGTTCAGGCTTGACGCCGTCATCGAGATCGGGGTGAACCCTTCATGGTTGCCGGTTCCGACCAGGTTGGTGCACGTGACCCCCGGTACCTGGAAGTTCTGGAACTTGAACCCGTAGCCGTAGTACTGTTCGCAGTTGGGCTTCTGCCCGTTGTAGCTGGTGACGCAATCGATGAGCACGATGTTCTTCGGTTTCGCCCCGTACTCGACGTGGAACCCGGAGCACCAATTGTACGTTGCCGTGCATCTCGTCAATACGATGTTCTCCACGGTGGTGCACTCGACCAGGTCGTATCCGGTGATCCAGGCGTTGATCCAGCCGATGTTGTCGCCGCCGTTGTGGCTGGCATCGCAGTCGGTGAATGCTACGTTCTTGATCAGGCTGTTACCGGAATAACTATTGTCATCACCGAACAACAGGAAACCATAGGTCTGGGAGTACGTGACGGTGCAGCGGGTGAAGGTTATGCCATTGATAATGCCATTCGTCCCGACGTAAATCCAGAAACCAGATTCCATGTCCCCGGTCAATTGTGTGGCATGAACGTCGGTGAAGGTCCAGTCCCCGCAGGTTCCCCCGGCCTTGTACCCGTACACCTGCAGATGGCCGGTGAACTTGAACGATGACAGGGTGACGTCAGAGACGCCGTTGATATAGAAGAAGCGGGAGGAGGTCGCAGTGAAGAGGGTGGAATCCCCATCGCCAAAGAGGGTGGTTCCCGTGGCAAAATACACGTGGGCCGTGAGCGTGTAAGTCCCGGCCGGAACGTAGGTCCTGGTGTTCACATGGGTCAACGCCCAGTTCAAAGCGGCGGTGAAGGAGGCAGCGGTATAGACGGCACTTCCTCCCGAATCAAGAACGACGTTCGATGAGACCTTATAATCATAGGTCCCCACAGCGTCGGCATCACTCGCCATAATGGGAAAGGTAGATATCGTCAATCCCATGATGAGGAACACAAGAAGGCATTTTTTGAGTTTCATTCCCTTACCACCTTACCAGTAGAACAAGTACATCTCGCACCAGGCGAAATTGTAACCAAGATATCAATATCCAGCCGGCGGTCTATTTGGCCGGCCTGGCCGCGGTCATGGCTCCTTTCAGTCCAAGAATCACAATTGAAGGTCAGTGTCGTCATTTTTATACCTCCCGGCTAGTGTTTGCTTAGTTACGTATTGAAAGGAACAACGACACCATTGACGTCAAATGTTAAGATACGGCTATCAGTATCGATATTGAAACGATGGAAAATTTAGAGATGCTGGACATCACAAAATCACACTCCCCATCGCCAGTTGACACGACCGGGAATAGTGACCCCCCACTCCGGCTCCGGGGCATCGGTTCCCTGCGCCTAAATTGATGATTTCAACATGTTCGAAACCGACCCTGTCGACGTTCTACGACTTACGAGCATATTACCGGGGTACAATGTAAACCACTCCCTTCACATACCTTGTGAAAGAGGGAATGGCGGTATTTCGGACAGTCACTGATCAGAGGTACCCGACAAGCTCCAACTGGGTTATTCCGAATTACCATTCGTTGAAAGAGGAGCACACTAGCATTAGGTTTGAACCGTTTTCAGAAGAGAGAATGAAACCTAACGCTGAAATCACCTTACTGAGATCCTATTCCTCTGAATACAGAGGATAACGGATATCGATGATGGCATTGTCCACGATAGGCTGTCTCCGGTACCATGTGGTGTAGGAAAATACCGGTGTGTTTACGCTCCTTTCTTTTTCCTCCTCACCACGATAGACCATGGCTATTATTGCAGCAATAAGGGCCAGAACCCCCACGACATAGATCGCGCCATCATCTCCGGGGGATGTCGCAGATGGGGTGGAAATCGAAGCACTTGGTGAGACGATCTTGGCCGAAGACAGGTTTCCCACACCGCCGGAGTTGTGCGCTGCCACAGCAAAGGAATAGTTCTGTCCATTGATCAACCCGGTGACTATGGCTGAGGTGGCCGATGTATGGTCTACCTCAACACCATCCTTGTAGATGATGTAGTAATCCATGCTGGAATTGCTCGATGGGGCTGCCCATGCCAGGCTCACCGTTCCATTGCCGGCAATGGCGATCAGACCGGTCGGGACTCCCGGAACCTCGACGCCGGAAACTGGGTGGGCCACGAGGGCCGATGTCTTGTCTCCGGTCCCTATCGAGTTATGTGCTGCCACTGTGTAGCTGTACGATTGCCCGTTCGTTAGATTGGTTATTGTTATCGAGGTTGCCGTGGGATGAGATAGGTCGATTCCGTCCTGGTAGACAATGTAGTGGTCGATCGATGCCCCACCGTTACTCGTCGGTGCGGTCCATGAGAGGGTAGCCTGAGCGTTGCCTGATGTGACAGAATGACCAGTTGGTACTCCTGGAACAGTTGGGGCGGAAGATGGCGTGGCGTTAGTGGTCGGTGATTTCTCACCCTCACCAACGGAATTGTGTGCCGCGATGGAAAAGCCATACTGTTGGCCGTTCGTCAATCCAGCGATCGCCGCGGATGTGGTCGGGTACTGGTCAGATCTAACGGTTCCGTTGACATAGACCAGGTAATAGTCGATGTTCGCTCCTCCGTTGTTGCTGGGAGCCGTCCACGTTAGCGATACCTGTGAATTGCCGGAGGTAGCTGTGAGCCCGTTAGGAATCCCGGGGACGGTCGGGGTAATACTCGGGGTCGCCGAAACGCCCGAGGAACGTGATCCAGTTCCTTCGGAGTTATTTGCGGCCACGCTGAAATCATAGCTTTGTCCATTGGTGAGTCCCGTGATAGTAGCGGAAGTGCCCGTCGATTGCTGTACTTCGGTTCCGTCCCTATACACGACGTAGTGGTCTATGGCCGCGCCCCCGTCGCTTACTGGTGCGGACCACGACAGTGCCACCTGGGCGTTGCCCGGAATTGCCGTCAGTCCGCCCGGCGAACCTGGAACAGTGATAACCGTGGTCAGGGCAACCGGGGTCGCCGAAACACTGGACGACTGCGATCCTTTTCCAGCCGCGTTGTGAGCGGCAACGGTGAAAGTGTAAGAGACTCCGTTCGTCAGCCCGGATACAACTGCGTCCGTCGATGTCGGTTGCGCGATCTCAGTTCCATTTTGGTAGACGATGTAATGATCGATGGAGCCTCCTCCGTTCGAGGAGGGTGCTGACCAGCTGAGCGACACCTGTCCGTTCTTTGGAGTTGCGGAAAGATCGGTCGGGGCGCCTGGAACGGTCGGGGCGGGGGATGGTGTAATTGTCACTGCGGTCGTCTGTGCACCGACACCTGCCAAGTTATGTGCGGAGATGGTGAAGGAGTATGCACGGCCATTTACCAGACCGGTGATAATCGTGGTCGGACCGGTCAGTTGGTAGGGCAATGCCTCCCCGTCCTGGTACACTACGTAATAATCAACCGTCCTGCCGCCATCAAAGGCCGGAGCGGTCCAGTTCAAGGTCACCTGACCGTTGCCAAGGGCACCTTTCAGTCCGGTCGGAACATCGGCTACCGTGTATGGAACAGATGAGACAGCATTGGATGGGGCTCCGGTACCGGCCATGCTGTGCGCCGCGATGGTGAAGCCGTATTCATGGCCATTGATCAGACCCGTGACGACGGCCGTCAGACCTACCTGATGATCGACCAGGGCGACCCCGTCCTGGTTGACGACATAGTAATCAATGGCACTACCTCCGTTGACTGAAGGTGTGGTCCAGGTAAGTGTGACCGTCTTGTTGCCGGGGGTTGCCGAGATCAGGGTCGGGGCGGAGGGTACAACATCGGGATTCATCGGCATGGCCGTGACCTCGTTGGACACAAGTCCCTCACCGACCGAGTTGATGGCGCTTACCTTATAGTAGTAAGTCTGACCGTTGGTGAGGCCTATGTTGGAGTAGCTGATGGCGTTGCCCAGCGTAATCAGCAGGGTCTCCGTTCCAGAGGTCGTTCCGCGGTATATGCTGTAGCCGGTGATCGCAGAACCTCCGTTGCTGCTTGGTGCGGTCCAATTGAGAGTAACCTGAGCGTTACCTGGAATGGCGACTACCCCTGTAGGGGTTCCAGGTTTCGCTGCAACGACCTCGCCCATGATCAGTCCGTTCCAAACCCCTCCTGGTGGGGGGAAGTTCGAAGAGGCGTATGCGTGACCCCTTATTCCATCTGGAGTGTTGACTATCCAACCCGAACCAACAACGGCCGGTGCTGTGGATTGCGAGAAGGTCATCGACATCAGGGAGCTGCATTCTTGGAACGCATTGTCTCCGATGGACGTGACACCGCTTCCGATGGTGACCGAGGTGAGAGAGGTGCAAGTATGGAACGCCCCGAACCCTATGGACGTGACGCTATTGGGAATGGTCACAGACGTTAGGGAGCCGCATTCTCCGAACGCGCTATCCTCAATGGACGTGACGCTATTGGGAATGGTCACCGATGCCAGGGAATGGCAGGAAACGAACGTGGAGCTCCCGATGGAGGTGACCTTATCGGGGATGATAATGGAGGCCAGGGAATCGCATTTAGCGAAAGCACCGCCTCCAATGGACGTGACGCTATTGGGAATAGTAACCGATGCCAGGGAATAGCAGTATCCAAAGGCACCAACTCCAATCGACGTGACGCTATTGGGAATGGTCACAGACGTCAGGGAGCTGCAGAAATAGAAGGCATTGTCCCCGATCGAAATGACGCCTTCTGGAATGGTCACCGAGGTAATGGATGAGAGCCTCGCAAATGCACTATCACCGATCGCTACAACGGAATACCCATCCATTGTGGAAGGGATCGCGACCGCCTCTTGCTCACCAGTATAGCCTGTGACAGTGGCAACGGTCGGGCTGCCGCTCGTTTCGTAGGTATAGTCGCCGCTCGTCTCCGCGACGGCCGTTTGCGCCAAGATCAGCGATGCGATCACAAAGCCAAATAAGACAAGTACCAGGCACCCTAAATGCCTGAACAGCTGTTTTCTCTCGTTGTGCGTTATGTCATTTGACTCCACGTGAATCCCTCCTTCATCAATCGGGACGACATTTCCTTCACTGTCTCCCGACTAGATACCCCGGGTAGAAGCCATCTTGAAAATTTATGATGGGAGTTATCTTTCGGATGTATTAATAAATTGCCGATGGCCTCTACGTTGGAACATGCTCCCTTCATGTTTCCCTACCTATCCGCCTCAGTGATACACTTGCGATCATTCCCCGACCGACCTCTGAATGAGATCCAGGCAATTGTCTCCACATTACCAACGTTTCGAACAATGCCTGTGCCCGGGGTACCGGAACGGTTTGTCGGATCGAGAACCGGGATCCGATCAACGTCACCATCTCACGACATCCCGTCGTTTGTTTTGATCCAAGACCGAGAGAAGCAGTTTACGCATCCTTCTCCCTCCCCAGCCAGAAGTAAGTGGCCGCTCCTGCCACACCCCCGATCGCGATTGTTCCGATGGCGACAAAGAACAAGGTGTCGTTATCGCTCCAGCCATTGGGCTTGGCTTCAAGCAGATCGGTCAAGGTGCCGTTTCCGACAATGCTGTAGGCGCGCACCTTGTAGTAATAGACCTGGCCATTGTTCAGGTTCTTGTCGGTATAGCTGGTCGCGTTCACAGTTCCAAGCAGGGTCATCGAGGTCGGGCTCGTTCCCCGGTAGACCATGTAGCCGGAAACCGCTGCCGATCCGTTGCTCGATGGCGCTTTCCAGGTTAACGAGACCGATTTGTCTCCCGCCGCACAATGGAGATCGGTCGGAGATCCCGGAGGCGCCGCTACTACACTGGTCGGCGTGGCATTCACGCCGCTTGAGTTCGGCCCCCAACCCACAGAGTTCATGGCGCTAACCCTGTAGTAATAGACCTGGTCGTTGGTCAGGCCCGCATCGGTGTAGGTGAGCACATTGCCCAAGGTGAACCGCTTGGTCTCCCCGCCCGAAGCCATATCGCGATAGACCGAGTAATTGGTGACAGCGGCGCCGCCGTTGTTGGATGGCACGGACCAGGTCAGGACAACAGTTCTGTTACCCGCGGTTGCGACGAGGTTACGAGGCGCGGAAGGCACTATCGCCGTTTCGATCGATGTCACTGACGCTTCGCTCGAGTTCGATCCCAAGCCTCGGACGTTCTCCGCCTTGATGAAGTAGTAGTAGCCCTGGCCATTGGTAAGACCGGTGTTGTTGTACCAAAGCTTCGTACCGGCGTCGGCGAGGAACGTTTCCGTTCCCGACGCCGCCCCCCTCCAAACCTCATAGTTGGTGATGGCGCTCCCGCCGTTGTTGGCAGGGGGTTGCCAGGTGAGATTGATATATGCGTTTCCGGGGGTTGCCTGAAGATCCTGCGGAGCGGTCGGCACGCCGGCAGGGTTCGTCGAGGCCTCTGCGGACCCTACACTTTCACCGACGGAGTTCACGGCCGAGACCCTGTAGTAATAGGTCACACCATTGATGAGACCCGTATCCGTGTAAGTGAGGACGTTGCCTAATGAGGTCAGGAGGGTCTCCGCATTTGCCGTCATGCTGCGGTAGACCTTGTAACCGGTGACACTGGCACCGCCGTTGTTGGCGGGAGCAGTCCAATTGAGGACGACCCGGGCATCTCCGGGGACGGCTGCCAGGTCTGACGGGGCGGCAGGCACGCTCATCGTTACACCCGACGCCTTGGGCATGGCTGATATTTCGTTCGAGCTCTGACTCAAACCTTGCGCGTTCTCCGCCTTGACGACATAGTAGTAGACCTGGCCGTTGGTCAGACCGGTGTTGTTGTACCATAGTCTTGTGCCGGCATCATTCAGGAACGTCTCGGCACCGGCGGCAGACCCGCGCCATATCTCGTAGTTGGTGATGGCGTTGCCGCCATCGCTGGCAGGTGCCTGCCATGTCAGATTGACATAGCCGTTGCCGGACGATGCATGGAAGTTCTGCGGGGCGGTAGGACTCCACAAGGGTCTAACGCTGCGCTCGTTGGATTGCGCCCCTTCCCCGACCGAGTTGATTGCCCTGATCTTGTAATAGTAGGTTACACCATTGGTCAGACCGGTATTGGTGAAGGTGTTGACGTTACCGAGTACGGCGTACAGGGTCTCCCCGCCCGCCGTGGCGCCGCGGTAGACTGTATAGTTGGTGATCGTGGAACCGCCGTCGAATGGCGCTGTCCATACCAGCACCACCTGTCTGTCGCCTGGGGTGGCGGATATCAGGCTCGGTGCGGAAGGAACGGTGGCAGGTATGGCGGATATCTCGTTCGACCTAGCGCTCTCCCCGATCGAATTCACCGCGCTTACCCTGTAGTAGTAGGTCATACCATTGGTTAGACCGGTATTGTTGAACGTGAGCGCGTTCGTGACGGTGGTCAGGAACGTCTCGCCTCCAGCGGTCGCGCCGCGATAGATCCGGTAGCTGGTGATGGCGTTGCCGCCATTGTTGCTGGGAGCCGTCCAGACGAGGACGACCTGGGCATTGCCCTTGGTAGCCGAACTGATCCTCGGAGCCGCTGGCACAGTGGCCGGTGTGGCCGAGTCCTCACTGGACTTAGCCCCCTCCGCCTTTGAATTGACCGCACTGACCTTGTAGTAATAGGTCACTCCGTTGGTCAATCCAGTGTTGTTGAAGGTAAGTACGTTGCTCAGATTTGCGATCGGGTTCGTTCCCTGCCTGCCGGGGGCAGTTCCACGATAGATATTGTATCCAGTGATCGGAGCCCCGCCATCGTTGGCCGGTGCGGTCCAGCTAAGGACCACATACCCGTTGCCTCTGTTCGCATCGAGGTTCAGAGGTGCGGTTGGTGGCGCGATGGGGGTGGCCGAAGCCTCGTTGGAAAGGGGCCCCTCACCGACCGAGTTGACGGCGCTTACCTTGTAATAGTAGGCCACACCGTTGGCGAGACCGGTGTTGGTGTAGGTGAGGACATTTCCCAGGGTTATGAGCAGAGTCTCCCCTCCGGCGGAGTTCCCGCGATATATCTTGTAGATGGTTATCGCAGAACCGCCATTGCTGCTTGGCGCGGTCCAATTGAGGGTGATCTGGCCGCTACCGGAGGTGGCAAAGAGGCCCACGGGGGCCTCGGGCGCCACCGGAATGACATCGCCCATCGTCAGTCCGTTCCAGATACTTCCAGGTGAGGGGAAATTAGAGGCGGCGTACGCATGACCTCTCAATGCTGTGGAGGCACCGGATATCCAATTCGAACCGACATTGGTCGGTGCAGTTGCTCCTGGGAAGGTCATTGAGGTGAGGGAGGTGCAGGAGGCGAACGCATTACTCCCGATGGAACTGACGCTGCTGGGTATGGTCACGGAGGTGAGGGATGTGCAGGAGGCGAACGCGGAAACCCCGATGGAGGAGACCCCGGAAGGTATGATGAACGCCCCAGATTTCCCTTCAGGATACTGGATCAAGGTAGTTGTGGCCTTGTTGTAAAGCACACCGTTGACGCTGGCATAGTTCGGGTTACTCGAATCAACATTTATGAAGGTCAAGGCGGAGCAATGGGAGAAAGTCCCTTCGCTGATCGAGGTGACGCTGCCGGGCACCGTGATCGCTCCCGCCTTTCCGTCAGGACAGTCGAGCAATATGGTCATGACCTTGTTGTAAAGCACACCGTTGACGCTGGCATAGTTCGGGTTGCCTGAATCAACATCTATGGAGGTTAAGGCTGGACAGGAGGCGAAAGCGCCGTCACCGATGTCCGTCACGCCACTACCGATGGTCACGGAGGTCAAGGCAGAGCACTGGAAGAACGCCCCTTCGCCGATGTATGTGACGCTGCCGGGGATGTTCACGGAGGTCAGGGTAGCGGTCGATTCAAAAGCGAAATTCCCTATGGCTTCAACTGGATACTCATCTATCGTTGAGGGGATTGTGATGTCTCCGCCCGAGCCAGTATATCCCGTGATAGTGGCAAAGGTCGGGAGTCCACTCGTTTCATAGGTATAGTCGCCGCTCGTCTCCGCGGCGGCCGTTTGCGGAGCGAATATCAGCAATAGGGCAATAAACGCAAATAGAACAAGTATCTGGCACCCAATGTGCGTAAAGGGTTTTCTTTTCTGCATTGTCATGATTTTGATCGATTGCACACAAATCCCCCCAAACCCCAATCAAGGTTTTACTACTCAACACTTGCCCGAATTGGTCCCCCGCTATAGAAGCCGAATGAGAATATTTGAAGATAGTTGTCCTTCGTGTGTATTAATAAATTCGCAGGTAACAGGGGGAATACGCCCTCTTGCCAACCCGACGAGTTCAATCGATCATCGGCATGAATCTTGATTCCCGGCTATCCCAGATCGATGCTATCCCCCAAACGAAAGTTCGGGAGTAACAGTGCCGGACATACTCTGTTTGTATCTGCCGGGATCGGGAGGGATCAATTGTCTGAAATTCCTTTAGCATTCCGTGTCAGGAAGCCAACGGAATGGACAGCCCTCAGTGAAAGATCTCATTTCAAGGGACAAAGATGAAATTCTTGAATTGCCACATATCATCGTCCGGGAGGGTGGCGAGGTTTTCCTTGAAATAGATCTTCCGGTTTTTGAGCGGATTCCAATCCGATGGCACTGAAATGAACTTGCCCAGGTAGGGCTTGGCTATCTTCAGGACGTAGTCATGGGGCAGGTCTTCGGGGGTGCACAAGCCCTCGCGCGGGTGCTCTATCATCCACATGATCGCGGAGACGACACCTATGGCCACCTGCACCGTGGTCGCGTTCTGTCCCGGAGCGAGCTTCCTCGCCTCCTCGATGGACAGGATGCTCCCGCACCACCATGCTCCGTATTCGTGGCCCATCAGCAGGGCTCCGAGCATATCGGCCCCGGCGACTATCTCCTTCTCCCTCAGGATCCTGAGCTTCGGCTGCATCTCATAGTTCCTGCACCTCAGCTCATGCAGCGAGACGATGGTCTCATCGCATGGCATGTAGGAATAGCAGACCGTCGGGCGGTAGACGACCTCGCCGTTCTTCAGCACCGTGAACTTGTCCGACAGCCCGAAGGCTTCCCCGTGCCTTATGGCCATCCCGACTATCTCGCAATCGGGGACCCAGGACCTCACCCAGGTGTTCATCCCCATCTGGGCCAGCATGATCTGGTTCCTCGGCCCGGTGGACGGCACGAACGCCATCGGCGGCAACGTGGTCTCGTGAGTCCCCCAGCCGATCTCCGCCGGAGCGGTGCCCTCTTCCCTCAGGCCTTCTATGCTCCAGGTCCCGACGAACTCGTCCACTTTTTTCGGGTTGTTGGTGATCTGGGTATCCCTCTCCGAGCAATGGATGACCTTGACGTCCAAGGCCATCGACAGTTCGGCGAAATTCCGTTCCCTCACCAGGCTTCTGAGGTGCTCTGCTCCTTCGCCGCCTACTTTATTTTCGGCGATCAGACTCTCGGAAATGTCGATGAGGGCTTGTTTCACGAAGTGGGATATCAGACCTGGATTGGCACCATGGTCTATGACCGAGGTCACTCCGACACCCCAGCCCCTGGTCATTTCCCGCAGGTGTATCTGTCTGCTGTAGAGCGATTTCTCGACCGGACCTTTGGATTCTATCTCGCGCGACGGAATCCCAGACCTCCAGCGACGTGTTCACGAACAGCACATCGTGCTCATGACACCACTTCAGTAGCGTGCACGTGTCCAGGTTCCAGGAGAGGTCGATGAGGAGCCCGCCGGGCGACAGATGTTCCGAAAGGACTGAGTCGATGTTGTCTGGAGTTATCCTCAGCTGTTGATATCCGATGCCCTGGCTGGTCCATTCCATCAAAGCGGAGACCTTGTTCTCGAAGTCAATCACGGTGATGTTGCCTAAAGGTATCCTTACATGCTCCAAAAGGATGGGAAGGGTACATCTCGCTACGGAACCGTATCCAATTATCAGCACCTTGCCGTCGAATTTCATCATCGGAAATAATCCTCTTTGATCATTGAGAACTCAACGTTGAATACTTCACAAATATATAAAATCAAAAGACGGGGCGCTTCCCCAGACAGAACCTGGACCATCAGTGGAAATGGATATGCTGGACAGCTCGTGATACGATTCATTTCCTCCAATCGTTTCCTTCAATCAGGTTATGATTGTCCTTACGTCCGGGTGGCAGGAATGAAAGGGATTCCTCTACTGAAATTCTCTCCGAGAGACTTAGGGATCAAGGAACACCTCCCGGTCCGGTTATGGAGGAAGAAAAATTAAGAATCCGCACGGGGATTGAACAATTGAAGGCCGAGCGACAATCGATCGCATCAGAAAATGTCTCAGGCGAACATGAACGATCACCTGGTCGCCTTTACGTTCCCCATGTCATCGTAGACAAAACCGGTGAAATGAAAATCCTTGCCCGACCGCTTCCTGACCTCTGCCACTATGGTCGTGTAGATCGCAGCCGCCATGTCCCGGGGGAACCTCGACTCGGGGAACATGATCCCCAGTATCGGGACGCTGTCCACCACCGCCGCGTAGTCCTCCAGGTTCTCCACTCTTCCAGCCGTGTGTTCCGATTCGATGAACTCCATCGAGCTGATCGCGCCGGCAGAACTTATTCTGACGACCCCCCGTTCACCGGAATCGTCGACCACGCACTCACAGACCGCGCCAGGGTCCTTTTTCAGGACCTGAGCGATCCGGTGCTGCCCGACCATTCCCATAAGGGCTCTCGTCTCCTGCCTCATCGGGGACGATAATGGATGGCAATATGTTTATCCTTTCGTGTTGAAAAATAATTGCGGATCAGAGATGGGTGATCTCTGACCCCTTCTGGATCCTCATGACCCCGTCCTTCGGGGTGAAGAAGACGGTCCTTCCCTTGTTGCCTCCGGTCTCTTCGCCCAGCAACGGGATCTTCTCCTTCCGCAAAGCCGTCTTGGCCGACTCCGTGTTCCTCTGACCGATGTTCAGCGTGTCGTTGTTGGAGAAGGAGAACATCTGCGCCCCACCGGCGATCTTGGCCTTCAGGTTGGAGCGGCTGGCTCCCATGTCCACCATCTCGTCCACCATCAGGAATGTCGCCGAATCGGCATACTTCGATGCGTTGACCTTGTCCTTGCCCTCGTCGTAGGAGGGGAGCATCGCGTGTGCCACACCGCCGATCTCGACCCGGCTGTCCCATATGGCGATCCCCACGCATGAGCCTAGGCCGATGCACATCAGCTCCAGCGGGGAGGAAACGATCTTATACTCCCCCACCCCGACGATGAGTTCCTTGTCCAGGTAGTTGACCTTCGGCCTGACCACAGCCACCGGTGTCTGTAGGGTGCCGATCGCTACCCGCTCGCAGCTCTTGACGGACTCCATCAGATCACTGGATTCCAAACTTTTCCATCAGGAGCTTTTCGGTCTCTCGGTCTGGTATGTATATGAAGTATCCGGGGAATCTCTGTTTGTCAGTGACGAAATGTGTCTTGATTATCACCAGGTAGTCATAGTCTTCGGAAGCCATCGTGGCTGGATACTGGAGCACCGCTCCTAGCATGCCTACGGCGAAACCGGGCGGGGACGGGAGCATGGTCACCCCCAGCAGGTTCGAGATCGCGTTCAGGTAGGCGGAACCGCAAATGTTGCCAATCTCCGATATGGCATCCTTGTCCTCCTCGGATATCTCCCTCGTAGGATCGTGATTTCTCCAAAGGAGCATGTCGGTCATCTTCCTGGCGATCTCCTCGGTCAGTATCAGCAGCATGCTGCCCTTGCCCTTCCCGTAGGCGTCCAGATAGACGGCCACAACGGTCTGTTCGGCATCGCCGAGGACGTACGGGGCTTCCAGAGTCTTGCAAATAAAGCATTCCGGCACATCCACCAGGATGTCCTGGTTCAGCAGGGTGGTCAGCGCCGTGGAGGCATGTGAGGCACCTATGTTGCCGACCTCTCGCAAAGCGTCGATCTGGTCTGGTGTGTATGTTGGTTGAAAGTCAGTACTACAATTGTCCATTTATTCACCCGTTCAAACCCCGAATTTCGCGTACATAGCCGATTGCGACTCCGTGTCAACCCCGAACTTCTTGAACGTCAGGTCCTGCGTGGCTTCATCTGGCAGGAACATTATCGTACCGTGGTATTTCTTGGCCCGATCTACATAATCGGTCATGATCCTGATCTCATAGGGTGCGTTCAGTCCCAACACCGAATTGGCCTTGGCGGCCGACGCTCCCACATATTGGATATGCACGACCGGCGCGGACGGCATCGGCGAGATCTTCAGGAATTTCGATATCGGTGCCAGGTACTCCCTGATGCAGACATCCCCCATCTCGGTCAGGACCTCCTTGTCCTCTTCGGTGGGCATCCTGCCCGGGGGGTTCTGTGTCCCCATCATCAGGTCCGACAGCATCGTCGCGATGCCCATCGGAAGGATCATCAGGACCCGGCTTCCCTTGGCGGTGGCGACATCGATGCATATGGTGGCCACTATGTCCTTCGGCTGGCCGAAGCGGCTGAGGTGCTTGTCCATAGGTTCCAGGTAACACTCGGTAACGTCGATCAACACCTCTTTCTTGACCAGGTTGGTCAATGCCCCGCAGGCATAGGAGGCCCCTACATTGCCAATTTCCCGCAGCGCGTCGATCTGCAGCTCGTCCAGGCTCTCTGTCCTTTTGCTCAAATGAATGCCCCCACGTCAAGTATCATTGCTACCTTACCATCGCCTAGTATCGTCGCCCCGGAGAAGAATCCCGCCGACCTCAGGTCGCGTCCCAGGTTCTTCACCACTATCTCCTGCTGCCCGATCAGTCTGGTCACCAGCAGGCAGGCGGAATTCTCGTTCTTTTCGACGATGATCGCTGGCATGTCCTTATGCTCCGTGACCATTCCGCCGAACTCCGAGTGTATGTTCAGCACCGGCAGGACCTCGTCCCTCAGCCGGAACACTCCCTGGTGTGCCACCTCGATGACCTGGTCCATGTTGACCCGGACCGTCTCCCGGACGTTCTCGAGCGGTATGGCGTACTTCTCGTTATTGACCTCGACCAGCATCGCCCTGATGATGGACATGCTTGGAGGCAGCTTGAGCGTGAACTTGGTGCCCTTTCCGACCTGTGTGTCCATCTTCACGAACCCGCCCAGGCCCTCGATCTTGGTCTTGACCACGTCCAGTCCGACGCCCCTTCCGGAAATGTCCGATACCTTTTCGGCGGTCGAGAAGCCGGGGAGGAACACGAAGGAAAGGATCTTCTTCTCCTCCATGCGTTCGACATCCTCCTGGGAGACGAGGCCTTTCTGCACCGCCTTCTTGGCGATCTTCGCCGGGTCCATCCCGCGACCGTCGTCCTCGACCGTGATGACAATGCTGCTCTGTTCCCGGAACGCGGACAGGACCAATGTCCCTTTGGCCGGTTTGCCGTTGGTCTTGCGCTGTTCCTCCGGCTCGATCCCGTGGTCGACAGCGTTGCGCAGCAGGTGCACGAGGGCGTCCCCGATCTCGTCCAGGAGACTTCGGTCTATCTCTATGTCGTTCCCCTTCATGGTGAACTCGACGTCCTTCTTGCTCTCCTCGCTGACGTCCCTGACCATGCGCGGGAAGCGCTTGAATATGAAATCCACCGGCACCATCCTCGTCCGGAGAACGATGTCCTGCATCTCGGTCATCAGCCGGGAGTTGTTCTGCAGCGTCTGCTTGAGCTCCCGGTGCTTCAGGTCGGTGGCGATCTGGTTGATCCGGATGTTGTTGATCATGATCTCGCCCACCAGGTCCAGCAGCTGGTCCAGCAGCTTGCTCTTCACCCTGATGGTGTTACCGGTATTGAGACGACTTTTCCGATGAGGAGCCCTCCGAGGTCCTTGTTGCCTCGCAGGTGTCCTGGGTGACCGCGGTGATGCTCTCCTCTTCCTTGAAGCCCATGAGCATCTCGGTGTCGACCTGCTCCATTCCGATGACGTCCTTGGCCGCGATGGCGATGGCCTCCGCGTTCTCCTGGGTCGCCAGCACCAAGGTCATGCCGTCGTCATCTTCCTTGACCTCGGTGGCCAGAGGCTTGGATGTGATCAGGGTGCCCATCTGTGACATGCGACGGACGAGCTGGAAGGCCCTGCCCTCCTTGAACTTCAGGTTCTTCTCATAGGTCACGACTATCTCGTAGACCAGTTTACCGCTGCCGATGGCGTCGTTGACCTGCTTCTTCTGCTCGGTGGAAAGGGGCAGGTTACCTCCCTGCTCCTCCTTCTGCTCTTCCTTGACCGCGCCGGGCTTTGACGCCAGGTCCTGGAACTTCTTCATCTCGGCGATCAGGCCGTCGACCTTGATGTCGGTGGTCCCGTCCTTTTCCAGCTGCACGATCATCTTTTCTATCGTGTCCGCCCCCCGGAAGAGCAGGTTGAGCAGTTTCTTCTCCGGTGTCTTCTTCTGCTCGACGAGAATGCCGAAGAGGTCCTCCATTACGTGGGCAAGTTCGCTTATGGACTCGATGCCGATCACTGCCGCCGTGCCCTTGATGGTGTGCACGACCCGGTAGGCGACCTTCATCGATTCCTCGCTGAAGCCCTTCTCCTCCAGCTCTAGAAGGACATTGTTCACTCCCTGTAGGTTCTCCCGGGCCTCCTCGATGAACACGTCCAGATACTTTGATTTGTCAACCATTAGACTATCCCCTAGTCCTTCAATGCGATCATGATGTGGTCTGCTATGTCCTCCAGCGGAACGACCATATCCGCTGCGTGGGAGTCGACCACTGCCTTAGGCATGCCGTAGACGACGCACGAGGCCTCGTCCTGCACTATGGTCCTGCCTCCGAAATCCTTTATCATCTTCATCCCCTCTGCCCCGTCGTAGCCCATTCCAGTCAGCACAACGCCTACGATCTTCTTGCCGTAGATCGGTGCCGCTGTCTTCATCATCACGTCGACCGCTGGGCGGACGAAATGTATCTTGGGGTCCTCGTTCAAATGCACATGGTTGCCGACGACCTCCATGTGGTGGTTGCCAGGCGCGATGAGCACGTGGCCACGCTTCAGTTCGTCCCCCTCCTCCGCCTCCTTGACGTCCAGGGACGATGTCCAGTTCAGCCGTTCCGCGAAAGATTTGGTGAAACCTTCCGGCATGTGCTGAACCACCAGTATCGCTGCCGGGATGTCCCCGGGAAGACGCGACAGAACCTCGGGCAGAGCCTTCGGACCGCCGGTCGAGGAACCGATCAGCACCAGCTGGTCTCCCTTGACACCCCTCACATGATGGTCCATTATGTTGTGGACGGGGGCGTTGGCCTTTACCTTCACCTTGCTCGCTATCTTGATCGTCTCGATGATCGTCTTAGCCACTTTGTCTATGTCGAGAGAGAGCGATCCAGATGTCTTCGGTATGAAATCGATGGCCCCGAGCTCGAGCGCCTTCATGGTGATGTCCGCCTGTTTCTTGTCGGCGGAGCTGATCATGATGACTGGACATGGCGAGTCCCTCATGATATGCTTCAGCGCGGTGATGCCGTCCATCTCGGGCATCTCGATGTCCATGGTAACCACGTCCGGGGCAAGCTCTCGTATCTTCTGTAGGGCTTCCCTCCCGTTCCTGGCCGTACCTACGACAACGATGCCCTGGTCCTCCTGGAACAGGTCCGTGAGGATCTTGCGCATCACCAGCGAATCGTCAACCACCAGCACTCTGATTGGTCCATCCATTTTTTTCACATCTCATCCGATTGTCTTGGCCGCCGCTTCCAGCAGGGCTGATTCGTCGAACGGTTTGACCACGAACTCCCGGGCCCCGTTCTCCATGGCCTGGAGCACCAGGTTCTTCTGGCTCAGACCGGTGACCATCATGATCCTGGCCTTGGAATCGAGGGTCACGATCTTCTTGACGATCTCCACCCCCGGCTCGCCCGGCATGATGATGTCCATCGTCACCAGGTCTGGTTGTAGTTTGGAGTAGAGTTCGACGGCCTCGGCCCCGTTCTTCGCCTGCCCGACCACACTGAACCCGTTCCGGGACAGTATGTCGTTGATCATCTTCCTCATGACGATCGAGTCGTCACAGATCAGAACCTTCTTTGGGTCGCTCATACTGATATCTCTCCTTTCTTCTCTTCCTTGATCTTAAACACGTTCTCCATCTCTTCCTTGGATAGCATGATCTTGTTCAGATCGAGCAGCATTACCAGTTTGTCCTGCAGCTTGCATATGCCGGTGAGCAGTTCCGTGTCCATGGCGGAAGCCAGCGTCTTGGGCGGAGGTGAGATGCTGTTCTTGGGCACTCTCATCACATCCTCGACCGAATCCACGATTATTCCGATCTGGTTGTCGCCTACCTCAGCCACGATGATACGCGATTGGGCTGTCCTTCCACCTACCCCATCGTCGATGTTGAACCTCTTCCGGAGGTCGATCACGGTGGTGATCTGACCCCTCAGGTTCATGACTCCCTCGATGTAGTCCGGCATCTTGGGGATCTTGGTGATGTCCTGGACCTTCCCGATCTCTCTGACCTGATTGACACTCACGGCGAAGGTGCTCTTTCCCAGTTGGAATGACACGATCTGTTCCTCATCGCCGGTGAGCTCGACCTTCTCTCTTCTCCTGCGCATGTTAGACACCTCAGTTCTCTGCCTCTATCCCTCTCTTGCGGAGGGCCTCTTTGACCTTGGTCGGCATCCTGGCATCGTCAGTCCCTGTCATGTTGGCAGGTGCCTTCTTGGTCACTGCTTTCTTAGGGGCGGCCGTCTTCGGCGCCTCTGCCTTTCTTTGTACCGGTGCGACCACCGCACCGATGTTGAATTGTCCCGCGATCTTCTGCAGGTTGACGGACATCTCCGACAGCGCCTGGGCCCTGGCGGTCATGTCCTCCATGCTGGCGGTCAGCTCTTCGGTCGAAGCGGCCGATTCCTCGGCGGACGACGCGGTCTCCTCCGCGATGCTGGCGATGCCGTCCACCGACTTCGCCGCCCGCTGGGTCCCTTCCTTCTGCGAGTTCATCAGGTTCGATATCTCAATGACCCCGGCGGTGGTGGTGGCGGCCAGTCCCTGGATGTCACCGAACGCCTTGCCGGTCATTTCCACGAATTGCATTCCTTCCGCGGTCTCCTTGGTGCCGCGGTGCATGGCTTCAACGGCCTTGGCGGTCTCGCTCTGGACCTCCTTGATCATCTTGGCGATGCGCTCGGCAGCCTCTCTCGAGTCCTCGGCCAGGTTCTTGACCTCTTCGGCGACGACGGCGAAACCGCGTCCCTGGTCCCCGGCCCTGGCGGCCTCGATGGCGGCGTTAAGTGCCAGCAGGTTCGTCTGGTCAGAGATGTTGGTGATGACGTCGACGATCTCGCCGATCTCCTCGGACCTCTTGCCGAGCGATTCGATGACCTTGGCGCTCTCGACGACGACCTTCTGGATCTCCTGCATCTTCTTGATCGTCGATTCGACGGTCCCCTTTCCGGCATTGGCGCTGTCGTTGGCCTTCTTTGCCGCCTCTGACGCCGCCATCGATTGGGTGTAGGCTTCCTGGACCGACGTCGAGATCTCCTTCATGGCCTTGGCCGTCTCGTCGACCTGCGAGGCCTGGCTCTGGGCGCCCTTGGATATCTGTTGGATGGCCGAGGACACCTGTTCGGTCGAGGCATTCATCTCCTCTGCCGAGGATGCCAGCTCCTGCGATGTCGATGAGACCATGCCGACCGAGTTGTTGACCTCGACCAGCAGCGCTGTAAGGCTCTCCCCGATCGCGTCCAGCGAGGCGGCGAACTTGGAGAAGTCTCCCTGGGTCTCGATCTCGACCCGGGTCGTCAGGTCCCCGTCCGGCGTAGGAATCGGCGATGCGCATCGCTTCCTCGATCGGTCCGATGACCGCGTCCAGCGTGTCATTGACACCCTGAACGATCTTGCGGTAGTCGCCCTGATGCTTGCTCGCGTCAGCCCTGGTGGATAGTTTCCCTTCCACCGCCGCCTTGCTCAGCATTCCAGCGTCGGCTACCAACGCATTGACCGCATCGATCGCCTGGTTCAGGTTGTTCTTGATGTTGTTGAAATCGCCATTGTACGAGTCGGTGATCTTCGCCGGGATCGCTCCCTTCGAGATCTCATCGACGTACTTCGCTGCCACGTTCAACGGTCCGATGACCGCATCCAGCGTGTCATTGACACCCTGAACGATCCTCTTGTAGTCTCCATGGTGCTTAGTGGCATCGGCCCTGGTGGATAATTTCCCTTCCACCGCCGCCTTGCTTAGCATGCCAGCATCGGCGACAAGCGCATTCACCGCATCGATCGCCTGGTTCAGGTTGTTCTTGATGACATTGAAGTCACCGTTATATGTGTCAGTGATCTTCGCCGGGATCGCTCCCTTCGAGATCTCATCGACGTACTTCGCTGCCACGTTCAACGGTCCGATGACCGCATCCAGCGTGTCATTGACACCCTGAACGATCTTCTTGTAATCTCCCTGGTGCTTGGAAGCATCGGCGCGGGTCGCCAACTTGCCTTCGACGGCCGCCTTCCTCAGCATTCCAGCATCGGCGACAAGCGCATTGACCGCGTCGATCGCCTGGTTCAGGTTGTTCTTGATGTTGTTGAAATCGCCATTGTAGTGTCGGTGATCTTCGCCGGGATCGCTCCCTTCGAGATCTCATCGACGTACTTCGCTGCCACGTTCAACGGTCCGATGACCGCGTCCAGCGTGTCATTGACACCCTGAACGATCTTGCGGTAGTCGCCCTGATGCTTGCTCGCGTCAGCCCTGGTGGATAGTTTCCCTTCCACCGCCGCCTTGCTCAGCATTCCAGCATCAGCAACGAGGTTGTTGACGGCGTCGATCGCCTGGTTCAGGTTGATCTTGATGGTGTTGAAATCGCCGTTGTAGTTGTCGGTGATCTTCGCCGGGATCGCTCCCTTCGAGATCTCATCGACGTACTTCGCTGCCACGTTCAACGGTCCGATGACCGCGTCCAGCGTGTCATTGACACCCTGAACGATCTTCTTGTAATCTCCCTGGTGCTTGGAGGCATCGGCGCGTGTGGCCAATTTGCCCGCGACCGCCGCCTTGCTTAGCATGCCCGCATCAGCTACTAGTCCTCTTATGGCATCTCTTGCTTGAACGAGGGAGGCATTGATCGGCACATACATCTCGTGGAGATCCTGGGTGTACTGGTCCGCATCCTTCAAGAGAGGTTCGAATGCCAAATCTCCTCTGGCCAACTCGATCAGATTAGCCTTATGGTGCTCTAACCATTCCGTACGGTAGGCCAGACCACGGGCAGATGCGGTGACGTCTTGTACGATCTCGATGTGACCCATCTTGTCGCCCTTGGAGTCCTTGAGGTAGGCTATGTCCACTTGGAAGTTCATGTTAGCCTGCTCGAAGAACGTCCTCGGCTTTCCTGACTTAAGGCAAGCGATACCGCAGTTGTCGGTCTTGCATATGCCAGCTCCCCAGTTGCTGCAATGCTTGCCCATCATGTCAGCACGCTTAACGCCGAGCATCGTCTCGACGGGCTTATTTATGAACAACCACCTCATTTCATTGTCCGTGACTGATAGGGGCCACGGTAGTGAGTCAAGTACCTGCTCGTAAAGGAAGACTCTGGTCTCAAGCTCTTTTATCGTCTTTTCCATTGCATTAATTTCCATTGTCACGACAACTCAACTCACATTGATGCTGACGACAGGCATTAGCCCTGAATGGCATTGCCTTGTTTCAGTGATATGATTCCAAAAACTCCCCTTACCCTAATAAAGGGCAAACAGATGGCAATCAGCCATGATAATCATTCGAGAAAGGCAAGGTTAGTTTGCGTACGCAAGAAAAGTTGAAAAATTGAAGGGGTTTGGAAACATATCGAGAAAGGATCACTTACCTGCCTCGATCCCTCTCCGGTTCAGTGCTTCCTTAACTTTTCGAGGTACCTGGGCCTCTTCCCTCGAGGTCTTGGGTCGGTGACTTCTTGATCTCCTTCGTGCGGGTATAGAGCGGGGCTACTTCCGGTCCGTTCGCCTCACTTATCTCGTCGGGGTCCGCGTCGATCTTGAACTGGGCAGATACCCTCTGTAAGTTCACCGCCATCTCTGACAGCGCCTGGGCCCTGGCGGTCATGTCCTGCATGCTGGCGGTCAGTTCTTCCGTCGAAGCGGCAGATTCCTCTGAGGACGAAGCGGTATCATCCGCGATGCCCGCAATGCCGTCGACTGACTTTGACGCCCTCTGGGTCCCTTCCTTCTGGGCTTTCATTTCTTCCGAGAACTTACCCATCATTACCTCGAACTGTGCAGACATGTCCGATATCTCACGGAACGCCTTCCCAGTCACTTCGACATGCTGCATTCCCTCGGCGGTCTCCTTGGTGCCGCGCTGCATCGCCTCGACCGCCTTGGCGGTCTCGCTCTGGACCTCCTTGATCATCTTGGCGATACGCTCGGCGGCCTCCCTTGAGTCCTCGGCGAGGTTCTTGACCTCTTCAGCAACGACGGCGAATCCACGGCCCTGCTCTCCTGCCCTGGCCGCCTCTATCGCCGCGTTCAGCGCCAGCAGGTTGGTCTGGTCAGAGATGCCGGTAATGACGTTCACAATTTCCCCAATCTCCTCGGAACGTTTGCCCAGTGTGTGGATCACCTTGGCCGATTCCTCGACCACGTTGGACACTTCTTGCATCTTTTTTATGGTGTTCTCAACGGTCTTGACACCAGCGTTGGCCCTTTGGCTTGTCGTCCTTGCCCCCTCCGATGCTAGGGCCGACCTCTTCTCCGCCTCGTCCACGGTCTTGGAGACTGAGGCCATTGCCTTCGCGGTCTCGTCGACCATCGCCGCCTGGGTCTGAGCTCCTTTCGATATCTGTTGGATGGCTGAGGCGACCTGTTCCGTCGAGGCGTTCATCTCCTCAGCCGATGAGGCCAGTTCCTGCGATGTGGATGAGACCATGCCTACGGAGTTGTTAACCTCCCTCAGGAGGTCGGTCAGGCTCTCCCCGATATGGTCCAATGATTCTGCCAGTTTCTTGAAGTCTCCCTTCGTTTCAATTTCCACTCGGACCGTAAGGTCCCCGGCCGCGTAGGCGTCGGCGATCCGAACGGCTTCCAATAGAGGCCTGGTGAACGCGTCCAGCGTATCATTGACTCCACGTATCGCATTCCGGTACTCGCCCTCGTGCTTCGCGATATCGGCCCTGGTCCTCAGCTGTCCTTCCATCGCCGCCTTAGAAAGCATGTTGGCATCATGAACCAACAGGGATATGGCATCCCTGGCCTTGACCAGGCTCTTACTTATGGTGATGAAGTTCTCCCTAATCGCCACGGTGTACTTGTCGCCCTCGCTGACCGTCAGGTCCAGCGACAGGTCACCGTCGGCGATCTTGATCAGGTTCTTCGCCAGACGGTCTATCTCGACATTGCGGTAGATGTCGTTCACGGTCGTGGCGGTCACATCGCTCACGAACCCTTCGATGGTGAGCAGCGACCCGTCACTGCCATAGACCCCCCTGCCCTGTTCCCAGACCCACTTGATCTCGCCGGAGGCGGTGCGGAGACGGTAGTTTGTGGTGTAGCCGCGCTTCAGATTGAGGCCTGCTTGGATATCGTTCCACACCCGATCCCCATCCTCTGGCAGGATGAGCGAACCATAGGTCAGCTTCTGGTTGTTCATCAGGTCTGATGCTTGGTATCCAGTCATCTCCCTTGCGCCATCGCTGATGAACTCCATGGTGTAATCCTTGTCGTTCCGGCAGCGGAACGCCATCCCTGGCAGGTTGCTCAGGAGAGTAGTGGTCTTCCTCTCGTTCTCCTTCAGTGCCTCCTGCGCCCTGGTCTGTTCGGTGGTGTCGGAGACGAAACCCTCGATGGCGATGACTGCACCTTCCGGTGACATCACTGGGAGCCCTTGTTCCCAGACATGCTTGATATCTCCGGAGGCGGTACGTATTCTGTATGTCGACGTGTACCTGCGCTTCTCCTTGATGCCTTCGGATATGTCCCTTCCTACCTTGTCCAGGTCATCTGGGAGGATCAAAGAGCCATAGGCCTTGTTCTTGCTGAAAGTGAGGTCGGTGGAGGAATAGCCGGTCAGATTTTGGCATCCATCGCTGATGAACTCCATGGTGTAATCGGCGTCGTTCTTGCAGCGGAACGCCATCCCTGGCAGGTTGCCGATGAGGGTCGAGGTCCTCCGTTCGCTCTCCTTGAGGGCATCCTCTGCCTTTTTCTGTTCCGTGACGTCCTGGACCATCTCGACATGCCCGATGATCTCGCCATTGGCGTTCCTCAGATGGGACAGGCTGATCTCCGAGGTTTGTCCGTCCTTCTCGACTAGGGTCATATTCTGACCCTCCTTCAGACTGATCATACCGCAGCGTTCTGTCCTGCAGATCGGAGAATTGAGCATATTGCACGGCTGTCCGAGCAAGTCTCCGGCCTTGTGCCCCATCCTGTCAGCAGCTGGCTTGTTGAGGAATGTCAGCTTCATATTCGCATCGGCCGCTATGACCGGGAAAGGAATGGCATCGAAGATCTGCTGGTATTGGTATACCAGGCCCTCGGCACGTGACTCAGCGGCTTGCTTGGCATAGGCCATGATGGTGGCGGTCCGTCCGTCCGCGCCGGGCGTGGACTTCAGCCTGAGGGAGATCATAAATGGCTTTCCCGCTTTCGGGCGGACCTCGGCCCGGTCGACATCGACCGTCTGCCCTTTAGCGAAGGAATCCATCATAGCGGGATTGCCTGGTGTGTTTGGCAGGTCTATGATGGCCTTGATGCCCATCTTCATTGCCTCATCCAGCCGGTAACCGGTCAGATTCTCCATTCCCGTGTTGTACGCGATCAGCGAAAGTCCGCCGTCCATCGCGAACGCGGAAAGGGGGATGCTGTCGATCAGGTCCTCTATCATCTTTCTCGACGTGTCCGGTTCCATGTATGTCACGCTCCAATGGGTCGGTCCTTGACCATCACTTTCCTGCTTCTATCCCTCTCCGGTTAAGGGCTTCCTTTACCTTTCGAGGCACCTGGGTCTGATCCCTGGATACCTTAGGCGGAGATTTCTTGACCTCTTTCTTGCGGGTGTAGAGAGGGGCCACTTCCGGTCCGATCTCCTCACACACTTCGTCAGTGTCCACATCGATCTTGAACTGTGACGCTACCTTCTGCAGGTTCACCGACATCTCCGACAGCGCCTGGGCCCTGGCGGTCATGTCCTCCATGCTGGCGGTCAGCTCCTCGGTCGAAGCGGCCGATTCCTCGGCGGACGATGCGGTCTCCTCTGCCACGCTGGCGATGCTGTCGACCGCCTTGGCGGCCTTGGCGGCGCCTTCCTTCTGGGCCTTCATCTCCACCGAGAATTTACTCATCATGTCCTCGAACTGTCCGGACATGTCCGATATCTCACGGAACGCCTTCCCGGTCACTTCCACATGCTGCATTCCCTCGGCGGTCTCCTTGGTGCCGCGCTGCATCGCCTCGACCGCCTTGGCGGTCTCGCTCTGGACCTCCTTGATCATCTTGGCGATACGCTCGGCGGCCTCCCTTGAGTCCTCGGCGAGGTTCTTGACCTCCTCCGCGACGACTGCGAATCCGCGTCCCTGCTCTCCTGCCCTGGCCGCCTCGATGGCGGCGTTCAGCGCCAGCAGGTTGGTCTGGTCCGATATGTTGGTGATGACGTCGACGATCTCGCCGATCTCCTCGGACCTCTTGCCGAGCGATTCGATGACCTTGGCGCTCTCCTGGACGACCTTCTGGATCTCCTGCATCTTCTTGATCGTGTTCTCGACGGTCGCGACACCGGCGTTTGCCCTCTGGCTTGTCGTCTTGGCCCCTTCCGACGCGCTCACAAGGCGCTTCTCAGCCTCGTCTACCGTCTTGGTGACCACGGCCATGCCCTTGGCTGTCTCGTCGACCTGGGCCGCCTGGTTCTGGGCGCCCTTGGATATCTGCTGAATGGCCGAGGAAACCTGCTCGGTCGAGGCGTTCATCTCCTCAGCCGATGAGGCCAGCTCCTGGGATGTGGACGATACCATGTTGACCGAGTTGTTGACCTCCGATAGCAGTGAGCACATGCTCTCGCCTATCTTGTCAAGCGAGGTGGCGAAAGCCGCGAAGTCACCCTTAGCTTCGATCGAGACGCGGGCTGTCAGGTCGCCATCTGCGTATGAATTGGCGATCCTCATGGCTTCCTCTATCGGTCCGGTAACCGCATCAAGTGTTTCATTGACGCCCTGAACGATCATCTGGTAGTCTCCCTGATGCTTGCTTGCGTCCGCCCTGGTGGATAGTTTCCCTTCCACCGCCGCCTTGCTCAGCATGCCCGCGTCGGCCACCAACGCATTGACCGCGTCGATCGCCTGGTTCAGGTTGTTCTTGATGTTGTTGAAATCGCCATTGTACGAGTCGGTGATCTTCGCCGGGATCGCTCCCTTCGAGATCTCGTCGACGTACTTCGCTGCCACGTTCAACGGCCCTATGACCGCGTCCAGCGTGTCGTTCACACCTTGTACGATCTTGCGGTAATCTCCATGGTGCTTGGAGGCATCGGCACGCGTGGCCAATTTACCCTCGACCGCCGCCTTGCTCAGCATGCCAGCATCGGCGACCAAGCGCATTGACCGCGTCGATCGCCTGGTTCAGGTTGTTCTTGATGTTGTTGAAATCGCCATTGTACGAGTCGGTGATCTTCGCCGGGATCGCTCCCTTCGAGATCTCGTCGACGTACTTCGCTGCCACGTTCAACGGCCCGATGACCGCGTCCAGCGTGTCGTTCACACCTTGTACGATCTTGCGGTAGTCGCCCTGATGCTTGGAGGCGTCGGCTCTCGTGTCCAGCTTACCGTTGATGGCCGCATCTACTAATGCATCCGCGTCTTTCGCCATCGATGATATGGCCTCCACCACCTGCATCAGGTCCTTGTTCACGGTCTGGTATTCCTGGCTGATGTCCTTGGTATAATCATCAGCGGGGGTCACATTTAGGTCCAGGTTCATGCTTCCAACTGACAGGCTCTTGAGGTTGCTAGACAACCGTTTGAACTCGCCTGCCTGATATTTCTGCTGCCGTATGGTCTTGGTGACATCCTGCATGACCTCGACATGGCCGATCTTTTCGCCTTTGGCGTTGGTCAAGAAGTTCACGTCGATCTTTGAGTTCTTGCCGTCACGGTCGGAGATAGTGGAACGCTGTCCTTCCCTCAGACGGATGATGCCGCAATTCTTCGTGTTGCATATCGGGCCGTTCCATGCTGCGCAGTGCTTGCCCAGCAGGTCCTTCCGGTCCACCTTCAATATGCCCATGGCTGGCTTGTTGATGAAGGTGATCTTCATGCTCATGTCGGTGACCGATATGGGCCATGGAATCGAGTCCAGGATCTGCTCGTACCAATAGGTCTTCTCCACGACCTTGTCCAGTGTCTGGTTGAAACCGGAGATTACCTTAGCGAAGTCTCCCTTGTGCCGGCTCAGGTCCGCACGGACCTCGAACTTCTGTTCAGCCGCCGCCTGTTCCAGCATCTTCGAGTCGTCGAGCATGCAGGTGATGGCGTCGATGCACATGTTAAGGTTGGTCTTCATAATGTTGAAGTCGCCGTTCCAGTTCGCCGTGATCTTGCCGGGCATGTCGCCCTTGGAGATCATCTTGACGTAGTGGGCAGCTACCTTTAGCGGGGCCAGATAGGCATCGAGGGTATCGTTGATGCCTTTGACGATCTTCCGGTCATTGCCTTCGAACTTGTCCACGTTGGCCCTTGCCTTCACATCGCCGGCGATCGCCTTCTCGGTAAGCGCGAGGACCTCCTTGGTGTACTCCATTTCCCTGGTGATATCGTTGAAGTATTCAACGACGCCTTGAACCTTGCCAGCGTCGTCCTTGCGGGCAGTGGCTGTGATCCGGAACTGCTTGTCCTCCCCATGGATCTTCATCACCACATCGCCTTTCGACATCTCTCCGGTCCTGAGGACGGCCTCAAGGACGACATCCGGTTTATTGCCTATGCCAGAATCGAATATCTCATAGCACTTCTTGCCCAGGACGTCCGACTCATTGAGCCCCAAGACCTTCAAGGCGGTCTGGTTCACGAAGCTTATGCTCAGGTCTGATTCAATGGATATGACCATATTGGGGGCGTGGTCCACGACCGATCGGGTCAGTCCTTCAGAGACCGCTCCCAGAGGCTCAAGGTAACCGACTCCACCCATTATCTTCCCAGATTGATCGAAAAGCGGGATCGCTTTCATGTGGATGTTAAGCTTTTCATTCTCCGAGTTCATGATCTCCATGGAGCTGATCTCGATTCCCTTGCCGCTGTTCAGTGCGTCGATGACCGGACACCCTTTCTTACCAATGGTGTTGCCAAAGACGTCCTTGAGGCGCATGCCCAGTGCCTCCACCAATGGATACCCCGTCATGTCTTCGGCGGCCTTGTTGAAATGAGTGATCTTTGCGCTCGCGTCGATCGCGAAGGTGGCGACCGGCACCGAGGATACGATCTCAGCCAATACTGTAGTTCCTTGGTCATTTTCCATTTCTAGTACTCCCCTAGTTTCAATTTTTTTATAACAATCCCGATCTTAGATTGTCAGGGCTCTTGCATTTCATGTGCAAAATGCCAAACTCTTGGACAAATGCAGGAATTATGATGATTATAAAGACCAAAGAATCGGCAATCACCCGTGATAATCAAAAAGAGGCCTTGTCACGCTCGCTCCGAATTCATACTGAAATCAGGCCAGATATCATGGACTCGCTTCTTAAAGTGAGATTCAAGCCGTCGTGTTTTCTATACTAGCAAGACTCTTTTCAATGGATGGCACCAGAGCGAGTCTGCACAGACAAGGATTTTATCACTTTAAAGAAGAAGATATTCCACTCCACCTCCCTCGATCTCGGCCAGTACAAGGATACCTATCTGCAGAGACGGATCGGGGTACGGATGCGGAGCTGCGGATCCAAAGTGTATGCGGATTACAGCAGCTTTCTCGATTCCAATCCCAAGGAGTACGACCATCTCCTTGACGACCTGACGATCAATGTGACCCAGTTCTTCCGGGACCCGATCGTATTCAAGGCGATGGAAGAGGAGGTGTTACCCCTTTTGATCTATGACAAGGTCAAACACGGGAAAAGGGACATAGCGATTTGGAGTGCCGGATGTTCCAGTGGGGAAGAGCCATACTCCATCGCGATCATGATGCGGGAGTTGCTGGGCGAGGAGATGGACAATTTCAATGTCAATATCATCGGCTCGGACATAGATGACTTCAGCCTCGACGCTGCCGCCGTCGGGAAGTATCTCCCGCGCCAGGTGACGAATATCAAAAAAGAGTACCTGGAAAGGTACTTCACGTTGGAGGATGAGATGTATCAGATATCCCAGGACATCATGGATATGGTGGACCTGCGCAAGATAGACCTGATCGCCTCCAAACCTCCCACCAAGTTCGACTGCATATTCTGCCGCAACGTGGTCATCTACTTCACCCGCGAGATGCAGGAGCATCTTTACATGAAGTTCTACGACTTCCTGAACGAAGGGGGATATTTCGTAATGGGCAACACTGAGACCCTGGTCGGGGAGGCTTCGCAACTGCTGACCACGTTCAAGAGCCGGGAAAGGATCTACCAGAAGATCGCCACCGTTTGATGGAGTTTAGCAGAATAGAATATGGCCAGTGTATTCGGGGAAGGCCCCGAAACCTATATTAGCTTCAATCGGGTCATGTCCGATCGTTATGTCGGGAACCCCTCTCGGTGATCCTGAGAAAGTCATCGAAGTCAAGGATCTGGTGCGAATCTACCGGACGAGCCAGGGTTACATTCATAAGAAGAGAAAGGAGACCTTGGCAGTGGACCACATATCCTTCTCGGTGAACAAGGGGGAGCTGTTCGGGATACTGGGACCCAACGGGGCCGGGAAGACCACCACAATAAAAATGCTCACCACTCTTCTCATACCGACCTCCGGGAGAGCGACGGTGCTCGGACTCGATGTCAGCAAGGACCCGTACGAGATCAGGAAGAGGATAGGTCTGATCATCGGAGGCGAGCGCGGTCTGTACTATCGCATCAATGGCAGGCAGAACCTGAGATATTTCGCCGACCTGTATGGAGTGCCGCGCCATGAAAGGGAGCAGCGCATCGAGGATGTGCTTCGAAGGGTCGACCTTCTTGACCGGGCGGACGATCGGGTGGAGGATTACTCCAGGGGCATGAAACAGAGGCTTCACATCGCCAAAGGCCTGATCAACGACCCGGAAGTAATATTCATGGACGAACCGACGATCGGTCTCGATCCACAGGCCTCCCGGGATACCCGGAACCTGATTAAGGACCTAATAGCCAGCGGCAAGACCATCCTTATGACCACTCATTACATGTTCGAGGCGGACGATCTATGCGACCGGTTGGCCGTGATCAACAAGGGGAAGGTCGTAGCAATGGATACCCCCCGGGGGCTGAAGTCCCTGATGAAGGACACATGCGTGATCGAGGTGGAAGGTTTTGGTCTGACGGAAAAGGACATCGAGGTTCTAAGAACGGTTCCTGGTGTCCGAGCGGTCAGCTCGGCCATGAACGAGGACAAACAGGTCCTGCGAGTGCAGGTGACGGACGCCGGAGAGATGCTGGCCCCGATAGCGGGGTGCCTGAGCGGAAAGAACATCATCGACATGAAGGTCAAAGAGCCCACGCTCGAGGATGCCTATCTATGGCTGGTCGAGAATAATGACTAGGTTACGGGCCCTCACTTCATCGTTCCGCCATCAGATGCTCCACTTCTTTGCGGAGCCCCAATGGCTCATCCCGAACATCATCGCCCCGTTCGTGATGACCCTGGTGGCGCTGATGCTCTTCCGCAACGCCGATGGCAACTTCATCCTCTACGCCATCCTGGGAGGAGGAATGATGGGGATGTGGGGGAACACCCTGTACTCTTCCGGATATTCGATACAGTTCGATCGATGGAACGGTACCTTGGAAGCGGTGCTGGCCACCCCGGCGCCGCTGGTATGGATAATCGCCGGCAGGTCCCTCTGGAACGCTCTAATCGGCATACTCAATGCGGTGTTCATCTTCATCATCGCGGTGTTCTGGTTCAAGGTCCCGATGGTCCTGGTTGACCCCCTGTTGTTCTTCTTGGCTCTGTTCGTCACCCTGCTTTCGCTGGCGGCGTTGGGGTTGGTCTTCAGTTCCGCCTTCGTTCTGACCCGGAACGCCAGCGTTTTCACAAACGGGCTGGAGTTCCCCATCTACGTCGGCACGGGAACGATGTTCCCGATCGCCATGCTGCCGGCCTGGAGCGGACCCCTCTCGCTTTCGCTGGCGCCCTCCTGGGGGATCGACGCGATGAGATATTCCGCCCTCAGCGCCTACGTCGGGCTCGAGCCCGGTTACTGGGGAGACATGGCGGCAATGGTCGGACTGGCCCTGGTCTATGTTTCCGTGGCATTCTTGCTCTTCCAGGCCATCGAGAGAAGGGTTCGGGTCAAGGGCGACGCGGGGAGGATCTAGATGTTAGGCCGGTTCTCCGGATTCGTCCGTGTGTTCTGGTCGTCGGCCGTTCTGGCCAAGAACGCACTGTTCAACTGGCTATCCCCTCCCATGTGGATAATGCAGCTCTTCTCCATATCGCTGTTCCAGATCGCGTTCTTTGTCTACGTCACCAATTTCGCGGGGAACCCGGACATCAGCGTTACCTATGTCGCCATCGGGAACGCGCTGCAATCGATTTCCTATGTCACCGTATTCGCCGTCTGCAACATCACCGGGGAGGAGAAGCAGCAGGGTACGCTGGGACCGATACTATCCACACCGGCGAACCGCATGGCCATGTTCATAGGGCGCGCCCTCTTCCAGATAGTCAACGGCATTGCCACCGCGGTGATCGCGTTGTTCTACGCCGCCTTCCTTTTCGGGGTGGATTTCTCCCGCACGGACATGCTGGCATTGGGAGTCGTTGTGGTCATTACGGCCTTCGCCATGACCGGGTTCGGCCTGATGCTCAGTTCCGTAGGGCTGTACCTTAGAACATCGATGATAATCGCCAACATCTTCCTTTTCATTGGCCTGCTTTTCTGCGGGGTCAACTTCCCCGTATCCTACCTTCCCGGATACCTGCAGCCGATCTCCTACGGCATACCGATGACCTTCGGCACCGATGCGGCCAGGGCGGCGGTCGAGGGCACATCGCTGTTCGGAATGGCGGGAACGCTCGGATTGGAGGTGCTGGTAGGCCTGGTGGCCCTATTCCTGGGCTACTTGATGTTCATTATGTTCGAGAACCTGTCGAGAAGGCGCGGGACGATGGACCGGTATTGACCAGCCGAGGATATCGTGGCCATTCCAGAACGTAAAATTTACCTATTCATCCATAACGGACCCGAAGAATGACGTTCGAACCTTGCCCAAGAACAATTTACCTGACGACGGTGACCGTGCAGGTGGCCGTCTTGTAGATGGATTCAGCGGTGCTGCCGGAGAATTTCGCCTTCATTCCGGTCTTTCCAGAGCTACCCATTATGATCATGTCGGCCTCGATCCTCTCCGCCGCCTCCATGATCGTGTTGAACGGGTCACCGGCTTCCAGGAGCGTGTTCAGCTCCACGCCGATCTCAGCCGCCTTGATCTTGGTCCGGCCAAGAACCCTCATTCCGTTCTTGATGTTCTTGTCCTTCTCCAGCTCCGCCTTGGGGCTCACCACGTAAATGGCATAAAGATTGCATCTGAGAACCTTGGCAAGCACGATCGCATAATGTGCTGCCTTCTCTGAGTGCGGTTTTCCGTCATTTGCCACTATCACGTTCATTAAGCTCTCACCCTATTGCCATTCCGTTATCATGTGGCTTATTGGGGACCTCGTCCATCCTTCCGATGGAAATCCGACAGTCCCTTTGAGTTGGATTGAAAATGAGGAGCGCAAAGAGGATATTAAAACAGACATCCCCCGGAAATCATCGATGATAACATCACCCCAATGAATCTGGCTATCGATTTCCGATAATCGGGTGCCATTCATCGGTCCGCGGGACAACTTTATATCCGACCGCAGGATGACACAATCCTGACGCTCAGGCGTCGAAGCGAGACAGATCCGAATGAACGACTTAGCTCTGAGGTGCATGCCAACGGCCGTCTGGAAGGAAGACGACGTGATCGGTACGGACAAGGTCAAGGCAATGGTGGCCATACTGCGCACCAAGGGCTGTTGGTGGGCGTTCAAGAAGGGCTGCACCATGTGCGGCTATAATGTCGAGAGCGATCAGGGAATAACCACCGACGACCTGAGGGCCCAGTTGGCCAGCGTCAAGAACAAGTACGCTGGAGAGCCGATGGTCAAGATATACACTTCGGGAAGCTTCCTGGATGACCGGGAGATCGTGCCCGAGCTGCGGCTGGAGATATTGGACTCGTTCCCCCAAGCGCAGAAGATCATATTCGAGACCCGGCCGGAGTTCGTTACCGATGAGGCATTGGCGCCGCTCCCGAAGGAAAAGGTGCTGGTTGCGCTCGGGCTCGAGTCAGCCGATGATGAAGTGCTACGCCATTCCATTCGGAAAGGGTTCACCGTCGCCGATTACGTCAAGGCCGCCGAGACGCTGAGACGTCACGCCATACCGGTGAGGACATACCTTCTATTGAAACCGCCGTTTCTGACCGAGGCCCGCGCCATCCACGACACTACCGCCGCCATCGAGTTCGCCCGGCCCTACTCAGAGAGCATTTCGATCAACCCGGTCAATGTCCAGTCCAGTACCATCATTGAGGACATGTGGCGGAGGGGCGATTACCGGTCCCCCTGGATCTGGTCATTGGTGGACGTGCTCAGGGCAGGTTGGAGGCAGGGCGGACCTAGGCTTTTCAGCTCCCCGAGCGGTGCGGGAACATTGCGCGGAGTGCATAACTGCGATAAATGTGACAGAAAGGTACTTGATGCGGTCCAGCGTTTCTCGTTCGAGCAGGACCCGAAGTACCTCGACGGCCTTGAATGCGGCTGCAAGGACGAATGGAAGATGTTGCTCCGGGTGGAGGACCTGATGGAGACCACGGTGGACCTCTCTCGGCACCTCGAGGACGAGATCCGGCTCTGAGATTTCAAGGTGATCCAATGGATTATGATGTTAAGAAGGGACACGGAAAGGAACTTGAGGGCGACGGATTGAGGAGGATCGCCGAAGAGGTGTTCGGAAGCGCGAAGGTCGAGGGCGACATGGTTGTGGCCAATTACGGCGCCATGACCCACCTGGAAGCCAAGTTAAAGGACAAGTCCACGATCACCCTCAACACCACAACCGACACGAAGGCAAGCGTGGAGCTAGCCGCGGACACGATAAAGCAGTATAACGTGTTCTTGGAGAAGGTCACCGGGTTCACATCAAAGGAGAGGCGGACCCGATTGCAGAAGAAGGCAAAAGAAGGCAAGCTCTGATTTCCTTATCAATCCGTCCTTCGGAAAATGGATGGAAAAAACGATGTCTGGCTGGGGGTGTTTTTTCTTACCTCCGGCAGACCGTATAACTTATATACCAATATCAGTATGCGAGAGGTGCTCAACGCACTGAGGACGTTCGACCAGACCCCATGGGCAATGCACACGCAACCCTATACCCTTCCCAAGGCTAAGTTCTGGGGAAGCAAAACGGTGTCACGGTCGAAGGTGCTGACCTCAACACTCTTGAGAACAGGCGTTAGCAACTGAGAGTGTGCTCTCCAATCAACGTTGGGAGAGGGAATCATGCCAAACAGAAGACGTCCGAGACAAGGTTCGATGGCGTATTCGCCAAGGAAAAGGGCTTCGAGACAGACGCCCAAGCTGGATGCCTGGCCCGAGATCAGCGAAGGCCCTAAGATACAGGGATTTGCTGGTTACAAGGCCGGAATGACCCACGCGTTCATAGTGGACTACAACAAGACCAGCACGACTGCGGGACAAGAGATCAGGATCCCGGTAACCGTGCTGGAAGTGCCGCCGATGAAGATCGCGGCAATAAGGGTCTACGAGAACACCCGGTATGGACTCAAGACCGCAGGAGAGGTCTGGGCCAGCGGAGTGGACGAGGTACTTTCCAGGCGCGTGCCGATACCAAAGAAGTATGATGCTGACAAGGCTTGGGAGAAGCTGAAGACGGTGGATGTCGAGGATATCCGCGTCCTCGCCTATACCCAGCCGAAGATGGTGAAGGGAGTGCCCAAGAAGGTCCCGGAGCTCATGGAGCTCAGGATCGGCGGGGCGACGATGGACAAGAGGATGGAGTACGCCAAGGCCATCCTCGGCAAGGACATCAACGTCACCGATTTCGCCAAGGAAGGCAACCTCATCGATGTCGCAGCGATCACCAAGGGAAAGGGTTTCCAGGGAGCCACCAAGAGATGGGGCATCAAGCTGCTGTCCCACAAGAACAGCAAGCACAGAAGGATGGTCGGTACCCTCGGTCCGAAGAGGCCCGGGTACGTCAGGAACACCGCCCCGCAGTCCGGTCAGATGGGTTACCACCAGAGGACCGAGGTAAACAAGCTGGTACTGAAGATCGGAGCTACCGGAGAGGAGATCAACCCGAAGGGAGGGTTCATTCACTACGGAACCATCGTCAACCAGTACGTTCTGATCCACGGATCCGTGCCCGGCCCGACCAAGAGGCTTGTGCGCCTGAGGGACCCGGTAAGGAACCACGGTGGCAACATGAAGGAAGCGCCCACCATAGTGTATGTATCTACTGAATCCAAGCAGGGGGCGTAATCAATGGCTGAAAAGAAGAGCGAAGTCAACGTTTATTCCATTAAGGGCGACGTCGTGAAGACGGTCGCACTGCCGCAGGTGTTCCAGACCCTGTACCGCCCTGACGTGATCAGGAAGGCAGTCGTCGCTGAGGAGGCGAACGGACGGCAACCTTACGGGTCCAAGCCGGGCGCCGGTACCAGGCACGCTGTCTCCACCTGGGGCAAAGGCCGTGGAGTCGCCAGGGTCCAGAGGCTTACATCGGGAGCGAAGGCCGCTGAATCGCCCAACAACGTGGGCGGCAGGAGGGCATTCCCCCCGATGGCAGACAAGGACTGGTCCCTGAAATGCAACCGGAAGGAGAGGACGCTCGCAAGGTTCTCCGCCCTCGCCTGCACCGCTGACGCGGTACAGGTCAAGAAGCGCGGTCACCAGTTCGACGAGAATGTCACCCTGCCGGTCGTGGTAGAGGACAACATCGAGGCGTTGAAGACCACCTCCGAAGTGCTGCTGGCTCTCAGGAGCATGGGGCTAGAGGGAGACGTCATCAGGGCCAAGGAAGGCAAGAAGGTCAGGCCGGGCAAGGGCAAGATGAGAGGCAGGCGGTTCAAGGCGCCTCGCGGAATACTCATCGTTGTCGACGACCCGCAATCCGCGCTGTTCATCGGCGCCAAGAACCTGGCCGGAGTCGAGATCGCAACCGCTGAGAAGCTTAACCCGGGTCTACTGGCCCCAGGTGGCGACGCAGGAAGGCTGACGGTGTTCACCGAGTCGGCCATAAAGAAAGTAGGAGCGTGGTGAGAATGGTCTCAAAGAGGGACGTTCTATTGCATCCGTTCGTCACAGAAAAGACGATGAACCACATGACGGGCACCCCGACCCAGGACTTCAAGGACGGAAACAAGCTGGAGTTCATTGTGTTGAGGAGCGCCACGAAGGAGCAGCTAAAGACAGCGTTCGAGGAGCGCTTCGATGTCAAGGTATCGAAAGTATGGACCCGGGTAGCCCGCGATGGCAAGCACGCCATCTTCAAGCTGGCCGAGGGATACTCCGCTGAAGACATCGGAATGAGGATCGGCGTGTTCTAAGGGGGGTTATCATGGGTAAGAATTTAAGACAGCAAAGGAGAGGCCGCGGGGGATCAGTATACCGCTCACCGAGCCACAGGCACCTGGGCGTCATGAAGCACCCCCTGGCGGAGAAGAAGTCGGGCAAGGTAGTGGATCTCATTCACGCACCGGGCAAGACCTGCCCGGTGGCAAAGGTTGACTTCGGCGGCAACATCGAGATGATGATCGCCGCCGAGGGTATGATGGTGGGACAGAAGGTCATGGTGGACGGAACACCGGAGATCGTCTCCGGCAACATCATGCCGCTGGCGAATGTCCCGGAAGGAACGCTGGTCTTCAACGTCGAAGGCCGGCCAGGCGACGGTGGAAAGTACATCAAGACGGCCGGAACATCGGGAACGGTCATCACCAAGGGCGAGAAGGTCTCCCTGCTGATGCCGTCCGGAGCGTTCCGCAGCTTTGACCCGCTGTGCAGGGCATCGATAGGGATCGTTGCCGGCGGCGGTGCAAAGGAGAAGCCATTCGCAACGGCCGGAAGGAAGTTCCACGCGTGGCGCAGCAAGTCCAAGGCTTACTTCAAGGTCAAGGGTATCGCGATGAACCCAGTTGACCACCCGCACGGCGGTGGCGGTCACCCGCACGTCGGTAAGCCAAGCACTGTGTCGAGGAACGCACCTCCAGGAAGGAAGGTAGGACGCCTCTCGCCCCAGAAGAAGAAAAAGGAGAAGAGGTGATCTGAATGGCTGAAGAAAAGATGTCAGGTACCAAGTCCTCGAGAAGGAAGCTTAGGAAGAAGAAGGGAGTCCTCCAGGCAAAGCGGAAGAAGGAGTTCACCTACCGCGGCTTTACCATGGAGCAGCTTCTCGAGATGCCGTTCGAAGAGGTCCTCGACCTAATGCCCTCCCGGATAAGGAGGAGCTTCGTCAGGGGCTTCAACGACGAGCAGAAGACCGCCTTCGAGAAGATCAAGGCGAGCGAGGGAGAAGCCGTCCGGACCCACCGGAGGGACATACCAATCGTTCCCGCGATGGTCGGCAAGAAAGTGGCAATTCACAACGGAAAGGAGTTCAAGGAAGTGGAGCTCAGGGCCGAGATGATCGGGCACTTCCTGGGAGAGTTTGCTCTGACCCGCAAGATCGTCAAGCATTCTGGACCAGGTGTCGGTGCGACCAGATCGTCGAAGTTCATGCCGCTGAAGTAAGGTGAGAACATGGCTGGATACACACAAAGTACAGACCCGGACACTACCGCCCGAGCAATCGGGAAGGAGAATCCCATTTCACCTAAGTTCTCCCGTGAGATCGCCAGGATGATAAGGGGAAAGAAAGTCACCGTCGCGTTGAAGATGCTGGAGGAGGTCGCCGAGCTGAAGAGGCCGGTCCCGATCCGCCGCTACGACACAGGTGTCGCGCACAAGCCCGGGGTAGGACCCGGACGATACCCGCAGAAGGCGGCGAAGGCCTTCATCGAGGCCATCGAGAGCGCGAAGCACAACGCCGAGTACAAGGGCCTCGACGCCGAGAACATGAGGCTTAAGGTCATAGCCACCCACCTCGGACGCACCCAGAAGGGACAGATGCAGAGGGCCTACGGCAGAGCCACCCAGTGGAACCAACAGACCGTGAACATCGAAGTCATCCTTGAGGAGATGGAGTAAATGGCAAGCGAGAGGAAGTTCGTCGCGGAGAACATCAGGAGGACCCTGCTGAGGGAATACCTGATGAAGACCGTAGACCGGGCAGGCTTCGGCGGCGTTGACGTCCAAAGGACCCCAATGGGCACCAGGGTGACGCTGATAACCGAGAGGCCAGGAATCGTAATCGGACGCCGCGGCGCAGCGATCAAGACGCTGACCAAGGCGATCGAGGACAATTTCAAGTACGACAACCCCCAGATCGAGGTCCAGGAAGTTGAGGAGCCGAACCTCAACGCGCAGATCATGGCCGAGAAATTGGCCTTTGCGCTTGAGAGGGGATGGCACTTCAGGCGCGCAGGGCATTCCACCGTCCGCAGGATAATGGACTCTGGCGCCAGAGGATGCCTCATCATCATCTCCGGAAAACTGACCGGGGAGAGGCACAGGACCGAGAAGTTCAAAGAAGGCTACATCAAATACTGCGGTGAGACCCGAAACCTGTTCATCAGGCAAGGATTCGCCGTGGCCAAGCTGAAGCCCGGAGTAATCGGGGTCAAGGTAGAGATCATGGACCCGAACGCCAGGCTGCCGGCCGAGATAAGCGTTAAAACGATGGAAGAGGCAATGGCGGCGATCCCTGAGATGGCCGCTCTGCTGGCCCATCAGGACGACATCCCGGACGCAATAGCTTCCGCCGCTGACAGGGCCATAATGGACGCCTCCAGGGAGCCCGCCGAGGGCGACAACAAGGAGGCGTAGACGAAATGGCGCTGATCAAAGTCAAGGAGATCAAAGTCCATGAGCCTGAACGACCGCGGCGCGAAGCTCCGCGAGTTGCAGGACGAGCTCATGCACGAGAGGGGCACGGCAGCGATGGGCGGTGCTCCTGCCAACCCTGGCAGGATTAGGGCGATTAGGACCAACATAGCCAGGATACTCACCGTCCAGCAGGAGGAAGAGAAGTAATGGCTGAAATTTGCTCCGTATGTGGGCTCCCAAAAGAACTGTGCATGTGCGAGGAGATCGCACGTGAGCAGCAAACGGTGAAGATATACACCGACAGCAGGCGATACGGAAAGATCGTCACGGTCATCGATGGTATCGACGATAACGACATCGACATCAACGATCTGGCCAAGAAGTTGAAAAACAAATGCGCTGCCGGCGGCACCGCAAAGGACGGTAAGATCGAACTGCAGGGAGACCACAAGAAGAAGGTCAAAGAGGCCCTGGAAAGCATGGGCTTCAAGACCGAGGTCAGATGAGCGTTCCATGGATAAAAGGGATTTCATGAAACAGGAATTCATCGGTCTGGAAGTTGAGGTCGTCTCGACGGCGCATCCTGGTTACAGGATGCGCGGCGTCGTGGTCGACGAGAGCAAGAACACGCTCTCCATCGAGCATGACGGAAAGGCGAGGACGGTCCCCAAGAAGGGCAACGGATTCCAGTTCACATACGGAAGCGAAAAGATCACAGTAATGGGATCAGAGATTCAGCACCGACCGGAAGATCGGATCAAGAAAACGAGGTGAATCTTATGAATGGTGAGGTTAAAGATATCGGCATTGATGTTAAGGCCCCGACGGCCACCTGCGACGACAAGAACTGCCCCTTCCACGGCGAATTGCCAGTGAGGGGACAGATCATCGACGGGACGGTAATCTCCGTCAAGATGAACAAGTCCGCAGTGGTCGAGAGGAAATACTTGAAGTATGACCAGAAGTACGAAAGGTACGCAAAGAGGACCAGCCACTACACGGTCCACAACCCGGCCTGCCTAGGCGTAAAGCCAGGCGACCAGGTGCGGATCGCGGAGTGCAGGCCGCTCAGCAAGACAGTATCGTTCGTGATCATCGAGAAGAGGTGAATGACATGAAGGGAATAGCAGGCAACCAGACCAGGGGAGTATGCACCGGCACGATCCTCTCTGTCATTGACAACACCGGCGCGAAGACCATATCGGTCATTGCGGTCCCGGGATACCACGGCGTGGTAAGGCGCTACCCGTCCGCAGGCGTCGGCGACATCGTCGTCGCCTCGGTCAAGAAGGGAACGCCGGAGATGAGGCGGCAGGTCATATACGCGGTCATCGTCCGCCAGAGGCGCCCGTTCAGGCGCGCTGACGGGACATGGGTCCAGTTCGAGGACAACGCAGCGGTCATTACTACAGAGGAAGGAGAGACCAAGGGCAGCGACATAAAGGGCGCAGTCGCCAGGGAGGCCGCCGAGAGGTGGCCCCGTATCGCAGCCACGGCCTCGACGATTATCTGAGGTGAGAGAATGGAAAAGAGCAAACAAGCAAGGAAGCAGAGGAAGGCCCTGTACAACGCCCCGACGCACGTCAAGGGGAAGACGGTCTCTTCACACCTCAGCACGGAGCTGGCCGAAGATGTCGGCAGGCGCTCGGTTAGGGTCGTCAAGGGCGACACCGTTAAGATCGTCCGCGGCGACGCGGCGATCCTGGGGCTGGAAGGGAAGGTCACTGAAGTGAAGACCGAGACCGGCCGGATCATAATCGAAGGCGTCACCGTCAAGAAGGCCGACGCCAAGATGGAGAGCCGCTCGGTCCACGCGTCCAACTGCGTGGTCACCAAGCTGGAACTCAAAGACCAGTGGAGAAAGGACAAGCTCCAGAAGAAGGAGGCATCCTCATGAGCAACGATATGAAGAGACTGACCGCTCCCCGGAGCTGGCCAGTACCAAGAAAGTCCCATGTGTGGATCACAAGCCCAAGCCCGGGACCGCACTCGATCGAGGTCAGCATGCCGATCATGGTCATCATCCGTGACATGCTCCACCTGTGCGACACCGCGGCGGAAGGCGTCAAGCTGCTGCACGCCCGCGAGATCAAGGTCGACGGACGCGTGGTCACCAACCACCGTTTCCCGGTCGGACTGATGGACGTAGTGTCCATCCAGAAGCTCGGACAGAACTACCGGATGGTCCTCGATGAGAACGACAAGATGCGCCTGGTCACGATCCCCAGCGGGAAAGAGGCCTGGAAGCTGTGCCGCGTCGAGAACAAGACCACCCTGCCGGGCGGAAAGACCCAGCTGAACCTGCACGACGGACGCAACATCATCGTGGCCAAGGACGGCTGGAAGTCCGGAGATGTGCTAAAGCTAGAGGTCCCATCCCAGAAGATCCTGGAGACCTACAAGCTGGCCAAGGGCAACATGGTCCTCGTGATCGCCGGTGCCCACGCCGGTCGGCTGGAGGCCATCGAGGAGTACATCATCACCCGCTCATCCGCCCCGAACCTGGTCAAGTTCAAGGACGGGACGACCACGGTGAAGAACAACGTCTTCGTCGTCGGCGCCAAGGTGCCGGAGATATCCCTGCCGGAGGCCAGCGCACTATGAGCGACGAGAAGAACGTCATGCGCGAACCGCGCATCGAGAAGATCGTCGTCAACATCGGCGTCGGCGAGGCCGGCGAGCGTCTCCAGAAGGCCGAGAAGGTCCTGGAGATGGTCACCAAGCAGAAGCCGAAGACCACCTTCGCCAAGGTCACCAACAGGGACCTGGGCGTTCGTGAGGGCATGCCGATCGGATGCAAGGTCACCCTGCGCGGAGAGACTGGCGGAGGATTTCCTGAACAGGGCGCTCACCATCCGTGAGAGGCGGGTTGCCACGCTACTCCTTCGACCAGGAGGGCAACCTGTCCTTCGGTATCAGCGATTACACCGACTTCGCAGGGATGAGATACGACCCAGAGATAGGCATCTTCGGTATGGACGTCTGCGTGTCGATCCAGAGGCCCGGAAGGCGGATCACCCGGCGCCGTATCATGAAGAAGAAGCTGCCCAAGGAGCACCGGATGACCAGGGACGAAGCGGTCAATTTCATGAAAGAGAAATACAACGTGGATGTGGTCGAGTGACGAAGCCAAAGAAAGTGTTCGGCAGGACAGTAGGCTGCACGCGCTGCGGAAGGAAGCGTGGAATAGTGAGGAGGTACGGCATGCACCTGTGCAGGCAGTGCTTCCGTGAAGTCGCGCCGCAGATCGGGTTTAAGAAGTACTCGTGAGGTGAGAAGATGCAGAACGACCCATTAAATGATGCAATGTCAACAATAAAGAATGCGGCGACAGTGGGAAAGAGCGAGTGCCAGATAAAGCCATCCTCTAAGCTCATCGGCCGCGTGCTCAAGGTCATGCAAGAAAACGGCTACATCAACCAGTTCGAGTTCGTCGAAGATGGTAAGGCCGGTGTCTTCAAGGTCAAGATGCAGGGAAAGATCAACAACTGCGGAGTCATCAAGCCGCGCTACTCGGTCAAGAAGGTCGACCTCGAGACAGTTCGAGGCCCGTTTCCTCCCGGCCCAGGACTTCGGCGTGTTGATCGTCTCGACCACCGAGGGCGTAATCAGCCACGTGAAAGCAAAGGAATTGGGCGTCGGCGGCAAGCTGCTGGCGTTCGTGTACTGAGGGAAAAGAGATGACGGTAAGCGGATACATCGAGGAAAAGATCGAGATTCCCAAGGACGTGAAGGCATCCCTGGATAACGGGATCGTCACGCTCAAGGGGAAGAACGGTCAGCTGTCAAGGAACTTCTCCCACCCCAAGGTCAAGTTGGCCATCGCCGACAACCACGTCGATCGTCGAGCAGCGAGATGCCGAAGGTGCGCGAGAAGGCCATCGTCGGTACCTACGCAGCTCACGTCAGGAACATGATCGTCGGAGTCACCATCGGGTACGAGTACAAGATGAAGATCGTCTACTCTCACTTCCCCATCAAGGCGGCAGTGAAGGGAAACAAGTTCTCCATCGAGAACTTCCTCGGGGAGAAGGCTGCCCGCAGCGCGAACATCATCGGAGAGACCAAGGTCAAGGTCGCGGGCAGCGGAAGTACGTGCTCACCGGCGCTGACCTGGAGACAGGTCTCCCAGACCGCCGCGAACATCGAGCGGGCCACCAAGATCAGGGGATTCGACCCCAGGGTCTTCCAGGATGGTATATACATCACGGAGAAGGCAGGGAGGTCTATCTAATGGCCAAGAACAAGAAGGAAATCAAGGAACTGGCGGACCTGCCGTACTACCGCGAGGAGTACACCGCTCAGCTGGCGAAGATGGACATCAACGACTCTGCCCGAGCTGCTGGCGGCGCTGAAGGAGAACAAGAAGAAGCAGAAGATCATCGATGACCTTGATGGCGTCGGCGTCAAGATCGCCGACCACTGGATCGAGGTCATGGAACCGGAAGAGTCCACCGCGTTGGCCACCAAGGAGTCCAAGACCGAGATCATCGAGGAAGCCGAGGCCGAGGTCGTGGAGAAGGGCGAATACGTCGCCAAGATCAAGCCCGTTCTCTCCGCCGAGGTCAAGGCCATGCTCGAGAAGCGCGCAGAGATATCTGGGCGCAGGCCGGAGTTCCTCCGTCAGGAGTGGTTCCGGTACGCCAAGCTCGGGCAAGAAGTGGAGAAAGCCGCAGGGGAATGCACTCGAAGATGAGAAGGCACTACAAGTACAGGCCGACCATCGTCTCGATCGGATTCCGCGGACCGGCATTGGTCCGTGGTCTGGCATCCTCCGGATTCCAAGAGGTATTGGTATACAACCCGTCGAACCTCGACATAATCGACCCGAAGACCCAGGCGGCCAAGATCGGCGGCACCGTCGGCGGGAAGAAGAGGGCGGCAATCATAGAGAAGGCGGACCAGCTGAAGATCCGCGTATTGAACAGGTAATTTGGAAGTGAAGATATGGATCTGAAGAATCAAAAGCGCATGGCGGCCGAGATCCTCAAATGCGGACACACCCGTGTCTGGATCGACCCGAACAGGATCGAGGATGTCGCAGACGCCATTACCCGGGCGGACATAAGGACGGCCATCGAATCCGGGACCATCCGCGCAAAGCCCGAAAAGGGCATCTCCCGTGGCAGGGCCCGCTACATGGCGGCCCAGAAGGCCAAGGGACGCAGGCGTGGACAGGGCAGCAGGAAGGGTACCGCAGGTGCCCGTACCCCCAGGAAGAGAAGGTGGATCCAGACGATCCGCCCGATCCGTGTCGAGCTGGCTAAGCTCCGCGACGAGGGGACAGATAACCAAGACAGTCTACAGGGAGTTCTACATGAAGGCCAAGGGCGGCATGTTCAAGAGCAGGAACAATCTCCTGATGCACCTGAAGACCGCGGGATACCTGAAGGAGGCTAACTGATGGCAACGGGACCGAGATACAAGGTAGCCTTCCGCCGCAGGCGTGAGGGCAGGACAGATTACAGGCAGAGGGCCAGGCTGCTCCGGGCAAGGATCCCGAGGGCGGTCGTAAGGAACTCCCTGCGCCACACCAGCATACAGATCATTGCCTACGACGCGGTCGGAGACAGGGTCCTGGCCACGGCACACTCGCGCGAGCTAGTGGACCTCGGCTGGAACAAGGCCACCGGCAACCTGCCGGCAGCCTACCTCACCGGCTACCTGGCCGGGAAGCGGGCCAAGAAGAACGGCGTCACCGAGTGCGTGCTCGACATCGGGCTCAAGGTACCGGCCAAGGGAGCGGCGGTCTTCGCCGCCCTCAAGGGCATGGTCGACGCAGGCGTCGCCATCCCGCACGGAAAGGAGATCCTCCCGTCCGAGGACAGGCTGAACGGCGCGCACATCGGCGAGGATGTCGCCAAACTAGTACAGGAAGTCAAGAACCGCATGGAGGCTGCTTAAGATGGAATGGGTTCCAAAGACCAGGCTCGGCAAGATGGTCCTCACCGGAGAGGTCACCAGCATGAGCCAGGCGCTAGCCACGAAGCTACCGCTGCGTGAGGCGGAGATCGTGGACATACTACTGCCGGACCTCAAGGACGAGGTCATCGACGTCAACATCGTGCAGAGGATGACCGACTCCGGAAGAAGGGTCAAGTTCAGGATCACCTGCGTGGTCGGAAACGGCGACGGTTTCATCGGCATCGGCCGCTGCAAGGGCAAGGAGGTCGGGCCATCGATCCGGAAGGCCATCGACAACGCCAAGCTGAACATCATCGAGATCAAGCGCGGCTGCGGTTCGTGGGAATGCGGCTGCGGTACGCCGCACTCATTGCCGTTCGAGGTCATGGGCAAGTCCGGCTCCGTCGAGGTCATACTCAAGCCGGCCCCCAGGGGAATATCCCTGGCCGTCGGCGATGTCGCCAAGAGCATCCTGACGCTGGCCGGCGTGAAGGACTCCTGGGGATACGCCAAGGGCCACACCAAGACCACCGTCAACTATGCGCAGGCAACGTACAACGCGCTGAAGAAGACCACCGAGATGCGTGTCACCGAAGACCAGGAAAAGAGGCTGAAGATCGTCTCCGGACCGGTCCAGATGCACGTGGCCCAGACATCGGTCGATTCCATGTCGGCACCGATGGACGTAAAGGGAGCGTGAACTAAATGGCATTCGCAGTCATCAGGGTGCGCGGGCACTCCGGCGTTAACAGGGACATAGAGGACACCATGAAGATGCTCCGCCTGACCCGGATCAACCACTGTGTGGTCCTGCCGCAGACGGCGGACATCCAGGGCATGCTCTACAAGGTGAAGGACTACGTCACCTGGGGCGAGGTCACGGAAGAGACCTTGGCCAGAATGATCAAGTTCAGGGGCCGCATCATCGGCGACAAGCCCATCGACGACGCAGTGGTCAAGGAGAACATCGACTTCCCCTCGATCATGTCGTTCGCCCGGGCCGTCTCCAAGGGCGAGGTCCGGTACTCGGACATGAAGAACATCAAGCCGCTGTTCCGTCTGGCACCTCCGAAGAAAGGGTACGGCGGAAGCAAGCGGGCATACCAAGCCGGCGGTGCCCTGGGCTACCGCGGCAAGGAAATAAACGAGATCATCGAGAGGATGATGTAAGGATAACCGGGTGATTCCAATGGTTAGCAGAACCGACAAGTTCAGGGGAAGCAGGACCCACGGCCGCGGCAAGAAGAGCGGAAGGGGCGCAGGCAAGCACGGAGGTACGGGCAACGCCGGATTGCACAAGCACAAGATCCATGCACATGCTGAAGTACATGCCGGACCACTTCGGCCGCCACGGATTCAAGAGGCCACAGAGCATGGTGGGCGCCAAGATCACCATGAACGTCTGCGACATCGACCAAAGCGTCGAGAAGCTGGTCATGGACGGCTCGGCCCAAAAGCAGGGCGAGACGTACACCATTAACCTGACGGAGCTGGGCATCGACAAGCTGCTCGGTTCCGGTAAGATAGGGGTCGCAGTCGAGATCACGGTGGCTGAGGCCACGGAGACCGCAAAGCAGAAGGTTGAAATGGCTGGCGGCCATATCCTCCTACCGCAGTAAGTCTCCCGTGATCCACATGGCGGAAGAAAAGAAGAGCAGGCTTTACAGGCTAAAGCCAATAACGGACAGGCTACCGGCTGTAAAAAAGCCGGAGGGCCACGTCCACTTCAGGACCAAGATGCTATGGGTCATCGTGATCCTCGTCTTCTATTTCGTGATGACCAACGTGTTCATCTATGGTCTTGACCAGACACAGACTTTGGACATATTCGCCCAATACCGGGCAATCCTGGCGGGCGCACAAGGATCACTGATGCACCTGGGCATCGGCCCCATAGTCACCGCTTCGATCATCATGCAGCTGTTCGTCGGTGCCAAGATCATCAAGCTTGACCTGACGAACAAAGAGGACAAGGCGGTCTATCAGAGCACGCAGAAGTTCCTCGTCATCGTCATGATTCTGGTGGAAGCGGTGCCGCAGGTCTTCGGCTATCTCGTTCCGTCCACCAATTTCACCAGCGGGTTGAATACGGTGTTCGCTCCGGGAGGGTTCATCGACGGCCAAGGCATGGCTCAAATAATCATCATCATCCAGCTGTTCGTTGGCTCATATCTCGTGTTCCTCATGGACGAGGTCGTCTCCAAATGGGGCATCGGTAGCGGGATATCGCTCTTCATCGCCGCGGGAGTGGCGCAAGCCATATTCACCGGTACGGTCAATTGGGAGCCGTACGACCTCAGGAAGTCCGCTGAGCCTGTCCAATCCGCCGGTCGGGACCATCCCGAAAACGCTTTACATCCTGCATGAGAGCTCAGCATCGTCTCTGGCGAGCGGAGGCTACGAACGGATATTGCTTCAGAATCCCAATCCAATGATAGCTTTGGTGGGAACGATCGTGATCTTCATGTTCGTCGCCTACATCGAGTCAACCAGGATCGAGCTGCCGTTGGCTCACGGCACCTCCAGGGGCGCTCGGGGCCGATATCCGATCAAGCTGCTCTACGCGTCCAACATCCCGGTCATCCTGATGGCCGCAGTGCTGGCGAACGTCAGCATGTTCAGTTTACTTCTTTGGAACAGCGAAGCGCTAAGACAGATCCCGCTCATCGGAGGACAATGGTGGATCGGATTCTTCGATGCTGGACAGACTACGCCTTCGGGAGGTCTCGCCTGGTACCTATCCACTCCGCGGGGGGCGGGTGATTGGCTATTGCCTATCCTGAGCCCGGATAGCTATGGCAGTCTGGCTTTAGGGCATCAGACACTGGCAGATCGGGGTGCACGTGCTGGTGTACTTCGCGGTAATGGTGTTCGGGTCGATACTGTTCGCCAAGTTCTGGATTCAGACCACAAACATGGGTCCGGAAGCCGTGGCCCGTCAGATCGAGTCCTCCGGACTTCAGATACCTGGGTTCCGGCGTGATCCGCGGGTCCTCAAGCGGGTGCTGGAACGGTACATACCGGTAGTGACCGTGATATCCGGTGCGACAGTGGGAGCTCTGGCCGCTGGGGCGGACCTGATAGGTACGGTGGGTAACGCCAGCGGCACCGGTGTGCTGCTGTCGGTCGGTATCCTAATACAGTTCTATGAGGCGATAAGCCGGGAACAGATGATGGAGATGCATCCAGTGCTGAGAGGCTTCTTCGGAGGCGGAGAGTAAGATGGCTGAGAAGATCGCATCCCCAGCCCCGGTAGCCGCGACGGCATCGGCGGCCAAGCCCAAGGGCGGAATGTCGAGGATGGTCACCATCTTCATCTTCGTCCTGGCGATATTCATCCTCTTCGACCCGTCGCTCAGGGACGCCCTGGGAACGGCGGTCGGCTACGGACTCGACCCGCTGGTCTCCTTCAACCATGAGTTCCCTGTCGTGACTCTAGTGCTCACGGGTCTGTTGATGGCCGCGCTGACCATCATAGTCCGGCACTTCTTCACCGACTACGTGGAGCAGGCAAGGAGCCAGAAGATTGTCGCGGCGTTCAACAAGGAATTGCGCGACGCCCGTAAGGAGAACAACTCCTTCAAGATGAAGAAGCTCCTGGCCGAACAGCCGAAGATCATGCAGAAGTCGATGGCCCAGACCACCACCCAGTTCAAGCTGTTGCCGGTATCGATGATCATCGTCATCCCGATATTCGCTTGGCTCTCGGTGTTCATAAACGGTTTGTCTGCTATCAATCACCCCGGTACCACGATCTCTATGCTGTACTATAGCGTACCCTGGTCGAGCATGGCTAACTTCAATGAGGCATACCTCTTCCCGCAGTGGGTGCTGGTATACACACTGGTGAGCATACCGTTCGGACAGGTGCTATCGAGAGCGCTCAGGTATTTCTCCTTCGCGAAACGCCTGAAGGAACTCAAGGCAGCAAAGGCATGAGGATCACGATAAGCGGTCCGATCGGTTCCGGCAAGACCACCGTCTGCAACCTGCTCTCAAAGAGGCTTGGCTACCGTAGCGTGGTGTCCGGCAATATATTCCGGGAGATGGCCAAGGAGCACAAGCTGACCCTGGCCGAGTTCGGGGCCCTGTGCGAACGGGACATGCGCTACGACAGGATGCTGGACGAACGCATGGTCGAGCTCGCCCGGGACAATCCGGACCTCATCCTGGAAGGCCGCCTGGTCGGGCATATGCTGAAGAAGAACGGCATACCGGCATTGAAGTTCTATCTCACCGCCGACCTGGAGGTCCGGGCCAAGCGTGTCGTGGAGCGAGAGGGCCAGCAATTGCAGGCCGCATTCCTGGAAATGAAGGAGCGGGAGGAATCGGAAGCGGTCCGCTACCTCTCCTACTATGGCATTGATATCAGGAACGAGGATGTCTACGATGTCGTCATCGACACGGCGGACAAGACCCCGGAACAGATCGTCGAGATAATGATCGGGAAGGTAGAGGAATGGAATCCCCAAGTATGCTGATCAAGGACTCGGCACCGCGTTCGCTCAAGGCGGGTAAGAAGCCTTCGGAGCGAAGCATAGAGGAACTCCTGTCCGCCGGTGTCATCGACCTGGACAAGGTACAGGGACCGACCTCTCACCAGGTGACCGCCTGGGTCCGGGACATCCTGGGCATCAAGCGGATCGGCCACGGCGGAACACTGGACCCTCATGTAAGCGGGGTTCTGCCCATCGCCCTCGGCAAGGCCACCCGGGCCACCGACCTGGTCCTGCGCTCCGATAAGGAGTACGTCTGTCACGTCAAACTGCACAGGGACGTCCCCAAGCAGAAGGCCCTGGCGGTCATCGCCACGTTTGTCGGCAACATCTACCAGACACCGCCGGTGCGGGCAGCCGTCAAGAGGCAGCTGAGGATCAGGAGGGTCCATTACATCAATGTCATCGAGATCGAGGGCCGGAACGTGCTGTTCCGGGTCGGGTGTGACGCCGGCACATACATCAGGACGCTGGCGGTCGACATCGGGGAGGCGCTGGGCGTGGGGGCCAACATGGAGGCGCTGAGGCGGACCCGCTCGGGCCTGCTGTCCGAGAACGGTTCCGTTACATTGCAGGAGCTGAAGGACGCCGCAGTCGCCTGGAAGGAGGAAAAGGACGACTCCCAGCTGCGGGCCATGGTAAGCCCTTTCGAGCTTTTATTGGAGCCGCTGCCTAAGATAGTGATCAAGGACAGCGCGGTCGACGCGATCTGCCACGGGGCGGACCTGGCGGCGGCCGGCATCATCCGGCTGGACCCTGGAGTTTCAAAAGGGGCGACGGTGGCATTGTTCACCCAGAAAGGGGAGGGTGTGGCCCTGGGGGTCACCCTGATGGATTCGGAATCCATTTTCAAGGCGGTCGAAGGGAACGTCGTCCGGTCGGACCGGGTGTTCATGCCGGCGGGGACCTATCCCAAGATGTGGATCAAGCAACAGTGCTGATCACTCGTAAAGGTCGTACTCGCGGAAATTCAGCTCTCCCTTGCGGAAGTGCCGGAACCCGATCTCCACCACGGAGACGTCGGCGTTGATCCTGTCCCTAAGTGACTTCGAAACGCCGATGCGGCTTAATCTAGGACTAATGGAAGGAACGGTCTCGATGCTCTGCACAACTGATTCCAGGTCGTCGAATGTCGCGTCCCGGCCGGATTTGTATGTGGTCTCGCTCATCTAGAATCCCTACTTCGTTATTTGTCTTGAGGAAGTGCAGTATTTATTAGCGTTGTTAGGCAATTGTCAGTACCGATACTGAGACCAGCTCCCGATCTTGTCGCTATCAATAACGGCCGAACGGATGTCTGGGGCCTAGTCGAAATCGCCGAGGCGGCGTTGTTTCGGGGGCGGCAAAAGCGATCTCGCCTCTATACCTAGGCGCCGTTTGATCTCTCCTGCCAGAGTATCGGCAGAACCGTGATGCGTGTAGACGACCTCCGGGTCGCAGCCCTTGACGAACTCGATCAGCTCCTCGAAGTCGGCATGGTCGGAGAACGGGAACGCCTCATCCACTCCCATCTGGTATTTGAAGGACGAGCTGATCGCCCATCCAGATACGGCGGCGGTCCTGAGCTGTCCCCTCTTCATCTTGCTGGTGAGGCCATATTTGGCGGCGGTGGAACAGACCATCACGCTGGGGGAGTCGAACCCGTTGGCGGCCTCGAACGGCCGGTAGCAGTATTCCGCTCCGTGGGATTCGATGTGGCGGGTGCATTCCAGAACGCTGCCCTCTATGAACGGTTCGAAATCGCTCAGCATCCGGATAAGCTCCTGCGACTTCCCGAGCGGGTAGGCGAAAAGCGCGGTCGAATAGCCGCTGGAAATGGAGTCCTCCACCCAATCCTTGATGACCCGGGCGATCTTGTCCGTGGCCGGGAATCTGTAAGATGGGTCCCCGTAGGTGGATTCGATGATCAGGACGTCCGTCTTTACCGGCGTCGCCCCTTTCATGCCGAAGCGGTCCCGGGTGCTCATGTCCCCGGTGTACAGGACCGTCTTCTCTCCCTTTACCAGGAACATATTGGAGCCGGCGATGTGCCCGGCGTTCAGCATCTCCACCTCTGGGTGGGTGGATGGGACAATGGGTCTGGCGAGCGGCCGTTTCAGCCTTTTTGAGGCGAGCGTCGCGGTGATGGGCGAACAGACAATGGACCGCCCTTCCAGCTTCTTTGTGGCGCTGGGCAGATGGTCCGAATGGGCGTGGGAAATGCAATGCACACCGTCGTCGGGGGTGCTCCTGGGGTCAAAGAAGAACTTGGTCCCGCCCATGTGGAGCTCCACTCCCTGACCCCCCGGGCAAAGCCTGACCTCCAGCACATCCCCTGCCATCGGGCGCGTCTATCGCGGCGCTAGTATTTACTGGTTGCAGGAAGTGCACCGAAACTACTGGATACGAACTTTCGTGCGATCATCGGCACTAGATGTCGTGCCCGGCCATGCGGAGAGCCTCGGACGCCTTCTGGATGTCCTGCTTCCTGACCAGCACATAATCGGTATTGTAGGTGGACATGACGAAGATCGGGACGTTGGCTCCGGCCAACGGAAGCGCCAGCTGCGACAGGATGCCGATCTCGGTGAAATCAAAATGGCCGTCAGGCCTTATGCATTTCCAGCCCTTGCTGCACGTGGCGCCCTCGGGTACAAGGTCCTCGCTGCACACGATCGTCACTTCATCATCGGTGCGCATCACTGAGAAAATGCCGGTGCCGTCGCTCCATTCCTCGACCTCGGAACCAGGCTCCAGCTGACAAATTGCCAGCGTCACGTCCAGAACCTTGAGCGTCAGCCTCATTATCATGACGTATGCCGTTGCCCATAAATATCCCTCTGAACAAATTATCGCAGTTCGTTACTCAGTCCGAATTGGCAACTGGCACACTTTCGGTCACCTCTCCCCTTCAATCCTTTATAGGCAGAAGGCGAAAGCGGTGTATAGTGAGAGCCGATGGAACTAAGCACTACAGATCAGAGGGAATATGCCAGCATCGGCATTTCGCATGAAACGCCCTATGCCGACCGCACCGACCGGTCAGTGCGCACCTATGTGCCGCCGATCGACACGCTGATAGGCGGACTCCAGCCCAGGACCATGACGCTGATCGACAGCGCCGACCGGATCGTCTTCGGCATGGTCAACATGATGTCTGTCAATGCCGTCAGCGAGAACCATGATGAGGTGATCTGGGTGGATGGAGGGAACTCTGCCAACCCTTTCGAGCTCACCGCGGTCTGCAAACGTTTCCGCCTATCCTCGGACGAGGTGCTCTCCTCGGTGACGATATCGAGGGCGTTCACCGCGTACCAGATGTCCACCCTGATCGAGGACATGCTGGAGAAGGAGGTGCGGCGCATCCGCACCGGCATGGTGGTGATATCGTGCTTCCCGGACCTGTTCCAGGACAAGGACATGGACTGGTCCGAGTCGTTCCAGCTGATGCGGCGGTCGATGGACAAGCTGCGGGAGCTTACGGAGAAGCATGACCTGGTCACCGTCATCACGAACTTCGGCCTGGCCAAGATGTTCTACCGCAAGGGACTGAGGCCGCTGCTGTACGACGGCGTGGACCGGGTGGTGCGCATCGAGACCTACGGGAAGGCGCTGCGCATCATGCTGCCGAAGGAGAACATCGGCACCCTGTACCGCCCGGTGCCGCGTAACCAGACCACCCTGGACGAGTTCGGGGGGTGGTGACGACGGGACGGACGGTGCCCACCTACCGCATGAACGCGGAGGGCATGATCAACAGCTGGTCCGATTATAGGCGGGCGTTGCCGCAGGACGACAAGACGGCCTTCGACTCGATGTGCAACCGGGTGCGGATGCACGCCTCCGCCGCGACGTACGCCGCGTTCACCGATCCCTTCGAGAGCGCCGTGCTCTCGATCCTGCTGGAGCAGGAGAAGGAGATCCTGGCGTTGCGAAAGAGAGATGTCCGATGAGAGGCTGGATCATCGATTGCTACGCCGACACCAAGGACGATTCCATGGTGCTGTGGCTGTGGACGGCCCAGGGCGTCCGGAAGATCGTGGACAGGAAGTTCCGACCGGCCTTCTTCGTCTGGGCCCCGGAGGAGAAGATGGCCGACCTGCGCTCCGGGCTGCGCATCGCCGGCATCGGCGAGCAGACGGTGGAGAAGCACCGGACCTGGCTTGGGGAGAAGAAGCGGGACGTGGTGAAGATCGTGCCGGACTGCTATCTGTCGATGATGCCCACGGCGAAGATGATCGACCGCTGGGGACTTTACCGGGACTATAAGCTGTTCAACGTCGACTTCCGCATGGACCACCGATACTATCTGGCGCACGGGATATTCCCCATGGGCCTGCTGGACACGGGAGATGGGTACCGCCACCTGGACCAGCCGTACCGGCTGGACTATCCCATACCGGACCTTAGGGTGATGCGCCTGGACATCAAGGTCGATGCCCGGAACCGCATACCGACCTATGAGGACCCGCTGCGTTCCGCGTCGCTCGCCGGGGATGAGGTGGACGGCACCGAGGAGGACGTGCTCCAGGGCGTGCTGGAACTGGTGCGCCGCAAGGACCCGGACATCATCCTGACGCAGAACGGCGACAGCTTCTACCTGCCCTACCTCTCGCACCGGGCGGAGAAATTAGGGATGGAATTCGACCTGGGCCGGGAGAAAGGAGTACGGAACGCCAAGGGCAAGAGCTACTTCACCTACGGCCGCATCGTCTACAAGCCGCCGGCGCAGAAGCTGCGGGGACGGATACACATCGACGCTGACAGTTCCTTCACCTTCGAGGAGGGCGGACTTTACGGGCTGATCGACATGACCCGGATGTCCCGCATATCGCTGCAGGAGATGTCCCGGTTATCGCCCGGTACGGCCATCAGCTCGATGCAGGTGAACGAGGCGGTGCGCTGCGGGACGCTGGTGCTCTGGAAGAAGAACCTGCCGGAGAACTTCAAGACCGCTGGTGAGCTGATCGTCTCGGACCGGGGCGGGTTCATCTACGAGCCGAAGGTCGGCATCCATGACCGGGTGGCAGAGTTCGATTTCGCGTCGCTCTATCCCAGCATCATGGTGGTGCACAACATCTCCCCGGAGACGCTGCAGTGCGACTGCTGCCCCGACTCCAGACACCTGGTGCCGGAGATAGGATACCGTCTCTGCGAGAGGGGTCCGGGACTGTTGCCCCGGGTGCTGGAGCCGATCGTCCGGCGCCGGATCGCGCTGAAGAAGCTGTCCAAGGCAGGGTCCCGGCACGCCAAGATATATGATTCACGGGCCAAGGCTTTGAAATGGGTGCTGGTGACCTGCTTCGGCTACACCGGTTACCGGAACGCCCGCTTCGGGCGGATCGAGTGCCATGAGGCCATCAACGCCTTCGGCCGGGAGATATTGCTTCGCACGTCCGCATTGGCGGAGCAGCGCGGCTTCCGCGTGCTGCACGGAATCGTCGACTCGCTCTGGCTCCAAGGGGATGGAGACACCGCCGCGTTCTCTACCGACGTGAAGAAGATCGAGAAGATACCGCTGGTGCTGGACGGCATATACAACTGGATAGTCTTCCTGCCGAACATCACCACCGGCGTGGGCGCGCTGAACCGCTATTACGGGGTGTTCGAGAGCGGCGAGGTCAAGATCCGCGGCATCGCGCTGAGGAAGCATGACACCACCACCATCGTACGGGAACTGCAGCAGGCGATGCTGGACCGATTGGCCCGGTGCCAGGACTCAGGAGAGTTCAGGGAAGCGATACCGGAAGTGCTGGACATCGTCGGCGGGTACGTGGAGACGCTGCGCTCCGGCTCCGTGCCATTGGACAAGCTGGTGATACGGAAGAGCGTCTCCAAGGAGTTGGAAGAGTACACCCAGCACAACGAATCCTTCGAGGCGCTGCAGCAGATGAGGCGCAACGGGTTCTCGGTGCCGCCCGGGGAGGCGATAGAGTATGTCGTGCTGGCCGGTGAGGAGCGGGTCAAGGTGGCCAAGTTCCTGGACGGTGACGAGAGATACGATCCGGAGAAATACGTGGAGCTGTCGCTGCGGGCCGCATCGGAACTTCTGGTGCCGTTCGGGTACGACATCGCGACGATGCGCACGATGTACTCAGATGAAAAGGGGCAGCGGGCAGCACAGCAGTCCCGCCCAGCACACCAATCGGGCCTTGCGGGGATCGCGCCAGCGGAACTGGAAGGCAACGAGGCGGAACCGTTCGTCCACCAGACGGACCTCTTCGCCGGACAGACCGTCCAGGAGTATGTGGCACAGGGCGCCGAGGGCGGGGAGGAACAGTACGGTCCCTTCGCCGGTGAGTCCGGCGAGGACGGTTGATATGGGCAGAATGAGCAGCAGATAGGGCGAATGCAGGAAACGGTCGTGCCGGACCGACGGCGAGAGCGTCCGGTCCAGGTCGACAAGGATGGCGACAACGACCGACAGGAATGCCAGCGGCAATGGCAGACCGAGCGATCGGAGCAGCGTCCCCGAGACCGAGAAGGCGAGGCCGGCATGGTACAACGCTTCGGTCAGACCAACCCCTCCAGGAACCTGGCGAAGGGCAGATCCAGACCGAAGAAGAACAGCGTTATCGGCACCAGCAGGCACCCGGTGAGATGCACCCGGTTCGTTCCGATGCGGGGCGGGACCATGCCGATCAACGTCGAAGCGATCAGCAGGAGCAGGCCCGGTATGCCGCTCATGAGCAGCACCAGCAGGATCAATGACACCACGATGGCTTTTGTCATCCGGTCCAGGTCGAGGTCGCCCACCTTGGCCGCGAACAGTCTCCCCAGGCGAAGGGTGATGGCGTAGCCGAGCAGCGCCGCGGCGAACACCGACAACAGAAGCGCGACCGTCTCTGCGGACGCCACCGACGAGAGCGCCCCGACACCCTCGGCACCGAGCATCTGCTTCACCGCCAGCAGGGCTCCGGTTCGGCCCTTGCCGGTCACTGCCAGCGCGACGATGCCGAACACCGCCGCGGCTGTGCCCACCGATGAGACCATGGTGATGAACCTCCGGGCACCATCGTCCCCATCGTCTCCCCGGCCCGGGTCCAATATCGAGCCGATCATGGTGCCGGTGGTGGAGGTGACGCCCGGGACCCAGCCCACGAACCCGCCGGCCAGCGCCCCGCCGATGGCGGCCTTGCCGTAGAGGTCCCGGCCGACCTCGGCCGACTGTTTCGGGACCGGTCCGGAGGAGACCGAGGCAAGCAGGGCGGGCAGCCCGAACAGTCCGGTGAGCAGGGGGAACAGCATGCTTCCATCGGCGCCGTCCCAAACCCCGCCCAATGGCAGCCTCCCGTTCAAGGCAATGAAGCCCAGAAGCCCCGATGACATGAGCAGGACCAGGGCGGAGAGCTTTCGGCGGATCCGGTGGCGTCTCACCTTCCATACGCCGTTAACCTCTGCCCTGCCCGCCAGCGTGCCGGCGCGTGCCCTCACCATCCATTTCCCCTGGGGGTTGTGCAGGATGAACTTCTTTCGGGAGATCCTCTCCAGCCTGCCCCACGCCCTGACCTTCTCCCCCTCCCGGGGGACCAGAGACGGGAACGCCGATCCGTTCCAGATGGAGGACCGAACCGCGTCGGGCATCGATCGACACAGATATGACCGGGTCATCCCGCTCTCCCATCACCAGCAGCACCATGACGATGATGAGGACACCCGGGACGAGCGGTTCGAATCGGCCGTAGAGATCGATCGGACCCGACATGACCACGAACATCGGCACCGCCAGGACGATGGCCATACAGGCTCCGGCCAGGCTGCCCTTGGCCGCACAGCTGATGGCATCCAGGCCGTTCCCGGAAAGCAGGAGGCGATGGCCCGGAAGGACGGAAAGCACAGTGTCCTCGTCCGGTGCTCCCAGGAAGACCGATGGAATGAAATCCACGAAGGAATGCACCACCGAAGCGGAGATGATGACGGAGCAAACCAGCAGCGGGACGTGAACTGGATCGATGCCAAGCGCCTGGCATGCCGATCCCATCAGGGCGGCTATCCAGGGGTAGGAGACCAGCATGATCAGGGCCAATGTGTTGACATGGATCCCCGGGGCGATGCCGGTGAACGTGCCCAGGGCCGCCCCGAAGCAGGTGCAGTACAAGACCATCAGGAGCAGTCCGATCTCCACGTCCTGTCTATGGAGGTACATTACGTCATCCAGCCCGCTACAGTCAGCTTTCGCCGAACGAGAGAACGGTTTAAATCCGTTCGGCGGCATTCATTCCAATGCCATGACCCCGGTGATCACAGCCATCAACCTGCGTAAGGAATTCGATGAGCTAGTCGCGGTCGCTGGCATCGATTTTTCCATCGAGGAAGGCGAGTGCTTCGGCTTCCTCGGACCGAACGGGGCGGGAAAGAGCACGACCATGCGCATGATCTACTGCGTCTCGCCCTTGACCTCCGGCACGCTCAAGGTCCTGGGCATGGACGTGAAGGAGGACCACCAGCGCGAGATAAAGGCGCTGATCGGAGTGGTGCCGCAGGAGAACAACCTGGATGTGGACTTTTCCGTGCACAAGAACCTTACGGTCTATGCCAGGTATTTCCAGGTCGATCCGATGGAGGCTTCGAAGAGGGCCGACGACCTGATCGAGTTCATGCAGCTCAAGGACAAGCGGGATTCCAAGATAGACGAGCTTTCCGGTGGGCTGAAGCGCAGGCTGATCATCGCCCGGGCGCTGATCAACGACCCCCGAATACTGATCCTCGATGAACCGACCACCGGTCTCGACCCTCAGGCCAGGCATCTCATATGGGAGAGGGTGAGGGAGCTCAAGAAGCGGAAGGTCACGGTGATCCTCACCACCCATTACATGGATGAGGCGGAACAGCTCTGCGACCGTCTCATCATACTCGACAAGGGCAAGATCGTCGCCGAGGGAAACCCCCGCGACCTCATCGACCGGCATGTCAGCTCCCAGGTGCTGGAGATGATCCCGCCCTCGGATGAGCTCATCCAGCTGGTCAAGGAAAACGGATGGAACCACGAAAGTTACGCCGACCGGGTGTTCGTATACACCGATGACAGCGCCGCCGTCCTCTCCCGAGATCAAGGGCAAGGTGACGCTCGACCGGAGCATCATCCGGAACGCCACGCTGGAGGACGTATTCCTCAAACTGACCGGCCGGGGGCTGATCGAATGAGCCTCGTCAGGAACATCAGCTGGCGGTCCTGGGATGCCTGGAGGCGGAACAAGGACGTGTTCCTCAAGACCTGGAAGACGAACTTCCTCCCGCCCTTCATCGAACCGGTGCTGTACCTTCTGGCAATGGGCTTCAGCTTCGGGGCGGCGGTGACGCTTCCGCCCTACGAGGGGAGGCAGATCAGCTACGTGGCGTTCCTGGCTCCCGGTCTGGTCGCCATATCGATCATGAACAACTCATTCTACGAATGCACCTATGGTTCATTCGTCCGCATGCATTATCAGAAGACCTTCGACGCCATGATCGCGACCCCGCTGTCGATCGAGGACGTCATGCTGGGCGAAGTGCTCTGGGGCGCGACCAAGGCCATGATCAATGCCAGCATAGTCCTGGTGGTGATCGCGGCGGTGGGCGCTGCAAGCTTCCCGGGTCTGCTGCTCATTCCGTTCATCGCCTTTTTCGGAGGCCTGTTGTTCTCATCGATGGCATTGATCTTCACCGCCATCGTTCCGAACATCGACTCCTACAACTACCCGTTCTTCCTGTTCATAACTCCCATGTTCCTCCTCAGCGGCACATTCTTCCCGCTCTCCCTGCTGCCCTCCTGGGCCGCCGTCGGGGCATACGCTTTGCCGCTGACCCATGTCACGACGCTCACCCGTGACCTCTGCCTGAACATGTTCACCATAAACAGCGTGATAAGTATCGTCTACATTGGCCTGCTGGCATTGGTCCTGACCTTGGCCGCCGTGTTCATGATGAAGAGGCGGCTGATCAAGTGATGGCATGAAAGTAGGCTAGTTCAGAACGACCAGCTTCCCGTCCCTCACCTCAACCTTGACCAGCGTCTTGATCTTCACCTCGAGCTCGGCCTCCAGCTCTTCCTTCCGGTCCCCCTTTTCTATGACCACGATGATGTCGACGATCTCGACACCCATCCGCCGGAAGGCGGTTACCAGGGCTTTCATCGTGCCGCCCGTCGAGATGACATCGTCCACGATCACCACCCGGTCCCCGGATTTGATGCCGTTGATGTACATCTCCTTCTCCGAGTATCCGGTGACCTGATGGACGCTCACCTCCCCGGGAAGCTGGTAGCGCCTCTTCCTGACCACGTTGTAAGGGATGCCCGGTACGCAGGGAGAGAGGGACCGCCAGCGGTATTCCCATAGCCTCCGGGGCGACGATATAGTCGCAATTGAAATCCCCCATGTTCTGCATCCGGTCGATGATCTCCTTCATCACTTCGGATTCCATGAAGGGGATGCCGTCGGTGACCGGGTGAACAAAGTAATCGTAATCGCCCATCCTGACGATGGGGGCTGCCTCCAGGCTCCTCCTGAGGTTCTCCAACATGTTCGAAAGTAACGACGTTCCGACGATTTATAGTCACCCGGAAGGCCGACATGCGCTGATCAGGGCCTGCGAAAGGATTATCGGTTCGCTCCATCGATTGTTCTTATCATGGCCCGGATCAAGATAGCCACACTTGCAGACCTCTCAGAGGAAGCAATGACCAAGATCGAGGTGGATGGAAAGATCCATCGTAGTCGGAATGGTGGACGGTAAGCCATACGCCATGGAAGGGAGATGCTCCCACATGGGCCAGGACCTTGCCCAAGGTACGAGGGAGGGGCACATCGTCCGCTGCCGCCTCCACGGAGCCGAGTTCGACATTCGGACCGGCGAGGTGCTGCGCAATATGCAGGCCAGGAAGCTCAACACCTATCCGGTCACGGTCGAAGGGGAAGAGGTCTTCATCGAGCTGTGAGGCTCGCTCCTCACTTGGACCTGGACCAGGCGTCCCCGTCCCGGTGAACCGATCCCTCAAGGGAGAGCTCCAGGAGCGTCTCCCGGATTAGGTCCATGGGCACATCTATCGAGAACTGCTCCTTGAACGCGACCTGCACGGCCTCTTCGTTCTTGGTCCGGTGAGGGTCTTGGGCAGGATGGTCCGCAGGTCCTCGTGCAGGTTCCAGGGGAATATGAACCAGGTCCATTCCTCCTTGGGCACGTTGACGCAGAAGAAGTCGGGCTGGATCTTGGAATGGGCGATGTGCAGCAGGGTGGAGCTCTTCAGTTCCCTGGGCTTCATCTTCATCAAATGGCCCAATGCCAGGATCAGGCTCTCGCCGGTGTCGGTGATGTCGTCGACGATCAGAACGTTGTCGTTGACGATGTCCATGCTCAGCTCCTGGGTGAGCAGGGCCTTCCCGTCCTGGTTGGCGGTGACGCCCCAATGCTCGGTCTTGACCGCGTACAGCTTCTTCACCTTGAGGTGATCGCAGATCAGCCGGGCCGGGACCCAGCCTCCGCGGGTCAGGCCTATGACCACGGTGGGGCGGAAACCGGTCTCGGTGATCTTCCTGGCCACCGTCTCGGTCCACTAGCGCGATCTCGTCCCAGGTCACCAGTTTGCATCGGAAGCTCTCGACCTTCTCCATATTAACGCCTCGGTCTAGGGCCACGCTTAGCGGAGCCAGCGGTCGCCGTTCCGGCAATGGCGTTCCATGGAAAATAGTTTGCCTGACGGGACGATCATTCCTGGACCACGACGTCCACGAAACTCATCCGCTGAGAGTCGAACAGACCCTTGTCTGATAGCTTGAGCTCCGGTACGACCAGAAGCGCCTGGAACGACATGGTCATGAACGGTGCGGTCAGATTGCACCCCATGGAGTGGGCCATGTTGACCGCCCTGGTCTCCTCCTCGGCCACGGAATGGCACGGGTCCGTGCTCATGAGGCCGGCGACCGGAAGGCGCATGGACTCGTTCCTTTCCCCGTCGGTGACGTAATAGCCACCCTGCTCGGAGACCCGGTTCACCACCTCCGCCAGGGACGCCGCGTCCGCCCCCACCGCGATGATGTTGTGGGAATCATGGGCCACCGTCGAGGCCATCGCTCCCCGCTTGAGATCGAACCCGGACACGAACGCCACCGACACCGGCGCCTCCTGATAGCGGTTCACCACCGCGATCAGGTTGATCCCCCTGGCCAGGTCCGGAAGCACCGTGCCGTCGCTCACCTTGAGGAGCGCGGTCTCGCCCCGGCTCTCGATCTCGTCCGGGATCACCCGGATGACCCTCACCCTGGCGCTCGAACCGGTAGCCGATATCCCGAACTCGACCGGCTTCCTGTCCTGTCTGAGGATCGCCAGCGGCGCCTTCAACGGGTTCACGGCGAACAGGGCCTTGCCGTCCTTGGCCACCAGCTCACCGGCGATGTAGACCTCCCTCACCTTGAAGTCCTTCAGGTCGTCCACGATGACGATGTCGGCCGGCTTGCCGACGCTGAGGACCCCGCCGGGCAGATAGTAATGCCATGCTGGCCATGCGGTCACCGCCCGGATGGCGTGGATGGGGTCCATGCCCATGGAGACCGCTTTCCGGAGCAGGACATCCACGTGTCCTTTCATCAGGTCGGTCGCCCGCAGGTCGTCGGACACCAGGAAACACTCGTTAGCCTTGGCGAACGGCATCAGGTCGCGCATGTTCTTCTCCGTGCTGCCCTCTCGTACCATCACCCACATTCCCAGGTGGAACTTCTCCTCCGCCTCGTCCGCGGTCAGGCATTCATGGTCCGTCCTGATGCCCGCGTTTATGTACTTGACCAGGTCCGGTCCGACGAGTCCCGGGCTGTGCCCGTCGATGGGTTTCCAGAGGGCGTGGGCCGCCTTGATCTTGTCCATGACCTCCGGTTCCCCGTTTATGACACCCCGGTAGTTCATGACCTCGCCCAGTGCCACGAACTGTTTCATGCCCAGCAGTTTCTCTATCTGTTCCGCGTCGATCCTGGCCCCGGCCGTCTCGAACGCGGTCGCCGGGACACAGGAAGGTGCGGTGTAGAATATCCGCAAGGGCACGGACTCGGAATCCTGGACCATGTACTGGATGCCCTCCATGCCCATTACGTTGGCGATCTCGTGCGGGTCGGATACGGTCGCAGTGGTCCCGTGCGGGACCACCGCCTCGGCGAAGCGCGATGGGGCAAGCTGCGAGGATTCGATGTGGATGTGGGCATCGATGAAACCGGGAAGGATGAAATGGGATGGCGCCGAATCCACCTTTTCTACCGCCAGTACCTTTCCGTCCGCGAAGGACAGCTTTGCCGGGTATATTTTTCCTGAAACCACATCGACGAAGTTGCCCGTGATCGACCTGACATCCATGGGGGAATGCAGGCATTGTGACGCCAGAAAAAGCTTTTGCCGCGAACATCCGATTAGATGGATCGATGCCATATCCGAGGGAGATCCTGAACCGCCTGAAATGGAAGGACGGCAGTCTGGAGGGGGTCAGGGTCACTTATGTGCATCGGGGAGCCCCGGGAGACGTCCTGACGATACCCGGCCGAGGACATCACTCAGCTGGGGCACTCCTTCTTCTCCACCGCTGACAGCGAGATCCCCTACCATCGGATCGTGTTGATAGAAAGGGGCGGGGAGGTCCTTTTCGATATCAAGGACATTCGAAAAGAAAGAGAATAGCACCACCTAGAGGTGGTGAAGGGGTTTGATCACCTGGACTTAGGCTCGTTGCAGTTCGGGCAGGCGTGCATGAAGGACGGGTACTGGACTCCGCACTTGCTGCACTTGATCATTTCTGTCTTCTGGTCTTCTTCTTCTGCTCGGCCGTTGCCTGGTCCTGCTTTATCCCCTCACGCAGCGTCTGCATCTGGTCCTTGTTGCGGTGCCTGCTGGTACTGCGGTGCGGGTTGCTGATAGGCCTGCTGATATTGGGCAGGTGCCTGTTGCTGCGGCGCCTGTTGAGGCGGGGCGACGGTCGCATTCTGCGGCTGGTACTGTTGGTACTGCGGCTGGAACACTTCCTGCATCCTTACATAGCCGAGGATGAGCAGTATTCCTGGAATGCCTCCGGCGAAAAGACCGATGATCCCGAGGATCAGCATGCGGTCGCTCGCTTCCTTGAACTTGCCCTGGTCGAGGATGTCGAAGAGCATCCCCTTCAGGAGGACGGCGAACGCAAATGCGATGATCGCATCGACGATGTAGAGCACTCCCAGGAACCTGTCCCATGTCATCAGGTTGACGATTCCAACGAGTAACAACAGGACTCCCAGGACTCCAGCGATTATCTGAGCCCAGTAAGCTAGCTTTCTTGCCTCAGCGACGCTTGCGGGAAGCCATGGGGGGCCGACCGGGTTCGCCATGTACGGTATTGATGCCATAATCTATGTCTCCCATCTCTAATAATGCCCAGATATTGCACTGGACTATGGATTGCGAAAGGCATTCAGGTATAATGAATGTATCGAATGGCCGGCGATGCGAGAATAAGTCACCAGAACATGCGGGTATCCATTGGCTCGTTTCTAGACCTATCCAGATGTTCTCATTATTAATCTAATTTACAATAGATTTATATATTGAATCCCTTGTACGAAGGAATAACAAAGTGTGAACTGATGAAGCATAATGATTTCAAGGTGATCTACGACCGACTGAACGAGCCGGCGGACATCACCAAACTCTCTCAGGAACTCGGTCTTGACCTTGAGCTCTTGGATGTAATTTTTACACAGCGAACGGTCCGCGAGACCACCAAAAGCTTCTACAAGGTTCAGAGGAACGCGCAGAAGCTGGTCTATGACTGGAATCACGGACTGACCCTGCTCGAGGTGGCGAGGAAATGGAACTTCCCGCCCATCCTGACCGGTCTGATGATCTACCAGGTGAGCGGCCGTTCGAAGAAACAGTTCTGGAACATGGTCCGCAATGTGGACACCATACCGACGAGTCGCTGAGGCAACAGATCAAAGAGATAACCGAAGAGGACCTCGGTCTATTCTCCCTGGGCCACGGAGAAGCAGTACAAACGGGGGACCTGGGGCGAGGAGAAGCTGCAATGCTGGCTTGATGGCCAGAATATCACCTACCGGACGGAAAAGGACCTCCGCGGAGAATTCCCGAAGACTCCGGACTGTCTTCTCGACAAGCCCATCAAGGTCAACGGATGGGATGTCAACTGGATCGAGTCCAAGGCCACGTTCGGCGACCGGGTCGAGGTGAACAAGAACATGAAGAAACAGCTGGAGCCATACCTGGAGCTATTCGGAAAGGGCGTGGTCATCTACTGGTTCGGTTTCGTGGATGAGATAACCCCGCCCGAGGGGATCTACATATCGGATGCGTCCATCACCAACCTCATTTGCAGGATGCCTTAACCAGATGGCAACCGACAAATATCCACAGCACATCTTTTGACCGTGGACCCTGAGTTCATTTCCGCCAGCGACCTTGAACGATTCGGCTATTGCCCCCTCAGCTGGTGGCAAGGGCCGGACGGCCCAGGCAAGCTCGGAAGCGCTGAAGCAGGGGACCAAGAACCATGACCGGATATCCGACGACCTCAGATCCATCATGGTCAGCGAGGAGAAGGCCGGTTCCTGGGAAAGGGCGGTGCTGTGGTTCTCGGCGGTATCCACCCTAATGGCCATCGTCGGATTCCTAGTGACCGAGTCCGAGACCCTCAATGGGTGGCACTGGACTCCTGACATTGCTGTCAGTTTTCTGGGTCGCCTGCCGTTTCCGTCCTGGTATACAGCGTCTCCGCCCAAGGAAAACGGAAACATCCGCAAGGAACGTCTGATCGCGGTCGCCGGCATCGTGGTAATGGTGTTGGCGCTGAACGCGGTGACATTGCTTCAGGTCGACCAGGAAGTGGCCGGGATATTCGAGGTCCTGGCGCTGATATGGCTCATGGGAGCTAGCTTCGCCCTCTACTATTCGCTCATGGCGGAGAGCCTGGCCAAGAAGAAGCGCAGCAAGGTCAACGTGGACGGCAAGTTGCTGTATGTCGGAACCGATGACCAGAGGTTGTTGGTATCGGACAGGTACAAGCTCACCGGCCGTCCCGACTACATTCTGATGGTGGGCAACGAGCGGATCCCGGTCGACCTGAAGACTGGAAGGCAACCCCGGGGGCCGCTCTTCTCTCACATCCTTCAGATCGCGGCCTATTGCCTGCTTCTGAGCGACGAGACCGGAAAGCGCGTGTCCCGCGGCATCCTGAAGTACGGCGACGTCGAGCATGAGATCGAGTTCGACGACGAGCTCGAAAGCCTTCTGCTGGGAAAACTTGACGAGATGCGTGCGCTGATGAGGAGCGGTGAAGTGCACCGCAATCACAACCGTATCGGCAAGTGTGTAGGGTGTTCCCGCAAAGAGAACTGCCCTGAACGTCTCGATTGATCACTCGATCGTGACGCTCTTTGCCAGGTTCTTCGGTTTATCTATGGAGCAGTTCCTCTTCTTGGCAACATAGTATGATAGCAGCTGCAGCACGATGGTCACCGGGATCGGCGAGAATATCGGGGCGGTGGTCGGCACCGTCAGCATCCTATCGGAGATCTGGGCCAGTTCATGGTCGTTCTCCAGTCCGATGGACACCACCGGCGAGTCCCGGGCGGCCACTTCCGATATGTTCGCCATCATCTTGTCGTAGGTGTGGTCCTTGGAGAGGGCCACCGCGATGATCGGTGTCTTCGCGTCGAGCAATGCCAGCGGTCCGTGCTTAAGTTCACCCGCGGCGAAACCCTCGGCGTGGATGTAGGAAATCTCCTTGAGCTTCAGTGCCCCTTCCAGCATGGTCGGGTAGTTGATGTTCCTTCCGATGAAGAAAACGTCCCGGGAATCCTTGATGAATTCCGCCGCATCCTCAATCTCTGACGTCTGGTCGAGGACCGATTGGACCACGGAGGGGGCGGACCTTAGCCCGGACAGCGCGCTCCACATGGCATCGTAGCTGAGGGCCCTCTTGGCATAGCCGATACGGATGCCTATGATGTACATCGCTATCAGCTGGGTGATGTAGGTCTTGGTCGCGGCGACACCAATCTCCGGTCCGGCGTGGGTGTAGAAGACCTCGTCGACCTCACGGGTCAGTGAGCTGCCCACCACATTGGTGACCCCGAGGGTGCGGCATCCCCGGCGCCTTGCCTCGCGAGACGCTGCCAGTGTGTCCGCGGTCTCACCGCTCTGCGATATCAGGATGACCAGGGGTGTTTCCAGCGCCCCGGGCGAGTAACGATATTCCGAAGCCAGCTCCAGAGTGGTCGGGATCTTGGCGAACTCTTCCATGATGTACTTGCCCACCATGGCGGCGTTGAACGATGTGCCGCATCCGACGATCTTGATGGAATTGAAACTGACATTGGGGAGCAGGTCACCCTCGATGAGCTCCTGCGCGCCCAGTATGGAATTGTGGATGGCCAGCGGTTCCTCGAATATCTCCTTCAGCATGAAATGTTCGAAACCGCCTTTCTGGGCGTCCTCGGCGCTCCAGGAGACGGTTTCCTCTTTTCTCTCCACCAGCAGGCCGCCCAGGTCGAACACTCTGACCCCTGTCCGGAGTGATCCTGACCGTTTCCCCGTCCATGATGTAGAGGACCTTGTTGGTGTAGGGCAGGAGCGCGGTCACGTCCGATGAGACGAAGTTCTCCCCGACTCCCAGGCCGATGACCAGCGGGTTCTCCTTGCGCGCCGCGACGATCTCGTTGCTACCTTCCTTGACGGCCGCTATGGCGTACGTCCCGCGTATCGGTCAGCAACGGTCTTCTGCAACGCCTCGTGCATATCGTTCACGTAGTACTTCTCGAGCAGGTGAACGATGACCTCGGTGTCGGTCTGGGAGGAGAACTTGTGCCCCTCTCCTTCGAGCGTCTTCCTCAGCGACATGTAGTTCTCGATGATGCCGTTGTGGACGACGGCGATGCCCTTGCGTGCAGTCGCGGAACGGGTGGGCGTTCTCGTCCGACGGCTTTCCGCATGACGCCCAGCGGGTGTGGCCGATGCCCACGTTGCCCTTGATCTCGGGCAGGATCTTCTCCAGTTCCTTGATCTCGCCCTTCTTCTTGTGGACCTCCAAATGGGGGTCATGACGGCGATGCCCGCTGAATCGTACCCGCGGTATTCCAGCCGTTTCAACGCGTCCAGCAATACTGGCGATGCCTGCCTGTATCCAGTATAACCTATGATGCCGCACATCTCAGATCACAACGCTCTTGTTTTCCATGTTTCCTCTGAGGGTCGCTCCGTCCCCTATCCGGCAGCCTGCCCCGACGATCGACCCCAGAGGTCAGAACGACCCGGGAACAGATGGCGGTGTCCTCACCGATCATCGCCCCGATCTCCTCGACCTTGAAGAACTCGCCTTCAACCTTGACATAGGCAGGCCCGACGAACGCGGAGAGGGCCCCCTTGATCGAAACCCCGTCGTCGATGACCGCATTCCCCAGGTGCGAGTGCGAACCGATCCTCACGTTGTTCATGATGAGCGAATTATGGATGCTGGTGAAGGGTCCGATCTCCACGCTGTTGCCGATGCTGGTGGACGGGAAGATGGCCACGTTCGGTCCGATGTCGCAGCCTTCCCCTATGACCACCGGCCCTTCTATATAGGTACCGGCCCGGATGCGGGAACCCGCCCCTATCGACACCGGTCCTTTGATGGTGACGCCCGGCTCGATCATGCCGGACACCTGCTGTCCATGCAGGTCGAGGGCGGTCTCGTTCAGCTTGATCAGGTCCCAGGGATAGACCGCGTCGTGCCAGCGTCCATCGGTCCGGACGGCTTCCAGGCGGATATCGTCGATCTTGGACTGAAGGACCTCGGTGAGCCCGTATCGGCCCGCCTTTACCTCTTCCTCGACCAACTGGAAGATGTCCTTGTTGAAGTGGTATACTCCGGTGTTGATAATGTTGCCGATCCTGCGATCGGGCTTCTCGGTGATGCTGGCGACCCGGTCGTGCTCGAGGGTGATGACGCCATACTTCGATGGAAGCTCGCTCTCCGTGACCAGGACCGACGGGTTCTTGTCGTGGTGGATGATCCTGGAGACGGTCTCCCGATCGATGATGTTGTCCCCTGCGACCAGGACGAAATCCTCTTTCACCATGCTCTTGACATGTAGGAGCGCATGGGCGGTCCCCAGCTGCTTCTCTTGAACTACGTAGGTGATCTTTGCCCCGAACTTGGAGCCATCGCCGAAGAAGGACATGATCCGTTCCTTCTTGTAACCGACGACCATGATGATGTCTTTGAGGCCGTTCTCCACCAGCGCCTCTGACAACGTAGGCAAGGATCGGTTTGTTGCCGATCGGCAGCATGACCTTGGGCTTCGAAATTGTGAAAGGCCGTAAGTCTGGTCCCTTCCCCTGCCGCTAGAATAATCGCCTGCATCGTAAATGCCTCGGGCCGAGCATCAACATATGGAGGTATAATAACTTTCTAACCCATTTCCAGCAGTCTGATAGTATCGATATTCGTTGCCTTGATAATCAGACCACAAGCGGGATTAACACCGAAGGACTGTTGTGAATTCTAATTCATTTCAATATTCCACAGGTGTTCATAGATGATCAGTTCAGAAGAGAACCGGAGAATACCGACCGAGATCTATCAGTTCTTCATGAATCCCGGTGGGCACTCACTCATCCTCCGGGGAAATGCCGGTACTGGTAAGACAACCTTCGCCCTCCAATCGATCGAGGATCTGGCCCAGATCGAGAACAGCTTCTATTTCTCCATGCGGGTCTCTGACCACTCACTGATCACCCAGTTCCCGTGGCTCACGGAAAAGCTCATGCCCGCGGGAATTGCCTCCGATCAGAAGAAGGAGGACGTGGTGGGAAAGCACCGGACCGGGCTCAGCAAGCTGAAGGGGCTGGGGATGCAGAGCATCGGCACCGCCAAGAAGGAGATGTCGGTCATGATCGGGAAGGATCTGGGCGACCTTGAGCACGTCTATGATGTGGTGGAGGGATCGTACCCGGCCCGCTCGCTCATCATAATCGACTCCATCGATGCCATGGCGGAAAGGTACAGCATGACCTGCTCGTCCCTCATCACCGCCATCCAGAAGGATCTGGTCGAGGGCTATGGCTCCAACGTGCTGTTCGTCCTCGAGAACAATGAACCAAAGCTCGACTACTTGGGAGACGGGGTCATCATCCTCGGGCTGGCAGTCCATCAGCTGCGCCGCATAAGGGAGATCGACATCCTCAAACTGAGGGGGGTGGAGATCGCCCAGCCAAAGTACCTCTTCACACTGAAGACATCCCGTATCCAAACCTTCGCCAATCTCTGGGAGAACGAGGTCAGGCATCTTGATCCTTGGAAACCGGTGCCGGACGCGACCGGGAAGGTATCCTTCGGCCTCACCGACCTGGACCGGCTCATGAGGGGCGGCATGGAGAAAGGTTCCATGACCCTGATCGAACTGGGCCATGGCATACCCACGGCAATAAGCGGGGTCCTGGAAAGGTCCTTGGTGGCCAACTTCGTCTCGATGAACCGGGGCGTCTTCTGGTTGCCCACACGCAAGACCTCGGCCGAGGCGGCCAAGAACCTGATGATGGGGTCGCTGACCAAGGAACAGTTCGAGAAGAACGTCAGGATACCCGAATTGGCGGCCCAGATGGAGCTGGTGGGAGCACCCTACGTCATGCCCGTGGAAGGTTCCTCACCCGCATCGGATTACAAATGGAAATCGATCTCATACGCTCTTGGCAATGCCGAGTCGCCAATGCTGTCGCTCGTGGGTTTCGATTCGCTAGAGTCGAACTACGGAGACAAGGTGATGGACCAGATCCCGGACCATCTGGCGGCCATCAAGCGCAACAACGGCATATTCGTGGGGATCACGTCCCCATCGACCAAGTCCACGCAACGGCTGGCAGATCTGGCGAACCTGCACATCAAGGTGGAAAGGATCGGCGGCACGGTGGTGTTGTTCGGCGAGGAACCGTTCACCGAATGCAATGCGTTGGCAGTGGAGACCAGGGAGCGGGGCGGAAACATATCGCTCTCGCCGATTGTGTGAGGTGGAAAGGAAATGATAAGAGCCTCACTCCCCGACCACAGTTCCATTCTGATGGTAGGGTCGCCAGGGATCGGATTGTTGGAGTTCAACATAAGTCTCCTGAAGGACTATCTGACGGAGGACGTTTCGGTCATCTTTGTGACGGTCGACGTGCTTCCCTCGGACATCGTGACCATGATGGGGCAGTTCGGCATTGACACCAAGGCCGTGCTGGGCAAGAAGCTGTTCGTGGTGGACTATCATTCCTCGTTGCTCGGCTCCGCGGAGGAGAGGTCCTCCTACCCCAAGACCGAGGTGCGTCCCGTTTCCGACCTGGAAGGGATCATGTTCAACGTGAACTCCATCGCTTCCGAGCATTCCCGTCCGGTGAAGGTCTTCCTCTACACCCTTTCAACGCTGTTCCTGTACAACCAGTCGAACGTCGTACTGAAGTTCTTCCAGATATCGAGTTCCAAGGTGAGGAGCTCCTACGGGACGATGATATTCTCGATCCATGACAGCGTGCATGATGATAAGACGGTCAATCACCTGATGGCCATTGCCGATGGCGTGATCGAGCTCAAGTTCGATGATGAACTGAACCGGCGGATGCGGATACGCCACATGCGCGGTTTCCCCACCTCCAGCCAATGGGTCCCGTTCGAGATCAGGGGAGATGCGGCAGAAACCTGCCCGGCACTACTGGAATGGCGTTAGCCTCATTCCTCGTGCTCTTCCTCGATCTCACCGTAGATGGACTTGTGCAGTTCCTTGACCGACTGTTTGGTGGCCCGGGTGTAGAGGGGGCATTCCGCCTTAGCTCTGACCACCATCTCCTTTCTTCGGCAATAAATCAATTGACCGTTGACCCCCAGTTCTGGTCTTATCTCCCTGTGTAGACATGTAAAACATTTTTGATCGTTGGTCATGGACGACCGAAAAGAGGCAGATGGGGTATTTTAGCGATTGGCACAGCAAGTTCGTTCTCTAGAAACGGAACGATATGAACTCGGTGAGGTCCATGACGTCCATTCCGCCTGCCTGTTTCAGGTTGAGCACGCAGAAAGGGCAGGGGGCGAGGACGACATCTGCTCCGCTGGTCAATGCGTCCTCCACCTTTCTCTTGGCCAGGTCCATGGCGATGTCCGGATATCCTGAGAGAAGGCCTCCGCCTCCCCCGCAGCACCGATCCGCCTCCGGCATGTCCAGGACCTTGATTCCGGGCATGGAATGCAGAATGTCGTAGCAGTAGTCGATGGCGTGCGGGCCCACCGTCCTCTTGAGATGGCAGGGTTCGTGCAGGGCGACCCGGACCACGCCATGGTTCCTGAACTTGAGCTTTGCCAGCCCCACCGATTCGACCAGGTACTCGACGATATGGAGGGCCTCGATGCCGTAGTGATCGTTGATATGGCTGGTGCAGCCGGGGCATGAGGTCACTACCTGTGAGCGCCCCTCGAAGAGCTTGATGTTCCTCTTCCTCAGCGCCTCCATCCGCACCCTGTCGCCCACCTTCTCCAAGGGGGACCCGCAGCACACCAATCCAGACGGTGTTCGCACCGTGGAGTTCTGCAGCAAGGTGCGCACGGCGCCGTCCGCGATGTTCCTGAACTTCTGCCCGGCTATGCATCCGGGGAAATACAGCACCGACGCCTTCTCCACTCCCAGCGAGAGCGAGTCCAGTTCCCGTCTTACCGACAGGCCGTCCACGTCAATGTTCTGCATCATCTTGGTGTGTCCGGGCATGGCCGCGTTCCGGTCGAAGATATCTGCCCTGGCCCTGAGGATGGCGCGGGGCATCTCGACCCGGGAAGGGCACACGTCAGCGCACTTCCAGCACATCGAGCAGGCGAAAATGTTGTCCCTCAGCGAGTTCACCTCATGGGAGAACCGGGAGGAGTCCACGGCCAGGCTGCGCGGGCCGTCGAATGTGGTGGTCGACTCCTCTTGGACGACCGGGACAGGCGCGCATGCAGGCGCCGCACTTGATGCAGCGGTCCGCGTTGAAGGGCCGGGTCATCTCGACACCTCCGCGTAATGGGCCACATCCCAGGCACCGTCGAGAACGTCAAGCAGCCCCCGGCCCAGTGGATAAGAGAGCCCGGCCAGCGCCGAGCCGCACGCGTACACGTTCTCCGCTGAGTTGCCATTGTTCATTATGGCTCGATATCTTCCGTCCACGTCGTATCCCGAGGATAGGGCACGGTTGACGGGCATGCCGCTTAGGCTCTCCTGTTTCCTGGTGATGACGAACGCCTCAAACGGGTCGGTCACCTCTTTTCCTGAGACCATAAGGCCCGGACCGATGGCGTTCCCCCCGGCCAGGACCAGGGTAGAGAAATTGATCTCCTGGACGGTGCCTGCGGTCTGCACCACCGCCGTGTCGTAGCGGCCGCCTATCTGGATCAATTTCGTCACCCTGCGATGGTCCAGGACATGGCATCCGCTATTGGCCAATATGCAGCGCATCGCCTCCGCCAGCCTTGTCCCTGGTAGTGAAAGTGGGGTCACCGGTTCGAACACGATCCGTCCGGTGCGTTCTGTCAGCTCGAGCATGCCCGATTCATGGTCACGGAGCGCGAACAATGGCGGCAGCATGATCGAGTCCGCATCGATGCGGCTCAGTTCATGGCACAATGAATCCAACGAAATCCTACCTTTGCCGGAGATGTACACCGGGTCCGCTTTCATGCCGGCGTCCTGCCTCAGGAATGAACAGACGAGCTCCGGATCCACATCCTGGTTGTCCTCTATGCCAACGACGGCCAGCTTGGACCGCATTACCGATTCCAGCGTGCCCAGCGCCGTATACCGGGGGGCCAGGCTGCAGTGGTAGCGATTTCCCGCATTGCCCAGGAGTGGCACCTGTTCCAGGTGGCGGGTCATGCTCAGTCCGTTGGACCTAAGCCTGGGCAAAAGGTAGTCCAGCATGGCCTCGTTCAACCCCGTGCCCTTGAGGCATCCGGTGGAGAGGGCGGTGCACGATGTACCGGTATCGACAAGGGCCACGTCCCTCCGGTGTTCCGCAAGGTATGTGGCGACCAGCATTCCGGCCGCTCCCCCTCCGATCACCAGGAATTCGGTCCGGACCGGATCTAGGTGCCTCATCTGGATTCCTCCCGGATACCATATACTCCGCGCAGTAGGTGGGCTTTGAACATCTCCTGCCGGAGCTGTTCCCCGACCAGTATCGACGAGACGCCCTTGTTCCTCTCTTTGAGGAAGCTATCGATATACTCGATCGGAGCGGTCCTGTTCACCCCTATCGCCGCAGACATCAAGCCTAGCACGCACAGTCCTCCCTGGCAGTACCCCATGCCGACCCTTGTCCGTTTAATGAGGTCGGAGGCATTATGCACATCGCCCTTCTTCAGGTGATATTGGATCTCTCCGCGCAACACTCTTTCGCAGGTGCAGACCTCTTCCTTGCCGCGGGGATAGGAAACGCAGTGTTCCAGGACGTCCTGGTATGCCGAGCCGTTCTTTTTCGCTATTCGCAGCAGTGCCAGGTCATGGATCCCTGGAGTGGGGTCGATGGCCGGCATATCAGAGATGACCTCCTTTGCCGTGCGGCATTTGTTGGGATTGTTGATCTTCTCACAGGCCAGGTCCGAGATCTTCTCTGCCATGAGACGGTAGGTGGTCAGCTTGCCCCCGATCACGCTGACCAGGTTATAGACATCCGAGCTGGCATGATCAATGACCTTGAAATTGCGGCTGGCGGAGCGCCCTCCCCCGCCCGCGGTTATCAAGGGCCTGACCCCGCAGTAGGCCCTCACCGTCCTGGCGCTGGCGATTCCCGGAACAACCTTGGCGGTTTCCCGCAGGAGAAACGAGACCTCTGCCTCGGTTGGGCTGTTCCCATCCCCGGAGGTCACACCGTTAGATGTCGTTCCTATGATCGTGGATGAATGATTGGGGACCACTATGTCTCCGTCGGCTGGAGGCCTGAGGCGGTTCACAAGCATCTTGCAGAGGCGACCGTTCAGCACCACCAGGGTCCCCTTGTCGATCCGCAGCGACAGCCGTTGACCGGCCATGGCCGCTATTCCCGGCGACCAGGCGCCAGCCGCGTTCACTACCACACCCGGGGTGACCGTTTCTATGATGCCGCTCCTGTGGTCCTTGAAACGGACCGCGCTGATGATGGATCCGTCGACATCCAGTCCGACGACCTCGCAGTAATTGCGGATCCTCGCTCCCTTGGACCGGGCGTCCTCAATGTTTGCCAGGGTCAATCCGAAAGGATCGATGGAACCGTCGTCCACCCAGAAGGCCCGGACCACCTCTCCGCTGAGGGAAGGCTCCATCTCCCGGGCCTGATCCACGTCCACCTCCCTGGTATCCACCCCGGCATTGCTGCAACCGCGCTTGAACTTCTCGGCGAAACCGAAATCATCCTCTGGCAATGAAACGAAAAGACCGCCGGTGTCCTCGATGAATGGGGCGGCGATCCTCCTCAGGATGTTGGCCTCCGAGGCGCACTCCTTGGCTGATTCCGGGTCCTTGACCGCGTACCTAGCCCCGCTGTGGAGCATCCCATGGTTGGATCCAGATGCTCCGGAACAGAAATCGCCGCGGTCCAGGAGCATCACCGACGCCCCCCTCATGGAAAGGTCCCGGGCGACACCTGCACCGGTGATTCCCCCGCCAATGATCAGAACGTCAACTTTCGGCATTGGAAACCTGTCCCTGTGTGACTTTGGGAGGTAATACGTTGGCGTCTATTTGTTTGTGACCTTCAACCCAGATAAGAGTAGAAGGTTACTGCGATAGATTTGATTTAGAAGATGGTAGCGGGGGATCGATTTGAACGATCGGTCTCCGGGTTATGAGCCCGACGGGATGTCCTGGCTACCCTACCCCGCTATTGTGGAGTACTCCTAATTGAGAAGCCTTAGATAAAGGTTTCCTAACAATACCGATGCCTGATGCGGTCCCCGGTTGGCGGTTCCATGCCCTATGGCAAGTCTAATATCGTGCGCAGAGCATGGTGTGGCATGGACGATATCCTCTCGAAGTATCTTGCCATCGGGATATTGCTGGGCCTGATGGGCGGATTCGTGACTTACCTATTCACGGACCAGGTATTGTTCATAGAGGCCGGGGCCGCCTTGGGCATCGTCGCCGGAGCGGTTATGGGCCTTCTTCTCTCCAGGAAGAAATGAGGTTCAGAAGAACTTGCGGAGGCGCATGACGTCCTCCAGAGAACCCTTTATCTTGATCTTTTTGAGAGCCCAGGCCTTCATCGGCTTCATCTTGCCGGTGATCAGTTCCTCGACGGTCTTGGGGTCAGATATGATAGTGACATCCGGGTTGTCGACCATGCCCTCTTTCAGAGAATGGATCTTATTGCATGACAGTTCGAAGGAGTAGCTTTCCGTGCCCAAGTCAACGTTCGCCTTCTTCTTGACGCACTCGAGCTCTTTTTGCAGGGCCTCATCTTTTTCGACCTTCGCGTTGAATTTGGCGATGGTTTCTTCCAGAAGATCTTTTACCGGCATTAAATCATTCCCAGTCGGTCAGTTTCGCGTTCTTGGATGAGCTCAAAGCTTCTTTGGCGGTAGCCCAAGATCTGCGCGTATAGGGCGGCAAATCCCCTTTCTCCTTTATCCACTTTTGCAGAAATGAAATGGTCGTCGGGTCGGAAGCGTACCCCGACCCAATCTCCTGGCCTATCTCGGACTGGATCTCAGACACGATGCGGTCCCGGTTCGTCTTAGCTATGATCGATGCCGCCGCCACGACTGGATAGTTATCATCCGCCTTATGCTCGCATACCATCCGCGGGCCATAGCTCAGGCGCCCTCTTACCATCTGGCGAAAGTGGTCCTCATTGACATCGCAGGCGTCAATATAGACGATATCCGCCCTCAGCCGGTCGATCAAGGCAGCGAACGCCATCGCCTCAAGTTCGTTCAGTGAGACCTTCTGGCCCCGAGCATCGATCTCCTCGTGGCTGATGACCTGGAATTCAACTCGGCAGGACTCGCATATCTTCGTTGCCAGTTCTTCCCTGCGGGTCGGGGTCAACTTCTTCGAGTCGCGGACCTCCATGCGTCTCAGCAGGACGTCGTCCTCAACGGCCACCGCCGCCACTACCATGGGGCCGAGAACCGGTCCCCGTCCCGCCTCGTCCACCCCGCAGATCATAGGTCCAGGATTCCTCCCGAGCTATTAATCAGTGTCGTGACGGTAACGCCTGCCAACAGAAAGGGACGCCGCTGCCAGGAACATACGTCAGAAGGTCTTCTTAAATCGTCCGAGTTACCGGGACGACCATTGACAAGATCCGGACACGAAGGAAACGGTGGCGGACCTTATTCTAACGTATAGATGGTATCAGGATTTTCCCGCATCGGACATTCTGGAGTAACGCACCGATCAGGGTCCGGTCCTATGTTCCTGCCCAACAGTTAGAATGGTCGCAAACGAGAGGTTTATAACATATAGCCCGAATCACGGCGCTAGGTGGTACCATTCAGTTGAGCGACGTTCAGAACAGGCGGCTTACCAACGGGTTCATGCTGACCAGGGTCGGGGTTACAGGGGTCAAGAAGCCTGTAGCGGTGAACCGAGCCGGTCACCTTGTCACACTTACATGCACATTCGATGTCTTCGTAGACCTTCCCTCGGAACAGAGAGGTTCTCATCTTTCCCGAAACCTGGAGGTCATCACCGATGTGGTGGAGAACAGTCTGAGCAAGCCGGTCAGCGGCATCGAGGTGCTCGCCTCGACCATGTCCAAGGACCTTCTGGATCGGCATGAGTATGCGACATATTCCGAGGTCAACATCGTCGCCGACTATTTCCTCGAAAGGACCGTACCGTCGGGCAGAAAGACCATGGAGTCCTTCAAGCTAATGGCCAAGGCCACCAGCCGGAAAGGCAACGGCCTGAAGAAGACCATCGGTGTCCAGGTCATCGGAATGACCGCCTGCCCCTGCGCCATGGAAACGGTCAAGGACCTGCAGAAGGGAAACATCCGGTTCAAGGACAATGACCTGCCGAACATAACCCACAACCAGAGGAACGTCGCCACCCTGATGGTCGAGATCCCGGAGGAACTGGACATCGAGGCCAACGACCTTATCGAGATAGCCGAGGCATCGTTCAGCTCTCCCACCTATCGAGATCCTGAAACGGTCCGAAGAGGCCATGGTGGTCATCCAGGCGCACGATCACCCGAAGTTCGTGGAAGATGTGGTCAGGGAGAACCTGCAGCGCATCCTGGCAAAATTCACGGACCTGCCGGACGAGACGCTGGTGACCGTTCGGAGCGAGAGCGAGGAGTCCATACACAAACACAACGCCTTCGCCGAACGGGTCACCACCCTCGGCGAGCTGCGTAACTGATCGCTCGGTTGATCCGATGAATCCCAGGTACAAACTGCTGGTGTGCGATGTCGACGGCACGATAACCGACGACAGGAAGCGCATTCAGACGCTCGGTATCGAGACGCTGCGCCAGGTGCAGGAGAACGGATATACGGTATCGCTGTGCTCAGGGAACGTGCTCCCGGTGGCGTTCGGGCTTTCCACCTTCATCGGGCTGAAGGGTCCGGTCATCGCCGAGAACGGGGGACTAGTCTCTTACAAGGAGCAGATCCACCAGCTACATTCGGACGAGATTGCCAGGAAGGCGTTCGCCTATCTCCGGACTAAGATGCCTGAGGTCGACCGACTCTTCACCGACAACTGGCGAAAAACCGAGGTGGCGGTAAAGCGATCGTTCGACCTTGACACGGTCAAGGCCGTACTCAGTGATTGGAATGTGGAGATAGAGGCCACCGGCTTTGCCATTCACATAATGGAGCCGGGGCACAGCAAGGCGGACGGGGTCAGGAAGGCATGCCAGATTCTGGGAATAGACATCTCGGAAGTGGTGGCCATCGGGGATTCTGACAACGACGTGAAAATGCTTACACAGTGCGGTTACGGGATAGCGGTGGGCAATGCCTCGGAGCCAGCAAAAGAAGCCGCTGACTTTGTGTGCAGCCGACCCCACTCAGAAGGGGTCGTCGAAGGCCTGGCACATCTGGACATGCTCGATCGCCCGGTGAATTGGTGCGCGTCCTCAGGACACGACGAGACCAGCGGCATTTGACATCCATCGGTCTTTTTTCTCGGCACAAGATTTATCCCTCGGCATTTCCAACAGACAATCATGGACCTGATCGGCCAATGTAGCATCTGTGGACGTCCCGCATACTTCACCTGCATCATCTGCGGACATATGGCTTGCGAACTGCACTATGACCGAAAAAGCAAGATGTGCGCGAACTGCAGCCCATCGGCCTCCTTGGAGAATAAGAAAGGATGGGAAGAGGACAAGCTCCTCCGCTGAACAGATTTTAAATGAATCGGTTTAGAGAAGCTTCTTCGCGCTTGCTTCGTCCAGGTTGATGGACTTCAGCAGGTACTTGAGCGACTTCTTGGTTATGATCTCCATGGTCTTTTCGTCCATGTGCTGCTCGAAGACCACCGGCGCCTTGCGGAAGTACTCGACTCCGAACTCGGAATAGTAGTACGATGCGTCCTCCGGATCCTTCTCGGCTGCTTTCAGATAGGCAGCCTCTGCGTCATTGAACAATCCAACGTCCATGCAGAACGCGGCCTTTGACTGAAAGATGAACGGGTTGTCCGGCTCGAGCTCGATCGCCTTGTTGTAGAGGGCGATGATCTCTTCCTGCGTCACCTTGGGGACGAGAACGCCGGCGTCGGCTTTGGCCAAATAAGCCTCCGCGCTCGTTGGGTTGGCCTTGATGGCCTTGTCGAACTTGGATAGGGCGGCGGCATATTCGCCTTCGCCCATTGATTGGAATCCCTGCTTCATCAATTTCTCGTAATCATCCGCCATCGGATCACTTAATCCGCAGTAAGTTGTGATAGGTAATAAGCGTTTTCTTTTGAGAGACATTGTCCGTGACAGATGCTGGATGTTAGTCAATTGTCGAGGTGGCGGGTTCTTGGGCGGTGACAGCGTCCTGATTTCAGTGCGAAAGTTTCACATGACTGCAGTCACTTCAGGTCATGGCGTCCTCCTCAAGAGACGCCGGGTTGATGGAATGGAAATCGAAAAGGTGAAAAGGGTCGCGAAGGTCGCGAGATTGGAGCTGACGGACGAGGAACTCAAGAAGTTCGCCCAGGATCTCGAGGACATTCTCAATAATTTCTCAGTGCTGGACGAAGCACCCGGTCTCACCGAGTACGATTTCAACCCCATACCGGTGAACGATGTGCTGCGTGAGGACCAGGTCGGACAGGAGTTCGATCCGGCAGTATTGCGGGCAATGATGGACACCTACGAGGACTACGTCAGGGGGCCTAAGCTCTCGTGAGCAGTGGTATCGACGAGCCCCGCCTGAGGGCCATCAACCAAAGGTATCGCATATTCAACCAGCTCATCGACCGAGAGATGATGGAGGCGGACGACAGCTCGTCGTTCACGTTCTCCGCCAAGGACAACCTGTGCACCAAGGAGTTCCAGGCGCGGGCCGGATCGAGGATCCTAGAAGGTTACCGCCCGCCATTCGACGCCACCCCGGTGCGCAAGCTGAGGGAGGCGGGGGGCCTACTGCTGGGAAAGACCAACATGGACGAGTTCGGATTCGGCACCTTCAGCACCAACTCCGGTTTCGACATCCCGCTGAACCCGTTCGATACTGGACGTGCGTGCGGTGGATCCAGCGGAGGTGCGGCGGCGGCCGCTGCGCTCATCGAAGGCCATGTCGCGCTGGGGGTCTCCACCGGCGGTTCGATATCTGCGCCGGCGTCCTTCTGCGGTGTCTACGGCCTGACGCCAACCTACGGCCGCGTCTCCCGTTATGGCCTGATCGACTACGGAAACTCGCTGGACAAGGTGGGTCTCATGTCCCGTTCGATGGCTGACATCAAGAGACTGCTCCCGGTGATCTCCGGTTCCGATCCGAAGGATCCCGACTTCCTGCACCCAGCCGAGGCTGGAGATATCTGCGAAGAAGATCAGGCGGTTGGCTTTGCCGACGGAGGCGATGGCGAACATATCGCCGGAGGTCGAATCGACGTTCCGGCAGGCATTGGAGACCATAACAAACCAGCTCGATATCGACATTCACGAGGTGAGCATGCCATCGCTGAGGTTCGCCATGCCGGCCTATTACATACTGGCGACGACCGAGGCATCGACGAACCTGGCAAGGTACTGCGGGATGAGGTTCGGGGTTCCGGAAAAGGACGTCTCGCAGCACTTCAACGATTTCTTCTCCGGCGTTCGTTCCGAATGCTTCGGACAGGAGGCGAAACGCCGGATCCTTCTGGGGACGTTCTGCCGCATGGTCGGGTTCAGGGACAAGTACTACCTGAAATCCCTGGCAGTCCGTCAGCTCATCACCAAGGAGTACCAAGCGGTGTTCGACGAGCATGACCTGATCGTGACCCCAACCATGCCCTTCGTGGCTCCCAGGTTCGATGAGATCGCCAAGATGAGGCCTTTGGAGATGTACTCGGCCGATTTCCTGACCATCCCGCCCAACCTCACCGGGATGCCGCATCTCTCCGTGCCCTGCGGATATGCGTCGTCGATGCCCGTCGGAATGCAGTTCGTTGCTCCGCACTGGGACGAATCGGGACTGACTGTCCATGGGGGAGGCATGGGAGAGCGTTTTCCAGCTCCGGACCCCGGAGGTGATCCAATGAAGATCGGCCTGGAGATGCATTTCCAGCTGCCCACCAAGTCGAAGCTGTTCTGCTCCTGCAGCACGGAGGGAGCGGAACCTAACACCCATATCTGTCCCACCTGCCTTGGTTTCCCCGGTTCCCGGCCGGCCTTGAACCGTCAGGCGCTCGAGTATGGGCTGATGATCACCAAATTCCTGAACTGCGAGCTCAACGACCGCATATGGTTCTCCAGGAAGACCTATTTCTACCCAGACCTTCCGAAGAACTTCCAGATCACCATGTACGAGAGTCCCTTGGGCGAGCACGGCCATTATCAACTGAACGGCAAGCGCATAGGCATCTGGAGGGTCCACATCGAAGAGGACCCCGGCAGGATAAAGAGGGTGGGCCGGTCCGGAGAGGAGGTGTCGCTCATCGACTACAACCGCAGCGGAGTGCCGTTGGTGGAGATAGTCAGCGCACCGGACATGTCGTCACCCGCCGAGGCCAGGGACTTCGTGGCGGAACTGCTGGTCGAACTGCGCCATCTCGTGGGTCTCAGCGCCTCGGATGAGCAGGTCGCCCGGTGCGATGCCAACATTTCCGTGGGCGAAGAGCGCGTCGAGGTGAAGAACATCCTGGGCCTGAAGAACCTGGAAAGGGCGCTGAACTACGAGGTGTCCCGCCAGACCAAGATGCTGGCCGCCGGGAAAGTGATCGTCCGGGAGACGAGGGCGTTCGACGAGGAACGCAAGGTAACGATGCCGGCCCGCAAGAAAGAAATGGAGGAAGAGTACGGCTACATAGGCGAGCCAGACCTGGGAGAGTACAACGTCGGGGAGTTCGCCAGAGGACTCGTCCTTCCAGAAACGCCGATCAGGCGCGCCTACCGCCTCGAGCAACAATACGGCATCAACGCCGTCACCGCCAAACAGATCGTGATGACATCGTGGGGAATGGCCGATCTGTTCGAACATCTATGCGAGAAGATCGAGCCAGAAAAGGTGGTGCCAAAGATGCTCGGGCCGATAACGTCGAACTGGACCTCCATCGAGCAGAGGCTGGACGACACCATGAGGTCTCAGATCTGCCAGGTCATAGAGGACGATATCAACGGTAAGATAACCGACTCGGAGGCAAGGAGAGCCATCGCCACCATTGCCGAGGGCGGCAGCCACGTCGTCGAGGAAAAGGTCAATATCGAAGACGAGCTCGTCCGGTCCGTGAACGAGTTCTTGGATGCCCATCCCGAGACTGTCAGGGACGCCAAGGTCAATCCGAAGGCGGCGAACAGCGTGATCGGTCATGTGATGAAGGCCACGAAGGGAAAGTTCCAGTCGAAGGAGATCGTGGAAGCGGTGAAAAAAGAACTGGAGAAGAGGCCTTAGGCCTCCTTCTCATCCTCCGCCAGGGAGAGCAGCTGGAGCTCGTCCAGCTTTGATTGCTCGACCTGGGTCGGGGATCCGTCGACCAGCGATTGGAACTTCTTGTTCTTCGGGAAGGCAATCACGTCGCGTATGCTCTCGCAGCCCAGCAGCATGGCGCAAAGCCGGTCCATCCCCATGCCTATGCCGCCGTGGGGCGGAGCCCCGAAGGACAGCGCCTCCAGGAAGAAGTCGAACTCCTTCTTCATCTGCTCCTCGTCCTTGCCCAGAAGGTGGAACACCTTGCGCTGGACGCAGGCATCGTGGTTCCTCATGGAGCCGGAAGCGATCTCGCTCCCGTCCAGTACCAGGTCATAGGAGAGGCCCATGATGTTCATCGGGTCCTCGTTCACGCTTATGTCCCCGCTGACCGGTCTCACGAACGGATGGTGGAACGAGGTGAGCTTGCCGGTCACCGGGTCGGCCTGGAACATGGGACAGTCCACGATCCACACGAACTGGTGGCCTTTGCCCTCGAGCAGGTCGTTCTCCTTCGCCAGCTTGATCCTCAGCTGCCCGGCCGCCTTAAGCGTCGGCATCTTCGAACCGGCCAAGAAGAGGAGCAGGTCCCCGGGCTCGGCCTCCATCTTCCCTTCCAGTCCTCTGCGGACCTCCTCGGGGAAGTACTTCACGATGTTGGAGCTCAGACCCTCCTCGGTCATCCTCATCCAAGTGAGACCTCCCATCCCCTGCTGCTTGGCCCACTCGATGAGCCGGTCCACCTGTTTGCGTCCGACGTTCGCGTCCAGGATCTTCTCCTTGACCAGTGATGATTTGAGGTTGATGCAGACGATGGTGCCCTTTTTCTTCAGGATCTGATGGAATATCTCGTAATTGGCGCACTTCACCTCTTCGGTGACGTTTACTATCTCCAGTCCGAAGCGGACGTCCGGCGCGTCAGTGCCGTACTTGGAGAACGCTTCCTCCACCGGAATTCGGGGGAACGGCGTCTTCAGCTCGGTGTCGTATACCTCCTTCCAGACGTGTGAATACATATCCTCGATGGTGTCGAAGATGTCCTCCTGCTCGACGAACGACATCTCGATATCTAACTGGGTGAACTCTGGCTGCCGGTCAGCGCGTGAATCCTCGTCCCTGAAGCAGCGGGCCAGCTGGTAATAGCGTTCGACGCTCCCGACCATCAGCATCTGCTTGTAGAGCTGCGGCGACTGTGGCAGCGCATAGAACTCACCGGGCATGGTCCTGGACGGTACCAGGAAATCTCTGGCGCCCTCCTGCGAGCTCTTGGTGAGCATCGGTGTCTCGACCTCGATGAAGCCTACCTTAGTCCAAGTATCTCCGGGCGGCAGAGATGACCTTGTGCCTGAACTGCAGGTTGGCCACCATCTCCTTCCTTCTCAGGTCGAGGTAGCGGTATTTCATCCTGACGTCCTCGTTCGGCAACGTGGAGTTCTTCTGCTCGGCGATCTCGAAAGGTATCGCCTTGGACGTGTTGAGCACCTTCGCCTCCTCGATGAGGACCTCCACCTCTCCGGTGGGATTGCGGGCATCCTCGGTGCCTGGAACCCTTTCCCTGACAGTACCGGTGATGGAGATGACATACTCCCTGCCGATGCTATTCAGGATGGAGCCCAGACCTTTTACGTCAACTGAGCTGGTGTAGGCCTCCGGGTCGAAGACCGTTTGGGTGGTGCCATGTGCGTCCGCAAGATCGAAGAACAGCACTCCTCCGTGGTCCCTATAGAAGCGAACCCAACCAGCCAGCTTGACTTGCTTTCCGAGGTCCTTTGTTCGAATTTCGCCGCAATCATGTGTTCGGATCATTTGCTGCAACCTCTGGTCACGCTGTGGTTGTGATGGCTGTGGTTAAGGGCGAACGGTATTAAACATTTTTCTAGCTGGCTCTCGCCAAAATGACAATAAATGGCAACAGATGGTCAAAATAATTGACACTATGCTTTCAATTAACTTGAGAATCTGCCGTTTGTTTGCGGTTTCATCGGGGGAGGGAGCTTACTTTCCGCGGTGGCGGGCTTGCTTCTCCCCCTCACTATTGTCGTCAAAATTGGGGATGAACTTGAATGGGTCCTTGATCAAGCTCAGGATAACGTAGGTATTGGTCTTCTTGACCCCGGGGATGGTCAGCATCCCCTTCACGACATTGCTGAACTCTTCCCTGGACCGGCAGGCCACCCAGGCGATCGCATCGCATTCACCGGTAACATCGAAGACCGCCACTATGTTCTTCAGGTCGGTGATCCGGCGCTCCACTTCGACCAGGTCTCCTTCTACATAGATATGGACGATGGCCATGAACTCGTATCCGAGTCGCATGTAGTCGACGTTGGCACGATAGCCCTTGACGATCCCCTGCTCCTCAAGGTTCTTGATCCTCTGGATCAAGGTGGTCGGGTGGATCCCCAGTCTTTTCGCTATCTGGCGGTAGGATCCCTGGCTCGAGGTGCAGATCTCCTCAACGATGCGCTTGTCCAAATCGTCCAACATGGTGCTGACCAGTCCCGAATCGTGGTCCGCTTTCGCGATGCTCAGAAATGTCTTGCTAGATATATGTCGGTTTGCATGACCACACAGTAATCATTTATCTAGCATTTTATTCCTTAAAGAATTCGCCTTGGTCGATTAAGACACAAGGCCGATCTATAAGAAAGACAGGTTCTCTGATTGAGAACGTTTATCAACGCGCTCATGGTTTTCAGAGTCGTATGACGGTTCGCCTGTATGAAAAGGATCCATACTGTTCTCGTTTCGACGCCAACGTGGTCAGCATCAATGGGGACTGGATCGCCTTGGACGGAACATATTTCTATCCCGGGGGCGGCGGGCAGGAACCAGACCGCGGAACGATAGATGGCCTGGCCGTGGTCGAGGTCAAAGCAGATAAGGAATCGGTGAACCACCGGGTGCCTGGCCACAAGTTCGCGACCGGTCAGGGGGTCCACTGCGAGATCGATTGGGAGAGGAGGTACGACCTCATGAAAGGGCATTCCGGCGAACACCTTCTCTATGGTTCCATCCAAAAAGGCCTGGACGAGCTCGAGCTGGTGAAGATATCGATCACCCCGGAAAGGAAGATGGTCATGGTCCGGGGACAGATCGATTGGGACAACATACAGACGAGCCAACGGGCGGTGAACGAGGTCATCGCGAGAGGTTTGCCTTCCGAGGACGTTTGGGTGGGGAAGGAAAGCCCTTTGCTGGAAAAGGCCCGGGTCAAACTGGACAGGATCCATGGTGACCGGATCCGCCTGGTCAGCTTCGGGGACTACGACATCGCGGCCTGCTCCGGGATCCATGTGAGGAACACGTCCGAGATCGGAATGCTGCTGGTAACGAGGTTCACCTCGGCGAAACCGGCGGGGGACTACGAGATCGAGTTCGAGGTCGGGAACCAGGCCATGCTCAAGGCGTTGGAACTATCCAGCATTGCGCTCCAGGCCTCATCCTCGATGGGCGCGACCACCGAGACCCTGCTCGGCGCGATATCCAACCAATGTGGGGAGCTAGCGGCATCCAGGGATGCGCTCAGGAAATATGCCCGGGAGGCCTTGGACCGCATCGTTCCGCAGATCGTCGAGGGAATGAAGATCTACAGCGGGGTTTTCAAGGGCATAGACAAGAAGGTTCTGATGGATGCGGCCACCTCCATTACTCGGGAGAGCATGTCCCTCTGCGCCTTCGCCACCGAAGGCGACAAACTAACCCTCGTCGTAGCTTCCAGCCCCGACCTAGGGATTGATTGTTCCGCGGTCCTGAACGACGTACTGAAGAAGGTCTCTGGCAAGGGCGGCGGAAATCGCACATTTGCCACCGGGGGAGCGCTGGTCTGCGGTCATGCGGATAATCTGGTCGGTGAAGTGGTACAAACCGTCCGCAAATGTCGTGCGGTCTGAGTCATTCTCCGGTCTCTGACATTGAAAGGGAAAGAACCATATTCGACTACTCCGAGTATATGTCATGACCGAAGGCCCGCGGAATTCGGAATTGAAGGAAGAGATAGTCAGGAAGATCAAGGAAGATGACGTGAAGTTCATCGAAATGCAGTTCTCGGACATACTCGGTACGGTAAAGAGCGTTTCCATCCCTACCACCCACATTGACCGGGTGATTGAGGAAGGAGTCTACATTGACGGGTCCTCCATACTCGGATACGCGACGATCGAGGAATCGGACATGAGGGCCATGCCGATACTCGATTCGTTCCAGGTCTATCCATGGACGATGGACGGTCCCTTGAGGACCGCTCGGTTCATGTGCACCATCTATGATCACAGCGGCGACCGTTTCAAAGGCGACCCACGCTGGGTCCTGGAGAAGCTGGTGGCCAAGGTGAAGGAAAGAGGCTATGACTTCAATGTCGGGCCGGAGTTCGAGTTCTTTCTATTCCCGATGGACGATTCGGGATTGCCCATCCGGAAGCCGTCCGATTCGGGAGGATATTTTGACCTGATGCCCATGGACAGAGGGGAGATGGCCCGCAAGGAGATCATGCTCATGTTCGATCAGATGGGCTATGAAATGGAAGCATCCCATCACGAGGTAGCTCCGGGCCAGGTCGAGATCGATCTGAGGTATCAGGACGCCCTCACAATGGCGGACCGGGTGCTGACGCTGAAGTTCGGCATCAAGACCATCGCGGCGCAATATGGCCTCCACGCCACTTTCATGCCGAAACCCGTGCATGGTCTGGCTGGTTCGGGTATGCATGTCCATCAATCCATGGCGAACAAAGGTCACAACGCGTTCGACGATCCCGACGGGAAGTTCGGGCTCAGCGAGATGGCCATGAACTATCTGGCCGGACTATTGGTACACTCCAGGAGCAACTGTGCGGTATCTGGCGTCCCATGTGAATTCCTACAAGAGACTGGTCCCGGGCTATGAGGCTCCCTGCTACATCAGTTGGGCGAACCGGAACCGGAGCGCTCTGATCCGCGTGCCGGCCGGCAGAGGCGGACGGACTAGGGTGGAACTGAGGAACCCCGACCCAGCCGGAAATCCGTACCTCCAGTTCGCGGTCATGCTGGCCTCGGGTCTCGATGGCATCGACCGGCATCTCGAACCTCCTGAACCGGTAGAGAAGGACATCTACAAGATGAACAAGACGGAACGGGCCAAAAACGGGATCGACAGCCTGCCCATGAATCTCGGGGATGCGATGCAGGTATTCTCCGAGAGCAAGCTCATGAAGGAGACGCTGGGGGACCACATATTCGAGCACTATGTGCACATCAAGGAGGAGGAATGGGACAACTACCGTACCTGGGTCACCGACTGGGAGGTGGACCGCTACCTGAAGGTCCTGTAACCGGTCGATTCGCGGCACCTGTGCGGGATTCACATCTGCCGCCCTTTCGATCCAAGCGACTGACCGGCCGCTTGTAGCTCCATTTACATCTGGACACCCAAAACCATCAAACGTTCGTCCCGATGCATCTTTGTAAGGATTTTATATACGCTACATAATCACTCACAGGACGTCCATGATGCCAGGAATGGGCCGGGTCAACCCTAGACAAATGAAACAGGCTATGCGCAAGATGGGCATAAGCACTGAAGATCTAACCGACGTTCAGGAAATAATCATCCTGACCAAGACCAAGGAGTACATCTTCAAGGAAGCCGAGGTCACGATAATGACCGTTCAAGGCCAGAAGACATTCCAGGTCGTTGGGGAGCCCGAAGTGAGGCCCAGATCCGCCACAGCGAAGCAGGGAAATACCACGCTCACCGCACCGGCAGAACCAGGCCTGCCCGAGGAGGACATCACATTGGTGATGGAGCAGACCGGTGCCTCGAGGGAAAAGGCCATCGCAGCTCTAAAGGCCACCGATGGTCAGCCAGCGGAAGCAATACTGATGATAATGGCAGGGTGAAAAAAATGTGCCTAGCGGTCCCAGGTAAGATTATGAGCATCGAGGGTAAGGACGCCGATGTCGATTTCGGGGGTGTCACGAGAAAAGTGAACGTATCCCTGGTGAAGGCAGATGTGGGTGAGTATGTTATCATCCATGCTGGATTCGCGATCCAAGTGGTCGATCGAGAAGAGGCGGAAGAGACCATCAAGATATGGGAAGAGATGTTGGCCGCCCAATCTTGAGGGCGTAACGATCCCTTCTAGTACGCCCGGACAGCGATATAGTATATTTTTTCTGATGCTTTCGCCACGAAACCTTTATGGTTGATTGGCGGCAATTACAATCTCCAAGGTTGTCAAGGGCGTGCTCGCAAGCTTAAAGTTTGATCGATTCAAGTGCAATTGCCAGTTACAACGCTCTGTCCTGACCGGCAAGGGGTAACCCAATCAAAGGAGACAATAAAAATGAGGTCAGTCTACGATGTGAAATCGAGCGAATCCGGTTGCGGTCTAGGCGTTGACCCCATATGTCGGGGTCCGAAGGTCTGCAATTTCAATTGCAGCTATTGCCGACTGGGAAGGGGTGGAATGATGGTCACGCAACGTAGCAAGTTCGTGGCCGAACAGGACCTGGCCAATGATTTCATGGAACACATCAATGTCTCCGATGTCGACCACATCACATTCCGTGGGACGGGAGAGCCTCTTCTGGCCGAGAACCTGGGTGAAATCGTAGGAGCGCTGCGTAAGCTCACCGACAAGAAGATGTCAGTGATAACCAACTGCAGCCTTCTGAACGAGGACGACGCTCTCGCCGAGATACTCAAGTTCGACATCATCATCGCGAAGATCGATGCCGCCACCGAGGCCACCTTCCAGAAAGTGAACCGGCCTTGCGGCGTCATTCATATCAACGACGTGGTTTCTGGAGCCAGAAGGGTCAGGGACACGTTCAAGGGAGATTTCCGCGTGAAGACCACGCTGATCGGTCACAATATTGGTGAGATCAACGAGATTGCCGAGACGATAAGCAACCTTGACCCCAAGATCGTCTATATCGACAGGCCCACAATGCCCAACACCGGCAGGCAACTGACCAAGAAGGACCTCGAAGCCATCGAGAGGGCTTTCCGCGGAATGGATGCGGTATTCGAGGAACCTGGGTTGACCCACTAAGGTCCTTCTCGCATCCAGTTTCTTACATCCAACGCAATCGAAAAAGGGTGACGGTTAAAAGGTTTGAAAGTTGGGGCCGATCACATCTGGCTGAGCTTGATCAGCTCTCCCCATTTCTTATCGACATTGGCCTGGATCTCATCGATCACCGGTGACCATTTGTCCTTCAGGAGGTGGCCGAAACGTCCCTGGGATTTGATCCATTCCATGACCGGGCGCTTCTCCTTCTTCCCTTCGGCGATCCTCTTGCTCTCTCCGGTCAGGCTCCAATTCCCCTTTTCGAACTCGTAGAGGGGCCATATGCAGGTCTCTACCGCCAGCCTGGAGATCTCAACGGTCAATGCCGGGTCGAACCTCCAGCCGCGAGGACATGGGGTGATCACGTTCATGAACGCCGGACCTCCGCATTCCAGTCCCTTCTTTGCCTTTTCCATCAGGTCCTTCCAGTTGTGGGGGGATGCCTGGGCGGCGTAGGGGAGGTCATGGGCGATGATGATCCGCGTGAGGTCCTTGGGGAACTCTTTCTTTCCCGGGATGCAGGACCCTGCCGGGCAGGTGGTCGTCTGGGCTCCCCTTCCGGTCGCCCCGGACCTCTGGATGCCCGTGTTCATGTAGGCCTCGTTGTTCAGGCAGACATAGAGGAAACGGTGTCCCCTCTCGATCGCACCCGATAGTGCCTGGAATCCGATATCGTAGGTGGCGCCATCCCCGCCGAAGGCCAGGAAGTTTATTTCCTCGGTTATCTTGCCCTTCCTCTTCAACGCCAGATATGTGGCTTCGACGCCGCCGATCGATGCCGGGGCGTTCTCGAAGGCACTGTGTATCCATGGCACGTTCCATGAGGTATACGGATAGATCGTGGTCGAGACCTCGAAGCAACCGGTGGCGTTGGACACGATGACCGGTTTCTTGCTGGCCATCAGTATTTGCCGGGCAACTATGGATTCGGAGCATCCGGCGCAGAGACGGTGACCCTCGGTCAGGCGCTCTTCGGAATGCGATAGCTCTTTCAGCGTGAAGCTCACGGACGCACCCCCAGGTAGTTGATCATGTCATGGTCTTTCGTCATCAGCTGCTTGTACACTCCCTTCAGCTCATCGATCTTGACGTCCCTTCCTCCCAGGCCATAGACATAGTTCGCTATGTCTGGACGGTCCACGGAATCGTACAGTGCGGTGCGCACCTCCGGGAACATCGGCCCTGAGGACCCAGTGCTTATCGCGCGGTCCATAACGGCCACTCCCTTCTTGCCTTCCAGCATTTCCTTGACCTCATCGAACGGGAAGGGCCTGAACAGGCGCAGCTTGATCGAGCCGACCTTCTTGCCCTCATGCCTCAGCTCGTCGACCACATGGCGTAGAGTACCTGCGGTTGACCCCAATGCCATTATGACGTAGTCAGCATCCTCGGTCATGTATCCCTCAATGATGCTGTGCTCTCGGCCGGAGATCTTGGCGTAGTCCTTCTGGACCTGCTTGACCACCGGTTTGGCGCGCTTCATGGCCTCCATGACCTGAAATTTGTGCTCGAAATAATAGTCCGTCTGCGAGAACGGCCCGTAGGTAGTTGGGTTCTTCAGGTCCAGAAGCGGCCTGATCGCCTCATACGGTCCGACGAAGTCCTTGACGACCTTGGTGTCGAGCGTTTCCAGGCGCTCCAGCGCGTGGGTGACTATGAAACCGTCGATGCAGGTCATTATGGGCAGGCGAATGCCGGAATGCTCCGCGATCTTGAACGACATTATCGTGTTGTCGTAGGCTTCCTGGACGTTCTCTCCGAATAACTGGATCCACCCGGTGTCCCTGGCGCCCATGGCATCACTGTGGTCGCACTGGATATTGATCGGTCCGCTCAGCGCCCGGTTGGCCACCGACATGCAGATGGGAAGCCTCATCGCGGAGGCGATCCAAAGAACCTCCCACATATAGGCCAGTCCTGCCGATGCGGTCGCCGTCGCCACTCTGCCTCCGGCAGCGGAGGCGCCAATGCACAATGACATCGCGCTGTGTTCCGACTCGGCGCAGACGTATTCGGTGTTAACCTCTCCGTTGGCTACGAACTCGGCGAAGTTCTCCACTATGATGGTTTGCGGAGTGATCGGATAGGACGCGACGACGTCCGGGTCGATCTGTCTCCAAGCATGTGCTATGGCCATGTCCCCGTTCAACGCAATCGGTTCCATTACGCTCCCTCCTCCTTCATGGTGATGGCTTTGACCGGACACTGGTTGGCGCAGATGCCGCAGCCTTTGCAGTGTGAGTACTTGAAGCCCTTCATCTGCTCGTCCTCGACGATGACACTGTTGTCCGGGCAGTAGATCCAGCAGAAAAGGCAGTTGGTGCATTTCGCCTTGTCTACCTCCGGTCTCTTCGACCTCCAGTCACCCGTCTTATACTCTCTGGCGTTGCCTGCCTCGCATATCATCGCGCCAGGTTCCAGTTCCTTTGAGCTCTTCTCCGCCATTTCAGTCCACCTCCTCGAATGCCCTTTCGACGGCCTTGACGTTCTTCGCGATGACCTCTTCCTTGAACTTGCCAGTGAATTTCGCCCTAAGCTCTTCCGTGACAGTCTTCAGGCTTACTACATTCGAGACCTTGACCAGCGCACCCAACATGGCGGTGTTGGTCATCGGCCTCCCGAGCTCATCCAGCGCTATCTTGGTGGCGTTGACCGCATGGATGTCCGCTTCGCTGCCTATCTTCATCTTGAGCTTGTCCTTTCCGTCTGGATAGTTCGCTATGACAGATCCCGTTCTGCTTGAGCCCATCCAGCACGTTGACGACGCCGATCAGCGTGGGGTCGATCACGACCACCACATCGGGATAGTAAACCTGACTATGAACAACGATCGGCTCTTCCGATATGCGGGCGAACGCCCTGATGGGTGCCCCCATCCTTTCCGGACCGAACTCCGGGAACGCTTTGATATACTTGCCCTCCTTCAGTGCGGCTCCAGCCAAGATCTCGTTTGCTGTAACGACACCTTGTCCGCCCCTGCCGTGCCATCGTATCTCAATGGTTTTCACTTCAACGCCCTCGCAGGATACTGAAAAATAACATGATATTTAATCATTTCACTTATTCAATTACGAAAGACAATAAATTCATTGCGAATAATGGTATAAATGCTCATTGTTGACCTAACAATTTCGAAAATAGCTCTGAATAGCGAAGTCACCCTTCGATTATCGAATATGAAATTATGGAATAATGTCACATGGCATGCAATGGCATAGCTTGGCCCATCTTGAATCTCGGGCGGAATCAGAAGAACCGCCTAGTCCTCCTCGGCGTTGAATTAATATTTCAACCTAACAATTCTTAGTGCAGAAGGTCGTTCCTGTCTCGATCGGCAGTTCGTCCAGCGTTGGTTCGGAGTTCCTACCGAACCACGATTGTTTTTCTTACCAAAATAACAATGTTCTCGGAAAACTTAATAGCCATTGCGCTTATTGCGAACTGGCGAGCGGGACGGACATTCGGTCCCATGAGTCCAAATCCGTTCTTGAAAGGGGGACGAAACAATGAAGCGAATCACTAGCATCGCAGACTTGAGCAAGAACGACATCCCTATCGCAGGGGGAAAGGCTGCGAACCTGGGAGAACTGGTCTCCGCGGGGTTCAATGTACCTCCCGGTTTTGTGCTTACGACACTCGCCTATGATGATTTCATAGCCGCTAACAACCTGACCGTTAAGGTCAACGAGGTTCTGGCGACTGTCGACGTCAACTCTGAACCGTCCCTTCAGGGTGCATCCGTCGCGATCAGGAAGGCGCTTCGAGGACGCCACCATCCCGGCCGACCTTACACAGGAAGTGCTCAAGGAGTATGGCCGTATGTTCAAGGGCAAGAAGGCCTGCCTCGTGGCCGTCAGGTCCAGCGCCACCGCGGAGGATTTGCCCACCGCTTCCTTCGCAGGACAGCAGGACACTTACCTGAACGTGCCAAACGCAGATGATCTGATGGACAAGGTCAAGAAGTGCTGGTCCTCCCTGTTCACGCCAAGGGCCATCGCCTACCGGGTCACGAAGAACTTCGAGCACTCAGGGTGAAGCTGGCGGTCGTGGTCCAGAAGATGGTGAACTCTGACATTTCCGGCATAATGTTCACGGTCGACCCCAATTCTGAGATGCCTCACATCATCATCGAGGCCGGCTACGGGCTAGGGGAGGCCATCGTCAGCGGGAAGGTCACACCTGACACCTACGTGGTCGAGAAGTTCCACAACAAGATCATCAACAAGCGCATCGCCAAGCAGACCTGGAAGTTCGTCCGGGGAAAGGTCGGCGACACGGTCAAAGAGGACATCGCCCCGGAACTGGTGGGCGCGCAGAAGCTGACCGACGACCAGATATTCGCGGTCGCGGACATCGGCAAGAACATCGAGATTCACTATGACCGCCCGATGGACATAGAATGGTGCATCGAGGACGGTCAGGTATATCGTGGTCCAGGCGAGGCCCGTGACCACGTTGAGCAACAATGGCGACAATGCCGGGAAGAAGGATACCATGGCAGCGGAGATCAAATCGGACAAGATATTGGTCAAGGGATTGGCCGCATCCCCTGGAACCGCCAGCGGACGGGTCAGGCACGTCGCGGACGAGATGAACCTGGAGGTCATCAAGAAGGGTGACATCATGGTCACCATGATGACCACGCCGGACATGGTTCCGGCCATGACCCGCGCGGCCGCCATCGTCACCGATGAAGGCGGGCATGACCTGCCACGCGGCCATCGTGGCCCGGGAGCTGGGCATCCCATGCGTTGTTGGTGCATCTGATTCGACCACTATCCTGAAGGAAGGCATGCTGGTCACGGTCGAGGGTAAGACCGGTGTGGTCTACGAGGGCGAGGTCGCGGTCAAGAAGAAGGAAGAGACATCCTGCGATTCCAAATCCGTCAAGGGCTTCGGAACGGGAGTGCCCGTGACCGGGACCAAGGTCTATGTGAACATCGGGGTGCCTCAGAAGGCGGAGGAATATTGCGGACTGCCGGTCTCTGGTGTCGGCCTGATGCGGATCGAGTTCCTTTTCACCAGCTACATCCAGGAGCACCCTCTGGCCATGATGGAGAAGGGCAAATCCCAGGAACTGGTGGACCGGCTCGCGAACGGTATTTCCGTGGTGGCGAAAGCGTTCTTCCCCCGGCCGGTGATCCTGAGGACCTCAGACTTCAAGACCAACGAGTACCGCGAGATGAAGGGCGGGGAGAAGTACGAGCCCAAGGAATCCAACCCGATGATCGGATGGAGGGGCTGCTCCCGTTACGTTTCTGATTCCTACCGTGAGGCGTTCAAGCTCGAACTGAAGGCGATCAAGAAGGTACGCGACGAGATGGGTCTGAAGAACGTCATGATCATGCTGCCCGTTCGTAAGGACGATCGAGGAGCTCAAGAAGATCATCCGCCATGATGACCGAGGTCGGACTGGAAAGGAACCGTGACTTCAAGCTCTATCTCATGGCCGAGATCCCGGCCAACATCTTCATGGCAGCCGAGTTCTCCGACTATTGCGACGGTTTCTCCATCGGCAGCAACGACCTGACCCAACTGACCATGGGAGCGGACCGGGACTCCGATGTCCTGGGCAAGATGGGCTACTTCGACGAGCGGAACGACGCCATCAAGAGGGCCATCCGGCATCCTGATCGCCGAAGCGCACAAGAAGGGAAGGACCGTTTCGATCTGCGGACAGGCGCCCTCTGTCTACCCGGAGTTCACCGAATTCCTGGTGAAGGCGGGCATCGACAGCATCAGCCTGAATCCAGACACCGTAATGGACACGATCCCGATCATCGCCTCCGCGGAACAGAGGCTGTTGCTGGAAGCGGCCCGGAAACTAAGGGAGTAAGCGCTCCCCGATAAAACCCCTTCCTCAATGTTTTAAGAAGAATAGTCTGCCAATGTTCTAGACATTGGTCTCGTCCTTCATGAACCTGGTGGTTATCTCGATCAATGGATGGTGTGAGCCATCGATGATCTTGACATCGTCGAGGGTATGCAGGTCCCGTTCGTCGGCCGAGCGTTCCAGGCCGAGCTCGACATCGACGCTCGGTTCCAAGACGAAGGCAGTGAACTGCCTCACGCCCATCTTCTTCGAAGCCAACGCCCGGTGGTGTCCGTCCACCAGGATGTAATGGTCATGTTTCTGGACTACGATGATCGGCTCCACCAGTCCGCGCTTGATCTCCTCCATCCGCCCGAACAGCTCGTCGGCGTAGACCTCGTGCTGGGTCGGTCTGAGCTCCTCTATTGGGATCAGGCGCCTCTTGACCACGATGGTGATATTGTGCTTGGATTCCAGGAAGTTCTTGATCATGTTGACCTTGTTCGGTGTCGCCCTTTCGATGTGCGAACGAACAATGTCAAGGTTCGAGATGATTCCGATAAGAACGCCTTTCTCGTCGACCACCGGAACGTTCCTCAACCCATGCCGGAACAGGACACGCGCGGCGTCGTCCAGGTCCATCTGGGGGTTAACGCTGACGGTGCCCTTCTTGATGATGTTGCGAACGAGCTCCTTCGGGCGGTTCGCGTTCCGGAGCAGTTCCTTGGCGGTAATGAACCCGATGAGGCGGCCATTCTCGGTGACCGGCAGCCCGTGGAACTCGGTGGAGATGAGCTTAGCGGTCGTCTGGGCGACCGTATAACCACCAGGGATCTCGATGACGTCCCTGACCATATAGTCCTCTACTCTGAGTTTTCGTTCTGCCATGACATTACCATCCTTCTGCCTCAAGCAGTGCCTGCAAAGAATGATGGGTACAATAATAATCTTTTCCGGACCGGCATCAAATATTTGCCACTTTTGTCCATTCATCTAGACTGAGTCACCTCAAGCCATATATATGACTTATTTATTGTGGAGACCAGCATAAGCCCCGGTAGTGTAGCGGCCTATCATCCTAGCCTGTCGAGCTAGGGACTCGGGTCCGAATCCCGACCGGGGCGCCATGCTCAATTTTATCGCCCTCATTCCTCTCAAACGGATTTTCCTGGAATTGGTATCAATTTCTATAATACCGTATTAACCAACAAATAAACGAGGCCGTGATATTGTCTCGGTTCGATTGATATGGTCGTAATTCTAGGCACGCTCGGTCATCACCCGGAGACATTGATGCCCACGATCCGGTCCACGAGGTGCACCGAGGAGGTTGTGGTGTTCCACAGCGATCATGAGGACTCCTTGAAAGCGGTGGATGAGATCAGGCGCACCTGCCAGATGATGGAGGTCGCCTTCTCCCCTCGTCTGATACCGGACGCCTTCGACCTGGTCTCGACGGCCATGGAGATACAGAGGGCGATTGAGGAGCTGCGGACGGCCAACAAGCAGATCGCCGTGTTCAATATCGCTGGCGGCACCAGGATCATGAGCGCCTCAGCCCTTCTGGTCTGCACCCTGGAGGGATTGAACGCGGTCTATGTCCATGATGATAGCCACAGGGAGATACCGCTGCCACTTCTTCAGATCAAATATTCAAATATCCTCACCGACCAGGAAAAGGTGATCCTCCGTTTCCTGCTGGAAAGGAAAGGGAAGGAGGTGACCCAGCGGGACCTGGCGAGCGCGCTGCACTTGCACAAGGCCACCGTCAACCACCACGTCCAACAGCTTATCGAGAAGGGGGCGGTGCACCTGGAGGAAAAGGCTGGGGACAAGAGGGTCAAGCTCATCAGGATCGAGGACAGCATGGCGTTGCTGCTCAGGTGAGCAAATGAGAACACTGGTCTGTACCTATGGCTATCGTCAGGACAAGATAGTCAAGGCGATGAGGACCATAGACCACAACGAGCTGGTGCTGGTGACCGGGGAGAAGAACACTGCCCGACCAGAATACTCGAAGATATTGGAGCTTGCCCGGAGCTTAGGCACTCCTGTGGAGACGGTGGTAGTGGACATTTTCGATTTCATCTCGTGTTTCTCCAGCATCGACGAGATCGTGCGCCAGAGGCAGGATGCCAATCACACGGTCGCGATCAACATCAGCGGTGGGCTTTCCCTGCTCTCCGACGCCGCGATGATGGCGGCGCTCAATAATGGTTGCGAATCATACTATGTCGACGATGTGGTCAAGAGGATGCCGACAACGCTCCCAATATTGAAGGTGAATATTGGCGAAAGGCTTACCTCGATGCAGAAGGAGACCTTGCTGGACCTTAAGGAGGGTTCTCCGGTGGTCGTCTCAAGTACAATTGGGGATGCGCCTGAACCGCGTTTGCGGGCCTTGCGCGAGCTCAAAGAAATGGGGATGATATCCGTGGACCTGACAGGCGGACAGGCGAGGATGTCCCTCACCCCGAACGGCCTTAGCATACGAGATTGGCTCCGGCGTCGTTGATCAAGGGGACCCGCGCATCATGGGCAGGACGTTGTCCATGACGTTGCGCACCGCGGCGTCCGCCTCCCTGACTCCGATCTCGGTGCGGTGGTAGATGCATGGGTCTTGCAGGTGGTGGAGCCCTTCGGGGTCGTCGGGATAGGATCCGGAGACCACACACGTCGCAATCGCCCAGCTTCGTCTGGTCGCGCTCAGGTTGTAGCCTCCTCCGCCGACCACCACGTATCGTCCCCCGCATAGATGGTGCGCCAGGTGATGGGTGGTTTCGGCAATACGCTCGAAAGCCTTGGTGGTCAGACCGAGACGGACCATGTCGTCGTCCCGGTGAGCATCGGTTCCGAACAGGTGAAGGATGAAATCCGGCTTGTATTCCCTCAGGGCCTCGGTGATTACCTTCCGGAAAGCCGGGACGTAAACCTCATCCTGGGTGCCGCATGGCAAAGGGACGTTGATGCAATAGCCACATCCTTCCCCCTTACCTATTTCCTTGACCGATCCGGTGGAAGGGAAGAACCCGTTCCCGAAGCGGTGGAATGAGATGGTGAGGACCTTTTCCTCATAGAAGATCGATTGGGTCCCGTCTCCGTGATGCCCGTCCGTGTCCACCACTGCGATCCTTTTGAAGCCGTAATCCTGCTGCAGCATCCTGACAGCGATCGCCACATCATTGAAGATGGAGAACCCGGCAGCGCCATCCGGCCGTGCGTGATGGAACCCTCCGGAAGGGTTCATGGCGTGCTCATAGCGTCCTTCTGCAACCGCTCTGCACGCATCAAGCGTTCCACCGACGCAGGACAGCGCTCCCTCGAACAATGTTGGAGTGGCTGGAGTATCGCCGTCATCCAGGTAGCCATGGCCTCGGGCGCATTCCGCTTTGACCCTATCGATATACTCCGGACTGTGGACGCGCTCTATCTGGTAGATGTCCGCAAGCTTCGGTTCGACCATGACCAGGTTCTCACCGAAAACGCCCATATCCTGCAACGTTTCTTTGATCAGGCGGTACCTGATCGGTTGCGAGGGATGATCTGGTCCGAACTGATAGTTGAGCATGCCGTCGCTGTAGTAAAAGGCAGTCGGATTGGGCATCTTCGGACCTCAGGGGTCATCTACTCTTCTTAATCAATAAATTTTGCTTCGATACAACGTTATGAAGGCAATGATGGCGACCTGTAATCGAAAGGAAAGTACCTAAAAGCCGCGAACGGTCTAAGGTTGTCAAAAACACAATCTAGGTGTGCAGTTCCTCCAGTGGGAAGTCCCAGGGAAAGATTCTTGAGGGAGGTCTGATTGCTACATTCATGCGTTGCCTACTGCGGGGGAAGATCCACCGCGCTACAGTCACCGAGACGAACACCGAGTATATCGGTAGCATCGTCATCGATCAGGACCTGCTACGGGCGGCTGACATATGGCCAGGGGAGAGACTGCTTATCTCCGATATCAATAATGCAGCCCGTTTTGAGACCTACGCGGTAGAGGGTAAGGCAGGGTCCGGGCAGATAATGGTCAATGGCGCGGCGGCCAAGTTGGTCAACAAGGGCGACAAGATCATCATCATGGCGTTCGAGTACACCGATGTACCGGTGGAACCAAAGACCATTCTGGTCGATGAGAAGAACCGCTATGTCAAGCGGCTCTAGGCAATATTTTCTATTCGTTCCTGCCTTGCGCATCCGATGAGATTAAGATTGTACACCGATGGCGGGTCTAGGGGAAACCCCGGTCCTTCGGCTTACGCATTCATCCTAATGTCCGAGGACGGCAAGACGATCCAAGAGGGCTCCCACTTCCTCGGCAAGGCCACCAACAACGAGGCGGAATATAGCGGTCTGCTCGCTGGACTGGCCGCGGCCCGGGAGAAGGGCGCCGATGAGATCGAGGTGACCATGGACAGTGAACTGGTGGTCAGGCAGATGCAGGGCATCTATGCGGTCAAGTCCCCCAACCTCATGCCTCTCTACAAAGAGGCCAGGTTGAGATTCTCAAGTTTCAATAAACCCGTGATCCTTCACGCCCCTAGGGAACACCCCGTCATCACGAAGGCAGATGCGCTGCTGAACGGGGAGCTCGATCGGTGTACAAAGCGCAAATGAACGCCATTCGCGGCAACAGTTATTTCTAACTGACAAAACCAAGCTCTATCGGTGATAGAAATGGTTCAGAAAGTGATAGAGATAGTTGGGATATCGAAGAAAGGATTCGATGAGGCTGCCAAGAACGCGATAGAAACTGCTGCGAAAACCGTGAGGAACATACAATGGGCCCGCGTTTCGGAATTCGAATGTAAGTGCGGGGAAGGAGAGATCGTTGATTTCAGAGCTCTTGTGAGGATATACTTCGACGTTGATTGAAGGACTTCTATCGTGATCAATTTGATCTTGGCCAACGTAGGTCATGGATCCTAGAAGGAGACCAACTGCTATTGGACTTCAGATAGCATGGGCGTTTTTCTTGTTCATGCCATGCAATCACCATTCGGTTCGCTGGATCAACGAAATTTGAACGAATAGAAGAATAACCGGGAATATTTTGTTATAGTAATAAAATATTTATATAAGATGGCGAATCGTCGGTTTGGCGTGCGGGGCCCGGTGACTCAACTGTCCTCCTAAGATCAGTTCTTCAATACTCCCCCAATAAATCCGGTCCCCGGCGCCAAGATTCATTGTCGCAGAAGTTCGACCAGGTCATTGTTCTTTACCAATGACTGTTCTCCTGAGCTCATGTCCCGCAGAGTGACCGAACCTGCTTCCTCTTCCTTTTCGCCAACAATGATGGCATAACGGGCACCGATCGAATCGGCATATTTGAAATTCTTGGCCAGGTTGCGCCTCATGAGATCTATGTCGGCGACGATTCCGGATTCCCTCAGGTTAGCCACGATTGTGAATGCCCGTACACGCATCTTTTCATTGACCGGGATGACGTAGACCTGAATGCCGGTCTTCGGGGATATCATTCCCTCGCGTTGTAAGGCAAGAAGTATCCTGTCGAATCCGATCCCAAATCCACTGGAGAATACCTTTTCCCCTCCGAAAAGCTCTGACAGCGAATAGGAACCGCCACCGCAGACCTGTTTCTCCGCACCTAGCGAGGGGGCGTCTGCTTCGAACACCATACCAGTATAGTAGGCTAGTCCCCTCACCACGCCCAGGTCGACAGAGACGTTGGTGAATCCATAGGCGTTCAGGACCGCAAAGACCTGTTCAAGATGTTCCTTGGCCTCACCCGAGAACCCGTCAAGGACCGACGTCGGGCCCGTTATCTGAGTGGTCCTGATGACGTCTTCAGCGGTCTCTTCGCTCATACCTGCCTCTTTCATGATCGGACGGGCTTCATCGTAGAGCTTCTTATCCAATTTTTGAAGGATCTTCAGCATGTCATCGGGTTTGACGCCAGCCGACGCTAGCTTCGAACGCAATATCCCGATGTGACCGACCCTGATCTTGTAGTCCTTCAATCCGGTCCGCTTGATTATTGAAGCGGCCAAACCAATGACCTCAGCGTCAGATTCCGGAGTGGGGGCCCCGATCAGTTCGGCCCCGAACTGAAAGAACTCACGATAGCGGCCGGATTGGGGCCTTTCGTACCGGAAGCACTGCCCGAAGTAGAACATCTTGAGCGGCCGTGGATAGGTGGTAAGATCGCTCAAGAAGAAACGGATGACCGGTGCGGTGAGCTCAGGCCTCAGGCAGATCTCGCGATCGCCCTTGTCCTTGAAAGCGTACATCTCATCGACGATGCCCGGGCCGGATTTGATAACAAAAAGGTCAGTTGTTTCGAAGATCGGGGTGGAGACCTCGCGGAATCCATGGGTCCTGGCGACATCCCTCATGAGCGATTCGAAGTACCTCCTCGTTTCCATCTCCTCGGGGCCGAAGTCCCTCGTCCCGCGCGGCCGCTGAATCATGCCCGAGCAATATTGTGGACGGTATTAACTCTTTCTTTGCTCAGTAGGCGCGGCCTCAGCTGACTGACTCATGTTACAGCAATAATGAAAAGAAAAAAAACAATTGGAAATTGTTTGGTGAAAGGGTTTGTGGCTTCGGTTGGCTGCTTAAGCTGCCTTCTTTGCCGGGGTCGCCATCCACTTGAAGACCCAGGAACCGATGACTCCTCCGATGATCGGCGCGACCACGAATAGCCATGCTTGTTCCAGTGCCTTGCCGCCAGCGAACAGTGCCGGGGACAGGTCCCTGATTGGGTTGATGCCAGCTCCGTCAAGGCCACCGGTGAATAGGATGATCGCACCGACGACGAGACCGATCGAGACTCCAGCCATCGCCTCGTTGCCCTTGTTTCCCAATGATCCAAGGATAACGATCTGCAGGATGAAGGCGCTCAACAGTTCAATTATGAAGACAGGTACCATTCCATAGCCTGTTGCCGTGTCCGGGTCTGTGTAGGACGTGGTTCCAAAGCTTCCAACGACCGAGTGTGCATCCATGTACACATAGTACAGGATTGCTGCACCGATGATACCGCCAATGATCTGCATGACGACATAGATGACCATGTCCTTGGTCTTCATGCCTCCAATTGACCAGACACCAATGGACACTGCCGGGTTGATGTGGCAACCGGATATTGGTCCGATCGTGTAGATCAGCGACATCACGATTATTCCGAAAGCTAGCGCCGGTACGACAAGGTTAATAGTATCGCCTAGGACCAAGCCAAAAAGCAATGATCCTACACCAACCATAACCAACAGCATACTGCCTATCAATTCTGCTACGTAGTTCTTCGTTGTCTTTCCCCCCTAATAAGATATTGGTTATAAAAATCTCAAAGAACATTTTAAAGGTTGTGGTCGGAGCGAACCTATTTTTTTGGTAGGAAACGACTTAACGGGTAGTTGGGCGGACAGCATACTCCCCCCTTTGCATTAATCGTTTAAGTTTAAATAATAGTGAAAGTTTTTTAGATTGAAGGTTAATCCATCCAGCAAATAAAAAGGAGTCGTCCGGTTCATATCTGGATGAATAGTGCTTCTGAATAAGCGCTCATAGGGTATTTTGTAAGGAGGTTTGTTAACATTCAAACCTGAGTTCGCAAGTTTACCTTATTGGCACGAATTGGCTAAGGAAGAAGGGACAGGTAAAGATGTCCCCTAGAAAAATGGTCGATCACTCCTTCTTTTCCTCGCCGGGGGCGGGCTCAGCGACCTTTTCCTCAAAATAGGCCTTGATCTTCCCGCATTTCGGGCATTCGACAATGTGGACGAAGCGGTTGTTCTCCGGCTCGTCGAATGTATCGTTTATTTCCTTGTCGGTCAACTCATAGTTGCATTCGCACTTTATCGATTTCATCAAAGCACCGATCGAATTCCCGATGCTATTCATCAATATGTTTTCTTGGGTGAGGTGCGTCCTATCTGTGGATAACATCTTGTTCGGATGTGTTGGGGTTTCTAGTATTGATATGTAAAATCAGCTCGTCTGTTTGTTCATACTCAGTATGAACATTCTCCGGTGAACGGAGGTCGGGGAAGTGTTTGCTGGCGGCGCCGCTGTATTGCACATCGATGACATATCTCGCGGTCCATGGCCCAATTGATGGCCTCGGGACCGTCGGGATGCCTTAGGTTTCTAAATCATGGTCTAGCGATTGCTCATGCCATGATGGTCAAAGGCGATGGCCACAGATTAATATTAGAAAACACATTTTGTTCTATTGTGGTCTGGCCAGGTCTAGGCTGGCCACTCCGTCAATGGGGGAAGAGAAGTGTCGAACGTTTCGGACAAAAATGGGAGTTTCGCGATCGCTGTTGTTGTACTCATGGTCGTGCTGGTTGTGGTCCTTGCGATCGCCGCCGTGCTGTTCCTTCCGGTTAAGTCGGTCAACTTTGATGAATCAAGGAGCGTAACCTCGACGGCCGGTGTGAACAAATTGAGTCTCCGGCTGAGCGCCGATTTGGGAGAAGTTCAGGTCACCTATGCTAACCTGAGCGGTCTGGCCCTCAGCCTGCATGTGACGGCAAAAGGCTCGGTCGGCTTTCTGATGGACCCCAATACGATATCCCTCGATTTCGTCCAGAGCACATCGGCCGACACCGCGTTGGTGAACGCCTCAGTGAATGTAAGGGACCGACTGCTAGGGGCCTCGAACCTCAACCTCCAATGCATCGTCCAGATAGACGATTCAATGCGTTCCAAGCTGGATCTGTCGACATCCACCGGGAGTGTTCTGGTCAACAGTACCAATGCCAGTGCCTTCGATCAGATCAGCATGAGCGTCAAGACCGGAGCGGTCAATCTGAAGATAGCTTCCGGCGTATCCCTCTACGGCGACATCACCCTGTCCACGAACGTCGGCGCCTCCTTCCTTGATTGGACGGATCCATTGGTTATGGAAGACATCAAGGTCGTGTCTTCGACCAAGACCGGCGGTTTGGAAATGAACATCAATCAGACCGCTCCGATGGACCGGACGGTCATCTTGAACGGAACGACCGCCACGGGCGGTGTGTCCCTTAATATGGGCATCAGAGGAAACGTGAGCGCCTCCATCGAATCGGAGACCGGGCTGGGGGGAGTTCATGTTGGGAGCAGGACCGGGTTCAATGGGACGGATAACGCATTGAAATCAACCAACTATCCGTCCTCAGGCAACTTCGAGGTCACCCTAAAGACGAACGTAGGCGGTGTCGATGTGAACGCCCTGAGCGTTCCCTCCAACGTCTGAGACAAAACCACTTCCGAATTTTCCAATGACGCGAGGATGAATCATGGCATTGACGATCCGCAGGATGGAGGAGAAACTGTTGCGAGGGGCCATAGAGGAACTGAAGGCACGTTATAGCGCCTATCCGAGTCAGCTCGATCCGAAGGATGAGAAGGAGTCCAAGATGATCCAGCCAAGATCTCGCGTCTATGAGGCCCTGGTCAGGAAAAAGTTCGAGCTTGACCTACTGGACCGAAAATGGTATGTCGACATCAATCCATTCCTGGGCGGAGGGCCGGAAGAACTGGACATGCACACACCGGACATGGTCGTCTTCCGTGACGGTCTGGTCATAGTCACAGAGACCAAACAGATCAATGAGAAGTCGGAAGGCACCAAAATGGGCACCTTCTTCACCCAGGTCAAAGGTTACCGCGACTACTATGAGCAGAAGTTCGCGGAACCGGACGTCAAGTTCATTTCCGTCCTGGTGACCAACAGCGACACCATCGTGAACTCTGGCTCCTACCAGTCGTTCAAAGGCATCGTCATCCTGTTCAACCCCGAGAATTGGGAACAGGATGCCCTGAAGATGCTCGAGGAGGGCATCAGAGAGCTCGAAAGAACGGGCGGCCCGGTCCTGGTAAGGTAAGCGGAACCATTTTTAGGCAAGTGCTCGCCTCTCTATTCGATCAAGATGTATTTTGCCAAGGTGAAATCCGAAGGTCTGGCCCACTTATCATATCTTGTCGGATCGGGCAACGAGGCGTGCGTGATCGATCCCCGCCGTGATTGCGAAGAATACCTGCGGATCGCGATGGAGAAGGAGATGCGCATCCGTTACATTTTCGAAACCCACCGGAATGAGGACTACGCGATCGGCTCGGTCGAACTGGCCAGCATCACCGGGGCGGAGATATTCCACGGGGGGGCGGTTCCTTTCAACTACGGCCGCAATCTGTACGACGGTCAGGAGTTCGCCCTGGGGAACATACGTATACAGGCGATCGCCACGCCTGGCCACACCATTGAGCACTACTGTTACTCGCTCACCGACCTTTCTTCCGGGGACGAACCGGTCATGGTCTTCACCGGTGATGCGCTATTCGCCGGTGATGTGGGGCGTACCGACCTTTCCGGACATGAACGCAGGGAAGAGCTCTCTGGAATGCTGTACGACTCCCTGTTCGATAAGGTCCTCCCGTTGGGAATGGGCGTGATCGTCCACCCCGCACATGGCGCTGGTTCTGTGTGCGGAGGGAACATCTCCGATCGAGACGTGACCTCCATCGGCATCGAGCTCGAGGTCAATCCGATGCTTTCGTTGACAAGAGAGCAGTTCGTAGAGGCCAAGATGAAGGAGAAGATCGAGCGCCCCCCCTATTTCACCAAGATGGAGGAGATCAACCTGAACGGTCCGCCGTTGATTGGACGACTGCCCTGTCCCAGGCCCCTTCCGGTCGCGGATTTCCGTTCGGCCATGAAAGGGAACATGACCGTTCTCGATGTCAGGATGCCGCACTCGTTCGGAGGGGCCCACATATCCGGTTCCCTGAGCCTATGGCTGGACGGCCTCTCCCAGTATGGAGGATATCTTCTGGACTATGAAAAACCGATATTGCTGGTGGTTGAGAACCGGTCCCAATTGGAGGAAGTGGTGAGATCCCTGGTCCGGATAGGGTTCGACGACATACCCGGGTACCTGAGGGTGGGAATCGACACATGGTATCGGGCCGGGGCTCCGGTGGCGATGACCCAAATGACCACTCCCGCACAGGTCAAGGGATGGATGGAATCAGGGATGGATATGACGCTGGTTGACGTCAGAAACATCCACGAGCTGGGTTCCGGAGTGATCGCCAACTCCAAGCTCATACACCTTGGCTCGGTCGAGTCCCGTTCGGACGAGATCCCTCACGACAAGCCGGTCGTCATATACTGCTCATCTGGTTATCGGGGAGGGACAGGCGCAAGTCTGCTGCTCCGGAAAGGCTACTCCAATGTATGGAACATGCTCGGCGGCACAAATGCCTGGAAAGCCCTGGGATATCCGATGGTCGAACCGCCTCAGGACTGAATGAACTTCAAGTAACTGACGCCCTCCAACTTTTCCAGTTGATCGAGGATGTTGTTGACACGGGATGCTTCCCCATCGCTCATGAGCAGGTTCATGCAGCGGTCCCCTCCGACGTGATTATGGATGTGGGTCTTGATCATTTCCTGGTTCTTGTGATAGCTCTCATCGATGGAGCGGTGTTGGTATGTATGGCCGGAGGATTCAACGTCGACCTTTTCGGCTACCTTTCGGCTCCATCCTTGCTGTTTCGGGGGACGGCCTCCTATTCGTCCTGATACTGGCGGCGGTGCTGGGTTTCGCATTGGTGTTCTACAAGGAGCTGCTGCATATGACCTTCGACGAGCCCGGTGCCCGACTTGCCGGCGTTCCGGTCTCGCAGATGGATTTGGTGTTCAATATCGTGGTGGCCCTGACGGTTGTGATCTCCATCAAGATCGTCGGTTCTCTGCTGGTGTCATCCCTGCACATCATCCCGGCGGCTTTCGCGATGCAACTGTCAAGATCATTCAAGGGAACAATGGTGGAGGGGCGTCATCTTCAGCATCGTTGCGCTCATCGATGGCTTTCTGGTGTCGTTCTTCTACGATGTGGCCACTGGCGGTGCGATCGTTTTGATCAGCGTGGTGATCTTCGCGCTATACGCCCTTCTGAGACGCTTCTTCTCCAGCGCGAAGACCTCGACAGACGTGGGAACCTGTGACGACCGATCACGATCGGCTAGGTTCGAACTAGTCGATCGCAATCAAACCATTTTTGTAGCGTTTTATTAGATCATAATGCAAAATATTTCCAAATCTATGAAACAAAATTGCAATTAATTGCATAATAATAGTAATAAATTATCAATATCAACATGGATAAGCTCCCTTGATGTAACATTGTTGCGGAAAAATACGATAATCATTATATATCCTTCAATACTAGTCATAATACGGGGAAAATAAATGGGCCATGAAGAGCTATTTCCACCATGGGACATGAACTGGGCGGGAAACGCCTCAAAGAGATTCGCAAGCCCCTTCGTTGACAAGCCACACGACAGGATCGATGTCGATGCGTTCATGTCGTCGCATGCTGCCATAGCCTGCGGCCAGACTATCAAGGATTTCTACGAGAAACCGGAATTGGGAATCCACTGCGTGGGTTATGCGAACGAGATGTATGACCTGCTGCCGGTGACAAACTGGTTCTTCTCACTGCCATGGGTCACCGAACTCGGCCTGAAGCTCGAGTACAGGGACACCCAGCCGCCGGTCTCCACGGGGCCGATCTACTCGGAACCGGGCGAAATCGACCAAATGCACGTTCCTGACAAGCAGGAGCTTGAGAAAGGCTGGACGCTGCCTTTGTACAAAAGGATCTATGATTATGTTGAGAAGAACATGCCGCAGACCCTGCTCCCTATCTCGTACGGATTCGATCTCTGCGGGGGAGCGGCCGAATTGGTGGGGGTGGAGAACTTCATAATGTGGACCTTCACGGAGCCCGAGGCGGCCATGAAGTTGGTCAGGAACTACACCATGACCGCAGTCAACGGCGCTGAGGCCTTGGCCGATGCCTATGGAACGGCCATGCTGGTGGTCGGGTCAGTGCTCGGCAACAACGATATCTTCTCCGATGGGGCGGTCAAGAAGTATTCCGCCGACAACATGAGGATGTTCGTCGACCAGGCTTTCAGAAAGGGGGCAGGGCCGCAGGTGTTCTATCACCTGTGCGGTAACCATCAGACCGACTACAAGGTCTTCAAGGACACGCTGGTATGGTCCCCTCTCAGCGTCACGCACATCGGATATGATGGAAGGAACCCGTTCCCGTCCGCCAAGCTGAAAAGCGAGTTCGAGAGCGTCTCTACCTGCATGGGCTCGGTCGATACCAAGCTGATGATCAACCCGAACCAGAAGGCCGTCTATGACCAGGCGAAGGACCAGTTACTCGCCGGCCGCGACTCAAAGAAGGGATACATTCTAGGCACGTCCTGCGAGACGCCCCCCCATACCCTGCCTGGAAACATCAGAGCACTGGTGAAAGCCGCCCAGGACTTCGGTACCTACGGAACATGGTGAGGTGACAAAGATGGAAGTCAGAACCGACGCGATCAGGGAATTGCTGGGTAGGAGAGGGATAAGGGAAGCGGACGTCGAGGACACGGTCAAGACCGCCGAATCATCTGGCGTGAAGGTTCAAGAAGGGCAACGACAGCCTCGGAAAGAAGAGGATCGGGGAAGTGACCTTCTACGCATTATATGACATGCAGAGCGGGATCCTGAAGAAGTCCGCCACGGTCAAGACCGCATATTCGCACCGCATGGAATTGGGTGATGTACAGAGCATCGGAGACCGGACCGACTGGGTCTGCGCTCACTGCAACGAGGCGGTCCATCAGGGCCAAGTGGACGTCACCTATTTGACGGTCAGCCGGTCGGCCCCGGCATTGGTCTGCCCGAAGTGCAAGGTGACTATGGTCGAGGAATACCTGGCCGTAAAGACCATGGCGGCGGCCGAGGGACTTTTCGAGAAGAAGCGGGCCTGAGCCAAACAAGGTTTGGCCGTGATGAACGGCCAATTGATGATCCAAGAGGCCGGCCGCTCAGCGGTTTCGGGTCTTCCCTACGCTGGTGTTGTAGTTGCTAACGATGTTGTTGACGTAGGTCGAGAGGTTCCTTTCCCCCGTGCGGTTCGCCACCCACTTTGGTTCTGCGATCAGTGGGAACTCGGCGTCGCAATGAATGCAGCGGGCATAACTGCAGTTGGTACCTGACTTCGGGCAGCCGACGCAGGCAATGGCCCTGGACTGGAAAAGGCTGAAGCTCTTTCCGCATTTGGGGCAGACGATCTGCTTTGTTGTCCTCAACAACTGCGGAGTGACCCCTCCGCGGGCCATTTCCGGGGTCAGAACCATTTGGAATCCTCATTCAACAAACCCAATCTCGCGTATTTAATGTCTGGCAACATCCGATTCGGTGTCCAGTCCATGCTTTGGACCCCTGGTTTCCTTCTCGCCGTCAATTAACGGTCCAACGATGCATGGCCTTGATGGTGATCGTGTCGATTTTTCTGTCACCAGAGCCTCATGCGTCATTAGGCTGTTGAAGGCGGATGGCATTTTAACATCATTCTCACTTGCCAGGCTGAAGTCACGGTCTCCGACGCAAGTATGCCGATCCCTCGTCCGCCTCAAACACCAACGGCACCAGGCCGAAGACCAGCGCTCGCTTACGTAACCGCTCAGAAAATGAACGATCTGGACCGCGTCGATTCTCGATAGCGATCATCATCTGGGCCATAGGGTTGACCATTGCACGGGGCCTCGGCAAAGAGTTATCGGAGGCTGAACACATCGTGGTGCGTGCATCCCGTACGGTCAATGTTGTTCGCTTTGACCCGCCGAAGGTTGACCTCAGACAATCTGGACTCCGAATCAGAGAACCCGCTTGAGGAATGGATACACATGAAGGTCCGCCAGACATTGAGGGACCAAAAGGAGTTCCGACGGGAATTGGGCCGTAGCTCCCTATCCGAGGTCAGCCGGGAAGACCTCCGGTGCTATCAGATGTTCAAGTTCCGCAAGCTGATGCGATACGTCGACCAGAACAGCGTCTACTACCATAAGGTCATGGCCGACAATGGATTGACCCCGGGCTCGTTCCGGGAGTTCGAGGACCTGGTCCGTTTCCCCATTACCGAACCGGCGGCGCTGGCCGCGGAACCTTTCCACTTTCTTTGTGTCCCCCAGTCCAAAGTGATGCGTGTCTTCTCGACCTCAGGCACATCCGGTCAGAAGAAGCGCTTGTTCTACACCAAGGAAGACATCCTGAATATCGTTGATGCCATCTCCGCCGCCCTGAAGAATGTCGGGCTGAGGGAGAAGGAGACGCTTCAGATAATGTTCCCAGCGGTCACCGCCTGGGACCCCGGACTGATGTTGGAGGGCGCCTGCAAAGTGGCCGGCCTGAACGCTGTCCTCTGCAGCTCCATCGATATCGATCTTCAGGTGGGGACGATGCGTAAGAGCGGGACCAGGATGATGATCGGGCTGACCTCGTTCATATACCGGTTTACGATGCTGGCCCGGGATAGGCACGACCTCAGGTCCCTGGGGATCAAAGCCATCATATGTTCCTCGGAACCACTCTCCGGGGCGATGCGCAGGGAGATCGAGTCGGCCTGGGGGTGCAAGGCCTTCACCCAATACGGTATGACGGAGATGGGGCTGGCAACTGCCATCGAATGTACCGCGCAGGACGGCATCCATGTCGATGAGGCGGACTATCTGGTGGAATGCGTCGATCCAGAAACTGGTCAACAGCTATCGGACAGAAAGGAAGGCGAGCTGGTGTGGACCAGCCTGAACATGGGTGGGAGCCCGCTCCTCCGTTATCGGTCCTTTGACCTGAGCTGCTACATCCCGCCTCCATGTGGCTGCGGCTTTCGGACGGTGGGCAAGATCGGCAAACCCAAGGGAAGGACCGATCAGACCATCAAGTTCGGGTCCGGGGAGAAGGTATCCCCTTATCTGTTCGACGAGGCCATCGGATCCGTGCCTGGCGTGGTGTCCCATCAGGTGGTGATCGACCGGCCATCCTTCCGCGACCGCCTCACCGTTACGGTCGAGCTTGTCGGCGATCGTGAGACAGCTGGACAGCTGCTTGGGGAAAGGATCATGGGCATCCCCGAGGTCCGGTCGAGCCTGGAGAACGACCTCATGGAACCGCCAGTGATCATCGTGGTAGGCGTCAGGCCCGAATTCGTGCTCAATAAGCGGACCCTTGTGGACAAAAGGGAGCTGTACGACCGTTGAGACAGGTATCTTAACTATTTTTCACCAAGGATTAATTAAGGCGTTGTTGTTCGCATGAGGGACAACATGAAAGCGGGAGTGATATCGGTCCAAGGGGCGGCACCCGAGCACATCGCGGCCTTGAAGGTAGCGATGGCCAACATCGGAGTCTCTGGGGAGGCCGTCACGGTCAGGAAGGCAAAGGACCTGGAAGGGGTCTCCTGCCTCGTCATTCCCGGTGGTGAGAGCACCACCATCTCCAAGCTCCTGCGCCGTTTCGACCTATTCGATCGCATCATCGACCTGGCGAACGAGGGGCTGCCGATAATGGGGACCTGCGCTGGATGCGTCCTGCTGTCCAAGGAAGGGGACGAGCAGGTGGAGAGGACGGAAACCGAGTTGCTCAAGCTCATGGACATGGCGGTCGACCGGAATGCTTTCGGCAGGCAGCGGGAATCGTTCGAGGACCTGCTGAACATCAAGGGGCTCGATTCTCCCTATCCCGCGGTATTCATCAGGGCACCGCTGATAACCAGGGTCTGGAACAAGTGCGAGCCGCTGGCCATGCATTCGTCATCCGTCGTCATGGCGAAACAGGACAACCTGCTTGCGTTGTCGTTCCATCCGGAGCTGTCCGACGACACTCGGATACACGAGATGCTGCTTAGAATGGTCTGACCGGAGATCGGTCAGGATACGGCGGACCTGTCACCACACGTCCTTTTTTCTTGGAGAAGAGTTATTCCAGGTCAGCCCTTTGACCGCCTGGATGATGGCCTTGAGCTTTTCCTGGTAATCGCCGTTCTCGACCACGGTGCCGGTCACTATGATGTTCGCCCCGGCCTCTCTCACCATGGCCGCCTGCTCCGGCTCCCGGATGCCTCCGCCGATGATGAGCGGGACGGTGATGTTCTTCCGTACCTCGCTGATGATCTCTCCAGGGACCGGCGACGGGGCACCGCTGCCAGCCTCCAGATATACCAGTTGCATGCCCATGTACTCCGCGGCCAAGGCATAGGAAACGGCCGACTTGGGATCGTTGCGCTTGACCACGTTGGCCTCCCCGACCTCTCCCACCTTCATCCCAGGCTCCACGATGATGTATCCCATGGATATGGGCTCGATGCCCAGCTTCTTGACGATCCGGGAAGCGGCCACCTGTTCTCCGATGATCATCTTGACATTGCGGCTGTTCAGCATGCTCATGAAGTAGATGGCATCGCTATGGGCGGAGATGGCATGAGCCCCGCTGGGAAAGTAGATCACCGGCAGCTTGGTGCTCTTCTTGATGGCCAGAATGGTGGCGTCCAGGTTCTCCTGGGTGATGCCGGTGGAACCGCCGACCATGATCGCGTCGGTGCCGAACCGGTCTGCCGAAGCGGCAATCTCCCCGGCCTGCTCTGGCTCCTGCTTGGCGGGGTCGATAAGTGTCATGTGCAGGGTCCCTTTCTTGACCTTTTCCCGAAGATACTCTATGACTTTCATTGGATTCCTCCTACTAGGAAGGCCACTAGGGCGACCAGCATGCCGTACTTAGCGAACTGCTGACCCCTGGTCGGATTTCGAAAATGAACTATGGAACAGTATATAAATATTGCATCGGCGACCAGGACCACCAACAGATATCCACTGCCGAACATTTCGGTCAGGTAAGGGAACGGGCTCAAGGCCACCGCCACAACGAAGGCGACGCTGCCGACTATGCCCGCGTTCCTCTTGCCGATCCGCTTCGGAAGCGTGTTGCGGTCGAAATCCCCTTCCATGTCCTGGATGTCCTTGACGATCTCCCTTCCGATCGTGGCCAGGCCTGCCATGAGTGCGATTATGATCGTCTTATCGATCATTCCCACGACCGAGCCTCCGAAGACGAACAGCATACCAGTCAGCACACCTATGGTGATGTTTCCGGAGAATCCCTTCTTCTTCGTGCTGAGCTCATAGGTCAGCATCAACGCCATCGCCACCACCACGACGAGCGTTGCCTCGATCCTGAGGAAGAAGGACGCCACCAGGGAAGCGGAGAAGCAGTAGATGGCGACGGTCCTTGCCGTGCTCGGTTTGACCCGCCCGGAGGGTACAGGGCGTTCTGGGTGGGCGATCTTGTCCACCTCACGGTCCATGTAGTCGTTCAGGGAATTGCCCGCGGCAACGAAGAAGAATACCACCAGGGCAGCAGGAATAAGGTCTGCCCAGTAATTCGCTATCGAGGTGCCCGTGGCTATCAGAACGCTCATCAGGAGCCCGACGATACCCATCAGGCAGTTGCCCAATCGGAACAACTGGACTATCCGGTTCACGTCGCAGGATTGGGATTGGGCTAATTAATGCTTGCTCCATGGCGCAATGGGCAAAATGACCGCTCAGGTCGCCCTTGGTCGATCCTATCTCTGTCAGGAAAATCCTTTTATTCATTCGGCTCAGAGGCACTATTCATGAGAGAGTGCATGAAGTGTGGCGAGGTCACTGATTCGGGAGAACGCATTTGCGCAAATGCGGCAGCAAGGAATTCATTGTCAAAAAGGACTCAGAGACCGTCCGATGCCCGATCGTGCGGGATGTATAGTGATAGGGATAAAGGCGAATGCGAGGAGTGCGGTGCACATTTACATAGTTAAGGCAAGAGGCCAGGCCACTTTCCGTCCATGTGTTGTTATTACGAAAATGTTAATATGAGCACTCTTGATAGGGGCGTTCATGGTCCCCACGGACGTGGCGGCGGAGATCGAACTCCTCAGGGCGATGGTCGGCAAGTACTTCCCGATCTACGACGTCAAGGTCAATGCCCAGTCGGTGCAGATATTCATCAGTCCCGACCCTGCCACGCTGGAAGTCAAATTCGATGGCATGCGCAGGGAGATGAACGAACAGAAGTTCATCCCGTTTCTCTCCCACGCGGGCGGGGAATACACAATCACCGTAGTGAGAAAGAACGAGCGCAACCGGATAGGGATATGGACGAACCTCTTCCTGCTCGGGATCACCTCCGTGACCACGGTGCTCGCTGGGGCTTTCCTGTGGGCTGCCTACATCAACGCGTCCAACTTCCTCACCCTGGAGATATTTGCCATGGGTGCCCTGTTCTTCGCCATCCCACTGATGACGATTCTTGGCGTTCACGAATTTGCCCATTACATTGCCGCCAAAAGGCACGGCGTGGCGGCATCATTGCCGTTCTTCATTCCGTCGATCCCGCCGCTCGGGACCTTTGGCGCGTTCATCTCTATACGCGACCCGATTCCGAACCGCAAAGCCTTGGTGGACATCGGCATCTCCGGTCCCATCGCCGGACTGCTGGTCGCCGTTCCTGTATTCCTGTTCGGCATGGTGCTGACACAACAGTCGCCCCATTACATCACCGGGGGGACCGGAGGACTGGCGGGAACAATGGCGTCGATGCTATCCTATGCCCTGTCCCAGTTCTTTCCCATATCGGGGAACGTCATCATGCATCCGTTGGCATTTGCCGGTTGGGTCGGTCTGTTCGTGACTGCCATAAACCTGCTGCCCGCCGGTCAACTGGATGGAGGGCATGTTGCCCGCGGCCTTCTGGGGGATAAATCGCGGTATCTCAGCTACATAACCGTAGCGACGCTCTTCTTTCTCGGGGTCACGGTCTACTCCGGCTGGCTCCTGTTCGCGGTCCTTATATTCTTCCTCGGCCTGAGGCATCCCGCGCCGCTCAACGACCTAACCAAGCTAGGTGCCAGGAGGACAATCCTGGGGGCGATCGGAATAGCGCTGCTGGTGGTGACGTTCGTGCCGGTGCCCATTTCCGTGGAGCCGAGCGACCATAGTTTCACCATGCAGATCATCGGTGCTGATAACGCTACGATCATGCCGGGCCAGACCGCAGATTTCTACATCTGGGTCAACAACACCGGCAACATCAATGAAACGATCACGGTGAACCTGCAGGCCTGGGAGGGGCTGGCGGCTTATGTATACACGGACCATGCCATCTCCGGGAATGGGACATCACAATTGATCTACAATCTTCCCTACCAAGGAAACTCGACCGTGATGGTGAGGGCCACGGCATTGTCCTCCGCCCAGCCGGTCACACGGACCCTACCAGTATTCGCAGAGAGCGACCCTCTGTTCCAGAGGCAGTTCAACCTGACCGTGTCTATTTCCTTGTGAAAACGAAATAGTGCCGGGAAAGTGATCGATGTACTCTCTGGATATGTGATTCGGTTTGCATCAGTTCATCCCTGGGATGGTCCAGGGGTGCCGGGAACACCACTCCTACTCTCCCGCCCGATCTCACCGCATCCACAAAGGCGTCCATTGCTCTGCCGTAGAGGGATGATTTGCCCTCCTTCCACAGGCTGGCAGAACGTCCATAGGGCGGGTCGGTGGCCACAACGTCAACTTTGCCGAAGACGCTGGCAATGTCACCGATGTCCGATGCGTCTATCCTTTCGAACGAGGCTTGGAAATGGTTCAGGTTCGCGACGCATCCGTTTACCATGTCCTCGGCGATGTCTGAACCCAACACCTTCGCTCCGATCATCGACGCCTCGATCAGAATTCCTCCAGTGCCGCAAAAAGGGTCGAGTACCGTTTGTCCTTTCCTGACTCGGGTAAGGTTAACCAGCGTCCTTGCGTAACGCGGATGCAACGATACCGGGGAGAAGAACGGACGTTCGCCTACCTTCCTGATATCGAATTGCTTGCGGTCGATCTCGAAGTCGCCGATGTAGAAATGGAGCCGGTCGGAGACCAGGATGCGTATCGGAACGTCTGGTCTTTCCAGGTCCACGGCCCGGCCTCGGGTCAGGATGCCTCCGCATTTCCTCACCAGTGAGGGCATGTCCACCTCCATCTGGGATTTCTCGACCCTTTTCGCCCGGACGGAAACGCTGCCCTCCGGAATCGGCAGGTCAGAAAGGAACCTTTCGATCTCAGGCAGATCGCATGCTCCTAGGTATCTGCCGATCCGGTGGGTGAGCGCGATCCGGGCGGCAATGGCGGAAACATGCGACCGGTCGAAACCGATGATCTCGTATCCGCCTCCCGAACCTAATCTCGTGAAGGTCCCGGACTCGGCCTCGACGCAGGCTACCGCCTCTGCCTGCGGAAGGGTGGGATGCTCCCCCGAAAGCTCAAAAAGGAAGGGGGAGTGATTGGTGTTTACGGGTTCGGTCATCGGATGCCTTGGTCAAGCATCAGTCCCTTATACCTTCTTCTGAGACGGTGATCACGCACTCCGCCTCGGGCAGGTTCGGGGAATCGATGAGCCTGGCGATACGTTTGCCGCCCTTGCTCTTCCTCAGATATACTCTGAAGGTCGAGGCATGACCGACAATGTGTCCCCCTACGGGTCTGGTCGGGTCCCCGAAGAACGCGTCCGGTTTGGCCGCCACTTGGTTCGTGACCGCGATCACCGCGTTGCTGACATCGCCGAAGCGCAGCAGGTCGTGCATGTGCTTGTTCAGCAGACCCTGTCTTTCCGCCAAGGGTTCCCCTGCCGACATATTCGGAACGGAAATGGGCGGTCAGTGAGTCGACGATCAGGAGTCTGACGGGGGTCTTGACGGCCATTTCAGCGGCCTTTTCCACCAATAGCATCTGGTGCGATGAGTTGAAGGCCCTTGCCACATGTATCCTCTGCAACGTTTCCATCGGGTCCACGCCTTGGGCATTGGCGATCTGGACTATCCTCTCCGGACGGAACGTGTTCTCGGTGTCGATGATGACGACGTCCCCGTCCAGCCCGCCCTTTTCGATCGGCATGGTGGCGTTCACGGCCAGCTGGAACATCATCTGGGTCTTCCCGCTCCCGAACTCGCCGAAGAACTCATGTATGGCCTGGGATTCAAGTCCCCCGCCAAGCAGTTCATCGAAAGCTTTCGATGAGGAGGTGAGCCTTTTCAGGTTCTTCCTTCTCTCCAGTATCGTCGTCCCCGGACTCGAATCCACCGACCTCGGCCGCCTCCTTCGCGGCGGCGATGATCTTCGCAGCGGTCGCCTCTCCGATCTCGCAGACCTCTGCGAGGACCTTAGGGTTCTCCACCGCGATCGACATAAGATCTTGATATCCGGCATCACGCAGCTTCTCGGCAGTTGCGGGTCCTACTCCAGGCAACTCTTCTATCTTCTTCTCAGCCATTGATGCACCTACCTCTGCTAATGCCACCCCTATTTAAAAGGGTGATGACGGGTTGTCCGAAAGTACCTGACACTTTCATGGATTCCAGAATTCATTTTGAATCAGATATATCATGCCAATACAGGCAGCATTCAGGTCATTAAGGCGGTCCGTTGTCAGTATGGCAATCAATATAGCCAAGTCAAAAGATGGAAAAGGGTTTGCCTTGGGCCAGGTGTTTCAGTTCTTCGGCGTCGTGCCTGCCTGTTCCTTCTTCGATGTCTCCAGGGTCTTCGCCACCGTCTGGGCGAGGAAAGTCGACAACAGCGGCATGGCACCCGAATCACCGGTTGACCCAGATATCAAAATGTCCGGAGTTATCTTGACATTGTTGACGCCGACCTCGCCCATGATCTTGATCGCCGCCGTGGCCTCCTTCCCTATGACCTCGGCTTGCGCTCTGTACGCGTCCGCTATGCCCCTTCCGACCTCGCGCTGGGCGTAGGCATTACCGTCGGCGACGGTCTTGAGCATGTAGCTCTCACCGTCCGCGGTGATCTTGTTGAAATCCCTGTCACCGCCCGCCAACTTCCTCTTGGCCTCGGCCTTGTCCTCTTCGATCTTGATCGAGAGCATTGCCGCCACCACTTCTGGCTGTTTGTCAGCGTTGGCCGCCTTCGACTGCACCTCAATGCGTTTCTCCTGGGCCAAGGCCTCCTGCTGGTACTGAGCCTGCTGTTGCAACGCTATCTCCCTCTTGGTCTGGGTGTCGAGGAGTGCCTGGTCCACCTTGATGTAGGCTATCAGAAGGTTCTGGGCCTCGACATGGTACACCTCGAACTCCCGTTGCGCCTTCTCCAGGGCCGAGCGTTGCAGCTCGGTCCTGCTCATGATGAAGCTGATGGCCTTCTCCTCTCCCGCCTTGTTACGGAATGAGGAATCGATCAGCGGATGGACGATCTGTTCGATGAGGTTCTTCACTGAACCGAACCGGGCGATGATGAACGCGGCGTTCTGTGGCCTGATGCGGATGATCATCCTTACATCCACTTCAAGCTGGAAACCATCAACGGATGTCACCCTGAGCTGCGAGAACTTGAAGAACTCGGTGGCCTTCGAATCGTCATCGTCGTTGATGTTCTTGATGCCGGTGGGGGCGTTATGCTGGGCTCTCTGGTCCACTCCCGACGCCCAATCGATGGTGACCGCGCTGGTGGGTACCAGATAGGGCGTGAATGCCAACGGGTTCAGGTTGTATTTGCCCGGGGCCATGGGCTCCTTCCAGATGCCCCTCATGTTCTTGTCCAAGATCAAGAGGGATTCGACATCCTCGTGCAGTGGTTGGTTGATTTCGACCAACTGCTTGCTCGGCTGAGCCGGCGATACCGGACCGACCGCCCCGACGTTGGGGATCGGCGATCCTTCGCTCCGTTCCAGGATGAGTCCGACGTTGGACCGCAGGATCGCCACATATCCAGGAGGGACCTCTGACACATTGTATATCTCCACCCTGAAGAGCAGGGGATTGATGTAGTACCGGCCAGGCTGGAGCGTGTCCAGTTGAGGCCCTCTGTATCCCGCGCTATTTAGGAAGGCTTGACCATCTTGGAAATATTGATTGTTCTTCGCATTCGGGTATCCGGGCATGGGGTTTTCCAGTGGCCTCGGGGCGATTATGAACCCAGAGGGCAAGGGCAGACCATCGTTTGCCACTACCACTCCGATCTTTTCCGAGGGTACCTCTATCAACCGGGACTTGACGACCTTGAAGGCATAGGTGTTGATCCTATACGTACCAGGCCGGAGAATGCTGACCTGGGGCCCCTTCATCCCGCCATTATCCAGGAACATGCGGGCATCCTGGAAATGGTTGCATTCCACCTCATCGGACAACAGTCGCCCCTTAGGGATGGAGCGGCCATCAATCGATTCGACTATGCCGACCTCGGTCGGCAGGATCTCCGTAACCGGATGCTTTTCGATCCTCCAAATTATCGGAATCCTCCAGTATAGCCCGGGCATCAGTATGTCTGCCCTGACTCCGATCTCGCCTGATCTGGCCACCACTTGGCCCTGCGGCATCATTTTTCCGAACATCTTCTTGGTGACAATTCCGACCTCGGAGTCGCCGATCAGCTTAAGACCGCTGATCAGGAACAATACCAGAGAACCGATTAACAATACCAACAATAACACTGATACCAGGTCCATCTTCCCCCTCCTTATCTATACTACCATTTTAGGTAATGCGACGAAAACATCAGAATCCACATATTTGAAAAAATGCCCGGTCATATCTTCTAACATCCTGACATCCTTCGAGCGGTGTGGAAAAGGCTATGCGCCGGCTTCAGAGCCACCAACGAGCCATCATCCCCGGCATTGAGTAATCTGGAGATATTGGGCTCCCTCGAACCGGCCAGTCCTGGGGGGGCAAACATATTATTAGCCGCTTGTGTTTAGGGGATTTCTATGGCCCAAAAGAAGAGAAAGGAGGAGGAAAAGAAAGAACCTCAATATGAGTTCGTTCCTCCCGACTTCGACGAGAAGGACTTTCTCGAGAAGGACATCAGGGCAACCAAGATAACTCTGTTGTCCTCCGCGTGGGGCCTGATATTCGGCATAATAGCTGGATTGACAAATTCTATCTCTCCGTTCATAGGATTGCTGCTCCTGTTCGTCGGCATCTATCTGCTTAGGTTCATCCTCCCGCTGTTCAAGATCGATGTCAAGGAGATTGATAAGAAGGGATGGCTCGGCAACATCGCCATGTTCTTCTTCCTGTTCCTCGGGACATGGATCATGCTCCTCAATCCGCCCTTCGCGTGATAGGGGAACCGGGATTCTGGGGTCACTTTTCCCACGGAAACCTCTTATCCATCATTTTACTGAGGATTTCTTCGAATCCGGGCATGAGCAGTTCCCGGTGGTCGAAGACCTCTGTCTCTTCCATCTTTCTGAAAGCATTGCCCAATGCCGCGTCTTTGAATTTGTTCTGTAACAGTTTCGCCGCGTTGGGATTCTCTCGGTGGGCCAACACCGCCCATCTGCCGTCCTTGATGAAGGGGAGGCTTGCCCCCTCCTCTTGCCATCGTTCCAGGAATTTCACGGAATTCCCTACCCAGACCGGCGGGCCCATGTGGAGCGCGCATTCCGACAGTGTATCGGTCTCAAGCATGATGGCGAACGCTATCTTATCATCGACCAGATAAGCTTGGTCTATGACATTGAACCCGTGTTGGGCCAGCAATCCGGCCAGTCCATCCATTGTCTTCTGGACCTGGGGATAAAGATTGTCATCGGTGAGGTCTGGACGAGGGGTCCTTATTCCAACGACCTTTGTCCCGAATCCATCTATCATGTTTACCAGATGATGCAAGGAGAAAGGCTCTCCCGGTTCTGGAAGGAAGAATCGCCGGTCCTGTTTTTTCGAATATTGCTGGCATGCGTAAACATAGGTGGCGAACGAGTTCGCCGACAAAGCGGAAGCCACGTTCCTGTTCGGGTCTACCGGGTCTATGAATACTAATGGGGAATTGAAGCTTTTTTTAGACTCTCCCGCCATAGAAAGGGCCATCCCCGAAGACCAGATCGCCCCCTCCTCGATAGTCGTTGAGAAGCTGCCGTATCTCAGTATGAGAAGCTCGGCAAGGTAGCCTGAGAAACCACAGACCTTAGCATCGGCCCCATAGACTCCAACTCCTTTCATGAACTGTTTCAATAGGCGGACATGGTCATGTTGCTCTGGTTGTAGGTGAGTGACTACATACTCGGTATGGAAAGGGGTCCTGTCCACCGCCGATTTGATATGCGAGGCGTCAGGCAGTTTATAACACGGAACAAGGTCCACCTGAAATCCTTTGAACAAACCATGGATGTACGGGTGTTCCGCATATCTTTCTTCCCCACCGATGACCTTGTGGCCGATTTCAAGGCCAACCTTTTCAAGCGTCGATCTAGGAGTATCTTTTGGGAATAGAATGAACACGTCGATGTCCGGATCGCCTACAAATGTGTCCTTGGCTACTGAACCGACGAGTCGAATATCGAGATCAAGAGGATATGTCGATGCAACCTCCCCCACTATGGTCATTAGATCTGAGGAGGCTTTGTTGACTCTTTCCCGGAGAAGACGGTCAGGAACGACGGCCTTCAGCATCTCTTTTTCTATTGACATTCCCTCCTCTATCAATTGACATCGGCTTAATGTTTTATGTTAAAAAACACTAGAGAACCATGCAATTCTATTATGGTATCCGGGACCGATGTGGTGGGGATTCGAAAAACTTTTCTTAGGAGGAAAGTTGAGTCACCGGACCCGAACACCATTTTTTAACTAGAATATCGCAGATATAAAAGAATATTCTATCGAAGTATCGTAATGTCGGGAATATTTCGCTATTGATTAAGCCAACACGAAAAACCAAGTCTGCCGTTCGCTCCTATCTCCATTTTTCCACCTTTCCCCATTGACGAGTAACATCGGTACCGTGAATCGTTCTTATGAAAGACCGCACATGGGGCAAAAATGAATCCAGTGTCTAGCCAGATGGTGCTTAGAAAAGACCGGTTTTGTTTTTTATTCGTTCTGTAGCATTACTTAATTCCCATTATCAATTTTGATACCAGCATATTATTGAATTGTGAGTTAGCGGTCATTTATAGTGTGTTAAGAGATTCTCTTTCAATAAGCATTCAAGAATGCCTGATCTTGTCGAGTTCAATTCAACGACATCCTGGCTAGTGGGAAAAAAACCAACAATTGTCTCCATGATAAATTGCATTGCTAACTATTTATATATTTATAATTATAAACACTATATGTAATTATATTATCAGAATACATCCTATATGAAAATCAAATTGTTACCTTTGACTTTCAACGAATACTATCCAGTGTCGGTGGATGGATTATCCATCTAGCCCACTAATAAGTTATAATGTGAATCAATATATTAATAATATTTATATATATATAATGCCTAAACAAAAGGTTAATATACCCTGAAAAGCAACTACATTATTGCGACTCCGGAGAAATCCGGGATTGCAGTTTGGAGGAGTTATTAGGGGTGTCGAAAAATGATTGACATATCTAGTGTAAACTACGACATGGTCTTTAAGCGCTACGACATACTCGTAGAGGCTAAAGAGAAGCCAGAAGACATCGCGGCTAAGATCTTGCCGAAGGACGCGTTGCTGAAGAAAGTCGCTGAAGACGTTGTTTTCATGAAGTACAAGGACGTCGAAGCGGATGTAAAAGCAGCCTTGGCCAAGTTTAGCCCCGAAGAGCTAGTCGAGAAGGGACTCCTGAAGGGAATGGATGTCGTCAGCGAGCTGTACGGAAGGGGTATCTACTACCTGCCGCACGTCATGGTCGCCGCCGACGCATTCGACAGGGGAATCAAGCTCGCCGAGAAGAGCATGAAGGGAGACCGCGTCATGAAGGGCAACGTTGTCATGATGGTCGCCGAGGGTGACCCGCACGACATCGGCAAGAACATTGCAGCCGTCATGCTAAGATCCCACGGATACGGAGTCGTCGACATGGGCAGAGATGTTCCAGTTGATGATGTTGTGAAGCAGGTCGAAGAGAGCAAGCCGGACCTCGTAACCGGAACCGCACTCATGACCACCACCATGTCCGCATTCCCGAAGGTTGCCGAGAGGCTCATCGAGAAGGGAATAGAGATCCCGTTCATCTGCGCCGGCGGTGCAGTGAACAGGTCATTCGTAGAGTCCTACCCGCTCGGTATCTACGCCGTTGCAGCAGCACAAGGCCCTGGACTTGCCGACAAGGCAATCGAAGGCTGGGACTGGAAGAAGATTCGCTCCAAGTGGGACGACATCACAAGCGGGAAGGCGTAAATTGGGGGTGACAAAACATGGCAGTAAAGAGATTCACAAAGATGGAAACGAAGAGCGCGGACGACCTCGTCTTCGGTGACGCGAAATACCCGGTATCATACGGTCTCGGAATGAAGGCCGGTGCGGGATTCGTCGTACCAGAGATCAACTTCGCCCCAAGGCCCGGCGCTGAGAAGAACCCGGACACCCTGAGGCGCGAGTACGTCGACTACATCACCAAGGACATAATGGACAGGGCAGTAACCCTCGGTTTCCCAGCAGTTCAGCTGGAGAACGAGTGGATCTACCAACTCGGCAACGAGCCAGAAAAGTTCGCCAAGCCAGTTGTCGCAGGCCAGAAGGAGTGCATGAAGAAGTACCACGATGAGTACGGCATTGCAACCGCCATCAGGCACACCCTGCCTGACATGAGAGAGGCCGAGAAGGGCCTGAGGGAAGGCATGGACAAGAAATCCTCCTACCCGGAGAAGGTCATCGAGTCCATCGAAGTCGCAGCCAAGAACGGCGCCGATGTGCTCTCGATCGAATCCATGGGTGGCAAGGAAATGTCCGACTACGGTATCCTGCACCAGGATATCCGCGCATGGCTCTTCGGTATCGGCTACCTGGGCTCCATCGACATGGAGTACATGTGGACCAAGATCGTGGACATCGCCAAGAAGAACAAGGTCATCGCCGGCGGAGACACAAACTGCGCAGGCGCCAACACCTCGATGTTCATGGCCGGTGGCTACCTGGACAAGGATATCCCGAGGACCTTCGCGGCTACAACCCGCTGCATCGCTTCCGCCAGAACCCTGGTGGCAATCGAGTGCGGTGCAACTGGCCCGGACAAGGACTGCGGCTATGAAGGCCCGATCCTGAAGGCAATCTCTGGACGCCCATCCGCCCAAGAGGGAAAGGGAGCCCAGGACGCACATGCTGACCTGATGGGTAACCTGATCGCCTCGACCTGCGACCTGTGGTCCAACGAGTCGGTTGAATACCACCCAGAGTTCGGTGGCTCATCCGTACAGTGCTGGCTCGGAGTCATAGGATACGAAGCCGCCTTGATGAACACCGCCAAGCAGCTGAAGCAGGACAAGGTCCTCAGGGACTTGTACGCAGCCTGTGACTCATACAGGAGCCCGGAAGGCTTCTGCCTGAGGTACGACAACGCCTACAAGATCGGTGAGGCAATTGTCGCAGAAGGCGACAGCACCTACCTGCGGTCAAGGGCAGCCGGTATCAAGGCAGCCGAGTTGATCGCGGAGTCCGCCAAGACCAAGAACGGCCTGAAGCTCTCCAAGCACGAGAGCGACATGCTGAACAAGGTCATGACCGACCTGAAGGCCCTGCCGGACGAGGAAGCCAAGTTCGTCGACCAGTGCCTCAAGGCCTACAAGGACGTCCAGGCGTTCAACCCGAAGAACTACGAGTTGTAAGCGTGGAGTGATATCCCTTCCAAACCTTTTCAAATCCTTTTCTTTTTTTTAGATTTTTTATGTCCCTATCCACTGTGGATGTTGTCGTACGACATGAAGATTGACCACATACAGAATCAATAGAAGTATTGTGAGAAAAATGGGTCTTAAAGGGTTTGTTACACGCAGCTGGGAGGATTACTTCTTTGCCACTCTCGTGCTCCTCAAGCCCTTGAACTTGAATACCTTCTCAGGACAGCCGCGCTCACAACGCAGGCAAGCGGTACCATTGCACAGGTCTGATGAGACCGTGATCTCTGGCTCTCCGCTTGCACCCTTCTCGACCGTCAACGCCCTTTCCGGGCAGTTCTCCACGCACTTCATACATGAAATGCATCCATCGAATGTGCCCTTCAGTTTCGTCCCGATATCTGTGAGTATCTTCAAGCCCTTGTCACCCAGGACAGGTATGTCCCGCTGCACGATCTTGAACACCTTTGCCTCACGGAAAGTCTCCGGGAGGGGCTGAATGCCCATGCTCTGGATGAAGAAATTGTAGGAAGAGAGCGGCATTCCCTCTTGCCAAAGGGCGAGCTCTTGGATATAGAGCGTCTCGAACACCTTGTCGGTTGCGAACATGATGTGGTTGGACCGGATGCTGTGTGCCATTTCCTGCAGCGTTTCCATCAGGTTCGGGTCCTTGACGATATCCGTGGCCATGGCTAGGGATGTGTTGCCAACCTGGTAGATGTTCTTCGGGGTCGGCGGCAACAGTCCTACTCTCTGAGCCTTGAGCGCGTCCACATACGTCCCGGACGCACCACTCATGTACATGCTGTCCAGGTCGTCGAAGGTGATGCCTGCTTTCTCCAGCAGGGTGAAGTGTCCGGCCCTCATGGCACCGAAAGCCTTCGCCGCTTCCTGGAAGTCATGGTCATCGATGAATACGCCGTCCTGAAGGTGCAGCTTTCCGTCATCTGTCAGGATGTGCGGTGCCTTGATCAAGCCAGTATCCAGACCGGTGGCGATGGCAGCAATGACACCGGTGCCGGTGACTCCTCGGGACCGTCCGTGCATGTTGCCTTCCTCCACAACATCTCCGGAGGTCGGGTCCACCTTGTCCCCATCGACAGGCATTAGTGTGTCGTCCAGGACTTTACAGCGCCAGTGACCTTCGTAGTCGATATCGGATATCGCACCAGGTGAAGCAAGCATACCGAAATGGATTGCCTGCCCTTCCATCGCCGGACCGGCGGCAGCGGATCCGGTATAGATCTCATCGCCCACTTTCAGCGCCATTTCGGCGTTAGTTCCATAGTCAGTGACAAGGCACGGCTCTTTTCGGTCTAGCAGGCCGGTCTTGAACATCATGGCGAGCGCGTCAGCACCAATCTCATGAGCTATCGACGGGGGAACATAGACCTGCGCGTCAGGTCCTCCCAGTTCGATACCGATAGCTTCCGAGGACATGATGCGTGCGTCACGTTTCTGAGGTGTAACGCCCTTTGACTTCAGCGATCTCTCTCCCACGAAGGCCAAGTCCCTGAGCTCCATGTTCTGGAATATGGAAAGCTGGATGGGGTTGCCGCACACAGCCATCCTTTCAACCTTCTTCAGGTCGATCTCCAGCAACCTGATGAGACGGTTGATGGTCTCTATCATCAATTCATTGGCCAGGTTCTGATCTACTTCTATGCAGTAGGTCAGGTGGTCCATGACGTTCGCTCCTGGTACCGGATGCCTGACGGTCATGGCCGTCGAGATGATCTCTTTCGTGTCCAGGTCCAGCGCATGCACTCTTGTTCCGCTTGTGCCAACATCTATTGATATTCCAAACATGGTTTCACTCCCCGTCCTCATGGCAATGATCGTGGTCTTCGTGCTCTGCCACATCAATGTCCAAGACCTTCCTCAGGTCCTCGATCCGTTTCTCGATGATCTCCTCCACATGGTGATCATCCACGCCCACGACGGCGGCCATGACCTTGATGGTCCCGCCCGTGATGCGATCCGATTTGATCTCATCGCCGATATCGATTCCAAGTTCACTGTCCACGATATTGAACCTAACGAATCCGTCATCCACGCGGGCAAAAGCCTTGACATGGCCGATCAATCCGCCCTTTCTCGATTCGACGTCCTTGGCGACTGACATCAGAAAATGACCCAACTCTTCCACGAACCTGTCCTTTTTCATATTGTCGGTCGTGAAGGTTATCTCGACCCCGAACGTGCCCGCCTCCGCCAAAGCCTTGGAGTCATCATCGTTCACAGCGTTGCCTCCTCGGCGATTGTGTCTGCGATTTCGTCCAGGCCCCTTTCCTCCTTGGCCGAGATATCCATGATCCGTCCTTTCGCATTGAGGGAGGACACCAGATCCTTTACCTCGCGGAGGGTGGTCTCGTTGACCAGCTCAATCTTGTTGATGACGATCATGTCCTCGCCCTCGATCTGTCTGCGGAAGAAGAGCTCGCATTCCCGGTGTATCTTCTGGGCCCTAAATGCGTCGACTATGACCATGCCATAGCTCTTTTCGGCATGGATCATGGACCTACGCACGATATCGTTGATCTTGTTGGGCAGGGCCACACCGGTGGGCTCGATGAAGATCACGTCTGGTTTGTATTCCCTGGCGATGGTCTGCAGTGTATTCATCAGGCTGCCAGATAAGGAGCAGCATATGCATCCTTCGGTCAGCTCGACGCTTTTAAGCCCGTAGGCGTCTATGACCGCCCCGTCCACGCCGACCTCTCCGAGCTCGTTGACCACGACCGCTACTCGTTTCTTTTTTTCTCCCAACCTTTTAGCGAGCTTAATCAGCAGAGTGGTCTTCCCGCTGCCCAGGAAGCCAGATATCAGACAGACCATCATTGGCCGAACAAATCGTCAGGAGCGCATTTATAACTTTTCTACCCAGCCATGGAAAAGGCAGGCAAGTTATGACAAACGCCCATTGCCAAATTGGCGTTAGGGCATTATTGCGGAAAAACTGACCTACGTCTGGAAACCCTTATTATCGGTGTTACGCATTCACCTGGACAACATCAGAGATCGACGTTACTATCGATCTTCTCTTCGTCCAGGTCCGGTTCCGTCTGTTCTCCGTTCTTCGATACCCGGATCACTTTGCCGACATGGATATTCATGAGGTCTTCCGCCGCGACCGTTCGAACACCGGAGTTATCCTCGATGAACGATGCCTGGCGGTCGGCCCCCTCATGCACCAGCTTAGCCCCGAAGTGCGTCAGGATGATCATCTGCGGGCGCAGCATCTGGGCGATCTCCAGTGCATCCTCCGTACAGATATGATTGGATACACGTGACTTAAGCGGGCGGGTCAGGCATAGGATGATTATGCGCGATCCCGCATGCTGTTTTATGACCTCATAGTCGAACTCGGTATCGCTCATGTACGATACGTCCCCGTTCTGAGTACTGAGCACGAAACCGACTCCAGACGGGTCGCTGTGCCGGGTGCTGGTGGCCCTAACCTCCATCGAACCGATGTTGAACGTGTCGCCGCCCTTGACCGAGAGGACCTTCTCCGGGATCGAGCGGTGGTAGCTGGAAATTGCTGGTCCATGTCCCTCGTAGCCATCGAGGACGCTCTGCGAGCCCACCACCAAACCCCTCTTCTTCAAGCCCCCGCGGGTCATGCCCTCGACCAGGACCTCAGCATCCGAATAGTGGTCTGGATGACAATGGGATATGAGCAACGCGTCAGTCTTGGCCGGGTCCAGATGCAGCCGGCTCATGTTATAGAGAGCGGTCGGGCCAGGATCGATATGGACCTTCGCCACATCCTTTACATAAAGACCCCCGGTAGCTCGCACCTGGTAGATCGTGGCGAACCTTCCTCCGCCGGTGCCCAGGAACGTCAAAGTCGTCATGTAACCACAAAAATCCGATTATGGTCCCCCAGCCCTTCCGATTGCTTGAATCTTTCGGATGGTACGCTGATTTGTGAACTCCAACAAGGATTATCTATTTCAGATAGGATAACGAGCCGATCCGGATGACCACGCTGATCAAGAACGCTCACATTGTGACCCAGAATGCGAAACGGGAGATTTTGAAAGGTGACATCCTGGTCGATAAGGGAAGGATCGAGGCGATCGGGAAGATATCCGACTCCGCTGACCGGGAGATCGATGCGAAGGGCGACGTCGTAATCCCCGGCCTGATCAATACTCACAGTCATGTGGCCATGGCAACGATGAAGGCGGTGGCGGACGACGTAACATTCCCGAACTTTCTGGACCGGGTTTTCGCGTTGGACTCGAAGCGAACGGAAAAGGACATCAAGGCAGGAGCGGCCCTCGGATGCCTGGAGATGATCCGTTCTGGCACGACATCGTTCGTTGATCTGTACTATTCGGAGGACGTGATCGGAAAGGTAGTGGAGCAGTCCGGCCTGAGAGGTCTTCTCTGCTGGGCGGTGCTGGATGTTGAATACACGACCCAGAAGGGAGTCCCTCTGGACAACTGCAAGAGGTTCTGCGAGCAGTTCAAGGACAGCACGAGGGTGATTCCTGGCATTGGGTTGCAAGGGGTCTATGTGTGTTCGACCGATACTCTTGTCTCATCGAACGAGTACTCTGAGAGCAGCGGCAGGCGGATGACGTTCCACCTTTCAGAAACACGAAAGGAGGTCTATGACCTTAAGAAGAAGGAAGGTCTGCGGCCCGCAGAATATCTGGCCAAGATCGGGGTTCTCAACGAACGGTGCATCGCGGCGCATTCGGCTTGGTTGACGATCAATGAGGTAAAGATACTGGGCAGGGAGAAGGTATCTGTCTCCACTTGTCCTGTTTCGAACATGAAGCTCGCCACCGGGGGCGTGGCGCCAATTCCTGAAATGCTCCAGAACGAAGTTAACGTTTCGATCGGCACCGACGGCAGCACAACGAACAATAGCCTCGACTTGTTCGGGGAGATGAAGACACTGTCACTGCTGCAGAAGGCTTCCCGATGGGACCCGACCGTTCTGCCTTCTCAGCAGGTATTAGATTTCGCGACACTGGGCGGGGCCAAGGCGCTCGGCCTTTCAGACCAGATCGGGTCCATCGAGGTCGGAAAGAGGGCAGACCTGGTGATCATGGACGGCAGGTCACCCTGCCTAAGGCCGATGCTGCCGGAGAACATCGTCTCCAACCTGGTCTATTCAGCCGGAAGGGGAGATGTGAAGACCGTCCTATGCGACGGGAAGATTGTTATGCAGGACCGCGTGGTCCAGACCATGGATGAGGCAATGGTCCTGGATGATTCAGAGGAAGCGATCCGGGCGCTGCTCTAGACCATCACCAGCTCGGAAAAAAGGAATATTCAGAGAGTTTATTACGGGCGGTTCATTTGAACTGCCAAATGATGATCGCCAACAGTGTCATCATGAAAACGGCAATGGCTAGAACGGCAATGATCCAATCATTCGCTGGCTCCGCCGCAGACGGAACGGTGACGATAAGCTCTTTCGCCATGTCATCTTTCTCCAGATTATTGGTCGCCGCGACCTTGTGGAGGTAACTACTGCCGGAAGCGGTTCCAGTTGTCTGGATATGCTAGGTCAGAAACCATCACTATTCATAATGCGATCTGCATAAAATGGCATTCTTTTTTTAGATTATTTGCATCAATGATATTTGGAAAACATCGTTTGGCAAAATCATAGATAGTAGAAGATGAAGTTGGTCCCGACTCCCAGATTTGAACTGGGGACCTGCTGATATCGGCGGCTAAGGAACCGGCAAGCCGGTATACCCACTACAGTCAGCCGCTCAAGCCAGACTAAGCTAAGTCGGGATTCAGCAGAGTATTACGGAAATCATATTAAACATTTACCGCCCCCGACTTCAATCCATATGGGACTGGTAGGGATATTGAGAGGTCGGATAGTTCTCCTATGGAAAGTACTCATGAAGGTCAAATATGATATGGTATCCAGATGCCTGGATACGACAATTTTTGATTATAATGACCTAAACTATAAATAGACTCAAAACCTTGACATGTCCGACAAAAAAGGTCGAACAGACCTTCGATGTCTTAGGTGAGGGAATTGGAAGATGCAGATCTAGAAAAGGTGACTCTTCGCCTTCCGGCCAGATATATCCGGGCATTGGACTTTCTGGTCGAGGTGGATGATTTTCCTTCAAGGTCTGAGGCCATAAGGGCTGCCATCAGAGACTTCGTCTATGCCAGGGTCGACCTGGTTTCGGACAAGTTGAAGAAGATGGAAGAGGCAGAAAAGACACTTGCCGAAATGGAAAGGTTTGAGGAGAAATACCTAAAGAAGTAGCCTTGTCAGAATGGGATGGGATGCATTCGAAGGGCTGATCACGTTTACCTCCCCTTTTATTTTTTTTCTTTGTATCAACTGATATTGGCAGTTCAAAAGACAATATTGGAGATTGGGAAAGCGGATCCGTGAATGGAAAAAGGGTTTTCAGAAAGTTGATCGAAGGTTCAACCGATATATCCTAGATCTTCCTTCTTTGGCGCGATCGGGGCCTCTATCTCCTTAAGTTTCGAGGTAATGCTCTCAATCTGTTCGGCTTTCTCCTCGAGCGCCTTGTAATCGACCTCGACCTTTAGAATCCCGGTCAATATTCTGAGGACTGCCTCGGCACCCTTGGGGTCAACGAAATATCCAGAGGTCTCGCCCATGAGGCACACGGAACGCATACCGTAGATCTTACCCAATCCAAGTAACAGTCCGCTCGCTCCCACGATACCGCTTCCCGGTTCGCCTTTCGAGAAGACAACTCCCTTATCCCTCATCTCCTCGACGAGCTCCTTATCTGTGGCCGCCCCCAGGACCCTGGGCTTATCCAGCATCTTTCCGACACCGTATCCTCCCAGGGTATAGACGCGTTTGACGCCCAAACCTTTCACAACCGTGAGTACATGGTCCGAGAGCTCATACTGGCCCTCCGGTGACAATCCTTGGTAGTCTCCTATCAGGATGATCAGGTCGGGCCTCAGCCCCTCCCCTCTGGAATAGAAAAGTTCGTTGTTAACCAGCCGGATCAGGCCCTCATCATCCACCAGGACCTGGGGCGGGAAGTATTTGGAATAGATGTCAGCGAACTTCGTGGCCTTGAGCTGTTCCACCAAATGCTCGGCTGCCAGCTTGCCCACGTTTCCGACGCCAGGTAGGCCTTCTACGAGCACGGGCTCATCCAGTACCGGCATCTCTGTGACAATCATCTTGATGTTATCCATTTCAATCCCTCGATTGTTTGTTCAACATTCTTCTGTACTTGCCGTACTTGTCCTCCGGCGAGTACCTTGGCGGTATTGGCACGCTGGTGGCTTCACCGCATTTCGGACAAACGTCGTGCAACGTATACTCTTCACACTTGGGGCATTTTCGCAGCGACGTCTTCATAGCAAGTCCTCTATGGGCTGAAGCTGAATGTGTGCTCTATCAATAAAATATTGCCTCTCACCGAAGGACTTCACTTGTCCTCACGGTGGAAGCTTCCTTCTCCGCCCGATTCCTTGACCATGGAGATCACGCTTGCCGTGATAACCTTCATCTCTTCCTCGGCTGACTTATAGTCAGGAGCGGAGAGCACTATGCGGTATTTCGGGGCACCAATATACTGGATCTTGATCCGATCCTCGCCCTCAGCCATTCCTGCCAGGAGCGCTTCCCTTATCCGGTCCACACCATCGGCGGCGGGACACTTGAGCTCAAGATAGCCAGAGATCTGCACGTATGGTGGGGTGACGTTCTCCTTGGCTACCTCAGCGAACACTGTGGTCCAATCGCCCTCGACCTCAGCGTCCTTCAACGCTGTGGAACTGGCGGCGCATGCTTCGAAAGCTGCATACAAAGTGCCGAACTTGTCCGCCAAATCATATCCGAAGCTCTCGAGAGTGGCATCGACGGTCATTCCTAACCGCTCAGCAACGATCTCCATTAGCTTCTCAGCCTTGTTTTCATTCTTCCACTGTTGGATCTTTTCACGGCGCTGGTGTTCGTTGACAGATTTCAGGGAAAGGTCGATGTGACCTTTTGATGAATCGACGCCAAGGACCTTTGTGACAATCTTCTGTCCTTCCCTGACGTAATCCCTGATATACTTTACCCAGCCCGTGGCTACATCCCTTACGTGGATGAAACCTTCCTTGTTCCCATATTCGTCCAATGTGACGAACGCACCAAAGTTCTTTACGTTCTGGACTGTGCAAACAACGAGTTCGCCTTCCTCAGGAAACTCGCTGGCTTTGGGCATTAATCGACCACCTCTAACAGCTGTCCCTTCATCTCTCCCACGCCTCCGCGGGGTTTGATCAAGGTCGAGCCGCAGACATGGCAGGTTACGGGCATGGCGGGCTTCTTGAAGGCCACCTGCTCGTTGCCGCAATCAGCGCATTTTACTTTTACGAAGTTAGTCGTGTGTACCATCTGGATCACTCCGTTAGCTCGAATTTCTTGGCCCTGAAGCAGCGCTTCTGATGAGCCTTTTTGCATTTCTTGCAGCGGTATCTCAACGGGATCCTCTTGGTCGGCTTCTCCCTGCCTTCCGGTTTCGGACGCGGGAAACCTCCATATCCAGAGGTTGCCCTTCTGAACCTTCGCTGACCCCACTTGAGTTCGCTAGCCTTCTTTTTCTTGACCCTTTCTACCTCATGGTCGGTGTGAACCTTGCAGAAGGGACAGTAAGTCTTAATTTGCCTGGGCATTTTCATTATATCACCCTTGGAAGCAACAGGCTTAATACTCAATTCCTATATAAACCTATTACACCAGGTCTGGATGCTGGTCCTATACTGGCATGGTCTTTCGACCTAGGCTCAGTAAGTTACTCGCCTTCCTTTTTCGAGCAATGAAGTCACTGGTTTATAACTATTGCCATGGTGGTAGTTGGCAGATTACCTGCGTTCGAATCACGGTCAGCCTTCATCCACATGACATGCCTGTGGGTCATAGAATATCGAACTTATAATCACCGAAAGTTTATAATATAGAGGTGAATGTCTGGAGGATTCCGCACAAATAACTTCTTGCATGCAATGCAATTCTAAATACTGGATAAATAGCCAGCAATATAGAAATGTTATTTGAATCAGTGCGTCAAATAGAAAACGATATATATCTATGCGATAATAAATGGTATGTATCGGATATTGGAAAGGTGTAATTAATGGCTGACAGGGGTTTCAGTAAGAAGGACGAGACACTGGTCGAGCTTCTCATGGGCACTGGCATGCCCAAGAACGTGGCTAAGACACTGGCCTTCCTGCGAAAGAAGGAAGAGACGACCTCAGTAGATATCGAGATATCCACCGCGCTCAGGCAACCCGAGGTTTCCATCGCGATGCAGGAGCTCAGGAGGAGAAAATGGGTGATCAAGCGGGACATCAAAAAGGAAGGCAAAGGCCGCCCGGTCCATGCGTATAAGCTTGCGATCCCGTTCGAGAAGATCGTCGAAACTCTTGAGAAGGAAGAAAGGAAGAGGATCGAGCGAATCGAAAGCAACATCGAGCAGCTAAAGACCATGGCCCACTAGGCCAGGTCGTTTTCATTTCTCCATAACAACGGTCCGATCGGGATAGGCCACGACCGCTTTCGTTGCCAATCCTAGGAATAGGCCGGTCTCGACCACGCCAGGTATGCTTTTCAGCTTAATCTCGAGGGAAGAAGGGTCATCGATGCTATCAAAACGGCAGTTGTAGATGAAATTGCCATTGTCGGAGATGAACGGTTTCTCCCCTCCTTTGAGCTCCGGAACGCATCCTAGGGACCGGATGTTCCTCGCCGTCATGACATGGCCGAAACGGGTCACCTCGATCGGAAGGGGTGATTTCGTTCCCAATTTCCTCACCAGTTTACCTTCATCCACGATTATGATCTCCTGTTTAGAGGCGTAGGCCACCATTTTTTCCCGCAGGAGCGCGCCCCCCATTCCCTTGATCAGGTTCAGGTCGTCGTCTACCTCGTCCGCTCCATCAATGGTCAGGTCGATCCCCTTTATCTCATCCATGGAGACCAAAGGGATGCCGCACTTCATGGCCTGTTCTTCGGAGGCTATCGAGGTGGGGACCCCCCGCAGGTCGTAGCCCTTTTTCACCAGCTCTCCGATCGCCTCGATGGCGAAGAAGGTGGTCGACCCGGTACCAAGACCCAGAACCATCCCGTCTTCGATGAATTCCACTGCCTTCTGCGCGGCCTTTCTCTTCAATTCGCTCATTCTCACACGCCCAGGTCCTTTCGGATGAGCTCGGTCAATGCATCGGTGATGTAGTCATTGAGGCGTTTCCCGGCCTGTGCCGTTGCCTTGGCTGCGTCTCCCACAAATCCCTGCGGATAGCACCGTTCCGGGTCGCTGAGGACCGTGTATCCCGACGAAACGAACTCTCCCTTGGTGCGGTTCTTCGGCACCAGGTCCGGCCTGATCGCCATTATGCGAGATGTTTCCATCATCCCTCCATGGCCATCTCCTCTACCGGCCCCTATCTCCTCCTGGACATTCTTGCCGATGTCGTAATCAGCTAGGAAAAGAACTTCCATCTGATACCGGCGAACTACATCCTCGCAGGCGTCCTTGATCATGGCCATATGGACACTTCCCGAATGGCCGGTGATGATGACTATCTTGCGGATGCCGTTCCGGTGCAAGGACTCCAAGACATCTACTACGATAGCGCGGAGCGTCGACGATGTTATCCCGATCGTCCCCGGGAGGTTCCTCGTCGAGGAATGCTGTCCGTACTTTATCGCCGGAGCCACCAGGCCGTTGACCCTCTGGGCGACGGCATCCGCGATGGCCTCGGGCTGGAACGAGTCGGTTCCCAGCGGTAGATGGGGGCCATGCGCCTCCGTAGCACCCATGGGCAGGATGACCACCGGATCTCTCTCGACCGCTTCGGCGAACTCGTTGCTGGTCATCTCGTCTATGCGCATGCTCACACCTTCTTATCGGACTTGAGCAGTCTTGTACCGCACACTGGACAATTCCCCTTGGATAGGGAATCCTTGTTGAACTGTTCAACGAGCTGCTTGTTGACCTCTTCCAGACGCTCGTCCTTGATGGTCTTGTTGCATTTCGGGCAGTACATCGGCGTGGCTATCGCTTTTCCTGATATTTTTATGCTCTCCCGAGGGGCAAGATTGAAATCTCCTTCATGGGATGGCAGGGCATGCGTTTGGCCTGCCTATATTCCGGAGGGAAGGATTCCACCTACTCCGCCTACCTGGTGGAACAGCAGGGGCATCGGGTATGCACCCTGGTGAACATCGTTCCCAGTGACCCGTATTCCTGGATCTTCCATACTCTGAACCTTGATGCGGTACCCTTAATGGCCCAGGCAATGGGCAAAAGACTGGTCTCGGTGCCCTCGGACGGGACGGAGGAAGGGGACCTGGCGGCGCTTCGGAAAGGACTTGAGGGGTTGAACGTCGAAGGTGTCGTGGTGGGGGCGATCGCCTCCGACTACCAGTGGGACCGGATCAACGGTGTGTGCGAATCCCTCGGCCTGCGGCTGTTCGCACCCATGTGGCGCAAGGACCAGCTGACCCTGCTCAGGGACATGGTCGATGCGGGTGTGAAGGCCATCATAGTCGGCGTCTTCGCAGAGGGCCTGGACCAGCAATGGCTGGGCCGGACCATCGATCACGGCTGCATCGATGACCTCATCAAGGTGGCCAAGAAACACGGCATCAACGTCTCCGGCGAGGGCGGCGAATATGAGACGATGGCCCTGGATTCGCCCATGCATGCCCAACCGATAAGGATCGAAAACACCGAGAAAGTGGTGGAGCGGGATACCGCCAGGTTGCTGGTCAAGAAGTGTTCTCTCGATTTCGTGTGAACCCGATGGCATCTGAGCTCGACCCGCAGGCTGGTCGGAGTCCGGTCCGGTAACCGTTTTTTCACGAACCCGTCCTGGTATGGGGCGGGAAATCACGCCCGTGAGGTCATTTTCTCCGTTCTCCCCCTGGCAGGGCTGACCGCGGGTGAACTTCCGATGGAATATCGCTCAGGGCGAGAACACAAAAACTTCGCCATTGGCGGAATCGCCTACGGCCTATGTTCTCGTCCGAGAGTTTCGATGATGATCATTTCATTCAAGGGAATGGCATAGTAGTCGATGGTGAACAGCTTCTCGAAACCGGATTTCAGATATAGGGAGAGCGCCACATCATTGTCCGTCTGGACGTCAAGTGATATCCTGTCCCTTCCCTCCGCCCTCAAGGTACTTACCGCGTTCTGCAATATTGCCTTGCCGAAACCCTTGCCCCTTGACCAGGGCAACACGCAGAATCCAGTAAGTTCAGCCTCTGACCCATTCTCGAGAGCGTCTATCTTACCGATCGGCCTTCCCCCCGCCATGGCCAGAAATCTCTTCTGATCGGGCTTTGAGTAGAACCGGTCATGGCATTCCAGCTCGATCTCCCGGAGCATGGCGTCATCGTTTCCCACCTCCTTCAGGTCGATGGGTTGCGCCACTACCAGAGGGTCCCCGTTCGACAGCATTCGATGCTCGGAGAATGCCAATTCTCCCCCCGCCTTTTTTATCAGATCGACCCCCGGGTTGAACCTTCGGTCATTCATGACGAGGATCCGGAAGTGTCCCCTGCCCTTGCATTCCGCCTTAACGGCATCCAGTAGCAGTGAGGTGATGGTCTCCCAGTCTTCATCTGGATCAGCGAAGATCGAGACCTCCGCCTCCTCCTTTTCAAAGGAATAGAAGAAGGAGAAACCAAGGTAGCGTGCCTCCCGCACGAATGCCAAGGCACCGACCCCAGGCTTGTCCAGCGACCTGAGGAAATCACCGGAGAGAAGGATACCGACATCCATCCTCATCTCGCATTTTTCTTTCAAGGCCAGGATGTGGGAGATGTCATTTTCCGAAACTGAGGTAATGGGCTCAATTCTTCCGTTGTCGGCCATTCCTCCCCCAGTCACGCTCACGCCAATCCAATCCGTTGCTTACGATTTAATACTTGCATCTAGGCCAACCTTTATGCGACCCACGGACATCTAGAAAAAAGTGGACCAGAAGGCAGCGGACATGGGCTCAGTGGATGTTTGCTTCATCGAGGAAAGGTTGACCGACCTGGTAGGTGACGCACTTGGCGGGAAAGGTTCATTCTCGCTCGTCTCCGGAGGATCCGCCGACGGGAGGCATGCGATCATCACCCACTTACGGGATGAGGCTGAAGCGATGGGCTGCTTGACCGTGGTTCATAATTGCGCATGCCCTGGTCATGGGGCAGCATGTTTGATCGATGCGCTGTCCGCCCAATGGACCGCGATAGGCGGGAAGGCCGGGTCCATTCTGGCCGATCGAGCAGAATGCGCACGGCAATCCGATCGCTCATACCAGAGGGAGATGGGCGGGTTGGACCTTCTGCGGTGCATGGCCGCCGAGAACACCATCGTGGTGGTCATCGAGGAGATCGGCTCGGCAGACCTTGAAACGGTGGCCCTGCTCATTTTCCTTGCCCGGAATGTTGGTGACCTTAATGTAATGATGATCGCCACCCATTCGAGGTTGGAAGAGGACCCGCTCCTGATCAAGATGATGAATGGACTCAGATGTGACGTCACGGTCCATGAGCACACCATACATCAGAATGAGGAGGATGGGTGTGGTGGGGTGGTATCACATCCAACCTCGGAACTTAGGGAAATCTCCGACAGACCCGATCATGTCTCAGATGCGGCGCTGAAGATCAAAGAAAGGATGGAATGTGCCCGGGCGGCATTGGGGACGGGTAACATCATCGATTCCACCAATGAGGCCCGAACCGCGCTCAGCGATTCCAGGGCCATCGGCCACCACGGTTTCGAACTCGACACCTGCATTCTGCTGGGCGTTTCCCTGACCCAGGCGGGAGAAGAGAAGGAGGCGTATGAGGTCCTCGACAAAGCGATTTGTCTCGCGAAGATGACGGGTGAGCTAGTATCCCAAAGGGACGCCCATCTTCGGAAGGCGGAACTATTGCTTTTCAGCATCGGAGAACCGGATTCGGCTCTCACGGAGGCGGTCATCGCTGAGGAAATCGGATCAAGGACCTCGGACAAGCTCCACAGGATCGGGTCATTGGTCCTGGAGGCCATGATCGAGGCGGGGAACGGCCGTAAGGATAGGGCGGAGAAGGCCTTCTGTGAAGCTTCTGTTATTCTGGAAGGCCAGCCAGTCCTCGGTTTCATAAAGGAAAGGATGCTTATGGCCTTGGCCGGGGCGCTGCTTCTTGAATCTAAGCATGACCTTGCCGGGATGAATGCCAGATACGGTGAGGCTGGAGTGCTGGCCACCGCGACCGAAGCTCCCGATTACTGGTCGGCCACGATTTCAATGCTTCACGGGCGTTCGCTCCTCAGGTTAAGACGGCCTCGAGAGGCCAAAGGCCACCTGGAAGCTGCAGCCATGAAGTTCGAACTTATGGGTAATGCCGTTCAGAGCGGCCGGGTCAAACGGGCCATCAAGGAATCCGAGAAAGGACCGGTCCCCGACTGAACTCTTCCGATGGTGGGGCTGGCCTCTCACCAGTGCAAAGATGTTTATCGGTGCATTTCCTAGATTGTATGGGCTCCGAAGAGTATGAAGGAGCGCACCGTCCGATAATGCGCGAGGTCGGGGTCAAGGAGGCGTTCAACAATGATACTGGTCATTGGCTCGACAGGACAGCTTGGGCGCATCGTGGTAAAGAACCTCCTCCGGAAGAAGAGGTCGGTTCGGATTCTGGTCCGTCCTGGATCTGACTATGAGCCGCTGGTCAAGGCGGGGGCAAAGGCGATGTACGGTGACATGAAGGCACCGATAACCTTCATCGATGCCCTTAGGGGGGTGGACACATTGATAACCACCGCCAACTCAACCCAGAGGGGCGGCGATGACAGCGTGCAGAACGTCGACCTCATCGGAAACCGACACCTGGTCAACAGCGCCAAGACCGCGGGGATACGACATTTCATCTTCGTTTCCGCAGCGAATGCCGACGACAAGAGCCATTCCTCATACCTGCAGGCCAAGAAGAAGACCGAGAACCACCTCATACATAGCGGGATGAACTACACCATCGTGGCGCCTGAGCCGTTGATGGAACCATGGTTCAACGCTGTCTTGTCTCCCTGGCTGAGGACCGGCCGTCCGGTCAACCTCATCGGTGAAGGAAATCGTCGACACAGCTACATCTCGATCAACGACGTGGCCGCCTTCATCTCCTCCTCGGTGGGAAACCCCATGGCGAGAAACATGCACATGACACTGGGCGGACCAAGACCGATCAGTGGGAACGACATCATCGGCACCTTCGAAACCATCATGGGCAAGAGGGTCCAGGTCACCCATTCTCCTTCCGGAACCGAGATACCGGGGATTTCCGAGGGCATGATGCAGCTCTTGGCGGGAATGGATACGTATGATTCAGCGGTTGACTCAACCAGGCTCTCCAAGATGTTCGGGGTCAATCAGACACCGATCGAGGAAGCCGCCCGTTCCTATCTGTCCCAGCACAAACCTGTGCAACCGGTACGGATCAGCTGACATCATATCGATATGGAACCGGAGTGGGAGGGAAGGCACCAAAGAGTTTTCATAGGCCGGGCTCCGAACAGATATCAAAGTGTTCCCGATGTTCGTTCCCAACGCCGAATTGGATGAGAAGACCCGGTTCAAGATGGAGTGCAAGCGGTGCGGCCATTCCTGGTTCAGGAAGGAAGGTTATGGCCCCCAGGTCTGTCCAGAATGCAACGCCCCCTGCGAGGACAAGACCCACTGCAATGTCAACCGCAAGAACTGACCGTTCTGATCGGATCATCTGGTTATCGCGGTGCCGGCATTCCCTGCCAAGGTTTCTAAGGCCTTCTCCATCGAAGTGATCAAAGCTCTTTTGCCTCCATTGGACACGAATTCTATCGCCGATTCTACCTTCGGTCCCATGGTCCCTTCCTTGAAATGGCCCTCCCTCAGCCATTTTTCGGCCTCCGACACGGTCATGTTGGGGATGGTCCTCTGATCCGGAGTTCCATAGTCCAGGGATACCGCGTCGACATCGGTGAGGATCAGCATAGAACAGGCCCCGATCAGACTGGCCAGCATAGAGGCTGAATGATCTTTGTCCACCACTGCCTCCACTCCGACTATGTCCCCGTGCCGCTCCATTACCGGGATTCCTCCTCCGCCGCAGGCGATAACCAAATAGCCTTTCTCGAACAGGTCCTTGACCGATCGCCCTTCCAGTATGGAAATCGGCTTCGGGGAGGGGACAACTCTCCTGAAACCGCGGCCAGCCGTCTCCGAAATTGTCCATCCCTTGTTCTTCTTGAAATCCTTTGCCTCCAAGGCCGTATAGAAGGGGCCGATGGGCTTGGATGGTCGGCCGAATGCCGGGTCGTCTGGGGAGACTAGCGTCTGGGTGAGTATGGTCATGACTGGCCTCTCCGCCCCTATCATTCTCAGCTCGTTCATCAAGCTCTGTTGGAGCATATACCCGATCATTCCCTGGCTCTCCGCACCGCAGAAATCCAGCGGCATCGGCGGAAGCACGTCCTTGGCCATTTCATTGCGCAGAAGTATGTCCCCGACCTGTGGTCCGTTCCCATGCGTGATGGCGATGTGATATCCCTTTTCGATAAGCCGGACAAGCATTCGGCAGGTTTTCCGGACGTTCCTCAGCTGCTCCTCCGCGGTCCCTTCATCCTTGTATCTCAGGATAGCATTGCCGCCCAGCGCCACCAGGACGGTCATTTCACAATCATAGCTCATCATCCTATCTTGTGAGTAGCCGTTTAATTCATTTTCGCTACCAGGCTGATGATATCAGGACCCAGTCGGATCTGTCCTTTCAAGAATGGGTGATCCGGGGCGGATCCCATGACAATCGACCATAAAATCAGGTCGATGTCAAATCATCGGCCATGAAAGATGGAGAGGATGCGACGATGAACGAGACGGCATCGACGTCGGTCAAAGACTCCAGCCCTGTCAATGGAGAACATGTTCCTCCATCCCGTTCGCCAGGGATCGGAGGCTGATTGACCGTCAGAACAGGCCGCTGTTCCTGTTCTCCTCCCTCTCCACCATTCCCATCAGCAGCATGGCGGTCAGGAGAGTCCTCCGGTCGAACTGAGGGGGCAGGTATTGACAATCGACCTCCCATGTATCCCCTATGACCTTGAACTGCTGCTGGATGTATGCTACCAGCCGGCCATAGTACTCCACTTTGACCTGTTCCGTGACCAGTCCTCCCCCGGGGAGATATTTGCGCATCAGGCCGCGGCTCGACGGCTCTACCACACGTCCGATCTGCTGGTTGTTCGGGTCAAGCAGGGCATACTCGTCCTGGGCATAGTTGGAAAGGTAGCTCCTCCTCATCTTTCCCACACAGACATTGCTTCTCGAATCGATGACCGCCCATGTTCCCCAATCATCCACTATGTTCTCCTGCTGGATGCGGAAAATCTCATTGGTCATGTTCTCGTCTGAATATACCCGGATATCATCCTTGACCCGCATCAGCTTCTGCTTGGAGAATCCCAGCACGATCCCCTGGCGGTCCTCGATATAGTACCGGTTGCCGATGGTGAGGACCTTCTTGCGTATGCGGTAGAAGTTCTGGAACCAGAGGCCGGATTGGGCTGGAGGGGCTTGGATATTTTGAACGGTTGCGTCCAATCTCGTTCCGCAATTGCCACAGAACATACTTCCCACAGGCATCTCCGAACCGCAACGTGAGCATCTCATCCCTACACCAATGGATATCTAAAACCGCTGCCCAGATTAAATGATTAGTATGCTCCCGTCGATTCTTCCTTAAGATTCGATGGGCGAGTCGTATACAGCCGGCTTCCCTCGAGGGCGATTTTCCCATGCCTGTCAACAGAAACGATCATGGTTGGATTATTAATACCACAGGGCTTACCCCGGTCAATGGATGCTTACCCCCTGTTCATCACCGCCTTCGGGCTTGGCCTGATAATGGCCTTTGTTCCAGGGGCGGTCTTCTGTGAGGCCTTGCCGCTAGGTCTCAGAAAAGGGTTCCGTCCAGTGCTCTCCCTGGAGCTTGGGGCATCCGCCGGTGACGCCGTCTGGGCGATCATTGCCCTCGTCGGTCTGGCCTTTCTGGTCCAGGACCCGCTGACCAAGCTCGGCCTGGGAGTGGTGGGGAGCGCTTTCCTTTTCTATTTGGCATACAAGATGCTGATTGAGCATCGGAAATGCAACCCGGAGAAGGACACGGGTCGAAGCACGAAGAACGCTTTCATAACCGGGGCCATAATATCATTCGCCAGTCCTTTCCAGATAGCTTTCTGGTTGGGAATCGGGGCGTCCACCATCCTCGTCCTGGTAACGGAACCTCAGACAATGCACTATGTAATATTCTTCACGGCATATATGATAGGGTCATGCCTGGGAGGGACGGTGACCGCGGCCATGGTGGCATACGGACGCAGGTTCATCAAGGAACGACTATTTCAGGTCATCAACTACATCTGCGCCGTGTTCATGATCTATCTGGCCGCGAGCCTGCTCTGGAATACTATCCAGGGCTTCTAGGATTGATCGATTCAAATTTCCTTGGCACGTGGGATATAGACACTGAAGGCAGATCCTTCCCCTAGAACGCTCTCCACCTCTACCCAGCCGTCATGTTCTTTGACAATACCGTACACCGAGGCAAGTCCGAGCCCTGTCCCCTTCTCCTGCGATTTCGTGGTATAGAACGGCTCAAAAAGATGTTCCAGCGTCTCTATGGTCATACCGATTCCGGTATCCGCCACACGCATGCAGATACAGTCACCAAGTACGGCGCTTTGTCCGGTCCCTGGATTTACCTTGGTAGCGGTGACATTTCTAAAGGTGATGCTCAATTTTCCACCGCTGGGCATGGCGTCTCTTGCATTGGCCACCAGGTTGACGAAGACCTGTTCCAGCAATGTTGGGTCTCCCATAACATCCCAGAGGTCGCTCTGGGAATCCAGGTCGATCTCCACCCCCGCCGGAATGATCTTGCTTATCAGTCTCATCATTTCCCCCGATAGGTCGCCATAGTTCAATCGGATACGCTGTATGGGTTGCTTTCTGCTGAAAAGCATGAGTTTCTTGACCATGTCTGCTTCCCGCGAAGCCGCCTGGAAAATCTGGTCGGCGTAGTGGTATGCTTTGGTTTCAGTTCCCGACACGGTCTTGATGAGGTCTGCGTTACCCTGAACTACAATTATCAGGTTTTTCAGGTCATGCGCTATTCCCGCAGCCAGACTTCCTATCGCTTCCATCTTCTGGGCTTGATAGAACTGTGCCCTCAACCGCTGATTCTTTTCCTGCTCTTCCTTGAGGTCGGTGATGTCGATGCAGGAACCTATGAAACCAGTGAATTCGCCGGAGGGATCATGCATCGGCCTTCCGGTGTCCAATATCCAGCGATAATTTCCATCATGACGTCGTAGCCGATACTCCATACGGAAATCGGTTCGAGCCTTGAAAGATGCCAGATAAATATCCAGGCACTTCTGGAAATCATCCTTGTGCACTCCCTCGGCCCAACCGTTGCCCATCTCCTGTTCCATGGTCCTTCCAGTGAAGTCCATCCATGGTTGGTTGAAGAAATTGCAGAGAGCGTCCTTACCGGACATCCAAATCATAACAGGGGCTACATCAGCCATTGTTCGGAATCTGGAATCATATTGAGATGTCTTTACCGGTTCTGCCGTTTCAACCATTTTTTTCCTCTTCACTCTTGGTATGTCATTTTTAAATTCATTTACGGTTTTGCTACATTCTTTTTTGAATGTATCCGGTCGAGTTAACGCTATGTAGCATTCGATTATTTTAACCCGTTATTAAGATTACGGAAACAAGTTCTGTCGAAGTCTCCGGTTGATGAAATCGGCGATCCATAGTTCGATGAAAACATATCGTCTGACCATTGACTACTTGTGTCTGGATGCCAACCATTCGTTTGTAAATAGGTCCATTGAAATGTCCGACCCTTATCCCATCCTAGGACGAGTTACTTAATGGGTCTTGACTCCATTTTTTACGATACGAAATGCCAGGAAAATCATCTACTCGCAAAAGGCCTCACCTGCTCAGGTGTCCGAGGCCCAAGACATGCATGATTGCGGATCGTCCTCTCTCATTGTTTTGAAGATGCGAACAGAGATTTGGACAGAAAGATCAACCATACGATGTCTACCAAAGTACAAACAGTGGCAGGAACGGCGGCGGCGGGCCCAACAAGGGCGATTGCCAGCGTGGCCGCCATCCCGGTGTTCTTGTACGATGCGAACAGCACCTCCGGCACTCTTCTGGACCTTGGAACCTCCCTCCTCTCCAGAAACCAGTTCCACAGCATTCCAACGCCGAAAATTCGGACAAAGGCAATCGCCACCAGCCCTAACAATACCATCTGATCGCCAAAGAAGACCTGTCGGTTCGGTCCCGCTATGGCGACGATCAGCACAAAGAACGCCACATTGATGGCCGCGGCCTTCTGCGGCGGCCTGATATCGACCTGTCTCAAGAACCGGGAGGCGGCCATGGGCAGCAGGATAAGATATGCCACGTAACCCAGCAGGGTCATCACATCGACCGCGTTTCCGAGGAACACCAGGGTGATGAACGGGGTCACCGCAAGCGCCACAATGTAGAGGGATGTCGATGAGACCAGGGTGGATTCCAGATCCCCTTTCAGGATGTAAGTGAAAGGGACGATGGACACTGCTGAAGGCACTGCCGCCATGATTATCCAACCGTCCCTGAGCTCTCCCTGGAAGAGGTAGCTCATGGCGATCGTGGTCCCACTGGATAGCAGGAACGAGAGCAGGAATGCATTCCTGATCGGAACCGAGTGGTCCTTCAACTTCAGCCCTCTCAGCCTGAGCGCGGTCAGGGACAGCGACATCATCGCGATCAAAGACAGCATGGCGATGTTACTGTTGGTAAGGGCGATCCCGCCTGGAAACCCGCCGGTGATCATGGCCACGACGAACGCCATCACCATCATGACCGGGTTGTTGGTGAGGATCTTCCTCAATTGCACACCCGGTAAGAAGCGGATGTCCGATTAATTGGTTTCGCGGACCATCGGGTATACTCAGTAAGGTTCTGGACGGTTCCCACCGGTCATTTCCTCTGCTGCCGGTCAAAGAAGATGTTCTTGCCGGTTGCCGACAGCGGTATCCCGTGGACTATCTGGGCCTTGGACAGACCAAGCCGTCTCGCCGCCACGCCGACCCGGTACATGATTCGGTTGTCCACATTGAGCTCAGAGGCCATCTTGACCGCCGATCCCATGGCTATGCCCAGGTCGAGCAGTCTTATGGCGCAGTTGCCTCCAATGAAATCGACGTTGCACGGATGGCTTTCCATCTCCCCGCAGGTGGGGAAGCCACAGGCCCCGCAGTTCAGTCCTGCACCCTTGTGCGGAAGCAGGCCGATAAGGATCAGCCCGTCCGAGTCCAGTACATTCTGTCCGTCTCGGTCGAAGCCGGGGCGGGCCGGTTCGGCGGACATCTTCATCATCTCGTTCCCGACCGCCTTCCTTTCCTCTTCGCTTAGCACCTTGATCTCGATGAAATCCTTACCAACGCCTTTGGGAGCGGTCCGGGCCGCGACCTCCATGAGGTCAGCCACCATCCCTACGGTGTCCTTGATCGCCATGAAGGAACATGCTGGTTCGTTCTATTATTTGCTTGTCTTCAAGTCTTAAGGTAGTGATGCCAGTGCAGGCGGTTGTAGAACGGTTTAACTATCCACAATGCACCTACCTTCTCCGGTGTAAGTCAATGAAGGTAGTGATCTTCAATGGAAGCCCCAGGAAGGATGGCAATACGGCCGCAATCCTGAAGGAAGTTGAGAAGGCCTGTTCTGAAAAGGGCGCCGAGGTCGACTATTTCGACCTTTACCACATGGATTTCAAAGACTGCTCGGCCTGCATGGGCTGCAAAAAGGGGGAGCGGTGCGTTCAGAACGATGAGCTATCTCCCGCCCTTGACAAGATCAGGGAGGCAAACGCGATCGTGATCGGTTCACCGATATACATATCAGCGGAAACGGCGACGACGAAAGCACTGGTGGATCGGTTCTATTCATTCCTGGCGATGGGCGGGGTACAAGGGCAATACACGAACCGCCTGCCGAAGGGGAAGAAGGGGGCGGTCATTTTCACATGCGGCAACCCTCAGGGGGTAGAGTTGTTCTCGCCGGTGAGCGCCCGCTACCAGAACCTGCTCCAGAGGTACGAGATGGACGGAATGGTCATCGTGGTGCCATCGGTCAGTCCGAACATGAAGGTTATGGAAACCCCGCGGGGCCAGAAGGCCCTAGCGGACATAATCGAGAAGATATCCGGTTGATCCGCACTCTCCGGCTTCGTGAACGATCGGGCAGTTAAGATACGGCCGGTCGTCACCATACCGGCCCCAGTCATCTTTAAGAGCACGTGTGCCAATCTGATGTCCAGGGGAATCGAAAACTTGAACCGCTTAGCACAAGGCCTAGTCCTCTTCGTCGCGATGTTCCTGATATTGCTGGGAGCGATATTCCTCATCGCCGCCCGGGTCGAGGACCTGATAACCGGTGCGGTATTCGTTCTGATCGCCGTGCTGCTCCTTCTGTTCGTCTATCGCAGCCAGAAGATAGAGGCGGCGAAACCCACCCTGGTCACCCAGAACTTCAATGTGAAGATGGAGGGTTCGGGCCAGATGGAGCAGAAGGAACTCCGGTGCAAGACCTGCGGCGCGCCTCTTTCCGAAAAGAACCTTAAGGTGGTGGAAGGGGGAGTGGTCATGGTGTGTCCCTATTGCAACACCGTCACATCCCTTCAGGAATCTCCAAAATGGTGATCAAAATGGAACGACCGCGGATGCTCAGAACGACCCGGAAACTGATAATGGTGACCATCTCCGCCCTCATCGTCATATCGGGCTTCGGGATCATGGGGTGCCCGCCGATAGGAAAGGTGGTGGCCGACCCATCCTTCGGACTTGCCGCGGAGGACGTCAATGTGACCGTGATGCGCGACGGCAGCGTCAACATCGACTATCATTTCCGATTCATTAGCGCCAGTTCCCTTGATGGTGTGGACATTGGCCTCCCGAACTCATACTACAACAGCGGTTCAGCATACGCGTGGGTCATCGTCCAAGGCATGAACTACACGCCGTCCCAGGTGCATGTCTCGCCATACGTAAGCCCGGGAATGGCGGTCGAGTTCGGGAGCACGCTCCAGAACATCATCCAAAGTTCCAGTTTCTTCGATCTGTACTTTCACGTGAACAACCCGCATATGGTATACCTGAACGATCTGGTGCCGGGCTCTGTCGGTGTCAGTTTCAGGCCTACATGGTTCGATCCATCGTTCCAGAACGGACCTGCCGGCGTATTGAACGAGCGTCTGATATTCCCCATCGGTTTCGACAATGCGTCCCAGGCCTATTGGCTGAAATCGAATCCATGGGACTCCCTGACCTTCGACAACGCCACTGGCCGGACCATAGCCACCTGGTCCCGGACGAACGCTTATCCTGATGCGGTGGCGGCTGGCACATACGATTTCGGAGGCGGGTTCCCCACGGAATACGTGGAGCAGTATTTCCTTCCCGGAGGCTCGTCACCGGACATCATAGGCGATTTCTTTGTCCTCATCGCAACGCTGGCCCCGGTGTTGGTGTTCGCCTTCATCTTCGCATTCGTCATAATCGTGAACGTCTCGGCGTCCAGGCGGAGGAACGGCGACTACTATGAACCGAAGATGAACGTGGTCGGGGCCGGCCCCCGCCGGGATCTGACCGCGGTGGAGGCGGCGGTGATCATGGAACGCCCGATCGAGAACGTGGCCACAATGATACTCTTCGGGCTCATGAAGAAGGGGAAGGTGAGGATCGGGTCCGAGGAAGCCCCCATGAAGCTGATCAAGCTGGCCGAGACATCCGACTATCCCTATGAGAATGACTACCTGAAGTCGATACTGCCCGACCAGTCAGTTGGCAGGGCAGCCCTGAAGAACACCCTGGTGCGCCTCATCGAATCGACCCGGGACAAGATGAAGGGATTCGATCTCGAGGTCACAAAGCGTTACTACGAATCCATCGCGGAAAAGGCCTGGCAGCAGGTAAGGGAGGCCGGAACGCCGGAGGACATCGGCCGGATGCTCAATGAGAAGAACGAATGGATGATGCTCGACCGGGACTATCCCGGCAGGATGAACAGCCAGATACTTGTGCTTCCCATCCTGTTAGGCAACCGCAACATACCAGGGAACGCCGGACCTAACATCGCCCAGGCCGCTTCGAACTATGTTTCGCAAGTAAGATCGGCGGCCAGCAACCTGGTGAGCGACATGCGCGGAATATCGCGCGATGTAGTGGCGGTGACCAATCCCGTGCCGATCGCCGCCGCCAGCGGCAGCGGGATGTCCAGCGGAAGCCATTGTGCCTGCGCGTGCGCTTGTGCCTGCGCCTGTGCCGGAGGTGGACGATGAGCTTGAAGGGGAAATGGCAGGAACTGAATGGCAAAGGGCTCAAGCCAGGCGTTTACAGGTACGACGGCAGGGGAGACCTTGCAAAGCACCGTTTCCATCTGCGGGTGGACTCGGAGAGCAAAGGGGCCCTGCTGGTCGACGCCTCGAGCATAATCTTCCTGAACGGGACGGCTGTCGATTACATGCGCTGCATCCTCGAAGGCCGGCCTGGAAAGGCGGCCGTGAAGTACATGCGGCGCCGGTACCGAGGCCTGGGAAAGGCGCAATCGATGGAGCATCTCAGCAACATCAGGACACAGCTGTCTACCTTCCTGGCCGGGGACGGGGAGGTCCTCAGCATGATCGGTCCGGACAAACCCTCGATAGGCAAGGATGACTTCCCCGCACCGTACCGGATGGATTTGGCATTGACCTATCGGTGTCAGAACAAGTGCGGCCACTGCTATAACGAGCCCCGTCAGATGAAGGAGCTTACCGTTGAGCAATGGAAGCAGGTCATCACCAAGACCTGGGAGCTGGGGATCCCCCACATCGTTTTCACCGGTGGAGAGCCCACGATGTTCGAGGGACTATCGGAGCTGGTGGTCAGATCGGAGGAGTTCGGGCAGGTCACCGGAATGATCTCGAACGGCAGGAACCTGGCCAAGCCTGGCTACCTTCATGACCTGGTGGTCAAGGGACTGGACCATGTCCAGATCACAGTGCTTTCGTCGCGCGAGGAACTGCATGACCGTTTGGTCGGAGAGGCCGGCGCCTGGAAGCAGACGATCGAAGGGCTAAGAACGGCGCTCGGGGAACAGATGTACGTGAGCACCAACACCACCATCATGCGTTCCAATATGGATGACCTCGAAGGCACGATGCGTTTCCTGATTTCCCTGGGGGTCAAGAACATCGCTTTCAACGGGATCATCCGTTCCGGCGGCGGGGTCGGGACCGAAGGCATCACCTATCCGGAACTGGCGGTAGTCCTGACGAAACTGAAAGAGATCGCTGCCGAAGGCCAGGTGAAGCTGATCTGGTACACTCCAACGCCGTACCATGAGTTCAATCCTGTCAATTACGGGCTGGGCATCAAGCAGTGCACGGCCTGCTCCCTCAACATGGCGATCGAGCCGGACGGGACGGTCCTACCCTGCCAAAGCTACTATGAACCTCTGGGCAACATCCTCAGCGACCCGTGGGAAAAGATATGGGGGCATGACCTGTGCAAGAAGATCAGGGAAAGGAATTACCTTGACGGGGAATGCGTGGAATGCGGCATGAAGGATGTCTGCGGGGGCGGATGCCCGCTATCACGGGATTCGGGCGATTACGTCTGCACGGACAGGCACTCGAGCATGTGACCTCTCATTTGCTGCCTACCGCGAAGAGCACCGGGTTGTAAAGGAACAGTGAACGGTCGGCCAAAGCCCGGTCCCAAGCGCTCTTTGCACTGTCCAGTGCCTCTGGTCCGATCATCGGTCGCACTGCCTTCGATATGGAGTTCCATTCCGCATCCGCCTCCTCCCTGAGCCGATCGCAGGACCAGGCCCCCGAATGCACTCCGACCTCTGTCCGCAGGCCGGCCCTCTCCATGAGCATCCCCAGCTTCCTTCCCATATAGGGGTCCGCTCCCTCCGCGATCATCGATCCCACAAGGTAATCATCGAGGTCCGCCACTTCCTGCGGGACGCATATCCTCCCTCCGTAGTCTGGTTCCGCCAGGCAGACCACGCGATCCCGCGCCACCCGGGTCATTTCCTGGATCGCCTTCTGCGGATCCTCCACCCACAGCAGGGTGTACGAGCAGTACACGACGTCGAAGGTGGCATCATCGAACGGCAATTCCATGGCATCGGCCTGGACCGCCTCAAATCCTTTTTCCCTGGTCGATCCGACCATTCTTGCATCCAGGTCTACTCCCCTGACGTCCAACACGGTTGAGAATAGCTGCATGACCAGCCCGGTCCCGCATCCCACGTCCAAGGCGCTCGGCCTCCCTTCCTCAAGTCTACCGTTCTCCAGCACCTTGCTTCTCATCAGCCAGACCCATGATTCACTCAGCCAGGCTAACTGTCTGCGCAGCTGGTCCTCCGGGGTGACGCCCCTACCTTTCACATGACGGTAATGGCAGCCTGTCTGGATAAACCAACTGTTCTAGGATTTGCGGAAAGGTCTCCTGAGCTCTTCAAATTCGTATGGAAATGACGAGGAGCCGATGTACATAGGATCATACAGAATTGGAGTCTATTACCTAGGATGATGCCCTCAAACGTTAGCCGAACAGCGCATCAATTGTGTAATTCGGTGTTCATCTCAAGATATCTTTATAGCAAGGGCCGCATTCAAGCCCGATGGGTTTTACCGAATATGTAAACGTCTTCGAAGGGAAGGTCCAGAAATACCTGCCTACTGGAACGGAGTGGACCCCCGCTGATAAGGCAGTCTATGGACCGAAGGACATGTTCCGTGTCCCGACCGAAGAAGCCGATGCCCTGAGGTTCGACGCGGTCAGATATCAATTCACCAGGCATTATGAGCAGAATCCCATGTACCGCGGGTTCTGCCAGGACGCGGGAGTATCCCCGCAGGACATCAAGTCATTGGCCGACCTGTCCAAGATCCCGCTCATCCAGAGCGAGTTCTTCAAGGCCCACCCCACCGGTCGGGATTTCGCCACCTGGTTGGGCAACATCTATACCGGGGAACTGCCCCCGGTGAAGATCACCGGCAAAGACCCCACCTACGATCAGGTGCTAGAGGCGTTCAATAATGCGGGCCTTGTGACCACCTACAGCAGCGGCACGGGCGGCAGGCATACCTTCGTCCCTCGTGACCGGAGGAGCTTCAACATCAACGAGTACGCGATGGCCAAGAGCGTCGTCTCCATGTTCTATCCCCGTTGGAACCCGGGAATGTACGGATACCTATTGCTTCCCAACCCCTTCAAGACCAACCTGTTCGCCGGGCGCCTGGCGACCATCTACTATGACATTATGAAGGATGTCGAGTGCGCGGTTGACCGGGTCATTGACACCGAGCTGATCAAGCTGACCATGAGCGATGACAAGGGCTTGAAGTCCCGGATTGCCAAGAAGATGTCCAGTCGGGCTCATAACAAGGCTGTCAGCGACATTATCTCATGGATCGAGAAAAGGGAGAGGTCGAAGGATGAGCTGGCGTTCTGCGGGGCCCCGTTCATCCTGTACTCGGTCATCCAGCGCCTCAAGGAGGAAGGGAGGAGCTTCGACATCGGGGTCCGCGGCCTGGTGCTTACCGGAGGCGGCTGGAAGGTGCATGAGCTGAAGCGAATGCCGGAAGCCGAGTTCCGCAAGGACATCAAGGACTATCTCGGCATACCGCCCGAGAACGTCATCGACATGTATGGAATGGTCGAGGGCAACGGCTGGATCGTTCAATGTCCAGAGGGACATCACCTGCATATCCCCACGTCATACATTCACCCGATGGTGCTTGACGAGAATTTCGATCCCCTGGGCTACGGCGAGTATGGAAGGTTCGCCTTCCTGGACGGTTCCATGTACAGCTACCCGGGTTTCATCATCACCGGCGACAGGGTCAGGATGCTGGAGCGCTGTCCGGTATGCGGTAGGCCCGGCCCGGTCCTGGAGCCCGGCGTGACCCGTGCCGCAGGCAAGGAGTCGCGGGGATGCGCTGAAGAGGTAAGGAAGGTCATGTCCACGGACATGGGGGGATGAACGGTGGCCGGCCTCAGGAGGATGAAGGAACTGGGGTACATCCCGCAAAAGACATTCTTCAACCAGATGGTCCGCGGTGGGCTATCGATATCGAAGATCATCCTTCTTAACATGAGGGAGCTCAAACGCACCCGCATAATCCCGGACGAGGCTGAACGTTACGTCCTGCCGAACCTGCAGTATTCCATTCCGGAGTACAAGGACGGAATGAAGTACTGCGACAGGGACGAGAAGTACCTCAGACCGACATTGCACTGCGATCCCCGCGACCCCCTGGTCATCGCCATGGCCAACGAGCTCGGGGCGTTCCAGGTCACTGACCGTCAGTTCGCCGAAAGGGCGTTCCTTTTTGTCAAGGAGAAGTTGATGCTGGACGAGCGTCCCATGAACCCGGTGGCGGAAACGCTGAGGCGGGGCACGGGGACCTGTTTCCATCTCATCAGCGCCTACATCGCATTGTGCCGCTGCGCCGGGATCAAGGCCAGGTACAAGATATTCTCGATGAAGATGATCCCTTCCTGGTATGACGTGGTCATCCAGCCCGACCCTTTCATCAAGCGCTGGTACGATACGCTGGGATACTTTGTCCTGGAAGGGGAGGGAGAGGTATTCGTGGACGGGGAATGGATGGTGGCCAACGTCACTCCCGAGGCCGAATGGCAGGCCGCCGCCGGCACCGCGATAAACAAGCTGGGCGAGGATTCGATCGGAAGCTGGTACAACGCCGTCCCAGGCACGATCATGCGTATGGAATCGATACCCTACGGGTTCGCCACCTCGCTAAACATCCTGCATACGGTCTCCCCGGGATCCATGGAACGCGTCAACATCAGCATAAAGAAACAGAAGGAGCTTGGTCGGAAGATCATCGAGGCCGCCGGCGGGGTCGAGGCCTACGACCAGATGGCCCGATCGAGACAGGGCTTCAGGTGCCCCAAGGTCATGCTGGAGCTCAAGAAACAGATCGTGTTCGACGACTGAACGATCTTCAGTCTTATGATTCTCCATGAAAGCATTTCAGTCGATCCAGGATCGATGAACGGATCCTTTGGACTCGACCGGTCCTCGATATTTCCCTTATCCTGTAACAATAGATAATTATTTGACCTTCTAAGGCTCCATAGGGCGACCGATGAAAGAGAACTCAGGCGAGGGATCCGAAAAACCGTCCAAGAAGATCACCATCGTCAAGGATGGGCCGTACATCGTCAGTGGATGGGTGCCTCTTGCCAAGGAGTACATTGTCCGGGACACGGACGGGATCCCTCGAGAATGGAAAAAGGGATCAAAGTACCCAGTAACGGAAACCTATGCCCTGTGCCGGTGCGGGGGGTCGTCCACCAAGCCATTCTGCGACGGCACTCACGCCAAGATCAGATATGACGGGACCGAAGAGGCCAGTCGGGATCCCTACATCTCCAATGCCGGTCTTGTCAAGGGTCCGGAGATCGACATGAATGACAACCGGGACCTATGTGCCGGTCAGCAATTCTGTCACCGTGCTGGCGGGGTCTGGGACCTGGTGGAGAAGAACGGCGACCCGAACGCGAAGGACCTGGTGGTGGACATCGTCGGCAAATGTCCAACCGGGCGTTTGGTGGCAAGGTGCAAGGACGGGAAGGATATCGAACCGATTCTGCCCAAGGAGATAACTCTCACGGAGGATCCATATCGCCGGGTCAGCGGGCCCCTCTGGGTCAAGGGCGGTATCCCGATATTCTCGGCAGATGGGACCCAGTACGAGGTAAGGAACCGTGTCACCCTGTGCCGGTGCGGGCACTCCGAGAACAAGCCGTTCTGCGACGGGACCCACATCAACGAGGGTTTCAAGGACGGGGATGACGCGATCAGCTCTGTCCGGCCGGTCGTACACAAACCAGCGGGCCCGCGGTCCTGAACCTCGGCGATGTCGGTAGGCGTTCCTCCTTCAATCAGTCATCTTTGCCTTCCATTTCATTAGGCAAGAATTCAAAGCGATCCTGAGGCATGAAAGATAAATAGGCACGCCGGCCAGGGTGTGAAGGAATGGGACGATCTTAGGGGGAAAGTCTCAGGGCCGGTCGTGTAATTAACTAATCGGACCTGACCCTAATCTGCTTTACTACACGGTTATCAGTCTTGCGAACGATAATTGGAACACAAAGATGGCCAGTTGCTGAATTATGCATCGAGCGTGACCATGCGATTTGTTCCCGCCGAAGGATATGATTGAATGATGTGTTGGTATTGACCATCGGACCTGCCTTAGGGATCGGACAGAAAATAATCGCGCAGAAAGCCCAATATGGAATTTCGATAAGCCCTCCCAACTCTTCCCGATGTCGGTTCATATCCCTTTTCCATCTGGACAGGTGATCGTCCTGTCTCTGCTACCGGATTTTGATAGCAATCGTTAACCTTAAAATATCAAAATCCCTACAAAGTTTGAAAATCCTTATCAAGGAACAGGCGGCGGGGGATCATGAAGCTAGCATTCGGCAGGGGACTTTCAATTATCGTGTTCATTTCTTTGATAGTGTCTATCTTCGCTTCAGTGGGTATTGTCGGACATGTCCGGGCGAGCGGGCCGACCTATGTTACACATCCCATCATCCGTATAGTCAGCAACAGTAATCTCTCGGACATGAAAGAATCCGGCGACTGCACTGGATCAGGGACCTCAAGCGACCCGTATGTGATAAGCGGCTACGACATCTCGCACGCAGGCAGTGTTTGCATCTGGGTTGAATCCATCACGGTTCACCTGGTCATCAGTAATTGTTACCTCCACGATAGCAAATACGGGATCGAATTGTTAAATTCAGAGCATGTCACCGTTACCAACAACAACTGCAGCGGAAACGATGTCGGCATATTCCTGGACTACTCAAGGAACATCACCATAACCAACAACATCTGTATCGACCCTGGCCACGGCATCTACATGTTCAGATCGTGCGATAACATCATTCTGAACAACTCGTGCAAGGCGAGCAGGGCATGCGCCATCATGCTTTTTGACGGTTCGAACAGGAACGTCTTTTCCAAGAACACATGCTACTCCAGCGGCGACAACGGCATATACGATCTCTGGTCAGATTACAATACCATAACTTTCAACACGTTCAAGAACAACAAGGGGCACGGTGTCGACCTTGCTGGCGCAGACTACTGCACGGTTTATGGCAACACGTTCATCGGCAACAACAAATCAACATCGACATTCAACCCGCTGCATCCCCAATCTTCCAGCACCGGTCACGATTGCCAGTGGAACTCTGCATCCTATGGCAATTACTGGAGCGACTGGACGACGCCTGACGGCAACGCCGACGGCATAGTCGATGACGCCTATCCGATCGCGGGGGGCATAAGCGTGGACCATTACCCCCTGGCCACCATCGTTATTCCCGTAATAACAGTTCCAGGCGTCCCGACCGGTCTGACCGCCAATGCCGGCAATGGACAGGTAAGTCTTGCGTGGAGCGCGCCGGGCAGCAGCGGCGGCTCAACCATCGATTACTACATTGTCTATCAAGGCGGTACTGACGTCGCCCATCCCGCCACAAACTCGATGACGATCACGGGTCTGACCAATGGCCAATCTTATTCCTTCAGAGTGGCCGCCCACAACTCCAACGGAACAGGGACACCATGCAGTCCAGTCCCAGCCACTCCGTTCACGGTCCCGGGAACGCCAAACGGTCTTTCCGCCACCTCGCAGGATGGTCAGGTTTCCCTCAGCTGGTCCGCCCCGTCGTCGAACGGAGCGACCATTGATTATTACATCATCTATCAAAATGGGACCGATATCGCACACACGACGTCGGCTAGCAAGATCGTCACAGGGCTAGTCAACGGAATATCATATAGCTTCAGAGTGGCCGCCCACAACGCTGCTGGATCCGGACTCCAGACATCTGTTGTCACGGCAACGCCGAATCCCGTTCTCACGGTCCCGAACCAGCCGACCGGACTCTCAGCCGTTTCGGGTAACGCTCAGGTATCGCTTTCCTGGACCGCCCCGACCAACAACGGTGGAGCGACCATTGATTATTACATCATTTATCGGAACGGAACCGATGTTCAGCACACCGCAGGCACTTCGGTCACGATCACCGGACTGACGAACGGACTGACATTTTCATTCAAGGTGGCCGCCCACAACTCAGTTGGGACTGGAAACCAAAGCACTGGGGTAACAGCGAATCCAAATGCACCTCTGGTCATTCCCAGTATTCCGACCGGGTTGAGCGCGACATCTGGCAACTCCCAAGTGACTCTCTCCTGGACCGCCCCGGCCAACAACGGCGGAGCGGCCATCGACTACTATCTGATCTATGTCAACGGAATCGTCAGGCCAGAACATTACACCATCCTCTCATCGACAATCACCGGTTTGACGAACGGTCAGCAGTTTACATTCACCGTTGCCGCACATAATTCAGTTGGGGTCGGTCCACAGTCTACTTCGGCAACCGCTACGCCATCGACCGTTCCTGGCACTCCAACCGGACTTTCAGTTGTTTCAGGTGATGCTTATGTGTCGCTCTCCTGGATCGCCCCGACCAACAACGGCGGAGCGGCCATCGACTACTATCTGATCTATGTCAATGGAATAGTCATGCCGGACCACTATGTCGGCGTCCCCTCGACCATCACCGGATTGACAAACGGCCAGCAGTATGCCTTCACCGTTGCCGCGCACAACTCTTTAGGGATTGGCTCTCAGTCGACCGCTGCGACCTCTACGCCATCGACCGTTCCTGGCACTCCAACCGGACTTTCAGTTGTTTCAGGTGATGCTTATGTGTCGCTCTCCTGGACCGCCCCGACCAACAACGGCGGAGCGGCCATCGACTACTATGTGGTCTACGTTAACGGAACTGTTCGATCAGACCACTACCCGACAACCACTGCGAATATCACTGGATTGACGAACGGCCAGCAGTATGCCTTCGCGGTCGTGGCGCATAACTCCATCGGCGTAGGTGCACAATCATCTGTGATGCAAGGAACACCAACCAAAGTGACTAAAGCACCAGGTGCACCGGCAGGGCTGACGGCAACTATAGGAAACGCCCAGTTAAGTCTATCCTGGATCGCTCCAACCGATGATGGCGGATCGGCCATCGATTATTATGTTGTCTATCTGGATGGAGTCGACAAATCCCATCCTACAACAACATCAACTACCATTACCAGCCTAACAAACGGGCAATCCTATAACATAACCATAGCGGCACACAACTCGGTCGGAACTGGGGCATTGACCTCGGCGATCATCGCAACGCCGACCTCTGGCCTAGAATTACCAACAATGCCAACGGGTCTGGTTGTGACACCCGGAATCGACAAAGTTACGTTGTCATGGATCGCCCTGTCAGGCAACTCTTCAGTTGACTACTACGTCATTTATCAGAACGGGAATGATGTAGAACATACATCAGCCACCTCGACCACGATCACCGGGTTGACCGGCGGAGTGAACTATTCCTTCGCGGTGGCCGCTCACAATTCAGAGGGTGTTGGCACAAACTCATCGGCCCAGACAGCGTCACCGAGCGCGGCGAGTTCTGACAATGGTTCAACGGACTCCTCTGGACGCGACAATACGATCGTCTATGCTGGAGGGTTGGCGTTTTTAGTCGTTGGGATAGTTGCCATACTGTTCGTCGCCAGGCGTAGAGGGAAATGTTTGTAAACCTGGTGAATAGCATAAATCATGGTTATCATCCATGCCTCCATTGGGTATGGATTTGCTACTGTCTCAATGGATCTTGTCCTGAACCAAAAACATGTCAGAATTAATCTCGATGGGCGGTACCAAAATCTCTTATGACAAAACAAGGACTGGGTCCGCTTCCATTAAGTTGCCCTTATTGCAATTCTAATTATAGTATGAGATTTACTTATGATTTATTTGTATAATAAAATACTACCAGGAAAGAAAGGGGATGAATAACTTATGGCAAAATATGTAGATGGATTTGTTCTTGTTGTACCCAAAGACAAAGCAGAAGAATATAAGAAAATGGCTGAAGAAGGTCGCGACATGTGGATGAAGCATGGCGCACTATCTTATTTTGAGTGTATGGGTGATGATCTTGAACCAAAAGAAATGGGAGATATGAAACAGCTTGGATTTGAAAAGCTAGCAAAGGCAGAAAGTAATGAAACAGTTTGGTTCTCATTCATTACTTATAATTCAAAAGAACACCGCGATGAAGTAAATAAAAAGGTAATGGATGAGATGAGCGAAAAATACAAAGATCAAAAAGATGATTTCCAGATGCCTTTTGATATGAGTCGTATGTCACAGGGCGGGTTCAAAGTGGTAGTAGAAGGTTAAAATTGTTCTAATGTTGTCTATTGCCCGCAGTAGAGACAGTTCGATTAGGGGTGCCTATCCCTGTTGTAGAAGCAGGATTCGAACAGTGGATTTGCAGTTGGATTAGATTAGTGGTACTGTTGAGCTTGACAACCAAAGATTAGGTTTGACCCTGTTTTGAACAAGTGCCGTACCTTCCCCGGAAGATCATCTGTCACCCATTATATTATTCACATATTATTATATAATATCTACATTTATATAAGAACAATGGAAGGCTGGAGAGGAGAAATTGCAAAGTTCATCGTATGGATCTATCCGTATGCTGGATTGAGGCTATCGGAACTTCGCCTAGCTCACCTTTAAGACATCGACACGAAACAATGGAGATCTTCGTACATAATCCAAGGGGGTTGGAAGCCGGTTACGGTATACCACAATGGATACCCATCCTGCCTCCTACCCGACCATAAGTTCTGGAATTCCTGGAGCAATGAAGATCCGCCTCGAGTCCAAGGACACCCGGTAAATTCGTGGCCGCTCATTCCGAGCATCTACAATGTTGAGGTCAAGGAGCATTCCAGCAATAACTTCCGAGACATCAAAGAGAAGATCGAAGAATGTGCCGGGATGGACTTCAAGATCAAGGTCTTCCGATCTACATGATCCCAGATGATAAAGGACCGTAACAAGGACCGACAGAGATAGCAACCAAGAGGTTAGGCATTCGTGGCCGGACACGACATATCGCTCCTACACACAGATCAAGAGCGAAACGGCCAACGAGGAAGTGAATAACCTGTTTTCCCAAGCTGAGGCAACCAGCCTATCAAATACTGGCTCCTTCGGAAATCATCCAGATAGGAAAAAACTTTTAGTTCCGGGGGAAAATTAATATGCTGGATAGGAAAGATGGTGGGTCTGCCCGAATTTGAATCGGGGTCTCAGGCTCCCAAAGCCAGAAGGATGGACCAAACTACCCCACAGACCCGCTTTAGCCGCTAAACGCACATCTAATCAATAAAGGTTGCTAATGCCGGTCCCTTTCCGATGCACCCCTTGTTATACAAACTGAAAGGATAATATATCAGCCTGGGCGTCCCTTAATCGTGCGAAGGCTAGTCATCATCGCAATAACAATGGCGATTATTCTAGCTTTGGTGCTAGCAGGATCGTTCGTTCTGTTCATGGATTCGCAGACCCCAGCGGGGTTCGAGGTCGGCTCGCTCCGGGCACCATCCATCGTGATCGATTCACCGGTCGAGCGGGTCATCCATATATCTTCGACCAGTGACACGCCAGTCAGCCTGGGCCTGAACTGGACAATAACTCCGATCTATGCAGGTTATGGCGGGGTAATCAATATCACGGTCATGAACTATCAATCCATGCCGGTCTACATATACGAATTCGGATTGGCCTGGAAGGATACAACGGTCGAGACATGGCGCAACGCGTCGGTCACGATTCAAGGACATCAGCATGGATCCTTGGGCATGCTTTTCTTCAAGGCTCCGGCAAACTACTCCGGCGGCTACTATTCGCTCAAATTGAAGGTCGAGGTCAAGGAAAGCGCCGGCGGGGGATGGACCGATCTGGGAGCGTACAAGATCACCGAGGACCGGTACGTGAAATTCGAGACGCCCCTCAACTACCTGGCCCATACAACGACCACCAACAACCCAGTTTACTATGCCAAGGTCAACAAGCGAGTTGACCTGGAAGCCACACGTTCATTGGTAACTAACATCCTGGCTAACAACTCCTACGTCTACAGTATCCAGGCAGTGGCGGATGCATTCGATTGGGTGCAGCGCAACATCGCCTATCAGGATGACCCCAATGACTATTGGCAATCAGCGAGCGAGACGCTGTCCTGGCGAACCGGGGACTGTGAGGATCAGGCGATACTGTTAGCATCGATGATCGATCAGATGGGAGGGAATGCCCGGGTCAACATCATCGACGGCCACGCGTTCGCAAGCGTGTTCGTCGGCTCGGACGAGAGCGTCCTGGCAAACGTGACCACGGCGATATCCTCGCATTACCAGACGAGTGTCCCGGTCTACTTCGTCAACGATACCACCGGATACTGGATGGTCATCGATTCCACCGGTTTCCCGTACGCCGGGGGGTTGCCCACCCTCTCCGGTCCGGTGCTCTACGATCCGACCTATTCCTGGTCGTTCGAGTCCAGCACCTGGCTGTCCCAGGTCGACGCGACCGGATCGACCGGGGGGATCAGTCTCCTGCCGTTCTCGGTAGAATATTAAAGGTGTTTTGAGGCCAATATCTCGTCGACCGCTCTCTTGATGGACTGACTTGAATTGGAGTTTGGCGACCAACCCTTGGACTTCAGGTGTTCCACGTCCAAGCGCATCAGCTTGACGTCCCCTATCCACCCCCGGCCCCCCTGGACCCCGCCGGTCCAATCGTACCTTACGTTCTCCAGTCCCATGGCGCCGACCACCGAGTCCGCGATCCCCCTCACGTCCAGGGTGTCCTCCGAACCGATGTTGTAGATCTCGACCTTGGAGGTGGCCTTCTCCGCCCCCGTCAACATCCCCTCGACACAATCGGAAACATGGACGTAGGACTTGTTCGTGCCGGGATCGGCCCCCAGTATTTCCAACCGATCATTGTCCTTCTCCAGCTTGTGGATGAAGTCGTGGATGACATTGTGGGTGCTTCTCGAGCCCACCACGTTGGCGAAACGGTAGATGACCGCCTCCATGTCGAACGTGTACGCGTAGGACGAGATCAATGCCTCGCAGGCGAGCTTCGACGCACCGTAGATGCTTATCGGCACCAGCGGTCCATAGTCCTCCATGGTGGGGATCTGGGCCGCTTCTCCGTATATCGTCGATGTGGACGGGAAGGCGATGTTCTTGACCTTGAGGTCCTTCATCGCCTCCAGCACCCGGAACGTCACTTCGATGTTCTGCTCGAAATGGGTGCGGGTGTTCGATGGACCCTGACGGACATCTGGGTTGGCGGCGAAATGAAAGACAACGTCGCAACCGTTCATGGCCGGGGCGATGTCGTCCTTCAGCAGATCCAGGGGAATGAACGTGAACCGCTTCGAACGGCTGGCATCGTTCAGGAACGTCATCTTGCCCGCGGAAAGATTGTCAACGCCGACCACATCGTTGTCGTTGCGAAGCAGCGCGTCGACCATGTGGCTGCCGATGAACCCGGCACAGCCGGTGACGAAGACCTTGCGGCCGCTGAGCCGCATCACTTGTCCCCCATTCTCCATCTGAGCTGTTCGACCAGTTGCTTCATGGCGATGCCCCTGTGGGAGACCTTGTTCTTCTCGTCCATGCTCATCTCGGCGAAGCTCTTGGTCGAACCATCTGGAACGAAAACCGGGTCGAAACCGAACCCGCCCTTACCGCGCTCGGTGTAGTCGATCCAGCCTTGGCAGGCACCTTTCACGAATATGCGGCCCACATCCTGGATGCTGCATCCGATGACGCACTCGAAGTGCGCGCCCCTTTCCGGTTCCCGGTCCAGCAGCTTGAGGATGCCCTTGCATCCGATGGTCTTGAACGCGTATGAGGAGTACACACCGGGGAATCCGTCATAGTCGTGCAGGAACAGACCGGAATCATCCAGTATGAAGCTCGTGTACCCCATGAGCTCGACCTGGGCCACACAGCTCTTCACCACCTCCTCCAGGGTATCGGTCTGGATCTCATCGCATTCCACGTCGACCTGGGCCACCTTGAAGCCCAATGGTTCCAACCCAGCCTTGTATTCCCTCATCTTGCCTGCGTTAGACGTTACGATGGCGATATCTTTCATGTGTATCTTCCCCGGTCCTCTATCTCCTTGATCTTCTTCAGAACCTCGTTCCCCCTTTCGAAGTTGGAGCAATAGGAATCGAGGATGACATGGTACATCGGCAGTATCTTGGAATGGGCCGACTGGAACGCCTCATGCAAGAGGTGCAGGTCGACCCCCATCTCCTCTATCATGGCGTTGCGGGTCCCCAACGAGAGATCGATGAACCATATCTTGCCATCTCGGAGTATCATGTTGGAGGTGGTGAGGTCCCCATGGGTGATGGCTCCCTTATGGAGCAAGGCCACCAGCCTCCCGATCTCTCTGCACACCTCCTGGCAGGTCTTCTCGTCGGTGCTGTCGAGGACGTCCTTGACCCGTTCGCCCTCGATCTCCTCCATCACTATCTTCCCGTTCTTGAGGTCGATGTCATAGATGATCGGTGTCGGGACCCCATGCCTTCTGGCATCCTGGATAAGGCGCGCCTCGTTCTTGGTGCGGACTACCTTTAGGGAAGCGTCCAGATCCGGATGGCGATAGCCCTTGGTCACTCTGCTCTTGACGATGACCTTCCGCCCCATCCATACATCACGGGCGATCTCGGCCTCCGCGCCACGTCTGATGACTTCCACGGCGAGAAAACCAGTACTCGATGTATTAACCTTTTGCATTCGGACCGGCCAATGGAAGGCCGCCGGCATTGGCCGGCGTCCTTCAGGGTCGGGCATCACCGGCCTTCACGGGTCCGAGGGTTTCACTTTCCTTTGCCGGGTTCGGGGGATCCGCCTCCGGTGTCTTGCCTTCATTGGCATGGAAGACCTGAAGGGTGGCACCAAGATCGCCCACCTTCTCGATCCGGAAATCCTCGGGGAAGGCAGACTGCATCGATGGCATGAGGTATCTTTCATCCAACAGGACCATGGTGGCCCGGTCGAACTCGCTCCGTATCGCCCTTCCGGCGGCCTGCAGGACGCGGGAGACCGCCGGGTATGTCGACACGTACAATATCGCCTTCCGAGCGCCATACCTCTTCTCAAAGCGGGACTTCATCACCTCCCCTTCCATGGTGGGGGGTGAGAACGGGAACCCGGCCACCACGACCGAGGACAGTAGGTTGTCGCTGAAGTTGACTCCCTCCGCGAAGGAACCTCCGATGGTGGCCATGAGCAGGGCGCTCCTGTCCCTTCTGAGGTCGGAGATCATCGCTTCCTTCTCGTTCTTTCCGAACTCCCTTCGCTCCATCAGGATTCGTTTTCCCATGCATGCATTCCCGGATGAATGGTTCCACCCGCTGCATGAAATCGTAGGAAGGGAAGAAGGCCGCGACATTGCCTGGGGTCATCTTGCAGGTCTCCACGATCTTGACGGCCATGGTGCGGAACATGTCGTCGGTTCGCAGATCATACTTCGACGACACTCCTTCGACCCCCAGCACCAGGCGATTGCCTGGAGGAAACGGCGAAGGGTAGCGGCGGCAGGCGCAGCGGTCGGAGAGGCCGAGCACGTCCGCGAACATCTCCGGGGGATGAAGGGTTCCGGACATGATGAGGCGAGCATCGCACCCGGTCGAACACCGAGGACGATACCAGGGAAGGCTCTATGAACCGGGTGACTATCCGGGCCGGATGCCGTTCCGCGTACCTGACGGTGGAGTCCCCGAAGGAGCGCCAATTCGCCAGGAACGCGATCAGTTCCTCGACCGAATGGCGGCTCCGGCCGATGAAGTACCGATCCATCTCGTCGGCCACCTGGGCGCAGTCGACGGAGAACTCGGACAAGAGCATCTCGTCCAGCGCGGCCGTTTCCAGGTACGGGTCGCTGGCCAGCGACGATATGTCATCCAGCCTTCGTTCCAGCGACTCGAAGATGGAACGGAATCGTCGGTTGCCGGTACTGTTACAGGCCCGCTGCAGCATTTCCCGGGTCAGGACGTGGCTGTGGTTCTCCATGATCCGGGCCGGGAGGTTGTGCCCCTCATCGACCACCACGATCATCTCCTCCGGTGCCCGTGCCGGTCCGGTCGAACAATGCCGTGTTCGCGATCCCCGAAAACCTGGTTGTAATCGCAGACTGCTATGTCCGCCATGGTCAGGGCCTTCATCGCGGCATGATGGGGGCAGGCACCCACTCGAATGCACATCCGGATGACCTCCTGGACGTGAAGCGGATATTCCAGCAGCTTGCCCGCGGCCTCATTGATCCTGGCCTCGTCCAGGAAATAGCAGTCGCCCGAGGATAGAGCAGGGCACCCCGCTGCCCTTCTTCCGGCAGAGGCAGGTGTCTTCACGGGAGATTATGTCCACCGCCTTGACCCGCTCCTTCTTCCATATGTGGCGGAGCGTCTCTATGGCCGCGGCGTGCTGTGACTGGCGGGAGGTGAGGAAGAATACGAATCCGTCGTTCTCCAGCGAGGTCTCGAGGGCGGCGGTCAGTGCCACCGCGGTCTTGCCCAGGCCGGTGGGGGCATGGGCCAGAAGGTTGATCTTGTTCCTCATGCATGATCGGGCGTCCTCCAGGAACTGTCGCTGGCCTTCCCTGACGAGGTCGTAAGGGAACAGGTCCGCCGGGCATTCCAGGGTGCTGCTGTCTAGGCACTTCGTTTCGGTCATGATGATTTGGAACGGTCCCGGGAGATGCATATCCGCCCTGCTAGAGTAAGGCTACCCAAATGCTTCGGTCTCGAAGGGGGACGCCGCCATTCCTTTTCGAGTACATCCGATAGCCTCTCGTCATAGGCCGATCTGTTTCGGGCCGTTCATGTCCAGTCATCAGACGGGTGGATTCTGGAAAGACTTTAACGTTGAGAGGATGTTCACACCTCGTGGAATATATCCCGACCGAATGCGGGGCCCTCGACGCGATGCTCGGAGGGGGCATCGAGACCAGCTGCATCACGCTGCTCTACGGCGAGGCCGGGACCGGGAAGACCAACCTATGCCTGGTGCTCGCCCGGAACGTGGCCAGGTCGGGGAAGAAGGTAATCTACGTCGACTCGGAGGGCGTTTCGGTCGAAAGGCTGCGCCAGATCTCCGGGAAGGACTATGAGGAAGTGACCCGGAACGTGCTGTTCTCGGAAGTGCACTCGTTCACCGAGCAGGAGACGATGGTGGACAAGGCCATCAAACTGGCGGAAGGGAATCCCGGATTTTGGCATGATCATCATCGATTCCATGACCATGTACTATCGGCTCACGTCGCGGGAGGAGGAGCGCAGCGAGAGAAGGTCGATCGCCGGCATGAGCGCGCGCCTGCTGACCCTGGCAAGGAAGAAGGGATTGCCGGTCGTGGTCACCTCCCAGGTGTACACTGATGTCGACAAGGGGACCTTCGAGGCCCTAGGGCGGCAATGTGCTCATGCACAACTCGAAGACCATCATCAAGCTGGAGCGGGTTGGGACCGGCCGCCGCCGGGCCATCATAATGAAGCACCGGCATCTGGCGGAAGGAAGGTCGGGCGAGTTCGCCCTGGTGGATTGGGGCATCACCTGCTGACGACCCGCTTAGAAATATTGGATGGAAAGAAGGTTTCAAGCCTCGCGTCCGACCGCGAAGTCCACGAATGCGGCGAGCACGTCCTTCTCGCGGCTTGGTTTGAGGCAATCGAGCTTCTGCTTGGCCTCGGCCGCGTAACGCAACGCCTCGGTCCGGGCGTACTCGATCGAACCGATCTTATCCAGGACCGCCTATGGCAGCGCTGACCTGGACGTCCGTCGCCTTCTCGTTGCCCAGAGCGGCCAGGAGCGTCGCCTTGTCCTTGGAGCCTTCCTTGAGGTGTTCCATGGCGTGCACGATGATCAGCGTGCGCTTGCCGTTCCTGATGTCGGAGCCGACCGGTTTTCCGGTCTTCTTGGTGTCGCCCTTGATGCCCAGCACATCGTCCCACATCTGGAACCCGATGCCCATCAGGCGGGCGTACTCCTTCATGTCGGCGACCTGCTTCTTGGTGCCGCCGCCGATGATCGCCCCGCCCTCGGCGGCGCAGGCGAACAGGACGGCGGTCTTCTTCTCCACCATCTCCACGTACTCTTCGATCTTGACCGTGACCGTGCCTTCGAAATCGACGTCCATCTGTTGGCCCTCGGCGATCAGGTAGACGGTCTCGGAGACGGAATGGAAGTATCGTGCGCAGGTCCTCCAGGCCGACATCGGTCTCGGACAGTACCTCGTAGCCAACGGCGAACAGAGCGTCACCGGCGATGATCGCCGTGGGCACGTCGAATAGAACATGGACCGCCGGCCTTCCCCGCCTGACCGGGTCCTGGTCGATGACGTCGTCGTGCACCAGGGTGAAATTGTGGATGATCTCGAGGGAGCAGCCGAACGGCATGGCCTTGCTGCCCTTCTTCCCGACCGCCTCGGCGACCAGAATGGCCATGACCGGGCGCATGCGCTTTCCGCCCGCCTCCGGGTAGTGTTTCATGGCCTTCCGCAGCTTCTCATGCTTCCCGACGTCCAGATAGGCCATCAGGCTTTTGTCCACATCCTTAGCGATAGTGATCATTTCCTTAGGGAACTCCATTTCACATCCCCTCCTCGTCCTTCTGGCTGATCCACTCGGCGGTCTTGCCGGTCACGATGCAATCCTTGGAAGACAGTGATGCCACATTAGCTGAGCCGGTCAAGAACATTGCGGCCCTCAGCTCCTCCCTGATCAGGATGAGCTTGTCCTCGACGGCCTTCGGGGAGATCATCGCCTCCTTGAGCACTCCTCGGGCGATGCCTCCGCACTTGGCCCCAAGCGCCAAGGCCTTGGCCACCTGCAGTCCGTCCTCGACCCCTCCGCTGGCGATGATGGGCAGACCAACGTTCGCCTCGAGCACCGAGGCCGGTGCCGGGATGCCCCAATCGGAGAACAGCCTACCGATGGCGGCGCAGCGCATGTCCCCCGCCCTTTCGGCCCGGAACCGCTCCACCGCTGAGAAGCTGGTCCCGCCCGCTCCTGAGATGTCCATGCCGATGATCCCGCTCCCCTTGAGCTTCATGGCCACCTCGTGGGATATTCCCGCCCCCGTCTCCTTGACTATAGAAGGCACCTTCCTCGCCACGGTCCTGATGGCGTCCAGACAGCCCTTGGCGTTCGTGTCGCCCTCCGGTTGTGCCACTTCCTGCAGGAAGTTCAGGTGGATCGCCATTACGTCTGCGTCGATCATGTCCATGGCCTGTTCGACCTGGTCCACGGAGAAGGCCTTCTTGCGGTTCTGCTTGATCAGCTGAGGCGCTCCGACGTTCCCGATCATCAGCGGCACGTCGTAGTCCTTCAGGACACGTGTACGACGCGTCGACACCATTCTCCACTGCCGCCCTCTCGGAGCCGACCCCCATCCCGATCTGCAGCTTCTGGCACGCCTCGGCCAGGTTCTTGTTGATCTTTTCCGCCTTGGAGTAGCCTCCGGTGATGGCGGTGACGATCAAAGGAAATGCCAGTTTCTTCCCGAACAGCCTGCATGAGGTATCGATCTCGGACATGTCCACTTCTGGCAATGCGCAATGGGTCAACTTGACGTCGTCCCAGTAACGGTATCCGCAGCAGACCTGTTCCTCCAGGGCTATCTCGATGTGGTCCGATTTCCTTTTCTCGATCTGCTTCAATTCAATTACCTCCGATGATGCGGGAACAGACCGCCCTGCGGTCGGCGATGACGTCCGCCAGCCTACCCTCGGCGTTCCCGTTGATGATCTCGCATTCGCCGGCATGCTGGGCGATCTGGAGCATGTACTCGATCTTGGCATAGATGCTGCCGGTGACGTCGACGCAGCGTTCTGTGCGGGGAATGGTGGCAAGCGTGTTGTCGTCGACCTCTTCGATGAGGGTCGCATTCGGATCGCAGTTCGGGTCGGCGGTGAACAGTCCGTCCACATCGGCGCAGAATATGACCTTTCTGGGCTGGAACCGTTCCGCCAGCCTCATCATCAGTTGGTCCCCGGAGCAGATGCTGACCCCCTTGTCGTCGTCCAGGGCCACGTCCCCGAAGGTGACCGGGGTGATGCCGATACTTCAGGAAACGCTCGAACGGCCAAAGGTCCATCTTGGACAGGACTCCATTCTTCATGATGGCGGAGGAACCGGGGGGGACCGCCGCGGACCACATGCCCTCATCGTTGAATGCCCCGACGACCAGGTTGTCCAGTTCCCGGACGTCGTGCATGACCTTGGCGACGCCCTCGATCTGGCGTTTCTCTTTGAGGCCGGATTGCAGGGCGTACTCCTTGGCATAGATGTGGCCAAAGGAGCCGGCTCCATGAACAACGATCTTCTCCTCGTCGGTGGTCATCATCTCCCGGGCGAGCCTGCGGACCGTTCCCTCCCGGAATGTACGGTAGGTGGTCTTGTCGGTGATGACGCTGCCCCCGAGCTTGACCAGTATCATTTGAGACTCATTCGAGCATGAATCCGTCGATATAAAAAATGTTCTGAATTCTATTTTTCGAACCTGGCTCCGCACTTGACGCACACCGGATCATCATCCGTGGCGACGGCCCCGCACTCGGGACACTGGTAGTGCCGTCTTTATCTCGGTCCCGCACTTCCGGCAGAAAATCATCCTCAAGCGACACTTCGGCCCCGCAGTTGGGGCATTCCGGTTTGCTCTCGACAGTGTTACCGCACTTGGCGCAGAAGTTATCATCATCCTTGGCCTTGGCCCCGCACTTAGCACAAAAGGCCGCATTCTCGACCTACCTTCAACATCGTCTTGGCGACCGTTGCCGTTCGATCGTTGGACTCAATCGGTCTTCGGTTTCTGTAGTTCCAACGGCGCCTCGATGCCTTTCTTGGCCTTGAGCGATTTCTTGAGCGCCAGATCATAGTCCTTGCACTCGAACGCCATCTTCGCCTCGTCCAAGCAGGCAGACCGATGCAGGTCACGTCCTTGCCCCGCCGATCGACCGCTCTCGATCTCATCTCCAGCGGTCGCGATCATGAATTTGGATTCCAGGTAATTCGGCGGGAGCTTCCTCGTCTCCCCGATGTTCGCGTGCTCCTGGACCTCTTCCTCTTCACCGATAGGCTGGACCTTCAATGGAACCTTCTTCGGCTCGACCTCGAATGCCACGGTCGGAGCCTCATCCAAGAGCTTCTTCGCCTTTTTGACCGATTCAATGCATTCCAGATAATTGCGCCGATCATATGCCAAACTGGCCCTTAGGAGTTCCATCTCCGCCGGACCGGTGTCTCTGCCTTTGTCCTTCAAAGCCCGGCTAACGGCCTGGGTGGTATTGAGCGCATTGAAAGCCTCATCCTTGTCCAATGCACGGTCGATGTTGTCGTCCTTCTTGCCTCTGATGTATTTGATCTCGATGAAGACGGCGATTGCGAGGACTACCAAGAGAACAATGATCAGCGTTAGGTCCAGATCCATCTTCGGCACCTTTCTTTTTCTTCGGTTGGATGACTACCAGTATCGATATTTATTATACTATTGGATGATTTCAAACTACGACCAGGTACTGACAGTCCGTGATTGTCTATTTCGTCGATCCACTGTTAAATTTTCCGTCCTGATTATCATGGTTCGTAGAACGGTCTGGTCCCCCGGGTATGGCGACATGAATAAAGGTTCATAGAATCCCGCAGGAAAATCGATGGTCATTCCCAGCACGGCAGTTCTTAGGAGGAAATCAATTGGTCGGCAGAGGTATGATGAAAATAAGAATGGCTGACAGCTTTCGGAGGTTCCCGTGGGCTCGCGCACCACAGTACAGCGCCAAACGACGGCAGGCTTAGCTTCTGGGTTCGGATGAGACCAGGCGTATCCCCGCCTCTTTGGCCGTCATACCATTCTTAATTCCCGTGACGCAAACATGATATTTAATATTTTTCCCACCCGAGGGTGCCAGACGACCTGCCCGCCCTCAGACACGGATCGGTCCCATCGGAGAGCGATCGGGACCCATGGCATGATTTGCACGAAGATATCACTAAGATATGAGGTATGATGAAAATAAGAATGGCTGACAGCTTTTGGAGGTTCCCGTGGGCTCGCGCACCACAGTACAGCGCCAAACGACGGCAGGCTTAGCTTCTGGGTTCGGATGAGACCAGGCGTATCCCCGCCTCTTTGGCCGTCATACCATTCTTAAATCACCGAAGCAAACGGTCGTATTTAAACATTCTGGGACTGCAGAGGTTTTTGCAGCACTTGGACGCAAGGAACCGATGTCGATGCGTTCCTTCTCTTCCACGATGCTCCCTTCCTTTCCTAGATGTGCCATCTCCTTCTCGTCCCAGACCCTGAGGGTCGATCATTATGAAGCCTATACCGCGATGCAGCGCCACGGATTCATAGATGAATCCGACCAATCGCAGGACCTTGGGGAACTCGTTCTTCTGCTTCAGCAGGCGGAGGTCCTCCATCAGGAAGTACCGACTTTCCTCCAAGCTCGAAGAACTTGGTGATGGTATCTGTCAGGACCATCAGGTTCTGGGGGTCGACAGAATATGGTCCGACCGTTTCTGACAGGGTCAGGACGCATTCGGGAGAAACCTCCAGGTCGTGCATGACCGTTTCCGGATCCCGCGGCGAGACGATCAGAAGGCGATATCCGGCTGATCTAAGGCCAGCTATGAGCTCACGGCCCCGACCTTCCTCCTTCCCCTTCAGGAAGTAGAGTGTGCCTGGCTTGATCTCTTTCTGCATCCTTCCTCTCCAACCTGTATGACAATGGGATATTGATAGATAATTAATGGCCTGCCCCTAGACGAAATGGAGGAGAAGGACCCCGACGACCGTGCCGATGGCCATCGATGAGACGTTGTTGCCGAGCTTGTCCACCATCTTCCAGGTCTCGAACGTCGCTCCGATGAACGAATCGACCATGCATCCGAACACGCCCATGACGATGGGTATGAAGACCCTTCCGTCTATGGCCATCCCCGGGAAGAGGACCGACCCAGCCGGCGATCGAAACGAACATCGACGCCATTATGGCCCAGAACGTCCCGTAGACGGAGATTCCTCCGTCAGTACCCGCCGGCACCTTCTTGAAATTGGTGATCAAACGGACCTGGGGGCTCAGCACGCCCAGTTCGCTGGCGATGGTGTCGGCGGCGGCCACGCTGATGGAACAGAGATAGGCGAGCACGGCGAGGGGCTGGTTCTGCATGCCGGCGGCATACGATATCACGGCGATCAGCGCGGGCACGAAGGCGTTGGCGAAGACGTTCTTGTAGGTCCTCTCTCCCTTCTTCCCTTCCTGCAGGCCGTTCTTCATCTTGACATCTATCTTGTACCGGGTCACCACGAAACCTGCCAGGGCGAACGCGATCAGCATGATCAGCCAGTTGATCGACCCAAAGACACCGATGACCACTCCCATGACGAACGATGCGGCGCTCCCGCTGGCAGTCAGGAGCCCGAACTTATAGGAGATGAGCGATAGCAGCGCGCAAAGGGCCAGGACTATCGCCAGGTTCTCGATGACCGACATTGCCCAGCTCAACGGTATGCGGATATAAACCCATTGCTCGGATGGCTCATCCTTTTCCGAAAGGCCCGCTGCGCCGGACCAGCGGATCGACCGCGTCCTTAATTCCCCGGACCTTCTCCAGGTCTCCGTTCCACCCTTTCAGTGCCGGTCCGAAGTTCGTTTGGATATCGTCGATCACCGATTGCATGCGACCCGGCACCGACCCGGTCCGGTTCGAATGAAGTACGACAGCCAGATAGAATGATTCCCCTTTCTCGACGAGGATCTTCTTCTCGCCAAAGTCGAGGCGATTGAGCCCGGTGGAGGACTCATCCTTGAACGAATCCTTGACGAACATCTGGATAGCCACGAACATGGAGGCCAGGATATCATCGTCCATTCCCGGCTTTATACGCCTGGTCTGGTGCGCCATCAATTGGCCGTCCTGGAAGATGATGAACACCTCGTCCACAGGGACCAGGCTCCGATAGACCAGCAAGATCAGGACCGAGATGATCAGAGCTACAGCGGTCAAAATGGCCAGCTGCTCGGCGGAAATCCCCAAAGGAGCGGCCGCCTTTATATTCAACTGGTAGGTCTGGGTGGAGTAGGGGTTGTTGTTCTCGTCAATGGCGATTATGCTGTATGAAACGTTGGTGTCGGATGCCTGGGCGGGGATCTGACCGTAGAAGGTGTTCGGTCCGTTCATGGGCGTCATCGCTATTGACAGCTCGTTGCCGTTGTTGATCCGGTATAGTAAGGTCACATTCCTGACTCCGAACAGGTCCGTCACCTTCGCCATGATCGTTATCGCCTGGCCAGCGGTGGCATTGGCACCGGTGGACTCCAAGACCACCGTGGGAGAGGTACGGTCCACCAGGACTATCCTCTGCTCCAAGGCCGAGCCGGATCCCCATTGGTCCCTGACCATCAAGGTGATGTTATACCTGCCATCACTGGCGAACTCATGCGATACGATCAGGTTGCTGGCGGAAAAGGCCGTCCATCCGCCCTGGTCTCCGAAGTTCCATCCATATGTCAGCGATGCGATATCGGAGGGGGTATCGGTCGACAGCGTGGCGTCGAAGAGCACCTCGCCGCTGTTCCGAGTGGAGTTCTGCGAGCTGAAGTGGGCCACTGGAACAAGGTTCTTGACCTGCACCTCTAGGTAGGCCGAGCACTCGGAGAACCCGTCATCATCCCATACCCTGACCTTCAGCCAGTGGATGCCCGGTTCCGTAAATGTCCAGGAGGTGTGGTTGGTTGCCAGCGGGTTCGATGCCACCCATGTCCCCCCGGTATTGTAGTCGAAATTCCATTCGTATTTCGTTATCGGTTTATAGGAAACGGCCGAGGCCCAGAAGCCTGCCTCTTGGTCCAGGTCATAGGTCAGGCCATCCGATGCTCCGAATCCCAGGATGCGCGGGTTCGATTCTTGCACTTTGACGACCATCCCCACAAGGCGCCATGAGCCGTCCGAAGCGGTCACGTTCAGGCTCACCCATCGGTCCCCATTCTCCGAGAATGTGAAGGAAGCCCCAGCAATATCGTTGTCATATCGATGCCAGGTCTGGTTATTGTCATATGACCAGTTCCACGATACGACCGGATTGTATGATTCCGTGGTCACCGTGAACCTGGTCACCTCTCCCTCTGAGGACGGTCCGTTCAGTTCCAGGGACACCATCGGAGGCGTCGGTTGGACGTACAGCCACTGTGCGGCCTCATCGGTGAATCCCTGCTCATCGGTCACATTGAGGACGATCCTGTACCATCCCTTCAACATGAATGCGTGGGTCACCCCCGTCGCGGTTCCGTTCGTTTCCGATCCATCCCCGAATGTCCACCGATAACTGACGATGGGGGTCCATGAGAGACCGCCGGTACTGTTGAAGAACGAGAGCGAGCCTACCCGGTTGATGGCGCTCTGGAAAGCGGCCGAAGGTTTCGCTTCGGTGACATGGAACGACCACAGGGTGGAATTCGAGATCCCGTCGTCGTCCGTTATGGTCAACCTGACAGTGTGCTCCCCGGCCCCGAAATTCTGCTTCGCGTCCTGGGAGCCATTGGCGTGGACGCCATCGAACTCCCATTGCCATGAACTGACGGCGGCATGGGAAACACCAGATGGCTGGCTGGTATCATTGAAGGAGACCCATCTCCCTTCGGACGGAGAATCGGGCCAGATGGTACAGCTTGCTGACGGGTAGGTCTGGTCGATCACGATGACCCTATTGTCAATGCTCTTAAGCCCTCCTCTGTCCGTGACCGTCAGACATACACAGTAGGTGAGGTTGTCCAGATATCTGTGGGTGACCGTTCTTCCATAACCGGTCCCCCCATCCCCGAAGTTCCAGGTATAGTTCAGGGTAACGATGTCCGAATACGAATCCAGGCTGGAGGCGCCGCTGAACGAGGCGTACTGGCCCCTATACTGGTGGGACGGCGCGGTCATCACCGCTACCGGGGCCAGATCGTGCTGGAACCAGATGCTCACGGAATGGCTGCCCGGTGAGCTGCAGACGATATCCGTCCTGCCGTCACCGTTGACATCCTGGGCCATTATGCCGGCCGGGGATGATCCGGTGGAGAGGTTGAAAATATTGACGAAGGTACCGTAACCGGTCCTGAGATATGCGGCCAGGCGTGGCGAATCAGAGTAACCGACAAGGACATCGGAGAGGCCATCATCGTTCACATCGCCGATGGTCAGCGAGGAGGATCTGCCCCTCAATGATAGCGAGGTTTCCGGGAAGAAGGTGGTATCGTCGAATCCATAGCTGGGCTGGATGAAGACCAATAGCCTCCCGTTCTGGGTGACGGCGGCGATATCGTCCTTTGCCGTGCCCCCGAGGTCCCCCAGAGCAATGGTTCGCATCAGGTCAGCGGACCCGGTGCTGAGGTTGGTTTTCGGAGAGTGCTGATAGTAGGAGCCCGGACCGCCCGGCAGGTTCCTGAGGTAGATCTCCACCTTGTTCATGCCTGTGTTCAGCAGGGCAATATCGGAACTGTCGCCGTCCATGTTGAAATCGCTTACAACGATGTTCTCCCGGTCCCCGGCTATCGCACCGCCCAGGGTCTCGGACGAGGTCTGGTTGAAGGGCTGGCCGTCGCCGGTGTTGAAAAGAATGTAGCAACCTTGGCCATAGCCGACCATCAGGTCATCGAACTCCCCTCCTCTGAGGCATTCGGCCGACATGCATAGGGGATCCGAGAAAGGAAGGGAGATATTCTTGTACGGCTGGCTGCCGGAAAAGAGCTGGGACCCGCGATAGAGGCTGATCGTGTGGGAGGCCGCATTGAGCACGGCCAGGTCTTCCACGCCGGTCAAGCTGAACCTGCCGAAAGCCACCGCGACCGGTCCATTCTGGGTTTGCATGGTCCATGTAGTGTTGGTCCTCTGGTTGTAAAGGAGGACCTTGTTCGCGGCGGTCAGGACGGTGGCCATGATGGTGTCGCCATTCGCCAGTTTGTCCGAGGCGATCGCCGTCAGCTTGTAGGAAGCGGTAAAGAGGTTCCTGCCGGCATTTCCGGTCAATCTCGGATTTGCGTTGAACCAGGTGAGCGACCCGTTCTCTCCTGAGGTCCCCTGGCATAGGATGAAGAGGCCTTCATGGCCGGCAATGGAATCGTCGATTATGGCCTTCAACGGCGATTCGTCAACTGGAAAGGTGAGGTTCGAGTATTGGCCAAAGAACCCGACCCCGTCCTGGAAGAACGTGCTTGCATTGGCGTATGCGTACGAGAGGGCGACCAAATCAACGGTAGGGTCATCGGATAGGTTCCCAACTGCCACGGAACCAAGCCCCAGAGGGGTTTTCAGAGGCGCATGCGGGGGATTGGTCGGAAACCCATTCCCGTCGTTCGGATAGATGCGCAGGGTCGAGTATCCCCCGGAGTTGCTGGAATCTGCGAAGATCAGATCGCACCGGCCATCTCCATTGACATCGGCCAGCTGCACATCGGATGCCGATCCGGCGATCGTCTTCAACGATGTCGTCCATGCCGTCTTCCAAGTAGCTGGTTGGATCGCGATGAAGACATCCGTTCCGCTCTTATTGCCCACGATCAGGTCCATCCGGTCATCCCCGTCCACATATCCAGACGCTAGAAACTGGCTCTTGGTGAAAACGGGGTCTCCAGCGATCGAGATAGGTATTCTCCAGAAGTTGGTGGACGGATTCGAGAATGGGTATCTCCAGATGTTGATGTTGTCGTCCTGGTCGACAGAGCCGCCCATGCAGACGGTGGCGATGCAATTGACCGCGCCGCCGTACCTGCCAATCACAACATCATATGGCTGGGCATCCACGTTCAGCTGAACACAGGTTGATGGACTGAAATGGGGGAAGCTCGCCGACTGATAGAAGATCGCAATATGTCCATTGCCCAACGAATCATTGTAGCTCACCACGATATCGTTCAGTCCGGCTCCATCCAGGTCATAGATGACGATACTGCGCATATCGACAATATCCGACTTTGAGAGCATCCAAGGATTGCCGGAAAGCGCACCGTTGGCGCTCCTGTTGTAAATGCAGATCTCATTGGGCTGTTTGCTGATCACCGCGGCATCGCTCAGACCGTCATTGTTGAGGTCACCCATGGCGAAGTCTTGGCTGAGACGGTCAACACTGAGGACATACGATTGGTTGTCGAAGACCGTTCCAGACTGGAATTGCTTCGCCGGGGTGAACGTCTCCTCCAAAGGACCAGAGGGAATTATGTTCGATGGCGAGGCGGCCGCGGTCGTCTTTTCCACCGTCAGGCCATTTTGGCTGGAGCCGGAGCTAAGCCCCGTCGCCAGCAAGAGCGCGACCATAAGCAATGCTACTGCCGCAGTGCCTAACGCTTTCCTCATGCCATCCCTTACGGGCCCAAAAATGAAAGTGATGGTCCATATATAGTCGCTCTCAAATTCTACCTCCTGTAAATATCAAGCGATCCTCATCCCGGATCATCCCCAAGGTCTGATTGAGAACTATCGAATTCCGACCTATCGTATCAAATATCTTAGTACTGGCTACATTAAGGTGGGACTATTATCACTATCAGTCGGGAGAATCTCGAGAATATCACTTTATATAAATCCGCCCGTTCAATAGGTTTGATGGAATCGAAAGCCGTGGGGTTTGACCTCGCGGAATTAGCGCTTGACGCCGATGCCGCGAAGATCCTAGCTCTAACTTACACCAACCCAAGAGGGGTGAGAGAGCTCTGTGATGTACTTAAGATACCGCAGGTCAAATGCTATAGGCGCATTAAGGACCTGGAGAAATTGGGGCTACTGAAGGGAATTGGATCAAACAAACGAAATAGGACATACTCGTCGAACATGGAACGCATGTCGCTGATCATCAACGACAGTCGCATGGTCTTGACGACAGAATTCAAAGATGGTGGAAAGAGCAGCTTCGACCTAAAATTGAATCCAGAAAGCGGTTCTTCCACCACCAACCACCAGACCAATCAGTGATATTGAAAGGACATATCTCAACTTTCTAGGACCGCATAAGAATAGATCGATTCTGCCAATTCCCGAACCGCTTCCTTGTCGGTCGCTGGGGTCACCAGCAGCCTTCCGTTCGTGTACAATGTTACCTCGATACCTTCCCTTTTTGCGATGATCATCACTGGATTCTGGTCCACCTCAAATCCGTTGGCGCGGAGGGACTCCGAGGTGCGATCGAGATTGAATCGTATCGGCGTCTGGGGCACCGCCGACATCGCCTCGGACTTGCATATTCGGATGATTCGGAACTTCATCTGCTAAGTCATTGATGACCGTCTATTGAATACATGCTCTCATTCGGGACCTGTGATTGACCTTGAAGAAGATCCTCGGCATATCGCCTCAGGCCCTATTGTCCGATGGATGGCCGCCGATCCGCTTGAATGTTCTAACCGCAGGGCATCGTAGTCCGCCAAACATAAGGGCATCATGGTCCTGGGCCGAGCTACCCTGACCTCTTTGTTCATTGACCTCAGAGGGTCGAGGATGTCCCGTCTCTGGAAGTGCACTCATCTGTATCGGACCAGCAGACACAAATGTCTTCGTTACGGGATCGAGTCAAGCATTTGCGCGCATCCGGACCTGAACTCTGCCAAAGTGCCCTCGTTGATGATCATCAGGTCCGCCAACGCTATCAACGATCCCAGTCCCCAGGACAGCTCCCGTTCGTCCCGGGCATCGAACTCCTCCCTGCTTCCCGGAGCATCTTGCCGGGCGCGCTTGACCAGGCGGGGATGCCGTGTGCGGGGCGATGAGTGTATCGCAACCAGTTTGATGTCTAACCCGAAACGCTCCTGGTAGACCTTCAGTTCCATGATCCCGCGCGAACCATCAATTATCGTCCTTTCCGATTTGACCCGATCCAAGCAGCGTTTTGCCCAGATGTCATAGCCGTACTTCTGCCTCTCCGCGTTGGCGAATCCGCCTACGCCCTTGTCGCTGACCCCTGCGGAAGTACTAGCGGCGAACTCCCTGACCACGTCGCCCATCCTCACCACCTGGAAACCTCTTTCGATAGCAACCGAGACGAATTCTTCTTTCCCCGCCCCGGGCATCCCTGCGATCACGATAAGGACCATGTTGTCAATCCCGAATTTATCCCTGAAGATATTAAGAGTTCTCCAGTTTCTCGAATTTCATAAATCAGAGAAATGACAGAAACATATTAAATGGAAACAGGATATGGTATTTGGACTGAGTGTAGGGTCAGGGGAAATTTTCGGAGGTATGGGATTGCAGGGAACGAAATCTGTTGAGAATGTTCTTGACGAAATAATCAATGCTGAGTTCGGAAAGGACCAGAAGATCGAGAGCGTCTCGGTCGTGTCCAAGAGCGGCCTCATCATCACAGGAGATCCAACCAGATTGCCGGCCAAGCCTGAGATGTTCTCGGCAATGATCTCCGTTATCTTCAGCTCAGCCGAGTCCTCCCGGGTAGAGCCGAAGAAGGACAAACTGGAATATGTCATTGGCGTGTACAAGACGAAGAAGATCTTCGTTTGGGAGCTCTCCCAGAGCCTTATGATCGCGCTGACCTGCGACCGTGACATACCGGATGAAATGATGCTCGCAAGGATACAGAACGTGGCGAACAAGACCAAGGAAGAACTGGTCTGGCTGCGTTGAATTTCTAGGCATCTTCCCTTGCCAGAGGGAGTGAACTGGCATCTGTTTCTGTAGCGAATCTTCAGGTCCGGGGGTTATTCCCCGCCAGAATCGTCCTTTTGCTTGATGGATACGGTCTGGGAAGCCTATAGCAGGTTCTCTCCGATGTCCTCGACGATGCGGTCGCAATATATGCAACGCAGCACCGGGGGGTTCTTTGATTCGACGACGAACTCTGGCTCCACCGGCTCGTTGAGGTTGGTGATGCAATTGGGGTTGCCGCACTTTGCCTTGCCGCGGACGATGTCCGGTAGCCTCACGTGGTGCTTCTCCGCCACATTGAAATCGCGGATGATGTTGATCGTGGCCTTGGGCGATATCAAGGCGATCTTGTCCACATCCTTGGGGTCGAGTTCCCGGTCCTCCACCTTGACCACGTCCTTCCAGACGGCCTTTTTCGAAGGTACGTGCATGAGGACGGATACCGGTGACTGGACGTTACCTTCCTTCAGCCCGATGATCCTTAGGACCTTGAGCGCCATGCCGCAGTCGATGTGATCGATGACGGTCCCGTTCCTGATCGGTGTGACCTTGAACTCCTTCATTACAATTCACCTCCGAGCACCAGGTTCAACAGGGCCATCCGCACCGGGACTCCGTTGAACGCCTGTTCGAAGTACTTGGCGTGCTGCGTGGTATCGACCTCCGGGGCGATCTCATCCACCCGGGGCAACGGATGCATGACGATTAGGTCGCTCTTGGCCTCGCGCAGCAATGAGTTGTCGACGCGATACATGCCAGCCACCTTCTGGTATTCAGCCGCGTCGGGGAATCTCTCACGTTGTATCCTGGTGATGTATAGAACGTCAGCGTCGGCGATGACCTCGGACAGCTTGACCCTGAGCTTTGGTTTCCCGCCGTTCTTCTCCACCTGCTTGATCGTCTCCTTCGGCATCTGCAACGTCGAAGGTGCCACGAAGGTGAGGTCGGCCCCGAACATGGTAAGTGCCTCGGCCAGGGAATGCACGGTGCGACCGTACTTCAGATCCCCCACCATCGCCACCTTGATGCCATCAATGGACTTCTTGGAACGTCTGATGGTGAATAGGTCGAGCAGGGTCTGGGTCGGATGCTGGCCTGCGCCATCTCCGGCATTGATGACCGGCTTTGTGGAGAACCGCGCCGCCAACCGCGCCGCCCCTTCATGCGGATGACGCAGAACGATGACATCGGAATATGACTCGACCATGCGGATGGTGTCGGCCAGTGTCTCTCCTTTGACTATGGAGGTCATGGAAGGCACACCCATGTCGATGGACTGACCATGGAGCCTGCTTATGGCCGACTCAAACGACATCCTGGTGCGGGTGGATGGCTCGAAGAACAGGTTCGCCAGGATCCGGCCGTCCAGGGCCTTGGTGAACTTCTCCCCTTTGGCGTAGGGGATCATTTTCTCGGAAAGGTCCAGGACAGTATCGATCTGCTCCCGGCTAAGGTCCCTGATAGAAACGATGTCCATACCCTTGAAGTTCATGTTCTCGGAATCGGTATGCTTCGGTGGCATATATTACCCTTGGTAGAATTGCTGGCATGTTTAGGTGGCAATAATCGGGGGGAAGTCCCGCTCACTTCTCTGGCCGGTTATCCGCCGGTTCCCCGAACTTGGTCAGGATGAACTGCATCCTCTCATACCAGTCGTCCACGCAGTGCTTCAGCTTCTGTTCCAGCTCGGCCCGGCTGATGGCCCGATAGAGGTGAAAGTAGCCCCCGCGCTCGATGCTCTTGGTCTCTCGGAAGCACATGCCGCAGGTCATCATCTTCTGCAGCGCCCGATAAACCGTAGACCGGTCCTTGCCCATCAGGTCAGCCAGGTCATCCGCTCTTTTCGGTCCGACGGCAATCAAATGGTTAAATACATCTACCTCGAACTCGCTCAAAGAGAAGGCGCACTGGACAAGATCCTTGCAATTAGAAACGTTGTTTATCATCTTTTCCGGGAGCACGGTTCACTCCTGCGCTTTTGTGCAGTAAGTCTTATAAACTCGCAGTTATATAAGATTGTTGCACAACCGTGCAAAACCGAAGGGACCAACATGCAGAAAGATGAGACATTGGACTGCAAGGGCCTGATGTGCCCGATGCCTATAGTCAAGCTGGCTAAAAAGATGAAAGAGCTTCCGGCAGGGAAGGTTCTCGAGATGGTATCAGATGACGTTGGCTCCAAGGAGGACGTCCCAGCCTGGTGCAAGAGGACGAACAATGAACTTGTCGAGATGAAGGAAGACAAGGGCGTCTTCTACTACTACATCAAGAAGCTGGCATGAGGGAGAAGGGGCCGCTCAGGAGCCCTCCGACCCCATTGACGGGGTCATTGTGGTCAACCCAAATTAGAAAAGTTGGGTGCGGCCAAGAACGTCCGATTGATTGATCGATGGAAGTGATTCGAATGGTTGAAAAAGCTAAGAGATTGGTCATCGTAGTGTCCGAGGACAAGTTCGACAAGGCGATGATGTCATTGATGATGGCGAACACCGCTGCGAGCATGGGCATGGAGGTGCACGTGTTCCATTCGTTCTTCGGGCTAAGCCTGCTGAAGAAGGGCAAGCTGCCAAAGCTGGGCGGCATGATGCGTCTGTTCACGGGAGTGTTCGTGGGAAGGATGAAGGCGGTCGGGATTGAGAATTACCCCGCCCAGCTGGCGATGGCGATGGATCTGGGTGTGAACATATACGCCTGCAGCACCACGATGGCCCTGATGAGGATAAAGAAGGAGGACATGGTCGACGGCGTGAAGATACTGGGCGCGGCCGGTTTCATGGACATTGCGGCGGATGGCGACATATCGCTGTTCATCGGTTAAGGTGATAAAACATGACATCAATCCTATTCCTGCTGTTCAAATCGCCGCATGAATTCGGAGCATCGCTGGACATGATCGATAAGATCGCTGGCGACGGGGAGCGGGCGGCCATCCTGTTCGAGGACGCTGCCTATTACGCGGTGGACAAGAAGAACGGGGCGAAGTTGCTCAGTTCCGTGAAGGAGGTCTTCGTCATGAGCGATGACCTACAGGCCAAGGGCTTCGGCGGAAAGGCGATGCCCGGATTCAAGGAGATCGAGTATCCAGAGGCTGTCGAGCTGATCATGGAACGGTTCGACAAGACCATCACTTTGTAGGTGTGACGATGAAAATACTGACTATCCAGATCAGGACGGGGACCATGATGAACATGGACACGAACGTCGCGATGAAGTTAGCGGCCGCGGCCATGGGCAAGGGATATGGTGTCCGTATCTTCGGCTATGGCGAGGGCGTTTGGCTAATAAAGAACGGTCAGCTGCCGAAGCGTTTCCCCAACGTTGGGAACGAGGCATCGGCATTGGCCGAAAAGGGAATGGAGATCGCTGTTTGCAACACCTGCTGCGCCGCTCGCGGCCTGAACCGGGGCGAGGAGATCCCGGGGGGGAAGCAAGGCAGCCTGGCGAACGACCTGACCAGGTTCGTCGCGGAGAGCGACCGCATGGTCACCATTGCGAGGTGAGCAAAATGGCACAGAGCGTTTTGGTTATGATAATGAAGGCCCCATACGGCTATGAAGAAGGATTTGCCGGAGCCCGGCTGGCCCTGTCTCAGCTGGCGGGCGGGATGATCACGAAGTGCAATGTCCTCCTGGTCGGGGACGGCACGCTGAACGCAATAGCCGGCCAGAAGCCAGAAGCGATAGGGATGCCCTCCAACGCAGACTCGCTTGTCGACCTGATGGACTTCGACGCCAAGGTCTACTGTGTGAAGGAGGACCTGCAGGAGCGCGTCGGGGACGTCGCCCTGCTGGAAAGCGTCACCGGTGTCGACTGGCAAGAGGCCCGGAAGATCATCGCAGACCACGACATGGTGACCTCGTTCTGAAACCCCTTTTCCGTTTTTCCTTTCCCTATCATAGCAAGCGTTTTTATCCGGGGGCCGCATCAGAGCGGCATGCTCGAGGTACTGGGCCGTTCCGGTGTCGGACGAAATGCAAGGTGGACCGCGTCGTCGTTCAAGACGCTCACTCCCAATGTCATCTTCACCGGAAACCTGAAAGAGCCGCTGCCCAGAGGATATGACCTCTCCATCACCGACAAGGGAAAGGCCCACAGTCTGCACGCTTCCATCGGGCCGGACAACGGCGATATACTGGTCCCGCATGGTTTCTATCCCCCGCTTTCCCAGATGCGCGGCGGAAGAACCGATTTCGGCTGCACTGAAGGCACCGGCGTCACCGTCGTGAGAGGAGACCCGAACGCCATCGCCGAACAGGTCAAGGCATCTGGCACGGAGATTGTCGTCCTGGGCAACGCGTTCGAGTACCGGAGGGACGCGAGGCAGTTCGCCGCGGCCATGGTCGCCCTTCGGGGAGGGATCGGGCATAAGCGCCTGCTCTACGCGCCAGGGATCATGGAGGTGAGCAACATGGCCCTGCTGGCCTACATGGGAGTCGACCTGATGGACACGTCCCTTCTCCAATACCGTTCTTCCAGGATGGAGGTTAGCATGACGGAGGGGGCGATCTCCGCCAGGGACTCAAAATGGATCGGCGCCGCGGTTCCAGAGGAAGCTTTCGCCCTAAGCCTGGAAAATGCCGCTAAGGAGCTCCAGCTGGTCCGTCACATGATCGAGAAGCAGCGCCTCCGGGAGCTGGTCGAGATGCGCATCCATGCCTCGCCTTGGCTGGTCTCGGCATTGCGGATATTCGATGAGAGCCACTATAATTTCCAGGAGAAGTACTTCCCGGTGATCGGCCCCCAGTTCTACTGCAACGCCAAACAGTCCCTGAGCCGGCCGGACATTCTAAGGTACCGGAAACGCATCATGGAGCGGTACCAGCGCCCTGCCGACAAGAAGGTCCTGCTTCTGATCCCGTGCTCGGCAAAGAAGCCTTATTCTTCTTCGAAGAGCCACCAGGCCTTCAAGCGCGTCCTAACCTCCCTGAGCAACTTCGACGTGGTCCATGAGGTCATAATAACCTCTCCTCTGGGCGCCGTTCCGAGGGAGCTAGAACTGTTCTATCCGGCAGCCCAGTACGACATACCGGTCACTGGTCACTGGGATCGTGAGGAGGTGGCCATGGTGCAGGAGATGGTGAGGCGCATCGTCTCGTTCGGCTATGATCACGTGATCTGCCATCTGGGCGACGAAAGCGAGTTCGTCCTGCCGGTTCTCGAGGAGTATGTGGACACGACGAAGACATCAAGCTGCACGTCGAAGGACTCACTGGATAACCTATTCTCAGTGCTGCAGAAGTACTGCGCTGAGTATCCTAGGGTTCCGAGGGGAGTGGACCGGGCCAACTCGATGAGGTCTTCCGCGATCTTCCAGTTTGGCGATGTTGGGGCGACCCTTACGGAAGGATGCGATGTATCTGGTAGCTATCCCTATTCCCGTTTCTTGGCCGGCAGGACCCAGATGGGAATGTTGACCCCGGACCGCGGAATGATATCTCTGACCTTGGATGGGGCGGAAAGGATCGCCTCGTCGGGCAAGTTCCTAGTCAATATGAAGGATTTCGAGATGACCGGGAACCTATTCGCGGTAGGCGTGGAGGGTGCTGATCCAGACATAAGGATCGGTGACGAGGCCATCGTGATGAGGAAGGGAAAGGTGGAGGCGGTCGGCGTCGCCATGATGAACGGGGAGGAGATGGCCGACAGCGCGAAGGGAGAAGCGGTGCGGATCCGGCATAAGAGAAAATCCGCCTAGGCCACTTTCGGCCATCTTTTCTCGTATCCAGTATGATTTTTAATGGACACTACTTTCACCCATCTCCGGCACTTCGGTATTTAAGTATCGGAAACCTACAGTGTTTCAAGAAGGCGTGCGCGGAAAGCGCACGGGGTCCGAAGCTCTATAACCAATCCAGGGGAGGATGCATCGGCCCATCCCTAACTCTGAACAACCATCCCAAGGCGGGAGTTCTGCCCCGTTCTCCCGCCTTACCCCTCATTTCTTACACCTTTGATTTCTGGTACATCAATATTGTTGGACATGCTGCCAACCTCCATTCCAGATGCCATTGAACCCGAACGTGCAATTTCCGACCGGGGTGACCAACAAAGCCTCAAAGAACACGGTCTGGAAGACGACGCCATCTCCAGCTCCTTCTCCATAATCCGGTATCTTTACCTCAAAGACGATAGTTCGAAGGGTATTATTCCCTGGGGTTAGCACCAGAGTTTCATTGTGATAGTTGTCCACCTTAGGATTTGTCATATTGATGAAATCATGGGCAGGGAACTCCGCGTAGCGGAAATCAGAGAAGAGCTCACAAACTTGATCCCCGATCATCCCTGGAGGCATACCCAATTGGAGCCTCACCGTGACATTGTTGTCAGGGTTGTTGGTTATGTTGATCTTTGCTTCCATGCTGCTGTAGTAGAAGATCGCTTCGCGGTCCAGGTCGAACTGAATCTTACGATCTGAGGCTCCAGAGAACTTAGGAAGGATTACATAATAGCCACTGGTCGCCATGGTGATCGACACGTCCGCATTCAACGTGTTGGGCACTGACGTGATTCCATTCCAGCTCATGTTCTTCGGAGATTCTCGGTCATTGAAATAACCATAGTTGACCGTGGCCACTGGGATATCGGTACCAATCCTTCTGAAGAACAAGTTCTCATTAGAAAGATCCGCCATCGCCATGTCTGGATCGATGTCGTCGGGGATCTTGATGATGTCTATTTCTCCCTGACAATTGAAATGATACAGAGGCGAGCCATTCGGTTCGGTCACGTTAAACTCCACTCCTGGAGTTTTATCGATCAGCTTGAAAGTGACATTCTCACCCGCGTCATAGGAATGTTTGTCCACATGGACCGAGATATGCGCGGTCCGGCCGTCATGACCAAAGCCGTTGACGAACAATGCGGCCTCGAATCCTATGATCAGGATTCCCACCAAAATCAATGCAACAATCAATCTGACAGTATTCATTCTATTCTTCCCCGAGTCTTTACCCATCTTCCCCAAGGATACCATGGGTGCGGGGGATGATAAATCCATCTCACTCCGAATTGTTCGTTCACTGTTCGACCAGGCCGGTCAAGTGGACGAATCGATCTCGTGTTTTGTTTGGCCGCCAGTCCGTTCTTCAGGGCTAGGCCTATAATCTATGGCCATGGTCTGTTTGATGGTCATGGCCAGCTCTTCCAGCGTGTAGGGTTTTGGCAGTACTCCAACAAAGCCGAACTTAGCGTAGTCGGCCATCACCGGATCATTCGAGTAACCCGAGGAAACGATGGCCCGGACACCCTTGTCCATTTCTAGCAGGCCAGCAATGGCCTCCTTACCTCCCATTCCCCTGATGTTGGTAAGGTCGACAAGAACGATATCATATCTACGCCCTGCCTCCATGGCCATTTTGTATTCCTTCATGGCTTCCACGCCATCCCTGGCCACACCTACCTCATACCCCAGGGCAGCCAGGAGTTCGGTGATGACGTCCAGTACGTACTCCTCATCGTCCATGACCAGGATCCGGCCTTGACCTTCCGAGATCACCGCCACCTCCACAGCGTTCACAACCGGTTGTTCGTCGGTCACTGGCAGGCATATCTTGAATGTCGTTCCCTTCCCTTCCTTGGATTCGACCTGGATGCTACCATTATGCCGGGTCACTGTCGCATATACTACGGATAGTCCAAGACCGTAGCCCTTTACCTTGGTGGTGAAATAGGGTTCGAAGATTTTTGGAAGAACCTCCTTGGGGATGCCTTTCCCTTCATCCCTGATGACGATCTCCAGGTATCGGCCAGGCTCCAACGTTGGGTTGGCGTTTATGTCGGCAATGATATTGGAGACGGTGACATCTACCATGCCCCCCTGTGGCATCGCGTCCTTGGCGTTGAGGAAGAGGTTCGTGAACACCCGGCCCATCTGGCCTGGGTCCACATACGCTATCCATAGTCCCTGGGGCATATGAAGGCGGCAGCTCACGTTGCTGTTCAGGAAGGGATGATTGGAGGCCACCTGCAGAAGTTCTGAGATCGAGGTTGGTTTCCTGATAGGTGAACCTCCCTTGGCCAAGGACAGGAGCTCTTGGGCGATCTCCTTGGCCTGCATGATCGCCATCTCCGCCTCCTGCAGTCCTTTGTATGTCTCCGTTCCTTGCTCGGTCCTTTGTTTGGTCAATGACACATACCCGAGAACGCTGGTCAACAGATTGTTGAAATCATGGGCAATACCGCCTGCGAGCGTCCCGGTGGCTTCGAGCTTCTCTATCCTTTCCCGATCGGCCTCCGCATGGCGTCTCTCGGTGACGTCCCATCCCATAACGCAGATGGCCTTCCTTCCTCCGTACATGATAGGGCTGGCCGAAATTTCCAGGGTAATCTCTTTTCCTTCCATGCCAGTGGCATTCGTTTCCAATAACACTCGTTCCCCCTTTCGGACCGTGTCCACGACCCTTTGGATGATGGAACCGTCGATGCCCTGGATCGAGCTCATCTTCAATCCAGCCACCTTGTCCTCGTCATATCCGAAGAAGCGGCAGAAGGATTTGTTGGCTTGAAGCACCGACCCATCAGCCATGTCGACCACAAATAACGACCCGAGGAATTGATCAAAAATGGCACGATAACGCTCCTCGCTCTCCTTCAGGGCATCCTGGGCGATCTTCTTAACGCTGATGTCGCGGAGGATTATGACCCTGCCGAGAGGTTGTCCTCCGCTGTCCTCCATCCCATCCACTTGGCAATCGAAGTACCTGGTACCGGATATCGTGTCCAATACAACCACTTGGTTCTCCGACCTGATTCCATCCAGCACCTCCAGGATTGCTGGATGCCCCCTGAAAGCGGTGGCCGCATCTTGCCCGATGGAACGTGTGGAAAGACCGGTCAGGGTAAGCGCCTTGGGATTGAGGTCCACAAGTTTCCCGTTCTGGTCCAGGACCAGAATCGGATCGGAGGAGATATCCATGATCACTCCTCTAGCCACCGGCATTAGGGTGAGTATCTGATAGCGGAACAGGGCAAATGCCAAGGCGAGACCGGTCGAAACGAATAATATCGGAGTGAAATCGAATCCGCCAGATTGTCCACTGACAACGATCGCGTTCCCAGCAAATGGTATCGCAAAGCCCACCAGGACGATGAAGTCCCTCCATCGATACACTCCGGCATTGTGGGCGATATGCCAGATCAGCAAAGCCAAGGTCGAAAGGATGATCACATACGAGTACGCGGTGTGTACCATGAATGCAGGTCCATATTCGAGGGCCAGGGATGAGAATCCTTCCGTATCGATCAGTCTGGACCCGGTTATGAACCATGACGTCAAGCTGTTTGTCGCATCAATGAGGATCATTATCGATGGGATTGCGAACAGACCGGCTATCTTCCATCTGGAAAATGCTCGTTGCACGTTCAGGAGATAGACGATGGTCAGGAGGGTGACCACCGGGACTAACGCAACTATTCCTAAGACCACTTGGAATGCAAGGAGTTTGGCGGCAGGATCGTCCATGAGGCCCATCAAGGCAAAGAACAGGCACCAGAACGCGAACAGGTATACCATGACCTCGAACGGAAGCTGGGCTGGGACCGCCTTGTGGCTACGTGAATAGACACCAACGGCGATCATGATTATCCCGGAGACCACCAAAGAAAGAAGGATCAGGCTAATCATGAATTCCAGAATCCATTTTCGATTTGACAGCACTATGAAAATGAACTTGTTAAGTAGGTTTCACCATGATTCCTATTATTGATTGCAGAAATTGGACCACGATCCGCCTAACGGCTAACAAGTTATAATGCCTGGACGATATCCGATGAGACCATGCAGTACCAGATCAAGATGTCAGGGGATCCCGAAGAAAAAGTGAGGCAGGCCAAGAAGATCGCCGCTGAACAGGGAGTATTTTTTGTGGGGGATGGGGCCAAAGGAAAGTTCTCGGGAAGAATCATGGGAGGGAGGCTGATCGGGTCCTACAAGGTTGAAAAAGGCATCCTCCTGGTCACCATTGAGGAAAAGCCGCTTTTGACCTCCTGGTCGATGATCGAGAGTCAGCTCAAGGAGTTCTTGAAATCCTAGAGCACCCGTCGGGTTCGATAGAGCAGATACATATCTATCTCCAACGACCTTGATCCGGAAATGCCGTAAATAATCCCTCGCATGGCCGTAATTATTTTCGCCATCTCAGTGGCCACTACTGTGTTCGCCCTGATGATCAACCTGCACATCGATCAAGCTCTGAAAGGCCGTCCTGCAACGGAAGCGTACAATACAGTACCGCATAACACAGTTATCCTAGCTTACCTATCAGTCATGCCACAGTATACGACGCAGATACTGAAACGCGTTCGCGGAAAGCGTGGATTTCGTCTTCCTGATCAGAGGGGCCATACTATTGCTGATGGCCTCGGTGACCCTGTTCCTCAAATGCCCGATCGCGAAAACCGAGGAACCGCAGGTCCAGACGGCAAAGGAGCCCAAGATGTATAACCGGATATTGATCCCAACGGATGGTAGCGAGCATTCAAAAGAGGCAACCGACCATGGATTGGCCCTGGCAAAGATGACTGGAGCGGAGGTTACCGCCCTGTTCGTCGTCGATGAGGGCTCCATCATCGCCCGGAACGTGCCAAACGCCCCCAATCTGGCTCAGACCCTGGAGGATGAGGGCAGCAGGGCTGTGGCCTATATCAAGAACGAGGGCGAGAAGAGGAGGGTCAAAGTGAAGACCAGGATCGAACACGGCTCGGCAGCCCAGGTGATCATAAAAGATACCAGGGACTTTGACCTCGTCGTCATGGGAACCCACGGTCGTTCAGGGGTCTCAAAAATAGTAATGGGAAGCGTGGCTGAGAAGGTCATTAGGATGTCCGAATGCCCCGTGCTCGTCGTAAGGCAGAACGCATTGCGTTGAAGATTAGAAGTGGAATAAGCTCTTTCTGCTCGAACTGGACATCAGGAGCGGAAGCTGAGCCTTTCGCTCATTACCACAACAATTCGCATCTTATGGTTAGCCAAGTTAATCGCTCTCTGTGAGAAACCATTAGGATCGAACAGAAAGAGAGGACCGAAAGGGAGAAAGTGGGAATATGGCCACTAGTTTTCTTGATTTCAGAGCATCGGTTTGAGGACCGACAAAAAAATGGATAGCTGGATATGCAAAAAAGTGCAGGTGTCGGGATTCGAACCCGAGTGTTTAGCTAGCCTCGTCCCCATTTCTGGGGCATGGAAGGCTAAAATCCTAACCGCTAGATTACACCTGCGAGTTGGGCGACCTAATGGTTCATTGATATAAAAAACTTCTATCGCCGGTCCAATAGCCAGCCCATTGTGTCATCCTCGATCGCCGGCCATATGCAGCCTATCAAGCCGGTCTTGCGGTAGGTTTGCGGTTCTTTTGCATCAAGACCACTAGGACAGTAATGAGCCCAATGGCCATAAGCCATTGGAACTCGACCGCCAGAAGGTTCGGTTCTGCCATCATCATGACGACCGCAATCATGATCACCGCGATGATCAAGGTCAATGGCCCGATGTTCGCGATTCCCTCATTCTTCCTGATCGATCCGGTCTTTGCCCACCGCATGACCTTATTACCCAGCCAAATGGAGATGGTGCCGATGGTGACACATAACAGCAATGTCCCTACCGCTGAACCATCCATTCTTACGGTAAATCCAGCTAAAGCTGCCATGATCCCGAAGATGAGGCTGATCGCTCCGACCATCAGCATGATCCAACCGATGAGCTCGATGTCGACAGGGTCCTCTATGACCGAGCTCAACCTAGATTTCGCCATAAGCGTTGATAATATTGTCGTAGGTGCTTAATGAACTAATCCATTTTTCAGAATAAGCAATAAGAAGTTTTTGGGGTGGGGGACGAAGGTCCCATCCTCCGTCGTCCTCCGAGTCGTTATCAGAACAGGCATTGTTGTCAGATCAACGCCCTAATTGTCACCTATGACACGTAGGTCGTTGATGAGGCACCAAAGCTCTTTGAGATCGATCCCTTTCGAGTCCATGCCTTCCGCGATGTGCGCAAGGTCATTGATGGTGTGGGTTTGCATCCACTCCAGTACGTCAAGGCCGATTCCATATTGTGCTGATATCTCCTCAAGCCCCATTGCATCCCATTCCTTGAGTTTTGTCCGACTTTATGTCTGACAAGAACTGATACAGGATATTCTGTATATAATTGTTTTTCCCTGATATCTTATTTTGAATACCAGTACAATATTCAACATGGAATTGAACTTTTTAATGAGGTCATTCCTCATGATTTTTCTCGTCCGACATTCCATCAAATTTAGCTGACATTATAAATTCATAAGAATCCAGTGAAAAGGTTTTAGTGCAATCACGCTGATTATCGACCCAACGGTGATGGGATGGGACTCCTGAACCCTGGCAAAGAGACCGACATCAAAGCGGTCCGGAAAGCACAGAAATCAATGGAAGTTGCAGAGCGTTACATTCTCGCAAAGAACCTCGACGCGGCCATTTCTGAATTGACCAAGGCACGCGATGCGTTGCTCGGCGTGGCCGCCGAACCGACCCAACAGGCTGTCCTGGTAGAATCGCTGGTTAGACTTTCTAAGGACTATCTGGACTGCGGGATGACCCTCGACGCGGCCAACGCCGCCGATCTGGCCTTGAAGTCGGCACCGGCCGACCTGACCGCCATGCTGGCATTCGCCCGGGCACTGGTCAAGAAGGGAGAGGTACCCCAGGCGATCTCGATTCTGGACAAGGCCACCCTGCTACCGGGATCGGACAAGAGCGTCTGGCTTTTCAAAGCCGATCTTTACGATCAAGAACGGAGGCAGGACATGGTGTTGTTCTGTCTGAAGAAGGCCGCCGAGCTCGATCCGTCCGACGTCACCATCCTCGACCGCATGATCCAGAGGTCTGACGATAAGGTTCCTCTGTTGAAAAGGAAGGCCGACCTGCTGGTCTCCCAAGGTCTGAACGAGGAGGCCCTGACCGCGATCGACCAGGCCGTGATCCTGATGCCCAGGACCGTCGAGCTCATGCTGCGGAAGGGGGAGATCCTGACCCTTCTCAAGCGGAATGACCAGGCCATGCTCATCTACGACGACGTCCTGGCACGAGACTCGGCCAACGCCCTGGCACATCTGTACAAGGCCCGCAACTTCAAGGACAAAGGGGACAAGGCCGCCGCCCTGGCCCAATACAAGGAATCGCTCCGTGCCGATGGCTTGAACAAATTCACCTGGGCGGAGGTCGCCGCACTTCTGTTCGAGATGGGAAGGCTGGAGGAGTCCTCCACCGCCTACGACCGGGCCCTGGCAATAGACTCCGAGCTTATCCTGGCGATCAATGGCAAGCTGCAGGTGGCGAAGAAGAACGGAGCAGACGAGGACATGGTCCTTTACGCGGGCAAGCTTCTCGATAGGAAGGTGGAGGATCGTTCCATCTTCCTTGAACGCATTGATGCCTTGATCAGGCTGGGAAGGTTCGAGGAGGCCTCAGAGACGGTCGATCTGGCCATCAAGAGATACCCATCGGATGATGAGCTGCTGGTCAGAAAACGCAAGATCATGCTTCATACCGGGAACACGGAAGAGGTCATTTCCCTGGCCGAGGCCAGGCTGGCCAAGGAGAAGGATGACTTCCAGGCGCTCTTGGACCTAGGGTCGGCGTACATGAAGGCCACTCGGTTCCGCGATGCCTTGAAGCCTCTGGAGAGGGCAGCGAAGGTACAGCCCTCCAACGAGGCGCCCCTCATATGCATCAAGGAAGCGTACAAGCACATTGGCAAGGACAAGGACGTTCTCGATTCGTGCGACCGGATACTGCGGGTAAATCCGGTCAACGAAGGGGCGCTCTTCGACAAGGCGGTCGCCCTGGACCGGATGAACCGGAAGGACGACGCGGTCGCGCTCTATGAGCAGGTCATGGCGTTGGACCCGGACGACAAGGACAATCTCAAGGACCTTTCCCTGGCGTTGTATTCGATGGGCCGGTTCGAGGAGTCCCTGGCCAGATCGACATTGGGTACCCAGATGTATCCGAACCAGGTCGCGTTCTGGAGGGTACAGGGGGACAGCAACTTCGCTCTGAAACGCTATGCCGACGCGGTCATATCGTTCACCAACGCGGTGAAGCTTTCGCCGGGAGAGAAACGGCTCATCTACTCTCGGGGGCTGGCACTGGAGAACGCCAAACGGTACGAGGAGGCGGTCGCCTCCTACGACGAGGTGTTGGCGATCGACCCCAAGGACAATGCCGTATGGCTGAGCAAGGGGGTGGCGCTAGAATGGCTGCAACGCCATCCACAGGCGCTCGACTGTTATGAAGAGGCGATCCGTTTGGACCCCGGCAACAAGTTCGTCCTGGTCCGGATCGGCCAGGTGCTTGCCAAGATGAACGACCATGAGGCTGCCATAAAGTCCTTCGAAAAGGCGCTGGAAATGGCCCCCAAGGACATCGGGCTGCTCGAGATGAAGAAGGTCTCGCTGAAACACACTGACCGCCTGGAGGATTTGGTCAAGATCTGTCAGAGAATAATCAAGCTGGATCCGAAGAACCGGAACGCCTACGTCGACCTAGGGGTGGCATCCCACCGCCTGTCCCGCTTTGACGACGCCATCGAGTCCTTTGACTCCGCTCTGCGTATCGATCCGGCGAACATCGCCATTCTCCATTACAAGAAGACCTCGGTGGTCGCCAAGGGCGTGGCCGAGGAGATCATCGAGGTATGCGACTCGATCCTGAAGGTGTCTCCGAGCGACAAGCCTGCCCTCATGGACAAGGCTTTCGCGCTGGAGCGGATGGGCAGGCTGGCCGAGGCCAACGACACCTACACCATGGCGTTGGCGGTGGACGACCGGGACAAGGAACTGCACAACCGCAAAGGCCTGGTGCTGATCGGCCTCGGGCGATACGCCGACGCCGTCGTCGAGTTTGACCGAGCCTTTACGCTGGACAATTCCGACCTGATGCCGCTCGACAATAAAGGACGGGCGTATCTTCTGATGCGCGAGTACGATCGGGCATTGAAGGTCTTCGACGAATGCGTGAGGGGGCAACCTGGCAACCCCCGCTTCCAAAGTGACCGCGGAAGGGCACTGGCATCCCTCGGCAACCTGGCCGATGCGGTGGATGCTTTCGATGCCTCCCTGGCGGTGGACAAGAGCGACCCCCAGACCTGGAAGTACAAGGGCAACGTCATGTTCAAGCTGGGCCAGTTCCAGGACTGCGTGGTCTGCCTGAACCGGGCTTTGGAACTGGGAGCGGAGGAGCAGGGCATCTACAAGGCGAAGGGCCGGGCTCTTGAGGAGCTCAAGCATTACAATGACGCGCTGGACTCGTTCCTGAGGGCGGTGGCATTGGACGCCACCGATGCCAGCGCCTGGGAGCGTATTGCGGTCATCCGATCGCAGCTGGACGATCCGGCCAACGCCTACGAGGCGATCAGGAAGGCACTGGCCTGCGATCCCAAGAACCGGCGCATGCTCATGGAGAAGGGGGACATCTGCCAGAAGATTCAGCGTCCGGAGGAGGCCATCAAGAGCTACGATGCGGCCATCGCCCTGGACCCGTCGGACCCGTTCGCCTACTATGGCCAGGGGGTCTCCTATCTGAAGATGCGGAGATACTCCGATGCCCAGAGTGCCCTGAGAAAGGCCTTGGAGCTCAACCCCAACTTCGACCAGGCTAGGGAGTCGCTGAAGGCGGCTGACCAGAAGTTGCACGAGATCGAGGTCCTCAACCAGGCCACCAGCGTACTGGAGTGCGAGTACCGGCAGAACCGGCGCATGTCCAAGGAAGAGATGTTCAAGGAATGCGGCATTCCATACAATAGCCTGGACGAGGTCTCCTCGTTCCTGGACCAGCGGGAGCCGGTCAATGTCGAACTGATGAACGATGCCGACCTGGATCAGTACGAGGAGGATTCCCGCTACGTCCTGATGGCGGCCGCCCGGAACCCGCGGGTCAAGGAGACCGGACTGGGGCTTTCGGACGTCATGATGGCTCTGCCAGGCAAGGATATCGTCCGGGCGAAGAAGGTCCTCAGCTACGTGGAGCGGGTCAACAAGATGGACCTGAACCACACTATCATGGACGGTCGGACCGAGAAGCTGCTGCGGACGGCCATGAACCTGCCCGACGAGAAGCGGAACGTGATGGGGATCATCGAGACGCTGGGGGTGGGCATATACACCGCCCGCCGACTCATGGCGGTCATCAAGACGCTGAGGGCCAACGAACCGAAGCAGACTCCGGTGGAGGCCGCGAGGAGGTGCCCCGGCCGAAGCACAAGCCGGTCAACCCCAAGGAATGGGTGGAATCAGATGAGCCGATCGCGCTGCCGGAACAGAGGCCCAGGAGGGCCCGCCCCGAGGCCGAAGCAGGCACCCGCGGTCGAGTACCAGGTGGAATCCGGCGTCCCCGTGATGGAGAAGAAGCCGACCCGCGAGCCGATCATGTTCGGGGACGAGCAGAAGGACCTTTACCAGACGTTCTACAATCCGGAGAAGCGCCCGGCCAAGGTGGACGCCTCGGACGTTCTGGGAAGGAGGTGTCTGTTCCATGGCGAGGCGGCGGTGACCGCCTGCTCCAATTGCTCGTCGCTGCTGTGCGAGGAGTGCGTCAGGGGAGGGCTGTGCCCTCGCTGCCACGCTCCTATCGAGGGAGCGCCGTCAAGGCCAAGAAGGCGGCGCCGGCGGCGAAGAAGGACCCCAGGACGATACTTGAAGAAAGCGACGGTGAGGAGCCGCAGGTCGCCGAGGAATCGGAGGAGGACAGGCAATCCAAGGACTGGTCCAGGCTGTAAACCCTTTACATCCATCCTAAAAGAGGAGAACCAAGACCTCAGTAGTCGAGCAGGTCCGATTTCATGAACTCGCGCAGCATCACGGTGGCGTAGCAGCCCTTGCCCAGGGTGAACGCTATGTCGACGTTGTCCTCGGCGCATTCCAGCTTGAGGTCCCTGAACGGGGCCAGCAGCTCCCGGCGCGATCCCTTGGAGTTGCACTCGGCGATCTGGGGCACGATGAAGTCCTTGAGTTGGACCCCTTCCGCTGCTCGACGACCTTGCGCTCTATCTCGCCCATCTCGCCTTCGGCGTACTTCGACTCTGAACCGAACAGCACTCCGGAGAGGTACGCCTTGCGCTCGCGCACGCTCTTCTCCACCAGGTCCAGGTTGAACTTGGTGACCGGCACCGGCTTGTCATGGTCCGCATAGCCGGTCCGGTCCGCCGGCAGCACCACGTCGCCGACGATCGGGCGGTCCAGCGGGATGCCCCGTCTGATCCGCTCGCTCAGGATGAGGTTGAACAGATATGACTGGTAGGCATGGACGAACATCATCTGCAGGTTCGGGGGCAGTGTCCTTATCGCGCCCGACCAATCACCTGGGTTCCGGAGCAGCCAGCCGATCAGCATGCGCTCGAACGTGAGCGTGCGGGGAAACTCCCTCATGGCCGCCTCGAGGTCCATGGTCTCCTGGAGGCGCTGGCGTGGCAGACGGGAACATCTCGTCCTCTTCCTCGTTCGGGTTTCCGATGTAGACCATGACCGCCTTCTCGAAGTCGCCCTGCACGATGTGCTTTCCCACCAGATGGGTTACCGGCCGTATCGAGCCGAAACGCTGGACCCCGAAGAAGTTGGGGAATCCGCCGAGCGTCTCCAGTTCGCCCCTGGTCTGGGAGACGGGATTCGGCCAGTTCCGCTCCCTTGAGCGCGGTGTTCCGTCAGCTTGATCTGGAAGGAGTTGCCGATCAGATCGCCGATGGTGATGTGTTTCTTTGAAGCGTAGACATCCTCGACTACCGTACCTGATGCATGCTCAACGCCTGGACCGCCTCCACCGGCGCCTCGATGGAGAACAAGCTGGGAAGTGATCGCCCGCTTGTCCTTGGTGCCGGCGAAGGTGATCTTGTTGCGGGTGATGCCCAGGTTCTTGGAGATCATCCTCACCAGTCGGTTGGTCTCCCAATTGGTGGAGGTGATCTTGGCTATGGCATATCTGCCATTCTCGGTCCTCTCCGGGTAGATGGAGATCTCATTGACGATGAAGTCCTCGTAATTGACCTTGAGGCGCCCTCCCGTCCCTTTGGTGGAGGTATAAAAGACCTCAATGCCAATCTCCCGCTCTCGGTTCGGATTCTCGGAATAGACCATGACTACTTCAGGTCCTTTTCGAGCTTCTCTCGAGCTTCCTTGAACTCGTTGGAAAGCGCCTTGGCCGCTCTCTTCAGAGCCGTTTGGGGCTTGCCGCTCTTGACCTTGACAAATAGTGTTGGGATCTCCAGGTCCGGGTGTCCAGCGGTGTACTTCACCTCTGAGACCATTTCGTCCTCGAGAAGCTCCTTGACCAGAGGTGAGATCAGGGTCATGTCGGCCTCCTTGATCTGGATAAGGATCGAATCCTTGTCCTTCTCTAGCTGTATAATCTCCATGAGGGGCACCTATACTAGAGGAGGGTATAAAAGTTTTCATGCGGACATTTATTTGACTGGGTTGTTCTCCGGAAGACCGCTCCCACCTGTCCACTTGCACAGAAAGGACGGGTTGGATATCACACGTCCCCTCCAGTGCGCCGTTCCGTTGGACGAACACAGAAGCAACATCGTCAGGGAAAGGAGGAAAGGCCTACGACCTCCGTCCGGAATGAGAACGAGGGCGGGAGGGCCCTGTGTCCTGCTTTTCCCATGTTAGAACCGATGTTGCTCGTTGGTCCCCCAAACGCCGAACAGTGCTTGGACCTTCGACATGATTCGACCGGGGTGATGCCATTCACCCGCATTGGAACCTCGATTCACAACAAAGAATTAAACCTGCAACATCATCCATATCCGCTAGACCTTATTCGTATTGTTTAGGCGGACGGAGGAGAGCATTTGGCAAATCATCTAAGGAACGCAAAGACCACGATCATTGTTTTGATGTTGATCTCAAGCGCATTCGTTGTTGCCTCCAGCGCAACTGAGGGGGCGACGCTCTCTACCACGTCATACCGGTATGAAACGATCAACGGAACAGAGGTCAGGATCACCGATTACATAGGGCAAGGCGGGGTGGTCGCCATACCGGATTCCTTGGGCGGCAAGCCCGTTACCGAGATCGGGGATTCGGCGTTCTCCGATAGCACGAGAATAACCTCAGTCTCGATCCCATCCACGGTCAGGCTCATCGACGATTACGCGTTCGCCTATTCAGACATGATCGCCAGCGTGGTCATCGGGTCCAACGTTTCGGTCATCGGGAACTACTCTTTCTTCCACTGCATCTCCCTATCGTCAATATCGGTCCCTTCGTCGGTCTCTTACATAGGAAGCTCCGCGTTCGCTGATTGCACCATAATGGCATCAATCGATGTGAACTCGTCGAACGCGGCATATTCCAGTGTAAGTGGTGTGCTCTACGACAAGGCACATTCAATATTGATCCAATGCCCCTCTGGCAAGGTCGGGCCGGTCACGATCGAGAACGGTGTCACAAGCATTGGCGCGCAGGCTTTCTACTCCTGCCGCCTCATGACCTCAGTGGCCATACCCAACACCGTCAGCACGATAGAATTTGAGGCATTCTATTATTGTAATGGCTTGACGTCGGTGACGATCCCAGCCAGCGTCACCTATCTTTCCTTTGCCATATTCTACTCCTGCAGTTCAATGACATCCATCAGCGTGGATCTGTCCAACCCGAGCTTCAGCAGCATCGATGGCGTGCTTTACAACAAAGCCGCCACCACCTTGATCCAGTATCCTATCGGCAGGACCGGGGCCTTCACCGTCCCGGGCGGTGTCACTTCGATCGGCAGCATGGCTTTCTATAACTGCGCAAACCTGACCTCAGTGACGATCCCTAACGGGGTCACCAGAATAGACAGTTACGCGTTCCAGAACTGCAAGAGCCTGACCTCTGTGTCCATCCCGGGCAGTGTCACCGTGATCGCGTACCAGGCTTTCTCCGCCTGCATTTCCCTGACCTCAGTGACGATCCCTAACGGGGTAACCACATTGGGAGGGTATGTATTCGCGTACTGTGAAGCCCTGACTTCGATCAATGTACCATCGAGCGTTGCATCGATAGGCGACATGGTGTTCGGTTATTGCAATTCGCTAACCGGCATCAGCGTGGACCCAGGAAGCCTCATGTTTGCCGGAATCGACGGCGTGCTGTACAATAAAGCCACCACCACCCTGATTGCCTATCCGGCGGGAAAGCAAGGCGCATTCACTGTTCCGGAAACGGTCAAGACGATCAAGGACCGGGCGTTCTCCAACTGCGATGCCTTGACATCGGTGGTCATAGGGAGCAACGTGACCGTGATCGGGAACTACACGTTCTACTATTGCACGGACCTGAAATCGGTCGTCATCTCCAACAGTGTATCCTACATCGGAAACAGTGCATTCTACTACTGTCGGAACATGACCTCCCTCAGCCTGGGCACGAACGTGACAACGATAGGCGTGGAAGCGTTCAATAACTGCAACTCGCTGACCGCCGTGACGATCCCGGGGAAGACAAGCTCGATCGGTGCCCAGGCGTTCGGTACCTGCCAGGCTTTGAGCTCCATAGGGGTGGCTGATGGAAATATCAAGTATTCCAGTGACGACGGCGTTCTCTATGACAAGAACGTGTCGACATTGATCCAGTGTCCGGGCGGCAGGTCCGGTGCGGTCACTATACCGGCCAATGTCACAAGGATAGAGGAGCGCGCATTCTCCGGATGCTCCCGCCTCGCCTCAGTGACCATACCAAGTGGCACCACCGAGATCGGGGACGGCGCATTCTCCGGATGTTATGCATTGAGCTCCATCGAAGTGCCCAGCAGTGTCACCTCCATCGGGGACGGGGCCTTTTCCGGCCTGACCTCGCTGGATCACATCGATGTCAAGGGCGGCAACAAGAACTATGCCAGTGTGAACGGGGTACTGTTCGACAAGAAGGTCGACACATTGATCGCCTTCCCCTGTGCCAAGACCGGGTACTTCGCCATACCGAAAAGCGTCACCAAGATCGGGGACTCCGCTTTCTTCCTGTGCAATCTGACCTCGGTCATTATCCCCAGCAGCGTGGCGGAGATCGGGGAGCGGGCGTTCACCAGCTGCCATCAGTTGACCCAGATGCAGTTCGATGGGAACACGCCCATATGCGATAAGGACTGGGTGTCATCGGAGAACGCCGCTCTGAAGATAAGCTACATCAACGGGACCTCCGAGTTCACCAGCCCGACCTGGTTCGGTGTAACGACCGTGGCCATGTTCCCGGTCACTGGAAACATCGTCGATGTCAACGGGAAGGGTCTGGCGAATCTGACGGTAGCTCTGGAGAACGGCGCATCGGTGATCACCGAAGCCAACGGCAGCTTCACCATCCACGCCACCCCGGGCACCCATTCTCTCAGCATCAGCGGCGCCGGGATCGACAGAAGGACGGTGGAGGCGAAGGTGACCGGAACCGGCCTGGCCATGGGAAATATCGTCATCGGGAACAACGGATTGGACCTCGGACTATTGATCCTCATCCTGATAGGGGCGATCGCCATCATCCTGGTCCTGGTTATGGTTTTGATGAAGAGGCGCAGAGGTAGAACCCCGACGGTAATATCTGGTTCTTCGACCAACAAGCCCTGGAAAGAAGAGCCGGAGAACCAGCCGCCGAAGGTCGATGCCCCTTCCCAATCAGGGCCCGTAGGAACCGCGCCGGGTCCATCGCAGGATCAGGTCATGGGCTGTCCAAATTGCGGGACGGCAACCAATGGAACCCCTTTCTGCGGGAACTGCGGCAAGAAACTGGACGAGCAGGTTCAAGGGTAGCCCGATCGCGATCGAACATCGAGGAGCACGGCTTCGGCTGCTCCCGATCATAGTTCGGCCAATCGCAGTTCCACGACGAAGGACGCACCCAAGGACGGACTCCCAGGCACTCTGTCCTCCACGCTGACCTTGCCGTGGTATTTCTGGATCAGGGCGGAGACGATCGAAAGGCCGATCCCGGTGCTCTTTGCCACCTTGCCGGTCGGCTCGGAGAATCCCCTTTCAAAGACCAGCCCTTTGTTTTCGTCTGGTATTCCGGGCCCTTCGTCCTCCACTGTGATCTTGACCAGGCCATTCTCGATGGTGTCATGGACCCGAATGACCACCGGCCTCGGCATTGAATGCTTCATCGCGTTGGTGACAAGGTTCGTGAATAGATGATGGAGGGCGTTATCGGCCATGACGTTCACGCTTCCGATTCCGTCGGGCACGATCAGTTCCACCGCACCGCCGTTATACCGGCTGATGGATACATCAACGGAATTTTTTATCTCATGCATCAGGGGGACCGACATCAGACAATCGGTCTTGGTGTTCTTGGCGTACATGAGAACCCTGACGTCCTTGATGAACTCATTAAGCGCATCATCGCTGATCATGATGCGGTCCAGGTACTCCCGCCCTTTGGCTTCGCCATACTCCCTTTTCTTAAGCAGGTCCAGATATGCCTTCATGGGGACCAGGTAATTGGAGATGTCGTGGAGTAGGATATCGTTGAAAAGCGAGAGCTGCTCCTTTGACTTGCGGAGGCTCTCGGCCAGACCTATGTTCTCATAGGCATATCCAAGCATGGAGATCACCCCCACCATGGCATCCTTCTGGTTCTGGGAAAGGGCTATCTCTTTCTCGGATCCGATGCAGATGTATCCGACAACCCCTCCCTTTCCCCTAAGTGGGAGAAGCCCCAAACTCCTCAATCCACCTCCAAACGGTACCGCCTCGATCATCAGGTCATCTGGAAAATAGACCGGTTCATAGAAGTCCTCGATCTTGCCCGTTATCCATTTATTGATCTCCTCAAACGCCAACCTATCGCCGACGATGGCCAGGGGGGCACTGCCATTCTCCGATCCCAGGTCCATGGCGAACCCCTCCTCGTGGCCATACATCCTGAGGATATGGTCCAGGGCGCTTTTCATCATCGAATGGGAATCCACCGATGTGGAGGTCAGTAGGGAGATGGTGTGTTCGATCTCCAGCATCATGCTCATCGAATGGTAGAGGGATTCCAGCTGGAACTTCGAGGTGATGTCATGGCCGATCGCCAGGACCCCGGAGACCGATCCGTCACTTTCCTTCACCGCGCTCAAGTACCACGAGACGACCATCTTCAGGCCATCCTTTGTCCATGCGGTCGATTCGATTCCCCGGCGTCCTTCGCCCTCGCTGGATGCGACGATGCCCTGCATGGCATCGATCACATGGGAGTCTACGATGTCCAGGAGCCTGATGTCCTTTCCTACCACGGAACCTTCCGGATACTTCAGGCTTTCTTTGAACCCTCTGTTCGCCAATGAAATGACCAGGTCCCGGTTCAGGACCAATACTATGCTGGTGCTTTCACTGACCAGATCGAAATACTTCCTTTGTTCGGCAGTGAACCTGCTCTCGAGAACCTTCAGGCCGGTCAGGTCCCTGATGAAAGCGGTGATCAAATCCCTTCCATCATCTGTTTTTAAAGTAGATGTCACAATATCGCAGGTCATCCGTTTCCCAGATTTTGCCATCAGGTCCAAAATGTAGCGATGCTGGACCCCAACGTCCATCGCGGGGAGCCGCAATTGGTTCTTGATGATTTCGTGCGAATCCTCGGTAATGAATTCAAGGACGTTCATGCCTACGATTTCATTCGCGGTGAAGCCGACCAGTTCGTCGAGGGCATGGTTCGAATAAACTACGACTCCAGAACGTTCGAGGATGGCTATCGCTTCCGGTGAACTTGACACCACGGTCTTGAAGTCGAGTACCGTCATCGGTCGTGAACCTTCAGGGAAGGTGTCAGGGGCCATTTTGGTGATATTGTCTTGGGTGTACGTATCATTATCGATACTGGCCATACAAGGCGTTGATATCGTTTCCTTATTTCGTCATGACCTCGGCAGTCCTGATCTTGATGGACTTCTCCACATTGCTGACGAATATCTTGCCATCTCCGATATCCCCGGTGCGGGCGGAACTGACGATCGCATCCACGATCTTATCCACCTCACTATCGGCGGCGACGATCTCGATCTTTGTTTTAGGGAGGAGGTCCACCCGGTACGTGCCGGCCCTATGCGTGAACTCCAGTCCCTTCTGTTCCCCTCTTCCGTGGACGTCGTACACCGTCATTCCGACTATCCCGATCTCTTCCAGCGCGTTCTTGACCGGGTTCAGCTTCTCCGTCCGTATTACTGCTTCGATACGCTTCATGTGCCTTCACCTCACGAGTATGCGGTCTCCCCGTGTTGGATGATGTCCGCGCCGACGCGTTCTTCTTCCTTCGTCATCCTGATGGGGGTGAACCGGCTCAGCACTTTAAGCATCACAAAGGTGACCCCAAATGCGAATATCCAAATGACTACCACCGCTATCAATTGTGCGGTAAGCAGTGTGAATCCGCCCCCGTAGAACAGCCCGTTGTTGACCACCGCGCTTTCATTGACCTTCTGCGTTGCCAACAGGCCGACAGCTATCATGCCCATCGTACCAGCCACGCCATGGACCCCCCATACGTCGAGGGCGTCATCGAACCTGAATCTCTTTCTCACCAGAATCCCGCAGTAGCACAATACCCCGGCCGCCAGCCCGATAACGATGGCTCCTCTGGTATCGATATAGCCAGCGGCGGGAGTGACCGCCGCCAATCCGGCTACCCCTCCCGTGATCAGACCGAGGACGGACGGCCGGCCCAGATGAAGCCAGCTGACCAATCCCCAGGTGATGGCCGCCATTGCACCTGCGATATGGGTATTGGCGAACGCTTGCGCCGCCAAGGATCCAGATCCAAGGGCGCTACCTCCATTGAAACCGAACCAACCCATCCAAAGCAGTCCGCCCCCGAGCACGACCATGGGAATGTTATGCGGATGGTCCCCATTGCCGTTCATTACCGACAATCTCTTCCCCAAAACGATACTGGCCGCCAGGACCGATACGCCTGCGGTGATGTGCACTACCGCTCCTCCGGCAAAATCCAATGCCCCGATCTTAGCCAGCCAACCCCCTCCCCAAATCCAGTGGGCCACCGGGAGATACACTACGCATGTCCAAATGCTGAGGAAGATGATCATCGCTTTCAGCTTCATACGTTCCGCGATTCCGCCTATGATCAAGGCTGCCGTGATTATCGCGAACATCAGCTGATACATGGAGAATAGGATGGAGGGAATGGTCCTCGCATAGTCCGTATCTGGCAGTCCTCCGAGACGGTCCATTAGAAAGAAGTCAAAATTGCCGATGAGGTCGCTCCTGAAACCCCCGAATGCCAGAGAATAACCGAACACGATCCAGATCAGGGTCACGATTCCTATGATGATGACACTTTGTCCCAGCATCGAAAGGAATGATTCCTTCCTCAGCATGCCCCCATAGAAGAACGCCACGGCCGGGGTCATTACGAAGACCAAGGCGGTGGAGATCAGAAGCCAGGCTGTATCGCCCTGATTGATATCGCTGGCCAGGCCATCGGTCGCCGAGACCGACCTGGAAAGCAATGGGATCAGTATCATTCCTAAAGCCACCATCAAACCGATTCTTGCTGTTCTGGCATAGCTCATTTGACCACCTGTGATACATTCGTCGGAATATTGGAGATTCATTGGAGACTCGGTGCATTTCATTTGTTTATTTGTCTCACTAACTTATCCATGGTTATCCAAAATAACAATAAAAGCTTTGCTAACGAGACATTTGTGCAATGACAATCGGAATAATAGATAAATGTATAATTGGAATCGCACTTCCGATAACCGCCAGCCTGCTTTTGAAGGACACAATTTATCTGGCTCATTCCGGTAAGTTTATCTCGGTCTGTTCGGCCAGCAGATTTAGATTTCAATCGGAATAAAACGTGACCTTAGGAATAATGTGTATCATCAATAGTGAAGAATCGACGGATGTCGAGAGGGCCAGAACGTGGAACGGCCCATTCACGAAAATGGGCATGACCAACCGTCCAATGGACCAGGAAACCCGAATGCTGCCGATCTCAATCCTCTATCTTCTTCAGCTGGGACCGGTACATGTTCTCCAGCTCATCGGTTGTGGTAGCTTCCCTCGGGCCTTTGTCATCCCGGACCTTTCCGGTAAAACGGGGAAACCGTATGGCCAGGCCGGCATCCTTACGCACCCTTCCGAACGCGCAGGTATGGATCGGCGACAGGGTTATCTCGGCCCCGAGCACCTCCAGCACAATGCCCGGTTCAAACCAGAAGTCAGCCTGCATGTTGCTCCTGACCAGGTGGTGCCTTTCCGTGAGTTTGTACTTTTCCAGCAGGGTCAGCATTTGGGCGAGCGCGGCATCGTCGAAGCCGCTCCCCAGCTTGGAAACCGTCTCGAAGGTGTCCTCGCTCGAATTGTAGGTGGCCATGAGCAGTGCACCGTAGAATCCCTTCCGCTTGCCCCGGCCGGCGAAACCGCCGACAACCACCAGGTCGACCGTGTCGGTCATCTCCGAACGGTATTCTTTCTTGTACTTGATCCAGAGGAACCCGCGGCTGCCAGCGCGGTATACCGATTCCGGGGCGATGGACTTGGCCATAAGGCCTTCGCAGCCGTCCTTCAGCGCCTCCTGGAAGAACTTTTCCACGCTGGACTCGTCCGAGAGGACACGCATCTCGGACAATTTCACTGACTCCGTGAGTTGGATCGCCGATTGTAGGGCCGCCCTTCGTTTCAGCAGCGGCTGCTGAGAGATGTCCTCCCCTTCCAGATAAAGGCAGTCGAACAGGCACATCCTAACCGGATAATCTTCGATGGCCTCTTCCAAGCCATGTTTCCTCCCCCGCCTATGGGAGACCTCCTGGAAGGGCAGGAACTCGCCCGTGTTGACGTCCACCGGTACGCATTCCCCTTCGACTATGGCGCTCTTGCCCTTGAACGATTCAAGCACGGCCTTGACCACATCGGGGAACTGGCCAGTGAGGTCCTCCAATCGCCTCGAATAAAGCGTTATCTTGCCCTGGTCGATGTGCGCCTGGACCCGCACCCCGTCGTACTTGTATTCGAAGGCCGCGGTCCCGCCCATCCTCTCGAGGATCTCCTTCGGCGAGGGCAATCTTTCGGCCAGCATGGCCCTGATGGGATTCCCGACCTTTACCTTCATCTCTTTGACGCCATCGATCCCCTTTTCCTGTACGATCTCCGCCACCAGTCCCAGATCGGAGGAGACGTTGTAGCCGTTCTCCACGATGTCGCGCTCGTCCTTGGTGGCATAGGCCAGGGCCAAAGAGTCGATTATGGTCATCGTCGCCACGCCCAGCCTCATCTTTCCGGTGACGATGCGAGAGATGTACTTTGCCTCTTCCGGATCGGCGTCCACGAGGATCCTGATGAGCAATTTCATCTTGGTGTCCTGCGAACCGCCTCCCTCCGACACGGCGATCTGCTCCAAGGCAGCGTAGACGCGGTCCAGCGTTAGGGGTTCTGATGTCAGCGTGGTCTGGGCCCGTCTTGGTATCAGGCGAAAAGCCACCAACCCCGGGTCGCCTTCCTTGATCATCAGGTCTTGGATCGTGGATTCTCCTTTTCTGGTGATGAAGGCGAGGGCCTTGAATAGTAGCTTGTCGGCCATTCCCAGCTTCTGCGGGTTGAAGTCCGGGTAGAGCTGACCTTGGGTGAGGTAGACCGCCTTTCGCAGCGAGCCGCGGTCTGCCGATCTAAAGAACTGGGACAGGATATCGGTCATCTCGAGCCGACTCGATGTCCTCTCGAGCTTCTCGTATGTATCGACCAGTTCCCGGAACAGCATGTCCCATCTAATGGACTTACATTATTTAATCCTCTCACTTTGAATGGCAAAATCGGTCTTTCTGGTAGCTCCAGTACACTCAGAAATCGAATAGTGAGGCTTGTCCGGGCTTTGTCGGCTTCTTGTCCGAATAAGGTCCTTCGTCCTTGTTTTGGGCTTTCTCTTCCTTGAGCTCTTCGCTCAGCGCCTTCAGCCGTTTGCGCATGGCCGATTCCTTCTTGACGCTGGCGTAGAAGTAAGCCTGGTCCCGGGTGTCCTTTGTTATCAGGATGACAACCCGGCCCGCTCGTTTCCTGCCCGTCCTTCCCCGCCGTTGGATCGAGCGTATCTCCGATGCCACCGGTTCGTAGAACACCACCAGGTCGGTCTGTGCCACGTCCAGTCCCTCCTCGCCCACGGACGTCGCCACGACCACGTTGTACTCTCCGTTCCGGAACTTGTCCAAGACCCCTACCTGCCCTTTCTGGCTCAATCCCTTTTCGCCGACCCGGTCGGCCTGCCCCACCAGCTTGGCCACTTTGACACCCGGTATGGATGACAGTTTCGTTGCCATAAGGTCGCAGGTGTCCCGATAATGGGTGAAAACCAGCACGCGGGAGTTGGGTTTGTCGTTGACCTGCTGTGAGACGATGCTCATGACCTTGGACAGCTTGGGGTGCTCGGAACGTATGGTCTTCATCAGTTCCAGGACGTCCTTGAACTGTTCCGAGGAGACCACCACCTTGGACGCCTTCGACCCCTCGTCCGAGTTCGCCTCCGCCACCAGTCGCTCGAAGTAGGCGTTGAGGGCCGATGTGCCTTGGGTCTCGGCAAGTCCCAGGGCATGCTCCATCTTGACCGCCATGGCCTGGAGGCTGAGGGCACGGTATATGTTCTTGTTCTTCTCACCGGAACGCAGGCGTGCCTGAAGGTTCGCCTGCAGGTCCAGAAGATAGCGCATGTTGACCGGTCTGCCTTTGTCCAACATGCCCAGGTTTGTCAGTTCTTTGATATAGGTTTCGTATAGGGAGGAAAGGATGGCTATTATCTTCCTCAGATCGATGGGCACATCCACCTCGATGTGCTGCATCTGGACATCCTGCACATAGGGGGCGACGTCCGGGTCGAACTCGGTACGGACCTCGATGTCGACGATGCCCAGGCTCTCGCACACCTCCTTGATCTTGGCCTTGTTACCTCCCGGGGAAGCGGTCATCCCGAGCACCAGACGGCCGTAGTCCTTGTACTGCTGGGCGACCGCCACGTAGGCATAGCTGCCGACGGCCCTGTGAGCCTCGTCGAAAACTATCAGCTGAACGTCCTTGAGCGAGACCCTCTCCTGTTTCAGGTCGTTGGCGACCACCTGCGGCGTGGACACGATTATGTCGTTCTGGATCCAAAGCGCCTCGCGTTCTTCCGGGTCCACCTCTCCGGTGAGGACGGTGACCGTTTTTCCAATCACCATCTCCCTGAGGAAAGAGGCGTGCTGTTCCACCAGGGGCTTTGTGGGCGCAAGCAACAGTACCTTTCCCTTGCGCTTCTCCAGCACGTGCGCCAGGACGATCAGCGCGATGACGGTCTTGCCCATGCCGGTGGGCAGGACCACCAGGGTGTTGGAGCGCAGTGCCAGTCGGGCCAGATCTATCTGGTAGTCCCGCTTCTCGACCGCGTCCTTCTTTATCAGTGAGTGCTCCAAGAACACGTTCATGAGAATAAGGTCTTATTAGAATAGGATTTGGGGCGGAGCCCCGTAAATGGTTGGTGTTTCCTTAATGGCATCCGCCGCCGCAGGAACTGCATCCTGCCATGTTCGGGTTGTGGACGATGAGGCCGGACCCATACGGGGTCTCGATAAAGTCCACAGTACAGGAGTCGAGGACTTCCTTCGTCTCCTTGTCGTAGAACAGGGAGAATTCATCGGCCTTCTGCTCCAAGTCTCCCTCTTTTGCCTTGTCCTGGAAGGACATCCCGAACTGCGGGCCAGAACAGCCCATTCCTGAAAGGTATATCCTGATCCCGAATCCCTGCTTGCTGTTCTTCGCTATCAGGTCCTTGATGTACTTAGTGGCCTCTTCTGTGACTTCCACCATGTCTTTCACCTAGTGGGTATCGAAATTCCACCGGATATATAATGTCTGTGCTATTGCATCGTGTTTTATCGCAGGACCTGATTTTCTGACGGGCCGAATAGTATTTGAATTGAAGCCAGTCTACGATGTCCGATGATCCAATTCCGGGCGATGAACCGCAGCGACATCCCGGCCTTGGTAAAAATGAGCCGAGATAACATGGCGAGCATAATACGCTCGGCATGGGGTCTTGAATGGCGGGACGAACCTTTACTGGAGTGGCTAACGTCCAAGGACGTGGAAACCGAGGTGGCGATGCTCGATGGGGAACTCGCCGGCTACGTCTCGCTGGAGGTGGTCGATCGCTACTTCTTTATCACCTCCATACAACTTTGGAAAGACATGCAGCACAAGGGATTCGGCACCGAGATGATGAAGCACGTCGAATCCAAAGCCTTGGACACAGGCTTTGAAGGTGTGGAGCTCGTGGTGCAGATGACCAACGAAATAGCGTTGCGCTTCTACCGGCACCTCGGATACAGAAAGGTATGCCGCAAGGGCAACAACTACCTAATGCGTAAGACATTGATCGGACCAGGCAAAGGTTGATTAAACCGGTTAAAATAACTGAGACCAATGATGGGGTTAATGGAATGAAAACCACTCGTTTCCTCTTTGTATTCCTGGTCATGAATTTGACCCTGTTCTCTATCCTCCCGGTTTCCATGGCCGCCGTGGTCCAGGTCGTTCCCTCCGAACCGTATGAGATAGGGGCTTCCAACTGGAACGGGGTCGCCCATATATGGTGGAGGGAACCGAACCAGACCGGACCGGGGATAACCCATTACCTGGTCTACCGTCAGATCGATGACGCGGGAATGGTCCTCCTGGCCCAGTTGAACGCGACGGACCTGGAGTTCAACGATCCGCTGCCTTCCTCCGCCTCCAGCGTAACCTACTGGATAGTGGCTGGGAACTCCCTCGGCCTGAGCAATCCGGGAGACCGGGTGACCCTGGTTCCGGGAGCGTTCCCCAGCACACCTACCGGACTCCGGGCAGAGGCCGGGTCCGACTATGTCGATCTATCCTGGAACACTCCATCATCGAACGGAGGCAACAATATCACACAATATGCCCTGAGGCGGCAGTCGGCCGCGGGCGAGTCCATACTATTCTATGTCCAAGTAAGCAATAGTAATATCCCGATCACCTCCGTTCATGACGATCAGGCCGGTTCCGGAACGGTCTACACATACAATGTTATGGCCGTGACCAACAACAGCGAGTCGGGCTGGAGCGACAGCGTCACGGTGACCACGCCAAAAAAGGACATCAACGACAACAGCGGCCTGTTGTCCGTCTTTGCGGTGGTCATTGCGGTCATCGCCCTTCAGCTGGGGATCATCGCTGTCTATGTGGTTGTGAACCGTAAGGCGTTCAAGCCAAAGCCGCCCCAGAAATCCTGATACCGCCTGTATCGAAAGGTCGCTTGACTGGGATCGCCATTCATGCGATGGCACGGAAGACTCGATTTTGTCTATTGAACCAGGTCTATTCCCGCAGATCGGATCTTGGCTGGCCATGTTCAACCGGGAATACGGATTCGACGTCATGTTCCATGAAGTATTGGCCTTAAAACTCTGGCCTTTGCCGTTTGACTGGCGAATATGGAAAGGATTAATAAACCCCATTTAATAAGGAGCCTGAATGACAGAGCCGATGGAGCACAAGTCCGGTGAGGTAGAGGTCACCCTTCGAAGGGACCTTGGCCTGCTGGAGGTCCTTATGATCGGCATCGGTCCGAACATCGGTTCTACCATATTCATTCTCATAGGTGCTGCATCCGGTATTGCTGGACCCGCCGTCATTCTGGCGATGGTGCTGAATTTCTTCGTGACGCTCGCCACCGCCATGTCGTACGCCGAACTGTCATCCGCCTTCCCGGAGACGGGAGGCGGCTATCTCTGGATCAAAGAAGGGCTGTTCCCCCCATTCGGATTCCTGGGAGGATGGATGTCATGGGTAGGTCATTGCATTGCCTGTTCCGTGTATGCCCTTGGCTTCGGGGTCGGAGTGAATGTCTTCTTAAGCCTTTACAACGTCACACTCTTTGGACTAGACCCAGATACAATTTCAAAAATCGCCGCGGTCTTCATCGCAGTCGTTTTCGTCTATCTCAACTACCGTGGGGTAAAGAGCGCTGGAAGATCGGAGATCATCGTCTCGTTCATATTGATCGCTGTGATAATGATCTTCCTGGTATGCTCGGCGTACTTTGTGTTCACGCACGACACCGGTGCCAATTTCACACCTTTGATCCCCAAAGGGATGATATCCATCCTAATCTCGATGGGATTCACCTTCATGGTGTTCGAGGGTTATGAGGTGGTAGCCCAGACCGGTGAGGAGGCCAAGAACCCGGAGAAGAACGTGCCTCGCGCCATCTTCCTGTGCATCGTGATCAGCGCGGTCCTTTTCATCGCTACCGCCATTGTCGCCATCGGGGTGTCCGGCTGGCAGCCGTTGGCGGACCAGAGGGGCGGAAGCGATCACCTATACAGCAAGTTTGTCTGTTCCATACCTCGGTGCAGCGCTTATCGCCTTCGGCATAGTCATTGGCTCGATCGCTGCTGTGAACTCCATTGTCTTCTCGGTGTCCAGAGTATCCTTCGCCATGGGTCGCGACGGTAACCTGCCGGCCATGTTCGGGAAGTTACACCCGAAGAAGCAGACCCCCGCCGCCGCCTTGATCCTCAGCGGGATCATCATCATCGGGATGGTGGTGATTCTACCATTGAACCAAGTGGCTGCGGTCGCCGACATCCTGATCTTACTTCTTTTCACGCTGGTCAACATCTCCGCGATCTCCTTGCGGCGGAGCCGCCCCGACGTCAAGCGGCATTTCCTGATGCCGTGGTTCCCATTGTTCCCGCTCATCGGAATAACTGCCAAGATGATCCTGGCGGTCACACTGTTCTTCTATGAGCCCTTCGCTTGGTATATGGCGTTCGCGATCATCAACGTGGGATTGCTGATCCACTACTTCGCCAAGGGCAAGAAGGAAATCGAAATGGTGCCTATCCCGATTCGCGCGCCTCGAACCGAGGAGGAGCTGGAACGTTACCGTGTCCTCATTCCCATAGATGATCCGAGGAACATAGCGGCCGTGGACCTGGGATGCATGGTCGCCTCGGACCATAACGGGGAACTGATGCTCATAAGCGTTGTCGAGGTCCCGAGCAGTGTCCCCATTAGCGATGTCGACCGGCGTCTGATCGATGACCGGAAGAAGATGCTGGAGAAGCTCAAGCAGCACGCCGAGATGAGCGGCGTCGTCACCCATGCGCTGGTCACCGTCTCCCACGAAGTTGTCACCGCTGTCATAGATACCGCCAAGGAAGAAGCGGCCAACATGATCATCATCGGCTGGAAGGGCTACACGCAACACCCAGAAGCGCATCCTGGGCCGCAAGATGGACCTGATCCTGCGTCTCACACCCTGTGATGTATTGTTCATCAAGTCGGATGAGAAGCTCAAACCGACCCGTATCCTGATCCTTTCCGGCGGTCTGTGGCACGTCAGTGCCGCCACCGGTGTGGCGGCCATGGTGGCGAGGAAGCAGGGCGCCCGCGTCACCATCCTGAACGTGATCGTGGACGAGAAGTACCTGGAACGCGCCAGGGAGTATTCCAAGCGCCTTACCGGCATCCTCGAGGCGGAAAATGTTCCCGTGCTCACGAAGGAGATCCGTCCGGAGACCATTGTCGGCGGGGTCATCGGGGAATCGATGGACTACGACCTGCTGGTCATGGGTTCCAGCGCCGCCAAGCGCTGGGAGGCCTTTGATTTCGGTCCGCTCCAGGACAAGATCATCACCAATGCCAAATGTCCGGTCCTTGTCTACAAGCACGTGGTCAAGAAACAGATCGATGAGGACAAGACGGTCGAGGACGACTAACGGGCCACGGAAACGAACTCGTCGACGAACCTTTGGGTCCGTTCCACCGGTATCCTGGCACCAGCACTGGAGGGATGTCCTCCCCCTTCCAGCCCGTAGATCGACGTGAAATCCTCAATGAACCGACCCAGATCGGTCCCGCCCTCGCACATACCCCGCATAGAAATGGAGGAATGTATCTTTCGTTCGTTGACCATTATCGCGTAGCGGCAGCCGCGGCGGATAGCTACTTCGACGATCGCCCGGGTCCCGAAACCGTAGAGAGAACGGTTCTTCTCCGTGCCATCGAAAACCCCTACGCTGCCGCACACCTTCATGCCCGCCCGCGCCCGGGCCAGGGCCTTCGGCCATCGTTGTTCGTTGACCACCTGGATGAAACGCCTCTTGATGAGGCCCACCTGCGAAGGCCACAGGCCCTGGGACAGATGTTGCGCCGCCTGCATACGGAAACAATCGTCGTCAATGTTCAATCTCCAGGAGAAATCCAGGACCCTTGATTCCTCACTCACCATCTGCTGTCCCTTGTCGTTGACTATTTCCGCCAGGATCGGGGTGCTAAAGTATTCCACCAGGTCGGCTATGGCGACCAACTTCTTCAAGCGGTTCGGGGAGCGAAGAAAATGGTACAGAACACCGGCCGCGCTCATTCCTTCGTTTATGACCTTCAACCCATGAGGACAGGCGTCGTTCGGCGTCGGGTGATGGTCGATCAGGAAGACTCTCTGTGTCTCCTTTCTCGTCGCCATGGCCTCGGCCACGTCTGGAACCAGCGCGACATCCGCGAGATAAATCTCATTCGAGGTGAAATCCATCGACAAAGCCCTGGCACCAGCGGTCGGGGAAGTTATGAAAGACACACGGGAGCTTGGATAACGGTTCAGAAAGATAGCGGCACTTACGATCCCGTCGACATTCCCACGAGTTATCAGGTGCTTTTCCCGGTCATCCCTGGATAAGCTATCCATGTCCTCGGGAATCTTATATTCCGGTGTGGACTATTTAACAAATCTGTACTTGCTGTATTTACCGGAAATATTGAAGGGATTGTCATAATATCCGGGCAACGATAAGGTATCCGTGAGGTTCATAGGCATCGACCTGGCATGGAAATGCGTGGACCCTAGGCCTTTGAGCACGGCCGTATGTATCATCGACGAAGCTGGAAACGCTGTCGTTGAGCTGGTGACCAGTGACCAAGAGATTCTGGCAATGATCGATGGCGGGGTGGATTGCATGGTCGGCATCGACGCCTCGCTCACCGTCCCGAACCGGTCAGGGATGAGGTCGACAGAGATACTGGTAAGACGGATGGGTGTCAAAATACTCCCCACTTCGAAAACCTACCTCGAGGATAAGTTCGGGGGATCGCGAGGGGAGCGTCTGGTACAGGCTTTGGAAGCCAAAGGGTTCCGTATGGCCAGACCAAATGACAGGTCCGGCCGTCTGATCTACGAGGTTTTTCCCCACTCCTCGGTCAGATGCCTGCTAGGCAAGCACCGGTACAAACGCGGTAGGCTGGCGGAGAAGCGGCAAGGTTGTCAGGACCTGTTCAGATCGATAAGGTCACAGAACCCCTGGTTCCAGTTCCCGGACGGACTGGAGGACCAAATGGCATCGGCAGATTCCGCAGCCATCAAGAAGGCCGCCGACATGCTTGATTCGATGCTATGCTCAATCTCACTGTATAGGCACGCGATATATCGTGGCCAGGCCACTCAGATGATCGGCGACGAGGACAATGGGTTTATCCTCCTATGCCGATGAGAGGCTAGAATCGATGACGACAGACGTACAAGATGGCATCTGCGCTTCTTTCCAGAGGGCGGGCAAGGCACATGGATACGACAAGGTGAGCGCGAGCTTCTACCCGTTCAAGGATTTCAAAGCGTGCTGGCAAAGGACCGGTAACACCGCCGATTTTAAGGTGACGGACTATTTGGAGTGTGCCGATGGGCAGATCATCGATGAGTTCGCCGAAAACCTGTTCAAGCGGTTAAGGTCAAAGGCCAAGGTGGAACTGTACAACGACCGGATGAAGGAATGGTTCCAGTCCCGGGAGTTCCTGGACATCAACCGTCCTGTATATCTCCGACGCAGCCGCAACCTGGCATATCGGTCCAAGGGAAGCAGCTATGAACTGATGGAGTCATTCGAGAGACTACAGGACCAGGGGCTGGTCCCGGATATGCCTAACACCTACATGACCTGGACCAGGAACCCGAACAAGGCCCGTCTGGGCTACTGCTCGATCCTGATGCGGGTCATCGCCATCAGCTCGGCGCTGGACACCGAGAAGGTACCAGAATATGTCACGGAGTATGTCCTGTATCACGAACTCCTGCACCTGCGGGGCGGACTGAGGTCACTCGGCCGCTATCATGACAAGGCCTTCAAGGATTTGGAAAGGATCCATCCCCGCCACAGGGAGGCGGAGGACTGGCTGAAACGTGTGGCGGCGAAGAAGGTCTAGTAGATTCGGAAACTCGCTCCGGCATCAATATTAACCACCTATCATTAGGGACACGTGGCAATCATGGCAGAAAAGAAGCAGTTCATCAGGGACCTTACCAAGGAGACCAAGGTCGACGACATGTTCTCGGTCAAGTTCAAGAAGCCAGTGCGCAAGAGCAAGAACGGTTTCATGTTCGATGTCCGCGTCGGAGACAAGACCGGCGATATCGCGGTGAAGTACTTTGGCAACACCAACGAGATGGCGGTGCGCAAGGTATTCGATTCCATCATACCGGGAGGCGTTCTCCGCGTCAAAGGAAAGGCCCAGGAGTACAACGAGATCCTGGAGATCGCCATCAACCCGGACAACGGTGACATGGTGGTAGCCCTGGCCGAAGGCGAATATCGCCTCGAGGATTTCGTCCCGAGGACGGAGAAGGACATCAACCTGATGATGACCCAGCTGAATGGGTACATCAAGAAGGTCAAGGACCCGAAGCTGCTGCAGCTGCTAAGCTATTTCTTCGCCGACGAGGCGTTCGTGGAGGAATTCAAGAAATGCCCCGCCGCAATAACCCATCACTGCAACTGGATCGGAGGGCTCCTGGAGCATACATTGGACGTCACCAAGCTCTGCGACACCATGGGAGACATGTATCCCCGGATGGACCGGGACCTGCTGCTGGCCGGCGCGATACTCCATGACATCGGCAAGGTGCATGAGTATGAGGTGACCACGAACATCGACTGCACCAACGAAGGAAGGCTGCGTGGCCATATCGTCATCGGTTCCGAGATGATCAGTTTCGCCATACGCACCATCCCGGAGTTCCCGGACAACCTGCGCATGAAGATCAGCCACATCATCCTCAGCAGCCACGGGGAACTGGAATACGGTTCGCCGAAGGAGCCCTCGTTCCCGGAAGCGGTCGCAATAGCCCAGGCGGATACTCTGGACTCAAGGATACAGGAGATCGTCCGGGCCAAGCTCGATGCCAGGACCGAGGACGAGTGGGCTTGGAACAAGGAACTGGGCAGTATCTACCTGCGCTAAAAAAAGGGTCCGTCCCTCAGGGGACGACCACCACCGGCATCTTCGCGTGTTGGGACACCTGGCTGGACACGCTGCCCATGAGGAACCCGCGGACTGCGCTATGCCCCCTCGTTCCCAGGACGATGAGGTCATATCCCCGCTCTGAAACGATGAGGATCTTCTCGGCAGCATTTCCGAACTCGATATCAGAGTCGGTACCAACGCCAGCCTCCGCAAAGATCGATTTTGCTTTCTCCAGGCGCTGCTCGCCAAAGCCCCTCTTCCCCTCATCCATGGACGTGGATTTCCCAGCAAGCATATCATGATCTGAGGAGGTAACAACGAAGATCAGCGTGACACTTGCTTCGAATTTCTTGGCAATTTGGGCGCCGAACGTGGCTGCTCTGTTTGAGTTGCTCGAGCCATCGATCCCGACGAGAATGCGCTTGATTTCAGTGGTCATGTTATCAGTATATGTTCCGAGCACAAGCCACTTAAAGATATTGTCGGGCGATTGCGAGAATTAATATGAAGACTTAATTCTCGCATCCATTTTTAACCATGTTTTCAATATTGATCTCCCAGCTGTTTGATATCTGGGACAATAGTTCGCCATTACTCCTCGAACAGCTCCCTTCCCTTCGTGAATATCTCGAGACTGTTCAACTCGCCTATCAGTTTTCCCTCACCATCAACGACAGGAAGATCGGTGAAGTGGTCCTCGACCATAATCTGCAACGCCTTGGTTAACTTGTCCGATCGTTTCACCGTCGGGACCTTCTCGATTACTCCTTCGACGCCCTCCTTGAGCATGTCCCTCATGAGCCTCCACAGGGACCAGTTAGCGAATTCTCTAACACCGACACGGTAGCCCAGGAGTCGGAGCAGGGTCTCGGTGGTGACGGCCCCCAGGTACTTCCCTTCCTCGTTTAGGACATAGACCTTTCGGGATACCGGGTTTTTAAGGAACTCGTCGAAGACCTGGCGGATTTTCGCTCCGGAATCGATGGTTGTCGGGACTTTGACCACCAGATCGTAAACATCTTCGACCAGCAGGTCCGAGAAGCTCTTCTTCATCTCCACCATGATGGTTAGTAGCGAAACAGGAATACTTAACCAAATCGCTCTGGCCAGTCGATTTGAAAAAAAGAAATGCGGAGTGTCCCCCACCCCAAACAGATTGGTTCATGGACGACATGACTGTCTGTTCTCCCCACACTGACCCGGGGCGGGGGTTTAGTGTCGTGCACCGGGGTTGTCCTCCAGTCATGACGCGATAGTCTCATCGCAAGTTCCTGCAGGGACCCAAATTACGGGCACTGTGCGCATTCAGATTACTGAGAGGTTCACAGGTCCCCTCTACTTTTACCGAATGCATGGAGGGAGAGGATTGACCTGAACTTAAATCCTCTCTAGCGGCTACGCCATCATTCGTGCCTATTCATGAACCGGTCAATCTGTAAGGCTGATCTGAAATCTGTTTGAGTCTCCCCGCATAGCCTTCCAAAAAGTATAAGCTCCAGACATTATTTTCTCAATCTGGCTCAGACACAACTTATCATCATGAAATCTCCTTTAAAGAATATTTGGGCTTGTGATCAGCTAACTTCCTTGAGTGACCTATATCCGGTCACTTGTGTCCACCTTGCCCAAATATCGTGACCGACCGATAGTGTAATCAAAGAGGAGTGTCAGTAATGACCGAAGACAACAATCACGGATTCACTGGGCGTGGCCCGGCATGGGGGTGTGAACAAATGAACGAGTTTGAAGAGAACATGGAAGTCACGTTCGATCCAAGCAAGACAAAGGGATTTGGCTGGAGGGTGTCGACCTCAATCGTTACAGCGGTGGGATGGCTTTCTTTCGTGGTCCTATGGCTGTTCTTCTACGCGGACGAATATTCCATCTACCAGAACATAGGGGCGGTCATCGTTTCGCTGATCGTCTTCATCGGCATCAATGGCGCCGTATGGGGAACCTGGGCCATGCGCATGGCCCCGAAGGATGCCATGGGCCCGTGGCGTCTCAGGGCGGTGGCATCGTTCATCTCCGGCGCTGCCTGGGTGGCATTCCTGCTGATCTGGCTGCTGGTCTACGCGGACAGCTACAGCATCTACCAGAACATCGCCGTCCTGTTCGTCTCGGTGCTGGTGCTGGGCGGCATCAATGGCGTGCTATGGAACAGGCATTCCCGCCCCTGGTGAAATTGCAAACACCTTCCATCATCTTTTTCTGCTCGGAACTGCCAATAACATAATGATGACCGTAACGGTCGGCTGCAGCGGCTGGTCCTATGACGATTGGGTCGGTCGGTTCTTTCCGTTCGAGATCCGGGATGACAACGCCAAGCGTTTCGAGCACTACGCTGAGTACTTCAATTCGGTGGAGATCAATTCTACCTTCTACCGTATGCCCGGTGACAAGCAGGTCAACTCATGGGTGGAGAAGGCCAAGGTACATCCCGGGTTCGAGTTCTCGGCGAAGATGCCCCGGAGCGTAACCCACGAGGCACTGGTGAACGGAGATTGCAAGGAGGCGGTGAAGCACGCCCTGTTCTTCGAGCGCACGCTCGCCTTGCCATTGAACGAGGTCGGTGGCCTCGGCGCCATCCTGCTGCAGATGTCCCCCTCCTTTCATGACACGGGCGATTCCTTCGAACTTCTCACCCGATTCCTGGGCGAGCTGTCAGTCGGGGAATTCCACTACGCGATCGAGTTCCGCCACCGGTCCTGGCTCAACGACAAGCATCATCTGCTGGGAGACACCGTCAGGCTGTTGCGGGACAATCGCATCGCCAACGTCATCGTGGACGGTCCGGGTTTCCCCTACACGAGCGACCTGACGGCCGATTCCGCCTATGTCCGTTTCCATGGCCGGAACTTCGACATCTGGTATCATGATGAGAAGGAGGACGATGAGCGCATTGACCGGTACGATTACCTTTACACCGAGGAACAGCTTTCGCCGTGGGTGCCCAGGATCAAGGAGATGGAAGACAGCGTGCCGAAGGTCCGGGTGTTCTTCAACAACCACGGTCGGGCCAAGTCGGCCAAGAACGCCTTCGAGCTGATGGACATGCTGGGGATTCCGCACCAGTCCGAAGGTGGTGCATGTCCAGGACCAGGCAAGGATAGACGAGTTCTGAGCGCAAAACGAGGGCAAGCTATATCCATGGGACAATGCAATTGCGGGCGGAGAGGATGAAGGAACTTTTCGAACCGGCAAGCATAGCTGTGGTTGGGGCGGCCAGGGAGGAGAACAAGGTCGGCCACATCGTTCTACGCAATATCATCAGCTCCGGCTTCACCGGAAAGCTGTATCCGGTCAACCCCAAGTCGACGGAGATTCTGGGGCTGAGATGCTATGCCAGCATCTCGCTTGGTACCGGACAAGGTAGACCTGGTCGTCGTCACCACGCCGGCCCGGATAGTACCAGGAATAATCGAAGAGGCCGGCCGTAAGGGCACCAAGGCGGCCATCATCATTTCCGCCGGTTTCAAGGAGACCGGCAAGGACGGGGCTGAGCTGGAACGCAAGGTCGGCGAGATCGCCCGTTCCTACGGGATGAGGATACTGGGCCCCAACTGCCTGGGCATGATCAACACCCACAGCAAGATCAACGCCACCTTCACCAACCAATACCCGCAGGCCGGCATCGATCGCCATCACCTCCCAGTCAGGCGCCATCTGCTCGGTCATGCTGGACTGGGCCCGGCGTACCAGCGTCGGATTCTCCAAGTTCGTCAGCGTCGGGAACAAGCTGGACATCGACGAGGCGGACCTGCTCGAGTACTCTCGCGATGACGATCCGTTGACCAAGGTCATCGGGATGTACATCGAGGGGACCAACCGCGGCATCGAGTTCATGCGTCAGGCCAGGCTGACAACGAGGGAGCAAGCCGATCATCGCCCTCAAGGCCGGAAGGACCTCGTCCGGGGCCAAGGCAGCATCTTCCCACACCGGCGCGCTATCCGGCAGCGACAAGGTTTACGACGCGGCCCTGGCCCAGTCCGGCATCATCCGGGTCAAGACGATCGAGGAGCTGTTCGACCATCTCACCCTTTTCTCCAGCATGCCGTTGCCCGAGGGCGACCGCATCGCCATCGTCACCAACGCCGGCGGTCTCGGAGTCATGGCGGCGGACGCATGCTCCGATTACGGTCTGACCTTGGCATCGTTCAAGCCGGAGACCATCGAGCTGCTCAAGACCAAGCTGCCGGAGTCGGCCAACTTCTACAACCCGGTGGACGTGATCGGTGACGCCGATGCCGACCGTTACTCCTTCGCGATCAACGCCATAATGAAGGATGACAGCGTCTCATGCATCCTGGCATTGATGGCGCCCGACCGACATCGTCGACACGGCGGCGGTGGCCACGGCCTTGGCCAAGTTCGCCGGCAATTCGCACCAAACCGTTCGTCACCGCATTCGTCGGAGGGGCTGGCCTGGAGAAGGCGATCGGCATTCTCAGGACATCGGGCGTTCCCAACTATGATTCGCCCGACCGGGCGGTGCAATCGCTCAGCGCGATGGTATCGTACAAGCGGTTCAAGGACTCCAAGGAGGACGAGGGACCGGTCTCCTAGCCAGGGGGACAAGGTACGGACGAAGGCGGTGTCTGGACAAGGTCCGTTCCGAGAACCGGCTGATGCTGTCGGAGACCGAGGGGAAGGAAATCCTGCGCGCCTACGGAATCGACGTGCCGCTGGAAGGGATGGCCAAGGACGCCGACGAGGCGGTCAGGGAGGCACAGAGGATCGGATATCCGCTGGTCATGAAGATCGAGTCGCCGGACATCGCGCACAAGACCGATGTCGGCGGTGTCGTGGTCGACATCAGGAGCGATGACGAGGTCAGGACGCAGTTCCAGCTCATCATGGCCCGGGTCTCCTCCAGGATGCCCCAGGCGAAGATCGACGGTGTTTCCCTGGAACGGATGGTCAAGGGAAGGGAGGTCATCGTGGGCATGGTCCGGGACAACCAGTTCGGACCGGTGGTGACGTTCGGGCTGGGGGGCATATTCGTCGAGATAATGCGGGACGTGACCCAGAGGATAGCTCCTTTAACCCGGCAGCGACGTTAATTACCATGATACAATCGATCAAGGCGTATCCGATACTCACGGGGCCAGAGGGCAGGCGTCCGGCGGATATCGCGGCGCTCCAGGAGGTCATCGGCAGGCTGTCGCAGCTGGCCATCGATTTCCCCGAGCTGGCGGAGTTCGAGATAAACCCGGTCATCGTCGGCGACGAGGGTCAGGGGGCGAGCGCGGTGGACGCGCTCGCGACGATCAGGAGGGAAACAGCATGAGGTCATTGTTCTTGGGTTCGGCGGTGGAAAGGTCCGGAAAGACGATGGTCACTCTGGGACTGGCGAAGAACTTCCCCGGCAAGGTCGGGTTCTTCAAACCGTTCAAGGAGACCCTAATGACGCTTGGACGACCGGGTGATCGACCAGGACGCGTACCTGATGAAGAAGGCGCTGGGACTGCCCCAGACCGAGGAGGTCCTGAGCCCGTTCACCTACGACATGGAAAAACCGGTCGATATGGACGAGATCGTCAAGGCCTACGAGAGAGCTGAAGGTGCAAGTGCGACCTGATGCTGATCGAGGGAACGAGGGAGATAACCACCGGTTTCCTGAACGACGTCTCCGGCATGGCCATCGCCGAGAACGTGCAGTCCGGACGTTGTACTGATATCGCGGGCCCGGTCATCGGACCTGGACAAGATCGCCATGCTGAAGCATATGATGCGCCGCTACAAGGTGAATTTCCGCGGAGTCATCCTCAACATGAACGAGGACTCCAACGTGGTCAAGATGCTGGAATCGAAGCACATCCAGGTGCTGGGTTCGATCCCTCCGCTCAAGGAACTGTGCCGGTTCAGCGTGAAGGAGGTCGCGGACGCCCTGGGAGCGACGGTGATCGTGGCCGAGGACCGCACGGACCGGATCGTGGAGGAGGTCATGGTCGGCGCCATGACGCCGGAGACGGCGCTGAAGACGATGAGGCGCTTCGCCAACAAGGCCATCATCACCGGGGGTGACCGTTCGGACATCCAGATGGCGGCCCTGTCCACCGACACATCATGCCTGGTGCTGACCGGAGGACTCTATCCCGACCGGCAGGTGGTGGCCAAGGCCTATGATCTGGGCGTCCCCATACTGCTGACGCGCCAGGACACCTTGAGCGCTTCCGAGACGATCGAGCACTTGATAGCCCGCATAGATCCGGACGACACCAAGAAGATCGAGCTGGTGGCCCGAACGGTGAAGGAGCATGTCGATCTGGATGCGGTGTATTCAGAGTGAGCCGGGTCAACGGAACTCACGCACATGAGGGAATTTCTGGAATAAGATTGATATCCCCCTTGGGCATTGTTCCTGGACATGGTAAAGGAAGTACATGCCGCGCACATCCTAGTCAAGACCCAAGACAAGGCCAAGGACCTCCTGGCCCAGATCAAGGCCGTTCCGCCGGCCGAGACGGGAAAGAAGTTCGGTGACCTGGCCAAGCAGTTCTCCGAGTGCCCCTCGGGCAAGAAGGGTGGCGACCTGGGCTGGTTCACCAGGCAGAAGATGGTAAAGGAATTCGAAGACGAGGGCTTTGGCGGCAAGAAGGGAGACATTGCCGGGCCGTTCAAGACCCAGTTCGGATGGCATTTGATGTGGATCATCGATCAGAAGTGATCTAGACCCTGCTGAGGGGGCGCGGATGCTCTTTACCGTTCCGCGCCATCCTTGCCAACCTTTTTCTCGTCATTGACCATTGAGCAAGCGATGAACGACGGTCAGGACGGCGTGGTACCTGAACCCCAGGTGCAGAACCCTTATGTCGACCAGAGGTACCAATACAGTTATCCGCGGCCACCTCCGAGGTCCGACAAGTCAACCGTGCTGATCGTGGTGATCATCGTCGTCGCGCTCATCGCCGTCTCCATCCTCGGTGCCTTCGTCCTGCTCCGATCGGCCAGAGACAATGACCCGGACGACAATGGGACGGTGCCGAACACCACCCTCACCGACCGGGACAACGATGGACACCCCGACAATGTCGATCTCTTCCCAGACGATCCCTCGGAATGGTCGGACGGCGATGGGGACGGCATCGGGGACAATGACGACCCGCTCTTTGACGACCTCGATAACGACGGTTATCCAGACGCAACGGACCTGTTCCAGAACCGGGACGTAGGCATCCTGGTCAACCTGACGCGGGCAAATGTGATAGACTCGGTAGACTTTACGAGCAACGAGGCCAATGTGTACTTCACCCTCTCCATCGATGGGGACTATAAAGGAAGGATCGACAACGGCGGGGAAGTCTGGGATGACAATGTCGGCAGTCCTTTCACCATAGATGACAGCTACCGGTACAACGTGAACGATACCCAGCGGTTCACCAACATATCGATCTCGATGTGGGACGAGGATTTCGTTAGCAGCGACGACACGATAGACATCGATGGCAGTTCCCAATCCGGGAGGTCCCTGGAGATCAGGTACGATCTGGTCACCGGGATCTGGACCGGCGATGATGCGACCGGAGTCGGCGTCCGGCTCGTTGGATGGGACGCAGTCCTCGGACGATGACGACGGATCGTTGTGGTATGGCGTTACCACGGTCACCATGCTCTCCAACAAGCATTACCAGTGGGAATATGGCGATGAGTCGTATTCACTGGACCTGAACGTGACGGCCAAGGACTACTACTCCTATCGCAACAACGGCGCCGACCGCAGCCCCCAGTTCGAATCGAAGATGGTCTCCTTCGTCACCTCCGGCGACCCGGTCGTCGTCGACCTGGCGCAGAAACTGAAGGCCATCGCCACCAGCAAAGGGTTCGACCAGGCGCAGACGGAGAATCTCGCGCTCGCCTTCTGCCAGGGCATCCTTTACTCGTACGATAACATCTCCGAAGGGCCGGACGAGTATTGGCGTTACTCGGTTGAGACATTGTACGATGAGACCGGTGATTGTGAGGACAAGTCGATACTCTTCGCCTCGGTCACCGAGGCGATGGGGTTCGATTCCGTGCTCCTGCTGATGACCGGGCACATGGCCGGCGGGATCGCGCTGGCCGGGGGCGACGGGACATACGTCGAGGAGGCCGGCGTGAACTATTACTACTGCGAGACGACCGGTGTTGGCTGGCTGGTGGGCGAGCTGCCGCCGGACATGGAAGGGGAAGAGGTCGAGGTCGTCCAGGTCTCCTGAGTCAGCTGATGACGGAGATCTCGCTGGAACCATCGGCCCTTTCCTTGATCCCAATGACGTTGCCCATGAGGTCCTTGACCTCCTCGAGGTGGGTGATGAGAATGATCTGGCCGAATTGCTTTGAGAGGCCGGTGAAGGTCTGCATGATGTTCCTCTTGCGGATCGTGTCCTGAGAGCCGAAGATCTCGTCCAGCACGAGGAAGTTGATGTTGCTCCCGGAGCGCTCCGCTATCACTCGGGATATCGCCAGGCGCAGGCACAGGTTGGCCAGGTCCGCCTCGCCACCGGAGAACCGGTCCAACGGATACTTCTGGCCCTTGTCGTAGACGTTGATGTTGTATTCCTCGTCCAGCTCCATGCCGTTGTATTTTGCCTCGGTGAGCTCCTCAAAGAGGGCGGAGGATATCTCGGACAATGTCGGGATTATGCGTGAGATGACGTTCGAACGGAACATGCGCATCACATCGCTCAGGACCATCAGGGTCTCGCTCTCGTTCTGAACCGCGCCCGCCCTTGACTCCACCTCGGCCAGCTGCTTCAGTTGGTCTTCCCTTCGGGATATCTCGGCCTTCTTTCTGTCGATGGCGTTCTGGAGGCCATACGTCTCCTTGGCCTTCGCCTCCCGCCTGTCCCGGACCTCGACATAGGTGCGTTTCACCTTTTCCAACTGTTCATCGCTGTGGCCGGAGATCGTCATCCGCTCCTGTGCCAGTCTCAGTTCCTCCTGCTCCGTTCCGATCTGCCTTTCCAGGGAGGCCCGCTGGGATTCCACCTCCGGCAGGCGCCTCGCCTCGATGGTCAGTTGATTGTACTGGTCGGCTATCCTTTTCAGTTCCCCGAGCTCCTTCTTGAGCCGTTCATAGGCGACGGCATCGAAGTCGACCGTACCGATCCGGGCGATCGCTGATTCAGCATCAGCCATGTCGGTCCTGACGCCAGCGGTCTGTTCCTCAAGGCTCTTTACCGAAGAGGCCAGTTTCGTTTCCTCGATGACATCCTTCCTAAGCTTCTGCAGCCTGACGTCTATGTTCCCGCGCACCTTCCTGTTCTTCTCCAATTCGTCGTCAGCCTGCTGCAGTTGGGAAGTGAGCTCGGCCAGCTGGGACCGCATTTCCGCGATCTCTTTGGTCATAAGCTCCAGCAATGTGGAGTAGTGCTCGGCCAGGGTCCTTTCGCACGTGGGGCATTTGCTGTCCGGACCGATCGATTGGATATCGGACCTCTTCTTTTCCCGGGCTGCAACATCCTTCTGGATCCGTTTGACCTCCCCCCTGAGCCAGTCAGACCTGCGGTTCAAATCGGCGATGCCCTCATCCGCACGCTTGAGATTCTCTTCCGCGGAGGACAGGTGCTTGGACGGCTCCTTGAGTATCGGCCAGTTCCCTCTTCGATCTTGGCAGCCTTTTCCTCCAGCGTTGCCAGTTCCTTTTCCAGCTTGGACCTTCGGGCTCGTTGGTATTCAAGCTCCATGAAGGATGACCGGACCGATTCCATCGAGTCCTTCTGCGCCACCGATCTCAAGAATTGCTGGTTCGTTCCTTCGAGCTCGACCGCCCGGCTGCCTTTCTCCCGGAGCGATTCGATCTCTTTGGCCAGGCGGTCGATCGCTTGCGAGTTCCTTTCCATTCCCGCCCGCAATTCCGCCGCTCTGCGCTGGTGGGATGAGTATTCCCTGATACTTCGTCTCTGCCTGGTCCCATTCACCCTTCACCGCATTCGTGCGCTTGTCCAGGGCCTCAAGGAGCTTTCTCTGTTCCTGGAGTGACGATTCCAGCTGTTGGACCTCGGTCTCCAATATGGACCGTTCTGTCTCGACATTCTTCCTTTTCTCCTGGCCGTTCGCCTCGAAGAGCAGCAGGTTCAGGTTCGCCAGTTCGGTGCGTTTGCCCTTGGCGTCCTTGTCGATCTCGATGACCACATCGTCCAGGACATCGATCTCCAGCATGCGCAGGATGGTCTTCTTGCGATCGGCCGGACGGAGCGTGGAAAGAGCGTTCAGGTCCTTCTGCCTGGCGAAGACGGAGATGAAGAACGACTTGTAGTCCATGCCCAGCCGGTCGACGATGAGCATCGGTAACGCCCTTGTCGGTCTTGGCTGACAGCGAGCCGTTCACACTGAGCGATGGCATCGGAGACGCAGTTCTTGCCCTTGATGCTCCGGAACGCACGATAGTGGTCCGGTCCGAGATCGAACTCCAGTTCGACCGAGCACTCGTCATTGGGCCCGGCGGAAGAGCTCCTGATCCCTTCCTTTGTGGTACGCACGATCGACGACTCGTTCCCATAGAGCGCCCAGGCGATCGCCTCCACCAGGCTGGACTTGCCGGATCCGTTCTGGCCGATGATGCCGACGATGCCATCGGGGAACTCCACCCGGGCGTTGCGGAACTTGCGATAGTTCTTCAGCTCGAGGTATCTCAGTTTGATCCTTCCAGCCCCCTTTTCAGATACTCGAGGCCCTTTGCCCGCACCTCGTCCTTGCTCACCCTCTCTACTGGATACTGGTCCAGGAATGATGTAGTACTCCGATTCGAGAGAGTCGATGCTGGCGCTCTTCCATTGCACTGACGAGTTCTCCTGGACCACTTCGAACTTGGGTTCAAAGTGGGTTGCCGATGAGGCTTTCTGGACGATGCGGTTGAAGTCCACTGCTTTGTACAGCTGCGGATGGTACCCGGTTGACGATGAGCCGGACGATCCGGCCTTCCATGGAAACCGTGTCCAGAACGTTCGATATCTCTTCCATCAGAGAGGCCGCGTCCATGCCCGAGGCGTCGATCGGACCTAGGTCCATCATCTCCCGGCGGCCAGCTTGACGAACCTTCGTTTCTTTGTGTCCAGATCTATCATCGATGAAACCCTTCGGCCTCGTCCGCCTCGGAGAAGGAAAGACGTTCGATGGACCCTGCGTAGTAGGCGTTGTCGGCAGCACTGGAATAGTTATGATAGTGGCCCAGGGCGATGTAGTCCATGTCCGTCCGCAGGTATGACGAGGGTACGATGGTCTCGTTGAACTCGCCCATCTTGAATACGTTCAGTCCAGAGACCCCGGCGTGCAGCGTCTCCACGTTATAGTTGGCATCACCGTCTGGCCGGACCTTGTCCAGCTCCGCGAACAGAGCCTCCCCCTCGTTGTGCGGCACGGCATGGATGGTGAGGTCATCCTGGACCACCCGTTCGTAGATGCCGCTGTAGACCGCCCGGAGGCCGCGCACATGCTCCAAGATCTTGAAGACGCTACCGGTCTCCCGCAGCCTGGGCGTGGAATGGTTGCCGGCGATGACCACGACCGGTATGTCCGCCGCGGTAATGCGGGCCAGGTTGTCCAAGGCCACCGATATGGCCCGGTTGGAAGGTCTGACCGAATCGAACAGATCACCGGAATGGATGACCACGTCTGGATGGATCTCGATGGCCTTGTCCGCGAACTCGGCGAACCGCCGATAGACGTCCATCTCCCGCTGGTTGATGCCAGTCTCGTCATCCACCTTACGGTAGGCGGAGAACCCGATGTGGGTGTCGGAGACGTGAACTATCTTCATCCGATTCGTATAACCGGCTTCCAGTTAAATACCGTTGCGGAGAGATGGCCGAAAGTGACTACGGTTCGGAATCATGCTTCTGCTCCAGAAGGTTCTCGCTCAAGCAGATTGGTCATCTTGTCATAGGTGGCCTTGTTGATGTCCCGCAGCCATATGGTGACCATGATCCCTATGACGATCACTGCCACGATCAGCAGGAACGGGAAGTCCCTGGCCATCGGTGCGATCGGTATCAGCATGAAGAACAGCGATGATGAATGTGAAGATGTAGCCCAGCCTGGTCATGATGTGGAAGAACATATGCCCGGTGCTGCTCTGGAAACGCCCGGTCTCCACCAGTCCTTTGACCAGGATGATCGACGATGCGTCTCATCCTCCGCATGATGCTGATCAGCGGCGGAATGATGAGGGCGACCGAAATGATCATGCCCAGCGTGGTAGGCAGCAATCGAAAGTCCAGTGGCGACACCCTGGAGCAGGTATGCCAAACCCATAGAAGAGCCCGGCGAACACCTGGATCATCAGGATGATGGTGAAGTCGACGAATATCCAGAAGAGATGTTTGCAGCACCTCCTTCCGGCGATCGGCATGCGTTGCCATCCAGGACCTGACCTCGGACCGCAGCGCCTCCGTCCTACGTAGCGAAGCGACGATCGAACCGGGAAGGTGGGCTGCCAGGTAATCCACGGTACCGGGAGGAGTAGCGGAAGGTGATCGGCAGTACTATCATGGTGATCAAGGCCGCTCCGATGATCGAGGAATAGAAGAACTGGCTGAGGGTCCCGTTATCGACCCCGGTCTTCACGATGACGAACGAGAACTCGCCCATCGCCACCATGGCCATGCCGGACATCATCGAGGATCGGGCGTCGGTGTTGGCCACGTAGGTGGCGGTCGTAACGCTGAATATCTTGCCCACGATGAAGACACGCGGCGATGATGATGGCGGGCAGTATGTTCTGTATCACCAGCCGGGGGTCGATCAGCATGCCGATGGAGACGAAGAATATCGCCATGAACATCTCCTTGATGGGCATGGTCTTGAGCACGATCTCCTGCTGGGCGGCCGACTGGGAGACGATGATGCCCATGACGAACGCGCCGATGGCAACGCTCAGACCGATCTCGGAGGATAGCAAGGCCATGCCGAAGCACAGACCCAGCGAGACCAGCAGCAGCACTTCGCTGGGATACTTCCTCTTGACGTAGTCGATGAGGCGCGGGCACGACAGCGAAGCCCAGCGATCAGGCTCAGTCCTATGAAGAGGACCGCCCCGCCCAGGATGCCGATCGCCGAGGATAGGCCGGGCGCCTTCCCGGAACCCAGCGGGGACACCATCGCCAGTATGATGACGGCGGCGATGTCCTCCATGATCAGGATGCCGATGATCCCGCTGGCGTACTGCTTCTGGATGTGGCCCGCGTCCGTCAGCACCTTGACGATGACCGCGGTCGAGGAGATCGACATGACCGCGCCGAGGAAGATCGATTCGATGCTCGCACCATCCCATCAGCCCATCCCAGAGCGTAGCCGATGGTGATCATGATGACGATCTCTATCGTCCCGGCCACGATGGCGAACAGTCCGGTCTGGCGCAGCTTCCGGAGGTTGAACTCCAGACCGATGGTGAACATCAGCAGTATGATACCCAGGTTGGCCAGCGAGTTCACCGTGTCGATGTCGGTGATCAGGTCGAAGGGAAAAAGATAGGGTCCGACCAGGATCCCGGCCGCCAGGTAACCGATGACCACTGGCATCCTCAGCCTTGGTGAACAGGACGGCGGTCAGCCCGGCCACCGCGAGTATGACCGTAATCTCCATCAGGAAACGGATCTGGACATCCAAGTCATATCACCGATCAGAAGAAACCTTTGTCCGGGGCCTTTTGCATCGCCTCGGGAACGCAGGGCATTCGTCGGTCACGTTGCAGCGCTTGAGATATTCCTCGTACAGATGGACCTTCACCGGGATCGCGAACGGGGTGAACGGCGAGGCGATCAGCGCCTCGCCTGGCATCAGCATCTGGATCTCGTTCTCCAGCATGGAGATGTCCTGCTTGGCCGAGTTCCGCAGGATGTCCCGGTCCCGCTTGTCGGCCAGACCGAGGATGAACAAGGGTGTTGAACTGCGAGATGATCTCCTCGTTGATCAGCTTCGGCTGCTGCGAAACGGCGCACAGTCCCGACCTTGAACTTCCTTCCCTCACGGGCGATCTGGGCGAAGATGGTCCCCTTGGCCTGGGACAGCACCCGCTGCGCCTCCTCCATGGCGATCAGCACCGGCGGCTGCTTGTCGAACTTGGCCTTGTCCGAGTACAGCGCCTTGTTCTGCTCGAAGATCGCCCGGGTCGAGCACGGTCGAGATGAGCAGCTCCTCCGCCTCGAACATGTTGGAGGTGTCGACCAGCACCACCTTGCCGTTCGCAAGGCAGTCGAGCACGTTCTTGGTGATGGACAGCTGCCGGTCGGTGGTGACCAGGTCGAACTGGAAGATGCTGTCCAGGCGACGCTTGATGACGTTGACCGTGCCTTCATGGAACTTGTCCTGCAGGTCCTTGACGATGGTCTTGACATCCTTGTCCCGCAAGCTCCATCAGCCAGGCGTCCTCGTAATGGTACTGCGCCGTCTGCAGGCATTCCACCTGGGCGCCGGTGAACTCGTAGAGGTTCTTCAGGTCGTCGATCTCGATCTCCGAGGAACTGACGTGGAGGGTGGTGTACGGTCCGTCCAGCTTCCGCGAACTGAAGACCACCAGGCCTTCCTTGGCCGCGGTGGCGTGGCACAGGCCCTTCTTGCCCATCTCCCCGCCGTCGTAGTACTCGCCGTGCGGGTCGAAGATCAGGAAACCGTAGCGCCGTTCCCTCATGCATGAGAGGGCCAGCGATTTCATCAGGTTGCTCTTGCCCATGCCGGTGGTGGCGAAGATGCCGACGTGGTGGGGGAAAGACCGACCCGAGATGCCGACCGGGAAGTCCAGGATCTGGTCTCCGGAACGCAGGACGGCCGACCTCTATGTCCCCCATCAACGGCCGGAGGAACTCGTAGTCGCCGCCGTCCGCCCTCCTGACCCGGGAGAAATGCTCCGGTATCGACTTGACCTTCCGGAACTCATTTCCGGTGAGGTAACCCAGGGGGGAACATGTCCCGGTGCGGTAGATCATGTCGCTCATGTCCTCGGGATCGAACTTCTTGTTATCCTTGTCCCGCTGCATGGCCGTTCCCGCCTCGCGCACCAGCCAGTCATCGGAATCGGCGTCGGCGCCATACTCGACGTCCATCACCCTGACCATGTACTTGGTGGCCCCGCCCTTGTCCTCGATGATCAGGAGCTCTCCCGACCTGGACGTTCTCCGAATGTTCGGTCCTGAACCTAAGCTCCATAACGCTGGTTCCGAACACCCTTCCGATCGCAGCCATCTTGAATCCCCGTTCGGTTGATTGCCTACTTCAATTAAACAGTTTACCTCCAGGATGCCGAAAGTGCGATGTCATCATGATCGAGAATCACGATATTTCGATATTTTTTGTTGGATATGTATTGCAAAGGTTTATTGTGCCAGTAGCACGTTCCCAAACCAATGCGCCCGGAGTCCATTTTGCTCGGCAGCGGTGAGGCCAATAGCCGGCCGACGATGCGGGTAATCGGCATCGGGGGAGCCGGGTGCAACACCATTTCCCACATGGGCGACGAGGGTATCGCGGTCTGCTCGGACAAGAGCCATTCCTCCCTGATTCGCCACAAGCGGATACTCAGGCTGACAGACAATCAGGTGAAGTCGGCCCGCTCGATGGACCCCAAATATGCGCACACTTTGAACCTGGAGTGGCTGGAAAAGCTCAAGGAGCATGTCGAGCGCCCTGACATCGTCTTCATTTTCGTAGGGTTGGGGGGTGAGACCGGAAGCTACGTGTCACCCCTGGTCGCATCGATATGCCAGAAGGTGGCCAAGCTGGTCGTGGTGTCCGCCTCGGAGCCCTTCTCGGTGGAGGGAACGGACCGCCGGACGGCCGCCCAGGAAGGAAGGCAGCGGCTGCAGACCAGCTGTGACATCCCGATCATCTATTCCAACGACCCGTTGCTGCAGATGGCCCCGAACCTGCCCATCCGCAAGGCGTTCAACGTCATGGACCAGATCATGCTTTCCCCGGTCTACGAGCTCATCGACGTGCTGACCCTGGAGGACATCAAGGGGGTAAGGGATGATTTCCGGGGTTGCACCAAGGTGCGCCTGGGGGTAGGTTACGGAGGCTCAGGGCTGGAAAGGGTCTCGGTGGCCGTGGAGGACGCCTTCACATCGCCCTGGTTCGATTCGCCGACCGATATGGCCCGGTCAGCGGTGCTGGTGGTCAATTCCTCTGAGCCGGACCCTTATCTGCTCGAAGAAGTGATGAAGGACGTATCATCCAGGCTTGCCGCGCGCCAAGATCCGTTATTCTTCCCGGGGCGACCCGGCACTGGAAAGGCGCATCAAGGTCACCGTTCTGGTCGGATGGTAGTCCTGAACAGTGGTCTTTCTCTTTTGCTCGAGATGATGATCTTTTTCGCTTCCATCTAAAATGTTGCCATGAAGGTCGCCGCGATCACCAACGCCCATTGAACCGCGCTGATGCGTTGCATAGTCGACCGATCACTTCCTCATCAGATATGCCCTTGTCCCGGTCGGTTCCCCGGCCCCTAAGGGCCTCCCCTTCGTCGATGGAGTGCCAACTGACCATCTGATATCCCATGTCCCGCGCCCTGGCGATGAATCGCCAGTGTGCTGTTGTATGTCAAGTGAGAAAATTCACCATAGGGTTTTTGATGGTCCCGCCCCTCATTCCCCTTCAGCGATCTCCTGCGGTGCGCCGGCGAACTTGACCAGAGCATACGCCTCCATGAAGTGCAGTTTCGAGGGAACGACCAGGTGTGGAGAGGTCCGCCCATGTCCAACGTCCTCATCTTTTCCGGATAGCCGGCGGCGATCTCCTCTGATCGATGAACCGATGCGGGCAGCGGCACAGATCAGCGAATCAGGGGTGATGAGCTTGCGGCCGAACCGTTTCTCCGCCTCGATGAGCCAGTTCACCCCGTCGATGGAGGTCATATACCGGTTCTCCTCCTCCCTGATGTCCAGAAGGACCATCGTGTGCAGTCCCCGTTCCTTGTTCTCCAGGATGCGCTCGTACGGGCTGGAAGGGAAATACTCGCCTTCCACGAAAGGCAGGGTGACCGTCCTCCCGAACTTGTACGGCTGCAGCCCTAGAGAGGAAGGGCAGGCGGTGAATATCGAGACCCCGTGGATCACCTTGGTCGGGATGTTCGCGTCCACCGCCTGGATGCGCAGGTCCACATGGGTCGTGGCGGCCATGGTGTCCCCGGCGGTGACGAACGCCACCCGCTTCTCCTTGGCGGCATCGATCACCATCTCCGATTCCTCCACGTCCTTCCTCTTCAGGACCGTGATGTTCTTTCCGATGGCCCTTCCCAGGTCTTCGAGCGAGGCATCGATCAGCCTCGATGTGTAGAACTCCACGAATATCTGGTCACAGCCTTTCAGTTCCCTGAGGGCGCGGACGCTCATGTCGTCCACTCCGCCCAACCCTAAACCAACAAATAGCAATTCGCCCATCGACATCACCGTGCGCTCTCTATGCGTTCGCGTACCGAAGGGTGAAGGCGAGTCCGTCCGTAAAAAGCTTTTAGACCTGGGCGTCCTGGATTCGGCGCTCAAGATCATAAGGGAGGGCGATTCGATCCTCTTCCCGGTGCTCGGCGACAATATTCCGGACATCGGTCTCGAGGTCTGTGAGGAAGAGTTTGACGAGCGCAGGCTAATGGATACTGACTACAAATCGCTGGTCTCCGTGCCGGACGAGCTCAGGCCGCTGCTTCCCACATCATTCGATGTGATCGGCGACATCGGGATATTCCGGATGCCGGACGAACTATCGTCATACTCCAAGGAGATCGGGACCGCCCTGCTTTCCGCGTTCCCGCGGCTTCGCACGATCGCCATGGACAAAGGGGTCAAGGGGGAGTTCCGGGTGCGCGACCTGGAGGTGGTGGCCGGCGATGAGAGGCTGGAGACCATCCACCAGGAGTACGGGATAAGGCTGCTGGTCGATCCCAGCCGAGTCTATTTCAACCCTCGGCTGGCGGGCGAGCGCCACCGGGTGGCCTCGCTGGTGCGGGAAGGGGAGACGGTGATCGACATGTTCTCCGGCATCGGCCCCTTCGCCATCATGATCGCCAAGCAGGCCAGGCCGTTCGTTGTTTTCGGACTGGACATCAATCCGGAATGCATCGAGTACATGAAAAGGAACATCGAGATCAACAAGGTCGCCACCGTGGTCCCGATCGAAGGGGACTCGAAGCAGCTGATATTCGACATACCCTGTGCCGATCGGATAGTGATGAACCTGCCCCATACCGCCAGGCAGTACTTCCCCGAGGCGCTGACGCGGCTGAACATCGGTGGCACCATACATTTCTATCACATTTGCGAGAGGAACGAGATCGATTCGGTCCTGGAACAGATGGTGCTCGAGGCCATGGGCATGGGGGTGTGCGTCGACATCGCGCACAAGGAGGAGCTGAAGACCTACTCGCCGAGCGCCAGTGTGTTCAGCGCGGATCTATTTCTTCGTGACTGGTGCTAACGTTATCCCTTTCTGGTCCTGGTAATTGCCGCTCCTCTTCTCATAGGTCATCTCACAACCGGAATGCATCATTTCCAGCACCATCTGCACGAAGCGGCAGCCAATAGGCACCTCCACCGTCTGCGATGAGGCGTTGAACCCAGTGAAGGTGAGGGTTCCATGGAAGCCAGCGTCTATCTTGCCCAAGCCCACCAGCAGGCCCTTCCTGATCCAGGAGGTCCTGGTCCAGAGCTGGGCGGCGATATCATCGGGCAGCTCGACATGCTCCATCGTGCTCACGAAGAACATCTTCCCCGAGCCGATGTACACCGTTCCGTCCCGCCGGGTCTCCCCGGAATCGGCCATTCTGATCTCGGCGATGCGCAGGTCATACCCGTTGGGGGTCAGGCTCGCGTCCGAATAGTCTCTGATCACCAGCTTCCCGTTCTTCATCAACTCGACAATCTCATGGTCCGGAACGATGCACATGACCACGTTATCCTTCTTCTGGAACATTAGAGTAACGCCTGTTCCTAAACAGAGCTCGTCAATCCATGTGTGGGAATCATTTCGTAGTCCCGGAAACAAAAGCGAATAGTTATCATATTGAAACCGAAATTCTCCTTCCAGAATGTCATTTTTTACTCATGAGGACAAGGTGAACCCAAAATCACTTAGTTCCATTGACCTTCACGACCATGTTGCAATTGTTTATGAGACGCGACAGAGCATGTTCGACCTTCTCGCGGAGCTGTGCAAGATCGGCCTGGAGAGGAACGAAAAGTGCTTGATTTCGACATATGAGGGGAAAGAGATCGAGACGCACCTCCGGCGGGCCAGGATCGATGTCGATTCAGCCTTGTCATCCGGTTCCCTGGTCATTCGAGATGTCCCTAAGATATTCCCCAGCGAGGCCAGTTTCGATCCAGGCCGGACCGTCGCTTTGTTCGAGGGCTTGATCAAAGAGGCGTTAGATCAAGGCTATTCCGGGTTGAGAGTATTCAATTCATCGTATTCTCCATCACCCCTCGAAGACCCTAAGCTCCATCTCGATTACGTCAAGGATATGGGGCGGGTGATGAGGGATAATAAGGTCGTTCGGATCAGTCTCTATGATCTGGACGATAGAAAGCCCGACATCATCATAAACGCCATTCTATGCCATCCGACGATCATCCTGAGAGGGATCGTCTGCAACAATTTTTTCTATATCCCCCCCGAGCAGCTGTTCGGCCCCAAAGGCGGTTCCCCCGAACTGTACCGGCTGCTGGACAACCTGATCGATGTCCATCAGAACGAGCTCAGTCTTAAGGAAAGCCACGAAAAGCTGGAAACGACAAATCGTATTCTTCGCGAGGAGATCACCAAGAGGAAGATGGTCGAATGGGCCCTCTTGTCATCCGAACTGCGTTATCGCAATACCTTGGACTCGATCAACGAGATGGTCGCTGTCATCGACCGGGACTACAAGGTCACCCTGACGAACAAGGCGATGGAGACCATGGGAGACACGCTGGGGGTCGACTGCCGCTTCGTCGGTAAGCCATTATTCGAGGCTTTCCCGCATCTCTCAAAAGAGGAAATGGATGAATACGATCATGTGTTCAGGACCGGAGAGAAGATCGTCACTCAACGAGCCTACTCCCATAACGGCCTAATGGTGTGGGCCGAGGTCAGCAAAGTACCGATGATGGAAGGAGACATAGTTGTCAATGTGACAACGATTGTCCGCAGTTTGCATAAGCAGTAGCAATTTTGTCCTGATGAGCGTTAAAAAAAGAAGGCCCTATTTTCACTATTGATTCTCACGTATCGACGTTAATATACCATGGTGGCGATTATCCAAATGGGATATGGGAGCACTCGATACCAGTACATTCAAGAGCGGATGCCATAAGGATCGAATTCGACACCACCTCGCTCCCCTCCTCCTCTTTTTAAATTTCAGTTCTTGAGAACAAGGATCTCAACTCATTGGAAGCACGAAGGTTCGTAGCGACGATAACGGCGAATTCGGCAATTATTAATATGGTTTAATCGTTCAAGGATTAGTTGGATGTATCATCCAATTGCGGCTGTAGGGGCTGCGAATAGGGGGAAAGGATATCTATGGCAAGCAAGAAAGGGGCAATAATCGCTGTAATCGTCGTCATCGCATTGGTGGCCAGTGGAGCATTCGTCTTCATGGGGATGAACAAGGCCAAGACCAACGAGATAGGCGCAATCACGATCACTGACGCATTGAGCAACAACGTAACCTTGAACTCGACACCGCTAAGGGTGGTTTCCGCATCACCGAGCACCACTGAGCTGCTCTACGCGATGGGAGTCAACGGATCAATAGTAGGGGTCACCGACTATTGCGACTATCCGGTCAACGGAACCGGAAAGTCGCCCAAGGATATCTTCGAATCCATAGGCGGTTTCTATTCACCCAGCTATGAGGCCATTGCCGGACTCGATCCGGACATCGTGCTCTTGGACGCAGGGGTCAAGACGCACAAGGACATGATGACCCAGCTCGCTGCTGTCAATATCAAGTACGTCTCACTGTATCCGGGCAAGAACATCACCGAGATCCAGAAGAACATCGTACTTCTCGGGAAGATATTCAGCAAGACGACCACCTCCTCGGCCATAATCAGTGACATGGACTCGAAATTCTCGGCGATCACGACCGCGATCGGGAACGTGTCCGCCAAGCCCAGCGTCATGGTCATGGTCGGTTTCAGCCCTGACATCTGGGTCAACGGCGGCAAGACCTTCATCAACGACATCATAGTCGCATCCGGCGGGGTCAACGTGTTCGCCAACTCGTCGAGCTATGCCACCATCACCAAGGAAGGCGTGGTGGAGGCCAACCCCGACATAATAATCGTCACTTCGTCGATGATACCCGGACTGACACCGCAGCAGGTGCTGGACCAGCTGGCCGCTGACCCGATCCTGGGAGGCCTGGGCGCTGTCCAGAACCACAAGGTGTACGTCCTTCAGGACGACGCGGAGGGCTGCTTCCTCCGCTCGGCGACCCGTGTGACCCAGGCTACCCAGGTCCTGGCGGACATACTGTATCCGACGGTATTCGGCGAGACCATCCCGAACATACTGGGGGACGGCTACAAGGACTACCTCCCGGACAGCTGGGGCACCGGCACGAGCGCGCGGACGACCATGACGACGGTCGCGTGATCATTTGAACGGTTCTGTGGTCGAGCGGGCCAAATCCAGACTGTTGCTCATAGTGATAGCTGGAAGCATCTCGCTCACCCTGCTTTTTTTCATCTCATTGAGCATCGGCGCATACCGTATGAGCTTCGAGACCTCCATATCATCCTTCTTCAACCTCGTCTCCAATTTCGGCAACCCTCTGAACATGGACGAGAACATCATCATGAACTCCCGCCTGCCCCGGACCGTCTCCGTCATCGCGGTGGGGATCGGACTTTCCGTCGCCGGAGCGGTCATGCAGGCCATAATAAGGAACCCCCTGGTCGACCCTTACATCACCGGGGTATCATCGGGGGCAGCGCTCGGGGTGTCATTGGTCGTGCTGGGCGGGGTCTCGCTCGCCGGGGTCGGCATGTTCTCCATGCCCATAGCCGCCTTCATCGGAGCCATATGCGCCTTCGGCCTTACCATGGCGCTTGTGCGAGGCCGCGGGAGGCAAACCTATCAGCTTCGTCCTGGCCGGTGTCATGATCGGACTGGGACTTTCCTCCTTCACGAACATTCTGGCCGTCCTCAATCCAGATGAGCACAAGAGCGTCCTGTTCTGGATGTTCGGCTCGTTCCAGTCGGTGACTCCGATGCAGACGCTCATCATACTCATCCCCACGATCACGATCGTCGTCATCATGCTGGTCTTCGCCCGGGAGATGAACGTCATCCTTCTCGGGGAGGAACAGGCGGGCCAGCTGGGGCTCAATGTCCGTTCGTTCAAATGGACAATGATGATACTGACATCCTGCGTCACCGGGATATGTGTGGCCTTCACCGGCGTCATCGCTTTCCTGGGATTGATCGTCCCGCACTCCGCCCGGATGATCGTCGGCAGCGACCACCGTCTCCTCCTTCCGGCGTCGATCGTCATCGGGGCGAACGTGCTGCTGGCCGCGGACATCGTCGCTCGCTCGGTCATCATGCCCTCGGAGCTGCCCATCGGAGCCATAATATCGTTGATAGGGGTCCCGTTCTTCGCGTACCTGCTGATCAGGAGGGGGAAAGAGTATGGAGCCTGAGGGTAAGACCATCACCGTCAAGATCAATGGAATATCGTTCGGCTATAACGGGAAGAACACCCTGGAAGGGATCGACCTGGAATGCTCCAAAGGGGAGTTCGTCGGATTGATCGGCCCGAACGGCTCAGGGAAGACCACATTGCTGCGGTGCATCAACGGCGTCCTGAAACCCAAGGTGGGAACGATCTTCGTCGAGGGGAAGAACATCGACAAGATGAAGATCAAGGAGATAGCCAGGGTCTGCGCCAACGTCCCGACGGACGCGGCCGAGGACCTGACGCTCACGGTCCACGAGTTCGTTTTCCTGGGTAGGTATCCGTACGTGAGCGGAATGTGGTGGGAGAGCAAGGACGACGAGGAGATCGTCGACAAGGCCATCTCCACGTTCAAGCTCGAGCACCTGGTGAAACGCCGGCTGAACGAGCTCAGCTCCGGCGAGCAGGCCCGGGTGCTTCTCGCGAAAGCCGTAGTGCAGCGTCCGCTGGTCATGCTTGTCGACGAACCGTCGGCGCATTTGGACCTGAGATACAAGCTGGAGGTCATGGAGGAGCTGCACGCCCTCTCCAGGACCGGGATAACTGTGATTTGCGCTTCCCACGACCTGAACCTGATGTCCAAGTTCTGCGACCGGGTGCTGATGATCGGCCAGGGCAAGATCGTTTCGTTCGGTCTGCCCTCGGAAGTGATGACCGAGCAGAACATCCGTGAGGTCTACGGGGTCGAGGTCCGGGTGTTCCGCGAGGACGACGAGATATACGCCATTCCAAAGAGGTCGATAAGGCAATGAACATCGAGGAACTGGTCCGCTCGGACCTCCTGAACATAAAACGGCCGATACACGGCGGGCTGGGCTGGAAATACCAGGGCGTGGAGGACTTCAGCTCTAACCTGAACCCGCTGGGCCCGCCGCCGCAGGTGCGGGATTACATGCTGGAGGCGGCCGACAAACTGATCTACTATCCCGACGACAGCGGTTCGGAGCTCAAGGACGCCATCTCCCGGCGCTTCGGCGTCAACCGGGACAACATCATGCTCGGTGCCGGTTCGGCCGAGCTCATCCGGCTGTTCCCGGACGTCTTCTTCAACAAGGGGGACGGGGTCATCATGCCCCGGCCGACCTTCGCCGAGTACCAGTTCGCCCTGAAGATGCGGGGTGCCAGCATACACGATTTCCCGCTTTGCGAGATCGACGGGTTCCATTTCGACTTCGCCCGGCTGAACTACATGATCGAGTCCGGATCGAAGGCTGTCTACATCTGCAACCCGAACAACCCCACCGGCGTGGTGGAAAGCAGGAAGCGCATCGTCGAGATCATCGAGGAGTGCGAAAGGAAGAACACCATCGTCTTCCTGGACGAGACGCTCCTGGAGCTGGTGGACAACGCCCGCGACCTGACCTGCGTCTCGGAAGCGGAGAGCCATGACAACCTGTTCATCATCCGTTCGTTCACCAAGTGCTTCGCCATCCCCGGACTGAGGGTCGGGTACGCCATCGGATCGAAGGACCTGATCCGGCACATGGACAACGCCCGCCTGGCGTGGAACCTGGGCCAGGTGGAGATGCATGTCGCCGCAAGGCTCTTGGACGATTGCTACGGTCACATCGAGACGGCCGCCCGGCTGATGGCCGAGGAGAAGCCCTATCTGCTCGATGCCATAAAAAGAACGGAAGTCGTCTCGGCCTCGAGGCCGGACGCGTTCTTCTTCTTCAACCGGGTCAACGGCGGCCTGGACTCGAAGCAGCTGAAGGAACTGCTCCTCCGTTTCAACGTCCTGGTCCGGGACTGCGGTTCGTTCGGAAGGCCGTTCGAGAAGTTCGCCCGCTTCGCCATCAAGACCCATGACCGCAACGTTCACCTGGTGGAGGCGTTCAAGCGGACCGCCGAGATCATGGAGAACCTGAAGACCAAGGGTGAATGACATGCTGTCGGACCTGTACCTATACGGTCTACTCATACTCGTTCTGGCGGTGGTCATCGACCTGCTGCTGGGGGAGCCGCCCGAACGCCGCCCATCCGGTGGTCTGGATAGGCAAGGTCATCGGGTTCATGGACAGGCACACCAAGAGGACCGGCAGGAAAGGTTCCGAACGGGCGAGGGGTGTGCTGCTGGCCCTGGTGCCGCTGCTGCTGTTCCCATTCGTGTTCACGCTGCTGCTCTTCCTGCTGCGGGACCTGTTCGGCGCGCTGGTCTGGGCCATCGCCTGCGCGATCCTGCTCAAGACCATGTTCGCCATCAACGCCATGGGGAAGCACACCCTGCCGATCCAGAAGGCGCTCGAGCGGGGGGACATGGAAGCGGCCCGCAAGAGCGCTTCAATGATCGTCTCCCGCGACGTGAACAAGCTGGACCGGGAGCATATCATCTCGTGCGCGGCCGAGTCGGCGGCGGAGAACACGGTGGACAGCATTTTCTCGCCGTTGTTCTTCTTCGGGCTGGGCGGCATGCCGCTGATCATCTTCTACCGGGTCTCCAACACGCTGGACGCGATGGTCGGTTACATCGATCAACCGTATACCCACGTCGGCTGGTTCAGTGCCAAGCTGGACGACTGCACGAACTACATCTGCGCCCGCATTTCGTTGCCGTTCATCCTGCTGGCGCTGATGATCCTGGGCATGGACTGGAGGGGTGCCTGGAGGGACGCCAAGAAGTACCACAGGGCGACCCTGTCGCCGAACAAGGGCTGGTCCATGTCCGCGTTCGCCGGTGGACTGGGCATACGGTTCGAGAAGGTGGGGTGGTATGTCATGGGTGACGGACCACTGCCCACCGACCCGAAGGTCATCGGGAACACCGTCAAGGTGATGAAGGTCTCGGCGCTCCTTTTCATCGCACTGGTGGTGGTGCCGTTGTTCCTGTTCGTCGGGCTCAATGTCCAGATATATATCGAAAACCTATTCTCCGGTTTGTTCGGGTGGTTGTGAGCATGGGCAAGGTGGATGTTACTACAAGATCGAAGAGGTGGGGGAGAACACGGTGCTGGTGGTCCGGCTGCCGCAGCGAGATGAAGGTCCTGAGCACGACCGTGCTGAACGGCGGGTTCTCGGTATCGGACACCTCCTCTCCGTCCAGGTCCCCATCCACTATAATGGCACCGACCCGGAGTCGGAGGTAGTGGAGATCTGCGGGAAGCTGGGGCTCTGCGCCGAGTCGGTCGGTTTCATGACCGCCGTCGACCTGAAGAAGGTCATCACCATAGTCAGCGAGGAGTACAACGGCATCAACGCGACGGTGGTGGCTACATCCGGCGTGAAGAACGCCGTCTATGCCGGGGAGCTCATGACCGATGCGCTGGTGCGCGGACTGAACGGTCCCGGGACGATCAACATCATCGTGGCCCTGGACAGGCCGCTGCACGAGACCGGCATGGCCAACTCCCTGATCACCATCACCGAGGCCAAGACCGCCGCCCTCATGGACACCAAGACCAAGGGGACCGGTACCACCAGCGACGCCATCGCCATCTGCTGCCCCGAAGGCGACGGGGAGAAGTATGCCGGAACCGCGACGGACGTCGGCATCTGCATGGCCCGGGCGGTGCGCAAGGCGGTGGCCGCCTCGACGCTCAAGTGGTATGCCACGTCCGGGACCGGTGGACTTCATCAAGCTGCTGGACGACCGGGGCATCACCATGGAGGAGATGTGGACCGCGGCCAACAAGCTGGTGTTCCCCAACCCGGACTGGCCGGAGGGATTCCTGAAGGGCAGGTTCGATGGAACGCATGAACCTGCTGAGGCAGGACATCAACGTCAACGCCATGGTCAAAGGGGCGATTCTCCTGGAGGACGCGGGCAAGGCCCAGGACCTGTATGGCCTCGACAACGGAGTGTTCGATTCGGACCCGGTCCACCTGTTGGCCGATGAGCTCATGGGGATCGCGCTGGCCGAGTACATCACCGGCACCAAGGGCCTTTTCGAGTACGTTCGCTACGACCGCAAGAAGCCCGGCATCCTGGCCGAGCTTGGCCCGTTCCTCGACGATATCGTCGGGGCGCTGATCGGGGCGGTCATGTCCAGGATATACTCAGATCTACTGGAGGCGGAAGGACGACTACAATAGGCGCGGTCAAAGCGGCATTCTCGATGTTCACGATGATACCGCTGGATGTCGAGGGCGAGGAGGTCGTCGGGCTGTCGAAACGGTTCTACCTCATCGTGCTGGTGGGAGCATTCTACGGATTGATCGCCGGATCGCTGATGTGGGTCATGTCCCACGTCTTCACGACGCTTGACGGCGGGAGTACTGGCATTGCTGGTGGTCCACGGGCTTAACCGTTTCCTGCACTTCGACGGGTTGAGCGACTTCGGCGACGGAATGATCTGCAGCGGTGACCAGGAGAAGAAGATGAGGGCGGTCAAGGACTCGCACACCGGCGCCGGCGGCATAGGCTATTCCATCGTCTTCACCGCGCTGAGCATCGTCGCGCTTGGGCGAGCTGTCACCGCAGCTGGTCTTCTTCGGACCGTTCGTGGCCGAGCTGCTGAACAAGAACGCCATGGTCTTCGCCGCCTCGGCCGGTTCTTCAAGGGAAGGACTGGGCGGCATATTCGTCAAGAACGCGTCGGCCAAGACCGCCGCCATATCCGCCCTGATATCGCTGGCGTTCATCGTCCCGGTCAGTCTCGCCATCAACTGGTATTACGGACTGTCGATGTACTGGCTGCCTCCTAATGATGGTGGCGCCGCTGGTCATGAGCTGTCTGGTCGGAACGATCGCGGCCAGGATCGCGATGAAAGGGTTCGGCTGCGTCAACGGGGATGTGCTCGGCGCCACCAACGAGTTCTCCCGGCCGTTCGTTCTGCTGACCGTCTCGGCGGTGGTCTGGTGCCTGGCCACGCTGCACTGGTGACGGCCGGCGGCAAGGGCAGCCGCATCAGCGAGCTGGGGGTGGAAAAACCCTTGGTCCTGATCGCTGGCGTGCCCATGATCGACCGGTTACTGGACGAGCTGGCCAGATCATCGATGATCGACCGGATGTACGTATCGGTAAGTCCCTTGGCCCCGATGACCAGGGAGCATCTCAAAGGGATGGATGTGATAGTGATCGATACACCTGGAAATGGATACGTGGCCGATCTGAACGGCTCGATGAACGCCATCGAGGAGGATGCGGTGCTGGTCTGTCCCTCGGACATGCCGCTGATCACCTCCGCCGGTGTTGACGAGCTCATCGCCACCTATGACGAAAGGGCTCAGCCCTCACTGACCGTGGCACTGCCGCCTACAGGTCATCGAGTCATTGGGATTGATCGTCACCTATATCGAGGAGATCGACGGCAGGCCGCTGACGTTCTGCGGAGTGAGCGTCGTCGACCGTCTGGAGATGCTGACCGGTAACTTTTTGCCAGGCGGTTATTTCGTTACCGAAAAGGAGGAGTTCGCGGTGAACGTCAATACCGTCCACGACCTCCGCCTGGCAGAAAGGATTTTGGAGGAGAGACCTAAGTAGTGGTGCGTCTAGTGTTTGGCTAGGGCCATGATCTTCTCGTAGTTCTTCTCGATCTCGGCGAACATGCTCTTGCAGGTGATCGCCCCGCTGCTTTGGCAGAAAGCGGCGATGGATATCCCGCCGGCGCCTACCCCTTCCTTCACCAGGCCTTTCTCGTAGAACGTAAGCCCTTCGTGCTTCGTCGTTGTGAAGTCCAGGTTGGCCGCCAGTACCGGCACATGGCCGATCTGCTTCACGATCCCGACCAGGTCCGCGGACTGGTCCTTTATGATCCATCTGGTAGTCCCCAGCGCGACGTTTTCCAGCGCCTTGGGTTCCATCGCCTTGACGATGGCCAGGACGGCGGCCATCTGTGTTCCGCCCGGCCAGAATGACCGGGACCTTCCGCGCCGCCCCGACGATAAGGCCGGCAGCCGCCGGCATCATCGGGTCGCCGACCGCCGCCATTGCCAGCATGGCGTCGTTCTTCATCTGCTCTATGGTCGATCTTGATCTGGATATGCCTTCCTTGGCTATGCTGGACTTGAGGGAGTGAGGGTTCTCCGGCAGCGTCGAGCTGACCTTGCCGTCTGCGTTGTAGCCCAACGCCAGCAGCACTGCCAGGGCGGTCGTCGTTCCGCCTGCGATGCTCTCCCCGACCACCAGATAATCGGAGACCTTGGCCAGGTTCTCACCGGCGATGATCGCGTTCTCGATAGACACGCTTTGGGTCCCGGACCGCCGCTCCGGTCTTGATGTCCTCACCGGGATGTCCTTCCAGTTCGAAATAGGGAGCATGGGGTCTGACCCTGACGCCGCCGTTGGCGGCGTAGAACGGCATTCCCGTCAACCCTATCGCGCTCATGGTGACCAGGGCCGGGGTCGGTATCCCGTTCGGTGTGACCGGAACGCCATCGATGCACTTGCATCTCCCATAGTAAAGCAGTTCGATGTCGGCGGCCGGGGTGAAATCGGTGATGGCCGGTACGGCACCGGCGGCCGAGATGCCCGGGATCTTCGCCGTTTCGGTGTTTCCGATGACGCAGATGAAGGTCGGTCTCTTGCCCCAGACCTTCTCCACGAACACCTTCGCCTTCTCCTCCTCATTGCAGATCAGGATGTCCTCAGGGACTTTGAAGCTCATATCTTGGCACCTCCGAATTGAGTTGGATGATACATCCAACGTATGGGGCCAAGACTATTTAATGCTTTTTCGAGGCAGAAACGATGGCACGGTTGTGTGCGGACCGCTCGTCTAGATGAAAATCCTCGGTAGCAGGTCCCCGAGCTGGATACATTTCGATTCCTGTTCGCAGAACCTTTTTCCCTCGGCGGAAGTGTCGAGTCTATCGCAAATGGCGTACGGCACCTTCATCACGATATGTTCGCCGGTGACCGACGAGCAACCATGGTCAACGATGACGGCGATGCGGCAATTGGAGAACGATTTCGCGTTCCGCATGAGCTCCTTGTCCACCGCCTCGAGGAGCTCCACCTTCTCTCTCGGGGCTCGTTTGTGGGAGATGTCGTCCGTCTCCTCGACGTGCAGGAACACATCCCCGTCCTTGATCATCAAGGCCGCTTCCTTGATGCTCTGTTTGAACCCCGGTACCCGTTTCGACTTGATGCCTAGGAACGCCGCCACACCCAGAGCGGAAGGGCTCTTTGAGAGGATGGTCATCGACGGTATCTTCCTCCCATTCATCCTGGCCTCCTCCGCGAGCTTGCCGAACCCGCCTCCCCATGGCAGCATCGTTATGCCGCCGGTGTGTTCCGCCACGGATTCCGCGAATGTCCCGAACTCATAGAGGTCCTCGGGCATCACGTTGGCCGGGCCTGGTGGTTTGGGGAGGTCAAGTATCCGGCTGCTCTCCACCGTCATCACGGCCTTTCCGCCCTGGTAGAAAAGGATGCTCGGTTTCATCCCAGATATGTGCTTTTTGCTCTTCAGGACCGCCTTCTGCAATTGGATCTCATCCGCGACCGACACTTTGTAATACCATTCCACACGGCCATCCACGATCTTGGCCGGCGTCATCCGGTAGGCGATCCGGGAAGCGTCCAGGGGAAGGCCCATCCCGAAAGCCTCGATGACCCCCCGGGGTACATCGAGAGGCTTGCCGGAGAACAATTGCAGAAGGAAGAAGTGGGTGTATTCCCGGGCGTCAGTGCATCCCAACTCGCCGCTCGACGCAATAGAATTGATGAATTTCATGTTGGAAATCTGGAGCGGGGTCTTGTAGTCAAGCGCTGGGACCTTTTCGTCGGTCGCTCCATCGAGCATGATCACAAGCGTCCGCTTTGAGTTGGACATATCATCCATTAACACAATTCATATCCTTAATCGTTTTGCAGGGCGGTTATCGTGAGATGAATGGGCCAGCATATTCAGTGACCGGACAGGGCGATCGCGCACTGCCCGGCCGAGATGCAGCCGTCGCCGTTCGGCAGCTGATCCGGCAGAAGCAGCTCGAACCCTTTGGAGCGGGCGATCTCTCTGGTCAGCCGGCAGACGGTCGCGTTATAGGATACCCCTCCAGTGATCCCTATGGCGCCAAGGCCTTTGGAATCGGCCTCGAGGCAGGCGATATCGACCAACGATTCCAGGATCGCCTTCACGAAGCTCACCGCCAGGTCTTCCTTCCTTCCGTCGGACTCAAACAGCTGGGCGAACAGCGGGATGGTCTGAACCACTCCATTCTTCACCTCCGCGGCCAGCTCGACGGTCGGTTCTCCCTTCTCCAGCCATCTCTCCAGCTTCATGGCCGGCTCTCCGTCATAGGAACGATACTGGCATATCCCCAGGTAGCAGGACAGGGCATCCATGACCCTTCCCATGCTGGTGGTCTTCGGGCTTTTGGTCATCAGCTTTCGGAGCAGGGCGGCGTCGACGTCGGTGAAATACCCGCCATCCTGTCCCAGAGTCTCCCGGATGGCGAACACCAGCCGCTTGACGTCGTAGACCGCCTTCTCACCGCCGAGCAACGGTATCTCCTGCAGATGGCCGACCCTGCGATAGGAGTCGAACCCGGAGTGCAGGACCTCGCCGCCCCATGCGTTGCCATCGTCACCGTAGCCGGTGCCGTCCAGGGTCAGGGCGACCGTCTCATCGATGCGGTGGTCCACCATCAGCGCGGCGGCATGGGCCCAATGGTGCTGGACCTCCACGAGCCTGACCCCGGACCCTTCGGCCAGACGCTTTCCCAGCCGGCGGGTCGAGTATCCGGGATGCAGGTCGATGCCGATCGCCTCGACGGTGTCCGCTCCCAGAAGCCTTCTCTGGTAGGCCAGCCCTGATTCCAGGAACTCGAGGACGCCGGCAGAGCTGGCATCCCCGATGTACTGGGTGGCGTACAGCTTCTTACCGATCGCCAGCGATCCGGCGATGCTCTCCTGCGCCCCCAGCCCGATCGCCGTCCCTTCGAAAGGAAAATCGACGGCGACCGGGATGTGTCCTCTCGACTTGCGAATGTAGAACGTGCGGTCATCGAAGCTGCGTACCACCGAATCATCGCACCGGTTGACGATCTCCCGATCGTGGAACAGGTAGCAATCGGCCCCCAGCGCAAGGGCGTCCTCGTCGCGCAGGACCATCGGTTCACCGGGGACGTTGGCCGAGGTCATTACCAGGGCATCCTCGTCCAGCTCGGAGAACAGGATGTGCTGCATCTCGGTGTACGGCAGGAACACCCCGATGTTACCCAGTCCGGGAGCTATCATTTCGGTGACGGCAGAATCCTTCTTGGGCAGCAGCACGATCGGTCGGTGTGTCGATAACAGCAGCTCTTCCTCGTGCCGGTCCGGTGAAGCGTACCTCCATGGCCGATTCTATGTCCCGGACCATGATGGCGAACGGTTTCTCCCGTCTCCGGTACCACTGCCTCATCCGGGGAAGAGTTGAGAGGGTGCAGCATAGGTGCATGCCTCCCCAGCCCTTTCGCAACGCCAATAAAACCCTTAACGAGCATCGAGGCGAACGTCGGGATCGGTTCGCCTGGAACCGACCTGCCATCGCCATCAAGCAGCCGGAACTTCGGGCCGCACACCGGACATGAGATGGTCTGGTGATGGAACCTTCTGGCCCCCGGGTCTCCGTACTCTCGGTGGCAATCGGGGCACATCGGGAACTGGTTCATCGAAGTGAGCTCGCGGTCATACGGAAGGTCATTGATGATCGAGAATCGGGCACCACAATCGGTGCAGTTGGTGAACGGATAGAGATGGCGTCGGTCTGACGGGTCGAACATCTCTTTCTGGCAGTTCTCGCATACCGCGGTGTCGTTCGGGATGCCGACTCCCTTCTGGCCGCTGGAACTTTTCACGATCTGAAAACCAGTTCCGGCCAGTTCACCGTTGGGCCGGCCCGGGGACATCTCCACGCTGTCCAGCCGTGCCAGTGGAGGAAGCGTCCTGCGCAGTTCGGATAGGAACAGGTCCGCGTCACCATCGACCTCAATGACGACGTTCGAACCGTTGTTCTGCACATATCCGTCCATTCCCAGCTGGGTGGCCACCCGATGGACCGTAGGCCGGAAGCCGACCCCCTGGACAATGCCGCGGACAGTTATACGCATCGATGGATTCGAACATCTGGGAATTATTTAACGTATTTGCAAAAAGGTAGCCGCCGACCGGGCAAAGTAATATACTGGTGACACCGATTCCGCAGGTCAAGGGGATCAGATATGAGCGAAATCAGGGCCGGGCTGTACTACTCAAAGGATCACGAATGGGTGAAGGTTGAGGGCAGCAATGCCCGGATAGGCATTTCCGATCACGCTCAGCATGAGCTCAACGACCTGGCATTCATCCAGTTGCCGAAGGTCGGGGACAAGGTGAAGGCCGGGGAGGTGCTCGGTATCGTGGAGAGCGTGAAGAACACGGCCGATGTGATAAGTCCGGTCGGTGGCACAGTGGTCGATGTCAACTCGCCGCTGGAGGACAATCCCCAGATCATAAACAAGTCCCCATATGAAGATGGGTGGATCGCCATGGTAGAGATGGACTCACCGGGCGATGTCCTGAGGCTCCTGGACGCGCCAAGCTACAAGAAGTTCCTCAATGAGTGATGGGGATCAGCCCTTTCATCACGAACGCCTCGTGCAGGTCGGCAATGAAGCCGTGCTCGTCCGCCGCCAATCTCTTCTTCACTTCCTTCCAGACGTCAGGGCAATAGTCCTTGCCGAGCAGTTCTTTGATGGTCCGGTCCACTTCCTTGCGGTTTTCCGGCGTCAGTTTGACGCCCGCTGCAATGACGACATCGTCCAGGTGCCTGAGATAGCACGACATGGCGTACAATATCCGCCGGGGGTATAATCAACGTTCTCCATCCATTTTCATTCGTAGGAATCCATGCATTATGACAAATCACCCTGGTGCGCCAATGGGTCTTCCACAGATACCGATTAATAACTCCTCTTCAATCGATATTGGTATTAATTCGGTCAGTTCACGGACAACAAGTTACGGACTCTACATGGAACAAATGATGAGGACCAGAATGGTCAGGAAGGTTATTGGGATCATTTCATCGAAGAGCGTCCGTTCCAAATCGTTATCGGCAGAAACAGGGAACAGTGGCCATTATGGAAGATGGCAGGAAAGCAGATAGATGTCATTCAAGAGAGTATTGTTGATCAAACCTTCCGGAAGGCACGGCCTTTCCTACGCATTCGACCTGATCCCCACCGGGCTGGAGTACATCGCCGCCTCGTTGGAGGATATCGTTGATAAAGTGGTCATATTGGACCTGGAGATGGGGGGCAGACCTTATCCTGATCTTATTACAGAGGCCTTGAAGGTCCATAATCCTGACCTGGTCGGTATAACGATGTCAGCGACAGAGCACAGCGAAGGTCTGGAGATCGCCCGAATGGCCAAAGGCCAGGGGGCCGCCACTCTGATGGGCGGATACCATCCCACGGCGATTCCCGATGAACTGCTATCGCATCGCCAGGTGGACATGGTGGTCCGCGGCGAAGGCGAGATGACCATACGTGAGCTGGTTCTGAAAGGGGGGCCTCAAGGAGTCAAGGGCGTTTCGTACCGGGAGGACGACAAGATAATCCACAACCCCGACCGGGAGTTCATCGAGGACCTGGACAGCCTTCCATTTCCGGCCCGGCATCTGAGAAAGCACACGTACGGAACGAGGTTGATGCGGGACCGCGACTTTGATGTGCTGACCACGTCCCGCGGTTGCTGGGGCAGGTGCACCTTCTGCTGTGAGCCCACCATGAGCAAGAGCCATCAACGTTACCGTTCACCCGAGAACGTGATGAAGGAGATACTGGAGATCGTCTCCTTCCATAACAACAAGCCGCTCGCCATCGACATAACCGACCCTCATTTCATGGGCAAGCCGGAGCTGGTGGAGCGCCTCTGCGACCTTCTGGCGCCGCACCATCTCGACATCCGCTTCGGGGTCAAGGTGCGGGCCGATTCGGTGGCCAAACATCCCGAGATCGTCAGGAAGATGATCGCGGTCGGGATCGAGGGTTTCGAAATGGGCATCGAAAGCCCTAACCAGGAGGATATCCGCTCCACAGCGAAGGGGATGAGCATCGACGTACACGTTACGGCGGTTAATAACATCAAGAAATATGGAGGCAACGCAGGCGGGACCTTCGTCATCGGCCTTCCTGGTCAGACCGAAGAACAGATCCTGGGTTTCCCGGCCTATGCCAAGAAGATAGGGCTCACCAGCACCGCCTACGGCATTGCCACGCCATTTCCCGGAACGAAGTTCCATGAGGACCTGGATGCCCAGGGCCTGATATTCGAGACCGACTGGAACCGCTATGACGAGATGCACTCCATATTCCGGTCCGATCACCTCTCCAGCCAACGGACGGAAGAGCTGGCCTCGATCTGCATGGCCCGGTTCTGGACGGTGGACACGTTCATCGAAAAGGAACGGATGCACACGATAAGGTCCGCATCGAAAAGACCGTTGATAAAGTTCATCGGGGACAAGATGCAGGAGCTGGACTTCTCGCTGAGGATGGGATCGCAGTTGCAGACCAAGAACCTGGGGAAACACGTCATATCCGTCATCGAGGCGTCAGCCGACCCTGGCGTTGAGAGATACACCAGGGAGGTGGGCGTGCACAACATCATCGAAATGCCCGTGCTCCTACGGCTGATGGGCGATCAAAAGGTGCAGCTCACGGTAAAGAGCAACGGAGAGGCGGTCACAAGCTGGATACTCAAGACCGCCCAGAACAAGGTGGAGTACATCCAGGTGATACCAGGAAGGTCGGATCAGAGCACGGTGAACGTGGACCTGGAACTGGATGATTTCAATTTCAGCAAGAGCGGCAGCGTGAACCTGGTCGAGAGCATCGCCATCCTGGGGAAGATGCTAGCTTCGAACAAGGGGATCAGGAAGCAACCGACGATGATCCGATTGATGGTTGCCGGAGGTATGGAGATGGTCGTGGGCTACGTTAGGAGCATGGACCGAAAGGTCTCCGGAAAACGCTCCACCAGCATGCCGAGGGTTAGTCCATGCGGTCCGTCCTGCGCCGACAGCCCATGGGCAAAATAGGAAAGGATAAGGCGGGGCTCAGGCCCCTGCCTCTTTCAAGATATCGGCGCACTTGCACTTCTTACGCAGCTCCGGTATCTTCGGCAATACGTTCTTGAGCAGAAGCTGCACCTTGTCCATGTTGTCGGCCATGGTCTTGAGGATGGACTTGGTGTCGACCGGCTCGTCAGCCCACACATCGAAATCGGTGATCATGGCCAGGCTGGTGTAGCACATTTCCATCTCCCTTGCGAGCTGGCATTCCGGGACGACGGTCATGCCGATGATGTCGGCGAAGGCCCGGTACATCGTGCTCTCCGCCCTGGTGGAGAACCGGGGACCTTCGACGCATACGTACGTCCCACCGGCATGGACCGGGATCTTGGCCTTTTTTGCCGCCTTGACGAACAGGTCGTTCATCTCCGGACAGAACGGGTCGGCCATGCTGACATGGACCGTCTTTCCCTCATCGAAGAAGGTGTACTCCCTGGTCTTGGTGAAATCTATGAACTGGTCCACCACTACGATCTCTCCCGGCTTGAAATCTTCCTGGAGCGATCCGACCGCACAGGGGGACACGATCCTTTCCACCCCCAGCTGCTTCATGGCCCAGACGTTGGCCCGGTAGTTCACCTTGTGCGGTGGGTATACATGCCCCTTTCCATGCCGGGGCAGGAAAGCCACCTCCACGCCGTATAGGTCGCCGATGAGGATCTCGTCGGAGGTCGCCCCATACGGTGTGAAAGGTCTCACCGTCTCCTTGAGCTTGAACATCTTGGGGTCATAGACCCCGGTGCCGCCGATGATACCGATCTTGGCCTGCATAGTGATCGGAACCTGGAACGGTTTTTCGGATAAAGAACCGTCGGCCTCCCAGGTCAATTAACGATTGTCTATTCAGGACAATTTATCTTTCGTTTTTCCGGAAAGGAATACGAAAGACTTATTTTGAGTCAGTTGCACTGTTGCCTTTGGATATAATATGGGACCGAAGGCTGAAGTGAATCCAATTTGGGCGTGCAGGGCGTTTCCGGCATTCCCTGTCGTGCTCGTGGCCGTGGGGGATGGTCAAGAGGGCGGGGAAAGGAACGTCATGACCGTGGCTTTGGTCCATATGTTCTCTTTCAATCCGCCAGTCCTCGGAGTGGGCGTTTCGCCATCGAGGCATACCTACTCCCTCATGGAAAAGTATCCCGATTTCTCCATCAACATTCCCTGCAAGGAGCTTGTGGAAGAGGTCCTTTACTGTGGCCAGAAGTCCGGGAGGGAAGTGGACAAGTTCGAGGAGTGCGGGCTCGGATGCAGGAAGGGAAACAAGATCGACTCCCCGATTCTGGACGAATGCATGGTCAACCTGGAACTGAGGAAGACGCAGAAGGTGGAAGCGGGGGACCATGTTTGGTTCCTGGGCGAGGTGGTCCACGCGGAGATGGAATCCTGCGCCGACAGGGACCGGGCGCTGCTGTATTGGTCTGGCGAGTTCCGGTTGATAGGCGACGTGATAAGACGCCGTTGATGTCGGACTCTTCCAAAGATATTTAGCGTGACTCATTCAATCATTGTCCTCGGTGAGAACAATGGGATCTTTTCAGGACGACAAGATAGACACTGACAATATGACCTCGGTCCAGCTGCTGCCGCCCGCCCCAGTGGTATTGGTGGCCGTGGGGGACAAGGAAGGCAAGGAGAGGAACATCATCTCCGTGGGCATGTTCAACCTTTTCTCACAGAAACCGCCTCTGATCGGCATCGCGGTGCTAACCTCGAGGCAGTCGTACAAGCTGCTGGAAGAGTGTCCTGACTTCTCGGTCAACATCCCCGGAAAGGAACTGATCGAACAGGTCGATCCTGTGCGGGACCAAGTCCGGCAAGAACATGGACAAGTTCAAGGAGGCGGGTCTGACCGCCATTCCGGGCAAGAGGATCAAGTCCCCCAAGATCGAGGAGTGCCTCATCAACATCGAGGTGAAGAAGAAGGAGTCGTTCGAGAAGGGCGACCACACATGGTATGTCGGGGAGATCGTCCACACCGACGTGACCAAGGACTATGACCGCTCCAATGCCCTGTTGTTCTGGGATGGGGAGTTCAGCACCTCTGGTAAGGTCCTTAAGAAGCTTTAACGGACCTGAACCGGTCCAATATTATTTTTTACGAATATATTATTTTGAATTGCCACTAACCGCCGGACGCGATGCGGTGCTGGCGGAGACCCGTCTGTGGCTCCTTGGAATGATTCGACACTGAAAAATTGTAATTCGGCCCAAGTGACCGGGTCGAAAATCGCTACTCCGGCGGTTTCGCCCTGGGGAATGAGCCGAACACCTTCACGAACGATGCCTTGCGTACCAGGTCGATAAGGGCCTTGCTGACGCTGGCATCGTTGACGCTGCCGTCTATGTCCAGATAGAACACGTATTCCCAGGGGCGTTCCTTTCTTGGGCGGGACTCCAGCTTGGTGATGTTCACGCCGTGCTCGGCGAACGCACCCAGACATTTGTACAGGGCGCCAGGCACGTGTTTGGTGGTGAATGCCAGCGCCGTCTTGTCGCCGCCGCTGTCGACCTTGGGGTCCTTTTCCAGGACGAAGAACCGGGTACAGTTCTTGTTGCTGTTCTGGATACCTTCCCGGAGGACCTTCATGCCGTAGTAGTCCGCCGCCCTCCTGCTGGCCACGGCCGCCTCCTCCAACAGCCCGCGCTGTTTGATCATGAGAACGCTGCCCGCCGTGTCGAAGGAGGGGATCTTCTCCCATTCCGGATGATCGAGCAGGAAGTTCCTGGACTGGCCCAGCGCCTGCGGGTGGCTGTACACCTTCCGAATGTCATTCAACTCAGCATTCGGCTGGCCGATGAGACAGTGCCTGATAGGCAACAGGATCTCGCCGATCACCGTCAGGTCGCTCTCCAGGAGCAGGTCGTTGGCCAGAGTGACGCTTCCCTCGATGCTGTTCTCCACCGGAAGGACGCCATGGGTGGCCTTTCCCCGGTCGACGGCGTCGAAGAGGTCGGTGAACTCCTGACAGGGCACGGTCTCCACATCATCGCCGAAGTACGAGTAGACCGCGTCCTCGCTGTAGGCCCCCTTCACTCCCTGGAACGCCACCTTCGCGCCGTCATGCGGTTCACCCATGCTCAGCACCCGAAGAACTCTTTATGGATGGCCTTGGTGGCGACTTCCAGGTCGTCCTTCTTGACCGTGAAATGATAGGCTACCAGGGAGGCTCCGGCGGAGATCAGCCCGATGTTGATCCCCTCAGCGGCGACGGCGTTGAATGCCCTGGAGGCGACGCCCTCGGGTATATCCGATGCCTTCCCCCACCAGACAAAGCAGGGCGATGTCCTCGGAGGTCTCGATCCGGACGATCCCGGACTGCTTCTCCGATTCCAGGGCGATCCTGGCCGCACCCAGGTCCTTCCTGTCCACCAGCATGGCGACGCAGGTCAGCGAGGTGGCCACAGACAGTATGTTGACGTCCGCCTCGTTGAGCCGGCGGCTCAGCTGTGACAGGAATCCAGAACGGTAACCGGTGTCCTCGGCGAAGATCTTGACCATGCCCAGGTTCTTCATGCAGGAGATCGACTTGATGACCGCCTCGTCCTCCGGCGTGCTCTTGGAGACCGCCGTGCCTGGAAGGTCCGGCCGGTACACGTTCTTGAGCTTGATGACGATGTCCTTGGCCCGGGCCGGCACCACCGTCATGGGATGCAGGACCTTGGCCCCGAAATAGGCCAGCTCCGCCGCCTCTTCGTACGAGAGCTGGGGTATGGGAATCGCCTGGGGCACGATCTTCGGATCGACGGACATGAACCCGTCGACATCCTTCCAGATCTCCAGGGTGTCCGCACCGATGGCGTTGGCGATGGCGGCGGCCGAATAGTCCGAACCGTTGCGGCCGAACACCGTGACCGATCCGTCCGGGGCCTTGCCGAAGAAACCCGTGACCACCGGGACCTGGTGCGATCCGAACATGATCAGGATGCGGTCCCTGATGTTCTCCTGGGTCTTTTCCAGGTCGGCGATCGCCGAACCGTAGACACCGTCGGTGATGATGCCCAGCTCGTCCGCGTCCAACGGGACCGCGTCCACGCCCTGGTCGCGCAGCATGGCGGAAACGACGATGGCCGAGAGCCTTTCCCCGTAGCACTGGACGAAGTCCTTGGTGCGGGGAGTGACCTCTTCCAGATAGGAGATGCCGTAGAGCATCCGCTCCAGTTTGACCAGCTTCCCGTTGATCCGGGCCATGGCGTCCTCCCGCTGACGCCGGTCGGAAACGGAGTCGGAGATCAGTCTTGAGATGTATCTCCTTCAGTCTTCTGGATGAAGCCGATGACCTCGTTCTCGCTCTTGGTCTGGGCGATGAACTGGATGAGCGATTCGGTGATGCCGCTGACGGCCGAGACGACGATGACCTTGTCCTCCTTCTCCGAGGCGATGATCTCCCCTATGCGGAGCATCGATTCACCGGTGGTGAGCGAGCTGCCACCGAACTTCATGACCTTCAATACAGGCTCCTCCGCTTCACGATCTCTTCCGGGGTCTCGTAGCAGGCGCGGTGCGCCTCCTCCTCGGTGAGCCCGGCCGCCCTGGCGATGATCATCGCCGTGTGCTCGTCGATGATATCCCCGGGAGAATGGGTGTCCGTGTCCAGGACCATCTTGGCGCCTACCTGGCGGGCGATCCGGGCCACGTGGCCGTTGGTCTTGTTGTGCGAAGACCGCGAGGTTATCTCCAGGGCCACGCCGTTCTTCTTGGCCAGTTCCGCCTCCTCCACGGTGATGAAGCCGGGATGGGCCAGAATATCGATGTCCGGGTTGCTGACCGCGGCCAGGTTGGTGCCCTTTTCCACCGGCTCCGAGATGGTCTCCCCGTGTATGACCACGATCTGTGCCCCCCTCTGACGTGCCTTGGAAACGACCATGTCGATCTTCTTGGCCGGGACGTGGGTTATCTCCACGCCGTTGAGCACCTCCAGGTTCCACTCCTTGGCCAGGGGTATGTCCTTCGACGCCTCGTCCAGCACCCGGTCCAGCGTGGACAGTGCCACATGGTCGGTGAAGGCGATGGCCTTGTGCCCCCTGACCGCGCATCTCCGTGCAAGCTCTATTGGCAGCAGCTCCCCATCGGAGAGCAGCGTGTGCATGTGCAGATCGATCCTCATTTCTTGTGCCCCCTGCGTTCCGCCAGCATGCGGTATATGTCGTCCTGGCGGCATGTCCGCCGCTTCCAGCACCACCATCAGGTGGTATATGAGGTCCGAGACCTCCCAGGCGGCCGCCTTTTGGTCATGGCCCTTGAACGCCAATATGACCTCGCCCGCCTCCTCCACGACCTTTTTCAGCCGCTTGTCCTCATCGGCCAGCAGCTTGCTTGTGTATGAATCCGGATTCGGTTCCCGCTTGCGCTCGGCGATCGACTCTCTTGAGCTCCGGGATGATGTTCATGGTCCCGGCCAGGTCCCCGTAGAGGACCTCCTCGAAGCAGGATGCCCGGTCCAGGTGGCAGGCGACCCCTTCCTGCTCCACCCGCACCAACAGGGTGTCGGCGTCGCAGTCGAGCTGCATGGACACGATCTTCTGCAGGTGGCCCGAGGTCTCGCCCTTCTTCCACAGCTTCTGCCGGGAACGGGACCAGAAATGGGTATAACCGGTGCTGAGCATCAGGTCGTAGGCATCCTGGTTGGCATAGGCGAGCATGAGCACTTCATTGGTGTAGGCGTCCTGGACAATGACCGGGATCAGCCCTTCCGAATTGAACTTGATATCCGTCATCTGACCGGCACCCCCCGCTTGCGCAGGTACGACTTGACCTGGCCGACGGTGAGCTCGTTGTAATGGAATATCGAGGCCGCCAATGCCGCCTCCGCCTTGGTCTTGGTCAAGCACTTCGTAGATGTGTTCCACGTTTCCGCAGCCGCCCGAGGCGATGACCGGGATGTTCACGTTCCGGGCCACCGCGTCCGTCAGCTCCAGGTCGTATCCGTCCTTGGTGCCGTCCGCGTCCATGCTGGTGAGGAGTATCTCCCCCGCCCCCAGCTTCTGCGCCCGCACCGCCCATTCGACGGCGTCCATTCCGACGTCCTTCCGACCCCCGTGGGTGTAGACGTTCCAGGAACTGCCCTGTCCTCTTGGCGTCGATGGCCACGACCACGCACTGTGAACCGAAATCCTCGGCGCACTGGGTGATGATCTCCGGGTTCTGCACGGCGATGGTGTTGATCGATACCTTGTCCGCCCCGGCGTTAAGGGCAGACCGCATGTCCTCCCGGCTGCGGACGCCGCCACCCACCGTGAGCGGCACGAAAAGCTGGTTGGCCGTCCTTTCCACGACATCCAGCAGGGTCCTTCGACCTTCGTGCGAGGCGGAGATGTCCAGGAACACTATCTCGTCCGCTCCCTGCCCCTCATAGCTGGAGGCCATGTCCGGCGGCGAGCCGACACCCTGCAGGTTGAGGAACTTGATGCCCTTGACGACGTTCCCGTCCTTCACGTCCAGGCAGGGGATTATGCGCTTGGTTAGCAGCTCAACCCCTCCGAACCTTGGGCTTTTCCTTGGTGGACAGGACCGTCCCCCTCTTCGTCGTCGCCCGCCTCAGGGCGGTTCCCAGCGCCTTGAACGTCGCTTCGACCATGTGGTGATCGTCGAATCCCCTCTTGACTATGACGTGCAACGTGATCCCGGACGACATCGCGAACGATCGCAGGAAGTGGTGGTATAGCACGTCCGGGCAGTCTATCTCGGCGTAGGGCCGGTCGACGATGTCCAGGTCGACCTCCACCAGCGCGTCGTCCATCGGGACCACGGCGGACGCGATCCTTTCCACCGGGGCATCCCCCAGGGCTTCCCGCAACGCCTGCCCGAGCACTATCGCCACATCCTCCACCAGGTGGTGGTCGTTGTCCCCGTTGGCGGCGACCTCGATATCGAAAGATGAGTATCTGGCGAAGGTCTCGAGCATATGCCTCAGGAACTGTTCGTCGCAACGGACCGAGGCTTTTCCGGTCCCGTCGATGTTGAGCGCTATGGATATATCGGTCTCCTTCGTCTGCCTCTCAGCTTCGCCGACCTGGTCACCAATTCACTTCCTCCATACATCTAAAGGATTCAGTTTTCCGGTATAAAGTGCTAATCCGACCACCGCGGACCTGATGCCGATCCTTTCCAGCTCGGCAAGGTCTTTCATGCCGGTTATGCCGCCGGAGGCGATGACCTCGTGCGGGCACCGGGCCACGAACGATTCGACCTCGTTCACGTTGATGCCTTGCACCTTGCCCTCCACGTCAACATCGGTGTGCAGGACGGCCGCCAAAGGGATATCCTCGATCTGCCGGAACATGTCCTCGTGGGAGATTCCTGCCGATTCCTGCCACCCTTTGACGGTGATCTTGCCTGCCTTCACGTCCAGCGCCAGGACGATCTTCTTCGGGTTCCTTTCGGCCAGATGGCGGAGCCATTCCGGTTCCCTGATCGCCTTGGTCCCCACCACGACCTGTTTTGCGCCGGCGTCCAACAGATACTCGGCCAGTTCGATCGATCTGATGCCTCCCCCGACCTCGACCGGCACATTGCATTCGGTGATTATCCGCCGGATGCTCTGGACGTTGTTGCCCCTGGCGAAGGCTCCGTCCAGGTCGACCACGTGCAGCATCGGGGCACCTTTCGAGACCCAGTCCTGGGCCACCTCGACGGGGTTCGGGATCAGCACCTGCTCGGTGCCCGGAACGCCTCCCACCAGCTGGACCACGTTGTGGTCCAGGATGTCGACCGCTGGCATGACCATCATTTGCAGCTCCTCCGCGAACCTGACGAAGTTGCGCAGGAAGGTCAGCCCGTTCGAGGAGCTCTTCTCCGGGTGGAACTGTACGCCGTAGGTGTTCTCCTTCCGGAACACCGTGGGGATCCTCCCGTAGTAGTCCGTGGTGCCGACGACGACGTCCTCCAGGGCGTTGCCGAAGAACGAATGCGCGAAGTAGAAGTATGGCGACGTGATCGATTCGAACAGCCGGTCCTGGCATTCTACCGAGTTCCATCCCATGTGGGGCACCCGGTCCGCCTTCAGACGGACGACCCGTCCGTTGAGGAAGCCCAGTCCGGGACCTTCCCCCTCCTCGCTGCTCTCGAAGAGTATCTGGGAACCGATGCAGATGCCGAGGCACGGTTTTCCATCCTTCAGTTCCTTCAGGATCTCTGCCCGGTACGGTTGCAGCCTCTCCATGGTCTTGGTGAACGCGCCAACTCCCGGCAGGACGATGCATTCCGCGTCCAGGAGGGCGGACATGTCCTTCTCCACATGCACCTCGGCGCCGCAGTTCTCCAACGCCTTATGGATGCTGTGCAGGTTGCCCACGCCGTAGTCGGCGATGCAGAACCTTACCATTCGCTCACGACCTCCCTCAATTTGGCCAGGAGCTCATCGTTCATCTCCCTGGTGCCGATGGTGGTCCGGACACAGTTCTCCAGCCTGCGGTGCTTTCCGAAGTCCCGGATGAGGACGTCCTTCTGGGCCAGGCGGGCATACCAGCTGGGCCGAGTCCTTGGGTGAGCGGAACAGGATGAAGTTCGCCTCTGATGGGAACACGTGGAACCCGAGCGCGCGACAGACCATCGGCCAGGTGTCTGCGTTCCCGGTTCACCGTGTCGACGCTCTGGTGGACGTAGCTCTGGTCCTTGAGCGCGGCAATGGCCACATGCTCGGACACCCGGTTCAGCGAATAGGGGATCTTGACGGTCTGCATCACGTTGGCCATGGTCCAGGTTGGATGCCATGTACCCTATGCGCATGCCGGCCAGACCGTACGCCTTGCTGAAGGTGCGGGTAACGATCAGGTTCTCGTATTTGTCCACGAGCGGCATGAACGATTCGCCGGCGAACTCCCCGTAGGCCTCATCCACGACGACCGGCCGGTCGCAGCCTTCGACCACCGCCCTGACATCCTCCTGGCGGAACAGGTTCGAGGTCGGGTTGTTGGGGGTGCAGATGATGACCATCTTGCCCTTTGCCGAATTGATGCCCTCGACATTCAGCTGGAAATCGTCATCGAGGTCGATCTGGGTGACATTTCCCCCGTTGATCTTGACGAAGAACCCGTGCAATGAATAGGCCGGGTAGGCGGTGATGACCGTCTCCCCCGGCTCCATGAACGTCTTGAACAGAATGTCCAGCATCTCGTCGGAACCGTTGCCTACCACGAAGTTGTCCCGCTGCAGGCCATAGAAATCGGCCAGTTCCTCGCGCAGTCCATCGGAATAGGTGGACGGATACTGGTCCAGGTTCATATCGGCGCATTCCATGATGGCCCTCTTGGCGGCCGGGTTGCATCCGTGGCGGGTTGGTGCTGGTGTCCATGCGGAGCTTGCCCTCGACCTTGGGATTATAGTAGGTGGTCATTCCCCGGGCTGTGCTGCCTGATCCATTCATTATTCATGCCATCGCCTCAGGGTACCATTCTGTCGATGGGCGTGATCAGTATGCCGGAAGCGCCCAGCCTCTTCAGCCGGATGATGGCGTCATAGACCTGGTCCTTGCTCGATGACCACATGAACGGCTACCACATCTTCCCGGCCGGCGATGTTCATGACCGTGGGGCCGGCAATTCCGGGGAAGTATTTCCGCACCTCGTCCAGCGCGACGGTTGGCACGTCGGCCATGAGGTACTTCTTGTTCTCCGCGTCCATGACGCTCCTCATCGCTGCGACGAGCTCGTCGATCTCCTCCCGCCTGTGCTTGTATGACTCGATGTTGGCGATGACCACTGCCTGCGAGTTGGTGATGACCGCGATCTCCTTCAGGTGGTTCTGCCTCAGGGTCGATCCGCTGGAGACCAGGTCGGAAATGACGTCGGCCACCCCCAGGTGCGGGGTTACCTCAGCCGCTCCCGATATCTTGGTGATCTCGACCTGTTTCCCCAACCGCTCGAAGTACTTCTGGGTCAGGTAGGGGAAGGAGGTGGCCACGACCGTTCCGTCCTTGATGTCGTCCACGCTGTCGAAACCCGATCCCTCGGGCGCGGCGATGGAAAGCCGGCAGTGCCCGAAGTCCAGCTCATAGACCGTCTTGACATCGACGCCCGACTCCAATACCAGGTCCTTTCCGGTCACTCCGATGTCCACCGCTCCCTTATGCACAAAACGCACGATGTCCGAGGCCCGCAGGAACATTACAGAAAGGTTCCTTACGTTCGTGTAGAGCTTCCTCTCATCCGCCCCATCTATCTCCAGACCTGCATGGTTCAGTATCTGGACGGTCCGCTCGCTCAGCCTTCCCTTGTTGGGTATGGCGAACTTAAGTGTCAAGTGCTCACCGTGTCAGTGTGGTCAACGATAATACATTACTTCAACCTTTTGCGCATTGACCAGTAGTTCCGGCGGCAAAGTGTCCGGGGCTCGCTATTGGGTCCGATTCTCTAGAGGGGCACCGCAGGAAATACATCTATGGGTGGTCGGGGCGTTCAGCATCCCGCAATAGTCGCACTTGCCATGCTCGACCCAATGGTTCCTGAGCCGTTCGATGCGGTTCCTCTCCTTCCTGGTGATTCCCTTGCCGATCATGACAAAGACCACGGCGACCAGGACCAGAACGAAGCTGACCACCAGGAAACCGGATTCCGCCATCAGGCCAGGGAGCAGGAAGCCGAAAGCGAAAAAGCCCAACATCCCGGCCAGGCCATAGAAGAGCATCGCTATGGCCTTGGCGTTCGAGTTCGGGTCGTCATAGATCTGGGGCACACCGGACAGGTCGCTGCCGCAGTTCGGGCAGAGCTTGGTCCCTGGCTTGGACTCGGTCTCGCAGGCGGGGCATTTGGTCATGAATGGCTGAGAAAACCAGGTCTTTCTTTATGATTCTTTTCAGAAAAAACACGATTTGCGAGATTTAGTGGACCATGTTTCACTCCCCCTGGAACACCACGATGTTCGGTCTCGGTGGGCTTATGGATTCACGGTGGTCCGTTTGGCAATACTATCCGGGACGCACGTGTGAACGTGCCCCGGGCCGGGACCATCCTGGGGAGGCATCCCTTCAAGGCGATCTTGTCTCCTACGATCGCCGCGCAACCTATCACATCCTTCAGGTCTGCGACCTTCTCCACGGCTATCTTCATTTCTTCATCCACGTCCGAGGTGACCAGATTGCCCAACATGCTGGCGCAGGCATCTGCCAGGGTAACGTTGTCCGAGATCACCATGGCCGCGTCGGCCACCCCGAAGGAGATCGAAGGGCCGACGGTGGCGGACGAGGTGCATATCCCGATGATGTGGTCGACCGGGTCGAACCGGAACGCCAATTCGCTGAACCTCGATCTTCCCGCGTATATGCCGATGTCGACCTCCCGGTCTAGGATCATGGCTATGTCCCCGCCGTTGTCGACCAGGGCATGGGTCGAACCGGCCGCGACCATCTCCTCCAGCGCGGCCTCCGCCACCGCCCCCGCCACCGCGGCCATGGGGCCGACGTTCGCGGCTCGGGCCGCATCGCACATCCGCCGGATCAGGGGAGGTGCGGTGGTTTCTTCATGGTATGGCTCCAGGGTGCTGCGGAAGAAAGGGTCGTCGGCGATGAACCGTTCCAGTAGGGCGCGGGACTCGAAGATCGAATGCTTGGCCACCGGGACGAACCGTTCGTCCGCGACGATGGTGACGGCGGTCTCCCGGATCTCGAAGTGCTCCCTCACGATCATATCTTGAAGGCTATGGCGCCAGGCGGGCAGGCGTCGATGCAGGTCCCGCACGCGATGCACTTTTCCGGAAGGTAGGAGACCATCTTAGTGGCCGGGTCCATGCACATGGCCTCGACCGGGCAGATGCTGATGCACATCCCGCAGTGGGTGCACCGGTCCTCGTCCTTTTTTATGTAGGCCTTCAGTTCACGGACCTCGACCCTGCTCTGCTTGAGGTATTCGACCGACCTCTTGATCATGTCAGGCTTGCCCTGCATCTCGATCAGCATCTTTCCGCCTACGTCGTTGACCTCGGCCCTGAGGATATTGATCTGGAGGTCGTAGTCCTTGACCATGCGATAGGTGATAGGCTCGTTCACCAGGTCCGGGGTGAAACTGAGCTGGAACTTCCTTTTTGGCCATTATACCACGTCCTCCCTGGACATGACCTCGAGGGGTTTCTGGACCCTCTCCTTGGGCAATCGGCGCCACTGGCTGGGTCAGTGTGAACTCTCCCTCCTCGATCCATTTCTTGAGGCGTCCGGCGACTATCCGCGCCTTGTAGTAGCTGGACAGCGAGGAGGTCTTAACCCGCTTGCCGTGGAGCTCGATGCAGCCGGAGCGCAGATCGGAGTAGTTGATCTCCTTGATCGGTTTGCGGTTGCGCGACTGGACCGCGTAGTCGAGCAGCGGCGCGAAGATCTGGTCATCCCTGATGGAAACACACCTCATCATCTCCTCGTCGAGTATTGGGATGGGAACGCCGATGCCCAGGCCGAGCGAGAGCCCGTACTTCTGGAAGTTCAGGGCGGTGACGAACTCGGTGGACATGCCCCTCAGGTCTCCCACCAGGGCGAGGGACCTGGCCGCGCCCACCGGGACGCCGTTCTTGGTGGCCGTGGTGGTCTTGTACTGGGTGCCTTCCCAGGCGACATACCCGACCCCTCCGCCCAGGAATATCCGGGTGCCGATGCCGATGGTCCGCATCTGGGGGTCGTTCAGCAGCGGCGACAGCTGGCCGGCCGACGAATAGGTCACGTTACCGTAGTGCGGCAGGAGCTTTCCCATGTACGTGTAGAGCGTCTTGTCCGAACTGTTGGTGGCCAGGCCGTAGTTCTGATAGGCGTTGCGGGGATTATACAGGTAGGCCTGGTTTATGGTCTTCAGCGAGATGTAGGTGTCGATGTCCTTCCGCGGGTAGCAGTCGGAACAGTACGAGCTGGCCTTGAGATGTATGGCCTTTCCGGCCACAAGCTCCTCGATGACATGGGCGCCGCCATAGCCCATGTCCTCGTCGTTGCGCAGCTCGGTGGCCCCGATGTAGGCATCCACCGCGGCCAGGCCGCCGTACGCGGACACGCCGTTCAAGGAGATGTGCTGCATCTTGATCGGCGGTTCCGAATGGCCGAAGTTGAGGAACGCACCCGAAGAGCACATCGCCCCGAACGTGCCGGTGGTGACCACATCGACCTCCTCGGTGGCCTTCTCGATGCCCTTGCTCTCTATGAGCCCGAGCACCTCCTCGGCGGTCATCACCACCGCATCCTTAGCCTCGATCTTGCAATTGATCTCCTCGTACGTTCGTTTCACGGTTTCGCCTCACAACAGCTTCTTTGCCTTGGCCAGTTCCGCGTTTAGCACCGAACCGCCGGCCCCGCCGCGGATGGTGTTGTGTGACAGTACCCACATCTTGGTGTACTTGCCGCTCTGCCTCACCCTTCCGACGGTCACCGCCATGCCCCTCGCCCTGGCCGGTTCACCGGCGTAGACATCGACGATGGGCTGGGGCCGGTCCTCCTCCTGCCTGACGATGATCGGCTGCTTGGGCGCCGTGGGCAGCTCCAGTTTCTGCGGGTCCGAACGGTAATCGTTCAGCAGTGTGGTGATCTCCTCGACCGTTGGCGACTTTCCCATGATCATCGCCGCCGATTCCGTGTGGCCGTCAATGACCGGGACGCGGGCGCACGAGGCCACCATGTCAAAGACGGCATCCTTGATCCCGCCCTTGGGTGAGATCACGCCGAGCATCTTGAAGATCTCCCCTTCCATCTTCTCTTCCTCGTTCTTGATGTAAGGGACGATGTTCCCCAGGATGTCCAGTGACGGGACTCCGGGATAACCGGCGCCGCTGACCGCCTGATAGGTGGATACGCAGAGGAAGCGCAGCCCATACTCCTCATGGATCGCCGCCATCGGGATGGCCAATCCAGTGGTGGAGCAGTTGGCGTTTGTTACGATGTAGCCGCCATTCTTGAAGGATTTCTGCGCTTTGACCAGCTTGAGATGCTCTGGGTTCACTTCCGGGATCAGCAGGGGCACGTCCGCCCTCATCCGGTGTGAGGCGGCGTTGGAGAAGACCGCGACCGAACCGTCGGCCAGGCTCTGCTCGCAGTCCTTGGCGATATCGGTGGGCAGACCGGAGAAGGCCACTCGGCACCTGGATGCGATGGTCTTGACATCCAGCTGCTCGATCTTCCTTTCCAGCGTCTCCTCCTTGAACGGATAGTCCTTGATCCGCAGGACCTGTTTCAGTTTCTTCCCTTCCGACCGCTCCGAGGCGTACAAACCCTGGATCTCGAAATAAGGATGGTCTTCCAGCAGCTGGATGAACCTCTGACCGATGTTGCCCGTCGCTCCCAGCACCGCTACCTGTATCTTGGCCAATTCAATCCTCTCCGAAGTATTCCTTTCCTTCCTGCATAATCTCGACGAACCTCTTGCTCTCCCTGTCCATGGCCGACGCCTCGATCTCCCCGACCGATTCGAGGAACAGATCCAGGCAGTGCTTGCTATGGGGATTGAGGTGCTGAATGTCATAGTAGAGGTCCGGGCTCTCGTTGGCCACCCTCTTGGATGTGGTGGCCTGGCTCCGGAAGGTGGTGGACGATATCTGGTCCAGCTTCCCGTAGTCCACTCCCGACCTCGCCAAAGTCCGGAAGAAGGCGATGTTCGCCGCATGGGACAATCCCAGCACATAGGATATCAGCTCGTCGTGCTCCTCGACCGGCATGCGGGTCATCCTGGCGCCGGTCCCTTCGAAGAGCTCTTCCGCCTTCTCCATTGCCTTGTCGGAGCCGCAATCGCATATCACGATGTTCCTGCCGTACACCGAGCCCTCCGGTCCGAACATCGGGTGGATGGAACCGACATCGAATCCTTCCCCGGTCGCCGCCCTCATGGTCGGTATGATCGAGTCCTTGACCGATGTGATGTCCAGGACGATCCCCTTGGGCTTCATCGCCAGGACATCCTCCAGTATCTGTTTGGTCGAGGAGATCGGAACACAGATTATGATCATATCCGCCCCCTTCACTCCATCTCTCAGACCGATCGTCGAGCGCTCCTTCTTTTCCGGCCTGGTATCGCACACGTTCACCTTGTGCCCCCTGCCAGTGAGGTATCTGACGAACCACTGGCCCATCTTCCCGGTCCCGATGACCAGTATGTCGTGGGGCCGGCCCGGGCGGGGCATCCTTCCTTGGGCGTCCACCGATTCGCGGATCAATAGGGTGGCGATCTCCTTGGCCGCGGCCTCGCTGATGCCGACGCTCTCCGCCCTTTCCAGGTATCTCTCGATGACCTGCTCCTCGACCCTTTCGTTCCTGACCGGAAGACCCTTTCGGACCTTCTCGCTTCCCATGTAAAGGGCCGCCTTCATCCTCTTCTCTATGAGGTCCAGGATCTGATTGTCCAGTTCTTCGATCTTCCACCTAATGCCGTCCACGCTGTCAGTCAACGAAACCACCTCTCACGCATAGATCCGCCAATACCAGGGCGGTCACGGCCTCGACCACGATGACCGCTCTGGGCACGATACAGGGGTCGTGCCTCCCTTCGACCTTGAGGCCTGTCTCTTCCATCGTCGTCCGGTCGACGCTGCGCTGCTCCCTGGCGATGGAAGCGGTAGGCTTGAACGCCACTCGTAATGTTGATCGGCATGCCGTTCGAGATGCCTCCCAGCACGCCTCCGGAATCGTTCTTCGCGGTGCGCAGGCGTCCGTCGACCACAACGAACGGGTCGTTGTGTTCGGACCCGCGCATACAGGCCGCCCGGAAGCCGGCCCCGAACTCGATGCCTTTGACCGCCGGGATGGCGAACATCATCTTGGATATCTCTCCCTCCACCGTGTCGAAGAAAGGCTCGCCCAGTCCGACCGGGACCCCATCGCAGATGCAAGCCGACCACACCGCCGACGCTGTCATGGTCCTCGCACGCCTCCAGGATCTCGTTCCGCATAGGTCCGGCGATCTCTTCGCTGGCCGCCCGAACATCGTTCCCCTTGGACGCCGGGATATGATCTCTTGAAAGGAATGTTCCTTGACGTCGACCACTCTGCCGATGCTCTGGGTATACGCCGCGATCTCGATGCCAAGGTCGGACAGGAGGGCCCGGGCGATGGCGCCGGCGGCCACCAGCGGCGCCGTCATCCGGCCGGAGAACTGACCGCCCCCGCGGATGTCCACGCAGCTCCCGTACTTCGACACCTGGGTCATGTCCGCATGGCCCGGCCGGGGCACGTCCTTGAACCGTCTGTACTTGTCGCTGTCCCGGTCCTCATTGCGGATGAAGATGGTGATGGGGGTCCCGGTCGCCCGGCCATCCCTGATGCCGGAGACGATCTCGACGACGTCCGCCTCCTTTCTCGGCGTACCAATTCCATCCGATGGCCGGCGCAGGTCGACCTCCCTCTGCACCGCCCCGATGTCGACCGCCAGTCCCGGCGGTATTCCGTCGAGTACGCAACCTATCGCTTCGCCGTGGGACGAGCCGAACAATGTGACCCTGAACGTGTGACCAATGGTGTTCATCACTGTACCTCCATTTTTGCCCCGAGCGATACCATGTCGCGTACGAAACCGGGATAGGATATCTTGAAGCAATCGCCATCGCCTATGGAAGTCTCGCCTTCCGCCACCAGGGCCGCGACCGCCGCCGCCATCAGTATGCGGTGATCGGCCATCGGTTCCACGGCTGCGCCCTTAAGCTGGCACAGTCCCGCGTATCTGGCAGCCGTCCTGTCTCTCCTCTATCTCGGCGCCCATGTCCTTGAGGAAATTGACGGTGGCGGCGATCCGGTCGCTCTCCTTGTAGCGCACATGCTCCGCGTTGAAGATGGTGGTCACGCCGCTCGCCTGGGTCGCCACTACGGCGACGATGGGGAACAGGTCCGGGGCATCCGCCAGGTCGATCTCGGTTCCGTGAAGCGGCGCCGAGCTGACGGTTATGGCGTCCTCCCTTTGGGTCACAGAAGCACCGAACCGCCCGAGTATTTCGACGAAGCTCCGGTCCCCCTGACGGTCCTTGGGGTTCAGGTTGGTGACCGTAGCCCTCCCCGCCAGCGCTCCCGCCGCCAGTGGGAAGGCGGCGGAGGAGAAATCTCCCGGGACGATATAGTCCTGGGCCTGGTAGCTCTGCCCGCCCGGGACATGGAATGAACCGTCCGACTCGGAGCATTCCGCCCCGAAGCGGGACATCATGTCCATGGTGATCTCGACATAGGGTCGGGACTTGAGCTCGGTGGTGATATGGATGTCGGTGTCGACCTCCTTCAGGGGAGATGACATGAGCAGGGATGAGATGAACTGGGAACTGATATCGCCCGGGATGTGCGTCTCGCTTCCCGTGTTGGGCCCCCTTACGATCAGCGGGGCCAGCCCATTGCCTCTGGATGAATGGCACTCCACTCCCAGCTCGCGCAGCGCTGAGATGAGCGGTTGCATCGGCCGGCGCCTTATGGACTCGTCCCCGGTGAGAACGGTATGGCAGGGCAGGAGCGACGCGATCCCGGCCACGATCCGGATGGTGGTGCCGGAGTTTTCGGCGTTGATGACGTCGTCAGGGCAGGTCAGGTCGCCCCCTTCGATGATGCACCGTTCCCCCTCGAAACTGACCACGCCCCCCAGTTTCCTGACCGCGTTGAGGGTGGCCAGCGTATCTCCTCCCAAGCAGCACGTTGTCAAGCCGGGAGGTACCGTTCCCGAGCAGGGCCAGCATCATCGCTCGGTGCGTATAGCTCTTGGACGGGGAGGCGGATAGCGTCCCCTCGATCTCCGACCGACTTACCAGTAATCTCATGCGTTCGCACCGTTGAATATGTCGGTTATTATGAACTCTTTGGTGGATTTTATGTCAGATAGGAATTTTTCGAGCTTCTCGGAATCGACCAGGATCGCCGTTGCCGGGCCGGTACCGGACAGACCTGCCGATCTCGCGCCCAGCTCGAGTGCCCTGAAGGACTATGTCCTGGTCTACGCCTCAGGGCCGATGCGTAGCAAATGCCATTGAGCTTCATGGCTCCGAGATAGTCCCCTTCCATCGCCATCTGGAAGGCTATCTCGGCCACGTCCGCCACTGCCGATATGCGGGCCCGGGGCAGGCCCGACTTCCTGGTCTGGAAAGGCGGGACATGGATGACCACCTTCAGATCGGGGTCCATCGGCTCCCGCCTGATCAGTTCGTTCTTCCGATTGTCAGTGACCACCGCCCCGCCCAGCCAGGCGGCGCAGGCGTCATCGAAGGCCCCGGTGATCGACACCTCGGCGTCGATGGCACACTTGGTGCCCAGGCGTATCGCGTACAACGGTTCGATGCTCTCATCCAACGCGTCCAACGTGGCCATGATCACCGCGTTGGCCGCCGCGCTGCTGCTCTTCAGTCCCCGGGACACCGGGATCTGCGACCTGGTGACGATCTTCGCCCCCAAGATTCTCGCCTGGCATCAGCTTGTCCACCACCGATCGAAAGCAGTTCTCCACCAATCTCGTCGGTTCTCCCGTGAAACCTTCGATGGTCACCTCCACCTCGGGCGACTCATGTATGGTGACCTCGGCCCATGTCTTCAGATCGATGCCGAACGCCGCTCCCTTGCCGGTGGCGATGGCGTTGACGATGGTGGCCGCCCCGTGGGACACTCCTTTCCCGACGCGGTTCATGGGAGGGCCTCCCTGAAGGCCTGCTCCATCACCTCGTATGTTGGAGCCTTGCCCGTCCACAGCTCGAAGGCCTTCAGGGCCTGGTAGATCAGCATGTCCTTGCCCGATACGGCATTGGCGCCCTTCTCCGTGGCCACCTCCATAAGCTTGGTCACCGATGGATTGTAGATGGTGTCGAGGACCAGCATGTCCTTCTTGATGATCTCGGCGGGCAGGGGGAGCTCGTTCGGGAATCCTTTCATTCCGACCGGCGTGCAGTTGACCACTGCGGCATAATGTCCCTTCGTCAGGGAATCGAACTCCACCGCGGTGACGTTGTCGAACTTGTCCGCCAGCGAGGCGGCCTTGGTGCTGGTGCGGTTCGTTATCCTGACCTTCGCTCCCGCCTCACTGAGGTAAGCGCAGACCGCCTTGGATGCGCCTCCCGCGCCCACCACCAGGACCTCCTTGTCCCGGGCATCGAAGTTGGCCAGCTCGAAGGTCTTGGCCACTCCGTAGAGGTCGGTGTTGCTCCCTATGAGCGTTCCCTTGTCATTGATGATGGTGTTGACCGCGCCCACCTTTATGGCATGCAGGTCCAGACGGTCGAGCAGCGATATGACCGATTCCTTGTGCGGAATGGTGACGTTCATCCCCCTCATGTCCAGGTCGAGCATCAGCCCGGTGACCTTTTCCAGTTCCACCGGTGCCGCCGGGAGCTTGAAGTACATGCCGGGAAGGCGGAGCGCCCGGAACGCCGCGTTGTGCATGGCCGGGGATACCGTGTGCTCAAGGGGATATCCGGTTATCCCGGTGACGATGGCCTTGTTCCCCAGCCATTTCATCGTCGCCAGGTCGATCTGCCCCGGTGCCGCTTCCTTGCCCGGCTCGAGGGAAACATAGGTCAGGCTGGCGCCGAAACGGTTGGCGCAAACCCGGGTTATGCTGCCCATCGCGCCCATCCCGATCAGCGCGAACTTCCTCTCCGCCAGCGAGTACAACTTGCCCGCAGACACCAGGGAGGCCACGTCGGTGATGGTCTCGGCCTTGTAGACCACCTTGGGGGTATCTCCCTTGGCCCCATTGGCGACCAGACGGTCCACCACGGTCATGAGACGGGGGCTGGCGTCAAAGATATGCGAGGACACGATGATCCGGATGCCGTCCAGGTCCCGGTGGTGAAGGAGCGGGAAATCCTCCTCCACATCGATGAAGTCAAATGCGCCGTTGTATGCTTTGACCAGGAACCTCAGTTTATGCTCCTCGCTGCCCTTGTACCTGCCCCCCTGGGCGACGGAGCGGAGAGTGGCTATCTTCGGTATCTGGAACTCCTTGAAACGGGAGAAATCCTTGGGGAGCTGGGCAAAATGGTCGAACCTGACCTCTATCAGGTCGGCTCCCAGGCCGACGGCCCTGCGCGACGCATCTATGGCCTCGTCCAGACCGGTCTCGACGATAGAAACGCAGTGTTGCATCATCTCTCCGTTATGGTCTCTTTGATGGCATGTCCGAAATGCCTTCCGCCCTGTTCCAGGCGAACCAGGACCTCTTGGCCCGGCTTCAACTCCGAGATCGACACTGGCCCGGTCGGCGTGCACAGGCGGATGGTCTCCGCGTTCTGCAGGATGGTGGTGAACCTCCTGCCCTCGGTCTCGACCTCCAGGAGGAGCAGGGGCCGAACCTCGATCTTGGAGCGTCCGACCACGACCGAGCGGCTGTTGCCCTCGGTATCGACCGCCATGACCTCCTCGCCGCTGTTCACCTCCGAAAGGTATTTGGTCTTGCCGTCGGAGGTGAGCACGTAGGCGTGGACCGCCCCAGCGTTCACGCGGAACGGTCTGGCCGCCACATACTCGCTCTCCATCGCTTCCGATTGGATCAGGAAAAGACAGTTCGACTGGGAACCGACCAGCATGCCCTCCCCGATCCGGAGCAACGAACAGGTGTCAAGACAGACCCGGTCCCCGACGTTGACCGGCGCTATGCGGGTGACCTTCACCGCTTTGAGGGATATCTTCGGCCTTTCGGCCTGCGTAAGCTCCTTGAAGTCCTTGATCGTCGAGGCATCCTTCGGTTCGATGACGATCCCGTCGACGCCGACCTCCAAGGTCTTCGAGAACACCATGGCCTCTTCCGGAGTGGCCGCACCCGCTAGGATCCTGGTCTTGGACTTCTGGAACTCGGCGATCAGGTTCTCCAGGGGGATGATCTTCCAATCATTGGCGGCGATCAGCACGTTGGCCACCTTGCCCTTCAAAGCCGAGGCCTTGGCCAGGTCCTCCGGGTGGTCGATGGTCACCATGGCTCCTATCCTTTCACCCTCGAGGAACAGGTCGCTGCCGTTCACCTCGATGGCCTCGAAACGGCCCAGGCGCTTCAGCTCCTTGTCCTCTGCCTTGATCATTATCGTGGAATACCCGGACTCGAGGGCGGTCGATACGATCTTCTTCCGCTCCTCATATGAACCGAGGTGGTCAGACCTGACCCAGACGGTCTTGCCCTTTTCGCTCATCTGGAATCACTTCAACAGCTTGATGGCTTCCTCTACTTCCAGGTCCTCGATGACGATGGCGGAGATCGCCTTTGTGATCCCGGTCACGTTGCGGTGCTGGAAGATGTTCCTGCCGATCGAGACGCCCTTGCCGCCGGCGTCGACCGAGTCGCGCACCATCTGCAACAGCTTCTCATCCGAGTCGATCTTCGGGCCGCCTGCGATGACGACCGGCGCCAATGCGCCCCTTACCAGCTCGCGGAAGGAATCGATGTCCCCGGTGTAGTTGGTCTTGACGATATCGGCTCCCATCTCTGCCGCCGCTCGCGCACAGAGCTTGAGTTTGTCTATGTCATAGGCATCGGCGGCGTCCTTGCCCCGCGGGTAGATCATGCACAGGAGCGGAACGCCCCATTCGGTGCAGCTTCGGCTCACCTGGCCGAAATCGGACAGCATCTGGTCGTCCCAATCGTTGCCCAGGTTGACATGGATCGAGCATGCGTCCGCCCCCATCTTCAGCGTCTCCTCGACGGTCGTGACGAGGACCTTCTTGCTCGGGTTCGGACTGAGGTTAGTGGAAGCTGAAAGGTGAACGATGAGTCCGATGTCTCGCCCAAAGGACCGGTGGCTGTACGGGGGAATGCCTTTGTGCAACACTATGGCGGTCGCCCCTCCCTGTGACACCTTGTCTATCGTGGACTTCATGTCCAGCAGTCCTTCCATGGGTCCCATCGATATGCCGTGGTCCAACGGGACGATTACGGCGCGGCCGGTCGACCGGTCCATGATGCGCTCCATCCTTACGCTCTTGCCAAGCACTGTATCACCCTTTTCCGTGTCAATGTCTAGCATGCTTATGTAAGTTTCGCCATTTACGATGGTTCGAACTGCACTTCATGGCCATACCATCTCTGGTCGACATTGAACGGATCCACCTCATCATTGGTTCTTCCTTGCTTATACATTTCCACGGAAGTACGCTGTTCAAAGAGGTCCAATGATAACCAATATTATACAGTAGGTGATTGTCGTGAGCATATGTGGAAGCAGATCGCGAACTACTTTGGCCGTTACCCATCGCAGGCGAAGGTGGCAAAGCTGCTGTTGGAAAATGGTATGAGGGTGAGCGAAGGCCGGATCTACTGCGGGGACGTAGAGGTGGCGGACGTCGCACTGGGCCGAGCGGCGGGGGTGGACCGTCGGATTGTCCGTTCCGCCATCGAGACCATCGAGTCCAGCCCGGAGCTGTCGAAGGTGTTCGCCGCGTTGAGGCCGACCTTGCTCCTCAGGGATGTGGCGCCGGTCATGGGCTGGTCGGCGATTGAGATAATCCCCAGCAATGCCACCACCACCGGGATCGTCGCCGACGTCACCACGGTCATTTCCAATGCGGGCATCAGCATCAGGCAGGTGCTGGTCGGCGACCCCGACCTTAGCATCGAGCCAAAATTGTACGTTATCACGCAGAGCCCGGTGCCCTCAGAGCTGATTCCAAGTCTCAAGGCTTGCCGGGGCGTAAAATCGATCGTCATTTACTGATCACCATGGTAACCGTCAAAAATGGCTCTCCCGCTCCCTACATCGGAGTGGCCGTCGCTGTCCTCAGCGTATCCTTTGCCTCGATTTTCATACGCTGGAGCGACTCGCCGCCGGTGGTCATAGCGGCATACCGGATGCTCTTCGCCTCGATCATGCTGCTTCCATTCGCGATCATTCACCGGGAGGCGCAATTCCAGCTGCTGGACCGGAAGACGATATCATGGCTGCTGGTCATCGGGTTGATATTGGCATTGCACTTCGCCACCTGGATCACGTCGCTGGGAATGACATCGGTGGCCAGCTCCACCATTCTGGTCACCGCTCACCCCTTGCTTGTCGGGGCGGTCTCCATTCTACTGTTCAAGGAATCCGGAAAATGGACCGCGATCGGAGTGGCCATCGGATTCTCCGGCGTCGTCTTCATCTCGTTGTTCTCCCTGCAGGACGGCTCCTGGGACGGTAACCTTCTGGCCCTGATCGGCGGAGTGTTCGCCGGCATTTATATCCTGGCCGGTCGGGTCCTGAGGAAGAAGGTGAATCTGATCGCCTACGCCTTCATCATCTATCTGACCGCGGCCGCATTCCTGTTCTTGGCCTGTGTTGTTCTTGGCCAACCGATATGGCCCTACCCGGTCGAGGAGTTCATCCTCTTCCTTCTATTGGCCGGTGTCTCGACCATACTCGGCCATACCCTCTATAACTGGTCCTTGAAGTATGTGACCGCCCCCTTGGTCAGCTCATCTCTGCTGGGGGAACCGATCCTAGCTTCGGTGCTGGCTATATTCCTGCTTTCCGAGCTTCCTTCCCCCTACATCTTTGTCGGCGGAGCATTGATCCTCGCCGGCGTGCTGTTCGTGCTCTACGACGAGCTGTCGACCCGCAGGGTCCGGGATGTTGGTAGGGACTGAAATCTGGGCTGGGGACCGATCTCATCACCATACCGGACGCTGACAGATGCATGGTCCAAGGATCATGAAAAACTAAAAAACTCTGCTGAGAGAGGCCGGGGACCTTTCTCTTGGAAGTGTTGCGTTTCGATCAGGAGGTCGATTCGAAGGCATTTTTGAACGTCTCCAAAGTTGAGCCTCCCGATCAATTGAAGCTCATTACTGTGCGACCAGCCAATCCATCGCCTCTCCTCTTGAAGGGAAGGAGGCGATATTGCGGCGGGTCTGCATCGAGACAACGTTCTGCAGGACGGTCTTTGCGCCCTCTACTCCGACCACCGCTGACGCCTTTACATAAGGCGTGTTCTTGGCGGCAAATTCCTTTATTGCCGCCCCCGTCTCCTGATTGTAAGCGGCTTTGGTGGCATCAGTCATGATGAGAGCGCTGTTTGCTGGCAGTTTCGAAATCTTCGCCTGCGCTTCCTTGAGCGCGACAACAAGTTGCTCGGTGGTGCTATTCGACAGATCAACCAAGACTATGCTTTTTCCCTTGTATGACACCATTTCGAAGGATTTCATGTAATTCCAACCGGCGACCGATGGTTCGCCTTTCCTTCTATTACGAATCTTCGTTTAATGACTTCGCCGTCGATGACGGCATTTGATATTAGTGATTCGAACTGCCCATCGACGGGACAATGGCACGATCTCATTGGATCGAGTGATACCAGGCGAGGTCCCTGACCGAAAGGTCGCCCCGCCTTCCCCGCCTTATCGCCCCGACCGTCGCCCTGGCCGCCTGCATGGTCGTCAGGAAGGGGATCTCCAGTTCGACCGCCAAACGCCTCATCATGTATCCGTCCCGGATGGACCCGGAGGAATAGGAAGGGGTGTTGATGATCAGATTGATCTCACCGGACCTCATGATCCCGAGCGCGTCCGGCGCCACGTTGTCCTTGACCTTGTACACGGTGGTCACCGCCAGGCCATTGTTCCTGAGGTAGGTGGATGTGCCCTTGGTGGCGTAGATGCTGAAACCCATGTCCGCCAGTTCCCGGGCTATCGGCAGTGCGGCCGCCTTGTCGGGGTCGCTGACCGTGATGTAGACCCCGCCTTTCGTCGGGAGCTTGTTCCCGGCGGACAGGAGCGCCTTGTACATGGCCGAGTCGAGGTCGGTATCGATGCCCATGACCTCTCCGGTGCTCTTCATCTCCGGTCCCAGTATGCTGTCCACTCCAGGCAGCTTGAGGAACGGGAAGACCGACGCCTTGACGGCGACGCTCTTGAACTCAGCCACGCCTACTAGCCCGAGCTCCTTAAGGGTCTTGCCCAGCATGACCTTCGTGGCGATCTTCGCCAGCGGCACCCCGATCGCTTTGGAAACGAACGGTACCGTCCTCGAGGCCCGGGGGTTCGCCTCGATCATGAAGACCTCGTTCTCCTTGACCGCCAGCTGCAGGTTCATCAATCCCTTGACCTGGAGCGCCATGGCCACGTCGGTGGTTATCTGAATGATGCGGTCCAGGACGTAGGACGGGATGGTCTGGGTGGGCAGCATCATGGTCGCGTCACCAGAGTGGACGCCGGCCTCCTCGATGTGCTCCATTATCCCGCCGATGTAGACGTCCGTGCCGTCCGCGACCACGTCCACGTCGATCTCGATCGCGTGCGAAAGGTACTTGTCGATCAGCACTGGGTGTGAACGGGAGACCTTCACCGCCGTGGCGACATAGGTCCTCAGCTCATCCTCGGAGTAGATGATCTCCATCCCTCTTCCGCCCAGCACATAGGAGGGGCGGAGCAGCACCGGGTAGCCGATGCGGTTGGCGACGTCACGCACCTCCTCGAAGGAGAAGCCCGTGCCTGATTCGGGCTGTTTGATGTCCAGCTGGCGCATCAGCGTGGTCCAGCGCTTCCGGTCCTCGGCCATGTCGATCATGTCCGGGCTGGTGCCCAGGATCTTGGCCTTCTTGCCCTTCAGGGCCTTCTCGAGCGGAATGGCCAGGTTCACCGAGGTCTGTCCTCCGAACTGGACGACGACGCCGTCGGCGTCCTCCTTGTCGATGACGTTCACCACGTCCTCCAGGGTGAGCGGTTCGAAGTACAGCCGGTCGGAGATGTCATAGTCGGTGGAGACCGTCTCCGGGTTGTTGTTGATCACTATGGCGTCGACGTTCTCCTCCTGGCAGGCCATCACGCCGTGGACGCAGCAGTAGTCGAACTCGATGCCCTGGCCGATCCTGATCGGTCCAGCGCCGACGATGATGACCTTCTTCCGGGTGGATCGTTTCCCTTCCGACTCCGTCTCATAGGTCGAGTAATAGTAGGGTGTGGCCGCCTCGAACTCGGCGGCGCAGGTGTCGACCATCTTGTATGTGGGGTTGATGCCGTACTTCCTGCACATCTCGGTGACCGATTCTATCGGAACCTTGGCGTGGATGGCGATGCTCTCATCCGGATATCCCATGCCCTTGGCGGTGCGGAGCAGGTCCTTGGTCAGCCCCTCCTTCTTGAGCCTGGTCTCGACATCCACCAGGTTCTTCACCTTCCGGACGAAGAACTCGTCCCAGGCGGTGAGCTGGGCGATGCGCTCGATGCTCATCCCCCGACGAATCGCTTCAGCGATGGCGTACAGCCGGAGATCGGTGGCGACCGACAGTTCCTTCTCGATCTTCTCGTCGGTCCAATTTGGCTCAGGTTCCAGGTCGATGCGGTCCGATTCCAGCGATCGGATCGCCTTCATGATCCCTTCCTCGATGCTGCGTCCGATGGCCATGACCTCGCCGGTGCTCTTCATCTGGGTCCCCAGCGTGCGGTCGACGGTCCTGAACTTGTCGAAGGGCCAGCGGGGTATCTTGATGACACAGTAGTCGATGGTCGGCTCGAAGGCGGCGAAGGTCTTTCCGGTAATCTTGTTCGGTATCTCGTCCAGCGTCTTTCCGATGGCGATCTTCGCGGCCACCCTCGCGATCGGGTAGCCGGTCGCCTTGGACGCCAGTGCCGACGAGCGGGACACCCTCGGGTTGACCTCGATCACGCGATAGTCCCTGGTGGCCGGGTCAAAGGCGAATTGGACGTTACAGCCCCCTTCAATGCCGAGGGCCCGGATGATCCGGATGGAAGCGGTACGCATGCGGTGATGGTCGACATCGTTCAGGGTCTGCACCGGCGCGATGACGATGGACTCGCCGGTGTGTATGCCCATGGCGTCCAGGTTCTCCATCGAGCAGATGATGACGCAGTTATCGTTCTTGTCGCGCATCACCTCATACTCAAGCTCCTTCCACCCGATGACGCTCTCCTCGATCAGTACCTGTTTGATGCGGGAGTAGGCCAACCCGCGGCCGACGATCGGTCCCAGTTCCTCGTCATTGTAGGCGATCCCGCCGCCGGTGCCGCCGAGGGTGTATGCCGGACGGATGAGCACCGGGTAGCGCCCGATGTACTTGACCGCCTCCCTCGCTTCCTCCAGCGTGTGGCAGGTCTTGCTCAGGGGGACCGGTTCTCCGATCCCGATCATGGTCTCTTTGAAAAGTTCCCGGTCCTCGGACAGCGCTATGGCCCTGGGCTGCGTACCGTAAAGACGGCAATTAAGGCGGTCCAGGTAACCTTTCTCGGCCAGTTCGGAGCAGAGGTTCAGGGCGGTCTGTCCACCCATGCCGGAGAGGACGCCTTCCACCTTCTCCTTCTCGATGATCTTGGCCAGGGTTTCCACCGTCAGCGGCTCGATGTAAACGATATCGGCCATCTCCAGGTCGGTCTGGATGGTGGCGGGGTTGGAGTTCACCAGGACGGTCTCGTACCCTTCCTCGCGCAGCGAGCGGCACGCCTGGGAACCGGAGAAATCGAACTCGGCCGCCTGACCGATGACGATGGGGCCGGAGCCGACCACCATAAGCTTGCCCTTCTTTCCCTCGGTCATTTCCTGACCTCCATCATCTTGCCGAACTCGTCGAACAGGAACCCGGTGTCCCTCGGTCCGGGGCACGCCTCCGGATGGTATTGGGCGGAGAAGATCGGAAGTTCCGTGTGCCTCATGCCCTCCACGGTGCCATCGTTGACGTTGGTCTGTTCGACCACCAGGCCGCTGCCGTCGATCGACTCCGGGTCGACCGCGTATCCGTGGTTCTGTGAGGTGATGAACACCCGGTTGCGGTACTTCACCGGCTGGTTCGCGCCGCGGTGACCGAACTTCATCTTGTAGGTGGAGCCGCCGAACGCCAGCCCGAGCAGCTGGTTTCCCATGCAGATGCCCATTATCGGGTAGTCGTCCTTGATATCCCGTATGGTCTGGATGGTCGTGCTCTTCAGTTCCGGATGGGAGGGGTCCCCCGGTCCGTTGGAGATCATCACACCGTCGATGTGATGGTCGCGGAAGAACTTCTTCGGCGTGTCATAGGGAAGTTGGTAGACGTTGAACCGCTTGTGCAGCTCCCGAACAATGTTGGCTTTGACGCCGCAGTCGAACAGGGCGACGGTCTTGGCCGCATCCGCGTTCTTATGAAAAATGACCTCCTTCGTGCTGGCCAATCCGACCAGGTTGTCGTCCGATGGGTAGGCCATGGTGCGCAGCTTCTTGACGACCTCTTCCGGGTCCTCATCGTATACGATGGCACCGCGGAGCGTACCCCTCTCCCTGTATCTTGATAATTATCGACCGGGTGTCGAGGTCGGATATCCCAGGGACGTTCTCGTTCTTGAGATAGGAGCCTAAGGTCTTCCCTCCGTACATTTCGGACGGTTCGGTACTGTTCTGCCTGACCGCGAATCCTCGGACCTGTACCTTTCCCGATTCAACATCATGGGGGTTGACCCCGTAGTTGCCGATAAGTGGATAGGACATTATCAGGATCTGTCCCATGTAGGAAGGGTCGGTCAAGCTTTCCTGATATCCGGTCATTCCGGTGTTGAAAACGACCTCGCCAAAAGCGGTCTTACCGGAACCAAAACCAGTGCCTTCCATTACCGTTCCATCTTCGAGTACAAGGAAGCACTTTGCCATTAAGAATCGATGGTATAGTTAGGGGGTACTTAACTTTTTTTGAGCCATCCCCTACATATGGCAGAGGAGTTTGTCCATCGTTGGACATAACGCTGCAAATGGCTGCTGCCTGATGCATGCGGTTATGGAATGGTGAGTAAAGGCGATATTTCGGGAATGGTGAGCAAACAATTATTACAAAGTTTACTGACTAGGAGCGGAGGGGAATTTGGCAGATAGATGCATGATTTGTGGCAGTGGCGGTGTGTTCGCGAATTTCTACCAATGTGGACTGTGCGGGGGCAAGATCTGCTTCTATCATCCAGAACAGCTCAAGGATTGCCAAATCAATCTTCGACCAGAACTGGTCTCTTACATCTACGCCTATGATCAAGGATCAGCGGAGGGATTAGCCTTACGTAGAAAATTGAGCTCCACCGGCAACAGCAGTTTTGCCTTCGTCTGCCTGCATTGCAGATCCTGGGTAAATGGATGGAGCAAGGCCCAATATGAGAACGAGAAGTTTATCGAACGTCAAAGATCGATCGACCTTGCCAAGAAATTCGAGATGGCGGGCCGATATGAGGATGCGGCCAGGCAATACGAGAGCGCTGATATGTGGAAAGAGGCGGGCGAAGTACGCCGCCAGAGCAATACCACGATTGTGAAGAATGTGTCCGTCAACCTGAACGAACTAATGGCAGATCTGAGAAGGGGAGGTCTTGCCCTGAACTATAAATGCCATAACTGTGGTGGCACGCTCACAATAGATGGAAAAGCTGCCCAGACAAACATGGCATTCTGTCCTTATTGTGGGTCGAAGATTGATACAGAAACCTTGGCTAGTCTCCTCAAGACCGCGCTGGGATGATATAGTCAAGGGTTTGAATCCCATTGTTCCTCTGCCCAATGCTATAATATTGTTTGATCCTTAACTGGAACAGATGCGCGTTCTCCATCAGGACCGGTTCAAGGGAGAGATCAAGGTGCAGATCGATGCGCCGGACGATCTTTGGCACCTCTACAACATCATTCAGATAGGAGACATCCTGGTCGCCTCCACCTACCGGCGCGATGAATCGGCCAAGGTCGACAAGGTCAGGGCGGAGCGTTCGGACAAGAAACGGATGGTCCTGGGCGTCAAGGTGGAGAAGATGGAGTTCCATGAGTTCGACATACGGTTAAGGGTTACCGGCGTCATCGTGGAAGGGGAACAGGACATCGGCTCCTACCACACCCTCAACCTCGAGGAGGGGGAGCAGGTCGCAATAGTCAAAACGGAATGGAAACCCTCCCAACTGGAACGGGTCCGCAGATCCGTGGAGGATTCAAGGAAACCGACAATCGTGTTCGTCGCCCTGGAGAACGATGAGGCGGTCATCGCGGTGATGAGGCAGGCCGGCATCCAGCGGGTGGCGGAGATAACCGGTCCGTCTGGCGGCAAGATGTACGAGCAGAAACCGTCCAACGAATACTACACCGAGGTGCTGGCGAAGCTCAAGCAGGTGGCGGTGGGCGGCGTTCCGGTGGTCATACTGGGGCCGGGTTTCGCCAAGGAGACGTTGCTCGAACTGGGCAAGGAGAAGGAACCGGAGATATTCGAGAAATCGTTCGTCTATCATACCGGCCAAGCCGGGATGACCGGCATCCATGAGCTGATGAAGCGAGGTCTTGGGAGCGAGGTGCTGAAGGACTCGCGCGTTGCCCAGGAGGTCAATCTGGTGGAGAAGGTGCTCGAGGAGATCGCTAAGGACGGGCCGGTGGCATATGGACCGAAGGAGGTCCGCCAGGCGGTGGAGGCAGGGGCGGTCGAGACCCTCCTGATCGTCGACAAAGTCGTACGTGACAAGGACTACGAGAGGATGATGAAGGCGGTCGAGGATCAAAGGGGTACGGTCGTGGTCGTCTCGGAGCATCACGAGGGGGGCAAGAAGCTCGATTCGATCGGCGGCATGGCGGCGCTGCTCCGGTATAGGATCGCCGCACCTTTAGGGTAACTACCGAAACGAAGGCTTTCAGCCCTCATTTCACGCCATCGGCGGTTGCCTTCTTCTTTTCCTGCGGTTCATGCGATCTGAAACTGACATAGATCAAGATATCGTAAATTATCTTGACCCCGCCGGCGATGAAGAACGGGGCGCTGAGAAGGGAATTGTCGCTGAGAAGGAAGCCGGTAAATAGCAGCGCCACCGAGGAACCGACGGTCCTGGCAACCCCGGTTATACCTGCGGCAGCCGACCTTTCGTCCTCGCACACCACCGCTATCACGTACGCCTGCCTGGTAGGAACGTCCATCTGGGAGATGCTGAACCGGAGCAGAAGGATAACCAGCGCCAGGCTGAAATCGGGCATCAATGGTACGAGCATAAGAAGTATGTTCGAGGGAATATGGGTATAGACCATCGTCCTGATGAGCCCAATGCGTTTGGCCAACCAGACCGCCGATAGGGCAGATATGCCCGCCAGTATGTTGGCCATGAAGAAAACTGTACCCAAGGTCCCCGGGTCGGTGCCGAATCGGACAAAGAACCAGTACGCCAGGATGCTCTGGACGATGAATCCCCCTCCGAATGCGTCCATCGAGAACAGCGCGGAGAGCCTGAGCACCATCTTTTTTGAGCGGTGCAGACCGAATCGCCGCCTGATGCCGTCGGGTTTGACGGTCTTGACCTCCACACGGGAGGAGAGCCCAAGGAACAGTGTGACCAGCACAGCACCGAAGATCGCATACCCGATGATGATCGAACGGTAGCTGTCAATGATGCTCATCCCTCCATTCTGCATGACCTGCGCGAACCAGCCGCCGGCCAGCGTCCCGGAGGCCATGGCGAAGGAGCCAAGCAGGTTGTACCAGGCGAATACCTTCGTCCGCTCTTCCTCGGGAACGATGTGGGAGAGCGAGGCCTGCTCAATCGATAGGAATGGTCCGACCTCGTTGCCGGATGGGGAGATAACTCCGATAATTGCCGCCACCAGGATAACGGCGAAGTTATTGGTCAGGGCAAAGACAGCTCCGGCGAAGAGCATGAGGACGCCCCCGATCATCAGCATCTTCTTCCTGCCGAAGCGATCCGCCCGGGTGGTAATGAGCAGGGAGATGATCGTGTCTCCCACCAAGGTCAACGCCAGAAGCATTCCGACCTGGATATCGGTTAGTCCTATCTCGACAAGATAAAGCACCAGTACGATGGAAAGGAAACCATAGGCGAACAGGCGGACACCTCTGGTCAAGAACAGGAGACCGCCGTCCCTCCCCAACCGTTGGTCTGGAGATTCTTTCGAGTCCATATGCATTCCTGGTCTGAGGCCGGTCCGTTCTATGTATGTGAATTGACTGGGTGATATTAAATGAAAACCCGGCCGACCGCCAAGAGAACTGAAGGGCCTGGTTAGAGCCTTGACAGGAATCAATATGCGTTGGCCAATCGGAGGTAATTATCCCATCATAATCCGAAAATCTTTAGTATGCCCCTTTTTATGGAGATAGGTCCGCATGACAGCTGGTATCACGACAGTACTGTCCCCCAGGGGACTGCAAAAGGCCGGTAGTGTCGTTGATGGGGCGTTCCGAACTTATATCCATCAAACACTGGGGCGCTCGTTCAAACCACGGTCATGCCCGTTGCCGGCCGGAAAGGCCGCATCGCCGGATCAGGTCCAGGTAGGAAGGGAAAATAGATGATGAACAGGGACGAAGTACTTGCCAAATTGAACCAGCACCAACTAGTAATCTGCGACACCACCTTGAGAGATGGAGAGCAGGCCGCTGGAATAGTCTTCGCTAACCTGGAGAAGATACGCATCGCAAAGCTCCTGGACGAGGTCGGGGTACAGCAGATAGAGGCAGGCATCCCGGCCATGGGAGGGGACGAGAAGGCAGCGGTCAAGGACATCGCGCACCTCGGGCTGAACGCATCCGTGCTGGGATGGAACCGGGCCAACCCGGCCGATATCGCGCATTCCATCGATTGCGACGTCGATTCGGTCGCCATCTCGATGTCGTCGTCGGATATCCACATCGAGCACAAGCTCATGAAGACCAGGGAATGGGTCATTGAGAAGCTGGTCGAATCCATCGAGTACGCCAAGGCGCATGGTCTGTACATATCGGCCAACGCAGAGGACGCGTCCCGGGCCGACAAGGACTTCATTATCACGTTCGCCAAGGCGGCCAAGGAGGCCGGGGCGGACCGTTTCCGGTATTGCGATACCCTGGGAATTCTCGAGCCGCGCCGGACATATGATGAGATCAAGAGGATCATCGAGGAGGCCAAGATCGACGTGGAGATGCATACCCACAACGATTTCGGCATGGCCACCGCGAACGCGCTGGCGGGCGTCCAGGCCGGTGCTAAGGTCGTATCCACCACCGTCCTCGGTATCGGCGAGCGCACCGGCAACACTCCCATGGAGGAGATCGCCATGGTGGGCAAGCACATACTGAAGATGGACACAAATTTCGACACCTCCCGGTTCGTCGAGGTCTCGGGTTATGTGGCCCGTGCGGCCGGCAGGGACATACCGGCCTGGAAGCCGATCGTGGGCTGCAACTGCTTCGCGCACGAGGCGGGCATCCACACCGACGGGGTCATCAAGTATTTCTCCAACTACGAGCCGTACACGCCGGAAGAGGTCGGCCTCACACGCAAGATCATCATCGGCAAGCACTCCGGCCGTCACACCCTGAAGCAGGTGTTGGCGAAGCGCGGGTATGAGATCGACGATGATGTCGCCGGCATCCTGCTGGAGCATGTCCGGGCGAACTCGGTCGCCTTGAAGCGCAGCATCACCGAGAACGAGCTTGTCTACATCTATCTGGATTACCGGGCTAGCATACCAGGTAACAATGTCGAGTGAAGATTCAAGGAGCGGTTAAAATGGGCACAATGTCAGAGGAAATCCTTTCAGCGCACGTGGGAAAGAAGGTCAAGGCCGGCGACATAGTCGTCGCCCCGGTGGACTTCATGATGTCCCAGGACGGCACGACCGGGCTCACGATCAAAGCGTTCAACGACATGGGCGGGAAGAAGATACTGGACCCGTCGAAGTACGCCATCGTCATCGACCACAATGCCCCCTCTCCGTTGGAGGGGGTTTCCAACATCCATAAGCAGATGAGGGAGTTCGCCTCGAAGTACGGCGCCAAGCTGTACGACGTCGGTGACGGCGTCTGCCACGTCCTGGTCCCGGAATCGGGAAGGGCCTTGCCGGGGACGATCATAATCGGCGCCGATTCGCACACCTGCACCTACGGCGCGCTGAACTCGTTCGCCACCGGTGTCGGAAGCACCGACATGGCCGCCGCGCTGATAAGCGGCAAGATGTGGTTCAAGGTACCGGAAACTATCAAACTGGTCTATAATGGCAAGCTGCAGGACGGAGTCTATTCCAAGGATGTCGCCCTGCATATGGTCGGTACGCTCACCGCGAACGGCGCCACATACAAGGCGCTCGAGCTCTACGGGGATATCATCGATAACATGTCGGTCGAGGCCAGAATGACAATATCCAATCTTGCGGTGGAGACCGGTGCCAAGGTCGGGTTGATGCGCTGCGACAAGAAGACCGATGCCTACCTGAAGGGGAGGGCGGAGGCAAAATACGCCCCGGTGGTCTGCTTCTGACGACGCTAAGTATGAGCGTGTGGTCGAGGAGGACCTATCCGATATGCCACCGCAGATAGCCTGTCCGCCGGACGTGGACAATGTCGTACCGATCAACAAGGTGGAAGGGCTCAAGCTGGACCAGATATTCATCGGCACCTGCACCAACGGTAGGGGCGAGGACCTGGAGATCGCCGCCAAGATACTGGACGGCAAGCAGGTCTCCAAGAGCCTAAGGCTGCTGGTGGCGCCCGCTTCCAGGGAGATATACCTGAACGCTCTGCACGATGGAACGGTGGAAACGCTGGTCAAGGCAGGCGCCATCATGATGACCCCATCCTGCGGTCCGTGCGTGGGAACCTGCAATGGCATCCCGTCCGACGCGGAGAATGTTCTCTCGACGGCAAACCGCAATTTCAAGGGACGCATGGGCAACATCAAGGCGGACATATACCTCGCGTCACCGGCGACCGCGGCCTATTCCGCCATAAAAGGTTGCATTGCCGACCCCAGGGAGGTGCTGTAAATGGAGTAGCCAAGGAAAGGCACACGTCTTCGGTAAGAACATCAACACCGACTACATCATTGCCGGCAAGTACAAGTTCAAGAGCCTGGACATGAAGGATTTGTCGACGCACCTGATGGAGGACCTGCGCCCCGGTTTCTACAAGGAGATCGAGCAGGGCGACTTCATCGTGGCCGGGGAGAACTTCGGCATGGGTTCCAGCCGCGAACAGGCTCCATTGGTGATACAGGCGGCCGGATGCTCGGCGGTCATCGCCAAGTCGTTCGCCAGGATTTTTTACCGCAACTGCATCAACGTGGGATTGCCGCTGATCGAGTGCGACACCTCCGGGATCGAGGAGGGCGACGTCCTGAAGGTCGATCTGGAGAAAGGCATCGTCCATAATCTGACCAAGGGCAAGGAGATCAAGACGACCCCGTTACCGAAGGTCATGGTCAAGATCCTCAGCGAGGGCGGTCTGGCCGAGCATTTCAAGAAACACGGCGGGTTCAACCTGGATTGAAAACTCTAAAACCTATGTCGGGCAGAGCAATGATGTCTCTGCCAGATATTTCATTTTATACGCTGGGAAGAATCCGAATCAGGTTAGGGTTGGATGAGTGATATGAACTCTTCAACCTTTTTCTGCCAGCCTTCCTCCAAGGGTCCCTTCAGACCGGTCACCAGCACCTTTCCTTCAGCGACCTTCTGCAAACCTTTGGACTGTAGCAGCTCGTTCATAATCGGTATGATGCGCTGCCACTTGGCCATTTCTTCTTCGGTGGGCATCTGGCCGGTCTTCTTGTTCGGCTGGGGGGCCCCCTGGGTGGTCAATATGGCATATTTGGTCCCGGAAGGCAGGTTGATCTTTTTCAGGAAACGGCGGACGCTCCCGATGGGTTTCCCTATCCTCCCCGGTGAGCTGAATACGTACAGATCGGCTGCTGCTAGCTCTTTCGGTCTAACGTCCCTGATGTGATGAATGTTCACGGTGGATCCCTTCGCTTCCATGAGTTTCTTGAACTCCGCAGCAACGATCTCACCGTTTCCGTATTTCGACGCGTGATAGTACTCGATCTTCATCGCAAACCCCCACTAATATATGATGTGCTCTGATATTAATTGTTAGCCCTTTGCGCTACATCTTCGAGACCTCAACACAAGAAATGACCGATGGTTCATCGATGTCCATTCTACATGGTCTAATGTGATGTCCCAATGAAATTATTCCGGCAATGGAACGGAACAAGCGACCAATGTCACTCCTTCTTGTTCATCGCTCCGTTAATGGCGATCTCGGCGATGTCCATGGAGTACATGGTGGTCCTGATTATCGAATCTATGACATTGGTCGCGACGACCGCGGTCTTGTTGGATGGCAAACGAATCTCCGTGCTCAACTTCTCCAAGCTTGCCACCAGGGCATTTCCCGCATCGATCGCCGCATTCGCCGCTCCGATATCCTTGAGGAAGAACGCTTCGATCGACCGATCAAGGACCTCCATTGATCTGGCTGACAATGCCAATATGGAATCCAGGTCCTCCATCTTGACTTTTGCCTCTGTAGCGATCACCGCGTTCTTTGCGATCTTTTCGGCATGATCGCCAATACGCTCGACCCCCCTGGCCACCAGCATGAGGTTCATTCCTTCGTAGATATCAACGCCAATACGTTCCCCGAGCTTGCGATCCTTGATGATGAGGTTATACTGCTTCACTGCCATCCAGTATAGACGGTCTACATCGGCGTCACGATCGACGATGTCATGCGCCATCTCTACGTCTCGGTCCCTGAGGGCTTCCATGGCGTCCTTGTGCATCGAGCTTACGATCAGATGCATCCTACGGACGCACTTTTCCTGTGGCAGTTCCACCGGGTCGGAAAGGTCGTGCATCACCACACTGTTACTTGTCTCCTCGATCACCTCCGGCCCGATGACCAGCCTAGCGAAGTCCTTGATCGCATGTTTTATGTCGTGGTCGATGCGGTCTTTGGACCGGACCTCAATGATATTGAATCCGGCAAGATAAGCGCCGATGAGTTTTCTTGTCAGATGTTCTTCCGATTCTTCTTTCTCAATGCGGATCGTCCGCCTTGCAGGTTCCTTCTTCCTGTCACTCCGGGGATCGACCGACACCGTCCCGTCCGGCATCACCTGCATGCTTACCGAATCCCCAGCCTTGAGCCCTTGTGAGATGATCCAGTCCTTCGGCAATGAGACCGTCATGGTCGAGGCCCCGGTCTTCTGAATCCTACGTATGTCCACTGACATTCACCTCTTCTACCCTTAGTATGTAATATCAAGGTATTGTATTTACAATATATACTATACTTACATGAATATATACAAATTATGTGAATATGTTCTATTTCGATTATCCATATAAACTCGACCTCACTGTGTTGAAATGACAGATGATGCCGGAACGGAGAACAAGAGATCATCGGCGGACTTGTGCGGTGGCCTATCCATTGTCGAGGCTTGATGTAAGTCCAAGAGGTCCATATTCTCCGATCCGTGCGGATATCTGCGAACACGGTGATACAAATGGAAAAGAAGAACATGTACCTGGCCATTGCTGTCGTGGCCATCATAATTATCGCCGGGGTCGGTTTTGCGTTGTTGAACAACAACAATTCAACTGCTCCGGCATCGACGGTGACGATCAAACAGAAGGGGTCGGACACCATGCTTGAATTGAGCCAACTTTGGTCTGAGGCCTACCACGAGAACAACACAAATGTTAACGTGGATGTTTCCGGAGGTGGGAGCGGAGTAGGTATCCAGGCATTGATGGATAACAGGGTCGACATCGCTCAGTCCTCCAGGGCCATGACCGCTTCTGAAAAAGAGAACATGACGGCATCGGGCAGAACTCCTCTCGAGATATCGGTCGCTGTCGACGGTATCGCCATCATCCTCAACAGTGCGAACGGCGTGACGTCCCTGACCATGAACCAGCTGAAGGGCCTGTACAACGGGTCGATCACCAACTGGAACCAGGTCGGCGGAGTTGACAAGACGGTCACTCTCTACGGCAGGCAGTCGACGTCTGGCACCTACCAGTACTTCCAAGAGGTCGTCCTGAGCAAGGGCAACTACTCGGTCAACATGAACATGCTCCAGGGTAACTCGGCAATCGTCGAGGCGGTCAAGGGAGATTCATCGGCCATCGGATATGTCGGCATCGGATATGCCAAAGAGGCGACCGGAATCAGCATCATCACGGTATCAAAGACCTCCACCACGACCGCATATTCGCCATTGAACGAGTCGGCAGTGCTGAATGGCAACTACCCTCTGGCCCGGTACCTGTTCCTCTACACGAACGGAGTCCCGTCGACAGATGTGAACAATTTCCTTCTCTGGGTGATCTCCGCCACCAAGGGACAGACGATCGCAGAATCCTCCGGGTTCTACGCCATCCCGCAGAACGTGATGGAGGACAACATCGTGAAACTGGGAGGTACACCGACCGCGGTCACCTTGAAACAGACCGGATCGGACACGATGCTGGAACTGTGCCAGATATGGTCAGAGGACTTCCACACCAACTACACCTGGATCAACGTCGAGGTCAGCGGTGGAGGCAGCGGAAAGGGCATCAGCGACTTCAAGGCGGGCACCAACGACATGGCCCAGGCATCCAGAGGAATAACTGCCCAGGAGAGGACCGATGCCATCGCCGCGGGAAGGAACCCGGTCGAGTTCAAGGTAGCCTTGGACGGGATCGCCATCGTAGTGAACGCCGCGAACGGCGTGACATCCCTGACCATGGACCAGCTGAAGGGCCTGTACAACGGGTCGATCACCAACTGGAACCAGGTCGGCGGGGTTGACAAGACGGTCACTCTCTACGGCAGGCAGACCACATCCGGTACCTACCTGTACTTCCAAGAGGTCGTCCTGAGCAAGGGCAACTACTCGGTCAACATGAACATGCTCCAGGGCAACTCGGCCATCGTCGAGGCGGTCAAGACCGACCAGAGCGGAATCGGTTACGTCGGGATCGGATATGCCAAGCAGTCTTCGGGAATCAACGTCCTGAACCTGCAGCACAACGCGACCTCCGAGGCATATTCCCCACTGAACGACACCGCCGTCCTGAGCTTCAAGTACGATCTCTCCAGGTACTTGTACATCTACACGGACGGAGCACCGACCGGGGCGGAGAAGAGATGGCTCAGCTGGATCCTGGACGCCAACAGCGGACAGAAGATTTCGGCAGACGTCGGATTCATAGGGATGCCGGCGGAGACCATTGCGGCCATGAAGGCACAGCTAGGGTAAACCCAAATAGAAAATATCCAACGGGAAACACATTCCCAAACCTTTTCCCTCATTTACCTTTCATATAATCACACCCAGGCTACATCATGGCACAGAAACTCAGGAAGAAGAAACGATTCGCCCGGAAAGGGTCGGTCAAGGAGTACCTGATCGAGAAAGGACTGGCCCTAGTGGCACTTATCTCCGTCGCGTTCTTGGCCATGGTCTTCTATGTGCTGCTGGCAGGGGCCATTCCCGCCTTCAACACGGTCAATGTATTCGATTTCCTGTTCGGAACGGTATGGAACCCGGCTAACCCTGATTTCCCGCTCTATGGCATATTGCCATTGTTCATGGGAACAGTGCTTGGTCAGCCTGGGTGCGGCATTGATCGCCATTCCCATCGGCATCGGATGCACCATCTACCTGGCCGAGCTGGCCCACCCGAGGATCAAGGCGGTCTTCAAGCCGGCCATCGAGGTGCTGGCTGGAATACCCTCAGTCATCTACGGGTTCTTCGCTTTGGTGATCCTGTCGACATGGTTGTTCGACATCTTTCAACCGATGTCGAAGCTCAACGCGCTCAACGGGGCGATCATTCTCGCGGTGATGATGATCCCTATCATGGTCTCGGTCGCCGAGGATGCCATGAACGCGGTTCCCAGGCACCTCCGGGAGGCATCCTATGCCCTAGGTGCGACGAAATGGGAGACGATACGCGGAGTGGTCATACCTGCCAGTCTGTCCGGGATAATTGCGGCCATTATACTGGCCATCGGCAGGGCGGTCGGAGAGACGATGACCGTTCTGATGGCGACCGGTAACGCGCCGAAACTGACCACGGACTTCTTCTCCTCGGTCCAGACAATGACTGCGTCGATAGCCATTGATTTCGGGGAGGTAGCCTTCAACAGCACGCACTATCACGTTCTGTTCGCCATCGGTGTCGTTCTGTTTGCCATGACCTTCGTGATCAACTCCATCGCCGACTATATCCTGGTGAGGTTCTCGGAGGAATACAAATGAACCGCAATTGGAAGCAGACGATGTTCTTCCTGCTTTTCCGAGGGGCGGCATTGATCGTAGGTCTGGCGTTGGCGGTCCTGGTAGGATACATAGTCATCAACGGTATCGGTGGTATCAGCTGGGACTTCCTGACACAGATGCCGAGGCGCGCCGGCATGCAGGGAGGGATCCTTCCGGCGATTGTCGGTTCCTTCTTACTGATGCTGTTGGTTATCGCCTTCGCCGTCCCCATTGGGGTACTGTCGGCGGTGTATCTCGTCGAGTACGAGAAGAGCCACAGGGTCGGAAGGATCTACCGCATGGCGGTGCTCAACCTGGCGGGCGTTCCCTCCGTTGTCTATGGGTTGCTCGGCTTAGGGCTGTTCATCTACATGATCGGCATCGGCAGCGGCAGCCTGCTGGCGGCCGGTCTGACCCTCGGTGTGATGTGCCTGCCCTTGATCATCACGGCATCCCGGGAGGCGATCAAGGCGGTGCCTTCGACCGTCAGGGAAGCATCATTGGCATTAGGGGCCACAAAATGGCAGACTGTCAGGCACCACGTGCTCCCATATTCGTTGTCGGGCATAATGACGGGGATAATCCTAGCGCTTTCCCGGGCCGCCGGTGAGACCGCACCCATCATGCTGACCGGGGTGGCGTTCCTGCTTCAGAGACTGCCCTCATCGGTCAATGACAGCTTCATGGCGCTGCCCTATCACATCTACTTTATGGCCACACAAGCATCGAACATAGAGGCGGCCAGACCGATAGCCTACGCAACCGCGCTGGTACTGATCGCGCTGGTCATCGGCATGAACCTATTCGCAATCGCGCTGAGAAAGAAATACAGAGACAAGTACAGGTGGTGAGTTCAATTCCGCTTAAGATCAAGATAGAGGACCTGAACGTCTATTTCGACAAGACCCATGCCCTCAAGAACGTCAACATGGAGATCAACGAGAACGAGATAACGGCCATCATCGGGCCGTCTGGATGCGGCAAATCGACCTTCATCCGAAGCATCAACCGCATGAACGACATCATACCGTCCTGCACCGTGAAAGGCAAGATAGTCGTGGAAGGCAACGACATATACGACGAGAAGGTCGATGTGGTCGACGTCCGCAGGAGGATCGGGATGGTATTCCAGAAGCCAAACCCGTTCCCCAAGTCCATATTCGAGAACATTGCCTACGCCCCGAGGCTGCACGGGATCGATTATGTCGACGAGAAGGAATCGGACCCCAAGAAACGGAACAAGCACCGCAAGATAACCAAGGCCGAACTCCAGCAAAAGGTCGAATGGAGCCTCAAGCGCGCAGCGCTTTGGGAAGAGGTGAAGGACCGGCTGGACAAATCGGCCTATACCCTGTCGGGAGGACAGCAGCAGCGTCTCTGCATCGCCAGGGCCCTCGCCGTCCATCCCAACATCATTCTGTTCGACGAGCCTTGCTCGGCACTCGATCCAATCGCCACCGCCAAGATCGAGGACCTGCTGATCGACCTGAAAAAGGATTTTACCGTGCTCATCGTGACACACAACATGCAGCAGGCGGCCAGGGTCGCGGACAAGACCGCCTACTTCTATCTCGGGGAACTGATCGAGATGGGAGACACCAAGCAGATATTCGAGAATCCGCAAAAGGATCTCACTGAACAGTATATCACCGGGAGGATGGGTTGAGATGACTTCGAACATAGCGTTCTTACATGAGATGGATGGACTGAACCGGGAGGTCCGGGAGATGGCGGACCGGGCCAACGAGGCGATCGAGAAAGCGGTCAAGCTGATCGCTACAGGGGACGACGTCCTTATGAAGGACGTGAACCGGCTGGACAAGGAGCTCTATTGCTACGATAACCTGGTAGAGAAGCACTGCCTGGACCTGATCGCCCTCTACAGTCCGGTGGCTGGTGACCTGAGGACGGTCTCCACCTGCCTGAAGATCATCGAGGACCTGAACCGGATCGGTCGCTACGCCCACGATATCGCAGAAGTGTCCGAGGTGTTCGAGGCCCAAGGCCATTTCACCCGGATGGTCAACATCCAGCACATGGCTGAGCTGGTCGTCGACATGGTCCACGATTCCATCGAGAGCTTCACCAAGCGCGACTCGGTCATGGCCAGAGGATTGTTCGAACGGGATGATGAGGTGGACAGCCTTTACGACACGATCTTCAGGGAGATGCTCACCTACATGATGGAAGATTCGAAGAAGATCACCGCGGGCATCAACTACGTCCTGGTCGCCAGGTACCTGGAGCGCATAGCGGACCATTCATGCAACATCGGCGAGAGGGTCGTCTACATGGTCACGGGGGAGCGAATGGACCCGGCGGAGAGGAAGAAGATCCTCAACAACAACCTTATACAGACGAAAAAGGAAAAGGTCCATGAGGGCATCGAAGAACCCGGATCCAACTGGCATGAGCTTTCGGAAAAGTGAGGTATTAACGGCAAACATAATACGTGACCTCGAATAATACCTATCAAGGTGAAAAAAATAATGGATGGATGTTCATCGAAAGATAAGGGGAAGTGCATGAAGGCCGACGCCGCAGTGGGCGACCTGTCAAAGAGGATGGGCGACTTCGTGCCGACGACACTCAGTCACATCCAGAAGCACCACCCTGACCTGGCCATACTGATCAAGGACATGGACGAGATCATGGAGTACAAGGGCGCCCTGGACAAGAAGACCAAACGCCTGATTGCTCTGGCCTGCGTATCCGTCCGCATGTGCGATGACTGCGTCTACCCTCAGGCCAAGGTGGCCAAGAACTTCGGTGCGACTCGCGAGGAGATCATGGAAGCATTGTCGATCGCGGTCCTCACCGGCGGTGTCCCGACCTGGTCCAATGCCAAGCACGGGATCTCCAAACTGATGGCGGAATGGGACGAAGAGGACGCAAAGCTTGAAGAGGAAAAGGCCAAACCGGCTCCGAAGGTCAAGAAGGCAGCACCCAAAAAGACCAAGAAGTGATGAACAAAACGCCGCAAGGCGTTGAATTCTTTCCAACTATCCAGTCATATAGAAAGCCGGGATACTTCTTGCTGGAGATATCAGCGGCCGTTTGATTTTTAAATATTACAATGATTTATATACTACTTTATTTGTCTGAGTTTCATCGGAGAAATGATTTTGGCCGGATACTCAGGAAAGTCAAAGTACAAAGGGCGAAGCACCGTGAACGATCACAACAAGCGCAGTTCCGATTTCACCAGGACCGCGATGTTGAACCAGAGGAAATTGCTGGCTTTCAAGTTCGACATGAGAGAGGCGATGAACTCCAAGGGGCTCGACCCAGCTTTGATGACCACATTCCTGGCCAGCGTAATTGCCAAAGGCTCCCGCCAGAGCATCCATGACGCCAAGGACTTCGTGCGGCAGACGGAACATGAGGGATATATCAGCAAGGAAGTAGGCGACCACGTCTGCTATCTTCTGGACAGATACACCAAGTACCAGTCCCAGATCGTTTGAGTTTCTCCGGTTTTTAATACGTTATGACCTGAGCAGCCAGCATTATTGCTGAACCTAACGGGCATGGGCATCGGACCCCGCCCGTGCAATCAGTTTTATTAGGCCATAGCTCCAATTGTTTTGCAGAGGCTTGTGCGAACATGTTTACTGAATGTCCATATCCCGAAGGCAAATGCCGAGTGAAATGGGTCACGACCGAATGGCTACAAGACCATCTGGATGACAAGAAGTTGATGATCGTAGATGTCCAACCGAACATCCATGACTATGTTCAGGAGCACATCCCCGGTGCGGTCTATATGGAGGAGGGATGTCTGCGCACGTTCTTTAAAAGACGTCCAGGGGTCTTTGCCGCACCTGAGCAGATCGAGTCCGCGTTCGGAAGGATGGGCCTAAAGCCAGAGCTGCCAGTGGTGGTCTACACCGGCGAGGGTCAGTACAAGCATTGGGGGGACGGCCTGGAGCAGACCATGGCCGCCTACTCGCTGGTCCGTTATGGTCACGACAACGTCATGATCCTCGACGGAGGCATCGACAAGTGGCGTAACGAAAAGAGGGAGGTCACGAAGGTCTTCCCCGAGAGGAACGAGACCGACTTCCTTACCGAGGTCCGCCATGAGTATTTCATCGAATACCAGGAGTTCAAGCAGATCAAGGACAATGATGACGTCCTACTGCTGGATGCCAGACCTCCCACGTCATACGAGGGTTGGGGGGTGTGGATCAAGCCCGGTCACATACCCGGGAGCGGTCAACTTCCCCTGGCGAAAGCTGATGGCAGACGACAACCCCCGGCAGCTGAAGCCGGACGACGTCCTGATGGAGATGATCGAGAAGGCCGGCATCACCAAGGACAAGACGGTGATATGCTCCTGCGGCACCGGGCGAGAGGCGACCGAGGAGTTCAACCTGTTCAAGTTCTATCTCCAGTACCCGCGCGTGAAGATCCACGAGGGAGCGTTCTCCGAGTGGGTCTCCTATCCGGAGAACGAGACGGTGACCGGAAAGAATCCCAGGTGATCAAGCCTGGAAACCGCTCCATTTCCCTTCCAGGCCGGGATCGGCCAAGGTCTCCAGCAGATATTTGGAGAACCGTTCTCCGGTGGCGCCGTCGGGACGGCCGGTCATCCTTATCCTCTTTTCAAACTGACAGCAGACGTCCAGCGCCATCTCTAGCCTGGTGGCCTTGTCTACATAGCCGATATGGTTCAGAAGCATGGCCGCCCCTTTGATGATGCTCGACGGGTCGGCAAACTGGCCGCGGCCTTCCTCGACCATTCTCGGGGCGGAACCGTGGATGGCCTCGAACATGGCGTACTGTTTGCCGATGTTGGCGCTGCCGGCCGTTCCTACCCCTCCCTGGATCTGGGCGGCCTCATCGGTCAGTATGTCGCCGTACAGGTTCGGCATGACCATCACCCGGAAGTCCTTCCGCCGGTATGGGTCGATGAGCTTGGCCGTCATGATGTCGATGAACCAGTCATCCCAGGCGATGCCCGGGTAGTCCTTGGCGATGCGCTCCATGGTGGCCAGGAACTTGCCGTCGGTGGCCTTGATGACGTTCGCCTTGGTGATGGCGGTCACCTTGTTGATGCCGTTCTTCTTGGCGTGCTCGAAGGCCAGCTGGATGATCCGGTCGGTACCCTGCTTGGTGGCCACGCAGAAATCGATCGCCAGCTCATCGTTCACATTGATGCCTTTGCTGCCCAGGACGTAGCTTCCCTCGGTGTTCTCCCTGAAGAACATCCAGTCAACGCCTTGCTCCGGGACGCGAACCGGACGCACATTGGCGAAGAGGTCCAGCTCCCGTCTCATGGCCACATTGGCAGACTCGATGTTCGGCCACGGGTCACCCTTCTTGGGTGTGGTGGTCGGCCCCTTGAGGATGACATGGCAGGACCTGAGCTGTTCCAGCACGTCGTCCGGTATCGCCTTGAGCACCTTGGCCCGGTTCTCGATGGTAAGTCCTTCGATCGTGACCAGTTCTACCTTCCCCGAGGCGATCTCATCCGCCAGGAGCGTTTCCAGGACGGTGCGGGCATGACCGCATATGTACGGCCCGATGCCGTCGCCTCCGACAATGCCGATGCGGATGGTGTCCAGCTTTGAGTAGTCCGTCCATTGCTCGGACGCCTTCATCTTCTCGATCCTCTCCAGCTGCTCGATCACAATCTTGGCGAAATGTTCCTTGGACTTCTCGATAAGCTTCGCATCGACCATTTCTATCCCGTTTCGGTACGGGAGAGGTCATATTTTAGGACCACTTTGCTTCTTCAGGGCAGGACAACAAATATCAACTTCCTGCTCAGAATAGGACGCCATGAGATGGTCGCTCCGCATCGGACGTATCCTCGGAATCCCGATATACCTTCACTTCACCTTCCTGATCATACTGCCGTTCTTCGCACTGGTGTTCGGTTTCTCCTATTCCGAGTTCTTCGGCTTCAAGATCGGCTTCAACAACCTGGCCATAGACGATCTGGGCAAGGCCCTGCTGGGGACCCTGGCAGCTATCGTGTTCTTCGCCTCGATTCTGATCCACGAACTCTGCCATTCCTACGTCGCACTGCGGAACCACTACAAGATCTCGGGCATAACGCTGCTGATCTTCGGGGGCGTTTCCGAGATCGAGGAGCAGCCGGGAGGGGCCAAGGGCGAGGCTTGGATGGCCTTCGCGGGGCCCGGGTCAAGCTTGGTGATCGGGGTGATCGTCTCCGCCCTATACTTCCTCACCAGGGACCTGAACGGAGGGGTGGAACTGCAGGCCGCCGTCCTGATGTTCAGCCTGATCGGTTTCTACAACATCCTGCTTGGACTGTTCAATCTGCTGCCGGCGTTTCCCATGGACGGGGGAAGGGTACTTCGCGCCCTGCTCGCCAGGAGGCTGAGCTTCCTCAAGGCCACCAAGTATGCCGTCGACATCGGTAAGGTGTTCGCGGTGGGGATGGGCATCTTCGGGCTCCTCACGCTCAATTTCATTCTGATCCTGATCGCCCTGTTCCTTTTCACCGGCGCGGAAGGGCGAGTACCAGCAGACCAAGGTGACCTCGCTCCTGACCGGCATCAAGGTAGGGGAGATCATGACCCGGGAGGTGTCCACCGTGAACCCGGACGAAACGGCGCATCAGCTTCTGGCGCGGATGATGAGGGAGAAGCACATGGGATATCCGGTCATGGAGGGGGACAAGGTCATCGGAATGGTGACCTTCCAGGATGTGACGATGGTACCCGACGTTAAACGCGACACCACGCTCGTTCGGGACATCATGAGCAAGAACGTGATCCATGTCCCTCCCTACATGGAGGCGATCGATGCCCTGAAGGTCTTCAATGAACTGGCGATCGGCCGGGTCATCGTACTGGTCGACGGTAAGCTCATCGGCATCCTTTCCCGCACCGACATGGTCCGGGCCATGGACATGCTGGCGGCGGGGCTCCGACCCTCATCCCAGTCGACCTAGCGGACGTAGGTCGCCATCGCCTCGCCCTTCTGCAGGACATGGCCGGCCATGGCCGTTTCCAACTCTTCCTTGGAGGAACCTGGAGGCAGGTTCAGCATCTTGTCCAGAACGTATACCTTGAAGAAATATCGATGCGGCCTTCCATCCCCTGGGCACGGGCCGGTATAACCCATCCGGTTCCCCGAGTTCCGCCCCTGGACCGCCTGGATGGGGTGTGCTATCACCTGTTCCTTGGAGAGGTTCTCCGGTATGCTTCCGACCGGGACCACGTTCCATATCACCCAATGGGTGAATGTCCCTCTCGGTGCATCTGGATCGTCAAGTATCATGGCCAGGCAAGTGCCCTTACCGCCGGTTATCTCCACTTTCGGCGACGTGTTGGCTCCATCACAGGTGAAATGGGATGGAAAATGAGTGAAATCCAATTTGACCTTCAGAACTTCCATGGACATCCTAATTCTACTCGAACCGCCTGCATAAATAATTGTTGCATCCTGCGTTGGAATTGGGACTATCAGCATGGGCAAGTTAGAAAACCTAAGTAGTCATACGGTTGACGTCCACGGGCCAATCCGGCAGGTCGATGTTCATGAGAGATCCGGTCACAGGTTTTGAATATCCGGCAGAATGGTCGGAATTGATAAGGGACGAGGCGTGGCTAATATTGGTCGGGAAAGGGCTGGCTGTCCTCAATTCCAAGGGGGAGGTGCTCCGGCGCGGGTTCAGCACCGGGACCACCGCGGCGGCCGCCTGCAAGGCGGCAGTGCTCTCACTGGACGGACCGGTGGAAACCGTATCCATAACGCTGGCCAGTGGGATACGTGTTGATGTACCAGTGATCGGCAACGAGGGCGCGGCGTCATGCCGCAAGTTCGCCGGGGACTATCATGACGATCCAACGGCAGGAGCGGAGTTCATCGCCGAAGCGTTCATGGAAGGGGAAGGGGTGCAGGTCATCCCCGGGGAAGGGATCGGAGAGTACGCCCGACCCGAGGGGCCAAGGACAGCCGGCTCATCGGCCATAAGCGCCAGCGCGCTGGGGTCGATCGTCCTGGCCATATCCCAGGCCAAGGAAGAGATCGGCATAAGGGGAGTGCGGGTAGAGCTGCATGTGGCCGAAGGAGAAAGGATCGCCATTCGGACGGTTAACCCCCGGTTCGGCATCGACGGGGGCATATCCGTCCTTGGCTCGACCGGTCTGGTCGATCCATGGGACGACCACATCGAGGAAGGGCGTCTGGACAAGCTTACTGCCAGCAAAGTGGTCCTGACCACCGGGAAGATGGGTCTGCGCATGTCGCGCCTGTTCTTCCCGGACCACGAGGTAATAATGGTGGGGCAGAAGATGCTCGAGGCGGTGATAGGCGCCGATGACGAGGTGGTGGTCTGCGGACTTCCGGGCAACATCATCAGGGCGGTCATCCCGCATGTGCTGGATGAATTCGGTTGCTCGTCCTTCGAAGAACTGGCAGCGACGGACAGATGGAAAGAGGTCCTCGGCAGGGTTTTCGAGCTGTACAGGGATGTGAATCCCAAGGTCAAGATACTGATGCTCGACCGGACCGGAAAGGTGTTGGGGGAACTGCAATGATCGTGATCGGAGTTGGATGTGGGCCGGGAATGATGACAGAAGAGGCCATGAGGGCGCTGGCCAAAGCGCGGAACGTCTACGGGTCGAAGAGATCCGTGGAACTGGCCAAGCCTCATTTGAGAAAGGGAGCGAAGGTCGTGCAGGTGGATGACTACGCCGCCCTGAACGAAGTGCCGGACAACGCGGTCCTGCTGTCCACCGGCGATCCAATGCTGGCGGGGCTGGGGCACCGGGCGAAGAAGGTCATCCCGGGCATATCCTCGATGCAGGCGGCGTACTCCCGTCTGGGGGCGCCGCTCGAGAACACGGTGATCATGAGCGCCCAAGGTAAGTACCATCCGATCGCACTGAAGAACGCCGTAGAGGAGGTCCTGCGCGGAAGGAACGTCTTCATGCTGGTGGACCCTACATTCTCCGTCGCCGAGCTCGCGTCCAAACTGGCGGCCTATAGCCTGGAATGCCGCATCGCGGTGTGCGAAAGGCTCGGCTATCCTGATGAACGGATACAAATAGGTACGGCATTGGGGCCGCCGGAGGCCAAGTCCGACCTTTTCGTTGTCGTGGTGGGGGAATGGTCATGATCAGCAGCGTTCCCCGGATAGTGATGGCCGGAGAGAGAAGCGGAGTGGGAAAATCGACCATCACCGTCGGGATCCTGCTGGCCCTGAAAGCCCGGGGCCTGGTCGCCCAGCCGTTCAAGGTGGGTCCGGACTTCCTCGACCCGATGCACCATTCCATCCTGATGGACAGGAAATCCCGGAACCTCGACACCTGGATGTTCCCGGGGGCGGTGAAGGAACTGTTCGTCCGCAGCAGTCAGGGTGCGGACATTGCCGTGGTCGAGGGCGTCATGGGCATGTACGACGGATTCGATGGCCGGTCCGAGGAGGGAAGCACGGCCCATCTGGCCAAGACGCTCGATGCGCCGGTGATCCTGGTGCTGGATGCCCATGCCTCGGCTCGCAGTCTCGGAGCGGTCGCCCTCGGTTTCCAGGAGTACGACAGGAATGTGAACGTGGCGGCGGTAATATTCAACAATGTGGCAGGGGAACGGCACCTGGAGATGCTGGAAGCTTCGCTCAGGGGTGTGGAATCGCTCGGCGGGGTGCTCACGGTGGAGAAAGCTTCCCTGAGCAGCAGGCATTTGGGGCTGGTGCCGGCAGAGGAGGATTTCGACCCTACCCGATATGACGAGATACGCAAGATGGTGGAGAGCCGGATCGACATCGACCGGCTGCTCGAGATAGCCAAGACGGCGGGACCGGTGGAAGCGACGAACGGCGACCTGTTCCCTGGAAAGAAGGAGGTGGCCACGATCGGAGTGGCCAGGGACTCTGCCTTCAACTTCTACTACGAGGACAATCTGGATATCCTGCGTTCGCATGGCGCGCGCATCGAGTTCTTCTCACCCATGACCGGGGAGATTCCCGACGTGGACGGACTGTATTTCGGCGGCGGCTATCCGGAATTGTTCGCCCAGGGGCTGGCGTCAAGCGCTAGCGTTCGGGAGAAGGTGAAACGGTTATCGGATGACGGAATGGCCATCTATGCCGAATGCGGCGGGATGATGTACGCCTGCAAGACGCTCCGCACACTGGACGGGAACGACCACCGCATGACCGGGATATTCGACGCCCGGGTGGAGATGACCGCAAAGCTTCAGGCGCTGGGATATGTGGAAGCGAAGGTCGTCAAGGATTGCGTGCTCTCGCCCAAGGGCGGCATGGCCAAGGGACACGTGTTCCATTATTCGCACATCACCGACACCACGGAGACCGAGTTCGCCTACGACCTGAACAAGCAGAAAGGGATATCGAAGAGCTTGGACGGATTCGTGCGGGACAACTCGCTGGCATCCTACACGCACCTGCACTTCGGATCGTGCCCCGACTTCGCGGACAACTTCGTCAGGGCCTGCGCCGGTTATCGCCACCGCTAGGGGGTAGGCTTTGATGCCGGGAACGTCCGGTCAGCGAAGTGTCGAAGGACCTATTTCTTCGCTCTTCCCTGGGAGGCGACGCCGGCCATCGCCTTTTCCACCTCTTCCTGGTCACCGAGGTAGTAATGCCTCAGCGGCTTCAGATCATCGTCCAGCTCGTACACCAGTGGGACGCCGGTCGGAATATTGAGGTTGACGATCTCGTCGTCGGGTACCTGGTCCAGGTATTTCACGAGAGCCCTGATGCTGTTGCCGTGGGCGGCGATGATCACCCTCCTGCCTTGGAGGAGCTGGGGGGACACGGTCCCTTCCCAGTACGGAACGAATCTGGCGACGGTGTCCTTGAGGCATTCGGTCAAGGGAACATCCCCGTCGATATCGGCGTATCTGGGGTCGTTGACGGAGCTGCGGACGTCGCCCGGTTCCAGTGCCGGGGGGCAGACATCATAGCTGCGGCGCCAGACCAGCACCTGCTGGTCCCCGAACTTCTCGGCCATCTCCGCCTTGTTCAATCCTTGGAGGGCACCGTAATGCCTTTCGTTCAGACGCCAGGATTTTTGCTGCGGTATCCACATCAGCTTCATGTCGTCCAGGACTAGCCAGAGGGTGCGTATCGCCCGGGTGAGCACGGAGGTATAGGCCATGTCGAATGTGTATCCGTTCTCGATGAGCAATTTGGCGGCCCGGTGGGCTTCGCTGACGCCCTTATCAGATAGGTCGACGTCGGTCCAACCGGTGAACTTGTTCTCCTTGTTCCAGACGCTCTCTCCGTGCCTCAGCAGGACGACCTTGATCAAACCATTGCCCCCGAACCGAATCCTAGATGCGCGACCGTTAAATGAACTTTCCCGAGGTCGAAGGTTCGGAATAAAAATGTATAGTATGAAGTTAGGTTTCTATATATCCCTTCGACATATGTCAGTGTCCTAGGTGGTATGTGTGGGCATCAGTCCTCTAAACCCAACCAATAAATTGCTTGTTATTGTGGCTGTGATTGTTGCTGCCGGTCTCGTCATTGCCGGGGCATTTGTGCTTTTTCCCGGAAAAGGGTCGGATAATGCGGACCAAAACCCAGGAGTGGGTTCGGTCAAGGTCACATCAGCGTTATCCAAGACAAACATCAGCCTCGGTGAATCGATCATAGATTCGGCAACGGTCCCTGGCGTAGGGAACGGTACCGCGGCTCCAACAGGAACGGTAACCTTCCAGGTGAAAATAGGATCTGGACAATGGACCGCTTTTGATACCGAGACGCTGACGGCCAATGGCGCCGATGGCATAGCGAATTCCTCTGCATACAAACCGCTATCTGTGGACACATACATCTTCCGCGTGACTTACAGCGGAGACAGTGTCTATCCCAACTCGACCAGCACGGAAGTGACCCTGAACATCTTGACGGGCCTTTACGCAACCTCCGTCACTCCATCTCTCTCCCAATCAACCATTAGCCTGGGCCAATCGGTCACGCAGAACGTGACCGTCGAGGGCCTGGGCGCCACCTTCCCGGTCCCCCTGGGATCGGTCACCTTCGAGGTCAAGATCGGCACCGGGTCCTGGACGGCCTATGACACAAAGAACCTCACCGCCAGCGGATCCAACGGTGTAGCTACCTCAATCCAGTACACCGCATCGGCCTCTGGTTCACACTACTTCAGGGCACTGTACCTGGGTGACGACAACTACATGGCCGCCCAAAGCGGCGATGACGCGGCACCCCTGACCGTCAACCTCGGCCTGGGCTCGCTTACCAACGTGCTCTCGAGTTCGACCATCGGTCTCGGTGAATCGGTCAATGACACCGTGACCGTCCCCGGTCCGGGAGCAAGCTTCCCGGCGCCCAGCGGCTCGGTCACCTTCCAGGTGAAGTTCGGTTCCGGCGCATGGACCACATACGACACCAAGACACTCTCGACCAGCGGGATCAATGGAACTGCAAATTCCACGACCTACACACCCATGGCGGTCGGCACGTATTACTTCCGTGTGATATACGCCGGCGACGCTAACAATCAGCCGTCTCAGACCGCTGACAACGCCGCAACCCTGACCGTCAACCCGGGACAGGGCGCGAGCCCAGTCTCGATGGTGCTGTCGCAGACCACCATCACCATCGGCAGCTCGGTCACCGGCTCGGTGACCGTCCCCGGCATCGGGGCTAGCTTCCCCGCGCCAACCGGCTCGGTGGAGTTCCAGGTAAGAGGGAGCGGAGGGAATTGGACCACGTACGACACCAAGACCCTGACCGCCAACGGTAACGACGCGGTGGCCACCTCAGTGGCCTACTCACCGGTTTTCGTTGACTCCTACTATTTCAGGGCGGTCTATCTGGGAAACAGCAACTACGCGGTCTCCCACAGCGCTGACAACGGTTCGTTATTGACCGTTAACCCGGGAGAGGGCCTGACAACGATCACATCGGTGCTCTCCCAATCGACCATCACCTTCGGGGACTCGGTCACCGCATCAGTGACGGTCCAGAGCCTGAGCGGCTCCCCGATCCCTACTGGCCTGATCAGGTTCCAGGAAAAGGTCGGAGCTGGAGAATGGACCACCTATGACACCGAGACCCTGTCCGCCAGCGGCACAATGGCCGTGGCCAGTTCGACCCATGCGCCTACCATGGCCGGATCGCACTACCTCAGGGCGGTCTACCTCGGGGATGCCTACTACGCGTCCTCCCAGACCGACGACAACGCCGAGCCCCTGATGGTCAACCCGGCTCAGGGCGGGGCCCCGACCACTGTATTGTCGAAGACGACCGTCAACCTGGGCGAATCAGTCACCGATTCGGTGACCATACCCAGCATCGGCGTCAACCTCCCCGCACCCACCGGCTCTGTGGAGTTCCAGGTCAAGATCGGTTCCGGAGCATGGACCACCTACGACACCAAGACCCTGACCGCCAGCGGATCCAACGGGACTGCGACCTCGGCCTCATACATGCCGTTGAACCTCGGTCTCTACAGCTTCAGGGCGAAATACCTGGGTGACAGCAACTATCTGGTATCCCAGAGCGCTGACGACGCCGATCAATTGACCGTCAACCCGGGACAGGGCGCGGGCCCAATGACCAACTCCGTCCCGGAGACGATAGGTCTTGGAAGTCCAGTAACCAACACGGTGACGGTTCCAGGCCTGAGCCAATCCTCACCTGTGCCGACTGGTACCATAACGTTCCAGGTCAAGGTCGGTTCCGGAACATGGACCACCTACGACACCAAGACCCTGACCGCCATCGGCTATAACGGAAGTGCGATAGCGGCATCCTATCTGCCGTTGAACCTCGGCTCGTACAGCTTCCGGTCCAACTACAGCGGCGATGCCAACTATCTCCCGGCACAGACCGCCGACGACGCAGCGGTCCTGACCGTTGTCCCCGGCAGTGGAGGTCAGATAATCGTTGTCGTATCGCCATCGACCATCAACCTGGGGGATTCGGTCACCTGCACGGCCACCGTGTTCGGGATCGGGTCCAGCTTCCCGGTGCCTACAGGAACGGTCCAGTTCCAGATCAAGAACCTTGATGGCCCATGGACCACCTTCAGCACCAAGACGCTGATCACCAGCGGCAACGACGGAGTGGCCACATCGGTCACCTACAAACCCACCGGCGGCTCGTACTACTTCAGGGTCCTGTACGCAGGTGACGCGAACTATGCGGCTGGACAGAGCAATGACACCGCCACTCACTTGACCATCAACCTCGTTGAAGTGAACACGCCGGTGCTGACGCTTCCCAGGGATACGGTCCTGTACGGCTACAATGTCTCCCTCACCGTGAACATCCCTAAGGTCCCAACCTACCCGGTGCCGACCGGGATGGTCGAGTTCCAGTACAAATCGAGCACGGGAGCGTGGACCACCTACGATACCAAGAAGCTGGCCGCCACTGGAACCAGTGCAACCGCCTGGGCAGATCCATTCTCCCCGATGCTGGTCGACACATACACCTTCCGGGCATTGTATCTGGGTGACTGGAACTATACCTCCGGACAAAGTGCGGAGAGCTCCGCCTTGACCGTCATCAAGGCGAAGACCTACACCGAGACAGCGCTTGGCGTAACCAACATCAGGCTGGGCCAGTCCGTCAGGGACAATGTCACCGTCTGGGGCATCAACGGCTCCGCCATAGTACCAACCGGCACGGTCAGCTTCTATGTGAAGAACGGCAGCGGGGCGTGGACGCTCTATGATGAGAACGTGGCCCTGGTGGACAGGACAGCGATGTCCCGGTGGTACACTCCAATGGAGGCGGCAGCCGATTTCAAGTTCCAGGCCATTTACAGCGGCGACTCGAACTTCAACGGCTCGGCCAGCTGCCCATGGTCTGAACCATTGAACGTCATGGTCGCTAGGTCCCAGACCAGCATCACCATTGGACCGGTCGAGGGCAATCTAGGCCAGTCCTGGACACTGAACGCGACGGTAGCGGGTCTCGGCGGATCGTATCCCGCATTGACCGGAACCGTCACCTTCCAGTGGCAGCTGAACTGGACCGGTCCATGGACGGACATAACCACGGGAGCGACATTGGTTAACGGCGTCGCGGTCTCATCATGGTTCACGCCAACGGTGCAAGGAGTGTACATCCTGCGGGTGCTGTACAGCGGCGACGAGAACTATGACAACTCGAGTGCGGCCGTAGCCCTTAACTTCCATACGCCGGTGTGAGGAACACGGTCCAGGCCGAGGATCAAACCTTTTAAACGATCTCTAGTGGCTGGGTGCGGATCTATGCCGCGCCCAGCAACTATCCTTTTTCTTATTCACATCCGACCCGATCCGAGTCACAACGATCTTTCTTCATCGCGACCGTTCCCGGCACTTTGCACCAATTGTCAACCGGGATGAAACGCAGAACGTCTTCAGTGACCGCCACTTACCATCCTGATCATATGATCCCTCAATCACAGCATTCCTGGAAATTTCGGTGTCAGGAACAAGTCCACGACATGGATCAGATCTGGTCCGTATGGATCACTGAAAATCAAGGAAAGAAAAAGGTAAGAGAGGGGACCTGCCCCCGCTCACATCAGTTTGTTGCCGCACTCGCCGCAGAAACGGGTTCCCGAGGCGTTCTTGGCGCCGCACTTCTGGCACACCGTCATTCCCAGCGGCTGGCCGCAGTTGTTGCAGAACTTGCCTGAGCCGGCCGGTTTCCCGCACTTAGGGCACATGGTCTGTCGCTGATCGATCTCCCCGGTGAACACCTGGGTGCTCTGGGCCTTCAGCTCGATGTCCGCTTTCATCTTCGCGGCCCGGGCGGCGGCCACTTCCACCGATTCGCGGGGGGCGTCGTTTATGCAGAGCTGGGCTTCCTCGTTCCAGTCATTGTCGCATACCCATTGATGACATTTCGGGCAGCGTTTGAACTGCCCCTGGGCCTCATGCATGGTCAGCTCCAGCGCCGCCTGATGCTCCTTATGCCATTCCGGGGACATGCCTTCGAATCTCTCACCCAGGGCGCTGCTCCCGGTTTGCATGGCAGACCCAACGCGATAATTCCCGGTGATCGAACCGACCGCACCAGCGGCCTGGCCTAGACCACGCAGAAACCCCTTTTTCTTGTGGGTCTGGGACTCCACGAACCGGGACTTGTAGCCCTCATTGCAGATATCGCAATGGAAGGTGAACTCGAACCCGGCCTCAGTGCTATTGTCATCATAGTTGCTTACGAACGCGATCATCTTACCGTTGGTCATGTCTTTCCCCCTGAGAGTGGTTTCTTGCATTTTATGCAATTCTTGTTGATAAAGGATTGTTCCGCCCCGCACTTAGGGCATGCGATCGTTAGCCTCTGGCCGCAAGCATCACAGTAATCCCCCAGGAACGTGGGCTTCCCGCACTTCGGGCATATGGCGCGCAGGGACTGGCCACACTGGGGGCAGGACACCCAACCGTGTTCTATGGGGGCACGGCACTTCGCGCACCGTTCCTTGTCCAGAGGGTTCACCCTCCCGCACTTCGGGCACGCCACCGAGTCCGGGGGGATTATTTCGTTGCAGTACTTGCAGGGCAGAGAATATCCAGGCATGATCTACCGATCCTTCTCGAACAACCTATCTGGGGGACATTACCCATTCCGGAATTAATATACTTGCGCCGATCGGCTCATCCGGAACCTTCCGGGTCCGACCCTTTCCATCTCTCTGAATCGGACCTCGCGCTCACATTGAACTTCAGCAGGTCATCGATATCCTGGGAATATTTTTCCTCGGAAACGTGGCTGACCCGGCCGATGAACCTCTCGCGCAGATCCCTCAAGCCCGGAAGCGCCAGTATCGCGTAGCGGTAGTTGTCATGCGCCCCGTCGATCAACGCTGCATCATCCAAGTATATCGGTTCCCGGCGGAAATTGATCTCGGTCAGGGCATCCGACGTCCGCCCGATGACCGATTCGGCCATCTTCCTTCTTTCCGGTCCCGGGAGCTCAGCGTACTCCGCCCTTCCGGCGATGCGGAAGAAGTACGTCGCCCTGGCGCTGTCAGTTCCGCTGGCCTCGAACGCGATGGCGTTTCCCGGCGCGGTCGGATCATCGGAGACCATCGGTATCAGCATCCATATGTAATCCCCGGTGACCCCGTCCATCAGCCCGTGCTTGAAACCGAACCGGGTCATCTCCCTCCTGCCCTTGCCGATCAATATCCGGTAAGAGCCGGGAAGCTCCACGTCCAGCCTTTTCTCCAGCTGCTCCAGGAAATCTGGTGCCATGAAGGTAAGCTCGGCCAGGCCGGCCGCCTTGCCCTCCCGCATCATTACCGACAGTTGGGAGAGCTCATCCTCGGAGATGCCTGGATGGATCGTCTTGATGATATTCCGGGCCCGGAGCTTCATTTCCGCCACCTGGTCCGATATCGCCTTAAGCAGGGGTTCATGCTCTTTGCCCAGCATGCGGATGGAAACCCGGTTGCCGTTCTCCTCCGAGATATCGATGGTATAATTGTTCGATGAGATGGACCCGATATCGGAATAGCGGAACCTCGCCATCCTGGACATTTCAGGAACGACGATCAGCGCGGTCTCGTAGAGCCGGATCTCCGCCCTGCCTTCGTACGGCGGGACCACCGGGCCGCCCCTGATGATCACCTCGGCCTTTACCGCCGGGCTCTTCGGGCTCTCGTAGACCAGCGAATCGGATATCAACGTTTCGTTCCTGGCCTTGTGCACCTCGCGGAGCACATCCTCGTAGCGGTATCCCATGTTGAACAGCATGAGCGAACCGGAGGATGTGCCGATCTCGATGCGGTAGTCACCCGCCTTCAGCCACTCCATGTCCCTGACCGAGATCGAGGATACGACGGAGGAATTGCCTTGAACGGAAATGCTGTCCTTTCCGATGGTTACCTTCCCCTCATCCACGAGGTCGACCTTTCCATCGGGCCCAGCGTGCGAGAACTTGACCATTGATTCCATGCGGGAAATATCAATGACCTGGAGCGTATATAATCCTCTCCGTTCAGGGGTATAAGTTGGAAAAGATGAAGAGGCCCGATCGGTCCGTCCAGGATCAGCGGATCGAATGTGCCGTACATCATGCGGTTCCCCCCGACAAGGATCGACGGAGACGCCTGGACATCCATACCGATCGAGGTCACCGAATCCCTTTGGAGAGTGCCGGAGGCAGCCGGATGGGGGAATGGCCAGGGAATAGGATCGCACGGCAGCGATCAGGATTGAACGAATGAACCGCTTGGTACGTGCATGACGAATTGAACGCCCTTCCCTTCCGTTCCCGATTCGACGATCGTTATGCCGGTTATGCTCAGGATCTCGCGCACCAAGTAAAGTCCCAGGCCGGTGTGCTTTCCATATCCCAGCTCAAAAATCCTTTCCTTCTCCGATGACGGTACGCCGATTCCGTCATCCTCGAAATAGACCAAAAGCCCGTCTTCCGCCAGTGTCGAACGCACCCGTATGTTCCTCACCCTCTCCCCGTGACGTATCGAGTTGTCCATGAGGTTGAGGAATACCTTCTCCAGCATCCGGTCGGCGAATATCTGGAGCTCGCCGGTCTCGATCTGGACCTTGACCTCCTTGGCGTCGACGATGACCATCCCGCGGTGGCACGATTCCCGGACACTTATCAATGATGGCGCCTGGGTGCCCATGAGCTGATAGTCCTTGGAGAAGGAAAGTATGGTGGCGATGTTCTCTCCGGACTCCATGGACTTCTTCAGGTATCTGATGAGGGGTGACTTCGGGTCCTTCATCAGGGCGATCTCCAGGTTGCCCATCAACACCGAAAGCTGGTTGACGGTATCGTGCCGGGTGACCGTCCCCAGAAGATTCAGCTTCTTGTTGGCCATCAGGATCGCCGTTTGCATGCGTTTCTGTTCCGTTATGTCCTCGATATAGACCGCGACCATGCGTTTTCCCAGGATGACCAGGGGCGCAGTGGTGATCCTGAGATTGAACTTGATCCGGTTGGTGCCCCGCCTTTCCTCCTGTTCCACCTCGGCATTCTTGATGCCCACCTCCGTCATGAAGGTCGTTTCCAGAGCCCTCCTTATAGCGCAGGTCTTGCAGAAGAGCGAATAGCCACAGCCTTCCGGTTCATCCGTCGAATGAATGCAATGGACCGCCTCCCCCATCCTTTTGCCAACTATGATCGGCGTGTCTTCCCCGATGAACCTGGCCATCGCGCTATTGACCATGATCACGTCAAGCCCCTCATTGATGAGGGTTATCATGGTGGGAGAGTTCTCGAATATGGCCAGAAGGTCTGCCCTGCTTTCTCTCAGCTGGACCTCCATTTTGGCCCTCAGGACCGACTGATAGATCATACTACCTAATTCTGCAAAGTGCAGGTGCTGGTTCCCGGTCTTGGGCATGTAGAAGTTCGCACCGTTCTCGAGCGCCTCGACCGCGGTCTCCTCATCTCCCCCGTCGGTAAGCAGAATGAACGGGATCTTGATCCCCTTGGAACGCATTTCCTTGAGCAAGAGAATGCTGTCCAGGTCATTGGCGGTGGCATCGGACACGACCGCATCATAACCGCCCTCCAGGATCATCCTGAAAGCATCCGTATCGGTCATTGCCAGATCAAGTTCGTATTCGTCCCCCATGTCCTTCGATGACTTCAACAGGTTCCAGTAATTCTCATCGGTGACGAAGAGCGCTTTGATCCTATCATCCATGGATGGCATTGCTGAGAAGAATCAACGGCATATGAGTATTTCAAAGGCCGAGGGCCGGCTATCAATTACCCAAATCGGTAATCGGAATAAAAATCTGCGGTATTTTCGTTTCAAGAAATGAAAATATGTCGTATTGCGGTCAGAGATGATGTCAGCCATCCTTGACCGCTTTACGAACGGAGATAGAACTTGAAATGATAAAAGGTCGATATGATATTTAATGATTATCAAGAAAAATAACAGTCATAACCAACGGGGGACACAGGAATAGCGGGCGGTTCGGTGCAACGAACACCTGCCGACGAAGGTAGACGCTGAAGATGCAAAAGAAGAATTACTCGTTGATCAAACTATCTTTGGGTGCCGGAAAATGATGCCAATAGGACCGCTGATGATCGAACATCGTCTCATTGAGAGAGCCATCGTACAAATGAGAACGGAGATCGACCGGGCAAAGGCCCAGCGGAGATTCGATGTCAACTTCATCGATTCATGGGTAGATTTCATCCGGACCTATGCGGACCGGGTGCATCACGGAAAAGAGGAACAGATATTGTTCCATGATCTGGCCTCAAGGCGGATATCCCCCGCCCTCAACGAAATGATGAACGGACTGATCGAGGACCACGTCAAGGCGAGGAGGTTGGTGGCGGAGCTGGTGCTCGCCCGGAAGCGATATGCAGGCGGCGATCCCGCCTCTTTCGACCAACTAATGGTGCTCTGCGGGGAACTGGTCGATTTCTATCCGGCGCACATCAGGAAGGAGGACAAGGAGTTCTTCATCCCGGTCATGGACTACCTAACGAAGGAGGAGAAGGACGGGATGCTCCGGCGTTTCCAGGAATTCGACGAGGGCGTCATCCATGAACATTATCGTTCGGTGGTGGAAACGATGGAGAACAGGGTGGCGGGGAACGAAACGATTTAACCTTAAGAGCCGCCTACCATTCCGAGGAGTTCAGCATGGACAAGTACCAATGCACGGTGTGCGGATTCATATATGACCCGGAGAAGGGAGATCCAGACGGCGGCATTCCCCCGGGAACAGCGTTCGAGAGCATTCCCGACGACTGGGTATGTCCAGTGTGCGGCGCGGCGAAGAGCATGTTCGAGAAGTACAACGGCTGAAACCATATGAGGCCGAATTCCTTCCTTTTCCCCGAACTTCAGATCACCATGGGTCCGTCCAGCGATTTGGGCGTTCGGATCGGGACACTTCTTTTGTGATAGTCCCGTTAAGTTGCGTCTTAACGATTGAGTGCGAAATCATCACTCATTTCCTTTATGTACTGCAAAAGCATATTCGGTTTGGGCATCTCTATTGCTGTCTTTCTCCAAACGGACAACAATGGGGATGTCCTCTTTTTGACAGATATTTTGACACATATTCATCCTTAGGATAAGCGCACTTCCGCAAATCGTGCTTCATGAGCATCTCCTTCATGGGGAAAAAGTCTAGATGGAAGAATCGTCATTGGGCTTCAGCTCATCCGAACAACGTTCAGTGGGTCCTGGGTTGGAAGCAACATGGAAAGGAAGATTGTAGGGCAGGGCAGACATTCCACGGTCTATGAATATCAGGACAACCAGGTCCTCAAGATGTACCCAGCGGGGACAATCAGGGAAGTGGCGGAGGAAGAGCTGAGGAAGACCATCCTGGTCAAGTCGTACGGTGTCGAGTGCCCCACGGCCCGCGACCTGGTAGAGGAGCAGGGAGGTTTCGGCATACTGGTCGACCGGGTCCTGGGGCCGAACTATCTGGAGTGGTCGCTGCAGCATCCAACGGCGATGAACAAGCTCATCGCCCTGTTCGTCCAGGAGCAGCACGAGATCCACATGCACAAGGTGCCGGAGCTGCCCTCGATCAAGGAGATATTGTGGGACAAGATCCAGAATTGCCAGGCCATACCCCAGGATTCGAAGGATCGCCTGCAGACCAAGCTGAAGAAGCTGCCAGAAGGCGAGTACCTGTGCCATTTGGACTATCACCCGGAGAATATCATCGTATCCGTCGACGGTCCGCTGACCATCGATTGGGCCAACGCCGGAAAGGGGGACTACCTGGCGGACGTAGCCATGACATCGGTCCTGCTCGATATCGGGACACTTCCCAAGGGCATGTCCTTCGATGATGAAGGGGTGCTCGAGAACACCATGGGCCGATTCTTCGCCAACTACATCAGGGAATACCTGAAGATGTGCGGGAAGGGGGAAGAGGATCTTCTGATCTGGATGGCGCCGGTCGCCGCCGCCCGTCTGGGAGAGGGCATCCCGGAGGAAGAGGAATCCCTCCAGCGTATCCTAAAGGCGAACCTCTGATCGGTCCGCCCGCCCGGTCCTCCCACCGATGCAACGATATGAGCATCATTCCCATATCAGCATAATAACAGTGCCTGGATAACGAGGCAAGGAAGAGGGCGGAACGGGAGGAGGCCAAGATGGTCGCGGCTTCGATGGAGATGCAAGGTAAGCGATGCCTTCCTTCAGAAACGCCTTGATCGGTCTTTTCTCCCATGATCATTGCCCGCTGCCTTCCCTTGCGCGGGCTTTCTTGCACCAATCCTGGTCCTCGACATGGATATTGGCAACTATTCCAGGGACTGCGGATTCGAGCTCCTTCTCGATCCGGATCGAAAGGTTATGGGCCTCTGATAAAGTCATATCACCGTTCATGCAGATATGAACGTCCATGTAGACCGTGTTGCCAGACCTTCGGGTCTTCAGGTCGTGGTATTCCAGGAAGCCCCCTATTCTTTCCAGTGCATCCACGATCAGCTTTTCCTCGTCCTCGCATGCTGAATCCATCAGGTCGTGGGACGTCTTCCTGAAAACGTCGACCCCCATCTTGATGAGCAGGACCGCCACCACCATTGCGATGAGGGGATCGAGTATGAGCACATTGGTCACGCTGGCTATGAACAGGCCGACCACCACCCCGACCGATGACATCACGTCGGAGAACAGATGTTTGGAGTCTCCCTCAAGAGCCATCGATCGGTTCTTCCTCGACTCTCGAAGCATGATCGTGGCCAATATGCCATTCAATGAGGTCGCTCCCAATGAGATCAAAATACCCAGGTTGACGTCCTGGAATCCGACCGGATCGAATATTCGGGCGACCGAGGCCTCCACGATCAGGACAGCGGCCACCATGATGAGCACGCCTTCCACCAGGGCGGAGATGTTCTCAGCCTTCTGGTGCCCGTACTTATGGTTCTCGTCCTCCGCCTTGGAGGAAATGGACAAGGCTGCGAACATCATGATCGACGCGACGATGTTGATTATCGATTCAAGGGCGTCCGAGAGCAAAGCCACCGAATTGGAAGTGAAGTATGCGGCAAGCTTAAGCAGAAAGATGAAAACGCCTACCACTATGGCGAGGACAGCAATCCGTTTCTTGTTCACATGTCATTCAGGGAGAGGTTAGATATTAACGTTTCATCCACGGCATGGTTCGGACCGGGGAGAAGGCCGCAGCTAATTCCTATATGAATCATGCGGTTTGATAGCCACTTCCGTTATTATCTCAATTCGTAGCCAACCGCACACGTTGATAAGCTGTCTTTCTTTTTTCATGGTCCATTCATCTGATCATGTCATCCGATCGCGGTGGCCGTATTTCGGCGCTGAGCATTGATCGGCGCTCATGAACCGGAGATGGACCGAACATACAGAGGGTGAAGGAATGAGGAAGATCGCCATATTGTTGCTGAGCCTAGCGCTGTTGCTAACTGGATTGTCATTGATTTCCGACCAGGCCGAGGCGGTGTTGCTGAACGGCCCACCAGGAACCCCCACGGGAGTGGCCGGGGTAGGATTCATCGACGTCAGCTGGACAGCGGCTCCTGGTACCCCTGCAAATTACTATGTTTATTGGAGCACCGTCAGGGGCACGGGCGGGGGAGTGGGCGTCGAGGTGAGCGGGTCGAATCCTCGGGATCTCAAACGACCTACCATGTAGCAATGGGCGGCCTGCCAGATTATCCATCGCCGCTCCCTGCTCACTATGGGCTGTACTTCCAGATATGCTCGCACTACACGACAGGAGGGGATTACTATTCTGCCTGGACCGCGGTACCTGTACTATTCCGCTGATTACCCTGGCATACCCCAGAACCTCCAGGGGTCCAGCTCCGACGGGAACGCCGTCCTTACCTGGGACGCGTCCGCCAATGGAGGCGTCAGCCTCATCAGCTATCATATCTATCGTTCCACATCTTCCAACACCGAGACTGAGATCGCCACCGTTTCGGGAACGACCCTGACCTACACCGACACATCCGTGGCCGGCGGTCAGGATTACTACTACAAGGTGGCAGCGGACAACGGTTACATTGGAACGCTCTCGAGCGAGGTCCTCGTGACCATGCCTCCAGGGAAACCAGGGACCGTGAGGGACCTGCAGGCCGTTCCCGGGGATGGGATGATGAATCTCACTTGGAGCGCTCCTCTTGGAGATGGCGGATCTGCGATAACCAATTACAAGATCTACAGGTCCACCGAGTCCGGGGCCGAGGCCTTGATCGACACCACCGCTGATGCGACCCGTTCCTTCCAGGACGGCAGCCTGGTACTGGGGGAGACCTATTACTATCAAGTAACTGCAATCAATTCGATCGGCGAGAGCGCCAAATGTACAGAGGTCATGATAACCTTCATCCAGGTCCCAACGGCTCCGCGGGATCTCCAAGCGGAAGTCGGTTCAGGACAGATCGAATTGACCTGGCTGGCCCCCCTGGACAACGGAGGCAATCCCATATCTTACTATGGCATAAATCGCCTCAACGTCACCGGGGGCGGGGATTGGTCACTATGGTATTCATACACCGAAGGCCAGACGTTCTTCAATGACACCGATGTCCAGCTTGGATGCACCTACCGCTACAGCGTCATAGCATACAATGACTATTATGAAGGGCCGGAATCGAACATCGTGACCGTTACCTACGCCCTGCTCCCGTCCGAACCGTACAACATCAACCTGGCTCCAGGCGCCGGCACCATGCTGGTCACCTGGAACGCGCCCAACACCACCGGCGGATCGGCCCTGGTATCCTATTGGGTATACTGGGGCACTTCCCCCGGTGCCCGGACCAATTCAGTCAGCGCCGGTTTGTCGACGAGTTACACCATTCACGGACTGGCCAACGATACGGTCTACTACATCACGGTGGCAGCCAACAATTCCGCAGGACGCGGTCTTTTCAGCGGTGAGAAGAGCGCCCAGACGCCGACCGTTCCGGGTGCCGTCGTAGACCTGATGATGATCGCCGGGGATGGGCAGGTGACCCTGGGATGGGCGCCGCCCTCGTCCAACGGACGCTCGGGGATCACCTACTATTGTGTCTACCGCGGGACAACTGCCGGAAGCCAGACCCATTTCGTGGGGGCTGCCGGTTCCAACTGCACCTGGATCGACCGGCCCTTGGTCAACGGACGCACCTACTATTATTCCGTCCATGCGCACAATGCGGTCGGCGTCGGACCTAACACCATCCTGTCCATCAGTTCCGGCAACCACGCCCGGTTCACCGACCAACATACATGCCGATGGCGGGCATCTTCAGATAACCGTCACCTGGAACCAACCGGTTGCCCTCGGAGGAGGCATTCTGCATTACCAGATCTACCGCGGATCGACCTGGTCGGACGCCACGCTTCTGAACACCGTGGGCAACGTCACGACCTACGCCGATACCGTGGCCGCGAACGAGACCTGGTCCTACTGGGTCCTGGGCCAGAACTGGGCCGGGGTCGGCTCCCGGTCGGGACAGGCCACGGCGATCTCGTTCACTGCGCCGAATGCGCCGATCGTCTCCGCGACCTTCGGCAACGGATTTGTGAACCTGACCTGGTCGCCCTCATCGTTCACCGGTAATACGGTATTGACCGCCTATTCGGTGTACCGGTCAACCTCTCCCGGAGCGGACGTGCTGCTCGCAAATGCCGGTCTGGCACTGTTCCATAACGACACGACCGCGGTCAACGGGCAGGTCTATTATTATGCCGTCAAGGCAGCCAACGCGTACTACGTCGGAGCTCCATCGCAGGAGGTCTCCGCAACCCCGTCCTCCGTTCCATCGGCAGTCACCGAACTCGACCTGGCGGCGGGACTAAGGAACGTGACCGTGGAATGGCAGTCCCCGGCCAACGGGGGCAACGCCATAAACGGATATCTGCTGAAATACGGCACCCTTGCGGAGGGGTTAACGGAGGATACGGTCCTCGGCAACGTGCACAAGTACGTGGTCACCGGACTCCAGGACAACACCACCTATGTGTTCTCCCTCCAGGCCCAGAACCTGAACGGTCATGGGCCGGCATCAGAGGTCCTTCAGGCGACCACCTTCGGACTGCCCTGGAAGGCCGTCCTGTCCGTCCCCGCCGCCGAGAACGACGAGGTCCATCTGACCTGGACCGCTCCAGCCAACGGCGGTACCGCGATCATCGGCTACAACGTCTACCGGGGAGAGACCTCCGGCGGCGAGTTGCTCATTGCCGAACATGTCACCGGCCTCTCGTACACCGACGGCTCGGCGATCAATGGCCACACTTATTACTACGTCTTGAGTGCGGTGAACATGGTCGGAGAAGGGTCACCCTCTCAGGAGGTATCCGTGACCCCGGCCGGCGTACCCACAGTCCCGATGTTCCTGAGCGTCGAGGGCGGGATCGGAGAGATTCAATTGAGCTGGGAAGCCCCCGTCGACATGGGCGGCGATATCCAACATTACGTAATATACCGTTCCCTGGACGGGGACGAAAGCATCCTGGAGACCATCGGCAACGTCACCGAGTATGTCGATACCACGACCGAGATCGGCGTCGCATATGGATACCGTGTGGCGGCTTCCAACGGTGCTGGCGAAGGGCCTCGGACAGACCTGGCTCAGGGCACTACCATCTACCAGCCCAGCGCCATTTGGATGCTGACCGCCACGGCCGAGGTCGGCTATGCGCACCTGGCATGGGCAAGTCCCACGGACAGCGGCAACTCGGCCCTGTTAGGATACCGCATATACCGCGGTATCGAGGACGGAACGAAGGCACTCCTGAAAGAGATCGTGGTGGAAGCGCCGTTGGAGAACGCGCTCATGTCCATATTGCTGACGTACGATGATCGGGCAGTGGTGAACGGCACGAACTATTCCTACGCCATGTCGTCGTTCAACCGCGGCTATGAGAGCATGCTGTCGGAGAACGCGACGGCAATGCCCTTCAATGTGCCATCGGTCCCCACCGCGGTCACCGTCACCGGAGGAATGAGGAACATCACCGCCTCCTGGTCGGCACCGGCAAATGACAACGGCAAGGCCGTGACCGGTTACTGGATATCGTTCCAGGCGTCGGCCGGCGGCCAGATATCGTACATCGATGCAGGTCTGGCCATGAACCATCTGTTCGTCGGCCTGGAGAACGGCACGGCCTACTCGGTCAAAGTGTTGGCCTACAACCTGGCCGGGAACGGGTCGTATTGCGATGCCGTCTCGGGAACGACGTTCGGTCCGCCGCAGGCCCCGACGGTGAGCTTCACCTCCGGGAACGGATGGGTCAACATGTCCTGGTCGCTGCCGTCCTCGGAGTCGCCGGTGCTCGGATACAAGGTGTACCGCAGCCTCGCAGGCGGCGAGATGGCTCTCTACCAGACCCTTGGTCCGGTGACGTTCTTCAACGATTCCTCGCTGGCGAACGGTCAGGGATTCGTCTACAAGGTCCAGGCGATCAGTGAACTGGGCATCGGTGAGATGAGCGAAGAGATCTCCGCCATTCCCTCCACGACCCCGGCTTCGCCGACCGGCCTAGTCGCCATCAGAGGGAACGGGAACGTCTCACTGAACTGGACCGCTCCGTCCAATGACGGCGGCTCGGCGATAGTGGGGTATGCCATCTACTGCGGCTTGGCGGAAGGGAGCGAGACCTACCGTGCGACCGTAGCAGGCATGTCGTTCACCGTGAACGACCTGATGAACGGCCAGACCTATTACTTCCGGGTAGCCGCTGTCAACGTGCGCGGGAACGGGACCCTTAGCTCGGAGGCGACTGCGACCCCGGCGACCGTTCCTGGTCTGCCGACCGGTCTCATCGCCACCCCGACGGTGGGCAAGGTGGCACTATCCTGGACCGTCCCCTCAAGCGACGGTGGCCTTACGATCGTTGGATACAACGTCTACCGTGGGATTGCCTCTGGTACGATGGTCAAGATCGCTAACGTCACGGCGCTAAACTTCACCGATGAGACGGGCGTCCAGGGCGTCGCATACGTGTACAAGGTCACCTGCCACAACGCCGAGGGCGAGGGAGTTGGGACCTCGATGTCTGCCGCCTCATTGTATCCGCCGCCAGCCCCGACCAGCGTGAACATCGTGCGTAACGGCAATAGCGCGGTTATCGACTGGACCATGCCGGCCGGAAACGCTACGAGCGGTGTCGCATCCAGATTCGCCATCTATCGTACCGACGCCTCGGGACAGGAGGTCCTGATCGCTCTGGTGAACGACACTGAGGCCAGGACGTACACGGACACGGCCGCTCCGGAAGGAACGGCCAACTACCGGGTGCAGGCGGTCTACGGTGACCTGGCCGGGTTCGAGGCTTCCCAAAGCACCGGGGCAACGCTACCGGCGAAGGCGGCCGGGATGGACTGGTTCCTTCCGATCGTGGCCCTAATGGCGTTCGCGGCGGTTCTGGTGCTGTTCCTGGTGGCCAAGAGGAGAAAGAAAAAGGAACAATAGGCGAATCTGCCAAACCTCTTCCAACTCTTTCCCCGATTTTTTCCATCAAGCCATCACGATAGAATTTAGAACGAAGAATTTATTGAGATAGCCAGACAGATAATATGTTTAAAAATGGTGGGTTCGTCCGGATTTGAACCGGAGTCCACAGGTCCCGAACCTACAAGTTTACCAAGCTAGCCCACGAACCCATGGGATAATGGGGGAATGGATAGGAGTATTAAAAACCTATCTGCTTTTCTGAGATTTCTCTTTTACTCGGTTTATACCCTCCAAGTCTTTTTCCTGTCCAACCACATTCTATTGCGAACGAGGATGTTGACCCCCTATCCTTCGAATTATGCCACAAGTGCCAGTTGTCTGAACCATACTCGTTTATCGGTTCCTTGATAATTAATTCAGACTTGCAACTAAGCTCATCATCCGTGGGTCCCCGAATAGACCGCGATTCATCGCTTATCGCATTTGGCTTACTGGCGAGAAGCCTACCCAATTCAGATTTACCGATTTGGGCGATGTTCCTTGCCGCGTTCAGATCGGCGTCAAGTTCGAAACCACACTCGACGCACGTAGAACCTGGGCCCTTTCCTGCTTTTATGACTGATATGGCCGCATCTCGAACACGTTTGAGATGTAAACATACCATTCACAATTATCGTTTGTTTTCCCAGTTCCTCCGCCTTATAGATAAGATCTAGTTTGGAATTCATAGTAAGCCCACTGATTCAAATCACGACGGAGTTGCCAATTTGGCGTGCGTTTCGAATTTATACCTTTCAGGTCCTCCAGGACAAATGTCTTGAAGGGCATTGACGCAATCTGTTTTGTCATTTTGTGGTTTTCACAGGCAACGAACCGTCTCTCTCTTCCTGCAACTTTCCTTAGTTTCCTTAGGGCAGAATGAGTGCCTTTTGCCTGTAGCTGGGCTCTTAGATGCGCATATTTTCCCTTGACTCGTTTCAGCTCTTTAGAGTTGAAGAATACGTTATTCGAACAGACAGCCGGATTGCGCAAACCCCTGTCTATTCCCAGAACGTCCCGCTCATCGGTCTCTGGAGGTTCCGCTTTTTCCAGAACCACCAAAAGAAGGAATCTCTTTGAACTTTTTTCGAACTTGAGGTACGAACATACTATTTTCCAGTCTAGATATTTGTTGAAATGCTTTGGAATACTGAATGTCGTAACTACACGAGAATTCAAAGCCTGGATAGTCGCATATCCGCTTTCTAGATAGACAGCACGCCCCCCTCCAAGTGTATCTAATGCACGAGATTGGTGACTTCTTTGGGAGGGTTTTAAATTTTGTCATCTTCAATGCTTCCGTCGCCATAAAACAGGCTGACTGAACCATCGATGATGGAAGACCTGGTATCGCATTTCTTATCTTATGATACATGGCCATAGAATTTCCAATCTTATTGTTTTCCTTTTTCTCGAACCCGTACTCTGCTGACATGTTGTATGCGTGTGCGAAGGCTTCCATCGTCTTGAGCAGTTTCTCTTTGTCTTCCTCATAGCGATGATTTAGCCGCAAAGTTATGGTCCGATACATTTTGCACCTCCAAATGATCAGATGTCCGTCGGGGTCTTTACCTCGACGGTGAGAGGTGACCGAAACTATGATTCCTTGAGGGACTCTGGGCTAGGTTTTTCCACCTCTCTCGAGGTGACTGGCTAATTAAAATAAAATAAAAAGTAATTATGTGGCCTTTTCTAGGCAGTGAAACTGCCCCCGAATAAACAAGGAGCTTACATAAGGGATCGTCGTTGCCCGTATACGGGTCTATTTTTCCTTTCTCGGGTCCTCATCCACATCATTATTACATCTCATATTGTCGTAGTCAAACTACGTCAGATTTAAATATCGACCACGGATTAACCGGATTTCATGCGGGAGCAGCTCAGGGAAAAAATGGCTGGTGAGATCGTTCTTTCCGTCGATGCGGGCAAGACGATCAGGAAGTGGAGAGAGGAGTTCGGGGTCTCTCAACAGGAACTGGCAAAGTACATGGGCGTCTCCCCTTCGGTCATCAGCGATTATGAATCGGGTAGGCGCAGGTCTCCCGGGATCGTCATCGTCAGGAGGCTGGTCGATGGTCTCATCGCGCTTGATGAGGCGTCCGGGGGCAAGATACTGAAGAAGTATGACCTGGGCGAGAAGAGCGATTGCATCATCAGCATCAAGGAGTTCAAGTCGTCCTTCAAGGCATCGGACTTCGTCCAGACGATAGAGGGCGAACCGCTCACCAAGAGCGTCAGCCTGGATATGGACATTCACGGGTTCACCATCATCGATTCGATGAAGGCCATCACCGCCCTCAGTTCGATGGACTATCTGAAGATCTACGGCTGGAGCAGCGAAAGGGCGCTCATCTTCACCGGGGTCAAGTTCGGCCGGTCGCCCATGATCGCCATCCGGGCGCATCCCGATGAAGCCGGCGCTGGTGGTATATCACCGTCCGGAACACGTGGATGACCTGGCGATCCGCCTGGCGACGCTGGAAGGACTGCCGCTGATCAAAACGACATTGCCGATACAGACCCTCGTCGAGAGGCTGGAACGCGTAGAGTAAGGAGGAATATTCAATGGATGTGGGTATTGTAAGCTACGGGGCGTACGTGCCAAGATACAGGATCGGGCCACAGGAGATCGGCCGGGTCTGGGGCGCGGATGGGGAAATGATGTCCAAGAACCTTCTGATCTTTTCCAAGTCCGTCCCGGCCCCCGATGAGGATGTCATAACCATCTCCGTGGAGGCGGCACGCGCCATGATGCGCGCGGACCAACGTGAACCCCCAGGACATCGGGGCGCTGTACGTCGGTTCGGAATCCCACCCCTATGCGGTGAAACCGACCGGAACCGTCGTCGCCGAGGCCATCGAGGCCTCGCCGAACCTGACCGTGGCCGATTTCGAGTTCGCCTGCAAGGCCGGAACGGCCGCCATCCAGGTATGCATGGGACTGGTCGGCTCGGGCATGATCAAGTACGGCGTGGCCATCGGCGCCGACACCTCCCAGGGCGCACCCGGGGACCCGCTGGAATACTCCGCCTCGGCCGGCGGCGCCGCCTACCTGATCGGTTCCCGCGAGATCATCGCCAAGATCAACTCCACCTTCTCCTACACCACCGACACCCCCGACTTCTGGAGGCGGGAGGGTCAGCCCTACCCGTCCCACGGCGGGAGGTTCACCGGCGAGCCGGCATATTTCAAGCACGTCTCCGCCGCGGCCAAGGGCCTGATGGAGAAGGTCGGGCTCGAAGCCGACCGACTACCAGTACGCCGTGTTCCACCAGCCGAACGGTAAGTTCCCGATGCGGGTGGCAAAGCAGCTGGGATTCACCGAGAAGCAGATCGAGACGGGCCTGCTGACGCCGGTCATCGGCAACACCTATTCCGGTGCCGTCCCGCTGGGACTGGCGTCGGTGCTGGACGTGGCCGCCCCGGGCGACCGGATCTTCGTCGTGGCCTACGGTTCCGGCGCGGGCGCGGACGGTTTCGACATAACCGTCACCGACAATATCTCCGGCTACCGGCGGGAGGAAGCCCCCACGATCAAGCAGATGCTGGAGAACAAGAAGTTCATCGATTATGCCACGTACGCGAAGTTCCGCGGCAAGATCAAGCTCAAGGAGGGATCCGAGTGAGAGAGGTAGCGGTCATTGGAATCGGCGCCACCAAGTTCGGCGAGCTGTGGGACCTGTCGTTCCGCGAGATCGGCATGCAGGCGGGATTGGCGGCGGTCTACGACGCCAACCTGTCCGGCGAGGACATCGACGCCCTGTACGTGGGCAACATGTCCGCCGGCCGTTATATCCAGCAGGAGCATGTGGCGGCGCTCATCGCCGACTACTCGGGCATGGCCCGGGACAACATACCGGCGACCCGGGTGGAGGCCGCCGGGGCGTCCGGGGGCCTGGCGCTGCGCCAGGGCTACATGGCGATCGCCTCGGGAATGCATGACATCGTGGTCGTCGGCGGAGCGGAGAAGATGACCGACGTGGGCGATGCCGAGTCCAACGAGATCCAGTCGTCGGCCGCGGACGAGCAGTGGGAGGTGACGTTCGGAGCGACGTTCCCGTCGCTGCACGCCATGATAGCGCGCCGGCACATGCACGATTTCGGCACCACCCGCGAGCAGATCGCCCAGGTGGCGGTCAAGAATCACAAGCACGGTTCGCTGAACCCGAAGGCCCAGTACCAGAAGGAGATCAACCTGGACACGGTGCTCAGGTCTCCCCTGGTCTCGGACCCGCTGGGCATGTTCGACTGCGCCCCGAACTCGGACGGGGCGGCGGCGGTGGTCCTGTGCGCCATGGAGAAGGCCAAGAAGTACACCGAAACACCGGTCAAGATCCTGGCATCGGGGCAGGCGTCCGATACGCTGGCGCTGCATCACCGCAACAGCATCGTCGGGTTCGACGCCACCCGGGTCGCGGCCGAGCGGGCCTTCAAGCAGGCCAGGCTGACGGCGAAGGACGTCAACTTCGCCGAGGTCCATGACAACTTCACCATCTCGGAGATACTGGCCATCGAGGACCTGGGCTTCTTCCCGAAGGGGGAGGGCGGAAAGGCCACCATGGACGGGCAGACGCTGCTCGGCGGGAAGATCGCCATCAACACCTCCGGCGGTCTTAAGGCCAGAGGCGACCCGATCGGGGCCACCGGGGTGGCACAGATCGTCGAGGTCGTCACCCAGCTGCGCGGTCAGGCGGGAAAGCGCCAGGTCTCCGACGCGAGGGTCGGACTGGCCCAGAACGTGGGTGGGACCGGCGCCACCGCCGTCGTGCACATCCTGGGGGTGGCCTGATGACCACGGCCAGGTTCTGGAGGGAGAACGCGTCCCGGTACAACATGATCGGCGCCCAGTGCACGGTCTGCGGGAAGGTGCACTTCCCCCCGCGGTCGGTGTGCCCCACCTGCCACCGCAAGTCCATCGGGAAGACTGCAGCCTATCCGGCTGAAGGGCGATGGGGAGATCTTCTCCTACACCGTGGTCCACGAGGCCCCGTCCCAGTTCGAGATGCAGAAGCCATACGTCATGGCGATCATCCGGATGAGGGAAGGGGTGATGGTCACCGGCCAGGTCATCGATCTCGACGCCAACGACCTGGAGATCGGCATGAAGGTCAGGGCCACCATGAGGAGGCTGGGATCGGACGGGCCCGACGGGGTCATCCATTACGGCTACAAGTTCGCGCCGGTACGGCAGTAGGGTCGGCCAGTACAACTTAAACCCTTTTCCTTTCACTTCTTTTCCATGTCGACCATGCCGAAGCGGACGCTTCGGGTCATCCGATGGGGGGATCGATACCGATCCTTTGATATCGCAGGTCCAGGGCTCGGTCCCTTGACCGATGGTTTGATTTTCCGTGACGCCATAGCATCAAGCTGACGTCCGGTTCTCTGACTGGATGTCATCCCGACCGGGTGGTAGGATGTCCGAGCTCAAGACCGTGGAATACGTGGACGTGACGAGGTACATGGGAACATGGTACGAGATAGCGAAGTTCCCGCAGAGGTTCGAGAGGGGACTAGTCGGGGTGACGGCCAAATACGCTCTGCTGTCCGATGGAACGGTACAGGTCATCAATGGCGGATACGTCGGGGATTTTACTGGGAACTATCGGTCTGCCAAGGGCAAGGCATGGGTGGTCGACAAGAAATCCTATGCCAAGCTGAAAGTGAGCTTCTTCTGGCCGTTCGCCGCCGACTATTGGATATTGGAGATCGGTAAGGACTACGAGTATGCGGTGGTCGGCAACAGGTCGAGAAAATACCTCTGGATCCTCTCCAGGACGCCGAGGATGGACGAGGCGGTGTATCAGGACCTGCTCCGTCGCATCGGTGAGATGGGATTCGATATCTCGAAACTGGAAAAGAACCCGCAGAAGTAAGGCACCATGTACGAGGCATTTCGCCTTTGCCGACCGTCCCCGATACCGCAGGGTTCCAGATCATGAATGGCCTTGGAAAGATCTCATTCGACGGTAATCTCGAACTCGGATTCGAACCCTACCTGCTCCTCGGAGAGTACCGATTTGCACGACAACATCAGCTTCAGGGCGATATCGCCGGATATCCGTGGCTGGATCAGCACATCGATGGTCTTCTTTTCGCCCTTGGGCAGCCGTTCGATGTCGATGAGCCCCTTCACATCCACCTCTCCGACGATCTCCAGTCTGATATCCCGGGCCGCGGCGATGCCGTCGTTGCTGACATGCAGGCGGAACTTCGCCCAGGCGCCTTTCTTCGGTTCGTCGAGGAAATCGATGTCGATGCCGATGTCCGGCATCATCTGCTCTTTCTGCTCATCCACTTTCGCGATTGCCTGATGGAGGAGGTCCAGCCCCTGCTTGGCGTCTATGCTGCGCAGGGCGTCCGCCTTCTTCAGGAGCTGCTCCGCCGCGATCACTGGCATGCCCTGTGCCCGGACATTGTCCAGCTCCGCCTTGACCTTGTTGCGGACCTTCTTGAACTCCTCATTGGCGGCCGTGGCCACCCCGATGAGCCGCTCGCTCTTCTGCAGGGTCCGGAACGCCTCGCCCATGTCCTGTATCAGCAGCCCCCCGGTCGCGCTGGTGTACAGGCCCTCGCTCATGTTGACATCCAAGCCGGCCTTCCTGGCCTTGTTGATCCCTTCCGCCACCTTCAGGCGTTTGCGTCCGAACTCCTCCAGGACCAACTGGCGCATGGTACGTACCCCGATGCTCAGCGTCTCCAGGTCCTTCGAGCTGAAAACGCCTCCCCTGTCCTCCTGGAGCTTGAGCACGCTGGGGGCCAGCTTCGACCGGTCGTAGCCGATCTCGTTCAGCAGCTTGAACAGCTTGGTCAGCTCCGCGTAGTTACGCTCGGACTCCCGGCCGGCGATCTCCTGGAGCAAGGCCTTGGTCCGGTGAAGGAACAGCGATGATCTCTCGAAATCCAATGATAGCAGGGCCTCGTCCGCCTGGTCCAGGAGCATTTCCATGCTGGTCCGTTCCTCGCTCTCCTCCAGGAACTGGAAGTCGTGCCGGAGGGACTGCATCTCGTTCATCCTGGCCTCGAACATCTCACGCAGCTGGGTCAGTTCGTCCCGGCTGCGCATGGCCAAGGCGCTGGCCTCCGCGAAGGCATTGGCCTTCAGCTTGTCCTCGGCCTTGGTCAGCAGCTGCCTCAGGTCTTCCGAGAAGACCCCGGAGGCGGCCGCCTCATCGAACTTGGCCCGCACCTCGACGATGACCTTCCGGGCCGAGTCCCTGATATCCCTTACCTTGACAAGCTCGTCCTCATAGGTGCGGACCAGGGGGAGCACGTCACGGAACCGGCGCTGGTTGATGCGCTCGTTGATGTCCTTGCGGATACGGTCCACGATGACCAGGTCCGGTCCCTCCAGCTCTTCCCTTCGGATCTTCAGGTCGCTCTCTTCCAGCTTCCGGGAGATCATCATGTCCATGAGATGGGCCGCCTGGTCCACGGCGCGTTTCGAGAGTTCCATGGCCAGCGGGTGGTTGCCCTGCTTCTGTATGATGCGGGCCTGATTCATGATCTCCAGCGCCGGCGAGACGTTCACGCCCAGGTCCTGGATGGCCTTGAGCGTGGCCATGGTCCGCTCGATCTGCTCGTTGGCCTTCTGCTCCATGAGCATCAGCTGGTCCAGTTCGCCCCTGGTCATCTGGGCTGCCCGGAGGGCTTCCAGGTAGCGTTTCTCCTCCAGCAGGCTGGTCGATTTCAGCAGTATCTGTTGCGGGGAGTTGGTGTCGATGCCCGCCGCCCTGGTTCTGTCCAGCAATGATCTGCACAGGTTGATCTCGCGCAGGATCCCGGACGCCAGCTGGCTCCTGATGAGCTCGATCCCGCCGTTCATCGTCTTAAGCGAGGTCAGGTGCTCATTCTTGTTCTCCTGCTCGATCGCCGCCTGTATCGACGATTCCGCGGACGAAATGTCCAGCCCGAGCGTTTCCATGGCCATGACCAGTTCCTTCGCCTCCTCTATCCTGCGGGCTGCCATGAACGGGGCCACGATGACCTCGGTCTCGGCGTACGAAGCGGTGGACGCGGCCCGGGCGTCCCCGTATCTTCCGCTCTCGAACATGCGCTTGGTCTTCAGGAGCAGGTCGGTGGCCTTCCGGGTGTCTATGCCCTTGGAGTCCGCCTCCTCCAGGAGATTGGAGATCTCCACTATCCTATCGTAGATCTCCACGTGGACGCTGGTCAGCTGTCTCAGGCTTACCTGGGCCTCCTTGAGATTATCGAAGGCCTTCTCGAACGAGCCCTGCTTGAGGGCCCGGCCGGCCTCCTCCAGGAGATGTTCGGGCTTCATGACCTCGACGCCCTTCTTGCGCTCCAGCGAGATGGAGCGGGACGTGGAGGCCATCTCCCGGGTGAGCTCGTCGAGGATTATGGAATGTGAGAATTGGATGACGTCGTTGGCGGTGCGGAGGGCGACCATGGTGTTGTTCTTGGCCTTCATCTCCTCCGCCCGGGCCAGCTTGTCCTTGAGGGTGACGCTCTCGCAGTTGAGCTCCTTGAGGATGCCGAGCATGCTATGGGCCTCCGCCATGCGGGTCTCCAGGGCCTGCTTCTCCTCCCGGTTCAATGACTCGGCCGCCTCGGCCGCCAGGTCATAGGCGTTGACGAACTCGTTCCTCTCCGCCGCCTTGCGGGCCTGTTCCAGCATTGTCGTGGCACTGCTCACGTCCATCGATCCCTTGTACATGTCCAGGTTAGCCTTGCCCTCGTCCAGGGCCTTCTGGACCTGGAAACGCAACTTCGCGTCGATGGTATCGGAGCATTTGGCGAGGAGTTCCGGTGCGACCGTGAACTCCCCCTTCTTGATGAGGTCGACGATCCTCTCCAGCATGCTCGTCTCGTCGTTCACGTCCACCCCGATGCGGAGAGCTCCGGCGAACTTGATCTCTATCGCCATGACATCCTTGGCGTAGTGCTCCTCGAGCTGCTTGTTCAGCTCCGAATGGGCCTCCCTGAGCAGGCCTGAGGCGCTGACAAACTCATGCGCCAGCGTCGCCCTCCTTGCCGAGTCCATGAAGCTCTTGGCGGTGGACGTATCCAGTTTCAGCTCGTCGGCCCGGTCCATGACCGCCCTGGTCTTGAGCAGCTCGGATTCCAGGTCGGCCAGGCCCTTGAGGGCGGTGCCGATCTCGTTCTCGGCCGCCGAGATCTGCGCCATCGCTTCCTCGATCTCTGAGCTGGACAGGTGTGCCCTCGCCGCCTCGATCTTATTGGAAGCGCTTCCCAGGTCGATTCCCAGGCGCTTGGCGATGAGCAGTGAAGGGCGCAGCTTCAGCAATGCCTCGGAGATCAGGCCGGTCTCCTTGTCGCGCAGGGCGGTCTTCACGGACCTCGTCCCTTCGAGGGCCTCGTTGAACTTGAGGTCCTTGAGCAGGTCCTTCTGCAGACCGATCTGGGAGACAAGGTCCTTCACATCGATCCCATTCTCCTTGAGGGCCGTTCCTCTCTTGCGGAGCGACTGTAGCTCCGCGGCGAATCCCTTGGTGAGCGCCTTCTGCTGTTCACCCTCGGCCGATGACAGGGCGGCGAACGCCTCCTCGAACGAACCATGGTCCAGCAGCCCCTGCGCCTTCTTCAGGGCCTTTTCGACCTTCGACAGGTCGACGGCGAACTCGGACTGGTATTTGGAGACGTCCATCATGCTTTCGGCTCGGGCCTGGAACTTATCGGCCAGGGCCGATTCCAGCGATTCCCGGCAGGATACCAGCTTCTCCATCGAGGAGGGCACCTGCTCTTTCTCCAGTAGGTCCCTGGCCTCCGTCAGTCCCTTGCGTTCGGCATCGACCGTTATGCCCTGGCCCTCCGCCAGCAGCATGACCGTCTGGGTCTCCCCGAAGGCGGTCGCCATGAACCGGTTGACCAGCTTCTCCACCTTGTCCCAGAGGTCCTTGGACATGGCGAAGGCATCCTCCAGCGACCCCTTTGCCAGAGCCGTCTTGGCCTCCTGCGACAGGATGGACAGGTCCTCCGCCTTGGCCCCCATTCTCTCCACATGGGTCCTAAGATCGTCCGCGTCCCCGATCATGGAGGAGACCTGGTCCTTCTGCGCCCTGAACGACGCCTCCATGCTCTTGCTGGACATGCCCACCGATGAACGGTAATCCTTTTCTCTGAAAAATGAACTGGCTTCGGTAAGGTATTTCTCTGCCTCCGCCGAGGGGGCGTCCATCCTCTTGGAAAGCTTCAGAGATATCTCTGCCTGGACGAGCTTCTCCTCCGCAGCATCGCGGCTTTTAGCTGCCTCCTTCGCTTTTTGCTCAATTTGTTTCTTGAGCTGCAGCTGTTTGATGTAATCTCCAGTCAAACGAGATCAAATCCGAGAGCCGATATGACCAACCATTCCCCAATAGGGAAGGGCTATTGTTTGCGATTAGCCCGATATCTGATATACCTTTTGACCGGATTCCATTAATTGGTAATATGGCCAGATAGCTCAACGCTTCAGGATTTCCACGAACGCAACCTTCTCGAGAACAATATCCGCGAACCGCTCTTCCGGGACCGCGCTGAGATCACAATCATCGATGCCGAACGCCACCGCCTTCTCCCTCGACGGCAGGAGGACCAGGTCGTCCCTGGTCAACCCGAGGCGGCTGAGCACCTCCGCCGGATCGTCGCAATCGAACAGAACGAGGGCAAAACGCCTCACGCCGTCCTTGACCCCCATCTTCTCCTTGGCCCTGGAAATCTGGCGCTCTCCGGAGGAGAAGAGCATGGTCTCCATGGACATGGTGGAAGAGGAGTTGGAGCCCTGCTCCATGGCCCTCTCGGCATGGGCCGCCGCCGCTTCCAGGTGGGTCCTGCCGCAGACCATGTCCGCGTCCATCGGAAGCACTTCACAAGGCAGTGACTGGACCTTCTGAATGAAGTCGGAGGCGCAGCATGCTTCCCCCTTTGCACCCAGTATGATGACCGAGCTCATGTCCGGTCCAACGGCGGGAGCGTATATATTGTTTTTTCCGGGACCTTCCAATGGCCAGCCTGGTCCGTCCAGAACATATTCCGAAGTACCTTCAATATCTAGAAAGCATTATTAGGGCAAACGGGTTTTGTGGGCTCGTCTAGTTCATCGATATGTGAGATGGAGCGCACCTAAAATGTCACTTAACAAGGTCGTGGTAAGATCTCCGGCAACCATAGCGAACCTTGGTCCGGGCTTCGATGTGTTCGGGATAGCTCTCAAGGAGCCGGCTGATCTGATCGAGGTTCGTCGGACCAGCGAGCGGGGCGTCCGGGTGGAGAAGATCGAGGGCATCGGAGCGCACGGCGTGACCATCGACAATTCCCGGAACACCGCCGCGGTCGCCGCCCAGAAAGTGTTGGAGATGGGCAATGCGGATTTCGGTCTCAGGATGAGCATCAAGAAGGGCATCCGTCCGGCGAGCGGGATGGGTTCCTCGGGAGCTTCCGCGGCCGGCGGGGCCTATGCCGCGAACCTCATGCTAGAAACGCCCTTCCCGGTGGAGAAACTGGTCTACTCCGCCGCCCTGGGAGAGGAGGCGTCGTCCGGCAGCCGCCACGCCGACAACGCCGGGCCGGCATTGCTGGGAGGCTTCACCATCATCCGTTCGTATGAGCCGATGGAGATCGTCCGGGTCAACCCGCCGGCGAACCTCGGCATCGTCGCCATGCTCCCATCGTTCGCTGTCCCCACCCGGGAGGCGAGGAAGGTCCTGCCGAAGACCATCGACCTGAAGAGCCTGATATTCCAGGTCGGCCATGCCGCCTCCCTGGTGGCTGGAATGGCTAACAAGGACGTTAACCTGATCGCCCGCAGCATGAAGGACGCAGTGGTCGAACCTGCCCGTACGCCGATGGTCCCGCACCTGAAGGGGGCCGAGGAAGCGGCGATGAAGGGAGGCGCCCTGGCATCGTTCCTGGGCGGGTCCGGTCCCTGCATCGGCGCCATCTTTGACCTTAACGTGATCGACGGCATCGAGATCGCCCATTCGGTCCAGTCATTCTTTGAGAACCACGGCATCGACTGTCTGTCCTGGGTCACCACCTGGGGAGAGGGTTGCAGGCGGGTATCGGAATGAGCTACACGGTCAAGTGCTTCGAGTGCGGCAGACCCATCACCGACAACTTCGCCGACGCCTGTCCGCATTGCGGCGGTCTCCTGACCGTCGAGATGGACCTGGAACGGCTTTCCAATCTTACCCCGGCGGACCTGAGGAAGCGGCCGATAGGGGTCTGGCGCTATGCCCCGCTGCTGCCCGTATGCGAGGCCAAGGCGGTGACCCTGAAGGAAGGGGGCACCCCTCTCTACGACTGCGGCGCCATGGCCGCCAAGGCCAAGCTCAAGAAGGTGTACGTCAAGTTCGAAGGGGCCAACCCGACCGGCTCCTTCAAGGACCGCGGTATGACCGTCGGGGTCACCCGGGCGGTCGAGCTCGGCTGTAAGGTGGTGGGATGCGCTTCCACCGGCAACACCTCGGCGGCTCTGGCAGCCTACGCGGCGAAGGCTGGATTGGAGAGCGTCGTGCTCCTGCCCTCGGGAAAGGTGGCCGCCGGAAAGCTGGCCCAGGCCATGTTCTACGGGGCCAAGGTCATATCGGTGGACGGCAACTTCGATGACGCGCTCAACATCGTCAAGAAGCTGGCGGCGGAGGGGGAGCTGTACCTACTGAACTCGATCAACCCGTTCCGGCCCGAGGGGCAGAAGACGGTGGCCTTCGAGATAATCGATCAGCTGGACTTTGAGCTGCCAGACCGGATCATACTGCCGGTGGGCAACGCCGCCAACATCTGGGCGGTCTACAAGGCGTTCGTTGAGTACCGGCAGCTGGGCTGGATCGACAGGATCCCCAAGCTGACCGGGGTCCAGGCGGCCGGTTCGGCCCCCATCGTGGACGCCTACAGGCATGGCACGTCGGACTTCGTGCCCGAGGATCACCCGGAGACCATCGCCACGGCCATCCGCATCGGCAATCCAGCATCGGGAAGGAAAGCGCTGAAGGCGATCTACGACACCGGCGGCAGCGCCATCGACGTGACCGATGAGGAGATCCTCTCGGCACAGCGCATCCTCGGCCGGTCCGAGGGTATCGGTGTGGAACCGGCCAGCGCCGCCTCGATCGCCGGGATGCTCAAGCTCTCGGAGATGGGGGAGATAGACAGGGACGAGCGCGTCGTCTGCATCTGCACCGGTCACGTGCTGAAGGACCCGGACACCATCATCAAGTCCTTCGGCAAGGTGCATCAGGCCAAGGCGGACCTGGCATCGGTCAAGGTATGCATCAGCGCGAAGGATTGAATCGGCGATTCACCCCTCGTGTCCAGTAATTTAATCTCCGGGACCGTAACAAAATCTATTAGCCTTAGGGGCGATACTCTGCACAATCGGGGTTTCCATGGACCAGAGGCCGAGATACAGGACGCACGTTAATGGGCTGGACGAGAACATAGGCGGCGGCATCCCCGAAGGGAGCGTGGTGCTCATCTGCGGGACCGCGGGAACGATGAAATCGTCCTTTGCCTATTACATGCTCTACACGAACGCCCGGGACGACGCCGTTCCCGGCCTGTACATCTCGCTGGAGCAGTCCCGGGACAGCCTTCTGCGCCAGATGCGCGGCCTGGGATTCCACGGAAAGCTGAAGGCGAACCTGGACATCCTAGACCTCGGCGAACTGCGCATGAAGATGGAAGGATCGAACTGGCTCGACACCTTCAAGTACGCCATCGAGGAGACCCGCAAAAGGATGAAGTATGACCTTCTGGTCATTGATTCGCTCGGCGCATTGACGCTGATATCGGGGTTCGAACGTCCCCGGGAGGAGATATTCCGACTCTTCGAATGGCTGCGCTCCATGAACATCACCACCATGGTGATATCCGAGATGCCCGTGGGCAACTTCCAGTACTACGGCGGGGAGGAGACCGACTTCCTTTCCGACGGGATCCTGCACCTGAGGATGGTGGATGTCGGGGAGACGGACGTTCAGAGGCGGCTGCGGTGCGTGAAGCTCCGGGAGACCGACCATTCAAGCAGTTACTATTCCTTCTATTACAAGGACTCCAGCTTCTTCATAACCCGGGCCATCAGCGACCTCTAGAAGTCCAGCAGGCTGCTCTGGCCCCGTTCCTTCCCTTTCTTCTTCGTTTCCGGTTCGTCCGGTTCATCGGCCTCTATCGGTTCCAAGGGCGCCTTCGTCGGTGCACCGACCTGCTTCTTGATGCTCGCCGCCAGAATGTCGCTGATCCCGATGACCTTGGAAATCCTTCCGGCATCGGCCTGGCGCAATGCCTCCAGTGTAGTGAATCCCTTCTTGTACAGCGAACGGGCCCTGATCCTTCCCACTCCCTTGAGCTTGACCAGGTCCAGCAGTTCCGGCCTGACCCCGTAGGTAAGGCGGGTCATCAGTTCGGTCAAAGGCGGATAGGCATCCTTGTTGAAGATGTTGGACATCTCACGCATCGAGTATAGCAGCCAGCCTCCTATCTCGACCTTGTTACGGAGGTCCCCGGGTCCGATACCCAGCTTGTCCAGTATCTTGTCTTCCTCTATCTCCAGGGTCCAGTCCTCAAGGATGGTGGCGGTCTTCAGCTCAGCCAGGAAGAACTCGTACTCGGTCTCGTCGTCCTCCGGCGGGTCGAAGATCAGTTCTCCCTCGCGTTTCATGACCAGGTCCTCAAGCCAATCCCTGTCGTTGCGTCTTATGAACATGGTCTTCATGTCCGGTGTCGAGCAGACCGCATGGAACAGTCCGAACTCCTTCCCCGGCTTGTATCCCTCCAACGCCTGGCGCATGCGCACCGCGGACATCGGGTCGATGTAGAGGTCGGAGACCCGGCGGCCAAAGAAGGTGGCCTTGATCGTCTGGTCCGGGCCGGTCTTGATCATGTCCTCCTTTTCCAGGAACTCCAGGATGTTGTTGGCCGCCTCCTCGATGCCGACGATGTTGGCCTGGTGCGCGAAGAAGGTGGAGCCCAGGAAGTCCATCAGACCCTCCCAGCTGCTGGCGGTTCCGCTGGCGATGGTGGAAAGGACATGGCTTCTCATCACCGACTCGTTGCTGAGCTTGGAGATGACGTCCTCCGGCTCTCCCAGCAGATACGTGTCACGAAGGAAGGTCAGCTCATCCTCCGATTTCGCCAGGAGGATCGCCTCCCCGTAGGGGTCATACCGGGGGCGGCCTGCCCTGCCGCACATCTGCTTGATCTCCATGACCGGTATCGGCACGTTCATCCCGTTGTCGAAACGATAGACGTCCCGGATCACCACCCGCCGGGCCGGCAGGTTGATCCCGGCAGCCAGTGTCGGTGTGGCCACTATACACTTGATCTTTCCTTTCTTGAACGATCCCTCCACCATCCGCCGCTGCTCGTTGGTCAGTCCGGCGTTGTGGAAGGCGATGCCCTTCTTGACGCAGGATTTCAGGGTGCGCCCCACCGAGGTGTGCTCCCCTTCCCCGTCGATCATCCTTTCCGTTTCCGGATCGAGCTCGACGCCTTCCGCCATATCCTTCATGAATTTGGAGAACTTGACGGCCAGCGATTCGGTCGATTTGCGCGTGTTGACGAAGACGAGGGCCTGTCCCCCCTCCTTGATGGCATCCTTGACCAGGCTCCAGACCGGGTCCTCCTCGAAGATGACCTTCCGGGTGCTGTTGTCGATGAACCTGACCGTCCCATCCAGATAGACCCCCTCCCTGAGCTTGACCGGCCTCCAGCGGTTGGCGATGTGGACCGCGCCGAGCCACTCCGCCAGCTCCCGGGAGTTGTTGACCGTCGCCGAGAGGGCGATGATCTGAAGATCGGTATTGAAGCGCTTGAACTTGGCCAGGGTGACCTCCAGTGTCGGTCCCCGGTCCGGATCGTTGATCAGATGGACCTCATCGGCAACGACCAGCGTCACTTCCCGGAGCCAGTCCGACTGGTGCCTGAGCAGCGAGTCGGCCTTCTCCGAGGTGGCGACGATGACGTCATAGGATTGTAGGCGGGAATCCGGTGAATCGAAGTCCCCCACCGAGATGCCGACCTTGACTCCGAGCGGCTCGAACTTCCTCAGGTCGTCGTACTTCTCCGTGGCCAGAGCTCTGAGCGGTACGATGTAGAGCACCTTTCCGTGACGTTCCAGGATGTGCTTCATCGCCGCCAGGTAAGCGATGAGCGATTTGCCTGAGGCGGTGGGAACGGCCAGCACAAGGTTCTTGCCTGCCACGGCCACCGGAGCGGCCTCCGATTGTGGAGGATAGAGTTCGGTGATGCCATCCCTTTCCAGGATCTCGATGACCCCCGCGGGAAGATCTAGCTCCTTGACGTGCATGCTACAAACCGGTCTCCTTGGCCTCCCTTTTCGCAAGGGATGCCGGGCATAAAGCGTTGTCGATTGGAGGATTCGTCCAAGAAATCCGGGTTCCCTGGTACTTTTCGAAATGGTCCGTCAGAACCCCGATAAAATTGTACTGGATAGTGTCAATATCTGAATATTTTTTCAAATAGCCTTATATAGCAGCGCTGTTATGGGATGAATTTAGAAGCCGGTGTAGTATGGTTGAAGAGAACCCAAAAGAAATAGCGAATCTTCCCGACGCAGAGACGTGGATAGAGACGCAGGATTTCACTACCACAGCGGACATCAAGGTCCCGGACAAGCTAGCCGACCAGGTAATCGGTCAAGAGGCAGCTGTAGAAGTGGTCAAGAAGGCCGCCGAGCAGAAGCGCCACGTGATGCTGATCGGAGAGCCAGGTACCGGGAAGTCGATGCTCGCCAAATCCATGACGGAGTATCTGCCCAAGAGCGAGCTCCAGGATGTTGTGGCATATCATAATCCAGACGATTCAAACGAGCCGAAGATCCGGGTGATCCCGGCCGGCAAGGGAAGAGAGATCGTCGCAGCCCAGAAACGCGAGGCCATGCAGCGCAAGCAGCAGAAGACCTCCATGGTCACGATAATGGTCTTCATGATCGTGGCGCTGACGTTGGTATTATACATAGCCAGCGGGATGCGGGACACGAACATAGTACTGATCGGGATCATTGCGGCGGCGATCATTTTCTTCGCGATGCGCTACTCGGGCACCAGGCAGGAGAGCTATATGGTGCCCAAGCTGCTCATCACCCATGACGATAAGGACACGGCACCGTTCATCGATGCCACCGGAGCCCACGCAGGTTCGCTGCTGGGGGACGTCAAGCACGATCCCTTCCAAAGCGGTGGCCTGGAGACCCCGGCCCACGAGAGGCTGGAGGTCGGTGCGATCCACAAGGCGTCCAAGGGCGTCCTGTTCATCGACGAGATCAACATGCTGAGGATGGAGTCCCAGCAGTCCCTACTCACCGCGTTGCAGGAGGGCAAGTTCTCCATCACCGGTCAGAGCGAGCGCTCTTCCGGAGCGATGGTGAAGAGCGAGGCCGTTCCCTGCGACTTCATCCTGGTATGCGCAGGCAACATGGATGCCATACAGGGCATGCACCCGGCGCTCAGGTCCAGGATACGCGGTTACGGTTACGAGGTGTACATGCGCTCCACGATGGACGACACCGAGGAGAACCGCAAGAAGCTCGTCCGGTTCGTGGCCCAGGAAGTGGCCAAGGACAAGAAGATCCCGCACTTCGACAAGAAGGCGGTAGCCGAGATCATCAAGGAGGCTCAGCGCCGCGCCGGCAGGCGGGGCCAGCTCACCCTCAGGCTGAGGGAGCTGGGCGGACTGATCCGGGTCTCCGGGGACATCGCCCGGGAAGAGAACAAGCCGGTGGTCACCCAGCAGCACGTGTTCGCGGCCAAGCGGATCGCCCGCAGCCTCGAGCAGCAGATCGTCGACCGCTACATCCAGGCGAGGAAGGACTACAAGAGCTTCAACGTCGAGGGTGACCTGGTCGGGGTAGTCAACGGTCTGGCGGCGCTGAACTCCGGCTCGAGCATGACCGAGCTGTCCGGCGTGGTACTGCCGATCGTGGCAGAGGTGACCCCGGCGCAGATCAAGAACGCCGGCAAGATCATCGCCACCGGCAAGCTCGGGGAGATCGCCAAGGAAGCGGTGGAGAATGTCTCAGCCCTGATCAAGAAGTACACCGGCGAGGACATCTACAACCACGACGTCCACATACAGTTCATCGGAACGTATGAGGGGGTCGAGGGCGACAGCGCGTCCATATCGGTGGCTACCGCGGTCATATCGGCCTTGGAAGAGGTCCCGGTGGACCAGACGGTGGCCATGACCGGCAGCCTCAGCGTGCGTGGGCAGGTGCTCCCGGTCGGTGGAGTGACCGCCAAGATCGAGGCGGCGGCAGAGTCAGGGATCAAGCGGGTTCTCATCCCGCGCGCCAACATGAACGACATCGTGCTCGAGGAGCGCTACGTTGGGAAGATCGAGATCATCCCGGTGACGAACATGGGCGAGGTCCTGAAGTACGCGTTGGTCGGCGGCGTCAAGAAGGAAAGCCTGCTGAAGAAGCTGGCCGAGCTTCTGGAGCACAGTGCACCGGTCATCGCGGCGAAGCCGAACCTGCTCTAAACCCCAATAGACCAAACCCATTCCATTCCTTTTCTTTCTGGATCTGCTCAGCAGGCCACGATCGGTCTCATTCCGTTGCGGAGATGGTCCGAAAGCCGAGATTGAACCATGAGAACGCCCGCTCCGGTCGTTTTACCGATTTCATTTAATCCATATCCACCATTGGTCGGTCATGGCAAAGGTAAGTCGTGTCCTCCGGGTCTTTCGTCTTCTGGTCGATAATTATGATGCCCAGGTCCATTATGGCCCGGGCGAGACTGGAGAGAAGACGACGAACCTGATCATCACATTGACCGCATACGGACAGACGATGAGCTTCAACCGGGGCAAGGAATTCCAGCTGTTCTGCGTCGGACGTACCCGGGAAGAATTCGGAGAGGTCCTCACCCCGGCGAACATGAACATGCTATACCAGCAGCTGGAAGGGATCGCGAAGGAACACCGGCCTTACAGGCCGCATCAATCCTGTTGCGGCTGCGATGACGGCTCTTTGGAAATGGAAGATGAGTGAATCCCAATATGGTATTTTGGAAAAACGAACATGGGCCCCTATGGGGGCCAGTCCTGACTTCTAAAAGGTTAATGGCCTAGAGGAGCACGGCGAACTGATTTCCCAGGCTGTCGGGGACGGTGAACTTCATGCTCAGTACCTGCCCCATCTCCGGGATCAGCTTGACGATGACCTCGTCGTCGGCCGGTATGTCGAGGCCTGGGATGGTCAGCATCAGAAGCTCTCCCTTCTGGACTACGGTATCATCGGTTCCCGCGTAGGTGACCGTGGTGAAGAGGTGGGTGTTGTTCTCGAACAGGTAAGGGGTCTCACCATATTGCGTGGTCACGAAAATAACGATCTTGGTGAGATCTATCGGGTTGCTTCCAGGGGACAGTTTCATCATGAACTGCAGTTCTGAGAGGTTATTGACCGTATATCGTCCGGTAGCGTCCACGACCATGAGGCCGTCGCAGAGGTTCCTGACAGTATCTTCAGCCACCGCGGCTGCCTGGTCGCCGGTGTTGTTTACCGTGCCAAGTATCACGGAGCCTGCCGCTCCGGTGGTCAGTATTGAGGCGATGACGATCATCATCGATCCGGTCGCCATTGCCCCCCTCTTGTTATAAGACGCTTTCGTCATGATTATCACGTTCGGATTTAAGAGATATAATCTATTCGCCTTAATTGAAGTATTATTATCATTATTGATAATCATTGTGGATTAATTGACTTATCAAGTTTTTCAACTCAGAATGACATCCTGGAAAGTATTTTCCGGTCACCATTCTTATATCTCATCTACCATTAATGACGTTGATCAGAAAATGGAGTACATCGGAGCATTTCTCGAGTTGCCTGCTGATAGGGCGGTTCCAACCATTCCACAAAGGACACTTTGAAGTGGTGCGGTCAATCGCCAAGAAATGCGACTCGTTGATCATAGGCATCGGCAGCGCGCAATATTCGCACACCTACGACAATCCGTTCACCGCCGGGGAGAGGCATCTGATGATCTCCCGGGCATTGAAGGAAGAGGAATTGGGGGAGTATTTCCTGGTGCCGATCGTGGACATCAATCGCTATTCCGTGTGGGTATCCCACGTGGTCTCGCTCGTGCCGCCATTCGAGGTGGTGTTCACCAACAACAATCTCACCCGCAGACTGTTCTCGGAAGCGGAGTATCAGGTCAGGGACTCACCGATGTTCAACCGGGAAACCTACTCGGGAACCGAGATAAGGAGAAGGATGTCCGAGGGGGATGACTGGAGGGACCTTGTGCCCAATGCCGTGGCCAAGGTGATCGACGAGATCGACGGGGTCAACCGCATAAGGGACCTGACCCCCCGGACAAGGACGAAGGTGGAAGATGACTCTGGCGCAGGAATCTTGGGAATAAGGCCAAGGGCAGGGGGGTTACCATATCCCTGGCGGAATCGATCACCGGCGGTCTCTGCAGTGACCTGATCACCAATGTCCCCGGTTCGTCGGGCTATTTCCTCGGCGCCGTTATCTGCTATAGCAATAGTTCCAAGGTCGAGCTCCTGGGGGTCAAGGAGGCGACCATCGCCTATCAGGGGGCGGTAAGCGAACAATGCGCCCTGGAGATGGCCGTAGGTGTCAGGAACCGTTTCCATTCGAACCTCGGCGTCTCGGTGACGGGCATTGCTGGTCCGGGGGGCGAGAGGCCGGGAAAGCCGGTCGGTCTGGTATACTTTGGCGTCGATGACGGGGATAACATCTGGACGGAGAGGATGCTGTTCGAAGGCGATCGTGAGGCGATCAAACGGTCCGCGGCCGAGCACTTGATCGGACTGATCATCAAAGCGCTAGGCTGAGCGGTCAGAACGGCGACCCTAATAATAACCCCAACATTTTTAATCAGAGTACCCACATAATGGTTCAGGATGGAAGGGTATGGGTGCACCAGTGAAACGGATTCCGACAGGAGTGGCTGACTTCGATAATATAATCAGAGGCGGCATGCCCATTGGTTCCGTTGTCTTGCTCCTGGGAGACCTGGGAGCGGGCCAGCAAGAATATGTGCTGACCTCGGCGGCCAAGATATCCCTCATTAAGGAGAACCCGGATTCGGCCGAGTTCTTCCTGGGACACAGCGTCAAAGGGCAAATGATGCCGGAGTCCATCCACTACATCACATTCTCAAGGTCAAAGGAGGACATCCTTCAGGAGCTGGAGCTGTCCTTCAACGAGGACTTCTATGAATCGTTCGAACGCAACGTGAAGTTCAAGGACTTTTCCTCGAAGTACTTCAGGCAAACGCTGGTTCCCAAGAGCTGGTCTGGGGACACATCCTCCGCCCTGTTCTCCAGCAACAGCGACGAGGAGGGAGTACTGGAAGGGCTGGTCAACTACCTGGACCAGAACGCCCCCCGGAGCATGGTGATAATCGACTCGCTCACCGACCTGGTGCTGAACCAGAAGATCGACCCCAAGGACCTGGTGGCGGTGCTCCGCGGCATGCAGCGGGTGAGCAAGAAATGGGGCGGCGTGGTCTATCTGCTGCTGACCAAGGACATCATCGACGAAAGGATGCAACGGATGATCACCGATTCGGTGGATGGGGCTCTGGTGTTCGAATGGAGCCGCTTCGTCACCTCCTCCAAAAGGCAGCGCTATCTCTACGTTGAAAAATTCATGAGCATCCTGCCCCACTTGGATAGGGCGCGCATCGCGAGGTTCGCGACCACGGTCACCGCGCAGAGCGGCCTGGTGGTCATCGATACGGAAAGGATCGGGTGAGCAAAATGGACCGAGTAAAGACCGGAATAGACGGACTGGACGAGCTCCTGGAGGGCGGCGTCCCGAAATCGCACACATTCGTGGTGATGGGATCGTTCGGTACGGGAAAGACGACGTTCGGACTGCAATTCCTCAATCAAGGTCTGGCCAATGGGGAGAAGTGCATCTACATCTCCTTGGAAGAGGACCAGAACTCGATACTGGAGGATGCCAAATCGCATGGCTGGGACCTCAAGCCGATGATCGACTCGCAGAAGATGGTGATCGTGAAGCTCGAACCCACCGACGCCAAGACGACGATCTCGAGGATAAAGAGCGAGCTGCCCGACTTCATCTCGAAGTTCGGGGCGACCAGGATCGTGTTCGATTCAGTATCCTTGCTGAACATGCTGTTCGAGGACGAGCATGAGCGCAGGATCAACCTGTTCAACCTGTCCCAGATGATCAAGAAGACCAACGCCACCTGCCTGATGACCGCCGAGACCAAGGACGAGAACCCGTTGGCCTCCCGAGACGGTCTGGTCGAATACGTGGCCGACGGTGTCATATCGCTAAGGTACGTGGACCGGGTGGAGAGGAGCGAGATGCAGCTTTCCTTGCGCATCATCAAGATGAGGCGGACATCGCACTCGAGGAAGATCACCCTCTACGAGATAACCAACAAGGGGATCGTAGTGCACGCCGGCTCGGAGATGATCTGAGCAGAACCGGTCAGAAACAGCCTACGGCTGACCGGCCATCCAGGACGGACAATGGCTCGGTGGCCCGGTTCCTTGCCGGGAAGCGTGGCGGAGGAATCAGACGGGTCATCTGCTCATGGGAACAATATTGCATCGATTACGCAGGCCGATGGCCCTCCGCTCAATGGGGCCGAGGGGGGTCCCTATGCCTATGACACGAACCTTTTCATATTGCACTCAGGGAACGCCACCGGCGATCTGGAGATTCCCAAAGGATTCTTTTACGTGGTTTTCTTCGGACACAACCCGACCACCGAACCATCCTCGGGAGTGTTCTCCTGGAAGATAACATATTATTGAATGTTCCTGCGTTGTCGCACCATTAGGTACGAGGTTCCAGAAAAGAATATTAGTCACGTGCCGATTATTGGCCGATGTCAGAGAAGAAGCTCTTCCGCGTCGGCAAGGTCAAGAAGGTCTATGAGGTCGACAATAACACGTTGGAGTTCGAGTTCACCAACAACATCTCCGTTTTCGACAAGATAATTCCCTCGGACATCCCATTCAAAGGAGAGACGCTCTGCCGTACCTCCGCCCATTGGTTCAAGCTCCTGAAAGAGAACGGCATCCGTTCCGATTTCATTGAGGTGAACGGTCCGAACCGCATGCTGGTCAAGCGCGTGGACGTCATTCCCGACTACAGCAGGCTGAACCACAAGACCACCAACTACCTGATCCCGCTGGAGTTCATCTGCCGCCATTACAACGCCGGATCCCTGAACGACAGGGTCAAGGAAGGAAGGATAACGCCTGAGATGATGGGGTTCCCCAAAGGGCACTCACCCGCCTACGGCGAGCGGCTTCCGAAGGATTTCATTGAGACCACGACCAAGCTGGAGGAGACCGATCGGGAGCTTACCCGAGAGGAGGCGATCAGGATATCCGGTCTGACCGAGAAGGAATACGATCACGTTTTCGAGGTCATCGGCAGGATCGACGATATCATAGGGTCCGAAGTGCGAAAGCGCGGACTTATCCATGTGGACGGCAAGAAGGAGTTCGCCTTCGATGGGAATCGTCAGCTGATGATCGTGGATACGTTCGGGACAGCCGATGAGGACCGCTGGTGGGATGCGGCGGAGTATGCCCAGGGTAAGACCATCGAGCTCTCCAAGGAAATGGTCCGGCAGTATTACCGGGACATCGGCTACCACGAGAAGCTGTATTCGGCCCGAAAGAACAACCTGCCAGAACCGGACATCCCTGCCCTGCCGCAGGACATGGTGGAGAAGGTATCCCAGATGTACATCGCCCTTTATGAGCGCCTTACTGGAGAGAAGTTCCGGCGGGTCGACGGTTAGGCTCACCCGAACGCCGGCATCCTGGGCGGATTCCATCAATACGACGGGACGGTCGTCCGATCCATTTAACTCATCGTTATGGGCCATCTTGGACTAACGCCTTCCGGAGGTGGATCTTCTCCAGCAGATCAAACCGCCATTCCGTTCCTCTAGGAATTTAGTATGATATCGTTGAGAAGGTAATAACCGAAAGTAACATGGTAAGATCATTTCGACGCGGGTTATGACGGCCCGGTGGACCGATCGGGTCGGTCGTTGAACACTGAGCACCCCGCTGTTTATTCGAAAACGACCTCTACCAATTTGTTCCCCTCTGAGCACACCAGATCTCCCCGGATCTTCGATATTTTCATTTTGGTATGCTTCTCCAGCCCGATCGGATGGCAGATGCGATAATGGATACAACCCAGGGTACGGCATTTGACGTCCTCAAAGGAAATAGTGGAACCTTCCAGTGCGGCCTTCTTGCTGACCGAGCCCTGGATCTTCACCCTTTCGACCTCGGCCACCCGTACTCCATCCTCGTGCATCTTGCACTCATGATGCACATCCCGGACGGATCTGATACGGTAACGGCCTCCCACATCAAGATTGAAGCAGACTGTCTTCAATTTGCATTCCTTGCATTCCGTGAGCGGCCCGCGGTAGACGAATTCGACGCCTTCCTTCGCCTGTCTCTCCCCTATCAATGTTACTATGACCATCAAATCACATCCAATCAGATAACCTTGGTTATCGTGGCGATCCTCTCGGCGGCCTCATAGGTCAGACCCATTCCAAGGATCGTGAATCTGTCCTTCCTGATCTTGTGGGCCGTCACTAGTGCCTGGATCACCTGCTCTTTGGAGATGCCTAGCTCTTTTGCCGAGGTAGGCGCCCCTATCTTCATCAACGCCGTCCTGATGCGGACCCAGTCTCCGCCGTGCAGGTACATCATCATGATGCAACCGACCCCGCATTGCTCTCCATGCAATGCCTTGCCCGGTGCAATTATGTCCAACGCGTGCGAGAACATATGCTCTGAACCGCTGGTCGGCCTGGAGCTTCCCGCTACGCTCATGGATATCCCGGAGATTATTATCGGCCTGATGGCGATCCAGACGGATTCCTCCAGATTTGGCTTGATCAGGTCCGCATTATCTATGATAGTCTGTGCTGTGTAGTTCGACAGCGCATAGGCCGACCGGCTGAAGCTCTCATACCTCAGCCTTCTGGCGAACTCCCAATCCATTAGCGCTGTTGAGTTGGATATGACATCCGCACATCCCGATGCCAGTAATCGGTAGGGAGACTTAGCGATGATGTTGGTGTCCGCGATCACTCCCAACGGAACTTTGGCATCCAATGACATCGATCCCTTCTCGTTACGGATCGACGCTCGGCTCGAGGCGATGCCGTCATGAGAGGCCGAGGTGGGCACGGACAGGAACTCGCTGTGCGTGTTCTTCGCAGCCATCTTGGCCAGGTCTATCTTGCTTCCGCCGCCGACACCCAATAGGAATTTGGCTTTGGACTCCTTGGCCGCGCGTTCCACCTTCTTCAAGTTATCATCAGTGGCCTCGCCGACCATGATGCACTGTACCTCATAGCCATTCTTGACCAATCCTTCGGATACGATATCGCCTGCGACCTTCATGGTCTTGTCACCAGCAACGATCAATGCCGTTCCAGCCAGACTGAAATCCTTGCACATTTGGGGAATCGCATCGATAGCACCGTGCCCCGCAAGAACCTGTCTGGGAAAAAGCATCGAACGAGCCTTGGTGAAGTCACCCTCATCCATCCAAGCACCCTGAACGGAGGTTTATACAGATGCCCTATATTCAAGTTATCGGTGTGGACTCACGCCAGTAGGAAATGTCGACCTCGTGAACGGCATTGGTCGGTCCTAGGGCGGTTCGATCTATTCAGAAAAGAGGCATCCGGGAAGCTCTGCAAGGTGGAATTTCGATGCTATTCTTAGGAGGAGAATAGGGGGTGAGCCATCTCCGGACTGCCTCTATGAATCTTCAAATACACTTATATTATATATAGATTCTGAATCCTAAGATAATCACACGATTATTATTAAGACTCAATTTTTCGGGACATTTTATCAATACTGGCTATGCAATCAAATGGTATGATTACTATTGATAATGAGATGACTCCTAAGTATAATGATACATCATCCATAAAATAAGTCCGGGAACATAATGTGGACACAGTTTTGGAAGCCATCGATAAATTCGTGGAAAGGCATGATAAATCCGTTTCCGGATCGTTTTCTGGCGGTGATGTCATTAAGGAATCACAACCACTTTTCTTACGACCGACCTCCATCGGATACCCGTTTTTCGTTGTTTGTTGTTCTGCAAATGGAAACATTATCGATGCTTTCATGTGCCAGAATGTGTTTTGGTTGTTCGATCCCCTTGGCGGAACAGGACGAGTCGAACAACAATAACAGGCCAAAGGATTTGCCCCCTCCATCGGAGAAATGTTTTCATGTCACTGATTCAACACCGGTGCTGATGTGTTCATTGGACCGGGAAGGTCAACTGAAATACTACAACAAGGCGTTCGAAGCGGCCATGGAATGCGCGGAACATCCTTTGCTGGGAACCCGGCTGCATGTTCTGGTGGATACTACTGACCAAGAGGCGTTCTCGGAGATCATCGACAAGTGTTCCAGGGACGCATCGGCCACCGGGAACATGACCGTAAGGTTAAGGTCGGTCAACGGTCAGGAGGTGGGGTGCCTTTTCAACATTAGCCCGGTGGTGGAAAAGGGCAGTGTGGTCGGGGTCAGCGTCTTCGGGCGCAGGGCACAGGCAGAGAACGCCATAATGGGGTCCGTTCACCTCTCGTCCCAGCTCATGGATGAACTGCTTACTTTCGTCCATTTGATGGTTATCGCCTTTGACCAGGCGGGAAAGATAATTGTCTACAATAAGGCAGTGGAGGACTTCGTGTCCCGTTCCAGCAGTGAGGTGCTAGGTACCCAGATCATGGACATCCTGGACCCTAAGGAGATCCAGGAATCTGAGATACTGCAGGCCGTCCAGGAGGTCCTGTCGGGGAGGACGCTGACGATCAGACTGCCGCTGCTCACGGCCGGAGGGATGGTCTTCTTGAATTGGAGATTGACTGCGCTCAAGGATGACCTTGGGAGCACGACGGGAGTTCTGGCCCTGACCAACGATCCCAACCACTCGGTCAAAATGGCCAAGGACATCGAGCAACTGGGTCGCCACATGGAGATCTTGGCGGAGACATCGCGGGACATGAGCGACAACCTCGATCCCACCGAATCGATCGACCATGAACTGATCCGAATGGTCAAGGCGCTGGATTTCGATTTCGCCATTTTCCGGCTCATCGATGATGGCAATATGCCTCAGATGTTCTGCTCCGGGGTGGATTTCCGTAATGGCCGGGCGCTGCTGGAATCTCCCTTGGAGAACGGCAACTCGCTTTACACTAGCGTCGAGAATGGTAACATATTCGTATCTGAGGACCTGCACAACGACCGGAGGATATCGATCCAGAATGAAAAACCCAGAGCGCTCATCGGCCTTCCGGTCCACTTCCGACGCGAATCATATGGATGTGCCATATTTGGCAGCTATCATCCGATGTCCGACATCATGAGCAAGGAGACGGTCCTCCAGGTGTTCTGCAATCAGGTGGCGATATCCCATCGCAACGGTAAGTTGCACCGCCGGCAAACGCGCAGCAACAACGAGTTCCAGATCCTCTATGACGCCTCGAAGGTACTGTCCAGCACCCTTGACCACAAGGAGGTCATCTTGGCCATACTCAACAAGGCCAGGCAGTTGGTGAGTGCAGAGAACTGTCTGTTGTTCGAAATGGACCACAACAGCGGCAAACTTCGCTGCACCCAGAACGTATGTCAGATCCCCATCGACACAGTGGGAATGGAGATGGAACTGGGAGAAGGCATCACTGGGCTGGTGGCCAAGACCGGTCAGGGCATGCTCCTGGAACGGGCCGACCTGGATGAAAGGTCGGCGTTGTTGGAGGGAACGCTGGACGAGCCCAGCTCGCTGATCTGCGTTCCCATGAAATTCGGGGATGAGATACTCGGCGTGATCACCTTGGAAAAGAAGCCCGGGGTGCCCTTCACTTCCCGGGAATACAAACTGGTTGAGATGTTCTCGGTGCTGGCCGCGACGGCCATCAAGAACGCCCGCACCTATGCCAAGGTCAAGGAAAAGGCATCACGCCAGCAGGTCTACAACATACTGCTTACCCATGACGTGGCCAATTACAACGTTCCGATACACGGTTTCCTGGAGATGCTCCTGACCGATCCCAAGCTCGATGAGAGGCAACGGCGGTACGTCAAGAGCGCCCTGGCCCAATCGGAGAACATTTCCTCGCTGATATCGGATGTGCGCAAACTGTGGAAGCTCAAAGCGATGGAGCAGAGTCCGCTGCTGCCTGTCGACCTGTTGCCCATCCTCTCTGAGGCCATCCACGATATCCAGATGAACGCGCTCTATGGGGACTATCACATCACCTTCCACTCTCCCTTGGGAAGGCTGATGGTCAAGGCGGACAATTTCCTGAAGGACGTCTTCTACAACCTGCTGAGCAACGCCTGCAAGTATGGCGACCAGAAACCCATCGAGGTAATGGTATCCGAACATTCGGAGAATGGGAATGATTTCTACCGGATCAGCGTGGCGGACTTCGGTCACGGGATCCCGGATGAAAGAAAGAATTTCCTGTTCAGGAGATTCGACCAACTGGATTCCGAATCGGCGGCGGAAGGACATGGCCTAGGACTTTCCGTGGTCAATGCCCTGGCGGAGCGTTACGAGGGGAGGGTCTGGGTGGACAATCGTGTCACAGCGGACTTCTCCAAAGGTTCCATATTCTCGTTGATCATTCCAAGGGTAAGGTGAAATATATTGAATGGGTTACACATTCAATAGTGCATAACGGATGTTTTTGGGAGGTGAATCAATGATCAAAGTACTCATGGTGGACGACAATGTGGAACATATTCAGCTGTGCTCGGAGTTCTTGCCAGAGGATCAGTTCGAAGTAGACGCGGCCTATACCGGCGGTCAGGCCATTGAGAAGCTGAAGAACAGGAAATACGACATTGTGATCCTTGATTACAAGTTGCCGGACATCAACGGCATCGACCTCTTGAAGAAGGTCAGGCCTTTGAACCTGAAAATCCCGGTCCTCTTCGTTTCCGCTCTGGACGATCCAGACCTGAGTTTCGAGGCGATGAAGGAAGGGGCCTGCGACTATGTCGTCAAGACCTTCCAATACTACAGCAGATTGCGCGAGCGCATCCTGGAGAACTTGGAAAGTTGCCAAGTACGGTGAACGCCTCGTCAGGATTTTTTCAGGGACGGGTGGGGGTAGAATGGTAACGGTCCTCGGAATCCTCGGAAGTCCCCACGCCGTCGGTAACACGGCAGTGCTTCTGGGAGCGTTCCTCGATGGGGCCAGAGACGCGGGGGCAGAGACGATATTGCTGAACGCCACCGAAATGGCCATTTCCGGTTGCAGGGCATGCGATGCCTGTCAAGAAAACGGCATATGCGTTGTGGACGATGACATGATATCCGTCTATGATGCCATCCGCCGGGCTGACGTCCTGGTGCTGGCAACCCCGCTCTATTTTTCCGGGATGAGCAGTCAGCTGAAAGCGGTCATCGACAGGTGCCAATGTCTTTGGCATTTGGCAAGAAAGCGGAACGGCCCGGTCACGAAACGAGGTTATCTGTTGAGCGTTGGTGCGAGGGACAACGCCAACTTCAGGAACGTGCTATCCGAGGTACGCTCCTTCTACCTGGGGATTGGTGTTTCCTTCAAAGGTGAGGTCACCGTTTCCGGTGTGGACTACGAAGGTGAGATATCCACCCGAAAGGGAGAACTGGCCAAGGCCTATGGATTAGGTAGGGACGCGGCAACCTCAAGCCCTATCTGAGACAACCATTGACCCGGTCCAGGCGCTTGATGCTGGAGCGGATCCAGGTGAACACTATCCAAGCCAACAGAAAGGTCAGGATGAGCCCGATCAGCGAAATGAACTCCACGTCCGAGGCGAAGTTGCCCATTATGGCGAACATGTTAAAGGCCGCATGCAGAACGACCGCCCCCGCATAGTAAAGAAACCATGACTGGGGGTGACCGGCCGCCCTATGGAACTTCGAGAGGGCAATGCCATAACCGGTCACGGCAGTGGCCGACGCGTGCAGCAAGGTCGAGGTCAATGCCCGGCTGATGGCGATGACAAAGAACAACTCGGTCCCGGCGACCAGAGCGGAACCATTGTAGAGCACGTTCTCCACGGCCGCAAATCCCAGTCCAGCCGCCGCTCCGTAGACCAGGCCGTCCTCGATCTCGTTCAGCCGCGGCCTCATGTACAGAACCGTCCAGGATTTGGTAAGCTCTTCCACCACCGGGGCGATGAAGACCGCCAGGATCAGCAGCTGCAGGTTCTGGTCGTTGGGTTGGATCCCCCAGAACCCCTGGGTGAGCACACTGCCTGGACTGAACAGCGTGCCGACCAGGATGCCTTCTATGATGTAGGCCGCCCCCAATGAGACGACCGCTGCGAATGCGAACGCCATCAGTACTGAGCTCATCGATTCCCGTCGGCACAGCTCGGCATTCCTGACCCAGATCATATATGCTATCGGAGGGGCGACCGATAGGGTGACGATCAGGACCAGGCCAACAACATCGACCATTATGATCGGTGACAATTCTCACTCAGAGGTAATTAATGACTCCGTCGTCTGCGCCGTTCCGGGTCAATGCTGGGGTGCTGCCAGTTCCTTCGTCGTTTTCCTTAGCACAATGGCCAATGAGACGATGAACACTGCCCCCAAGATCGCGAACACCAACGCCCAGATGCCGCTGGAGACGGAGCTATCGAGGTTCGTGATGATGGAGAGCGGGGCGTGTATGTTGCCATAGAATACCATGAACCACCAGGCAGCCACCACTGAAAGGACCAGGCTGACCTGGAGCACCTTCAAGGAGCATTTACCCCGGATGACCAATCCCCAGGACCCCGCCAGAACTCCCCATATGAGCAGCGCGAAACCCGCATCCGCTGGGAAACCCCAATACGCCGCGAACGGGATCATCGTGATTTGCGCAACGGAAGCGGCTATCGACCCGATCCCGATCGGTTTCCAGTCCCATCCTTTGACCGCCACTATGGCGGTGCCCATGAACAGCAGGCCGTTGATGATCCCGGAAACCGCCATGACCAGGAACTGGTTCGAACCCGGGTTCCATATAAGCCAGAAAGCAAAAAGGAAGAGACTGATGCCGGCAACCAGCGAGCCCATGGCGCCGATGGGTTGTTCAGGCACCATATCTTCCGGCTTGGTCTTCTTCCTCCACCATGTCGGTCCCGCCTCGGTGCCGCTGCAGAAGAATATCCAATGGCACAGCCCATAGACCAGACCTATCATCGCGAAGGCTACGCCGTTTAGTCCCATCGTGACATCCTCGTGCTACCCTGTGGGTATTCACTCTCAGCAGTCAACCAGATTGGGGATACATAATCCTAACGCCCGCTAGTCTGGTGCCGGTGGTCAATTCTGGTCTGAACGCACAGCTGTCTGTTCTCTCTTCCCGAACCTGCTCGCCCATCTCAAGAGCTCGAGCGATGAGCTCAGATCGAGTTGCTGCTAGACGTGCCCGTGGGCGCATCCAGTGCGGTCGAATGGGCCGGGACCGTGGCTGCCGTTCCTCCCTCTGGCGATTCGATGATATCCGCTATCACCGGGGTGAACGGGTCCACAAGCGCACCGGCGACCCCCATCCTCTCCAGTGAATCGAAATCCCTCTCAGTTATTCCGCCCCCCATGTGGAGGGTTATGCCGTGTGCCAGAGCCCTGGTCACGATATCCTCCGAATAGCCGGAGCGGGAACCCAGGCGGGGTAGGTCGATGATGGCGATCTCCTCGAACCCGATCCTCTTCAGTGCCTCGATAGCCTCGTCCAGATCGGTAGGTCCAGCCTCTGCCCTTTCCCAGACCACATCGGTGTCCAAATACAGACAAGGAATGCATTTGTCAGAGAGATCGAAAAGTTCCTTGAACATTCCGATGCTCCGGCAACATAGGGTGCCGGCCACCGCATAGGAGACACCCATGGCGAAGGCGTCGAAAAGATCATCCTCGTTCCGCATGCCAATTTCGAGCCAGACGTTGTATTTCCTCTTGAGGAGCTGCCGTAGGACATCGAAGTTGGGACGGCCTTCCATGATCCCGGCCATGTCCATCAGCAAGACCTCCGGAGCATTGTAGCGCTGTCCCGAAACGGCCTTCCAGTACTTGCTGAAATTAGCGGAGTACTCGGACCTGACCAGCCGCTCACCATCCCATTTGACGCTGACCACTTCGGCTTTGCTCCCCAGCGGGATGTCGATCCCGGCCAAGGACAGCAAGGACCTAGTGTCCACTGGCATGATCGGGATGTGCATAAACGATTTCGATGCTTGGTCTTGCTCCATGTTATCTTCCTTGAACTCCCTCAATTCCTTCTGACTGGCGAAATCTAACGGGACCGCCTTTCTACCGCACTGGCGGCAGATATACCCTCCGTCCTTGTTATCCACTCCTGCCATCGGTCCTCCGAAGATCACCTGCGGTTCGATGTCTCGGCTTCCACAATATGGGCAGGCGCTGATACGCTGATTTGTCATTTCGTTGCTACGAGCATAGTTGCATAGCGAATAATACTTTCCATGGGACGTTCTGACAAACGGCATCAGGCAACGATGACGATCGAGTGAGTTGGAGAAATTGTGCTCCGGCAGCGCCATATTATGAATGCTGCCTTCAAAATCGATATGTATCGGGTGAACATTCTTTTCTTATGTGAGCAAGGTCGCCATAGTCGGTGGGTCAGGTCTGCTCGGCCAGTATCTGGTCGATGAGGCTCTGTCCCGGGGGCACGAGGTCGTCTCCACTTACAAAGGGGGGAAACCCTGCCCCGGAGGCAGGGCGATACCGCTGGATATGACCGACCAAGGTGCGGTGGAATCGTTCTTTTCCAGGGAAATGCCCGATCGTGTGCTGCTCCCGGCGGCGATGACCGATGTCGACGAGTGCGAAAGGAAACCGCAACTGGCCTTTTCCGTGAACGTGGAGGGGTCCATGAACATAGCCCAGGCATGCAAGTCCAGCGGTGCACTTTTGCTGTACGTCTCCACCGACTATGTGTTCAACGGGTTCAAGGGATCGAAGTACTACGAGTTCGAGACACCGGACCCGCTCAGCATCTATTCCAAGACCAAGCTGGAAGGGGAACGTCTGGTGATGGATTACTCCAACCGTAACGCGGTCTGCCGGGTCGCGGTGTTGTATGGATGGAATCGATTGTCCAATAAGGACAACTTCGTTACCTGGGTCCTGCGTTCTGTAAGGGCGGGCAAGGAGGTCAGACTGTTCGAGGACCAATTCGTCTCCGCCACCTATGCCCCCCATTGCGCCAAGGTCCTGACCGAGGTGTCCGAGAGGGGCTTGAAGGGCTTGTTCCATGCCAGTGGCCCAAACTGCCTTAGCCGTTACCAAATGGGCATGGTGATTGCGGAGGTATTCGGCCTGGACGAATCATTGATGAAGCCCTCAAAGCTGAAGGACGCGACATTCATGGCCAAGAGGGCGGAGAACTCCTGTCTCAATGTCGAGAACATCGAAGCTCAGCTGGACATGTCCATGATGCCTTTCCGGGCAGGCATCGAGGACATGAAGGCGACGGAATCATCACTGCAATAGGTCAAATGCGCACGATGTTTCGTTCCTTCTGAGCCATTTTTTGAGGAAGCTTAATATCCGGGCCTTCATCAATACTTCATCGTTTGCGGAGGAGACAATATTGGAATCCAACGGTCAAAAGATAGGTGTTTTCGTTTGCCGCTGCGGCGGGGACATTGACAATAACATAGATACTGAAACGATTGCCAGCTCGGTTCGGGCGGAGGGGGGCGTAGCTCATACCAGCGTCCATGATTTCCTATGCTCCAAATCATCCAGGGAGATGATCACCAAAACGATCATGGACGAGCATCTGGACCGGGTCGTGGTCTCTGCCTGTTCTCCCCGTTTGTACCTTCAGGACTTCCAGCAGGCGGCAGTTGACGGAGGACTGGACAAGTGCATGGTGGAGATGTCGAACATCCGTGAGCAGTGCTCATGGATCCACTGGGAGAACCGGGAGCTTCAGACAGAGAAGGCCCTGGACATGACCCTCATGGCAGTGGCCAAACTGCGCAACCAATTCCCTTCAGAAAAGGGCAATGTCGCAATCGTGAACAAGGTGAGATGCACTGGATGCGGTGTGTGTGAGGCGGTCTGTAACGTCAACGCCATCAAGGTGACGGAAGATCCCGAGTCCGGTGGGAAACGAAAGGCAAATGTCAACCCGAAGGCTTGCGAAGGATGCGGAGCATGTGTGTCCGCCTGTCCGACCGCGGCCATGGACCAGACCTGTTTCTCCAATGCCCAGGTGGTGGCGGAAATCGAGACCGCGCTGCGCAATTCAAGGGTGGAGAGCACTTTCCCGAACATCTTGGTCTTCTCTTGCCACCACTGTTCCTATGCCGCGGCCGACACCGCCGGGCTGAAAAGGCTAGGCAACGATGTCCACTTCCGGACCGTCCGCGTCATGTGCTCGGCGCGGGTCGATCCTGAATGGGTTCTGAAGGCTCTTTCAAGCGGGGCCGATGGAGTGCTCATCCTGGCCGGTTCCCCAGGTCGGTGCCATTACGAGGTAGGGAACCTGCGCACCCGCAAGCGGATGACCCTGCTTAAGATCGTGCTGCAGCAGTTGGGCTTCGACGAGGACCGGTTCCTGATCGAGTTCGTTGACGAGGAGCAGCCGGAAAAGTACCGGACGACCATCGAGGAGTATGTCCAGAAGATTAGAGAACTGGGCCCCAACCCGATCGTTCCGAACAAGAAGCCGGACCCCAAACGGCTGGAGATACCGGGGCTGAATCTCTAAACACCTTAATCCCTTCTTTCAGCAGCCACCCTGATCCTGACCTGCCGTTGAGGGCGGGTCATCCTATATTTTTCCTCTAGGTTTGGGACAACGTTGTAGGGGGCACAAAGACCGCCAATCCCGGGCAATGACAATCGAAGGAATCGGACCAGGTCAATATTGTGCTGTGCAATAAATGGTATCGGCCCAAGTCAATGGATGGTCTGTGGTCCGGAAAATGATATGAGTATGCGTCAAGATATTCCATTCTCTCGATTCCGTTGATGATCTGATGTTCGATTCATATTCAGATTAAAAAAAGGATGAAAAAAAGAAGGGTTTGTCCTGTCGCACCTCAGGCAGGCGTCGGTTCCGGATTCTTCTTCTTGTCCAGGAGGGACACTCCGATGGTGGTTGCGAATCCGACCGGTATGCTGATGATACCGGGGTTGTTCAGGGAGAAGAACGCTCCCGACCCCATCACCGTGGGGCTGGCAGAGATCAGCACCAGCGACAGGCCCAATCCGACGAATATGCCCATCACGATGCCCTTCTCCGTGGCCTTCTTCCAGTACAGGGTGCAGATCAGCGCCGGGATGTTCGCCGAAGCTGCTATGGCGAATGCCAAGCCCACCAGGAAGGCCACGTTCTGGCCTTTCATGATGATGCCCAGGCCGATCGCCACCAGCCCCACCGACACCGCGGTGATCTTGGATACCCTCAGCGCCGACTTCTCCGACTTCTTCTTGCCCATGATCTCGGTGTATATGTCATGGGCTATCGCACCTGCCGCAGCCATGATCAGGCCTGAGACCGTTCCCAGGATGGTGGCAAACGCTATCGAAGATATCAGCGCGAAGAACACCTCCCCGCCGATGAAGTTCGCCAGCGTAGGCGCCGCCAGGTTTGAGTCCTTCACCAGGAATTCCCCTTGGCCGGCGAAGTAGTTCGCCCCCAGTCCCAGGAACAGGATCAGGATGTAGAACGCGCCCATGGCTATTATGGCCACCACCGTGGACTTCCTGGCATCTGACGGCTTCGGGACCGTATAGTACCGTATCAGGATATGCGGAAGTGCTGCCGTGCCCAGGATCAATGCCAGCGCTAACGACGCGTAGTCCAGCGGATCATGGTACTTCAGACCAGGCGACATGAACGCGTCCCCGCTGTAGGCGTTAGGCGTTCCCGTCGACGGGTTCGCCGCCCCATTGGAGATGAAGTGGCCTATGAACGTCACAGGGTCCATTCCAGCAACTGCCAGGACGCCTATCGTCAGGGCTATCACCGCTATGAGCAGGAGGATCGCCTTGATGAACTGGACCCAGGTGGTGGAGACCATTCCTGCGGTGGCGACGATCAGGATGACGATGCTACCAACGATCACGACTCCCCATTCATAGGAGAATCCCAGCAGGGGCTGGACGATCGTCCCTGCACCGACCATCTGCGGTATCAGATAGAACACGCTGACGATCAGCGTGCTTATTGACGCGGCGAGGCGGACGCGCTTGCTCTTGAACTTGTGGACCAGTGCGTCAGCGAAGGTATACTTTCCCATGACCCGGAGCGGCTCCGCTATGAGGAACAGTGCCACTATCCATCCGGCCAGGAACCCGATCCCGTACATGAAGCCGTCATATCCGCTGAACGCGATCATTCCCGCTATTCCCAGGAACGAAGCTGCGCTGAGGTAGTCTCCGGCGAACGCTATCCCGTTGACAAACCACTTGACCCCGCCTCCGGCGACGTAATAGTGGCCTGCGGTACGGACCCTTCGGGAGAAGTACACCGATATCGCCAATGTTATGATGATGATCACGACGAACAGCCCAAACGCTAATGGCTTGAAACTAGTGGTATCAAGTGCCGATGCCATCGCTCATCCCTCCGCTTCCTTCTTTCCGGCGTACCAATTGAACGTCACGGCCATCACTATGGTCAGCAGGATGATGAACATCCCAAAGACGATCCCGACGTTCACACCGAGCGTACGTTCCCCCATTATGCTCCTTCCATAGGTGCCCAAGAGCGTGAACACCAGGTACAGGGCGCTGAAACCGAAGAAGAGCCACAGGCCGACCCTGAATTGCTTCGTGTGGGTTATGCTTTCCACTGTCTGGACCGAGGGCATGGCTCTTCCATTGAGCTTCTTCACCATCTCCAATACCGATTTCACCTCTTCCTCCGTCGGCTTGATGATGACGACCGAGCACTTCGCGTGCTTCCCCACTGCCGCCGCCACATCTCCCAGGTACAATGCGCTCAGACCGGATGGGCTGGATGTCCCCATGACAATGGTGTTCACCTTGTACTCCTCTGCCGCCTTCAGTATCTCGCCTGTGACCGCTCCCTCCCGTGTGATCATGACCACCGGGACCTTGAGCTTCGCCGCCTGGTCTTTGGCGAACGATACCCCATCGCAGAACTCGCACCGTCTGAGGGCCTTGTCCTCGGAAATGCGCTCCAGCTCGATCGAAGGCATCTGTTCGATGACGTTCAGCACAACTAATGTGGAGTCGCTAGCTTTCGCCATCTCCACTGCCTTCATGGTAGCGACCAGTGCGGGCAGGGAACTGTCTGTGGGTAGCAAGATATGGTTGGTCACTGCTGCATCCTCCTTCCGTTCGGTCCTTGACCGGTTCGGCCCTCAATCCAAACCACGGTAGCCTTGTCCACCGAAAATGTCGGCGGATATTGGATCCGTCTCGCCCTGTCAATCCTTCCGCCTGCGGGCGGGTGGTTGGCGTCGGTGAGATTACGCCTCTTTCTCCTTCGTTCCGGGCTGGGGAATGGGTCCCGCATGAACTGGAGCATTTCGAAAATCGGTACTTATAGTTTGTTCATCTACACTACGATAATTGTCGATTATATATGAATAAATTACGGAATTCGTAACAATATTTTCATAATCACAGATATGACAACAAATAACGTAGTTTAAAATCGTCAACCGTCGAAGTCATTTCCATTGGAAAGATTGATCTCAGTCATATTTAACTCTAGACATTTTTCAACCAGTCATTACTAACGATTGAGATTACCGGATCGGTCGATACGTCGTCCGTCGTAGAACGCTTTTCGTTGAGAAACTGAGGTATCATTTGATTTTGGAACGGTGGAAAAACCTACCAGCTGTCTTCGGTACAAGATGGGAAGAATACAATCGCAATGAATATGGGCTGATGGCGGCGGTTTCCGCCATTCCGCCATCGAAATATGGTCCAGTTGCTCTAAGGTGTCTTGGGGTGGCGTCTGTTGAAGCGTTCGATGGCTTCCCGGACCGTTCCCTCCTCGTCAGCGACCAACTTGATGTTCTTGGAGGTGAGCTTCTTGATGCCATGAGGTCCTATGAATCCGGTAATGACCACGTCCGCGCCGAGCTTGATGAGGTTCTCGGCGGTCTGGATACCGTAACCCACATCGGTATCCTCCAGGATATTGTCATGGACCGTGAACTCCATGGTTTCGGGGTCCACGCAGACGAACAACGGGGAGTGCCCGAACTCTTCCTCGACCTCGGCTTCTAGGCTCCCTTCTGAGACCGTGACGCAAATTTTCATCAAGATCACTTCATCCGTCTTTGCTCGTTCTCCCTTGAGGCTTTGACAAGCTTGTCGACAATGTCCTCGAAGGCTATTGTGGCCATGGAATCCCTTTTCGCCAACACAATCGGCTTGCCGTCATCCCCGCTGTCCACGACGCTGGGATCGATCGGCACCCTGCCCAGGAATGGAACGCCCATCTCGGATGCGGCCTGCTCCCCTCCTCCCTTTTTGAAAAGGTCGATCTCCTTGCCGCAGTGAGGACAGATCAGCCCGCTCATGTTCTCAATGATGCCCAGTACCGGCAGTTTTAGCGCCTTTGCGAACGTCACGGATTTGCGCGAATCGAGCAAAGCGACATCCTGTGGCGTGGTGACAATGACCGCCCCGTCGGCCTCCGGGATCAATTGGGCGATCGTGAGCGGCTCATCTCCTGTTCCTGGGGGAAGGTCAACAATTAGGAAGTCGAGCTCTCCCCACTTCACATCCGCCACGAACTGTCTCAGCGCCCCCATCTTCATCGGCCCCCTCCAGACTATGGGCGTGTCCTTGCTGTCCAGGAGGAAAGCCGTCGACATGACCTTCAGGTGCGGTGGGACGTCGACCGGGTAGAGGCCATCCTGGTCCCCCTGGATCTGGGCATCCTCGATGTTCAGCATCTTCGGGATGTTCGGACCATGGATATCGGCGTCAAGGATCCCTACCTCATATCCCCGCATGGCCAAAGCCATCGCCAGGTTGATGGTGACGGTGGACTTGCCAACGCCCCCCTTTCCGCTCATGACGATCATCACGTGCTTTATCTTGGCCAGGCTTTTCAGCACCTTTACGTCCTCTTCTTTCACGGTGCGCAGTTCGATGTTGTCGTTCTCCATGGTGATTCCTCTGAAACGAAATTTTCCCATTCTATTGGAATAGGCATAACTGTCCTCTTTGGTTATAAGCTGTTTATGAACGGATCGATTGATTCGTTCGAATCACCGATCTCATGAACACTCACTCTGTGTAAGAGTCGTTGTGCCTACCGTACGCCCCTGATTCGATGTCCTTGATCCAATCGATGTTGCTCATATACCAGGCCAGAGTTTCCTTGATCCCCTGTTCGAAATGATAGAAAGGAGTCCATCCCAGTTCTTTCCTGATCTTATTGGCGTCGACAGAGTATCGTAGGTCATGTCCCGGGCGGTCGCCGACGTAACGGATAAGGTCCTCGCTCTTTCCCATTTCCTTCAGTATCAATCGGACCACATCGATGTTCTTCCGTTCATTGTTACATCCGATATTGTAGACATCTCCAGCTCTACCGCCGGAAACCACAAGATCGATCGCGCTGCAATGGTCCGCCGCGTGAAGCCAATCCCGCACGTTCTCCCCGTTGCCGTATATCGGAATCGGCTTATTCTGCCATGCCAGCATGATTGTTTTTGGAATTAGCTTTTCAGGGAATTGGTAGGGTCCGTAGTTATTCGAACAACGTGTGATGGTCGTCTTTATCCCATAGGTCCGGAAATAGGCCAGGACCAGAAGGTCAGCCCCTGCTTTGCTAGCGGAATAGGGGCTGGACGGACGAAGGAGGGAATCCTCCCGGAATTTCAGGTCCGGTCTGTCAAGAGGGAGGTCTCCGTAGACCTCATCGGTCGAAACTTGATGGAAACGGTCGACCCCCAATTTCCGGCAGGAGTCCATCAGCACCTGGGTACCGATGATGTTCGTCTTTATGAACAGATCTGGATTGGTGATCGATCTGTCTACATGGGACTCGGCGGCGAAGTTCACGACGGCATCGAAAGCCCCTTCGCGAATGACCTTGTCCACCAGATCGGCATCGGTGATGCTCCCTTTGACAAATCTGAAGTTCTCAGTTCTAATGGTCTTCTCAAGATTCTTGATATTTGCCGCATAGGTCAACGAATCAAGACACACGATCTCAACATCGGGATGGCTATTCTTCATGAAAAAAATGTAATTGGAACCAACGAATCCAGCTCCACCGGTTACCAGGATTTTCATTTCCATCCTCGCATGAATTTGCAGCTTTGTATTACATGCAAAATAGATCGAATCTATCTCAGGGCAATGGATAGCGACAGGCCATTGATTGATGCCCCATGTAATACCTGTGACAACCATTACACTAATAAAAAAGTTAGGCTAAATGACGAATTGAGTTCAACGTTGAACCGGACGGATGTCGACACGCCTGAACCATCGCACAGTCCATCCTTTCAAACCGAATAAGGAAGATCGTTCTCCACTTCGTCCAGGAAAGGTGCCCTGGCATCCCTCTCGGATACGATGGGTTCTTCGAACCCCCAATCTATGTCGATCGTCGGATCGTCATATCTAATGGTCCTCTCATGCTCAATGGAGTACAGCCGGTCCACCTTGTACTGGACCTCTGAATCGTCCTCAAGGGTGATGAACCCATGGGCATAACCGGAGGGAATGAACAATTGTCTTTTATTGTTCGAAGACAACTCGATTCCTATCCATTTCCTGTAGTTGGGAGATCCTCTTCTAATGTCTACGCATATGTCCAGGATGGAACCTCTGGTGCATCGGACGAGCTTTGCCTGTTCCATCGGAGGGTTCTGGAAATGGAGACCCCTCACAACCCCCTTCTTTTTTGAATAGGAATGATTGTCCTGAACGAAAATCGTTCTGATACCGATATCCTCCATCTTGGTTCTCGAATAGCTTTCGTAGAACCAGCCCCGGGCATCCTCGTACACATCCGGTTCGATGATCAAGACCCCATCCAATCCAGTAGTGATACGGATCAATATCGCTCAGTCCTTTCCTTCCTTGATCTCGAGGACCTTGGAGATATATTTTCCATAATTGCTGTGAGCGTATTTGGCGAGGAAGTCCTCAAGGTCTTTGCGATCTATCCAGCCATTATTGATCGATATCTCCTCGGGATAACCGACCATCATGTTCCGATCCTTTTCCAACGTCTGGACATATTTGCCCGCCTCGATCATGGCATCGGGGGTGCCAGCATCCATCCACATGAATCCGTTGTCTAGCCGTATCGCTTCCAGACAGCCTTCCTTGAGAAACAGATTGTTCACATCCGTTATCTCAAGCTCGTTCCTGTGCGAAGGCCTGACAGTTTTGGCATACTCCACCACACGATTATCATAAAAATACAGGCCAGCCGCCGCATAGTTGGACTTCGGTACCTTCGGCTTTTCCTCTATCGAGATCACTGATCCATTTCCGTCATATTCTATCACTCCGAATCTCTGAGGATCATTTACCTTGAAACCGAATATTGAAGCCCTTTTCCTTCTCACGTTTCGTATCGCTTGACCTAATCGCTCCTTCATCTCGGACCCGATAAAAATGTTGTCTCCCAAGACCATGGCGACATCATCCGAACCAATGAACTCGTCCCCGATGATGAATGCCTGTGCCAGCCCGTCCGGTGAAGGTTGAATGGCGTATTTCAGGCTCAAACCGAATCTCCCTCCGTCTCCAAGGAGATTTTTGAAATTGCCGATGTCCTCCGGGGTGGAGATGATCAGAATATCCTTGATGTCCGCCATCATCAATGTGCAGAGCGGGTAGTAGACCATGGGTTTGTTGTATATTGGAAGAAGGTGCTTGTTGATGGCTGACGTCATGGGATAGAGTCTGGAACCGCTCCCGCCAGCTAGGATTATTCCTTTCATGTTGAATCTGGATGTAATTTGGACTGGGGTTATTAATGACTTCGGTGTTCTCGGACCAATTCCTATGCCCAACAGAATCCAATTGATATTTGTTAAATTGGGAATACTCGATAATTAGTTCCATGCCAAATGATCATGGGCCCCATTAGGGATATTGACTTCCAGCTTCATTGATAAAACGTTAATAGGCATGTGATGTATCCCTCACCACTTTAGGGGGAGTACCAGATAAAAATTTTGGTCCTTAACTGGCGAGATCCCAAGAATCCGGACGCCGGAGGAGCTGAACAATTCACCCACCAGATTGAGAAAAGGTGGGTAAATTGGGGGCATGAGGTCACCCAATTCTCTGCTGCATTCAGTGACTGTCTTCCTGAAGAGGTAATCGACGGGGTCAGGATCGTAAGGGGTGGGAACCGGTTCACCGTCTATAAACAGGCAAAACGATTCTATGACCGTTCGGAGAAATTCGATGTGGTGGTCGATGAGATCAACACGATCCCGTTCAACACTCCCTCTTTTGTAAACCGCGGGGAAAAGCGGTTTGCCCTCATACACCAACTGGCACGGGAGTTTTGGTACTATGAGACCCCATTCCCATTGAGCTATATCGGCAATCATTACCTGGAGGACCATTGGCTTCGGAAATATGTCGATATGGACGTCATCACAGTATCAAATTCAACCATGGAAGACCTCCAGGGCCTTGGTTTCAAAAAACTCCATCTGGTCCATGAAGGATACGACTTCGAACCGCTTTCAAAGGTCGGGGAGAAGGAAAAGATACCGACGATCATATTCGTCGGTCGATTCAAGAAGGTAAAGCTGCCGGATCATGCCCTGAAAGCTTTCCAGATAGCGAAATCAAGAATGCCTGACCTGCGTATGTGGATGGTGGGCATGGGCTACCTTCAGCCAAAATTGAAGAAGCTCGCCGTCAAGGACGTTACTTTTTTCGGGCGCCTGCCGCTGGAAAAGAAATCGGAGCTCGTCTCGAAGGCCCATGTCATCGTCGTACCGGCGGTAAGGGAAGGTTGGGGCCTGGTCGTTACCGAAGCCAATGCAATGGGCACGCCGGCGATAGGATATCGCGTTCCTGGCCTACGCGACTCCATAAAGGATGGAAAAACCGGATTGCTGTGCGATCCAAACCCTCATGCCATGGCGGACGCCATAGTATCTCTCCTGAGCCAGGAGGAGAAGAGGATGGATCTGTCGAGGAACGCCCTCGAAGATGCAAAAGAATACAATTGGGACAGAACCGCCAGGGAATTCATCGATCTTTTTGAGGGGAAGACGTGAAGGAATGAACTTTCATTGAGGTTTCATTGATGGTTGGGAATTAAATGAAAGGCAACAAGATTCATGCCGTCACAAACCTTACCATGGACCGACCAACCAGAAACCTCTTGAGCAGAGTGCCGAATTCAACCACATTAATCGGATTCCCACTGACGAAGAGGACGAAATATCGAGTAAGATTGAATATAGGACAAGGAAAGGATTCAATTTCTGTCACTAATCGTGAGACGACAAAGGTAGTTTCTTAGCCATGAAAAATGAAAGGGCCCCCTCGCAGGACCAAGGCTGGTCAATGGTTAGGAATCGATTGGACCAGTGGAAATTGGTCAGATTCGTCAAGGGGAATTTCACCAGGTTGGAATTGATCGAAATCCTCCTGTTGATGATATTGGGGCTCGTGGTCTTCACCTGGTATTCATCGAACATCGTCATCGATGCCTTCGATTACAACATCTCATTCTCGCCGATTCAGACTCTGTTCCGCTCCATGCAACTATGGGATCCGCATGGGGGATTTGGATCCGCAATGCCCCGGGCGATCGCCGGGTTCCTGCCGAACAACCTCTATTACGCCACGATGCAGTTCATAGGTCTCTCGCTCCACACATCACAGAGCCTACTTCTCTACGTGGTCCTTGCGGGTTCGGGGGTCTCGGTATTTCTTCTTTACCGAGCGCTCGGACTCGGTGACCGGTACCGGAACGGGGCGATTTTCGCGGCCATCGCCTACATGTTCTCGCCCATTGCATCCACATTTCTTTGGAACCAGTTCGCATCCAATTACTATTCCTATTGTTTCATTCCTCTGATCGCCGCGATGGTGGTCTTCGGGATCAGGACCAGAAGGGGGCCGTTCTTCATTTTTGGCCTGGTCTTGCTCTGGACCCTCCTCATATCCGCATCCTACATGAACCCGGTTAACGGGCTCATGGACTGGATCTTCATTTTGGGTCTTTTGGGAACGATGGCCCTCAGGGAATCGACCAGAAGGATACAGGTGATCAAGTTTGCCGCGATACTGTTGGTGTTGTGGTTCCTGGTCAATCTGTTCTGGATCATTCCGGTCATGAGCAACGTTAGCATCGAGGTGACCAGATCGGGCGTCAGCTCGGTGGGGGTAAGCAACAAGGACCTGCTGAATTCCAATTCCGTCCCGATCTACTGGGCAGCCTTACAGACCGGTTATTGGGCCCTCTACGATGATTATCTGGGCGATCCGTGGTATTCATGGTCCAGCCTGGCTTCGTCGGGTCTCTTTATCTTCTCCTGTCTGATCATTGCCCTGACCGCTCTTTATGCACTGACCATTCGACCAATGAATCACATCATCCTTCTCCTCGGCGGCGTCACCGCCCTTTGTTTGGTGATGATCAATGGATTCTATCCGCCGACTGGATATCTCATCGAGGGATTGTTCGATGCTGTTCCCATACTCTATGCTTTTCGGAGCCTCTATCAGCATTTCGGGCCATTGCTGGCCCTATCCTACGCTTTGCTCTTTGGATATTCCATGGCCCATATTGTCGGATCCATCACCTGGCCGAGATGGAAGGGCTTTTCGATCAAACGGATTACAATAAAGGCATGGGCTGTCATGACCTGGACGGTCTTCGTCCTGTTGGCCCTATCAGTGATCGCCATGCCGTATTACACAGGTCAGGTCATCTATGAAGGGGGCAAGGTCATTCCTTCAGCCCGGGTGGAGGTTCCTGACTACTATTACCAGACGAACGATTACCTGAACAACGCTTCCGGTGATTTCAGGGTCTTGAACCTCCCATACTGTCAATTGGGTTACGCTTCATACGATTGGGAAAATGGCTACTGGGGAGGAGACCCGTTGTCCACCATATTCGACAAAGGCGTCATAGTGTCGGAACCAGGTTTATCCAATGAACTGCTTGTGAACATGGCCAACCAGATTGCCAACAGTACGTTCCATCTCAATGTCGGTAAGATGCTCTCGATAATGAACGTGCGATATGTGATGCTTCACCAGGACGCGAATTGGGCATTCATCCAGGGACAGTCGCCTCCCTGGTGGGCGGCACCCCAGGCGAACTTCTCGATGTACGACACCGGCCTGAGGAACGCCGGGTTCGTGGAGGCCGCCACCTTCGGAGGGCTCGTTCTCTACGAGAACCCAGAATGGAAACCGGTGCATTTCCTCCAGGTCGATCAGATATTGGCCGTTGTGGGAGGCATTCCGGCCGTATGGAACCTGACCCAGGAGAGCTGGTATGATGTTTCCAAGATGGCATTCGTAGTGGTTCATTCCGTATCGGACATGGCTGATCTCAACTTCCATGTCGATGGCATCTACTATGGTCGCGTCCTTTTCAGAGAGGACAGCTGGAAACTTCAAAACGGAGTGGCTCTTAGCGATACGGTGGGAAGCCCCACGGCACACGCTGTGTCAGTTGACCCGGGGCAGCGTCTCCTGGTATTCTCAGAAAGGTACGATCCAGAATGGAAGGCGACCACTGTCAATGGCACCCAAGAGCACATTGCCGTGAACATGTTCTTCAATGGCTACATCCTGGGCAATGGAACTACAGAAGTGACGATCGAATATCAACCGCAGAAGGGGCTGATCAACCTGATATCATTCTCAGCCCTATTCACGGTAGGAATGTTCAGTATCCTCACTTACCGGCATTTGCGCCAGAGGGCTGGGACTGTTCGATAGACGGCGATGCATCAACTCTTGAGCCTTCATAGTAATGGGTCAGTTTTATCCGGTAAAAAATGCCCATGGTGTCCTTCCATATCCGGCCGACGTCCTTCGGCTTGATCCTTCCGCCGTTCTCGCGGACAAAATTTATCGAGATCGGTGCTTCCGCGATGGTATAGCCGTCCTTCAAGGCATTCAAGAGGAGCTCAAGGTCGAACGCATATCTCTTTACGAACACCTTCGGAAACTCTCTGGTCAAAACCTCTCTCTTGAAGAGTTTCAGACCTGGTTGGGTGTCCGTCAAAGTGCATTGGAAAAGGCTGCGGATCAACAGATTATAGCATCTGGACATGACCCTTCTCTTCATCGGATAATGGATGATCGATTCCTGGTGGCGCTTGGAGCCAATAACGATGTCGACCTTCTTCTCATCCATGACGTCCAGGAAAACCTTCAGCTGTATGGGATGAAGCTCCAGGTCCGCATCGATGAATGTTATCAGGTCCCCGTGGGCATACTTCCAGCCCTCTTTCAGGGCGTTTCCCTTGCCGCCATTCTTGGTGTATGTGACAAGGATGACCTCTGGATGCTCCAGTTCGACCTTGTGCACTTCATCGGCCGTGTCATCGGTGCTTCCATCGTTGACCAATATCAGCTCGAAAGGATTCCCCAATGTGCTGAGGGTCTTTACGGCTTCAATTAAATTTTCTCTGATTTTCTTGCCCTCGTTGTATGCGGGCATAATAACAGAAATAAGAGTGGTAGGCTTGTTCCTAATTATTGTGGGTGAAGAATCACCGACAGTATCAATCATGGTAATTTCCTTTTACCTCCCAGGTCTGGATTGGTGTCAGATAAACCAACTCATTATATTATAATTACGAACCCTTTTTTGTTTATGGCTAAGAGCAGCTGGAATTTAACGCCCATAACGAGACGAAAAACCGATTCATCGTTCCCTCGTTGTCATTTATTACCTACATCGGTGGTTTACTCGAGAGAAACTCCGACCAACTATTCCGAGCGGTCGCGGCGGGCCCAATTGTTGGGATCCGGACCGCCGGGTCCCGGGAGAAACGCCAGCATGGATAGCTTTGATTTTCTTCAACGATAATATTAATAGCATAAAACAATGACACGGATAATTCATAAACTGACTGTAAGTCTATTTATTGAAAAGGCTATTCTCTTTGGATGGGGTGAAATGATGAAGAAGGCATTGATCACTGGCATAACTGGTCAAGACGGTTCATATCTGGCGGAATTGCTTCTATCCAAGGGCTATGAGGTGCATGGAATAATCCGCAGGGCAAGCACTTTCAACACCTCGCGCATCAGCCATATATATCAGGACCCGCACGCTCCAGACCGAAGACTGAATCTCCACTATGGTGACCTGGCAGACTCAGAAATGGTCAACAACATCATCTACAACACTCAGCCTGACGAGGTCTACAATCTCGGCGCCCAAAGCCATGTCAGAGTCAGCTTCGATATTCCGGAATATACCGGCAACGTCGTGGGATTGGGAGCCACCCGCATGCTGGAATCGATCCGCCGCAGCGGCAAGCCCATCAGGTACTACCAGGCCTCAAGCAGTGAGATGTTCGGAGGTGCTGCCCCCCCACAGAACGAAGGGACGCCGTTCATTCCCCGTTCCCCGTACGCGTGCGCCAAGATCTACGCCTTCTGGATGGCACAGAACTATCGCGAAGGGTATGACATGTACGCCTGCAACGGCATCCTCTTCAACCATGAGTCTCCCAGAAGGGGCGAGACCTTCGTTACCAGGAAGATCACCCGTGCCATCGCCTCCATGCTCTCCAAGAAACAGGACAAGTTGTACCTGGGCAATCTGAACGCCAAGAGAGATTGGGGCTATGCCCCAGAATATGTAGAGGCCATGTGGATGATGCTTCAGCGGGAGAGGGCAGAGGATTTCGTGATCGGCACCGGCGAGACCCACTCTGTCCAGGAATTCGTGGACTTTGCGTTCGAATACGCCGAGCTGGATCAGGACGATCGGGTGGCCATAGACCCCCGCTATTTCCGGCCCACCGAGGTCGAGGTCCTTATCGCAGACCCGACCAAAGCCAGGACCAAACTGAAGTGGGAACCGAAGGTCAAGTTCAAGGAGTTGGCCATGATCATGGTGGACGCGGACATGCGGGCGGCAGGCCTCGAACCCATTGGCAAGGGCGACGCCGTGCTGAAGGACAAGTTCAAGAACCGCTGGTGGAGTGTGGACTGATGAACTTCTGGCAAGGCAAGCGCATACTCATGACCGGCGGGGCGGGATTCGTCGGCCATTTCATAACAGAGAAACTGGTCAGCACCAAAGGGGTCAGAAGGGAGGATATCGTAATTCCCCGTTCAAAGGACCTGGACCTCAGGGTGTGGGAGAATTGCCTGGAGGCCACCAAAGAAGTTGATCTGGTCATCCACCTGGCGGCCAGCGTCGGGGGAATCGGGTTCAATATGAAGAATCCGGCCACTCTGTTCTATGACAATGCCATCATGGGGATCCAACTGATCGAGGCGGCACGAAGGAACGGGGTGCCGAAGTTCGTCGCACTGGGAACGATCTGCGCCTATCCTAAGTTCACGCCGGTCCCATTCAAGGAAGAGGATCTGTGGAACGGCTATCCGGAGGAGACCAACGCCCCGTACGGATTGGCCAAGAAGATGATGCTGGTCCAATCGCAGGCCTATCGACAGCAGTACGGATACAATTCCATCTATCTGTTGCCAGTTAATCTGTACGGACCGAGGGACAACTTCCATCCCGATTCATCCCACGTCATTCCGGCGATCATCAAAAAGGTCGTGGATGCCCAGGAAGAAGGGAAGAAGAGCATCGAACTGTGGGGGACCGGCAAGGCCACCCGGGAGTTCCTTTTTGTAAAGGACTGCGCCGAAGGGATCGTGCTCGCGGCGGAGCATTACGACAGCTCGGAACCGGTCAACCTGGGAGCCGGGAGGGAGATCAGCATCAAGGACCTGGGGGAGCTCATCTGTCGCATATGCGATTTCGATGGGAGGATCGAATGGGACCCCACCAAGCCCGATGGCCAACCCAGAAGGTGCCTGGATACGAAGAGGGCGGAGAAGGCCTTCGGGTTCAGGGCGAAAACGGATTTCGAGAGCGGTCTGAAGGAGACCATCGAGTGGTACCGGGAAAACCGGAACCCGAAGGGCGAATCTGGAAACCCGCACTGCTAGCCGGCCCAGGATAACTATTAAATGGATGCAATATTTCTACCCTTGAGAAATGATCACTTTCTTCACCATCCCGAAACCTTTTGAAGGGCACAACGGAGTGATCCAGCGGAATGCTTTGCGCTCCTGGAGAAAGTTGAACCCGAAATGCGAGATCTTCATCTTCGGCGACGAGGTGGGAATAGCTGAGGTGGCGGAAGAGGTCGGGGCGATCCATATCCCCGAGATCCGGAAAAATGAATTCGGCACACCCTACCTCGATGGGATATTCTCAAAGGTCCAGGAAATGGCCAAGAACGACATCCTCTGCTATTCCAACGCCGACATCATATTTTTGAATGATTTCCCCGCCGGGGTCGGGAAGATCAATGACGACCGGTATCTACTGGTAGGTCAGCGATGGGACCTGGACCTGACCACCGAGGTCGATTATTCCGGGAATTACCAGGACGAGCTCCGACAAAGAACCGCCCAGGGGGGCAAGCTCCACGATGTGGACGGGATGGATTATTTCGTATTCCGAAAGGGCACCCTCAAGGCATTGCCGGCATTCCTGGTCGGAAGGGCCGGTTGGGACAACTGGATGATATACAATGCCAGGGTGGAAGGCATCAAGGTCATCGACGGCACAAGGGGATACCTGGTCATTCACCAGAACCACAATTATGGGCACGTCAAGAAGAGCGTCGGCAGGTGGCTGGGTCCGGAATCGGATTACAACATGGCGTTGCTTGGAGGCGTGGAACACCGGTTCACTCTCTATGATGCGACCTATCGGTTCAATGGAGTAAAGGTCCTCCGCAACCTGAGCGCCATATCATTATACCGCCGTTTGAAATCCCTGTCTATCCTGAAGCCTGAGGCGGGAAAGGTGCTCCACCCCATCGAAAGGGCGGTCGATCCCATCGAGAGACTGCTCCTCGATATCTGGCGGAAGAGAAGCATTTGAAGAATCGACTTCCGCCTTGGGTCGGCGCGGTAACTATTGACCAAGACGATCGACCCGATTGTCAGGGAATCTCGTAGCTGGGGGAGGTGCTGCCGGACAAACCGTCGATCAGACCTCTGAGGTAACCCGAGGCTATCCGCAGCCGGTCCATCATCTTCTTGTCCGAATTGATCACAATTATTCGCAGATAGAACAACGTGAAGAACCATAGGAAAACGGTGGCGAAACCGGCGAATTGCACCTTTCCCGAGTACATCCTATGGAAAATGATCCGATTCCGGGACATGTAATACGCTCTGAACGGCCCTCCCAGATGGAACAGCCGGTTCCGGCTGGTACCGGGTGATGGCGGCTCGATGTCATGCCACACCTTGGCGGCTGGGTTACATAGTATCTTGAAACCCGCTCTGTTGACCCGCCTGGCGATGTCCGATTCCTCATAGTTGATGGGAAAGTCACGGGCATCGAACGGCCCGGCCAGGCCGATGGACTCCCGGGAGATCATGAAGCAGTTGGGGAAGTCATCGGACTCTGTTACCAGAGCGTGCTGGCCCGGGTCGGTCCCGCCCCTGCCGACGAACGTGGTCTGTGACGTGGTCATGTTCCTTTTTATTCCGGCGCACCAGACGGTGTCCGGCCTCTTCAGATAGAACATCAATGGCCCGACCAGGCCCACCTTTGGTCGGTCCGGGTCCTGGAATGTCCCAATCAGTTCAACGATACAATTCGGGTCCATCACGTTGTCATCGTCGATGAACAGGAGGAACTCGCCATGGGAATTGTCGATCCCGGTGTTCCTCGCCGCCGAGACCCATCGTTCGCGGTCATGACGAAATATATGGACATAGGGAAACAGCTCCCTGACAGCCTCCACCGTTCCGTCGGGAGAATGGTCGTCCACCACGATCACCTCAAGCCTTGATGCTGGATACACCTGTTTGGATAGGGAATCGAGGAGTCTGAGCAGTTCCTTCTTTCGGTTAAAAGTAGGTATGATGATCGAGACCAGCGGCACCTGTGAATATCCGGATGTTGCTGTGCCAGAAGGTTGGGTCACCTCGGAAACAATGAATTTTGGATATTAATATATTCCTTGATTGCCTCCACGTGGTTCCGTCAGGCTTGAATGACATCATACCAGGAGCTGGCTATCTCAAATCGATTCCAGGCACAAACAGGAGTATTCGAACGTGATACGACCAACCATTTTCTTCGACCTCGGAAATCATTTGACACTTGCCAGCCTTCCGATCCGGTCGAGCCAGTTATGGATTCTGGACAACTATTAATACCGACAATTGAATCGGCTTTGGAGAGAATTGATTGGTAGAAAGTCCACGTTGGTATTCGCTACCACAATAATATCCTCAATCCTTGGGTTCATTGGGCTATTTTTCATCACCAGATATCTGGGGACGGAGATCTATGGTGACATCGCCTGGATTCTGGCGCTTATCGCCGCAGTAAATGCGGTTTCCGATCTGGGGTTCTCGAGTGCGCACATCAAGAAGATATCCGAGGGAGGGAACATAGATGATTGTGTCAGCACCTTCGTCATGGTCAAGGTCATCCTAACGAGCATAATGGTTGCGATCATCGTACTTTTAATGGCGTTCATGCTCGTTATCGGACATGCTGGCTATTCATCGGACTATCTAGAGATCGTTACCCTGTTCGTTCTCTATCAGGTGCTGTGCGACCTTTCTTTGATAGCCACCATGACCTTCACGGCAAGGACGGAAGCGGTCAAATCCCAGCTGATAATTCTCATCGATCCGGTCATTAGGGTGCCGATCATCATCTTCATTTGCCTTTTCAAAGGCAGCGAGCTCGATATCGCGATATCCTATGCGATCGCCGGTATCGCGGTGTTCTCCACCGCCCTCTATCTGATGTGGTCGGGCGAGTATCGTTGGACCAAGCCCACACTATACCGGCCCTATCTCAAATTCGCCCTGCCCCTTGTCATCAGCATGGTGATAACGACCGTGGCATACAGCATCGACAAGATCTTTATCGGAGCCTTTTGGTCGAACACGGATGTTGCCTATTATTCGTCGGGGTTCGCACTGATACTCATAATCAGCGGATTGGGGCTGGCGATAAGCCAACTAACCTTCCCCACCTTCTCGAATTTCTTCTCCAAGGGCAGGATGGAGGATATTCGCCAGACCACGGTGCAGGCGGAAAGGTTCGTGGCGATCATTTCCTTTCCGATGGTGGCTTTCATGCTGATATTCCCAGGGAACGTGACCTCGCTCCTGTACGGGCATGAATGGATACTGGCCGGGGATTCATTGAGATGGCTGGCCTTGGCGACTCTGTTCAACATCTTCAACGCGGCGGCAACATCCCAGATCCTGGCAGTCAACCGCCCCGATGTCTCTTTCAGAATAACGGTCATATATTTCATCGCGTTCGTCGCCGGGCTGTTCCTGTTCGTACCGAACGACATATTCGGCATTCATTTGCTGGGCCTTTCCTATGTGGGGGCGTCGCTGGCTTATCTGATCTCGATGTTGGTCGGCTTTTTCCTCACGAGGGTCGCCGTCAACAAGCTCACCGGGACCCATATCGAGCGGAGAATGGGACTGTACGCGGTGATATTCGCGATAACCGTGGGGTTTCTCGGTCTCCTGAGCATGTGGTTCCCGGTGCAGGAATGGTACGTTCTGATAGCCATGTTCGGCGTTTCCTATGCCGTTTTCTGGGGATGTCTGGTGGCCTTCCGGGAGATGAAAAAGGAGGATATCCGTTACATGCTCGACCTTGTCAACTTGAGGAAGATGGGCGGATACGTCTCTGAAGAGCTGACCGGTAAGAAGTGAACGATGACCGATCCGGCGAGGCAGTCCCGCGATTGCCAGAGCTCACTGGTCATTGATCACAATATATCGTTCTTGACGCTTTGACAATTGGGATCCTTGACTAGAGCAGATAACGCAGTCTATAGATCGGCAGAAGGAAGAACGACAACCAGAACTCCTTATATCCCACGTACGGGGCGAGCGATTCCCTGTAATTGATGAATTTATGGCCCTCGCCCACCTTGATGAACGAAAGTGCCAGTATGTACGGTGTATATTCCATGATTATGCTGGCCTTGGCCTTGTGTATCAGTTGCGGACTGATACCGAGACTTTCGAAGAGATCCAGCAGCTCCATTGCCCGGATTACATGGACCACCGGGAATTCCTTCTCCCAATCCCTTGCTCCATCACCCACCACCAACAACGGGTTGCCGATGTAGAAAACCTTCCTTTTCCTCATCGTGCGGGCCAATATCACCGCGTGCGGGTAGGTTGTCTGGACATTGCTGAAGTCGGAGTCTGAGGTCATTACATTCTTGGACTCCTCGACCCACAGGCTCCTTCTGAATATCGCGGTTTGCAGCGCGCACATGCTCACCCCGGATATCTTGGGGTCGATGAGTTGATCGAAGGAATCCAGCAGCTGTTCCCTCTTGTTCTTGCCATCCTGCCTCAGGTCATCGGGGAACTGGGCACTGCTGACCGGTTCGGTGAACCGGTCCAGCTCATCGATGTTGATATGCATCAGATTGGTGAAGAAAAGGTCGACCTCAGGATTGGCTTTCATGATGCCCACCAATCTTGCGATGGCGCCTTTTCTGACAAAATCGTCATCCCCGATGAGCCAGCAATAGTCACCGGTGGCCATCTGGTTGGAGCAATAGAGGAAATTGGGCCCGCCCCCTATGTTCTTTTCCTGACGATGGTAGCGGAAAGGACCGAACTGCTTTGCCCACTCCACGACCTGAGGGGTCTCATCCGTCGAACAGTTGTCGGAAACGATTATCTCCACATCGTCTTCATAACCTGCGATCTGGCTCAATATCGACAGAAGATTGATCTTTAGAAGTTTGCACCGATTAAATGTGGGTACGCAGATGGAGAGCAGCGGTTTACCGTGACCACTCATTATTTTGCCTCAGTTCAAATCCCCTTATTGGCTCCCACATAATAATCATATCTCTGGCATAATACCATGCCGGACATCAGACCAGAGATCGCCTGCTTCGCCAGACGGTCCTGCCCTCATCCGGCCGGCCTTGCCTATGTCATTCCCTATGACCTCTTCCGCCAGTTCCAAACGATGTTGCCGACGATCAACAATAATGCGACACCCATCCCGGCATAGCTGAGCCAGTAACCGATCTGCATGTTGTTCTGTCCGGTGTAGTAGAGGTTGAGGGATATGTTGCCATTGCCCGTAACCACGTACCCGTTGATTATCCCATCATCGACGAAGTGTCCCTGCACGGTCCCATCGCTGGCTGTGAGGACCCATTTCTGATCGTAGCTTTCCCTGAATGCCACTATGGCCTGCCCGCTGACGTTGGTCATATCGATCCGGTACTCCACCGAGCTGATCCGGATGAACGATATGTCGGAGTTCTTTGGGGAAAGCATGGTGGTCGTGAGGTCGACCTTGTCGCTGGCGAGGACTCTCACGTTGTCCAGCCAGCATTTCCAAGTTTCCGAGTCGTTGTTCTTCAGATCGAAGCTTATGTCCACCCGCCCATAGACTGCGCCAGCCGGCACTTCGAGGCTTGTCTGGTTCGATCTCCACAGATTCCATATGCTCCTTTGATCGATGGTCATGTTCGTCTGTGATATCAGATCGTTATTCTCATCCAGATAGCTGACCTGGACCAACGGTATGGTCAATCCGTAGGGCAGGGAATCGGCGGTTATGGTGTAGGTCTTGTTCTGATCGAAAGCGAATTCGTCGGAGATTATCTGATACGTTTCGACCCCGGCGATGGTCTTATTCTGCTGGAACAGAAGCGCATAGACTCCATCCATGTAGTTGTCCTGGTTCGTGTAATTGGAAATCGGGGACCTGACGGGTACTGAACCATTGACACTGTAGTACACCTGCCACCCTCCGTACCCGTAGTCGAATGAGGGATTGCTCAGGACATTGATACCGAACTTGTACACCGTCTTCGTGGTCAGCAGACCCAGGGCATCCGTCCTGGCCGAGTCATAGCTTTCCGCGGACACGATGGATATCGCCGAAATGCCGTTGAAACCAGCAATATTCTTCAATGAAACGGTGACCGTTTCCCCATCGACGGCGACCATCGGTATCTTAGCCAGCAAGAACCCGTCATAACCGTCGTAGGTTTCAATGGTCTGGTCGACGCCATTGGTGGTGACCTGGATCGTTCCCCCCTGTTCGTTTGCGAAATACCTCAAGATAAGATAGGAATTTCCGCTATGGTCAGGGGTGATCTCGAAGTTCACCTGATCCGTAGAGCCAATGGTGTAGACCACGCCTCTATTGAAATCGAAGTCGAAGGAATACTGCGGCCAATTGACATAAGGGTGCCAGACGTTCTGGTGAGGGTCCCAATAACTGCCCTTGGACCACTGGGTGGTCGGATTGAAATTGACCACCTGGTCGTACGGGAAGATGGTGGTCATGTTGCTGCCCGCAGTGACCATGGCCTCCATGTATGTCAGGCCCTCGATCATCTGGCTATCGGTCTTGTCAGAAATGATGATGGGGGCCGCGCTGATCGCCTTAAGGCTTACGTCCTGTCCAATGAAATCATATGAGAAGTCGTTTGAATATCCGGTGCTTTTCATGAACTGGTCCATCAGGCGGTATCCGCCATCGGCCAGGACCAGGTCCTGGTTGGTCGATATCCGGTAGTCGGCCTTCAGATTCTTGAAGATATACACCATTCCCTGATGGAATACTTCCAGGAAAACCGAGGAGTTCTCCATCTTCGAGATCATCGGCTGGACCAGGCCTTGTAGCTCCTTTACGTCGTTATGGATCACCAGATATCCAATGTTCACAAAGCCACAGAAAGCGGCCAGGGACTCCACGTCCTGATTGTGGAACAATGAGGAACTGTACTTAGTGTCCAGCGCAAAGTACCCGAAGTGGTTCCAATTGGTACCGAAAAGGATCGTTGGGACCGAGGATGAGAATGTCCAGATATCATTGGAGCCGACCGTTGAGCTCCAGACCGGTTTATATGACCCGTAGTCCGGCAGGTAGACCGCTCGATAGTCCTCTCCCACGGAATCCAGATAGTTCCACGCATTCTGGAACTCGACCGGCACATCGGCCGGACCTGCGTTCGCGGCGGGATTGGTAAATAGCAATGGCCAGGAATACGCCGAGACCAGCAGGATGAAGACGACGAGGAAGGCGATCAACGAGACCCTTCTTTGCTTTCCGAAGAGTTTGAACCTGCGGCCCTTGACGAAGCGAATAATGGATACGAAGGTGAAGCCGCAAAGGACCGTCAGCGAGATCGCAATCAGTGCGTCCGAGACCCTCCATGTCCTGAACGCCAGGCCTATGGGTGTATTGAAGAACAGGTATTCGTGAATTCCCTTGAACGGACTGTCGACGTAAAAGAAAAGGATCGAAAATACCAACAGGATCGCATAGAACAGGACCTCGTTGTATCTTGAGTAACGATATACCGCAAAGAAAGCGGCAGCCGTGATCAATATCGTCGCCGGGACCAGATAGTTGAGGAATGAGAAGGGGTTGCTGGTGATCACATAGTAGGAACCCAGGTCCATGTGCGAGCTGGCGAGCAGCATATTGAACATGGTGGCGTGGCCCCATGGAACGCTCAGCCCGGTGGTGGACAGCGCCAGACCCTGGGATGATGTGGCCGTCAGCCTGAAGATGAGCCGATAGGCGATAAGGGAGACGAACAGGAACATCACGCCGAAAAAGGCCACCGTCGGGGTCACCAACTTCTTCTTCCAACTCCCCTTCCTGGTGGTGATGCAGAAGAACATGTAGAGGAATAGAATGATGGGGAATCCTGCCCAGATGAAATGCTCATCCACGTTGAACGCCATCAGTATGGCGCAGATCGGCAGATAGACCCATTTGTTGTCCAGGGCCGTCTTGGAGAACGCCCAGATGATCCAGGGAAGGCTGGTCAGGGACAATTGGATCCCCACCCAATAGCTGTCGCCCAGGAAGTATGAAGGGTTAAGCCCATAGATCAGCGATCCAAGGAACGCCGCAGCGGTGATCGTGAGGGAATCATCCATTCGCTTGCTTAGATAATAACGGATCAGTATGAAAGCCCCGAGGAAGGCGAAGAACTGGAACGATAGTTTCTCCAGCGCGATGATGCCCACGGTCTGCAGGCCCAGGGCCTGACCGATTATCCAGAAAGAGGTGCGGAACGAAAGGGGGTCGAGACCGAAGGAACCTCCCGAATAGTAATCGTTCCAGGCATAGTTACCCAGGCTGCCTAACGGGGGAATGTAGTTCTTTGCGATCACCGCTTGGTTCTCGGGTATCATGAACACCTTGAGATTTCCCGCGATTCCTGCCTCAAGATAGGTCAGATTGCACGCGACGGTGATGATGATGAGTATCGCGACGACCAACCAGAAGCGTCTATCTAGACCTAAGAGGTCGAAACGCTTTCGTACACCGGTGATCGCGCTATTGAAAACTGCCAAAACATCTCACCTGGTGGCCCATCATTCCCTGCCTTCTGGCATTAAGTTTGACATAGTTAAGGGTTTGCTCTTTTTGTCCGTCAATTGTGGCGGCGAGATATTTATCCATTCACCACCGTCAATTAACTTATTATGACGGATATCACAATAAATGTCACTTAGCGGTCCTGCTTCCGTTCTTTTGCTTTCTCAAGTTTCTGATCCGGTCAAGCCGCCCAAAAAACGGCTCCGCCTCTCCTTCCGGTCCTGTCTGACTGTTCGAGGATGGCCGGAATCTCTCAATTATGACGATCAGGATCCCGGTCACAAAAGAGTAGAACGCAAGTATGGCCCAGGGATTCGGGTCCCAGAAATAGAACAGGGCGGAGGCCACAAGGAAGGCGATGGAGACGATTATTGGGAATCGCGGGTCCACCTTCAGCAGGTATCTCATCGAGAACAGGGATATGACAAGAATGAGAACCGCGACATCCATGATGTTCATTCAACGCCTCGCCTTTCTTTATGTGTCTCGTATTATTTGTTCTTTACAGGATTCGTCAACAAAACCAGAGGCAATAATGGATGGGCCTCTCCTGTTCACGTTCAAGCGATCAGTAGTCGGTTTCGATGTTGGTGATCGGCAGTCGAGAACGCATAGCAGCTCAGAAGGTTGGAGGGGGACATGGTGGCAACGAAACTGCCGGCGGCTAGATCCCCTGTCCCCTCTATCTGGGTCCAGTAGAGGGGTCCCGACGCCCACGGCAAACCGCTGGCAATCATGCTGACCACATCCTTGGCCACCGCATCTTCCATGGAGGTGGTGAAAGGCTGATCCATCGCATCGCTCAATAGGACGATGCTGCCGTTGCCCCTATGGATAACGGCGGCCGATGTGAGGCTCTCTCCCCTCGAATACAGATACCCGATCGCCTGGCCATAGTTCTCCACATCACTGACCCGCATTCCCTGTCTGGGTGAGACGAATTCGAAGCCAAAGGCGGTGGCCACTAGACTGGCAGTGACGCCGCTCCCCCCTTCATAGTCCAAGGCCTCATACCCTATCTGGTAGGGCGCGGCCATGGAGGAATTGGCGGAAACGAACGGCAAGGCTTCCGATCCCAGGCCGAAGATCAATCCTCCTTTTTCTACCCACGACAACATATCGGCTTCCTGGTCCGACCAGTCCTGGGTCGAATTGACTATGATCAGGGCGGAAGGTCCGCCCTTCATAACATCCAAGGCCCCCTGGTGGTCGACCAGCCTGACCGTCACAGGTAAACCTGATATCTCAATCTCGGCCCGGATGTGGTCGTACAGGCCCAATATCCGGGCGTAGTCCTGAATTGAGTATTTATTTTTGTCAGAGAATATGTAAATGGGCAAGGGCTCATATCGATCCAACGGTACCAGGACGATTCTTACGGGATCGGAGTATCGAGAAGACGAAATAGAATAGTTGACCAGCACCGATTCATTGCTCCCGCCGTAACCTCGTTTGACGGTCAACGTGATCGCGCCTGGCTCATTCCAGGGCTGGATCACCGCCGATGTGATGAACAACGCGGATATCACAAGCGCCAGCAGAATCGCCCCTATCCTCATTTTTCCTTCACCTCAGGATTCCTCGTCAGGTAAGATAGGGGATCATATTTTGCGGGAAGAAAAATGGAGTAAAGGAACAATGTTGCCGAAAAAATCACCGCGGATAGGATGAATATGTGCGATAACGGATCCGCCGAATTGTAGTACAACACGATATTGCTGTTAAGTGTCTCGATTTCCACCAGCCCAACGTAGCTGGCTAGAGGATAGAACAATGCGTAGAATGATTGGAGCGATGATAGGAACAGCACGCCCAGCACCGAGAGGGCGGCGAATCTCCATTCCATTCTGGTCCCCTCAGGCGCGACCAGGAGCATCAACGGAATGAGCCATATCAGATGCTGCGGGTTGCTCAATGGCTGAAGGATCAAAAGGGTGGCCACGAACAGTAAATTGCCTCTGATCAACCTTTTATGAAGATCCGTTCCAGTTCTTCCTTTCACTGCCCACCAGGCCCAAAGCACTGATGCCCCCAGGATGGCGATGTAAATCAGGGTGGACAGGTGCAGGTCGGGAAAGGCCGAATCCGGGCTGATCTCCGGTATTAGGCCGTTCCATAAAGACCAAACGCTGATTCCCCCGAATTGCTGATAGTCGGTTCTTCTGAGGATTAACTCCGTGAATCTTCCCGATGCAATGAAGAACGGAAGCACAGTCACCAGCGCGATCGCCCCGCCGGCGAGCAACTCGACGACCTGTTTTCCTCCGTGCTTCGATATCCAAGGAATCGTCCTCTTCCGGTTCATCACTATGATGACCGTCAGGTAGAAGAAAATGAGGAAAACTGGGTAAACCTTGAGCAAGGTTCCCACCCCTAGAGCGAAACCCGCGAAAAGATACTTTTGTCTGATCGCGAAATAAAGCGCCGCCAGGGTCATCAAGGCTGGAAGCACGTCGAACTGGCCCATCATCGAGCCGGTAAGGATGACCAAGGGGTTCAGGAACCATAGGACGAACGCACGTTTTGCCCAGGTCTCGCCATACAGGTCCCGGACTATGAGGAATATGATCATTCCGGCCAGCAGGTCTCCTATGATCAAGGGAAATTTGATGGCCAGATTGAACTCGGGGCTGGTTACGTATGGGACCAACATGCCCGTGGCCTGGGCCGCACCGACCATCGTCGGCTGGAACATAACAAAACCAGACGGATCTTGGAAAAGTGAAAGGAGAAGAACGAACGGATACGTGATGACCATGAAAAGAGGGGGATATGAGTACATTACATGGCCATAGATACCCAGGCCTGAAAGGGAATCGGCCATCGCTGAATAGTACGGGTATACGTCGTAGGTCCAGGAAGTGAATGGAGCCAAGGCGAAACGGATCGCCAAACCGACCAGGGCGATGACCGCGATCCCCCTGAAGGAAAGCATGAGGGACCTGGTCAAATGTACATACGATCTTATTGATCCATCAGCCATGGTTCCTCCACACCCACCTCATACTCCCAACAATCCAGTATCGTATGCTGTCTTTTCTTGTCAAAGGTATGTATTCTATTAAACTTTGTCAATGAATCGACCCATCCACAGGCATGAGTAATCCCATTGTGCCAGAGTATGGATGGCAGGGACCTCGGCAACCTTCGGAGAAATAATACGCGAAATCCGGGCGTTCACGGACTTCCGCCGTCGCCCGACCGGACCTTTGAGGCATAGAACCTGTTGAATATCCATTTGTACACTCGGTTGGGGATCGCCAGCATGGGCACGTCGACCAGCCAGAAGCTCGGGTAGGATCCGAAGGACCGTCTCATTAGACCGAACAGCTCGGAGTCCACCTTCAATCCGTTCACCTTGGCCCAGGAGATCTCTCGCACATAACGGCCTTTGATCACGAAATCACCGTTCCTCTTGATCTGGTGCGAATAGCCCAGGTCTTCCATGCCGGAAAAGAGCTGGACAAGTTTGAGACCGACCTGTAAGGATGTGCCGCCCTTTCCCCATCTGGCTCCTTCGCCCTGCCTCAGCATTTCGTCGGCGATGACATAGCCCTTTCTTCCGTCCTTTGGAGCCAGCGACTGGATCGAGTAGGCGAAGTGGATCCACAGACAACCATCGAACCTCTTCATGTCCAGGTCCAGCCATACCTGGCGGTTCACTATGTTGCTGGAGACCAGGCCGTTCTTGAACTGACCATGCCTGAAGAACTGGTTACCGTCCTGGCAGAATACATCATCTGAGAGTCCCAGATCGATCCAGTTCTTGAAATTGGCGAATATCAGGGCCAGGTCGGGGTGTTTGACCATCACGTCCATGATGTGGCCGACCGATCCTGGGAGCAGGTAGTCATCATCCGAGACAAACCACACGAACTTGCCCTTTGCGTTCCGCACGATGCAATCGACGTTCGCGTCGAAGCCAACATTGACATCGTTCCTGGCGTACCTGACCAATTCGGGATAGCGGGATTGATAGTCTTTGGCAATATTGGCGGTCTCATCGACCGACGCATTGTCCATTATCAGGACCTCGACGGACTTTCCCTCCGCTTCTTTGATGATGCTGTCCAGCACTTCGGAGAGGAACATCTGACCGTTATAGGTGGGTATGCCTATTGTCAATACAGGAACGTTCATGTCAGATCTCAGCCTGGTGAACCAAAAACCGCTCGGGTCCTAACCGCTTTGTCCTAATTAAATCGTGCGTTCTTCAGCATGAGGATCAACGGTGCCTGCAATGGCAGCCGTCTCAATGGTACTCTTGGAAATGAACGGACCGAACGCATCGGGCGATATTCCACCGCCCGAATGATTAGATGCTGATACATTCCGGCCAGGCATTTCCGAGGTCGAGGTCGCCCTGTCTTTCAGCGGACCTGGTTCCATCTTATCGTTCTGCTTATCGCGGTGTCCAGGTTGACTGTGACCTTGAGATCCAGCGTTCTGATGGCGCGGTCAACATTGGGAACGAATTTCGATGGCTGCTCCTCGGGACCTCTGGACAGTCCGCTGATTATCTTTGGTGGGGTCGGGAAATTGGAGGCGATCTTTTGGGCCAGGTCCTGGAGGGATATCGGGTCCGGACTGCCTACATTATAGCTCTGGCCGACCTCGCCCCTGACCAGGATATTCAGTAGCCACCAGGCCATATCCGATGGGTACATGTAGCTTCTAACGGTCCTTCCGTCCCCAAGGATCCTGATGGGGCCTCCGAGAAGTCCGTCCCTGATGAAATTGTTGATCGCCCATGGCCTGTCCAGTAACTGATGCGGGCCGATGAAGGCGAACGGTCGGGCGGTGACGATCGGCAATCGATGCTGGTTCCGGTAGATGGAACATATGATCTCGCCCATTCTCTTCGACTCTGCGTAGGCTGAGCTAAATGCCCCGCAGTCCAGTCCGCCCATCATGTTCTCGGAGATCCCTTTGGTCTCCCAGGGCTGCGCGCCATAGACCAATCCCGAGCTAAGATTCAGTATCTTCCTCACATCCGATGACCTGGAGGCGTATTCAAGCAGGGAATTGGTCCCCTCGACTATGGTCTGGACGGTCCTCAGCGGCTCCGATGCGTGAACCCTCCTGTCCGGGGTGGCCGCGGCGTGGATGATGTAGGAAAAGTCAGACGGGATGTCGGTAAGGTTCCTGATGTCCCTCTCGATCAGTTGCACGTCGTCCCGTTCTGCGATATGTGGAACATTTTTCCTGAAGCTGCCGGTATTGGTTGCCAGCAGCGCCAATCTGGTCTTGAAGCCATGTTGATCGTTGAGGTAGATCACCAGCTCTGACAGCCAGGTACCAACGAAACCGGTTCCTCCGGTTATCAGCAGGGACTCATTTCTTAGAAGGTCCAATTTCTTTGTGCCGGACGAGGTGACCGCTTCCAGGTCCTGAATGACGATCTTGTGCTGAGGGTTGTTCATTGGACTTTCCTTCCCTTCATGGACGAAAGCTGCGCCGCGACCTCTATGATGATATCTTCTTGGCCTCCGACCACCTGCCTTCGCCCCAATTCGAAGAAGACATCGCGCGGGTCCACGTCGTACTCCATGGAGATCCTCTCCACCGGCTTCGAGAAACCCGAGAAGACGCCAGCCATTCCGCTGACGACGCTCAAGGACCTTATCCTCGGGATCTCCTTCATCAGTTCCTTCTCGGCCATATCGGCGGCGTCGAGCAGTCCGTAGAGGTCGATCCCGGTCGAATACCCCATTTTATCCAGGACCGCCACGAGGACCTCGACCTGGGCATTGCCAGCGCCGGCGCCGAATCCCCTTGCTGCCCCATCGATGATGGTGGCGCCCGCCTCCACCGCCGCCATGGCGTTAGCGATCCCCATCCCCAGATTGTTGTGGGCGTGGAATCCGACGGGAATATTTAATTTGCCTACCAGAAGGGAGATGCGCTCCGTTACCTGAGGAGGAAGGTATGCCCCGGCCGAATCATAGATCACCACTCCTTCAGCGCCATAGGATTCCATCTTCTGAGCCTCCACCAGTAGGACGTCCGGCGAGGCCATGTGGCTCATCATGAGGGCCCCGACGGCCTCTTTGCCCTTCGCGCGAATAAAACTGATATGCCTCTGGGTAACGTCTGCCTCGGTGCAATGGGCGGCCACCCTGACAACGTCCACTCCCAGTTCCAAAGCCTTCCCCAGGTCCCTCCTGATCGTGGCGAAACCCGGCATGTCATGGATGGCCAGCTTTGCCGTCGTTAGGCACTTTTTGGCCTCGGTCAACATCTTCTCGTCATTGATGGCACTTATACCGACCTGTAATGAGGATGCTCCAAGGCCGTTCCCGTGTCCGACCTCGACGATGGGGACGCCGGCAGCGTTGGCGGCCTTAGCATAGGACGTGATCTGCTCTACCGACAATTGGTGGGCCACCGCGTGGTTCCCATCCCTCAAGGTCACGTCATGGACAGTAATTTTAGACATGGACCATCCTTAATAGGCCGCACCTTTATTTGTTCATTATGATTTGTTTGGCGAATCGTTCGGCCATTGATATTCCAGCGCAGTTGATAATATCCATGTTCCCGGCATATTTCGGAAGGTAGTCCCCCATACCCCTGACTCTGACCATCACGACCACCCGGTTCGCCTCGATCGTCGGAGCGACCAGCAGATTGTATCCCGGGACATATTTCTGGATCTTAGCGACCATCGAATCGACCTCCTCCCTGAGACGTGCCATGTCTGGCCGCTTCACCTTGGCAAAGACCGTAGTCTGCATGTCGATCGAGGGGTTGGCCGGATTCAGGATCAGGATGGCCTTTACGTTCTGGCAGCCGGAGAACTTCCTCAGTCCCCTCTCGGTGGTGTCCACATACTCGTCCAGGTTCTGTCTCGTTGCCGGACCGGCACTCCGGGAGGCGATGCTCGAGACGACCTCGATATACTCCACGTCTTCCTGCGTCCTTCCGATAACGTTAGCCAGCGGTATCGATGCCTGCCCCCCGCAGGTGATCATGTTGATATTGTCATAGTCCAGGCATTCGTCCAGATTGATCGCCGGAATGCACATCTCGCCGATCCCGGACGGGGTCATGTCAATGACCTTCTTGTTCAGCTTCTTAAGGATCGGCCAGTGTTTGCTGTGGTCCATCGCCGAGGTGGCATCGAAAACAACGTCGCAGCAATCGGGATTCCTTTCGATCGCGTCAATGCTCAGGTCAGACACCTTGACCCCCAGGCTGTTCGCCTTGTTCATTCCTGGCGTCCCCAGGTGGCGTCCGATGAACAGCGAACACTCGATGTAGGGGGATCGCATCGTTTTGACCAAGAGGTCCGTTCCGATGTTGCCGCTGCCTAGGATCGCTACCTTGACCTTTTTGGTGTTCATTATGCAGCACCCACAGTGTCTCGAGGTTCACTTGCATCCTCTGCGGACGTTACAGGCCAGATATTCTTCCCTGGGAAGGAATGGGAACATGTCGTCGTAAGGCATGGACCTCATGGTTCCATCCTCCAGCTTCTTCGATGCGATCCTCGGGATCAGTATCTGGTTCGGCGGGTTCATGACCTCGATGATCATCGGTCCATCCTCGGTGAACATCGGCATTATGGACGATTCAAGGTCATCAGTGGCCTCTATCCGCATATACTTCAATCCGTAGGCATCAGCCAGCTTAGACAGGTCGGGGAAGCTCACGCCATTGGACTCGTCCGTCCCAATATGGCGGCCTCCCTGGAAGTTGTTCTGCGTCAATCGGATCAGGAGGTATCCGTTGTTATTCAGGACGATCAATTTGATGGGAAGCTTGTTGTGGACAATGGTCTGCAGTTCTTGGATGTTCATCTGCAGGGACCCGTCCCCGGAAATGCAATAGATATTCCTGTTGGGGAAAGCGGAGGCCATCCCGATCGACCCAGGCATGTAGCCCATCGTCGAAAGTCCACCGGTTATCAGATGTCTTTGACCGAACTTGACCTTGAACGCCTGGGCATAGGCGTGGAAGCATGAACCGGTGTCGACCAGGAACAATGCGTCCTGCGGCGCCTTCTGCGACAGGACATGATAGAAGTGATAGGAATTGATCCCTTCCTTCTCATCCAGATACTCCGGCAGGTCCACTGGATAGTTCCGTTTCCATTCCTGGGTCTTCATCACCCATTCCTTGTGGGGGAAGGTGAAGCCCTCGAGGGCCTTGTTCAATTTGATGAAGAATTCTTTTGCATCGGCCTTGATGGCCAGGTCTGGAACGACCGAGGGCTTTTTCAGCTCTTCCTCATCGATGTCCACCATGATCTTCTTCGCATCTTTCGCGAAATCCTGATAATCATAGCTGACCAGGCCAATGGCCAGTCGGCAGCCGACACTTATGAACAGGTCAGAATTCTGGATGGTGAAATTGCTCGGGCGATCCCCATAGGTCCCCGGCCGGCCAACGAAACAAGGGTCGTCGTGGTCAATCAGGTCCATCCCCAATCTGGAGGTCATTACCGGTATCCTCACGTTGTCGACAAAGGCGTGGAACTCGTCGATCGCCTCCGCCAATCTTACGCCCGCACCGACCAACAGACACGGCCTCTCGCTCATCCTGATGTCCTCGGCGACCATTCTTACCTGCTCATCGAGGCTTGGTCTGGAGTTTTGGACCGGGGAAGGGGGAGTGTATCCCTCGTAATCATCAGGATCGAAGCTGGCGCCCTGGATATCGATCGGGCATTCGATCCAGACCGGCCCGACCCTGGCCTCCTTCGCTATGTGGATGCATTTTTCCACCTCATATCTGACCCGGGAGATGTCATCCAGCATGACCGCGTATTTGGTAACGTTCTTGAATATCGGCAGTGTGTTGTAACCCTGGAGCGCGAATTGCCTGGGCCCCGTGACCTTGGCCTGTGAGACCTTGGATTGGCCGGAAACGATGATGCAGGGGGCGGAATCGACATAGGCGCCGACCACTCCGGTCAAGGTGTTCAAGGCCCCTGGCCCGGCGGTGACATAGGCCACTCCCAATTTTCCCGTGGAGCGTCCATAGGCGTCCGCCGCCATGACCGCGGCCTGTTCATGATGGCAGCACACGTATCTCTGTTCTCCGTGTTGCAGTAGGGCATCCGTCAGATGCATGATCATGCCCCCGGTGATCAGGAAAACACAATCTCCTCCGGCATCAAACAGACGATGGGTGATATAGTCAGCAACACGGACTTTCATGACATCACAACTTATTTTCTACGGTAATGATTGAGAACGGTTATATTATTCTAGCGGTGTTCATTCGGTATATCCAATTCAATCCTGGATGACTTCACAAACACCAGTGTCCGGACGTCATTTTCAATGCTTGTCGACGAGAAGCAGGTTCCGGTCGATCTTGCCAAGATTGTTTCTGTAGTATCCGCACAGTGATCGTATCGAATCCTCCAATCGGGTGAATTGGAATCCCTTCATTTCGTTCATTATCCTGGAATTGTCACCGCTGTATTCCAGCTGCAGGCCTTCCTGCTGGACCTCGACCTCCACTTCCGCCCCGGTGACCTTGAGTATCATCTTTGCCAACGTAAGCAGGTCCACCGACCTTCCCGTGCAGGCGTTATAATGATGGTGTTCCATCGTGTTCTTGCATACGTGCTCGATCATCCGCACGAGATCATCGACCCAGATGTAGTCGAAGAAGACGTTTTTCCTTATGCTTATGGGAAGACCGAAAAGTGCCTTGCACATCGCGTTCGAAATGAACCTGATCTCCCAGTCCTCGTAAGGTCCGAAGCAGCCGAAGACCCTCAGGTCGATCACGTTGGATAATGGATCGATCGACTTGGCCATTGCATACTTTGAGAGGCCGTATTGGTCAACTGGAACGTGCCGACCGAAATACTGTTCCCTCATGAAAGGGAGATAATGTCGCTTGTCATACTCCGCCCCTGAACCGAGATAGATCATTTTTCCATATCTATCGTTCAATCTGGTCAGGTTGTAGAACATCAACAGGTTCTTCTCCAGCACCAGATGGGTATCCTTCTTGGAGTTGGCGGTGGAATTCCAGGTGGCCGTGTGGATCACACTGTCGAAGTCATTGCGATCGACGTAATGCTCGACCGCCTCTTGATCCAACAGGTCCAGTTCTTTGCTGGTCGGTGCGAATACTTCCATGTCCGATGGGAGCTTCTCCACGATGTTCCTTCCAATGAACCCTCGACCACCGGTGACGAAGACCCTCATGTCCGTCCCTCATGAACTTGTTGCATGGCTGTTGCGTACCTGAATCGCCAGGTCACTATTAATAGTCATGACAAATGATAATTCGAACTCCGATGTTGACAGTGCGTTAATGAATGGATATTGAACCCGATCCGTTCGACATTATCACGCCGTTGGCATATCGATGATAGAAGGGTCATCAGATCCCCATCCATATAAATAAATAATCAAGGAATATTATAATATTATTGAAAATAACGAGTAAATTCATATACTATCTAACAATAATGTGGAATCCAAGGGTACCATATGAAGGTAGTCATCCTGGCTGGAGGCCTTGGCACACGATTGAGCGAGGAGACGGTCGACCGCCCCAAACCGATGGTCGAAATCGGTGGAATGCCAATAATCTGGCACATTATGAAGCATTACTCGTTCTATGGTTTCAACGATTTTGTGATCTGCCTTGGGTACAAGGGCTACATGATCAAGGAGTATTTTGCCAATTATTTCATCCACATGTCCGATGTCACCGTGGATCTGAAGAACAACAAGATCGAGGTCCACAGCGCCCATGCCGAACCCTGGAAAGTGACCATGGTCGACACGGGGACGGAGACGATGACCGGTGGACGGTTGAAAAGGGTGCAGGATTACGTCGGCGAGGGCACATTCATGATGACCTACGGGGACGGGGTCAGCGACCTCAACCTCAAATCCTTGGTGAAGTTCCACAAGTCAAAGAAGGTCAAGGCCACCCTCACCGCGGTCAAACCGACCGGCAAGTGGGGCCAATTGGACATTGGTCAGAAGGACATCGTGGAATCATTCGTGGAGAAACCGAAGGGAGACGGGAGCTACATCAACGGCGGCTTCTTCGTCCTCGAACCCGAGGTCTTCGACTATATCAAGAACGACTCCACGATATGGGAGCGGGACCCCCTGGAAGGATTGGCCAAAGGACATAAACTGGCCGCTTACAAGTACGATGGTTTCTGGTATGCCATGGACACCCTCAGGGACAAGATGTATCTGGAGAATCAGTGGGCTTCCGGTCAGGCACCCTGGAAATCCTGGTGATGCCAATTGACCCTTCATGACCTTTCATACTACCGAGGCAAGCGGGTCTACCTCACCGGCCATACCGGGTTCAAGGGCGGCTGGCTCGCATCCTGGTTGGACAAGCTCGGAGCGAAGGTCCACGGGTTCTCATTGGCCCCCGGGACCGATCCCAGTTTCTTCGATTCCACAGGCATACAGGACCGGATCGAGAACGAGATCGGGGACATCCGGGACCTTTCTGCCCTGAAACGGTCGATGGGCGAATTCCAGCCGGATATGGTGTTCCACCTTGCCGCCCAGCCTCTGGTCCGGCTTTCGTACGAGGAACCGGTCGAGACCTTCGAGACCAATGTCATGGGGACCGTCAACGTCCTGGAGGCATTGAGGGGCTGTTCCGGAACCAAGGCCTGCGTGATGATAACCAGCGACAAATGCTACCAGAACAATGAATGGGTGTATTCCTATCGGGAGAACGATCCGATGGGAGGTCACGACCCATACAGCGCCAGCAAAGGGGCGGCGGAGATCGTCATCGGCTCATACCGTTCATCATACTTCTCAAAGGCGGCCAAGGAGGGTGCCGGATGCGGCGTGGCCAGCGCGAGGGCGGGCAACGTGATCGGGGGAGGGGATTGGGCCCTCGACCGGATCGTCCCCGACTGCATGAGGAACCTCAAGGCCTCCAAGCCCATCGTGGTCAGGAATCCGGCGGCGGTACGTCCCTGGCAACATGTCATGGAGCCTCTCTATGGATATCTCTGCCTGGGGGCATCATTGGCAAAGCGTCCCTCCGATTTTGACTCGGCATGGAACTTCGGACCGGCCTCGGGCAACGTCAACGTAGGCTCCCTGGTGGAGATGATCGTCAAGGAATGGGGCTCCGGGAAATGGATAGATGCTTCCAATCCTTCGGACCGGCATGAGGCCCATTTCCTGCGCTTGGACAGCACGAAGGCCAGCAGCCTGCTCGGATGGCAGGGGATCCTGGATGTACCGGACGCCGTGGCCATGTCCGTGGAGTGGTACAAGGAGTTCTATTCCAACGGAGATATGGCGGCCAAGACCAACGCCCAGATCTCCGAGTACATGGAGAGGGCAGAGCTACGTTCAAAGCGTATGGAGTGAGACCATGGCAGATCATGATGACGTTCTGAGCAACCGTAAGCTGGACCGCGATCCCCGGGCGGCGGAGCTGCGCGATTCGATCCTGAAGCAAGTGGAAGAATACTTCTCCATTGCCCATGCCAAGGCGGAGTTCGTGCCCGGTAAGACGCCGGTGCCGGTCTCCGGGAAGGTCTTCGACGGAGACGACGGGCAATTCCTGGTGGCCTCCTCATTGGATTTCTGGTTGACCACGGGCAGGTTCAACGACATGTTCGAGAGCCGGTTCAGGGACTTCATCCAGAGCGAGCACGCCCTCACCACCAACTCCGGTTCCTCCGCCAATCTGCTGGCGGTCACCGCGCTCACCTCGAACAAGCTTGGCGGCGAACGGTTGAGAAAGGGAGACGAGGTGATCACCGTGGCGGCGGGATTCCCCACCACGCTCAACCCCATCATTCAGAACGGCCTCGTTCCGGTGTTCGTTGATGTGGGGCTGCCCACGTACAATGTCAACGCAGACCTCCTGGAGGATGCGGTATCGGAGAAGACCAAGGCGATGATCTTCGCCCATACACTGGGAAACCCCTTCGATGTGGACAGGATCGTGGCGTTCGCCGAGGAGCACGATCTCTGGCTGGTCGAGGATTGCTGCGATGCCCTGGGTTCGAGATACGGCGGTCGACCGGTCGGGACGTTCGGTGACATCGGTACCTTCAGCTTCTATCCCGCCCACCACATAACCATGGGGGAAGGCGGTGCGGTGGCCACGAACGATGACGTTCTGGCAAAATCCTTGGAATCGTTCCGGGACTGGGGTCGTGATTGCCATTGCCCGCCCGGTCATGACAATACCTGCCGGAACCGTTACGGGTTCAAGTTCGAGAACCTTCCCCAGGGTTACGATCACAAGTATGTCTACTCGGAGGTCGGATACAATCTGAAGATCTCCGACATGCAGGCGTCCGTCGGCCTGTCCCAGATGGACAAGCTGTCCGGGTTCATCGTCAGGAGGCAGGAGAACTACGCCAAACTGCGCGGGGCCCTCGCAGATCTGGAGGGATCGATAATATTGCCCGAGGCAACACCGAACAGCGAGCCGTCCTGGTTCGGTTTCCCCATATCGGTCAAGGGCGGGTTCGAGGAAAGGAACCGGCTCATCGATTTCCTGGACCGGAAGAAGATCGGGACGAGGTTGCTCTTCGGAGGCAACCTGACCAAGCAGCCCTACTTCAAGGACATTCCACACCGCCAGATTGGCTCTCTCCCCAACACCGACAGGATAATGAACCAGACGCTTTGGCTGGGGGTCTATCCCGGGCTGACCCAGGAAATGATCGAGTACGTCAGTGCGTCAGTTCACGAGTTCTTCAAGCGGTGAAGGACGGTCCAGGGATGCGAGGTCCGGATATCAGAGGAATGTGGGGGGGTCCAGTCCCATGCCATCGAAATCCATACATTTTTGGACATGTGGGTATTTCCATTAAGCATAACATCGATTGAGGATTGAGATGCGTATACTAGTGGTCACCAAATACTACCATCCGGTCATTGGCGGAGTGGAGACCCTGGTCCGCACACTGGCCGAACGTCATGTCCTTGCCGGACACCAATGCACGGTGCTATGCATGGACCACTCGAGGGATTCCGAGGAGATACTGAACGGGGTCCGGGTGGTCCGCTTCCACCGGCAGGGTCTGGCCCGGACCGGGATCCATCTGGGAGTAAGGGATTGGCTGATATCGAACGCCAATCCGGACCAATTCGATATCGTCAACATTCATAACTTCCATTCGCCCCAGGCCCTGATGGCGGGTTTCTACTGTCGGCAGCATGACCTGCCGTTCGTTTTCACCACCCACTACCATGGACACGGCCAGAACAGGAAAAGGGACCTGCTCTTCCGAGTATATCGGATCTATGGAAGCAACATCTACCATTGGTCTGAAAAGAATATCTGCGTCTCGAACTTCGAAAAGGAACTGGTCCAGAACGATTTCCATCTACCAGAGGACAGCATCGTCATCGTGCCCAACGGAGGCCGGGACCTCATGAAGGTGGACGTGCCCAAGGAAGATTCCATACTCTACGTCGGCAGGCTGGTGAAGTACAAGGGTGTGGACCATATCCTCTCGGCCATGGCCATTCTGAAGGGCCGGGGCAAGAACGTTCAGCTAAGGGTCGTGGGCACCGGACCGGAGAAGGAATCGCTGGTAAGAACGGCCCAGGAGCTCGGATTGGAGGGGCAGATCGTCTGGATGGAAGGGATCAGCGAGGAGCAGCTGAACCTGGAGTATCATAAGGCCGGTGTCCTGGTGCTCTTGTCCGCCCTGGAAGCCTATGGTCTGGTCATCGCGGAGGCGTTGAAGTCCGGGACACCCTGCATCGTGGCGAAAACGTCGGCACTCACCGAGTTCACTTCCGAACCGGGCTGCTTCGGGGTGGAGTTCCCACCGGACCCGGAGGAGGTGGCCACTCTGATCGAGAAGACCATAGAGGGGGACGTTAAGGTCGGGCCCCTGAGCGACAAGCTGATCACCTGGCAGCAGGTGTCGGAGCGTTACCTCGACATCTACCGGGAGGCCATGGAACGTTTCCGTGCCAGGGCCGATACCGTCAGGGGTCCTTGAGTCGTTAGCTCTTTTTGGCGGTACCGATTACGGCAGAGTGAACCCTAGCGATTCCGCCTCGTCGAACGCCTTCTGGGCCGAGTCCCTTCCTAGTGTCTTTATCACCAATTCCCTTTTTTCCAGGATATCCTTGACCAGGACCAGGTCCTTCTCCAGAAGCATCCGGGTATCCGATCTCCTCAGGTCGAGCATGGTGACGGGATACAAACGGTATCTTTCCAGAAGCTCTTCCAATCCTCCCTGTTCTGGCTGCTTCCATCCGATCAGCTTCATGCATATGCAATCGGCATACTTCACCACATCACTGGTGAAACGCGTATTGGTTACCAGGTAGGGGCATTTGAGGTCCTTCGATCCATCCACGTCCAGGAACCTGCCATAGGTATAAAGTGCGGTCTGGATGCTGCACTTCAGGGCCAGGGAGTTGTGGAACTTGCACTCCACCATGTACCGTTCCTGATCCTTCTCCATCATGACATCGACCTCATGCATGACGCATATGCCTTGGACCATCTCCCGGACCTTTGCCTGGTAGCCCATCTCCTGGAACAGCCGGAAGATGAGGGTCTCGAAGTGGTGTCCTTCCGGCCCCAATGCCAAGATCGCCTTTTTCAACCCATATCTGGCCGCCGTGCGGGCGTTGAGCATGATGCGGATCTGGCGATAGATCTCTTCGGTGGTGATGCCGTCGTATAGTCTGGGCAACAGGCGGTCTATGGTGTCATCGGCCTCATCCGACGATGCCCCCGCCCGCATGACCGCCGTCTTGGTCTTGGCACGGTCGAACTCCTCTGTCTCCCCGGATCGTTTGGTCACCTTCATGCGCTCACCGACAGGATACGGAGAGATTGCCCGGAATAAATCAGTATTCCCAGTGAAGCGCGTCAGGATGGCCGCCATCGATGCCCGGTTTGCTCCGTTTCCCTTCGCCCACGGTCCTGGACCATCCGTGAAATCGTATGGAAACCCATCCTTGCCATCGATTAATAATATCCAATCCGGTATCCTGACCGTTGAATCGCCCACGGGTATCTGGCGAATTGGCCAAGCCGGCGTTGTTGATGGCAGTGGCCACTCTGATGGGTGGGGGATGCGACTATCTGTTCCAGTACTACATGAGCGGAACGATGACCCCGGCCAGTTTCTCAGAGCTTTCGGCCTTGTTGTCCATGTTCTACCTGGCGGTGGCGCCGGCCCAGGTCATGAGCACGTTCCTGGTCAAGCAGACCTCCCGGCTCAACGTCGAGGGACGGAAGCACGAGATCGCCTGGATGATCCGGAAAATGGTGCTCTATGAGGCGATCATAGGCGCCGCCATCGCCCTGGGGATGTACCTGCTGCTGCCCAGCATATCCAATTTCATCTATCTCTCCTCGACGTTCCCGGTCTTCCTGCTCATGGCCGGGGTGGTGATATCATTGATATCGCCGGTCGGATATGGGACCAGCCAAGGGCTCGAACGGTTCCGTTACAATGCCCTCTATGGGATCACCGGGCCGGTCACCAAGCTCGGGATGGGCATCATCCTGGTCGCCATAGGCTTCGGTATCATGGGGGCCCTCGGAGGGGTGTTGATCGGTCTGTCCCTGGCTTTGGCCGTTTCTCTGTACTCGATCCGGGACATCTTCCGGGTCGAACCGGTCCGTATCCCCGGACCAGAGCTGGTGAGGATGCGGGCTTCGCTCGTGCACGTGATAATCGCCGTCACTTGCCTCACCATCATGGTCAACGTGGATGTGATACTGGCAAGGCAGTATCTTGACGCCAACACCGCCGGTCTGTACGCGGTATGCTCCATGCTCGGCAAGATAATCCTCTTCCTGCCGTCGTCCATCAACATCGTGATCTATCCGAAGCTGTCGGCAGCCCATGCCAAGAGATCCGGCACCGTTGCCATGATGCGCCTTTCCGTCCTGATCGCCCTGGGGGTGACCGGCATCGTGGTCATCTCTTTCTTCCTCTTCCCTAACGAGATACTCCGGCTTCTTTACGGGGGGGACAAATACATCGGGGCGGCGGCGGGACTGGGCATACTGGGATTGGCCATGGCCCTCCTGGGCGTCGCCAACCTTTTCATGAACTATGGTCTGGCCGTCGAGTCGCGGGCGTACCTGGCCATAATGGTGTTCTTCACCGCGTTACAGGTGGCGTTGATCGTCCTGTTCCATGATTCCCTGGTGACGATCGCCCTGGACATGCTGTTGGCCTTCGGGGGGACCACTCTGGTGAGCTGGACCTACATGGAGTTGAGCAGCGACAAGACTGCCCATCCAGAAGCCTGATGCGAGACGCCCTTCTACCGATATCACATCACTGTTCTCGACAGCGATTCACCGATATTGATAATAGTCCGAGTTCAATTAACGGAACGTGATCCCAAATTGTCTGGAGAACTCCTTTCGATCATCATCCCCTCGCTGAATGAGGAAAGGCACATCGGCATGGCCCTGAGGTCCATCAAGGACCAGGACTACAAGCTCGTCGAGGTGATCCTGGTGGACTCGTTTTCCAAGGACCGGACCAGGGAGATAGCCAGGGAGTACGGCGTCCAGATCGTGGACTATCCGGGAAGGGTCCTGGGGGCGAGGCTGGAGGGGCTAAAGAGGTCTACCGGTCAATGGGTGATGTTCATCGACGCTGACCAAGTGCTGCAGCCGAACGCGATCTCCCGCTGTGTGGAGCAGATACGGAGCCATGACATGGTGGTCCTCGGGGAACGTTCCTACCATCCATCCAACTGGGTCCAGCGTGGTCTGGACCGTCAAAGGCGGTTCTTGGAGAGCGAAGCGATGAAAGGAGGGGTGGGATACTACGTTTATCCTCGTCTCTTCAGACGGGAATTGCTGGAATTCGCCTACTCCCAGGTTCCCGAGTCGCTCCTTTCCAGCATGGGCAACTATGAGGACTCGCTTCTGTACTCGAAGATGCTGGCCAGATCAACCGACTCCATCATTGTCCCGGAGTCGGTCTGGCACAATGAGGAGGCGAATGCCCGAGAGCTCTACAGGCATCAGCGGAAGTTCGGAAAATACACCAGAGCCAGTCGATCGACCGTGAAGGTCGAGACCTTCCACCGCTCGAAGTCGAAGACCAGGGGAATGCTGGACGCGCTCCGCCACCATTACTTCTGGGTCTCGGTAATTAAGGAACTGGGATTCCAGGTCGGCTACCGATTCTAGACCTGCAGTGGATCTGACGAAAAAAGGTTTAGGTCAACCCATTTCTGAGGATTGAGTTGTGCATTTACTCCGTGGTACTGACATTCTTGACCGGATGGGTCATGATAGCCGCGTAGGCGCGGTTCGATGCATTCCTCTGCCATCGTGAGGTCCAGCGGATTGAGCAACAAGAGAGAACGCGGTGTTGGTCGGCTCGGTGTTCAGCTCCCTCCTGAACGATTCACGCTGGTTGTTCTTCCAGGTGACGGTCATGAGGATGGAACCGTTCTTGAGCTCCAGGTTCAATGATTTCAGGATCGACGTGTATGTCGATGCCTTGCCCCGTACCGGACGTTCTCGATACCCCCACCTTTGACATCAGGCCGAACGCCTCCAGCTGATAGACCAACTTGTAGCATGTGGCTATCGGCAGGTTAATCGACGGCGCCATCTCGCTGACGGTCAGGCTTCTTCTCGATGTCGTTCCCAAAATGAACAGCACGACCGGATCGATAATGAAATGGGCGACAGCCGTCTTGTCCTGCTTGCTCAGGCGACTGATTGCATCCAAGATCGCGCTGTCCATGTCTAACTCGTATGTATCCCCCACCAATCTTAACCCCATACCGTTATAAATGTGCGGAAAATAAAGCTTTTGAAAGACTATCGGGAATCGACCCACTCCTTATACCCCGTTAAGTAACCAAGAAACTGCGAATTGTCGTAAGAATAGGATAATAAAAAGGAGAGAGCGGGCGCCCCGCCTCGTTACATCTTCCCTATGTCCGCCTGCTGCATCGTGGCATCGATCTCTGCCTTGAGCTGTTCCGGCAGGCCCATGATGCTGACGTCGAGGAATCCCCTCACGATCATGCCCACCGCCTCCTCCTCGGTAAGGCCGCGGGACATCAGGTACTCGACCTGGTCCTGGGCGATCTTGCCGACGGCCGCCTCGTGGGTCATTTCCACGTCCGGGACGTATGCCTCCAGCTCTGGAATGGCGATCTGGACGCCCTTGTTCAGGATCAGTCCCTTGCATTCCAGGTGGGCCTTGATGCCGGACGCCTTTCCAACGAGCTGACCCCTGGAGATGATCTTTCCGCCGGTGGAAACGGTCCTGGATACGATCTCGCAGCGGGTGTTGGGGGCGTTCATCAATGCTCGCCCGCCCAGGTCCATCTCGCTGCCCGGGTGACCGAGCGCGACGGTGCTGAACCGGGCCACCGCCCCGGCCCCGTCCATGCGGGTCGTGGGATAGGTCTGGATGGAACCTGGACCGGTCTGAGCGCGACATAGTTGGAGATGTAGGTCGAGTTCTCCTCCTGCAGGACGACCGTCCGCGGACGCACCCCCATGGTCTCTGACCAGTTGTGTATCATGGTGAAGGTCAGCTTGGCCCCTTTCTTGATGTAGAACTCGGAGATGCCCAGGTGCAGCGCTCTCTCGACCCCGTTGCTGGTCGAGCATCCGGTGAGCACCTCCAGTTCCGCGCCCTCCTCGATTATGATGATATTGTGCACGGTCTGCGCAGCGTCCTTGCTCTTGACCATGAGGCAGGTCTGCACCGGCAGCTGCACCTTGTGCCCCGCCAGCGCCCGGATGAAGTAGCCGTCAGCCTCCTCCAGATAGGTCCTGGCGGTGTACTTGTCCGCATCCACTGCCACCGCCTTCCAGCTGTAATCCTTCACCCAGTCATGGTTCTTGAGCGCCTGCTGGACCGATGTGACCTCGACCCCGCTGCCCTGTATGGATTCGTGCACCACGGTGTTGTCCATGAGCACGAACGAACCGGAACGGCCCTCTCCGCTCGGCATGACGCCGGCGTTCAGCAGGGACCTGCGGTCGGATTCGCTCAGGGATTCGAGGGATTCTGCCATAGGCATGTCCTTTCGGGCCTCCTTGAACTTGTCGAGTTCGATGTCCGATCCGAAGGTCGCCTTCTTTGTCCCTGGCCTCTTCCGCCTTCTTCCTTAGCGTTTCGGCGGACATGCTTCAAGCCCCCCGTGCCATCTCGACGTTGGGTTTCTTCAGGTTCAGCTTGCATCGGATGCATTCATCGTATCCCATGCGCCTGATCTCCGCCAGCAGCTCCCTCGGGTTCCCGGAGCAGGCCACCGTACCCTTGCAGAGCACGTAACCCGCGGTCCGCCTCGACATAGTCCAGTATCGCTCCGGTGTGGGTGATGATGAGAGCTGCCCTTCCGCTCATGTCCCGCTTCCCGGCGCATCCCATCTTTCCATGCAGGAGCTCACTTCACCTTGGCCCCTACCTTCTGTATGGACACGATGTCCACTCCCGATTCCGGCTCGTCCAGGAGGAACAGGCAGGGATTCTGGGCCTCCAACTGGAGAAGTTCCGAGCGCTTGATCTCGCCTCCGGAGAATCCGACATTCACATCGCGGGCCAGGAACGGCTGCATGTCCAGGTCCATCGCCAGCTTTTCTGGGTCGGAGCGGCCGCGTCCGGTGACCTTGACCAGGTCCCTCAGCCGCACCCCTACCAGGTTGGGCGGGCGCTGCATCATCATGCCGACCCCTTTCTGCGCCCTTTCCGAGACCGTCAGCCCGGTTATGTCCTCCCCATTAAGCTTGATCGAGCCTTGGGTGACCTTGTAACCGCTGAATCCCATGATGGTCATCAGCAACGTTGATTTGCCCGAACCGTTCGGTCCGAACAAGACGTTCGTGTAACCGTCCATGACGCTAATGTTCAGGTCATGCAACACTTCTCTGCCGCCGACCTCGACGCTTAGGTTTTCTATTTCCAGCATTTGGCTCGACCTGGTTATCTGACCGAGCGCAAGTTATTTACCGTTTACCATTTTAACTATTGTTAATCCGAACCTTCTGATAACCCTTATGACGCATGACCGCCGTACCGGGGTTCAGTGGTGAGATGGTCGAACAGTTTGATCTCCTGGTGATCGGCGGGGGCGTGGCGGGCATGAAGGCAGCCCTGGACTCGGCCCGGTCCGGGCTCAGGGTGGTCCTGGTGGAGAGGGAGAAAGAACTGGGCGGTCTATCCAGGACACTGACCCATACGGTGTTGCGCGGGCCATCGCCATCGGAAAAGGTACGGAGCCTGATCGGCGAGGTTGGGAACGAGGGCAACATCAGGCTGATGCTGGGTCATCACATAGGGAGTATTGCCCGGGAAGGGGCCGCGGTCAAGGCCATCATCGCCGATGTCAATGGGCCTCTTCAGGAGATCGAGGCCAGGGCCGTCCTGATCGCCACTGGAATGGAGCCTATCGATGCCAAGGCGATCCCGGAATATGGGGCCGGCAGGCTCGACGGGGTCCTCACATCCCTGGGATTCGAGGAGCTACTCTCAAAATGGGAGGAGGAAGGAAGGTCCGGGGCGGCGAGCGTGTCCTTCGTCCAATGCGTCGGTTCCCGGGTGGAAAAGCGGGGCGTTACTTACTGTTCCAACTATTGCTGCATGAACGCGGTCAAGGGGGCGATGAGGCTGAAGGTCCTCGACCCCCAGGTCCAGGTTCACGTCTTCTACATCGACATCAGGACCTGCGGCAGGGGGCAGGAGGCGGCCTATAAGGAAGCGCGACGCCTCGGCGTCCGCTTCATCCGGGGGCAGCCCGCGCTGGTGAGGGAGAAAAGCGGAAGACTGCTGGTCTGCGGGGAGAACACCTTACTGAACGAGCTCTACGAGATCCCGGCGGACGTGGTCGTACTGGATGTCGGCCTGCGGCTGTCCCAGGAGACGCTCCGATTGGCCGGGGACCTAGGTATGTGCCTGGACGAGGAGGGCCTGCTGTTCCTCGATGACTTTTCCGAAGGGACCGCGCCGGTCCTGACCGTCGGCTGCGCGGAAGCACCCAAGGACGTGGATTCGTGCCTGGACCAGGCCAGCGGCACTGCCAACAGGGTCGTTCGTTTCCTTGGCCAGCGCTGAATGCGCTCAGTATTCGGTCACCGGTCTCTTCGGCCGGACCTTATTGTCGCCCTCTGTCACGGAAACGGTCGGCGCCCGAGGGATTGTGGAGGCATCCTCTTCGACCACCGCGATCTGGTTGCCGTCCTGGTCTAGCAAAATGGCGATCAGACCGCCGATCCGCCGCTTCTCCGGTTTGACCGCAAACCTCACTCCCCTGTCCGTGAGCTTTCGGTGAAGGTCATAGATGCTCTCGGTCGCCAGTATGATACCGGTAGGTCCACCCGGCCTTCTTCCGTCCTTATCGGGGACATACAGCGATATCCGGCCCAGATTGCCCACCGGACCCATTTCGACCCAGTTCTCCGACCGGTTGTCCCGCTGCACCGTAAGGCCCAGCGTGCCCTCGTAGAACGACACCGCGCCTGCCAGGTCCCTGACCGGTATGGCGACGGTCGAAACACCGAGCAGAATGCCCCGGTTGTCATATTGGGTATCTCCCCCCATGGGGTCTCCGAGAGGCATGAACGTCCATTCGGTTCGACCTTATTTAATGTTGCTGGCAAATCCTGCGGCAGCTCGAACCGCGGTCTTCGGCATGTGCATCCTATTTAACGAGGACGAACCTTTATGTTCGCCCGATTCCCATGGAATCCTAGGCTTTTGAATGGGACTGAACAAAGAACACGTCCAAATGAGGAGATGGGACGATACCTACTACTCGACCTTGGATTACTTCGGCACGGGGGTAAGCCAGCTCGGAAGGCATGCCCTGATCATTTTTCAGAGCCATGAGGCCAGAAGGATCCTGCAGCTCGGCTGCGGGCCAGGCTATGACACGATCTACCTGGCCCAGAATGGTATGCAAGTGACCGGGATGGATTATTCCGAGACAGCTCTTTGCAAGATAAGGGAGGATAGGATATCGAAGGGTTTGGAGGGTTCGATCGTGCTCAAGGTGGGTGATGCCAGAAACGGGCTTCCGTTCGATGACGAGGCGTTCGATGGCTGCTATTCCCACATGTTCTTCACCATGCAATTCCCGGAAAAGGAGCTGTTCTTCATCTTCTCCGAGGTCCTCAGAGTGCTGAAGCCCGGGGGACTTAACGTTTATTCCGTCCGAAATGTGAGCGATCCGCACTTCGGCATCGGAAGACACCTCGGGGAGGGCATGTGGCAGAACCCGCTCGGGTTCGTGGTCCATTTCTTCGACGAGGATAAGGTAAGGCGACTGGCCAAAGGATATGATCTGCTCTGGATCAAGGAGTTCGACGATCCTTCACCACCGTTTACCAAGAAGCTCTTCGAGGTGGCCCTGCAGAAACCCAAGAAAGCGGAAAATAAATGAACGGGGGATGAAACCCCTCAACAATCTTCAGTTCAATCATGATATGGGGCCTGCCCAATCATTCTGTGTAGGTGTTCGAGCACCAGTAGGTGACCTTGTGGGATCGGATGGCGGTGTTCGGGTCGCTCACCATCTCGAAACTTGCCGGAGGCTCCACCGAGGCGGATCTGGTCTCAAGCAGGTACCTGCCTTTCACGGTCGAGTGGGTGGACAGGTCCCTGTCAATGGTCTCCAGGTCTAGTTGGGGTCTTGCGGCAGGACCGGAACGTTCGATGACCACGCCCAGGTCCTTGTTGGCGTAATGGTCTTCGATGGTCCGGATGTTCCAGTCGATGGATACCGGTGTGACCGATGGGTTGCGGTCCCGGATCAGCCATCCCTCACCGGACCGGGCGAGCTCTCCGCGACCGGGGATGCCCTCGAAATCGGATAGCATTTCGGTGATCTTCTTTGGCGACAGTCCCACCGCCGAAGCCACCCCCGCCGCCGCCGAAACCGCCGTGGTGTAGGAAGGGGCCAGATATGTCGCCGGCATCGTGAACGGGAAATCTCCTTTCTTGACGTTGAGCCAGCACTTGGGCTTGTTGCCGAACTTCATCCCCTTTTCGAACGAGACGTTGATGTCCCCGAACTCCCCGAACTCGATGACCTGGGTCCCCTTCGGGATGAAGACCTTCCACATGTTGATCTCGGGATGTCTCAGCACCAGCGTTCCCTTGGTGGATTTGACCATCTGGATGATCCCATCCACCGCCCTGCGGGTGCCGGCGGCGATGGGATAGTTGTCCCCCGATGCCGTGGTGACCACCCCGATATTCGCCAATCCGGTCCCTCCCAGGTTGCATTCGAACACCCCCCTGGTCCATTCTCCTTCCATGAACGACAAACGCAATAACGTCGCCGGGGAGATCATGGCGTCACGTTCCAGCAATGTCACCGTCTCTCCGACCGAGAACAGGCCGCGAGACGTCAGCAACAGCACCTTCTCTCCCTTCTTCTTCAGGATATGGGAGATGGCATGGCAGGCAGAGGTCTTGGCCTTGGTACCGGTGACCTCTATGGTCGGGTAATTGAAATGGGCCAGCTCTCCGACCGCCCGGTGGAAGGTGATCTTCTGCTCATACTTCGCCCGGCCAAGATAATGATCGGGACAATGGACCGGCACTACCGCCAGATCATATTTCTTCGAGGGGGTCGTTCTCACGACGGCCACGCCCTCGTTGCGCAAATGGTCGATCATATACTGTTCCGCGGTCCCATAGACGTCTACCGCGGTCACCTCCTCCCCCCGCGACCTATAGGTCAAGGCGAGGACGTCCCCTCCGTGGGTCAGATCGAGCACCAACACGTTCATCTATCGAGTCTCCAGGCGGTCGCGATGGTAGTGCATGATTATAAAAAGGTCGCCACAAGCGTTGTCGTACCAGCTCTAGAGACTTTTCTCCTGCCAACATTCGTAGCCATCAGATCAAGGCGACAGTTCTGGCGATCATATGTCCTTCATCGTTCGCCATCACCATAGTCCGTAGAAAGGGCCGAAGAGGAAGAAGGCCACAACTCCGATGGTGTTGCTCAATCCGTGGGCCAGGACCGCCCCCCAGAGGTTGTTGTACTTCAGTTTGACCAGGCTGAAGAAGACCGCATCAAGCCCGGTGACCACGATCCCGATCAGACCCTGTTCCATATGGGCAATCCCAAACAAAATGGAGGTGATCCCTATCGCCATCAGGATGCCCGTCCTGTTGTTTCCCAACAGATCAAGGATCCGGACCTGCAGGAAACCCCGATAGACGATCTCCTCCCCGATGGCAGCCAGCGTCCAGCTTGCCAACAGAAGGAAAACCAGGTCTCCAAGATTGCCCTTGAGGTCTACGAAAGCGCTGAGATCCTGGGTGCTCCCGGTCAGATGGTTCATCAGCGGCATGGTCAAGGCCTGGTGTAATAACGTCCAGGCCATGACCATTATGAAGATGACAGTGATCATCCTCAAGGGGCGCTCCAACTTCCTGAAGCCGAGCGAACCTAAACCCTGTTTGCGTGCGACCAGGGATATCGCGCATATTCCCAAGATGACGATGGTGGGGATGAACAGGTCCAGGACAATCACGGTCATGGCCAGAGCCAATTCGAGTAAGGTGATGACCTTCCAGAACACATCGCGGTCCATTATATCGTCAAGACCCAAAAACATGATTGATTCTTTATATTTTCCGAGATGGATGGGATATGGGGTGAATTCCGGATTATTCCGATGCTCGATCATTGGCATGGTCTGGCGATAACCATGGGTTAGAATTGACCAATTGTGACCTTCGACCAAATTCTATGTCCACCCTCGATGGCAAACGGTTTCGAGCACCCGGTCGATCATGGATGGTTCATTTTCAGGGCACGTTCTTGGAGAACACGTCAAATCCCAGGCTTCTGCCCAGTTCCTTGGCGGTGCGCGGCACATCGGCCAGCTGCCCTCCCCCTTCGTATTGGATCCAGTATGTGCGGGACAGTTCGTCCAGCGCCTCCAAGGGGGTCACGCCGGACATGGAGCCATCCGAGAGCATCGCCTCTATCCTGGTATAGGCCCGGATCGACAGGAACGCCGTGAACATATGGCCGTCGATGGTCTCCCGGTCCACCAGGAACTCCCGGTCTTGGCCCATGGTCTTGCGGTATTCCGCGAAAAGCCGGTCTATGGCATCCCTTCGGCGGTATAGGCGGTAGATGTCCTCTTCGGCCCCGTCCTTGTCCGAGGCCATCATGATGCATCCGGCGATATGGCTCCGGTCCACGACGCTCTGCTCGGCGAGCCGTTTCTCATCCAGCATGCGGTACAGGGTCATCTCCTCCTCCATTTTCAGCTGGGCGTCCTGGTAGAGGTAAAGCCACATGCCCTTGTGCTGCCTTTTGCCGCACTTGATGAGATGCTTGTCATGAAAGAAATGCCTTGCCAGGGGGATGTCCAGCTCGTAGAGGTCGCTGTCCCGGTTGACCGGCAGGACAAAGGAGGCATGCCGCTGCAATAGCAGAGAGACCAAATCCTCCGAGAAGGAGTCCCTTTCCAGAACCATGGTTATGCCCTCCCCACCGATATCGTTGAGGAGCTTGTGCATCGGACCAGGCTCCCCGACCGGGTTGGACAGCGTCCGCACCATGGTGGGTGCGCCAGTGTCAGCTGAGAAAATCATTGCCAGGTTTATCTTCTGCAGCAGACCCGACTCCTCCGGGCTGCGGCCGATGAGGTCCGTCTGCTCGGAACGGGTGAAATTGGCCGACATGCCGTAGACCACCTCGTCACCGGCAACGCACATGCCGTTGAACACCTTCGCCTGGGCCTTCTTGTCCTGCCCGACCCGGCGGAGCATCTCGGCCAGTCGTTTCGGCGTCAGGTCAGGCTTGATCCCGGGAATGTTATACAGTTTATCCCATGCGTTCTGCGCCCTGCGCAAGGGAACGTCGCCGAGCACCCTGACCATTGCCAGGGCATACAGCTCCTGCCAATCATCTGGGAATGCGGAACGGATCTGTTCCAGGATATCTGACATGGAGCGGTTGAGGAGGACAGCGTTTCCATACTGTTTCACCACCCTTTCGTTGGCGGGGACCAGCACGCTCTCCTTCTCCTGAAGCCCCTTCGTCTCGTCCAGGCGACCAATGTACTTGGACCTCTTCTTCCGCTTCTTCTCTTCCTTGTCCCAAACCGTGGTGGAGCGATAGACGTAGTACGAGGAACCGATCTTCTTGATCTCGAGCCCCTTGGTGCCCTGTTCCCTCTGCCCTTTCAACCAATTCGCCGCCCACTCGTCCATCGGTACAAGATAGGGTATAAATGATATTAAACAATTACTCGATGGCGATGAATCCAGCATATTTATCATTGCGACAATGGAATCCCTAATTATTCCCTACTATTGGGGCAAATCATTTATATTTAGGGTGGTAATCGACGACCTCGAACGGAATCTTAGGGGATTCACAAAATGGCAACCTCACGCAAATTGATGGCATTGACCGTGATCGCAGTCCTGCTGGTGGCCGGCCTCGGTGCGGTCGTCGTACTCTCATTGAACAATAACAATAACGGCTCAAAAGCGGTCGATCAGTCGACGACCATAAGCGTCATCGATGACCGGGGTGTGAACGTGACCGTCACGAAATATCCCCAGCACATACTGTCGCTGGGAACCGCCTTCACTGAGTGCCTGTACGCCATCGGCGCCCAGGACCAGATCGTCGGCGTGGACAGCACCAGCAAATACCCAGCGGAGGTTTCCAACAAGACCAACATCGGGAGCGCCTACACCATCAACCTGGAGAACGTGACCATGCTCCAGCCCGACCTCATCATTATGTGGAAGTCATACACCACATCGCTGAACGCATTGGTCAACCTGAACATGACCGTCATCGCTTTCGACCCGCAGTCGGTGGCCGACGTTGAGAAGATGATCAACCTGCTCGGGAACGTCACCGGCAAAACCGGCGGGGCGAATCTGGTCGTCACCGACATGCAGGACCGCATCGCCGAGGTGCAGCAGAAGCTGGCCAACGAGACCACCAGGCCCGATGTTTACATGGAGCTGCTCAGCTCCGGCGGCAAGTCTCCCGGTCCAGGCACCATGACCGATAACGTGATCGGCATCGCCGGCGGGAACAACATCAACTCAAACACGACCGCCAGATATACCAAGCTCACCGCCGAGTATGTCATAGGCGAGGACCCGGAGTTCATCGTCCTGGAGATCCAGAACACCAAGACCAACGACCAGGTCAAGAACACCACCGGGTACGGAACGATAAGCGCCGTTGTGAACGACAAGATCATGCGGGTCGATGGAGCGTGGCTCACCGCGTCGCCCAGGATCGTCCTGGCGGTCGAGGCGTTCGCCTCCTGGTTCCATCCGGAGCTCTTTCCAGCTTAATTGAATGCAGATGGGCGCGCGGCCGTTGCGCATCGTGGAGCTTCCCTTGCCTCCTTTGTTCCCACGATGCCTCCCGCCGTCCATTCCCCTTTTTCGCCACAGTTTATGAATGAGTAAGCGTTTGCAGGATGCGCGATGACGATGGATCAGAAGGGCATCGAGGAGATGCACACCCAGAAGCTGCACCGGTGGTGGCTAACCATGGTGTTCCTGACACTGGCTCTATTCGCGGTCGCCATCGTGGCCATCGGGATCGGTTCGACGAGCATATCGCCGGACCGGATCATCGCCGCCATCTTCTCAAATGACCTGGTACGGGTGATGACCGGGCAGCACGCTTCCAATCCCATCAACGCTGTCGTGCTCGAGGTTCGGATGCCGCGGATCCTCATCGGGGCGTTGGTCGGTGCCTCGCTGGCCGTCGCCGGAACCGCCATGCAGGGCATATTCCGCAATCCCATGGCCTCGCCGTACATCCTCGGGCTGTCCTCCGGCGCTGCGTTCGGCGCGTCGTTGGCAATCGTTCTGGGCTTCTCTGTGGTCAGCGGCGCTTTCGCCGTCCCGGCGATGGCGTTCATCTTCTGCTTCGTAACGCTGTTCATCGTCTACGGCATATCCGCCACCAAGATGGGAGTCCCGGTGACCACGCTCCTCCTCGCCGGGATCGCGGTCGGCTCGCTCTTCACCGCCCTGGTCTCCCTGATGAAGTACTTTTCCGGCGACAACCTAAGCTCCATCGTCTATTGGATGATGGGTGGCCTATGGGAAAGCAACTGGTCCCAGGTCTGGGTGACGATGCCCCTGGTGGTTCTTGGTTCCGCTGCCTTGCTGTTCTATAGCAAGGAGCTCAACCTCATGATGGTCGGAGAGGAGCACGCCACCAACCTGGGGGTGAACGTCAGGCGCTCCCGTTTGATGATACTCATCCTGTCCTCCTTGGTCACCGCTGCGGCGGTCTCGGTCAGCGGGGTCATCGGATTCGTTGGTCTCATCGTACCTCACACCCTGCGCATCATCCTGGGTCCGGACAATCGCATACTCATGCCCGCATCCATCGTGGGCGGGGCGGCGTTCATGATCGGTATGGACTCGATCGCCCGGACCATCCTGTCGCCGGCAGAACTACCGGTCGGCATCATCACCGCGCTATTGGGAGCGCCGTTCTTCCTCTGGCTGCTGCGGGCGCGCAAGCGTGACATTTGGGGGTGGTAGGTTGGAACTGATGGTGGACGGGGTCACCTTCAACTATACCAGCGTTCCAGTGTTGGACGGGGTATCCTTCGATGCCAGGGGTGGAGAGGTCATCGGCATCATTGGCCACAACGGCTGCGGCAAGACCACGTTGCTCAAATGCATCAACCTGGCGCTCCACCCCGGGTCGGGCGTGGTCAGGATCGACGGCAAGGACACCCTCAGGATGTCTCGGAAGGACATCGCAAAGGAGGTCGGAGTGGTCGCGCAGAACACGGTCATCACCTTCCCCTTCACCGTCCTGGACATGGTCCTGATGGGCCGCTTCCCTTCCCTGGAACGGTTCGCCAACGAGTCCAAGGACGACCTGAGGATCGCCATGGAGGCCATGGACGCGACCAGCGTTACCTACCTTGCCTCGAGGCCCATCGACGAGATCAGCGGCGGAGAACGGCAGCGGGTCATAATCGCCCGGGCATTGGCTCAGCAACCTAGGGCATTGCTCCTCGACGAACCGACACTCCATCTGGACATCAATCATCAGTTCGAACTGATGGAGCTGATCAGATCCCTGGCGAAAGAAAAGGGACTTCTGGTCATCATCGTGTCCCACGATCTGAACCTGGCCGCCCGCTACTGCGACAAGCTGATAGCGTTGGACGAAGGCAAGATCGCCGCCGCGGGGCGGTGGGCGAAGTGCTCACGCCGGAGAACCTGGCCAAGGTGTTCAATATCCGGGCCGACGTCCGTTTCGATCAACGGGTCAGTTCATACGAGATAACAATTTTGGGAACGATCCCAAGGGAAGAAGAACACCGTCTGTCGTGAGACGTTGGTAATTGGTCAGCCTAACATTGGAATTAAGGACCAGAGCTTAAAATCATCAATAGACGAATGAATGGTCATATTGAGGGAAGCAGGACAACCCGGATTTTGGAAAATGAAAAAAATTCCCTAACTCAACAATTAGCTTTTTAAAAAATTCTGTATCCGACCATGGCGAAAAGACCAGGCCACATCACGGTCTAGAATCGTTTTCAGACGCGGATGGGAAGCGATCGATCTAGCGGTCCACGACCTGGGGCCAATCGACCTCGTTTCCACTTTAATGCGAAGGGAGAATCTAGCTCAAATATCCTTATTTGAGATGATTAGAAATTGGGTTGAAAAATGGAAAAACTGTGTCGAAGAACCCCATATTGGCAAGGCATCCTTCAACACATAAGGGATAGTTGAATCCGGGCTCGATCCTAACGGTTGATCCTCAGATCCGATCAGTAGCTGCTACCCTGCATCTTCATGAGAAGCTCGAGTTCAGTTATGTGCTCCTGCTCTTCCATGAGGATGTGCCTGATATCATGCTCCAACAGAAAGTCGTAGTACTGGATCTTCTCCGTCCTTAGCTTTTCAATGATCATCCGGTATGTATCCACGGCTTCTTTCTCGGCCTTCAGGTTCAGTTCCAGAATCTCCTTTAGGGTGGTGGCCGGGTACGTTGGGGCCATGCCCATGCTCGGCACCCCGCCGAGCGCACCGATCAAGGTTCTGAACTTCTCTTGATGCGCCTTCTCATCTTCTGCAATCTCTTTCAGCCTGGCGATAATTGGCTCCGCGTTCTCCCCCTCCACGACCTCGGCGTGACTGAGGTATTGAATGTGTGCGGCATGTTCTAGGTCCAGCGCATGATTCAGCATATCTAATATCTCTTGCTTGCTCATACAGATCCCTTAGGTCATGAAATACAGTCACCGGCAACCGGTCTGACCGCTGTTTCGTAAATGCTTTGGAGCTCCAGATATTTATAAGCACAGATTGGGGTCTGAATTGTCACGTACTTACTCTAATAGTTTGATCGGCGATGGTGTCTGGCCAATGATATAACGATGGATATTCCCTAATATGGAACATCTCTTCATTTGTTATTCTGTAATAGGGAATACAATTCTACCGATATTGCCAAAATCGTTAGAGGGTCACTCAATTCTGAACGGCTCACCTTTGGGCTCGCCCCTTGATGCAGTTGGTTTGTTAGTTCGTCCCGGTTTTCCTTTACCACAGAACTCAACGTCGATCTTCAATCCCACCCGCTGTTCTACCTTCGCAAGATTGGATCCAAGTAAGGAGATCAGCGCGGAATCGGTAAACATGATGTAGTCTTTGCCGAGGCCGACATGGAGGAAAGCATTCTCCAACGCGTGAAATGGATGATGAACATCGATCTTGCCCTCGCGGACCATTCGTCGTGCTTTCGCTCCATAGGCTCCGGAGGATAGGTGAAGGTCCTGGACCCGGTCCGAAATGGCAAGGACCTGTTCTTGAAAGTCGGTGGCCCCGACATCGAGAATGAACATCGTTCCTCCCGAAGGGCTGGTAGTGGTCGAGATTATTCGGCCCGGGCCTACTGGGCGGGCTGTGACCTCATCGGGTTCTTGATGATTGGGGAAACATTTCTGGCATACTTCGACCATATTTCGGGGAAGAGGCATCTCGGGACGCCTGGTGCGGAAATGCATCTGCTGGTTCAGCCTGACGGGGAAGGGAGGAACGATCCGCAATTTGTCCACGAGCTCATGTTCGGCAAATAGTTCCTCGGGCGACCCGGAGAACAACAGTTCCCCTTTGAACATGACCACCATCACATCCGCCCATTCGTAGGCGGTCTCGATGTCGTGGGTGGACAGGATCAGCGTCATTCCGCTGTGATTGAGCTCGTCCGACAATTCCATAAGCTCATGCACCATTTCCGAATCCAGACCCGCGGTCGGCTCGTCCATGATCAGCACTTTGGGTTTCATTGCCAGAGCGCCGGCGAGTGAAACACGCTTTTTCTGACCGAAGGAGAGCTGTTGTGTCGGACGTCTCCTCAGATCCTCCAAGCCGACCAGGTGCAGCGCCTCATCGATCCGTCGCTCGACCTCCTCTTTACCCAGCATAAGGTTCATCGGGCCGAAGGCAACGTCCTCCTCGACGGTGGTGGAGAATATCTGGTCATCGGGATTCTGGAGCACCATAGCCACCCGCGCGCGCAGATTGGCCAGGGACTTATGGTCGTAACCCAGGGGTTCGCCGTTGAAAAAGACCTTTCCGCTCTTCGGCCTCAGGATCCCGTTGAAATGGAGGAATAGCGTGGACTTGCCCGCGCCGTTCGGACCCAGAAAGACTATCTTCTTGCCTTTATCGATGTCGAAGGACACGTTCTTGAGGGCGAGGACCCCGTTCGGGTATGAGAAATTGAGCTTGTCTGTTTTCAATATCGATTGGTCTGTCATTGCCTCACATCCGGAAAAGCGATACTAGAGGGGCGGGATTCACCAGCATTAGATTGATGACGTACAATAGCACGAAGGTCAGGAGGCTGGCGAAGACCCATCTCGCGGTCAACTTCGCCGGGGCGCGGTAGCTGTGGAACTCGCCCCTGAAGCTCCGGCAGCTGAGAGCTATTTGGGACCTTTCCGCAACTTCCAGAGAACGGGTGAATACTCCGACCATGATCTTGACGGTGGTGCGTAGTCTGTTCTTGAAACCGCTTAGGCCCAGGCGACACTCGGCCGCATTGTACATCGAATCCATCTGCTCCAGGAGCAGGAACGAATACCGATAGACCAGGACAATAAGCTCGACGATCTCCTTGGGGATCCTCAGCTGTCTGAGGGCGTTGGCCAAATACGGAATCGGTGTGGAGGTGGCGAAGAACATCATTACAGTCGCCCCGGCCACAGCCCTTAGGAAGATCAGCAGTCCGAGATCCACTCCTTGCTTGGAGAAGTTAAGTTCAAGATCGCCCAGACCGATCGAGATGAGATGGTCTCCGGAGGTCACCAGGGAGATCACGATGGCCCCGATGAGGAATATCCCCAGGCCTTCCAGCAGGGCGATGGTGATGACCCGGGGAAGACGGAATCTGGTGGAGTAGAACATCAGGCAGAAGCCTACGATGAACACCAGAAACGGGATCACGATGGAGGAGGCCATCAGGGACGAGATCAGCAGGGTGAGCGCAATCACGAACTTACCCAGCGGTGACCAGTCCCGGAATGGGGAGGCATAGGCGACCTCATCCATCGCGAACAATGGTCTCCTCCTCCTTCACCTTGTCCGATCGACCCGTTTGAAACGTCTCCAGACGTAATAGATGATGGCCAATCCTATCAGGCCTTGCACAGCGAAGAGGATAATCTCCTCAAGGAGGCTCAGGTCCAGAAAGCTCTGGAACCAGGGTATGTAGCTGGGGTCTATCTGGATTATTGTTTCTGAACCAGCGTCGTCCGATCCCTGCAGGCCTACGTAACGGACCAATACCATGGCGATCACAACCGAGGCCGCCATGAGGGCCGTGAGGGTATACCTCATCCTCTTGGTCATCCGCCTCCCTCCCGCCCTGACCTTCTCGGCGAGAAGGTCCGGTCTGGAGCTGGCCAGGAAGTCGAAGAACATGACAGTGAGGATACCCTCGACGATGGCCAAAGGCACCTGGGTGACCGCATACACGGTCATGAAGGTCTCCCACGAGGCCAGGAAACTTCCGTGACTGGGAAAGGCGAGGGCGAGCTGTGTGGCGGTGACGACGTAGGTGATCAGGTCTGCGAGGAACGCCGCCACGAAAACCGAGACCGACATCCGAGCGCCGATCTTCTGCAGTCCCTTATACGCCAGATAAGCGACCAGCGGTCCCGCTATGCCCATGGAAAAGACATTGGCGCCGAGAGTGGTGATGCCCCCATGGGCCAGGAGCAAAGCCTGGAACATGAGCACTATGACCGTCAGTACGGAAGTGATGCCCACCCCATAGAGCACGGTGCCGATGGCCGTCCCAGTCGGATGCGAGGAGGAACCGGATACCGAAGGTAGTTTCAGGGAGGATATCACCAGGATGAACGCCCCAGATATGGCCACCATGAGCTTCTGTTCCGGGTTCTCCCTGAACATCCTAATGACCTTTCTCATCCCCCACACTAGGACTGGTATCGACAGTAGATACCAGAAAAGACACCATTCCCAAGGCAAGAACCCTTCCATTATGTGCATGGTAGCTAGCTCCCGTTCGCGCCCTCATTCATAGTTACCGATATGTGCCTGGACTTCTCCCTTATTCGGTCAGCGAGAATATCAGCAAGCCGGGGGTCTTCTCCGATCGGCGCGCAACAGACCACCTCGACTTCTTTTCCGTCCACCGTTATTGTTCCCTTCCCGCATCCCTTGTCCAATCCCAGGGCACGAGGTATGTCCTCTGTGATGTGGATGCCGGACGCCAGGAAGCAAGGTTCCACATAGATCACATCCACCCCCTTGGAGACCAAGGCCTGGAGCCCTTCCATGATGTCCGGTCTATTGATCTGCATGAAACCGGCCACCACCGGACCGAACTCCATCCTTTCATCGAGGATCCTGGCCATTTCTACCACCAGGTCCCGGTTGTGCTCTAGTTTGCTCCCATGTCCGACCACAAGTACCCCGCTTCTCACCATTCTCCCCCCTATTCACCGAAATGATCGTTGCCACGACGCTTGCCCTATCCTCATGCGATTCATCTTTCCTCTAAGGTCACTATCAATGAGAACAGCTCCGACGCGATCGTTGGTGGCCTGAGATTGTTCCCAAATCCGATGGACTCGTTCTCGTATCCGAGGTTCTCGCACACGATTATCTTGCATGCCAGTCCTCGATTGCTAAGTTGCGACGCGAACTTCGTCATGTCGAAGGTCGGATCAGCCAGAAGGAAGACGACCCGGCCCCTTCCGACCTCCTCCACAACTTCCTTGGTGGCATCCTCCTTCGCTTTGCCATGTACGGAAACAACCACTCCCCTCTCCAAGGGTAGCTTGAGCCTGGCGAAGGCCAGCTGCATGGAGGATACCCCAGGGATTACCTCGTCGCCGTAGTGACCAAGGCCGGCCAGCATCGGGTCGCCCGTTGACAGGACGACGGAGTCCTTAGACAGCTGGTCAAGGTTACCGTAGTCCTTGATCACCTCTACCTTGCATTCCTGACCGATGTACGGTTTGGCCAGAACGATAGACCTTTCCGATCCGTAGATATGGCTGGCCGTCTCGATCGCCCTGATCGCCTCATGGGTCAGCATACCTGGACCGCAACCGACGCCGACCACGATCATCATCCGCTGTCCCCCAGGACTTTGCCTGTCCGGTCCACTAGGACCACGCGCAGGTCATGACGGATCGATTTTGAACGGGACAATGCATCCATCATCCGCTCGTTCCAGCGTTCATCCATCAGCATTTCGTCTATGGTCAGGCAACCCGTGCCTTCCAATATCCGCGGGTCGAGATACTTGAGGATCAGTCCAGGCATTCCGCAAAGGACCACATCGCCCCTGGCCTCCTTGATCGCTTGGCCCATGTTGACCCCGACCAGTACGGATTCCCTGTCCGGGAACAGAAGACGCGAATGCCGGAGGCCGACTCTCCCGGTCGTCAAAACCACCCGGTCGCCGCTCCTGATCCGCTCCATAACCGAAGCCCCGGCATGGTCGTCCCAAGGTTCTACAAGACCCGTGGAACCTAGTATCGAGATGCCTCCGAAAATGCCCACCCTTTCGTTTAAGGTCCTCTTGGCCACCTCGGCGCCGCTACTGATCGTCAGGTCCAGCTCCACGCCTTCCAGTCCGATCTGGGCCATGGCCTCCCTCGCCGCCTGGTCGATGCTCAGGGAAGCATTCTTGCTGACCGCGGGGTCGCCTTCAGCCATGTCATTGAAAGGTCTTGTCAGGCGCCCCACCCCGGCGCCGTAGCTGATGTTGACGCCCGAGCCTCTAGCGGCAGCCACGCATACAAACTCGATCTCAGCGGTCACGTCCGTCGCATAGTCACCGGCGAACTTCCGACAGGTGCCCACACCCCGCACTCCTACGCTGGACACGTCCACCCGGAGACCGCATGAAAGATTGATCTCTACCACACGGACCTCGTGCTTGAGCGAGAGAATGGCAGACTTGCATGCGGCCGAAGCGGTCGTTCCGGTGGTGAAACCCCGCCGCAACACTTTCCCGGACGAGGTAAGAACGGCCAATCCATCCGCTACCATCCTCAGCCCTTCGGAGTCGTCACATTTACCGACCCATGCCTCGGGATACTCGTACCCTGTGACTGGATCACTTGTCATGCTCTCTCTCGTTGAAGATGGTGATGATCTCGTTCAAGGCCGCCACCGCGACCGGAGTGCCTCCCCTGGTCCCTTCCACCGATATCGAGGGCACGGGCATCGTCCGTAGCAGTGCTTTTGATTCGGCCGCGTTGACAAACCCCACCGCCGAACCGATGACGAGGGCCGGTTTCACTCCCTGCTTGATCATATCGCAGAGAACGAGCAGGGATGACGGTGCATTGCCGATGACTATTATCGCCCCTTCTATCTCGTCCTTCAACGCGATTATTCCGGCAGATGTCCTGGTGATGCCCCTTTCCTTGGATATTTCCTGGCCGTGGTCGAGAAAGCACTTCACCGGCGAGAGGTGCCCTTTCTTCTGGATTCCCACCTGGACCATCTTTATGTCGACCAGGATGGGCGCCTTATTCTCCAGAGCCCTGAGCCCGGCCTCGATCGGCCGGTTTTCGAATCGTATCAGTTTGGCCATCTCGAAGTCGCCCACGGCGATGGAGCATCGCTGCCTTACTCGGTCCTCATCGTTGTCCGACCCTATGGCCGAACGGGCAAGGGCCCGGCTGCGCGAGGATATCGAATAACCCTCTTCCGTGTCCGCCCCCAGGTCAATATACGTATTTTCTGTCGTAGCCTCTCGGTGTGATGATCCCTCTGACATTTTCCCCCTCCCTCCATACCCTACTTTCAGAATTCCCTATGATGACCGTTGAGTGCATGTCGACAAAGGAATCGTCCTCTGACAACGCCCCCAGGTCGGTGACCTTCGTTATCTCCCCTTCCCGGTAGGCGTTCTTCACGATACCGACCGGCGTGCTCTTCGGCAGTGTGGCAAGCGCTTTCTCGATGGTTTCCTTGAAATGCGCCTTACGGGTCTTGCTCTTCGGGTTGTAGAGCACCAACGGCACATTCATCTCCAGGGCCAGTCCGATCCGTTTCTCGATCAGGGGCCAGGGCGTGAGCAGATCGCTCAGGCTTATGACCATGAAATCGCTCGAAAGGGGCGAACCCAGCCTGGATGCGGCGGCCGTTGCTGCGGTCACCCCGGCGATCACTTCGTACGGGACCTCCGTACCGCTCTTCTCCATGACCTCCAGAACGATGCTTGCCATACCGTAGACGCCCGCGTCCCCGCCGCTAACCATCGACACGGTATGCTCCCTCGCCAGGTCCACTGCCTTCTTCGCCCGGTCGACCTCCTTGCCCATGGAGCTCATGATGACCTTTTTGCCTTCCAGAGTGCCTTCCAGAAGATCGACGTACATGCGGTTTCCGATGACATACTCCGAATCCTTGATTGCCGCTTTTGCACGTTCGGTAAGCATGTCGACGCTTCCCGGTCCGGTCCCAACGATGTACAGCTTCCCCTCACTTTGCGATCGCGATTGTGACATTGCCCTCTGCCCTCCTCTCCATTACCATTTCATGATGTTTCGCCAGCGCGAGGGCTGACGGTTCGGCCACGCCCACCAGTCCGATAATACCGGCCTTCGAGGGCGTTACCCCTTTGTTAGAATTGATGGTCACGTCATCCAGGAACACCAGGTTCCCTTCCAGTGCCTGCACAGCCTCGAGGAGGCCGCTCTCGTCCCTCTTCTTGATCGTGGTGGCGTATGCCAGGACCTCATCCTTCGAAATGCCATTCTCCGCCAGAGTGCGGTTGATCAGATCCAGGATCTCGTCCTTCGGCGTTCCCCGGTTGCAGCCGAGACCGATGATATAGCTCCCTTTCCTGAACAGAACCGAGACCTTCGGTCCGGCGATCACGACCGCAGGCCCGGCGACGGTGTGGACAGGAACATCGCCCTCCAGGAATCCCTTGTTTACCGCGATCGTGGACGTCCTGTTTATCACGTCCAGCCCATTCTGTTCCATTATCGTCTCGACGGACGGTCTGCAGTTCGCTTCGGTCGCTGTTGTGATCACCGGTTCCGCACCAATGCCCAACCAATCTCTTGGCCAGTTCGTTCGCGCCATGATGTCCTCCGATCAAAGGTATGGCGTATCGGCAACCGGAGGGAACCACGACCACCGGCGGGTCGGTCCACTTGTCCTGAATCAAGTGAGCGATCTTGCGTACCACTATGCCCGTCGCCATGACCGCGACTATGCCCTTGCCGTCCAGGAACGCCTCTTCGAACGTTCCGTCGCGATAGTCCACAAGCTCCGCTCCGAGGAACCTTGCGATCTTGGCCGCATCCTGGTCGCCGGCAAAGCCGATCACGCGAATATCGCTCATGAATACAACACCGAGTTCTGGTATCGGGATTCCGGGTCGACGATCCCGCCGATCAATATGAGGGCGGTCTTCTCGATTCCCGCTTCCCTGGCCTTCTGGCAGATATCGCCGACCGTCCCCTTGACGACCTTCTGGTCAGGCCAAGAGGCATGGTAGACTATGGCCGCTGGGGTGTTCCGGGGGCACATGACCTTCTCCATGATGTCCTCCATCTTGTCGGTCCCAAGGAATATGACCAGGGACTCGCCGCGGCTGGAGAGCTCGGCGATCTTGTCCGATTCCAAGGTGGCACCGGCAGGTCTCGTGACAATCAGCGTGTCGGAGACCCCCTTCAAGGTCAATTGGGTCTTGAGAGCGGCCGCCGCCGCGAACATCGACGAGACACCTGGCACTATCTCGACATCAATGCCTTTCGCCTTCAGGTCGACTATCTGTTCGACGATCGATCCGAAGATCGAAGGGTCGCCGCTGTGCAGCCTGACCACCCTCTTACCATTGGCCAAGCCTTTCACGATGGCCTCGGTGGTCTCGTCGAGGCTCATCCCCCAGCTGTCAAGCTTGAGCCCGGCCGGTGACCGGTCAACGATGACCGGGTTCACCAGGGAGCCGGCGTAGATCAGCACGTCGGCCCTCATTACCAGGTCCATTCCCTTCACCGTTATCAGGTCAGGGTCCCCTGGACCGGCACCTACGAAATGCACCTTGTCCATTCTTACCGCCTCGCGAACATTATTGAGAAGTAGTCGCTGTTCTCTGGCATGTCTGCCTCGCCGTAGATACGCTCGCCTGGCATGTAGATCCTCTCGGCCAGGAAGAATTGGTTATAGCCCCTGTTCCCGAAGCTCGTTGCACCTTTTCCCGAGGATGCCTGACCTTCAGCAGCACCATGCTCTCCGGATCGGGTCCGTCCGAGACGATGAAACCCCCGTTGATAGACAGCCCGGCCACTCGGGAGGCGAACGCGGTGATGGAGCTTATCCCCGGCTCCACCTGGAATTCGATTTCCGGATACTTCGCCTGACATGATCTGGCAAAGCCTGGAGAAGGTGGAATAGAAGCTCGGGTCACCGATCATTCCGAAGACCGCCGTTCCCTCCCTGGCGAACGGCGCGATGATATCCGCCTGGCTCTCCAGCTTCTTCCTGATGGCATCCTCGTCATCGGTCATCGGGAAGTCCATTATGACAGGGTCAGCATGGTCCCTTGACAAGGTCATAAGCAATCTTTCCGGGAACGAACACCTTGTCCGCCGTTCTCAGGAGGCGCACCGCCTTCAGCGTCAGCAGTTCTTTGTCGCCAGGTCCTAGTCCCAATCCGATCAGCATCTCAATCCCCTCCTTCCCTTCTTCCTACGATCACAAAGACCGGATCGATCGGTTTGAACATTATCGAACCAGCCAACTGGTATGACCTCGAAACCTGCACTTGGACCGCTTCTCTGAATGTCCCAAGTTTTTTCATGGTGGACACGGCGTCCTCTAGGGTCCTTATGAGGACCGCATTTACCACCACGGTCCTTGTCTTCAGGCGATCGAGTTCCTCAAGTGTCTCCTTGAGTCCCTTGGAACCTCCCAGGAACGCCACGTCCACCGATGGGTCGGTCTTCAGGAAATCTTCAGCCCTGCAATGATGGAACTCGATGTTCCCGACCTCCGCTTTCTGCGTCTCGGCCTTGGCGCACTCTATCGCCTCAGGACGGACATCTACCGCGTAGACCTTGGAGCACAACCTAGCGGCGGCGATGCTCACTTTTCCGGTTCCGCATCCTAGATCGGCGAACACGTCCCCCTTGCGCAGCCCTGCCTTGAACAGCGAGACGGCGAGCACCTCATCTTGCGTAGGTCCCCCTCGAAGTGTCATTTGACCCCGAGTTGGATGATACGTCCAACTAATATAAAAGACTATTGGATGTATCATCCAACTGGGTGTCCCGGTTTCGAATTTCCAAGGGTAAAATTCTCAATCCAGATGTTAGGGAATAACATTATAGAATGCTTCAAATAAGCATCCCCCTTATGTCCAATTCAAGGGGTTCGGTCCGTTCAACGGAACCGTTCGAAAGGCAGGGGGCGAACGTCGGTGTTACCGTTAATATTAGACACTCGCGGGAAGCGTGCCGTCGTGTTCGGGGGCGGTGAGGTCGGTCTACGCAAGGCTAGGTTCTTCGCCCGCGAGGCCGAGGTCACAGTCATCAGCCGGTCCTTTGTCCCCGGGTTCGAGACCTTGGATTCTAACATCACCAAGATCGTTTCGGAGATAGGCCCGGACCAGGAAGATCAGATCGACGAGGCTGATTTCGTCATCGTCGCCACGGAGAACCGGGAATTGAACGATCGGCTCGAGGCCAGGGCGATAAAGGCCGGGAAATACTGCAATCGGGCAGACGGGGTTTCCTCGTTCCTGATACCATCCATGGTAGAAGGACGAAATTTCATATTGGCGATCTCAACCTTGGGCAGGAGTCCGGCCATGTCCCGTTACCTCAGGGATTTTCTTGAGGAAACACTCGGTCCAGAAATGTCTGCCATGATCGACCTGCAGGAGGAACTAAGGGAAATGGCCAGGGGAATGATAGCAGACCAGGTCTCCCGGGAGAAGTTCCTCTGGAATATCCTCGAGGACAGAAGCATATGGGACGAGCTGGTCAAGGATCCCGAAAAAGCCCGGTCGATGGCGCTTGAGAAAATGGAGGCGGCACATGCAGACGATCTTTAGCGCTCACATCACGCACAAGAGCGCCGGTCTCGACCAGATGGAAGCCATCGGAGGCCAAGAACCGGTAAAGATGCTATGCGACCTCAAGGCGTTGGACGGTGTCAAGGAATGCGCCATTCTCAAGACCTGCAATCGGGTCGAGATATACACCGTAACGGAGGAGTACGAGACCACCAGAAAGAATGTGGAAGAGTATGTCAACGGCTTTATCCCATTCAATAACCAGGAGAACCTGGTCCAGTTCCTGACCAACATGGACAGCGTGAAGCACCTGCTCAGGGTGTCCAGCGGCCTGGAATCCATGATCATAGGTGAGGACCAGATCCAGATGCAGGTGAAGGAATCGTTCGAACTGGCCCTGCGCGAGAAATGTCTTGGACCGGTACTCTCCCTGGCGTTCAGGAAGAGCATCAGCGTCGGGAAGAAGGTAAGGACCGAGACGGGAGTGAACAAGGGTTGCGTTTCCGTCGGTTCGGCAGCCGTCGAACTGGCTGAGTCAAAACTGAAAAGCCTGCAGGGCAAGAACGTCCTGGTCATCGGAGCCGGGGAGATGGCCACGCTGATCGCCAAGCACCTGATCGGAAAAGGCCCGGAGACCGTCTTCGTTTCCAACCGCACATATTCCAGAGCCGTCGAACTGGCCTGGGCATTGAATGGAAAGGCGGTGCGTTTCGATGCGCTCAATCATTTTCTTGCCCGGTCCGATGTGGTCCTGGTCGCGACCTCGGCATCGCACATGGTCCTAGAGAAGCGCCATCTGGAGGCCGCCATGGCCCTGAGGGTACAGAAGGGTCCGATGCTGGTGATCGATGTCTCCTTCCCGAGGAATGTGGCCTTGGATATCCAGGGGGTGCCGGATGTCCAATTGTACGACATCGACGGCCTGAGGGATGTGGCCGAAGAGAACATCCTTCGTCGTAAAAGTGAAATGCGCAACGCAGAGAGGATCATCTCCGAGGAACTGGACCTGTTGAACCGGTCGCTCGAGGAGATGAGGGCAGGTATCATGCTGAGTCGCCTCTACCGCAAGTTCAACGACATCAGGGAACGAGAGGTGGCCAAGGCGTCGAACCGTCTGGCGTCGGGGGAGGATGCGAATCAGGTGATCGATGATTTCGCCAGGTCCCTGATGAAGCGTTTCCTGGCAGACCCCACCGGCGTGATCAAGGACGCAACCAGGCAGGGGGACGAACGCCTGCTGGACATAACGAAGGAACTTTTCAAGATCGAGGGTGATGGATATGTTTCCGGAGAGCAGACCGAGGAGATTGCGGATGAATGCCACGGTACGGGAGATGGTCCGTGAGACCAGGCTGTCAACGAAGGACCTGATAAGCCCGATGTTCGTGGACGAGAACATCATCAAGCCTAGGGAGATCCAGTCGATGCCTGGGATATTCAACCTCCCGATCGACCGGGTCGCCGGAGAAGCTGATGAGATCTCAATACTTGGCATACCGGCTGTACTATTGTTCGGCTTACCGAAGCAAAAGGATGAAGAAGGCAGCGAGGCCTGGAGCTCCACGGGCATCGTCCAGAGGGCCATCCGGGAGATCAAGAAGGGATCCAATGTGGCGGTGATAGCCGACCTTTGCCTCTGCGAGTACACATCACACGGTCATTGCGGAGAAGTGAGGGACGGCATGGTGCTGAACGACAAAACCATCGACCTGTACGGCCGCATCGCGGTCGCCCAAGCGACGGCCGGTGCCGATATGGTCGCGCCCAGCGGAATGATGGACGGCCAGGTTTCGGCGATCCGCAGGGCCTTGGACGAGGCGGGGTTCGAGAACGTTCCGATCATGTCCTATTCGGCCAAGTACGCTTCCGCCTTCTACGGCCCGTTCCGCGACGCCGTCCAATCGGCCCCACAGTTCGGGGACCGAAGGACGCACCAGATGGACCCTGGAAACGCACGTGAAGCGTTGCGGGAGATGGAGGAGGACCTGAGGGAGGGCGCGGACATATTGATGGTCAAGCCCGCCCTGGCCTATCTTGACATAATCATGGAGGCGAGGGCGAGGTTCGACGCCCCAATCGCCGCATACAACGTGTCCGGGGAGTATTCGATGATCAAGGCTGCAGCCAGTAATGGCTGGATAGACCACGACCGGGCGATGATGGAATCATTGATATCGATCAGACGGGCCGGTGCCGATATGATAATCACGTATTTTGCCAAGGAGGCTGCGAAGTTGATCAGGGAGCGGTTACTGATGAACGAGAGGAAGAATTCCGAGGCGTTGTTCGAACAGGCCAAGAAGCTTATCCCAGGTGGTGTCTCCAGCCCGGTCCGAGCCTTCCAGCCCTACCCTTGTTACATCAGGAGCGGGAAAGGAAGCAGGATCACCGACGTTGACGACAACGAGTACATCGACTATTGCATGGCCTATGGTCCCCTGATCCTCGGCCACGCCAACCCGAAGGTCATCAACGCCATCAAATCCCAGGCCGACCTGGGCACACTCTACGGAGCGCCGATCGAGATGGAGGTGGAATATGCCCGCCTGATCAACAGCTACTATCCATCCATGGAGATGATGCGGTTCGTCAACTCCGGAACCGAGGCAACGATGCATGCCATCCGTTTGGCCCGGGGGTATACCGGACGCAGGAAGATCATCAAGGTCGAAGGGGCGTTCCACGGTTCACACGATGCCGTGCTGGTCAAGGCCGGCTCAGGCGCCACGACTCATTCCATGCCCGATTCCGCGGGGGTCCCGGAAGAGGTGACGAAGAACACGTTGATCGTTCCGTACAACGATCCTGAAGCCGTACTCAGGACGATCCGTGAGAACAAGGGCGAGGTGGCGGCGATGATACTGGAACCGGTCATCGGCAACGCCGGTCCGATCCTGCCCAGGGAAGGGTATCTTGAGCGGCTTCGGGAGATCGCCACCGCCGAGGACGTCCTCTTGATCTTCGACGAGGTCATCACCGGATTCAGGCTGGCCATGGGCGGTGCCCAGGAATATTTCGGCGTCAGGCCGGACATCACGACCCTGGGAAAGATAGCCGGCGGCGGAATGCCCATAGGGATATTCGGAGCCTCGGAGGAGATCATGAGCAAGATCTCACCATCTGGCAATGTCTACCAGGCAGGAACCTTCAGCGGCAATCCCATGTCCCTAGCGGCGGGGATCGAAACGGTCAAGGAGCTGGCCTGCCAGGGGCACGAGTCCTTGGATGCCAAGGGCGAGCGGATGAGGCAGGGGCTGGAGGGGATCCTCAACGAGTTCCATGTGCGGTACCGGGTGTCGGGCATCGGCTCCATGTTCCAGGTGTTCTTCACCACCGGGGGACGTGGCCAACTATCAGGATGCCAAGAGGAGCGACTCCGTCCTGTTCATGAAGGTGTTCCACAAAATGCTGGAGAACGGCATCTATCTCCCTCCCTCCCAGTTCGAGACGAACTTCATCTCCACAGCGCACACTGAATCGGACATCGATGACACCGTGAACGCTTTCGCCATTTCGTTGGGAGAGGTGACCAAATGATACTGGGAACAAGGGGAAGCAGGCTGGCGTTGGCACAATCCGATATGGTCCTCAAGCTGATGAAGGAGAAGTTCCCGGCCGAGCCGGTGGAACTGAAGATCATATCCACCGTCGGCGACCGTGTGCACGATCAGCCCCTGGCGACCCTGGGCGGCTTCGGAGCCTTCGTCAAGGAACTGGATAACAAGATCCTCTCGGGAGAGATCGACATCGCCGTGAACAGCCTGAAGGACATGCCGGTGGTGCCGACGGAAGGCACCGAGATCGTCGCGATCCTGCCCCGCGGGAACGTCGAGGACGTGCTGGTCTCCACCGTTCCACTCGAACGTATGCGGCCAGGATCGGTCATCGGCACATCGAGCGTGAGGCGTCGCTGCCTCCTCCTGAACCTCCGGCCCGACCTGGTGGTCAAGGACCTCAGGGGGAACGTCCCGACCAGGGTGGACAAGATGAAGGACGGCTCTTTTGACGGCATACTCCTCGCCCGGGCAGGCATCGAGAGGCTGAACCTCGACTGCATGATGTATGTCCTGGACCCGGAGCAGTTCGTTCCCGCCGTGGGGCAGGGGGCGATCGCCATCGTCTGCAGGACAGGTTCTCCCTACGCCAAAATGCTGGCCACCTTCGACGACGCGGAGACGAGGGTATGCGTGGAGGCCGAACGGTACCTGATGAGGTCCATGGGGGGCGGTTGCTCTATCCCCATCGGCATCTGGGCGACCAAGAACGGTGAGACTCTGCGTATCCGGGCAATCGTGCTGGACTCGGACGGCATGACCTCGTTCCGGCTGGACCGGTCGATCGACTTGGAACATCTTCAAGAGAGGTTGGATGAGCTTTCAAAGGAACTCCTGTACGCGTGGGAGCTGGTGAAATGATGCCCAAGGGCGAGGTCTACCTGGTCGGGGCGGGTCCAGGCGACATCGAGCTGATAACCGTCAAGGGAATGCGACTGATACGTGAGGCAGAGGTCATCGTCTACGACTCGCTGATCGGAATGGAACTGTTGGATTCCGCCCGGCCCGGTGTCGAAATGATCGATGTGGGGAAGCGCGGCTCATACCATAAGGCCGAACAAGATGAGATTAACCAGATCCTTGTCGAAAAGGCCAAGGAAGGGAAAATGGTCGTCCGATTGAAGGGCGGCGATTCATTTCTGTTCGGCAGGGGCGGAGAGGAGGCGGAGGCGCTCAGGGCGGCTGGGATGACGGTCCATGTGGTGCCCGGTGTATCCTCTTCCCTCTCCGTACCGGCGCTCTCCGGGATCCCGGTCACCCACCGGGACATGGCCTCGATGGTCACCATCGTGACCGGCCACGAATCGGCCATGAAGGACTCGGAGGTTCTGGACTGGAGCAACCTGGCAAAGCTCGGCGGGACCATCGTCATCATGATGGGAATGTCCAACCTGGCAAAGAACATGGAGCGCCTGGTGTCTGGGGGAATCGACCCGCACACTCCGGTGACGGTGATCGAGAAGGGAAGCACTCCGGAGCAGAGGGTGGTCTCGGCCGAGATAACGAAGATTGCAGGGGAATGCAAGACCGAAGGCATCTCCTCCCCGGCGGTCATCGTCGTCGGCAAGGTAGCATCCCTGTACAAGACCCTGGGGGACCTCAGTTGACCACGATAGCCATCCTCAGACCTACCGACAGGCAGGAGGAATCGGTGGAATTGGCGCAGAAGATGGGCTTCGACACGGTCTTCGCTTCTCCGATCGACCTCAAGACAAACGACTCACCCGAGTTCGTCGAGTTCCTCCAGGGCCTGGCGAACGGCGATGTCGATGTCGTGATACTTACGTCATCAACGGCGGTGAAATCGACTTTCGAACTGGCCAGGAAGCATGGGCAGGTGGAAGAGCTCAGTCGGGGGCTGCGGCAGGTCAAAGTGATCGCCATCGGTCCAATTACCGCCCGGACGGCCGAGGCCGAGTGGATCAAAGTGGATACGTTGCCCGAGAAGTTCACCTCGGAAGGTCTGGTGCAGCTGCTCTCCAGGAAAAGCATGGCAGGCATGCAGGTGTCCATACTGAGGTCCGATCAGGGTTCCGACGTTCTGAGAAAGGGCCTCGCCGGTCTTGGAGCAATGGTGAAAGAGATCGAGGTGTACAGGCTAACCAAGATCAAGACCGGAAGGCCATTGCTGGACATGTTCTACAAGGGCATCCGGGGCGACATCGACGTGTTCGCGTTCACCAGCTCGATGTCGGCCAAGTCGTTCATCGATGAGGCTCGGAAGCATTACACCGATGAGGAGGTCGACGATATGCTCGATTGCGCGATCATTGCGGCCATCGGGGAACCCACCAAGAATACCCTCGAGGACATGGGGGTCAGGGTCGACGTCATGCCGGAGAAGGCGACGTTCGAGGACCTTCTGACGGCGGTCAAGATGTCCCTCGGCAATTGATACGCCGGTCTACTTTTTTCTCTCCCTTAGCAGTATCTCCAGCGCTTCGTCGACCGTTAGCGGGGGTTCGAACCCCACGCCGGTGAGGTCACCCCATTTCGACATGAGCCTGGAGAAGGATGGCAGCTCGAGGCGGGCCTCGTGGAGCACCTTCCTATCGGCAATGAGCGAACGGAAGTTACCGTCGAAGATCTTGCTGCGCTTCAGCACGATCACCCGGTCGGTCAGCTCGAAGGCGACGGAAAGGTCATGGGTGGCCAGGACGATGGTCTGGTCAAGGGAGTCCAGTACCTTCACCAGATCGCGGCGGCCCTGGGGGTCGAGGTTCGCCGTCGGTTCGTCCATCAGCAATGTCGGCGGGGACATGGCCAGCAGTCCGGCGATGGCCACCCTTTTCTTTTCCCCGGTGGAAAGCCGGTGCGGCACCCTGTCCCCGTAGCCCTCCACTCCGGCCAGCTCCATAGCTTTCGTTGCCCTTTGTCTGACATCGACCTCTTCCAGGCCCATGTTGATCGGACCAAAGGTCACATCCTCGTACACCGTGGGCATGAATATCTGGTCATCAGGGTCCTGGAACAGCAGGCCGACCCCGCGGCGGGCAGCGGCCGCCGTCCTCCTGGTCAGTTCCACCCCGTTTATCCAAGCCTTGCCGGACGTGGGAACGAAAAGACCGGCCATGATATGGAGCAAGGTGCTCTTGCCCGCGCCGTTCGGCCCCACCAGGGCTACCCGTTCGCCCTTTTCTATCTCCAGGTCGATGTTCTCAATGGCGACATCAGCCTCCGGATACCGGTAAAGGACGTTCTCGAGCTTCAGTATGGCCATGCGATCACTCCATTCTGCATCGCGATCGAGACAAGAACCGTGATCCCGAACACCAGGGCAAGGACGCCGTCCCTGGCATGCACCCGCGGTCTCCTCAGGGTGCGCACCTCGCCGTCATATCCTCGCATGAGCAATGCATCGAACATATCGGATCCTCTCTGGTTCGATCTGACGAAGATCATTCCTATGCTGCTCGAAATTGTCCTGAACGCCTGTTGTTCGAAAAGGTGTCTGCCTCCGGAGAAGCCCCTGGCCTTCCGCGCCATCTTCATCCTGGCGGCCTCGTCCTGCAGCACGAAGATGAACCGGTAGGTGAACAGCATCAGGTTGGTCAGTATCTTGGGCATCCTGAACCACCGGAACGCGCCCATCAGCTCGAAGAACGGGGTGGTGGTGGTCAACAGGACCAGCGCCAGGACCGAGGCGGAGACGCGGATGAACATCATCTCGGCGTTGCTCAGCGTGGATGTGAAAGCCAAGGCCAGCGAGGCCACGAAGATGAAGGGGAGGGCCAGCAGGTAACCGTCAAGAACATGTCGGCCGGGGACCCTGGATATGGCCAACATGGAGACTACGAAGATCAGGATCACCAGCAATGATAGGATGTCCCTGAGGAAAGCGGCGGTGACGACCAATACGATCGTCGAGACCAGCTTCACCCGGGCGTCGAAAAGGAAGAACCTCGACCCCTTTGCGAATCGGTCCATCTCATCGTGGTGGGACAAGGCGCTTCATCCTGATTCAGGTCATGGATAAATGGTTTGCCTCTGAGTTCAGAGGGCATCTCGGGCTGGCGGCGCTTCCTTCTTGCTGGAACGTCCCTTCGCCCTCCAGTATAGGAGGACCAGGCCGACGGTGATCGAGAACCCTACCAATCCTGCCACCAGCGCAGCGAAGTAGCTGTCCCCATAGCTCATCAGACCGGTGAAGACCGGAGCGACCTCGTTCAGACCTGCCTTTTCCATGGTGACCTCGAGACCGTCCCCGTAGGCGGCTGAGAAGGCGAAGAAACCGACCAGCCCCACCGAGAAGGCCAAGATCAGGCCGAACGCCGCCCTTGCCAATCCTTTGGCCTTCACCGGTGACGCACCATCAAGCCCATGCCGGAACCGGAGCGTACCGGGCGAAACCTTCGCCAGATAGAGGACCACACCGGCCGTGATGGTCGCCTCCCCTATGCCGATAAGCACATGGTACAGGAACATCGCCGGGACCGCTATTCCGGCCGTGATCCCGTAGGCCCCGCCCGAGAGGACAAAGCTCAGCGAGAGCTCGAGCGCGGCGATGAGGGCCGCTATGACCACCGAAAGCCACGCCCCAAATGCGATGCCGACCTTCTCGAACCTGCCGGAGAACGTCCTCAGGGCAGCCCAGGTGATCAGCGGGGCGACAACGGCCATGTTGAGAAGGTTGATGCCCAGCGCCGTTATGCCGCCGTCCCCGAAAACGAAGCATTGAATGATCAGGATGGTAGTTATCACGGCCATGGCCGCCGCCGGGCCAAGGAGGATGACCGCCAATGCGGCGCCTATCAGGTGGCCGGTGGTTCCTCCGCCTACCGGGAAGTTCAACATCTGGGCGATGAAAATGCCACCTGCCAGGACGGCCATGAACGGTATCAGGCGTTCATCCATGCCCCGGTTCAATTTCCGGATGGCCAAGGCGATGGCGGGGACTGCGATCAGCCAACCGATGATCAGGACCTCCGGCGACATCAGACCGTCAGGGATGTGCATTTTCAAACCACCGTAACACGATTTATTTTTTTGTGTTACTCGGTAATGGCCAGAGGTATATATTACTTAGCGTAACACTTATTCGGTAAACTTGTTACGATTTTCGGCGGGGAGTGGAACACTCGATCTCCAGTTCCCTAACGCGCCGCATTCTCATTGCTTTCTGCACCCCGCCTTGAGCTCCCTGACGAAATCCCGTATCTCATGCGGCTTCACCCCATCGATTATCCTGGACAGGATCGCGGAGCCGACGATGACCCCGTCCGCCCCCAGCGCGGTGATCTCCTTGACATGTTCCTTGGTCGATACACCGAACCCCACCGCCAGCGGAAGGTCCCCCGCCGCCTCCTTGGCCCTCTCTATCAGGGTGGGCAACTTTTCGCTCAGAGTGCCCTCTCGCCCCGGTCGTCCCCAACCTACTGACCAGATAGAGGTATCCGCTGGAACGGCCGGCGATGTGCATCATGCGGTCCTCCGGAGTGGTCGGCGCCACCAGCTGTATCAGGTGGATGCCTTCGTTCATGCAGAACATCTCCAGGGTCAGGGACTCCTCGATCGGCAGGTCGGCCACGATGAGGCCGTCCACTCCCGCCTTCCTCGCCTGCTTGACGAACTCCTCCTCCCCCATGCGGAAGATGGGGTTGTAATAGCCCATCAGCACGATCGGAACATCGCACTTCTCCCTCACCCGGGCGGTCAGCTCGAGCACCCGCTGGGGGGTTACTCCGGCGCGTAGCGCCTCGTCGCTCGCCTTCTGGATGACCGCCCCGTCCGCCATCGGGTCGCTGAATGGTACACCGATCTCAATGATGTCGGCACCGCCTTCCGAGCATGCGAGAAGATAGCTCAGGGATGTCTCGAACGATGGAAAACCTCCGGTGAGATAGACGATCAGCGCGCTTTCGTCGCGTTCCTTGCAGTTGCGGAACGCCTCCTCCACCCGTCCTGCCGTCCCCGACCGGTCGTCCGGCCTAACGCAGCGTTTTGACATCATCTGATCAACCCCATGTCGAACACCGTCTCAAGGTCCTTGTCCCCTCGTCCCGCTCACGGTTATGACCACGACCTGGTCCCTGCTCATCTCCTGGGCCCGCTGACATCCGGCATACACTGCATGCGCCGACTCCAGCGCGGGGATGATCCCTTCCAGGCGGGACAGCTCGACGAATGCCTCGAGCGCCTGCTCGTCGGTTATTCCTACGTACTCGGCACGTTTTATATCTTTCAGGTAGGAGTGCTCCGGACCGACCCCGGGATAGTCGAGACCGGCGGCGATGCTGTGTGCCTCATGCACCATCCCGTCCTTGTCCTGGAGAAGATAGGACTTCGAGCCTTGGAACACACCAACGGATCCGGCGCTGATCGAGCAGGAGTGCTTGCCCGTAGCGATGCCACAGCCGGCCGCCTCCGCTCCCAGGAACTTGACGCCCTTGTTCCGGATGAACGGATGGAACGTCCCGATGGCGTTGCTGCCGCCGCCGACGCAGGCCACGAGGAGGTCTGGCAATTTCCCTTCCTGGGCCTTCAGCTGCCTCTTGATCTCCTTCCCGATGATGCTCTGGAAATCCCGCACCATGGTGGGATAAGGGTGCGGCCCGGCCGCCGTCCCGAACATGTAGTAGGTCGTTTCGACGGATGCCGCCCAGTCCCGGAAGGCCTCGCTGATGGCGTCCTTGAGCGTTCTGGAGCCGATCTGGACCTCATTTACCTTGGCCCCCATCAGGCGCATGCGGAACACGTTCATGCGCTGGCGTTTGACGTCATCGGCGCCCATGTAGATCTCCGCCGTCATTCCCAGCACCGCCGCGGCCATCGCGGTCGCGGTCCCGTGCTGCCCGGCACCGGTCTCGGCGATGATGCGTGACTTGCCCATGCGCTTTGCCACAAGCGCCTGTCCCATGACGTTATTGAACTTGTGGGCCCCGCCATGCGCCAGATCCTCTCTCTTCAGGTAGATCTTGGCCCCGCCGTACCTCTCCGTGAGGCGCCTGGCGAAATAGAGCGGGGTCTCCCTGCCGCCATAGTTGACGTTGTACCAGTCGAGCTCTTGCTGGAACGACCTGTCGTTCTTGACCTGGTCATAGACGGCCTCGAGCTGGATCAGCGCCGGCATGAGGATCTCCGGTACGTATTGCCCTCCGTATTCGCCGAACCTTGTCCTGTCAGTCATTATTGAACGCTCCTTGCGTTTGAGATGAACTTCTCTATCAGGTCAGTGGACTTCCGGCCGCCGGTCTCCACTCCGGAGGAAACGTCCACGGCGAACGGGTGCACCTCCCGGATGGCTTCGACCACATTGCCTGGGTTCAAGACCGCCGGCAAGCACCACCGGGAATGGGTCCACCGCCTCCACTATCTCGGCGCTGACGCTCCAATCATGCTTGACGCCGTTACCGCCGAACGTTGGCGAAGCGGTGTCGAGAACCAGCCCGGAGCATTTCCCGACCAGCTTCTCCGACCTCTCCAGCTCGTCTCCCCAGCCCACCGGCTGGAGCGCCCAGACATCGCACGGTATGGCGTTGGCGATCGCCTCCACGTCTTCCACATCCATCACCGAGTGCAGCTGGAGCACGTCCGGTTTCAGGACCCGGACGATCTGTTTCAGGACCTCCTCGCTCTGGCAGGTGGTGACGATGACCTTCCTGCATTTCGCCATCGACATGAGCTGCTCCGCCCTGGATATGGTAAGCTCCCTCCTGGAGCTGGTCTCGACGATGAAGCCGACATAGTCGGCCTTGCGTGAGGATATTATGTCCTCTTCCCTCAGCATTCCGCAGACCTTCACCTTGATCATCTTGGCACCACCAGTCCCCTCAGCCTGCTCTCCGGGTCGTCCGCCGCGGCCAGCTCGGTCCCGATCAGGACACCGGCCGCACCGGCATCACGGGCCTCGATGACCTGTTCCCGGGCCGAGATACCGGACATCACTATTATCGGTTTGGTCTTGTGGGCCAGGTTGCTCAGGAGCCGGACTCCTTTTTCCGGTTCTATCTCCATGGTGCGCAGGTCCCTCTGATTGATGCCGACGACGTCGGCGGGGCTCTTCAGGCATTGCAGGAGCTCCACCTCATCGGCCGCCTCGAGCAGGACCTCGAGGCCTCTATCATGTGCATAGCCTATCAGGGCATCCCTCCGCACCGCCACCATCCGCGATGAGAACACCCTCTGGATCAGGAGCACCGCGCTGGCGCCATGCCGGGCGGCAGCATCGATCTGGTTCCTGGAGATGACGAAATCCTTCATCAGGACCGGGACCGGATGCGACGATGCCACGGCGAGGAGCTGCAGGCTGCCCTTGAAGAACCTGGGTTCCGTGAGGACTGACAGAGCGGTGGCTCCGCCCCTCAGGTAATGGGACATGAGCTGTTCCGGATCATGGCCGGAGATGCTGCCGCTGGAAGGGGAGGCCATCTTGACCTCGGCGATGATGGGGAACTGATTCCGAGCACTGGAGCGCCTTCGCCAGAGGCCTCCTTATCGGACGGATGTAGGGAGTGGCCGTCTCGATGTCGTAATAATTGGAAGCGAGCAGCAGCTCGGCGTTCTTGACCAGTTCCTCCAGCGTATTCTCCCTCATCAATCCACAGCCCTGCTCATCTCGACGAAACCGGTGAGCACCTTCATCGCCCTCCCGGAATCGATGGAAACGCTTGCCATATCGATTCCCTCCTCGATATTCTTAACCCTATTGCAGGCGAACAGGGCACATGCGCTGTTTAGCACCACGATATCCCTTCTCGGTCCAGGTGAGCCGGAGAGCACCCGGCGGGCCACCTTGGCTGCCAGGTCCGGTGTCAGTTCGGATATGACCTCCGGTCTCGGGGGGTCGATGCCCAGTGACCGGGGGACGATCTCGAACCGTTCCGTCCTTCCCCGGTCCAGCAGCACCGCCTGGGTCGTGCCCAATGTGGACACCTCATCCATACCCGGGTACCCGTGGACCACCAGCGCCCGGGTGATCCCCAGGTCGTTCATGATCCCGGGGACGACGTCCAGTAGCCTTTGGTCGTACACTCCCATGAGCTGCATTCGTTCCGCCTCCACCGGGTTCAGCAGAGGGCCTATGACATTGAACACGGTCTTGGAGCGCAGCTCCTTCCGCACCGCTGCCACGTGCCTCATGGCCGGGTGATACTGCGGGGCGAACAGGAAGGTCATGCCGATCTCGTCCAGCATCCTCCCGGCCCGTTCGGGCCCGATGATCGGGTTGGCCCCGAGCGCCGCGAGCAGGTCGGCGCTGCCGCAGACACCGGAGCTGGACCGATTCCCGTGCTTGGCCACCGGCATGTCGCAGCCGGCCACGACGAACGCGGAGATGGTGGAGACATTGAAGGTCCGGAAAGGGGCCCCGCCAGTTCCGCAAAGGTCGGCGACCGTGCGGTGCCTGGTCTGCACCTTTACCGATGCCTCCGCGAACGCCTCGGCGAACGCCCTGATCTGCTCCGGGGTCTCACCCTTGGCCGACAATGATGAGAGCGTCGTCATCATCTCCTCGTGAGAGGCCCGACCGCACACCATGTCATCAGCCAGCTCGGAAATGCTCGCCCTGCTGAGGTCTGTTCGCACAACTGACTCGATCATATTCAGCACCTCGCCTCGGCGATGAAATTGGCCAACATGCTCTTCCCCTTGGGCGTGAGGATCGATTCCGGGTGGAACTGGACCCCCTCGATCGGATACTTGCTGTGTCTGATGCCCATTATGGTGCCGTCCGCGGTGCGGGCGGTCACCTTCAGGGTCTCGGGCAATTCCTGTCCGACCACCAATGAGTGGTACCGCCCCACCGTCAGCGAATCCTCGAGGCCGGCGAACACCCCTTCCCCGTCATGTTCGATGACCGAGGTCTTGCCGTGCATCAGTTCGGCGGCCCGCATGACCTTTCCACCGTAGTAATGGGCGATGCCCTGGTGTCCCAGACAGACACCGAGGGTGGGTACCGTGGGGCAGATATCGGTGAGCGCCTCGGCGCAGACGCCGAAGTCCCTCTTGATCCCCGGATGCCCCGGCCCGGGCGATATCATTATGGCGTCCGGGTCGAACCGCCTTATGCCCTCGGACGTCGATGGCATCGTTTCGGACCACGGTTATCTGCGGGCCAAGCTCTCCCAAGTGCTGCTTCAGATTGTAAACGAACGAATCATAATTGTCCAACAACAATATCCTCATGCTGTCGCCCTCCGGTTGCATGCCTCGATGGCCTTCTTGACCGCCTTGAGCTTGTTCTCGGCCTCGACGAACTCCCGCTCCGGGTCGGAGTCGGCGACGATGCCGGCCCCGGCCTGGATGAAGATACGGTCATCGGCAATGAACGCGGAACGGATGGCGATGGCGGAATCGAGGTTCCCGTTCAACGATAGGTAGCCCACCGCTCCGGCGTACGGTCCGCGGGATCCACCTTCCAGTTCCTGGATGATCTCCATGGCGCGGGGCTTAGGGGCACCGGACACCGTACCGGCGGGGAAGACCGCGCAGAACGCCTCGAACGCCGTCCTGCCCTGTTCCAGGGTCCCCTGCACCTTGGATACCATGTGCTGTACGTGGCTGAACTCTTCCACCTGCATGAAGACCGGCACGTGCACCGAACCGATCTCGCACACCTTGCCGACGTCGTTCCTGGCCAGGTCGACGAGCATGCAGTGCTCCGCTCTTTCCTTCTCATCCGCCAGCATATCCTCCCGATAGGCGCGCTTCTCCTTGGGGGTCGTCCCCATCGGCCTGGTCCCGGCGATCGGGAAGGTGATGACCTCCCCTTTCCTGACGGTGACCAGCGTCTCCGGGCTGGAGCCGAGGACGACCCGTCCGCCGAAATCGAAATAGAACATGTAGGGGGATGGATTGAGCTCGCGGAGCGCTCGGTATAGGTCAAGCGAGTTCCCCGAGCAGATCGAGGAGAGCGACCGGGAAGCCACTATCTGGAACGCCTCCCCGGCGGCGATCCGGTCGCGACATATGGAGACGATCCTCTCGTACCGCTCCTGGGGCATTGATGGTACCAGTTCACCGGTCCGGAACGGTTCGTCCCCCGCCTGGGGAATTCCGGCCTCGAGCACGAGCCTCAACCGGTCGGCGCCATCCACCGAGAAGTAGTACGCCTGGAAACTGGAATGATCGAAGATGATCCCTTCCTTGTACATCCCCAGTTCGAAGTCGGGGAAGGCCCCGCCACCTAGCATCATCGTGGAGGGTTCGATGAACCGGGCGAAATCGTAGGAGAAATATCCGACCAGGCCTCCCAGGAACGGGAACCGCGCATCCTTTATCGGGTCCTTTGAGGAAAGGCAGTTCAAGAATGGGATGGGCTCGTCCCGGCTCACGCCGCAGTCCGGTCCCCCTTCCACATGCCCCTTGACGCAGCGGACCACATATTCCGGCTGAAATCCCATGAACGAGTAGGAGACCGTCCTTTCGGAACCGACCGCGCTCTCCAGCAGGAAGGAGCACTCGGACACGCCCGACAAGCGGTCGTACAGCTCCGCGGGGGTGAGGCCGAGGTCCAACTTTTCAATCTTGACTCTGCTGTCGCCGACTGTCATGACAATAGGTACATCAATGACCATATATAATCATTATTGTACAAATATATACATTATATGGTTTAGGGGGTGCGCGGGGCAACCGATTAGTACATGCCTCGGCACAACCGTCCGTGGACGGTGATAGGATGAAGGTCATTGCTTTCAACGGCAGCCCAAGGACCAACGGGAACACCTACCAGGCACTCGCGGTCGTCCTTGATGAACTGGAGAAGAACGGCATATCGACGAAGATGATCAACCTCTGCGAGCAGGAGATCCATGGATGCAAGGCGTGCGGGGCCTGTTCCAAGAACAAGGACCGCAAGTGCGTAATGAAGGACGATGGGGTGAACGACTTCATAGAGATCATCGCCAAATGCGATGGCATGGTGCTCGGCTCACCGGTATACTTCGGGGGCCTGACCTCGCAGACCAAGGCCTTCATCGACCGGGTCGGATACGTCAACCGGGCCAACGGGGACCTGTTCAAGCGCAAGGTGGGGGCGGCGGTGGCCATCAACCGGAGGGCCGGTGCCCTGGAGACCTTCAACCAGATCAACAACTTCTTCCTTATCGCTCAGATGATCGTTCCCGGTTCCAGCTATTGGAACGTCGGCACGGCCCTCAGGCAGGGGGAGTTCGCGAACGATGTCGAAGGTGTCAACACCATGCGGAACCTCGGTCAGAACATCGCTTGGTTGTTGGAAAAGATCAATAAATGACCTTGGGTGAAGGATTTCGACGACCGTTCAAATCCTTTTCATTAATAATTTAATCTTATGGAATAGTTAATTATCCCGATAAAAGACGATTTCAAGCTCATATAATATATAAATATTTCATATATGCCAGTTGGACGAGAAAACGCGAATCGGTCTGCGACAGAAGTTTATAGGATAAAATGCTACATCTATATCACCAAAGATTCGGTCGGAGTCGGAATTGAGACATTGGTTAGGACAGCCGTCAACGGTTTTCTGATTGTCGCCGCATCGTAGTCCTTGCGCAAACCTTTCGGGGGAATTGAGTTTGTCGAACAATAGTCGTGATAGGTTAAAAGTAGTGGTCATTCTAGCGTTGGGCCTGCTAGCACTGCTGGTGTTGTGCCTTCCGAACACGAGCGCTTCACCTACGATCGTTGGTTCAGTCGATATGGACCTGAATTCCGCTCACATCGTCTGGTTGAACGCCACCGCCGACCCTGAACCCACCCCGTCCGAATTGAAGGGAACCGGATTGGGAGAGGGAACGGCCATCATCACATCGACCCCTGAAAAAGGAATTAAAGGGACCTATGTCGTGGTCACCGGTTCTGGATTCTCGACAAATGGCAACGCACAGGTCCTATTCGGCGGCGTCCCGATCGGCCTGGGAACCTCCGACGATCAGGGAAACCTCATTCCAGTAGGGGTGGTCATACCCCAGGTGTCGGCCGGCGCGTTCGAACTGACCGTCATTGATGACAACGGTGTCTACGGGGTCGACTCCTTCACCGTGATCGATGATACCCCTATCGATATCACCGTTGACGTGGGTGCATTGCATTTCAATGGGGAGATGGTATCCATCTACGCCACCACCACCATCAATGGGAACCTGGTCGACGTGGACTACCTGAACGCCACGCTGTATGCACCGGACGGTTCCGAGATCGACCTGTCATGTACCGCGACCCGGATATCCACGGGAGTATACCTGTTCTCGACCACCGTTCCCATGACCGCCGGGACCGGTGACCACGCTATGGTGCTCAATGCCAGCAAATCGTGCACCCATCACGGCGCGTCCGTGTCCGCGTTTGTGATCAGCCCGACCCTGTCCGGCCTCGGGGCAACTCTCAGCGACATCAAGAACGACACCGCCACGGTCATCACGACGTTGGGTTCGATCCGGATCGACCTGAGCAAGGTCAATGCCACGGTCATCTCCATCCAGGGAAAGATCATAGAGGTAGGGACGGTACTGGGAACTGTAGAAGGCACCCTGGACCAGATCCACGGCACGGTCATCTCGATCAACGGAACGGTCGTCCGGCTGAGGACGGACCTGGGAATCGTCAACAGCACCGTCAACCACCTCCATGCCCACATCATCGCCATGCAGGGGACTCTGGCGACCATCGAGACCGATCTCGGTTACGTCAACGTCACGATCGCCGGCATCCACGCGACAGTGAGCGAGGTCCAGGGCAGGTTGGCCACGGTCCAGACGGACCTTGGGTCCATCAACGTAACGGTCAACGATATCCACGCCCAGATCATGGCCGTCCAGGGTAACTTGGCCGTGGTCCAGACCGACCTCGGCGCCATGAACGTCTCCATGAGCGCCATCCATGGACAGGTGGAGACCATCCAAGGAACGGTGGCCGTCATCATTACCGATCTCGGTTCGATCAACTCGACCGTGGAAAGCATCCATTCGAGCGTGATGGGCATCGATGACGACCTGATCCAGATCGATACCACCCTGGGGATCGTCCAGACCAACCTGTCCAGCGTGAACGCCGAGCTCGACGGTCTGAACGGTACGGTGGCCACCATCAGGACGGACATCGGCCTGATCAACGCGAGTCTGACGGACATCAGGTTCAGGATAGTTGCGCTGGAAGGCGATTCCGCAACCATCGTATCAACGGTAGGAAGCATCCAAGGGACAGTCACCGGAATGAACGGCACCGTGGCGACCATCGACACCAACATGGGGGAGGCGCTGGTGGACATAGGGGCGATTCAGAACAAGGCCAACGGGATCGACACGAGCACGCTCTTCGGAGCCGGCATCTTTACCGTGCTGGCGATCATAATCCTCATGGTCGTGATCCTAAGGACGAGGAAGCGATGAAGGAAACCTCCTTGGATCGGAAGAACGCGAAGACGTGAGAGTGGGCGCAATCCAGGTCCCAGCGGGGTATTTCCGACATGGTAACCTAGCTGAAGCCATTCTTGAATTGGATTGTTCGGCTCTACCGATGTACCTAACGCCAATAGAAGAAGCCAGGTCCACCGAGGGCTATCGCCGAGGTGACCGCATGTTCACTGGGAGTGTCTTACTTGCATGGCCGTTCCGAATGACGGTCAGCCACCGGTATTGGTCCCTACCTCTAGAGGTGGGTCCTCAGCGTATCCAGGTCCATGGTGAGCTGGATAACGTCCCCCACGACACCGATCTGGTCCGTCCTGATCTTGATCTTGGCCTTGCTCATGAACGGCTTCTTGACGTTCAACGGTTTGACCATGTCCTTGTGCAGCTCGACGACCAGGCTCATTACCGTCCATCTGGAGGTGTCGATGTTGCTACCCACCATGTCTCCCAGGTTCCTTCCGTCCTTGGTGATAACGTGCTTTCGCTCGATACTTGAAAGTTCGATTGGCATCCTGCATCCCTATTATCTTAAAAGTATTATTTTGTATAAATATTGTTATCTCTACTATCCATTGATTGAAATCAATGACAGAGACGGATCGCTAAGGCAATCCGTTCCCTACCTGATCATCAATCACCTCTCAGGAAAAGTTAGTCCAAACACGGGATTTTAGCTAGTGCAGGTCGTGAAGTGTCAAATAAGACCTGGTAGGGATGGCCGATAATACTTGGTTCCATGGGATCCCAAAGTAACAGAGTACTAAGATAACACCAATGGTCAGGCTCGTCTGGTTCGATCAACTACCATGGGACTATTCGCTATTCCTTCCTTGAATTCATCAATCGAACTCTATTGGAATGGTCTTCCTGTTGGGTTATCCTTACTCTTTGCCCTCCCGAGCAATTGATAGAATAGGGCAAGGAAAATGAATATTGCCAGACCAGCCACAAGAACCTCCAACGGCAGGCTCAGCATGAAGACCCCGAGGATTGTTATGCCGATCACCGGCAGGTAAGGGTAAAGAGGCATCCTGAACGGAGGCGTGATCCCCGTTCTTCTGAAGTGGATAACATCAAAGCCGACAATGAGATAATCGAACATCAAACTGAAAGTCACTATGGATACGATCAGATAGACATTACCGGCAAATAACATGATCACTCCTATGATGGCGGATACGATGATGCCATTCTCCGCCGTACCCCTATCGGAATTGTAGCGCATGAGCGTTCTTGGAAGTAGGCCATCTGCGCTCATTTGGTATATCGATCTCGATGAGGTTAGTATCATTGCCAATGTGGCTGAGGCGGTTGCAACCAGGGCCCCTATTCCAACGACCACGAACAGCCATGAAGGGGCACCGCTGCTGTACCAAGGCGAAGGTCAGAGGGTCCGTTCCGATCTGGTAGGACGATGGCGGCACCAACAGCAACAATGATACGACGACCATCATGTACAGCACTACGCTTATCAGGACCGCGGCCAGGATCGCTTTTGCCGTTCCTTTTCTTCCTCCCTTTATTCTCCCGGAGAAGGTGGCTATGGACTGGAAGCCAGAATAGGCGAAGAAGATGGCGATGCTTGCAGCAAATATGCCCTGGAATCCACCAACAGAAAAATCGAACGTGAAGTGAGAGGCGGCCCCGGTACCCGATCCGCTAAACGCGACGTACGCCGCAAAACCGATGAACAAGAAGAGTATCCCAATTTTGATCACAACGAGGACCAAGTCGGTCTCCGCGGCTTTCTTCACTCCCAATAGATTGATGGTCGAGAGCGCTGCGATAAGAAGTATGGCGAATGGTATCGCATAGCTGTTCGCCGGAAGGCCCACAATGCTTGAAAGATAGGCACCGAAACCTAAGGATATGACCGATATCGATACGGCCAAGCTCAGATATCTGAATATGCCAGTAATAAAACCGAGCCTGGCTCCGAACGCCTTAAAGGTGTACGAGTAGGAGGCGCCTTTTACATTCGGCATGATGGAGCTGAGCTCTCCCAACTCAAGTGCCAGGATCAGTGCTACCGTGCCGACCACTGCAAACGCTATCAAAGCGTCCGCTCCCGCCAATGCGATCGAAGTGCCGCTGAGAACGAATATGCCTGCGCCGATGATGGCTCCAAGTCCCACTGAGGTCGCTACCGGGATACCGATCAGCTTTCTCTCTTCCATCGAAATTGATTGGGACTAGGCAGTATAGAATACTCAGGATAGCAGGAGGGTTCGAAGGGGAGTAGGAACGATACGATCATCCCGTCGGATATACTCCACACAGTCCAGTACCGCTTTTCATTTCCTTACGATCGAATTCAGCTTCATCTCTGTTCGGGCCAGCCTGAGTCTCCCAATTAATGAGCATTTAGCTGCCAATCCATTTCTCGGGATCCGTTCGAGGCTCAGAAGTAATACCATATGCTCCGGTAGTCGTCCAGTTCCTCTCCCCTATCCCTCAATCTCAAGAGGTAGTCTAGTATCGGGACGTCGGCATAGACGTAGGTAGGCGCGTTGCTGATGTTCTTCTCCCATGGGTGGAACTCGTAGATGCGTTCCCCATGGGGAGAGATGGCGATCAGGTCATGATGCTGCCAGGAACGCAGGTAGTTCTTGCCCAGGGCGGGAATGTTGAAGACCGGTTCATCCGTCCTCGACAGGCCCGGGAGCATCCTGGCCTCTTCCTTCCTTTCCTGCAGTATCCTGGCGATGGGCACCCGGTACCAGTTGGTCTCCTTCTTGCCCTTGGTGTTGAACGTATAGTAGGGGTCCACCCCGATCTGCTTGAGCAGCAATCTCAGGGCGGACGTCTCGAACTTTCTGCTGTTCTCCATGGTGAACACCTGCTGGTTGTAGACGCCGATGCCCTGCATCCTCAGCTTCTGGATCGCCTTGACCATCTCCGGGGTCACCTCGTAGGTGTGTTCGACGTGGGTCACGATGCAGAGGTCCTTATCGGGCGGGGAATGGAATTTGCCGATGGCCGCCACCATCTCGTCGGTGAACCTCATGGGAAGGACCACCGGCAACCGGGTGCCTATCCTGATCCTCCTGACATGCTCGATCTCCGATAATCGCCGCAGGAGGTCGACAAGCACCTCGTCGCCCATCAGGGCCGGGTCCCCTCCCGTCACCAGGACCTCGGATACCATGGGGTGGGACCTGAACCAGTCGAGCGCCTTGGATATGGAGTCGGGGGAGGCCATTGCCTTAGGGTCGGCTATGCCGCCTATCTCCCAGTTCCTTTGGCAATAGACGCATATCTGGGCGCAGGCGTTGAACGGTTTCAGGATGGCGATCATCGGATATCTCCTGGTCACCAGGTCCACCGGGGAGGTATGGCCTTCCTGCATGAAGTCAAGGTGCTTCGCCCCCATGGATTTCGTTTCCAGTATCCCGCTCACGTAGCTCAGGGGCGGGATGACCTGCGCCCTGACCGCATGATCGAATCGGCGCGAGGCGTCCTGATCGAACAGGGACAGGTAATAGGGGGTGATCCCGAACGGCAGTCCATGCATGTTCGCCAGTTCGATGGCCGCGCCTTCCTCGTTGGAGAGGTTCACGATCTGTGAGATCGAGTGGGCATCCTTGAACACATTCCTCTGTTGCCATCGGTGGTCCTCCCAGTCCGATGGTTCCGCCCCTAGGCGTTCCAGTATCCGGTCCCGGTTCTCCTCCCTCATGGCCTTCACCTGTGGGTCAAGTCCGGATCGGTACGAGGCGATCCTTTTCATGCATTTCTCGGCCATTATGTCTAGGTAGTCCGACCTGACGACGGCCCCTTCCCTGCCACCATAGCTGAGGAAGGCGGGGGCCGATTCACGGTAGATGTCGGAGAGGCCCAGGGACCCTTTGTCTATGTAATAGAAATCGGCGTATGCCGATCGGCGTTTCTCCCTTATCCTCCCGGGATGGTCCCGTATGATATCGACCAGTGTCTCCAGCGTGCTGACATGGGACACGACCTCGTTCCGCCGCGAGAACATGTTCTTCAGGACACCTATGCAGTTCATGGCGTTCGACCGTTCCAGGGTCTCTAGGTCGCAGGCGTCCGAGAACAGGAACATTTCCCTTTTATACAGGATCGAGAAGATGTTTTGCCTCACGGTTTCGAGACTCTCGGCTGATGAGAGCTCGCGGTACATCTCAGGGTCCAGTTTCCTCAGATGGTCCGAGTGCGTTATCTCGAGCGGGGAAACACCCCTGTTACCCGCCCTCACATCCTCTTCATAGCCTGTCCTACTGTCCATTATGCTGATCGTTTCTTGACTGCTCATAATAACCCATCCTTTGCTGCGATAATGTCTCACCGACCCCCCCATTTTGAGCAGAAGCGGGTACCGGTGAAAGTATCAGAATTAATACGTTTTCAATGCTATTTACACTCTTGCATCACAGGGGAAATATTTCACCATCTGGATGCCAATATTTTGCATACTTTTTTTGCATAATATTTAGGTATCTCGATGCATCGTTTTTCATCAAACTATCAATGCCGATACTTCATTCGAATTAACGTTTTATTATTTATAGTAGAGTATTTTTTATCGAGAAACCCTTCTTTCGGTTAATAAGATGCCCACTCTGTAGGTCAACGAAAGCGGTCACCAATGATGGAGGAGCGTGATCGATCCCCTGATCGGATGGGCGGTAGGACACGGCCGTCGATCAGATGAACATGCAAGCAGACTGGGAGCCGACATCGCCCTCTCCGATGCCGGAAGCTTCCGAGTCCCGAGAAACGGTGCCCGATGTCTTGGGTCAGAATTCCAAGGGAAGGACACCTTAGGGTCAGACCCGCGTGGCAAGATGATCAAGAGTACCGAAATGGCCGAAGGCTGAGGCCCTCCCCTTAGCCTCCAATACACCGACTTGAAGCGACTGACCCTTGTTGCCTCATCCCCCCTCCAAGTAATCCGGAGCGATAACGATGGTGAAAAGGATTTAATCGCCCGGATTCCTTGAGGCATTCAAGGACAGGTCCTAGGGATGACGAAAGACCGGCTCAAGGTCTACGGAAAAAAGGTCACCACGGCGGAAGACGCAGTCCGCTCCATAGGTCGGGGCAAGACCATATTCATCGGCACCGGGTGCGGGGAACCGCAGGCGCTGGTGATGGCGCTCATCGCCGAGTCCGAGAACCTGGGGGACAATGAGATCGTCCAGACCCTGTCGCTTGGACTGATGCCTTACAACGAAGAACGGTTCAACGATCGTTTCCGCCTCAACGCATTCTTCATTGGGCCCAATGTACGATACGCCGTCAATGACGGCAGGGCGGACTACACCCCGGTCAACCTGTCGCAGATCGAGAGGATGTTCGAATCCGGCAAGGTGGTCATCGACGTGGCGTTGATCCAGGTATCACCTCCCGACGCCAACGGGGACTGTTCATTGGGCGTTTCCGTGGACATTACCAAGTCGGCCGCCGAGAATGCCGACATGGTGATCGCCCAGGTCAATCACAACATGCCCCGAACGCACGGGGATTCTCTCATCAACATATCCGAGATCGACCATGTGGTGGAGATCGATGAACCGATCTTCGAATGGAGGCCAGAGCGGGAGGAGAAGATGGAGGTCCTTACCAAGCTGGGCAAATACCTGTCTGACCTGGTGCCGGATGGAGCCACGCTGCAGATCGGTTACGGTTCCACCCCGGACGCGGCCATCAAGTATCTGGCCAAGAAGAAGGACCTGGGCGTTCACACCGAACTGCTCTCGGATGGATTGGTCACTCTCATCGAATCCGGGGCGGTCAACGGTTCGAGAAAGACCCTGGACAGCGGCAAGGTGGTGGCATCCTTCGTCATGGGCACGCAGCGTGTCTACGATTTCATCAACGACAATCCGATGGTCGAGATGCGCCAGTCGTCGTACACGAACGATCCGTGCATCATCGGAAGACAGGACAACATGATCTCGATCAATTCCGCGCTGCAGGTCGACCTCACCGGTCAGGTCTGCGCCGATCAGTTGGGAAACAAGTTCTTCTCCGGTCTGGGAGGCCATGTGGATTTCATGCGAGGGGCGGCACGTTCGAAGGGCGGAAAGCCGATCATCGCCATGCCGTCGACGGCCCGGGACGGGTCGGTGTCTCGCATAATGACCACCCTGGACCCGGGCTCGGCGGTCACCACCACCAGGGGCGATGTGCACTATATCGTGACCGAATACGGCATCGCCGAACTGCATGGCAAGAGCATCTCGCAGAGGGCGATCGCGCTCATATCGATAGCCCACCCGAAGTTCCGCCCACAGCTTCTGGCACATGCAAAATCGCTCGGTTATGTGTTCAAGGACGTCTCGGGAATGATGTTCACCGGAACGATCTACCCGGAGCAGTACGAGGCCGTCCTGATGATGAAAGGCGTCGAGGTCTACTTCCGCCCGGCAAAACTGACCGATGAGGCGATGATCAAGGAGATGTTCTACTCTCTATCCGAGGCGACCATGTACCAGCGTTACATGGGGCCGAAGAAGCAGATGCCCCACAAGGAGATCCAGCGTCTCATCGACATCGACTACGAGGGGACCATGACGGTCATCGCCATGGAAAAGGACTCTGACCATTTCCACGTGATCGGCATGGCGTCCTACGACACGGACAAGGCCAGCAACACCGCCGAGGTGGCATTCGTGGTGGTCGACCGCTGGCAGAACAAAGGCATAGGCATGCAGTTCATGGACATGCTGATCAAGATCGCCAAGGACAAAGGGGTGAGGGCATTCACTGCCGAACTGCTGTCGGAGAACTTCCGCATGCTCGACATGTTCTATCGCACCGGGCTCAAGGTCGAGGCGAGATTGGTCGAGGATACCTACATGGTCAACATGGACCTTTGGTCAAAGTGACCGTCGAAGGTTTTATAGCGGCCAGGAAGGGGTTCAAGGATTGATCTCAGGGGGACGTGTCGTCATCCATTTTCAGGAATCCTACAAGAAGTGTCTACAGATGGAAAAAACCTGGCGGAGGGGATGTCCCTCCTAATAGGTTTGGAAATTATTAGGGGGGCCAAAGGTGGTTCCTTCGGCGTCCCTCGCAGGACGAACCAATATTTCATAATTATTGGCTCATCCTACGGACTTTCGGAATCATTTCTTTACCTGGAGCTTGTGCTCCTCCACCAGCTTGCCGACGACGCTCGGGTCGGCCAGTGTGCTCACGTCGCCCAGCTCTTCCGCCTGACCGGAGGCGATCTTCCTCAGTATCCTCCTCATGATCTTGCCGCTACGGGTCTTCGGCATGGCGGTGGCGAACTGGATGGTGTCTGGTGAAGCGATCGGTCCGACCATGTGCCTCACGTGCAGGACCAGGTCCTTCTTCAGCTGGTCCGTTTCCTCGACCCCGGACTTCAGGGTCACATAGGCGTAGATGGCCTCTCCCTTGATGTCATGCGGGACAGGCACGACCGCCGCCTCCGCCACCTTCGGGTGGGATACCAGCGCCGACTCCACCTCGGCCGCTCCTATCCGGTGTCCGGAGACCTTGATGACGTCGTCCACCCTGCCCATGATCCAGACATATCCGTCCTTGTCCATGCGGGCGGAGTCCCCGGTGAAATAGTAACCAGGGAACCTGCTCCAGTAGGTGTCCTTGAACCGGTCATGCTGACCATAGACCGTCCTCATGATGCCGGGCCACGGTTTCTTGATGACCAGGTATCCGCCTTCGTTCACCGCCGCCTCGCTTCCATCCTCTTTGAAGATGGCCGGCTCGATTCCGAAGAACGGCTTGGTTGCCGAGCCTGGCTTGGTCTGCGTCGCTCCCGGCAGGGGGCTGATCAGGATGCCTCCGGTCTCGGTCTGCCACCAGGTATCGACGATGGGGCACTTTTCCTGTCCGATGTTGCGATGGTACCACATCCACGCCTCTGGATTGATCGGTTCGCCCACCGAGCCGAGCAGTCTGAGCGACGAGAGGTCGCGCGACTTCGGCCACTTCTCCCCTTCCCTCATCAACGAGCGGATGGCGGTCGGCGCGGTATAGAACGTGCTGACCTTGAACTTCTCCACGATCTGCCAGAACCGGTCCGGCTGGGGGTAGGTCGGTATGCCCTCGAACATGAGCGTGGTGGTGCCGTTGCACAGCGGTCCGTAGACGATGTACGAATGCCCGGTGATCCAGCCGATATCGGCGGTGCACCAGTAGGTGTCCTCCTCGTGGACGTCGAAGATGTACTTGTGGGTCATCGCCGCGAACATGAGATAGCCAGCGGTGGTGTGCAGAACGCCCTTGGGCTTGCCCGTCGAACCGCTGGTGTAGAGAATGAACAGAGGGTCCTCCGCCTCCATCCAGGTCGGCTCGCAGAAGAGCGAGGCCTTGGCCATCTCCTCATGGTACCAGAAATCCCTTCCCGCCTCCATCTCGACCTCGGCGCCGGAACGCCTGATGACGATGACGCTCTCTACCGGACCGCCCTTCTCCAGGGCCATGTCGGCGTTGATCTTGAGGTTGACCGGTTTGCCCCCGCGGTGGTTCCCGTCGGCGGTGATCAGGACCTTGCAGTTGCTGTCGTTTATCCGGTCGCGTAGGGATTCGGACGAGAATCCGCCGAAGACGATGCTGTGCACCGCTCCGATCCTGGCGCAGGCCAGCATGGCGATCGCCAGTTCCGGGATCATGGGCATATAGATGGATACCCGGTCACCCTTCTGGACTCCCTTGGACTTGAGCACATTGGCGAACTTGCAGACCTCGTTGAGCAACTGCTGATAGGTCAGGGTGACGACCTCTTCGTCCTTCTCACCCTGCCAGATGATGGCGGCCTTGTTCTTCCTTGGGCCCATCGTGTGGCGGTCGAGGCAATTGTAGGCTACGTTGGTCATGCCTCCCTCGAACCACTTTATCTTTGCCTCTGCCTTGTCCCAGCTGGAGATCTTGTGCCATCTGGAGTACCAGTGGATGAGGTCAGCCTGCTTTGCCCAGAACCCTTCCGGGTCTTTGATCGATTCATCGTAGATCGCCTTGTACTCGTCGAAGCTCTTCACCAAGGCCTTCTCACTGAATTCGATCGGCGGATCGAAGCGTCTATCCTCTTCCATGACTGATTCGATGGTATGCTGGTCGGTCATCCCTTTTCCTCCGGGGTTAGGCCGCTTCCCTGGGGACTGTCAACTAAACAAATCCCTAATTCGAAAGCACGCCGAGCCCATTCAGGTCCACAGACATAATTAAATCTTTCGAGAACACCCGACGATAATTGACGAATTCATAAGATAATATGTGGTAATGCGTACGGTCAATACGGTATTCGTATCAATATCTTACAATCAGTTGTGCCTTCCGCATTATTGCATGGTTTTTCTGGGAACACCGCATATTTCATCGAACCACCGGCATTTTCATTGTCCGGTCGAGGCGCTCTGTATGACATGGTTATACTGATCAGACATGAGAGTGCCACGAAATATCTTGCTGATCGACTGACGATTGCAAACTTAACCTTGGAAATGACAAATATCGGCTGGCATGGTCCAAGATGGCTAAGAGCCCAGTAAGGAACATATCGGGGCGGCAATCCAGAGACAATTTCCGTTGCCGCACACATCATGATCTGGAAAAGACGTGATCAAAGGGAGATAGCCCTTCCCGGATAAAGTTCGGGAAGGGAAAATGCATTCTCCCTGATCAAACCCCACCCATCGCTCACGCAGGCTGCTTTGCCATCTCCAGGAATGCCGACATGTCTATATCATACGACGCGTCCTGGGTCGTACCGTCGATCATCTCGATCTTGGCCCTGATCTTGTTCCTTTCGAACACTATCTGGGCGTTCCTAACGTTCGACTTGTACATGCTGATCCTTTTCCCTGCCTGGGTAAGCCTTCTTTCCGCGCAGAACATCAGGCCAGAATCTTCTAGCAGCTTGATCTTGCGGTAGCAAGCGGCGATCGGTATTCCGAGCTTGTCACTGAGTTCGAATGCGCTTTTTGGCTTTCCCATTGTAGCAAGGAGTATCTTTGCAGAGTACTCCTCCGTCAATAACCTCGATGTTTCGAGAGCGTGCATTTTCCGACACCTAGGGAAAGGACGCCATTTTTGGGTATATAATGCAAATTGGGCGGCTATCACTATTGATTTCAGTATTTTTAGGGTAGCCAGTAGGTGAAATTTTAATCAGAAGCAATCATTCCGGGATGTGAAATTAAATGATTCCGACTCTTGATAATGTTCCAATTATTGGATTTCATCGCCAATCGAGGTCCACTAATAGAAATAGATATTGAAGACAAGTTCGTTTTTCGGCCAACTACCGTTGCGCAGGCGATCTCATCGTTCTCATCGATTCGGATGTGTGGAATGAGTCACGGAAACGAGCATAATTGTTTTTATTCGTTTTCGGTTTCAATATTATATCACGTTTTGACGTATCGGCGTCAGGGAACCAGGGTCCTGAGGAAGATGCCTGAGAACAAAGGGTCGAAATGGAAGGATAGGTCCGGCCTGGCCGTCGTTGGGGTTTGGATAACCCTGTTCATCTTACTGCTCCTGTTCAAGGTGAGGTCACCGGTCATCGATGACCCACAACTGCAATTCGCTCTGCACCTGGTGTTCATACTGGGAGTAGGGATCGTCATCGGGGCGTTATCATCAAAGAGCTATCTAGAATCAGGACCGCTGAACATTCTGTTCTTGGGGGCCTCCCTGCTCGTGTACGGCGTGGTCACGACGATCTCGGAGTTCATCCGGGCCACCGGTGGCACCAGCTATGCGGCGATCGGGAACCTGGGTGTTTTCCTGTCAACCTTCTTGATGTTTGGTGGCGCGGTCCTGACATTGTTGGGGACAATATCGTACAGACGATCCGACCGGAGGTTCATCCTGTCATCCCTCTACACGATTTCTGCCCTGGCCATTATCATAATCATCCTTATCGCCGAAGTGTTCGTGCGTCCCTATTTCCTCTCTCAAACCGATTCGTCGGCCCTGCGCCAAGGGATCCTGTTGGTAGCGTTTCTTTTCGTCCTTTTCAGCTGCGCTATCATCGGGAGGAGGTATATGCAGACAAGATCATCGGTCCTGTATTGGTTCGTGCTAGCCCTCGCCCTATTGGTGGTGGCCCTGATCAGTGCGGTTTTCTTCCAGCAGCAGGGCGACCCGATGTACTGGACCTCAAGAACGTCCCAGTATCTGTCCGGCATCTTCTTCCTGATAGCGATCCGCAGCGTAGTCACCGAAGAGGATACTGATGCCAGTCTGCCTGAGAAATACGGTGAGGCATTTGGGAGCGACATCGAGCAGACCGCCGTGCTGTTCAAGAACATGTTCAACTCCTTTGCTTTCCACCGGATCGTAACCGATAATGCCGGAAAACCGGTCGACTACATTTTTCTGGATGTGAATGACGCATTCGAAAAAAGTACTGGAATCAAGAGGGAAGAGGCAATCGGAAGACGGGTGACCGAGGTCATCCCCGGCATAGCGAAGGACCCGACCGACTGGATAGGGATCTATGGACGGGTAGCTCTTCAAGGGGAATCGGTCCAATTCGAGAACCACGATCCGGCGTTCGGGAAATGGTTCCGGATATCGGCCTATAGCCCCAGGAAGCGGTATTTCATAACCATCTTCGATGACATCACCGAAAGGAGGGAAGCGGAATTCGCATTGCTCGAGAATGAGCAGCGCCTGCGCTCCCATGTCGAGAACACGCCCATGGCGGTCGTGGAATGGGACTCGGATTTCAAGGTCACCCGCTGGGCAGGCGAGGCCGAGAGCATCTTCGGCTGGTCCGCATCCGAGGCGGTCGGCAAACCGGTCATGGACCTGAACATGATCTATGAGCCAGACATTTCCATCGTTAACGCGACCATCGCCAAACTCACCGATGGGTTGAGCAAGAAGGTCGTCTCCACCAACAGGAATGTCACCAGGGACGGACGGATCATCACCTGCACCTGGTACAATTCGGCCCTTATGGACGAAAAGGGGAGGACGACGTCGGTCCTTTCAATGGTGCTTGATATCTCCGCCAGGGTCCAAGCCGAGAAGGAACTGAAGGACAACGCCGATCGGCTGGCAATAAGTAACGCGGAACTTCAGCAATTCGCCTATGTCGCCTCGCATGACCTGCAGGAGCCTCTCAGGATGGTGGTCAGCTACCTTACGCTCCTGGAAAGGAAGTACAATGATGCTATGGAACCGAATGCCCGGGAATACATTAAGAACGCCGTGGAGGGCGGGGAAAGGATGCGGGCGCTGATCGACGCCCTTCTCGCCTATTCACGTCTGGACACGAAGGGTGAGGAGTTCCAGAAGGTCGATATGGGCGAGGTGGTCGATAAGGTGATCATGAATCTCAAGGTCCTTATCGAAGAAACGAAATCTGAAATAGTCATCGTTCCCATGCCAATCATAACAGCGGATGAATCACAGATGGTCCAGCTCTTGCAGAACCTGGTCGGTAATGCGATCAAGTTCCGGAAGGCGGAACGACCCAAGGTCCACATATCCGCAGAGAGGAACGATGACATGTGGAAGTTCGCAGTGGCCGATAACGGAATAGGTCTGGATACCAGATACTCGGAGAGGGTCTTCCAGATGTTCCAAAGGCTGCACACCAAGGAGGAATACCCTGGTACCGGCGTGGGTCTGGCGGTCGCCAAGAAGATTGTGGAACACCATGGCGGGCGGATTTGGTTCGAGTCCGAGGCTGGCCAGGGTACAACGTTCTATTTCACTATCAATGCTATTGAGAGGAGTGTCCATGAATAGGTCGATAGAGGTCCTGCTGATCGAGGACAATCCGGCCGACGCATATCTGGCATGTGAATACCTGAACGATACCGGCTTTGATGTTAGGGTGACAAAGCTCCAGGACGGGAAGGCGGCGATCGACTATTTTGAGGAGGTCCTTAGAGGCGTTCGGAATATGCCAGACCTCGTCCTGCTCGACCTGAACCTGCCCAAGCAGAATGGGCAGGAGGTGCTGGAGTTCATACGGCGCCATGATAATGCGGTCACCGTATTGATCTACAGCGGTTCCGCATCCCCGATGGACCGGCAAAGGGCGGAGACCAGCCAAGTCAATGGGTACCTGGTCAAGCCGATGACCGGAGAAGAGATGGACGAGGTCGTTTTCCAGCTCAAGAAGGTCCTGAAAGGCATAGATGGGCGTTTTGCCTCCTGCTAACGGGAGTTGGACCCACCAGATAGGCAGCCCTTGGTTGGGGGGTATGTCCTTGCATGTTTTTGAAATTCTAACAAATAGATTTAATTAATGGCCATGTTGATTCTTCACCATCGGGACACGCCCTAGGGAGGTGCATCGTATGGCATGTGGAAAATGCGCGCCAAAAGGCGCGGATAAGAAGAAGGATGAGAAGAAAAAGAAGTGATATCCTTTCTGATCCACAAACCGTTTCCACCTTTATGGTCAGTTCTGTTTTGCCACGAATATGATCGCGACAAAGGTTAACAGTGCACCGACGATCACGAACTGGTCTATCTGTTCCCCAAGGACCATCCAGCTGAGGACGACGGCAAAGGTCGATTCGAGCATCAGGACGGTCGCGGAGGTGACCACGCTGATATGTTTCAAAGCCTTGACCCACAGCATGGTGGGCACCGTTGAGCACATGACACCGATGTAGATCATGAGGGGGATCGCATCCCCATCGAAGTTGCTGACATTTCCCACCATTACCGCCATTAGTAGTAGAGTCAACGGAAGGAACATGTGCAGGCTGAGGGACCATTGGTCATATTCCATCTTCTTCAGGGCCACGCGGGACATGACGACCACCAGGCCGATGAAAACCGCAGACACCAGGACCAAGAGGTCGCCCACTAGCTGGTCGCCATTCAGGGTTGCTAGATCCCACTTCGTGGTCAGGGTGATCAGGCCCAGGAACCCAATGAGCAGTCCGATGCTCCTGTTCATTCCCAGCTTTTCCCCGAAGGCGAGGCGGGAGAATATGGCCACGAAAATGACGTTCGAACCGACGATGAGCCCGGCCACCGCCGCGGTGGTCATGGTCAGTCCAATGTATTGACTCGCCACCACACCGGTGTTCAGTATGGGCGCCGTCCAGAACTCCCACCTCCTGAACATGGAGAGCTGCAGTGAACCCCTCCATGCCATGAACGCGAGAATGACCAGGGTGCCGACCCCCATGGCTATGGCGCCGAACAGGAACGGGTCCACGCTTCCGACCCCTACCTTCGCCGCCACATATGATGAGCCAAGCATCGCGCTCGATACGATGGTTATCAACAGCGCGGCCGACTCGTCGGAGGTTACGATCCTATTCTTCTTCAAGGTCTCAGGCCCACCCAAGCTAGGGGCGGTCGGGAATCAATGGTTTCCTATTTTATCTTGGCTATTGTCTCCCTCGTCATCCGGTCTTTGGGATATCCCTATTCTGTTCGCAACGCGTTCCAGACGGAGATCGATCATAGTGATGATTCTCGAGAGATCGAGGCCATCCACGACCAGTCCGATCAATATCCCGATCAAGGCCCCGCTCGCCACATCATATGGGAAATGGACCCCGATATACACTCGGCTGAAACCTACCGCCGCGGCCAGGAACAGAAGGGGCAGCAGGGCCCTGCGCCATTTCAGGCCGATCGCTATCGCCCCGGCGAAGGCGGTCATGGCGTGAGCGGAGGGGAAGGAGGGGTCTGACGGCCGATACAAAGGGTCGACTGCCATGATGACATCGAACGGCCGCGGCCTGTCAATGGCATATTTCATCGCGCCAGCGATCAGGATGACCATCAGCAACGCTACGAACAACGCGCCCGCTTCCTTCTTTCGGTGTATGGCCCACAGCAGTGGCACGACAAGGAACCAGACGACAAGTGAGCCCAGTTCCGTAACGACTCGGGAGAACGATTTCAGGGCCGTCTCATATTGTTCCCTGGCCTCATGGAACAGCCAGACATCCAGGTCCGTGATCAACTTGAGCTGTAGGAGCAGCGTCAGGACGATGCAGGCAGTCATCAGGGCAACGATGGCGGTCGAGGTCCGGACGGTGAAAACCCTGTGGTAGTCACTTGGCATTCCATCATTATCCCCCATGCTGCATTCCCCCCTCGATAGATCAGAAGGGAAGTGTCGGACCGATGATATCAAAGGTGCGTCCAATGATGGCCTGCACTAGGCATCCATCAGAGGAATGTGGCAAACGATCACCATCGCGCCGGACAGAAAACCATGGCTGAGGGATTTCACAGGGTGTGATATCGATATGTGCCATCGGGCAGTGCGTCCCATCCTCCACCTCGGGGCCCCAAGGGAAGGTCGACAGTCCATAATCAAATTTGTTGGCCTCCTAAAGCCATCTCATCTTGCTGCTCGGTCCCAGGTCTTCAGGAGAAAAGATTATCCATACCAGTATCTATTGTGCGTTTCAATGATATTCGAGAGAGTGTTCCTCCCGCTAGATTTCTCCGATCAGTCCGATCTGATGGTGGACTGTATCGCTCAATTGAAGCGCTATGGGGCGAAGGAGGTCATTCTATTCTACGCCATACCAAAGGGGAGGGCGGCGGATGCTTACGACGAGCGAAGGATGAACGAGTATGCCAGGATGATCACCGTGAACGGCATCCCGGCAAGAACGATCAAAGAGGTCGGCGATCCAGCAGGCATGATAATAAAGGTCTCTAAGCGGGAGAAGGCGACCATTATCGCCATGGCACCCACCGGAAAGGGCAGGGCCAAGGAACTGTTGATAGGGTCGGTCTCCATCGCGGTCATGAGGAAATCGAGGATACCGGTGCTTCTGGGAAAATTTCCCTCCCTGAAGAGCGGCCAGAAGGAATGCGGGATGCTGGATTCGGCATTGATATCGTTCGAGCTGACCCACGGTACGAAGCAGCTCATGGATATCACCCAGCAGATGGGGGATACGGGCATGAGGAGGGCCACGATATTCCATGTCATACACTCATCGAAGCATGACATGGGGGACGACACGAGATTCCGCGAGGTCAAGGTGGAACTGGACCGGATCATGAACGAGCTTAAGACCCCGAACTGCGCATTGGATACCCACATCCATTTCGGGACCCCCTCGTACAACATCATGGAGGCGGCCCGCGAGATAAGCGCCGGCGTCATCGTCATGGGGGTCCGGAACAAGTCGCTGTGGCGCAAGATCGCCCTGGGAACCACGACCGAGGTCCTCATCCGTCAGTCACCGACCAACATACTGCTGGTTCCCTGCTGACGCCTGCTCCAAATTATAAAGCTCGACAATCAATTATATATCGACCATCCACTGTAAACGTCCAAAATGATTGGCCGCAGGTCCCTATCTGATCGTCATCACCACAGTCCTAACGTCGTTGTTGGCCTTCGTGGGTCTTTTTGCGATGACGAACTACCTGGGCAAGGATGTATACGGAAATCTGGCCTGGGTGCTGGCGACGTTGGGAACGCTCAATGTGGTGGCCGATCTCGGGTTTATCAGCGCTCACATCAAGAGGCTGTCGGAAGGAAAGGATGAGGCGGACTGCATCTCCACCTTCATCGTGATCAAGCTGGTGCTTGTCGGGGTGATGGTGGTGTTCGTTTTCGTCACCCTTTTCCTCTGGACCTGGCTGCTCGGGGGGACCATATCCCAGGAAGCGTGGACCCTGGTCATCCTCTTCGTGCTTTACTTCATCATGTATGACATCGCCAACATTGCCATTGCCACGTTCACTGCCAGGATGGAGACCACGAAATCGCAGCTGGTCGCTTTCGTGGACCCGATCATACGCATTCCCCTGATAATCTTCGTTTCCGTCAACCATATGGCCGCCATTGACCTGGCCTTCGCCTACGTCTTTGCCTCAATGGGGGTCCTTATCGCCGGCCTATATCTCTTGACCCGGGGCAATTTCCGCTGGAAGAGACCGACCCTTTTCCGTTCCTATCTGAAGTTCGCCCTGCCCATATCCATCATCGCCATCGCCGGGGCCATCACCGTCAACCTGGACAAGATCCTCATCGGCTACTTCGATTCACCTGGGAACGTGGCTTACTATTCCTCCGCCCAGACGCTTCTGGCAACGATCGCGGTCATAGGCACGGCGGTGTCGACCCTGACCTTTCCCTCGTTCTCCAAGATGCACAGCGAGGGCAACCTCGAAGGGATACGACAGGTCACCCATGATGCTGAACGTTACATCTCTATGTTCGGGATACCGGTCGCCACCCTGATCATCATCTTCCCTTCCGAGATCAGTATAGCTCTGTTCGGGCAGCAATTCGCCGCGGCCGGGGATACCATGAGGTATCTGGGCATCGCGATGGCGCTCGGCCTCCTTAACCAGATATATTACTCCCAGATCCTTGGGGTGAACCGGCCTGACATATCCGCCCGGATCGTGCTCTTCACCTTCCTGATCAACTGCATCTTGATGCTGATCTTCGTTCCGAAGACGCTATTGGGGGTCAACATGCTCGGCATGTCCTATACCGGAGCGGCGATCGCGACCTCGATCACGGCCATTATCATGTTCGTCTCGGTCCGAACCCTCGTAAGTCGTCTCACCGGTACGAAGAGCAATCCCCGGATATTGAGACACATTCTCGCCGGTATCGCTACCGGCGTGTTGCTCTACGGGTTGGACCTGGTATTCCCGATGGACGGGCTATTCCGTCTGATCATCTACGGCCTGGTGACATTGGCAACATTCTTTGCCGCCTTGGTCGTCCTGAAGGAATTTACCCGGGCCGATCTCGTATACATCATGGACATCGTGAACCCCTCAAAGATGTTCAGTTATATGGGGGACGAGATGAAGAACAAGAAATGATCAATGTCCCTGATCCTTCGTCAGAGGGATGGTTTACCTCAAATCGGCAGCCTGAAGAAAGGGATTCCTGCCGTTCCTCTCGTTTTAGGTCCATGCCCTATGCAAAAAGGGCATATCAAGAATACTTCGTCTCAAAACCTCTAAGCGGTTCAAATAAAAGTGGAGGCAGGACCAACTCTCCGGTGTCGGCTGGAGCTCATCGATCCTAGCCTCTAGGTCGAATCAAAGAAATGTTATCTATTAATATATTGCCATTATTGGATGATATAAAATAATGCTTCTCGGCCCTTTTTGGAAAAAATCGAGTGCCTAATAGGGAAATGATGCCACCATCCAACAGTCCCGGTAAATGCTCATATATGTGCTGAGAGCGATGAATTTTCCCGGCATCGAAGAGGCGTGCGTTTGCCATGCTCTTGCATCAATGCCTATATGATTAGATTCTAGGAGTAACAGGGAATTCCAAAAACGATATCAAAGATAGTTAGTGGAGCGATCTCATCCGTCACGATGCCTCTCGTGACGTCCATTGCCTCTTCCACCATTGAGCCGATCTAGATCTCCTCACATCGAGGCGATGGTCAGCTCGACCCCTTTCTCGATGGTATACTCCGGTTTGTATCCCAGCAGCGCCTTCGCCCTGCCGATATCGGCGAGAGAATGCTTGATATCCCCGGCCCTTTCCGGTTGATAGTCGATCTGGCATTTCTTGCCCAATTTGCCGAAGATCATGTTCGCCAGTTCATTGAGCGAGATGCGCTCCTGCCGGGCGATGTTGAACACCTCGCCGTTCGATTCGGTGTCCACCGCCGCCCTGAGATTGGCCTGGACGACGTCCAGTACATAGGTGAAATCCCGGGTCTGCTCTCCGTCACCGTAGACGATCACCTTCTTACCCGCTTTGGCCAGCTGAATGAATTTCGGTATGACCGCGGCATATTGCGAGTCGGGGTCCTGTCTGGGTCCGAATACATTGAAGTAACGGAGCGCTGCGGTGGGCAACCGGTAGTTCTTCCAGAACACCCGGCAGTACTGTTCCGCCGCCATCTTGGTCACGGCGTAGGGGGACTGCGGGTTCAACAGCATGGTCTCGACCTTCGGCAATACCGGGGTATCTCCATAGACCGAAGAGGACGATGCGAACACGACCTTCCTCACATTGCACTTGCGGGCCATGATGAGAAGGTTCAGAGTGCCCTCGATGTTATTGATATTGGACGGCATCGGGTCCTCGACGCTGCGCGGCACCGAGGGCAGGGCCCCCTGATGCAACACGTAGTCGGCCCCGGTAAGTGCTTCCCGAAGCTTGTCGAGATCATTGATGCTTCCCTCGATGAACCTGCATTCGATGTTCTCCAGGTTGGAACGGTGGCCGGTCAGGAGGTTATCGATGACGGTCACGTCGTTCTTCCGCGCCAGTACCTGGGCGATGTTAGAGCCGATGAAGCCCGCGCCCCCGGTGACGCAGACCTTCTTGCCCTCGATGATACTGTCCAGCTGCATCAGTTGTCCCTTCCTGCCCCTATGCCCTTGTAGATGAACCCGAGGCCCTTAAGCTCTTCCGCGTCGAAGACCCTGCGGCCATCGACGAACACCGGGTTCGGTTTCATGAGCTTCTTGACCTTCTTGAGGTCCAGTTCCTTGAAGCTCTGGTGCGGCACCATGAACACGACCGCCTGCGCCCCTTTCAGGGCCTCGTATGGGTCGCTCGAGGTGCTTCTCCTCCGGTATCCCGAACTCGCTGTGGACGACCTTGGCGGTGACGAACGGGTCGACGGTGACGATGTCCGCCTCCATCGACTTCAGTTCTTCGACCAGTTTCAGTGACGGGGTCTTCCTGGTGTCGCCCACGTTCTCCTTGTAGCTGACCCCCAGGATGACGATCTTCGACCCCTTGACCGGCTTCTCGATCTGGTTGAGGCCCTTGGTCAGCAGCAGGAACACGTGATGCGGCATCAGGTCGTTGATCTTCCTGCCGGCGGTGATGATCTGCGCGTGGTAGCCAAGCTTCTCCGCCGTCTTGACCAGGTAGTAAGGGTCCTTGGGCAGGCAATGGCCTCCCACCCCGGCTCCCGGATAGTACCGGTTGAAGTTCCACTTGGTGGCGGCGGCATTGATGACCTCCATGACGTCCAGACCCATCTTCTCCATGATCAGCGCCACTTCGTTCATGAGCGCGATGTTCAGGTCACGCTGGGTGTTCTCGATGATCTTGGCCGCCTCCGCCGTCTTGATGTTGCGCACCGGGACCACTCCCTCGCCGGTGATGTGGTTGTAAAGGAACACGGCCGTCTCGGTGGAGCGCGGATTGATGCCTGCCACGATCCTGCGGGTCTTGTCGATGGTATGCAACGGGTCACCCGGGTTGTACCTTTCCGGGCAATAGGCCAGGTCGAAGTCTATGCCGGCCTTCAGGCCGGATTCCTCAAGGATGGGCTTCAGCGTTCCCTCGGTGACTCCCGGGTATACGGTCGACTCCAGAATGACCAGCTTGCCTTTCTTCAATCCTTTGGAGATGTCTCTGCCTGCACCCTCGATGTAACTGAGGTCCGGTTCCTCGCCCTCCTTTGTCGGGGTCGGCACGATGATGATAATGACGTCATTCTCCTGGGTCGCCTTGACCGTGTCACTGGTGGCGACCAATTTCTTCCTGGTCACGACATCCTTCACCCTTTCGTCCAGGTTGAGGTCGGTGAGCGGTGATATGCCGTCGTTGATGAGGCGGACGGATTCCTTCTTCATCTCACACCCGGTGACGTCGAATCCCGCCTCTGCGAACAGCACTGCCGTAGGAAGTCCTACGTAACCCAAACCGACAATTGCGATCTTAAGGTCCTTGCCCTTCCGTGTTGATGCCTTTTTGCTGCTCTGCATTAATGGTGAATAAAAGCGAAGATGGATATACGTTTGCTCGTTAAAATCAAATCGCTCTATTGTCTGGCTATCATTTTCGCACTTAGCGAATCGATGTCTCCATCGATGATGCTTGTGGAAAGAGCGTTGCCAAATCCTTCGAATAGGCTGCGGGCCTTGCGGAACTCATCGACCGCCTGTTCCATGTGTCCCTGCTCGGTGAGCGACTCAGCGTACCAGGCATGGACCGTCGCCTCGTACAGGGGGCCGAACCTGGTACCCCGGAACTTCGGGATCGCGCTCTGGAACAGCTGGTTGGCGTTGCCGTAGTCCTTCTTCCGGCTCAACACCGATGCCTTCACCGCCATGGCCAGGGTCCCGATGGCTGGCTGTCCGAAGGCGATATCCTCGATGTTATTGAGCGATGCATCGGCCAGTATCTCCGCTTTGGCCAGATTTCCCTCGCGCTGTTCGATATGAGCCATCACCACATTCTGCCAGGGGGTCCCTCCGCCCCTCTTGAGCGATTCATGGCTGGCCTCCACCACGATCTCCCTGGCCTTGGCGATGTCGCCGGCCAGGTCCAGAGCGAATGTCTTGTCGAACTGGATCATTTCGGTGCGGACCCGGTCCCCCGCCCGCCGGGAGATGTCCATGCAATGGTCGAACACCGGGATCGCCTTCTCCACCTGGCCTTTGCATAGGTAGGCGATGCCCAGAGCCTCATTGGCGTCCACCTCATTGGCGAAGTTGGGATGCTCCTGGGCGGTGCGGATGGCGTGGGTGAGCGTCTTGATGGCCAGGTCTGCCTTGCCCTGCCTCAGCTGCAGGTCGCCATACTGCATCATTTCCTTTGCCCATCGGTCGACAGCGCCGTGGTCCTTGAACGATTTCATCGCCGCCTGGCAAAGGCTCTCTGCGTCGTCCAGCTCACCCTTGGCCATGAGCGCTCCGGCAATGCTGCTCTTGCATTCCGCGGTCTCATAGTCATCGCCCGATTCAATGAGCGCCTGAAGGACCAGGGATAACGAGATATCGTTCCCCTTCTCCGTCGTCTTGTTCTTGGTGCAGGTGGACTTCTTTCTCAGCAGGCGCGCCCGGTCCGATGAGGTGGACCTCTTGATAGCCTTATCATAGCAGTCCAGGGCGCGGGCCTTTCGTCCCTGTCCGAAGTATGCGTCCCCTATCCCTTCGTAGGACTCAAGCACAGAATCGGCACGCCCAGACTCTCCGACCAGGTCAAGCACCCTGCGGAAATAGAGCTTCGCTTCCGGATGCCCTCCCCATACTGAACAGATCCTTCCTGCCAGCAGGGAGAATTTTACACAGCGGTCCTGGTCCCCGGCGAGGAACCATTGCCTTGACAGCTCTCCGAGGCACTCTTCGCGATATCCTTCCGCCTCCATCGCCGTCGCCACCGATCTGTGGATCTCCTTCGATCTCCGCCTCGGGTACTAGGTCGATCACGGCCCTGCGCACACGCTCGTGGGGGAATTTGAATTGGCTGCCATGGCAATCGACCAGGGCGCTCTTCTTGTGAATATCCCTGATGATCCTGGTGACCTCGTCCGGTCTGATCCCTACGGACTTTGCCAGGGCGAAGACGTCCGTTCCCGGTTCGAAGGCAGTGGCCCGGTAGATGATCTGCCTTTCGGCGTCATTCAACGATTCCAGTCTCAGCCTGATCGCGTCACCGAGGGTCATGGGCACATCGGTGACCTCCCCGGAACGGAGAACCCCATCGCGCAGCTCCAGGGCAGCGCTGAAGGTGACCGTCTTGGTCGACTCGATACCGATCAGCGGGTTTCCCCGGGCGGTCTTAACGACCTTGTCGACCAGGTTCTTGGGCAGGTTCAACTGGAACCTACCGGTGATGATCCGGGCGGTCTCTTCCGGTGCCAGCTGGGTCAACTCCACCGAGTGGTCTAATCCGTCCAGTGAGGCGTTGGAAATGAAATCGTTGATGTGGGAACGCCCCTCCTCGTCCACTTTGACCTCATCCTTGCATATGGTGAAGATGAATCGGGGCCCTTCCTTGTCACCCGAACGCACAAGATAATCGAGTAGTCTGATCGAAGGCGAATCGGCCCTCTGCAGGTCCTCAAACACCACGAGCACCGGTCTCTTGCGGGACAATTCCAAAAGATAGGATTCCCATGCCAATAAGATACCGTCCCGGGAACCTGTCGCCCTTTCATCTTGGAAAGGAGTAGGTAAGGAGTCAGGTATCCTTCTTAGCCGCTCTGAGAGTTCCCGGAAGGGAGCGTAGGGGAACGGAGAGTCACGTCCGCAGCTAATTGTGACGACCGTGAAGCCTTTGGACTCGGCGATCTTCGAGGCCTCTTTTGCGAGGCGTGTCTTGCCGATACCAGCTGGCCCTGAGATGGTGATCATCGGCGGACGGGTCAAACTCCGGTCAAATAGACTGCTGAGTATGCCGTCCAGTTCGTTGCGTCTTCCGACGAACGAGATGTTCTCCCTCTCCAAAAGCGACACAGATAGGGGTTATCTTCTGGAGTATTTTATGGTTTCCCGAGCTGCTCAAAATTTGTATCCTCCGAAAAAAGGGGATGAAATTCCATCGGATCCGCCGATTTTTTCCTGATGCCGTACCCTTGAAACCAATCGATTTAAGGTGCCTCGCTCTCACCGTCCATACCATTTTGGGAAAGGTTCCCCGGCCACTTCATCACCAACCGGTAACCAGCTCGGTCGGGAGAGGTTCACTCCTCCCCGTAAGTCCCATTCGTGCTATCACTGCCTTCAACAAGATTGCCGAGAGCAATGGCCTCTTCATCGGGCGTCGCATCTGGGACCTCAGACCGATAAACCAGGGCAAAGGGGATGAACTCCAACCTACGTAGAGTGTATTGTATGGGGGCGATGGCATGATATCCGAGCTTAACGAAAGGGCGCGTTTGCTGCGCGCTCTCGACATGGATCCATTGGACCGGATCCCATGCGTAAGCCCTCTCCAGACCGGCACATTGGAGCTCATGCAAATGAGCGGTTGCTCCTGGCCAGACGCCTTTCGCGATCCTAGGAAGATGTATTGCCTTAGCCGGGCGGCCCATGACATTGCCGGGTTGGAAGGGGTCCGGGTGCCCTTCGATGTTACCGGGGAGGCGAGCGTTCTAGGGGCTGAGACCGGCCGTGAGGCGGTTGACCGTCAACCATCGATATCAAGACCGGCGTTGAACGACCTCGAAGGTCTGGAAAGGCTCGAGGTGGTTGAGCCTGCGTCTGGCAGGGCCACCAAGGCGGTGCTATCGGCGGTGGACACGCTGTTCTCCAGGATGGAGGGAGTGCCGGTGATCTGCGGCATCGTCGCTCCATTCATGCTCGCCTGCCAGCTGCTGGGCCTGGAGCAGACCCTGATGAACCTGATGAACGACCCCTCCTTCGTACGCATGCTGGTTAGGAAGGCGGAAAAGTTCGATCAGATGTATGTCGTCGCTGCGGTCGATGCCGGCGCGGATGTCATTACAATCATAGACGCCACTGCCAGCGGTGACATTTTGAGCACCCAGCACTATGAGGATTTTGCCCTTCCTTCGGAGACTGGCCTGGCGCTCAGGGCGCGCTTCGGGGGGGCCCGTTCGGTGTTGCACATCTGCGGCCATACGGAGCACTTGCTGACCTCCATAAGGGGGTCGGGGGCGACGGCCTTGAGCGTAGACCAGTGCATGGACCTGGTAAGGGTCAAGGAAGCCTTGCGGACGGATATGGCGCTGGTCGGAAACGTGAGCCCCACCGAGTCCCTCCTGTTCGGGACCTCGGACATGGTCGAAAAGGAATCGGAGGCCTGTTGCCGTGCTGGGGTGGATATCCTATCACCAGGATGCGGTCTGGCGCCGAGGACGCCTACCAGGAACATCAGGGCCATGGTAGGAACGGTGAAACAATTCCCGCCTTGCGGCTATCCTCGTTGAAACAGGAATCGAGACTTATGGTGGACGTCCGAAACATCGCTCAACTCAATATGTAGGAAGAAAATTCAATATTTAATTTCTATTTGTCGTTAATATCTGCTCCGTGATTATACGTTTTGAAAACCGGCTAGGCAAATTTATAACATGACCTATTTATTGAATTTGATATGCCCAACATTACCAAAACAGAGCTATGCAAAGTACCATTCATCTTTGAGGAGACAGAACATCTGTTGCGACAGAATGGGATCACTTGCGTCGAGGACCTGATGGCCAAGAACATCGTCCACTTCGTTGAGGAGTGCCGTTCGAATCCAGAGAACAGGGAATCTGACCGGTGGAAGCTGCTGAATGCCATCTCCATGGTCCGGGAGTTCGGGGCTCGGGAGAACGGTCTGGTTCCTCCATCCGATTTCGTTTCCCAACTGCTGTCCATACCAAGCGTTTCCAGAACGACCGTGAATCAACTGGCCTCCGTCGGGATAAACAGTTACGAGGGATTGGGGATCACCGGGATCAACGACTTCGCACCGAGGGCCCAGAAGATCGTCTTCGATGTCCTTGCGATCAGCCCCCTAACTCCTGAGGAGACCGCCAAACTGTGGTCCGAGACCCTTGCCGTGTGCATGTACGCCGCCTACGGATACTGGGAACAGGAGCCAGGCCAGGTGTTCATGACCCTGGGGTCAAGTCCCTTTCAGGCCGGAAGACACCTCCCCCCAGCCAGCAAAGTCGCATCATATCAGTCGTAAGGAAAAGAAGAGGCAGGCGGCCGGGAGAAGGGGCCAATGACCCGGGGCCCAAAACACATTATTCATCCTTTCATTTCCTTTTCGCATTTTTCACATTGCCTCTAGCAACGACCATCTATCTATGGTGCACCAAGAGAACCAGCATCCTGACCGTTGCAGCATCCTTCCCCTCGTAATATGATGGTTCGCTCCGACACGATTAGCACCTCAGGGTCGGTGTGAAAACTTGACTTTTCAACCCTGAGTGCATTAACGATATCTAGTGGTGTAAAACTTATTACTTCAGTCGTTTTACCCCTACGGACAGGGCGAAAGATGACCAAGATACTGTTTATGATCGCCTGCCTAAGGGCCGGAGGGTCCGAGGCATACCTGCTCAATCTGGTAAAGAACATTGATCAGAAGCGCTTCCAGGTAACGGTATGGTGCGAAGGTGAATGGGGTCCTGCCGGGGACGACCTGATAAAGGCTGGAGCCACCGTATTCCAGCGCCGTCTGAGCGCTCGGCCGGGCGACATCATAAAGGCCGTTCGTTACATCCGGAGGGAACGTTTCGACATAGTCCATTCATTGAAGTACGGGCCATCCTACATCGATCCCCTGGTCACCAAGATGGCCCGGGTCAAGGTCTTCGTCGGTTCCCGTAGGAACCTGCCGCACTGGGTCACTTCGATGCGGATAACCAACCCGGACCGGATCCGTAACTCGATGACCGACCACATCATCGCCAACTCAAAAACGGTCAAGGATATCACGGTCAGGGTGGAGAAGTTCTCGGAGGATGAGGTCTCGGTCATCTACAACGGGGTCGACCTCGTGTCCGTGGATGCCATTACCCAGGAATCAGGACAGAACTACCGGAAAACGCTGGAGATCCCGCCCACCGCATTCGTGATCGGGAACGTCGCCGACCTCCGTGAACCCAAGGGTCAATCATTTCTTCTCCGGGCCTTCGCAGACGTCGTTCGAAGAACTGAAGAGGACGTCTACCTGATAATCCAAGGTCAAGGCCCTCTGGAATCGAGCCTCCGATCGCTGGCGAAGGAACTGGGCATCGAAGGCCGGGTGAAGATAGACACAACGCGCCAAAACAGGCTGGAGGTCATTCGGTCTTTCCAGGTGTTCGTTCTACCAAGCCTGACGGAGAGGTTCCCCAACCCTCTCGTAGATACCATGGCCATGTCATTGCCGTGCATAGCGACCGACGTGGGAGCCATCCCTGAGGTCGTTGTCAATGGCGTCACCGGCCTGATCGTGCCGGCCAAATCCGTCGAACAGATGGCCGAAGCGATCCTCAAGGTCATCGGGGATCCCTCAATGGCCAAGGACTTCGGGGCTCGGGGTCGAGAGTTCGTTGAGAGGCAGTTCACCGTTAGACAGATGGGGCTGGAGCATGAGCGGGTTTACGATGAGCTGCTCAAGAAACGGTGAGAACGGTCGGCCCGCCAATGCCAAAGGCCTTCCGATATTGCGATAATCATGCCTTAGGGAAACGTTTGGAAAAAATGGCCGAGGGATCGCAAACATTCGGATGTTTTTCATCGTCAACCATGAATCTCGGGATTGCCTCAACAGCGGTTAAAAAATCCATCTGACCTAAACGGAATTAGATTTTTTCATAGTTAACGTTTTAATGCCATAGCGGATTCAGATATATCGGTCGCAGTTATAAAACGGTGCCAATATATGATCAGGACGATCTACATCGACGACGAGCCTCTGTTGCTCGAGCTCGCCAAGGACTTCATCGAGGACGGCGTCGAATTCACCATGGACACCACGACGTCCGTCGACGAGGCCATCAGAAGGGTCATGGACGGGGACTATGACGCTGTGATCTGCGACTATCAGATGCCCGCGATGAACGGCGTCGAATTCCTGAAGGCGCTTCGTTCCAAGGGTGACGTGACCCCCTTCGTGCTTTTCACTGGCCGCGGTCGTGAGGAGGTGGTGATCGACGCCCTCAACAACGGGGTGGATTTCTACCTGAAAAAGGGAGGCGAACCCTCCTCTCAATTTGCGGAACTCAAGAATCTTCTCATCCAGATGTCCCGCCGCCGGCAGGCGGAGGACGCCATGACCCACAATGCGCGCCGTTTCCGGGCGATGATCGAGAATTCCATGGACATCATCGGTGTCATGGACCGGAACAGCACCCTCCGGTATGTATCGCCGTCCATCTCCAAGATATTGGGGTATTCGGTGGACGAGGTCATCGGGACCAATCTGCAGACCTATTCGCATCCGGACCTGGTGGAGAATCTGGGCAAGGCGATCCAGACCATAAAGATGGGCCGGACCGAGCGCTACGAGATATCCCTGCGCCATAAGAACGGCACCTACCGCCTGATAGACGCCTCGATCGCCGTCATGCCGACCGAGCTCGGTCCGAACCAGATCGTGGTGAACGGCCGTGACATCACCGAGCGCCGGAAAAAGGAGGACGAGCTCCGGCATTCGGAGGAGATGGTGCGCTACATTGTCGGACATGCGCCCAATTCCATGGCCATCCAGGATATGGAGCTGCGCTATCTGATGGTATCCGACCAGTATCTTGCCGATTTCGATCTCTACGACCGTGACGTGATCGGGAGAAGGCCCATGGAGGTCTTCAACCGCATTCCAGACGATTGGCACGACATCTGCGACAAGGCCTTGTCTGGCAAGACCATGAAGGGGCAGCTCGCTTTCCCCCTGGAGAACCGAACGGAGAACATCATCTATGACGTGCGCCCCTGGCATGACGTCTCCGGGGAAGTGGGCGGACTGGTCACATACATCGAATCCAGACCGGGCAGTCAAGCCTTCAACGATGAGCTGGCCCGATCAGAACAGAGATACCAATTGCTGGCCGACAACGTGAAGGACGTCATCTGGACCCTGGACACGGATGGCCATATCACATATGTCTCGCCATCCGTCATGCAGCTCCGCGGCTTTACCGCGGAGGAGGTAATGGCCCAGGGCATCGAGAAGGCCCTGACGCCCGAATCGTTGAGAAGGGTGAGGCAGCTCCTCAGCGACGGAGTGGATGTTTTCAAACGCACCGGACGCTTCCCGGAAGGCACCACGGAGCTAGAGCATCCAAGGAAGGATGGCACCACGGTGTGGACCGAGGTTAGCGCCGGAGGGCTTTACGATCATGAGGGGAAGTTCGTATCCATACTCGGAGTGAGCCGGGACATCACCGATCGCCGCCATGCAGAGATGGCCCTCCACGCCTCCGAGGAGAGGTTCCGGGCCTTGTTCGAGAATTCCCAGCTGGGAACGTTCATCATCGACCTGGATGGCCGGTTCCTGGAATCCAATCAGCTCTTCTGTGACATGCTTGGCTACGAAATGGGAGACCTGATGGGACTGAGCCTGAACGATGTGACCCTGCCCCCGCTGGACGTCAAACGGACGGTGGCGGTGCGCCGGCTGCTGGAGCAGAACCTGGATACCACCGACGCCGAGTCGGACTTCCGGCGCAAGGACGGCAAGATGTGGAACGGGACCATGTCCCTGACCGTGCTCAAGGACCAGAACGGGGTAAAGCGCAATCTGTTGGGCATGCTCCACAGCGTCACCCCCGAGAAGGAGTCGGAAGAAGGGCTGGCGGAATCGGAAAGACGTTTCCGGACGCTTTTCCAGAACACTCAGCTGGCCATTACCATCGCCGGACTGGGGGGCGAGATCGTGGAGACCAACGATCAGTTCGCCAAGATGATGGGCTATCCTCAGGAGGACCTCAAAGGAAAGAACATCTACGACCTGTTCACGCCCCGGATTCGCCCCGAGGAATCCGAACTGGTCAACTCGCTCCTCAAACACCAGGCGGACAAGGCCAACGTCGACAGGCACTGGGTGCGCAAGGACGGGAGCATGTGGTGGGGACATGTGGTGGGGTCGCTACTCTATGACGACCAGGGCATCCCGAAACACATTCTGGCGGTAATAGTGGACATCACCGAGCGCAAGAACTCGGAGATGAAGATGGCCATAGCCAACCGCAAGCTGACATTGCTGGGGGACCTGACCCGCCACGATGTCAAGAACCGGCTCTCGGCGATGTCCGGGTTCATGCAGCTGGCCGACATGAAGGAGACCGATCCCCAGATCAAGTCATACCTCACCAAGGCCTCCCAGCTGGCAACCGATATCGCCGCCCAGATGGACTTCACCAAGGAGTATCAAGGCTTGGGATCGCAGGAAGCGACCTGGATATCGCTGTCTCAGGAATGTTTCTCGCCCAACTCCGGAATGGACCTGGGCAACATCGCACTGGAATACGACCTTAGCGGTCTGGAGATATTCGCGGACCCCATGGTCCCCAAGGGTTTCCGGAACATCATTGAGAACGCATGCAAGCACGGGGAGCATGTGAGCAAGATCGCCCTCAGCTTCCGTGAGGTGGAATGGGGCCTGGAGCTCATTTTCGAGGACAACGGGATCGGCATTCCCGACAGCGAGAAGCAGATGATCTTCGAATGGGGCTACAAGAACCGGATGGGCCACGGACTGCACTTCGTCTCCGAGCTATTGGCGATCACCGGCATGTCGATCAAGGAAACGGGCGAGTACCGGAAGGGGGCCAGGTTCGAGATATTCGTACCGAGCGGTTCCTACCGGATCGTTGGAAAGACCGAATTGCACTAGATGCGACGGTAGAGCCAATTTGGCGCCTGAGCCCAATCTCCCCCTCAACATGAGTGAACCGTGCGCCAATGGGATGAAAACATGATTTGTATTCTTAACATGCCCTAAACGATCCGTGGCCGTCTTGCCGCTCAATTAGCTTGGAAAACGAATGGTCGAGAAATCTTATCTCAGAAAACAAGTTATCATTTTTTCTTCAATATTAGGCAAATCTTCAAAATATTCCATTATGATTTATCCTTAAAGGCCTTAAATCCAAAACAACGAATCATTTGTTATCATGTTGAAACAATTTTGGTCCATATGCAAGAAATAAACGGGGCAACAAGATGGCGTTGTTATCATTATTCTTCTCCGAAAATGATAGCCAGACATGGTATTCCTGTCAGGTAGATGGTTTAAGTGCAAGTGTGGTGGTAAAAACCCTTTTAACCCTCCTGTGCCATAAGGAGAATGCGCGTCCGATCGGGACCTTCTCCAACTTCCCCACGTTTCTGATAGAATCCGGTCGGGCGCGTCATCCCTCTGCTATTGTTTTGTAGAATGAACCGTCAAAATGACGGGAATCCTCGATTGTCGCCGCGCTGCATGGCCTGCACAACGATGAAACAGAATTGTTCTGCCCGGTGAAGCGTTCGCGGGGGATTCACATTGACGGAGATTCGAAATCGACGTTGGAAAATTTTCAATGTGTTGTTTGATCCGTCGTGGTTCCGAGATCCCATGCCGTCCGATCATGACCGTCGGATTAGAATCGTCCCAATACGCTTGATGAGAACAGCGCGCCTATCGTTCGGCATAGGTTGCACATGAAGACAAGGTTGGATTGCCGGGGTCATGGATTCTCAACCTCCGGTCGGTCATCAGGTGATCATCCTTCATATTCAGATGGGCCTAGGTCTCGAATCTTACCAGTCCGTCAGGTTCCACCTTCCAGTGGCATTTGACACATTCCTCCTGTGCGACAGTTATCACCTTGCCGCACATAGGGCAACGGCCGAGCGCTTCGACCTTGATCGGATCATAGACTTCCTGTCCGACCGGTTTGGGCTCGGCGATCTCCACCGGTTCGACTTCTTTCTTACGTGTCGGTTCCTTTACCGTCTGGGATATCGGAGCCGCCTCGACCTTGGCATATGGTCCCGCCTCGGATGGCGGTGTCACCCCCCCGGTCACGGCTGGCTGGATAGGTTTGATCAGGGACGATCCCCGTTTCTCTTTTGGAATGATCACATTCCCCTTCTTCTTGACCGGTTCAGCCGTTCGCTTCGCTGCCTGGACAGGTTTTTTCTCCCGGTTCTGTTGGTCGGCCGTCGTTCTTTGACCCGGCAGTTACTTTGGTCTCGACCTGGCCGTCACGCTGGTTCGGTTTCGGAATCTTCCCCTTGACCGTCCCTGGCGTTTTTGGGACAGGCTTCTTCCCTCCGCTGCGGATAAGGTCGGTGAAGCTTACGTCGGTCTCATTCCCCCGGATCCGCCAGCGATAATCTGCAACGGTCAGGAATATGATGAGGACGCCCAAGAGAGCTATGACGAGCATGACCACATAGACGTTTGGATCGACGGTGTAAACGAGCTCCTGACCATCCTTGACGACAACGTTTCCTTCCATTATCTTCAGGATGGCGAAGATGATGATACCTGCCGCCAACAGAGCAACGCCTATTCCCAGGTTGATCTTATGGCGCCTGTTCATTCGGGTTCTCGCGGCCGGGGCTTTCATTATCGGTCTCTTCGTCTCTTTTGTCATGGTCACCTTACGATCGTCTGCGCCAGGGCGCCTTGAAAAGGAGGTATCCGTCCTGGTCCATCGTGACGGTCACATCCACCGGGCCGTCCAGCCGTGATGTCGACGCGTTCGGACGGCGCAAAGGGTGCCGGCCCCAGACGCGCAGGCGAACGCCGTTGTTCTTCTCCACCGATCTCTGCAGCGGTTCAAGGCTGTGGTCATCGGTCTCCTTCGCCGCGCAATTGATGGCCTTTCCCACTTCGATGACAATCGTTTCAGCGAGTTCGATGTCCCGGAGTTCCTTCGCGGCATCCTCTCCTGGGTTGACCATGCCGATAACGACATCGGTGCCCCGGTCGAGCTGGTTGCTATGGGCCGCCAGGTGTCGTAAGATGAAGCCCCGTTCAATGCAGGTGGGGTTCGCCTTGGATGCTGGCGACCAAAAGACGATCACTCCCTGACCGGTCATGATCGTCGATAGCGGTGTGTCCGGAGCGGTGCGGAAGGTGATGTCAATGACATGCATCTGAGGAATGGAAGAGCATGCGGGGATAAGAGAGCTATGGTCTGATTCATTCCATGCATCCGTTGGCGATTTGCCGATGGCACCGAAAAATCCGATGACCTCTCCGGATACAGAGGAAAGGAACCGACATCAAGCAGAATCTGAAGACCTTTCGATGATTATATCTCGTTCGTTAGAATTATTTGCATCATAAGCTTTTTTTATAGTTTTTCGTATTATAATTAGTTTGTAATAATTAATATTATCAAATATAATATCAAGGGTTCTATCAGTGTCGTTATCAAAAATGCAATTATATACTTAAAATCAAAATTGAATTTCCGATAATATGACGAAAATATTGCACATATACCGTTTTAATAGCGTAAATTAGACCGAAACATCGTAATAGCCTAAAGGCGTTTTTATATCGGAAATTGATAGATTCGGAATCAATTATGATTCTCAGATGTCCGGGTTTAATAACTCAAAATAGGGTTGCTTTTTCCTAGTCGACTAACCAAAAGCATTGACCAAAGTCGACAATCAAGGCCGCGTTCAACCCTCTTAGCCCAGTCCGACCAGATATCGACGAACAAACTGAACGAAAAGGTTCGTCATGGAACAAGGATCGTACGCGAGGGCGGTTATCGGAACGAGGACCAGCCTAACAAATCACCAAGAAAGACGGTCGTTACTATGATCAAGACCAAGTTCGATAGAAGGTCCTTAATGTTGCTCACACTCCTAGTGGTGGGAGCATTCCTGGGCACATCCGTGGGTGCGGCAGTGTTCGTCGAAGGTCAGGAGGGCACTCTATCAGCCTCTGAGACCGGTACTGTCGTCATAGAAGCGGCTTACGTCATTTTCAAGGATACCGCGGGCTACACGTGCGCCAAGAACACGACGACCCAGGCGATCGAATTCAAAGATACCAATGCAAAACTCATAATCCAGAAGGCCATCGACAGGGCATCGTTCGGCAATGTATGGATCAGGGCCGGTACATATGACATCTCCGCGACGATCTATTCATGGTCGACCTCCATCACCGGTGACGGCAACGGGACCATCCTGAAGGCAACCAGCGGCCTGAAGGGAGCGGTCCTCCGTGTGTCCAATGAATACTACAAGGCCGATGGAACCCTGGTAATGCCCAAGGCGATCGTCGCCGAGAACCGGCCGAATGGTGTGACCATCAGCAACATGCAGATCGACGGCAACAAAGCGGTCCGGGCTAACGGCGATGGGATGGTCGGGATAGGTTTCATAGACGTCACAAACTGCCATATCCGGGGCGTCTATGCCCACGACATAATAAACGGTCAGGGCTTCTACATGACCAACTCGCATTACTGCACCATCAGGGATTGTTCGACCTATAACATCGGGGACGACCTTCTGGTAAACTACGGGTCCGGCATCGCCTTCGGTGAGGCCAGCCAAACCAAGGTCGCAAGTTCGCACATCCTGATCGATAATGTGAAGATCGTCAAATCGTCCATGTCCGCGATAGACCTGGAGCCGGCCAACAACATCACCATTACCAACTGCCAGTTCCTAGGTGCCGCAACCTACAACGGATACCCGACCCCGGTTATCACGATGTACGCTCTCAAGGGTTACCTGCCGAACGACAACATCATGATCAGCGGCAACCATGTCTATGGAGCGTTCTCCGAGTTCGTCATACTGACCCCGAGCAACTATTCTATCATCACCAATAATATCGTGACGTACACCGCCAGCAACGCCATCGCCATCTATTCGACCTCCTCGCACGACAACAAGATCACCGGCAACATCATCAATACGGTCTCGAAGGATGCCTTCGCCGCTCTGAACTGCAACTCATGCCTGGTCAGCGATAACACCTTCACCGACATCATGACGTCGAAGAACGACTACGGCATCAGGTTCCTGGCCACGACCGGCACATCCTACTACAATGTCGTCAGGGGCAACCAAATAACCGGATTCCAATACGCCATCTGCGAAGTGACCGGAACCAATCATATCGTGGTCACCGGCAATGTGATCAAGTCATGCACCGTGGGCACGTATCTGAAAGGAACGGATATCTACCGGAGCGGGAACATTCTGAACGGCGCAAGCGAGCTGTGATCCCGGCGCCTTCCCTTCTTATCTGAGAAACAAACATCCGGAAGACCTGGCCCAGCGCAATAGGCAGGGCAGGAAGTTATTTCTCCAATAGTTCTGCCCGCCGATCAACCATGGCCATATTGATCGGACCAGGTGAGGGAGGGATGGGCCATAGATGATCATGGTCCGATGCAAACGGATCAAGGTGCTCACTTTCTTCTAACCAGTGTTCGAGTATCAGACCGAAACGAGTGAACCGGCGGACGGCAGACCAGGAACTATCGGATTCACAATGGCACGCTATGCGGGATCAGACGAATTGGCCTAGTCAAATATCCGCATCTCGTCCGTGCAAATGCAGGGTTTCCTGGTGGTCTTCCAGATCTCCTCTGCCTGTTTTGTGTTGCTTTCCACGTAATATTTGATCGGAGTGGATTTTATCACTCCGCTCTTATAGGCGGCCGTCTCATTTCCATCCGGTTTGCTCGACACGTTCCACATTACCAGATTCTTATACCTGACACCGTGGTCCTTCAGCCATTTCTCTGTCTCCGGGCGGTATTTCTCGGGCCTCGAGGTGATGATGTAATCGATCTCGAACTCGGGGATCAGGTACGGTCGGGCGGTCCTCAAGAATTCTAGGTATCTCTCCTCGTTCTTGAGGTCCGGACATTCTTCGCAGAGCACTCCGTCGATATCAAAGCCGACCGGGCCGAACTTAAAATGCATCACGTTCCACTGGTATATCTGATACCCGTCTATGGATGCCCCATAGGTGTCCACCATGTTCTTGGTGTTGCTGCTGGCGAACAGTACGCCCCGGTAGACCGCGGCCTGAGGGTACAGTGCTTTGATCCTCTCGGCGGCGGTATTGATCGATTTTCCGGTCGATATGCAATCGTCAACGACCAGAATGCTATGAATCGGCTTCAGGCTGATGGACTTGCTCGTCCACACAATATTCTCCGGCGTGGCCAAAGGCTTCCCCAATTTGGTGGCGATCATGCACGCGACCAGCAGCCCGCTGCGCGGCACTCCCACGATCAGGTCGTACTGCCTATCGAAATTCCTTACCCATTGGTCGACATAGGCGGCCATTTCCATATTGTTTATGAAACTGGGGTTGCCGTACTGTATCTTCTCGAACACCCTTACTGGCAGATCGAACTTGCCGACAAGATACCTATCCTTGAGACCGTTGAATCTAGCTAACATAGACATAATCAAACTACCAAGGGACAGGGGATTTCAATACCTCAGGGCTCTAAATACTTTTCTTCATGAATGCATCGACCAGTGCCTCACCTTCGGGCGAATAACTGATCATGACAATCTGGTCCGACCTCATTTCTTCGCGAACCTCTTCAGCCTTTGACCCGCGGAAACGGCCGTCAGATAGAGGGACTTGCTGGCATTGTACGATTTGGAATAGGTCTTCGAATAGCTGTACTTGTCACACAGCGTGCCGCCGAAGCTGGCCTTGAACTGGTTGATCCCCGCCAGCTCCTCTCCCAGCTGACCGGTGGCGTATCCTCCGAAATCGTACTCCTGGAGCCCCTCGGCCTTGAAATGCTTGATCATCTCCCAGATCGAAAGCTTGTTACCGCGACCGTAGATGGTCCGGGACAGAATGTTGTCTTTGTCAACCTTGCTCGCCGAGAGCAATTGCCGGATCCTCTTGTCATCCTTAACGCAAAGATGTCCGCCCAGGACCTCTCCGTTATATTCATAGGTGGATAGGAAATAATTGTTCTTCTCCATCTCGTTGGGGGTGATCATTGACGGAGGCAACCCCCGGCCGGCACGGAACTCCCGGTTTATTTCCTCGAACTCGGGGAACTTCTCATTGAACCTGACCTTGATGCAAGGGTCCTCCTCTGCCTTTGTGATGTGGTTCCTGCACGCCCTCTTGTCCATTGATGCCCAGATATCCTCCAGGCTCCTGTTGAGGTCCAAGGTCAATGTTTTCGACACCTCAACGGTGAATCCGGGCTTCTCTCCGTTAAAATTGGAATTCTTGAATTGAACCGCGTCCACTCCTTCAACATCATAAATCTCTTCGCTGAACCAGATCTCGCTCACTACGAATGGTCCCATTTTTCTGCGGAATTCAATCATGAATATCGACCAGTCGACTCCTGATAATTTGCCTATTCCCCGCCTAGTTTATATTGGTTGTTGAATCAATGGCCGATTCTGATATCCTATTCGCGGCCCAGATCCAGTCGAAAGAACGCATCCTGGTCGGTATGTCTTTTAGGTCATTCCATTCGCTCCCAATTATGTTCAAATCATGAACAGGAGGGGCGCAGAACATACGACGGGAGAAAGGGCATGGGACTTAGCCAAAGGAACGATCCTTCCCTTCGCAGAGCGCTCCTTGGACGCCCATCCAAACATCATGCAGCTCGGTCCCTGTAGGCTGAATACAATATAGCAATAACAGATAAATAGTTCAAAATATAGGCAGCGAATTAATCTGATATTACCGGATTTTACCATGCGCGTCGCCTTGATCACGTTCAACATAACCGGTGGGCTGAATCATTACATCTCTTGCTTGGCCAACGAATTGGCTCCGATATGTGAGCTCCGTCTGTTCGTTCCAAAAGGGTTCAGCCGGAGCTGGATCGACAAGGTGGATATCTGCGAGATGCCGATCCCATGCAGCAAGGACGAATTCGCCAAGATGGCCTTTCATCCTCAGCTATTCCTGAAAATGTTCGATGCGGTCCGCGATTTCAAGCCCGACATCATTCATATCAACGAAAGAAACCTCGGGTTCTTCCCAGTGCTGGCGTTCCTTGATACCAGGAAGGTGGTCCTCACCATTCATGATCCGGTCGCCCATATCGGTTCCGGCTCCTGGTATTCCGGATTGGAGACCAAGGCCTTCCTTCGCAAGTCCCCGAACATCATCGTTCACGGCGAGAAGTTCAGAGGACACTACCCCACCAAGCGGGTGTTCGTGATCCCCCATGGGGAATACGGGCGTTTCAATACCACATCCAGCGAGGTGATCGAGGAAGATGACACCGTGCTCTTCTTCGGCAGGATCAACAAGTACAAGGGGATCGACATCCTGGTCCAGGCGATGAAGGATGTATGGAAGAAACGACCGCAGACAAAACTGATCATCGCCGGAGAAGGCGATTTGAAGGCCCTCGGGGTCGACGTCGATGGAATGTCTGGGGTCGAAGTGATCAATAACTACATCCCCAACGAAGAGGTCTCGAAACTGTTCCAAAGGGCATCCATCGTGGTCCTGCCTTACATCGAAGGTTCGCAGAGCGGGGTGCTGGCCACGGCATTGGCCCTGGGAAAGCCAACCATCGCCACCAGGGTGGGTTGTTTCGAGGAGACGTTGGAGAACGGAAAGAACGGTATATTGGTCGAACCCGGGAAACCCGAGGGATTGCGGGACGCGATGCTCGAGCTACTGGAGAACAACGAAGAAAGGAAAGACCTTGGGAAAAGGGCCAAGGAGTATTCCGACCAGTACCTGCAATGGGCTCCCATCGCCAAGAAGACCTTAGACTCCTATAGCATCGTAATCAACGAAAAGCGCGAATGAGGTCGGCGTCGATCTCCATTCCTGATCCTATTGCTTCGCCCTAGCCTTGGCCGGATCAAAACCTTTGACCCGGTCCGACCTTGAGTTGGTCTCCTTTATGACCCGGGCCGGGACTCCGGCGATCGTTACGCCTTCCTTGATGAACTCACCGTGCACTACGGCATTGGCGCCGATCGCTATGTCGTTCCCGACGACCGCATTTTCCAGAATTTTTACACCAGGCCCGATGTACACGTCGTTGCCGATCTTTGCTCCAGCGGCGATGTTGATACCGTTGTGCAACCTGCAGTTGTTCCCTATCCGGGCGGACGCGTTGATGAAGATGCCTGACCCATGAACGATGGACAGGCCGGGTCCGACGGTGTTGAGGGGAATGCCCACGGCTATCTTCCGAGAGATCAGGATAAGCATGTACTTGTGGTAGATGGCGAGCATTCTTGAGATTGGGCTGCGACCGTTGTTGACGTGGTACTCGGTCTTCCTCAGTCTCTTGATGAGCTTCCACTCGAGCGGCACCGGGAACGGTATCCTGTTGTCCGTGTACTCCATCGAGATTCTGTCGGAGGCGAGGTACAGTGCAAGATCTTCCCTTGACCGGATCATCGGTGAAGAATGACGACGGTTTATAAACTATTTTGTCATTCTAGTTTCTCGAGACATAGCTGGAACCGATCTCGCTTGGCCCATTAAGGTCGGTCCGGGGCCAATCTTTGCTATGTTGAAAGAATCAAAGATGGGTGATCAAGGCCGCAAAGCGGGACCTGCCAGCAGTCAATGGTGGCTCGGGACCGTGGCTATCGACGACCAAAATCGAACCATCTCGGACCGGAACGACCGTCGGGCCAGTTGCCCGGTTTTCAACGATTCTCATGTTAGAGATTGTTAATGTCTTGATACCAAAAAATGATTTCAATTCACATTTAATAAATATCACCAACCAATAGTCTAGGGGGATGAAGGTCCTCCGAGTAGCAGCCGACATCTATCCCGACACTCCAGGAGGGTTGGGCGTCCATGTACATGAGATGTCCAAGCACCAGGCCAAGATGGGTTGCGATGTGACCGTTGTCACCTCCATGACGCCATCGAACAAACGAAGGTTCGAAGAGCGTGATGGCTACAAGATCGTACGGCTGCCTGCACCGGTCAGGATCCTAGGCAATTCCTTCCAGATAGGTCTGGCCACCTATCTTCTCCAGAACCGTAACAAATTCGACGTCATCCATGCACATTCTCACCTGTTCTATTCCACCAACGTAACCGCCTTGCTCCGCCGGCTCGGCGGCCCTCCCATGGTCATCACGAACCACGGAGTGTTTTCCACCAGTGCATCCAGGACGCTGCAGGACCTCTATTTTCCAGTGGCCGGCAGCCCTACCTTAAGGACGGCCGATGTGGTCCTCTGCTATACCGATGCCGATAGGCAGACGATAATGAATTTGGGGGTGGCGTCAGGGCGCATCAGAGTGGTCCACAACGGGATCGATTCATCCCTGTTCTCCCCCGGTCCAGTGAAGCCGGAGGTGCCCCAGGTGATCTGGATGGGCCGAATGGTAAAGGGAAAGGGGCTCGAATATCTGATCGCCGCGCTGAGCATCCTCAAGGAAAAAGGGATCCTGTTCAAGGGCGTCCTGATCGGGAAGGGTCCGGACCAGGAGAGGGTGGGGCAGCTCCTTCAAGCCAGCCAGCTCACTGACCGGGTCCGCATCATCCCGGTCGTGGACCAGGAGACCGCCGTCCGGCTCTATCAGGAATCGACGGTGTTCGCACTCCCTTCATCGTCGGAGGGCATGCCCCGCACCCTGCTCGAGTCAATGGGCTGCGGAACGCCGTTCGTTTGCACGAACCTGCCCCAGCTGGTCGACCTGGCCGTCGGATGCGGTATGACGGTTGGATTTGGTGACGTTGAAGCCATCGCAGCCGGTCTGGAGGTTTACCTCACCGATAAGGAGAAGGCCGAGGAACACGGAAGATGCGGCCGGCAGAAGGTGCTCGACCACTATTCCTGGAAGGAAACGGTGGCCCGCACCATCGATGTCTATCGCGAACTGGTGGAGGGCGCCGATCGACATTTCAACAGCATGTCGCTGATGCCTACCATCGAGGACACGGTCGCCCGGCGCATCAGTAAATGACATTGCTGGACCGGGGCACTCCAATACATATGCGAGCAATGGAAACAATTGTGTTAAAAACACAGCTCAACATCCTGATGATATCATGCGGCTGCTAATCGTCACCTCAGAGTACGTTAACCTCAGCGCGGACCATAAGCGCGGTTCGGGGATCGCCCGGGTGGTTTTCGAGGCGGCCGAGGAGCTGAAGAATAGAGGCGTGACGGTGGAAATATGTTCTCCGGAGGGGCCGGAGATATTCATTCCGACGACCGGCATCCCGGGACGGATGGGGCTGGTGTTCTTCTGGCAGAAGGCCTTGCATGAATTGCGGAAGGTGGACTCGGGATACGACGCCATCTGGCTTCACAACCCGATCCTCCTGAGGAACTATCCGCGGAAGAGGCCGATGATCGCCACGATCCACTCGACCTCCCTCGGGAAGACAAGACGGTTCCGTTCCCTGTTCTTCACCGGGTACGTCTTCGCCACATCCGTCCTGGAGGTATGGTCGAACCGGGCGTTCAGCCGTTCGGGCTTTCAGGTCACCTGCGTATCCGACAGCGTCTGCAACGAACTGATCAACATCCAGTGGCAAAGGAAGAGGATAATCAGGAACGGTTCGATCTTCCCAGTGGTCTTCAAGCCAGCTCAAGCCGACGGCCGTCGCCCGGGCGCCAATTTCCTCTACGTGGGGAGGCTGGACAAGATAAAGAACGTGAGGCGGATCATCCGGCTCTACCAGTCCATCAAGAAGGAGATAGACGGCTGCTCCCTGGTCATCATCGGGGACGGGCCGGAGTATGCGGCCTTGCTGTCCGAGAACAAGGACCCGTCCATCAGTTTCAAGGGCTTCCTGGAGCATGATGACATCCTGCCCTACTATGACGATTCTGATTTCTTCTTCATGGCGTCGATCTACGAAGGCTGTCCGCTCACCCTCCTCGACGCCGTGAACCGGGGGCTGAGATGCATCGTCCCCAACATTCCGTCCCTCGCGTTCATCGAGGAAATGGAGCTGGGCAAGTGCTACGACAACAGCGATGACCGGCTGGCGTCTCAGCAGCTGGTAGAATTCATCAAGCAGAACTCCGGGAAGCCGAGAACGAACCGGGTCGATTTCACATGGAAACCGGCGATAGACGGATACATGTCGCTGTTCGAGGGCAAGGAGAAATGATGCGTTTCCGTTCCGCGGGAAAAGAGCGTCAACGGCGTTCGCTGACCTAACCTCAAGTCCTTTCCTTCTGATCCCTCGGATGTCTCGTTCCGCCCGGCAGTGTTCTCATGGTAATATGGCCAGAAATGAGAAGTTAATCCCTGTTTACTAGCGAACATCCAGATAGGGCACATTATTATTCAATATTACCGAGATATATTATCAAGGAAGTCTCTTTATGCTTGATTCAATATTCGAACACAAATGCACTTTCGAAAATATTCGAGGCAGTATCTTATTGACGTAATATTATTCTTCATCTTCGTCATAGCCACACTGACCCAGGAATATTTTCACTTCCAGAATCCGTTCGTCTCCGCCTTCTCTGTCGTGTACGTCCTGATCTATCCAGCCAAGTTCCTGCTGGCCCTGGTGGACCTCAGGATGAGGTCGATGTCGCTGATGGCGATCATATGCGTGGCGACCGCCATCGGTACCATCGAGTTCCTGGGCATGTCCATCTCCGTCGCCGGGAGCGCTTTGGGCATGGCGATATTCACCAAGGCATCGGTGCAGATCGTGATGACGCTCTCGATCCTGTTCCTCATGGTGATCTCCCGGGACCTCAAGATACCGGCGATCAAGGTCGACGCGCCCCACTACCTGTACCTGTCGGTATTCCTGATCGTCCTGGCCTGCCTGGGGTCGGTGCTGATGACGCAGTACCAGGAGAACATCGTCAACCTGGTGTTCTGGGTTCTGATCCTGATCGTCTCCATGGTCCTGATCTTGAAAAAAGACCTTACCACTCAAACAAAGCTGATGATGGTCTTTTCGATCTCGCTTTCCTGCCTCCTGAACTATGTGGTGATCGCGAATTTCATCACCGGCTACGATATCTTCTATGAATATTCCGTCGCCAACACGACCATGGCCGAGGGTGTATGGAACATAGACTTCGGATCCAATGTCAACGCCATGCTCAGCATCACCGTTTTCGCTCCGGCGATGGCCTGGTTGGGCAACACCGACCTTCTGTGGATATTGAAGCTGGTCTTTCCGGCCATCTTCTCCCTGGTTCCGGTCGCGGTGTTCATATTCGCATCCAAAATGGGGAATGAGAAGGCCGGAGTCCTCGGTGCGTTGCTGTATATCCTCATCCAAGGGTTTCTCTTTGAGATGCCGTCCATCGCGCGTCAGGAGATCGGCGAGGTCTTCCTGATATCGATCTTCATGGTGGCGATGATGGATGAGTTCACTCCCTATCAGAAGGCCACGCTGGGTACGATCTTCGGGTTCGGCCTCATCACCTCCCACTACGCCACCACATTGCTTTTCTTCGGGCTTACCGGCCTTTATTACATCATCCGACTGATGTTCCGGGCCAAGGACAAGCCATTCTTCACTGGATGGCACCTCCTTACCATCATCGTCATCGAAATGACGTGGCTTCTTTACGTCGGCAGCAAGGGCGTCATGGGGTCGATATTCCAGGTCATAGACAGCGTCTATTCCGCGGTCTTCAACGAAATGTCGTTCACCAGCACCGTCGTGGCCGACAGGGTCAGCGCATCCGTATCCTTACTGCATACGATCGGGAAGTACGGCTTCATTCTGACCATAGGGATCATCGCGCTCGGCGTCCTGGCGAGATTGTACCAGAGACGGAAGAATATGGATAACTATACCGCACTGGCCACGGCATTCGGGGTATTGATGGTGGTATCGCTGACGGCCTCAAATTTCCTCGTACTCTTCGGTGACATAAGGATGATCAGCCTGCTGCTGATCGTTGCCGGGGCCATGTTCTATTTTGGCCTAAGCTGGTTCTTCAACCTGCCATTGCTAAGAACGCAGCGCAAAAGGATGATGTACGCCGCTGCGGCGATCGTGGCGATATACATGCTCTTCAATTCGGGACTGGCCTACTCGATCGCCAATGACGGTCCGATCTCGATCGCATTGAGCAACGATATCCTCTATCCCAAATTCTCCGACCCAGACCTGAAAACAGCCAGCTGGACGCAATCCCATCTCGTTACCGATCAGCAGATAGCCGGGGACCGTCTCGGAAGGGCGGTGGTCGGAGGGTACGGGTGGTTCAATGTGGACCGCGACAATAAGCTGATATCCCCGATCGATAAGGGCGAACTGATCTATCTGGGTACCCGGAACGTCGTCGAGATGAAATACGCCGATCCATTGGGGGTGGACCACCCCATTTCCATCGACCAGATGTACACCCACCCGATCGTGTACTGCACCGAGGATTCCCGGGTCCAGTTCGTGTACTTACGTTGATTGCGGAAGGGCATTTTTCTCGGTTGCTTTCCTTGAGCCCAAGAACATGCAGGGAAGAAATTGAATGCCGATCTCGCTTTTTTTATACTCGTCTCAAAATGAATGAAGCTTATCTTGTTCCGTGCCAGTTGTCCAGTCCATAATATGTGATGGTCTGATCTGCAATGGCGGAATAAAAAATTACCTCAACAATTTATATATAGAGATCTCCCATTTTCAGCCCTACCAAATGAAAATGCTGGAGCGTAAAGATTGGGACCTATGGTCCGTCATGATCGGCTCGCTACTCCTGATAGGAGCGGTCCTGGCATTACCCGACTCATTGATTACCGTCATTGTCGGAATCCCATTCATTCTGTTCTTCCCCGGATATGCCATCCTGTCAGTGGTCTTTCCGTCGGCCAAACACCTGGCGACCGTTGAAAGGATGGTCATCTCCCTCGGTCTCAGCATCGCCATCGCCCCGGTGGTGGGGATAGGTCTCAATCTTTTTGAGATCGGAGCCGGGATGTCCCTTATCCTGCTGATCATTGCGCTGGTCTCGCTGGTGTTCGTCCTGGTCGGTCTATTCGTTCGGAACAGGACAGAGGGGGCCTATCTTCCCGTCTCTCCCTCGCGGGCATGGAGCTGGGCGACGTCATCCTTAGGTCAGAAGGGGAGGGGCAAGAAGATCGTCAGCGGGGTCATGGTCGTGGCCATCATAGCCTCGGCAACTGCCCTGGTGGTTCTGGTGGCATACCCTCCCCAGAGCGAGAGCTTCACCGAGTTCTATATCCTCGGTCCCGACGGCAAATCGGCAGACTATCCCCATAAACTCCTGACGGGCCAGTCCGCCTCTGTCCAGGTCGGGATAGTCAACCACGAGCACCGCCAGGTGAACTACTCGCTGGAGATCTGGCTCTCCGGCGTGACCATTGTGAACAATCAGACCAGCGTCCAGTCCATGTACCTGTTCGAGGCCAGGAACATAACCCTGGAACATGTCCCGGTGAATGTGGTGGAAACCGGCATAAAGCAATACGAGTTCAACTATACGTTCCAGGTGCAGATCGCCGGGGATTACCGGCTCTTCTTCATTCTCTACCTGGACGATGAACCGGTGCTTCCGGAAAATCCCATGGTCCCCTACCGCAATTACGTGGGCACGGAAGCCTTCCGAATAAACGATGCCCTGGCCAACGATGTGATGAGCCTGAACCTGATACTGAACGTCACTTGATCCGCACCAACGAGAAGGCATGGCAGGATGTCGATCCCTTGATGCGGTGTGGACGCCCTCCAATTCCCCATTCTTACGGTAATCATTGACCTGGATAGATAGTCCCATCGATCGGTTCAAACGGCGTCAAGATGAAATTAATGAAGGCCGAGCCCTCTTGATTGCAGGGCTTAACAAAACAAATAAGGGGATTGATAAGGTTTGTTGATCTTCCGGAAGGATCAGTTCAACGGATGAACGATCTCGAGGATCTGGAACACCACGGTAGCCGCGAACACGATAAGAAGCGGAATGACCACAGCGTCCAATGTCGCCAGTATCCTCTTCGACCTCTTCGAGGAGGCGCTTATGAGCTCCCTTGACGACAGAAGCATGACCAGGAGAATGGCGATTAGAGCACCGCCGACGCCCCCACTGAGGACTGCCGTCATCGAAATTGCGCTAGATGTTGCGCTCGATGCTAACGTTGATGCTGCCATCACTAAGCTCATAACATTCTATAATGAGGCAATTTGTTCTATTTAATCTTAACTCACTCTCTCCAAAAAACGTAGGTCGAGATGATAGGAAAGATATCAGACAACAATTGCTTATATAGATTTTCGCTCATGGAGCCCTGAATGATCGGTCGTAGAACCCTCTTAATCATCATATCAAACGTCGGCGCCGCGGCGCTTTCCTTCATCGGGCTATTGTTCATGACGAACTACCTGGGTAAGGATGTCTACGGCAACATCGCCTGGGTCCTGGCAACGACCGGTACGTTGAACATCGTGTCAGACCTCGGTTTCATGAGCGCCCACGTCAAAAGGGTGTCCGAGGGGCAGGACGAGAACGATTGTTTCTCCACGTATTTCGTGATCAAGTCATCCCTTACCGCCTTCATGGTGGTCTTCACCTTCGTGGCTCTGGTCGTTTGGACCGATATCAGCAACACCGCCATAACACCCGAGGCCTGGAACCTGGTCATCTTATTCCTCCTGTACTGGGTGATGTACGACCTGGCCCATGTCGTGGTGCAAACATACAACGGCAGGAGGGAGACGACCAAGGCTCAGATGATCCTGCTCACCGATCCCCTGATACGCGTTCCTTTCATCATCTTCATATCCATCAATCATGGTAGCACGTTCGAGCTGGCGTTCTCCTATGTCTTCGCGTCGTTCGCGGTCCTGCTGGTGGCTCTGTTCTTCATGAGAAGGGGCACCCTCCGCTGGAAGAAACCGACGCTGTTCCGTTCCTACATCAAGTTCGCCCTGCCGATCTCACTGATCTCCATCGCCGGGGCCATCACCGTCAACCTGGACAAGATACTGATCGGCGTCTTCGATTCGCCGGCTAACGTCGCCTTCTACTCCTCCTCGCAGACCATATTGGCCACGGTGGGCGTGATAGGCACGGCGGTGGCGACGCTGGCTTTCCCCTCGTTCTCCTACTTGCATAGTAAAGGGGACCTCGAGACCATCAAGAAGACCACCTATGCGGCGGAACGGTACATCGCCATGATCGGGATCCCGATCGTGACCCTGGTCGTCCTGTTCCCTACTCAGATATGCGTTACGGTCTTCGGGGCGGACTTCCGCCCGGCCGGACAGACGATGCAGTTCCTCGGGTTCACGTTGGGAATGACGATGCTCAACCAGGTGTACACGTCCCAGATAATGGGCGTCAACCGGCCGGACATCACCGCCAAGATCATTCTGGGAACGTTCTTTTTGAACCTCGGCCTGATGCTGGTGTTCATTCCGCACGACCTGTTCGGGTTCCATATGCTCGGCCTGTCGTACGCGGGGGCGGCGATGGCCAACGTGATCACCGCGACGACGGTGTTCCTGACGGTGCGCATGGTGGTGAAGAGACTGACCGGTACCGGTACCGAGCGGAGGATGTGGAAGCATCTGGCGGCAGCGGCGTCGGCTGGAGCGGTGCTCGTATTGCTGAATACGATCTATCCCCTCGGAGGGTTCATTTCCCTGGCGATCTTCTTCCTGGTCCTGGAGGCGATCTTCTTCGGAATGCTGGTAGCGCTCAAGGAATTCACCATCTGGGACCTAAGGCAGATTCTGGACCTCATCAATCCCGCCAAGATGCTGAAGTATATGGGAGAAGAGATGAACAACAAGAAATGACCGTTCATCGTGAACGGCCAGCACCCATCGAACTTGTACTCGCCCTGCTTCCGTGTAGCACCATTTTTCCCGCAGGGCCGTTCTCTCCATCCAGTATCGAGACAAATTGTACCTTGATGCGTCTTTGGCTGTCGAAGCGTTACTGTGTTCGTAAACATGATATGAGTTCATTCTAACGAGCGGAACCTATCACCGGTGAACGCTTCTTGCATCCGTTACGTTTTCATCAGGAAAGTGCCTTTCATCCCATCTCAACTTCTGAACGAATCGTTATTCTGATGAGCCCGACCGAGCTTGGGGGCTGTGCATAGTATAAGAATTTGGTGATTTCATTTGTTAAACTAATATCAAAAAAGTTCATATTTTAGAAGGCCAAATGTCATTCAGTTCTTAATATGATGACATATTTCAATATAATTTTGTTTATATCTTATCGTTTTCTATCTTAAATCATGGGCGGGCAAGCGAAAGAGCTCTCGTTGAGGGTTAGTCCGTTCATTCCGTCGGATGGAATTCCGTCGGATCAGTTGCGATCGACATCGACTGGATCCATTTTCGATCCAGGATGTTCAGGCTGTATTTCCCAGGGCGATTTCTTTCGATCGCCTGTAAACACGAGGAAGAACAGCTGACGATCATCCAATCGTCAGGATGTGCCTCGATCAGTCTGCTGTAGTGAAACGTAACGAAGGAGCTGATAAACATGAGAATGGTATCATCAGGGAAGGACAAGAGCAGGATGGGCGTTGCGACGGCCTTAATAGTCGCGAAGGAACCCACAGCGACGGTCGATCAGTCCGTTTTGTGTCAAGGGGCGAACAAAACCAGGGACCGGGCATGGACGATCGGCGATCAGGCGATGAAAAAGAACTGTTACGAGAACGTCTCAAGCCAAAGCGGGGGCTGTTCCATATGGTAAGGATCAGGTTCAACGGCAGGTCCCTCACGCTGCTGTCGATGATGATCGTGGGGGCGATGATCGGAACATCCCTCCTGGGTGCCGCGTCGGTTCAGGGTGCCACCGCCCCGGTCGTGCCCCTCGGGGACGGGACGTCGGTTTCAGTGTCCTACACCATTTACAAAGATGGCAGCGGATACACCTGCGCGAAGAACGCGATAACCGCCGCAATCGATTTCCGGGACACCAACTCCCGAACGGTGATTCAGAAGGCGATCGACAAGCTGTCGGGCGGCTATGTCTACATCAAGGCAGGAACGTATGACATTTCCAAGACCATCTACACGAACAAAGTGTCGATCGTCGGCGACGGGAACGGGACCATACTCAAGATCGGCACCACCGTTCACAGCGCAGGCCTGCTGGTGACGAACGGCTACTACAAGCTCGATGGCACCTACATGTCCAGCCGTCCGACCGGCATCACCATCAGCAACCTCCAGGTCGACGGCAACCGGGCCGTCAGGACCAGCGGGACGATGGAAGGCATCGGCATGATAAACACCCTGAACAGCAAGATCTTCAGGGTCTACGTGCACGACGTGATCGCTGGGACAGGGCATCTACATGTCCAACTCGCAGTACTGCAGCATTAAGAACAGCCAGGTCTACAACATCGGGGATACGACATACGCGCACTACGGATCGGGAATCGCGTTCGGCGAGGCTTCATCTTCGAAGATAGCATCGGCGTACATCACCATCGACAAGGTGCGGATCACGAAAGTGTCGATGTCCTGCATCGACCTGGAGCCGGCCAACCACGTGACCATAACCAACTGCGTTTTCCGTGAGGCCTCGACCTGGAACGGGCACGCCACCCCGGTGATAACGGAATATGTGATATCCGGATGGGGGGCAAATGATTACATCACGGCCACCGGCAACAATATGTACGGTGCATTCGGGGAGTTCATCGTCCTGACGCCGAGCAACCATTGTGTGATCAGCAACAACGTCATCACCTATACCGCCGGGAAAACGGCCGCCATATACTCCACCGGGTCGTACGACAATGTGATCAAAGGGAACAAGATCACGACCATCCAGAAGGACGCGATCGTGGGAGTGAACTGCCGGTCGTTCTTGGTGGAAGGCAACACGATCGACGAGGCGGCCACGGGTCAGAACGCCTACGGGATCCGGTTCTTCGAATCCGGCGGCACATCGTCCGACAACCAGATCAAGAGCAACACGGTCATCGGTTTCAAGTACGCCATCACGGCCAACTACGGTAGCGACTACTCGACGATCACGTACAACACCGTCAAGTCAAGCTATGTCGGCCTGATGCTGACCGGAACGCACAATGTCAAGATCGGCAACGTGCTGAACGGAGCGCTGGAACGGATATCCGCGTAAGCTGAGTGGAGAGCATTCGGAGAAAAAACGCCAACAACGACCGGTCCTGCGGTTCGCGGGCCCGGTCTTACTTTTTCGACCTGGATCATCGACCAGACCATGTTCTCACGGAATTGGGAACATTGGAGCGCCTTTCATTCATTGTTTTCGCACTTTCATGGGGCGCGATGGCTATCCTACCGTGTCGTTCGTCAGGAAACAGCATGGGTCGGGAGATTTACTTAGCCTTTTGACCGGCCGTTGACCCATCACCGGAACGGCGTCTTCCAGCTCGTGTTCAAGGTGTATTTGTTGACCGGCCTCGCCTTGATGAACTTCGCCGGGACGCCGCCCACCATGGTCCATGCCGGAACGTCCTTGGTGACAACGGCTCCGGTGGCCACCACCGCACCTTCTCGCACGGTGATGCCTGGTAGGATGGTCACTCCGGCCCCGATGTAGACCCAATCCTCTATGGTGACCTTGCCTCTGGTCGCTCCGAACCCTGGGTCGTTGATGTCGTGCTCCATGGTGAAGATCTTGAGGTCATCGCCGATGTTGACGTTGTTGCCGATGGCTATGCCCGCCCTGAAATCCAACGACGCATCGGTTCCGACGATCGAATTGTGTCCTATGATGAGATTCCGAGTGCTGCCCCGGAATTTGCAGCCCCGGTTAATGTGGGAGGACTTGGGCATCCTGACCCGGAAAACGTACCGGTACAGGGTCGACCGCAGCCAGTGTCCATAGAGGTAACCGGTCCCGTTGCACAGGACGCACTTCAGGTTGACGAAATAGTCTCTTGTATGGGCCGCTATGGTCGCCAACTCATCATTGGATTTTAGAAATGACACGATCCTGTCCTGAAATGGGTTGCGAACTGACAATGGAACAGCCCTCTTGGGTAAGGCTAACATCCCCTTCAATTTCAATATTTCGCAATTATCATATTATCGGGTTTGAAAGAAAAATACACTTGTAATAATATAATTAATCACGAGCCAGGTGGAACGATCAGGATCACTTAGTCCTGATATCCTTTAGCGGGATCTCCTTGCCATCCCGGTCGTACTCGGCGACGATCCGTGGCGGCCTCCGGAAGTACTGGGGCATTTCGCCCAGGGTGGAGAAGCGGAACTGGTTGTCCTTGGCATAGGCGAGGGCCATCTCGATCTTGTCGAGGAGGGTCTGGCAATCCTTTTCCGTATCTGCGTACGGTGACGCTCCTGGCATGACCTCCATCGAATGGAACATCATGGTCAGGGTGACGTCCTTCTTGTCGGCATGCTGCTTAACGACCTGCCTCATCACCTCGACCATGCCCTCTCCGGTGTTGTTGGAGGGGCGGAGCCACTGCAGCCGATAGAGTCGATCGGTCAATGAATGGAGGGCTGTTGAATGCCATTTCCTGTGCTTCTCCGGTTCCAGGATGGTGACAGGGACCTCGAGCACGCCGCGGCCGTTGGGCGCCAGCATGTCCGTCTCCATGGGGTAGTATGGTTGGTCGGGGGCATTGAGGTAGTTGGCACGGCCCTCCTTGTAATTCCAGTCGATGTTCGGGGTCACGGACGAGTCGACCTTGTAGTTGAGCTCGTCGAGGATCCTAAGAGTGTTGAGCCCTGCTCCGAAGCGGCCGGCGCGGAAAGACAGTGGTTTGTAGCCCAGGCGGGTGGCGAACAGCGCGGTGAGGTTCACCATCTTCTGCCGCTCGATCTCGTAGGTGTACGAGGATTGCATGTTGTCGGTGGCCATGTTCGCCATGCTTCCCTGGTGACCGAGGGGGTCGATCATGTCCCCGTGCATATGGGTCCCGAGCTCGCAGTCCTTTAGGTGCTTGAGCACGGAGAGGCAGGCGTCGTCCCTGATCACTTCGGGCGAGAGAAGATAGGTGGGCTTGGCTCCGTACTTGGCGAACAGCCTGCCGAGCTTGTCCGGGATACCGGTCGTGACGGAGGAGAAGCTTTCGTTGGCGGAGACCTTCCAGTCCTTACCCTTGTCTATCTCGGTATCGATGGTGATGAGCAGATGGATGGCCATTTGTTCCCGTCCGGGACGAGTTGAGCGCCTTCATGGGTTATGAAATATTGGGTATCGAAATGTTCTGCAAAGAATGACAAAGAAAGTGGTTGGTTCTCTGTAAACCATCTTCTTATTCTAGTACGGACTGAAAATTGTTGTCGGTACTCTCATGGCTGTTTAGCAGCAACCCGCGCAATCTTAATAATCAACTCATCCCCTCGGATATGAGTAAATGGTACATTAATAATGGATCGATATGGCGCTCGATGAGTAGATCTTATTCAGGTCAATAACAAGGTTGTGGATTGTTGTGGTGTTCACATAGTTCAAGTTCGAATTAGACTTCAATTGACTTTCATAAGTCATTCCCTTAGAAAGGTAAATCTGCAAATTACCTCTACTGGCTAACTCTCCATCACGAATTAAGATCAGATCAGATGTATTGTTCCTCATGATTGTTGTGATTTTCGAATCTATCTCAATTATTTGAGTGGAATTGTATCCTTCTGTATTCTGGAGATATCTGAATGAAGCATAATCCGATATGACCAATCCCGTGGAGATATTTGTCGCTGTGAACAATCCTTGGATTTCATCCTGGGATAGATAGGTCGTATAGAAAGTCCTCTGAACGAGGGGGTTGTCAGAAGAAACGAAATCGTTCGAAATGGAGGTCAGACATAGAAGGAAGAACAGTCCGGTGACAAGGTAGACTCTTCGGCGTTTGGATTTTGTAACTAATACGAATAGACCAACAGCGGAGGCAAAGACTATGAAATATGTAAAATACTCACCGAATCTCATGATGAAGGTTTCATAACTTCCTTGACCGATCAATAAAGTTGGACCCGGAAACACAAGTGGAACGGCCAGGATTGCAGAAATGCAAATTCCCCTCAAGATAGAATTTGAATTTCTCTTGGATAGAGCATAGAATAGTCCGATTATCATCAACAATAAATAAAACGAGTATTCAATATAATTGAATAGTTCAGTATAAGGATTGGCAAGCAATGCTTTTCCAATGATCTTGCTTGGAACAAATACGAAAGTATCTCGAACAACCGCCGAGAATAGATCCTGTGCTGAGTATACCCAATATGCTGCAGTAATCACTCCAGCAAGAATCACGAATCGATAATTCATGACTAGTTCTTTTTCCGTACTTTCACTCTTATAAAATATTATTAACAATATGAATATAATAATCATATAGGGTATTGAAACGGTATGGTACATGACAACCGCCAATACAAGGAATAGAGCTAACATAAGCTTCTGCGGATTCTTATTCCCTACCAATAATATTAAGATCAATATCATGAAGAACGGCGTTACAGTTCTCGGAATCGACGACATTCCGTATATTATCGAATCAGGGAAAATACTAAGCAATAAGCAAGCAAGCAAAGCAATTTTGACATTTCCAGTTATCTTACGTGTCAAATAGTATGCTGCAATAATGTAGAATACAACAACCACTCCACCCGTTATGAACATGGTATATCTGACCGGTATGTCTATTCCAATGATCATTTGTTCAGAAGATACCAGAATATGCCATAGTGGAAATGGTTGATAGATCCCAAAATTCTGTGATATTGACCCAGAATTAAGAATATCGGTTATAAGACTAATATGAACTAATGGATCTGTCCTGCCAATGAAATAGTAATAATTGATATTCTCGCTAAATATTATCAATAGGCTCAAGAGCGCGATCTCGCTGAGAACGATGTAAAGATTCCTTTTTTGAACTTTCAGCGATATGGCCTGAGAAAAAATAATGGAAGCCATTACCGAAACTACAAGGTAAAATATGTCAGATCTTATGATGTTATTATATAATATTATTATGCAAATACTAAATAAATTAAAAAATATTATAGAATATATTGTAAAATATATATTTTTTGATTCAATATTATTTTCAACTCGATCATGTTTAAGATATACATTAATAAGGATTGGACCAATAATTAAGGGAAATGCAAGATATATCCCAATTACAGAATAGTTCGGCATCCCAAGAATCGTTGGTATGATTAAACCTAATATTCCGATCAGGGGGAAAACATATAGAACCATTCTAATCAGAAAATCCTCATTTTTCTTCATGTTACTCACAGAATATCTGACGCGTGCTCCAACAAAGTTCTTCAGATAGAAAAACAGTTGTTTTTGATAACAATAAAAAAAAGAAACAGTGAGTGGGCATCCGAACAGAATGAGTGGCGAATCCCTCATAGGGTCGTTCGGAAGATGAAAAGGTCACTATTCTAATAATTTGTTTATTACAAATTTACTTTTACCCGCTTGGGTCTTTTTAATATCCTCTACTATATTAATTTGAACATTCCATCCAATTGCAAATGCCTCGAGTCCTTTGGATACTCTATCAAGTTTGGTCGAATCGAAATTCTTGTGAACAACGATATTGATAGTGATGTCATACTTTGTTTGCTGGACCAATTGAATTTCCAATATTTGATCCGTATGCCCTATTTCTTCTAGAACAGCATATAAAATTGCTTGGCCATGGAGGTACTTACCTTCAGGCGTAATTAGGAACTCCTTTTCACGGCCTACGATATTGCTCATCGTTCTGTGTCCTCTCCCACAGGGACAACATTCATCATGGAAATGTCCCATATCACCTGTGTCATATCTGATGAAAGGAAAGGCGAAGTTGTGAAGGCTTGTAGCCAATATCTTGCCTTCACCCTCTTCGACCCGATCCCCCCTTTCATCTACTCCTTCCAGTACGCTCCTTTCCATATCGATATGTAATCCCGAATGTTCTTGACACTCGTATGCGCTCACGCCACCATCATTCAACCCATAACCATCAAAAACTTCACATTCAAAAACTTCTGATATCTTCTTCCTCATATGTGGAAGAAGCTTTTCCGCGGTGGTAAAAACAGCTTTGGGGGAGCGAATGGAAATATTGTTTATCTTAACATGTTCTGCAAAGGTAAAAATGGCGGATGCATAACCTCTGATGAATTGGGGTTTGAAGGAATTGATAATCGTAGCGTATCTCTCGGGCTTCATTCTCATCGATGTCTGGGGGAAGTTTTCTCAGGTTCCGGGAAAACTCGTGGAACTTGTGGCCTAGATTACTATATCCACCAAAATCAAGGGATGTCCCCGCAAGGAAAACCATCCTATCTCCCAATCGGTAACCTCCATAGCCCCATCCTCGATATAGAAGAGCGCCTCCAAGAAAACGATCGTTTGTTGATAGTCTATACGGTAATGGAACCCCCGTTGATCCTCCAGTCATTAGGTCACGATGTTTGATGGTTGAAAGATTTCTCGGTTTGAACTCATCTGGCCGGTCCTTGATTATTTCCTTCGTAAGGACGGGTAACTTTTCCAAATCATCGATTGTTTTGATGCTCGAAGGCTCAATTTTCAGAGATTTGAATAATTCGCGGTAATACGGTACATTTTCGTTGCAGAACGCTATCATTACCCGCAATTGCTTTTCCTGTTGATCCTTCAGCCGCTCATATGGAACATACTGATTCTTCATTACTGTCTGGTATTTGGATGAAAAATCTATGCACCCGATTTCATGGGCTAAAATGAAAATCGTCCTTTCAAACATGCCGCTCCCTTTTCATGGCAGGTCGTCGCAATTTTCTTCACCCAATAACTTTTTCTTCTGACATTTGAGTCGGGATTCTGGTAATAAATGAGAAGAAAAAATGCAAGGAGTATTTACAGGAATGCAGAGAAGGTTCAGGTTCTTTCCCAGTACGTAATCTGTTTAAGGAATTTGTGAATGGCGAATACCTTCCGACAGGAAATTGAATTTCATCAGACATCAATACATTCCTTTTCTGTAAATGGACCAGTCCAAAGATCTGGATTATCTTTCATTTCCTTAATGCTAGACGGATAATTTTCAATCAACCATATCATAAAAGCAGTCAAATCAATTTTTTCATTGACAATTCTTTCTCGAGATAATTCCCCCCTTTTCTTGCTATCCTGATCTTTCAGGATTTCTTTGGCTTTATTCAATGCCGCTTCTTCATCGATAAAACTATGGAGAGCGCCATATTTTTGTTCAAGCTCCTTCAAGCACCCCATTGTCCCGGCAAGCGATGAAATATAAATGGATGGTGTGCCAAGTAGGGCTGATTCCGATGCCATCGTTGCCCCTTCTCCGATATATAGTGAAGCATTGGCTAAGATATCGTGCATATTATCGGGAGAGGTCCGAATTTGATATTTCATTAAGTCCTGCGGTAACTCACTTTCACCCGTGATGAGGACATTCCCATACTTTTCTAGCTCCTTTACCAACTTGACCTTACTACATATGCCTTGGTGTCCGATGTCATGGCTCGCATTCCAAGAAACAAAACGAACCACGATGAAAGGTTCGTTTATATCAAGATCAAGCCCTTGAATCACACCTTTTTTCGGTGTAAAACGTCTGGGATGCAGTGAGGCCAGTTCCATGTAGCTATTAAATCTAATTTGTTTCTTACCAAGATTCCCATTGTAGCATGACGGTGTACAGACTGCATTAACAAAGGGTAGGTATAGTCTGATCTGCTCAGTGCTATGTTCTGTATCTTCGAAATTGATACATGGTTTACCTAGCATTGATGCTACGTGAGCTGCGCGTATTGATCCGAAGCCCATGAGAACATCAGGATTATATTTTTTAACAATTTTTATGTATTTAATATCATTAAATGGAATCCCAAATATCTTTCCGGTCAAGGAATGACCGTAGTTGCCAGCGTTTGAATACTCTAAGTTATACTTGTCAAGCAGATCGAATATGATCTTTTTTTCACTTGCTGTGACTAGTACTTCGTGACCTCGCTTCTTCATATCCTTTATGAAATGTTTGAAATAATGTACATGAGCCGGATGATTCATATCCACTACGATTTTCATTGGTCACCCAGAAAGGAAAATTATCTTCTTTCAAATCCTTTAATAGCGATATTTGTTTATAGATATTTGAACCAATTTACCATTCTTACCATATGGGTAATTTATGGCGAATTAAATTCGTTTCCTACTCTCCCAGAAAATCGAAAATGAAATCGCTGAATAATCGATATGTATTCATTGGCATCTTTTTGATTACGATATTGCCCATTTTAATCATCTTGCTAGATCTATCAAAGGTAGAAGGATTATTTCTGTCGGATGAATAGACCAGGTCAAATTCCCTGGTTCCCCATTTTCTTTTAAAGTTCATCAATCCGCTGTTATGTTTTGATGTTCGGCCGAAATCAAAAGTATGATAGCCCAGCAGACAAGCATCCTCTATGCATTTCCACAAGAATGCATTGTATGGATGCATTTGAAGTTTGTTTGGATCCGCACATCCATAGCCGTAAACTACTCTTCCCCCGTAGAATTCCATCAAACCGCCACCGATAATTTCTCCTTCGAGTTCTGAGACATAAAGCCTCAAATTGTTGGGGAATTCATTGATAAGATTCTTAAAGAACCTGGGGGGATGGCTAGGCACACCCAATGCCTTTTTTGTTAGGCAATTCAAACGATAAAACTCATCAATATCCGAAGGTTCATTGGACTGCCTGACCCGAACTCCTAATTTTTCGGATTTCTTTACCGCCCATCTGACGCTTCCCTTATCTAGCTTGTTCCAAACCTCTTCTTTAGAAATTGATAAATCCAATTCGTGTGCACAAAATTCGTTAGAGTTATGCAGGTGGGGATGAACAATACGGTCCTTGAGGATGATGTGCCCTCCCGTTTGTCTGGTTGAAATTTCCATCGCAGTCTGTATAGCTAAATCTTTCTGGTCCATCTCTCCGATGTAGCTGGCACTATGGGCGAATGGTATAGAGCACAATTCACGTTTATGTCTCAAGTTTGGAATCTTGAAAAGTGGTAGGAAACCAATGATGTCTCCACTGTCATTTAAAATGAAAACATGGCATGGTTCAATCTCCAAAGTATGAGCGAGGAATCTTGACCATCCAGGCGTGTGATAAATCGTGGAATCGCTTCTTGCCGATAGGAAATTTATCCACTTTTGCTCATCGACAATTCCCTCAATGATATCCAATTCTATCTCTCCAATTTACTATTCAATTCCTTTGGATTGCCATAATCCATTGAAACCTCTTTTCTTGAAGGGCTAGTAAGAAACTGCATTCGCCTACATTAACGGAACGCTCTTTTTCCCAGGTTGAATACGGCATCCTTCAGCCTGTAGTTCAGGGCTTCCAATGGAGTTGCCGCCCATCTTTCTGGGTGGCAACTGATATAGGCTTTTGATCCTTTTTGAATTCTGAGGATGATGTCTTGAGTACTTTCTACCATTGGCATAATGCACCTTCTGATCTGGTCTCGGTTATTGTCCTTACCATTCCATCTGCCTCCGGTATCGGTATAATACTCTAGATCCGTCAGAATGTTCGAATATGCTTCTCCTTCCAAGGAGTAGTTCGAAAGGTTGTCGTCTTTCCAGAAATCAATATTGTTATGTGCTGAAATCGGGCTTCCATGCATGCTCGCCGTCTTGATTTCGCATATGGACCTTAATTGTTCAATATCCTGCTTGAATAGTTTCCTAGCTATCTGGATATCTCCTTTGGCTTTTCTCATGACTTCATAATGGAATCCGATTTCATGATTCATTTCTGAGATTTGACGGATGATATCTGCATCGAAAGAGGCAGGTACGCAGCGGAAGTAGTAAGTCGACCTCACATTCATTCTGAATTCTAATTGGGCGATCCTTAGGGCGTTCCGTGGTTTCCTATCCACGTCGTGCCTTAAGATTATCTTCGTATTTTGAGGACGATTAAGACTATTAAGAAATCGGCAGTCTGTTTGTATCATCCTCACTGCCTTACAGAGGTCTTCATATACTTTCAATGTGAAATCTGACATCATCTGAAACCTTCTAGTCTTTGCTGAGTATCCTCAGCCTCCTTCTTTTTCGGATTATGCGATATTCCAGATGCATATAACCGATTTACGATTGATCCGCATTTTTTTTACGTTCAGGAATGGCATTTATCACACATTGTGTTTGTCATTAATGTCATTCTCAGCCACGTTAATGATCATATCGAAGAGCAGTATAGTAGCTCCGACCAATGGAAGACAGAGGAGCGATATGGTTTGAGTTTCATTGATCATCAAAGCAACTCCGATCTTATCTTCCAACAACATTAATATCGATGCCAATGATCCCGCAATAATCATTGCGGAACCAACAAGAGGAACAAGGAATGCTCGTGTACTGTTACCGTCTGCCCTCTTTATGGCCAACCTTGTAATGAAATTTCTAACAAGAAGTTTGGATATCCTTGCCATATATACCGGGTATCTTATTTTTGACTTCTCTGTTCCATAGCGTGCAGGAATCGGTATGTCCAGTATCCTGCATTGCTTGGCATGCAGCCTCATGATCATATCATTGCAGTAACCATACCAGGCGAATATCTGATTAGGGTCAATTCTCAATAGTGCCCTTCTCGAAATAGCCGTGTACCCGTTCTGAGGATCAGAAACGTGATAGCAGCCGGAAGCGAATTTTGTGAGCAAGGTTAGGGTCGTGTTGCCCATGAGGCGCCAGGGGCACATCCCTTTCTTGAAATTGGAATCCAGGAGGCGGTTTCCTTTCGTATAGTCAGCATTACCTTCAACGATTGGATCCAATAGTGACTGGAGATGGAGCGGGTCCATCTGGTTGTCTCCAGCCATTACTGCCGTGATGTCGATTCTATCATCGAGAGCTAGGTTGTAACCCCTGACAATCGCCGATCCTACCCCGCCATTTTTCTGATGAACGGGGACTATTCTCCGGTCTTTCTCAGCCAAGGCATCGATTATTCTGCCAGTACTATCAGAAGAACCATCATTCACGGCATAGATCCGGTCGACATATTTTGGGATGGTGGTGAGCGTCTCAGTAATCAACTGTTCTTCATTATAGGCCGGTACAACAACAGCGATCCGTTTTTCGCGATACATTATCCATCCTCATTTTGTATGGTTGTGGAATGTTGCTGATGGTCCAGGCATCGGTTCGATAACGAATCCGTACGTTATTGGTCCTAGATGAGGCAACGATTCTGGATTAACGGGGTGTATTCAAAGAAATATTGTCTTAATTATCATGATTTGAAATGTCAGTCTGGCATTCATGTCGATTATCGATATATCATTTTCGAGGTTATTCTCAAAGCTAGATAAATGTTCATTTTCGAGTCAAAAACGCAAATGCCAGATTATGGGAACAAGGACGCTCATACAATCAGTAGTTTATCTAAAAGGTTAGTCGAGACAATTCCTAGGGTTCTTTAAGAGGTCATTTTTATCATCGTAACAATGGCGATAAACGATAAATACCGACACTGACTTCCTGGGCTATCTTGATTGAGGAAATTAGGCCAGAGATAAAGCGTTCTTGGGATCTCGCGCTCATATGCTTGTTATCCCTGTTGTTAGCGGGTTTCATTTATCTGATCCCCGATTTTCCAGCCCGTATTCTAATTGGAATACCGTTCATAATTTTCTTTCCAGGTTACGCCCTGATCGCGACCCTCTTTCCGGAAAAGAAGTCATTGGATACCATAGAGCGAATTGCTCTCTCTTTCGGCCTTAGCATCGCCGTCGTACCATTGATTGGTTTCGGGCTCAATTACACTCCTTTCGGGATCCGCCTCGATCCGATCCTGTGGTCACTGATCCTATTCAACATAGTCTTGAGCCTTCTCGGTATCTGGAGACGCAGGGTTTCCTCTGATCCGTTCTTGCCGTTCAACCCGACGCTAGTTTTCGAGGGGGCAAAGGAAGGTTTCAAAGGCAAGGCCAAGAACGACAAGGTCCTCACGATCATCCTTGTTCTGTCAGTTCTTTCCTCGGTCGTAGCCGTTGTATACGTCGTCGCAGTGCCCAGGCAGGGAGAGCAGTTCACCGAGTTCTATGTTCTGGGTCCGGGAGGCAAGGCGACCGACTACCCCCACAACCTATCAGTAGGTCAATCGGCTTCTGTGATACTGGGCATCGCCAACCACGAATTCCGCACCGTGAACTACACGGTAGAGGTATGGCTGGCTAACGAAACCTTTTCAAATAATGTGACCGTTGTCAACCATTTACTGTTTGTGAGTGAGTTCTCAGTGATATTGGACCATGTTTCTGCCAATATCAACGGCAATTGGACCCCGCAATGGCAGCAGACGTACAACTTTTCCTCGCCGGTCGAAGGGTCCTATAAGATATGGTTCGTGTTGCAGGTCGATGGGCTGGCATTTCACGGTGTGCAGGACCAAGATTACGTCAACACTCCCGCCCAGACTCGATTCATCAACATGGTTAATTCCAAAGATTATTACAGTCTGAATCTGAACCTGAACATATCTGGTGTGCCAACCTGATCAGGCACACAATCCGAGAGTTAAATAAATCCCAATCCATCTCCCTCTTGCCGTTTGGGCTTCCTGGGCGGATTCAGACGATGCCCTGAAAAATCATGTCATAGCAGAAAAACATCAATTGGACATCACGCTTTTTGAGTAACCACGATGCAACGTTCATATCCAATCACTGCGGTTACTCCGGACGATGCTCGTTTGCTTGATCCTCGGCACCCGTCCCGAAATTGTGAAGATGTCACCGATCCTGAGGGCCTGTGCCGAAATGGGTGTGGACAACTATTCGATACACACCGGGCAGCACTACTCCTATGAGATGGACCGGATCTTCTTCGAGGAGCTCGACCTGCCCGATTGCAAATACAATCTGAACGTGGGTTCGGGTCCGCACGGTTATCAGACCGGCAAGATGATGGAGATGATCGAGAACGTCTTCCTGAAGGACCGACCGGACATCGTCCTGGTGCAGGGAGACACGAACACCGTGCTCGCTGGAGCGCTCGTCGCCTCCAAGATGCTCATCCCCATAGGGCACGTCGAGGCCGGCCTGCGCAGCTACGACCGCTCCATGCCCGAGGAGATCAACCGCATAGCGGCCGATCACGTCTCCAGTCTATTGTTCCCTCCGACGGAAGCGGCCAAGGACAATCTGGTCAATGAAGGGATACGTTCCGATATGATCACGGTCACCGGCAACACCATAGTCGATGCCGTGAAGCAGAACCTGCACATCGCCGAGAGGAAGGCGCGCGGGAAAGTTGATTCGATGGGTCTGTCCGATTCAGGATACATCCTCTCCACCTTGCATCGCCAGGAGAACGTCGATTCGGAGGAGAATCTGGCCGATATCCTGGAAGGAATATCCTCGGTGTCGAAGTCCACCGGACTTCCGGTCATCCTGCCGTTGCATCCCCGGACAAAGAAGAACATGGAGCGCTTCGGCCTGAAGCCGGGGGACAACATCAAGGTGATCGAACCGCTCGGTTTCCTCGAGTTCCTGCTGCTTGAGAAAGGAGCCAGGCTCATCATGACCGACTCCGGCGGCCTGCAGGAGGAAGCCTGCATCTTGAACGTACCCTGCGTTACCCTGCGCAACAACACCGAGAGGCCGGAGACGGTCACGGTCGGTGCGAACATGATCGCCGGCACCAAGGCCAGCGGCATCGTTTCGGCGGCGGAGACCATGCTCGATAAGAAGGTCGGATGGGCCTGCCCGCTCGGCGACGGTCACGCGTCAAGGAAAATAATCGAACGCTGTTCCGAGCTGATCGGACGTTCCTCGGGCTGAACCGTCCGCTTTCAATAGACCAACGGAGACTAAATCATTGCTCTAGAGAGCGCAAGATCGGTCTGAGACCGCCTCTAGAAAGGACGTTTAACTATTCATCGGTCCTGATCGATAAATCTGTTGAACCTGGCGTATGGGCCGACCAACTGGAATCATGTCAGATGGAGAGATAGAAGGTTTCCGATTGTTCGTTCGATATATCTCGAAATTCGATAGGTTATCGTGCCAAAACACCTATTCATCATTCTCCAACCGCACTGTTAGGACAGATAAGTTTAATTCACCTAGGTCATTTCCAACTATATATGGAGTCATCAGGCCCGGCAGAAACTGGTCTAAATAGACCGGCTGATGTGGCGGCAAGCGAAGGCATCGCTTCGTCAAACAGCCGTAACGAAAAGATTGCTGTCGTAGTACCTGCTTATAATGAACAGATCACGATCGGAAGCGTCGTTCTCGAAGCGTCGAAATATTGCGAGAGGGTCTATGTCATCAATGACGGCTCAAAGGACCTGACCTCCGAGATAGCGAAGATGGCCGGCGCGTTCGTTCTGGAAATGGACAAGAACAGCGGAAAGGCGAAGGCGTTGGTCAAGGGCTTGAGGAGAGCGAGGGCTGACGGCTATTCTGTCGTAGTGATGATGGACGGGGACGGGCAGCACAAGGGAATCGATATTCCGGCTTTGATTGCTCCAGTCATAAACGACAACGTCGACATGGTCATCGGTTCTAGGTTCCTCCAGGAAAACAAGATACCGGCCCACCGCCAGGCCGGCCAGAAGGTGCTCAACACCTTCACCAATATGGGGTCCCAGGGAGCGCTCACCGACACCCAGTCCGGCTACCGGGCGCTTGGCCCGAGGGCGCTGGACAACCTGGATTTTGAATCCTCCGGATATTCTATTGAATCGGACATGATCACCTGTTTCACCGAGCGCAACCTCAGCATCGTCGAGGTGCCGGTATCGGTGAGGTACGATGTGCCGAACGGGCACAAGCAAGGTTCGACCTCGATGGGTTTTACGTTATTGGAGAACGTCATCACCACGGTGGCGTACAAGAGGCCATTGCTGGTGTTCGTCGGACCCGGGTCCATGCTGGCCGGGATAGGGATATTCCTGGCGTTGACCGCATACTTCAATTTCTACATCTTCTCCTCATGGTGGCTGCAGCTGCTGCTGGCGGAGTTCACCATCGCGTTGGGCTTCCTGATGGTCGCCTTCGGATTGATGCAGAACTCTCTCGCCATGGTCCTCAGGATGAACCGGGCGAATGATAAAAAAGAATAATGGTGCACGTTCAAACCATCGAAATTGTTCTTCCGAAGATGGAGGCCGCGTTTCCTGGCAGACTGGAACAAAATCCCTAATTTTCACACACCATACGACATCGAGGTGTTACAAAACAAAGCATATAAAGCAAATCATTCCTCACCTTCTTTGAATTGGTGAACCAGTGTTTTACTATCATATGGACCCGAGCGTCACTAATATCAAAAGCGTCCGTGACAAGATCATTGCCCAGGCCCAGGGATTGATCGCCAACGGGATCGATGTCACCATCGTGATCGGTCAAGAGGACGAGCGTGTCTCTCGCGAAATGAAGCAGACCAACAATATCAGAACCATTTATTTAAATAAAGTAACCAAGAATAAATACCTTGGATATTTCACCGATTTTGCAGATCTGATGCGGTTCACCATGAGCCTCAATGAGAACGATATCCTATACACAAGATATTCGCCTTTTTCACTGTTCATTGTCCCCAGAAATTGCACCATCATCACAGAGCATCAGACCAAGGAGTCGATGGAATACAAGTCGAACTCATTTCTCCCGTTCATGATGGAAAGATGTTTCGGGAAGCTAAACAGGAGAATGCGCGATTACTATGTCGCAGTGACTGGGGAGATATCCGATTTCGAATCCCAGTACGGTGAAGCGGGCCATATTGTGATACCGAACGGGATATCCCTGCAAAACATTCCAGTGATAACCAGAAAGGCGGCGGTCGGCGAGGAGTTCCATGTAGTCGGCTTGGCAAATGTCTCCCTATGGCATGGATACGATCGCATGATCGAAGGTCTGAACAGATACTCCGGCCCGGTGAAAGTCTATTTCCATATCATAGGGGAGGGTCTAGAGCTTCCCAACCTGAGACTCCTGGCCAAGAAATATGGGCTGGAAGAGCGGGTGATATTCCACGGCCATATGAGAGGAAATGAATTGAACAGCATCATGGACAACTATCACATCGCCATCGGGGCGCTGGGCATCCACCGGATAGGGATCAGGGAGGCGGCGACATTGAAGAGCCGAGAATACTGTTCCAGGGGCATTCCTTTCATCGAGGATACGATCGATGGCGATTTCAAGGATTTCCCCTATCGATACCAGATAGAACCCGAAGAGAGCCCTATCGACGTCGGCAAACTGATCGAATTCTTCAATGGATTTGCATCGGATGACTATCCTCGAAAAATGAGAGAATATGCGGAACAGAACCTGACCTGGGAAAGTAAAATGAAAGTGCTGAAGACGTTCCTCACAGAGATCCGTTCGAAGAACGGGTCATCCTAGAGGCAAGCCTAACAGAATATCGGCCTTCTTTCTTCCTTCTAGTAAGATATCCATCGGGCGGACCGCTCTCCGTCATTCTGTCCGTGGGCCCTTCCTTCATCAGTCCGTGTTCAGAACATTGACGTGGTGTGAGATCTCGTAGTATAGGATTATCGTCGAAATGTAGCTTACCAGGAACATGAATATGGCGACATGCCAGCCCAGCACGCCCGGGGCATGGTAAACGGTCCAGTAGCTTTTTGGATATGAGAGGACCAGGAAACAACTGTAAGCCCATACCGCCGTGCTTAGAAACCAGGCGACCAACACCAATATCCCCAAGACGCCAAACCGTTCCGATCTCGGTTGACCATACGGAGTGTTACCGACCTCTATCCCATCTGGCCCCACGGCCTGGCATTGCTGGGACCGCTGCAGCTCACCTTTGGCCTTCGCTGCACGTTTTGATCGAGAGTAGCTCCACATTATCACGTACAGAATGATGGATGCGAGGCAGACCCCCACCATCAATATTCCTGACCGAAGGAAGGTGAAGAACGGAACGTAGTCGATGACAAGGTCATTCAAATGAACGAGAGATGGATTGAACGTAAGTCTGAACGATATATAGACCAGGAACAACAGACTGTACACTCCAGAGGCGAAAAAGACAGCCTTCGTTATCTTGAACCATCTCGACTCATGTCGGTTAACAGTTCCTTGACATGCGTTACCCAACGAGCTTCTCCCCGGTCTCGCAAACACATCATAATAATTCAAGTTTTCATTTAGTGCGAGGCAACTTTCGGGCAACCTACTTTTTCACACGGATCCTAATTGAGATTGGGTTGACGATTTCGCAGGCGGAATGGATCGAGAGGATCCGTCCAGAATGCGGCCACCATCCTATTTCAGCATCAACTCCGGACAATAGAGAAAGAGATGGAGGAGACCTTGGCCTTCTAATCTATTGGAGAAAATAAAGAATATAAGATGTTTGAAGGACGGGAACCGTCCAATTCACGACCACTTCACCGATGCCGTTCTCGCGGTCATCGGCTACGGTCACGGTCGTTGCGCACTGGTTACCCATTACGCGTGCGGTGCCGCGTGGACCTCCGTGCTAAGGGCTCCTATTCCGACCGCGTTGACCGCGGCGATCTTGAAGTAATAGGTTACCCCGTTAGTCAGATAGGTGTTCGTGTACGACGTGCCAGGACCGATCGTCGCGACCAGGGTTTCCGTTCCGGAAGACCAGCCGCGGTAGATCTTATAGGCGGTGATCGCCGATCCGCCGGTGGACGGTGCGGTCCAGGTCAGCTTGACCGCTGTGTTGGAACCGGTCGCGGTTATCGATGTTACCTTGCCCGGGACACCTGACGTTGGTGTCGGTGTCGGTGTCGGTGTCGGGGTTGAGGTGGTCGGTATTGAAGAGCTGCCGCAGTTGAGGACCGTTCCCGTCTTCTGGATCATGCTCAGCCCTTCATAGTTGCCGACTCCCTTGCAGTTTATGCAGGAGACGCCCGGTACCTGGAATCCCTGGAACCGGAAGCCGTAGCCGTAGTAGGTGGGGCACTTGGGGCGCTGTCCGTTGTAGTTGGCAACGCAATCGATCAGCTTGATGTTCTTCGGGGACGAACCGTACTCGACGTGGAACCCGGAACACCAGTTGTAGTTCGCTGAGCATCTGGTCAGGATGATGTTCTCCACACGGGTGCACTCGACCAGGTCATATCCAACAATCCAGGCATTGACCCAGCCGATGTTGTCGCCGCCGTTGTGGCTGGCATCGCAGTCGGTAAAGGCAACGTTCCTGATCAGGCTCTTACCGGAATAACTATTGTCATCGCCGAACAGCAGGAATCCATAGGTCTGGGAGTATGTGACGGTGCAGCGGGTGAATTTCACACCATCGATCATGCCGTTTGCGCCAACGTACAACCAGAACCCGGCGTTCATGTCTCCCGTCAAGGTCGTGGCGTGAACATCGGTGAAGACCCAGTTCCCGCAGGTCCCTCCAGCCTTATATCCGTATATCTGGAGGTGTCCCGTGAACTTGAACGATTGCATCGTAACGTACGAGACTCCCTTGATGTAGAAGTTGTGAGACGAGGTCGATTTGAAAACGGTCGAATCACCATCGCCTTTCAATGTCGTTCCTGTGCCGAAGTATACGTGGGCCGTGATCATGTAAGTTCCGGCTGGAACGTATGTCACCTTATTGATATTCGACAACGCCCAGTTCAAGGCGGCGGTGAACGATGCCGCGCTGTATACTGTTCTTCCTGATGAGTCAACGACCACGTTGGATGAGACCTTGTAGTCATATGCTCCGGCGGCGCTGACATCGCTGGCCATCGATGGGAAAAGCGGATACCGTCAGTCCCATGACGACCAACACGAGGAGGCAATTCCTGAGCTTCATTACGCTACCCCGTGGTCATTGCCCGTGCATTTCTCATTCCGAGGACCAGCGTACTTATCCGCCATGGTACCATTCTGCCGATCGTCGATGCGGCTGGCCTGGCGGCTGCTAGTGCCCGATATGGTCCAAGAATACCTGATTCTTGTTTTATTCGCCATACAGTTCATCCCTGACAAGGCAAACGCCGCTCCGGGTTCCGTTGCGGCGAAGATGGCCGTCCTGGAGACGCCCTTCCCTCGCTTGTCTGTCTTCGATGGTAGTCCCATTCTCATGTTTTTCAAGCTCCCTTTCGTTACGTTGCACTCAGATAGACTGAGAAGAGACAGTTTAACCAGACGACACGATGGTCGCCGAGGGTCTGCCTCATATGCCGGCGATTGGAAGAATCGCTGTAAGGCGTACAGCCTGAACATCAGGAATCGAAAATGAATTCCACGATGTCGATTGCAACTGAACCCGACGGAGTATCACCGACGGCAGAGTGAACAAAACCCCCGACGAGGGTTCTTCCATTTGTTCTCTCATAATTAGGCAATTGTTTAATGAGATATAAACAAAATTATATCTAAATCATTCATCATAATAAATAACATCATAATATTTGCACCAGTAATATGAAATATATCCATATTAGTTTAACGAATGGATTCGTTACCTTCTTATAACATGACCGGTTGCCGCGACCTCGGCATCGCGAGCGTTTCCCTCTTTTTGTTACGTCGAAAACGACGAAATGGCAGTCCGATTGAGGACGGTTTATGTACGAACTTCCACATCGGAGCGCCTGAGTCCACATACCAAGTTTCTGTAATGATCCGTGGGTCGCACTGCCGCGGATATCTTGGAATCATGGGATCTGCCCGGCGCCGAGACTTCAGTTCTACGCCCTTTGAGCGGATGATCCGATAAGGCTTGATACTATTGTGTATAGTTCAAGCGATCCCATTTTGACGCATCCAGATGAAAAACTATCGTCCTACCCCTGTTAACAATATGGCAGGCGATCGTGGACACCCGACCAAAATGAATGATCGTGAGCAATAAGGTACCTGGCCGTTCACCTATTTGCAATCCTTACGGGTATATACCGATATGATTCCTCTCGATTCCAGATGCCAAAAATCCACTCAATGACAAAGTTACATCAATTAATTTATATCATCGTCATGAATAGAGAATGACATGGAGACGAAATCCATTCTCGTCACCGGCGGGACAGGTTTTATCGGGACTAACTTGGTCAACGAGCTACGTTCCCGGGGAAACCAGGTCATTGCGTCCGATCTACTGAACTGCGAACGCGATGGCTTCATCAGGGCCGATGCCAAGAACTATAGACAGTTGGAACGCCTGTTCGAAAAGAACAAATTCGATTTTGTTTATCATCTGGCCGCGGAATACGGCCGATGGAACGGCGAAGACCACTATGAGAACCTGTGGGAGACGAACGTCATAGGCACCAAGCACATGCTGCGCCTGCAGGAGAAGAAGAAGTTCAAGATGATCTTCTTCTCCAGCGCCGAGGTCTATGGCGACTTTTCCGGTGTCATGACCGAGGACGTCATGGAGAACACCCCGGTGAAAGAGACGTACCAGATGAACGATTACGCCATCACCAAATGGGCGGGAGAGCTGATGTGCATGAACTCGGCCAAGATGTTCGGCACCGAGACCGTCCGGGTGCGTCCGGTCAACTGCTACGGACCCGGGGAGCACTACACCCCTTACCGTGGTTTCATTCCGAAATTCATCTATCATTCTCTGTTCGACAAGCCGTACGTCGTGTTCCGGCAGCACAAGCGTATCATCGACTTCGTCGAGGATACCTGCAGGACGTTCGCCAACATCTCGGAGAACTTCATTCCCGGAGAGGTCTACAACGTCGGCGGCAAACAGGAATGGGAACGGAACATCCAGTGGTACTCGGATGCGATCTTGAAGGCGGTCGGCAAGGACGATTCAAAGGTCATCTATAAGGATGCGGAAGGCTTCACGACCGACATCAAGACGATAGACAGTAGCAAGGCCATCAAGGATCTGAGGCACGATCCGAAGGTTACTCCCGAGGAAGGGATCAAGCGGACCGTGGACTGGATGAAATGGTATTACAGGATCGGTGTGTAAATGCACTCATTTAACGAATTCGAAGGAAGAACCATACTGGTCACAGGCGGCGCGGGATGCGTAGGGTCTAATCTGGTTCGTAGGCTCTCGGATCTGAAGGCAAAGAAGGTCATCATACTGGACGATCTCTCATCATCCTATGAGTGGAACGTCCCCCAGGCGAAGAACGTCCACTTCGTGAAGGGCAACATCCTCGACGACGAGATGCTGCGCCGGGTCTTCAAGGAACGCCCGGAATACGTCTACCACCTGGCCGCGCACTTCGCCAACCAGAACTCGGTGGACAATCCGGAGAAGGACCTGATGGTGAACGGACTGGGCATATTGAAGGTCCTGGAGCACGCCCAGCTGGTCGACGTGAAGAGATTCGTTTACTCTTCCTCCGGCTGCGGTGTCTACGGCCTCGAGAGCAAGCAGCCGTTCAAGGAACAGGACATCTCCATCAATCTCCACACTCCCTATCAGGTGACGAAACTGCTGGGCGAGCTGTACACCAACTACTTCCACAATCTTTACGGGATGCCGATCGTCAACGCCCGCTTCTTCAACGTGTTCGGTCCCGGGGAGGTCCCCGGCAAGTACCGGAACGTTATCCCGAACTTCATGTACTGGTCCATGAACGGGAAGGCCCTCCCCATCACCGGTGATGGATCGGAGACCCGGGACTGGACGTTCATCGGGGATATCGTGAACGGACTACTGGCCATGGGACTGGAGGAGAGGGCGATCGGGGAAGCGATCAACCTCGGCTCGAGCAAGGAGCACACCGTCCGCGAGATGGCCGAGATGGTCAACCGCCTGTCGGGGAACAAGGCCGGGATCAAGTACACCGAACGCCGGGACTGGGACGTCAAGACCCGGCTGCTTTCCTGCACGGACAAGGCCCGGGACATCCTGGGGTACAAGCCCGAGACCACCTTTGAGCAGGGTCTCGAATCGGTCCACAAATGGTTCACCGATAACTGGGAAAGGATACAGAAGAGCGCGGAGTTCTAGGTAGAATGCGCATCTTGGTCGTTCAAGAGTCGGACTGGCTGGACCGAGGGCCTCATCAGAGCCATCACCTCCTGGAGAGGCTGGTGCAGAGAGGTCACGAGGTTAGGGTGATCGACTACGAGATAGGCTGGAAGAAGAACGTCGGCCAAGGTGTCTATTCGTCCAGAATGGTAAAGGAAAACCAATTCAAGGTCGTCCCGCCCGGCGTCACCGTGATCCGGACGCCGATGATAAGAATGCCCTTCCTGAGCTATGTCTCGGTGGCCGTATCCCACTGGCTGGCGATAGGGAAGGAGATCCGGGACCATCGGCCGGACGTGATCGTCGGCTTCGGCCTGCTCAACGCCCGATTGGCCATCTACCTGGGCAGCCGGCAGGGGATACCGTTCGTCTATTACATCATCGATGAGCTGCATCGCCTGGTGCCCGAGGCCATGCTGCAGCCGATCGCCAAGCACATCGAGAGAAGGAACGACCAGCTTTCCTCCGAGGTGATCTCCATCAACGAGGCGCTCCGGGAGTACTGCGTGGAGATGGGCGCGGACCCAGCAAGGACGACGTTGATCCGGGCCGGGGTGGACTTTAAAAGGTTCGCGGAAGCCGACGGAACAGAGGTCCGCAAACGCTACGGGTTCACCGAGGACGACACGGTGATGTTCTTCATGGGCTGGCTCTACGATTTCTCGGGGCTTGACGAGGTGGCGCTGGAAATGGCCAAGTCCGGGAACAAGAACCTGAAGATGCTGGTCCTGGGCAAAGGGGAACTGTGGGACCGCCTTCAGGAGATCAAGGTGAAGGAAGGCCTGGGCGACCGTCTGATCCTGGAAGGCTGGAAGCCGTACACCGAGATCCCGGAATACCTGGCGGCGGCGGATATCTGCGTTCTTCCGGCCAAGAAGATCAAGATCATGGAGAACATCGTCCCGATCAAGATGTACGAGTACATGGCGGCCGGGAAGGTCGTTTTCGCCACGGACCTGCCGGGGATCCGGAAGGAGTTCCGCGAAGGCAATGGCGTGATCTACATCAATCAGTCGCGGGAGTCGGTGCCCCTGGCAGAGGACCTGATCTCCAGGTCCGCGGTGAGATCCGAAGGTCTGAAAAGCCAATCCTACGTCAAATCGAATGATTGGAAGATCATGACCGACGAGTTCGAACATCTGTTGCAAGAAGTGATAGGCTCCAAGAAAAAATGAGCCTAACGTCGCAATGGACGGGCGAATTCCCGAAACCTCTCTTTTCAATTAATCATCGTTTTTCGAACAGCCCAAGGTATGTCCTTGCCACTATGTCCAAGGTGAATCGATCCTCCACGATCTCCCTGGATTTCCGTCCCATGGATTTCATTGACGGATTCCTCAGCAATTCCTCGATGCTGCCTGCAATCTGATCGATATTGCCTGGCTCGACGAGTTTCCCGTTCACTCCGTCCTTGACGACATGGTTCGCCGCCCCGACATTGGTCGCGATGATCGGCAGTCCGGCCGCCGCATATTCCAGAAGGTTGTACGCGAACTGTTCCATGTATGAAGAGGAGATGCCGATATCGCACATCCTCAGGATCTTGGGGATCGCGCTGGCATCCTGTCTTCCCAGGAGCAATACGGAATCCTGAAGTCCCATCTCTTTGACCTTGGAGGTTATTACCTCATATCTTGGTCCGTTTCCGATCAGGACCAACACCGGGTCCATGCCATCGTCCTTGACCTTCTTGAGCGCCAGCAAGAGGTCGTCGTGGCCTTTCTCCAATAGCATGAACGCAGAGTACACTATCTTGGGCCTCTTCGGATCGAGACCCGCGAACTTCTTCATCACATCATCTGGTAATACGACATTTTCGGACAGGCGGTCAAATACGGCATAGTCTAGCCCATTCGGTACCTGTTCGACCTTGTTCTTGCCGAGCGGCAGGCGCGACACAAACTCCCTGGAGGTGTCATTGAGGCAAATGATCCTGTCCAGCAGCAGAACGGACATGAAGATCATGATGCGGCCCGAGGTGGACTTGAAGACGTAGGATGAATTATAGGTCAACAATAGTTTCGGCCGGTTCCTCATTCCAAAGCACGCGAGGAAGGCTGTCAGGCCTTGTCTGAATCCGCTGCAGAGGATCGCTTTGGTTCTGTGACTTCTTCATGAATCGTCTCAGACTGCCAGCGTTCTCGATCTCATTGATCAGGTTCTCATCCGCTCTGGAGGCATCGAAGATCTCTACGTCAACGTCCCCCTCGCGCAACTTATCGATCAATCCCGGGATCTGTTCCGTATGGGGCCCAAAGGCGAATATCCTCCAGCCCGCCTTCCTCATCGCAATGCTGAGATTGCAGAGGTGATAGGCGAAACCCATATTCTGTGAATATGCCAAAACAATGGCCGAATTGTCTGGTTTTCCCTGTTCCACGATCTTCCCCCGGTCTTGGGCCATCGGAAACGAATCGACTCGATGTATTAAAAGCTGAAGCATCGAAATGCAAATGACAAGAGTTCAAGACTGTCATGAGATAGTTCTGACATCCATTGTGTTAAAAGCCGTTTAGAAGATTAGATGTCTATTCGAACTCATTTTGCGATGGAGGCGCACAAGAAAATGACACAATGGCCTCATCGTTTTTCTTTGCAGGACCACATGTGTCTTTCCTACAATATCAGACATCCTGATGATAACTAAAATATGCTACCGTACGATTAAGGAACGAGAGAATGAGCGCAAAAGAATCGTATATCGAGTTCACCAGGACTGAGGAGCAATTGCCCATTTTTTCAAAAAGCTGGTGGCTCGACGCCGTTTGCGGTAATGATCTGACCTGGGACGCGATAATGGCGACGGACGAGGACATGAATATGGTCACCTTCCCATATTGTTGTACGAAGAACCGTTTCGGTCCAACGACCATAATAATGCCCGGGCTGACGCAATTGCTAGGGCCCTATTTCAAGATCAAAGAGAACACAAAAATGTCCAAGATCCAGGGGATCAAGAAAGAACTGTGTTACTCGGTGATCGACCAGCTTCCCAAGTTCAAATATTTTGATATGAAATTCCACAGGAATTTCACGAATTGGCAACCATTCTATTGGAAGGGATTCGAACAGACGACGAAATACTCCAGCCGCATCCAGAAGGATCTACCGGTAGATCAGGTGTTCAACGGCATAAATAAACGCCTGAAGGTCTACATCAGAAAGAACGAGAACAATATGAAGATCGAGGTGGGCAATGACATCTCTGATATCTGGGATATCAGCAGGGATACCTTTGACCGAAAGGAAAACACCGTCCCGTACAGTCTGGAGTTCCTGAAGCGCATGGATTCCGCGTGCAAGGAGCATGATTGCAGAAAGATCCTGATCGCGAAGAACGAATCCGGCAATATCATGGCCTTCACCTATACTATCTGGGACAGTGAGGATGTTTATCTGTTGCTGGGCGGACGAGATCCAGAATATGACAAGAACAATGTGAAGGCCAATCTAGTGTGGGAATCCATAAAGATGGCGCTCTCCATGGGTAAGAACTTCGATTTCGAGGGAAGCATGCTGGAGGGGGTTCAGGGCAACAATAACCTTTTCGGCTGTACCGTCGAACCATATTCATCCATCAGGAAATCAATTCTAACTTCATATGATCAAACGATCCAATATGCCGTTAAGAAATTGCTACCCATCCCGGTCAATAGCATGAAAGCAAGGGATTGATAGGAAAATGGGTTCCGCGACATCATCCTATCGTAATATCGATAACGCCGGAGGATAGGCGGCGAAGGTCCTCGTCCAAACAAGGAACGTCTATTCGGTCCAATCAGGCTGGACCGACATATCTTCCTAAAGACGTTGGGAAACCCAAATATTGCCCGATCAAGGACCGCATCGGGACGGAAGCATTTCAACGATCCTTCTGAAGGATCGAGAAGCGGCGATTCAGTCATCGTTCTACTGTCTTGATTGAGGATATCGATTCAACGCTGGATGACATATGATTGAACGGCGCCGTCATCGTATATCCTTTCCTCAGGGTTCAACTGCAATATTATATTTGATGTTGAATTGTTAATATCGATCTTGTAGCTGTAGAGCACATTCTTTACCGAGCTGAATAGCAACATACCTCTGTTCTCGAGCTCGCCCGATCTCAGTATCACATAACCGCTGCCGATATAGGTGATGTTACCGCCAGTCAGGATCCTGGTGGAATAATCGCTCAAATGGTACAGATCGCGGACCGTATAGTCATCTGAATAAAGTGGCTGAGAGTAGTTGCCAAAGGTCGCGACGCTGCCGAAGGCGGTAATTTCCTGAGCGTTGAAATAATCAGAGCTGGTCTCCTCATTCCATGGCAAAGATGTGTCCTTAATGGCGCCCGTCATGGCAAAGAAGCTGCTAACTGAGATGATTGCCAATATCATGACTACGGAGATCACTGGGCGGACCGATGCTTTGATCAGGGATTTGTTCCCTACGACGAAATACATTATGCCATAGCCCAGGATGATGGCGACGAACGGAGTAACCATCAGAGGGAGCCTGTAGGTCAACAGAACCCCCGATCCTGGAAGGATCTGAAGGACCCCTGGTATGAACATGGGCAAGAATATCAGGCCGGCCAAGGCAAAGACGTACTCCTTGGAATGGCCTTTCCGACCTTTCTTCAAGATGGACCATGCTCCGATCAGGACGAAGAATACCACGAATATGAAAAACAAATTTCGAAGAATGATTAAGAAGGTCGCCTCCGGAACCTGCAGAGACCGATCCAGTGTCCTGGAACAATGGACTCAGATAGTACGTCAGCAGCAGTCTTGTGGTATCATAGGATGCAAAGAACAGATACGCGATTATCGTGATGGTGAACAGGATAAGGAACGTACTCGAAATGCGGGATGCCTCTTCCTTTTTTCCCAATGTCATCCTCTGGATCAAGTAGACCACGAACAATATCGGGATAACATAGACCACTGTCACCAGATGTGTGAAGATCAAGACCCAGCTCATTATTATTGTCAATAACGTAAAAATAAATCTATTGTTTTCGGTCTTGTTGAAGATCAGATATAGAATGAGGATGAAGAATATGAAAGCCAGAGACCTAGTGATGGTATAGCTGCTGTAGAATATGATCTCGGGACTTATGGCGAAAAGAAGGGCTATCAAGAGTCCGATGGTCGTGGAATTGAAGATCTTGCTTGAGATCAGATAGGCCAGGAAGATCCCGGTCAGCCAAGCCAATGCCATAAGAATGAACAGGGCGGGGCCGATCTCCAGGCCGGTCAACAGGACCCCTTCCGAGATCAAGATGTGGAAGATAGGGAAATTGATGTAGGTCAACGGAAGACCGTTGATATTTCCGTCGTTCAGTACCGCGGAAATAAAGTGCATATGGGACAGGGTATCCGTGAATCCAAAATACAGGGAATATTTCAGGGTAAGGCTCCACGCAAGAGTCAGCGAAAGGGCGCAGATTTCAGCCAGGACGACCTTACGGCTTATGGACGTGTTCGAGATCATGATCTGTAACACGGTAACGAGACAGATCGCTGTCAATAATACGAAAAATATTACATTCCTGGAATCGAACGATAATAGGGCAACAATGCTCCACAGGAATAGAATGGCATTGAGCAATACTAGGTGGCCAAGACTTACGCGTTCACGTATCACGGCCATTATTCTTCCAAAATTGTACGTTTGGTTATTGTTGGCGTCGACCTTCCTGAGCAGGTATAGGCCCGCTAGGGCCATGGGGACGAAGATCACAGAACTGCGCAGTGTGAAATCTATGCTCTGAAAGATAACCAACTGGACCGTGAATCCGATCAAAGAGAAAATCAGAAGCAGGTATGGAAAGTAGTCAATGATTTTTCTCGTTGTGGATGATTCAAGAAATGACTCTTCGGATTTCATATGGGCCTAATTGGGAATACGAATCTCATTATTCAAGTTATCTCCATTAAAAACGGTTTTGTCTATTTAAAGGCCGACCTAGCCAAACGCGCTGCCAGACAGTAATTTTAACGATAGCAACTAGGTAGAATGCCGATATGATGGATGTTCTCCTTGAACATCCTATACGTGACCCTCTTGCTCTGGCCGGTCAAGGCAAGGTCAGGTCGTTACCCACCTGGATGCCCCCAATCTAGAAAAGACGGTTTCATTGCGCACAATATTATTATTGCTTCCAGATATCCCATCCCTCGGCACGAGGCTATCTCAATTCAAGGTCTTTGTCGGACAAGACTTTGGGCTCTGGATGGAGTCTATTCATGCCGAGACATAATTATTATTTGCCATTTATGATTAAGAGTCGGATGGTTCTATAGAACCATTCACTTGGAATTATTGCGAACTAACAAGAATATTTAAATAGTAAATTTTGATTATTATGGTTCCAGTGGACAATATGGAAATTGATCACCCATTCTCAATTCAATCTGGATGGGTGGACATCACACCAAAAATAGCGGTTCCATTGGCTGGATCGCATTTTCCTAACTCCAATTTCGATTCCATAATGGCTCCCATAGAAGCTAATGTCGTTATCATTCAAGTCAATAAATGAATCAACAATCAAAGAGTGATTCTAGTTTCTATCGACGTGTTATTTATTGGCCATGAGTTCAAAGATGAATTGGTATCAAAGATGGGGGGTCTGGTTAAACCCGCGGAGATGGCTATCTGGGCAACTCATAACCATTATGCCCCGCCACTCGATCCTGGCAAACCCAAATTGGGGCAGTGGAGTGAGCAATATTTTCATTATGCTACCGATCTCGTTTCCAAGTTGATCATTAGATTAACACAAGAAGAGCCGAAAGAGGGGTACCTTAGTTACGGCTACTCTCAAAACGATAGATTGACGATCAACCGTAGGAAAAAAGGATTGTATCTCGAGAGAAAATCTCCAATTTTCAGGCCCCATTGGGGCATGCTAATGTTGCCAAATGAACGCAAATATCGGAATGGCAAAATATCCACGATATCGATCCGCGACGTTCAGGGAAAACAATTGGCGTTGATATGGAATTTTGCTTGTCATCCAGTGAGTTCGCCTGGAAAGAATGACGTGAGGTCTGATTATCCAGGCGAGATCAGGAGATTGCTGAGAACTCAAACCCATTCCGAAATCCCGGTCGTCTTTCTCCAAGGGTTTAGTGGAGATCTAAAACCTCCATCGTTCGAAAAAGTTCCTAGGAACAGTGGATTCAAGAGAAAAATATCCTATCACATGATGAATATCATTAATGGCAAAAGCTTCAGTCATTTCGACGAACAAGAATGGCCTGGATATATCACATCAATATGGGATGCGACAAAGGCTGCTTCAGATAGATTCCAATCAAGTGAAGTTAGAGCCCGTCTTGGAGTTGAAATCGAAAGAAGTTCCCCTAAGCAAACTTGGACTAACAAGTGAAAAGAACTTGAAATTGACTTCCATTAAAATTGGTGCTGTACGAATTATTGCATTCTCAGCTGAACCAGTTGCAGAATGGGGTCCAATAGTAGATCAGGCATTCCCGGGCGAAATACTGGTTACCACTGGTTGTTTTGAGGACGTTGGATGTTATCTGCCAGTGGAGGACATGATTAAACGAAGGCGGTTATGAGGTTGTTGAATTCCAGGATAGATTCAACATCTCTGGCCACTTCAAGCATGGCATGGAACAAGAGATAACCACTTCGCTACATGAATTGAAATGATGGGATAATGCACTTCCATCAGGGGCAATACGGGCGAGCCGACCGATGCCAACTTTCAGCGAAAGAAATACAATCTCGGCCATGGGCAGAAGCTTAGCCACCACATTGGGAGATCACTGACAGGATGATGCCTGCACCTTGAGTTGACAGAAAAGAAGTCAAAGTGGCTTGGAATTCTTGATCCAACCCCTTTCAAAGTTCAATATCTTGATGCTCGTGATTCTCATTCTTCCTTTCGAATCCGAGTTTCAAAATTGCCTTCTGCGACGCCTCATTACCAGAATCGGCTGTGATCAGGATACTATCAAATGATGGCCCGTATTCCTCACAGATCATTCTTAAGGCCTTAGTGTAGATTCCTCTTCCGCGATAATATTTCGATGTTCTGCAATGAAATATCATTCCGTAATTGCCTTTTCTTTCAATTAATTTCATATTATTATACGGAATGTATTTGCTTAGGTCACAGAAGCAGTATACCCCTACGATTTCCTCATTTACGACTGCAAAATTAATTATCGCGCCATGATCTTTGTGCTTCAGGGCGATGTTCAATGATTTGACAATGTCATTGCTCACTTTTTTATTTTCAATATCGGTTTGAAAAGATATTTCACTGTTTGGAATCCTATCGGTGTTATTTGAAGTGGTTTTCATTGATATTGGAGAAATACCACTATCGATTCTATTATGATAGAATACATCAATCATTCTGAAATCGACTACCGTTCTGATAAAATTCATAACCTGGCCGAATAACAGACCTTATTGATTAAAAAGCTTTTTAAAAAACGCCATCTTCATTTTCAAGCGAGATATCATGCTCAAATAAACATTCAAATTCGTTGTTGGCAGAAAGAAACCAAAACTAATTAACAATTGATAATATTTATGGTCCAAACAAAAGAGAAGGTGAAAAACTATCAGTGAATGACCGCAGATAGGTCCGGATCACGCCAACCAGACATTCCTTTCCTAATGATCTTGGAGGTCATCGTTTAGACATCAGAATTTAGGTCCCTCCCTTCTCAGGGCTTGAACCATCCGGCGACCATCTATTCCCACTCAATTGCATCCACGATTCACCGTTCGGTTCTGCCTAACGAATAGGGCGTGAGACCTACCCGGGAAACGGTGTCCAGCCGATTCTGGACGGTATCAATTCTGATAGCCGGGACTAAACGTTTGACTACAATAGAGGGGTTGTCTTCTTACCTGCGAACATGCAAGCCCCTGCCGTTAGGTATTAGAATGACGACCCTGACCTTAGTTAGTGATCCTTGGCCCGATCGCAGCGCCGACCGAAGCCAAGGAAACAGTATCCGTCACCATTTGGATATTGACACCTTGGTCACCTTTTCATCGATTTCATATTTCTTAGGATATAAGGAAAGGGGGCGCGGTCGTGAAGCTTAGAACCTGCCTTCTGATGTTCATCGTCATCGGATTGATGTTCCCCGGCATCACCGTCACGGCGGACGATGCCGTCGCCGCCGGGACCTATGATTATAAGGTCTCATCGAACGTCGTTCTTGATTCAGGAGGAAGCGCCGTCTATACTGCTGCCTCCTTCACCGCCGCTTTGAACTGGGCGTTGACCCATGTGAACACCAGGACCTACGTTCCGGCCGGGACGTACACGCTCACGGCCCACGTCTACTTCGGTACGGGAACCACCCTTTTCGGCGATGGGGATTCGACCGTCTTCACCGCGACCGCCTCCCGCTTCTTCTATATCAAAGGGGTCTCTGACGTCACCTTATCATCCTTCAAGTTCACCGGCCACCTGCAGGTGTACGGGTATAAGGCCGGGGGCACCTGCGGGGACTGGACCTTCACCGACGTTCACGCCACACAATTGACCGGGGACATGGAATCGGGTTTCTGGATGTACGTCGGGACGAATGGCATAATCGACGGCATCACCTTCACACGTTGCTCCGTTACTTATTCCCAGACCTACGGATTCCTGCTGTTCGGCGATGACAATAGTTATTCGGGTAACAGCCTGATCAAGAACGTGGCCTTCACCGATTGCGATGCCAGCCACAACGGCGGCGACAACATCGGCTGGATCAACGCCTGGATCACCGGATACGATCTGGTCGAGTGCACCACCGTGGAGAACATCGTATTGACGAGATGCACGGCGACCTATAACTGGTGCTCCGGGTTCCACGTCGAGTACGGGGCGAAACCGAAGAACATCGTGCTGATCGATTGCGTCACCAGCTACAACGGGCAGAAGCCCAACTGCGAACAGTACTACGGCTACGGGTTCAAGTTCCAGAACTTCCAGGTACCGGGGGTCACTTGCACCAACCTTGTCGGAACCGGCAATCACGAGGGGTTCACGCCGATCTCGATGACTGCGTCAAGCCTGAACATGAAGACCTGGGTCAACACCGTCAGCGGCAGGGCGTCGTCCGGATCATGGTATCCGGCCGGAGCCCCGGGGCGAGCACGGACCTCATCTTCACGAAGCTGGGCTCGAACGCTAACTGCGTGATCGATACCTACTACAAGTCAGTGAAGCTCCTCTACTACTATGGCGGAACCATCACCTATGCCACACCGTCATCGGGCACGGTGTCATCGGCACCGACCAACCTGGCCTCGACTTTGACTGCGGGAAAGGTCGCCCTGACCTGGAGCGCACCGGCCAGCAACGGCGGGTCGGCGATAACCTCGTATAATATTTACCGGGGCACCTCCGCCGGAGGGGAATCGGCCACGGCGATAGGCACCAGCACCTCCCTGGCATACACCGACTCGAACGTCGTTGCAGGAACGACCTACTACTACGTGGTAAAGGCGGTCAACTCCGTCGGTACCTCGGCCGCCAGTAACGAGGCGTCCCGCTCGGTCCCGGGAACGGTGCCGTCGGCACCGACCAACCTGGCCTCGACATTGTCCGCGGGTAAGGTCTCGTTGACATGGACCGCTCCGGCCTCGAGCGGCAGCAGTCCCGTGACCGGATATGTGATCTATCGCGGCACCAGTTCCGCCTTAACCGACCAGGTCTCGATCGGTTCGTCGATCACGACCAGCTATCTCGATACCGCGTCATTGATCGGTACCTACTATTACACCGTCAAGGCTGTAAGTTCGGTCGGTTCCTCGCCCGCCAGCGCATCGATCTCTATGACGGTTGAAGTACCAAGCACCGTCCCAGGGACGGTCAGCGGAGTTAACGCGGTCGGTTCCATCGGACAGGTTACGTTGAATTGGATAGCACCATCCAACGGCGGGTCGGCAATAACAGGCTACAAGTTGTATCGGTCCACCGTTTCCGGTTCCGAAACACTGGTGGCAACTCTCGGAGCTGTCCATACCTATGCCGATACCGGTCTCATCAACGGCGGGACGTATTACTATAGAATATCGGCGGTCAACGCCATTGGGGAAGGTCCATTGAGCTCAGAGGTGACGGTTACCGTTTCCGCTCTGCCTTCATTCATCTCCGTGCCCGAGAATGAACTGACCGTGGGGTCCGTATACTCATACCAAGCTCTGGCGTCCGGTCAAGGAATGACCTATTACCTTTCATCGAATGCCACGTTCCTGTCGATCGATTCCGGCTCGGGGACTATCTCCGGCACGGCGGACATGAGGCACGCTTCTTATTATGTTCATATCACAGCCACTGGTTCCAGCGGCGCGGCATGGCAGAACTATACCCTGTTCGTCAACGAGACGATGCCGCAGATCCTGACGACGGACATATCCTCAGGGAGTGATCGGAGAGGATTACTCTTACCTCATCGTAGCATCGGGAAGTAACCTTACCTTTTCCATGGATACTAATGCCACGTTCCTGACCATTGACCCGATGACAGGCGAGATAACCGGGTCCCCGACGTCATCCGGTTCCTGGCCATTGAGCGTGACCGCTTCAAATTCAGCCGGAAACGATGTTCATACCTATTCGTTCAACGTGGTCGAAGGCTCACCCGCGTTCATTTCGGTTCCTGTACTTAACGCGACAAATGGAATATGTGTATTCATACGTCCCGGACACCTATTGGAAAGCGGCATCATACTCGATGACGACGAATGCCACGTTCTTGGTCATTGACAGCGTCCAAGGGATAGTATCGGGCATTCCGGACAGAGCTGGCGACTATGCTGTGAACATTACCGCGACGAATTCCTACGGGTCAGCTGTTCAATCCTATGTATTGCATGTGGAGGAGGCGATCCCGGTCGAACCGGTAACTCCCGATGAGGACGATCCCGTCATCGTGTTCTCACCTCCCTCGTTCATCTCCGTCCCGTTAAGAGAGCTTGGCGCCGGAACTGACTACTCCTACCTTGCATTCGCCTACGGTCAAGGGCTGACCTATTCCCTTTCATCGAACGCTACCTTCCTTTCGATCGATGCCAATTCGGGATACATATCCGGTACTGCGGATAGCGAGCGTGCTTCCTACTACCTGATCATCTCGGCTTCTAATTCCAGCGGCACCGCATGGCAGAATTTCACACTGTTCGTTAACGTGACGATACCGCTGATAGTGACCATGGACATTCCTGAGGTATTGATCGGCGATGACTTTTCCTGCGTTCTTGAGGCGAATTGTAGAGGTCTTGCATTCTCGATGTCGACAAATGCCCCGTTCCTGACGATCGACACCGTGCAGGGCGTGATATCCGGTACGCCGGAGAAGGCCGGCGACTACATTGTCAATGTGACGGCGACGAACTCCAACGGGTCCACGATGCGGTCGTTCGTGCTGAAGGTCATGGACAACGTAATGAACTTCACGTCGGGGACCATCATCTCTACATCGTCGATCATTGGACCCATTGAGAATGGGGATGGAGTGGATTCGGTCTCATCAACCATCATGCATAAGGTCCTCATCGTAAGCGGTTTGGGGCTTGTGTTATTCGCCATGGTGATGGCTGTCAAGAGGACCTTGAAGGATTCCAGGAAGTGGTGAACGGAATTCAATTGCTGGCCATACATGCTCTGGACGCAATGCTTATTAGAAGCAAATAAGAATAAAGAATAAAAGAGGCCGTCCCCGGCCTCGGATTGTTGGGATTTACGGCTGGTTTCTATGACCTTGTAGATTATGCGGCAGCACCAACAGCGGAGACAGTCAATAGGTAGGCTCCAGTTGAATGGTATGTTATTTCCACAAAGAAGTGGGCTGTCTGTCCAGGGACGACGTCTACAGGCGGTGTCGTTGTTATCGTCCCAACTCCTCCAGCATCTGCGGCACCTGCATGGGACGGATACGAACTCAATGTATCGAATTGCACATCCAAGAACGAAAGGCCATTGTAATAGATGTCGATGTCCACATCTCCTTGCGTCAATTCGTAGTTCGCCGATGACTTAGTGATGGTAAAGGTCGGCGTAACTTCCTTGTATGCGGCAGAAGACTCTAGCACGACCTCCATCCCATAATGCTTCCCAACGATCAAATTGTCTGTAGCCGGGTAGGCAATTCTTCCACCATCGGTCCAATCATTCTCAGTAACAGTTATGCCGGTGGAATCGTTAACAACCCAATTGTTCCTCACCGTTTGCGGTTGCAGAATAGTTGTCATAACAACTGCGCCGACAAGAGCGCTAACTGTTAAGATTATTCCAATTATCGCTAATGGCGACAAGGCTTTGCCTAATATTTTCATTTGTTTCGTATTTACCAATCTCCCCCGCCCTCCTCCTCAGAAAGACGTAATTATTGGACTACTTATGCACTATATATTCATTATTATAACTAATAACGGTACGATAATACTGAATATAATTGAGTCTAAAGTAATATATTCTATAATAGATAATAAGATGATACCATATCGTTTACCACGAAACTATCTGCTGTTAGACACCTTAGGTGGGTGGTTTAGGGAACAGGTCTGTTTTTAATGCCTTATCGAGCTCGGCGACCTTCTTCGTGATCTCAATCAGGTATGACTCCCTTCCCTGTTCGAATCGGTATACCTTGCGAAACATCTCGATGACGTCAAGCGGGGAGAGCCGGGCGGTCAGCCCGGCCTCCCGGACGCGCTGCTCTAGTCCGGTGTAAGCCTACAGGGTGAGGAACGAGACGAAGACGCGGCCGAAGGCCGCCTCATCATCCTGGGGGTAGGTGCGGGGGGCATTGGGGTCGGTCTTGTGAGTGTCGAATAGCTTCTCAACCGCGTCCCTCTGCTTGTGGAGGCGATAGATGTTTCCGGGTGTCCAATACCTTCGAGAAATGATCGGTTTCGATATCGGACTATTGACTAACCTACCGAGTTAAAGTTAATTTGGTCAACTGTCACCAATATGGCAATTTCGGAAATCATCGGACTGGAAACCACTACTGGTCCCGGTAGGCTGGGAAAAAGTTGGCATCTCTTAAGTTGCCGCCGTTTCCATATGCATACTTGTTATATTTCTCACTGTCATAAATATGCTTTAAAATATTAAATTGCAGTTCTTTCTTTGAGAAGGTTCGCTTGAACTCTATCAGACCGGGCCTCGAGGAGATCCCCCCTCCAAGATTCAACGCACGGCATCCTCTCTCTTTGTAGTAATTTGCCATGTCAAATATGAGCTTGTTATTCATCCCAACCCCATTGGAAAGATCACTTCCAGCCAAAAAGTAGGTAGAGATTCCGGAATACTCCAATCCAATGACTCCGGATACCATTCTTTCACCATGGCAACATTGCAGCAATTGAGCTCCCTTGATCCTTGACAGTGAGTCAATGAACTTGTGGGAGAACATGTATTTCGATTCCGCCTCGGTCCTGATCATAGTGTCGGAGTACAGTTTGAAAAAAACAGATACCTCGTCATTTGACTTGCCCGTGCGGAATTCCATTCCATTCTTATTAGCGAGTCTGACAAATCTTCTGCATTGCCCACCCATATCCTTCTTCCAGTCGTGTCCCTCCGAAAGATTCATCACGACGATACTCCCAGCCTTCTCCGAAGGAGCGTAAGGCATTCCTTGAAGATATGCAAGCATCGGATGCATACGAAAAAATCCCGAAACACATCCCGAATCGATCATAGATGATGTGAACATCTGACCAAAAAGGGTCCATGTGTTTTCATCCGATGGCCGATTCGACAGCGGTCCCGCATATCCATAGGGGGATACGATATCGAATTCATCAGTTTCAGCCAGATGTATCCTGCGTACAATGAATGGATTGACAATAGTGACATCATTATGATGAAACACGGCAAGTTTCGGAATCCCGAACATCGGGTTTTTACTATCAGGTTCATGGAAGCAATTGCAGTAATCGTAAGAAAATGAGAAATCGAACGATGGGAGCTCTCTGATCGCTTCCTCCCATTTTCGTTTATTCTCAATGTCAACGATCTCGAAATCAACCATTCCAAAAAACTATTAGAGGTTCGGTTTAAAAATTGTTTGCAGTCCACGGCTCAATGACACGATTCAGTCAATATCCCAAAGGAGCAAGTTGATAATCTAATAATATCCTGAATGTTAGAATTGGATTGAATAAGGCATGACAGATTCTCTCCATCCTAAAGTCAGTGTGATAATCTCTTGCTACAAGGGGGAAAGATACTTAGAAAAATTTCTGGATAAGATCGTAGAGCAGACATGGTTCGACAAGATCGAGTTCATCATGGATCATAATTGCCCTTCTCAAAAGGAGCTGCAGATCATCAAAGATTTTACCTCGGAACATCCTGGACGGCTAAAGCACTTCGTTAGAGAACAAGTGGTCCCCTATGGTGCTTCCTGGAATAAATGTATCATAGAATCGTCCGCCGATATCATCGCCAATTGGAATGTTGACGATGTCAGAACCAGGGATTCCATTGAGATCCAGGCAAGACCGATCTTGGAGGATGAAGCCGATCTTGTTTTTGGGGATTATACAAAGGTCAACCATTTCGGCTCGGAGATCGGAGAAAGAATATCGGTTTCTCAAATTGACCCATACTATTACTCGAGAAAGTTTTGCTTCGGTCCTTTCTTAATGTTCAACAAAAATATATGCAAAAAGATAGGTTATTTCGACGAACAATTGAGATCTGGTTCAGATTTTGATTTTGGTATCCGGGCCGCCTTATTCTCGAGGATCAAAGTCGATCAACATGACCCTTGGTTATTTCTTGGATGAAAGGAAGGGACTGAGCACAAGGCCTGACAGCAAGAAGATGATAGAGGATACCGTCATCGGTCTTAGATACGGCAACTATGACGGCCTGTTCTATCACAAAATACCAGAGGCCCTGCGATATGACATTACTTCGATAAGATATCTCGATAAGTGTATTCCATTGAAGGATATCATCCCAAATTATGAAATGCTGGTCAAGAAAAGGAAAATGGAATCCATCCTGAAAGGCCCCAAGTCCTTCATCCTATTGGGACTGGATCAATTTAAGACAACGACATTCATCATAACGCTCAGACATGATAGGCGATCCGCCAGGTCGATCCGGAAATGGGGTTCAAAGCCATCATAGTCAATCAGTCTGACAGATGAACCAGTCGACCTATCTTAGATCAACTCGTCACCAACATGGCAATTTCGGTATCGAGGGGACTGGAAACCGCTACTGGTCCCGGTAGGCTGGGAAAAAGTTGGCATCTCTTACGCTGCCGCCGTTCCCAGATGCGTACTTGTTGTATTTCTCACTGTCATATATCTGCTTTGAAATATTGAATTGCAGTACGTTCTTTGAGAACGTTTTCTTGAATCTCTTTAGACCTGGCCTCGTGGAGATCCCCCTCCAAGATTCAACGCATGGCATCCCCTTTGTTTATAGTAATTTGCCGTGTCAAAAATGAGCTTGTTATTCACCCCAACTTCGTTGGAAATGTCACTTCCAGTCAAGAAGTAGGTGGAGATACCGGTAAACTCAAGACCAATCGCTCCGGATATCATTTTGTCTCCATGGTAACATTGCAGCAATTGTGCCTCATTGATCTTCAACAGTGAATCGATGAACTTGTGGGAGAATCGATATTTCGATTCCGCCTCGGTCCTGATCATTGTGTCTGAATACAGTCTGAAAAATTCGGATACCTCATCATTTGACTTGCCCGTGCGGAATTCCAATCCATTCTCATTTGCCATCCTGATATGTACTCTGCATTGCCTATCTAGGTCCTTCTGCCAATCATGTCCTTCCGCGAGATTCATCACGACGATCTCCCCGGCCTTTTGCGAAGACATATACTGCATACCCTGAAGATCTGCGAGGAACGGATGCATTCGGAAAAAGCCCGAAACATACTCTGAATCGATCATGGATGAAGTGAACATCTGACCGAAAAGGGTCCAAGTAGATTCATCCGCTGGCATGTTGGAAAGCGGGCCAGCATACCCATATGGTGATATTATATCATAGTCGTCATTTTCGGCCAGGGGAATCTTCCGAACAATGAACGGATCGATTATCGTTACCTCCTTGTTACGAAACACCGCCAGTTTCGGATTCCCGAACATGGGGTTTTCACTTTCAGGATTATTGAAGCAATTGCAGTAATCATGAGAAAACGAGAAATCGAATACCGGGAACTCTCCTAGCACTTCCTCCCATTCTCGTTTGTTTTCGATCCCAATTATCTCGAAATCAACCATTTTCGCCTGACCTGTTATGAAGTTGAGTTTAAAAATGGTTTGTAGTCAGATATGAAATAAGTTATTCTCAAATTAGGAATTGATGAGCGGCGATGATACGTACGTTTCAGTGACTGGTCTATGTCCATTCTCCAACGACACATCGGTCTCATTTCATCCTTGACGTCTCTCTCCAAAGTAATCCTTGACACCCTCGGCCACCGCATCGATCTCCTCGATCGTCATCTGCGGATACATCGGCAATGACAGGACCTTCGACGATATGTTACGCGTGTTCGGCAGTTCGATCGGATTTCCCTTGAACACCGAATAGAGGTGGGATGGATCGAAGTACACCCTGGAAGAGATCCCTCTTCCCTCCAGGTACTTCATCAGGCCATCTCGGGTTTCCTTTCCTCCGTTGACCGTTATCGTGAAAAGTTGGTGCACATGGTAGCTATCCTCCGGTATGGCCGGAACCTCTACCCCATCGATCAATGAAAGCCTCTTTCCGTATTCTTGGGCGACCGCTCTCCGCATCCCGATCAGCCTATCCACCTTGGCCAGCTGGGACAAACCCAGGGCGGCATTCATGGAAGGCATTCGCCAATTGTATCCTACATTAACGTAATCGACGAACGTCGGATTCTTGAAGTAATCTCCCTGGACCACACGACCATATGATTGGATCAGTCTGAGCCGGTCATAGACCGGCTTCTGATCGGTGACGACACATCCCCCCTCCCCAGTGCTGAATATCTTGTTATGGCAGAAACTGAAGATCGCCGAATCGCCGATGGTTCCTATCATCTTGTCCCCCTTCTGGGCGCCGAACGCCTCCGCGGCGTCCTCGATCAACAATATATCATGCCTTTCGCAGATCTCCTTCAGCTGGAACGCCTGGCATGGAAGGCCGCCATAGTGGATGGGTATGATCGCCTTCGTCCTGGGGGTTATCCTTTTCTCAACGTCGGCGGGATCCAGACCGAACGTTAGTTCCTCGATGTCTGCGAACACCGGTTCCGCGCCGACGTACATCGGCGCGTACGCCGTGGCGATATAAGTGAACGAAGGAACGATGACCTCGTCTCCGGGACCGATCCCATGCGCCAGCATCAGCGCGTGTAGCGCCGACCCGCCCGAGTTGAAGGTTACGCAATAGCGTGAGCCAATCTTTTCGCAGATCGCCTTCTCGAACAACTCGATCTGGGGACCTATGCACCACTGCATCCCTGACCTGATCACATCGGTGACTGCTTTGACGTCATCCTCATCATTGTAGATCTTGAATAATGGAACATTGATGGACACAGGTTCGCTCCCCTACGTATCGGAAGTGTATCAAGAACGACGGATATGGTTTTTCTGGATGCAATCCGGAGGATCGACGAACATGAGAAAAGACGCACTCTCGTCTGGTGATATCTCCTGTCAGCAATTCCTAAGCATTCATTCCACACTAAATGGATCAAGCAGATTCAGGATCGGATCATTCCCTAACCGGTTACCATTTGGCATGACGATATCCATGTGAAATCACTTTTGTTTTTCAATAGTAACAGCAAACTAAATCAATCGGATACCGGATAGCAACTTGAAACGATGTGGATGCAACCTGCAGGTCATGATTTGTTCGGACCTAGGATTTCAAACCTGATGCTGGGGAAGAGACCGAATTTCTCCGTGATGGATCCCTGAGGTCATGGCATGGCTTTCGCATCCAGATTCAGAATTGGGGAGCGGTTCGTCGGTAACGGGGAAAAGGCATACATCATCGCCGAGGCAGGGGTCAACCATAATGGGGACATCGAACTCGCGAAACGGCTCGTGGACGAAGCGAAGGCAGCTAACGCCGACGCGGTGAAATTCCAGACCTGGAAGACTGAACTGGTGATCTCCCGGGAAGCCCCCAAGGCGGAATATCAAAGGACCGAGGTCGAAGAGAACCAATTCGACATGGTCAAGAAGCTCGAGCTTTCCGATGATGGGTTCCGGGAGATCAATGAGTATTGTCACAAAGTAGGGATCACTTTCCTTTCCACACCGTTCGACGAATACAGCGTGGACTTTCTGGAATCGCTGAACGTACCGGCTTACAAGATCTCGTCGACTGACACCAATAACCCGTTCATCCTGTCGAAGATCGCGGCGACCGGAAAACCGATCATACTGTCGAACGGGTATGTCCGACCTTGACCAGATAGATTGGGCGATCTCATTCCTGAGCGGCAAAGGCGTCACTGAACTGATACTTCTGCAGTGCACCACGTCATATCCGGCCGAACATTCCACTTTGAACATCAGCGCCATGCCCTTCCTCCAAAAAAGATACGACGTGCCGGTCGGGCTGTCCGATCACAGTCCCGGCATAGTCGCCCCGATCGTCGCCATCAGCCTCGGCGCCTGCGTCATCGAGAAACATTTCACACTGGACAAGGACCTTCCCGGTCCCGACCACAAGGCGTCGTTAAGCCCCTTGGAACTGAACGAGCTGGTCACCGCGGTCCGCCTGGCGGAATCGACCCTGGGGAACCCGGAAAAGGCGATAATGAAGAACGAGGTGCAGATCAGCAAGGTCGCCCGGAGAAGCATATTCTCTTCCCGGGAGATATCGGAGGGAGAGATCATCGCGGAAGCGATGATCACTGCCAAGAGACCGGGCACCGGCATATCGCCGATGCGCTTCGAGGAGGTCATCGGCAGGAGAGCGAAACGGAGAATAGCGGCGGACGAGATGTTGGATTGGGGAATGCTCGAATGAGAAGGAAGGTCGTTTACATCACAGGAACGCGGGCCGACTACGGTCTCATGCGCGCCACGCTCCGGAGCATCGAATCCCGGCCAGAACTGGAACTGGTGATCGTCGTCACCGGCATGCACCTGATGGCCGAGTTTGGCACGACGATACTCACGATCGAGAAGGATGGTTTCCGGACCATCGTGGCGGAGGCCACCATCGAGAACGACAGGAAGCGATCGACCGCCAGGTTCCTGGGAAAGCTGACCATCGAGCTGGCTGATATCGTGGAACGGGAGATACCGGATGCGATCCTCGTGCTCGGGGACAGGGCGGAGATGCTGGCTGGGGCGATCGTCGGAACGTACATGAACATCCCCACCTTCCACATCCATGGCGGGGACGTCTCGTCCACGGTGGATAGCACGCCCGACACGCGATAACGAAGCTTTCCCACATCCATCTGCCGGCGACGAAGACCTCGGCGGAAAGGATCCGTCAAGATGGGCGAGCGCGAGGACCGGGTATTCATCGTCGGCTCGCCGGACCTCGACGAGGTGATGAACGTCACTCCGATGTCCGGGACGGGCCCGGGAAGAGTACGGGCTGGATATCGACGATGAATATGTCATACTGGTGCAGCATGCCGTTTCCGTCGAGTCCGGTCAGGCAAAGAAGCAGATGGAGACGACGATCGAAGCGTCTGAAGGACCTGAACCTCCGGACCCTGGTGATCTATCCCAACGCCGATGCCGGCGGCCGCAGCATGATCGAGGTGATCCATAAGGAGTGCCGGCAGCCACAGTTCACCGTTTTCCGGAGCCTTCCCCGGGAGCGATATCTGGCACTGCTGGCGAACGCCAAGGCGCTGGTCGGCAACAGCAGCAGCGGTATCGCCGAAGCCCCGTCATTGGGCGTCCCCTTCGTCAACATCGGCACGAGGCAGGAGGGGAGGGAAAGGGCGAACAATGTCATCGATGCGGACTATACCGAGGGATCGATCAAGAACGCTTTGGAAAAGGCCCTGTACGATGAGGAGTTCAGAACGGAAGTGGCCAAGCGCTTCAATCCCTACGGCGACGGGAAGACCGCGGACAGGATCGCCCGGATCATAGCCGAGATAGACCTGGACCCGGCCATCACCCAGAAGAGACTGACATACTGACCAGGACCGCCATTTTCGCGATGACCAGAGAGGGCATGACTTATACCTTCCTTCCCGATATCCCATCACATGTGTCCAAGGGTCATCGGTATCGTACCGGCCAGAGGCGGCAGCAAGCGGTTGCCGGGCAAGAACATGCGACGATTCGTGGACCGCCCTCTTATCGGGTGGACGATCGCCGCCGGGATGGGATGCAAGAGCATCGACACGCTGGTGGTGAGCACCGATGACCGGGACATCGCCGATTATTCTAGGAGCATAGGCGCCGAGGTGATCATGAGGCCGCCGGAGCTGGCCTCGGATACGTCACCGACCTTCGACGCCATCGAACATGTCATGCGAACGTTGAACGCGAACGGAGAGGACACGATCGTGCTGCTGCAGCCTACCTCGCCTTTACGCACTGTGGAGGATATCGATTCCTGCCTCGACCTGCACCGAAAGGGATATCGTTCGGTCATAAGTGTGTGCGTCGTCGACCACAATCCATACTGGACCGTCAGGATGTCCGAAAAGGGGTTCGAACCGGCCTTCGGTTGGGAACTATTCTCGAAGGGGAGGAAGGACGGGTTCTACTGTCCGAACGGGGCGGTGTATGTCATATCCTGGAAGGACCTTCGGGAGACTAAGACGTTCTATTCGGAACAATCAATTCTGTATTCCATGCCCAAGGAACGGGGTATCGATATCGATGAGGAGCTAGACTTCATCCTCGCTGAGTTCTTGGCGTCAAGGAACGATCCCTCGGTCCGAACCTGATATGGGTCGGCAGCCCTTACATTGACCGGGCAAAGTCCCTGGCGTCAAACCTTCCCATCAGATATCGGTGGTCCCCGATCTCCACCCTCTTCCTCTCGGTGGTGATGGCGAAGGTACAATCGTTTTCCTGAAGGATCTTGAGAGTAGTGTCGTTAAAGCTTCCGAACGGATACGACATCACCCAGTAGTCCGGCTTTTCTCCCAGTACGTCCCTTATGAGGTCGAGGCTTGATGCAATCTCTTTTCGTTGTTCCGTTTCGGAAAGCGTCTCCATCCACCTGTGCGTCTGGCTGTGCCCTCCGATCTCCATGCCGTTCCTCGCCATCTCCTTCAGCTGGTCCCGGTTCAGGTAAAAGTCATTGGCCAGGTCCTCGCCGTCACAATCAAGCCATTTCTCTGAGAGCCGGCTGTATACTTCCCGCCTCAGCTCGTCACCGAACACAAGCTGCATTGCCTCTTTGATGAACATCTCTTCCCTGGTCCCGTAGTCCCTTTTGTTCTTGTACGCGTCGAAATTCTTCTTGAGCGTGTCGGAAGCTTCCTCACCCTCGACATCTTGAACGATTCGTATGATATCGGCCAGGATCTCCTGGTAGTCACCCGTCCTGGCCATTATGGCGTGGAGGCGGATGGGTATCGAGTATCTGGCGTTTATTGATCGTATCAGTGACTGGGAAGAAGCATCCCGATATCTTCCTCTCCCTAAGGATCGGGAATACCACCTCATAGTGATCGATGAGCCCGTCATCGAACGTCAATATGCATGAGTTCGGAGGAATGTCCTCCGGCGATCGAGCCCGGTACAGTTCCCTGAAACCGATAACATTGTAACTTTGCTCGTATCTGGTCCAGCTGTTTGCCGAACTCATCGACGGATAGCCCGTTTATGCACGGATACTTCGGGTTAGGGTCCCTCACGTAATGGTACATCACGATGGTCGACCGGGCCGATCTGAAGGAACTGGGATATCCCATCTCCGCCCTTGGATAAATCATTCATGCAAGTAAACAGGAAGTGCGCCTGCCTAATATTGTTTTTTCGAGCTCCAAGTCACTCTTTCCTGGACCCAAATCAACTCTCCTGATTCTGCCCAATACTGCGGTCTGAGAGACTATCGGCCCAACGATACTTCCAGTCCATTCTTGCAGATGGCGGCCAGAGACGTCTGTCTGAATCAAGCTCAACGAGAGGATGAATACCATCTTTTGTATTGGTCGATTTCCATCAATACGTAAGACTTAGGTCCTTTCAAGATCGATTCCCTCATCCTACTCCATATAAGGCTCTCATAGTCTGGAATCAAATCCTTCAGTGGAACGCGCTTCCCAAGGTATTCTATCGAACTTATGTCATACCGTCGGGCATCCAATATCTTGTGGTAGTATAGGCAGTCATAGATACCGTACCTAAGACCAATGACCGTATCTTCGATCATTTTCTTTCCGTTGGTCTTTGTGCTCAGCCCTTTTCCTTCATCGAGAAAATAACCCAGGTTCTTGCCGATTGCTTTGATCCTCGTGAGCAGTGCCGCCCGGACACCGAAGTCATAATCAGCACCCGATTTCAGCTGTTCATCGAAATAGCCAATCTTTTTGCAAATATTTTTATTGAACATTAAAAATGGACCGAAGCAACACCTTCTCGAATAGAGAAATGGGTCAATTTGAGAGACCGATATTGTTTCTCCTTCTCCGAACCGAAGTGGTTTACCTTTACATAGTCCCCAAAAACCAGGTCGGCTTCCCCTTCCAGTATCGGTCTTGCTTGGACCTCGATCGAATCATTGGACCTGATGTCGTCGACATTCCAATTGGCGATGATGTCAGTGGACGATTCCAAGATACATTTGTTCCAGGAGGCTCCGTAAGGTACAACCTCATCTCGAACGAAATGTCTCAGCCGTCCCGGATGTTCCAGGTTGAATCTCTCGATCGATATCCAATTCTTTCCTAGATGGGCAATTATGGTCCATGATGAACTCGACGCGATCGAACCAGGACTGCTCCTCGATCTTTTCCAGGAACCTTTCCAGATATCTTTCAGCTCTATAGCAGGAAATGATCACGCTGACTTTCGGCTGATGAGGTTCCTTCATTCTTATCTAGACCGATACTACGTCCAGGACATTAATTACCCTATCATCCCTGGACCTCTTGAGCGTTGATCGATGGGCGAATCATCGCTCCTGCCTCTCACCTGACGAATGCAAATATCAAATAAGCGTTCGACTGAATTGAACGGGCCAGATCATTGTCCAATGCTAGTTGTCCAACGATAACATTTGTGAATGGCCGATTTCCCGTTTCGTCATGGTTTTGCGAAGATGGCGTTGAGCGCATCTGCGATCCTTTTCCCATCGTCATCGGTCAATCCAACGAAGCTGTATTCGTAATCACGTCCTTCGGTCCATATGGTATTGGCGTAGACCTTACGAACGAAATCTTCGATGATCATGGGTTCTCTCTCATGTTTCTTCATTATAACATCCATAATGACCTGTGGCAAGGTGTTGATGTCCCGGACCACATGGCATAGATTATCGTCACAATAGAAATCATGTCCAAATGCGATCACTGGCTTGTTATGTATGAGGGCTTCCCAGCCCATGGTGGAATTCAGAGTTATCACACCGCTGGAATTCATTATCAGGGGCAGAGGATAAGCACTGGGCGGCACCAGCGATACATTGCCTAGTTCCTTCATTTTCAGCAGGTCAAACGTATCGATGTCGCTCCCGCCAAAGTGAGGATGTGGCTTCACGTACAGACTGTATCCTTGTGGGAGCGCTTTCGATATGGTTCTAATCAGGTTGAATTGATCCAAGAAAGGCTCCCTTATGGTCACCTGCGCGTCATAGACATAGTGAAACGGAAACAGGAAATATTTTTTTGTCGACAATTCATCGTCTACCAGAAAAGGTATGATGTTGGCCCTTATCGATTGCATGAAGTGTTGGTAGGTATACTTCAGAAAATTTCTTCCATTGTAGTCATTGAAAATGTACGGTTCCAACGGAAATGCCTTTTTCACCTTCTTGATGTATGAATCGTAGCGGGCTAAGGAAATCATTCTAGGAATTTTGCTGGGAAATGAGGAGGTCTTCCATTTGTCGGTGCTGCGCTCGACCTCAGCGGAACCGATTATCGTTTTTCTATTGTACAACAACCTGATGGAGGCAATATCCTCGCCGGAAGAGGCGTTCCATACACATGGACGGTTGAAATCCGACATGAACATTACGCCCCGTTTAGGGAATCGACTGTCCGTGAACCCGATGCAATGGATGCCCATCCTGATCGCAACATAATGGGCGGCCAGGGAAATGATGTCGTCCTCTAGAGTATTTATCAATGTATCAATATTATTTCTAGAATAGTGATCATAGAAGAATCTCACCAAACCACACAATATCTGAGTTCTCTGATCATGAGAATGACTGGAGTAGTGCTTGTCCTTGTAGGTATAGTCGAGCTGTAAGAGGAAATCAAGGGATGTTCCAAGGTCTTCCTGGATCTTCTCGATCTGGCTTTCACTATGCTCAACATTCAGATAGCCTGTTTCATAGATCAGGGTGAGATCCTTCACCAGCGACACCAACTCCCTGAAGCCGTTGGTTATGGCCCCATATTCTTGTTCTCCGACCACATCTTTCAGTTGCTGTATATGGTGCACCTTAGGATCGATCCTCGAAATAATATATATTTGAGAATCCGAGCTAAGATGACGTATCCATGGGAGTTTGCATAATACGTCCTCCCCAAATGGACCCGTCCCAATAATCACCGCAACACTATGCATTGCCAATCACATTGGGTATTTCATTATACATTTTTTGTCTAATGACATCGATTTTCCAACTATAGACCATTCATTCCTGACAAATGGTCTGTTTTATTACTAAAAGCTAAAATATTATACAATTTATCCAACACCTGCAAAGCAATGGATGAACATTGAGCATCTTGTGATTGGTTTCAGCATTTTCAGAGGATAGCATGAAAATTGACATTGAAATGATCAAAGGTGTGAAGAATTGGAGATTCGATCAATGGATCTCCTATCTAGGAGTAATATTTTCGATCCCGCTGACGGCCTTCATCGTTCTCAAGACCGCCAATATCACATATCTGACCCCCGGGGTCATCATATTCATTGTTTGTTTATACTGGATCCTGATTTGTAAAAGGGACAGCCCTGCTGAAACGAAAACCAGGACCGAGATGCCTAACCCTCGAGCGTTCCAGGTCCTGATATCTTCATTCTTCATTCTTCTAACGATCTCGATATTGACATACTATACCCGCGCAGAGGATTATTCCAGGCCAGTATCCTTCTTCGTTCTGATCGCGTTGCTGTGGTTTGTCATATTTCTGGAGATCTTCTTTGTGCCAAGGAAATACTCCTTCCTGTTATTGATTCAAACAACAGTAATTTTCTACATGATCATTGCCTCTCAATTTGCGCTGTTTCCCGATAGCGTGGTGGGGATCGATCCGATCTACCACGAATACATTGTAGGGCAGATAGTGAGCAATGGCCACATTCCATCCGGGGGAATGTATTCGGATATTCCTCTATTTCATCTGACTGTGGTGGCCTCCCTATTGATGACGAACATTGCCAGCTACAGTCTGGCATCGATCGTTGTTGTGTCAATGGTGCAATTCATTGTAATTTCCATATTGATATTCAAGATATCGCTGGTATATTTGAAGGACTTCAGGATCGGTCTGCTGGCTGTCCTTTTACTTTCTGGTTCCAGTTTTGAGATCCTCTACGGTTTCCTGTCCATACCGAACACGATGGCGTCGACCATCATGTTCGTCATGGTCTATATGTTATTATTCAAAAAACAAAATGGAATGATCTTCAATATGATAGTGGTGCTGATCGCTGCTTTCTCTTTGATCGTGACCCATACCATGACATCGGTCGCATTGCTGGCATTACTGGTCATTCTATATGGATTCGACCGTAAATATATATTTGATAATCACGGTTTCAAATATACCAAGGTCTCCTTTGGGCTGGTCATCCTGTTTCTGGTTACGATGATATCCTGGTGGAGCTATGCTTCTAAGATCGCGTTCGAGGAGATGGTCTCCCTCGTCGCATGGGGGTTGACAACGAATCCCGTCGTAGGTGAGACTGGATCGGTCACAACCCGCGTGATCATCGCCGAATCTCTCATCAATTATCTCCCGGTATTCGTTTTCTTATCGCTTTCGATTTTAGGCCTGTTGCGGTTGCTTTCGACCAAAGAAAGGAACTGGACCTTCCTGGCGATACTGGGCATCATTCCATTGGGAGTCGGAGCCGTTACGTTCGTCGCAATGCCATTCCTGGTGCCTGAGAGGTGGTGGTATCTTGCAGAGATATTCCTGGCACTGCCTTTGGCAATGTCGGTCGTGATCTTGGTCTCGAAAAGGAAGCACAGGGTAATGTCGCTGATTTTCAGCGGATCGGTGCTGTGCATACTGGTGTTGTGCGCGACGCTAAGCGTCTTCGCAAATTATGACAATCCGGTGGCCACCCCAAACACGTCATTCAGGTATGCCCTCACAACAAGCGAAATGGCGTCCCACCAGGCCCTGGAGGAGAACTACGTCACTATCTGCACGGACAGATACTATGTATGGTGGTATGCGCCGAACGGCATCAATTCCATCGACATCGGTCATTCGATAATGACCAAGAACTTCACCGATATCCCTGCCAATGTGCCAATCGTGGTTCGGTCGAATATCATCGACCGCACTGTATTGATCGATTCCGTTCCCCATAAGATAGATTACGATGTCTATGGCGTTCTATACGATCAAGGCTATCAGAGGACCTACAATTCCGGTAGTGTATCCACTTTCACATCGCCGAGCAGGCTATGAGCCCCGGTTTGATAATGATACATCACCATGATTTTTGCTGGCTCGTGGACATATCATCGGTCAGCGTGAGGCCAAGGAGGTCTGCTCGTTTTTTTGATTTTCTTTTACTTTCCGGTGTATTCTCAAGAAGGCGATCAGAAAGTCTTGTACATGATAGTCCGCCATGCATGGACCAGAAGATTGAATGCCTTGAATGGTAACAACGAAAACACCAGCAAAGGAAACCATTTTTTGATCAAAACATAAGGGTGGTTATTAAGAACCACTCTAATCGCCTCCAGATTCTGGCCAGCATAAAGTTTACGGTACGCAGCGGTTAGTTCCAAGAAGGCCAAGTATTCTTTCAGATCATTCAATTGTTGTCCGGAAACCATCCCTCTACATACGGCCTCATGGCCAGTTCTAATGAATAATGGAGATATGATAGTTCGCGACCTCTTGTCCGATATTCGACCGCTGGCTTCAACATGGATTATGGCACCACAGGTCCAGCTGAAAGCGATATCATACTTTAACGCCACTCTTCCGAACAGATCATTGTCCCTTCCGAAATGGTCTCCACCTGGAAAAAGGCCAAATTCTTCCAATCTTTTCTTGGTCAGGCAGGTGGAAGAACAGGTCATGGTTGGGCCTTCCAGTGCAGCATTATGGAAATATCTAGGTATGTAGCCATCCCCTGGCGCTTTGGGAACGGTATTCTCATTTGGAAGTCCATTCGTTCCATCGGGCATGACGAATTCGACCGCTGTACAATAAGCACCAGCATCTGGATATCGATCTTTCAATCGAACGATGGTCTCCAGATATTGAGGGGTCCATTCATCATCGGAATCTAAGAAAGCAATGCATTCCGCTTTTGCCAGCTTTATACCTGCGTTTCTAGCTTCCGTATCTCCGCGATTTTCCTGTTGAATGATCTTAATGCGTGAGTCCGAATCCCTTTGACAACTGCCATACCGTTATCGGTCGATCCATCATCTACCACGATAAGTTCAAAATTATCGAATGTTTGGACCAGCACTGAGGTGATGGCTCTGGCGATATAGTCCTCCCTATTATACAGGGGTATAATAACAGAGAACGCGGGCAAATCTTTACATCATCCCTTATTCATTCAACATGCCACGAGATATTTATTTCTTGACTCTTAATTGGTTGTATTTGTTACCAGTCGATTATCAACCTAATTCGACACAAGTGGATTCTAAATATTATAACAAATTGTTTATACTATTATTATCAACGTAATTGTCCGTTGCCAGTGTGACACTGGTTGCCCAATTGCCTGGAAATCCTACTCTGCCCATCATCGTCAACATAAACGATTGAGGGAATCTTAGGACTTAGGAAGAATTCCTAGGCCGATCTTAATGTTCAGTGTGCTGGCCTGACATGGACCGTTTCTTCATATACCCGCAGGGTCGCCTCGGCCACCCGGTCCCAGGAAAGCATCAGTTCGCTGAGGCGCAGGTTCTCCCTCGCCAGGACAGTTCTCTTGGCAGGGTCGAGCAGCAGTTGGATCATGCGGGAGGCCAAGCTCGTCCGGGTCATTCGGGGCTACCAGCTCTTCCTCCACGCCAATCACTTCAGGTATGGCACCGACACGCGATGCCAGCACGGCACATCCCGCCTGCATGGCGTCGACCACGGTGAAACCGTACCCTTCGAGCCTGGAAGGCACTATGCACAGGTCGGCGACGCCGTACAGGGCGTTCAGGCGCTCCCTCGTAACGAAATCCGTGAAGACCACCCGGTCGCCCATCCCAGCCCGCTCCATTCGGTCCTTCAACTCGGCCACGTTACCTTTTCCGACCACAACGAGTTTGGCGGTCGTGGACTCGGCAACCTTGGGAAAAGCCTCCAAGAGAACATCCAGTCCCTTGCGGGGATCGTCCAGCCTACCGACGAAGAGGACTATCGGAGATATGCCGCCAAGAGCATTGCGCTCCGCCTCGACCGATTCCTGGGGCGGTATCGTCCTTTGGTCCATTCCGTCGGGGATGACAGATATCTTGGATGGGTTGGCCTGATAGTGCAATACCAATCGGTCCTTGGTGAATTGACTCACGGAAACGATGTGTTGACTTTTCCTTACCGCCTTTTTCTCCACCATGGACATGAGGATGCTCTCCTCCGCGCCCATCCTCACCATCCGTTGGAATGTTCCAAGATCGGAGACCTCGGCCGCATCCCGGACCGAATGATGGGCGGTCAGGACCACAGGGGTCTGGGCCAGGCGTCTGAGGAACCAGTAGGAGAGCCCGTTGACGTGGACGACATCGAACTTACCCGATGCCTCTTCGGACCTTATCGCCCTCGGCAGGTCCATCCAGAAACGCATGGTGCTCTTATCTCCATCCTTGGAGTAATCGCTGATCTTTATGCCCGGTACGTACGCGCCCTTACATTCCTGGGGCGTGAAGATGACCAGCTCATGTCCTTTGGCCGCCAAGGCCTCGGTCAACCGATAGGCGTAATGCCCCGCGCCACCCCTGATCCTGGGGGGATATTCAGCCGTCACGAATGCGATTCGCATAGGTCTCCTCGAACCTCCTCACGATCTTTTCCTCGTTAAGTTCGTTCGCCACGAATCTATGTCCCTTCGCGGCGAGAACATCCATCTCATCCGGTGACATCATCGCTTTTCCCATGGCTTCGGCCAAGGCCATCTCATCTCCGTAGGGTACGACCAGGCCGCACCCCTCCCTCTCGATGATCTCCCCGCAACCGGTACCGGAACAGACAATGACCGGGATATCACAGAGCAATGCCTCGAACGGCACCAGCCCGAATGCTTCATAGGGGGACGGGTACACCAGGAGATCGGCGTCCTGATAGGCGGAAGCCACATCACTGATGTTGTCCGGGAAAACGACCGATCCTCCGAGCTCCAGCTTTGCGGCCTCGGCCTCTAGCTCTTTGCGGTGACCGCCCTCATCGGGTCCGATGATCACCAAAGAGCAGGTCGGTTCTGTTCTCCAGTCTCCGGTAAGAATTGAGCAGGAAGATCAGGCCCTTCAGGCGGCTTACTCGACCCAGATAGAGGATGATCTTGCGATCGCCCGCGCCAACATTACTTCGGAAAGTACCAACGGGCGAGGTGGTCTTCCTCTCCCTGACCACATTGGGAACTATCTCCACCTGGGAGGGGAGCGCTCCCAACTTGACGTACATGGCCTTTTCAGATTCGGACAGGGCGACGAGGCATGACGCGTCCCGGATTATGCCCTTCCCCCAAACCCGGTCATAGAGCACCTTAATGGTTCTCTTGCCCAGATCTACAGGCAGCGAACCGTGGGCCTGCAATAGGTAAGGCGTCTCCGATCGCTGACATCGTTTCCGGACCAGGATGTTCTGATAGGTCCGGTAGTTATGGGCATGGACCAGATCGAAATCATCGATCCTTTCCTTGAGCCAAGAGCCCATCTCGGGCGTGTACTGCAGCACGCCGGCATTGGCCTTGCAGCGGAACGGTATCACATCGACGCCCGGAATGGAATGTGCGAACTCGCTGTCAAAATTGAAGTCAGTGGTGACCACCGTGATATCATGGCCCTTCTGTTGCAGTGCCTTGATAAGGTTGTACGGAGCGATGACCGATCCACCCATGTTGGGCGAATAGTATTGCATCACCTGTAAGATCCGCATCTATCGCCTCATAATCCCTGATTCAGTGCTTGCCCGCATCCGATCATTGGCCATCATCCGAACTTGATGTGCCTAATCATACGATTTCGTTATAATATGTTTCCGATTTCGGTATCTCGGGCGATCTTTTTGGTGGACGATCGAGAGTTGCGATGATAAGATTATCAACTATCAGGAAATATTATCTAACCAAGTGTGTCGACCGTGAAATTGCTGGTAATCCAAGAATCGGATTGGACGGGTGTGGGATCTCACGACACCCACCATCTCTTCGAGAGGCTGTCACTCAAGGATAACGAGATCAGGGTCATCGATTTCGAGATCCGATGGCAGAAGTCGAAGAGCTCGAAGTACTTGAGCAGGAGAACGGTCACCGACAACACCGCCAGGCTCTATCCAGGGGCGAAAGTGACCCTCATCCGGCCATCGATGATACGTCTGCCGATCCTCGACTACCTGTCCATCACCTTGACCCACAGGAAGGAGATCGCCAGGCAGATCAGGGAATTCAAGCCGGACATCATCATCGGCCTGGGAATCATCAACGCCTCCATTGCCCGGCAATCCGCCCGGGCCAACAATATCCCGTTCTTCTATTACTTGCTGGACGAGGTGCACCTGCTGATACCCCAGAGAGTCCTCCAGGGGATCGGAAAGGTGCTGGAATCGGAGAACATCAGGAACGCCGACAAGGTATTGGTCACCAATTCGGCGATGAAGGAATACGCGATCGGCATGGGTTCGAGTGCGGAGAGGACCGAGATCATACGCCACGGTGTCAACCTGGACAAGTTCCGTAGTGCCGTAGGGACCCGTGTCCGGGAAGAGCTTCACTTTGCCGAAAGCGACGTGGTCCTCCTATTCATGGGCTGGCTGTACACGTTCTCGGGAATGAAGGAGGTGGCGGAGGGGTTGCTGAAACAGCCCAATCCGAACATCAAGCTGATGCTGATAGGGAAGGGGGAGCTCCTCGAGGACCTGAAACGGATGGCCTCGACCAACGAACGGATCGTGGTGGTGGATTGGGTGGACCACGGGAAGATCCCGGAATACGTCGCCGCCTCGGACATCTGCCTTTTACCCTGCCAAGATGTCCCCGTCATGAAGAGGATCATCCCCATCAAGGTGATCGAGTACCTGGCGTCCGGAAAACCGGTCATCGCCTCCTCCATGGAAGGACTGGTCAAGGAGTTCGGCGACAGCTCCGGGGTGGTCTTCATCGACGATCCCTCCCAGGTCTTCGCGAAAACGGAGGAGATCCTCAGCGCATCCAATATGGAGAGGTCGAAGAAGGCCGCAATAAGATACTCGGATTCGTGCGACTGGTCGCACATCTACGACAATTTCGAGGACCTATTGATCAGGTCGATGGCGGAAAGGAACTCCCGCTGAACCGTGGTCAATGTCCCTTGTGATGCCAGGTCCTGGCGTTCACGACCTTGGAATAGCCGAGGACCAGCTTGGCGACGATCTCCGACACGTTATCGACATGGTATTCCCTGAGCAATTTCGTACGTTCCCTTCCGTTCGTTTCGACGGACATTTCGATCGATCTTAGGATGGACCGGCTGTCGATACCTCCGAGCACGATGGTGCCCTGCTCAAGTGCCTCGGGACGCTCCATCGAGGTGCGCATCGAGACCGCCGGGAAATCGAGCATGTAGGATTCCTCCGGGATCGTCCCCGAATCAGAGAGCACGCAATAGGCCTTGGACTGCAGTTTGCAGTAATCGGAGAACCCGAACGGCTCAAGGTTTCTCACCAACGGGTGGAAATGGATACCCTTCTCGATTATCTTCTTCATGGTGCGGGGGTGCGTCGAGAATATCACCGGAAAACCGTATGTCTCCGCCACCTGGTTGATCGAAGAGACCAATTCCATCAATTTTTCATCGATGTCCAGGTTCTCCTCCCGGTGCATGCTGACCAAGAAGAACTCCTTCTCCCGCAGGCCCAGTTTCTCGACTACGGTCGAGGAAGCGATCTTGGCCTCATTGGCCCTGATGACCTCGTACATGGGCGACCCGGTAACGAACACCGTGTCCTTGTTCATGCCCTCGGAGATCAGGTATCGGCGGCTGTGCTCGGTGTAGGGAAGGTTCACATCCGAGAGATGGTCCACCACCTTCCGGTTGACCTCCTCCGGGACGTTCATGTCAAAGCAGCGGTTCCCCGCCTCCATGTGGAAGATCGGTATCTTGAGTCGTTTCGCGGAATACGCCGCCAGGCTGCTGTTGGTATCGCCCAGTATCAATACCGCTTCGGGCGATTCCCTCTGCATGACGTCGTACGAACGGGAGATCACGTTCCCCACGGTCTCCCCCAGGTTCTTCCCCGGGGTCTCCAGGAAGTAGTCCGGCCTTCTTATACCCAGCTCCTCGAAGAAGATGTCGTTGAGCTTGGGGTCGTAGTTCTGTCCGGTATGGACCAGGACATGGTCGAACTGTCTATCGAACAATTTGATGATCTCGGACAGCCGAATGATCTCCGGCCTGGTTCCGACGATGGTCATTACCTTCATCTTGCTGCTCATTCACAGGCCTCATTGATAGTGGGAATACCATTCTGGATGCTGGTTCATCCATTCGTGCATGGAAGCGATCTGCGACCGGTAGTCCTTGGGCACGAAACCCAGGTCCTCCGAGGGGATGAGCCTTTTGTCCGCGTTCGCACCGTCCACGCTACTAATCACGACATCCCTGGCGAACTCATCCTGGAACATCCTCAACAGGTCCAGTTTCGAAATCCCACCGGGAACCGAGAAATGCACCAGTCCATTCGGTGTGGAACTGGATATGATCACATGTTCAATATATTTTGCCAGCTCCGTGGTCATCACTCCCGACCACATCGCTCTCGGATAGCCGGTCACGTTCCCCCGCTGGCTCATGAACCAGTGGAACAGTCCGGTGCCGTTGATCTTGAGCTCGGGGCCGGTTATGGAGGTGCGGATGGTGACATCCCTCTCATTGACGACCTCGCCCAGCGCCTTGGTCCGGTCGTACGCGCTGTCCCCATCGCGGAAATCCATCGTACCATAGGGGCCGTTCCTGCCGGAGAAGACGCAGTCAGTGCTGAGATGAACCAGCCTTCCGCCGTACCGGTCGCACAATGACACAAGATGATATGGCAACAGGCTGTTGACCTCGATCGCTCTCTTTGTGTCCTTCTCCGCCTCCCTGATCAAAACCCCGACGCAGTTAACGATCACGTCGGGCAAGAGCTCCGCCACCGCTTTCTCCAACAACTCATGGTCGGTGGCATCGATCGTTATCGTCCTTTCGTTGAACCTGCTCCTTGAGTAGTTGCTGACGGCGAGGGAAGGGTTGGCCTCCAGACAGGCGGTGACCACGTGCCCGGCCATTCCGGTCGAGCCGAGGACCATCACCTTGGTCTTATCCTCACATCTTCTCATGCAGTTCTCCCAGTTTCTCTAGCAGGGCCACAGTGCCATCGACGTCCAGTTGTTCGGTGTTGTCCGAATTGTACTCCTGTGCGTTCTCGACATCGTGGCTCCCCTTCTCGAAGTACTTCTCGTAGTTGAGGTCACGGTTGTCTGCGGCGATCTGGAAATAGTTGCCCATGTCGTTGGCCCAGGTCATTTCCTCCCGGGTGATCAGGGTCTCGTACAGCTTCTCCCCGTGCCGGGTGCCGATGATCTGCTTCGCGACCTTCTTTCCCTTGAAACGCATGATCGCCTCGGCAAGCACATCTATGGTGCATGCCGGGGCCTTCTGCACGAAGATGTCGCCCTGCTCACCATGGTCGAACGCGAAGACCACCAGGTCGACCGCGTCGTCAAGGCTCATCATGAAGCGGGTCATCTTCGGGTCGGTGATGGTGACGGGGCCGCCCCTTTCGATCTGATGATTGAACAGCGGGATCACAGAACCGCGGCTGGCCATGACATTGCCGTATCGGGTGATGCTCAGCAACGGTCCGCCGTTACCAACGACCCTGCTTCTGGCGATCACGTTCTTCTCCATCAGGGCCTTGGACATGCCCATGGCACTGATCGGGTAGGCCGCCTTGTCGGTGCTCAGGAATATCGCTTTCTTGACGTCGTGGTGTATGCACTGGTTGATCACGTTGTCCGACCCGTAGACGTTGGTCTTGACGGCTTCCAGGGGGAAGAACTCGCAGGAGGGTATCTGCTTCAGCGCGGCCGCGTGGAACACATAGTCCACGCCATTGAACGTATCACGAATAGACGATTCGTCGCGGACATTGCCGATGTAGAATTTGATCTTGGAATCCCGGTAATGCTTCCGCATGTCGTCCTGTTTCTTCTCGTCCCTCGATACGATTCTTATCTCCTCGATGTCCGTCTTGATAAAACGCCTTAGGACAGCGTTTCCAAATGACCCTGTTCCTCCGGTGATTAGTAGGACTTTATTCTTGAGATCCATTTGGCGACCTTCCGATATCTTGCTCGGGAAAACAACTCAGCATCAAGTATTTATGGATGTTTTCGTTAATATTGGCTTTGGGAACGTCTTTCCATTGCGCAGTATTTGATCCCAATCTCAGTGGAATGCTCTTTTCATGATTTTCAGTTCAATTAAAATACGCTCGGCTCAAATCCATCGGTCAAGGTCGATCCTCCATGGCCGACATCATCACCGTCAAGAATCTCGTCAAGCTCTACGACCCGGACATTCGCGCGGTCGACGACATATCATTCGCCGTCGCCGAGGGCGAGATCTTCGGCTTCCTCGGACCGAACGGCGCGGGCAAGAGCACGGCCATCAAGATCCTGACCACCCTGCTCAAGAGGACCTCCGGCGACGTCAGGATCAAAGGCTTCGACATTGAGGACGACGCTCGGGAGATACGCAACCTCATCGGCTACGCCTCGCAGGAGATCGGCATCGACACTCGACCTCACCGGCCGGGAGAACATCTACCTGCAATGCCGCTTCTATCACATCCCCAAGGACAAGGCGCAGCAGAAGACGAACGAACTTCTCAGGACCGTCGGTCTGACCGACGTCGCCGACCGCCTCGCCGGCACCTACTCCGGCGGAATGAAACGCCGTCTCGATCTGGCCACCGCCCTGGTCTCCGACCCGGCGATTCTGTTCCTGGACGAGCCGACGACCGGTCTCGACCCCCAATCGAGCGCGGGCGATCTGGGACCACATCCGCGACCTGAACCGCAAAGGGCACGACCATCTTCCTCACCACCCAGTACATGGAGGAGGCGGACCAGCTGGCTCACCGTCTCTGCATCATCGACAACGGCAAGATCGTCGCCGAGGGCGAACCGGGCAAGCTCAAGGGCGCAGATCGGCGCTGACATGATCAAGCTGGTGGTAAGGAACGGCGATGACCCGAAGCGTCATGAGCAGGGCGATGGAGATTGTGAGGCAGCTCCCGGGCGTCAAGGAGGTGCAGGACTGCGCCAAGGGAGGGATCGACTGCAGCGAAGGCGTCGTGATCTACGGCGCCGACGGTAGCAACCTGGTCCCGCTGATCGTCCGCTCGCTCGACAGCGTACACATCGAGATCGACAACTTGGTGCTGGCCAAACCGTCACTGGACGACGTTTTCATCAGGTTCACCGGTAGGCAGCTCCGCACCGACCTGCAGAAGCTACCGCCGAAGGCCGGTTTCCACCGGAGGCGCTAGCGATGAGGATGCAGTTCGACTTTCCCGATGGAGGTCGCCGCCATCTTCAGCCGATGGATGCGCAAGTTGTTCCGCCGGCCGACTAACCTGACGTTCTCCATGATCCAGCCGCTGATCTGGTTCCTTCTTTTCACCCAGGCGTTCCAGGCAGTGGCCGACATTCCCGGCTTCCAGCAGATACACCGGAACGAGTTCCTACCTGACGTTCTTCTCCGCCGCGGTCATCGTGCAGACGGTGCTCACGTCCGCCCTGCAGTCCGGCCTGGGCATGGTGGACGATGTCGAGTCTGGCTACCTGGACAAGATGAGGGCGACCCCGGTCCGCCGGTCGTCGATCCTGCTGGGCAAGGTATTCTCCGATGGTTTCCGCATCGTCATGCAGGTGTCGATCATCATCGTGCTAGGGTACGCTGTTGGGCGTCAACGTAGTCACCGGACTTCCCGGCATCGCCCTGATCCTGATCTTGGCCATGTTCTTCGGCATCGCCTGGTCCGGCATCTCCACGTTCGTGGCGCTGACCACCAGGAACTCGGAGTCGACACTGGTCATCTCGATCATGTTCGTGTTCCCGATGCTGTTCCTCTCTACAGCGGTCATGCCGAAGCAGTTCCTGGCACCCTGGGTGCAGATCTTCTCCAGCATATAACCCGGTCTCATACGTGGCCGACGCGGTGCGCGGGCTTGATCATCCATGGCTATGATTGGACGCTCATCGGACAGGCCTTCCTGACCATATTGATCGTCGGGGCGATCACGCTCACTGCGACCACCATGATGTTCCGCAGGGCATTGGCGAAGTGACAGTATTCTCGCATCATTGAGCTCAGGCGAATCGATCATCGTGCGAACGTTCAAAATCTGATGTCAGAACCACTATGGGAACACCGCCTCGTCACGGTACCGTCAGCGTTGGGAGACCTTGTAATGCATAAGGATCATTGAAAAGTAACTGATCACAAACATGACTATCGCGACATGCCATCCTAGAATGATCGGATGATGACGAGCTACTGTAAAGTAGCTAATGGGATTGGACAGGATAAGGAAACAAACGTAAGCCCATATCGACGTGCTGATCGACCATGCGACCAACGCCAGCATCCCAATGTAACTAAGCTTTCGCACCAGTGATTTTCCACTTGTATGATAACCGTCCCCGCCACCACCCGGTCTCCTGAACACACTTCCGTGCCCTGAGTAATACCTGATCGCCGCATACAAGAGAAAGGAGACGAGACTGGCTGCTAGCATCAGCACTCCCGTAATATAGAATGTAAAAAAAGGGATGTAATCGATGAAAAGATCATTCAGATGCACAATTTCTGGATTGAATGTTATTCTCAATGCAACATATATGAAGAACAATAGGCTGTACAACCCATTGGCGAAAACAAATGCCCCGGCTAACCGGAGCCATATGGACCCCTTTCGATCCACTGGTATATTCTGAAATGTATCTTCCAACGAGCTTTCTCCCCAACTTCGCATTCGCATCTCAGTAATTCAAGCTTTCATTCAAATGAATGTAGGTCCCGATGTGATATTGTCGATCTCCACGCCATGATCTGGACGTTACGGCGGCAAGGAAGCGCCGATGGTTCCTGCAATGCTCACGTTATATTAACTTGGCGATATCATTTGTAAGTTTAATATCAATAATTGGTATATTTACGATATCGAAATGCCCATTCAGGACTTATTATGATGAATAATTTCTATATAATTTTGTTTATATCTCATCAATAGGTTTCCGACAGTGGGCGGACAAAACGGAATGGCCCACGTCGGGAGCATTGTTCGCAGTGCCGTCGTATCTGATTTCTGTCGGTACGATATGCAAAGCATCTCGGATCGATCTTTGATCGGGATGTAAAGGCCGTGCGACCATCGTGCGATTCTTCGATCGCAGTATGGGAGAAACAAATCCTACGATGACCAAAGACTCGTTGGGTCGTCCCGTTCGATCTGCTTGAGCGTAACTTAGGGAATGAGGTTGAGCAGGCATGACAATAAGATATTCTGGGAAAAATGATAATCACGGGATGGGGGTTGGAACGGTCGCCCCGGTCGCAGCTAAACCCGCTGCCTTGGTCGATATGGCAATTCTGAACTGCAGTGCGAACAGAGCGAGGGACCGGGCCTGGATTATTGGCGATCAGGCGATGAGAAAGGACTCCACCGGGAGCTTAGATTCTCGAACCAGGGGCTGTCTTTAATGTCATTTTATAGATTCAAGCGCAGGTCCCTGACATTATTGTCTTTCTTGTTTGTGGGAATGCTAATTGGTTCCTCCGTCCTGGTCGTCGCACCTGTCCAAGCGGTCACCGCCCCGGTCGGGGATGGGACATCCGTTTCCGTGGCATACACCGTCTACAAGGATGCCACCGGTTATACCTGCGCCAAGAGCAGCGCTACCGGAGCAATCGATTTCAGGAGCACCAACTCGAGATTCGTCATTCAGAGCGCCATTGACAAGCTCTCGAGCGGCTACATCCTGATAAAGGCCGGTCAGTACGACATAACCCAGACCATCTATACCAACACGGTATCGATCATCGGCGAGGGAAACGCAACAGTTCTGGATGCCACGACCGCATGCAGCGGCGCGGTCATCCGAGTATCGAACAACTACTGGACAGTGGATGGAAGGTACCTCACCGCTCGTCCCAACGGGATAACCATCGGCAACATGGAGATCGATGGGAACCGGGCTTTACGCACCGGCGGACTGCAGGAAGGGGTCGGGTTCATAAGTGCCCTCAACAGCCGCATGGTGAGGATATACGTTCATGACCTGATCGGCGGGAACGGGCTCTACATGTCCAATTCCCAGTACTGCAGCGTCACCGATTGCCAGGTCTTTAATGTCGGTGCCGATGCCGCCGCCCTATATGGATCGGGTATCGGTTTCGGAAGGGCATCGGGGATAAACGTCGCGAGCTCGTTCATCACGATCGACAATGTGCTGATCTCGAAGGTGTCGATGTCTTCGATCGACATGAAGCCGGCCAACAACGTGGTCATAACCAATTGCGTGTTCCTCGAGGCCTCGACCTGGAACGGTCATGCCACCCAGGTCATCTTGACGAATCCGACGGTCGGATATGCGGCCAACGACCGGATAACGGTAACCGGCAACATCGTCTATGGTGCGTTCGGTGAGTTCATGACGCTGAAGCCGAGCAACTACTCGGTCATCAGCAACAACCTCATCACGTACACCGCAAGCAATTTCTACGCGATATACTCGACCGGATCGCATGACAACAAGATCTCCGGAAACACCATCAAGACCGTTTCCAGGGAAGGCATCATCGGCTTGAACTGCAACTCGATACTCGTCGAGGGCAACACGATCACGGACACGGCCTCGTCCAAGAACGATTACGGCGTCCGTTTCTACACATCGGGCGGTTCGTCCCTCTATAACGTGATCAAGAGCAACAAGATATCCGGTTTCAACTACGCCATAGTGGCAAATGGGCTGAGCGACCACACCACGGTCCAGTACAACACGATCAGCAACTGCAATGTGGGAATCCTGTTGAGCGGGTCATCCAACGTGAACTCATCCAATCAGGATTCTACCGTGACCATAACCGTTCCGCCGATAACTGATCCGGTCAGCAATGGCGGCGTAGCCTCCCTGATAATATTCCAGGAAGGAACGCAGACATGCGCGAAGGACGGGACCACCGGGGTGATAAAATACCGCGGGACCGCCACCTACGTGATCCAATCCGCCATCGATAACGCGAAAGGCAAGATACTGCTGCTGCCAGGATCGTACAATCTGACCGCTGATATGAACGTCAAGAGGACAGCCGTCATCTCCGGCACATCGGCGGCATCGACTAAGCTCATTTCGAACGGCATCGCGTTCATCGCGATCACCGCGTCTAATGTCAAGATATCCGACCTATCGCTGTACGGCAACTGCGAGGTCCTGATCCGGAACAGCGAGGCCAAGGAGGTAACGAACATAACCTGCGAGCGCTTGGAATCATACCTCGGTAGTAGGACCGACGGCTCGTTCGTGGTCGCATCCTCCTACGGCTCGGTCATCTCAAAGGTGGTGTTCCGGGACTGCAAGGCCTCCTCGTCGACGTATGGTTTCGTCAACACCGCATTCGGCACGCCCGGTCAGATCCGCGGCATAACCTTTGTGAACTGTCAGGCGATCGACTGCGGCCGGTATTCCCGCATCAATGAGTGGGTGGTGGGCTTTGACATGAGGGAGCTGGGACAGGTCTATGATGCCCAATACATCAACTGTTACGCCTACGGGAACTGGGAATCCGGTTTCCATGTGGAACTGGCCGGATCGCTGGGCAACATCAAATTGACCGGATGCCTGGCGGTGGAGAATGGCCGGAGAACGAGTCCCGACTATGGCACAGGGTTCATGATCGGGCAGGGGGTTTCCGCCAACAACTGTACCGCTGAGAACAACAAGAAGTCCGGATTCTACATCTGCAATAAGGGTGGAGAGACCCTCGTCGACACATGCACCGCCAAGGGATCGGGGCTAGGGTTCGGGGTGGTCTCAGGGTCCGGGAACAATGTCCTGAGGAACTGCAATGCGAACGGCGCTCGTACTGGCTATCTGTTTGTTGATTGTTATGTGGGCAAGACGTCGGCCAGCAATATCCGTGCCACCGATTGTGTGGAGGGCATCTCTTCCGGCAACTTCCGAAATCTGGCCATAAATGGGGCACAGATCGTAGGCAAACAGGTCGGAGCGGTCAACAACGTCCTGATGGGGTACGCTGGAGCTCCGAACTACAACTGCGTTCTGACTAACTTCGAGATCGTCTCAGCCGACCCGACGATCACAGCCGGGATAACGTTGGGAGGCCAGGACATTTCCTTCAGCGGCGTTGTGAACGTGAACGCACCGTACGCCATCAACGTCGACTCGGGGAAGAACATCAGGATCGTTGGTGTCAGCGTATATGCTGGGAAGACCAATCAGGTCGGCATATACAACAACATCGGCACCGGCGTTTTTGTGGACCAGGCGAAACTGATGAACATCAAGGCCTATGCCACGTCCTATGCGATCCAAGGCAGGAGCTCGACCTACTACATCACAGTTGGCAGCACCATCATTTCGCAAGGATGGTCAAAGGGCAACCTCAACACCCGGAGCGCTGTCGCCTGATGATGCGGTCCGTCATCCAACCTCAGATCCTTTGAGGCAAACCCTTTCACTCCACATTTTTCCTAGTTCGATATGCGATGACAAACGGGGTACTGGGTCGGGCCTCGATCAATGAAATGAGCGGGTGGATGCGTCATCCTAGAGAAGATGGATATCCGACCGGAGACATGCATTGGTCATTCGCTGCTGGTGTTCGGCACGTCCAGAGGTCAACATCTTTGCATAAGAAGGTCACCGGATTCTCCCTATGGTACGTTATCGGGATTGATAATCGGACCCCTCCCTAATTAAAGGAGGAAGGGACTCATGGCGACACCAATAAGGCTCTTCCTCGGACAACTGCAATTCTTGGAAATATTTTTGAATGATCAATTATAATCACATGGTTAGATATTTAATTTAAAACGATTGTAAATGCTATTGATAATTTTTATCAGAAATTTTCTTAATATCTATTGAAAAATTACGAACGTTTGGAAAAAACGACTGCATTTTTTCATTATTGATAACCAGTCAACTTAGTTTATAACACAAAAATGAGGTCTAGTCTTATGGGCCGTGAGGAGATCGGTGAAAAACCAATCATTATCAAGAAGCACCGAATGAAGAACTACGCTGTAATTCTCGGATCCATGGTAATCGTTGGCATGATGTTGTCCGTCGCAGTGCAGACAACCAGTGCCATACCGAGCTATGATTACAGGATCAGCGGTTCTCAAGTCCTCGGACCCACTGGCACGGTAGTCTATTCCGGTTCTGACTTCTCCCGGGCACTGACCTGGGCCACCGGCCAGGCGAACAAGGTCACTTATGTGCCCGCGGGCAATTACGTCATTAACACGGCCATCTATCCAGCAGCCGGCATCACCCTGATCGGCGATGGTGACGGACCCACCGGAACGGTGTTCAATTTCAACGATCCAGCCCTCACCGCCGAGCAATTCGTCGTGTACAATGTGAATGGCATAACGTTCAGCAATTTCAGGATGACAGGGTATGGCAGCATTGAGGTCTACGCCTCACGTCAGGATGTCACCTCGATAACCTTCGATCACGTGACCGGCTACCGCTGCGGCGGGAACGACTACGTCTTCGGACTGGTCGCGGCCAGTCCCTACAAGGTAAATGGAGTGACATTCACCAACTGCCACGCAGAGGGTGCGGATGCCTTCGGTTTCCTCTTGACCGGTTCCGGTCTCAAGACCAATGTCGTCTTCACTGACTGCACCGCCAACTATTGCGGATACTATTCCACCCGTTTCAATGAATGGACGGCGGGATTCGATGTGTGCGAGCTCGGCAGCGCCTCCAAGATAACGCTCACCAGGTGCACAGCCACATACAATTTGGAAGCAGGTTTCCACCTGGAGTACGCCCCATTGGAAACTGAGATACTGTTCGTCAATTGTGTTGCAAACTACAACGGACAGAAGGCAGCCGGTACGGTCAACAGCGACGGTACTGTTGGTACGCAGTATGGAGTAGGTTTCTTATTCAAACCCACAAATGTACCGAACATATCGTTCAGTGGATGCTCGGGTACGGGAAACACTCTGGGATTGAGCAGATTGGCTCCAGGAGCCTCGACTCTGTCCACCGTCCCCACGATCCATTGGAAACCGACGTTCACCAACAGCCCGGCCACCACCGGCAAGATCGGGGTCGCCTACTCGTACACCCCGACCGTCAATGAATCCTCAACACTATCATCGGTCGCCAAGCCGTCCTGGGCCTCCTGGTCCGGAACGAGCATGACCGGTACTCCGGCAACTGCCGGGTCCTATACCTTCTCTATAAAGGCAACGTCCAACTCAGGAACTTTGTCCAGCTGGAAGAACTGGACCGTGACCGTCCCGACCGTGGTCGTACCGAAGACCTGGGCGCCGACGTTCACCAACAGCCCGGCCACCACCGGCAAGATCGGGGTCGCCTACTCGTACACCCCTACGGTGAATGAGTCATCCACTCTCTCATCAGTCGCCAAGCCGTCCTGGGCCTCCTGGTCCGGTACTGTGATGTCCGGTAGTCCTCCAACAGCAGGATCTTATTCCTTCTCGATCAAGGCGGTATCGACCTCTGGAACTTTGTCCAGCTGGAAGAACTGGACCGTGTCCGTTCCGACCGTAGTAACTCATTGGAAACCGACCTTCACCAACAGCCCGGCAACAACCGGCACGATTGGGAGTGTCTACTCGTACACCCCGACGGTGAACGAGTCATCCACTCTCTCGTTGGTCACCAAGCCGTCCTGGGCCTCCTGGTCCGGAACGACCATGACCGGCACCCCAACAACCGCCGGATCCTATACCTTCTCGATAAAGGCAACGTCCAACTCTGGAACTTTGTCCAGCTGGAAGAACTGGACCGTGACCGTCCCGACCGTGGTCGTACCGAAGACCTGGGCGCCGACGTTCACCAACAGCCCGGCCACGACTGGCAAGGTAGGGGTAGCATACTCGTATGCTCCGATGGTCAACGAATCCTCAACCCTCTCTTTGGTCGCCAAGCCGTCCTGGGCCTCCTGGTCTGGTTCAGTGATGTCAGGGACTCCCGCTGTGGCAGGATCATCATCCTTCAGCGTTAAGGCGACGTCCAACTCCGGGACGCTCTCCAGCTGGAAGAACTGGACCGTGTCCGTCCCGACCGTGGTAGTACCTAAGACCTGGGCGTCAACGTTCACCAACAGTCCAAGCACTACTGGAATGATAGGGTCGGTATATTCGTACACCCCGACGGTAAACGAGTCGTCCACTCTCTCATCGGTCACCAAGCCGTCCTGGGCCTCCTGGTCCGGCACGGCAATGTCCGGTACGCCAACCACGGCAGGATCATATTCCTTCTCGGTCAAAGCTGTATCAACCTCTGGAACTTTGTCCAGCTGGAAGAACTGGACCGTGACCGTCCCGACCGTGGTCGTACCGAAGACCTGGGCGCCGACGTTCACCAACACCCCGGCCACCGTGGGAAAGATCGGATCAAGCTATTCTTATGTGCCAACGGTGAACGAGTCCTCAAGTCTGACGCTGGTATCAAAGCCGTCCTGGGCCTCCTGGTCCGGAACGACCATGACCGGCACCCCGACAACCGCCGGGTCCTATGCCTTCTCGGTCAAGGCGACGTCCAACTCCGGGACGCTCACTAGCTGGAAGAACTGGACCGTGACCGTCCCGACCGTGGTAGTACCTAAGACCTGGGCGCCGACCTTCACCAACAGTCCAGCCACTACCGGAAAGATCGGGGTCGTGTATTCATACACCCCGAAGGTCAACGAGTCCTCTTCTCTCCTGTTGGTTTCGAAGCCGTCCTGGGCCAAATGGTCCGGAACGACCATGACCGGTACGCCAACCACGGCAGGATCTTATTCCTTCAGCGTCAAGGCCACATCGACCTCGGGAACACTCACCAGCGTAAAGAGCTGGACCGTGACCATTCCAGCCCTTGAGCCAGCCCACTGGGCGCCGAAGTTCATCAAGAACCCGGCCACGACAGGTAAGGTATGGGTCACCTACTCGTACACCCCGACGGTGAATGAGTCATCCACTCTCTCATCGGTCGCCAAGCCGTCCTGGGCCTCCTGGTCCGGCAAAGTGATCTCAGGAACGCCCACCGCCCCAGGATCTTATTCCTTCAGCGTCAAGGCCACATCGGTCGCCGGTGACCTGTCGAGCTGGCAGAACTGGACCGTGACTATATCCTCCAGTCATTCGTCATGGAACAACTGGAACCACCATCATTACAACAACCATCTGATGGCACGGAAGGTCTGATCGATGGAGTGACAAAACAACAGGTCAAAGGTCTCGATCAGTTCCGTGTCAACATTCAGGAACTATCGGACCACCATTTTTCTTTAATCACGCGTTCTATTCTGCACAGTTGGAAAGACCGCAGCCTAAGAACATTGTCAATAACATCGATATTCAATATGGAGCGACCTCCATCCTTGGCATCCAGTTTCTTTTCGTCCTTCACCTGGCATTGCCTGAAGGCTTGACTGGCTTACTTACTTCCGTCTAATTCTTGCCCAGGATATAGTTACCCATCACCAGATAGTCAAGCCCGGTGGTGAAGAAACAGCGGATGGCGTCTCCGGGCGATTCCACGATCGGTTCGCCCATCACATTGAAGCTGGTGTTCAGAAGGACCGGAACCCCGCTCAGTTTCTCAAACTCCTTCAACAACTGGTGGAAGCGCGGGTTGGTCTCCTGGTGGACCGTCTGCAGGCGGGCCGTTCCATCGACGTGGGTGACGGCCGGGATGACCTCCTTCTTGTCATGGAGCACGTCGCATACCTTCAACATGAACGGATCGGCCACGTTCTGTTCGAAGAACCGAGGCGTATCCTCTATCGGGCAGGAGGGCGCGAAGGGCCGGAACGCCTCCCGATGCTTGACCTGCGCGTTTATCTTGTCCTTCATGCCCGGTAGGGTCGGATCGGCCAGTATGCTTCGGTTCCCCAAGGCGCGGGGACCGATCTCCATGCGACCCTGGAACCATCCGACGATATTGCCCTGCTTCAGAAGCTCGGCGGTCACCGACTCTAGTTCCCCGTCCGGGAGATACCGATGGGCCAATTTGGATTCCTCGATGATCTTCCCTATGGCAGGGTTCCCGTACTCGGTGCCTACGAAGGGATCATGGTGGACAAAGGCGCGGGGGTGGCCCAGAACGCTGTTGTACACATAGTAGGCGGCTCCAATGGCAGTACCATTGTCACCGGCCGCTGGCATGACGTAGAGGTCCTTGAACCCGCTCTCCCGCACCAATCTGCCGTTGGTCACGCTGTTCAGGGCGACCCCGCCCGAGATCACCAGGTAATCTTCCTTGGTGCGTTCCCGCAGTTGGCGGGCCATCTTGAGTATGCATTCCTCCAGCTGCTGCTGGAAAGCCGCCGCCACATCCAGATGGCGCTGCTCGAATTTGGCCGCCTTCGCCTTCTGGCGGGGCTGGCCGCAAATATCATAGAATTTCTTGGATAGGCGGTCTGGATAAGCCGGACCAAAATTGTAGTTGAAGTATGAAAGGTCAACTCCGATGGACATATCATCCTTGATCCAGAACATTTTCGAAACCGCCTCCCCAAAGGTGTCTGGATTGCCCAAGGGCGCCAGTCCCATCGTCTTGCCCTCATCATAATGCGCCTTGAAACCGCAGAACTCCGTGGCCGCTTCATACACGCAGCCCAGTGAGTATGGAAAGTAGTCCTGGGACAAACACTCGAATTTGTTCGCCTTACCAACACCCTTGAAGGTTGTGGCCCATTCGCCCGATCCATCCACGGACAGAAGGGCGGCGCTCTCATAGGGGCTGACAAAGAAAGAGCCTACGGCGTGGGAGACATGGTGAGGAACGAAATGAATTACTGGCTTCTTGTCCTTGGCGTAGGTCGCGTTCAGCCAGGACCTGAAGGCTTTATGCTTCAGCCGCGGGTCAAGCACCTGCCCTTCGACATAGGGCCACAATTTGCGCCACGCTCTCATCCCATAGGCCGCCTTTTTCGGCCAGTCCAGCCTCGGCTGCACGGAGATGGCGATGTGGTCGATGTCCTTGGCCGTCAGTCCAGCGATCTCCAGGCAGCGCGCGATCGCCTGTTTGGGGAATGCCTCAGTGTGCTTCTGCCGGGTCAGCCTCTCCTCTTCGATGGCAACCACCAATTTGCCGTCCTTGACCACACAAGCCGTCGAGTCATGGTAGATGTAATTGAGACCGAGAATATTCATAGGCTTCATCCTGGTGGCAATTTGTCCTACCCACTTCATAATATGAGATACTATTACTTTCTTTTGGGATGACTCGATTCCTACATTGCTACAGGTTCGCAGCATATTAACGGTTCAGGTTGGAGAAGTGGGTGAAAGGCCAGAACTTATTCCTCGATCTCCATGCTGACAGTTCGAATGACACCATCGCATCGATATGCTCGTTGGTCTGCCATCCTTCTGAGAATAGGGCGTGATCGTCCCCCATCTCAACGTTCCATAGAAATTAGGGAGATATATTAAAGCGGCGACAAACACGGTTACGCATCACCAATGGTATTCCTATGAGATGTCCTAGCTGTGGAATGGAAAGCGTCGCGGGAGCGAACGTGTGTGGCTATTGCGGTTACTCATTTTCGACCATCAGATCAAACCAGCAGTCGTCCAGCCCTCAATACCAGCAGCCGTACCAACCTGCTCCAGCGCAATATCAGCCAGCGCCGCCGCAGGTTCCCTACCGGCCCCCGAAGAAGATGAACAAGGGCCTGGTCGTCGGCATCGTGGCCGCCGTGCTTATCGTGGGCGCTCTGCTCGCCTACGCCGTCATCCTGCCCGCCTTGAACAGCACCAGCAATTCCAACCTCTCGCCATCCCGGGATATCGCTGGCACGTGGAAGACGACGGTCCCCACCAAGTTCAGCTTCTCCACCGATTTCGAGTCCGATGCCGGATATCAGATGTGGAACGTCACGTTGACCATAACCAAGACTGCTGACCCTAACGTCATGAACGTCCAGATGTACTTCGTAGTCGCCAGCAGCGCGATAAAACCAGGTTCCTTCGCGATCCCTGAGGTCTCCCCGATGTTCCTTACCGGCGCCGTAAACAGCTCGCAGATGCAGTTGCGCTCCGGGGCCGACGTGAAAGGTGTGTTCTCGTTCACCTCTACCACCATGACCGGGACCTATGACGACACCTGGGCCGCCATCTATGGCCAATCGGTCTTCACGGAGACGAACGCGATCAAGCTGTACAAGCAGTGAACGTTCGGGGACAAGGGATGATCGTCGGTCCCGTACCATCGGGACAACAATTATCTCTTTGCTAGGCCTAGAAGCCCCGTGGGGAAGAGATCACTTGAAATGTCCTTGGTGCGGTGTTGAGAACAAACCGGGGGCCGCGACCTGCGTCGAATGCGGAGTCATGCTGTTGTCAGATGGGAGCATCGCCGGAACGGCGGCCAATCGAAGGTTGTTAGAACCCGTAAAGGCAAAGCCTAAGACCCGAAGAAGCAGGGATGAGTCGTATGATTCGTATCGGGAGATAGGACAGACCGCTCTGATAGTGGGTGCGGTCATCGCGGCGGTGATCATCATCCTGGTGGCGCTGACATTCGTTGTTAAGGCGCCAACGGCCAACCCGGAGGGAGACACCCAAACCGCCCAACCCCTGGTGGGGACTTGGGTCACATCCGACCCTGCATTGTTCATTGCCAGTACCAATTGGCCCACCGGCAACATGACAGCGATAGGTTACGAGAACCGCTCCTATACCTTTGTTATCACCGGGACCGACGACCCCGCCATTGTTAATGTTTACGTGACATACACGGTCCTCTTCTCAAATATAGGTCAGGGGGAGATGTACGGAACGGAACCGACGCCCAATGGCTACCAGGGAAAGGTTAACGGTACCACGCTTACACTGGAACAAGACGGCCTGTCGGCATTCTTCACCTACGATGGTGGCGTGATCACCGGTAACTGGTATGACCGGATGACATTTTCCTATTTCACGGAAGATATACAATCTGGGAATGGCGGTTTCACCCTGATCAAACAATGAAAGGCAAGGAAATGGATGTCAACCATTGGCCTTGAGACCAGATCGGCCGACCAAGGATTCTCTACCTATACGAGGAAGGAGAAACACTTATCTGCCCACCATGCTTTTTCATTTGGGGGAAGTCGTTCATGAAATGTCCTTGGTGCGGGGCAGACAGTCCGGTCGGAGCTATCTCTTGCTATAACTGCGGGATCACCTGGTCCGCGGAGAACGGGCCCAAGCCCTCCCCCAATGAGATTCAGTGGCAAAATCGACCCCGGTACCAACCCGCCCAACCAGACAACTGGCAGGCCCCAAGCAAGCCCTATCAGATGAAGCCGAGGAAGCAACCGAACCATGTGAATTTCACTGGCATCATCGTGGTGATAGTGCTGATCATGGTCCTGGTGTCGATCGCCGTGATCGGGTCAGGCAACATCAAGACCAGGGCCGATAACCAGATCATCGGGCCATTGGATGGGACCTGGACGACGGAATCGACCACCATTTTCTACATGAAGACCGACTGGCCGAGCGGTCAGCTCACGGATGTCGGATTCGAGGCGAGGAACGTGACCTTCGTGATCACCAGCACCTCCGAGCCGGAAAAGGTGGATGTGGAAATGTACTATTCCGTCGTATTCAGTACAGTCTCGTTTGACTCGTTCTACTATCCAGACCCCTCGCCGGAGCGCTACGACGGCAACTGGAACGGGAACTATCTAGAGCTCAGCCAGGACGGCATCCAAAAGGGCGTGTTCACCTTCACCGACACCGTCATGACCGGGACCTGGGACGACCTCGACCAGGACAGTGCCTTCTCCCAGGAATGCTACACCTCGACGGACGCGTTCATGCTGCAGAGGCCCTGGGTCGGGACCTAGGTCCATCGGACCCGTCCTTACCTGATGATTTATTCGGAAGCAGTAGGTGGTCTGAGAGGGGAAAAGCAACTTACCGCTTCCTCGATCGCATGACCAGCACGAACCCGGCCGCCACCAGCACAGCGGCCATGATGGCGGCGATGAGCGCGAGGCCCAATGAACCGATCCCTCCGTTCCCGGTGTCCACCTCGAAAACCGCTCCCCTGACCACGGTGTTCCCCGCTCCGTCCGTTACCTCCACGGTCAGCACGTGATGGCCGTCCTTCAGCCCGGACAGGTAGATGTGGCCACCGGAGATCGGCGCATAGGCGTTATCGTCGATCTTGTAGGCCATGGTCAGGATGCCGCTCCCCTCGTCGCCGGCGGTGATGTTCAGGAGGACGGTGGTCTCCTTCAGCACGGTACCGCTCTGTATCGGTAGGTCCACCGTCGGCTTGACCGAGTCGATTCCTACAACGATCGATGCGGTCCCTGTGTTCCCCGCCCTGTCCCCTGAACGCATCTCCAGCGTGTGGTTGCCTTCGCCGGTTATCTTGAAGGCGACCTCGGAATCGGTCCAATCGCCTCCGTCCAGCCGGTATTCGGTGGTCGCCACCCCGCTCCCGCTGTCCGTCCCGAGGACCGACCCGGTGACCGTCCCGGCGAACCATCCGGTCGTGCCCTGGGCACCGTTCAGAAGGGCGTCGGCGGTAGGGGCGGTCCGGTCGATGCTGAGGTTCAGGTAATGCGACGGTTCAACGTTCCCGGCCCGGTCGATGCTGCGGTAACGCAGGGACTGCACAGCCATCGCCGGGGACCGTGAAGATCCCAGTATACTGGATCCACGATCCCGCGCCGGCCGCCCCCTGGAGCCGGTAATAGGTGCTGTTCACTCCGCTTCCGCCATCCGACCCCCGCAGGTCGACGGTGACGTTGCCGATGTACCAGCCAGCGTTTCCCCGGTCTCCGGAAACGACGGCGTCGCTGGTCGGTGCGGTCGCATCCACGGTGAAATTGTTCCAGCGCTGCGCTTCGACGTTCCCGGCCTGGTCACCGCTGCGGAAGGTGAGGGTGTGGTTCCCCGCTGCCCCCACGGCCACGGTGCCCAGATAGTCGGACCAGACACCTCCGTCGAGAGAATATCTGGTGAACAGCAGGCCGCTACCCAGGTCCTGCGAGGTGAGCCCGACGACGACGCTGGCATTGAACATCATATCCGCCGGGTTCCCTGGCCCGACCACGGTGCAAGAGGTCGCCGGCGCTTCCCGATCTACCTTGAAGGACATCGTCCCGATATTGCCCCGATTCCCGGCGACGTCAACGGAAGCGTAATGGACGGTGTGGTCTCCCTGGTCGGTGAAATTGACTGCCCCTGAATATGTCAGCCACTCCCCTCCGTCCATCCGGTATTGCGTACTCTGCACGCCGCTCAGTTGGTCCGATGCGTCGATGGCCAGGGTAACGTTGGTCACGTACCACCCGGCGTTTCCGGTGACGCCATTCACGGTCGCCGATGACGTCGGTCCCTCGAAGTCGATCCTGACCGTCAGGGTCCTCATGCTCTCGAAATTGCCGGCCACATCGGAGGAGAAGTACTGGATGGAATGGATGCCCGGAGCCGAGCACTGGATAGGGCCGGTATATCCGGTCCACGTCCCGGAATCGATCCGGTACGAGGTGAGGGAGACGCCGCTGGTCAGGTCGCTCACGTTCAGCGTAATGTTCACCATCCGGGTGTTCCAACCTGGAGATGCCGTGCCATCGGTCATCGCCGTCGTTGTCGGCTTGGACCGGTCCAGCGTGGTCGACGCGTCCGCGATTGATGGAACCGTTTCTCGGTTGCCTGCCCGGTCCGTTGCCACCGAATAGAACTGGTACGGTCCGTCCTCCAGGCCCAGCGCCATTGGGTCAATGTGGATCGTCCCCCCGGTCCACTGGCTGGAGGACTCGGTTTCGTTCGTGTACAGCGAATAGGCCCCCGCCGTTCCCTTCCGGTAATATATCTGGACATAGGCGATCCCGGAACCGATGTCGTTCAGATTGCAGGTGAGGTCCGTCCCGGAGTCGTTCGTGAACGTCGACAGCGGACCGATCCACGAGCTGGGCGGGTACGGGTCGGAGACCGTGACCATCACATTGTCTATGAACACGCCGGGATAGCCGATGTCCAGCTCATGGTCGCTGACGAAGCGGAACTCCAGGGACACGGCGTCGGATGGTATGGCCACATCGACCCTTGCCCATCCCCCGGAGATAGGGGTGGGCTGGACCCAGATGACCCGCCACGAGTGGCCATCATTGATCCGGACGTACAAGTGATCGGTGCCGTTGGTGATCGCCCAGTACTCGAAGGAAAGTCTGGCGCCGCTGGTCCCGGTCAGGTCGGGCAGGACGATGCTGACCGAGGCGTTCATGTGCACGTCGTAATATCCGTTCATGCCGTTGGGCAGACCGTTCCAGCCGATCCCCGAGCCGGCGCACCATAGGGCCTGGGAACCGGTCCCGGAGAGCAACGTGCTAATTGCCCAAAGGTCCGTTCCGGCGGAGGCGTCGGTATCCTCGGCGTACCAAGAATCCGTTCCAGAAGGCTCGAAATCATCGAAAAGGACGGCGGAAATCCCTTCCCATATGACGTTGTCGATCCAGCCGCAGTCGCTGCCGTTGCTGTTGTACTGGTCCTTGGCATAGGTCCATTCCAGCCGGTGGACCCCGGTGTGGATCGAGCTGGCCACCGTCGTCCAGGAGGTATCGTTGGAGATCCTCTGGACCAGAGTCCCGTCGATGAGGAAGTTCAGGTAGTCGTAGTCCGGCTCCGAGGAGACCTTCCAGTCGAACGAGAAGGTCCCCGGGCCCCGGACCTCGGCTATCAGCGTCGAGTTGCTGGAATCCCCGACATCGCCGCTCTGCATGACGTGCGTCCGTCCTTGGACGTCCCTGACCCCCACCCACTGCGTTTCGGTCGAGTAAGTGAACGCCCCATCATAGTACGACAGCGCCTCGGACGGTGCGACGATGGATTCGGAGGGAAGCTGCGATATGATGCTGGCCGGCGTCCTGGTCGGAAGGCCGGCGGTCTCGGGACCGATCGCCGACGCCTTTCCCGCGACATAGGGGCCGGCGTACCACTCCAACCGGTACGAGGAGACCGTCCCGCTTATGTAGGATTCCCCGACGGTCAGCCTGATGCCGAAATCGCTGTCCATCAGATAGGCCGACAGGTCAGATATGTCCTGGCACATGAACGAGGGCATGAAGCTGTATGAATTGGTGTAGAAATATGGAGACACCTCGGCCATCACCGCACCGTCGAGGTAACGGACCGCCGAGAAGGTTATCGGCGCGTCGAAGGTCGGCGACCAGTTGAAATGAAGGACGGCGAGGCTGGACGGCCGATAGTCGGCCTTGTCGGTCAACGAGATGGCCTGGAGCAGGTTGCCGATCTCCTCCACGGCGTCGTAGGAGATCCAGAAATAGCCGCTGTCACCGAACGAGCTTCCCCAGGAGTTCACCGCCTTGAACGCCCCGACATCTCCGTCGTCGGTGATGCTGTCATCGTAGCCAACGATGGTGACAGCGTGGTTGGTGTACGATGATCCATACTCATCCGAGGAAAGGACGTAGTTACCGTCCGCGAAGGCGGATGCCGGATTTCCGCCGATCGCCGAGGAGTTCAGCGCGATGGTCACCGGGTGGTCCGAGGCCAGGGAGGCTTTGATGTCCCGGATGGTCGCGGTTCCGGTATAGGGATAGTAGACGACATCATCGACCCGGTGCGCGGGAGCGTCCCTCCAGGCCGCCTCGTTCCCCCAGTCCTCATAGTCGGTGGAGTCGTATGGCAACAGGCTCCAGGTGCATACCCCGAGGGACTTGGCCACCAGGGCGTTGTCGGCGATTATCGACCCGCCCCCGTTGATGATCACCTTGTTGAACGTCCAGCCGGGGCTCAGGAGGTGATCCTCGTTCCCCAGGCAGGCGTCGGTCCAACCGTTGTCCTCGGCCTCCAGGTAGCCATAGTTATAGTAGATCACCGAGAAGGCGGCGCAGGTCTCCCCGGTGCTCTGGTCGCGGACCTCCGGAAAGTACGGTTGGGACGAGATGTCGTAGGCCGACGGCGTTGTCAGAAGGTACGCCGCATCATAGCTGTCGAAAACGGCGATCTTGCCGACCAGGGAATCCAGGCGCTCTTCGGTGAGGTTCGACAGTCCGGTGGTATGTGTTCCATCCGACGGGGCACCGGTCGTGATGCTATCCTGTGTCCCTCTGTTGATCAGCTGTTCCTTCATCCGCTGTATGTCCGCTTCAGTGGCCAGGTGATAGTTCAGGGACCCGGTCGCGCCATGATCGTCATGTCCTGCCGATATCCCAGTATCGGATGGAGCAGATGCCGACCAATCCGGTGTTCCCGATGAAAGCGCAAGGTCCAGGCTGCTCATGAGGGTGAAGAATACCAAAATCAAGACGAGAACATTGGTCATCCCATGTTTCATAGATCCAGCCAGTCGATACCCTTTTCGCCCGATATTGACCCGGTAGGTTTTGAAACTATGTCGGCCACCAGTCCGGTACAGTGCCCAACAAGGTTCCACCGGGTTCTTAGGGCTTATCAGATGCATCTCTATAGGGTCGTATATAAATAACCAATCGACAACCGAATCTCAATGCTCGATACTTCGCTCTGATGGCGAGAAGGCTGGAACCAATCATAATTCATGAAATTCATCGTTTAGAACAGAAACCCTTTAATTACCGACCGTGGTCGGGTTATTACCAAACTATTGGTGGGGACCAATGGAACTACTGTACGTCGACGATGAGCCTTCACTTCTTGAACTGGGAAAGGAATTCCTCGAGCTCCAACCCGACCTCCATGTAACCACCCAGGTCGATCCGGTCGAAGCGCTCGCCCTGCTGAACGACAAGCACTTCGACATCATCGTCTCCGATTACATGATGCCGGGACTGACCGGACTGGAGTTCTTCAAACGCCTGCGCATCACGGGCATTAACACTCCGTTCATCCTCTTCACCGGCAAGGGCCGGGAGGAGGTGGTCATGGACGCCATGCGGCATGGCGTCGATTTCTACATCAAGAAAGGTGGCGACGCCCAGAGCCAATTCGCCGAGCTCGTCAACGCCATCAGGCAATGCACCGCGCGCAAGGAGGCGGAGGAAGCCCTCGAGCACAACTCCCGCCGTTTCCGCACCATGATCGAGAACCAGTCGGAGATCATCGCGATCTCGGACATGTACGGGAACATCACTTTCGTCTCGAACTCGCTGAAAAGGATCCTCGGCTACGAGTCCGAGGAGTTCATCGGGAGGAACATCGCGAAGTTCTTCGTGGACCCGGCCCAGTTCGACCTCCGGCCCAGGATCGGCAGGCCAGAGATGTCCTCCGATATGACCTTCAAGATGGAAGCGGAGATGAGGCATAAGGACGGCTCGACCCGGTACATGGAGATGAGAGGACAGTTGTTGAAAAGGGACGGCGTGTGCAACGAGGTCCTGGTGAACGCCTACGACATAACCGGCCGCAGGCAGGACGAGAGGCGTATCAATCATCTGATCAACGTCCTCAAGGCCATCAGGCAGGTCAACAAGTCCATCACCACCGAGACCGATCCGACGTCGCTGCTCAAGAGGGTCTGCGACATAGCCGTCGAACGCGGCTATTCCACCGCTTGGGCGATAATTTTTGGGGATGGCGACAGACCTGCCCGTCTGGCCGAGACCGGTATCGGGCAGCCGTTCGAAGAAGTACGGGGCAAGTACCAGGCGGAGGAACCGCTCCTGTGCACCAACTATATCCTATCGGGAGAGGACATCATGGTCAATGAGATGCCCCAGAACACCTGTCCCGATTGCCCGCTGAACAGTTTCCCCCACGACCACATACACGTGGCCAAACCGCTCGCCTACGCCGGCAGGACATTCGGCCAGTTCTCGGTCACGCTGCCGCAGGAGCTGTTCTCCCCGGATGAACTGTCGGTGCTCGGGGAGATCGCCGAGGACATGTCCTTCGCCTTGCACCATCTGCTGTTGGGGCAGGAGAACGAGGACCAGAAGCTCACCATGGTCAAGATGAAGCGATTTTTCCTGGAACGCTTCACCATGATGGACGAACCCACCTTCGTTGTGAGACAAGAGACCTCAGAGGCGGGCAAAGCACGGCTGACCATCGAGGGTGCCAGCCAAGCTTTCCTCCAGGCCACGGGATTCAATGGTACGCTGACCGGGATGGACGTTTCCGCCCTGGCGGAGAACCTTCCTGATGGCAGGGAACTGGTTCGGATAATCGAGGAGGTCGTCCAATCGAAGATCCCCCAGTCGGTCTCGATCCGTTCCGCCTTCACCGGGGATGATTACCTGGCGTTCATCTTCGCTCCCGGCACCGATTATTCCGGGATAATGATGATACGGTCGGTAAAGACGGCAATATCGTTGTGCGTAGGCCGGGCTGGATAACGCAAAATACGATGGACAAAGGTCGCCCCGGATTCTTGCCGAATCCCGCAGGGTACATCCCCAGGCTTTAGAGGGATGATACCTAATCTGAACGAATTCCGACTAGCTGCCCGCGTCCTTCGGCAAGGTGAAGAAGAACGTCGACCCTACACCTTCCTCTGATTCCACCCACACCTTTCCCCTATGCCTTTCCACGATCTTCTTCACGATGGCCAGTCCCACCCCGGTGCCCTCGTACCGGCCGTGCGTGTGCAACCGCTGGAACATCTGGAAGATCCGCGCCGTGTGCTCCATGTTCATCCCGATGCCGTTGTCCTCGATGGAGAAGATCCATCTGTTGCGGTCCTCCGAGCAGCTGATATGAACCAGCGGGGGCACGTCCGGTCTGGTGAACTTCAAGGCGTTCGCCAACAGGTTCTGCATGAGCTGGCCCAGCTGCAGGGCGTCGCCGGTCACCACCGGAAGGTCGTCCAGCACGATCTTGGCCCGGCTCTCGGTGATCATCAGGTCATAGATCATGAGCGTTTCGTGGGCTATGCGGTTCATGTCCACCTTGTTGATGAGCCTGACCTTGGTCTCCACCCGGGAGTATTCCAGCAGGTCATCGATCAGGGCCTTCATCCTTTTCCCGCCGGAGATCGCGTAGTCCATGTATTCCCTGGCCTCGCTGTCCAAGGTAGCTGAGTGTTTCCTTTCCAGCAAGGATAGGTAGCTGGTCACCATCCGGAGCGGTTCCTGCAGGTCGTGCGAGGCGAGGTAGGCGAACTGTTGCAGCTCCTGGTTGGAACGGACCAGTTCATCCGCCCGCTCATTCAGTGCCTCCTCCATTTCCTTGAGGGCGGAGATGTCCACGAACACCGTGGCGAACTGCCCCTCGACCGGTGAGAAGGCGGAGATCCGGAAATGCTTGTCCATGGGCGGGAAGAAGGCGTCGAACGAACAGGGCTCACCGGTCTCCGCCACCTTCTGGTAGATGTCCAGGAACGGAGCCTCCCCGCCCCCGTACAATTCGGAGGCGAGCATGCCTACGGCTTTATCTTTGGCGATGCCGGTAATGCTCTCAAAGACCGCGTTCACTTTCATTATCCGGAAGTCCACTGCCATTCCGTCGCCATCGTATACCAGACTCTGTAGGGCCATCCCCTCATTGCTGGCCGAGAACAAGGATTCGAACTCCCGTCTGCTCTCCTTTGAGATCGTCCTCCACCAGGTACTTCGCCAGGGAGACCGCCAGATAGCCGGCCAGGTCCTCCCATTGCCCCAACGCGTTCTACCGAGAACATGCCAGTCCTGCGGTCCTTCAGTTCTAGAAGGCCATGGGTCTGGTTGCCGGCCCGCAGGGGGATGAGCGCCACCGATCCGTAACCATCCCGTCCCGTTCGGTCGCCAATGAATGAATGGATGTCTCCCTCCGTCCTGGTCTCCGGAATCGTGGCGTTGTTCGTCCAGAAGGTCCCGTGGCCGGAGAAGGACGGTTCCGTTGGATCGGACCTTCCCGGGACCGGGTTCTCCCCGACGGAGTCCTCGGCGAGACGGCCTCCAGTCTCCGGTCCCTGGGGCTCCATCCGCATCATCCAAGCGCAGGGAGGAATCGTTCATGGCCGGCACCGGGGAAGATCTCACCGCATGGTACGGACCTTTCTCATCCTCCCCTAGAAGGACATTGACATCCTCGCAGCCGGACTCCTTCTTGAAGAACAGTGTGGCGGCGTTCACCAGGTCTTCCGTGGTATGGCTCTCATTGATCAGGTGGAGGAACTCGATGGTGGTCTCGCGCGCCCTTTCTGCCCGCTTGCTGTCCGTAATGTCGCGGACGACCGACACGGACCCGATGATCTGGCCGTTCGCGTCCCGGACCGGTGAGGCGTTGACCTGCCGGTATCGGAGCTCCCCGTTGACCGGCGATCTTACCATATCCTCCTGACCTTTCACCACCTCTCCCTTCAGCGCCTTCTGGTACGGTGCCTCGTATTCCGGGCGGAGGCTTCCATCGATGCGAAACACCTCCATGACCGTTGCCACCCTATCCGCCGCCGGATTGGTGAGCGTGAGCTTGCCCTCCAGGTCGGCGAACCACACCTCATCGCTGATGCTGCCCACCAACGAGGTCAGACGGTCCCTCTCCTGGACCAAAGCGTGTTCGGCCCGTCTGCGCTCCGTGATCTCCTGGAATGCCCGGCGCCGCTGAACATGGAGATGCCACGAGCTGGTCGAGGCGATCAGGCAGACGAACAACAGGCTGACCAATATTGGGAACAGGACCATGACCGAGATCTGAGTCGCGAACATCAGGATCAAGGTCTCCCCCAGGGCCAGGAAGGAAGCCAGCCCGATCTGGACGGGGAACCTGGTCGGGATGATGAGGAGAATGATGAAGACGAACGCCGCCACCACGATCACGTGGACCGCAAAGTTCTGGGGTCGGGTGAGGTTTATTATCAGGTTGACGACCATGGAAACAGTCAGCCAGGCGGTGATGGATTTGTCATATGATAGGTGATCCGCTGATCTGACCAGTATATAGAGCAGGCCTACGCTGTATATTCCCAATCCCGTTCGCAGGATCGCCAACCAGTAGAAGCCGGCCGAGTCGCCGAAGAACTGGTAGTCGTTGAAGACATAGACCATTATGGGAACGAATATCAGAAGTATCCCGATCCTGGCCTGACGGATGTCGCTGGGAAGGCTGTATTGCCTGAACGATCGCTCCTGCTCGGCAGACAATCCGAACGACCGGACCTCATGGAGCATTTGCTGGCCTCGATGCAATGCCCAGTTGCTCCAGCTTTGACTCCCCATCCTAGGATAAATGACCAGTAATTGATTATTTGATTCTTTCCCACATTGATGGATGGTGGACGGATGTTCCTGAATGGATTCCTGGAGGGCCAGGTGCCCAGTTGTCGATCATCCATTCCAGCCGATCCTTCCAGGCCGACAGGATGATTTCGTGGAGAGACTTCGGCGAAATAGTGTTCTGAAAGAGTTTGGTTCTTAGGAATGCAGGGTGGAGGCCCCACATCTCAATAGCGTTTCGGCGCTCCTCCGCTCATCAACGCCACTCCGAGCATGGCGATGATGATGACGACCATGACCACGATCGGCTGCCAGGTGATCTTCCAGGCCTGGTCGGTCACGGCCTTGAGGACGCTGCCGCTGCCGACATAGATGGTCTTCCCGCCCACCACCGGTTGGCCGCTGAACGAGCCATCAAGCTTCCAGATGATCCCGCCGTCCCGGTCGACGAGCATCAACGCCGTCGTGTTGGCCAGGAGAACGCCGTTGCCGAAGGTCACCGGGACGGTCTTGGCATTGACGCTCCTCCAGAGCGACCTGCCGTTGGCGTCCACGGCGTAGATGTTAAAGAAGGCGCTGGTCGAACCGGCCGTCTCGCTGTAGACGGTGGTCCCGTCCGCCAGGATGGCCAACCCTTGGAACTGGTTGGTCAGAGGGACCGCCCACATCCGCGAACCGTCGACGTTCAGCGCGTACAGGAAGGCATAGTTCAGTGTCTGGGAGAAATTGTAGCCCACCGTGCGCATCGTTCCGTCCGGGGCGAAGTAGAGGTTGAACTCCGGCGCGAAATCGGTCTCGAAGGAACTGACCGCCCTTCCATCGGGGGCGTATTCGGTGATCACCGAACGGTCAGTGAAGGTGGTGTTCACGACCAGGACGTCGTTGCCCCTGATGGCCACCGGGTACATGATCGGGTTCGATATGTTGGCGACATAGGTGCCCTTGGTCCAGCGTTCGGTGCCGTCGGCGTTCAGGCATATCAGGCTGTGCTGGCCGGGCCACACCGGCTTGGCGCCCAGCACCACCCCTCCGTCCGGGAGGACCTTCATGTTGTAAGATACGCCAGGTATCACGAATGACCATTTCAGTACCCCCTCCGAGCTCAATGCCATTACCCCGGTGCCGTTCACATTGGTGCTGGAAAGGACCCGGGTCAGGATGATCAGCGTCCCGTCAGGGCCGAACTGGGGCGTGGAGGTCAGGTTGACCCCGGTGTTCCAGACCGCCTTTCCCTCCGGGGAGATGGCATAGATGACCGCGTTCGTTCCATCGGTCGAATAGACATAGAGGTTCCCGTTGGGCGACATGATCGGGTAACTGGCAATGACGCCGGACCCGCCGTCGTAGGTCCATTGGACGGTCTTGCCGGTCACCTCGGTGGGGGTGGTCACGATCACGGTGGACACGACGATGAGGGCTGCGATCACCAGGGTGGTCTTGAGAAGGGTTAGGTTTGATACCATAGGAGCACTGTCGTTGGAATGCATCCCTTCATGGATATATTTATCCCAGAGCTTCGGACGGAAACACTCCAGACAGGACCAGATCGCCCTATCATTTCGACAGCGACGACCGTCATAACGAAGAAATGGAACAGTCGGGCTAATCCCGCCGCTTCGTCAGAAATCAATTAACTACCCGTTCCTCGACTGTCATTCAAACGGTGACTTCAACATGCCGTTCAAGACCGAGAACACGTTCCTGACCATGGTCAACGCCAGGGACGAGAGCCATTTTCATGTACGATATGAAAGAGCGGTCTCCAACCTGGAATGCCTGAAGGGAGAGGCCACTGAGTATCCGTTGTTCATCGATGGGAAGACCGTCAGGACGAAGGAGTCCTTCAGCGACCTCAGCCCGGTCGACACCGATATCGTGGTCGGCAAGTTCCCCAAGGGAACGAAGGCGAATGTGGACGCCGCGGTGGAGGCGGCGCACAAGGCCGCCCCGAAGTGGCGGCGCACCGACCTGGACTCCCGCCTGGCCATATTCAAGAAGGCGGCGGAGATCATGAACTCGGAGAAGTTCGAACTGGGGGCGGCCATGACCATGGACACCGGCAAGAACCGGTATGAGGCGCTGGCGGAGGTCGACGAGGCGGTCGATTTCGTCCGGTACTACACGGACACCATGGCGGAGTACAACGGCTTCGCCGAGGACATGAAACCGGCGTATGATGACGAGTTCCCCATCAGCGTCATGCTTCCCTGGGGGGTGTTCGCCGTGGTGGCGCCGTTCAACTTCCCCTTGGCCATCACCGCAGGCATGACCGTGGCGGCGCTGATCACCGGGAATGCCGTGGTCCTCAAACCCTCCTCGGCGGCTCCCATGATGCCCTACCTGCTCTATGACGTGCTGTGGAGGGCCGGGCTTCCACCAGGGGTGCTGAACGTGGTCACCGGATCCGGCGGGGAGGTGGGCGATTCCCTGGTCCGCCACGAACAGATCAACGGCATCGCGTTCACCGGATCGAAGAAGGTCGGCTATGAGCTGATTTCCATGAACCCGAAGCGGTACCCGATACCGGTCATCACCGAACTGGGCGGCAAGAACGCCTGCATCGTCTCGGACAAGGCCGACCTGGGGAAGGCCATCCCGGGAGTGATGGGATCGGCATACACCTATTGCGGACAGAAATGCTCGGCATTGTCACGGCTCTATGTGCATGAGAAGGTGTACAAGGAGTTCATGAAGATGCTCGTGAACACCGTTCAGGCGCTCAAGGTGGCCGATCCCCGGGAGAACGATACGGTGCTCGGCCCGCTGATCAGCGGCGAGGCCCGCCAGAACTTCGACGAGTACGTCGAGATCGCCCAGAGGGACGGCGGCAAGGTGACCGGGGGCAAGCACGTGGAGGAAGGCGAGCTCAGCCGGGGGTTCTACGTCGAGCCCACCATCGTGGAGAACCTTCCGGAGGACCACAAGCTGGTCAAGCAGGAGCTGTTCGTCCCGATACTGTGCGTGCAGAAGTACCGGAAGTTCGAGGACGCGATCCGCATGGCCAATGACGTGGACTACGGCCTGACCGCCGGGATCTACAGCCGCGACCACGAAGAGCTGGACCATTTCTTCGAGAACATCGAGGCGGGAGTGGTCTATGCCAACCGGAGGCGGGGGGCCACCACTGGCTCAATGGTCGGGGCGCAGCCGTTCGGCGGGTGGAAGCAGTCGGGCAACACCGGAAAGAACTCCGGGTCCCCATGGTATCTTACCCAGTTCATGAGGATGCAATCGAGGACGCTTGGAAAATGAGCATCAACCGGAACAGTCTGTGGAGGAATGAGGGATGGCAGACACTTTCGTGGTCATGGTCACGCTGGACGGCAGGAACCAATTCAATCGAATTCTGGAGGGAGAGGGTGCGGCAAAGGCCGCGGCGAAACGCTACGCGAAGGATATCCTGAACATACAGGAGAAAGGGGACAGGGGCTGCTGGGAGGTGTTCACCTCCAAGGTGGTCGACCGGCAATCGTTCACCTACGGCGGGCCGAACATGTTCCTCGGCGCTCCCCCGGGCGGAAGGATCATGGTCGGATCCGATGGGACCTCCTGTGAGCAGGGCTGGCGCATGCTGATGTATGCCAGAAGGAACTCTCTGGAAAAAGGGTCGGTGATGCAAGCGGAGATGTGCTGCGGACTCTGATCAACCCGTCCGTTTCCTGCTCCAACCTTGCGTGCTCCATCCATCAGAATCGGCCGCATCGTTCCTGTCACCGGATGGAACCGCCTTCGCCGCCGGGACATTTCATGGAAAAAGTGCCCATGGCCAGAGTGTTTCAGATCCCGCTCAGGAGCGCTAATCCTGATTGAAACGGAACCTACCTTCCGGCACCGTTATTTCGAACCTTACTCCCTTTCCCGGTTCGCCCGTCTCCTTGATCTCGATATCGGTGATGGACAGGATCTCCCTGGAAAGATGGAGTCCGAGACCGGTCCCCTTCCCGAATCCCATTTCGAAGATCCTCTCTTTTTCCCCGCGCATTATGCCCGGTCCCTGGTCCTCATACACCAGCACCATTGAGTTGCCCTTCATCTCGAAACCGATGCGGACGATGAGCGGCCTTCTCGCGTACTTGACCGTGTCCTCCATGATGTTGTGGAAGACCTTCCCCAGCATGGGGTCGGCATACACCTGCAGCCGTTCCAGCCTTCCGTCCGTTTCCAGCTCGGCTATCTCCCGGACATCGGGCAGTTGTTGGATGATATGGGCCACGTTCTGCCACAGGGGCAAGGCGGTCCCCATCTCCTGGTAGTCCTTGGCGAACTGGAGCTGGGAGTTTATGACATTGGCGGACATCCCGATCCTTTCCAGCCGCTCAGCGATGGCGCTGCCTTCGTCTGAAGACCTGGCCAGTGTCAGGTTTCCCTGGAGGACCAGGAGCTGGTTCAGGATGTCATGGCGGGTTATGCTGTTGAGGATCTTCAGTTTCTCGGTGGCGCGCTCGAGCCTCATGTCGGCGATCTTACGCTCGGTGATATCCCGGCAGACCACCAGGATCGCTGGCTTGCCTTGGTAATCGATCAGTTTCGCGCTGATCTCGGAAGGGACGATACGACCATCCTTGGTCATGTGGGAGGACTCGAACACGGCGCAACCCTTCTCCACCACCCTCCTTTTCTTCTCCGGTATGTCCTTGACCGATCCGAGAACGTCGAGGTCCTCGGGCCTCATGCCGCACATCTCCTCCCTGGAATAGCCGAAACGTTCGCATGCCAGATCGTTGACCTCGAAGAACGGTCCGTCCGGTTCGTGGATCATGACGGCATCCTGCATGTTGTTGAAGATGTCGCGGAACTTCCTCTCGCTCTCCTCGATGATCTCGGCATCCCGGCGCCGTTCCGAGATATCGACGATCGAGGCGATGGTCCCCCCGAAGACGCCCCCCTCGAAGAGTGGCTCCGCGGTTATCTGGACCCATATCACGGTACCGTCACCGCGGACGAACCGGTAATCCGCTTTGCCCCGTTCCCCCTTGACACGCACGGCGTAGTTGCTCCGAGCCAGTTCCTTGTGCTCATCGGCTATCAGGTCGATCGGTGACAGACCGACCAACTCCTCGGACTTCATTCGAAGGAGCTCCTGAACGGTCTTGTTGGCGTAGATTATCCGGTTGGACGCGTCAGAAACCAGTATGCCTACCGCCAAACTGTTTAGGACCCGGTTATGCCGGAGCTCCGATTCCTCGACCAGGCGCTTTGTCCTCTCCATGTCGGAGATGTCATGCACTATGGAGAACAGGAGGGACCGGCCCTCGAACTCGATGGGGCCGCTGAACACCTCGACGTCCCGTACCTCCCCGGACGCCATACGGTGCTGGAAAATGAAGTACTGCCTCTTCTCCGCATGGGCAGAGCGCAATTTCTCCGCCACCATGCTCGGGTCGAGGGTGTTGATGTCGGTTATGCGCATCGCCATGAACCTGTCGCGTCCATATCCATAGAAATCGATGGCCGCCCGGTTGGCGTAGACTATGTCCCCGTTCTTCGGTTCGATGATCAGCATGTTGGCCTTGTTGTTGTCCAGCAGGCCTATGATGTTCTTCTCGCGGATACGGAACTCCCTCTCCATGAGTGACTGGACGGTGTAGTCCATGAAGCTCCAGAACCTTCCCACGACCTCCGTCCCGAGCATCACCGGCTTGGCACTGGCCTCGAAAATTCGACCGTCCAGGAGATCGACGGTCCATCTCTTCTCGTCAAGCGGATGCTCGTACAGCTCATGGATGGACGAAATGAATTGATCGGGCGCCCGTACCTGATCCGCTATCCGGGCCATCAGGCTGCTCCCGATCCCCGCATCCAGAGCGCCTTCCGCCAGGCCCCACATGTCCAGGAACCTTTGGTTGGACTCCGTCACCTTGCGGTCCATGCCGGTGACCATGATGCCCTCCTCGCTGGAATCGAACGCTGCCTTGATCAATGACAGGGACCGCTGCAGTTTCGCCTCGTTCCGCTTGGCATCGGTGACATCGGTCCCGAAAAGCTGTATCTCCTCAACCGTTTCCTGTTCGTTCCGTACCAGACTGCATGTCCATTGGACCCACCGCTTCTCGCCTTCCCTGGTCCGGAAAGAATGGGCCAGGGTCTGTGCCTCCCCATGCTTGGCGAACATGATTTGGAAGATGTGGCGCGGGTGTTCGTCCTTGCCGGATCTAGCCCTGTCCAGCCATTCGAGGAAGCTGGTGCCGACCAATGCCTCTCCCCATCCCAGCTGTCTCAGGCCATACGGATTGACATAGGTGACCCGCATCTCACGGTCAAGCCTGATGGCGATGGCGTTGATCTCATCCATCGGATCGATGTCCTTTCTGTGGAACAAGGCGATGGGCCTCTCCGTCACATGGTTCCCGGCCATCTGCCTGATGGCATTGCGCAATCGCCCAAACTGGATCGAGGGGTCGCCCTCTTTCTGCAGGCACAGGTCCGCCCCGCAATCCATCGCTTCATCGGTCACCCCCGGCTGATCATGGCTGGCCAAAAGGATGAATGGGATGTGTCCAGGCCGAGAGCGGATCCGCTTCAACAGATCGATACCGTTCGCATCGGGCAGCCGATAGCCGGAAATGACGACCCCATAGTCCGTGCGGGCCATTTCCCTCTCGGCCTCATGGACCGATAACGCGGTGTCCATCTCTATCTGGCCAGAAACCTCGACGAATTCCCTGCACAGGTCAAGGAGCGACGGTTCGTCATCAACGTAAAGGACCTTGATCAATACTGGACCTGCCTGATGTTCTTTTTAACACGCTCTTCATATATAATCTACCCTTTCTGAATAACAATGGCCAGTATGTGGATTCAACGATCTTTCTGTGTCCAGATTATTTACGATTTGCGAAATGATAGGACCTTGAAAGGCATGGATAGTTACAAATCAGCGGCCCCCATTTTATGACAAGACGTGATCGATATGCCATTCCAGAACCTCAACACGTTCGTGCGCCTCTCCAAGGAGAACAGACAGGAAGAGTACCACACGAACTTTGAACGGGCGGTGGGGGCGATGTGCGCATCGATCCATGAAACGGTCATCTCGTATCCGATGTTCATCAACGGGGAGGCGATCCCCGCCAAACACCTCTTCGATGACCTCAGTCCGATCGACGGGCGCATACTGGTCGGTCGTTTCCCGAAATGCACCAAGGCGGACGTCGAGAGGGCCATCGGCGCCGCCGACAACGCCTATGCTGGCTGGTCGCGCACGCCATACCAGAAGCGGGCGGAGATATTCCATAGGGCCGCTGGCCTCATGGCCAAGGAGATATACCGGTTCGCCGCCGCGATCACCATCGACAATGGAAAGAACCGTGAAGAGGCCATCGGTGAGGTCGATGAAACGGTCGATTTCCTGGAGTTCTATGCTCAGAACGTCGTGGAAAGTGGAGGGTTCGGGCAAAAGAAGAACCCGCCCTATGACGATGAGAACCCGGTAAGCGTGATGCTGCCATACGGTGTTTTCGCCGTGATATGTCCATTCAACTTCCCCCTCTCCATTAGCGTCGGCATGACCACGGGGGCCTTGATCACCGGCAATACCGTCGTGGTGAAACCGGCCTCGGTGGCCCCGCTCGCGGTCTACCTGTTCTATGATCTGCTGGTGCGGGCCGGGCTTCCCCCGGGGGTGATGAACATCGTGACCGGCTCGGGAGCCGAGATCGGCGACCATCTGGTCAATCACCCGAAGATTGCCGGGATAGCGTTCACCGGCTCGAAGGAGGTCGGGTTCAAACTGCTCCGCTCCAGTCCGCGCAGCTGGCCGATTCCGATAATCGCGGAGATGGGCGGCAAGAACGCCTGCATCGTCTCCCAGAACGCGGACCTGGACAAGGCGGTGGAAGGCGTGGTCCATTCCGCCTTTGGTTTTTCCGGACAGAAGTGCTCGGCCTGTTCCCGGGTCTATGTCCAGGATGTTGTCCATGACGAGTTCATGACCAGGCTGGTATCGCGCACCAATGGCCTCAAGCTGTGCGATCCCCGCCTCCGGGAATGCGACCTTGGGCCGGTCATCCATATCAAGGCGGCCTCCGACTACGAGAGGTACACGGCCATGGCCAGGAAGGATGGCCATATCGTCTGCGGCGGGAACGTGCGCAAGCTGGAAGGGAAGGCCGGTACCTATGTTGAACCAGCCGTGGTCGCCGGACTGCCCGACGATCACTTCCTGGTCAGGAACGAGCTGTTCGTCCCGATCCTGGTGGTCCAGAAGTATGAGGCCTTGCCGGATGCCCTGGTCAAGGCGAACGGCGTGGAATACGGCCTCACCTCAGGTATCTATTCGAACGACCCAGACGAGGTGGAGTTCTTCTTCGATCACATCCAGGCCGGGGTTGCCTATGCCAATCGGCCCCGGGGCGCCACCACCGGGGCCATGGTGGGCGGGCAGCCCTTCGGGGGGTGGAAGGCCTCCAGTTCGACGGGCAAGGGATCAGGCACCCACGAGTACCTGCTCCAGTTCGTGCGGCAACAGGCACGCACCACGATGCTCTAGGATCAGGAACGGATAGGGCCTATACATCGTTTAAAGTGCGATAAAATCAGGATTATGATTAAATCATAACTCCGTTTAGGCAATCAATAAGTCCGTGGACCGCGAGTCTGGTACCGATGCTGCTGACCAAGATCAAGATCTCTTCGAAGGAGAACATCATAGGTCGGTTATCTTCTGATATGGGAGCTGAGGTGGAGATCGTCCGGTGCAAGGCCAACGGTTCGCTCGGAGGCTTGAGCATCCTCAGGATCGGGACAGGGTCCGGGACCAGTGCCGAGGAGATAGGAATATGGTTCAAGGGCAAGGAAGGGTGCAGCATCGTATCGATCGCACCTGTATCTCCTGGTAAATACGTCGCCATGATCAGGAATACTGGATGCAGCCTGTGCAGAGTGTTCGCCGGATCCGACTGCTTCCTCGAGTCCGGTCGCAGCGCTGGAGACGATTCGGTGATCTGGAAGGTCTATGCTCCGGACAACGCCGCGCTGAAGGGTCTGATCGAGAGGATCAGGAACGAAGGCAACAAGGTGGAACTGCTCAGCGTTAAAAGGATGGCGTCCTCATTTGAGCTGACCCGGCTGCAGGACGAGGCCATGCGGCTGGCGTTGTCCTCCGGCTATTATGATATTCCGAAGAGGATCACGTTAGAGGAGCTGGCAACGCGCTCGGGCATCACCAAGGCGACGCTGAACCTGATCCTGCGCCGCGGCCAGAAGAAGATCATTTCCGAACGCATGCGAACCTGATCCCAAAGATATGGGGGCTTACATGTTCGCCGTACTTGGTTTATGGCCGCGGGGCACTACCATCATTCATGGCAGCAAAGAAGGTCGAGAAGAGCTTGATGGTGATCGGTACCCACAGTGACGACAACCTGGAGAAGGCGATGCTTACTTTCATGGTGGCGAACGCGGCCGAGGCCTTGGGTGTGAAGACCAAGGTATTCCTCACGTCCAAGGGCACGAACCTGGTGCGGAAGAACTACGCCAAGAGCATGCCGAAAATGGTGGGAATGGAACCAATGGAGGACCTCATCGCATCGTTCCAGGAAATGGGCGGGATCATCCATGTCTGCATTCCCTGCAAGGATGCCCGGGGGATCAAGTCCAATGAGTTCATCGCCGGCATCGAGTTCAGCACACTGATGGACCTGGTCGAGATAAGCCAGGGCAATTCGCGCGTGGTGAGCTTCTAAATCTTTTCAGCGTCATGGACAGGGCCGACGCCTTGTTCATGGCCGATCGTTTTCCATTAGGAAATCGTCATTTCAGAAATTGGATTCTATTCAATTCACCAGAAGAATGAACCTGGCATCACTGGTTTCCCTAATGGCCCACCACAAATACCACGTTAGGGAACGCATATCTTCCCTTGCTGCTGTCCCCGGTGACCATTTCATAGATGATGTCCAGCAGACCCGAGCGTTTTACATTGCTACATATCTCACAGATGACCAATTGGACGCTCATCCCGTTCACTATCTTGAAGGCTCCCGCTTCGAATTGGGATTTCAATTCACCGTACTGTTCGGTTCCCACCACCTTGTCATGGAAACCTCGTTTCTTGCTGCGATAGGTGCTTATGGCCGAATCGGTCACACCATAGAGCCTGGCTACGTCAGCTTGGCTGAGCTTGTGGTGATCGATCAGTTCGTCTGCCAATCCTCTCCTGATCATCGGGAGCACATACCAAACCACAAGTTCACATGGTGTTTTCATAGTGGCCATCTATTGTCTTAACGGGGTTTAGGCAATTTCATCCAATCTATATAGAGATTATTTTTTTCACAACCGGCTTTCTGAATCTTGCCCTTTCCAATGAAGCCGACCTGAGATCCGATCACTTTCATAATTCAACGAGCGTTGGGGAACCCTCGAGATAATCTTCAAAAATGAAGGTACTGGCTCGCGTCATCCGCGTCGATCGAACATATCCAGGTCGCAAAGAGCGGTAATCGATCCCGAATGACCATGGTAGCATATTTACATTCCAAGCTCCCAATGGCAAATCCTTATCATGACATCCGATGATTATCATCCAAGGTGCACAAATGGTCAGAATGGAGGATGTCATGGGAAAGGAGGTCATATCCTCGGATGCAATAATCGTGGGATCCGTGGAAGGGGTCAGTATCGACCCGGAACACTGGCGTATCCCGGCGCTACGCATCACCGTGACCAAGGGCCTGGAGACAGCGCTCGACAAGAAGAAGAAGAAGATCGGACTATCGAGAGCCTTCATAAACACCGGCGCGGTCAACAGCGTGACCGACACCATCACCATCGGTGTCCCCATGACCGACCTCAAGGGGGCATTGGTCGCGGAGGGGCTGTGGCATCTCAACTTCGGAAACCTTACCGGCATGAGGGTCATCTGCAGAAAGGGTCGCCAGATAGGCTACGTGGACAACCTGGTGTTCGATCCCAAGGACAGCTGGAAGATAAGTCTCATCGACGTCAGACTGGACAAGACCACCAAAGATGACCTGAACATCAAGAAGAAGATGATGTCCGGATCCGGGATCGTCATCAGGACCACCGACATCCTTACCGTCGGGGACATGGTCATGCTGAAGATCGACATCGATGAATTGAAGCAATGGCTGGAGAACCGGCCAGCCTCAATGAAGAGCTGATGGAGAGGAACACTCCTGATCGAAACCGTTGAGCTTTCCCGGAAGTTCGAACAGACCATGGCGGTCGAGGACCTTACGATCACGATCGATGATGGGGAGGTCTTCGGTTTCCTGGGACCCAACGGCGCGGGAAAGACCACCACCATCAGGATGCTGTGCTGCCTGATCGAACCCACTTCCGGCCAGGCTTTCGTGGACGGACTGGACGTCAACGACAAGGAATCGCGCATCAAGATCCGCCAGAACATCGGACTGCTCCCGGAGAATCCCGGGCTCTATGAGTCGCTTTCCGCATACCAGAACCTGGACTTCTATGCCAGAATGTATGGTGTCCCTTCTGACAAACGATCCTCCCGCATAACCGAGCTACTTCAGGCCTTGGACATCCTGGACCGCAGGAACGACGCGGTGGGTACCTTCTCCAAGGGGATGAAACAGAAGATCGCCATCGCCCGGGCGCTGGTCCACGATCCGAAATACCTGTTCCTGGACGAACCGACCTCCGGCCTGGACCCGGTCTCCTCGATAACGGTCCGCAACTATCTGATGGAGCTGAAGCGGGAAGGGAGGACCATATTCATCAACACCCACCATCTTGATGAGGCGCAGAAGCTCTGCGACCAGATCGGCATCCTGAAGACGCGTTTGCTGGCAAAGGGTTCGCCGGAGCATCTCGCCAACGAGTTCTTCGGCAAGACCACCATGATCGAGCTTCGCGAGGTAACGCCTGAGATACTTAAGGTGGTCCAAGGCTCCAAGGGGGTCAGGGCGTTCCGCCAGGAGAAGGAACGGATCTTTCTCTCCATCGACGACCCGGTCACCGACAACCCGGCCATCATCGCCGAGCTGGTCGGTTCCGGCGCGCACATCGTCCATGTTGAGGAAGTGAAGAAGGGGCTGGAGGACGTCTACCTGCGCATCCTCGGAGGCAACGGCCAATGATCCGTTTCGAGAAGATGTGGGCCATCGCCCGGAAGGAGTTCTCCGAGTTCCGGCGAAACCGGTACGTGCTGATGAGCCTGGTCATCATGCCCATGATCATGACGATCGTCCTGCCGATCGTCTACCTGGTGCCGGTCACGGCGCTGTCCACCGAGAACACCAAGCCCATCGAGCTCGACCTGAACATCCAGAACACCTACGATGGGATCAACTTCACCAATGGATTCTTCTCCAACGCATCGTTCACCAACTGCGAGCTGTCGAACGTCATACTGGACAAATGCCAGGTCAAGGGTGGTTACGTCAACTTCTCGTTGATCAGGTCGTCCGAGGTCAATGATTCCTGGATGCAGTCCACCACGCTTTATTTCTCCAATCTGAACAACAATACCAGGATCGACGTGGTATTGGTGTCGAGCGTGGTCATCGGTGGGCCGTCCGAACTGGTCAGCACCCTTCTGTTGCTGATCAATCTCCTCATGCTCATGTTCATGGTACTGCCGGCCGTCCTGCCGACCATCATCGCCTCCTATACCCTTGTCGGGGAAAAGGTCAATAAAAGTCTGGAACCCCTGCTGGCCACCCCCACCACCGACCTGGAGCTGCTGGGCGGGAAATCGCTCAGCATCTTCCTGCCCACCATGTTGGCGGCGTGGCTGTCGTTCGTGCCGTTCGTAATACTAGTGGACCTCATCACCGGGCCGGTCCTGGGCTATTTCATCCTGCCGAACACGATGTGGATCATCGCCATCTTCATCATGTCCCCGCTGATCGCGCTGTTAAGCATCCTGGCCAATGTCATCGTCTCCTCCCGGGTCTCCGACGTCCGGAGCGCGCAACAGTTAGGCTCGCTGGTCGTACTGCCGGTCATACTCTTCTTCGTCCTGATCCTGACCCAGTCCTCGACCACCAGCGTCAGCCTGATGGTCATGTTCTCGGTCCTGATGGTGGCGGTCGATGCCGTCGTCCTGTTCCTGGCCCTGCGGGTCTTCCGCCGCGAGGAAATACTGATACGGTGGAAATAGTGCTCCTGGCTCCAATATCCAAGGGGCGTTGAATATCCTTCATAATTCCGTCTAGAATGAATACGATTCCCTATGAAGTGGAGGGTATCTTTTGTTAAAATCAAATGAAGGCAATGATCGCCGCCATAACGCCTGATAAAGTGATCCAGAGGAGGTAGTTCTTCCACATCTTTCCATCTCGCTCCCAATAGTAGGCCCACCATTTTCCATAGCCCATTTCACCTGGATTTCCATTCTTCATGGCATTGGCGATCTCAACGTTCCAATATGCCTTTCGTAGATTGTAGCCGATCCAGAAAGCGCCGAGGAACAAAGGCAACAGGATCGGGAACCATATTGCCCTGGCCCCTGGCGCCCTGGAAGCGGATTCGAAGCTGATGGATGTCTGATACGTTCTGGTCGATGGCGAGGATTCGTTCTCGCTTCTACCGTCGATGCTGACTATCACCGGAAAGCCTCCCCAGAAACCTGTCGTGATGCTTCCCTTGAAGTCATGGTTCTCGCCTGGATTCACTATCTGGTCGCCTTCGAATATCGTGTGGTACTCGGTCGGACTCTTGAATTGATCATTTGTAAACATCCCATCGCCCGGCCATTTTATGGTAACTACGATCTTGGTCAAATGGATCGCATCTGACCCACTGTTTGTTACTATCACATGATAATCGAAGGGGGTATCCTGGTATGCATGGTTCGGACTGGTCCGGATATCAATCGATCCATCAAGCAGTCCGTCGCTTGGGTTGGCCATAATGAACGAGGTGATGAACACCGTTAGAACGACAATAGCGATCACTGATCTGGTGACGCTCGCGAACCAATTCAAAAATTATTCTCCCCCAGGATAATACGAGTTTTTGATTTAAGGTTTGTTCACGATATCTCAATACCGGAGGACCAATTGACCGATCATTGGTCACCCATTCTCCGTCTCCATCAGAGGAAATAATAGTGTGAGAAACATATCACATCATACAGGTGTGGCTATGAACATGGAATCGGCGGAATGGATGGCCCGGGCGGAACGTGAGTACGATTCAGCCCTGGATATGTTCAAGATGTCCTACCATCGGTTCGCCCTCCTTCATGCCCAGATGAGCCTATACTATTCCCTGCGGGCCGTGGCCATCGATAAGGGACTCAGCCCTCACGAGACCATCGACCTGGGCGGATTGGCCCATCTCATCGGAACTCCTCCCGCCATATCACAGATCGTGGCAGACCTAAGAAGCGAGTGCATGCTGATCCACAAAGGAGAATACTGGCAGGACCCGGACAAAGACCGGGTGGGAAAACTGCTCGACGCGGCCGGCGAGGTCCTCGAATGGGCGGAGAGCGCGTTCGACGGCAGCTGTTGGTCGGACAAGGAATAAGAAAAAGCGGGCCGAGAACGGCCCTTTTAACCGGGGTTCGGGAAAAGGTTCCCTGAAGGGCTCAGTCCTCCTTCCACTTGGAGATGTAGGCCCCCAGCACGATGAACACCACGGCGATCACGGCAATGACCGCCAGGTTGCCGATCGCCGAGCTGCTGTTGGCGAACACCATGGTGTCCCTCAGGCCGTTGTTCAGATAGGTCAGCGGCATCACCTTGGAGATCTCCTGGAGGTAGCTGGGCATCTGTTCCAGCGGGAAGAACGACCCGGAAAGGAACATCATCGGGAACGTCACGGCGGATGATGCGGCGTTGGCGGTCTCCTCGTCCTTGGCGAATCTGGAAAGCAGCATGCCCAGTCCGGTGAACATCGCCGCCCCCACCATGATCAGCGCGATCGCCTCGATGGTCAGGGTCATATGCACGTTGAACGCCAGCATGCCGACGATCATGATGGCCGCGACCGAGATGAAGCAGACCACGATGTACCAGAGCACGTGCGACAGCAACCATTCCAATCGGGTGAACGGAGTGGTGGCCAGCTTCCTGAAGATGCCGGTGGAGCGATACCTTGACTGGAGCCCCTGCATGTAGAAGGTGCAGTTGGTCATGATGGTCATTCCCATGATGCCCGGCAGGAAGAAATCGATGTAGCCCAGTCCTTTCTGGTTGATCTCGCCGGAGGCGACGGTCATGACCCTGGAACCGTTCGCCAAGGCGAGGTTGGTGGAGTCCGCTATCGATGATACGATGCTCTGCACCACCCGCGCCGAACCGGACGTGGGGTCGACCCTTAACAGTACCTGCCCGGTGGCACCGGGGAGGGGGGCCAGATTGAAGTTCGCGGGTATGACCAGCACGTTGCTCAAGGAATTGTTCTTGATGTATTGCTCGAGGTTTTGGTTGGCCGATACGTTCACCACGGTGACGATCCCGGACATCTGCATGGGCACGATCACCTGCTGATAGCCGGTGGAGTTCTCCCCGTCGAAAGCGGCGGTGTTGTCCTGGACGTAGATGTTGTAGTTCGAGGGGGCGCCGCTGTTGGAGAATATCGCCCCGAATATGAATATCAGCAAAACCGGGAATGCCAGCGTCCAGAACACTCCGCCCTTGTTCCGGAAGAACATCTTGCCGGTGGCTATGAAGTCCATGAGGATGCGGTTCTTCATGATTCCACCTCCTCGCTGATCTTATGTCCAGTGAGCTTGAGGAACACATCCTCCAGCGTCGACCGTTTCAACAGTATCTCATCATATACCGCTTCGGAATCCGAGAGGGTCTTCACGATCTTCGGCAGGATGGTCTTGTCCTCCACGTGGATCCACACATCCCCGTTCTTGGCATCGTATTCCAACCCGGACGCCTTGATCGAATCCCTGGCCGCCGGCGACGCTCCCTTGATGATGCACAGCGATCCGATCCCGAACTCCTCGATGATCGCCTTCGGAGTCCCGAACGCGATGAACTTGCCCGAGTTCATGATCGCCACCCGGTCGGAAAGGACCTCCGCCTCCTCCATGTAGTGGGTGGTCAGGATGACCGTCTTGTTCCTGGACTTGAGATTGTGGATGACATCCCACACCTCCCGTCGGGCCTTCGGGTCGAGACCGGTCGTCGGTTCGTCCAGGAAGATTATGTCCGGGTCGTTGGCCATGGAGATGGCGACCCCTACCCTCTGCTTCAGCCCCCCGGACAGGTTCTTGAACATCTCGTTCCTCTTCCCCTCCAGGTTGACCGCCCTGATCAGGTCGTCGGTCGGAAGGCTACGGTCGTAGAGCCCGGCGAAGTAATCGATGCTCTCCTTGACGGTGAGCAGGTCGTATGAATGGAAATCCTGCGGCAGCACCCCGATCCTCTTCTTGATCTCCCTCTGCTGATGGTGGATGTCGTTTCCGAGCACCGTGACCGATCCCGACGTGGGGCGGCGCAGGCACTCCATTATCTCCACGGTGGTGGTCTTTCCCGCCCCGTTGGGTCCCAGAATGGAGAAGACCTCTCCCGGATGAACCTCGAAACTGATACCGTTTACGGCCTTGAGGTCGCCGTAATTCTTGACCAGGTCCCTTACCTCGATGACGTTTTCGGACATTTTCCCCCCTCACACCAGAAAGGTGATGTTACTAATATCAATTGTGAAGGATTGTATTGACATGACGTAGCATGGATCGTCTATCGACCGGCGATAATGACTAACGGATGTGGGTGTCGTAAGATCGACCTCATGGAACCCCCTCAGGAACGATTTCTTCAAAGGAAATCGCAGCTGTGGACAGGCCACATTATCTGTCATGATAATCTCAGGCAAAGTCACTTTAAGAATAGAGCGAATCTCAACGGCATAATGCAGACGCCATCGAAACCCCAGGGAGGTGTGCCATGCTATCCAAAGGATTACTGATTCCTCTGTCCTTTGCCAGCCTCCCGGTCATTTCGATCACATTCTTCGACAAGAAGAAAAGGTCCAGGAAGCCAAAGGAAGAGGATGATGTAGATGTGCCTCCAGATGGCCTGAGCGTCGAGGAACTGGAGCGCCTCGACCTGGACCAGCTTGATGCTCTTGGCTCGAGCGTATTGGGCGATGAATCCCGATCCGAGGACGCCAAAGAGATCACCCTGCTGCCTGGATGGTCCTTCATCCCCAGCATCACGATCTCATTCCGACGCCGGGACAAGCTCACCGAGCCGTCCTTCGAGACGGCGGAGGAAGAGGAGATCATAGAAGGCATAAGGAAAGCACCACTGCCTGACACCATCTTCGAATCGCCCAGGCAGTCCGCCCGTCCGGCCATGGACCGGGACGTGGCCGAGTTCGATCCGGAGACGGACGCCATCATACGTCCCGATTCCTTCGATGAGCTCAACCCCTCGTCCGGTGCCCCCGCCCTTACCAAGGCAAAAGCCCCCCGGAAACGGGAGGAACTTTCTCTCGAGAGCGGGCCAGATCCGTCCGAGATGGACCTGGATCTGGACCTTGAACTGCCCGGCAACGACATCGGTTTCGAGGTCGAGCTTCCCGATGACAATCTGATCAAACCCAGGCCTGGGCGGGACAATGCCACGGTCGTTCCGGTTGGCATGGACCGGGACGATCTGGACCTGATGCTCGGAGGCGGGCTGCCCCGCAGCTCCATCGTCCTCGTCGAGGGAAGGAAGGGCTCCGGCGTCGAGCAGTTCATCCAACGCCTCACCTACGGGTTCCTGCAGAACGGGGTGGGCGTGACCTACATCTCGACCGAGAACGCCACCAGCGATTTCATCGAGCAGATGTACGGGTCCGGGTTCATGATGGCCAACCACCTGTTGGGCAGGAAGATCCTTTACATCCCCATCGATTCGCTGATACGCAAGGAACGGGCCATGGCCGGATACATCGACCGCCTGATCCGCTCACCGCAGCTGCTCAACGACGTTATCATCATAGACCGGCTGTCCACCATGACCGCTAACGATCTGGACGAGAACGGGCACCTGAAACTGCTGTCCTATCTGAAAGGCGCGGTGACCAAGAACCGCACCGTGATCCTGGTCACCGACGAGAAGCAGAACGGGATCGAGACCATCCGGGAGGAGGCCAAGGCCCGGATGAGCATGGCCGTCATCGAGGACGGTCCGGAGACCACCCACTCGGTCCACGTCCTCAAGTACCCGGAATCGGTCCCGGAGGCAAAAGAGGAAATCCGTTTCAAGATAGAACCGGGCCTCGGAATGGTTGTCCAGTAGTCGTTCCGAGCTGTTCCAATTTTTGATAACTGACTGATAACGTCTTTATAAACAGGTGCCGCTCGAAAGCTGATCATTCTTGAGAGCTGATATCGATGCGTGAGACCCGGCCGCGATACAATTCCGTCTGCCTACTGGTAGCATTGTTGCTCCTAGTGCCGCTGTTCTCCATGAACGGCCTCGCAGCACCGGTCCCCGATTCCCCCACCGATGTGACCGCGTGGGGGAGCAATTCCCGGATCACCATCAATTGGACCGCTCCGGTGAACACCGGCGGATATCCCATCACCGGTTATTCCATATACAAGGGCACCAGCCCAACCGACATGCGGGTGTACGTGGTGGTGGCGTCCACTCCCTTCACCTACCAGGACAACGTGGTCGAGAACGGTCAGACCTACTACTATTACGTGACCGCCCACAACGTCAACGGAGAAGGGGCGCCATCGTCCACGGTCTCCGACATGCCCCTGAACGTACCCTCCGCCCCGACGGCGCCCACCGCCACATCCGGCATCGGCCAGATGATCATCGGCTGGAACCCTCCCTACAACGAGGGGGGTTCTCCGGTGACCAACTACCGCATCTACCGGGGCACCTCCGCCTCCCTGCTGCTGTTCCTCAAGGACTCGGCCCAGACCACCGCCACCGACAGCGGACTGAGCAACGGTCAGACCTACTTCTATCAGATCTCCGCGGTGAACGCGGTCGGTGAGGGCACCAAATGCGCGGTGTTCCAGGGAACCTTGGCATCGGCGCCCGGCCCCCTGCTCGACCTTCAGGCAGTCGCCTCGGACTCCAAGGTGACGCTGACCTGGACCGCTCCATCCGACAACGGCGGCTCGCCTGTGACCGGCTATATCGTCTATCGTTCGGTCGCGTCCGGTGAGGAGAACGTCCTCCAGCCGGTCACGGCCACCACCTATCTGGACCTGAACCTGGTCAACGGGGTCACCTACTACTACCAGGTGTCCGCGGTCAACGCGGTCGGGGAAGGGCAGCCCTCCTCCGAGGTGGCCTGCACGCCGGCCGCCGTCCTGGGACCGCCGACCTCGATAACCGCGGTGCCTTCCAATTCCGTCATCTCGATGAGCTGGACCGCACCCGCCAACACCGGCGGGTCGACCGCCTCCTCCTACAAGATATATCGGGGCACATCGGCCACCACGCTGCTGTTCCTGGCCTCGGTCACCCTGACCAGCTATCAGGATACCGGCCTCACCAATGGGCAGATCTACTTCTACAAGATCAGCTCGGTCAACTCCGTCGGCGAAGGAGCCCAGTCCTCGGCGGTCGGGGCAACCCCGTTCTCCACGCCATCGGTGCCCCTATCCTTGACCGGGACCAGCGGCAACGGCGGCGTATCCTTGGATTGGTCCCCTCCGTTCAGCAACGGAGGCTCATCCGTGCTCCGTTACCATATCTATTGGTCGGATTCGGCCACCGGGCCCTGGACCATGATCGATACCCTGAGCGCGGGAACGGTCTACGCCCACAGCGGCCTGACGAACGGACAGACCTATTATTACCAGGTGGCGGCGGTCAATTCCGCCGGGGAAGGCCCCAGGACAGCGACCGCGTCCGCCACTCCGCACACGGTGCCCTCGGCGCCGGCCATCATTTCCGCGACCGGCGGGACCGGCAACGTCACCTTGACCTGGACGGCGCCGGCGTCGGATGGCGGATCGGCTCTGACCAAGTACTCGGTATATCGGGGAACTTCCAGCGGGTCGGAGACGTTCCTCCGGGATGCCGGACAGTCCCTGACCGTGATCGACAACACGGTATCGGCGGGCACGACCTACTACTACCGGGTCACCGTCTGGAATTCGCAGGGGGAGAGCCCCAGATCGAACGGGGCCAGTGCCACCACATTCGGTGCGCCTACGCCGCCGACCGCGCTCACCTGCACGGCCGGGGACTCGCTCATATCGCTTCACTGGGACGCCCCCGGCTCCGACGGGGGCTCGTCGGTGCTGGCCTATCGGGTCTTCTTCGGCAGCAGCCCCGGTGTCTATTCCGCCAACCAGACGGTATCCTCCAACTCCTTCCTGCATGGGTCGCTGACCAACGGTGTACGCTATTTCTACGCCGTGGCGGCCATCAACTCGGTCGGTCAGGGACCGCTCTCCGCCGAGAGCTCCGCAGTCCCGATGACCAACCCCACCGCGCCACAATCGCTGCTGGCAACTGCCGGGGTCAGACAGATATACCTCTCCTGGCAGCCGCCGCTGGTCAACGGAGGGTCCAACGTCACCGGCTACAAGCTGTACCGCGGCCCCACCGCCACCAGTCATTCCCTCATCGCCGTGCTCGGCCCGGAGCGGGAGTTCACCGATACCGGGCTCTTGAACGGGACCACCTATCATTACTCAGTCTCCGCGATCAACTCCCAGGGGGAGAGCCTGCGCAGCCTGGAATCCTCGGCCCGGACGAATTCCGTGCCCACCGTCCCCACCGGTCTGTCGGTCACCGCCGGAAACTCCCAGGCAACCCTTTCCTGGTCGGCGCCGAGCGACAACGGCGGTTCGGCCATCGGTTCCTATGGCATTTACCGGTCGACGGTCCAGGGCAGCTATGTGCTGGTAGCCAACACCGCCTCATTGATCTATACCGATCCCGGCCTGACGAACGGCCAACGCTATTACTACGCGGTGTCGGCCGTAAATCCCGTAGGAGAAGGCCCCCGGACGGTCCAGCTGTCGGTCCTGCCGGCCAGCATACCGTCGGAACCGCAGTGGCTGATGGCGACCCCCGGCGTCAAGAGCATAACCCTCTCCTGGACGGCCCCCACCACCGACGGCGGCTCCCCGCTGCTGGGATATCATATCCTCCGGGGAAATGCGCCCGGTTCGGAAACGCAGTATGCCGATGTCGGCACCACATCGTTCGCCGATTCGTCCCTGGACGACGGCGAGACCCACTATTACGAGGTGATCGCCTACAACGCCATCGGGAACGGACCGGCGTCGGACGAGGTTTACGCCACCACGTTGTCCCTCCCGAGCGCCCCGACATTCCTCCAGGCGACCGTTTCGGACCGGTCGGTCTCTCTGCATTGGTCGGAACCGGTGAACGGCGGGGGAACTCCCATCGCCTACTATTCCCTGTATCAGGGGGACTCACCCAGCTCAATGTCCCTGCTGACCTCGATCTCGTCCCGGTCCTATGACGTCTCCGGACTGGTGAACGGGCACCTCTATTACTTCGCGGTGTCGGCCACCAATGCCGTCGGCGAGGGTTCATTGACCACGCCGCTGTCGGCAATGCCTTCCAAGACGCCATCGGTACCGCTGCAATTCGCCTCCGTCGCCGGGATCCGTCAAGTGGCCCTCAGTTGGTCTGCCCCCACGGACAACGGAGGCGCGGCCATCACCGGCTATCACCTGTACCGTTCCCTGACCGAGACAGGATCATACGATTTCGTGGTCTCCCTCGGGGCCACCTCATATACCGATACCCAGCTGAACAACGGAGCGAAGTACTACTACCGTCTGGCCGCTGTGAACTCCGCCGGGGAGGGCCCGTACGCGGAAACCAGCGCCACCACCTACTCGATCCCGGAACCATCGGTCCTCAACGCCACCGTGAGCGGACTGGATGTCCATCTCACCTGGTCCGCGTCGGAGAGCGCCACATCCTACCGCATATACCGCGGGGACGTATCCGGGGAGGAGACCTACCTCCGGTCAGCCCTGACCCTGGGCTACGTCGACGGACCGTTCGCCTCGGGACGCACCCTGTACTACTACGTCACCTCGGTCAACGTGACCGGGGAGAGCGCGCATTCGAACGAGGCATCGGTCACCATCGTGACCCCCCCGTCGGCCCCCACCGATCTCACCGCTGAGATCGCCGGGACCAAGGCGGTCCTCAGATGGGAGGCGCCATCGAACCACGGCAGCTCCCCGACCCTGACATACCAGGTGCTGCGCGGACCCACCCATGGCTCCGAAGTGCCCATCGGCACGAGCACCACCACCACCTACAACGACACCACGATCGTCTCCCGGGAGCGCTACTACTACCAGGTTAAGGCGGTCAACTCCGCCGGCACCAGCGCCCCGTCGAACGAGGTGACCCTGCTCTACAGCAACACCTTCACCGCGCCGGTCCTGACGGTCAGCGCAGGCATAGAGAGGGTCCTGCTCAGATGGACCGTTCCATCCCAGACCAACGGTTACCCGCTGACCGGATATCAGGTCTACCGGGGAAGCACCAGCGGTTCAGAGACGTTCCTGATCGCGGTCAACGTCACCGAGATGACCGATACCAGCGTGATCGCGGGCCAGACCTACTACTACCAGGTCCGCGGCACCACCGCGGTGGAGACCGGGCCGGCCTCGAACGAGGGGAGCGCCACTCCATACACCTATCCGGGCGTTCCCGCGTCGTTCGTGGCGACCCCCGCCGAACGCTCGGCCAACCTGAACTGGTCAGTCCCGACATCGGATGGATTCTCCCCCATCCTCGGTTACCACGTCTTCCGGGGCGTCACCGTCAGCAACCTCAGCCAGGTGGCCTCCGTGACAACGCTCAGGCACCTGGATGTCGGCCTCGCGGCGGGGACCACGTACTATTACCGGGTCGCCGCGTTCAACGCCGCCGGGGACGGCAACCTCTCCAGCCCCCTGGCGATAACCACTCCCATAGTGATCGACCCGCCGATCGGCCTGACCGCCACCGGCGCAGAGGGCAAGATCACCCTCGTCTGGAACCAGCCGGCCGGGGCGAACGTGTTCACGTACAGCATATTCCGCGGGAACGGTACCGGCGAGGAGGTCTTCCTGATCAACTATCCGGCTACCAGCTGGGTCGACTTCAACGTCACCGCTGGCCAGAACTATTACTACCGGGTCTCCGCGCTGACCATGAACGGCGAGAGCCAGATGTCCGAGGAGGCGGTGGCCTCTCCGAAGGCTTCCCACGTCGATCCGCATGACGGCCTGCTCGACCAGATGTGGTTCCGCGTTCTCATCATCATGGGCATCCTGGCGGGAGGTTTCTTCTCCTTCATCCTGTTCGTCAGGAAGGGCACGCTCCGGGTGAGGCGAGACCGGTAAGGAGGCCAAAGAGCGGTGATGAACGGGTAGGCACCTGGGAAACTCATTTTACAAAACATCAGTATTTTCTTATTATTGTTTATTATCAAGTCCATATCACAATAATATCTTACAAATGTTTGACAAACAGGCCGATTAGGAAATCATTTTTGATAGCTATATCAGGCCATTTAATAGCCAATTAGCAGGTCAAGTCCTGCCATGCGCCGGACGTACCTTAGTGCTCATCATCTACTCATAGCACTGGTACTGCTCCTGCCTGGACTGCTTCTTCCCTTTTCCATCATGCCGATGGCATCGGAGCTATCGGTCGAAGCGGGGGACACGAGCGTCTCGGTGCAGACACATTTGATGACGGCCGATGAGGTAGCTCTACTACAGTCGGTCACCGGTACCTTCGTGAACGGGACGGACTACAACGTGATCATCGACGGGCACGGGACCGGACTGGCCCCGCCGACCGCCTCGCAGTACACGGACATGGTGGGGAACGTGCAGGTCACCGACTTGGTGCTGACCAGCCTCATGGCCCCGTCATCCTATGATATCTCAACCCAAGCCTATTTCCCGGTCGTCGGGAACCAGGGGAGCCAGGGGTCGTGCGCCGCCTGGGCCATGGCCTATTACGACTACGGTTACCTGGAGGCCAGGGACAATAACTGGACCGACGCCTCCACCGGCAACACGGCCCATCTGATGAGCCCGGCCTGGGCCTACAACCGGGTCAACTTCGGGGTGGACCGCGGGACCTTCATGGACAACGTGGCCGACGTGATCTCCGACTGGGGGGTCGCCAGCCTAATGACGATGCCCTACCAGCAGTCCGATGTCAGAAGCTGGGGGACGGAGGCGGCGGCCCGCGAGGCCCCGCTGCACCGGTCTTCCGGCGTAAGCTACATCAGCTACAGTTCGTCCAACCCTTCAGCGGCGATCAACAACATCAAGAACCTGATCTCCGCCAACTCCCCGGTGACGTTCGCCATCGACGCCAACGTGTTCTCCTCCTCGCTGGCGGACAACATCATCACCGCCAACGAGTACAACACGGTAAGCATGAACCATGCCCAGACCATCGTCGGCTATGACGATTCCCGATCGGACGGCGTGCACTCCGACCTGGGCGCGTTCAAGGTGGTGAACTCCTGGGGGAAGAACTGGGGCAATGGAGGCTATTATTGGATCTCCTACGACGCGATGAAGAAGATCGGGAACAATCTCTATCTCACCTACATCACGGACCAGCCTTCCTACCAGCCCAGCCTGCTTGCCATCATCGAGTTCAACAACGCCCCGACCAGGGAAGCCTCGATCACCGTCGGTGTCGGCACCGTCGGTGGCTCCGACAAGATCATCCCCTATTTCGAGAAGAACTACGATTCCTCGGTGACCGCCGCCTTCCCGTCGTTCCTGGCCATCGACATGACCGAGCTGCTGGCGAAATATCAGTCCGGCAAGACCAGCTTCTATTTGACCATGGGCTCGTCCACCACCGCTGGAAACGTCTCCTCGTTCCGCATCGAACAGTATCAGAACGGTTACTCCTGCGCCGCCACGCAGGTCTCCGGCCAGTCACCGGATGTGCCGAAGGTGAACCCGGGCTCGGTGAGCGTGACATTGACGCCCTACGCCATCATTGCCCCGGAGACCGCCCTGGACAATTCCGGACTATCCATGACCGGCTCGGGTAACGCCCAGTGGTCCCCGGTGACCCGGGACTCCCATTACGGCGGCAGCGCCATGCAGAGCGGCAACGTGGGCAACGGCGCCAAGAGCACGCTGCAGACCACCGTGCTCGGCCCTTCGGCCATCTCGTTCTGGTGGAAGACATCGACCGAGACCACCGACCTGGTGCGGTTCTATGTGGACTCGGTCAACCGGGCCAACGCCAGCGGCGCCACCGCCTGGTCGGAGGTGAGCATGGAGATCGCCTCGGGAACGCATGTGCTCAAATGGGAGTATGTGAAGGACGCATCCATAGCCGGGAATCAGGACCTGGTGCTTCTCGATCAGATCGTTGCCACCTCGGGCAGCACCGTTCCGACCGCCCCCGCCGGCCTGTCCGCCACGGTCGGATCGAGCATTCAGCTCAACTGGTCGACCCCATCATCGAATGGCGGTTCGACCATAACGTCATACAACTTATACCGGGGGACATCCTCGGGAACGGAAACGCTCCTGACCAGTGTTCCGGCGTCCTCCCTGACCTATACCGACGGCAGCGCCGCCGTGAACCAGACCTACTTCTATCAGGTCACCGCCCGGAACTCGGTGGGCGAGTCGTCCCGGTCCAATGAGGCCAGTGCCAAGATACCGATATCGGTCCCGTCCGCCCCTGCCTCGATGGCCGCGGTGGCCGGGGCCTCCTTCATCGACCTCTCCTGGTCCTCGAACGGGATCAGCCTGACCGGTTTCCACCTTTACCGGGGCACCGTGTCCAACGGTGAGTCGTTGTTCCAGACCCTGCCACTATCGGCCCGCTCGTTCCGGGACAGCAACATCACGCCGGGAACCGTTTACTTCTATCGGGTAGACGCGTTCAACGACCTCGTCTCCTCCGCCTACAGCAACGAGGCGTCCGCCCGCATACCTTCCGTTCCGAACGCCCCGACCGCCCTTGCCGGTACCGGCTCCACATCGGGAATATATCTCACCTGGGCCGCCCCGACCGACAATGGCGGTTCAGCCCTCCTCGGTTACCGGATCTACCGTGGAACCGTTGCCGGAGGCGAGTCCACCTCTCCCATCGTATCGCAGGTTTCGACCTCATACACCGATCTGAGCGCCCTCTCCGGAATCAGATATTACTATGTGGTCAAGGCGTACAACGCCATCGGGGATTCCGCCGTCAGCAATGAAGCGACCGCCATGGTGCCTACGCTCCCAGGGGCCCCCACCACGCTCAGCGCCACCGTCGCCGGCGCCTACATCCACCTGAGCTGGACGCTGCCCGTCGACAACGGAGGCGCCACCATCGACCGATACAATATCTATCGCGGCATATACCCCGGCGCGGAGAGCGCGATCGCTCTCGGGACTTCCAGCGTAACCTCCTATGATGACGCGTCGGCGGTCCTGGGAACCCAATACTACTATGTAGTCCGGGCGCACAACCAGGTCGGAGAATCCGCACCGAGCAACGAAGCATCCAGCCGGATCATCAATGCCCCGGACGCCCCCTCCTCCCTGATGGCGAGCGTCACGCTCGGGCACGTTTCACTTTCCTGGATCGCTCCGTCCTCCAATGGCGGCAGCCCCGTGACCTCATACAAGATATGCCGCGGAGCCGCCGCAGACCCGGAGACGCATGTGCAGGTCGGCACTGCCATCGCCCCGGCCTATGATGACTCCCAGATCATTGTGGGACAGACCTACTATTACTCCGTGAGGGCGGTCAACATCGTGGGCAGCTCGGTGTCTAGCAACGTCGTTTCCGTCCTGGCGAAGGGGCTCGCGAGTGCGCCGGTCGCGCTCATCACGCAGATATCCGACCGATCGGTGCTCCTTTCCTGGTCAGAACCGACCAGCGATGGATTCTCAGCAATAACCGGCTACAAGGTGTACCGGTCCATGACACCCGGTACGGGGACGCTTGCCGCCACCGTAACCGGGTCGTCGTTCACTGACAACGGCCTGGTCAACGGCGAACTGTACTACTATAGGGTATCGGCAGTGAACGCCATGGGTGAAGGACCCCTCTCATCGGAGGTCTATGATTCCCCGGCGACCGTCCCGGCGGCCCCTGCTGTGGCGGAAGCTACTTTCTCGATCGGGAATGTGGATCTGACGTGGTCGTCCATGGACGATGGCGGAAGGACGATATCCTGGTTCTCGGTATACCGCGGGAGTTCTCCGGACTTCGCCTCGGCATCACTGATGGCCGAACCCATCACCGGGAACGCCTATCAAGATCCCACCGCGGCCGTCGGTTCCACCTACTACTATTTCGTCACCGCCACAAGCTCCATGGGCACCTCCGGTCCCGGTTCATCAGGGCCGTTGCTCATCTCCATCTATCCATCGGCACCGGTATCGGTGGCCGCCACGGTGCAGTCCGACCATATCCAGCTCAGCTGGTCCCCCCCTCCGTCATCCGGTTCCTCCTTGGTGTCCGGGTATTACGTCTATCGTGCCCTGAGCTCGGGAGGGGGGACGGTCATCGCCCACCTGGGCGATGTGATGGCATACAGCGATACCGCGGTCAGTCTGGGCCAGGTCTATTACTATTGCGTTAAGGCCGAGAACCAGAACGGCTCCGGCCCGCTCTCCGCGGAGGTGCATGCCATCTACGCGCAGGTCCCCGGTTCACCCACCGAGCTGACCGTCGCCGGTGCCATCGGTAACGCCCGGTTGACTTGGTCCGCCCCGGCACAGAACGGCGCTCCCATTCTGGGCTACACCGTTCGCGCATGGACAACGGACAGCGCTCCGTCGGTCGTGGCACAGGCAGGGGCGGATTCGTCATCGGCACTCATCAGCGGCCTGATCAACGGGGTCCAGTACTGGTTCACCGTAGCAGCCTCGAACCTTGCCGGCGAGGGGTCCCCCAGCTCCTCCGCGACCTGCTGGATAGGAACCGTTCCCAGCGCTCCGTCGGCAATATCCGCGTCCCAGGGCAACGGCACGATATCGATTTCATGGGCTCCGCCTACATCGAACGGCGGCATCGCCGGGCTGAACTACCAATTGTGGCGTTCATCAACGGGAGGCAGCACCCTGATCGCGTCATTGGACGGATCGGCAAGGACCTACGTCGATGGTTCGGTCATAGCCGGAACCGCCTACCACTATTCGATGGCCGCATCGAACTCGATCGGGTCCAGCCCAATGTCGGTTCCGGTGGACGCGTACGCAGCTACGGTCCCAGGGGCGCCTTCCCTGGTCGTGGTCGAACCGGGCGTGTCATCCATCCTGGTGGTCTGGACGGTGCCGGAGGACGGCGGGTCCTCTCTGTCCGGATTCGCTGTCTATCGGTCCGCCGGGGCAGGGTGGCAGCTGCTCTCCACATTGTCTGACCCATCCACCACCGCTTATCGGGACCAGACCGTGGTCGGCGGAATATCATACCAATATCGGGTCGCGGCGATCAACTCGGTGGGAGAGGGTTTCCAATCTAGTGGGTCCCCATATTTTTCCACCATATCAGTTCCATCGACATTCGGTATGGAAGCCTACGTGGGAGACTCAAACGTCACGCTCGCATGGGATATGCCAAGCAGCCACGGAACACCTTTGCTCGGCTTCACCATCGTCCGGACCGAAATCGCGACCGGAACGGTAACCATGGCCAATGTCTCTTCGTCGGGATCCGTATTCACCGACAATGGCGTGATCCCGGGCAAGGAATACCTGTACCAGATCATCGCGTTCAATGCCGCGGGCTCTGTTTCGACCGGGCCGGTATCGGTTCGTTCGCTGCGCAACGTCACCATCGACATGCGGGTGGTTCCCTTCCAGAACAGCATTTCCGTATCGGGAGTGGTCGCTAACCTTTCCGGCAATGGAATCGGCGGTCAGACGGTGACGATCTATCTAAGCACCAGCATGTCGGGGGATTGGACAGAAGTTGGGCGAACGACCACCACCGCCAGCGGCAAGTTCTCTTCACTGCTCAGTGCCAGTGCCGGAATAATCCGTCTGATGGCGGTGCTTTCGGATGACGGTACGCACGGGCCGATATCCATAGAACAGACCGTAGGGTCCCTGAGATTGAGGAACGGGGACCTGGCCAGCATATCATCCAATTCGGTGGTCTCGGGAGCCATCAGCAGCAGCACGGAGGACCGGATAACTTTCAGCCTCGAACAGACCGGTACGGCAAATGTCACCATTCCCAAGAACTCAGTGTCCAGTCTCGATATGATCGGGGTCACCATCGGAGGCAGGCAGGGAAGCTATCGGGTAACCGAGACCGATGACCAATATATTTTCACCTTATTCGATGTCGAGGCTGGCCAGATAATCTCTCTGAGCATTGGACAGGCATCTACCGATGACAACATTCCGACAATGGCTGGTCTGGGGTTGCTTTTCGGAGCCTGCGCCTGCGCCTTCATATATTGGCGTGGCCGATCGAAAGAACGGAGACGATGATCTGGATCCGGTCGTTCTCGTGCATCGATGCGCAGGTCAATGAAATGTGACCACGACGGTCCAGTAGATAAGCCGTTCCGTGGGGCTCCTCTCTAATCAGCCGTGATCTAGGAAATGAATCGTTCTCCTTGATCCTCATAGTCTTACCTGCTCGTCATTCTGACCTCATTCTGATTTCATTTTGAACTATTCCGCAGGCAAATTTCAGTTTTGAAAATGAACGACGTGAGAATTCAGGCTCAACACTACCCAGACACTCCAAACAAAGGTTTGAGTTAAGTTTTATCGGGCATTATTTCCCTATTCATAATTCAATAAAAATCTATTTCAAATAAAAATATCATCAGAAATTTTATATAAATATTATATGCTGGGCATCATTTGATGAAGTCGTTACTTCAAGACAATGACTGAAAATGTTACCTAAAAAAATTACAATTATTAATAGTATATTTAATCCAGTCAAAATCTATTAACTATTTGACTCACACATTTAATATGAATAATATTCTTACTAATATTGTATAATAGCGATGCCAGTAATAATTTTCATTAATTGTAATAATTCAAAAATTGGAGCTACAATAATTACTCTGCGTTAACTAAACTATATATATCTTTTTCCTCAATTGTTTGTATGTGAAAATAGCCCGGAGACAAGCCGCCTACTGAGTCATGAAGGGCTCGTCTTTGGAACTTTAAGGGGAGGAGGGGTAAAATGAATAGATCTGGAGCTCTCAAGCTCACCGCAATACTGCTAGTGCTGGTCCTATGTATATCGACCATCGGCATAGGACTACAATTGGCCTCTAAGGGCACATCCTCGGTAGGGTCGGTCGATGCCTCGACCAATCCGATCGGACAACAGCCCTTGAACACGGGAGAAGGGTCGCCGAACTCCGGACTAAGTTCCGGAACTTCAAACGGCTCAAACTTGCTTGCCGACAACTTTTTCGGCGGCGATTCCTTACAATATTTCTTGACTGGTAACTATGGCTACCGGGCACTCTATGCAAGCGATTGCACCAACCTGCGTATCTCAACCTGCACCAGGACGGTCCTGAGCGCGGATTCGATCACCTATGGCATGTCCATCACGGACGTCGCAACGGTGACCGCTTCCTGGGGAAGCGTTGTGCCTACTGGAACGGTCGACTTCCAGGTGAAGATCGGAGAGAGCGGCGCCTGGAACACCTACGTCGGAGGGAATGATATTCCTCTGGTGGATGGTTCGGCGGTCTCGGGAGCCTATACGCCAGCAACATCCGGCACCTATTACTTCCGGGCCGTATATAGCGGCGATAGCAACTTCTACTGTTCCCAGAGCAGGGACGGCGCGGAGAAGCTGACCGTCTCGCCAGCCTCGACGACCATAACCACCATCATCGGCGCATCCGAGATCAGCCTAGGCAGGTCAGTTACCGACAACGCCACAGTGACCGGTCTTGGATCGAACTACCCGGTCCCGACCGGAACGGCAACCTTCATGGTCAAGGCGCCCGGCGGAACATACGTCCAGTACGGTGAGATCAAGACCCTCGACTGCAACGGAAAGGCGGTCTCGGACATGTACCTCCCGCTAATGGCTGGAACGTATCAATTCAAGGCAGTCTATGCCCCGGCCGCCAACAACATCCTCTACTCAGCTTGCTCGGAAGAGAACGAGCAGTTGACCGTTGTCAAGGCCTGCTCCGGCACGACCACGGTCCTGTCCTCTGAAAGCATCGCAATGGGATCGTCGATCACCGATACGGCGATCGTGACCGGCGTCGACACGATATGTGACCCGACCGGCACCGTGACCTTCATGGTCAAGGTCCCGGGCACGGCGGACTTCGTGAAATACGGCGATGTCAAGACACTCGATGCGAGCGGACAGGCGGTGTCGGATGCATACACGCCCCTTGAGGCCGGAACGTTCTACTTCAAGGCGGTATACGGCGGCGACTGTAACTACCTGATGTCGGCCGACGGGGATTGCGCTGAGCCCTTGGAAGTCATCCAGTGTCAATCCAGCACCACCACCACCGAGCTCGGTGTCAGGTGCATAACCCTCGGACAGTCCGTATTCGATAACGCGACCGTTACCGGCCTGGGCGGGAATTTCCCGACCCCGACCGGATCCGTGACCTTCTGGGTCTCAGCTGACAATGGAGCTAGCTGGACCCAGTACGGGTGCGCGGTTGAGCTGTGCGCAGGATCGGCAACATCCTCGGAATCCTACACCCCGCTCGCCACCGGCCTCTATTTGTTCAAGGCCATATACAGCGGCGACGACAACCTCCTCGGGTCCGAGAGCGCCATCTGCGACGAGCAGCTGACCGTGAACCCCTCCGCGTCGACCACTCACACGGAACTAGGCGCGGTGCAGATAAGCCTGGGACAGTCAGTCTCCGACAATGCCACGGTCCAGGGCCTGGGCGGGGATTTCCCGACCCCGACCGGAACGGTCGATTTCCAGGTAAGGTACAATTGCGGCAGCTGGAGCACCTTCGACGCGGGCGTTGAACTGGTCGATGGAACGGCGACCTCGAAGATGTATAAACCGACGATCGCCGGCGACTACGAATTCCGGGCCGTCTACAGCGGTGACAACAACTACCAGGTCTCGGGCAGCGCAGTTTGCGAAGAGCCATTGAAGGTCCTGAAGGCCGCGACGAAGACCCACACATGCCTCGGGACCGACTCAATTGTACTCGGCCAGTCGGTCAGGGACAACGCCACGGTCATCGGCGTAGCGGGATCACCGGCGCCATCCGGCACCGTGAGCTTCTATGTCAGTGCCGACGGCGGACAATCCTGGACCATGGTCGGAAGCGGACCGGTATCGCTGAACAACGGCAGGGCCCAGTCGGAATGGTACATGCCGCTCGAAGCTGGGGACTATCTCTTCAAGGCGGTCTACAGCGGAGACAGCAACTATCTGCCCTCGGAGAGCAGACTCTGCTCTGAGCCCCTGCATGTCGAAGGGACTCCAACCGAGATACCGAATTGAGTGATCGGGAAAACACCAACGGGGAGGCGACTCCCCCCTTTCTCCCCTATTTTTATCCAGGATATCTGTGTTCTGAAACGATCTGTTGTCATGGACGGTCACCGGCGATCGGCACCCTCCAAGATCAATTGACACTCCCAGGAAGACCTGAAGCAACCTGAAAGTATTATCACTAGGTACGCTCCTAAACGTCGCGGAAATCCATGACCGCAGGAAGCCCGACCCTGAACGAAAACGACAGGACCCGTTACCTCAGGCAGATCGCGATGGAGGGCTTCGGGGAGGATGGGCAAAAAGAGCTGAAGAAGGCGACGGTCACGGTCATGGGCGTAGGAGGCCTGGGATCGCCAGTCTCCATGTACCTGGCGGCCGCCGGTGTGGGGAAGATCATACTGGTCGATTACCAGTCCCCGGACCTTTCCAATCTCAACCGGCAGGTACTGCATTGGGAGAAGGACGTCGAGAATGGAACGGGGAAGGCGATCTCGGCCGCCAACAAGCTACGCCAGATGAACTCGGATATCGAGATCGTACCCAAGGCGGTGAAGATCGGCGCCGAGGAGCTGGGCGACGTGGTGGAGGACAGCTCGGTCATCTTGGACTGCCTGGACAACTTCCAGGCCAGGAAGATACTGAACGTCCATTGCTCCAAGGAACGGGTGCCGTTCGTCCATGCCGCCGTTGAAGGCTTCTCTGGGCAGCTGACCGTTATCATACCCGGCCGCACTCCATGCCTGGAGTGTCTGTTCCCCACACCTCCCGTGAAGAAACCGATGATACCGATCATAGGATGCACCGCCGGCGTCTTTGGCAGCCTGGAAGCGGCCGAGGCGGTCAAACTGATAACGGGTGTGGGTGTACCCTTGGCCGGGAAATTGCTCGTGGGCGACATCTCCGTGAACTATTGGGAGACCATCGAAGTCAACCGTGTCGGACACTGTCCAGTTTGCCATGGTCTTTGAGTTAGTGTCATTGTAGTCGGGAAATGGAACTAGTCCCCTCGCGTTCATTCCATTATCATAAAGGTGAAAAGCAATGGACCTTGAGACATCGTTGGACCGGATGTGCGCGGGCGTTGAGGAGCTGAATTTCAGGATGGCGCGGATCGAGATCGCGCTGCGAAAACAGAATCTCAGAATAAGGTTGAGCGAGCCGACGATCGTCATCAGGGACGTGTCATCGGCTTCGCTCGGACAGGGGACCCAGGGCCGGTCACTTGCTTGACGGCTTTTCCTCCGCCATGGTGATGGGGGGTTTGTAGTTCAGCAGGATGGTGAGATGCTCGAGAACGATGTTGGCATGGTTTATGGCCGCGTCGAGCACCATCCTTCCTGCCGGTGTTATGTCGTATATCCTCTTTCTCCCATCAATGGCCGAGGTGATCAATCCATTCTTCACAAGCGCCTGCAGTGCTGGATAAATGGACCCAGGGGACGGTCTCCAATCCTCGGAGGTGATCCGTTCGATCTCCTTGATGAGGGCGTAACCGTGGATAGGCCTTTCGGCCACCAATCTCAATATGGCCAGCTTGAGGAACCCGGTCTTGAATCCAAACTTGTGGAAGGATTTCCGTATGTGGACTGCCTCCGGGATGTCTGGAAAGAGCGTTGGCCCCCCTTCGATCGGTCCGTCGTCCATTATATCAGATCACAGGAAGTAGAACCTGGTCCCGTACTTGACGCTGATATTGGCGACCTTCTCCAACCGGTCCAGAACGCCCGAGTAACGCCTGACCATCATCTTGCTCTCCAGCGGCAGTTTCTCGCGCAGCACCTTGATCTCCTCCAGCATCCTGACGGCGTCCTCTTTGGTGAAGAGGGTCTTGGTCTTGACCGCGGCGGGAACGCCGGCAATGATGGCGCATCCGTACTTGGCGGCGATCTCGGGCAAAGCGGAGTTGTCCGGACCGAAGGTCCCTATGCAGCCCCTCCCCTCATCCCAGGAAACAGAGCATTTCTTGCATGCCTCGCCCATCTCATCGAAGGTGAGCATGTCCCACTTGGTGAGCCGGTTGTCCGGGTCGGCCAGGTCCAGCAGCTTCTTCTGAGTGTCGGCCGATGCGTTGTCCACCGCGATCCAGCCAGTGTATTGTTTGTTCGCCAGGGGTGCCAACTTCTGCTTGTCGGCATCGTTCTTGACCTTCTCCAGATAGATGTTCTCTGCCTCAGCGTCCACGCGGTTGCGCTTGGCGAACGCTTCGAACTCGGAACCAAAAGCGGTCTTGGCCGCGGCAACGGGGACCATCAGGTCGAATTCAGCGCAGGACTCGAATCCGGTCACATCCTTGAGGTTGACCTTCAGGATCGAGGTCTTGGCGTTCTTGCACGTTGACGCATCGGTATCCAATTCACAGATTGCTATGCTAACTCCCATTCTTTCCCTTCCTGAGACTGAGTTACAGGACGGGGATTATTTAATCCCTTTTCTTGTCTCTGAAAATATTCACGATGGAATCACAGGGAGCAGACTGGATTGGTCGGCGGACGCGTTCCAAGTGAGCAAAATCGAACCTCCGGAAACGGACCGTTTTTCCTGGGCCAGACCGACACAACGGCCCACAGGGCGATCAAAAAGGTGATTGGGCATCGAAGGACCTACCTTTGTCCTCGGAACGCCACTTTCCGCACCTCAGGAGCGCTGTTTGTTGTTCCTTGCCTTGCGCGAAGCCTTCTCCCGCAGTCTCCTTTCGGCCGCCTTCCTCTCGTCCACCGGCTGGAATTCCTGGGCCATCCAGTCCTTTCGGTAGGAAACCAGTTCTACCACATAGTAGAGCGCCCAGAGGCTCATGCCGATGATCAGGAGAATGACATACGGCTGGTAATCGAGGTCCACCTGGACCATGCCGATGTCGGCCCGGAACCGTCCCTGGAGGGTGGCGTACCAGATCCACAGGTCGAGCATTCCTACGATCACGATGCTGAAACCCATCCGGGACACGGAACCCTTCGGGTAGAACCCCTTGAAGAAGCTCAATGCCGCTATGGGAACGCCCACCAGGAACAGCAGCGTCACCGTTGAGCTGAGGGTCTCGGAGAACTGATCGGTGATGGTGTTGCCGATCGAGGATATCAGGGCGTTCATCACGATCACGATGGCGATCGGTATTATGACGAAGCGCAGCAGCGCACCCCGGGCCATGCGGATCCCTTTGGTGAGGCGGCCGTAGCGGAAGCGGAAGTCATGCCACAGCTTATGCGCCTTCGGGTCCTCGGGGGCGTGCTGTCTCCGGGGGAGGAAAGGCGTTCCATCGATGGCCGCCTTGGCCTTTTTCCACACCCACCGGTAATCGACCCATTCGCCTATCAGGTACAGCATGCCCAGGCCGATGAGCACGGCGAAAAGGTAGAACAAGGACATCATGTCGACGTCCGGGCCAGCCGTCCTCAGGGCGCCATGGATCCCAGAATCGATGAAAATGACATACCCCAAGGCGATGATCGCCACCGCGCGCATCTGACCGAACACCAGTCTCGAGGCAGTGCCGGCTGGATAGAACTCGCTGAAAAAGGACAGTATCGCCAGTATGGTGCCGAAAACGACGAAGACCGTTTTCAGTCCCAGCAAGGCCTGGTCCAGGTCGAGCAGGGAAGCGTTGCCAACGCTCTCCAGCAACGATGATGTGACAAGTATCAGCACGATGGGCAAGATGATGAACTGGGCCACCGCCCGGGCGCTTCCGTAGAGGCCGCTGGCCAGCACTCCGTATCGGGGGGAGAGGTCGGTCATGTTCCTCCCACCGGGGCGGTCCAATGATAGGGCCGCGATTGTGTGATAGTCATTCCCATGACGGTCGCGTTCAGGGTGACCGTCCAGTTCTGGGAATGCGTGAGGAACCAGGAGGATTCGGACAGAGATAGGGGCATCGAGACCTGACCCTGCGTATGTTGGCCAACGGTGACGGTGGTGGTCCCTTGGGAAATGACAGAGGTCGCGTTCCTGAGGATGCATTCGACCTGCATCTGTTTGCCCAGAACGGCGCAGGCGGCGTCGAAGCCGAAGGACACCTGGGCGGACATCGGCGATCCGGAGGAGACGGACGGTGTGCCGACCACGAGGTTCGATATCAACGGATCCCACTGTCTCGAGTAGGTCTGCCTGAACTCCGCTCCCTGGAATTCGATGATAACGTCGACCGTCAGATTGTCATGGTTCATCATCAGATGCAGCGCTGCCGCCTGGGATATCACCATCTTCAATCCTCCGGCATTGTGCTTGGCAATGGGGACCAGGTCCGTTCCCGTACCCAGCACATCCGTCGCATTGCGCAGTATGGTCCTGATGCTGACCTGCTTTCCTACGATCAGGTCGCCGGCATCAAAGCCATACGGTACCTGGACCACATACGCCGATCCGTTCTGCTGCATCTGCACGTTCTGCAGGTCGATCTGCAGATTGTCGATCAACGGGGTCCAATCCATTGTTTGATTGGCTCCGACATGGATGTTCACCAGGCGCTCCATGTAGTATGTCGACAGGGTCAAGGACATGTTCAAGGTGGTGTGATTGAACGCGAGCTCCCGAAGGATGGACGGCGCCATTCCGTCCAGGTCCATGTCCATTCTGACGTTCAGGAGGGAGGTCTTGCCAGCGACGATATCGGACGGTGTGCTGTCGGATTCGGATATCAGGGTCCCGTTCATGTCGGTGAGCCTGATCCCCACCGAGAAATCCTGGATGTCGTAGAACCCGCCATTGTATACCTGGACTGGCGCTTCGAAAGTGACCACATTGGTCGAGTTATCATAGGTCCAACCGGTGGTCTGGTCCTGCGGGAACTTGATGTCCAGCCCACCGAGGGCCAACGGTACCACTGCCAGCAATAGCAACATCGTGGTGATGACGCTGACGATCAGGATCCCGATCCTGACCGACAATAAACCCCAGCGCATTGAAAACTCATTTATTCTTCGTTATTAAAGGCCTCGCACCTGGGTCCGTTTTTTGAAATCTGGCGCCTTAATCCGTGTCATTCGAACGCCCATGCCATTCCGGAGAATGTCGGCCACCCACCTACCGGGTGATCTGGTGCCGGCCAGGAAACGGTCATCGTCGACTGACGACGCCTGGAGATGGAACGGCCCAAGGCCATCAGGATAACGGAACCCCTCCGCCTCCATGGACCAGGCGTCCCGATTCCATTGATGGCCAGGTCATCGAATCTGACTGGACTCATAAGATGTTCCAGGCACCATTTGTACCGATATTGTTAAATCGGCTATCCTGTTTTATCTGAACGTACGGTTATGGTAAAACAGAAGCTCGAGATCGAATGTCCGGTCTGCGACGCAAAAATAAGCATTGACGCTCGTTCGTGCCCCAGATGCGGCGCCGACCTGGGCATGGCCGACTTCCAGGACCTGGAAAACCTGGCCAAGGACATTTCGGAAGGAAAAACGAACTTCGAGGAGCCTCAGGAAAAAGGGGAGGCTCCGGAGAACGAGCGGGAGAGGGAGATGACCGAAGAGGTCCAGGTTCCTCCCAAGGACGATCCAGAACCGGAAGTCAAGGAAAAGAAGAAGGAATCTGTTCCCAATGTCGAGGAACCGGCACCAAAAGCCCTCCCGAAGGTAGAACCTCCTAAAGAAGAGGTCAAGGAGGAAGAGGAAGCGGTCCAGGACGATGCGGGAAAGAAAAAGGGCTTATTCTCGAAATTCTTCGGGAAGAAGAAGTGACCTGAATCATGAGCGACATCCGGATCAAAAAGAGGGGGAGGCTCCGGGAGAAGGAGATCAAATCATTGTCCGAGGAGATCACCTCGCGGGTAGGAATGCAGGTTTTCACCCTCAAGGACACGATCGACAAGGCGGAGAGCTCGGATTTCGACGTCCTTTTCGTTAACAATGAGATACTGGCCTTGGTCATTTCTGGAAGGGCGTTTCTGACGGTCAAGGGTGTTCTGAAGTACAACCCTCCGAAATCCTATGTCACCGTCGATATGGGGGCGGTCCCCTTCGTGGTCAAGGGGGCGGACATCATGGGGCCCGGTATCGTCGACGCGGACAAGGACATAAAGCCAGGGGATTTCGTCTGGGTGAGGGACGTCAAGAACCTGCGCGCTTTGGCCATCGGTGAGGCATTGGTGTCCGGGGAGGAGATGCTGGGAAGGAAATCCGGCAAGGCCATCAAGAACCTGCACTACGTTGGCGACAAACTCTGGAAGTACGATGAAAGATAGTTCGTGCAGTCCATGGCCCAATCAGTTCGATCGAGGGTCCCGGCTCTTCGGTCGTTGTAAAAAGCGATGCAAACTCTAAATATGCCCGCCCTACTTCGTACCTTAGTAGCAATTATCGATGCCAGTAGGTATTCATATGCGGAACAGGGCAGCCGTGGTCGGTATGATTTTGTTGTTGACCATCTCGTCGTTCATACCGGTCCAGTTTACCGCCGTTGCGGTAACGAGTGGTGACTACGACTATTCTATCATCAACAACGAAACCGCGGTGGAGATAACATCATACACCGGGTCCGCGAACGAAGTCACCATTCCCGATACGATCGATGGTTATCCGGTCCTCTCGATCGGCGGGTTCGCTTTCTACTCGGACACCGACCTTAGCAAGGTGGTCATACCCCAGGGGGTCACCAACATAGGTTATTCCGCATTCTATCAGTGCATCGCCTTGAAGACCGTCTCCATTCCCGATTCGGTCACCACCATAGGCAATGGTGCTTTCTATGAGTGCAGATCGTTGTCATCCCTCGCTCTCCCTGACGGTCTGGTGTCCATCGATGCCTACGCGTTCTATGGCAGCGATCTGACGACCATCGTCATTCCGGACGGCGTCAGCACCATCGGGAACAATGCCTTCCAGGGGTGCCATAACCTCACCTCGGTCACTCTTCCCAGAGGGCTGAACTTGCTGGAGGGCGAAGAGTTCGCGGAGTGCTATGACCTGACCTCCATAAATATTCCGGACGGTGTCATCAGCATCGGTGAGGCCTCGTTCTTCAATTGCACCTCGTTGACCTCGATCGCGATCCCAGACAGTGTCGTGAGCATCGGGGACAATGCGTTCCAAGGATGTGCCGGATTGACCCAGGTGACCATCGGATCAGGGCTGGCCTCCATAGGCTCCGCCGCATTCTACGGGTGCAGGTCGATAACGTCAATCCTATTGCCGGATAGTGTGGTCTCCATCGGATCTGCGGCATTCTCCGGTTGCACAGCGCTGACCACACTGAGGCTGGGAAGCGAACTTGCAGGCATCGGGGCCCTGACCTGCCATGGCTGCCAATCCCTGGTGACGCTTGAGGTACCAGACACCGTTTCGTTCATCGGATATAGCGCATTCTTTAATTGCACCGCCCTGAGCAGCGTTGTCATCGGGAGCGGTGTCACATACATCGGTAAAACGGCGTTCGGGAACTGTTCCACCCTGACCTCGGTCGTCTTCAAGAGCGGAGCGCCATCGGTGGCTTCCGACTGGGTCTTGAATCATAATTCCAGCCTCAGCATCAAAAGCTATGCCGGGGCTGACGGTTTCACCATGCCGCTCTGGGAGGGCATCGCTTCAGAACAGAACGGATCGGAAATGGCCGCGCCCAATGGTCTGAGCGCAGATCTCCGCCCCGCTTCCGTGTGGCTTTCCTGGAAGGGTCTGCAGGGGGAAATCAACTCCTCCATCGACTACTACATCGTCTACCAGGACGGAATAGATGTCAAGCACGTGAACGGAACTTCGACCGTTTTCACCGGACTTGAAACTGGCAGGACGTACACCTTTAAGGTTTCGGCACACTCCGCCTCGGTACCCGGTCTGAACTCGACCTCCCTGGCGGCCGGGCCCATCTATCCTCAGGTACCCATCAGCGTGAACATCGTCACCCCGACGGAGGATTCCAAGCTGGTGACCGGGAACGTGGAGCTGAGATGGACGGTGAGCGGCAATTCGTTTGCGGTCGCATACTATCTGGTCAGCATCGACGATGGTCCCCAGGTCAGGCTGGCAGTGGAGGTGAACAACTACACCATGATCGGTCAGGGCGTCGGGGTCCACGAAGCGAACGTCACGGCGACTGACGGTATGGGCGGTTCGGCATTCGATCGGGTCTCATTCACGATCAACGCGACATCCACAACCGATGCTCCAGGGAGATCGAGTGATGATTCGGCCTTGATCGTGGTCGTGATTATCGTTGTATTGTTGGGCGCACTCGCCGCCATTGTCTGGGTACATCGAAGAAGAAAGAAGTGAGGGTCGGCATGATGGCCACTGCCTCGGTCCGTTTAAGATGAGGCCTTATTCAATATGGAACCAGGAATTGTATACAATCGTTAAATAGAAACTGTCAAATATATTACATCGACTAGTTTTGATGATGCTTGTCTGGACAGCACAAGCAAAGAATGGAAGGGAGGATTTTAGATTATGCTCGACCTGCAGACCGGTTCCCATGTCAGAGGCCCGATTCAGACGTGGACAGTTACAAAGGGGTCGATCTGATGAGAATTCACGAAACATCTTCGGATCGGTCCCCACAGGATGCTCGAACGCCGATGAAAACCCCATGTGAGCTGGTCGTCGGATATGTACTGCCATTGATACGGAGGGGGATGGCAGATGAATTGATGGACACTCACAACATCAGTCAAGCGCAGGTCGCCAGATACTTCGGGGTCACCGATTCGGCGATCAGTTTCTACCGCAATAATAAACGCACATACATCGATGGCTTCGAGAAAACAAAACAGTACTTGGACCTGAAGTTCGAGATCGAAGGCGGGGCCATTAAGCTGATTAACGGCATCGATTTCCAAACCATAGTGTGTCAGATATGCACGAACTTGAGGGGCTCGGGATTGCTGGAACTGATTCAGGAGGAGGTGGCTAGAACATCGAGGAACGGACGATTCCCGGACCGTTTGGTCCTCATCAGATGAATGCGTGAGCTGACATCGTAAGGAACGGCTTCTTGTGATCGCCCCGGTCCGGTTGAAGCATCCCATTTATTCCCCACGGCAGCCATTCCTCGTATCATTTTGAAGGTCGTTTTGATCTCAGGCGACCTGCCAATCTCACCGCAGACGATCACGCTTCCTCTTTGGAGGCCTCGAGCGTCATCCCAAGATGATGTTCCCTGGGAGACTGCCTTTCAGGCAATCCAGATATTCTGGGGCCGAAATGTTAATATTATGTCACCCCATTTCTGAACCAATCAAAGAGGGATGCAACTTGCCGCTGTTGAAGAAGCCGTTGAGAAAGGGGAAGGATGACGTTCAGACCGTTGAGACAGATCAATACATCGATCTCGGGGCACTGTATTTCCAAGAGGACAGCCCGCTCGCCGGGAACGGTATGATCAAGGTCGCCGAGGTCTATCGTTTCGAGGACGTCACATCCGTAAGCCAGCCGGTCTACAATGGCAACATCGTCCTCATCGATTATTCGCCGATCGAGAACGACCAGCAGACCCTGAAGAAGATCACGAACGAGCTGAAGAACATCGCCCGCGACACCGGCGGCGACGTTGCGGCGATCGGGAACAACCTGATCGTGGTGGCGCCCAACGGGATCAAGATCGACAGGCACAAGATCAAGGGCGGCTTCAACTAAACATATTACGCCCGGGGCATGGCCCCGGGATAACTGTTCTCAAAGCCAATATATAGTCCAATCCTGATTTTCCTCCGTGCCAGATTATAAGGTCATCCATGACAGCGTCCATGGCAGCGTCAAGGTGAGCGGTGTCTATCTGGACCTGCTCCAGAGGCCAGAGGTCCAGCGCCTCCATGGGGTGCATCAGCTCGGATTGGCCTATCTGGTGTTCCCCGGGGCGCACCACACCCGGATGGAGCATTCTCTCGGCACCTATCAGATCGCCTCCCGCATGGCGGCCGCGCTGGACATCCCGGAACATGAGCGGAAATGCGTCCTGGCGGCGGCGATGCTGCACGATATCGGTCACGCTCCCTACTCCCACACCCTGGAGTGTGTCCTGGAGGAGCGGACCGGGATGACCCATACCGACATCGGCAGGGCGCTCATCAAGGGGGAGATGCGTCACATCGATCCCAAGGAAGGCGAGGTCATCGGGGACCGGGGACCGATAGCCGACCTGCTGGAATCAGAAGGGATATCGTCCGACCTGGTGACCGACCTGATCGTCTCTCCGCGCGGACCGGACCTGAGCGGTCAGAAGAAGTTGCCACTGGAAGGTGTGCAGACCTATTTCAACGAGAACAACTACCTGAGGCAGGTGATCCACGGCCCGGTGGACGCCGACCAGATGGACTATCTGGTGCGGGACGCCCACTATACCGGTGTGGCCCATGGGACCATCGATATCGATCGGATCATGGACACCATCGAACTGCATCACGGAGACATCGCGGTCCGCAAGAGCGGAGTGGTGGCCATCGAGGGGCTGATGGTCGCCCGGGCCCTCATGTACACATCGGTCTACTTCCATCATACCGTGCGCATAGCGGAGATGATGCTGTGCAAGGCGGTCGAGAACGCCAGCGAGAGGGTAATCGAAGACATCCAGATCCAGACTGATGCCAGTCTCTCCGAGCGGCTCCTGAAGGATGGCGGAAACTCCAGTCGGATCATGACCCTGCTGCGGTACCGGCATTTGTACAAGCGGGCGTACTCGATGCTCATCTCCGATCTTGACCCGGAACAGCTGGACTCGCTGCTTCCTCTGACGTCCTACGAGAAGCGGAAGGACGTGGAACGACAGATAGCGGAGAGGGCGGAGGTGGACGGATCGGAGGTCATCCTCGACATGCCCGAAAGGGAGCTGCTCATCACCGAGCCGCGCATCGGCAAGACCGAGGTGCCGATCATCAACGGGGACCGGGTCAGGCCGCTCTCCAAGTACAGCCCCCTGGCCAAGGCGATACAGACCCGCAGCGTCAACGATTGGGCGGTCATGGTGTCGACCCCCGGGGCCAACCAGGAGAGGGTGCGAAAGGCGGCCGAAAAAGTACTTTTCTCCTGAACCATCGCTATCCGGAACAGGCCTGGCCAGGGACTACTTTCATCCTTGATATCCGGGTCGAAAAACGCTTCAAACCATCCCCCCTATTCTATCTGCTACGATGTTCGATCCCCTCTTCCTGTCCCTTTCCACCGTCGTTTCCATCCTCGCCATGGTCATGGGAGGTTACGTTCTTTTCAGAAACCCGCATCAGGGGATATCAAGGTCGTTCTTCGTGGTCATGGTCTTCCTGTCATTGTCATCGGCCCTTGACTATCTGTTCCTCACCGCCGCCTCGATCGAGGTCGCCACCCTGATGGTGAGATTGCTGATATTCTGCCTGGTCTGCGTGTTCGGTGGATTCCTTTACCTGGCCACCTTCTTCTCGCTGCAGAGCGATTATTCCATTTTCCGCAGGAACAGGCTGCGATACATGGTACTGGTCATCTCCAGCGGGATCATTTCCGGTCTCTTCTTCGTCAAGGTTCAGATGGGCGATTTCGGCTGGTTCATCCCCAATTCGTTCGAGATGTTGGCATTAGGCCTATTGATCCTGACCTATCTGGGCTATGCCCTGTTCCTCTTGCATGCCGCCCATCGGGCGACCCGCGATCGCTCCGTCGACAAGTCCGTGGCCAGCCTGACCTTGGCCATGTCGGTGCCTTTCTGCTATCCTCTCCTGGTCTCGCTGGTCGAGCTGTTCGGCGTGTCCTTTCCCACACCGATGGCACCAGCCATCCTGATCACCTCCACGGTGTTCTTCTACGCCATCGTCAGGGAGCGGTTCCTGGATATCCGCCCCTCGGATGACTTCACCCGGGTCAAGTTCAAACCCATTGCCACCAAGCTCGAAACCGGGCGCTCCTATGCCGTCCAGGAAAAGGGGACGGAGGCGTCCTTCCGCATCTTTGCCTCCGAGCTCAACACCGGACGCAAGGGTCTGATCATATCCCAGAAGCACCCGGAACAGATCCGCGAGCAGTTCGGCCTGAAGAACACACCGATAATCTGGCTGGCCAACCGGCCGGTCAAGGAGGCGGTGTCGCCTTCGAACCTCCCTCTCCTGGAAAGGAAGATAAAGCGCTTCATGAGCGAGGGGAGGAACACCATTGTCCTCATCGAGGGCTTGGACAATCTGATACTGGAAACATCCAGTGAAAAGACCATGAGGTTTCTGTTCGACCTCGGGGATGAGGCGCTGGTCCGGGGCTCCAGGCTGATCCTGTCTTTCGACCCCGAGGTCCTGTCCGAGCGCGACCTCGCGCTGCTGATGAGGGACATGGTGGTCCTGGACCATATGGGATTGCCGGTCCTCTTCCGGTCCGCGGGTGGCGCTGACCTGCCCGACCGGGTCGGGATCAGCCTTTCATCACACCGATGGGCGTGAGCTTAACCACTGGCCTGGAAAGGCCCGCCCCGCTTACCACGGCGATGACATCATCAATGTCCTTGTAGGCGCCCGGCGCTTCCTCGATGATGCCGTCCTTGGTGCTCGCCTTGAGGTAGATGCCCTTCGACTCGAGCTGCTGCTTGACCGTCGAGGCGTTGTAGGTGTTGATCGCAGTGGCCCTCGACATCATGCGGCCGGCGCCATGGCAGGTGGAACCGAACGATTCCTTCATCCCCCGGTCCGTTCCCACCAGCACGTAGGTTCCCGCACCCATGTCCCCCGGGATGATGACCGGGTGACCTACCGAGGAATATTTGGATGGGAGCTCCGGATGGCCGGCCGGGAAGGCTCGGGTGGCCCCTTTTCGGTGCACGTAGACCTTCCTCCTCCTGCCATCGACCTCGTGTTCCTCCAGCTTGGCGATGTTGTGCGCCACGTCGTAAACGTGCCGCATATCCATGTCCTCTGCCTTCCGGTGGAACACGCTCTCGAACGATTGGCGGACCCAGTGCATGATCATCTGCCGGTTCGCCCAGGCGAAGTTGGCACCGGCGCTCATGCCGTTGAAGTAATCCTGCCCGTCCTTTGAGTTGACCGGTGCGCAGGCCAGCTGGCGGTCGGGGAGGTTCAGGTTCATGGATTTCAGCGACCGTTCCATGACCTGCAGGTAGTCGGTGGCGATCTGATGGCCGCATCCCCGGGAACCGCAATGGATGGTCACCGTGATCTGGCCCTCATGGGTCAGGCCGAACGCCTTGGCGGCCGAGGGATCGAAGATCTTGTCGACCTTGTCGATCTCCAGGAAATGGTTCCCCGAACCCAACGAGCCGACCTGCGGGATGCCTCTCTGCTTTGCCTTCTGGGAGACCTTGGTCGGGTCGGCGTTCTCCAGCCTGCCCCCCTCTTCGGTGGTCTCCAGGTCGTCCTCCCATCCGAAGCCCTTCCGGACCGCCCATTCCGCTCCCTCGGTGAGGATGGCGTCGATCTCGCTGGACGCCACATCGACCACGCCTTCCGAGCCGACACCGGAAGGGACATTCTTGAACAGCGTGCCGATGAGGTCCTTGACCCGGGGCTCGACGTCCTTGACCTCCAGGTTGGTGCTGAGGAGCCTCACCCCGCAGTTGATGTCGAAGCCGATGCCGCCGGGCGAGATGACTCCCTCCTCGGAATCCATCGCCGCGACGCCGCCGATCGGAAACCCATATCCCCAATGGATATCCGGCATGGCCAATGACTTCCCGACTATGCCCGGTAGGGTGGCCACGTTGGCCGCCTGCTCCGGTGAATTGTCGCTCAGCACATGCTCGATCATCTTGTCATTGGAATAGATCATGGCGCTGGTGCGCATTCCCGGTTTGTAATCCTGCGGGATCTCCCAGCGGTAATCGTCGATCTTGTTGATGGTTCCCTTCCAAGCCAAATGTCACACCAGAACACGTACATGGCGGGGGTTAGATAAAGTTTTCAAATACACTACCGAACAAAGGATAATTAGAGCATATGGGCATCGGGATGGGGCATAGGCGACTATGATTCAGAATATTGCATGGTACTCAGCCTTCCCCCTGATGACGGGGGCCTTGGCACTGGTGTTGGGAATCGCGGCTCTCCGCCGGGACCGCCACATCGCCATAGCCAACGGGTTCCTGGTGCTCATGCTGGTCTTCCTCTGCGCCGGAATATTCGATTTCCTGATGATCAACGCCTCAGATACGGAAACGGCCCTGCTGTTCGCCCGGGGGCTGATCCTTTCGATAGTCCTGATCTTTGCCGGTTTCCTCTTCCTGTCCACCAGTCTGGCCCTGATACCTCTCAACAGATGGCTGGGAAAGAACATCGTCCTGTACTCGGCGATGTCGTTCCTGGTCGGTCTGGTGCTGGCCTACAACCTGAACAGCCTGGAGCACAACCAGTACGGTTTCGGATTACCGGACACACCGGCGACATTGACGATACTGGTCGTGTTGGCGGCATTCACCGCGTATCACGCTTTCCCTGCTGGTCCGGCGTTGGCAGCAGTCCGATGATGAGATGGTAAGGGGAGTGTGCCTGCTCCTCGCCATGGCGGTCGCGGCGCCCTATCTGTGGGGTCTGTCGCTGTTCATCATGGACCTTTACGATTTCGTTGTGCCCAGCGAGCTTTCTCCGGGATTCTTCGTCTCCATCGTGATCATCGGGTTTTCCTTCTACCGGCATCGTTTTTTCACCGTGGTGCCCGTTTCCGAGGACCGGGCCAGCATCATCGGCGCCAAAGGGCAGGAAGTGCTTCCGGAGGGAAGCTACATTCTATTCGAGGAGGACAGGCCCGAAAGCATGTACGAGACCCTGCTGACCACGGTCTCCAACGGGGTCGAGGGCCTCATCGTCACCCGGACCTACCCCGACGATCTGCGGGAGAGGCACGGCCTGAAGCGAACCCCCGTGATATGGCTGTGCTCTCAGCCCGGTCAGGACTGGGTCGACCCCACTAACCTGTCCATCCTTGAGCACACCATCATCGAGTTCCTGAAAATGGGCCACAACACCGTGGTGGCGATCGATGGGATGGAATACCTCATCGCCAACAACGGTTCGCCCAAAGTGCTGCGCTTCCTGTATGGCCTGAGGGACGAGATACTGATGAGCCAATCCCGTCTGCTCATCACCATGAACCCCAAGGTGCTTGATGAAAAGGAGCTCGCCTTCTTCGAAAGGGACTTCATGGTGATAAAAAGATGACAAGAAGGGCCGCGTCCGTGATTTGAACACGGGTCAAAGGATCCACAGTCCCACAGGATACCAGGCTACCCCAACGCGGCCATGCTGGAAGTTGTGGAACGCGTTTTGATTAATAAATGTTGCGCGTCACATTCATAAGGGAACAACCTGAAGGACAGGGGCGTTTTTTCCCAGAGTCCCATTGCGTCGACATAAGGACTTCGACCGGTCCGCCCATCTTCCGGGACGGGCGGGTCCGCCTTAACCATCCTCCGTCCAGGGGGTCCGGGGATGGATCCCTGTCCGGACCGCGCGATTCCACTAATAACTGGATTGCGCCAATATTCACATTATTTGTCCTATCGAGCGAACGGTTTAATAAAGCCACTCAAATCCAGGAGCGATGCGGGACAAAATTGCGGTGGTCGTCCCATTCATTCTCATAGTCATAGCTGAGATATTCTTCTTCCTCAAGGACGCCTCCGACACCCTTTCACTGCACGTGGTGAACATCTTCATCTGCGTTCTGATGGCCATCTTCATCGAGCGCTACTCGGATGTGTTCCAGGCGCTCATGCTCATATCGCTGCTCCGGGTCCTGAACGTCGGGATGCCGATCTTCTTCAACATGACCCTGTACTGGATGCCGTTCGTGTACGGGACAATAATCCTTTCCGGATACATCCTTTGGAAGATGGCCTTCGATACCAATGCCCAGAACGAGGGAGGTATAAGGAAACTGAAGGCTTACATCCTGGTCAATGCCAGACGCATCTGGGATTTCATTAACCGGGGGGGAATGGAACAGAGCTCCAAATGGAACACTCTGTACGTTCCTTCGGCGATCGTCATCGGATTGGTGATGGCGAACTTCGAGTACCTCGTCCTCGGTCCCAACCCTCTCATCCCCGATCTGAGCGCGTTCAATCTCACCGTGCTCGCCGTGGTCATGATCATGTTCGTCGGTTTCGGGGAGGAGCTGGTCTTCAGAGGGTTCCTCCAGGCCCGGATAGAACGCCATTGGGGCATACCGTTGGCCCTTTTCACTTCCGCCTTCATGTTCTCCATAATGCACTCCGGATACGGCAGCATCCCGTACCTGATCTTCGTTTTCATCGTCGGTTTCATCCTGGCGGTGCTTTTCTGGAAGACCCGGAGCCTGATCTTCGTCGCGCTGATCCACGGGATCCTGAACTTCTTCCTGTTCTCGTTCCTACCCTACGGATGGGCTGTCTTCTAGAGGATACAACATGGTGGACAATATGGCTGACTAGTAGCCGGATGGACACAACGGTGTAGTTCTGTCTCCCTGGTGTCAGTTATTATAATAATTTCCTGACATTGACACTACTTCTCGGCCATACCAATGGCCATGATGATTCGAAGGTAATTCAAATGGTGGTCAAGAAACGCGACGTCATCTCGATGCTAGACCTCAAGGACGATCTAGAGGACGTCTTGGAATTGGCAGCGCAGCTCAAGAAAGGGAAGTATCGCAACGCCGAGCCCCTCAAGAACATGACCATGGCCATGTTGTTCGAGAAGGCGAGCACGCGCACCCGGGTATCATTCGAGGTGGGCATGACCCAGCTGGGCGGACACGCGATATTCCTCAGCCCCAAGGACATGCAGCTGGGAAGGGGCGAGACGGTCGCTGACACCGCAAAGGTGATGAGCCGCTATGTCGACGTGATAATGTACCGCGCCTTCAAGCACGAGATCATGTTGGAACTGGCCCAGTGCTCGACAGTTCCGGTGATAAACGCACTGGATGACCTCGAGCACCCCTGCCAGATAATGGCCGACCTGCAGACGATCAAGGAACGCAAGGGCAAGCTGGACGGGCTCAAGCTCACCTACGTTGGCGACGGGAACAATGTCTGCAACTCCCTAATGCTCGGCGCCGCCATGACCGGCATGGATTTCGTGGCCGGATGCCCCAAGGGATACCAGCCGAACCTCGAACTGGCCAAGAAGGCGAGGGAGATCGCCGAGGCGAAAGGTCGCACGGTCTCGGTGGTCGAGGACCCCAAGGTGGCAGCCAAGGACGCCGACGTGCTCTATACCGATGTCTGGGTTTCCATGGGCGAGGAGGACGAGGCGGCCCAGCGGGAACGGGTGTTCAAACCCTATCAGATCAATGCTGACATGTTGTCGCTGGCCAAGGATGATGCGATCGTCCTGCACTGCATGCCCGCTCACCGCGGCATGGAGATCAGCGCCGAGGTCTTCGACGGCGAGAGGAGCGTTGTCTTCGATGAGGCGGAGAACCGCCTGCACGCCCAGAAAGCGATAATCCTGACCGTGATGGGTCACCCTAACTGAGCCGTGACGATACGGTCGATCTCAGCCAGGAAATCCTCTTCCCTTCCCGGCGGTATGGTCGCGCCGGCGGCGATGTTGTGGCCACCGCCGGTGCCTCCCACCGATTCGGAGGCGCAGCGCATCGCCGATGAAAGGTCAAGACCTCTTTCGACCAGTTCCTTCGTGCCTCGGGCGGAGGCCTTCGTCATCTCGACGCTGTCGTCATCGACGCTCACCGCGAAAGCGAGCAGCGGTCGATCGCATGGTATTTCCCCCGATCCGAGCAGCATCCCGGCCACTATGCCGACCACCGTGTCCTCTATCGGCAGACAGAAGGACCCGTCCATGTTCCTCAGGTACTGAACCGATCCAAGCACCACCCGGTCCTTTCCCTTGACCATCTCGATCGCGCCCTTCAGATTGTCCCGGTGGTTCTGCAGGTTGCGCAGCGCCTTCTGCTTCTCCCGCTTCAGCTGCGGTCCCTTGATGCAGACCTCCAGTCCGGTCGGTGCCTTCTCGTACCGGCCGCAGGAGTTGAGCAGGGTGGCGAACTCTTTGGCATCGTGCATGACCGTCCCCGGTTCCTCGCGCACCAGGGAATAGACCTCTCCCATCAGACGGGACGATGCCTCGCTCCCTTGACCGGCCTTATCCAGTATTTCTTTCAGAACACCCACGATGCGTTCCTTCTCATCGGTCCTGAGGTCCCTCCAACATCTCCAACGGCCGTCCTCCTTGAGCGGTACGCCCTGCTGCCTGAACAGCTCATAGCACAGGGACTCCTCGTTGGTGAGGTGGGGGAGCCGCGGGTCTGACGAGTACTTGAGGAAGTTCACCAGTGGCCGGGTCTCCCGGCCGAAGTACCGCACGTCCTGTGCGGTCTTGACCGAACCGACCATTTCCGCATCCTCCAGTATGCGGCGGTTCAATCCGATGAGTCGGCATTCCGAGGAGTCCTGGAAATCTCCCACCGCTCCGACGATGGCCAAATGGGCCAAGTCCCGGTTCCTTCCGTCCATCGCCTTGGCGATGGCGTAGGCCGCCCCGGCGCCGCTCAGTTCCTTTGAACCATCGAACCCGAACAGGTGCGGGTTGAGGTGCCGGGAATCGCCGGTATCGAAATCCAGGAGGTTCACCTGTCCTTTCTTCCTCGATCTGGGCCGTCCCGCCGGATCCACCTCATGGTGATCGGCGATGCACAGCCCGGGATGATCCAGTTTGGACGCGTAGCCGCTCCCCAGGTCCACCAGCAGAACCCCGTCCGATTCGATCCGGTTGATCCGTTTGATCTCGTTCTCGTCGATCTTCTTGATGAAATTGTATTGAACGTCGATGCGCTGTTCCTGCAGCGACTTGAACGCGATGGACGTGGCGGTGATGCCGTCCGCGTCTATGTGCCCGACCACCGTGACCTTCCTGCATGTGAGGAGGAAATCCGCTATCTCCTTTGCCTGATTGTCGAACCCCGCCAGGTCCCTATGCTCTGTGTTCGTAGCCTGCATTGATGTCCCTCATCATCTTCTCCTTCATGATGTCGTAGACGAGCTCGGCCAACGGTTCCATGTTCTTCACATCCTCGGCGTTGTACCGGGTGAGCAGGTCCAGGGCGTTCTGATTGCCTTTCCTGCTCCAGAGATGCCACAGGTACACTGCCTGTTCTCCGGTGACATACTCGACCTCCTGCGGTCTGGAGATACCGATCTGCTGTTCCACGGACTTCAGGCCGCCGTGGTACCCCGCCTTGGGACAGACGTGGCGCAGGTCGAAGTGCGGCACCCGGGGGACGCAGAAGGGGAACTCGTGCCCTATCATGGGCAGATCGAACGAGCTGCCGTTGAAGGTGACCAGCATCTTCACCCCGTCGAGCGCTTCCTTGATCGACGCCTGGTCGAGGCCCTGTCCCCGGACCAAAGTGGTCATCTTGCCGTTACGCATGATCCCCACCATGGTAACCACATGCCCCGGCCCGATCCCATCCGATTCGATGTCCAGATAGGCCGTGCCCTGTTTCAGCTCGTCAAAGAGGCGCCATTGCTCGGTGGACGGCAGCAGGCCGCAGAAGTATTCGGAGCGTTCCCGGCCCAAGTAGTCCTCGGCCTCATTGAGCCGAAGGTCCAGGTCCTCCTTCCTCTTCCTGGAGAAACCGGCGATCGTATCCGTGGAAAGGAACTCGTTCCAGGTCGTGGTTCCTCGGCTCCAGATCCGCTTTTCGGTGGCCTTGCCGACGCTTGGCAGGAACAAGAAGGAACGGCGTATCATCCGTTGGCGGACGCTCTGCCTAATCATATCGTTTTCTATCGGTCACACGAAAGTGGCCGATCTAGATCGGACGGAACGGGCTCCCCATTGTTCAAAAGGTTCAAGTCCTGAATGCTTGTTTGTTCCGCAAGGTAGAGCCCGATGTTCAACGTCCAGATATTTCCCGGGGTCAGGATCACCAACGACCTCTGCCTTTGGATGGAGGACCGGGGTACGCTGGCCATGGCCGACCTCCATATCGGTCTGGAAGCGGCGCTGGAGCTGACCGGGGTGCACCTCCCGAGGATCCAGTCAGCCACCATGAAGGAGTCGCTCATCCGCATCATGGACCGGTACGATCCCGACACCGTTCTGATCCTGGGCGATCTCAAGCACGAGTTCTCCGGCAATCTCGACCAGGAATGGAAGGACGTCAGGGACATCCTTTCGATGCTCAGGGACACCGCCACGGTGAAGGTGGCCAAGGGTAACCACGACAACTATCTGGCGAACATATCGCATAGGTTGGGGATCGAGGTCGCCGACAGTTTCGAGATCGACGGAATCGCCTTCATGCACGGGCACGCCATGAGCCCGCACCGGCCCCTGGTGATCGGGCACGAGCATCCGTCCGTACGCATCTTCGACCGGGTGGGGGCGTATCTGAAGCTTCCCTGCTTCCTCCATTTTGAAAAAGAGCAGATACTGGTGCTGCCAGCGTTCTCGCCCCTTTCCTCCGGCACGGACTTCACCAACCTGGGACGGGCCGATACCATGTCGCCGGTCCTGGAGGGCGCGGACATTGAGGACGCCAAGGTCTACGCCTGCACCGAGATAGGCCTTCTCTCCATGGGCACCATCAGGGACCTGGGCCGGATCAGGACGTTCTGATCGAGCGTCAGTGGGTCATGACTTCTCGTTCTTTGGTTCGTTCCTGACCTCCCAGGCCAGGAACACGCTCAGCACCGTCCTGATACCAACCACGACGGCCAGCAGCAACAGGTCGTTGAAGGTGGGGGCCACGAACGATGTCAATATGTCTCCGGCAATGAAGAAGTCAAGTCCGAGCACGATCAGCTGGGTGAACCGGCGCTTGATATCGGAATATTCCATCGGTCTCCGCAGGAGAGCGTTGTACGTGAGCCTCCCGGCCGCCCAGAACCCTCCCAGCGATACTATCACCACCCCGATGGCGCTGAAGATGAGGGTAAGGAAGTTGGTCACGTCCGTCAGCGGGGTGAATGTGATGGCCATGGCGACACCTACTCCGGGCCGGGCTCCGAGGCCGGTTCGGTGACTGCAGGCTCCGGGAGCGCGCCGTTGACCTCCGGCTCATCCGGTCGTTTCCTCAGCCTCAATTTCTCGCTCGGCGGTATCTGGATCACCTGATACTCGAACGGTTTCATTTCCAGCCCGTAGACGTGCGTCTCCCTCAGGTAGACCGCGTCCGAATACTTGGGCTCCATGGAGATGGTGTTGGTGGGGCAGACATCGACGCAGGTGCGGCAGGCTATGCACTTGGCGCGGACGATGGTCTGGGTCTTGCGCGTCTTGTCGGTGGTGATGGCCAGCGTGGGGCAGTTCTTCTCGCAGAGGCGGCACCAGATGCACTTCTTCATGTCCCACACCACCCGGCCCCGGTTGCTGTCCGGTATGTCCGCCTTCTCGTATGGATACAGCACGGTCTTGGGGCGGGAGAACAGGTTCTTCAGTGTGCTCTTCAGCATCGACATGTGGATCACCTATCACAGCAGCATATGCACGGATCGACCGACACCGCGATCGGCGCCACGTCCGCCAGCTGCGCCCCGCCGATCATCGCCGCGATGGCCGGGATGTTGACGAAGGCCGGGGTCCGTACATTAATGCAATCAAGCTTGACCTCTCCCTTGGCCTTGACGAAGTAAAAGAGCTCCCCTCTTGGCGCCTCGACCCTGCCCACGCCCTCGGCGGTCGGTATTCCCTTAACCGGCGTCAGGAACGGCTCGTCGCGTATCAGGTTCAAGGCCTGCCGGATCAGGTCGACGGATTGAATGACCTCGTCCATGCGGACCATGTTGCGGGCGTAGACATCGCCCTCCTCGTAGCATATCGGCTGGAACTTCATGCCGTCCACCCCGTATCCGGCGAATCCGGTCAGGCGGATATCGTGGGGCATGCCGCTTCCCCGTCCCACCGGACCGACCACGCAATAGCTCTCCGCCTCCGGTTTCTTCAGGATGCCCACTCCCCTCGTCCTCTTCCGGAACGTGCTGTCCCTGCGGATGACCTTCTGCAGCTCCAGGAACTTCGGCTCAATGAGGTCCATGGTCTTCTCGACGTCCCTCAGCTGCTCATAGGTGACATCCTTCCTCAGGCCGCCGATCGCGTTCATGCTGTAGTGGACCCGGTTGCCCGAGACCCGGTTCACCAGCATCATGATCTCCTCCCTCTCCCGGAAGAACTGCATGAACAGGTTCTCGTAGCCCAGCGCCTCCGCGGTGTGGCCCAGGGCCAGCAGGTGCGAGGTCAGCCTTTGGCATTCCATCATGATGGTGCGGACCAGGTTGGCCCGGTCGCTCACCTTCACGCCGAACGCGTTCTCCATGGCCTGGACATAGGCCGATGAGTGATGGTAGGAACAGATCCCGCAGATCCTTTCGCAGAGGAACAAGGTGCGCTTGTAGTCCTGGGCCATGGCGTGTTCCATTCCCCGGTGGTTATAGCCGATGTTGATGGTGGCACCGACCACCTTCTCCTCCTCCAGGACCAGCTTGAGGTTCATCGGCTCCAGGAAACTGGAGTGCTGGGGTCCGAACGGGATCACGCTGGTGCGGCTCATTTTTCGGCCTCCTTGGCAACCGCAGACGGGATCGGTGCCGCCGGCGATGCCCCGGGGGCCGGTGGGGGCGGCACCGCCTGCTTGAGCGGTTTCCGGAGCGGGGCCACGATTCCCTTTCCCGGTGTGAGCAGAAGGCCCCCTTCTATCCCCTTGAAATGAAGCCCCATCATGTCCACGACCTCCCGCTCCATGTTCACCGCCGCGGCATAATATGAGGAGAGGCTGTCGAGCTCGTCCTCGGCCTTGACCAGGTAACGTACGTCGGTATACTGGTTGTTGTAGTGGAAGCCGTAGATCAGTTCGAAGGTCCCATCGGTGTTATCGATGGCGATGATGGTGATCAGCCTCGGTCTGGGGAACTTCAGCTCCATCCGGTCTATCCTGGCCTTTATGTCATTGACCGGTTTCGGTTCCTTGACGCTTGATCCATCGCTCATTGCTTGACCTCCGGAGACGTGACCGCACCCTCATCCGCATTCTCCCCCGATCCCTGTTCGGGGCTTTGCGCCGCCGCCTTCTCCTTCCATTTCGATATCGCCAGCACGACGCCGTCGATTATCGCCTCGGGACGGCAGGCGCATCCCGGAACATAGACGTCGACCGGAATGACCCGGTCGATGCCGCCATCCACGTTGTAGCAATCAAAGAACGGCACCCCGTTCGTGGCGCAGTTGCCGCATGCCACCACCACCTTCGGTCCGGGCGTCTGGTTGTATAGGGTCATCAGTCGGTCCTCGGTCTTCTTGGTGACCGGTCCGGTGAGCAGGAGGATGTCCGCGTGCTTGGGGTTGGCCTTGTTGACCATGCCGAACCGTTCCACGTCGTACTTCGGAGTGAGCAGTGCCCACACCTCCAGGTCGCATCCGTTGCAGCTCCCGGTATCGAAGTGCAGTATCCATGGGCTTCTCATCCGCATTCTGTCCATCAAGGCCATCTGAACACCCCTTTGTCCGCCAGGAACACTATCAGTATGTTGGCCGCCGTCAAGCTAATTCCGAAAGCCAAGGTGAACCGCACCATCCTGTTCCGGGTAAGCCTGGCGGAGCTGTTGTCGATGATCAGCGCCACCAGGAAGAAAGCCAGTACGATGATCGTTTTCCCGATCACGCTTACGTAGAAGTTCGGGTCGTGGAAGAACAGCGTCATGATGCCGAACACGATGCCCAGCTCGAACCAGTGGGCGATCTCGGTATACGCCAGGTACCGTCCGGAATACTCCACGTAGGGTCCGGATATGATCTCGGTATGCGCCACGGCGATATCGTACGGTGATTTCTCCATCTTTATGAGCACGACCGGAAGAAGGGACAGCAGCGCCAGAGGGAGGACCACGATAAGGTTCTGGGTTACCCCGTTGGAGAGGAAGGTTCCCTGCCGATAGCCGATGGCGAAGATCGCCAGGAACAGGACCGGTTCATACGCCAGTATCTGCAGCAGTTCCCTTTGCGCCCCGAAGTACGAGAATGGGGAGCGGGCGCTGAAGGCGCCCATCACCAGGGAGAATGAACCCGCTCCGGAAACGAAGAATACGATCAGGAGGTCACCGCCGGTGATCAATAGGACCAGGGCCGCCACCTGAAGCAGCATCGCCGCCACACCGAACACCGCCTGGCTGTTGTTCATCACCCTTCGTTCCTTTCCGAACAGTTTTATCAGGTCATAGAACGGCTGAAGTATCGGGGGGCCGACGCGGTTCTGCATGCGGGCGGTGAGCTTCCGGTCAATGCCCATCAGCAATCCGACCGCGAAGGGTGAGGCGAAGATCAGCAGAAGCATCACCATCAGGTCCTCCGTCGTGCTCATTTGAACACCTCCAATGCGAGCGGCAATGAGATCAGGGCGATGAGCAGAAGGACCGCCGTCACGTTGGTCGCCCGGGTCATGAGCCTCTCCGTCCCCTCGTCCGCGTAGTACAGGCCGCCCAGCTCGAAGACCGGGTCTTCCCCGCCAGCATAGGCTTGGCTGAGGTCCTTCCGGTCCGGCCTCAGAAGGAATCCCAGGCCCAGGAATATCAGGCCGACCACGATGAGCACCAGGACGATGGGGAACGCGCCCAGGCCGGTGGTCAGGGAGATGGTCTCGTCCCCGATCGGTGCAATGTAGTACCTGGTCACGAAGGGGTCCACCAGGTATTTGGTCACCAGGTTGACGGCGAAGGAGAGGACGATCCCCGCGACAAGCAGCGCCCCCAAGGTGAATAGGTAGAGCACCGGTACCTTCTCCCTCAGGATGGTCCTCCTTTCCGTCGTCGGCCCGGTGGCGAAGATCCGGCCCAGCCATTTGCCGTAGTAGACGATAGAGGCGGCAAATCCCACCGACAGGATGATGCCGATCAACGGGAACGATATGTTCGCCTCAGACACGATCCACTTCCCGGCGAACATACCGAACGGCGGGAGCAGGATCATGAATACCCCGACGAAAATGGCCATCGAGACGAAAGGCATACGGTCCCGGAGGTTGGCCATGTTCTCGATGTCCTCCGATCCGGTCTCGTCCTTCACCACCCCGACGGCCATGAACAGCAGGGCCTTCGATATCGCATGGAACAACAGAATGATGATCGCGGCGGTGATGGACAGGGGAGTGTTCAGCCCGACGCAGACAATGATCAGGCCGAGATTCCCGATCGTTGAATAGGCCAGCACCCGCTTGGAATTGCTCTGGGCGATCGCCAGCAGGGATGTGGCCAGGAAAGATGCCGCTCCCACGATCCCGATGATCCACAGCAGGAGGTCCTGGCCCAGCAGGTTGGGGGAGAGGCGGAGCAGCAGGTAGACCCCCAGGTTGACCATGGTGGCAGAATGGAGCAGGGCGGACACCGGAGTGGGGGCCACCATGGCTCCGAGAAGCCACTTCTGGAACGGAACCTGGGCCGACTTGGTGAACGCGGCCACCGCCATCAAGGCGAACGGCAGGAGCTGCAGCCCCAGGATGCTGGTACCTGTCGGGAGCGCGGAGATGGTGAGGGTGTTGAAGTAATAGTATATGAGGACGATCGAGGCGAGCAATAGCATACCGCCTCCCAGGGTGATCTCGGCGGCTATCCGGGCAGACCTCTTGGCCTCAACCGTCTTGGTATGTCCGATGAGCAGGAAGGAGGTCAGCGTGGTGACCTCCCAGAAGAAGAATAGCCAGAGGAGGTCGTTGCAGAAGACCGCACCGTTCATGGCTCCCACGAAGATGAGCATCGCCGCGAAGAAGCGGGGCTGGTTCCCGTCGTTCTTCATGTATCGCAGCGCGTAGAGGATAATGGCCGTTCCGACCAGCGAGGTGATGAGCATCATGACGATGCTGAGATAATCGGCGAAGATGGCCGGGTCCGCCTCCTTGCCCATGATCGCAGATTGAAAGATGGCCATCGGCGCGATCTGCAGGAACGAGAACAGGACTATCCACTTGCTCTTCTCCCTGACCCCTATGTAGAGGAAATACGCCATCAGGACAAGGTCGAGGAACAGTATGATCCATTCCATGGGGAAGAGGTCGGCGGCGTTGACCGCCACCGTCTCGATGCCATTGACCGCCATATACCCTAAAAGGCCTATCGCCAGCAGGACAGTGATGAACGATGTGACGGCCACTATGACCCAGGGCGAGGTACCTCGCCTCCTGGTCATGCATAAGATACCTCCCAGGGTTGGGGCGGCGATCAAAAGGAGGAGATACAAGGTAGTGGCCTGCATATAACCAGGACACCATTCCAATGCCACCCATATTATGTTTGCCATGCGGGACATAAAAACCAATTCGAGCTGGCCGAGATCGTCATGACCTGACTTTCGTGGGAAATCTAATTAGTTGATAACGCGTTGGAGGGATGGGGTCGTCCATTGGCAGAATGCATCGTGTGTGGTTCGGTCATGAAGAAGAATCAGAAAAAGTGCCCAAACTGTGGTGCATCGCAGGATGAGGATGACGATTATTGAGCGCGAGCCGGAAGCGCACAGAGCCAGATGGTGGCAGCCGGAAGGCGATGGAATTCTATGTCGGTTATGCCCTCGCAGATGCCGAATACCAGATGGGGCGGTCGGATTCTGCAATGCCCGGGCGAATCACTCCGGACAACTGGTGGCCTTGACCTACGGTCGGGTATGCGCCTCAGCGGTCGATCCGGTGGAAAAGAAACCGGTATTTCACTACCGTCCCGGAGCTAGGCTGTATTCTGTCGGCACGTTCGGATGTAATCTTGACTGCGGTTTCTGTCAGAACGCCGTCATGGCCCGTTCCCGGTTCGACAACATCCCATCCCAATATATGCCGCCGGAAGAACTGGTCCGCACCGCCCTGGAAAAGAAGGTCGATGGTATCGGGTGGACCTTCAACGACCCGGTGGTGTGGTCCGAATACGTCATCGACGTCTCCGGTCTCGCTCATTCCCAAGGATTGTTCAATCTGCTGAACACCAATGGATACATCGAACCGGAGGCAAGGGACGATCTTCTTGAGAACATAGACGTGGTCAAAGTGGACATCAAAGGATTCACCGAGGCCACCTACAATGATCTTTGCCAGGGTCAACTGGCCCCGGTCCTCGACACATGCAGGAGCATTAACGACAAGGGGATACACCTTGAGCTGGCATATCCGGTCATCCCGGGCCTGACCGGCGCCAAGGAGATGATGGCCAGATTCGGTGAATGGGTCGTGGAGGAACTGGGAAATGAAACACCGATACACCTTTTCCGTTTCCAGCCGGCCTATCGATTGTCGAACCTGGATAGTCCTGACATCACGTATCTGCAAGAGGTCCGCGAGCTGCTGCTGAAATTGGGTTTGAGATTCGTGTACCTGGGAGGCGTGACCGGTGTGGGGCAGGATACCATTTGTCCGAAATGCGGGACGGTCGTGATCTACCGGGCATCGGAGGAAGCTAGCGAGAAAATATTCGTCAAGAAAGAGCAGGTAAGTCGCTTCTGCCCGACGTTCGCGAAAGTCCGAAATCTGATGGTCAACGGATGTTGTCCGCGATGCGGTGAGTCATTACCGATTCAAGAAAAAGACGTATCTGGCTCGTGAAAACAATTTTCAGGAACAAATTTTGGATGGTACATCCATCATAAAAGGATTTAATACAATCCTTTAGCATCCGAGGATTAGATTTCTTATTCCATTTGGGAGGATAGGCGCATGAGTGAGACTCTACAGAATCTGATTGATATTGTAATCAAGGGAAAGATCAAAGAGGCCAAGCCATTGGCCGAGAAGGCCCTCGCCGAAGGAATAACCGCGAAGGTAATCATCTTTGAAGGACTCAACAAGGCCATGGAGATCGTGGGACAGAAATACGAGAAGAAGGAGTATTTCCTGCCCCAGGTCCTGCTTTCCGCCCAGACTCTCTACCAGGCCCTCGATGTGGCCCTGCCAAGGCTCGATAAGGCCTCCATCGGAGCGCAAGGGAAGATCGTCATCGCGGTCGTGGAAGGGGACGTTCATGACATCGGCAAGAACATCGTAAAGGCGATGCTGACCGGTTCCGGCCTCACCATTCTGGACCTGGGCAGGGACATCCCGGTCAAGAACATCGTCGATAAGGCAAAGGCGGAGAACGCGAGCATCATCGCCACCTCCACCCTCATGACGCCCACCCTGGCCGGAATGAAGGACCTCGAGAGAATGGCCAAGGAAGGCAACCTGAAACCGAAGATCAAGACCATTGTCGGCGGCGGCGCGACCTCCAAGGAATTTGCCAACCAGATCGGGGCCGACGGTTGGGCATATGACGCGAACGAGGCAGTCAAGGTTATCACGGAACTGTTGAAGCGTTGAGGCGTAACAATTCCTAACCTTTTTCCTGTTTCCGAGACCCTCACGGGATACGGAACGGTCGTTTTGAACCATCGAAACCGCCGCTCCACATGCGGTGGTTCACCAATCCTCCCGCCAAAGCCGCCAACCCGACCATCACGTTCTGATCGCCGGAGGTACTGCCGTAGAGTGGATTGCCCAACGAGAGAGCGCCGAACACTATCGCAACCACGCCCATCGCCGCAAGCAGAAGTGCCAGGTTTCTAACCACCCGAGGGGCGAACCTTTCGGTCGGTTCCTTCAGCCTTGCGGTCCTGTCCCTGAACGTGAACAATAGCATGGAGACGGCGGAAACTCCAAAGACCCACTCGTACGCGTTTCCGATCTCTTTGGAAAGCGAATCGGCCACATAATTCGGGAAGTGATGCTGGCCGAAATCACCGAGCAGGGGATAGAATACGGTCACCGGCATCTCCCACATGGAATCGAGTATCAAATGGGAAAGGAGTCCGGCTACCAGCGCCATCATTATCCAGGAACCTTTCTTCCTGTGGTAGGCGAGACCGATTACCAGGATCGCCATGAAGAAGAGGCCGCTGTGGGCATAGATGCGGCCAAAATCGATCGAACCGTTCAGGAGGATATGCCCCAGTGGCTTGTCGATAAGGTCAGGCAATATGCTGCCGATCGCCGCCAGGAGGATGACCTTCCGGTCCTGCAGAAACTGGAAGATCACCAGCCCGATCACGAGGCCTATGAAGAGGTGGCACATCAGCAGCATGTTCAACGCCAATCCTTGGAGAGCTATAAAAGGGGAACCGAGTAACTAACCAAGGGTAGGATAATGACCACATCCAAATTCGATTTTGAGGGAATTGGATGGAATCTTTAATATCGGTATTGGTAATTCAATAGGATAGAGCCTGTCCCGACCGGGACGTGTTTCGAGCGGGCCATGGTGGGGCTGAGAACTATTAGAACCGGGAAACGAGTCGTTGGTATTCTCCTTGGCATGATGGTATTCATCGAGGGGATTTTCGCCATTTACATGGCCAAACCCACTTGGATTACTGGATATGGGGGAATCACCCAATCGGCCTTGGTCCTGGCAGGGGCCCAACTTGCCATTATCGGAGCCTTGACGATTCTGGTCTGGGCCATCTACAAGGACAAGAAAATGGAAGGAACGATGGGGAAAGTGATTCCCCTCGTGATGCTGTCCGCCTCATTATTATTGATCATCGAAGGCATAATGGTAACATTCCTTTCCAACGACATATTGATCGGCGCCACCCGCGGCGTTTCAAAGAAATACGTGGCCCTGATCGGCGTACAATTGTTCGTCATCGGGATGACCCAGCTGAGCCTTTGGATCCGCCGCGAAAAGGAGCAAACCAACTGGCTGTTCGGCTGGGCGGCACTTTTCTTCTCCATCGTCCTGGTGGCCGAAGGACTATTCACTGCCTGCATTTCTGGGGACATCATCATCGCCGGCGTCGGCACGATCCCAAAGGGAACCGTGTTCCTATTGGGCCTTCAATTGTGCCTTCTGTCCGGGGTGTTGTACTTCATACAGTTGTTCAAGGATGACGGCTTCCTTACTGGCCGACTGAGCAGGAAATGGATGAACCATATCATCGCCATCCTTGTGCTGGTCATCGCTCTTGAGAGCGTGGTCCTGGCCTATTTCACTGAGCCGATGGTCCTGGCATATTCAGATTCACAGGTGGAAGGGTTCGGAAAGCTATTCCTCAGCCCCATCGCCGCACAGCTGCTCGCGATCAGCCTGTTGGTGCTTTCCTCCTGGAAGTTGGCAGAGGCAAAGCTGGACCGGAAGTCATTGGTCGAGTTCTTGGGCATGGGCGCGGGAATCGCCCTCGCCGCCGAAGGCGCATTTGTGTTAGCGATCTCCGGCCGCATGCGGGTCCTGAACGAGATCGGTGGGATAAGGACAGGCACCGTCATGGCCGCCGGCCTGGTGCTGTTGCTGATCGGCATGGTGGTCCTTTTCTGCTGGCATTTCCGGAACGAAGGAATAGTGAAGAGGTTCGCAGGAAAAGGAAGACTGGACCTTTTCATGATGGTCATGGGTCTGATAACCGGCATCGCAGGAGTGGCGCTGTCGGCACTATCTGCCCGGGTGGTCATCGATGAAGTAGGCAGCATAGCCGCGAGATACATCGAACTCGCCGGTATCCAGCTTATTATTTTGGCATCGGTGATGGTTCTGATGTGGGTAATGCGGGTGGACGGGGTTACCTACAGGATGAAGCGCCTGTCCCTCATGACCGCGCTCTTCCTGATGCTCCTCATCCCGCCGGCCATCCTAATGTAGGCTCTATAGAGGGCTCAGAAACTATATTGACCCTCTATTCCCTTTTCCCTCATTCTACGGAGTGTATTATCCATGGCACCGGAGGACAAGAGGATCTTAGGACTTGGGATCGACACGGGTGGAACATTCACCGATGCGGCAATTATCGACATGAAGACCATGGAGGTACTGACCAAGGCGAAATCTCCGACCACCTATCAGGACCTGTCCATAGGTCTTCTGGGCGCGGTCGATGGGGTAATCGCCTCGGGCCTGTTCGACGTGGACGAGATCAAGATCGTGGGACTTTCCACCACTCTTGCCACCAACTCGATCCTGACCGGCAAGGGCGGTCAGGTAGGCCTCATCTGCATCGGCTGGTCCCCTGACCGGGATTGGGACATGGGGACCAAGATAATCGAGACCGTGGAGGGCGGTCACACCGTAAGGGGCTATGAGAACCAGCCACTGGATGTCGCGGCCCTCGAGAGGGCGATATCCTCGATGGCCTCAAAGGTCGACGCCATAGCCATCTCCAGCATCTTCAGCGTATACAACCCGGACCACGAGGTGCGCGCCCGCAAGGCCATCCTGGAGAGGGCGAACATGCTCACCGTCACCGGTCATGACCTGACCACCCAGCTGGGCATAAAAGAAAGGACCATCACCGCCGTGCTGAACGCCAAGCTGATACCGATCATCGGGGACTTCCTGAACAGCGTGGAACATTCGATGGAGAAGAGGGGGATCAAGGGCCAGATCATGGTGTATAAGGGTGACGGGTCGCTGATGAACATAGCAGTGGCCAGGACCAGGCCGGTGGACACCATCCTTTCCGGACCCGCCGCCAGCCTTATGGGGGGCAGGTTGCTGTCCAAACTGGAGAACTGCATTGTCCTGGACATCGGCGGAACGTCCACCGACATCGCTTATCTGGACAAGGGATTCCCGCGCATCAACCGGGAAGGCGCCTCGGTCGGGAACTGGAGGACCCGGGTCAGGGCCATCGATATCTGGACCAGCGGACTCGGAGGGGACTCCGACATGCAGGTGGACCGCTATGGACACCTGGAGATAGGGCCGGAAAGGGTCATGCCGCTGGCCTTGGCCTCGAAGAAGGACCCGGCGATCCTGGACAAACTGCGCCTGACCAGGCAGACCACCTATTATATGGTGTACGACAGGGACACCGCCAAACTGAGCCACGAGGACCGTCTGGTGTACAACTTCCTCAAGGAGAACAAGGTGAGCACGTTCAATGAGGCCAACGAGGGTGTTCCGGAGCTCTATTTCGTGACCGAGAACCTGCGCTCCCTCAAGGCCAAGGGATTCATTCTGCAGACCGGTCTGACCCCCACCGACATCATGCACGTCAAAGGGATCTATACGCCCGGGGACGTCCTGGCATCAAGGGAGGGAGTGGAGATATTCTCCAATCTGGCGTGCGTGACCGTGGACCATTTCATCGAGAACTTCATGGACGTGATGGTCACCAATATCGGCGGCGAAGTGGTAAAGAAGATCATATCGGACGAGGCCGGGGACATTATTCCGTCCCGCGCTTTGGACTATCTCATCAAGGCCATTCTGGGGGCCGCCGGATTCCGGACCATGTCCATCCAAGCCTCCCTCGACCGGCCGATAGTGGGGATCGGGGCGCCGGCACACGTGTTCGTCCCGGAACTGGAGAAGAGGATGAACGTCAAGGTCATCATCCCTCCGAACCATGACGTCGGGAATGCCGTCGGCGCGGTGTGCAGCAAGGTGTCGGAGATGATATCGGTGCAGGTCTACCCCCGAGACTACAAGTTCTGGGTGTTCACGCCTTTCGCCGACCCGCTGGAGTTCCACCACCGCGAGGAGGCCATCGAGAAGGCCAAGGAGGTCGCCTGCGATTACGTCAAAGAAAGGGCGCTGGCCGCCGGTGCCAAGAACGTCGAGGTCATGGTCGACGTGGACGAGAAGCGTTTCGCGCCAGGCTCGACCACGACCACTCCCACCTCCAACTGGACCGAGGTTAGGGCCAGAGCGACAGGAGACCCAATTTAGGCCGGAGAAACATTGAAGTAATATAATCAAGATAATGCGGCTGAATATCTTATTTAAGATGTTATTGGAGGGAATTTAGTGGCTAGCAAAATGACTCCGAGGGAGCGCGTTCTCGCCGCTCTTGATTTGAAGGAAGTTGACAGGCCTCCAGTTGTATGCTTCACACAGAGCGCAACTGTTGATGTGATGGACGCGGTCAAGGTATATTGGCCCGAAGCCCACACCGACGCACACAAGATGGCTGAGTTGGCCATGGGTGTCCCGACGGTATTGGGTCTTGAGTCCGTCAGGATGCCGTACTGCCTGACCGTCGAGGCTGAGATCATGGGTTGCGTCGTAAACCTGGGTGGCCAGGACAGGACCCCAATGGTCAAGAAGCACGCGTTCGATGAGGACTCCGAGGTAGTAATCCCGGATGACATAACCTCAAAGGGCAGAATGAAGACCGTCATCGAGGCTGTAAAGATCGCCAAGGCAAAGGTCGGAAATGAATACCCGATCGTTGTCGGAACCACCGGCCCAGTCACCATCGCGGGACACCTGGTCGGAACCGAGAACCTGCTCCTGTGGATGATCGTCAACCCGAGCGCCGTCCAGAAGTTCGTGGACATAGCGACCAAGATCGAGAAGGAATACTGTACCGCACTGGCAGCCGCCGGCGCAGATGTCATCGTCATGAGCGACCCATCGTCCTCGACCGACATGATGTCCGCCGAACTGTTCGACCAGTACAGCAAGCCGTCGATCCGCGAGTGCTTCACCGACGTCGGTGAGACCAAGACCGTCCTGCACATCTGTGGCAACACCACCGTCCTGCTGGACCACATGATCGACACTGGCGTCAACGGCCTGTCGATCGAGGAGAAGGTCGAGCCGGAAGAGGCTGTCAGGCTGGTAGGCGGAAGGGCCGCTCTCGTCGGAAACGTCGGAGTGGTCAGGCCGTTGCTGCAGGGCACCCCTGAGGAATGCTACGAGGCAGGCAAGAGATGCAAGGAAGCCGGCTTCAACCTCGTCGCACCGGGATGCGGACTCGCGGCACGTGTGCCTCTGGCCAACATCCAGGCATTGGTCAAGGCAGTCAAGGAGTGAACTTCTTAAGGGGGAGAGATCCCCCTATCAACGATTTTTTTCTACATTTCAGTCCCGGATTATGAATATCGGATTTTTCAGTAGCCCAGCTACATAGCGATGCTCGGTGCCTTGAGGATCACCTGTTTCTGCTGAGCCATTCGTAACCTGGGCGAAACGAAACCAGTCATGCTGTCATCGAGGAGGGCCGATAGGCCATTGGGTCCAGGGACTGGAATCACCCCGGGCCCCATTGATTCAACGATCGATGCTGCCCCGAGATAACAGAACTTACCACCGCCGTCCGGTCCACCGTACGAAGTCATAGGTCGTTCAGAACGGTTGATCTCAGTCCTCTACCAAGCCGACGCGGCAGGCTTCATGAAACAACCTTGGACCCTTCCATGTGGACGTTATTGGATCCATCCAGTCTTTCAGTGATGTGTACAGTTTTAAGAAAGCTGATATATAGACAGTATGCAATCTTCGAACGATTTTCATGGCATACGGTGTTGCTCTAGACCTGGGAACCAGTGGATATCGTTCTCATCTGGTTGACCTTTCTAACAAAGGTAAGATAGTGTCGACCTCAATCACAATGAGACATCCGTTGCCGGGCGCGAACATCATGGACCATCTCCATTTTTGGATGGAGAACGGGAGCGAGGTCGGACACAGCATTATAACGGAGACAGTGGACCACCTGATCGAATTGCATGGTGCCAAACCAGATGAGATAGAGAGGATCGCGGTCTGCGGCAATCCGGCCCAGCTCTCCATGTTCGAGAACATCGAGATCCGCGACCTGGCCTATGCTGGGCAATCGCTCCTCAGTCGGCTCAACATCAAGGTTCCGGAACGGCGGGCACACGTGATCAAGGCCGATGAGCTGGGCCTCAGATCGGTCAATAAGGCCGCCGACATCCGTATCCCGCCATCCATCCGCCATGAGATCGGCGCTGATGCGCTGGCCATGATCATCAAGACCAAGCTCCTGGATAAAGATGAGACCTGCATGGTCACCGACTACGGCACGAACGCCGAGATGGGTCTTTACCATGAAGGGGAGCTCTACACCGGATCCGCCGCCGCCGGACCGGCAATGGAAGGGCAGTCGATCAAGTTCGGAATGCTGGCAGCCCCGGAGGCCATCTCTGATCTGGCGATAGGGCCGGATGAGATGTGGTACAATTACGTCCTCGACAAACACCTCCATCCGTGCAAGGCGGCGATGGTCGGGCCCCGGAACAACAAGGTCCAGGTCATCGAGAACCTGACCGCCCGGGGCATCACCGGAACCGGAGTGGTGGCCGCCGTGGCGATGGGCCTGGAGACCGGGATCATCAAATTGCCCGGTATCGACACGCCAGACCACATGATACACTTGATGAACGGGATCACCTTCACCGAGCATGACCTGAAGGAAGCGGGAAAGGCCATGGGCGCCATCCGGGCGGGTCACCGGACGCTCATCCAGAATGTCGGAATAGACGATGCCGAGGTCAAGACCATGTACCTGGCCGGAGCGTCCGGAACATACGTGGATCCGATAAAGGCACAAAGGGTGGGCCTCTTGCCCCGGGTACTGGAGAGAACGGTCCAGGCAGGCAACACGTCGCTCATGATGGCCTATGATATCCTGGTGGACGACAACGGCCTGGACCACATGCAGGATGTGGCCAACTCGATCGCCTCCAAGCACATCATGTTCGCCACCAGCGAGGTCTTCGAGGATCACTACGTCAACGAACTGGCCTACTGGGATGAGGGTATGCCCTTCGACATGGTCAACACCATGCTGAAGAAGGCCGGATACCGGCCCATGCCCGAGATCGTACGCCCGAAGGAGATGATACGATTGGTAAGCAGCGACATCCCGGTCATCGGGGACCGAGGGCTTAAGACACTGGAGGATGTCGGGGTGTACCTCATCGGTTCCTTCGAGGGCTGCATTGGCTGCCAGAAATGCGAGCTGGAGTGTCCGGAGCGGGCCTTGAAGATCCTGCCGATGGGAGATGACAAGTTCAAGGTCAGGATAGCAACCGAGTTCTGCCTTGGGACGGCGTGCAAGCATTGTGAAAATGTATGTCCCAAGAAGGTCTATAATCTCAGCAAGCTCGCGGTGGTAAGAAGAGGAGATGACCAGTAAGTGCGCATAATATCTGTCGTTGACAACATGTCGGGCACGTCCTTCAACTACTCCAAGTTGGTCAAGCGCCTGGACAGGCCGGACCGGCACTTCCTTTCGGAGCATGGGCTGTCAATACTGATCGAGACCGATGACGGCAAGAGGGTACTGGTGGACACCGGTGCCTCAAACATGGTTTTCTCCCATAATCTCAATCTGCTGGGATTCAAACCGAACGACATCGATGCGGTCTTCATATCCCATGGCCACTATGATCATATGGGCGGCCTCATACCGATGATCGACGCCGGAAAACCCATCTACGGCGACCCGAAACTGTTCTCCTCGAAGCGCTTCGCCGTCGCCATTGATGGCACCAAGAGGGACATCAGCGCCCCGAGGGAGCTAATCGACGCCCTGCCCCGGGCCAATCTCCACCTTTCCTCTTCCAGCGTGGAGATAGTACCAGGCGTGAAGACATCCGGGCAGATCGTCCGGGAGTCGAAGTTCGAGGTCCAGGACCGGTTCCTCAAGGAGGAGGAGATCGGTTGTCCGGTCAATGACGAGGTCTTCGAGGAGCAGGCGCTCTTCATCCAGACCAAGAAGGGCCTGGTGATCGTGTCGGGATGCGGTCACCCCGGCATCGTGAACGTGGTCACCCAGGCGAAGAGAAGCTTCGACAAGAGGATATACATGGTCATCGGCGGGTTCCATCTCAGCTCAGCCAGCAAGGACCGGATCCTGAAGACCATGGACGGACTCAAGGCACTGGGCGTTGACCGAATAGCTCCCACCCACTGCACCGGTTTCGAGGCATTGAAGATGATGTCCGACCGATTCGTCGGGTTCGATATGCTTCCCTCCGGCAGCGAGATCACGATCTGAGATCGTCAGGATCGCCGGAACGAGCTTTTTTATCCTCGTTCCGACAACGTTCTTTACGACATGTTTGTGGAGAGGCCGGACGATTGGCAATGGCAGGAACTGGTCACCACCTATGGACATCCAACGTTCGCCGATCAGGAACGGAGGATCCATGGAAGTGCCGAGGACAAGGACGCCATGACGCGCCGAGGGGACGTGATCCTGCTCATTTTCAATCTTGGCGGTTCGTGTGTCTTTGTCAAAAGGAAAGGAGCGATGGACTGGTCCTTTCCGACAGGCCCGATCGGGCCGGGGGAAGGGATCATCGAGGCAGCACATCGAGAGGCGATGGAACAGGCCGGGGTCACGATAGTTCCGATCGGGGTTCCGCTCTGCCAAAGGGTGAATGCGACATCCAGGGACACGACCTCCCAGAGATGGCGTTTGGTGGTGGTGGCGGAGACCGCCACGTCCGACCTGCGTCCGGAGGATCAAGGAGGTGTCGAAGCCAGGCTTTTCGACATTCCTCCGACCGTGCATGATCATGACAAAGCGGCATGGATGGCAGAATTGCACGGTGTCGCCACCCGCTTCATGCGGTCGATGGACGCCATGGACGGGATATGAGCGTCACCGAACGAACAATATATCTTCCACCGACGCAAATAATACAAGTCACCCTGAACAGAAGAGCCCTGTGAGGAGGTGTTTTGATGGCCGAAGATGAAAAGAGATTGGAATGTAAGGATTGCGGAGATACCGGTCCCGGCCCAGAGAAGACCAGTAAAATATGGGTGAAGGACAGGTTCGTTGACGCTTACGGTATCGATGACATCATTGAGGATGTTTTCCACATGAACATCAAGGACCGCAACCGTATCGCTGATGAGCTGATGTCCCGGTTCCTAGAGAACAACCAGATACCTGATGGTCTGGAGAAGGACTACCGGACCGCATTGGTCGATGAATATGAAATAAGGCTGCTGCCGTATCTCTGAGAAGTCGGATATTCGATGGACTTATAGGGGCGCAGAGCTTGTCGAACCCGATCAAGAATGACCTGGGCATCCGATCTTTTTGAGCTGTTCGAAGGCATGGACTTTCTCGAGCAGTCATACGAGCAAATGATTGACGACCGGTTCACGGAAGAGATCAGGCTGATCGACGCCTCCGAGAGCCGCATGCTCATCGACGAGGACGAATGGCCGCTGTCGTTCGCGGTCAAGACCCCGAAGGGATGGAGGGCGACCAGCTTTCTTCTCCGGAAACCCCGGGTGGAGATCGTTGAGCGGTATGAGGCATTGGGCGGAGAGATATTCCAGACCGACAAGGCCGAGTTCGCCGCCGCGATGAGGGAACATTTCTCCGAGAGATTGCTCCAGCAGGTGCAGACCGCGGTGGAGGATTTCTCCGCCGAGAGATGCACCAAGGTGCAGGATCTGATCACCGATGTCTGGGGCGAGAGGATCGGCCAAGGCTGTTTGGATGTGGCGTGCGGCTCGGGTCTCGGATCGGCCGCCTTGAGACAGTTGGGTATGATCCCCATATCCTATGACAACGATCCCGGGCTGCTGGCCTTGGGCATGAGGAAGGGCCGTCTGATGCCAGAGGGTACGATGTGCATCGACGCCACCAGGGCGAGCCTGCTGGCTCCCAGGGCCCCGCTCGGCCTGATCCTGATGGCCGGTTCCATCAACAACTTCAACGAGTATGTTTGGAAGGCCATAGTACAGGAGACCCTCAAGTTGACATCGATGACGTTGATCACGGTGGAGACGAAGAACGAAGCGGAACGGGTCAAAGGCTGGTGCGTCCCCAAAGGCCGCGATGTCAACCTGTTCGAGAACGACCGTGACCCGTTCTATGACCGTTGGGTGTGCTCGATCTCCTGATCACGCCGATCTGGTCATGGGTCCGAGCAAGAGTGGGACAATGGTGATATAGCCGCCATTGGCACCATCCTTTTTTCCGTCCCTTTATTGTGAACCGTCAATGATTTATATTATTGACATTGATTGGTGAAACATTGTAACACGAATCGTTTAGAAAACGTTCGATTATTGCAATGGAGGGTGCTAAATGGACGAAACGGACCTGAAGATCCTGAAGATGCTGAAGCAAGACTCCAGAGTAAGCCTCGGCAAGATCGCTGAAAAGCTAGAGATATCCAAGGCAACCGTCTCGCGCCGGATCTCCAAGATGGAGAACGACGACCTGATCTCCGGATATACCTTAATCACCAATTCCACCAAGCTCGGCCTGATGCGTGCCATCATCGGGATAGAGGTGGTCGGGTCGTCCCTGACCGAGGTCATCGAGGAGCTGAAGAGGTTCGAGGAGATCCAGAACATCTTCAAGGTCTTTGGAGACCACAGCCTGATCTGCGAGGTCTATACCAAGAACGTAGACTCCCTCTACGACCTGATCCAGAGCCGAATCCTCAAGGTGGCAAGCATCCATAATGTCGAGGTGGACATTCTTATCGAGAAGATATCGTTGAACCCCGACGCCGAGTTGGACATGCTCAGCAAGGCCACATCCATTGTCTGACAGCAGTCCAGGAGCGAACTGCACAACCGTTATAATCGGCAAGCGCATCCACCGTTCATGAGCCGCAAGGCGAAGGTGGCCGCGCCCGGCCCGGAAGGCTATCGCACCGAGGACCCGGAGGAGACCCTGTCCCGCATAGAACCCCTCACCAAGAAGGCAGGGATAAGCCGTGTCGCCGACATCACCGGGCTGGACCGTATCGGTATTCCGGTTTTCTCCACCATCCGTCCGTCCGCCGAGACTGGTGCCATATCCATCTACAACGGAAAGGGCCTGACCCCGGCCCAGGCCAGGATATCGGCGATAATGGAAGGCATCGAAAGATACAGCGCGGAAGTGCACGGCGACGTCCTGGTCAGGGAACTCATGGAGGATATGCTGAGCGGTGGGAACGCTCTCGATCCGCGCGAGCTTATCCTTCCCATCTACACCAAAATGAGGCTGAAGGACATGCCTGTCGCCTGGGTGAAGGGAAGGGAGATCGGGAGCGAAAAGGAGATCATGGTTCCGGCCAGCGCCGTCTATCATCCCTATGGCTCAGCGGCGGACCTGCCCTTGTTCCGTTCCAACACCAACGGGCTCGCCTCCGGCAATACCCTGAATGAGGCGATATTGCACGGACTCTGCGAGGTCATCGAGAGGGACGCTTGGTCCCTGACGGAGGTAAAGAGGAAGGTCATCTCGGATATATCAATAGATGAAGAGGGCGGACTGCTGAGGGAGACCCTGGACCGGTTCACCTCCAAGGGGGTGGAGGTGCATCTCAAGAACCTCACCAGCGACATTGGCATGCCGGTCATCGCAGCGGCGGCGGACGACGTGCAGCTGCAGGATGCGGGTCTGCTGACCCTTGGCATAGGGGCGCACCCGTCCCCCAAGGTGGCGGCCCTGAAGGCTTTGACGGAGGTGGCCCAGAGCAGGCTAACCCAGATACACGGGGCGAGGGAGGATGCGGTCATGGCGGACGGCAACCGGAAGCTTGGCTATGACCGTGTGAAGCGGATGAACCAGCTATGGTTCGGGAAGGCCGCCGCGATCAGGAACATAGAGGATATGGAAGTCTATCGACAAAGGGGACATCGAGGCCAATATTGCAGAGGTGGTTGACCGTGTCCACGCAGTGGGATTAAGGTCGGCCATCGTCACCGATCTGACCAGAAAGGAGATCGGCATACCGGTCGTTAGGGTGCTTGTCCCGGGTCTCGAGGTGTTCTCCATCGATTCTGACCGGGTGGGAAGAAGGTTGATGGAAGCGGAAAGGAGCCTTCGCGGATGAAACCGGTCATCTTCCTGGGAATGAGCCTGCCTCTGGACGAGGCCAGAAAGATCCTTGACGCCGACTACCGTCCGCCCATCAGAAGAGGTGACCTGCCCCGGCTGGACGAAAGGACCCGGTGGGTCGGGATCATAGATGGGGTTTTCATGAACGACTGTTCGGTAGGTCACCGAGAGATCATTGCCCTGCTGAAGAGAGGGGTGACGGTGGTCGGAGGAGGCAGCATGGGCGCGCTGAGGGCGTCCGAGCTGGGAGACCTCGGGATGATCGGGGTCGGCAGGGTCTATGAGATGTATCTCAATGGCGAGATCGAGGGCGATGATGAAGTGGCGATCATATTCAATCCGGAGACGAACGATCCCCTGTCAGAACCGCTCGTGAATATCCGCGCGACGCTGGCACTCGCCGTGGAAAGAGGGGTGCTGGAGGCGGACGCATCGAACCAGATTCTGGAAAAGGTCCGGGCGGAATACTTCCCTAGGCGTTCAATCCCGAGAACGGTCGAGCTAGCAAGGGAAATCTTGGACCATCGAACGTTCAAGGATTTTACTGAATTCGTAAACATTTCAACGGTAGACCTCAAAAGAAGGGATGCTATCGCCGTATTGCAGAAAATCGAGAAAATCCGAAAAAACGCAATCCTCGAAAAATCCGAAAAAACGAAAATTTCGTAAAAATCGAAACCTCCGTCAACACCTTAAAAACCAAAAAAATTAACGCCGTTAATGTTCATCATCTGACCATCTGGATGATGTTTTTGCGTTTACCGTCGTTTAGGATGGATGGATTCTCCATCCATCATCAAGCTTAAATCATATTTGCTGATACTATACCCTCGCAAGGGGAGCCGATTTTCACTAGATTGATGCAAATCTCTTGTGAAAATTGAGTTATTAAAAAGGAGGTAAAACATGGCAAAGTACAAGGACAAGGTGGACTTGTATGACGACAGGGGCAAGGTTATCGAAAAGCAAGTGCCCCTCGAGGCAATAAGTCCTCTATACAACCCAGCCATAAAGCGAACAGTTTCTCTAGCTAAGAGAACGATCGCGGTCGACCTAGGCGCTATTGAGAAAGGTCTCAAGACCGGCCGCGTCGGCGGCGGAGTTCTGCGCGGAAGAGAGATGAACCTCGCGATTGTGGCAAACGCAGAGAAAATCGCAAAGAAGACCAAGGAAATCCTGAAGACCAGCAAGGATGATGACACTGAAGTCAGAACCTTGATGGAAGGGAAGAAGATGATCGTCATCGTCCCGGAGACCAGGTTGGACGCTGGTGTAGAGTACACCACCGGATTCACCGCGGCCGCCGCAGCAGTGACGCAGGTCATCCTCGACGAGTTCGACGTTGACATGTTCCAGGCGAGCATGGTCAAGGCGGCCGTATGGGGAAGGTACCCGCAGACCATCAACTTCCAGAACTCCAACCTGAAGTCTATTCTGGATGTCCCGCAGCTGAACGAGGGTGCTGGATACGCCCTCAGGAACATCATGGCCAACCACATTGTTGCCCTATCCGGCAAGAGCGCCATGAACGCCGCAGCACTGTCCTCGATATTCGAGCATGCCGCGTCATTCGAGATGGGCGACGCAATCGGCCCGTTCGAAAGGCAGCAGCTACTCGGTCTCGCATACCAGGGACTGAACGCCAACAACATCGTCTACGGCATAACCAAGGACAACGGCAAGACCGGAACAGTCGGTACCGTCGTCGAGTCCATCGTCGGCCGTGCGATCGAAGACAAGGTCATAAAGGTCAAGGAGAAGTTGCCGTCGGGATTCAAGATCTACACAACCAACGACTTCCCGCTGTGGAACGCATATGCCGCCGCAGGAATGCTCGCCGCAATCATGGTCAACATCGGTGCCGCAAGAGCATCCCAGGGTATCCCGTCAACCATCCTATACTACAACGACCTGCTTGAGCATGAGACCAGCCTGCCCGGTGTGGACTATGGCCGATCGATGGGTACGTCCGTCGGTATGTCATTCTTCTCGCACTCGATCTATGGTGGCGGCGGCCCCGGCCTGTTCCACGGTAACCACGTCGTTACCAGGCACTCGAAGGGATTCGTCAACCCAGTGATCGCAGCCGGTTGCTGTCTTGATGCTGGAACCCAGATGTTCTCTCCGGAACACACCTCTTCACTGGTGAAGGATGTATTCGGTGACATACCTGAGTTCAAGACACCGTTGAAAGTGGTCGGCAAGGAGGCCAAGAAAATCAAGGACCTGGTGGCCTGAAAATGAGTTCTGCTTCCGCTTCGGAGCAAGTTCCGTTACCGGAGATCCTGATCTTCCCGGCCAGGCTCTTAAAGGCCGAGACCACCGAGAAACTCCTCAACAGGGTCTACTCGATTCCGAACGTCAGACACATCACCGTAAGCGGAGAGAACCTTCCAGAAGTCTTGAACGCAGGTCCTGGCAAGGGACAGCCGGTCAACCACCCCGAACGCCACATCATAACCATAAAGGGGGAAGAGGTCGAGCTCAGGCTGCTCGTAGGCAGGATATTTGTCGAGATCAATGATATCGACAATGTGCCCAAGGCAATGGAGGATATCGAAGAGGTTTGCAAGGAATTGCTGCCTTTCGGATTCAACCTCGAAGTGGGGCGGTACTCAAAATTCAGACCAACAGTCACCGACTACAAGAAGAACAGGTGATTCACATGGCAAAGTACGAAAGACAATTCTATCCAGGTATGACTGTGCCGGCGAAGAACAGGCGCAGGTTCATCGACCCGAGCAAGAAGCTCGAAAAGCTTCGCGATGTCGCGATGGATGACGTAGTCAAGATCATGGGCCACAGGGCACCGGGATCGGACTACAGGTCAATCCACCCGCCACTGGACGAGGGCACAGAGCCCGACTGCTCAATAAGACAGATCGTCACACCGATCGAGGGAGCGAAGAAGGGAGACAGGATCAGATATATCCAGTTCACCGACTCCGTCTATTTCGCCCCGGCCATCCCGTACCTCAGGGCCCAGATGTACATGTCCAGGCTCCGTGGGATCGATACCGGTACCCTGTCCGGCAGACAGATCATCGAAATGAGAGAGAGGGACCTCGAGAAGGTAGCAAAGGAGTACATCGACAACGAGACCTTCGACCCGGCCAGGACTGGTATCCGTGGCGCAACTGTGCACGGACACGCATGCAGGCTGGACGAGAACGGGCTCATGTTCGACGCGTGGCAGAGATACAGGTTCAACGCCAAGACCGGAATGGTCGAGTACGTCAAGGACCAGGTCGCTATCCCGTTGGACAAGCCGATCTCCGTCGGCAAGCCGATGGACGAGAAGTGGCTCAAGGCGCACACCACGATGTTCCGCGCGGACGATGTGGACATGAGGGCTGACCCAGAGGTCATGGCCCAGAACCTGAGGCTACACACACTTAGGACCCTGTGCGGCTACAAGCCGTTCGATGTCAAGGGGGAGTAAACAATGGCAAAGGAAAAGGAGAAGCTGTTCATGGCCGCCATGAAGAAGAAGTTCAAGGAGGACCCGACCGACGTCAACACCACTTACTACTCCTTCGGCGGCTGGAAGCAGTCCAAGAGGAAGAGGGAATGGGTCGAGCAGGCGAACAAGATCGCCAAAGAGCGCGGCATCCCGATGATGAACCAAGACATCGGTGTCCCGATGGGACAGCGTGTCTTGATGCCGTACCAGCTCTCCCACACCGACATGTACGCTGAGGCAGATGACCTGCACTTCGTCAACAACGCCGCTATGCAGCAGGCCTGGGACGATATCAGGAGGACCGTAATATCCGGTCTGGACACCGCCCACAACGTCATCGAGAAGAGACTGCAGAAGGAAGTTACCCCAGAGACCATCAACCACTACCTGGAGACCGTCAACCACGCAATGCCTGGTGGCGCAGTCGTTCAGGAGCACATGGCAGAGTGTTCCCCGGCACTGACCGCGGACTGCTACGTGAAGGTCTTCTCCGGTGACGACGAGCTCATCGACGAGATCGACAAGCCGTACAGGATCGACGTCAACAAGGAATTCCCGGCAGACCAGGCCAAACAGCTGAAGGAAGCCGTCGGAAAGTCCCTGTGGCAGGTCATCCGTTGCCCGACCATCGTCGGAAGGGTATGCGACGGCGGTACGATGTCCAGATGGTCTGCCATGCAGATCTCGATGTCCTTCATCAGCAGCTACAAGCTGGCTGCCGGTGAGGCTGCGATCGCAGACTTCGCGTACGCCGCGAAGCACGCGTCGGTCGTAGAGATGGGTACCATGATGCCAGCAAGGAGGGCCCGTGGCCCGAACGAGCCGGGCGGAATTCCGTTCGGATTCCTGGCAGACATGGTCCAGTCCCAGAGGAAATACCCGGACGACCCGTGCAGGCAGGCATTGGAGACGGTTGCACTCGGTGCAGTCATCTTCGATCAGATCTACCTCGGATCGTACATGTCCGGCGGTGTCGGTTTCACACAGTACGCAACCGCAGCCTACACCGACAACATCCTCGAGGACTACACCTACTGGGCAGCTGACCTGATCAAGACCAAGTACGGTGGACTCTGCAAGAGCAAGCCGACCATGGACCTCGTCAACAAGCTCGGAACCGAGATCAACTCCTACGCACTGGAGCAGTACGAAAGGTACCCGGCAGCAATGGAATCCCACTTCGGTGGCTCGCAGAGAGCGACCGTTGCAGCCGCAGCAACTGGTATCGGTGTCGCGATGGCAACCGCCAACGCCAACGCCGGTGTCAACGCATGGTACCTGTCCATGCTCCAGCACAGGGAGAGGCTCGGAAGACTCGGATTCTACGGTTACGACCTGCAGGATATGTGCGGCGCGTCCAACTCGCTGTCGTACAGGTCCGATGAGGGTCTCCCGCACGAACTCCGTGGCCCGAACTACCCCAACTACGCCATGAACGTCGGTCACCTGCCAGGTTACGCCGGAATCGCTTCCGCCCCGCACGCCGCGAGGGGAGACGCTTTCGCCTGCAACCCGCTGATCAAGATCGCGTTCGCTGACAAGAACCTCCCGTTCGACTTCGCCAACATCACGAAGGAGATCGGCCGCGGCGCTCTGCGCGAGTTCATGCCAGCCGGCGAGAGGTCGACCATCATACCCCCGATGTGATCCTGAATGAACGTCGGAGACTACGCCAGGTACAAGAACACCGGGACCGTCGGAAAGGTCTTGGAGGTCAAGCAAGAGGCAGGGGTCGAGTGGATTCTGCTCGACACCTACAACCTCTACTACGACGCCACGACCCTCGAGCCGGGCTCGGCGCAGGAGTACAAGACGTTCTCCGTCAAAGAAAGGACAACCGGGCTGACGGTGGAAGACATCGAGGCCATGAAGGAAGAGATCGCCAAGGTTGAGCGGTATGGTTCGATCACCGCCTCCGGCGGCGGTTGAACTTCCTTCCAACAAACCCTTTAACTTCCATTTTTTTATTATGTTCTTGACCGTCACTTACTGATTATCCGACACCGGTCCATGCTTGTATGGAACCAATTTTCAAAACACAATTCTGTTCAATGGGTGCTTTGCATAAGCCCGATGACGCCACCGATGGCGACGAGGAAACCGCCCGCACTTCCGCCCGCCACCCCGACTATGCCAACGACTATCAGGACGATCGACCAAGTTAGTATTTCGACCTTGTTCGACCAAACCATTGCCAGGGATCCGCAGAGCAGTGAAAGTAACATTTCAACGATGAAGCCATATCCCATATGGTATCCTCCGAGCGTCGCCATGATCAAGCCATACGCCCCAAAGGCGATCATGAGGATACTTCCTGCCAAAATGAGCAAGTAGGCAACTTTCGATATCGATAGCTCTGCCACGTCCAATCCCGCACCGTCCGCGTTCCCCTTCGCGGAATGGCTATTGAACGAGAGTATCACTTCTTGTTCTTTTCGAACCAATCCTGGGCTTTGGAAATGGTCCACCCTCTATCCTTGGCGAACAGATAGCTTACGACATGGGTGCCAACGTCGCACTTCTTCACATCATAATGGCCCTTCCGGCACGCCACTATCGCCTTGATGCCTTTGCCCTCATCTATGCCGATGGTGCGGAAGGACTCCTTGTCGTAGTCGTCCGTGCTCTCATGTCCGCTCCTGATGTATTCCTTCGTCTCCTCCCAGGGCATACTTATCACCGTTTTCGACTTCGAACACGGTGTACATCAAATCGCTCCTCCGAGTCGGCGGAGGTGGGGCCGATATGGTGAATAAAAATGGCCCGCCCGGGGCCTATCACCAAAAGAAGGACAATGGTTTCGTTCACTGGTGGGCGTCTTCGCTGTAAAAGCCGACCAGGATGGACGCCAGCTTCGGGTCGTCCTCAAGGCCATAGTTGGCCTTGATGATCATATCGCTTGGAGGCGATGGGCTGCAGGACACCACACCGGTTACACCCTTCATCGTGGTCAGTTCCGGGAAAGAGACCGGCGGCATCATCCAGTGCTCCCTCGACTTTTGGTTCTTGTCCGTGAACACGATGAAATCCTGGCAAAGGAACAGCACGTTCTGCATCTCTTTGTATTTCTTGTGCTCGCCCGGCAATACCTCGGTGCCCAGGATCTCCCCGTCGTCATCCAGCATATACACCGTCGGTTCAGGTGGCGGTCGGAAGGTGACGTCCTTGATTATGCATATGACGTGGTCCCTCTTCACTGTCTCCTCGAGACCCACATTGAAGACCTTTGTCCCCATCTGGGACTTCACGCCCCTTTCGGTGGTGAGCACTTCCTCGATATCCTTCTTGTTTAGAGGTATCACTATCCGGGTGCCCTTCATCCCCTTGATGATCTCAAGAGCCTCGTCGATCGCTGCCATTATCGCGCTAATGTCTTCTCGAATAGTTTACCCTTTCCATTCAATGGCTCGAAGATGGTTATATATGCCAGTGTGGACGTTACAGAAATCCATGAGTCTGGACCTCATATCGAAACAGCAGCCAGAGGTCATCGCCGCGCTCTACCGGCTCAAGGGGGCCGTTTTCAAGGAAGGGGCGCTGAGCGTAAAGGAGAAGGAACTGATAGCCGTGGCCGTTACGGCGCTGCTCAGATGCGATGAATGTCTGTTAGTGCACGCCAACAAGGCAAAAGAAGCGGGAGCCACCAAGGACGAGCTCAGGGAGTCGCTATTGGTGGCGATGTACCTCGCCGGCCCTACCACCGTCATTTGGACGGACAAGGTCGACGAGATCATCGGGTGAATGGTTTAGCCTTCGAAGGACACGGACACGCTTCTTTTCAGTCCCAACCCGGTCACGACCTCCCCCGCCTTGATCATGGCCATCGGTATCGGGCATGCTGCGTGTTTCAGGTGTATTCCGGCATGCTGATAGATTGGGTTGTTGCAGAAAGGCATCGTAATGATATCGAACATTCCGAAGAGGGGCATTTCTTCCGTCATTTTCTTGCTATAGGGGCACTGGGTTTCGATCGTGTAGGTCAGCTGCCGGTCCTCGTCCATCGTGACGCTGATACGGCTCTTGAACTGACACACTCCGGGATCGAGGGCCACTACCGTGACCGGACCCTTGGTCTTGGGGACTTCGTCCATGCCTCCAGGAATGGATGAAGGGGATAGAAATGCCTTTGGCATCCATCCCTGGAAAGGCGGAAGGATGCCATGGACCGGATCAGGAGTTGTTCTTCCTCGTCTTGTTCAGCATCTCGAAGACCGAACCCTTGCCCACATCCAAGGTGCCAATGACGGCGATCGCTTCCTTCTTGCGCATGATGGGAACGACGACCACCGGAAGTCCGCGGAAGGGCCCGGTCGTGGCGGTCTTTCTAATGATGGTGTTCCGCTTCAACGATTCCTCCAGCAGTGGGCCGGTGAAATTGGTGTCCACCACCTCGCCCTCGTCGCACCTTACGCCATAGTGGTTCTTGCTCCTCATCGTGACCGGCAACCGGCCGAGGAGCTCATGAAGGGCAAGCGTCAGGCATTTCAGCTCATCCGCCTCGGTATCCTGGGACAGCAGGTTGGTTCCTTCGTTCCAGCACCGGCGTGATTGGTTTCCCAAGGCGAGCGCGGAGGTGACCGCGCCTTTCTCGGCCGCCTCGTAGGAGAACGCGGAACCGATGATGATCACGTCCCCGTCCTCGATCTTGAACTTGCTGCGGAGCGGGTCGACGGCCTCCTGGTCGGGAAAGTCCTCGTCCCCCGGGAATACGATCTTCCCTTCCTTGACGATCAGCGTGGTAGCTCCGACCGCTCCCGCCCTGACCGCCTCATCGCGCTGCTCACAACCGGTCTTGATCCTGTGGGACATCCCCTTCACAAGCACCGCACAGTTGTGTTTGCCGAGGGTGAGGTCGGACATGTCCACCGACGCCACCTCCACCCCGGAGGTTTCCAGTTTCTTACGTCCCCGGTCGGTGATGACCGTTCCCATCCTGGTGTTCTCCACCGAACCCTCGCGGACCATCTTGTCCAATATGGTCCTGATGCTGCCTTCACCTATCTGGAGCGCATCGGCCAAGGCCTTTCGCCCTATCGGCCCCTGGCTGTCAATGACCTGATAGGCCTTCCAAATGTGGAAGAGACTGAATTTCGGTGTCGGGCCCCCGGCAAAATAAGAGTTGAACGCCAATGACATTATGGATGGATATATAATCCATCCATTTAAACTTTTTATTAAACGGGCACCAGATGGTCCTATCCGCCTGCTCGCAGGATGCAATCATCGTTCCTCTTTGTCGACATTACATCGCAAGATAGATGATACTGTTACTAGATACCCTCATGCGTCTAGTCTTGTTGCCGATAGTTAACGAACTTAACGATAATTGACCATCTGGAGCAAGTATATTAAGGCCGTTTAATCATCCGGGAGAGAATATGTCCGAGAACAACGAGGTTTTCGTCACCGTGGACAATATCAGCAAGAGTTTCGACGATAGCCAGGTGCTTAGGGACATCAGCACCACCATTAGGGTCGGCGAGGTTCTAGGGCTGATAGGGAGAAGTGGATCCGGCAAGTCCGTCCTTATTCACGCGTTGAGAGGTTCGGAAGAGTACAGACCTTCTTCCGGCAAGATAATCTATCGTGTCAATCACTGCGAGAAATGCAACCGTGTCGACCTTCCCGCTCCGGGAAAGCTCTGCACCAGATGCGGGGAGCCAACCCACATAGAGGAAGTTGACTTCTGGGGCCTGGACGAGAGAGACCCCTTGAGGATGGCGGTCAAGGAACGCATCGCGATCATGCTGCAGAGGTCGTTCGCGTTGTACGGCGACCTTTCTGTCATCGAGAATATTTTCGAGGCGTTCCCGGCCAATTTCGACGAGAAGCATAAGATCCAGAGGGCGATCGAACTGCTTCAGATGGTCCACATGACCCACCGTACCACTCACATCGCGCGGGATCTTTCCGGCGGTGAGAAACAGAGATGCGTCCTGGCCCGACAGCTCGCGCGCGAACCCATCCTCTTCCTGGCGGACGAACCCACCGGAACCCTCGACCCGCAGACGGCGGATATCGTACACAAAGCCCTCTCGGAGGCGGTCAAGTGCACCGGCATGACCATGGTGGTCACCTCGCATTGGCCGAAGGCCATCACCCGCCTCTCCGACAAGGCCATTTGGCTGGAGTCCGGGGAGATGGTTGAAGAGGGGGGCCCCCGAGGACGTGGTCAAGGAGTTCGAGGTCAGCTTTGATAAGCCGCCAGAGATGTCGGTCGCGGTCGGTCAACCGATAATCAGATGCACGGATGCCAAGAAATACTTCTACTCGATCGTCCGCGGTGTGGTCAAGGCGGTCGACGGGGTCACCTTCGACGTCAAGGAAAAGGAGATATTCGGACTGGTCGGGCTGAGCGGAGCGGGCAAGACCACGATGTCCAACATGATATCTGGCCTGTCGCCGGCCACCGGCGGGATGGTCGAGGTCCGGATCGGCGATGATTGGATCAACATGTCCGAGATGGGCGAGTTCGGCCGTGGTAGGGCCACCCCCTACATCGGCATGCTGCACCAGGAGTACAGCCTCTATCCTTTCAACACCATACTGCAGAACCTCACCGTCTGCATCGGCATAAAGATGCCCGCCGAGCTGGCCAAGATGAAGGCCATCCAAGTGCTCAGCGGCGTGGGATTCCTGCAGAAGGAGATCGACCGCATCCTTTACGCCTTCCCGGAGACGCTGAGCGTCGGGGAGAAGCAGAGAGTGGCGATGGCCAGGGTGCTGATCGCCGAACCGCGGTTCGTGATCCTCGATGAACCGACCGGGACCATGGACCCGATAACCAAATTATCGGTCGCCAAATCCGTCCTGAACGCCAGGAAGGAACTGGGAGAGACCTTCATGATAGTCAGTCACGATATGGACTTCGTGATCGACTGCTGTGACCGGGTCGCGCTCATGAAGGGAGGAAAGCTCATCGCCCTTGGAGACCCCAAGGAAGTGGTGGCGAATCTGACCGAAGCCGACCTATTGGGAGAACCAGAAACGGAATCCTGCGAGGTTAACCATTGAAAGAGAGCATCGGTCGTAAGACCCGCTTCGTGGAATGCCGTGAGGCACGCGGCCTCGGGGTCGGCGGCAGTTTGGCCCAGAAGGCCACCATTTCGGAGAGCGGCAGGCAAGTGGTCGCGGTGGCCATGGGTCCAGGGAAGCGCCATATCACCAAGCCGGTGTGCGAGATAACCTATGAGCTCAGAGAGGAAGGTATCGATACCAGCGTGATCGTGATCAACGCCGGTTCGGGGGTTCCGCTCGACGCACCAGATGCCTCCACCGGATCCATTTTCGGTCTGGACGAGATCGAGATCAAGAGGATGCAGCAGTTCAGGATCGCCTTGATCCACCTGGGGAACGTGAAGGCCCACATAATCTACAAGGCCAGGCTGATCCTTAGGAATGTGGACATGCCGGCAGTCGTGGTCTGTCAGGCGCCGGTGGATTTCGAGGACTTCGCCCGGATCGGAGTGAAGACCAGATACGTCCTGCCCAGGCCGGAGAACGTGGGCACCAAGGGGGAGATCGTGGAGATCGTCACCGGAGTGATCCGCGGGTCGACCATCTCGCAGTCCAAGCTCGACGAGATCGTGTCCAAGGTCAAAAAGCACCTTTGATATCATTCTACCGATAGGTTGTAACCGACGATATGGGTCCAGTGCTTGGTCTCCACATATCCTAGCCTCTCCCTTATCCAGTCATCCGCCATGGTGGATATGCTGCCGGAGGTGACATCGGTTACCTCCTTGATGAAATCCAGGAAATGGAACTCCAGCGCCGGAAGCACGAAGTACGGCTCCCCGACCATCGATTTGTCGCCATAGATGATGAAGTCAGGGCCGATCCTGCATACGTCCGTGCGGTCCTTGAACTCCTCCTGCCTTGCCGGTGTCAGGTACTCGCCTATGACCTGTTTGTTCTGATCCTCTATGTAGACGATGTTGAACTGGTCGCCGATGAGCGGTATCGATGAGCCGATGACGATCACGACCACCACTTCCCGGCTCATGGTGGCCCACACGCCCCTATTGACAAAAGGCATCAGACCGCCGCAGGCCCCGTGGGATTCCGCCTCCCTCTCGATGGCCTCGAGCTTCGACCTCTCCTGCGGTTCCAGGAACCACACGTCCATGACACCGGGAATGGCACGGAGCGTTTCCTCCACCCTTTTTTGGACCGCCAGATTATCCATGAAAAACATGAGCGGTTGTTAAGGTATTAAAAACTTCCAGATTCGCTATGAACCGCTATGCATATTCGTTCCGAACAGCTCGATTTATCCGGTCAGTAGCGGAGACGAACCAGCATGGGAAGATAAACATCGAAGGCGGTCGGGACCAAGGACCCATTCCGGTCTCCTCGGCGGTCCATATCTGGCCGGATGCCCTGGTGTCCTAGATACTCAAATAAAAAGCTTATTAACGGGCCAGAGCATCTCTCGGTGGACCAGATGAGAATAATTGTCAACGGAAGACCGGTGGAAGCCCCGGAAGGAGCGGTGGTCGGCGACGTCATCGCCGGAGAACCGTACAGGCACGGCACAATGCTGGCGGTCATCCGGCCGATGGACAAGGTAAGGAAGGGGACCGATGAATTCAAGTTCACCACAACCAGAGGGGCGTTCGTCCTCAAGTTGAACGGTTCGATCGAGGCCAACGCCTGGAAGGAGGTCTTTTCGGCGACCGCCGGCAAGTCGGTCCGCTGGGCCACCTCCAAGGTCATCGCGGTCGGGTCCTTCCCGACCAGTCTGACCTCGACCAAGGGGAGGGCCAAGTACTCCCGGCACGAGGCTTTCCTATCCTTGGGTGGGTTCGACTCCAACACCACATATGTGATGTTCGCCCGGAATGACCATGAAGGCGAATACGGCCTCGCCGGCGGGGTCATCGGTCATGTCACACGGGGACGCCATGTGATCACCGCACTGAAAGAGGCCGACAAGATACTCGACGTCACTCCCGTGGTCCTGGAGATGAGCTCCAAGGACGCTTTCGCCACCGCCGACCTGACCACCAAGCTGGAGGACGGCATGAGCGTGGAGACCTACGTCCGGGTCAAGCTCGATCATCGCTCGCCGATCAGCTGCGAGCATTTCCTGGTGACGATCACGGGCGGCACGCTGAAGCTCACCGAACGAACCGCCGCGTACACCGCCAGCTCGACCAACATGGACGTCTCCCTGATCGCCGAGGCGAACGACATCCGACTGCCCGACATGGTCACCGTCAGGCACACGGGCGCCGGTACCGGCAGGGTATACATCTACAAGCTCCGAAGACAGGTGAATCCCAGCCACAACACCGCGGGGATGCTCATCGCCGGAGAGCAACTGATCCATCTGGTCCCGGACCATTCCGAGGTCACCATCATCAGCGATCCGGTCCGGATCATGACCATCGGCATGACCCAGGCCCAAGCCGGTTCATTCCTTGATTCCCTTGGTCTGAAACAGAAACGGACCGGGGATGGGGCGGACGACGCCATGGTGGTGGAACAGGAGCCGGAGTTCACCATGGATGCCAGGGCGTCCGCCGAGGTGGAGACCTTCGGCATCGGGGCCGAAAAGATACGCGACGTCTCGTTCGCCGACGACGTGGCCCCTACCACATCCCGCTACATCCGCAAGATGGCCGGACTGGACCACAAGCCGGTCGGCACCCTGAAGGTCCATTTCACATTCGAGGGAATGCCGCTGGTGACCTTCGAGGGCAACGCCACGGTGGCCTCGAGCCTGGTTCCCGAGAACGGATTCACCATCGAGAAAGGGGTGGCCCGCGGCGAGATCGGGGTCACCAACATGGCGAGGCCCAACCGCGGACTCATCGGCATACGATTGGAACCCAGTAACGAGTTCGGCCCCACCGGGGAGGAGGACCACGGCACGAACATGTCAGGTATCGTGGTCTCCGACCTCGGTGCCTTGATGTCCGGGCTCAAGGACGGCGACATCGTGTACATCCGGGAGGCACCGAGACCGGCCCCGGCGCCGAAGGTCAAGAGAGCCCGGGCAGCCCCGTCGGAAGTCAAGAAGAAGCCAGCAGCAAAGAAGAAGGTGAAGAAGGATGTCACAGACCAGTGAGACCAGGTACATCGTCATCGCACCGAGCTCTTCCATCACTCCTGACCAGATCACCCGGTTCATCCACACGATGGCGGTGGACATCCAGATCAAGGAGACCTGTTTCGGGGTCATCATCCAGGGGCACCGGAGGTGGTGGCCAAGGTGCTGGCCGAGGTCAGGAAGCTGGACCCGAACCGTCTGTTCTCCAAGGTCCGCGGCTACCCCATCGGCGACGGAAGGAGATGCCGGGCCGAGCACGGCTCCAGGCCCGGGTTCACCCAGCTGGAGAAGGAGTGGAAGGACCTGCCGATGTTCGAGGCCGGTCTGGTATGCGCCGAGACGGATGGCAAGGTATGCGAGCGTTCCGAAACGGAAGAAGATCCCGGTCTCGGAACTCAAGAAGATTTGCGACGAGGTGTGTCAACAATGAAGGTTTTCATAGTCCCCCCGAACAGCCTGATACTGTTCGATCTCGTGGAACGTTTCGGGCACAAGCCGCTCAGCATAATGGGGGCGCTGTCGGAGAAGGTGACCTCGAAGGAGATCGAGTCCCCTCCGCTGAACGTCACCGTCGACGACGTCAAGAAGGGGCTCAAGTACGCGGGAATCGAGGTCCCGTCTGGCATACGCGGGAGGCTGGCGGTATACGGACCGCTCATCGACGAGGCCGAGGCGGCCATATTCATGGAGGACGCGCCCTACATGTTCGGCTGCGTCGGCTGCGCCCGGACCAACGAGATGGTCAAGCTGCTGGTCCGGAAGAGGAAGATCCCGCTCCTGGAGCTGGACTACCCGACCAGCGATGAAGAGGCCAAGGTCGTGGTCAAGAAGGTAAAGGCGTTCCTGGAGGGACTGAAATGATCAAGATCGCACAACTGTCCTGCGGGACCGAGTACTCTGGAGTGCAGGACGAGATAGAGCGGGCCGCCGGAGCGGTCGGGGGCAAGATGGTCTATCCGGACGTGGACCTGGAGAACATCAACTCGGCCATCGAGAAGTTCGGTTTCAACCCGGTCTCCCCGCAGCTGAAATTGATGATCGCCCGGGCGGTGAACGTGGCCGAAGGTCACTACGATGCCGACGCGGTGTTCATCGCCTCCTGCTTCCGCTGCGCCGAGGCGGCGCTGGTGAGGACGGAGCTCAGGAAGTACATCCAGGAGCATACCCGGCTTCCGGTGGTCACCTACTCGTTCACCGAGAGGACCAAGTCCGCCCAGCTGCTCACCAGGATGGAAGCGCTGGTCACCATTGTGGAACGCAAGGAACTGCTGGCCAGGGAACGGCAGGTCGGACTCACCGCCGGCATAGACTCCGGTTCTTCCACCACCAAGGCCATGATCATGCGGGACAACGAGATCATCGGGAAGTTCTGGTTGCCGACGCAGGACGTATTCAGTTCGGCCGAGACGGCTCTGAACAATGCGCTCGCAGAGGCGGGGGTCAAGACGGGAGCAGCTGGAGGCCATCGGGACCACCGGATACGGACGTTTCACATTGGGCAAGAAGTTCAACGCCAAGCTGGTCCAGGAAGAGCTGACCGTCAACTCGAAGGGAGCGGTATGGCTGGCGGACCGTCAGAAGGGCGAGGCCACCATCATCGACATCGGAGGAATGGACAACAAGGCCATCACCGTCCGGGACGGCATACCGGACAACTTCACCATGGGCGGCATCTGCGCCGGGGCGTCCGGAAGGTTCCTGGAGATGGTCTCGAAGCGTCTTCACGTGGAGATAACCGAACTGGGTCAGCTGGCCGACAAGGGCGACTATAGGAAGGTGCCCATGAACTCCTACTGCTCGGTGTTCGGCATCCAGGACCTGGTCACCTCGCTCGCCGCGGGCAACACCATGGAGGACGTGGCGTCCGCCGCCTGTCACTCGGTGGCGGAACAGATATTCGAGCAGCAGCTGCAGGAGATCGAGGTGCGCTATCCGGTCATCCAGGTCGGCGGCACCTCGCTGATCAGCGGCATGGTCCGGGCAATGGAGGACACCCTCGGGACAGAGGCCGATCGTTCCGCCCGCACTCCCAGTACATCGGAGCCGCCGGCGCGGCATTGCTGGCATCCGGATTCCTAGAGGGACACTGAGATGGAGATCATAGCGGAAGGGCCGGAAAGCTTCGCGAACGACAGCTACACGTTGCTGCTGGAGCGGACGCTGGTGGACATGGGCATCACCACCTCCATCGAGAAGGTGCAGGTTGATCATCCGATCCGGCCGAGCCGCTCTTCATCATATCCATCCGCACCCGGCAAGGCGGGGGGTTCGAGAATGGTCTCCGAGATATCGCACCATCGAGGAGAAGGAGGGAGGGACCTTCATCACCATCATCGATGAGAACTACGCCCCGCGCCTGCTCTCGCCTGCTGTGGAGGACGTTCGGCCGGGATAGGATCGAACAGGTCACCCGGCTGGAGATCTATGCCAAAGGGATAACCGCCAAGGACCTCGAATCCCTGCGAGCTGGACCCGGAAGAGGAGCTCAAGAAGAAGCTGCTCGACGCGGTCTGGAGGATCATGCCCGGAAGGGTTCAAGGTAAGGCAGGAGTGGGTTTCCGAGACGGCCATGACCATCACCGCCACCGAGCGGACCCTGACCCCGGAGCAGATCGCCCTGGGTGCGGCCACCCAGAAGGATATGGAGGCGCCCTGATGTACAAGGTACTGTTGTTCGACGGTGGGGTCTACCGCATCAACGAGCTGTACGAGCTTATCGAGGACATCGGCGGATTCATCATCCAGAAGACCACCATCCAGGTCATGATAACGGTGACCATGGCCATCCCCGAGGAGGACCAGCCGATCATCGAGGCGAAGATCGCGGGAACTGGGGGCGAAGCTGGTCGACGTTCCGCTGGCGGGCACGGAGATAGCGTCGTCGGTCCGACACTGGGACGTCATCACATGCCCCATCCTATCTGCGACATCGCCGAGCAGCTGCGCCGTTACGGCGCCATCACGGTGGTCATGGGTCTGGCCCGGGGAAAGGGAAGGGCCACTGCGCAGATATCCGCGGACGAGAAGGCCATCATCGACGAATATGACGCGGCGATCTTCGTGCTGGGCAATTTCAAGGATTGCATCATCAACGACAAGGTCCGGCTATTCCAGGACATATCCGTCCCGGTCACCGTGGTATGCGGCCCGGACATCCCGGAGCTCCCCAACTGCGAGGCGCTCGTGTCCGGGGTGGGCCGCAAGGTGGAGAGGATGAGACGGGCCGAGGAGATCGAGAAGCTGGAAGAGGTATCCAATGCCGTCGACCGGACCATCGGCATACGCCGCCGGGAGATCGATGAGGACCCTCTGTTCGTCCACCCTTCCGAGATCAAGGAACAGCTGGAGAAGATACAGGCGGTCAGCGAATCCCTGCGCCCGGCACCGATCGTATTGCACCTGGATGGTCTCAGGGTCAAAGTGCCGTTCGAGGAGTACGGCAGTCAGATCGCCGACCTCGAAGTGTACGGGCGGAAGCTTGGGGAGATAGCGCGCATTACCGGTTCAAGGATGAAAGGCAGCACGCTGATCCGCATCATGACCGAATGCGAGGTCAAGGCAAGGGACTCGCTAAAGCAGAAATGACCCTCGCCAATGCGATACCGTTTATAGTCCAATGAATGAATACTCCTCAGGGTTAGCAATGAAGATCATCGGTATCTCGGGGAGTCCCAGGGTCGACGGCAACACGGAGGTCCTGGTCAAAGAGGCGTTGGAAGGGGCCAGACAGAAAGGCGCGGAGATCGAGTTCGTAGCGCTCTCCGGCCGGAAGATCCAAGGCTGCCTGGCATGCACGGAATGCGGCCGAAACGGCAAATGCGTCATCGATGATGAGATGCAGGAGATCTACCCCGGGCTGATGGCGGCCGATGGCGTGATCATAGGAACCCCGATCTATTTTGGGCAGATGACATCGCAGACCAAGGCATTCATCGACCGGACCTACCTGCTCTCCAAGCTGGGGAAGAAATTGGAGGGGAAGGTCGGTGGGGTAATCGCGGTCGGCGGGCGGGCCGGGCACGAGTTCACCACCGCGGCTCTGATGGACTTCATGACCCTACAAGGGTTGATCCTCCCCCCGAAGGCGTTCGCCCATTCTTACGCCCGGGAGCTGGGGGCGGCCCGGTCGGACGAGAAGGGATTGAAGGAGGCCAGGGCCCTGGGTGAACGGGTGGTATCGCTGGCGGTCCGGCTGGCCCCGACCAAGTGAGGAGGGATCACCGATCCCTGGAGAGCCAGATAACGAACGGGGGACCTACATCCTGTTGGCCTACCTGCGCCGTGACCAGACGATCACGATAGGCAGGCTGGGCCCGATTCATTTCCTGGCCGGGACCTATGCCTATTGCGGCTCGGCCATGGCTGGCTACCGGGGGAGGGTGGGCCGGCATTTCTCCAGGGACAAGAAGCTGCGATGGCATATCGACTTCCTGCTGGAAGAGGCCGAACCGATGGCCGCATACCTGGCGCCGGGAGGAAAGGGCGTGGAATGCGCGCTCGGAATGCTCCTGTCCGGTTTGGAGGGCTCCCAACCCATCAAGGGATTCGGCTGTTCCGATTGCGGATGCATTTCACATCTCTTCTGGATCGAAGGCTCGTCTATTCCGGACCTGTCTGGAAAAAATGAAGGCGGCCCGGTTCGGGATATGTACCGCTGCGCAAAATCATTAATAGACTGGATACCCCTATCAATGGCAATACTGGTATGGTGATCTGTCGTGGTGGACCCTAAGGTGGAAAAGATCGAGCATAAGATCAAAGAACTGAACGCCATCAGGGGAGAGTACCGGGCCGAGGTCGATGAGGCGGAGGCCCATTTCAAGAAACGCAAGATATCCAAAGAGGAATTTGACCGTATCAAGTCCAAGTGCGAAGAGAAGATGGGCCACATCAATGACAAGGTGAAGGCATGCCATGAGGAGCTTCACGCACTGCGTGACAAGAAATGAACGGGATCGGCCCGTCCGATCCGTTCGTCGCGAGGCGATCCCGATCCCCGGGGTACGATACATCGATTTTTCTCGGTCCTCCGCTATAACGCTGGATGAGGTTAGGCATGGCCGTCAGGTATAATCCTAATTTACTTATACTCAATAAACCAAATGCATATATTGCCCGGAGGCGGAATGCGGGTCCGGACAGGAAGAGTTCAGGATGACACCGATGTCCCTGCTCGATCCTGATCCCTTTCGTGGTTGCGACCACGGGCGTCATAGAAATGGACTTGGGTATTACCCATATCCAGGCGCACCTGCTCTAGAAGGGTAGTCCTGTTCATTCTGAACGGACCATCCCGCGGCAGAAAGAGAATACGGCCGCCTCGAGGGGACGGTCATTTTGTGGAATGACCTCCGCAGGTCGTCGGAATCCGGTCCGTACCGAAAACTCCGGGCATCATTCTTAATCGATGATTGACCAGTATTCTTAATTTTGTCCATACATCTGGGCTTGACGTATCTCAAATCTGTATGAAATCAAAGGATCTCGTTCTAACGAAGAATAGAAATAGTCTGTAATGTCTAGTAATATATTGGCCCGGAGGCGGAATGCATCTGGGGAAAACAGTGAAGGTGCCCTGCATCGTTTGTGGACGATGTCTTAGGAAACTGTCCCTGTTCCGGCGAGAGCTGGGTCTATGCAATGTGGTCGTTGCCTGCAGGCAACGGTTGATGCATGGATTCGCGAACGGAAAGACTCTCCTAACAAGAGAGAACCTACCAAGCGATACAGAGCGTTCGGGGTTCGATCGGATTCATCTGCAGATTTGACCCGACCTAACCGGAGAACGAAGTACCCAGCGGCCCTGTAAACCCCGGGCCATCTACTCATCCTGCTAGAATGGAAATTATGGGCCGAAAATACCCTTAACATACCTATACTTTTCACTAGCCATTGCATTAGATAGATTTTTAATATGTTGATATGCTTCGGGGTTGTAATCTCGTTTATATTATCTTCGAGGGTTTCGATCATGGAAGCCGCTGAGCACATACCCAAGAACCTCCAGGCAGCCGTAGCCAAATTGGAGGATGCCATAGGAAAGGCGAACGTTAAGACCAGCAAGATGGAGAGATTGATTTACAGCCACGATCTTGCCCCACTGCCGAACATGGCCCAGCTCGGTTTCAAGAACGTTCCGGACATCGTGGTCCGTCCGTCATCGACCGAGGACCTTCAGAATATCGTGAAGATCGCCGCCGAGGAAGGTATCCCGATCACCCCGAGAGGCTCGTCCACATGGGGACTGGCCGGCTCTGTGCCGGTGTTCGCGGGTCTCCTGATCGATTTCACCGGCGCCATGAACAAGATCCTGAAGATCGATGAGGTCAACCTCGAAGTGACGGCCCAGGCGGGCTGCACCTGGAAGCAGGTCTATGAGGCCTGTCTGGAGAAAGGAATGCTCCTCGGGTCCTATCCGAGCAGCTACCCGAGCGCCACCATCGGAGGATGGACCTCCACCGGAGGCATCGGCGTAGGCACCTACAAGTATGGTGGCGCGGCCGATAACATCCGCGACATGGAGGTCGTGATGCCGGATGGGACCATCGTCAACACCGGTTTCAAAGGCCTCTGCGACAACATGACCGGCTACAACCTGACCCGCATCATCAGCGGCGCCGAGGGTACACTGGGTGTAATCTCCAATATAACTTTCAAGCTAACTCCGGCACCGGAGATCTTCAGGCCTCTCACCTACTTCTTCAAGGACCTGCCCTCCATCGGCGCCCCCTTGTTCGAGATCGCCCACAAGCGCGTCGTCCCCCTGCACATAAGTTTCTCCGACGGCAACCACTTCGAACTGCTGAAGAAGGCAGGCAAGCACGTGACCGAGGTCGCCACGGCCATGAACGTCGTTCTCGAGGGCGACAAAGAGACGGTCGCGCACGAGGAAGCGGTCATAGACGCAGTGGTCGCCAAGTTCGGTGGCAGGAAGGCGGATGACGCCACCGCAGCCCATGAATGGGCAGAGAACTGCTACGAGTTCAGGTGCCGCGAGGTCGGATTGGGATGCATACCCGGTGAGGTAGTCGTCCCGGTCAAGGACTATGCGGTATTCGCCAACCGCCTGTACGAGCTCATGGACAACATGAAGATGACCGGGGCCATCATCGGCATAATGGCCGATCGGAACACCGTCATGTTCATGCCCTACTTCCTGTTCAACCCGGACGACCTGGTCCAGTTGACCGCACTGTCGTTCAGCAAGAAGTGCGGGGACATGGCCATGGAATACGGCGGCCGGCCGCTCGGATTCGGCGCCTTCTTCGCCTCCAACCTGGACGCGATACGCGGAAACGGGGCCAAATACATCCGTGCGATCAAGAAGACCATTGACCCGCAGGACATCATGAACCCGGGCAAGCTCACCGGAACGACGCTGCGATACGGCATCAAGATCCCGCCGATCCTGTTCGACAAGGGCATGGACGCGATGGCTTTGGCAAAGATCATGCTCCCTCGCGACACCCAGTTCGATGACAAGGCGGCGGCGTACGCCAACGAGCGTATGATCAAGGAGCGGGCCGAGAAAGAGCACCAGCACCCGAAGCACTAAACCTTTCAGATATACATCGGCGGGCAACGCCCGTCCCTTCACATTTTTCCATATTCTAGCACTTCTTTTGTTTTCACACTAAACATACATCCGCCGGGTTCGGTCGGATAGAAAGAAGAAAGCGTTTGTTACTTCGTGGCGTACTTATCCGGGCTTGCGTCGAACTTCTTCTTGCATCCCGGCGCGCAGAAGTAGTAGGTCTTTCCCTTGTACTCCGACTTCCACTTGGCGGTCTTCTCATCGACCTGCATCTTGCATATCACGTCTTCAGCCATTTTTTCATTATCTCCCTTATTTCTTCCGTTTTATCTCTGGAGTATACCTCTTTAGCAGAGCGGCGTTGGAGACCACGGAAACGGACGACAACGCCATTGCCCCGGCGGCGATGATCGGGCTAAGCAGCCAACCGGTGACCGGGAACAATACGCCGGCGGCGATGGGGATGCCGGCGACGTTGTATCCGAACGCCCAGAACAGGTTCTGCCGGATCTTCCTCATCGTCTGCCGGCTCAACTGGATCGTGGCCACGACGTCCTTCAGGTCATCCCTGATGAGGACCACGTCGCCTGTCTCCATGGCCACGTCGGTCCCGGAACCGATGGCCACGCCGATGTCCGCCTGGGCCAGTGCCGGCGCGTCATTGACACCGTCCCCGACCATCATTACCACCTTTCCCTGCTCCTGGAGCCTTGACACCTCCCTGACCTTGTCCTCGGGAAGCACCTCCGCCAGGATGTTGGTGATCCCCAACTGCTCGCCTATCGCCTTGGCGGTGCGGGCGTTGTCCCCGGTGATCATGAAGACCTCGATCCTCATTTCCTTGAGCGCCTCGACCGCTTCCTTCGCCGAGTCCTTAGCGACATCCGCGATGGCGATGACCCCGACCGGTACGCCCTCAATGGCCACGATTACGGCGGTCTTTCCCCGGGCCTCGAAATCGGTCACCTTGGTGTCGACTTTCCCTACATCAATCTTATGCGAGGCCATGAGCTTGCGGCTGCCCACCAGCACTTCCTTTCCCTCCACCGAAGCGCGGATGCCCATGCCGGGAACATTCTCGAAGGCATCGGCGTCAGGCAGCTCCCCGTTCTTCTCCTTCGCCCTCCGGACGACCGCTTCCGCCAGTGGATGTTCCGATCCCTTCTCCGCGATCCCGGCGAGCCTTACCAGTTCCTCTTCCGGCATTCCGAACACCGCCACATCGGTGACCTGCGGCTCGCCCCTGGTCAGGGTGCCGGTCTTGTCGAAGACCACCGCGGTGATCCGGCCGGCGTTCTCCAGCGATTCGCTGCTCTTGATCAGTATCCCGTTCTCCGCGCCCTTTCCCGTGCCGACCATGATGGCGGTGGGTGTGGCCAGGCCCAACGCGCACGGGCAGGCTATGACCATCACGGAGATGAAAACGGTCAGGGAGAATATGAACTGGGGCTGGGTCACTCCGAACAGTCCGTATCCGATGAAGAACCAGAACAGGAAGGTGATCACCGCTATCGATATCACCGCCGGTACGAAGACGCCTGCCACCTTGTCCGCCAGCCTTTGTATCGGGGCCTTGGAGGCCTGGGCGTTCTCCACCAGGCGCACTATCTGGGCCAACGCCGTGTCCTTGCCCACCTTGGTGGCCCTGACCTTGAGCAGACCGTTCTTGTTGATCGTCCCTCCGATCACGTTCGAGTTCTCGGACTTGGAGACCGGCATGCTCTCCCCGGTGAGAAGCGACTCGTCGACCGATGAGACGCCCTCGATGACGACCCCGTCCGTGGGGACCTTCTCCCCCGGCCGGACCACCATCACATCGCTGACGTCCAGCTCGTCGGCCTGGACCTGCACCTCGACGCCGTCCCTGATGATCACCGCGGTCTTGGCCTGGAGGTCGATCAGCCTGCGGATAGCCTCGGAGGTCCTGCTCTTGGCCTTGGCCTCGAGGTATTTGCCGAACAGGATCAGCGCGATGATCATCGTCGACGTGTCGTAGTATACGCTCGGATCGATGAACGAGGAAGGGAAGAAGGTGACCGCCACGCTATAGAAGTACGCCGCCGAAGTGCCCACCGCGATCAAGGTGTCCATGTTCGCCCTTCTGTTACGGAGAGCCTTGTAGGTGCCGGAATAGAACTGATACCCGATGATGAACTGGACCGGAGTGGCCACCAGGAACAGGATCAGGTTCCCCCACTCCATGAGGAAATGGACCTCCCCCAACGGGGTGAACTGCATCAGGAGCATGAACACCATGATAGGTATCGCCGTCGAGAGAGCGGCGATGAGCAACACCTTCTGCCGTTTCAGCTCCTTGGCCCGGACCTCTTTCTCCTGGTCCGAGTCCGTGGATTCCAAGACCTCATAGCCTGCGTCCATGATGGCCTTCTTCATCTGCGGGACCCGCACCCTCTGGGGGTCGTACCGGACAGTGAGCTTCTCGGTGGCCAGGTTGACCGATGCGCTCAGCACGCCATCGAGCGCCTGGACCGCCTCCTCGACGGTGGAGGAACAGGAGGCGCAGCTCATGCCCCCGATGGATATCGTGACCTCATTGATTATGACATCGTAACCTGCGTCGATGACCGCCTTCTTCATCTCCTCGATGTTGACCTTGGTCGGATCGTACGTGACCGTCGCCTTTTCGGTGGCCAGATTCACGTTCGCATTCTCGATCCCGTCGAGGCCGGAAAGGCTGTCGGAGATGGTCTGCGCACAACTGGCGCAGGTCATGCCAGTCAGCCCGAATGAGGCGGTCCTCTTGCCTTTCTGCGGGACCGGTTCAGCGCCATCGGTGTCATTTTCGCTCATCGTTTAATAACATATAGCCCATCGTTCAAGTATATAGCGATATACGATTGGCATGTCAATTATCCGGTAAAACCATCAATTGTTAAAACCGTTGACTCGCATTTTCGGACATTACATTTCGAACGGAAGATTGTCGGACAGGAAATCTTATAAATTTAATGACGTAATTCGGGCGCTATGAACTTGGATGCAACTGATATCAAGATCCTCAAGGTCCTTCAATCTAACGGTCGCCTCTCATTCAGGCAAATAGCGGAAAAGGTCAAGGTCAGCGTTCCGACCGTGAGCAGCAAGATCAACAGCATGGAGAGCATGGGGGTCATCAAGGGATATCAGGCCGAGCTCGATTCAGAGAAGCTCGGAGGCATCAGCGTTGTGCTGGACATCAAGACCCGGCCTGCCGACATCAGAAAGGTCTCCGACCGGTTCGCCGGCGACGAGCATGTCCGCAAGGCGTACATACTGAGCAACAGCCGCATTCTGATCGTCGTCACTTTCACCCAACAGCATCTCATCAACGAATTCGTGATGAACCTGTCGGACATCCCGGAGATCGTAGAATACGAGCTCACCAACATCATTACCGTTGTCAAAGAGGAACAGAGGGCGGTCATCAACCCCGAGGTCAATGTGGTGCTGACCTGCGCCTATTGCCGCAAGGAGATCCGTGACGATGCCTTCAAAGTGAAAGAAGGCGACAAGGAGTACTACGTCTGCTGCCCCGTGTGCCAGAAGAACCTGGAGCAGAAGATAGACGCCTTGAAGTCCAAAGCCTGATCAGAGCGACGCCATTACGTCGATCTCGATGGTGGCCCCGAGAGGCAGGCGGGCCACCCCCACGGTGGTCCTGGCCGGGAACGGTTCCTGGAAGCTTTCCGCGAATATCGCGTTGACCTCCTTGAACCGGTCCAGATCGGTCATGAAGATCGTGACCTTCACCACATTTCTTATGGAGGAACCGGCCGCCTCAAGCACCGACCGGATGTTCTCGATGCTTTGTCTGGCCTCGTCCAGGGTGCCGGTGCTGACCAATCTGTTCGTCCTCGGGTCGATGCCAAGCTGCCCGGAACAGAATACGATCTGGTCAAGAATGATCGCCTGGGAATATGGACCTATAGGCAGGGGCGCCCTCTCCGTCCTGATATCTCTCATGAAACCTTCAAGGACGGGGATGCAAATCAATCTAACGATGATCGCTCAGATCTTTGTCAGGAATTCTGGCAGGAACGACACGTCAGGAATGATCTTGACCACGCCGAGACTGCTCCATGTCGGGCGATCGGTGGCTCCGGAAAGCACCCCTATGAATCCTGAACCGGCTGATCGAGCGCATTCCATATCCATCATATGATCTCCCACAAGGAGGCATTCCTCGTTCGTCATCCCTAGCTTTCCCGCCGCCCTGGAAAGCGAGATAGGGTTGGGTTTGGCCTCATCGTCCGGGTAATCATCCCTGCAAACTCTCTTTTCAAAAAGTTCCGACAATCCTGCCGCCCTCAGTGCCGCCTCCGTGTATCGTCTCGAACCTCGGGTGAGGACCGCCATGGCGTAGCCGTCATCCCTCAATTGGCATATCGCCTCGCTGACCCTTGGAACGGCCACAGTCTTTCCGACATCGCGCATTTCGATCTCGTTCATTATGTTCCCAGCATCCGATAGTAAAGATTCTGCCGCCTCCTCGGACCCGTTTATTGACAGATAATCGAGGCAAGCCTGCAGGTTGTTCGCCAGGCTCTTCTTCTGATCAAGAACATTCTCAGGGATACAGGACGCTCGCATACGCTCAAACGTTAATGTTCTCATGAGGAAGAAATCAATCGTGCTATGAACTAACGTACCGTCAAGGTCGAAGACAAGTCCTCGGATGTCACCGATATCGGAATCCATTGCAGTCATTCCTAACCTTCTCAGAAGTCAATCCTCAATAAATATGATTGTTACGGTTCAAACATCGCTGATGGATAATCTTACCGAAAATCAAATCTAGTAATTAGTATCTGGCCAGTATTCTTTCATTTTTTGATATATAACTTTAACTGTAGCATGCTCCAAGACTCTTTTAATATCCTCAAAACGACACGTATACAACGAATCCTGGGGTATTATTAATGAGAATCAAGTCCACTGAAAATTACGGCAATGCAAGGAACCTTGGAAAGACGAACCAAACACCGCTCCCAGGTGTAGGCCCATACAATGCACCGCTCCCAGGTGTAGGCCCATACAATGCACCGCTCCCAGGTGTAGGCCCATACAATGCACCGCTCCCAGGTGTAGGCCCATACAATGCACCGCTCCCAGGTGTAGGCCCATACAATGCACCGCTCCCAGGTGTAGGCCCATACAATGCACCGCTCCCAGGTGTAGGCCCATACAATGCACCGCTCCCAGGTGTAGGCCCATACAATGCACCGCTCCCAGGTGTAGGCCCATACAATGCACCGCTCCCAGGTGTAGGCCCATACAATGCACCGCTCCCAGGTGTAGGCCCATACAATGCACCGCTCCCAGGTGTAGGCCCATACAATGCACCGCTATGTGGGTAAGTGCTAAACAAATACTATTCCTTACAACTCCTTCTTGCTCGACTGATGGGCAGGAAGGAAGAATCCAATCTTTTTATTACTGGACAACGCACATTCTCTCAATGTTGTTCATCGTGTCCTTCATCAACTTCTCATGTCCGATGCTCTCAGCCACTCGGTAAGCTTCTTGGAGCAATACCAATGCCTGGTCCAACTCATCGTTTTCGGCATAGGCTTGGGCGACCTCAAAAAGCCATTCACTCAATCTGACAGGCATGTCGATGGAGCGGATGATGTCGATGCTTTCCTTGAACTCCACCTTCGCCCAATCCCATTCCTTCTTCTTGGCGTAGAGGTAACCACGGTACAAGTGGAGCGTGGAGAGCATGAGCAGGTCATTCAGTTTCTTGAATATCGAGGAAGCGTTGTCGATCATCTCCTCGCCCCGCAACCAGTTACCTTCCTCGATATATATGGCGGCTGAGTTGGCCAGGGCAAATCCGAGGGAGTTGAGGTCACCCGCCATGCGCGCCAGCTTCACTGCCGATTCCTGGTATTCGATCGCCTCTTCGAACTTCTTCATCTGCCTGAGGTCGTTGCCCAGGCTGGTGCTTACCTTCGAGATCATGGTGATATCGCCAGAACGTTCCAGGATGCGGAGGACCTCTTTCTTGGTGGCTATCGATTCATCGAACCTATGTTGCCCGTCTAGAGTTTGTGACAGGCCGTACATGGATTTGCCCAGGCTGGTGTCATCACCTATGGATCGTGATATGTCGATGGACCGGTGGAAATTCGCAGACGCATCCTCAAACCTGCCATGCCTTTCGCAAACCCCTCCCAATCCATACAGGACGTCTGCCAGGGTCTGCTTCTCATCAGCTTTTTCCGCAAGCCCCAATGCCAGACCGAGGTACCTTCCCGCCTCTTCCAGTCTTGACCGCCCGAGGTTTATCATGCCTATGCGTCGATTCATCTCTGCCAGGAGACGGATGTCGGATACCGGAGAGGCTATGCGGATGATCTCGGAGAACCTGGATATCGCCGCATCCCAGTCCCCCTGGATCTCCATGATGTCTCCCTGAAGGCTCAATATCTCCATACGATCCCGGTGTTCGATCTTGGGGGCGGAGGTGAGCAGGGTCTTGAGCAGGGGGCTGAATTGAACCGCATAGCCTTTGTTGATTATGTCGCGGCCATTTCCCGCCGCGATGTCGATCGCGGTTTGATACTCCTTGCCCATGAGACAATGGTACAGGGCCTCCACCGATGAGGGGGCGGAGCTGTCCTGGAGATAGAACCTGGCCGCTGCCTTGTGGTATATGTTGCGCTGGCGAGGGGTCAGTCTGGAATACACGAACTCCCTCATCAGATCATGCATGCCAATCATCCTTCCGACCGATTCATGCAGGATCGATTTGGAGATCAGCGAATCGACGGTCTCATAGGAGATGCTGTAATCGGAAGGTTCTCTTTCCACCTCCTTGCCCAGGCTCTCGCTTTGGATCTCCTCTTCCATGGTGAAGAAAGCGTCAATCATCACTGGATATCTGAAGATGGCCGCGATGCCCATTATGCGTCTTTCCGAGATGTCCAATCTGGAGAAGACCTCCTGCTCGATGAACATGCGTATGTTCTTTCCCAATGCCAACTTGGGATCTTCGATGAGCTCCAGGAACAGAGGATGGCCATTGGTGATGCTGAAAAGGGAATCCAGGTCCACCTCGCGGAGGGAGCGGGTCCTCATCATTTGGAAGCTGCTTTCCCGGTCCAATCCCTCCAGCTGCATCTCCACGACAAAGCCGCGATGAACCGCCCCACGGTCGTAGAAGGATTGCATCTCCCTTGCCGAACCGATCATCCAAGCGCCCGGGAGGCCTTCTATCGAGTTCAGAATCGCCCCAAGAAGGTCTTTCACCCCTTTGTCCGCTTTGTGTATATCATCGAAGATCAGGAGGGAGTTCGATCCCCGCATGTCGGTTTCAATGATATGGCAGACCTCGCTCAGTTGAGGTTTATCCGTCTGTGTCAGATAATACTCTAAGTTCTTTTTGCCAATCTGGGAAAGGAATTCCGATAGGGGCTTCAGCACTCCCTTGTAGTCCACCCATTCATGGATTTTGAACCAGAATACATTGATCCGGTCGCGGATGTCCTGGGTGAACTTCGCCAGAAGTGTGGTCTTACCTATCCCCGGCACACCATAGATCATTATCGCCTTTTCAGTCTGGGAGGTCAGAAGGTCTAGGAGGCTCCCCATTTCCTTATCCCTTCCAAAGAAGTTGCGGATCGCTGGTTTCTTGTCCGAATAATCGACAAATCTCCTTTCTTCCTTCACCTTGCCCTCATGGAACGATGCGCAGTCGAACGTCCCTCGGGAAACGCCCATGGCAAGTTCCAGGAGCGAATAGCGGTTGGGAAGGTAAACGCCGAGCCTGCCGACCTCATCGACCTGGTCCTTGCCGTTCAGGTCCATCACTTGTACCTTGGTGGACTCGATTGCGGTCTTCAGCTTCTTCCCCTCTTCAAAACCCTTAGGGGAAAGGAAATAGACCAGCCGAACCGAGGGCAGGCCTTTGACATGCTTGCTTTGGGTATCGACCACTCCTTCCGTGGCCATGACCGTCATGATCTTCGCCACGTTGTTCCGGCCAACTTCGATTATCGATGCGATCCCGTCCTGGGTGACCGCCTTTGGAGCATCAGTGTCCTGACAGTACTTATGCTGGGCAAGGAGGTGTAATATCACCCTCTCCCTGACGGTGAGCAAAGACTTTCGGGAGCTGCGATTCACAGTCAACAATCGCAACAGTACAATAATACTTTACTCCAAAAAAAACGCTATGTGAGACCGAAAGGAGCACTACATCGCAAAATGAGCATGCTCAAATCGGGTTTAAATACGCACTGTACCGAATTGCTCTTAGGATTTGGAGAGTGTACAATTGGCAGTCAATCACGAAAATTCACGCATCTCACTGCTTGTTGAAGGATATCCGAGGTCAGGTTTCAAAGTGTTTTCTCACCTGTCCAAGATAAACGAGAACAGCATCTGTCTGACCCGGCTTCACCCCGACTATGTGGCGGAAAAGTTCAATGTCAGGGCACGGAAATGCTACTGGCTTAGCGGTTGCAAGGGTAAGGACATAATCTCTCCGAAGTCACTGTCGCAGATCGTGAAGGCGGTCAGGGCAGACTCGAAGGCTGGAAAGCCAGTCGTATTCCTGGACGGCCTCGAGTATCTGTTGCTGTGGAACGAGATGAACAAGATCATCGCGGCACTGCAAGAGATCAACGATGTCATGGTGGCCAATGACGGCGTCATGGTCATCTGCTTCGACCCTCTCACCCTGGAACAGAACGATCTCAAGAAGCTGTGGGCCTTGTACCCGATTATGGACCCGATCACGGAGTCAGAACAGGTCGAGGCCGGAAACACCATGAAGATCAAGGAGCCGACGAAAAGAGGAGCGATCGCTTGATAGAAACCCTTAACCGGTTTCCGTTCAGATTATTTCCGCGTATCTCTTGAGTCGGGCGATTTCTGAAGGTTCGATGAGGCGCTCATCTATGGGAACGAAAAGCACCGCCCGGTTTTCCATAACGATATCGTTCAATTCTTCATAGAACATGTTCAGCCTGCGGAAGTCAGTGAAGAGGGCCAGGTACTCCAGGCCATCGATGACTATAATTCCGTTCTTGTGCTCTTTTGCGAATAGGGCGATCTTGTGCTTTAACTTGGCCAGATTGTCCGGGGGCGTCCAATCCCCTCCCGCCCTTTCACCCAGCCATATGAACTTCATGTTCCGCAAAGGCAACCTGCCGGCCATGATGCTGGGATGGTAGCGGGAGATGCAAAGGACATCCTTTCCAGTTTCCGCGACCGACCTGGTGATGGAGCAGGTCTTCTCAAGACGTTCGTCCCTGAGCAGGTATATCCGGCCAAAATCGATGGTATGTTCCGTTTTGCCTGAGCGGATGCTGACTGAAGGAAATGCCATAATAGCATATTCGGTGGGATGGGATTGCACCAGACAGCACCTTCAACTGAAATAATGTTGGCTCTACAACTCGAAAGGGGCTAATAAAACTTCGCCATCGGCAGGTTAAATATCCAGAAGGTTTCATCGAAAGAACGAAGCGGGAGGTTGCAGAACTGCCCCTTGGTTTGCTTTACAGCTGCTGCTCCATCGTGGCACATCAGGGCCTTCCATGACATGATCCCATTCCTTCGACGATGGTTTTCTTCAGGAAAAGTATCAGCCTTGGCATTGTTCTTGAATGGAAAAATGAGAAAGGAGTTTGGTTGGTGTTTTTATCATGACCGCTGACCGATCATCCGTTCGTCATCTTGCCGCTGGTGTACTGGGCGTACCCGTTCATGTCCATGAGTCCGTGTCCGGACAGGTTGAACACGATGACCTTCTCCTCGTTCTTCTTCTTGGCCTCGAGGGCGAGGTCGATGGCACACTTGATGGCGTGGTTCGATTCCGGGGCAGGGATTATTCCCTCGGCCCTGGCGAAGGTCACTCCAGCCTCGAACGTCTCCAGCTGGTCATAGGACCTGGCCTTGACGTAGCCTAGTTTGGTCATCAGGCTCACGGTCGGTGCCATTCCATGGTAGCGCAGTCCGCCGGCGTGGATCGGGGACGGCATGAAGTCGTGACCCAGCGTGTACATCTTGAACATCGGGGTCATCCCGGCGGTGTCTCCGAAGTCGTAGCGGTATTCGCCCTCCGTCAGGGACGGGACAGATGTCGGCTCGCAGGCGATGAACTCGGTGTCGCACTTCTTCTGGATCTTCTGTCCCAGCATGGGGAAGGCGAATCCAGCGAAGTTGCTGCCGCCGCCGACGCAGCCGATCATGTAGTCCGGGACCGTCTCGATCTTCTTCAGCTGGGCCATGACCTCCTCGCCGATCACTGTCTGATGCAGCATGACGTGGTTGGCAACGCTCCCTAGCGAGTACTTGGTGTTCGGTGTGGTCACGGCCATCTCGATCGCCTCAGAGATGGCGATGCCCAGGGAACCGGTGTTGTTAGGATTCGCCTTCAGGCATTCCCTGCCGTAGTTGGTCACCGGGCTGGGGGATGCGTGGACGGTCGAACCGTAGGTCTCCATGACGTAACGCCGGTAGGGCTTCTGGTCATGGCTGGCCCGGACCATGAAGACGGTGCACTTCAAGTCGAACAGGGCGCAGGAAAGGGCCAATGACGATCCCCATTGCCCCGCTCCGGTCTCGGTGGTCAGATTCTCTGTACCGGCCTTCATGTTGTAATATGCCTGAGGGATGGCCGAGTTCGGCTTGTGGCTCCCGGTCGGGCTGAGGTCCTCGCGCTTGAAATAGATCTTGGCCGGGGTCTTCAATACCTGCTCCAGTCTGATCGCCCTCTGCAAGGGGCTCGGCCTGCACAACCTGGCATATGCAGTTCTGACCTCTTCCGGAATGGTGATGTACCTTTCCGTGGAGACCTCCTGCTCGATGATGTTCTTGGGGAATATCGCTTCCAGGGCCGCCGCCGGTACTGGCATGCCGGTCTTCGGGTCCGCCGGTGGCGGAATCGGTTCCGGAGAATCGGCGGCGATATTGTACCACTTCCTGGGAAGCTCTTCCATTCCCAGATTGATCCTGATATCTTCTGGTTTGAGAGTCATGCTCCGGATAATGAAAAGGGGAATATATAACAATTTTGAGTAATGATGTATTTTTATGTACATTAGAAGCAGGCGTGGTACGTTTCGTCGAAAATCAATCATTCAATTTGACTTCGACAATTGCCATACCCATTGACCGATTTAAATACCAAGTGTGAATTCAATGTTCTGGACACTCCAAGAGCAATCAGCAAAATGATATATGGTATGCCACGGAGATGTATGGAAGTTAGTTGAGAGAAGTTATATAGCTCAGGCCAAATGCAAGCTCACCCCTAAATTGGTGTCATTCATGCCGATCATCCATACCGAGGAAGTCAAGAAGACGTACGTCACCGGAAACGTCACCGTAGAGGCCCTTAAAGGGCTCAGCATCGATATCGAAAAAGGCGAAATGGTAGCGATCATGGGTCCATCCGGGTGCGGGAAGACCACGCTGTTGAATTGCCTGTCAGGGATCGATGACGTGACCTCGGGCAAGATCCTGATCGATGGAAGCGACCTAACATCGATGAATGACGATGCCAAGACCAACTTCCGGGCCAAGAAGATGGGGTTCGTATTCCAATTCTACAACCTACTGCCGGTACTGACCGCCAGCGAGAACGTGGAACTCCCGCTTCTGATCTGCGGCGAGGACCCCTCCGTGGCGAAGAGCAGGGCTATGGAGCTCCTCGAACTGGTAGGCCTCAAGGAAAGGGCGATCCTGAGGCCGGCGTCGCTATCGGGCGGTGAGAGGCAGAGGGTCACGATCGCCCGTGCCCTGGCGAACCGGCCAGCCCTGGTATGGGCGGACGAACCCACCGGAGACCTGGACAAGAAGACCGCCGACGACATCGTGGCATTGATGAGGCGGCTGAACAAGGACATCGGCGAAACGTTCGTCATCGTCACCCACGACCCTGAGGTGGGGGCGAAATGCGATCGCATCATCCACATGCGCGACGGACAGGTCGTTTCGACCAACGGCCACGTAGAGAACATCGCCCAAGAGATCAAAGAGATGGGGTGAGCCTTTGAAGGTCCGGTCGATTCTGTTCCTGGTGATATCGGCTATCGCGCTGATGTCGCCATTCCTCCTATTGCCGATGGCCTTTGCCATGGTGGCCGCTGTCGGCGTACTCATAGTGCTGATCCTGGTCGACGCCAGCAGTAACCGGATATTGTTCCGCATGTCCATAAGGAACATCATCCGCCGTCCCGGGACGACCGCCCTGGTGATCGGTGGCCTGATGGTCGGGACCGCCATCATCTCCGCCTCCTTCGTGGTCGGGGACACGATGGACAACATGATAACCGACCAGGTCACAAAGGGAATGGGCTTCGTTGATTTCGAGCTGCAGACCAGCAACGTCGGTTCGCTGGTCTATTACAATTCTACCGAGATCGCACCCCTGACAACGAACATCAGCTCGACACCGCACGTCCGGGCCGTGGACACTCTCATCCTCGCCTCGGTGCCGTTGGTGGATTCAAGGACACGTCTGTCCTCGCCATCGGTGGTATTGATAGGTCTGGACAGCAGCACCGTCTCCAATTTCGGAGGGTTTGTCGATCAGGATGGATCGCAGGTCGTATCGTCACCGACGATCGGTACCATCATCCTCAATCAGAAGGCGGCGGTGGACCTCAATGCCAAGGTCGGAGATGCGATCATCGTATACTCACCGAACATTGTGGACAAGAACGACCTGGTCAACAACTCCATGATCGTGACCGTGGAACGCATCGTTACCGCCGATGGATTGGGCGGGTTCAATTCGAACTCCAATGTCTTCATGAGCCTTGAGCAGGCCCAGGCCCTGACCCATAACGCTGGCAAAGTGAATACCGTCTTCGTTTCCGTCGAGCCAAAGGGAAACGACCCCTTCGGTTATTCGGTCCAGGTCAGGAACGAGATCACCGGCAGCATCGCGGATGCAATGCCGGGAACCGGAATGGAGATCAGCCTGGACAAGAAGGAGATGCTCGACAGCGGTCGCAGCGACCTCAGCCAGTTCACTTCGATGTTCTTTGTCCTGGGATCGTTCTCGGTCATCGCCGGCATGCTCCTGATCGTCAACATCTTCACAATGCTGGGCGAGGAACGCAAGAGCGAGATGGGGATGTCCCGCGCCATCGGCATGAAGAGGACCCACCTGAGAAAGCTTTTCGTCTACGAAGGTCTGGTTTACGCTTGCGTGGCAGCCGGGGTGGGGATGATAGTAGGCGTTCTCATGGCAGGCCTCATAATCCTCGGGATCTCCGGCATGCCGATGTTCGGCGACACCAACCTGAGCAATTACTTCACGTTCTCCTTCTTCTCCCTGGCCATCTCATTCGCCGCCGGGTTCATGATCACCATCGTGACCGTCTACTTCGTGACCCGGAGGATATCGAACCTGAACATCGTCCGGGCCATAAGGAACATACCGGAACCGGCGATCAGGAAGGAAGACAAGAAAGCATTCCGCATGGGGTTGGGCATGCTTGCCGGGGGCCTCATCCTGATGGTCCTGGGCATGCAGACCAAGAGCCTAGCCCCGGCGGCGGGCGGGCTTTCAATCATGGGCATGTCCTTGGGCCTGTTGCTGCGCCGTTTCATCGGGGACCGGCCGGCCTGGGTCATCGCCGGTGCCTCCGTCCTTTTCGTCTGGTTGCCCAAGGGCGATTTCGAGATATTCGATTATCCCTCGGGAATTGAGATGCTGATCGTCTCGGGGTTGTTCATGATCGTGGCGTGCCTGCTGATCGTGATGTTCAACTCCAAGATGTTCGTGTCTTTCTTCACCGCCATATTCCGCTTCAAGAACGGATACCGGGCGGTCATCAAGACCTCGATATCGTACCCTCTGAAGGCACATTTCAGGACTGGCATCAGCATTTTCATCTTCGCCATCGTAATATTCACCATCACCGCCCTTTCGATGATGACCGGAATGCTGGGCGTGGGCATAACCAAGATGGTCAATGAGACCTCCGGAGGGTTCGATGTCATCGGCTTCAGCGCGTCCCCGGTAACCTACGATCCGTGGGAGCACATAAACAACACCGCCGGTCCATTGGCAAAGGAGAATGTCTCGGTCATGGAGGCGTTGCCCACCACGAACGTTTTGGTGCAATATCTGAAGGCCTATCCTAACGGGACGGTCGAGGCGAAATCCTTCACCTATACCGTCACCGGAGTGAAGGCCAGCTTCAATCATCTGGGCAATTATCCGCTGACCGCCTGGAACGCCACCACCTATCCCACCCAGGAGGATGTATGGACGGCGGTCCAGCAGGACAGCTCACTGGTGATCCTGGACGGTTCCAAATATCCCTCCAGCAGCAATTTCGGGTTCATGGGCGGTGCTCAGAACACGCTCAACCTGGGGCAGCAGTTCGCCATGGTCTCGGGGGATGGCACGATGAAGAACGTGACCGTGATCGGGTTCATGAAACAGAGCAACCTCAACGGCGTGTTCATGTCCGAGTCGTCATTCAATGAGACGTATCATCCCATCGGATACAGCCTGTTCCTGGTGACGTTCGCCTCCGGATTGGATGTGGATCATCAGGCGGCCCTGTTCAAGCAGGAGTTCGTGGCCTTCGGTGTACAGACCATCGCCATCAAGACCTTGGCAAAGCAGATAACCGGGACCATCGACAGCTTCATGACGCTGTTCCAGGCCTTCCTGAGCATGGGCCTGGTCATCGGGGTGTCCGGGCTCGGCATAATCACCATCCGGTCGATCCACGAGAGGAGGCTGGAGATCGGAATGATGCGCGCCATGGGCTATACCCGGCGCATGGTGGTCATGAACTTCGCCATCGAATCGGCCTTCATTTCAGCCCTGGGGATTGCCATCGGGTCGGCCCTGGGGATCGTGGTGGGATACGACATCTGGAACCTGTTCCTCAAGGACATGGGGATGGACTTCGTGATCGCCTGGGTGCCGATCGTGGCATTGGGCCTGGCGGCTTTCTTGGCCACCGTCCTTTGCGTCATCCCGGCGGCACGCGGGGCGTCCAAGGTGGCCCCGGCAGAGGTCCTGCGCTTCGAGTGATAGGCCAGGACGAAACCCCTTAACCATTTTTCAAAATGATCCACAGCTTAATGCTTAAAAAATGAAAAGATTGATGCCGGCTCCGTACTTTCTTGGGGGAAAGTGTGAAATTGGGGGGAGGAGTCTAATCGACGGAGTCGGCGAGTCAAGAAATTTCTTGGCTTTGATTGGACTTCCTTACTAGAACATAATAATATTATTCGCCTTATAAACCTGGTCAGACGGCTATCACTTATAGTATTGAACATGGTCAATAATAATATCTTTTCCTTCCACAAGTTACTCCGATCACACAAGCTGGCCGCAGCTAGCGCATTCGACCCCTCTGCCGCCTGCCGTGTAGACCTGTCCCGGTTTCGTACCTTCCCGATACACGGTTATGCCCTTGCAGCGCAGCTCATGCGCCAGAAGGTAGATGGCACGGACATCCTCGACGGTGCTTGATTCCGGCAGGTTGATCGTCTTCGACACCGCGTTGTCGACATATCTCTGGAAGATGGATTGCATCCTTACCTGCTTCTGAGGTTCGATGTCATGGGCGGTCACAAAGACATGCCTCAGGTCCTCCGGTACGGAACCGAGCTCCTGGATCGAGAACCGTTTCGACATCTGACGCAGCAGTTCATCGACATCCAGCCCTCTCTGGCCGACCGAGTCGATGAAGTAATGGTTCATCTCGTGAAGCGTCTCACCGTCGAGTACGTGCTTGTCATAGACCAGGGCGAAGAAAGGCTCGATCCCCGAGGAGCAGTTCGCTATCATGGATATGGTACCGGTGGGGGCGATGCTCAGGACCGTGGCATTCCGTCGGGGCGAATCGAAGTCGCTGGCCTCGATGTTCGGGAAGTCCCCGCGTTCCTCCGCTATCATCCGGGTGGTCCTTTCAGCCTGTTCCCGTACGGTCCTGATGATAAGCTCCGCCAGTTCCTCCGAGCTCCCTGAGCCGTATCTTATGCCGAGCTTCGCCAGTGCGTCAGCGAACCCCATCACCCCCAGCCCCACCTTTCTGTTCCCCTTTACAACGACGTCGATCTGCTTCAGTGGGTACCGGCTCGCGTCGATCACATTGTCCAGGAACCTTATCCCGGCATCCACGGTATCCTTCAGTTTCTCGATATCGAGCTGATATCCCCCCCTTATCCTCACCAGCATCCTGTCCAGGTTCACCGATCCCAGGTTGCACGCCTCGAAGGGCAGCAGGGGCACCTCGCCGCACGGATTGGTCGCCTCGATCTCCCCCAGCCGCGGGGTCGGGTTCGCCCGGTTGATCTCGTCCACGAAAATAATTCCCGGATCTCCCGTCATCCAGGCCCGGGAACATATGTCCCCCAGCAGCGATCCGGCATGGACCTCTCCCATGACCTTGGCGTTCCGGGGATTGATCAGCTCCTGTCGGCGTCCGTCGGAGGCCCGATGCATGAAGTCGTCGGTGACGCCAACCGAGATGTTGAAATTGGACAGGGTCTTGAGGTCCGCCTTGGCCCTGATGAATTCCTCGATGTCGGGATGATCGACACGAAGCATCCCCATGTTCGCCCCCCGGCGGCGCCCGCCTTGCTTGACCGCGTCGGTGGCGACGTCGAAGACCTTCATGAAGGATATCGGTCCCGACGCGTTCCCCCCGGTCGAGGCAACGAAATCACCCGCTGGCCGCAGCCGGGAGAAGGAGAATCCCGTACCTCCTCCGGTCTGGTGGATCACCGCCGCGAATTTCACCGCGTCGAATATGTGCTCGATCGAATCCTCCACCGGGATCACGAAGCAGGCCGCCAGTTGCTGCATGGGGGTGCCGGCGTTCATGATCGTGGGGGAGTTGGGGAGGAATTCCAAGGACCGCATGATACGGTAGAACTCGGCCGCCTCCTTCTCTGCGTCCCTGTCCCGATGGTTATTGTCAACGGAGGCGACATTCCGCGCGATGCGCCGGAACATGTCCTCGGGTGTCTCAATGACCTCTCCCGCCCTGTTCTTCAGCAGATACCTTTTACGCAGCACGGTCAAAGCGTTCTCGCTGAGCTTGGGGAACTTCTCGGACATCAATGTCTCGGTTGTTGCTCAAAGGGCATAAACCTATGGAACGATGCCCCACTTGAAAACCGGGTAGGGATTAAGTACTCCCCGAGCCCCTCTGGTCTCCGGTGTCTGGTATGCGCTACGGGGCAAGCAGCAAACTCCCGCCTGAGAAAGTGATCGCCAAGGCCAAGGACTACTTTGGCAAGTCAGGGCTAAAGGTGGTCAGCGAGGGCTCCGGCAATGTCTGCATGGAAGGAGGGGGAGGAAGGGTCACCGTCTCCGCGTGTGGCGAGAACCAAAGCGAGGTCGACATCGAGACCACGGAATGGGACCATCAGGTCAAGATGTTCATCCAGATGATCGGGGTCTAAATCCGGAACAACCGCCCTGGCCTGGTCGCCCCGATCTCGGTGACGACCTCGGCGATCAACTCCAGCGGTGTCGGCTCGAACAGCTGGGTCCGTTCCGATATGCCGCCTTCGTTCCTCTGCTCGATGATCCAATCGGGCTTCAGCTCCGCGGTCACCTTCAGTGTGCTCGAAGCTACATAGGCGGGAATACCCGCCTGCACCGAAGCCAGGGTGATGGCGTACGTCCCCACCTTGTTTATCAACGCCTGGGGCGTTATGGCGTCGGCGCCGACGAGACACAGGTCGGCGTTCCTGGCCTCGGCGAAGACCATGGAATCTGTGACCAAAGCGATCTCGATCCCGGCTTTCGTGAGGATTTCCGCGGTCCTCCTCCCCTCCCCCAACGGGAACGACTCGGCCACAATGACCTTGATGTCCTTCTGCTTGGCTACCGTTTTCAGCACGTTCACGACAGTCCCCGAGTAGGACAGGGTTAGGACGGTGCCCTCCACCTTTTCCAGAATGTTATCGGCGATCCTGTTCGTCGCCGTCTTCTCATTGCTCATTATCCTCTCTATCGAAGCCAGCGCCGCCTTGTCCGGTTCTGGACCTTGGGATGCCGCCTCCAGGGACCTGGCGATGTTGCTCAACGGGGCCATCGCTGGCTTGGCCTGCCTCAGTAGTTTCGAGAAACCGAGCAGCTGTTCACCGCTGGCCTCACTGTTGCTGAGAATATCATGAAGCGCCTTCAGGACATAGATGGCTGTCTCAGATGATCCGGAGATCGAATCACCTTTCACCTTTTCAGCGAGCGCTTCAAGTTCTGTCGGCATGTGCGCACGAATGTGATTCGTAAATATGAATGATGTCGATTCTTTAGAAGAAAGGAAAACGGAAAGAGAGGGCGATCGCCCTAAACCGTCGGATATACGACCTCGTCGGATGCCTTCTCCAGGGCATTGAGGCTTGTCTGATAGTGGTTCTTGGGGTCAAGGCTGATGATGAAATTGGCTTCACTGGCCTGCATCTCCTTCTGTACTTTCTTGATCACTTCGAGCACAGGCCGCGTCCCGTTCCACATCTCCAGCACATCGACCCCATTGAGCACGACTATGCCGTCCTGGTTCTGTCTCAAGAAATCCTTGACGTTCTCCTCGAACTTCGCCAGGTTCATCGGGGGAATGCAGCTATTCTCCGGCCTTGGGGTAAGCCATTTGGTCTGCAGCGGGTCCGAACACAGGCTGAACTGGGTCCCCAATTGGCTTGGCGAATGCTTCGATATGTATAAAGCTGCCCGTCCTCGCGCCAGTTCCTTTCTCAGCAGCTGATGCGTTCTCAATGGCACTCTCTCCTCGATCAAATATAACTTTCCTGATGAGATCCTCACAAACTCCTCTCCTTCACGCTGCTATAGCTTACGTTAGTGTCTTGATACTAGTTGCCCGAGTTCTTATCGGAAAATCCGTAATATTCCGTAAAGATAACGAAAAAATTATGGTTTGCGGCGGAATAAAGGCCAATAGTATTGAAAACATGTCGGAATCTTAAAATGAAGGAACCAGTGCCAGGTATGAAAGGTCAATCCCTTTCGGGCCGGGTTTGCCGGAAGGGTCTTGTCCGCTGATTCCGCGATTGCGGCGATATTTCGTTATTTATGAGAAATCGTTGTGCCAGGTGAGGGTAGTAGTCCCCTTTCTGTTTCAGGCAGCATTCAACTTAGCGCCCTACCTGCCAGTCCTGAGCTGTCATTCCGGCTGTTTGGGCTTGCTCCTGTGAGGTGTCGCCGTTTCACCAAATCCCCGGGAACGTCACCGTCTAGCGGATCATTCTATTGATCGGGGCTGTGTCGTTTCTGCGCCCTTGCCCGGGCTCTCGCCCGACCGCTTGTGCAGTCCACATTTCTCATGGAGTGGGGAACTTCCTCAGCTGGACCGAAGTCCTACCGTCAGCCGCCCTCCCTCTCCTGGCAATCGTTCTGAAGTAAAGCGAGTATTAATAATTCACCTTCATGGCCGCTGTGGCCAACTATCGTCAGCAGGAGGCAGCACTTGTTCCCTATCCGCTTCAAGGGTGGAAGAAACGTTCGTATGATCATGTGAAATGAACAATCATTCGTCGCAAAAACGAAGCATGAGAACGGACCGATGTATCGTAACATTTCCTTTTTCTTGGAATCTGACAACAAGATAACGAATGACAATAGCCAGTTAACCTAGCTCTTAATATCAATAGTGATAACAGCCTGCCGAGGTTTATAAGGAGAAAAGGTGGATTGGCATTTGGGAAGTCCAATCAAAAAGGTAAGACAAACCTTAACCGACTTCGTAGATTGCGATTCTCCTCCTCCTCCAATTTGTAGTCAAAGGAACGAAGTCGGTACTTTTTTCCCGGTCTTGGCAGGCTTGCAAGTCCCTCAAGGCAAATGGATCCGGCCTTCGCATTCAATAGCTACATCAAAGCGAACAAAGCCGCTGCTTCCAGGCATCTACGGCTCCAGGAATTTAGTGATGTTTTCCAGCTTTGGGCCCATTTCGCGGGCTCTTTCTAATTATTCAACCAACATAAGGTTCTGGCACGATTCTCTCGCCTCGTTCGGGCGGAATTTCGAGTTTTTCTCCATCATGGGACTCCATTTCTTTATCAAGCCATTGTTGTGTCCAATAATTATGAGCAATGATGAAGTGAAAGGAAAGGGAAAACAAATCGAAGGTAAGGTCCGAGAAGAAGTTGGAAAATTAACGGGCAATAAGACAGAACAGGTCAAAGGCAAGATACAACAGGTGGAAGGGAAGGTTCAAGAGGAAATCGGGAAGGCGAAGAGAAAGTTATAGAATCGTCTCCACATGGATTGGTTGGTAATAGCAAAGATAGCAGGGGTGTTGGGGCTCTTTGCGTTGTGATCACGTTCCACACCCCTATGGCCAACTCAATGGATATCTCGTTGGTCGTTTACTAACATCATTACCGCTAGAAGATGAATGCCAGGACCGCTATGATGATGAAGATGATAATTAACCATTTCGCAGCGGACAATGAGAATCCTGCTACATTACGAGCTCCCAAAATGGCGGCTACGACTGCCAGTATGATGAACAGAACAGCTAATTCCAATATCATTTTTCTTTATCCCCTAATATTTTCCAGTCAATAGTTGGGGTGAGCTTTACTTAATTTCGACCTAATAATTAAGCGGGAAAATGCGATGTAAATAAGAAATGAGCGTAATAATTCAATTTTCAGCGATATTTCAACGCCGGCCACATTCATTGATGGAAACGGATGTCGAGGGGTCTGAACATCATTTACTTTTTTGAATTTTCTTAATGTCCTTCTCGGTGGCTTTCCCTTTAATTTTGGGGTTATCCGAGATATCCTTGATTTCACTCTTTTCTCCCTTCTGAATATCCTCAATCTCTTTTTCGATGATCCTCTTCTTCACTGTAGCATCCTCCTCATCATTCCACTTTCCCTTACGAATATCCTCGATTTGTTTCTCCTTGAGTTTTCTCTTATCTTCTTCCTTCATCCTGTTCACCTTATTGAAAAGAGGCAACACTCCAATGCGTCAATTCCAGATATTAGTCGGAATTATTTCCTATTTAAGAATAATCAGTCCTAAACTACCACTTCTGAGCAAAAGTTCGTTGATGGAGCGCGTCATTTCCAGAGACATTGGCAAACGGCGAACGGATATCCCTATAACCATCTGATGATGGATAGATTCGGCTTTCACCCACAGAAGTCACCATGGTGGAATGTTAGAGTTCATTGACAGTTGACATCAAACGGATATAGGATTGAACCGGGAATATATCCTTACCCAGAAGCTGATGTCATAAGGTAAACTCAAAGAATGTTCAGCAGTCATGGTTCTTTTTTCCTTCCCACTTTCATTTATATAATCAACCATTTCCATCCGACTGTGCATGGTAGAGCTAACGATGGAGATGATGGAGATCGTCAAAGCGACGAGGATTTTCCCTTTGGCGACCGCATCAAAGGATTGCGATCCAAACGTGGTTCCAGTAGGTTCGGTCTTCCTGATAGACCCAGAAACGATCTGGATTGGCAATCAGTTTATGAAACAGACACTTGAGAACCTCCAGGAAAACCCAAAGGCATGTCTGTATGCGTGGGGCCCTGAGACGAAAGGCTGCCTGAAGATTAAGGGCACGGTGGTCGTGCACACAAGCGGTCCAGACTACGATAAGATGAAAGATATGGTCAGGGCAAGGAGGGCGGACCTTGTATGCAAGGCATTGCTAGAGTTCAAGGTTACCGAGGTCTACAACTGCAAGAGCGGGCCAGGAGCCGGAAGCAAATTGTTGTAGGGTTCTCTATTCGATATTATTCGCTGAGTTTGTTCAGAATCGGCTTCGAGGCAATCTTCTTGAAATCTTCTACAGTCTGTTCTGTCTTCCCCTCGTCGATCGGCATCTTGTTGATCCAATGAGCCAAATTCCTTGATTGATCCATATTTATCGGCTGATGATTGGTCAACGACCAGACGATGAACTCCACCAGCGTGACCCACTTCCTTGGGCAAACATTAATAACCGAAGCCAACATTCGGCAGTTTAAGCGGGGATAGCCAAGCATGGCCAACGGCGCTAGATCGAGGGTCTAGTCCCTAGCGGTCCAAGGGTTCAAATCCCTTTCCCCGCACTCTAATTCTTAATTCATCCATATGTGATTTCACCTCAAATCAACAAGACCAAACAGATTTTAAATTCGGGTAGTTAAAATTGACATTTCATGCGGATCGAATTGACCAGTGTGTTCGTTAATGATCAAGGGAAAGCACTGAAGTTCTATACCGAGATTCTGGGCTTCGTCAAGAAATCTGACATCAAGGCCGGAGAATACAGATGGCTGACGGTGGTTTCTCCGGAGAAACCGGATGGTTCCCAGTTACTTCTTGAACCAAACGAGAATCCCGCCGCAAAGACATATCAGGAGGCTATCTTCAGCCAAGGTCTCAGTGCAGCCATGTTCTTTGTAGACGACATTAGAAGGGAATACGATAGGTTGAAGAAACTCGGAGTCAGGTTCAGCTTGGAGCCGACAAATGTTACTGGCTCAACGATCGCTGTGCTTGATGACACCTGCGGCAACCTTTTACAGATAACACAATTGCATTATTAGTTCGGCCGGTATGGCACTATGAACGCTGGCTTAATCGATATTATCCGAGGCGCATTATTTGATGTTTTGACATTGAGCTCATGCGGCTGCCAATTGTACGGCATCCAATCATCGCTTTACACCTTCTTTTTGAATCGCCAGACTACGAAGACTATACCGAATATCGCTGCCATCAAGAGCACGATGGCACCAATATTGTTGACAATATCTTCACCGGCATACCGGGTCGTGGGGGATGCGGTATCGGTTTCACTGGAGCTCGGTCCGACCGGTGCCGCGGTAATGGCCACCGATTGGTTCCCCAGCCCTGCCGGGCTATGGGCTGCGATCTCGATGGTGTAGTTGACCCCATTGGTCAGCCCGGTGATCGTGGTCTGGTTCCCTACGGAATGAGCTGCATCAACACCATTTTGATAGACAACGAAATAATCGATATCGAAGGTGCCTGACTTAGCCGGAAACGCCCATGAAATCGTCAACGTGCCGTTACCTGGCGTTATGGCCAGTTTGGTGGGGGTTCCCGGCGGTTCGGCCCGGGAAACGAGCATCGCGGTGACCGGAGATGTTTTCCCGCCCATTCCCACGGAATTATGGGCCGATACGGTGAACTCATATGATACCCCATTGGTCAATCCGGTGATCGAGGTCACGTTCCCAACCGGATGGATTATGTCCACACCGTTCTGATAGACCACGTAGTAGTCGATCGGAGGACCGCTCTGACTGTCCGGTGCCGTCCATGAGATCGTCACCAATCCATCCTCAACCGCGATCATAAGGTTCGCCGGGATACCTGGCGACTCTGATGTCGACGGCGGAATTGCGATGACCGATGAGGTGTTCCCGCCCATTCCCACGGAATTGTGGGCCGATACTGTGAAATTATACGATCGACCAGCTGTCAGGCCGCCGACGGTCTTTGAGTTGGCCGTCACGTGATAGATATCATACCCGTCTTGGCATATCGCATAATAGTCGATCTCGGCACCGCCATTGCTGGCAGGTGTGACCCAGGAAAGGGAAACCCAGCCATCCTCCAGGGTAACGGTCAGATCGATCGGGGCTCCTGGTACCGTCAATGTGGTCGAGGGCACCACCGTAACCTTGGATGACTGGGGTCCGACCCCGACGGAATTGTGAGCGGCCACAGTGAAATTATACGGTTGACCGTTGGCCAATCCGGAGATGATCGCGTGGTTTTCGACGTAATGGTCTATTCTCTCGGTGCCTTCGACATAGACCATGTAGTAATCGACGCTCGCACCCCCGTTGCTGCCGGGAGCTGTCCAAGAAAGAACAACCTGGCCATCGCCCGGTGTCGCTGTAAGGCTGATGGGATGACCAGGGACAGCGATCGTGGCCGATGGCGTGGCGGGCACGATAGACGACCTTGCTCCCGAACCTACGGTGTTGTGGGCGGCCACCGAGAACGAATAAGAGATTCCGTTGGTCAGGTCGGACACCGTTATGGATAGGGAATCCGCGTGGGCGATTTCGGTCCCATTCTGATAGACCACATAGTAGTCGATCATTGCTCCCCCGTTGCCGTCGGGTGGAGCCCAGGATAAGAATACCTGACCGTCCTCGGGCACGGCAGTAAGGCCGGTTGGAATGTCTGGAACGGTAAGGGTCACGGACGGAGCGGAGGTTACCGCGTCTGAACGTAATCCATATCCCACGATGTTATGCGCTGATACAGTAAAGACATATGAGTGGCCATTGGCAAGACCGGTGACGGTAGCCGTGGTGGTTGAATAGTGGTCCGTAAGGGCGACCCCGTCGACATACACCAGGTAGTAATCGATCATCGCTCCCCCGTTACTCCCTGGAGCTGACCAGGACAGGGTTACCTGGCCATCGCCATGCATTGCCATGAGTCCGATCGGTGCTCCCGGAACGGTCGTTGTGGCAGAGGGTTTCGCTATCGCGGGGGACGATAATGGTCCGATTCCCGCCGCGTTATGGGCGCCGGTCGTGAAACTGTAGGATCTATCATTGGCAAGGCCGGTGACGGTAGCCGTGGTGGTTGAATAGTGGTCCGTAAGGGCGACCCCGTCGACATACACCAGGTAGTAATCGATCATCGCTCCCCCGTTACTCCCCGGGGCTGACCAGGACAGGGTTACCAGGCCATCGCCGGGCATCGCTGTCATGTTCCTCGGCATGCCGGCGACGGTCACTGGTGCCAGAGGTGTAGCTGTCACCGCCCCCGATTGCATACTGGTGCCGATGATGTTGTGCGCTGACACGGTCAGGCTGTACTGACGGCCATTGGTAAGGCCGGTGATGGTCGCCGAGGTGGTGATGTAATGGTCCGTTCTGGCAATCCCGTCGACAAGGACCAGGTAGTAGTCGATGGCCGCTCCTCCATTATTGATTGGTGCGGTCCAGGAGAGCATTGCCTGACCGTTTCCCGGAACCGCCGTCACGCCGGTCGGGACATCGGGGACGGTCTTCGATGTCACAGGGTTGGCGATCACGGCGGAGGTGCTGGGCCCACTACCGGCTGAATTGTGGGCGGCCACGGCATAGCTGTACGCCTGACCATTGTTCAACCCCGTGATGGTGGCCGAGGTGGCCGTTGGATGCCTGACATCGACTCCGTCCTGATAGACTATGTAATAGTCAATGGGATTTTCCCCGATACTGCTGGGAACGGTCCAGGAAAGGGTTGCCTGGCTATCGCCGGCCGTTACCTGGAGATCCCTCGGGGCGGAAAGGGATACCGCCGGCCTTGCAGATATCTCCGCACTTCTCGGCCCCTCGCCGTATGAATTGACCGCGGCGACCTGATAGTAATATGTGACCCCGTTGGTCAAGCCGGTGTCGGTGAAGGTCAAGACGCCGCCGCTTCCAGTATTTCCCAAATATGTCTTTCCGGCGGATGTCGTTCCCCGGTATATGCGGAAATCACCGATGGGGGCGCCGCCCGGCGAAGGCGAGGACCAGGTCAGAAGGACCCGGACATCGCCCACGGCGGCCGATAGGCTCGTGGGTGCCTCCGGGATTACCGGAGCGATGTTGGCATCCATCATCAGAGCATTGAAGGTGTTGCCTGGCGCAGGAAAGTTCGAGGCGGCATAGGCATGGCCTCTGACAATGTACGAGTTAAGGGGCAACCAGTACGAACCGACAGTGGGTGCGACCAGCCCTTGGAAGGTGATCGAGGTCAGATGATCGCAGCCATAGAACGCAGAGCTGCCTATGCTGGTCACGCCGCTTCCGATCGTTACCGTGGTCAGGGCATTACAGTCATAGAAGGCGAAACTGCCGATGGTATGGACCTTGTTGGATATGGTCACAGTGGAAAGCGACGAGCAGCCTTCGAACGCGCTCGTCCCTATGCTGACCACGTTATTGGGGATCGTCAGCGAGCCGAGCGCGGCGCAACCATCGAAGGCATAGTCGCCGATGGACGTTAGACCGCTACCAAGGGACAAGGTGGTGATGCCGGTACAGGTGTAGAACGCCCAACTGCCAATTGCGGTGACGCTGTTTGGTATGGTCACTGAGGACAGTTTCGTGCAGTGTTCGAACGCCCCATTCCCGATGGTCAGGAGGCCTTTTCCGAGGTTCACCGAGGTGAGGGAAGAACAGCCATCGAACGCGTAAACGTCTATCCTGGTCACACTGTCCGGGATGACGGCGGAAGTAACTGAAAAGCCGGCGGCACTGCTGAAGGCATAGGCCCCGATCCCGGTCACTTGATACCCTCCGACAGTGCTCGGAATGGTGATCGCTCCCCCGGCACCGGTATAAGCTGAGATGATGGCGGAACCATCGATAACGGAATATGTATAGTCACCCGCCTGCGCTGCAGACACTGAGCCAGATTGAAGTACAAAGAACGCCCCAGTCAGGATCATCGTCACTATGACTATAGACCTTAGACGTGTTCCCTCACTACTCTTCATATGGACCCCTCACCAGAACTTCAATTGTCGATTGGCCCCAAGGTGATGGTGAAAAAAGATTGAAAAATTACGACTTAATGATATGGCAGTAATTGTCAATTATTGATTTTAGGTGGAAACTTCGCCAGATGAGGGTCTGCCTTAGTAGATTCAGCATCATGATCAATCATATGCCAGAACTCCGGATGACTCGGTTTCACGTGAAAATCATGTAAAGAGGACTTCTCCAAGAAAATGGAAGACCCGATCCATTCCTCGGTCGGTTCCATATAACAGAGATCAGTGGAAAAAAGGATTTAGCCAAGTAGGTCAAGAACACAACAATGCTCATGGAGATGTACAACCAGAACCGGGAAAAGGTCAGCTGGACCCCGTACATATTCGGCACCCTTGCCGGTCTCGTTCCGTGGATAGGCATAACCATCTATCTGATCGGGTCGAGTTCATCGAGCTCCGCCTCCGTGCCGACCTTTGTCTACTTCATATTCATCTCGTTGGCGGTGTTCTTCTTCTCGTTCGCCTTCAACATGATACTGCAGTATCGCAAGGTGGGCAGATGGAAGGACTACCTCTACGGGGAGTACTTCTATATCGTCCTCAGTCTCGTGGCCAAGACCGCACTGGCATGGCAGGTGTTCGCTGGAACGCTCAGGCCAGTATGAGCCAACGGCCAGGCTCCCAGCGGGAGCCGAACGTTGGGTCCCATGGAAGGAGGCGGCAGGGTCAAAGATAAAGACCCGGTCCCCCCTTCCGGTGAAAAGAACGGTCGATCACATGGGGTTCATGATAACGAAGGCGGTCCCTGGCGATATCGAAGTGATAGTCGATAACATCCTGAGTATGGCGATGGAATCGGAAGGGAAGGCGCTTGACAGGGGAACGGTGAACAGCGCCATGAGCCGGTTCCTGAACGAACCGGGCAGAGGCTTCTACCTTCTGGTAAGGTTGGAAGGCCAGGTGGTCGGGCAGTGCATGATCACCACGGAGTTCAGCGACTGGCGTAATGGGGAGTACTGGTGGGTGCAGAGCGCCTATGTCGCCACCGATCACCGGCGGAAGGGGGTGCTGCGCTCCCTGCTGGAAGAGATCAGGGGCATGGCGAAACGGCAGGGCGATGTGTTCGGCCTCCGGCTGTACGTCGACCGGGACAATGTCAACGCCATCGAGGCCTATCGCCGCCTCGGTTTGCCGCTCTCCCACTATCTGATGATGGACGTCCCCATGTGAGCTCGAACCGCTACATGTTTGCCTGAAAAAGGTTATCCAATTAACCGGGAACCGGGACAGTATCGCCCATATCATCGTTGTCCGATCATCGGGGACCAGAACGGGACACCGACATATTCAAACGGTGACAATCTATGACGATGCAAACGATTTGAGCCTGATTTGGATTTCTCGAGCGTGAACTGGATGGAGAACACACGATTCCTTACCATCGTCCTCTTCCCTTCCTCAATAGGCGCCGAGAAAGGTTTGATAAGGGAAGTGGCCCCACATCTCGCCTCCTGGTATACCGGTTTGCTCCAAGTGAGGGGTGAGCTAAAGATGGATTCACAGGCGAGCCTGAAGGTGAAGGGAAGAGCATCGTTATTTATGGCTAGGATGAACGATGGATGGGCGACACCATGGTAGTCCCTGCTGAAGGTCCCCCTGACCGATTGGGGGAATTCTATTCCCTGAGCCCTCCGGATCTCGAATTCATCACCGACCTCAACAAGCGCCATTTCCGGTTCCTCCTTCCCAACGGAAGGTTCTTCAAGATCAAGGATGTCATTCGCTCCTCATCGGACCTCCAGAGATGGCTCTTGAAAATGAAGCCTCTGGACGTCTATTACTCCACATCGACCTACCTCAATCCCACCGATGTGGCCCCGAGACCAAAGAACAGCACCGACTATTGGGGGCCAGGAAATGTGGTCCTGAGCCATGATGTCGCCTTCGACATCGACAGGCAACCGCTGTCCCTCTTCAATCTCGAGCGAGCGAGGAAGGACGCGGTCCATCTCTTGGATTTCCTGACCGCGCGCAACTATCCTCTGAAGTATGTCGCCTTCAGCGGAAGCAAAGGGTTTCACCTGATTTTCGATGACATCGATAAGAGCATCGAGCCCGATTTCCGGATCAGGGAGAAGTCGATCATCCAGAGGAGGAAGGCATTGGTCGACGATGTCATCAAGGAAGGAATAGTGATCGACAAGGCGGTGACCGTGGACACGCGCAGGATCATCCGCCTTCCCGGGACCATCAACTCCAAGACCGGCTATTGCTGCCATCCCATCTCCTTGGAGCAATTGCGTTCACCCCTGGCCGACTGGATAGAAATGGTCCCCAGACTGGAGGGCCATAAAGCCATACCCTGGTTCAAGATGAGGCCGCTGTTCAACCATAAGCACTCGCCCAAGCCTGTTTTCGCCAATCTAGGGGCAGGGTATGGCTACACCACATTCATCACCAGTTCCGTTCTGGGGACCAAAGGCCGTCACGCGGTCCTGATTTCGCTTCCAAAAGGCAGTCAGGAAAGAGCGATCAGCATCCTCCGGCAGGCCCAGATCGATTATGACCTCACCGACCTCTACCTCTTCGAGCTACCACGGGCCTTCCAGGCCATCTGCCTGAAGACCGTCCAACGCAACCGTTATCAGAAGATCCTGGATTCCGTGCGTTCACCATCGGCGGAGCAGCTCAGGAGGTATGACCGCGTCTCACTCAGGATGGGTCCCCTGGTCAACAGGGACATGCAGGTCATGGAGCCTCCAGCGCGGTTCATAACATATCTGGAGTGCCATCCAGATATAAGGGAAAGCAACTTTGTGAGCTTGGGGCACATCAATTTTCTTATGAGGCATGGATTGACGCCCCTTCAATATCCCAAGATGCATGGCAGTGGAGATTTCCAGCTGGTCGATGCGGAGATCAGATTGTGATTTTTTCAGTGAAAAACTATATAGCCATCACATCCACATACATGGGTTGCACTCCGTGTGATTCCTTCGGGAAGATGATGAGGACATTCGTCTAGAGGTACTACATCGGGCGGCTGAACGGGAGTGGTTCTCCGCCCTAATATTTACACCACAGGGGTTCACTATGGGTCTGTTGAAGGGGTTATTGGGAGGCAACAGCCCTGAGACGTTCTTGGGAAACCACGAGAATGGTTCTAATGCAAATAATGCCTCAAAGTCACCGCTCAGCCCCCAGTACGAGCGGCTCAATGTGTGGATCGAGTCTCGGATCGGTAACATGGACCCGTCGGATCCAAATCTGAATGCCAGGATGGAAAGGTTTTTGACGGAGGAAGGGTCGAAGTATCCGTCCCCCCGGGGCAAGCTCGTTTTCACGCCAAGTGGAAATGATACCATAATCACCGGCGATACTAAGCCGTTCAAGGGCAGGCTTAGAAGGATGGGCGGGAAATGGGAAGGCAAGCTCAAGCGCTGGGTCATCAAGGGCAAGAGCATTTCGGAGGCAGACGTCGAGAACCCGAGCGAGCTGGCAGGATTGAGGGCATACATCAATAAGATGCCGTACAGGAAGAACCTGGGCGGGAAATAAGCCGCCAAAGCAACAAGCTTGTTATCATTTGTTTAGGTCCGGAGAAAGGTTGGTCTTGCATACGGCGCAAAGGAACAAACGATTCTTTGTCGAGAACGAGGAAAACAATTTAATCATGTCACAAGGTAGCTGAGGGTCATGCGGATCGCCATCCTAGGATGCGACGCGATCAGGGACGAGATCGAACAGGTCACCATGGACGATCCAGACATCGTTCACCGCGAGTATCTCGATTTCGGTCTCCATATCTACACCGACGAGCTCCTGAGGCAGATCCAGGAACGCCTCGCGGCCATGGAGGGCCAATATGACGCGGTCTTCCTCGGTTACGGTCATTGCCAGACGCTCAAGGGCTTGCCCGCCACGGTGAATGTGCCCCTGGTGATGCTGGAATATGAGGACTGCATCTCGGCCATGCTGCCCGAGGGCGAGTACCACCGGGAGAAGAGATCCGGAGGCATTACCTGGTTCTATCCTTCCGGGTGGGCCCGGAACGGGACCGAAGGTCTGGTCAAGCTCTTCAAACTGGACAGTATGCGGGACCAGGGGTATGAACCGGTCTTCTTCCTGAAGATGATGTTCGAAGGCTTCACCCGGGTCCTTTTCATCGACACCGGTGCCGGGGATACGGCCTCCAGCGAGAACCAGTCCAAGGAGCTCGCCTGCATGCTCTGCATGAAGCATGAGCGGAGGGAGGGCACGCTCCAGGCGATCAGCGATGCGATGATAAGGACCAAGGAACTGGCCCGGAATCGTTCGGCCAGTCGAACCCTGGAAGGAATCGGTCAGCGCGACAATGGCGGACCTTTTCACTGAACGGTTAATTACACCTTCCTTGATATCTTCGAACTGATCATGTTCAATGCGACAAGGTCAATGGTGCAGCAATGAATTTCGAAGAAGGCCATAGGTTGATCTTTTCAGACGGGAAAGGGACACCGCTAGTGGACATCAGTATCCTCGATGACGACGCCTCGGCGGACCGGGTCGACGCTCTGGTGGACAATTTCAGGGGAATATATGTCGGCGTGAACATCGGCATGAACCTTCCCCAGAGGATGAGGGCGACGTATTCCAGCGGTACCAAGTCTGCCTATGCCTGCCCTCAGGCGGACCTTTCGCCGATGGTGGACATGATCATCGCTGGCAGTCAACGAATCCCCGTACGCTGATTCGGTCAAGGGCTTCGTTCTCTCGAACGTCATCCCCCCGCTGTTCCGTTTCGAAGACCCGTCCGTCACCTCGGGCAACCTGATAGGCTATGGTTGTTCCTGCTCGAAATGCGACGAGGCATTGGGGATGAGCGACCTGGGGGACAGGTTGGCTCGCATGGAACTGAGGCCCCTCGAGAGGAACGATGGGGACGATATCGCCTTCGCCCGCGAGGTCTGGGTATGGGCAGCCGCCAGCTCCGTTCTGGATGACTATCCCGATCTGCTGAACGACCGGGTCCGGTCCTATGCCCCGGTCATGTCCCAGCTCTCCGGCCTGAAGGGGGAACGCTACCTGATGTTCTCGGAGACCGATTATCCCGACACCGAGTTCCAGGTCAACGGTTACAACGAGAACTCCCGTCTCGCCTTCGGGATCGGGGACGACCTGCTGGAAAATCTCACTGGTATGATCGTCTCGCCCTCATTCGGCGTCATAGCCGACCAGGAACATGTCCCGATCTTCGAGGTCGATGACATCAAAGCATTCATCAAGATGAAGTACTTGGAGCCTAAATCGAAGTTCATGATAGATTCGGTTCTTCCACCGGAGGTGATTCAGCATGTTCTCCAGGGCTAAGAATGTCAAAGGTCAGGGTATTCCCGCTCTTCCGCGGCGATGCGATGAACAGACGCTCGCTCGAGCATTTCATTATAGAATATTTCAAGGACGAGGACATCCAGGATTTCAAGATAGGCGAGATGATATATGTCAAGGTGGAGAAGATCGAGCCGGCGGAAGCCCTTCACACTGACCGGCACACCCGTCTGGACCTGACCGTCCAGGAGGACGGCATGGACGTGGAAAGGTTCGGATTCGTGAAACGTCCGGAAGAGAACATGGACGAGTCGCTGATCTCCTCTGACCTGGCCAAGGCCTACCTCAGCCTCTTCCGGAACGGAAAGGAGCCCTGGAGGAAGATCCTTCTCAGCGGAGAGCCGGGAACCGGCAAGACACTGTTCGCCCATGAACTGCTGGCAAACGCCCAGCAGCGCGGACTGAAGACCTATTCAATTCCCGCCTCGATGCTCCTCGGCGAGTACATAGGGGACACCATCCGGGTCGTCAACTCGGTAAAAAGGGCGGTGGGCAAGGACTGCGTGCTGTTCATCGACGACTGCGACCTGATCCTGCACAACCGTAACGACATGAAATCGTTCGGATCACTGCTCGAATCGGTGGTGGCCTTCCTGAACTTCATCGACGAGTTCGAGGGTTACATGATCGCCGCATCGAACGACCGGGAGATCGACCCGGCGATCGAGAACCGCATGTTCGGCATCCGGTTCGATCTGCCCAGCACCGATATGCTGTACCGTTTCATGAAGAAAGCGGACGCGACGGTCACGCCTCGGGAGGCCAATGCCATACACGACAAGCGCGGCAGTTACCGGGACGCCCAAAAATACCAGGTCATGAAACTTGCCGGCATGGGCAACGAACACAAGCTGGCCACGTCCCACGATCCGCTCTACCGTTAAGCCTGGTCCAACATCGGCCAGCACCGCCGCGGTGAACTCCTCGGTGGTGGCCTTGCCGCCGGCATCGGGCGTCCGCACCCCGCTCCTCAAGGCGGAGACGACCGCGGCATCGACGCGCATCGCCTCATGCCTCAGGCCCAGGTCCTTCAGCATCATGCTGGCGGATAGCATCGCGGCGGTGGGATTGGCGATGCCCTTTCCGGCGATGTCCGGGGCAGAGCCGTGGGTGGGCTCATAGATATCGAAGGCATCGCCGTGATTCACGGAAGGCGCGAAACCCAGACCGCCGACGATGGCCGCCGCCTCATCCGAAAGGATGTCTCCATACAGGTTCAGCGTGACCAGGCAGCCGAACTGCTGAGGCCTGGTGATCAGGGCAGCCGCCGCCGCATCGACCAGCAGGTCGTTCGCCTGCAGGTCCGATCCCGCCACCTCCTCGTAGAAGATGCGCTTGAACATACCATCCGACATCCTCAGGACGTTGGACTTGTGTACGCAGGTGATCCTGCCAACGCCCTCCCGATGGCAGTAGTTCCACGGCATAGCGCACCAATCGGCGGCACACCTTCTCCGACACCCTGCGTTCCAGCGTGACCACTCCGTCCTTCATGTGTTCGATGCCGGTGTACATGCCCTCGGTGTTCTCGCGCACGATGACCGCGTTCAGGTCACCGACGCCAAGTTCCGGGAGCAGCCTTGCCACCGGTCTCACGTTGGCGTAGAGGTCGAAGTGCTTTCGGAGCCAGAGGATCGGCGAGCTATAGTTCTTTACGCTAGCGTCAGGCGACGTGATCGCCCCGAAAAGGCAGGCGTCCGCACCGTCCAGCGCGTTAACCGTTTCGTCTGGCAGATAGGACCCGGTCCTTCTGATGGCATTCCAGGCCCATCTCCGCGAAGGACAGGTCCAGCGGCGCCTTGACCGCGCCTAGCACCTCGATCGCCGACGCGACGACCTCCGGACCTATGCCGTCCCCGCCGATGACCACGACGTTCCAGCTCATTTCATTCGCTCAACGATACTGGCGACGATCAACGGAAGGGCTATCGTGGCATCGCCTTCGACGGTGATCTGGGCTGCCCCTTCCTTTACCTTTCCCCAGGAGACCGCTTCCCTGACCTGGGCACCGCTCAGCGAACCATCATACTCAAGGGCCGTGGTCAGATAGACGGCGTAGTCCAGCCCGCCCTTGAACTGGTTCCACCAGATCACATGGTGCTTGGATATGCCGCCGCCGACGATCAAGGCCCCGGTGTCGTCCGCATGGAATATGATGTCGGAGAGCTCCTGCTCATCGGCGAAGAGGTCGATCTTGAAATCACGGTGGGTCTGCCAATACATCCAGGCCTGGGACCCGAAGGAACCATCGGTGATGCCGGGTACGAAGATCGGGATATTGTTCTTGTGCGCCCAATAGAGCAACGATTCCTCGTTGTCCATGCGCTTGCCGACCTCATCGATCAGTTCCCGGGTGGAAATCGAGTCCCGCCCTTCTAGAATCTCCTCGAACATGGGAATCAGCCTCTCCTCGAGGACCAGTCCGTAGCTCTCGTCCGGAACGAGGACGTTTCCGAGACGGTTCATACCTTCCCGCCTGAGCTCTGCGTCGTCCATCAGGAAATCGCCCTTGTAGTAATGCTTCCAGCTACGGGCCAGGTCGTGGTCGAGCGTACCGCAGGTGGTGATGATGACATCGACCAGCTTCCTTTTTACCAGCTCCACCAGGACGCCCCGGGTCCCCGTGGCCATGATGCAAGCCGGGAACGACAGGAAAGTGACGCATTTCTCGTCCCTTACCATCTTCTCGATGATATCCGTGGCGTCGGCGAGCTTACGTCCGGTGAAACCGCCGGATTCGCCCATCTGGCGCATCAATTCGTCGACGGTCATTGGGCCTTCGATCTTGATGTCCTTGACCTTGATCTCTTCCATTGTTCCACTACCAGGTCATCTGAAGGACTGCTCCTAGAAAAAAGTTCCTCACCCTCTTCGGGGAGATATCAATGGTCCGCCGATAACATCTCGCAACCGAAGCATCCGTGCCTAGGATCTGATGCCGACTCCGATGGATACAAATCATGAATGACCACAGCGACATCAATGTGCAGTAAACGGACGGTCGGGGCATAACCCTATAAGCCAGTATCAAATTGGCCTAGTGTTGACAAACAGAAAGGTCCGCGTGGCGAGATATTCCATCTACAGCAATTCAGGCTTGGTCGGGCTGAAGCTGCTCACCGGGGTGTCGATCGGTTCGATCTCGGTCATCTCCGAAGGGATACACTCGATGATCGACCTGGTGGCGGCGGTCATCGCCAACTACTCGGTCAAGAAATCCGGTCAACCAGCGGACAAGGAACATCCCTACGGCCATGGCAAGTATGAGAACTATGCCGGGGTCATCGAGGCCATCCTGATACTGTTCGCCGCCGGCATAATCGTATACGAGGCGATGGGGAAACTGTTCGACCACACCGCCCCCGAGTTCTTGCTTGCCGGTATCGTGATAATGGGCATATCCGTGGTCGTCAACATGTATGTCTCCCACATGCTGCTGAAGGTCGGCCGGGAAGAGGATTCCATGGCGTTGGTCGCCGACGGGCTCCACCTAAGGACCGACGTCCTTACCTCCCTCGGTGTGTTCGTCGGACTGATCCTGATCCAGATCACCCAGATAGCCATATTGGACCCCATCGTCGCAATTCTGGTGGCATGCCTCATCGTCAAGGCCGCCTGGGACCTGACGAAGGAAGCGAGCAAGGGCCTTGTCGACCAGCAATTGCCGCCCGAGGAGGAGGCGGTCATAAAGACGATAATGGCCAAACACTGCAGGATGTTCGTAGGATATCACGCGCTTCGGACCCGAAAGGCCGGGTCGGAGAGGTTCATAGACATGCACCTGGTGGTGAAGAAGGATATCAGTGTCCAGGAGGCGCATGCGGTCTGTGACACCCTGGAGAAGGAGATCGAGGCACGTTTGAGGAACACGAACGTTTTGATCCATATCGAACCGTGCGAATCGGAGGCATGCCCTCTCCTGCATGAGGAGCACTTCGTCGAGATCCAGATCCCGCCGGACAAACGGTGCTAGGATCAATCAGGACCAAACTTCCGGTCCCAATCCTCCAGTATCTGAAGGAGCGATTCTTTGCCCTTCTCCATCGGGACGGAATTGTCGATGACCTTCCAATCCCCCGTCGCCAATGACCGCAATTTTTCCCTGGCCTTCTTCAGATTGGCCGGGTCCTCGAACATCTCCTTCTTCTCGGCGCGCTTGGAGATCCTTTCATTGGCGATCGCCGGATCGATATCGATGAGCACCAGCCTCTCCGGCAGGGGAAGCAGTTTGGCGATGAACTCATAACCTATTGGGGCCAGCCGGTCTGGTAGATAAGCCGTCGCCAAAATATAGCGGACGAAGACGGCGGTGTCGTACCGGGTCATTTCTTTTTTCATCGCGCTCAGGGACATGAGCACGTCGCCGATGAAGAAAAACGTGGCCAGAGCGTGCATCGCCTTCCCGCTCGACTCCAATGCCCGGCGGGATATCCGGCCGAGCCGGCCCGATGAGGGATGGACGTGGACGATGACCTTCTCCCCGCGCTCCCGATAGTGATCCGCGATGAGGCCCGCGTATGTCGATTTGCCTGACCCATCAATGCCCTCGACGATTATCCATCTCAATTCAGACACCCGCAAGCAATAGTATGGCTCCCACCGACAGTGGGATTATCAGGTTATCGAATTCACCGGGTGTAATCAATTCGACGATGGACACATATCCTCCTATCAGCAGAGCGATCAGCAACGCCGTGGCCAGTGAGATTTCATGCACCGGGAACCATCCCAGGATGGAGATCGAGCCATAGAAAGCTATCACCCCGAGTATGGCCACGGCGGTGAAAACGAAGACCGCTGACGATCCCTCGAGCGTTTTTTTCCCCAGAAGCTTCCTCTTCCCGTATCTCCTGCCGATGAGTCCCCCCATTCCATCCCCATAGGCCATGGCCACTATCGCGATGGAGGCGATCAGGCGATGATCGAACAATAGGAACGCGAGCATGGTCCATGAGATAGCATAGTATACAAGCCCGAAGCGATGACCGTTCAAGGACGCTTCGGCCAGGGCGGAACGGATGGATCGTTTCCCGTTCATCCCCTCTTTGCGGCAGTCCCTCAGCGATGAGTACATCAGGATCGGTATGAAGGGAGCGGCCGCCAGGAAGGCCATCACGAACGGATCGTTGAAGATCCACCATATCAGCACGATATTGCCGATCATGATGTGTATGAACTTCCGGTTCCAACCCCTATCGTTGAGGAATCTGGACCGGATGGCTATCGTGACGACTGTCCCTATGTACAGATAAACCAACAGTAGTCCAACTAGGTCCGACTGGTCCAAATTAACACTCCGCGCATAATGTCAGTAATAGTAGAATAGTATATTGGAAGACGATATATCGATAGCTCGCCATCCATGGCAGAACGGCCCATGACAAGGTGTGAGCTGGGAATCTTTCTAGATAAGCACCAAAAAGGGTTTAAATATAACATTTTACGATTTATCGAAAGACTGGCATGAACGAGAAGGATATCAAACTGACAGCGCGTCTTAAGGAAAGCGTAGGGGATCCTTCGTTTACTGGCCCCATCCTTCTTGACGTCAAATCGACCCAGTTCGTCAGGGTCAACATGCTTCTCCTCAAAGCGCTTTCAAATGAGAACGGCAGATCCGGCATGTTCATTTCCGTAGACCGCCCGCACCAATACATGGTGCACCTGCTGACCATGCACCAGATCAATGTCCAGGGCCTAATATTCGTCGACGCCATCAGCCAGTTTTCCGCGGACTGCAAGGTCGCCCAGGCAAATGTAAGCTTCGTAGATGGACCATTCCATATCGACGACCTGCCCGGGGCGATAAAGGAGTGGACATTGCGGAGCAATGGCAATTCGATCGATCTCAAGGGATGCGCGTTCGCCATGATAGACAATCTGGCCGCGCTGCTCACCTACAATAGTTTCTCAGCTGTGGAATCGTTCCTTCACGATTTCGTGAACGTCCTCAGCATGAATGGGAGGATCGCCATCCCCCTGGTAGTGGACAAAGAGAGGAACCAAGCCCTCTATGAAATGGCCAGATCCCTCTGCAAGAAAGAGGTAAACATCAACGAGACGTCCACCGGGCTACCGGATGCCGAAATGGAGAGGCGCTCCAGGCGTATCAGCGACGTGAGTTTCACCGGGGTGAGCCAATAATGGAAAAGGAATCAACTAAGAAGCGGCCTGACTTGATCCGGTTGACCAGCGGCATACCTGGTCTCGATGATATGATCGAGGGAGGATTTCCGTTCCCTTCAGTCATCCTTGTCGCCGGTCCAGCGGGGACTGGTAAGACCACATTCGCCCTGAAGTACCTGTGCGAGGGGGCCAAGAAAGGAGAGCAGGGTCTCTATTTCACCACCCTCAGCGAACCGACCCAATGGATGCTGCGTTATGCGTCCCAGTTCGATTTCATGGACCAGGGCTATTTCAACGATGAGATAGTCTACATGGACCTGGGAGCGATGATCAGGGACACGAAGCCGAGCGAGCTCATGTCGATCATCGAAGAGAAGATCGCCGAGGTCGTGCCCCAGCGTATCGTGATCGACCCGATCACCGTGATCGGCGGCATGATGAAGGGAGACTACCGCCAGTTCCTTTTCGATCTGTCCAACCGCCTGAAGAACTGGAACGCCACCACCTTGGTCACCGGCGAGGTCAACCCGGGAGAGCTCTACCCGACCGAGATATCCTATGCAGTGGACGGGATCATCCTGCTTATGCTCTCGGAGGAGATGGGCGCCCGCCGCAAGTACCTTGAGGTCCTGAAGATGAGGGGTACCAACCATCAGACCGGCAAGCAGTCGATCGACATCTCCCGCAGGGAAGGGATGGTCGTCCTCAAGGCAAGGTTCTGAACCGTTCGGCACCTAAAAACCATTTTTTCACATTTGCAGGGCCTTTGTCCTGCTTACGATTTCTCTTAAGAATCAGCTTTTTCGCACCACATTTTCGTTTTGAGTATTTTATGAATCAGAAAATGTCTCCATCGCATGCCATATCGGAAAAGTTGCTATTCTGATAGTAATATAGGACAGCCTAACAACGCACATTGCTTGGCACGTCATCCAGATTAAGCTTTTCGACCCTGATATCAGGATAAGCGATTTATATGCGAACCTTTATTATGCCGTAAACTCGCAAACGGGGGTTTAAACTATGGATATGAATTCATTGGTTTACGTTATACCAATTGCGGGCTTGGTTGGTCTGCTTACCGCGGGCATCCTATCTTGGCAGATATTCAAGAAGGACACCGGAACGCCTGAGATGAAGGCGATCGGTGACGCTATACGCGAAGGAGCCATGGCTTATCTTGCTCGTCAATACAAGACGATAGCTATAATCAGCGTCATTCTTGGTGTCATCATTGTCTTTGGCATCAACTGGCAGACTGGCATAGCTTTCCTGATGGGTGCCTTTTTCTCAGCCCTTTCGGGATACATCGGAATGTATGTGTCTGTGAACTCGAACATCAGGACCGCGAGCGCCGCGAGAAGGACGCTCGGAGAGGCCCTGCAAGTCTCCTTCCGTGGAGGAGCAGTCTCTGGATTGGCTGTCGTCTCGCTATCCCTATTGGGTGTGGCCGGCATGTTCTTCCTGTTCCAGGGATACCTCGTGCCCGGTGACATTGTCACCGTCAACGGCATCACCTATGACAGGGGTATCGGAACTGCGCTCTTCATGGTCGTCGGATACGCGTTCGGTGCGTCCTTCGCCGCTCTCTTCGCCCAGCTGGGTGGAGGAATCTACACGAAGGCCGCCGATGTCGGTGCTGACCTGGTAGGAAAGGTCGAGGCCGGTATCCCGGAAGACTCGCCAAAGAACCCAGCCGTCATCGCTGACCTCGTCGGTGACAACGTCGGCGACTGCGCTGGTCGTGGCGCTGACCTGTTCGAATCGACCGCCGCCGAGAACATCGGTGCAATGATCCTCGGATTCTCAATATACGCTCTCACTGGCGACACTGGCTGGATACTGTTCCCGCTTATCGTCCGTGCGTTCGGTGTGTTCGCCGGTATTGTCGGTATCTTCACCGTCAAGTTGAGGAACGAGAACGAGGAGCCGATGAAGGCCCTCAACCGCGGATACTATATCGCATGCGTCATCGCAGCGGCATTGTTCGGGTACACGACATACGCCCTCTTGGGAACTGGATGGGGATACTTCTTCGCTTGCGGAGTCGTCGGTATCGTCCTGAGCATAGCCATCGTCTACATCACCCAGTACTACACTGCTGGTGAGTACCGCCCGGTCAGGGAGATCGCCAAGGCCTCCGAGACCGGCCCGGCAACGAACATCATCACCGGTATCTCGGTCGGTCTGGAGACCACCGCTGCGCCGGTCATCGCCATCGCAGTGTCATTGCTGACCTCGTTCTACCTGGGCGGATTGGCCTGCACCCACTGCGGCAGAGACGTTCATCTACGGACTGTACGGAACGGCAGTGGCCACCATGGGTATGCTGGCAACCTGCGCCTTCGTCCTGGCCGAGGACACGTTCGGCCCGATCACCGACAACGCCGGCGGCATCGTCGAGATGTCCGACCAGCCGAAGGAGATCAGGGACAGGACCGACAAGCTGGACGCTGTCGGCAACACCACCAAGGCCCTCACCAAGGGATACGCCATGGGATCCGCGGCACTGGCCGCCTATCTGCTGTTCGGCGCGTTCTTCGACAGGGTCCTGGAGATCCTGAACGCGAGCGGCAAATACGGTGTCCTGACCATCCAAGAAGTGTTCGTGGTCGACATCGCCAAACCACCAGTGTTCGTCGGTGCGCTCATCGGCGGCATGATGGTCTTCCTGTTCGCCTCGTTGGCCATCCGTGCGGTCGGTAAGGCCGCCGGTAACATGATCGACGAGGTCAGGAGGCAGTTCAAGGAGAACCCCAACATCCTGCTCGGCGACGACAAGCCAGACTACGCACGGTGCGTCGATATCTCGACCAAGGGCGCTTTGAAGGCCATGATCCTTCCGAGTCTCCTGCCGGTCGTGGTCCCGGTCGCCTTCGGTCTGCTGATGCGGTTCGCCTACACTGGCGACTACACCATTCCGTACCAGGCGGTCGGCGCCATGCTGATGGTCGGTACCATCGTCGGTGTGCTGATGGCCCTCTTCCTGAACAACGGTGGAGGAGCTTGGGACAACGCCAAGAAATACGTCGAGTCGAAGGGTCTGAAGAAGACCCCGCAGCACGCTGCCGCCGTCGTCGGTGACACCGTCGGTGACCCGTTCAAGGACACCGCTGGACCGTCCCTGCACGTGCTGGTCAAGCTGCTCTCGACCATCACCTTGGTGTTCGCCTCGGTCATCGTCGTGGCGTAAAAACCAGGAAAAACCCTTTTCCAATTCCTTTCCCTTTCTTTTTATCCAGCTTAGCCAAGTTCGACCTTCCAGGTTATCAATATTTATATAAGAGATACCTCATGCCTTGCTAGTTAAGGGTATACCAATGTACATGTTGACGCAGAGAGAAAAGGTCGTTCGGATCCCTCCAGACAAGTTGGGCGACGATCTGAACAGTGTCGTCAATTCACTCGCGAGGGAGGCGTACGAAGGTCAGATAGAGGGTAATGACTCTCTCACCGTGCTCGTGAAGAACATCGAGCCGATAGGCCAAGGCCGTATCGTCCACGGTGACGGGGCTGTTTACCAGACCGTAAAGTACGAGGCGATCATCTTCCGCCCCCAGCTCCAAGAGGTCATCGAAGGGACCGTGGTAGAGGTTCTGAAGTTCGGTGCCTTCGTGCGATTCGGACCTCTGGACGGACTCCTGCACATCAGCCAGATCATGGACGACAGGATCGATGTGGATGACTCCGGTCAGAGACTGCTAGGCAAGGACACCAAGCGGGACCTGAAGGTCGGGGACATCGTCCGCGCCAGGATTGTCGCGCTATCGTTGAACGAGCGCAACCCGCGCGAGAGCAAGATCGGCCTCACCATGAGGCAGCCAGGACTGGGCAAGATCGAATGGATCGCCGAGGACCGGGCCAAGAAGGGAGGCGCCGCCCAATGAAGATCCAGAAGGCGTGTAAACATTGCAGCTTCATAACTGAGGAGGACGTGTGCCCCCTCTGCGGAAACCCTACATCAAAGGACTGGCAGGGATATGTCATCATCATTGACCACAGCAAGTCCGAGATCGCAAAAAGGATGGGCATAAATGTCAATGGTAAATTCGCCCTCAAGGTGCGATAAACTCAAGGTCCCCAGTAAAGGCTGGAAACTACCAGACAAGATGAGAAAGGACCTAGGAATGCCGCTCGGGGAGATGCTGTCGGAAAGCTCAGTCATAACGCAACTGCGCAATTGCGACAATGTCATATCCGTCGGCGATGTGGTTTCCCTTTCCTTGATCCAGAATGGTTTGGTCCCTCACGTGACCATCTACGATTGCCAGACCGAGAGGTCGATGATGACGACCCTTGAAACAAAGATCGAAGATATCGCCGGGATCAAGGTGACCGTGAGCAACCCTGCGGGAATGATCACCCTGCAGATGGTAAGGGAGATAGAAAAGGCCGTGAGCAACCCCTCACCCACCAAGATAAGGGTCGAGGGCGAGGAGGACCTTGCCGCACTGGTATGTGCTGCAGTGGCCCCATCCGGCTCCTGCCTGGTCTATGGCGTCCCAAAGAAGGGAATGGCGTTGGTGAGGATCACGCCAGAGATCAACAGCAAGGCTAAGGAAATCATCTACCAGATGGAGGAATCAATATGAAGGTCGAGATTGACAGCAAGAAAGAGAACGTTCTCCACAAGAGGACAGAAGTAATATTCACCGCCGAGCATGGCGGCGAACCGACACCGAAGAGAAGCGACCTACGGGCCGGCATCGCCGACAAGTTGGGCGTAAACAAGGACCGCGTCGTCATTGACCACACGAACAGCGAGTTCGGGATTGGCAGGTCGCACGGATACGCCAAGGTCTACGAGACCGGGGAACTGGCCAAGTCAAGCGAGAAGAACCACATCTTGGCGCGCCAGGGATTGGCCGAGAAGAAGCCGAAGAAAGTCAAGATGGTAAAGGCCAAGGCAGCGCCGAAGATCAAGTAAGGAGGTCATGACATGGCAGAGAAAGCAGCTGGAAAGGCACCAAAGGCCAAGCCCAAGGAAAAGAACAAGAAGGACCTCTACTCGGTCTCCAAGGACGGAAAGATCGAGCGCAAGAGGAAACACTGCCCGAAGTGCGGCCCAGGCGTGTTCCTCGGCGAGCACAAGGACCGTGTATCCTGCGGAAAATGCGGATACACCGAGTTCGCCAAGAAGTCTAAGTAAACCTCAATCAACCTTTTCCGACCGCGCCTTAAGGGCGCGGTCCATCTCTTCATATCCTTTTTTCGTCTTTCTGTCGAGCGTTCTCCTCAAGAACGGCACCAGGATCCCGCTGAATTCTTCCCGTTGGATAAAAGTCACTCCGGTGGACGTTGGAATTATTTCAAACGAATGGTCACCGGCGAACATGTGCGGGATCGCAGCCCGTCCGAACCATCTTATCCCCTTCTCCTTTGAATATTCCAGGAGCCTGGCCTTGAATCTCTTGCTTATGAAGTAGTCAGGATTAATGGAAACGGTGAGCCTAGAGCCTGTAGATATCCCTCCAGTAACTGATATGAGACAAGGATTCCAATCCGGATAACGATCGAAATCCTTCAGGATATCCCATACTATCTGTTGATCGGCGGATATATCGATCGATGTACGAAGGACATGGGTTGGCATGATATCTCACGAATAGACTCACATCATCTTTTCTCTGATATTTACGTCCACTATACCACGAGGTTCGTGACATGTCTGTTACCAGTGGAGTAAACTATATTGACCCCATCTGCCATCGGTCGCCTAACGGGCTCGTAGTGTAGCTTGGATATCACTGAGGCCTCCGACGTCCTTTCCAAAGGACAGGGAAAGCCTCGAACTCGGGTTCGAATCCCGACGGGCCCGCTTCAATTATAGCCAGTCATCTCAATTTCGAGCGAATAACGGGTGTTTTTACCCTTATCGTCTGGCTCGTTGGTCCGGTAGTGGGGATTTTCGGTGCGTTTTCGTTCTGATATATGTCCCCCTTTACCGGGTTCAAAGCCTTACGGAACTCAATTCCTACGTTCCTTGCCTCGATACGTGCGTAGTATCTCTGTGTGGTTGCAGAGTCTTTGTGCCCCAATTGAGTCGATACAACGGGTAGCTGCTTCGAATCCACGTGCAGAGCGTTGCTTGCGCTTGAACTTCTGAAGTCCTTTATTAAGAACTTCACTCCTGACTCCTTCTCGATCTCCCGCTTGATCTTATTGAAGTTGGACAACGAATAGACATTTCCTGCTGGTGTTGGAAACAATGCTTCTGACTTGAGTCCACTCTTCTTCAAAAAGCATTCCCGGTCGGTTTGATATTGCCTGAGATATGGAAACATGTCATCCCTTACTATCATGACGTTGGTCGGTCCAAACCAGCTACTGCTCCCCTAGGATATTCGATATGCAGCGATAGGTTGGTTAGGTCCAGGTCCTGTATCCGGGATGTCCGGATCTCCGAAGGTCGGCGCATGGTCCCCCAATAAAGAGCCATTGCCCCTCGCATCATCTGGCCATCCCATTCATTTTCCCATCCTTTGGTCGATTCGAGAATAACGTCCAGATCGGCTTTTGAAAACGTGCGTATGGGTTTCTCTGTCTCTCTCGGCATCTTGAAACCCTTCTGCTTCATCCGGTCAAAAACAAAGTTGTCGAAATGATCGAGCATTCCCTTCAACTCGTTGAGCAATTTCTTCTGAGTCCCCGGATCATAGTTCTTACTCTCTTCTTATATTCATATGGCTTGTCGTATAGAATCTCAGTATCGGCAGTTTGAGCGATGCTATTGTCTATCTCCTTCTGGCACTGCCCCTTGAAGTCCCACCATTGGCGATGCAGGTGCCACCTTGCCGAAATCTTCATTGGAATTCATTGCCGATCTGAAGGGTGGTATCTAACGAAAGCATAATCTCTCATACTTTGATGTAAGAATATACAACGACAAATACAAATCATCAGGAAGGCGTTACTCTGTTCATGAGGGGTCATTTCTCAAAGAGGTCGATTAGCATTGCCATAATTGGGCTTTTGTTAATTCCAACCTTGTTTCAGATGACTCTAGTATGTTCAGGAGAGGGCCAGTTTCTATTTTCGGAGGATTTCGAATCATATTCTGGTGGATATTGCCCATCGGAATTCGAATTGAGAGGTACTGGAGCGGGTGTGAGTCGTCAAGTGGTCACTGAGAACTATGCCCATAGTGGTTATAGGTCATTCCAGATGCAAGGGGAGGCTGGGTCGGTTGTAAGCGTTGATCGACAATTCGTAAGCCCCAGCAATGAGAATTTGATAACTGCCCAGATCATGTCAGAAGATTACACTTACTCAAAGAATTCGGGGGGTTATTATAACACAAATATTGGAATTGGTTTCTCTTCCGTTAATGATACAAAAATATTCGGATGTATATGGTTTGGCGATGATGGGAACATATACTTCGACGATGGCGAAAGTAGTATCACATTGAAGGCTTTCAACGCCTACAGTTGGTATAAATGTGATGTGTATCTCAATTCTACGAGTAATCGTGTAACTGCCTGGATTGACGACATACTTCTTGGCACAATGGACATACAACCAGAGAAACAAATTGATTGTGTTTCCATCATCGCTGGTGAATCTGGGGTCACCAGCTATATTGATGATCTCACATTATATGCATTTATCAGCAACATCAGCACCAATCATCAATCTGTTACTGATGCAAGTAATCTCTATCCCATCGTAATGATACCAATCGTGGCGTTGCTGATCGGAGTTCCAGGTCTTCTCTTGCTCCTGGAAGTAAGATCGTTCAATTCAATGCCCAAAAAGAACCTTAAGATTGAGGAAATACTAAAAGCGATTGGATTGGGATCTCCATTACTATCAATCGGTCTAGTATTGATCTTGAACCATCGAACTTTTGGTGATCAGTATGGAGATATGATGATAATTGGAGGAGTTGTTACCTTGATCATAACCCTTATGATAGTTACTCATATCGTCATTCGATGGGAACATGAAGTCTAATAGTATGTTGACCTGTTCGAAGACATCTTTCCAAAGACCTCGACCATGAATCCCAGCCAAAATCGAGAATAAGTCGGATGTTTGAGATCGGCTATGAAAGATGAGCTGGACAAGTTATCAATTATCTTTCCTCAATAGATTTAATAATTATTCAGACCTAAATCCTATAAGAGGACATGAATGAACTCAAGCGGGCAGTGGGTTTTCCCAAGCTACTGATCTATGCCATTGGCGTGATCTTCGGAGCAGGTATCTACGCAATCATAGGGGAAGCAGCGGGAATCGCCGGACCTAGCCTCTGGCTTTCCTTTCTGCTAGCTGCTTTGGTCGCCTCTCTCACCGGCTTGAGCTATGCCGAGCTGGCCTCAATCAAGCCAACCACGGCTTCTGAGTATCACTACGTCAAGCAAAGTTTCAACAAGCGATTTGCCTTTTTGATTGGCTGGATCCTTAATATCGTCAACACCATTGCGATCGCCACGGTCGCCGTTGGCTTTTCTAGCTATTTCGTGGCTCTGTTCTTTCCGGGGGATTTGGGAACCGTTCTATTCAGTTCTTCTTTTCTGACCATTACCCCGGCGGTCTTCATAGCGATAATGGCCATCCTTGCGATGGCCTTGATCAACTACACTGGGATCGAGCAGTCAGCTTCTATCAATGTCGTGCTCACATTGGTAGAGACTGCGGGGTTGCTATTGATATTAGCGGTCGGTCTTGTTTACTTCGGAAACGGCGGAGCAGCCCCTAATTTGCTTGAGATGCCATTTGGATTCTCAGGTATGTTCGGGGCTGTCGCCCTGGTTTTCTTTGCATACATCGGATTTGAAGGTCTGGTCAATCTCGGGGAGGAGGTTATTGAGCCTAAAAAGAGCATACCGAAGGCTATCGTTTATTCTTTGATCATAACAACCGTCGTGTACGTGTTGTTAGCGGTCGTAGCCATTAGCGTCGTTCCGTGGAATGAACTGGGTTCTTCCCCTGAGCCATTGACGGCTGTGGCAGAGGTTGTTCTAGGTTCGGAAGCAGGTGTTTTGCTTTCCTTCATAGCCTTGTTCGCGACCATCAACACCGTTCTTATAATGATAACGGCCAACTCTCGTTTCTTGTATGGTATGGCAAAGGACAAGATCCTACCTTCTTTCCTGATAAAAGTAAGTGAGAAACGTAGGACTCCTTTCAATGCAATAATCGTCGTTGCCACTGTCGGCTGCTTGTTCGTTCTGGTAAAAGATATCGGAACGCTTGCTGAGATGACCACACTAGGGATTTTTGTTGTTTTTGCAATGATAAATGCTTCTTTGATTAAGATGAGGATCAAGGATGACCTTCCGGAAGACCGGTTCAAGAGCCCGGTTAACATCGGCAAGTTCCCTTTGTTGGCTTTTTTTGGTCTTGTTTCCTGCATTTGGATGATTGGGACCTTTCTCATAAAACTCACTCCACAGGGGGTTTCGGTTGATTTTTCGAGCCCTGCTCTTATTTTTTTAGTAATTGAAATGATATCTGGCTTTATTGCCTACGAAATATTGAAGGAAAAATCGTGAGGAAGCATTCTGGATCTCCACCATCACGTTAATTTTTTGAACTTTGAAGGGGAGTTCCTGTCCTGGGTCGCGTTCGTGACACGGTTCGGGAACAGCTGAATTTCTGTCGAGCGGCCAGCTGTCCCTCCCTTCAGGGAACTCGATTCGGATATCGTGCTGCTCCAGGTCGAGGTCTCGGATGCGGCTCATGTGAATATCTGGAAGGCGTCTCACGGTCACTAAATATGGCGTGAATGCCTCCCGGATCATTTATCTGCGCCAATCGATATCAAATTCGCTGAGGCCTCGAGCATCTTCTGCAGGTTCTTATCCTTGAAGGTGCGGATCGTTTCATCAATCTCCTCAGGCATCCTGAACCCTTTGGGTTTCAGCTCTTCCCCAATGACAATCATGATATACTCGTCAAGTCCAATTGAAATGGATGATTTTTTGGAGGAGAGTGTAAAACATGGTAAAATTTGCTGACGTTCCAGATGAACAAAAGTTCACCAAATTGAGGCGTTTCAACCTGATCGCAGGTTTCTTGCACCTCATTCAGGCGATGGTAATGCTTGTGATCGCTAACTATGCCGTGAAGATGTACTTCACCACTTCATATTACGATGCGACGAACGGATTTCCTCCTACCATTGCTTCAAACCCCAGTCAGTTCTTCTCCGTACCGCTCGGTCCCATGGTTGCGGCGTTCCTGATAATGTCTGCCATCGCGCATTTCTGTGTATCGACGTTCGGTTATAGCTGGTATGTAAAGAACCTCAAGATGAACATCAACAAGGCGAGATGGTTCGAATATGCGGTCTCCTCTTCGTTCATGTTGATCGTCATCGCCTGGCTATGCGGCATGTGGGACTTCGTCTCCATAATGCTGCTGTTCTCTCTGAATGCCTGCATGAACCTGTTCGGTTACATGATGGAGCTGCATAACCAGACAACGGAAAAGACCAATTGGACCTCCTTCATATTCGGTTGCTTCGCCGGTCTGGTCCCCTGGATCGCCTTGATGATGTACTTCACTGGCGTAAGGGGAGGAAGTCCTCCGCTATTCGTATATGGAATCATAATATCCATTGCCTTCTTCTTCAACATCTTCGCGGTGAACATGCTGCTCCAGTACAGGAAGAAGGGGAAGTTCAAGGACTACCTTTATGGCGAGTACCTATACATCGTCCTGAGCTTGGTGGCTAAAACTGCCTTGGCATGGCAAGTGTTTGCCGGTACCTTGCGCGGTGGTTGAAAACCTCTTTCATCCTTTTTTTATTCCGGCTGGTAACGGTCAATTCGACCGAAGCTGGCCAATTTTTATTCATCCAGGATCGAGACTGCTCCATGACCGCCGCATATTGGTAGGTGTTTTTTCTTCCACGTTTTTTTAACCGCCCATCTTTCAGAAGCTGAATGAATATCCTATTCAAGATAAAACGGGATGTTTCTGGCTCCGGGCATAGCAATTTCTGTGACAAGGTCAGTGCGCGTTTAAGTCCGACTGAGAAGCGTCGTTCGATTCAAATATCATAAGAAAGCTAAAGCACTAAATGCGATGCGAAAAGGGCTCTCCTTGGATAATGGAGATGGACAATGATCTGCGTTTTCCCGTGCTGGACCATGACCTCGAGGTGGATGTGGTCATCGTGGGAGGGGGGATTGCAGGCATGTCCACCGCCTACTACCTAGCGCAAGGGTCCGAACTTCGGGTCGCAGTGCTGGAAAAGAACCGGATCGGCCAAGGCTCTAGCGGCCGCAACGCAGGGCAGGGTTTGGCCGTTCTGGAGAAAAGCTTCGCCGACCTCATCAAGGATCACGATGGAGAACTTATCGCGGATATTCTGAACCAGCTGGAATCAGGCCATAAGCTCCTACGTGAGCTGTGCCAGGAGGTAGGCCATCGACCCGAGCCGATAGAGGGCGTGGTCTGGACTGGCCTCTCTGGCATCGAAGAGGTCAACGGCGCCTTGATCGAGCTGGAGCTGCGTCAAAGGTTCAAAGCGCCCTTACAATCACTATTTGTGGCGGAAGAGATCGTAGGGGGGCTACAAATCCACTCCTCAATTAAGGACCTGGTGTCGACGGAGAAGGCTCGGCGGCTGCAGGAGGTGCTACGCACTAAGGATGACTATCTGGCCGCCTTCGCCTCCCCGGTCTCGCTGGTCAACAGCGGGAAGCTCTGTCAGTCCGTCGCCAGATATCTCATGCGCGAGCACTTCGGACGAATCGCTATCTTCGAAGGCAGCGCCGTAGAGGGGATCGATGGAGGGCCTGGACTCAGGGCACGGCTCGGAAGAAACAGCGTATCCGCGAGGGCGGTGGTGCTCTGTACCAACGGCTATCCGCTACCGCGTATTTCATCTGGCATGTTTCAGAAATCCACCGCCTCGCTCAAGCAGTATCTGGCATCCATGGTGGCATACGAACCCGCGGACAGACGGAGACCGGAGGCTTTCATCTATTACCATGAGGATGGTGACCCGCGCGAGGAGCCTTATTTCTACTTCACCCGAAGGCCTTTCGACGTGACCGGAAAAGATCTGATCGCAGTCGGAGGCCCCCAATTGCAGGTCGTAGGAGACCTAGATCAGGAGGCGGAGCTGCCGGAAGGAGTCTACGGTCGAATCGACGAATTCATCAAACGTTCTTCCCTCGACCCTCTGATGAACAGCAAGGCGAGGTGCTGGAATGGGCTGATGGCCTACACATCGGACAGTCTCAGATTGGTCGGGCCCGATCCTGAGGTGAAAGGTCTATGGTATAACCTCGGCTGCAACGGCGTAGGCTTGCTGCCCTCCTTGGTATCGGGGCGAAAGTTAGCAAGGCAGCTGGAATATCTTTAAGCATTCACAAATCAGACCATGGTGCATGGAGAATGCAGTGGATCGCTTCCTTAACCAGATCAAACTTAACTGGAAATTGAAGGTCGCGATCGTTGCTACTTGTCTCATCGAGCTAATGATCATCGGATCCAGCAATGTGGAGAAGTTCGGACCCATACTCGCCTACTGCTATGGCTCTATTCCCTTCGGATTCATAATCACAAAATTCTGGACCGGGAAGGACCTCTCCGCTGAGGGGTCCACCAACGTGGGTATGGCTAACTCCTATAACGTCGGAGGCATGGTCCCGGCCATCATTACTGTCACAGGGGAGATATCCAAAGCATTGGTCCCATTGGCCGTCTCCTATCTCTTCTTCGACTTCTCCCTTACCATCTCCTGCGCCCTGTTGGTCGGCTGCTACCTGGGAACCAACTTCTCCATATTCCTCAATGGCAAGGGTGGGATGGGGACGACGATGATGCTCTGGTCCTTGATCTTCCTCTCTCCCTTCTCCGCCCTGGCATTACTCATCTTCATGGCCATCACTATGAAGCTGATGAAAGACTCCTACCATATGGCCCTGCTGAACTACGCGGTCGGGCCATTCCTAGTTGCCATCATCGACCAACGCTTGGTGCTCATAGCCTTCGTCACCTTCGCCGCCTTCATCTATCTCATTAAACTGAAGCCGGACATGGACGATTTCGGTGTACGAAAAAGAATGATGCATGGCCGGAGAAAGTCCTCATGAGATCTTCTCCACCCGTACCTGCCCGCTGTACCCATCGACCACGATGATGCTACCCTCCGGTATGCTCATGGCGTCCTTCACCGATACGACAGCCGGTATTCCACACTCGCGAGCCACAATGGATGAGTGAGACAGCATACCTCCCGATTCCGATAGGACCGCTCCCGCCTTAGCGAAAATGCTGCTCCAGCTTACATCGCTGAACGGTATCACGATGACGTCACCCTTTTGCACCGAAGGGAAGTCAGCCAAGCCCCGCACCATCCTGGCCGGACCTCTATAATAACCACCCGAGCTCGCTATGCCGCGCAGGGATAGCGCATCAAAGCTTTGGAACGGTGGCTCTTCCTCCCCGAAGATCAGCTCGGGTAGACAGACATTTTCGCTCCTGGACATCTCCAATTTTCGAGAGACGATCAGTGTCTTAAGGTCGTCGCAAGCGTCCATCTTCAGCGCTTTCCGCAGTTCCTCCAAGTAAAGATAGAAGATATCATCTGGTCGCTCTAGCAGACCTCTTTGCGATAACCTTGATCCGAGGGACAGGAAGTAGCGGCGGAATATGCCATACCCCTTGGTATAGGTGGAGCTCATTCGCTCTCGAAGGTCAGAAAACAATGCCGCCCTCCGCCCGATGCCCTCAACATAAGTTCTGGACATCAATGACAGGTGCAGCTCTGAAAGCTCCTTCTTTTTATCCCTCGACCTGTCTTGAGGCTCCGCAATCATGATCAGCCTCCAGACCACCTCGGGTTGCTCCCGCCACGGCGACCTGCTGAAATCGTTCCCGCTCTCACTGTAATGGCCGAACCTCTGGATGTGCGCATCGAACTCCTGGCGCAAAGCGGTTGCCGTCGGCTCATCGCTCAGACCCGTGTATCCGATCTTGGCCAGTCTATCTTTGGCACCTTGGTCCAATGAGTCATACAGGTTCCTCATTCGCTCGATACCTTCGTGTGGGTATGTGTTCACAGAGCGCTCGTTCATTGAGAGCCATTCCACCTTGTCCACCGGCACCTCATATCGCTTCAGCGTTCTCTTAGCCATGCGATCGAACATCATAGCGAAGAGGATGGATAGAATGTTGTAGTAGACCGCTCTGCGATCATACTGGAATAACGAGTCTACCTTGGCTATGAGCTCAGTCTCCGAAAGGCCGGACAGCTCCTCCGCCACCAACATGTCGTAGTAGGGTTCAGCCTGTTCGATGAAGTCGTTGACCTCGTGCCTTACGTTCAACTTCTTCAGGGCCCAAAATGACATTCGCGGTGTCAGAGCGAGCATTTTGGGGTTAATTCTGAAGCGCAGCCCTTTCTGCCCAGACATCATCATCTCCAACGACTCCCGTGGTAGCCCCATCTGCTGGAAGACCTTGCCCGCCTCGCTCATGTTGAAGTAGGCGCGATAGTGGAAAGGTTTGGCCAAGGTCAGTGGATCCATGTCCCTGACCCCGGTCAGCTCCTTGAAAATGCGCACCCAGGCACCGTTCACCAGAGGGATGTTAACGCTCCAGACCAGGGGCTTAATCTGCCCTGGGAGCATCTCTTTGGCCAGGCGATTGGAATACATGGTCTTGCGCTGCACCTCATGCACCGGACGCACCTGCACCCACCACACCTTACTACCATCGAACACCCATTCCATGTCCAGGTCGAACTTCAACTGATCCCTGAACTGTTTGGTCTCCTTGGCCACCTGAGCGAGTAGCTCGGCGGGGATTCCATCCTCCGTTCCCGTGACCACGCCGTCCTCCCAGCGAGCTGTATCAGTACCTTTCTGTACTAGCAGCTCCCCGCTCCCCCGCACCGCTTCCACCACCGGTCTGGAGATACCTGTGATCGGGTTGAGGCTGAACGATACGCCCGACACCTCTTGTCGGACCATCTCCTGGATCACCACGGCCATCAACACCTTTTGCTCTGACTTCCCGGACCGGTCCATGTAGCTTATGACATCATCTTCCTGTGATGAGCCCCAGACCTTGAGGATGGCATCGAGCAATGCTTCGGTCCCGGTGACATTCAATATCGACCGGAACTGCCCCGCGAAGGAAACGGAACTTAGGTCCTCAACGTTGGCGCTTGACCTCACTGCGAACGCAGTTTTCTTAGGCAGCTTCCATTCTAGCTCTGCCCTCAGTTGAGCCATCGTACCTTTTCGGTCTCTTAATTGATCTTCATAAGCGGGTATTATAACGACCCAGCCCCTTGGCACAGGGGCACCCAGCTGTATCAGAGTGGCTAGACCTGTCGCCTTGGACCCGACCAAGGACCGATCGATGCCTGGCTTAATCTCGATTAGTATCTCATTGCCAACTGCGGTCGGCGAATCCTTCCCATTGAGCATACGAGAGGGCACGCCTTGATACTAGTCATCTTTAGAAATAAAATGATTCACTTGTCTGGTCTTAAAAGAACCCATGGCATGTCGTCCAATTCTTTGATGATATTCCTTATGAAAATCGCTCGACTGAATTAGAGTCCAGATAGTCACCAACCAGAATCACTATTGATAATCAAATAGGAAGTCTAATGATATGCAAAAGGCCTTCAAAAATTAGGGTTTGAATAGGTGTCAATCATGGTCCATATGAAGGTCGGTTGCAAGTTCTGCCATAACACGGGAAAGGTAAGTCAGGTAACATCGAACGGAACCAGAACGGAGATCTGTTTCATGTGCCATGGACGAGGCTTCACCGTAATGACGATCCGTCAGAACCAGTGCGCCGCGGTCGAAACGACCGGCTAAACCTCTCCAACAATCCTATTGTTTTACAATCAGGGGTTCGCCCTGATATCTTCATCTGAATGTCTAATAGTCATTCACTTTTGAACTCGTCGTTTTGAAATGCATATGGTGACGAGTCCCAAAATGAGGTTCTCATGACCAGGCCCACCATCGGTCATCATGCTGACATATCCTGACTGGCACCCTGAAAAGACTGGTGAGGTTCTTCTCATTGATCGCTTCAATCCCTTCGTCCAGGAAGATCTTGCCGTTCTTGACCATGACCACCCTGTCTATCTCGGGTATGATATCCGAAGGATCTTGCGTTACCATGATGAGGGCCTTTCCCTGATTCACCGACCTGCGCATGGCCTCCCTTACAAGATGCTTCCCGGTAAGGTCCAATCCGTTCATCGGTTCGTCGAGTATCAGGGCTTCCGGCTCGTTCACCAATGCGCGGGCCATGATGACCCTCCTTGCTTCACCCATCGACATTACCGACATAGGCTTCTTGGCCATTCGTTCAGACCCTACGACCGCCAGCGCCCCTCTCGCCCTCCGGCCCATCTCCCGGGTGACATTCTGCGATCGGTTCGTCCCTATCGAACCAAAGAATCCGGAAAGGACCACATCTAGCCCGTCCATATCCCGCCTGAAATCGTTCTGGACCTCACCAGAGACCAGTCCGAAGGCCCGATGGACATCATGGATGTCCCAGTATTCCGAACCCAGTATCTTGACATAGGAACGCTCGTTGGTGGTGTCATGTCGGTACTCCCCGGTAAAGGTCTTGATGAGCGATGATTTTCCGGAACCGTTTGGGCCTAGGATCACCAATCGTTCACCTGCCTCGATCTTGAGCGTGATGTCCCTCAGTATCTTCGAATCGCCTTTGGAGATCGTGACCCTGTGCAATTCAATTATCGGTTCCGAGGACATCAGCCCTTCAATCCAGAATGGATATTTCAGGGTGTTGAATGGAAGGGTCAGGGTTCTTAGATTGAAGTTAAACTATAGTAACTGAACACTTCCGTCTGATCCGGTGTTGGTGGTCGGAGGTTCAGACCGGACCCTTGACCTCTGTGACAGCGGATTTGCGTCTCCCGTTCACGCAGCCCAGAACCTGTCCCCTCTTTCCGTATAGGATCTCTCTGGGCAATGGAGGCACTGGAATGACACATTTCCATCCATTTCGGAAGCAACATTCCACGCATTCGATGACTACCATGGAATAACGATAGTGTTTTGCCCCTAATCCCATTATCGCACATACCAACCAATTCAACGTATGAAATGAAACAGTTAGAAATTTACCAAATAGGAACATAGGTGGAACCCGAACTGCCATAAAATAACGAATCGGGTTCGTAATTGAAAGAACCCCATTCTTACGGGTCTGATCCTTTGAGTGTGCTCATGACATTCCGGTCAAATGCTACATCAGCCCGATCTTGTTATCACGATGAATATCCTGGCAAATAGCCATATCTAGGTCTATTTCAATTCTTTCAAGAGGCCAGAATCATTTCTGCTCATCAAGGACCTTACAAGGGACGGTATAAGGCAACACGGCACACCATGCCGCAGCTGGCCCGGTTCCATCGCTCCTACATTTTGGTGGTCTTTATCGTCCTGATGGGAATATCTCTGACCGTGGTCCCGGCGAGCGCCACGGCATCGGACGGGTCAGATACCCCAGATGTGGTGTATGTCGGTATCTACGTTAAGGACTTCAATGAGTTCAGCGTGGCCGATGGGACCATCAAGGCCAGCTTCTATTTGACTTTGAGATCAGATACCAATGTGTCGATGGATGATCTCGAGATCACCAACGGAATCGCAACTTCCGTCGACACCATTGACAATCAGACCAATGTGAAGGAATATCGCCTCACGGCAGAACTGAATGTCGATCCCGATCTGCACCGGTTCCCATTCGACCGCCATGTCATCCAGATCGAAATAGAACCCAAGAATCGCGACCAGAGGGAGATGGTCCTGGTCATAGAACAATCGGAGATCGGGAGGGATGTTGAGGCAGATCTTCCCGGGTGGGAATTCACCGATATGGACGCATCCATCGCGAACAAGACCTACACTCATGACGATATCTCATATTCCCGGGCGGTTTTCGTCTACGGGATCTCCAGGGACGTCACCTCGACAGTACTGAAGTTCTTCCTTCCGATCATGCTCATCATCATCGTGGCTCTCTCCTCTCTGATGATAAAGATATCGTCCCGGCTGGGGCTCAATGCATCGATGTTCCTGGCAGCCGTTCTCATCCATTGGCGGATAGCCGACTCCATCCCCCTGGTGGCCTATGCGACCTTCCTCGATATGTTCATGATCATCACCTATGCCACCTTGGTCATGGTGCTGGTCTCGGGACTATTGATCCTCAGGTCCACTGAAGCAAAAGATGTGGATCAGGTTAAGAGAGTCAATCGATGGTCGATAAAGATCATCCCGACCATCTCGCTGACCCTGTACTTTCTGCTCTTCATTTCACTGCTGGCGCAGTGACAGGGGATGGAAGGTCGGGAATGATGTCTGATTGAAAAGAAAAGGAAATGAAAGGAGTTCAGGCGTGCTGCTTGGCCATCTCCATATACGCCGCCAGGTCAATGTCGTAAGAGGCATCCTGAGTGGTGCCGTCGATCATCTCGATCTTGGCCCTGATGTTGTTTCTTTCAAAGACTATCTGGGCGTTCTTCACGTTCGACTTGTAAACGCTTATCCTCTTTCCCGCCTGCGTCAGCTTCCTTTCCGGGCTGAACATGAGGCCAGATTCCTCGAGTAGTTTGATCTTGCGGTAACAGACAGCAATTGGGATACCGAGCATCTTGCTCAGCTCATACACGTCCTTCGGCTTCCCCATGGTAGCCAGGAGTATCTTCCCACAGTGCTCTTCGGTAAATAGTCTTGACTTTTCTAAAGCGTGCATCTTTAAACCACCCTAAGCAAAGAACGCCGATTCAGAGTATATAAACCAAATCAGGCTGTTATCATTATTGATTTTAGTAAATAATCCCTACCCAGATTGATTTACATTATGCCCCGTCAATCAAAATGTGAATATTATAGACGGTCTTTTTATGGAAAAATGGATGACAAGGATTGACAAGGTCATGGGAATCCGGGTAGCGCATTCCAGATAATCCCCTATCTGGGGAGGTCAAATCGAGCAAAGCGTGAACGAAACCAATGAACGATCCGCCGAGGAGCAAGAAGATCATCGTCAGGTTCCAGCACCCGGGAGCGAGATCCTTGCTTTGCGGCTCCTCTGAGGTAATTCACAAACGTTTTATCTTACCATATTCCTCGCCTGTGCATCATGTACCTGACCAGAGAGGAGGAGTCCATACTTGCCGGAGAACAGGGCAATGGCAGGCGCAGGGCTATGGAACTGTTGGTCGCGGTCGGAAAGATATACGGCGCGGACAAGCTCGTTCCAATAAAATCAGCGCATCTATCCGGCGTATCGTACAAGACGATAGGCGAGGGAGGTATCGATTTCCTCCAGGAGATGTCGCAGGACAGCAATGTCTCCGTCATCACCACCCTGAACCCATCTGGCATGGACAGCGAGCGCTGGAAGGAGATGCACGTCTCCGAAGAGTTCGCCCGCAAGCAATTGGAGATCATCGAGTGCTATGGAAAGCTGGGCGTCAAGACGACATGCAGCTGCACACCATATCTCTCCATCAATGCACCAGGCAAGGGTGACACCATCGCCTGGGCGGAATCCTCGGCCCTTTCCTATGCCAACTCTGTGCTGGGGGCGAGGACCAACCGGGAAGGAGGCCCCGGGGCTTTGGCTGCTTCCATAATCGGCAAGACCCCGCTCTACGGGCTACATCTGGACGCCAACCGCGTTCCAACCGTGGTCATCGAGGCCGAGATGAAGGAGGACCTGCTGGACTATTCGCTGCTTGGTCATGCCATAGGCACCAGGATAGGCGGTGCCGTGCCGTTCATCAGGGGAGTAAGGCCGGGCAGCGACAAGCTCAAGATGATGGCCGCCGCGATGGCCGCGTCCGGTTCGGTGGCGTTGTTCCATGTGGAAGGGATCACCCCCGACGCCGATAGACAGGCAACCAATGGACTAGAGGTCATCAAGATCGACGAGAAAGAGCTCAGATCGTTCAAGGACAAGGTCTCCAGCGGCAAGGATCCGGACCTGATCGCCCTCGGCTGCCCCCATCTCAGCGAGGATGAGGTAAGACACCTGGCTAACGTCGTTAAGGGGAAGAGGAAGGTCAAAGACACCGATGTCTGGTTCTGCACTTCCCGGGCGGTCAAGGCCCGTTGCCCCAATGAGACCAAGGAGCTGGAGAGGATAGGCAAAGTGGTCTGCGACACCTGCATGATAGTCACCCCGATCGAGGGCGTCTACCGATGCACCGCCACGAATTCCTGTAAAGCCTGCAGCTACCTGCCATCCTTGTGCTCCCAGAAGGTGGTCTGTGAATCGGCCGAAACACTGTTGGGTTCGGTGATGCAATGAAGGGACGCTCAATATCCGGCGGCGAAGGAGAAGGCAAGGCGGTCATCCTCAAGGACGCGTTCAGCTTCCTTGGGGGAGTAGATTCCAAGACCGGCGAGCTTTCGGTCGCGACGGGAAAGGCAGGCACTTCGATCAAGGACAAGGTATTCATCTTTCCCAAGGGAAGAGGTAGCACCGTGGGGTCCTACACCATCCTCGACATGAAGAAGCACGGGACCCAACCGGCGGCGATAATCAATGAGAAGGCGGAGACCATCGTCGCCACCGGTGCGGTGATGGCCGGCGTTCCCATGGTCGATTCGGTGAACATCTCGCTCTTCCGCGATGGGGACGAGGTCTTCGTCGATGGCAACACCGGGGCGGTAAGCATCGCCGGCGTAAAGGAGAGCGAGGTCACCACCAGCATCCTGCGTTGCAAGGACAGGATACTCATTCTCAAGCGCAGTGACAAAGTGGGGACGAACAAGGGCAAGTGGGCCGGGGTGAGCGGTCACATCGAGCCCGGGGAGAACGCTGAGCAGACAGCGCCGAGGGAGATCCGGGAGGAGCTCTCCATCGACAGATTCGTGCTGATCGCCCAGGCGGCCCCGATCACCATACGGGAAGCGGGGCACATCTGGACCATATATCCGTTCCTGTTCGAGACCGAGAACGAAAAGGTGACCACGGATTGGGAGCATACGGAGCACAAATGGGTGCTGCCGGAAGAGGTCAAGGACTATGATGTGGTCCCCGGTTTGCTCGATCTATTGCATGACCTCAAGTTGACCTGAGAGATGTCGTTCTGATATCGACGTTCAGACACATCCACCAGTAGTGACCGAACAAGGACAATAAATTGAAAACCTGGGCTCCTTTGGTCCGCCAATCTTCTATCGGCGGTCTTCGTGTGCACTAGAACAAAGGTCGATCTATCAGAAGGGTCGAACATTCACTGTTGAATTGATTTTAGAGAAAAGAGCTGGCGGTCGAACAACCGCCATAAGAAGGTTGGTTAGAGGGCGATGTCGACCTCTTTCTCCAGAAGGTTCAGCTCGTGCGGGTCCAGCGTTGACGGGTTCACCGCCATGATCAGTATGGAGCGGTTTATCGCCACCTGGTCCCTGAGCGACTGGATGAACCTGAGGACGGTCAGGAAATTGTTGTTGGTTATGAGATACTCCAGCCCGTCCAAGAGGATCACCCCCGAGTTGTTGGCCAGGAACTGTTCGAGCGAGTAGCTCAATTTCTCCAGGTCCTTCGGGCGCAGCGACTCTTCCTTCCCCACGTTCGACAGCCAAAGGATCTGAGTGTCGCCCAGATTGTACTTCGACTTGATCTTCAGGGGATAGTTCCGGGTAACGCAGAAGCCCTTGAGGTCCTGTGTCAACGCCTTCTCGAAGTAGGAATAGGCCCTTTCGGACTTGTCCTCCTTGATCAGATAGGCATACGAACGCTCCAGTTCACCCACCGGCTTCGGTTTGACCTTCTCCTCTTCCTCTTCCTCGACCAGGTCATCTCTGAACGCCGTTCCGCAGGCAGGGCATTTGAGCTCGTCGGGCTGCAGCTCGGCCCCGCAGGATTGGCATTTCACCACCGCTTGGAAACCTCTGCCCTGGGCATATACCAGTAACGCGTCGATGGTCCTGGCGCCGAGCCCGCTCACCTTGGCCAGGTCTTCCTTCCCGGCGGCCGTGATCTTCTCGATGCTGTCGAACCCCGCGTCATAGAGCATTTCTGCCTTGAGCCTGTTCATGCGGGGAACGCGGAGCAGGTAAGGCAGGAGCCTTTCCTTGGGCGTACCCTTGTTCGACCTCGGGTCGCAGGCGGCGCATCTGCCGTCAGCATCCAGGGCCCCGCCGCAGTTATCGCACTTCCGACCCTCATCCTTCCTTATGAGATGGTTGAAGATGCGCTTGGCATCGGACCGGGTGAACCCCTCCAAGTTGCCGAGCTTGTCCTCGCCCAGGTTCTTCAGGTCATCCATCGTGCAGAACCCTTTCTCGGCCAAGCAAATGGCCATCTTCTGGGTCAGTCCGGGTATGCCGGTCAGCTTGGTGATGGCCTCTTTTATGTGGGTCGAGGCGAGGGCAATCTCCATCTTGTGCCCCTCCACCTCCCAGGTCACGTTGTAGGTGCCGTTGGGGTCGTCGACGAAGTCCAGCTTCTTGGCCCTGGTCTCCGACATGATGTGCTCCTTCCAGATCTTGAAGTACTCGGTGATCTTGGCGGGGGCGGTCACCTCCACCTTGACGAACTCCTCGACGTCCAGCTTCATGTCCTTTCGCATTTGCTGGATGCGTCGGATGATCTCCCTGGCGAAGCCCTCGGCCTCTATCTCCTGGGTTATCTCGAAGTCCAGGTAGACCTCGCCACCGCTGAACTTGGCCCCCACCACATCGTTCGGTAGGGACGAGGTGAACGAGACCATGTTGGGCTCGATCTTCACCAGCTGGCCTTCTATGCCGAGCGAGTACTCGCCCTTGTCTATGCTGTCCTTGATCTGCCTCGCCGGCCTGGATTTGAGCAGCACCGCTATCTTCGAGGACCATTGCCGGTAGACCTTGCCTATGGCGTGGGGGTTCGGGATCACGTTAAGGATCGTCTCCTCCCATTCCTGGCCCGGTTTTATGTACTGTACCGCTTTGGTGTTGGACTGGGCAAGCAGTATGTCGTCCAGCGCCATGATGGAGTCCATGGCCTCCTGGGTCGAGGCCTTGATGATGATGCGCTTCATGGGCCAGCGCAGCTTGACGTTGCGTGCCTGGCGCTCCCTGGTGATGATCTCCACCAGTTCCGCGCATTCCTTCATGGAGGTCTCGAGACGCTCATCCACCTTGGTGAGGTCGGCCGTCGGCCACTCCAGCATGTGGACCGATCCCTTGGTCCCGTCCAGGTGCTGGTATATGTCCTCGGTGGCGTGGGGGCAGAACGGCGCCAGCAACAGGTTCGTGGCCATTACCGAATCGAACAGGACCTTGTATGCGGCCAGCTTGTCCAGGTCGCCCTCCTCCTTCCACATCCTGTCCCTGATCAGACGCACGTACCAGCGGGAAAGGTCGTCCAGGACGAACTCCTCGATGGCCCGGCAGGCCTTGTGCAGGTCGTAGGTGTTGATGTTGCGGGTGACCTCATGCTTGAGCTTCTCGGTCTTGGAGATCAGCCAGCGGTCCTCGGAGCGCAGATGGCCCTTCAGCCGGTCATAGTCCACCAGGGCCGGGTCGAACTTGTCGATGGCCATGTACTGGGTGGCGAAGTTGACCACGTTCCAGAAGACGTTGAGCATCTTTCTGGCGTTCTTCACTCCCTCCGTCTGGAAGGCGATGTCCTCCCAGGGGGCGGACGACCGCAGCATGTAGAACCGGAGCGCGTCCGCGCCGTATTCAGCGATGACCTTGCTCGGCTCGATGACGTTGCCCTTGCTCTTGGACATCGGCTGTCCTGACGGGTCCAGCATCCAACCGTGCATGAGCACGCTCTCGTAAGGCGCCCGGCCGAAGGCTATGCATCCGGCCGCCAGCTGGGAATAGAACCAACCTCTGGTCTGGTCCTGGGCCTCGGTGATCCAGCGTCCCGGCCACCAGCGGTCGAACTCCGTCCGCTTGCCCGGGAATCCCAGCTGCGCCCAGGAGGCCACCGCCGAATCGAACCATACGTCCAGGACGTCCGGGACCCGCCTCATGGTCTTGCTGCAGCGGGGGCATTCGCAGGTCACCGAGTCGATCCATGGCCGGTGCAGCTCCATGTCCTTCCGGTAACCGTCCAGCTTTCTCCAGCTCGGCCACCGAGCCGACTACCTTGATCTCGCCGCAGGCGGCGCAGGTCCACACCGGGATCGGTATGCCCCAGTATCTCTGCCGGGAGATGCACCAATCCCGGGCGTTGAGCACCCAGTCGTACATGCGGGAGGAACCGGCCCAGTCCGGGGTCCAGCGGATCCTTTCGACCTCCTCGAGCATCAGGTTCTTTATCGGCGGTCACTTTGAGGAACCACTGCTGCGTGTTCCGGAAAATGACCGGCGTGTTGCATCTCCAGCAGTGTCCGAAACGGTGCTCGATGATGCCGCTCCAGAACAGGACGTTCTTCTCCTTGAGGTCCTCGATGATCAATGGATTGGCCTTTTTGATATGCAATCCCCGATATTTCTCTCCGACATCGGAGTTGAACTTGCCGTTGGCGTCCACCGGGCAGAACGGATCGATGCCGAACTCCTTGCCCAGCTCGAAGTCCTCCGGACCGTGTCCGGGCGCGATATGCACCAGACCGGTGTTCTCGGGCTTCCACGGTCTTGGAGGGGATGACCTTATGCACCCACTTTCCGTTGACCTCCCTCTGGAAGGGTACCTCGTCGGCGAACGGCGATACATATTCCGTCCCCACCAGGTCGTCCCCCTCGATCGTTTCCAGGATATCGTACTTCTCCCAGCCGCCGATCTCCCGGATCTTCTCCACCAGCTCCTTCAGGACTATTACCGTCTCGGTCTCCCCGATCCGGCGGTAGCGGACCTTGTCATACTTGAAATCAGGATGGGCGGCCACCGCCATGTTCGCCGGCAAGGTCCATGGTGTGGTGGTCCATATGAGCAGGGATACCTTCTCATCGTTCCTCAGGGGGAACTTGACGTAGATCGAAGGGTCCTTCTCGTCCGAGTACTCGATCTCCGCCTCGGCCAGCGCCGTTTCGCAGCGGGGACATCCGGGCAGCACCCGGTTCGAAGTGACCAGAAGGCCCTTGTCATGGGCCCGCTTCAGCGTCCACCAGGCCGCCTCTATGTAGCTCGAGTTGATGGTGAGGTACGGGTTGTCCCAGTCCATCCAGACGCCCAGTTCGGAGAACTGCTCGTTCATCTTCTTCTGGAAGCCCAAGGCGAATTCCTTGCAGGTCCCGACGAAGCGGTCGATGCCGTATTCCTCGATCTCCTTCTTGTTCTTCACACCGATGGACTGCTCTACCTTGACCTCGATGGGCAGACCGTGCATATCATATCCAGGGGTGTCGGTGACATTGAACCGCTGCATCCTCTTGAACCTGATGATGGTATCCTTGATGGTCTTGTTCCACGCCGTTCCCAGGTGGATGTATCCAGTGGTGTAGGGGGGACCATCGACGAAGTAATAGTCAGGACCGCTCGCCCGGAGCTCCTTCGTCTTCTTGTAGGCATCGGTCTTGGTCCAGAATTCCCGGACCGCTTTCTCTAGTTTAGCAGGATTGTAACTGGCTTGGACTTGCTTTATCATCGCCGTCCCTTCTGTCGCCCAGATGCCGCCAGACAATATAAACTACATGGTCCAGAAAGCTGTGCTTCGTAACATCGGCATTGAGGGGACCGCAATAAATTGGCCGGTCATCTTATTAAGGTTCCTTTCCCAGGAACGGAAAACGAAATCATATGTCCGGAACAACGCGTTTGCCGATCATTTCCGGGACCCGGCTCAGAACATGTCCAGGCTGGACTGGTTCTTGGTCTCCTTCTTGACCTTCTTGGGGATCATCTTGTCCAGGGCGGAATTCACCCTTTGTTCCGAGAAATCGTATTGGCCGACCAACATCTCCACCACCTTTGGCCGGTCCGGCTCCTTCCATTCGAGGGTGTAGTTGTCGGTCTTCTCGAAATCCAGGAACAATCCCTTGACCTTGTCGTACTCGGGAAAGACCTTGTCGATCGACCCCATGGCTTTCTCGAAGTTGCCATGCTCCCTGACCAGCTTCAGCGCGCGCTTGGGACCGATACCGCTGACCCCAACGTTGTAATCGGTGCCCATCATGATGCAGAGGTCGATCAGCTGTTCCCGGGTTATTTCCAGTTCCCTCAGGGCCAGGTCCGCTTCGATGATCTCCATCTTCACGTCCCGGTACTCGTTCCGCCCGGGCATCTTCCGCCGCCCTGCCAGTGTCAGGTTCCGCAGCAGCCTCGGGGCGCCGAACAGCAGCGAGTCGAAATCCTGGGAGGATGCCGCCCAGACGATGCCCTTCTGTGCCATATAGGCGGCCTGCGCCTCCCCTTCCTCCGCCGCCTGGACGACCGGGATGCCGAGATGGGTCAACAATATCCGCGAGGATTCCACGATCTCGTTCGTGATACGCGATGATTGGGTGGCCTTGGAGAATGCCTTTTCCGTCTCTCCCTTCTCCATCGAGGTCTGCCAATCCTGCTGGGCCTTCACCCGGCGTTCGTGCCGGTCCTGGATCGTTCCGCTCTTCATCTCCGAGGGGATGCCGTCGAAAACATAGGCGGGGCGAACCCCCATCTCGATGAGGTTCGCGTTCCTGTTGAGCAGGCCAGACAGATGTGAGGTGATCCTTCCCTTGCCGTCCTTCAGAGGTGTCCCGTCTGGTTGGCGTATCACCGACAGGAACTGGTAGATGGCGTTATAGGCGTCGATGGCCACGCTCTTGCCCTGCAGCTCCTCCGGAGTGACATCCCTTGCCTTGATGATGTCCGCCAGGTTCACGCCCATTCCGTGCCGCCTCCTTTAGCCGTCAATCCTGAGCCCTGCCCTCTGAATCATCCACTGGAATTATAACCATTTCGTGGAACGGTTCTTTGATGATATCGGGGTTCTTGACATCCTCTGACCCTAAATCCAGCCAGCATTGACCCGGCCATGAAAATCCGGCTATGATGCAAACAATTATTATCCGACCCTTACCTAGTTTATCGCCATGGAGTACTCGGGAGGTTCCAAGGAGAAGAAACCGGTGGAGGAAGGACACACATACACCGTAACGATTTCTGACATCGGGTCCCAGGGTGATGGAGTTGGGAAGATCGAGGGGTTTGTCATCATTGTGCCGGACACGAAGATCGGCGAAACGGTCCAGGTCCGCATCAACCGGGTCAGCAAGAAGGTGGCCTTCGGCACGTTGGTGAAATGATCATTCCTTGAACTGGGGCATGTACAGCAAGACCATCGCGATCCCGATCCATACCAGGATGGCCATGAATACGCAGATCCCCGCATTGAAGGCCATCGCCAATACCAGAAGAATCAGGGGTAGGACTACTGTAAGCAGTATCAGCTGGTGTCTCTTCGTGAATTCCATGAGGCCACTCAGCACGGAATGAGAGGGGGCATTTATTTACCTTTCCCCTTCAAAATGATTCCAGATGCGCTCCCGGCCGATTTCAACCGATGCGTTCTGGCGGAAACCGGGGTTTAGTCCTTCTCCTTGGCCTTGTTGACGAACTTGAGCCCAGACCACGTGTCATCGATGGAAGACACCTTGACATCGACCATTCCGTTGGTGACTCCAACCTCGCGCACCATCGCGCCGGTTAGGTCCGTCTTCATCTTGGAAGAGCCTTTCGGCCAACATACCCAGATGATGCCCTCGTGCTTGATGGACTCGAGGAGCTTGGGGAACGTGGTGTCCACTTCTTTCTTGCTCTTGCTGAACATCTGCACAAAATCAAGCTCTTCGGTGATATCATCGACCACCACAACGTTCTTTGGAAGCCTGCCGAGGACCTCGTCGAATCCCTGGGGTGAGTTGATGAACAGGAGTTTCATCCCGTCCTTTATTCCAAGCTTTGTGACCAATGATTTCTTAGATCCAATTCGGGCCATGGGATTTCCTTTCGGGGAGCGGGTATCACCTAAAGTAGCATTTGACTTTTGGTATACGAGCCCGGAGATAGCGTTCATCATTAATAAAATGTCGATTCTCTTGGAGACTCAAAATCGACTATTATTTGGATGTCTGGGTATCCCTAAAACTTGTGCCAGGCTCCTATCTCGGCCTTCATGTCCTTGGAACCGAAGAGCGCGCTGCCCGCGGCCAGGGCGGAAGCACCCGCCCGGACACACCTTGAACCGGTGTCGGCATTGATGCCCCCGTCGATCTCAATATCGAATCCCAGGCCGTTCTGGTCCGCATAGTCCCGGGCCATGGTTATCTTGGGGACCACCTCTTCCATGAAGGATTGTCCCCCGAAACCGGGATGGACGGTCATGATCAGCAGGAGATCGATCTCATTCAGATAGGGCAGCACGGCCTCGAAGGGCGTCTCCGGGTTGATGGAGATGCCCGCCCGCTTTCCCATCGAACGGATCTTGGACAGAGTCCCGGAGATATGGTCCGAGGCTTCGACATGGATGGTGATGAAATCGGCACCGGACCGGGCGAACGCCTCAATGTAGCGTTCCGGTTGGACTATCATCAGGTGCACATCGAAAGGGAGCTTGGTATGCGGCCGGATCTTCCTGATGACCTCTGGCCCTATGGTGATGTTGGGGACGAACATACCGTCCATCACGTCGACATGGACCCAGTCCGCACCCGCCTCCTCGATCCTCCGCACCTCGTTCGCCAGCGCCCCGAAGTCTGCCGAAAGAATGGATGGAGCTACCTTGATCATCTTGACACGCCTCCTACCTATGGGACCACCATGACCGGCACTTTCGAGAACTGGACCACCCGGGAGGAGACGCTTCCCATGAGGAAGCGCGCCAAACCGCTGATGCCCCTGGAACCTACGATCACCAGGTCATAATCCTTCTCTGAGAGGTCCAGGATGGCCTCTGCCGGATTGCCCAGCATTACCTTCTGGAGCGTCCTCAGGCCGGCCTCCTCACAGACCATCCTTGCCTGATAGAGCTTCATCTCGCCCTTGGCCTGTTCCGCCTCCTCCGTCGTCGGCATCCCGGTGTAGTAGGCCGACTCGGTCGGTTGGAGCACATGAAGGAGGGTGATCTCGGAATGGAACGGGGCGGCGATATCTGCCGCCATCCGTGCCGCGCGGAGCGAGTTCTCAGAACCGTCCACTCCGACCAATATCCGGTTGAGCACAGTCATTCGATCGTCCGGTGATGGAACCAGACGAACATAATGTTGTCGATGTTCGGGCGATACTCAGGGCAAAACGTTAAAATGAAGGTGAGCGAATGCCAGACTCATGGCAGAGACCCACCATGCGGTAGAGAAAGAGGAACCCTGTGACGTCGCAGGATGCGGAAAACCGGCCGAGAGGTCAATTTCGCAGAACAGCGCCCAAGAGGCAGGGCTCGCTGTCGATGAGGACCTGAAACGGGTCCATCTGTGCAAGGAGCACTACAAGTCCTACAAGAAAGCGACGAAGACTGAGAGAAAGATCGGCTCCATACGTTAGACGGTAACAAACCCGGAAAGGATTAAGGCCTGCGAAGGTTTCCACCGGTGGATGAAGGTCGCGTGGATCCAAGTTCTATCCAGCGCTGGGCTTTCCGGCTCCGCGTTGCTGATCCCGAACATGCTTCGGGGGGATTTTGGCGCCAACACCATCGAGATCGGCCTCATCACCGCAGTTTTCAACGCCGCCGTCTTCTCCTCCTCATGGATATTCGGCAGGGCCACCGACGTACACGGTAAAAGACGCATATTGCGGATGGGGCTGCTGATAACCTCCATCGCCCTTATCCTTCAGGTATTCGCCCACGACACCATGATGCTGGGCCTTTCCCGGATATTCGTGGGAATGGCCTGCGGCATCTATCCCTCCGCCCTGCTTTGCCACGTATACGAGAGCGACAAGAAGGTGGGCAAGTTCAGTGCCTTCGGCAGCCTGGGCTTCGGTGTCGGAACCTTCCTGGCAGGCGCCATCGGGATATATTACGGCATATTCATCGTGAGCGGGGCCATGCTCTTCCTGGCGTTCCTCATCTCGCTCTATCTGCCGTTCCATGCGGAGCGTTGCCATAAGGTACCATATTTCCCGGCGAAGATAATCAGGCGCAATTTCCCGGTGTACATTTCGGTCATGTTCCGGCATATCGGCGCCAACATGATATGGGTGGTTTACGCGCTGTTCCTGGCCGACCTGGGGGCGGACCCGCTATTCATCGGTCTGGTCTACGGCATCAATGCCGGGGCCCAGTTCGTTTTCATGAACTTCGTCGATCGTTTCGGGTCGAGGAGGCTGGTGCTCTTCGGGTTCATATTCTCCATGCTGACCTTCCCATCGTACACGCTGGCCACCAGCTACTGGATGATAATCCCGAGCCAGGTGATGATCGCCGCCTCGTGGTCCTGCCTCTATGTGGGCTCGGTCAAATACATCATGGAGCGGAACGAGGAGAAAGGGACCAGCGCCGGACTGCTGCAGTCCTTCCTCAGCATCTCGGCGATCGCCGGGGCATTGATCGGAGGAATGGCCACCTTCAGCCTGGGATATCATGGGACCATGTACTTGGCCACGGTAATGGCCGTGCTGGGCCTGGTAGTGTTCTTCTTCAGCAACAAATGGATGGAGCGCCACGACGCAAAAGAGCTTAATGCATCATGATTTGACTGGCTCAGGGGCTTCGGGGCAAGCTTGTCCATCGCTGCGGCAAGACGGTCCTCCGTCACACCGATATAGCACTTGAAGGTCGTGTTCGGGTTGTCGTGCCTCATCAGCAAGGCGATCGTCTCCAATTCTACACCCTGCTCCCAAAGCCGATATCCGAATGTCCTCCGCATGTCGCGGGGGCGGAACTTCACTCCTGACGCCTGCGAAATCTCCGCCACTTGATGCCTCGTCGACTTGGTTCATTGGCTTCGGGCCGAATTTCCCCGTCCACATGAGGAAGGTCCCGTTCGCCAGAAACTTCGCTGCCCGTAGCTCCATGGACTGCTCGATGTATGCCTTGGCGTACTTGTTTGCCTTCTGCCAGGCGACTTTCCCACCGTTCCTGCCCTTCCCCCGGATCATTGACCCATTCAGGGACAGGAATTCCAAGGCGTTCACCTGTGTTAGCCTGCACATGTCGACCGGACGCAACCAATATCATCGGAGCGGCACCGGGAACGCACTACCTCGACATCTCCGCCGACGGCAACTGGACTGTGACTATCGAGCAACCGAGGACGAGCTCGGCTCCAGCAATACCGCAGACCCTCACAGGGACGAGCGACGACGCCAAGGCGGTCATGCTGACGTCCGGGGCGATCAAGTTCGACATGAGCTATATCGGGGACGGCAACTTCATCGACCTGGTTTACGACGCTGATGGTAATGCTGAGGGGTTGCTCGCCAACGAGATCGATACGTACTCCGGATCGAAGTCCATCAGCGTGACGACGCCCGGGATACACTACCTCTACATCACCGGCATCGGCTCCTGGAGCATCACCGTCACGCATCTGTGAATGGAATTTCGGGATAGCTCCAAACCTCAAATCTATCGACCAAAGTGGAGTTCCTGCTTCTTCAGGCCGTGCTTCCCGTTGAGGGCCGAATTGTCGGCAATTATGTACTCATCGCAGAAGTGACAGAGGTTGTGCTGTCTATTACCACAATGTTGCCCCGCCTTTGGTCAACACCGGCCATCTCCAAGAGTGAAAGGACCTGTTCCCGGACCTTGCCCCTTCCGTCCAATCCAGTCAGACGGACCGGGCAAAAGAGCTTAATGCATCATGATACGATGAGGGGCCGTGGAAATCGTCTTCCTTGGGACTGGAGGTAGCGTACCGACCAGAAATCGCAACACCAGCGCTACCGCGGTCCGGGTCGGGTCGGAGATATTGCTGTTCGATTGCGGTGAGGGGACCCAAAGGCAGCTGATGAGTTCCACCGTCTCCTTCATGAAGATCACCAGGATCTTCATCACCCATCTACACGGAGATCATTTCCTGGGCCTGCCCGGTCTGATCCAGTCGATGAACTTCGCCGGACGGCTGGAGCCTTTGGAAATCTACGGTCCGGAAGGAACATCGACCACCGTCGACACGATACTGAACCTGGGTTATTTCCAGGCCGGGTTCGAGGTGGTCGGCCACGACGTCGCTGACCTTGACGCAGTTCATGGAAAGGGCTATACGGTCAAGGCGGTAAGGACCGACCATAGCATTCCCTCGTTCGGTTTCGTTCTCAGCGAGGATGTCCGGCCAGGTAAGTTCAACAAGGCGAAGGCGATGGAACTGGGGGTGCCCGAGGGCCCTTTCTATTCCAAGCTGCAGTCCGGTTCCAGCGTCAATGTCGATGGCAGAACGATATCGCCGGAGATGGTCATCGGCGACCCCCGGCCCGGGCTCAAGGTGGCATTCTCCGGAGACACCAGACCGAGCGAGCATTTCATGGAATCGGTCCTGGGATGCGACCTGCTGGTGCACGAGGCGACCGCTGACGTCTCGTTGCAGGAGAAGGCGAAGGAATTCGGCCATTCCACCGCCCGGGATGCGGCCACCATCGCCCTGTTGGCCGGTGTCAAGGCCCTCTACCTGAATCATTTCAGCGGCAGGTACGAGGACGTCGGCCTGCTGGTGGATGAGGCCCGGGACATATTCCCGAACACCTTCGCCTCCGAGGACCTCATGGTCCTGCAGGTCAACTATGACGGGACGGTCACCTCAAAGCAGCTTCAGCACGTCCGAGCTGGTTATGATCCCGACGATCGAGCCCTTCCTTGATACGAGCACGGCGTTGGAGGCCGACAGCAGCGAGGTCACCACTTCGACGGCGGCCTCCTCGCTGACTATGGGAAAGGAATCCATCATGATGGAGCCGACGCTCTGTTCTCCGAGGTCCTCCATCTTGGTGCCGTCCCGGAGCATGCTCAATATCTTGAACTCGCTGATGCTCCCGACATGCTGGACACCGTTGAAGACCGGAAGCTGCGAGTAGCCGCTCTCCCTCATGACCTCGGTGGCCCGCTTGACCTTCTCATTGGACTGGATGCTGATGATGTTGGTGGAGGCGACATCCTTTGCCCTCATCCCCTCGCGCCTCTTGCTCATCTCCTCCTGCAGGACCTCGAAGATCCTGACAACGGCAGCATAACTCCCCTTGATGCTGCCCCTTTCCATCTTGGCAATGGTCGATTGACTTACACCGGATAGCGAGGCCAATTCGGACTGGGTGATGTCCAGGCTCTTCCGCAATTTCTTGATCTCGGTCTCATCAGGGAACTTCATGGCAATACCCACATGTTATTAGTCATATATGAATAATTGAGTCAATAGGGCTTATATGACCGAACCAATTACAAGCGCCTAGCTCAGTTCCCGGCCAGACCTTGTCATCCATTTGTCTGGTCAAGGGATTGTGATTACATAACGAACAGGTGACCATCATGGCATCCAAGCCGATCAAGAAGACCACAGCAAAGAAGCCAGCGGCAAAGAAGATCCAGAAGAACATCATTATCGAGAGCTTGAACCTGACTCCCATCGAGAAGCAGAGGGTAGAGCTCGTTGAGCGCAAGGGCCTGGGACACCCGGACACGATCTCCGACGGATTGGCAGAATCGGTCAGCCGAGCGCTCTGCAAGATGTACCTGGACCGGTACGGGGAGGTCCTCCACCACAACACCGACCAGAACGAGGTAGTGGGCGGACAGAGCGCCCCCAAGTTCGGCGGCGGAAGAATGCTGGAGCCCATATATATCGTCCTGATCGGCAGGGCCATAACTCAGGTGGACGGCGAAAGGCTCCCGTATGCCACGACCGCCATCGGAGCGGCCAAGGATTACCTGAAGAACTTCCCGCACCTGGACGTCAACAACGATGTCATTGTCGACTGCAAGATCGGGAAGGGCAGCATCGACCTGATCAAGAACTTCGAATCCCTCGCGGACAAGTGCAAGATCAACGGCAACCAGAACAGCTGCATGCTGGCCAACGATACGTCCTTCGGATGCAGCTTCGCGCCGCTCTCCCAGACCGAGACGGTTACGCTCGAGGTCGAGAGGTACATCAACGGCGCGATGAAGAAGAAACTGAAGGAGACCGGTCAGGACGTCAAGGTCATGGCCGCCAGGAACAACGACAAGATCACCCTGACCATCGCCTGCGCCATGGTGGACAAGTTCGTCCCGGACGCCGACCACTACGTCAATGTCGTGCAGGAGATGACCGAGCGGGTGTCCGACTACGCCTCGAAGTTCACCGAGTACGATGTCAAGGTCGACATCAACCACGCCGACGACTACAAGAACGGCAACTACTACCTGACCGTGACCGGCCTCAGCGCGGAGAACGGGGACGACGGCTCTGTGGGCCGCGGAAACCGGGTCAACGGCCTGATCACCCCCTACCGCTCCATGAGCATGGAGGCGTCCGCCGGAAAGAACCCGATCACCCACGTCGGCAAGATGTACAACATCCTCGCCAACTGGATCGCCCGGGACATAGTCAAGGAGGCCGGCGGGGACGTTCAGGAAGCCCAGGTCAGGATCCTGTCCCAGATCGGAAGGCCGATCAACGACCCGCAGACCTGCAGCGTCCAGCTTATCCTGGGAGATGGTGTTAACTTCGAAAAGACCCAGAAAAAGGCCCTCGCGGTGGCCGACAACTGGTTCGAGAACATCAACAAGGTCACGGAGAAAGTTGTAAAAGGCGAAGTAACGGTATTCTAAGCGATGAAACTCGTTGATTTGCCCAGATATGGTCCGGTGCACCGGTTCGCCGATTACCACGTCTTCAAAACCCTTTCCATCCTATCCGATGGGAAGCGCAAGGGGCGCAAGCAACTTGCAGACATGGTCAATGTGGGCGAGGGCAGCATGCGGACCATCATCGAATACCTGCGCGACCGGGAGATGATCGATGTCAAGCAGACCGGCGTCAAGATCTCCAGCAAAGGACACGAGTTCCTCGGCAACCTTCCCATCTACATGGAGAGGGTCGAGCCTACCGACAGTACGCTGGGTGAGAGGAGCGCGGCGGTGCTGGTCAAGGGCCAAAGCATGAAGATCAAGTTAGGGGTCGAACAGAGGGACAGCGCCATCAAGGCCGGGGCGGAGGGGGCGACCACCATCATCGTCTCCGGTGACCACCTGATCGTCCCTCCGGATTATGATCTGGATGTCGAACGGCCGGAGTTCACGCAGACGCTGAGGAGACTTCTGGCACTGAGCGAGGGCGATGTGATAATCATCGGCACCGGGAAGACCTACGATAGGGCGGAGGACGGTGCCCTGGCGGCCGCCTTCGAACTGATCTGACAATGCCCCGCCCATAGACCATTTGGAATAAACGGGTTCTCGGGGTCAATCCGCCTCGCGCATTCCGCCCCATCATCTCTTTCCCTCGCGGTCAGGATATGGAAATGCCATATGACCGTTCCACTGGCTGTTTTTGATGGATGGGGGCCGTTGTCGGAATTTCCCATTAACAAAACAGACGACTTGTGCAGCAGGCCGTCCCGATGATCATTGTCTCACTAACGTTACAGAATTTCACAAGGTAGCCTTTTCTGAGGCCATCGGTCAACACATTACCTGGGGATTACTCGATCCAGAAAACGAGACCAGATGGTTCGTCGATTCGTCAGGAATTGACTGGCGGAAGCGAACGGTCCGAATATGTGAATTCTGACAATTCCTCGTTGGACGAGGGTTGAAATATTGGATAATACATCCAACTACTAGGACCGGTCAAAAACCGGCGGGTGGAGTTTGTAATGAATGTGAAAAGCATCATCGCATGTTTCATGGTTATTTCCTTCATGTTAATGAGCGCAGTTCCGGTCAACGCGGCATCGTCCCAAGCGACCGCGGCAGTACTGATCGATTTCGGCGATGGCACCGCCTATTGGGCGGACGTGCCGGTCGGATCGGATATGAACGCGTTCAATCTGACCACTGAGGCTACCACAGCATTGAGCCTCCCGATCGACTATACGGTCTTCTCCTGGGGAGTATCGGTCAACTCGATAGGTGGGTATACTGGGGGCTGGCCTAACGAATGGTGGCATTTCTGGACCTGGAACACGACCACCAGCTCCTGGAGCATGTCCATGCTCGGTGCCTCCAGCGTCAATGCATCAAGCTACACCGCATACGCCTGGAGCTATGTCCAGGACAGGCCGGACTATTCCGCTCCCCTGCCCCAGTCCGACCCGGTGAACCGTTACAGCTGGGGACAGAGCAGGCACGATAACCTCAACACCGGTTACAGCAACATCACCACCAGCATTTCCAATGACACGGTCTTCACGACCAACCTGAACAACGGCAAGATCGACCCGACCATGGTGGTCAGCGGATCGCGCATCTTCGTCGTCACCGAGGGGATCTATAATTACACCACCTACTCGTACGACAAATCCCCCAAGGTATTCTGCCTCAATCTCGCTGGATCGATCGTCTGGTCCGCCAACATCTCCGGTGGCGGCTGGCAGCTGGCATCGGCCGTGGTCGCAGGAGACCAGCTCATCGTCCCGTCCACCGACTGTAACGTGTACTCGTTCAGCGTTACGAACGGTTCCTTGCTCTGGACCTATGCACTGCCCTTCTCATGGACCGGGATCACTTCCTCGCCCATAGTCTATCGCGACCAGATCATAATTGCCAGCGGTGACGGAAACGTAACTGCGCTGGCCTTGAACGGCACCAAGCTCTGGAACACCAAGATAGCGTCTTCGATCTACTTCTCTGCCCCGTCCGTGAAGGATGGAGTGATCTATGTCGGTTCCGAGGACAGCAAACTGCACGCAGTGAGTGCCAACGGTTCCGGGGAGGCATGGAACGTAACCGTGCCCGGTAAGGTCCGCAGCTCGCCTCTGCTGCTCGGAGACAAGATCGTGATCACATACGCTGTCTACAGCGGAATGGTGGCCATTGATGGAGGGGTCGCAGCATACAACTATACCGGTGTGCAAAAGTGGAACGTGAACATTAATTCCACCTCCTCTTCGGTGGCATGGACGCCTAAGGGCATCATCGCCACAAGTGTGACCGGTGCGACCATGATATCCGAGGAGGGAGCCGTGCTCTGGAGCAAGGACCTCGGCGTGGTCAAGAGCTCGCCCGGCGTGAGCCGGTCCGGAATATACCTGGTCAGCTACGGGACCCCGGCTACCCTGACCATGCTGGACTTCAACGGCACAATGCTGTTCAACAAGACCCTTTCACCATCTGACTATTCGATGGTTTCACCGACGATCGCGAATGGAAGGGTCTATGTGGCCGCAGACAACGGTTACGTCTACTGTCTGGAGAACCTGCCGCCCGTGCTGACCCTGTCCAGCGCCGTTGTCGATCAGCATGAAGGTGACGTTCACCGCCCAAGCCATAGATGCGGAGGCGGTCACGGTGACCTGGGACTTCGGCGATGGCAACACCAGCACAGGCTTGGTGGTCAACCACACCTACGCAAAGGCCGGCAACTACAGTGTCGCCTTCTGGGCAACGGACGCACAGGGAGGAAATGCCCATGAGGTGTTCACGGTGAACGTGGCAGCGATCGCTGCCGAGACCGACAACACCTTGCTGTACGGCGTAGTGGCCATAGTGGCCATCGTCCTCGTGGCGGGTATCGTGGTCTTCTTCATGAGGGGCAAGAAGAAGTAGGTGGTCAAATGAAAAAAACAACACTGGTGGTCATTGCCGTCGTCGTGCTGGCAGCGGTGGTGCTGGTGAGCGGCATGGGGCTTTTCCCCGGCAGCTCCAGCAACGGCGCCAAGAACAAGACCGCGACCATGACCATCAGCTTTTCCGATGCCTCGACCAGTCACTTCCGGGGCAACGTCACCACCTGGTCCAACGCGTCCGGGAGCTGGACCTACGAGACCCATGCCAGCGGCGACGGGACCACCCGGTTCGTGTTCGAGAACATGAGCTTCGGTTCGAACGTGATGGACCTGATGATGGAGTGTTCCAAGGTCGGCGATTTCACGGTGGTTCGGCAGGCCTACGTCGGGATGGGGACGATAATCCAGAGCTTGGACGGCGTCGCCAATGAGAATCCGGGAAGGGGCTGGCAGTACTACGTGAACGGGACCTATGCCCTGATCGCGTGCGACAAGACATTGCTCAACGGCGGAGAGGTCATCGACTGGAAGTTCGTCACGCTACAAGGAAGCTAGAAATGATATTCCCGTATAAGGACACTAACTCAAGGATCCATAAGTTGGATGCCCGGCCCAAGATCGTGTTCGTACTGGCAATGTTCGTGATGTCCGTGCTTCTTTCGGACATCGTCTACCTGGTGATCCTGTTCCTTTTCATCCTGGTGGTGGCGCTCGCCGGCAGGGTGCTCCGCTCCACATTGTCCCTTCTCAAGTACACATCGTTCATGATCCCGTTCATATTCCTTTTCAACGTGCTGTTGTCCCAGGGCTATGACGTGATATTCAGCTACGGGATAATCAGGATCACGTCGGAATCGATATGGTTCGCAACCAGCATGTGCTTCCGGCTGTTCGTGGCGGTAGGCTCCTTCTCGCTGCTCGCCTTCATCGTGCATCCGGACGAAGCACTCCGGGCCATGTCAAGGTTCGGCCACAAGACCACAACGTCGTTCTCCCTGGCCACCAGGATGTACCCCACCATAGCGACCGATTCGAAGAACATCATGGACGCCATGCGGGTAAGGGGGGTGGAGTTCGATGAGGGGGGAGCGCTCAAGAAGGCCCAGGCCCGCTCACCGGTGGTAATGCCCCTGTTGATGAACTCTCTCGAGCGGTCGGTAGGGATATCAGAGGCCATGGAGGCGCGCGGATTCGGGTCCGGCAAGAGGACGGCCTACATCATCGCCATGATCACGCCCCGGGAGATCGCCATGGTGGTCTCGTTCTTCGCGGCGATGGTGTTCGCCGTCGCCATGTTCATACTGGGATATGGACAGGTCGATTACCTGGCCGGTGAGATGACCAGGCCGACCCTGACCGACTTCGAGATCGTCGGCGTCATATTGCTGTTGCTGGTACGCCAATATTCCTGGGGGGAAAGAAATGATAGAGGTGGATCGGCTCTCTTTCCAGTATGTCGGCGCGAGCACCAACTCATTGAGCAATGTGAACCTGCGGATAAAGGAGGGGGAGTTCATCCTGGTGCTGGGTAAATCCGGTTGCGGCAAGTCCACCCTTTGCCGTGCGCTGAACGGCCTCATCCCCCATTTCTACGGCGGAAGGATCTCCGGTCACGTGGTCGTCGATGGCATGGACACCAGGCAGCATTCCACCTGCGACTACGCCAACCTGGTGGGCATGGTGTTCCAGGACCCCGAGAACCAACTGGTCATGACCAATGTGGAGAACGAGATGGCGTTCGGGATGGAGAACACCTGCGTTCCCACCGCGATCATGAGGGAGAGGGTGCTCCAATACTCCGAATACCTGGACCTGACCCAGTTCCTGACCCGTTTCATCCCCGAACTGAGCGGGGGGGAGAAGCAGAAGGTGGCCATGGCATCCATCCTGGCCATGCGGCCGAAGTACATTGTGCTGGACGAACCGACATCCCAGCTGGACGGGGACAATGCCGTTCTGTTCCTGGAGTTCCTCAAGCAGATGAACCGGGAATTGGGGATATCGGTCATACTGGTCGAGCACCGGGTCGAACGATGCATAGACTATCCCGACAGGATAATCGTCATGGACCAGGGCTCCATCGTGAAGGATGGACCGCGGGACGAGATGATCGAGTACATGAAAGGAATGGGTCTGCTGAACGCGCCGGAGGGCCGCAATGTGGCCATCCCCGATGGCAATCCGGATATCATCGAGGCGGAGAACATCAGTTTCGGTTACGAAGGCCGGGAAGTGCTCAAATGCCTGGGACTGAAGGTGAAGGCCGGAGAGCTGGTCTCCATCACCGGTGACAACGGGAGCGGCAAATCCACCCTGATGAAGAACCTCAATGGACTGCTGCGGCCAAGGACCGGCGACGTGAAGGTCAACGGCAAGAGCATCTCCGGAATGACATCGGCGTCGATCGCCAAGACCATCGGCTATCTGGGGCAGAACCCTAACGACTACCTGTTCGAGGAATCGCTCGAGGCGGAGCTCATGTTTACCCTCCGTAACCTCAAGGTGGACCAGAGGGAATGGGATGAGCGGATCCACTGGGCGCTCGGGATCCTGGATATGGAACGATATCTGAAGCGGTTCCCCCGGGACCTGAGCTGCGGCGAGAGGGAGAGGGCGGCGTTGGCATCGATCCTGGTGGCCAGACCCAAGGTCCTGATACTCGACGAGCCGACCAGGGGTCTGGACCAGTGGAACAAGGCCAAGCTGGGGGATATCCTCGGCAAGCTCCGCTGCAGAGGGGCAGACCACCATCCTGGTCACCCACGATTACCGTTTCATCGCCGAATACTCCAGCCGGGTGCTCCGTTTGAAGGACGGGTGCCTGACGGAGATCTCCCTGGACGACATGATGGCCATGGCCAGGGAAGAGCTGGGGGTGGTCTGAATGGAGACCGATACGATGGATACCGTGAGCGTCAGGACGCATTCGCGGGTCACCTACAAGTCATTGGTCCCGACCTTCGCGACCATCATCGTGGGGGCGTTCATTCTCTATCTCACGTTCGTCAACTCATCGGAGCTGAAGACCTATGCGGCCTTGCTCACGAACGCCTTCATGCTGCTCCTGCTGATCACGTTCTTCGGCCGGTTCGAGGAGACGTCGGTAAGCTCGAAGGAGGTGGCCCTGATCGGCATCCTCGGAGCCATCATCGCCGCCTCCCGCATCCCGTTCGCAGCCATTCCCAACGTGCAGCCGTGCACCTTCCTGATCATGGCGGTCGGTCTGGTCTTCGGACCGCTGGCCGGGTTCATGGTGGGGGGCACGACCGCCATCGTCTCCAACCTCTTCCTCGGGATGGGGCCCTGGACGATCTGGCAGATGGCGGGATGGGGCTTGGTCGGCTTCGTCTCCGGACTCATCGGAAAGAAGAAGCAAGGAAATGAGCGTGGCCAAGATGGCCATCCTCTGCTTCGCGCTCGGCTGGATGTACAATGAGGTGCTTGACTTCAGCAGCTGGGTTTGGTTGTATAACATGGACCTGGCGAAGTTCCGTTTCATGTTCGGCGCAGGGCCTGCCTTTCGGACTATTGCACGCCGGAGGCAACGTCGTCTTCACCTGCGCTATCGGAAAACCGGTCCTGCGCGCGTTCCGTCGTTTCCAGTCCCGGTTCCAGGTGACCTACGTGGACAAGGTCCGTTCGCCCGCCGTCATTCCGGATGAGGTTTGACCGCCGGCCTTAGCATGTCCATGAGCTCGTCCAGGTCATGCGTCGGTTTGAGACAGCTGCCGTTCTGGCACAGATAGGCGGTCGGTCTTCCCGTCGATAGGGACCTTGTCCCTCAGGCTGGAGAGGTTCTTGCACTCGGCCAGTTTCTTTTCCCGAACCGGATGGAGCATCACGATCGAATAGGGAAGGTAGATGGAATTGACCGCGTCTATCATCGCCTTTGTCCGTTTATCGCCCGGGTCGCCCGCTATGACCAGTACCTGGGCTGGCTTCAGCATCATCCTCAGCCCCATGATGAAGAAGGACAATGCGTCGGGGACCTTGGACAGGTAGAAATCGTAGTACCTGGCGGAGCTAGTCGCCGCCTCGAGCAGCTTCTGGTCGTCGATCATCGAGGAAAGCAAGGCAAGGTCATAGGCCATGACCGAATTGGCCGAAGGCACGGCACCGTCGGATATCTCCTTGCTCAGATAGCACCAGGTCTTCCTTGGCCATGGAGTTGTAGAAGCCTCCCCTTTCGTCGCCGAACAGATCGATGGTCCTCCTCGTGTAATCGACCGCCCGGTTCAGGTAACGTACCTCGAAGGTGGCCTGGTAAAGCTCCAGCAGCCCCCAGATGTAGTAGGAATGGTCGGAGAGCATGCCGTTGACCCTCGCCTCCCCGTCACGGTACATATGGAACAGGCCGCCCTCCGGTGACGCCAGGAACCCTTCGATCGCATCCACCGCCCGCTTGGCCGCCTGCAGGTAACGTTCCTGCCCGAAGGCCCTTCCCGCTTTGGCCAAGGCGGCGATCATGAGGCCGTTCCAATCGGTCAGGACCTTGTCGTCACGGGCCGGCCGGATCCGCAGCTCGCGGACCGCCTTCAGCCTTTCCACGCATGTTTCCAGGTAGTCGGTCAGCTCGGCCGGGCTCATGTCGAACTTGGCCGCCAGGGTGGCAATGGTCGGCGGTCAGGTGCAGGAGGTTGCGATCGATGTCGCCCTCCCTGCCAGAACCGATGGTTCCCTCGGGATGCACATCGAAGCATTCCATGAAGATCTCGGGCCTCAGGTCCTTCAGCACATCCTCGATCTCTTCGTAGGTCCAGGTGTAGAACTTTCCTTCCACGCCCTCGCTGTCGGCATCCTCCGAGGCACAGAAGGCCCCCCTGCTCGGAAACCAGGTCCTTGAGGACATACTCGATCGTCGTCCTCTGCGACCTTCTTGAAATCGTCCTTGCCGGTGGCCTGATATGCCTCCACGTACGCGATGCAGATCAATGCCTGGTCATAGAGCATCTTTTCGAAATGAGGCATGATCCATTGTTCGTCGGTGGAATATCGGTGGAATCCCCCTCCGATATGGTCATGGATGCCCCCCAAGCATCATGTTGGTGAGGGTCCAGTCGGCCATTCTCAGGGCTTCGGCATCACCGGTGTCATGCCAATAGCGGAGAAGGAAGATGGATTTGTGCGGGATCGGGAACTTGGGCGACTTCTCGAATCCTCCGATACTTCTCCTCGTACGTCTTCTTCAAACCCCTAAAGGCATCATCCAGATAGTTGACGCTCGGCTCGCCCGGCCTGACGATCTCCATGGCGGCGATGTCCTTGACGATGGTCGAGGTGATGGATTGGATCTCTCCCTGCTCTTCCCTCCAGGCGGCGGAGATGGCATTCAGTACGGTGATTATATCCGACATTCCGAACTGTCCGTTCCTGCGGAATGTAGGTCGCGGCGAAGAAAGGTATCTTCTCCGGCGTCATTACGATGGTCAGCGGCCAACCTCCGCCTCCGGTCATGGCCTGGCATGCCTTCATGTAAAGCTCATCGATGTCCGGCCGCTCCTCCCGGTCGACCTTGATCGCCACATATTCCGCGTTGAGCGTTCTCGCGACCTCCTCGTCCTCGAACGACTCCCTCTCCATGACGTGACACCAATGGCAGGCCGAATAGCCTATGGAAAGGAAGATCGGCCTTCCGGTCCGCTTCGCCTCCGAGAAGGCCTCCTCACCCCAAGGATACCAATCCACCGGGTTGTGGGAGTGCATGATGAGATATGGGCTCTTCTCGTTCACAAATGGTTGGAGTGTTGCGGCTTCGGCTCCATGGACTACCTTCAGGGGAAGATTCATCAAATGAATAAATTAACCTATGTATGCTGGATGATAGAAAGAGTGATTGTTCTAGGTCAAATAATCTAAAAAGGTAGAGGTCACGTGGGACCTCATACCTCGGTTTAGAAGGCGTTTGGAGTTGGTTGGGCCGGTGGCTCACCGCTCCTATGCGATCCTCTCCTCCTAAGAAAGTCCGCTTTTCGTTACCTCGAACGATTGCCAGTCTATCTTCGTCGGCTGGCTAACAAAGCCAATGCGTTGGTCGATATTTATGCTTTTCCGGCTTTCTTGGGTCGATTGGATTATGTTGACGTGTTTTTATTTGAAATATTTTCAGATCTGGCTTGTGAATCTGTGGATGGATTAACCATCCCGTTATTCGATAATTATAGTTACTATAATATTAATGTGTGCATACGAACGAAGAAAAACGATCAGAGCATTTGGACGATATCCATTGGTTGTTCAAGGCATATTTTCCAGATGCGCGGTCCTGACATGGCCTCGGCCGCTCAGATCAGGAGTCAATCCCTCTCCGATCGTCCGCCTGATCTTCTTCAATCTCGCGACCGCATGAAGGGGATGTGCAGAGATGGACGCGGCTCGGTCATGAGCTCAGCGGGTCACTCTGTCAATCAGTTGCTTCTCCTTGTTATAGACCGAGATCTCCAGAGGCATCTGACCGACTGCGAAGTGGGTGGCGCACCCGAAGCAGGGGTCGTAGGCCCGGAAGGCCATCTCCACCTTGTTCAGTATGTTCTCGTCCACCTTTCCTCCGTGTATCAGGCCCTTGGCGGCATCGCGGATGCTCATGCAGATCGCCGGATAGTTGTTGGTGGTGGCGACGATCATGTTGACGTTCCTGCACCAGGGCGTTCTCGTCCAGCCGGTAGTGGTGGATGAGCGTTCCTCTGGCCGCCTCGACGATGCCGACACCCTCGCCTGGCTCTCCCGGCTTGTTCCGTACGTCGGTGCTGGTGATCTCCGGGTCGCTCGCCAGTTCGACGGCGCGTTCGGCCGCGTACAGCAGCTCGATGAGCCGGGCCCAGTGGAAGACCAGGGTGCCATGCGCCGGCTTGCCCAGCATCGCGAACATCCGCTCGTACTCCTGCCTGAGCCAGGGGTGTGGCCATCCCGTCCGCGGCGTTCAGCCGGCCAGGGGACCGACCCTGTAGATGCCATTGTCCGGTCCGTCGGTGAAGCCGTTCCACCCGACCTTCCGCAGGAAGGGGAACTTGGAGTAGGTCCACTCCTCCGAGCGCTCCTCGATATGCTCGGCGTAGTCGGCCGCCCCGAACCGGGAGAACTCCTTGCCTGAAGGGTCGACCACCCGGACCTCGCCATCGTAGAAGTTGACGCGGTTCTTCGCGTCCACCATTCCCATGTAATAGGTCCTCATGGTGTAGGCGTCGCTCTTGATCATGTCCAGGTACTTCGGGTTGTCCAGCACCAGGTCGTGGAACAGCTGCAGCGTGAACTGGGCGAAGTTCACCGAGGACTTGGCCATCTCCAGTATGGCGAGTCGGATCTCCTCGCTGAGCGGCTTGCTCATCCCGCCGGGCAGTCCGCTGACCGGATGGGTGGCCTTACCGCCGATGATCTCGGTGATCTTCTGGCCATAGGCGCGGTGCTTGATCACCTCCTTGGCGACGTCCAGCCCCGCCTTCTCGATCACGCCCAGGATGTTGCGCTTCTCCGCCGGCGCATCCGGTCCGACGATGAAGTCCGGTCCGCCCAGATAGTAGAAGTGCAGCGTATGGTCGTAGATGATGTAGCCCATGTACTGGAGCTCCCTCAGCTTCTTCGCGGCCGAAGGCGGAGTCGACCTGGAACGCCGCGTCCAAGGCCTTGACCGAGGCGTAGATGGTGGGCCACCGGGCACACCCCGCATATCCTGGTGGTGATGATGGGCATGAGCTCGGCTGGGCGGCCGACGCAGAAGGCCTCGAAGCCCCTGAGCTCAGGGACCTTGAGGTATGCGTTCTCCACCTCACCATCGTCGTTGAGGAAGATGGACACGCTGCCGTGCCCTTCCAGCCTGGTGATCGGGTCGATGTTGATCTCCTTCATTCTTTCATCACCTTCCTTTGCAGGATGGACGCCGGCAGGCTGTACATGTAGAATATGCCCACCGGGTCCTTGATCTGCGATATGAGCTTGGTCGACTTCCTCGTCAGTGTACGTTCCCGGCTCCTTGTCCAGGTTCAGGATGGAGGCCAGTGCCGTGATCATTCCCGCTCCCATGTCGGGCTGGTTGGGCGCCGCACCGCCGCAGCCGGTGCAGGGCATGTCCACCTTGAGGCACTGGGCTCCGCAGCCGCTGCGGGTGGCCATCCCCATGCATATGATGCCCTGCTCCATCAGGCAGCGCTCCGGTTCCGGGGTGATCTCGTACACCCGGTGGATGCTGGAGATCTTCTTGTTCTCCCGCTTGCGGGGGCATTGGTCGCACACCGCCGGCAACGGCGCCAGGACCGAGCCCTTGGGAGGCAGTTCGTTCTTCACGATAGCTTCCAACGCCTTGTTGATGAGAACGACCGGCGGCGGGCAGCCAGGCAGGAAGTAGTCGACATCGACGGTCTGGTCCAGCGTCCTGACGGTATCGTAGAACATCGGAATGTCGAAGCGTACCCTCCTTCACGGCGGTCTCGGCTCGGGATAATGCGCCGTCGTCCGTGAACTTCGTTGCGAGTAGACCTGCTCCAGTATGCCCTTGGCATCGCTGAGGTTCGCCAGTCCGGGCACGGAACCCTCGTTGGCGCATGATCCGAAGGCGACCAGGGTCTGGGATTTGGAGCGGAGCAGCTTCGCCATGTGCTCCTGCTCGCTGTTCCGTATCGAGCCGTTGAAGAACGTGATGTCGATGTGACCGTCCGGCATCGCCTCGACGTCCTTGTACTTGACGTCCATCGCCACCGGCCAGAAGACGATGTCCACCGACCTTGACGACATCGAGAATCGTCTCGTTGATGTCCAGGACGGCTATCTCGCAGCCGCCGCAGCTGGCCGCCCAGTAGAACGCTACTCCTCAGTTTCCGGTCGATGTTCACTCCCCCTCTTGTGCTCTCGTTCATGAGATATTCGTGCATCGCCTTGGCAGCACGCTTCCCTGCCCCCATGGCACTGATGACGGTGGCAGCACCGGTGGCCACGTCACCGCCGGCGAACACGCCCTTCAGGTTGGTCCGTCCCTCTGCATCGACGATGATGGTGCCGTTTCGCGGATTGGTCACCAGCCCCTCGGTGGTGCGCTGGATGATGGGGTTCGGCGTCTGGCCGATGGCGACGATGACGGTATCGGCCGGGATCTCGAAATCCGAACAGACAATGGGCTTGACACCCTGCCTGCCCCTGTTCGTCCGGTTCTGTCAGCTCCATGCAGGTGCATCTCATGGACTTGACCCAGCCCTTCTCGTCACCGTAGAACTCGATCGGGGCGCTGAGGAACTTGCACATCAACCCTTCCTCCTCGGCGTTCTCGATCTCCTCCCTCCTGGCTGGCAGCTCGTTCCGCGAACGCCGGTAGTTCAGGCAGACCGTCGCCCCTAGCCTCATGGATATGCGGGCGCAGTCCATGGCCACGTTCCCTCCGCCGATGACGACCACGTGCTTGCCGATGCGGATCGGGGTGTCCTTTTCCGGGAAGTCGTAGGCCTTCATCAGGTTGACCCGGATGAGGAACTCGTTGGCCGAGTAGATGCCGCCCAGGTTCTCACCGGGGCATCCGGTCCACTGCGGGAGGCCGGCCCCGCTGCCGATGAATATCGCATCGTAACCGTTCTCCAACAGTTCCGGGATGGTGTGTATCCTCCCGATGAGATTGCCCAGTCGCAGGTCCACCCCCAGCTTCTGCACGTACTCGATCTCCTTCTGGACGATCTCCTTGGGCAGACGGAACTCCGGGATGCCATAGCTGAGCACACCGCCGGCCACATGCAGCGCCTCGAACAACGTCACCTCATGACCTAGTCTTGCCAGGTCGGATGCTGCCGTCAATCCCGCCGGGCCGGCACCGATGACCGCCACCTTCTTTCCGGTTGGAGGCACCTTCTCCGGGATCTGCACTCCATGCTCCCTCTCCCAGTCGGCCAGGAACCTCTCGAGGCGTCCGATGTTGACCGGATCGCCCTTCTTGCCCTTAATGCACTTCATCTGGCACTGCTCCTCCTGCGGGCAGACGCGTCCGCAGACGGCGGGAAGGGCGTTCTTTGACTTTATGATCGCAATGCCTTCGGCGTACTTTCCCTCAAGGATGCAGTCGATGAACTCCGGGATAGGCACGTCCACGGGGCAGCCTTTCCGGCATTGGGGGTTCTTGCACTTGCAGGCACCGGGCCGCCTCTTTCAGGGCCATCTCCTCGGTGTAGCCAAGAGCGACCTCGCTGAAGTTCTTGACCCGCTCGTCAGGCTCCTGCCTCGGCATCGGCACGTCCTCGTCCGTCGTAGCCCGGGCGCGTCCTCTCTTCTTCTCAGGCTCAGTACCGTTCACACTTGCAGCCTCCGTTCGTTTCCCAAAGCATGGAACTCAACCTCTCTTCCGGGAGCATGGTGCGCTGGCGTTTGATGAGCTCGTCGAAGTTGGTCTCGTGCCCGTCGAACTCGGGGCCATCCACGCAACCGAACATCATCTTGTCGCCCACGGTCACACGGCAGACACCGCACATGCCCATGCCATCGATCATGATCGGGGTCAAGGTCACAATGGTCGGGATGCCGTAGGGGCTGGGTCATCTCGCTCACCTCTTTCATCATCACCACCGGTCCCATGACCACGCACCGGTCGAATCTCTCCGTCTGGAGGAGATCGTTCAGGAAAGCCAATCCCATTTTCCCCGCAGTCCCATCGTCCGAGGCGATGTGGACCTGATCGCTGTTTGCCATGGCCTCCTCCTTCATGAAAAGCAGATCGCTGCTCCTGCAGCCAAGGACCGTAGTCACATGGTTTCCTGCCGCCTTCAAGGCCTTGGCCTGAAGCAGCAACGGGGCGATCATTATGCTTCCGCCCACGCACAGCACCTTCCCGAAAGTTCCTGATCTCGGAAGGATTGCCCAACGGTCCGGTGACGTTGAACAGGCAGTCGCCCTGGTTGAACGTGCCCAGCTCCTTGGTGGTCTTGCCGACCTCATGGAAGGCGAATGAAACCGTTCCTTTCTCCGCGTCGTAATCACAGATGGTAAGGGGTACTCTCTCCCCTCCCGTTTTCGCTATGACGATCAGGAATTGCCCCGGCTGAGCTTTGGCGGCGATCTCCGGGGCCTCGACCTCGAACAGGGTCATCTTGTAGCTGAGCGCCTTTTGGACAATATCTTGTATGTCATCATTCCGCCTCCCTTTGTAGCGGTATCTTTGGCATACGGCATGGTTGCGATCCTCTCGAAGAAAGCCTCGAACTTCTGGCTGAATTCGCCCTCACATCTCGGCGAGAGCTCGTGTATCTCGAACCGATCGAGCAATCCTGCTTCTTCAGAAAGGCTGTGAGGACCTCGAGCTGCCTTTCTGAGGTGTCTCTTCCCTGCTGGAGCTTGCAGTCCTTCGCCGAGCAGACTACCGCCATGACGCCGTCGAAGCCCTGCTCGAAGGCGCTAACCACCTGCACCGGGTCCATTCCCTTGAAGCAAGGTACCTCCATGACAAGAGCGTTCTTCCCTTGGAGCATCTTCTCCGGATCGTCCAGAGCTGAGTACTCCGACCACTGGCAGCTGAGGATCAAGATGGCAGGTCTGCCGTCTCTGGCCCTTATCCTCTGTGCCGCGGCTCCATAGGATGCGATGAGATCTTTGAACTCATATCCTTTGACGTGGATGGCGTTGTGCGGACAGACCAGCTGACAGGCACCACAGCCCATGCATTTCTCGGCATCCGTGGAAGGCGTGGAGAACGGTTCTGACTTGATGGCTCCGTAGGGGCATACGAACACGCATTTGCCGCAACCGACGCACTCACTGTTGTTCCTGACCACCTTTCGAGAATACTTCACGACCTTCAGCGCATCATCGGGATAGCCGAGCTGCTTGATGACCGCCTCGCCAAGTAGCATGCGCCTTGTCCCGATCCCGGTGCCTTCCTTCATACGGCAGAATCCGTCATGGCACTGGATAGAGATGATGTTCTTCACGCCCGACTTCAGGGCATTGAAAATGAAATCCGTCGGGATCCTTCCGGCGCATGGGATGCGCAAGGGCAGATAACCCTCCACCTTCAGGCCCCTGTCCGGCAAGGATGTCCTCGACCTCGCCGCTGCTGGGCGAGTTGCCCCTGCACATCATAACCAGCGTATCCGCGCATAGGTTCTTTCGTGCCGATATGACGTAATCGAGCAGGTCCCCATAATCGTAGTATGACATCTCGATGGCCGAGACGGGACAGGCACTATAGCATATCCCGCAGACCTGACACTTTTGGATGTCTATGCTCAGTTTACCGCCATCGGGCTGACGGTCAATGGCCTCGAACGGACAAAGCGAGAAGCAAACCGTGCATCGGCTACAGAGGTCTTGGTCAATTCTAACGGCTGCAAGGCAGTTATCGTTCATACCTGATATCCCCCTCAGGGTCGAAGAAATTCTGTGGCCGGGACATGTAATCCAGACCGTAGAGGGCGCATAGACATCAACTTATTTATTGGATAGCTTTGGTCCATCCGCCGTTCACTGCAAAAGAGTCCTCGCGGAATCTTTACAGTAGCAGAGGTTGGATAATGGGTAGATTATATAATGAGTACTATCGAAGGTTCGTGAATGGTTTAGGTTACATTATTATGTGTCGAAATATTTCCTGGATATGGTAATAAAAATATATGCGTGGCTAAAATTAAATAGACGCATAAACATTAATTATATGAAAATTGAGACATCTATCGCGTAATTGCCGTAAGGAATCATTCAAAGCACCGTTTTTGAATAGATATTATATAAGAAAAATTCCATTCCGAATCTTGTAGGAGCGTCATTAGATGCTAACCAAGGATTTGATGGACAAGGTAATAGCCAAGAACCCGGGGGAGAAGGAATTCCACCAGGCAGTGAGCGAGGTCCTGGAATCCCTGGAGCCAGTGCTCAAGCAGCGCCCCGAATACCTGAAAGCCAAGATCCTCGACAGGATCGTCGAGCCCGATCGCCAGATCATGTTCCGGGTCACCTGGACCGACGACAACGGGAGCAGTCCAGGTCAACCGCGGATACAGGGTCCAGTTCAACAGTGCTATCGGTCCGTACAAGGGCGGTCTGCGCCTCCACCCCTCCGTCAACCTGGGCATCTTGAAGTTCCTCGGTTTCGAACAGGTGTTCAAGAACTCCCTCACCGGTCTGCCGATGGGCGGCGCCAAGGGAGGTTCGGATTTCGACCCCAAGGGGAAGAGCGACGCCGAGGTCATGAGGTTCTGCCAGAACTTCATGAACGAGCTGTACCGCCATATCGGCCCGAACACCGATGTTCCTGCCGGTGACATCGGGGTGGGCGGAAGGGAGATCGGTTTCCTCTACGGACAGTACAGGAAGATCAACAACCGGTTCGAGTCGGTTCTGACCGGAAAGGGCATCAACTGGGGCGGCTCGCTGATAAGGCCAGAGGCGACCGGGTTACGGATGCACCTACTTCTGCGAGGAGATGCTCAAGACCAAGAAGATGGACTTCAAGGGCAAGACCGTCGCCATCTCCGGCTCCGGGAATGTCGCGCAGTACGCGGTCCAGAAGGTCACCCAGCTCGGTGGCAAGGTCGTCACCCTGTCCGACTCTGACGGAACGATCTACGACGCCAGCGGCATCGACGACCAAGAAGTGGGAGTTCATAATGGACCTGAAGAACGTCAAGCGCGGCCGGATCAGCGAGTACGCCGAGAAGTACGAGTGCGACTATCTGGAAGGGCCAGAAGCCCGTGGAAGGCAAAGTGCGACATCGCACTGCCCTGCGCCACCCAGAACGAGCTGGACAAGAACGATGCCAAGATGCTCATCGACAACGGCGTCATCGCGGTCGCCGAGGGCGCGAACATGCCGTCCACGCCCGAGGCCGTGGAGCTGTTCATCAAGAACGGCGTGCTGTTCGGGCCGGGCAAGGCCGCCAACGCAGGAGGCGTGGCCACCTCCGGACTGGAGATGTGCCAGAACCACATCGGCATGTCCTGGACCGCCGAGGAAGTGGACCGCCAGCTGCACCAGATCATGGTGAACATCCACAAGAACGCCGCCGAGGCCGCAAAGAAGTACGGCAGCCCGGGCAACTACGTGGTCGGTGCCAACATCGCCGGCTTCGTGAAGGTTGCCGACGCCATGCTGGACCAGGGCGTACTCTAGACAGTATGTTTAGATGATCAGCGCACAAAGCTTGTCCCGCCCCGCTCAGACATAATCGGTCTAGGGCGGGCCGAGCCCCTTATTCATTTTTTGACAATTTGAACTATGGGGAGATCCCTTTGATCTCGCTGGCCTTCCGTCGATCGGCAGATGATCCGATAGGGCCTCACCGCCAAACCTCATTCGTGTCTTGACGTTCTGCCTAATGGATCCATCCCCAAACTGGCCAGGTCCATCTTATATGGAATGTGCCCGTCAGCAACCATTGGGATACGATGCCTGCACAAATATCAGGACGACATTTTAATAGTCTAGCTAATACTATACACCTAGCCGAGGAGGGTTCACCATGCCAGACATCAGGCAGAAGGTTGAGGAAGACCGGGGGCTGATCAAGAAGATCCAGCTGATGGTCCCAGGATATCGCGGATACAGGCTCAGGGACGACCTTAGGGACTCGGACAAGATCCTGAGGGTCGAGCTCGGGAAGCGACTGGCGCTTCAGCGCAAGGAACTGGAGGAGTTCCGGCAGACGATGGTCACGAACAATCCCATGTCGAAGAACCTTCAGCCGATCGGCGGCATCATCAACCAGTACAAGAAGGTCGAGGGCCTGATGGCCCATGGCGAATCGGGATACTCGGGCATCTCGGCGGACATCCGCATCGGCGTACCGGAGCTGAACAGCTCTACGAGTACGATGCCGGAATGGTCGAGAGCATCAATTTCATCGAGCAATCCATCGGATTGCTGCGGAGCGGCCGTGGACGACAAGGACGATTTCAAGGTCGCCGAGCATCTCAAGAACGTCAAGATGCGCATCACCGGTTTCGAGGAGAAGTTCGCCAAGCGCATCTCCACCATCCAGGGAATAGGAGTGTGATTCTGAATGAGCTTAATCGGCGCGGACACCTTCAAGTGGGAGGACCAGGACAAGCGTCTCAACATCATGTTCCGCATGAACCGGAACATCAAGTATGGCGACAACGTCGTGGTCCGGGAGGACGAGATCGCCGCGTTCTACCGGGACGGAAAGGTCCTGACCTACATGGACCGGCCGGACCGGTACGCGCTCACCGACCTGAACGCCCCCATCGTGGGCAAGCTGGTCAAGGCCTTGTCCGGTGCGCAGCAGCAGGCCGAGGTCATCTACCTGCAGAAACGCGCCTTCGACGGCAAGTTCGGCTCCAAGCAGCCGTTCCAGTTCCGGGACAAGGAGTTCGGGATGGTCAACCTCCGGGTGTTCGGCGAGTTCCGTTACAAGGTCTCGAACCCGGAGAACTTCGTGAACCAGTTCGTCGGTACGCTCAACTTCGCCACCAGCGCCGAGATCGAGGAGCGCATCAAGGAGCAGATGGTGCTCCTGATCTACTCCGCCATCGGCGACATGAAGAACCAGGGCATGGGAGTGGCGGATCTGGCCAGCAGCCTGACGAACATCGAGCAGGTGGTCCTGTCCAAGACCAACGACCATTTCGACCTCTACGGCGTCGGCATCGACAAGATATCTGGACTGTACATCTCCCTGCCGGATGAGGTGCAGAAGGCGGTGGACACCCGGGCATCCATGCAGATAACCGGCACCAACTATGCCCAGTACCAGAGCGGACAGGCCATGCGGGAGGCGGCCTCGAACCCCGCGGGAGGGGCGGCCGCGGCCGGTGTCGGCGTCGGCGCCGGTATCGGCATGGGCTACACCATGGTCGATTCGATGAGGAGCGCACAGCAGCAGCCCGCACCGGGAGCGGCAGCCGCCGGCACCGCAGCAGGTCCTGCTCTGCCCCAAGTGCGGGGCAACGAACAACGTCGGTGCGAAGTTCTGCAACTCATGCGGAACGAAGCTCACGGTCGAGACGGTCCCCTGCCCCAAGTGCGGCAGCAATGTGAACATCGATGCCAAGTTCTGCCCCGAGTGCGGCAACGCGATGAAGGCAACCAAGAAGTGCCCCAAGTGCGGCACCGAATCCGCCGCGAACGGCAAAGTTCTGCCCCGAGTGCGGAACCACCTTCTGAGGGCGTACTGATGGCCACCATCAAATGCCCCAAGTGCGCGGCACCGGTGGAGTTCGACGCCAAGGACAAGTTCGTCCAGTGCACCTACTGCGGTTCGTTGATCTATATCGACCGGAGCGGGGCCGGGTTCTACTACGCGGTCCCGTTCATGATCGACCAGAACAACGCCATCGGCACGTTCCGGCGATGGGCCAGCGGACCCACCAAGGCCAAGGACCTGGACAAGTCGGCGCAGGTGGTGGGAGCGAAGAAGGAGTATTTCCCGGTGTATCTGTTCAAGCGTGACGTCGACGGCGTCGAGCAGGTGCTGGTGGAACCGGCCGGATCGACGACGCTGCCCGGGCTGCACAGCCTCAAGGTCCCGGCAGGCGACATGAAGGTGTTCGACAGCACCTTCGACACTGGAGGGGCCGAGATGATCAAGCCGGACATCGAGATGACCTCCTACCTGGGCACACTGCCCGGGAAGCCGAAGGAGCAGGCCCTGGTCTACTTCCCCATATGGACGATAGACTATGTCTTCGAGCAGAAACGGTACAGCGTGGTGGTCAGTGCCACCTCCGGCGAGGTGTTCGCCGCCGAGTTCCCCACCCGGAGCTCCGCCTCGTACCTGCTGGTGGCCATCGTCGGTTTCGTGGCCTTCTTGGCCGAGGGATTCCTGGCCTCTAGGACCGGCATGTTCGGATTGGCCGTGATCATGATGCTGGTGACAGTTCTGGCGGTGTTCGGGATCGCTTATTACGTGGCAAAGAGGATGTGAACATGGGCATCGAGGTAGGTCTAAACTGTCCCGCGTGCGGCGGTGCCATCAAGGTCGTCGAAGGTGAGAACACCGTCAACTGCCAGTATTGCGGTTCGATGCTCTTCGTCGAAGGGGACGCGGGCGTCACCACGGTCTCCTTCAAGAACATGATCACCCGGGAGGCCGCGGTGACGGCCTCGGCCGACTGGTGGAGGAAGGGATTCAAGGCCCGGGACCTGAAGAAGGATCGGACAGGTGACCGAATGCTATCCCATCTACATCCCGTTCTGGAGCACCACGACACGGGTCGCCGGATGGATATGCGGATACGAGGAAAGGACCCACAGCGACGGCAAGCGCACCTACACCGAACGGATCCCGAAGGAGGAGATGGTGCTGCGCGATTACCGATTCTCGGAGATAGCCTGCGACCCGGGGGACCTGGGCATCAGGAAGCTGAGGAACATGGACGGGGAAACGACCCTGACCGATTTCCAGATGATCCCGACCTTCGAGTCGACCACCAGCAGGGACGATGCGACCGACGCATGCCAAGGAGAGCGCGATGGCGAACGCCCGGTCCGATGCCCACGTGCCTCACATCACGTTCGAGAACGTGCATGTCTTCCCGAAGTCGATGTCCATGATCTACTATCCGGTCTGGGTGGTCCGCTACACCTACCGCGACAGGATGTACCTGAACACGGTGGACGGCGTCACCGGAACGGTCCTTTCCGGGAAGGGCTCCCGGGCGATCCGCTGTTCCAGAGCCTGGCGGTGACCGCCGGGACGTCCATCGGGGGCTTGCTGGCGGCAGCCGGAGTCATCGTCGCCAGCTCTTCGGCGGAGGTGGCGGTCGGATGCTTCATCGTGGGGTTGATCATCATGATCGGGACCTATCTGTTCTTCCGGCACGGTTCGGAGATAACCGAGGGGGAATTCTCCGACCGGGGGTTCAGGCTCGGCGACCTCAAGGGCGTGGCCTCGCAGCTTTCGCAGGGACGCGTCGGCGGCAACAACTGGGGTGATATCTGATGCAGGTGATACAGGTCAAATGCCCCAAGTGCGGGAACCCGATCTATTCGAAACAGAAGGACACCGTGTTCTATCTGCATCAACTGCAACACGATGCACATCCGGAACGGCGGGATCCAGGTCTTGGACGTCGAGATCGGGGACTTCAACAAGAGCGCCTCCCAGGACCGGGTGTACGTCCCGTTCTGGCGCATGTACTCCACGGTCGTGGTCAACAACTCGCGTTCCGAGGGAGGAGGATTCCATAAGCTGGCAAGTGGTTCAGCGGGGACAGCAATTCCGGAAATATCTTCATCTGGGTCCCGGCATCGGAAATGGACATCGACCGGTTCAAGGGCATGGCCATGGACTTCACGCTCAACCCGCCGCCGTACAGCACCAGGATGGATTTCGGCCTGGTGCCGAGGCTGCCCACGGTCATGAAGCGAGGCGGAGGCGATGGAGATGGCCGATTTCGTGGTGGTGACGATCGAGGCGGAGAAGCCGGGCGTCCTGCAATCCCTGGACTATTCCCTCACCGTGCACGATGCCAAGCTGATCTATCTGCCGTTCGTGAGCACGGAGCGCGGACTGATACCGGCGTTCTGATCGCCCCACAAACCCCACCGACTTCCTTTCCATCGTGGATGAATTAGCAGATAAGTTTGATAACGGCAGACTGTCTACTCCTGGCCATGGCAGAGGGGTCTGGCATCAACAAAAGGACCATTTACAAGATCGTCGCGGTCGGACGTGATCGTCATAATCCTGCTGTGGACGGTCCTGGCGTACAATGGAATCGTGGGCAAGGACCAGAACGTCAACTCGAAGCTGTCGGAGATAAAGAACCGATACACCGTGAAGCTCAATGTGCTGCCGGCGATGCTCTCGACCCTGAACAACTACACGATCTACGAGTCCGGTCTGCTCACGAACATCACTGCGCTGAGGAGCCAATGGATGGCGGAATCAAGCAGCAGGGGCCTCCGCGACCAACCTCTCGAACACCAGCGAACAGCTGGACACGACAGCTCAGCCAGATAGTTCTGACCTGGGAGAACTACCCGATCTCAAGGCGGACTCCCTTGTTCAGCCAGTACATGGGTGAGATAGTCAACCAGGAGGAACAGCTGTCATATTCCAGGACGAACTACAATACGGCGGTGCGGGACTACAACACGGCCATCAAGTCCTTCCCCAACAACCTGCTGGCCGGATCGTTCGGTTTCGGCGACAAGATCGTATTGGGGCACAGGGATCGACGACGGAACGGCGCTCAACCTGTGACGGGTCGGGATGAACCGCTCCACGAAGATCGCCGCCATCGTCGTGTATCGTGGTAATGGCGATTATCTTCTCGATAGGGGCGTACATCATCCTTCAGCCTTCGAACAATGATGATACCAGTTGGGTCCCCGAGCTCGACTTCCTACGTCACGGATGATACCTACGTTCTCTCGGACACGGACTACTACGACCTTCTTGACTTCTGTGCCGCGGTCGAGCACGAACAATACCTGCCAGATAGCGGTTTTGATCGTCAACGGCACGAACTACAATGGCGTCCACGTCGGGGTCAATGACCTGGCCGTCAAGGTCTTCGAAAAGAACGGGATCGGCCAGAAGGGCAAGGACAATGGCGTTCTCTTCGTCCTGTCGACAGCCGACGAGAGCTGGCGGGTGGTCACCGGAAAGGGCGTGGAAGGTATCCTCAGCGGCGCCAAACTGACGGAACTCCAGAACGCCTACCTTGTACCATACCTCGACACTCCGGGCAATTATTCCACTGGTATCACGCTGTTCGTCTACTCGATCGGACTGGAGCTGACCGATCACTATATCAATACCGGTCCGGCACCCAGCCCCTACCCGATCGACTTCATCCCCCTGAACGGCTTCGAGCTGGCGATCGCCATTGCCGTTTTCATCGTACTGATGATAATCACCCGGGGAAGGGCCATACTTTGGATCGGTCTGCTTTTCGGTAGGGGCGGAGGCGGCGGCTTCGGCGGCGGCAGTACCGGAGGCGGCGGGTCCAAGGGACGTTTCTAGGAAATTAGAAAACGGAGTTGAGAGAGCTTCGGCTAATTTGTTTTCGGATTCCATCGATTTCATTCCTTTTTTCCGGCGAACGAACGGAGCTGATTATCAGCGTCCAGGCAATCAATATTCCGAAATGGTTTTAAATGGGATGCTCACTTGATGCCCATTCTGTATCGATGGAGATGGTCGTACTATGAAATCCTGGCAGTTACGGCTCGGTTTGTTATTGGTGTTCCTTTCCGTACTCACATACGTGCATGCATTACCTGCTCTTCAATGACCTGCACCATATCCTGATCTATTTCGTCGGGGATATCGCATTTGTATTCATCGAAGTGCTCCTGGTAACATTGATAATTCATTCTCTCTTGGATAGAAGGGAGAAGGCGAATATTATCGGCAAGATGAGCACGGTGATCGGGGCGTTCTTCAGCGAACTTGGCAGGCCCTTGATCGTCCTACTCATGAAGCATGGAGTGCGCGAGGAGGCACTGGGTGTCGACCTACGGTTTAACAACAATTGGACCGATAGCGATTATAGAAATGGCGGTCAAAGCATTGTCAGAAAAAGGAAGTATCACTCAAGCTTGATGCGACCGACATGGCGGAGATCAAGAAGCTGCTGACCGAGAAACGGGATTTCCTATTGGGCATGATGGAGAACCCGAACCTGCTGGAGCATGAGAAGTTCACGGAAATGCTGCTGGCCCTGTTCCACGTCCAAGAGGAGCTCATGTTCCGGGGCGACTCGAACGCTCTGCCGAAATCGGACATTGCCCATCTGAACAAGGACGTCAACCGTGCTTTTGGATTGATCATCCGGGAATGGATAATGCACATGAGACACCTTCAGAACAACTATTCCTACTTGTTCTCGTTGGCCACAAGGACGAACCCCTTCGACCCTCGAGGCGGAGGCAATAGTGAAGGAATGAGGGTAATCACTTCATGGAGTAGAATGGAAAGACGGATCGCCCTCCAATCGAATGTTACGATTCAGATGAAGCTCAGGCGAAGGTTAATGAGAGCATTCGCGCCTTAGTCTGGAAAGGGGATCGTACATGGGAAGGCTCTCAAGAGGATGGCAGCTCACCAAGTTGAGTTTCAACGTAATCAGAAAGGACAAGGAGATCTTGCTGTTTCCGATCATCTCAGGAATAGCGCTCATCCTGATGGCGGCATCGTTCTTCGGAACATACTACTTCGCTTTCGGATTCGACAATATCAACACCTACCTGCTGGCGGCATTCTTCATCGCCTTTTACTTCGTGTCTGCCTTCATTGTCGTCTTTTTCAACGTAGCTCTAGTCTCATGCGCGATGCTCCGCCTGAACGGCGGGGATCCCACCTTCTCGTACGGGATCAAGATGGCGACCTCACGCCTGAAGTATATCCTGGAATGGGCACTTCTTTCGGCAACGGTCGGACTGGTGCTGCAGGCGATCAGCTCCAGATCAGGGGTCATCGGAAAGGTCATCATCGGGATGATCGGCTTCGCCTGGTCGGTGGCTACTTACTTCGTCGTGCCGATCATCGCGTTCGAGCAGATGGGGCCGTTCAAGGCGATCAAGCGCAGCGCCTCCATCCTGAAAGGCTCGTGGGGAGAGGCGTTGATATCGAACCTCGGCATAGGACTAATCTTCTTCTTGCTGGCGCTGGTAGGGCTGATTCCCCTGATCATCGGGTTCGTCATCGGGGTTTCGTTCGCCATCATCGCCGGTATCGTCATTGCGGTGGTCTACTGGCTTTGCCTGGCGGTTCTGGCATCGGCGGCCAGCGGGGTATTGTTGACCGCTCTCTACCGTTACGGGACCACCGGGAAGCTGTCGGAGTACTATTCCGAGCAGGTCCTGCAGAATCCCTGGAGACAGTAGTCCCATGACGAGCGAGGGGACGGCGTCCCCCTTTACTGTTCTTTGACGATCTAGTCGGCAGGTCCGCCTAGCGACAATTAGTTATCCGACAGTGCGTAATTGCGTCCTATGACCTCGAACACGTGCCTGTCCTGCGGCAGGGAAATGGCCAAGGACATGATGTTCTGTCCCTACTGTGGTTCCAAGATACAGGCGGAAGGCTCTCTGGCCGATGCCGGCGAACAGGAGCGGATTGAAGGGGTTATCCCTTTGGCCAAATGGAGGGGGGAAACGGACCAAGGAACATTGTCGACTCTCGTCATCACGTCGACCAGTGTCATTATCGCCAAGGTCAAGGAGACAGATTCGGACAAGATAAGAAAGGCCACCGGTTCGCTGTTCATGGGAGGGGCGAATCTGGACCCAGAGCGCCACAGAAAGAGCCTGGGTGCCTATTCCAGTCGATACCTGACGATGGATCCGGGAACGATTCTGGCTGAATCGTCAAGCAACGAATCGATCAGAATAACCGATGTGAAGGCGGTCCGGATTTCTTCCGAGGACGATTCCGAAGGCGATCAGTATTACATACTGGCAATTGAAACGGATCGAGGGATAAGGACGGTCCAGATCCCGGCAGACAGGGATTCCAGGGATCTGATCATTTCGACCTTCGGCCCTAAGGTACATTGGTGATGGCGGTCATGCAAACAACCGATTCTACTGTGCCAGGTGGATTCCGGCAGTAGGGTCGACTCATCAGGTAGCTAAAAGTAGGAATGGAACAGGACAGGATTCCGGACCGATTTCCGAATAGCAGATCAAGCGTATGTCGAATCCATCATCTCGTCCTTTAAGATGCCCTTCATTTCTGTCACCGTTGGCACCCGACCTTCGAGGATCAGCTTGTTGTTTATGAACAAGGCGGGGACTCTGGACACCCCCCTCTCCTTGGTATAGATGGCATCATGTATGTTCTTGATGTCCGCTTCTATGTCCATCTCCTGGATCGCAGTCCTGACGACGACATCCAGCATTTTGCATTTAGCGCAGGTGGATGTAAAGACCTCGACTTTCAGAATCATATTAGACCTCTGGTCGGGACCACAGCGCTGTCAATGGTATTTGAATATGACCAACTCATTTCACATTCGGGATAAGTAACTGCCATTCCGCATAGGATGTAACTTTTCTCTTTCTTTCTGAGGTTGGATCGGAATCGTGACCAACAATTCTTTTCTGCGAGGTTTGGTCTGCTGGAGGGAAGAAACGGATGCGACGAGATCCAATATTTTGAAGCATGTTCACTTTCAAAACACCCCAGGAAAAATAGATAACTCAATCGGGCGTATTTTTCGTGGGGAATGACATATGGTGAAACCCAAGTTCGAGGAAAGAAAGGAAGGCGATCTGGCTTACATCGAATACACAGGCAGCTACGATAGTGTGCCCTGGGACGAGCTCATACCGAAGCTCTATGGTTGGGCCAAGGGGCAGAAGGTGATGCCTGGGTTCCACCCGATGGGCATTTTTTATGACGACCCGAGTCAGGTCCCGGCGGAGAAATGCAAGAGCGAGATAGGGATAACGTTCAAGGGCCCGGGGAAGGAGGCGGATGGAATCAAGATCAGGCATATGCCGCCTCAGAAGGTGGTTGCTGTATCGTTCAAGGGTCCGGGGAGCGAGTATCAGCGGACGTATCAAGAATTAGGGAGATGGATCGATGAGAACGGTCATAAGGTCACCGGCCCCAGCATGGAGATCTACTCGAAAAAGCCGGAGATGATCGACGGCGTCATGATACTCTATTCGAAGATACTCATGCCGGTCGAGGCGAAATGATATCGGCCGAATCGAAAGCGTGATAACCGCGACCGCCGTTGCCCGTCCAATGGAAACATGGACGGTGCTCGGTCTACTAGCGGGGATGCTTACCACGGTCGGGTTCATTCCTCAGATCGTCAAGGGGTACCGCACGAAACAGATGAACGACGTATCGTTGACCATGCCGATCCTGCTGAGCGTAGGGATGGCGTTGTGGTTCTTCTACGGCGTGATCTTGGAAGACGCCCCGATAATGATCTGGAACCTGATAGCGCTGGTCCTGAACTTGACCGTCATTTACCTTATTCTCAGTTTCCGCCGGAATAACTCCCCCCCAAAATAGTTCGATAAGCGTCCACAGGCTTCTCCGACGCTGGCCGGGATAGCGATGCTCAGACGATTGTTCAGGGCGGTTTCTCGGCCAAAAAAGAGGGTGTCAGGGCAGGTTGATAACCCAGAGGAGTTGTTAGGGGGTATTATTATTCCGGACCTGACGAAATATCTTTCCTTGGAATCGTATAAGATGGTTGTCATCGATAGGGTCGGATAAATCGCTGGTTTATTGCGATTCCAGCGGATATTATTCGCTCTAAGGAATAGGTAGGGATCCGTCGGTCTCGTAACCGATGATTGTCGAAGTGCCACCCAACTCCAATAATTGCATTGGATTCTATTCCCTGAACATGCCTCATGATCAAATATCACCTACGGGAGGACATCGTCAAAATGCCGGTCATTTTGATTCGATTGTCGCCATGATGTTCGGGCCATCGAGGTAGGTCGATCCTTCATATGCCGCAGGTTCGCATCTTGTGTTTTTCGAAGTACCTCTGGTGGTATTCCTCCCCCCTCCAGAATTTCATGGCAGGAACGATCTCGGTGACAATCGGTTTGTCATATTTCCCCGATTTCTCCAGCCTTTCCTTCGACTCTTCAGCGGCCTTCCTCTGCTCTTCATCGAAGTAGAAAATTATCGATCGATATTGACTGCCCTTGTCTGGACCCTGGCGATTCAGCTGGGTGGGGTCGACCATTTCCCAGAACGCATCGAGCAGATCCTTATATGTGACCATCGCCGGATCGTAGGTAAGCTCGACGGTCTCAGCATGACCGGTCTTTCCGTCGTGGGTATCTTCATACCTGGGATTCGGGAAGTTGCCTCCCTCATAACCGACGGCCGTATCAACGACCCCTCTGATCTTCCGGAAATCGGCCTCGACATGCCAGAAACATCCACCGGCGAAGGCCGCTTTGCGTAGTTTTTCGTCCATAGCTCAACCTCGACCATATTTGGAGCGGGCAGTCCATATATTTTCTGGTTGACGTGTCATTTCAGTCATGACCTATTTTCCAGACTGATCATCAATTCCTAGGCTTCTAATCAAGTGTCCCTGTACCAGAGACAATGAACCATGAGCGTCCGGAAATCATTGTGAAACATCATTTCTCATCGATATTAAAACACGATTGGCACACCACCCGATGTCTCCTCATCACAGGACAGCAAGTTCATGGTCATTGAACCGCGATGTGAACTGCCAAGTTGGTCTACTTGCGGAGATGTAATTCAGACCGACCCGCCTTTATCAAGAGATAATTTTTTACCAATGAGGGTCAGATAATGCCAATCATGACCGTGAGGAACGAAGGAAATCGGGTGGAATTCTTCGGCGGCAGTGAGGAGATCCAAAGATACTTGGCCGAACTCAAGAAGATCCATGTCAATATCAGCAGGTTGTCTGGAAATTACATCAATAACATGACCACAGGCGAGAGCGGTCTCGAGGTATCATTTTCTTGCAAGACCGACGAGGGTGACATCGTGGCGACATATCACGAAGAAACACCATCATGCGCCTCGATCGACGAGGCTGAGGAGATGAGGGTCTTCAAGAAGATGACCATCAAGGTTCCGCAGGCGGTCTTCGATCGAGATAAACACAAGGATATCATGGACCTGGCCAAGAAATGGCTTGGCGATGTGGGGGTCTCCGTCGAATTGATAGTCACGAATAGTGTCGAGATTGACTGAGCAACCATCTCGACCGCTTATCTTTCATTTTCGCACATCTTCCGGCCCCGATGCTCAATGCGGTATGCGGTCATTATTATTCATTAAAAAAAGGGAATGGAGGGGCTCGTAATCCTCTGACATGAACCCCTTGGTATGGAAGACCGACGAACGGCATTTCGTTGGTATTCCTTATTTCCATCTTGGCTGCGGCTGCTTCTCATGCTCTTTGTGGCTGCTGGAATTCGCCTTTGCCTTCAGCTCTGTCTTCTTGAGCTCCATGGCAGCCTCCGCCCTTCGTTCCTTGGCGTTTAGCCTTTTAACGGCCGGGGTCTCTTTGGCGGAAGCGGCCATTTTCTTGGCCTCCATCTCTTCCTCGCCTTTTCGGTAATTTGCATCCGCCAGTTTCCTGGCCTTGATCTTCTCGATGGCTTTGGTCGCCTTGGCGGTGGATTCCTTCTTGACCTTTGCCTTAAGGGCAGCCTTGGATTTCGCCGCCTCATCTTTCACCGTTTTGGATTTCACGGCGGTCTTCTTCGCACCTACCGTCTCTTTCTTGACCTGCGTGACGGCTTTCTTGCTCTTTGCCGGGTTCTTGGTCTCTGCCTTAGCCGATTTGGCTTCTACCTTTGGCGTCTTCGGTGCCATACGACCACTGTTTAGGCTCTCGTCGTAGTTATATTGTATCCTCAAGTCAAAACGAGATTTTCATAGCTGCACGTCAGAAAACTCAATAACAGATAAGAATGGATGACTTCCGACGTTGAAGATCACTCCGCGGTCCTGCATTAGATACAGGTCCGAATATCGACTGGGATTTCAGGCGTACGTAATGTCGTTCATGGCATCTCTGATGATGTCCATCGTCTCCCGGATGAGAGGAACTCTGCCTTCGAGGACAAGCCTCCCATTGACGAATAGTGCCGGTGCCCGCGTCACCCCTCGCTCCCTGACCTCGATACCATCCTGGAGCTTGACGATCTCCGCATCCAGCTTCATTTCGTCGACCGCCTCATGAACGACCTGTTCCAGTTTCTTGCATTTGCCACAGGTGGATGTGAACACTTCGATTTTGACCGTCATGGGTAACTCTCCGACCTCATAAATGGGAGCATCAGGTTCATGTACTCTCGCATAGGCGTTTCCAAATAACATATTAAGGCCAGATACTCCAGGTACCCTTATACGGTCACTCGTTCCTTGATTCCTCGTTCCTGGTCTCCATTGACCTGGAGAGTGCTGCTGCAACCCGATCATACCTCCGGTCGATGACGTCCCATGCCAACCAGGACACGATGATCACACCAATCACCAACTCAAACGAGGAGACCGGCAATCCCTGATAGGAGGGCAGCAGCGGGAATATCAGGAGGATTAGCAAGACGAAAGAAATGGCCGAGCCGATGTTCATGAAGAGACGGTAGGTGCGGAGCATTGCCGCAAGGCTATGCTTCCCTTCAGCATTGGAGGACATAGCCAGGGTGATCGCGATCACGCTAATCCGCTTCACCAGATGGATCATTGCCGGGATAATTACGCTCAGAGCGATTATGAGCTGCACCAGAGAAGCTATCGATTCGTTCCCAGTTGTCGCATGGACATATTCCTCGATGATCGTAATCAGATCCAGTGCCAGAAGGGTTGCTATTATGATCACGAAATCGATGAATATGAGATATATCTGCTTCCGAACGGTCAAACGGACCTTTGAGGAATGTGCCATCCTTTCCCCGGCTTCGAGACGGGATTCCTCCACGATGGTCAAGTCCCCGATTATCTTGGTCGGTATCTTGCCTAAAAACCAGTTGAAGATCCTCGGAGAGGACCGAGAAATGTATGGGAGCAGAACCATCGTGATGACTGCTGCGCCGATCACTGAAGAATAGATATCCGTGCCGATCAGCTCCCCATCCAGGGCCACCTTCGCAACCACGAAAGTGAACTCCCCCATGGCGACCATACTGGTGGCGATCAGGAAGCTGGAGCGGGCCTTGAAGTTCGCTGCATAACAACCAATTATTATGCTAGTCATCTTTCCCACGATGAAAATCGCCGCCACCATCATGGCCAGGGGGAGGCCAGTCCACATCAGCTCAGGGTCTAATTGCAGGCCGATGGAGATGAAGAATATGGCCATGAACATCTCCTTCATCGGCTCAACTTTCCTCTCCACTACGTTGCAGCACGTGGACTGTGAGATCAATATACCAGCTAGGAAAGCACCTATGGCGACAGAAAGGCCGAGGGCGCTGGAGATCAATGAAAGGCCAAACCCGATCCCCACTGCCACCAGGAACAGGGTTTCACCCGAGTAATGTGTGTTAACCCAGTCCATAAATCTTGGGAGCACGGCGAGTCCCATGACGAATGTTATCCCTATGAATGAGACGACTATGATGAGTGTTTCGATCAAGGAGGATGAGGTCGTACCGCCTATGATAGGGGTTGCCAGTGCCAGAATGACGATCAGCCCGATATCTTCCATGATAAGGATTCCTGTGACCGCCTTGGACAACTTCCCCTGCATGTGTTCGTTGTCTTTCATCACTCCCAGGACGACTGCCGTGCTGGCACAAGAGATGGTGACGCCGAGGAACAAAGCCTGGGCGCTGTCCATTCCCAGTCCCAGACCGAGCCCATAACCGATCACGACCATCATGGTCATCTCAATGGCGACGATGATTGCCGCATATGACGCTACATTCTTCAGACCCCGGAGGTTGAGCTCCAGGCCGATGAAGAACATCAACAGAACGATACCCATGCTAGCGAAGACGGTCACGGTGGATTCTTGAATGACGACTTCGGGGAATATGTGAGGTCCGAGAAGGAAGCCAGCAATCAGATAACCGATGATCGTGGGCAGCTTCAGTTTCTTGAGGACTATGGAACATACGCCTGCCGCTATCAGCATCAAAGTGATGTCGAACAGTAGGACGGTCTCGGCGCTCATTCATTTATCCCTTTACTACCAGGTCAATACTGGCTTACTTGATATTTATTTCCGAGAGAACCCCGATGGGGCATAAGCGATCCATCCCAGACCAGAAAGCAAACCTTATGAAAATGGATTCTGGATCAAGCAATCCCTGGTTTGGAAGGCTAAGTACTGAGACAATGACCCAATGGCAATGGCCGATTACCTAGGCTAGGTCAATCCTCCTGAGGTTGCGCAACTTGCGAAACAGACCATGTTTGAATTCTTGCTGTTTTGCAGACCGTCCCTTATACCGGGTCACCGCTTGCCCTGGCGCAAACCTTGATCCAATTCGAGCTTTTGTTGAGCAAGACGGAATCCTTGCTCTGTCCTCCCTCGTAGGCTTCCACCATGACCTTGACGTCCTTGGCGCCGGCCAAGGCCGCTCGGTCCATCACATAAGTGGTGGCCATCTCCTTGGCCCGCAGGACGGCATCCTCCTGGGTATCGAATTTCTGGGGATCGGTTATGGAGGAGAAGATCCAGAAGTGACTGCCCCTGGGATATACCTGCAACGTGACCGATTCCGATACCTTGCTGCACACCGCCCCTACCGCATTTCCCACATCCGCGTGGGGCGGAATGACCACCTTGACATCCAAACGCTTCTCCAGTTCCGGGACGAAAATGTGCGCCGGTGCCCCTATGCCCACGATCGGGCGGTCGAGCATCGCGTGGATGGACATGGTGCGGAAGCCTGCCGCTCCCAGGCTGGCACGGATCATATAGTCTAGAGAGCGGGAATTGGTGAGCTCTCCGGCCTCGTCATAGATCAGCTTCTTGATGATCTCGGCGCCCACTCGGGTCACCATCTCCGACATGAATATCTCAATGAACGCCGCTGGAGTGACCCCCAGGCGGTTCGCGAATATCTCTATGCCTTCCATCGAAGCATCCACATCTCCCGACACGTAGACCCCCTTCGCGTGCATGATATCGGTTGGCGTGAGCCCGGTCTGGGAGATGTAACCCTTGGCCTTCAGCGATTTGATGTTCTCGGGCACATAGGTACGGTCCTCCAGCGCGTCATGCAGCTCGTAGAGCGTGCAGAGCCCGAACGTCTTGATGTAATCGTACACCAGCGCATCCTCCCAGCACAGCCCGGAAGGGTCCCTTTCGTACCAGGTATAGAACGTGGTGATCCTGGTCGTCTTGATCTTCTCCAGAACATACGGGTTCCGTTTTGAGGCGACCGCTAGAGGGGTCACTCTGTCCGGCCCGATCTCGATACGCCCATGGCTGTCCATCTGGACGTCCGAATCGCCTCCGAGCCCGCTGGTCCAAATGTCGATGGCCCTCACCCGGGTCCTCCAATTTCCCACCGTCGCCCCTTCCTTGGTTATCCGGGGAAATCCCTTGTCCAAGTAGGCGATGTCGGTGGAGGTCCCACCGATGTCCAGCACGATGCAGTTGTCCAGGCCCGATAGCAGGCGCCCGCCCATTAGGCTGGCGGCCGGTCCGGAGAGGATGGTCTCGACCGGCCTTTCCCTTGCCACGGAAATGCTCATCATCGATCCGTCACCCTTGAAGACCATTATCTGGCCCAATATGTTCCTCTTGCGAAGCGAGTTCTCGACACCGGTCAGGAACTCACCGATTATGGGGATGAGCTTGGCGTTCAAGATGGCGGTGACTGTCCTTTCCGCCACCCCAAGTTCCGATGTCAGGTCGTGACCCGCCACCACCAACCGGTCCGATTTCTCCAGGATCATTCTGCGGGCGATCTCCTCGTGCTCCGGGTTATGGACGCTGAATATGCTGGATACGACGATCGCGTCCACGTTTCCGACCATCAGATTGATGGCGTGCTCCATCTGGAACATGTTCAAGGGTGCCTTTTCCCTTCCGCTTACCGTGTGCCCTCCCACGACCGAGTGTACCACCTTGGCTCCGAGATCGCATTCTGGGTCTGGGACCCATCCTATGCATATGAGGCCGACAGAACCTCCCTTCCCGGTCAGAATGGAATTGGTCGCCAATGTCGTGGAAAGACCTACCAGTTGAATCTCATCGACAGAGAATGTACCGGAGGAGAGAACACCGTCCACCGCCCCCAGCATCCCAATGGATAGGTCAGAATAGGTAGTCGGTGATTTTGAAGTGGCCAGGACCTTCATGGACCCCATATCCACGATGGCCGCATCGGTGAATGTTCCCCCAGTATCGATCCCTAGGCCTAGGGTCCTGTGACTTGCTGAAGCCATTTGTCTACACCTGTTAATGCTCCATTTCACAGAGGGATTCAATATACTTTCTAAAACTCATACGCCTAAGTCAGAAGACATTTCCGAAACGGTACTTCTTGGCCAGAAACATCATTTCATGAACATCGATCAAGGGGGGCATTCCGTGGGTAATTATGTCGTCGTTGATTTTCATTAAAATATTTTACTCATTTTAATATTATTAGGTCATCAAGAATGCCGCCTCATGTGAATGGCAAGATTACCTTTTTAAGGAGGCAGTCCAGTATTTAATATGACTCGGTTATGAAACTAAGGACCAAGACCATCATCACATTGATCCCGATGGCCATTCTGTTCGTTCTCCTGACGAACTCCCTAGGTTCCAGCATAATCGTCGGAGAAGCATTAAAAGAGGACAATGCCAGGGCTGAAGTGGCATCGAAAGAGATCAATCTCGGGCTTGATGACAAGGTTTCCCAATTGGATATGTTCTGTGCCGACTGGGGCATTTGGGACGAAGCCTGGTACTTCGTCCAATTTCATAACTCTAGCTTCGCCGAGCAGGTCCTGAACCCAGATTCGATGTCGGCCGGCGATCTAGGCGCCCTCTTGTTCTATAATGTGACCGGAAAATTTGTCGATGGACTCGCCCTCGATAAGGTCAATGGCACTGTAATCGAGATTCCTGTAGACCTGCTTTCGATTATCGAGAATGATACGACCTTGCATTTGAGGACGGACATCGAAGATCATCGATTGGGAATTCTTTCCCTGGGGAACGGCACTGCCATGTTCTCATCAAGACCTGTGGTCAAGACCAGTATGATAGGTCCGCCGATGGGCAGCATCATCATGATCGTCTATGTTGACGAGGATACGATATCCTCATTGTCGGCGCTGTATGGGGCAAAGCTCTCGCTAGGTTCAGACGTCCTGGACCAGGAGATGTTTGGCAACCTGGGAACCGACAATGTGGTTATTGATATGCTGAACGATTCCACCATAGCTGCCTCCTGGTTTGTCCAGGACATCTATGGCCAGCCAGCGCTATCCCTAACGATTGACGTCCAAAGAACCGCCTTTTTGAACGTCCAGGATTCGACAGTATACATGAGCATCGCCGTTTTAGCGGCAGGCCTGGGCAATTTCTTTCTCATGCTGGTTTTCGTGGATAGGGGGATCCTATCGCACCTTCACAAGGTCATGGATGACATAAACGGGATTGGAACCGGAAAAAGGAAGGAAAGGCGGGTCCGGGTTATGGGGGATGATGAGCTGAGGGACCTCAGCATACAGGTGAACGTCATGTTGGAGTCCCTTGACCGTTCGGACAAAGAAATGGTCCATAAGGAGAAGAAGTACAGGACCATAGTGGAGGGCTCTTCGAACGCCATACTGATCGTAGGAAGGGAAGACCAGAGGATAATCGATGTGAACCCTGCCTTCCTTAAGATGACTGGAAAATCCGTGGAAATGCTTAACACCCTCAAGATCGGGGACGTCCTCATCACTCCGGAACAATGGTCCAGACCATCATCCCCTGATTCTTCCGCGGAAGAAGGGTACGGGTATATTATCCACACCGATTCGTCAACCTCGGAGGTGGAATTGAGCAGGTCCTCTCTTCTGCTGGATGGGACTGAGGTGGACTGCTATATCGCCAAGGACGTGACCGAAAGGAGAAAGGCCGAGAGGGAGAAGGAATCGATACTGGACCAGCTCCAGAGGGCCAATGAGAAGTTGGAGATCACCCTGAGGTCCATCGCCGACGGTGTGATCACCATCGATGGCCAGGGAAACATCATTCTCGGTAACCGGGCGGCGGAAGAGATGATGGGCCGAAAGATGGATTCTATCACTGGCCATAGGATCAAGGAGGTCTTCGACCTTCCCGACAACCAATGGAAAACGATCACATCGATCACTTCCGGCGGTCCATTGAGGAACGAGACCCGGAATCCCGACGGTCTCAACTGGCTAATGGAGTACAACTTCACCACCTTGAGGGGTGAGAAGGACGAAGCGATAGGCAAGGTGTTCGTGTTCCGGGACATCTCGCAAAAGGTCAGGGCGGAGATCGCCGAGGCCAACGCCGACAGGCTAGAATCGATAGGTACATTGGCGGGAGGCATTGCCCACGATTTCAACAACCTGATGACCTCGGTCATGGGCGAGATGTTCTTGCTGCGAGCGGAGATAGATCAAAGCGAGAATTCGATGAAAAGGTCGTTGGGCCGTATCGATGAGATGGAGACCGCCATGGACCGTGCCAAGTTCGTCGCCCAGGAACTGCTTTCCCTTTCAAAGGGCGGTTCGCCCATCCAGAAGCCTACGGTAGTAAAGGGGCTTCTAGAGGACACCGCCAGGCTCGCCTTCACCGGATCGAACCTGAACTGGATCTTGGAATGCCCCGAGGACCTGTGGGCCGCGAACATCGATTCCGGACAGATGAACCGGGCCTTCCTCAACATACTCTTCAACGCCCAGGAGGCCAGCCCTACCGCGAGCACGGTGAGGATGGTCGCCCGTAATTTCGAAGGCGTCCCGCCCGGTCTAGCCAAAGGTAGATATGTTGTACTCGATTTCATCGATCAGGGGGTCGGTATTCCGCCTGAGGTCTTACCAAGGATATTCGATCCTTACTTTACCACAAAGGAAACCGGTTCGGGCCTGGGCATGACAGTCACCTACAGCACGGTAAAGCGTCATGGCGGATCCATCGAGGTCGCATCGGAGGTAGGGAAAGGCACCCAGGTCACTATCTATATCCCGGCGGTCATCGACAAGGTCGAGCCTCAGCCTCAGCACCTGAAGGCGATCAACGGTTCCGGTCGCATACTCATCATGGACGACGAGCAGTTCATCCTCGATGTAACTGGAGAGGTCCTTCAGGAGCTGGGTTATGAAGTCGATGTGGCCGCTGATGGGTTGGAGGCCTTGAAAAAGTACGAGAAGGCCATTAACGAAGAAAAACGGTTCGACGCGGTCATAATGGACCTTACCATCCCTGGTGGGATGGGGGGTAAGGAGACTATCTCCCGTCTCTTGGAAATGGACCCGAGGGCAAAGGCGATCGTCTCATCGGGATATTCGAACGATCCGGTCATGGCGAACTTCCGCGATTATGGATTCGCCGGGGTTGTGCCTAAGCCATACAGGATAGAGGAGCTCTCGCATACGCTCAAGAACGTTCTGGCCGGAAAATGACCTTTGAATCCTGTGTCGGTCAATGCGTGCCATCCTCCTAGGAATAGGGCTGAGCAGGTTGAGAAGGAACACCGAATCCTCAAGAATCGAGCAACGGCAATCCATTAGTCTCGCTATTCAATCATGGAAACTGACATATGTTAGCCCTCCGAGCGCGTTTGGAAATCATTTCTCGAAGGCTGGATACAGACGTCGAGAATCCCGCTCAGGGTAGCATTCAAATGTAATGGCCGCATACCCCGGGCAAAGCGAGTTGAAGCGGTCTTGAGCAACGACACCACTGCTAATCCAGCCCCCCTTGGGCTGATGGGATTCGGACTGACGACCATACTGTTAAGCCTGAGCAATGCCGGCTACTTTGCGCTGGGAGCAGCCATCCTGACCATGGGATTGTTCTTCGGCGGAGCGGCCCAGATATTGGCTGGCATCATGGAGTACAAGAAAGGGAATACCTTCGGAATGACCGTGTTCTGCAGTTTCGGGTTCTTCTGGATTGTTGTCATCAGCACCATACTGGCCCCAACGCTCGGACTGGTGGCCAAGGCCGAGACCGCCCAGGCAATGGCATGGCTCTTCTTCCTCTGGGGTGTCTACGTAGTGTATCTCACGATCGGCACTCTCCGTACCAACCGGATGATGCAATTCACCTTTGCCGCCCTCGCACTTGTGCTATTCCTGCTGTCCGCTGCGGATGCCCTAGCAAGCACCGACATCAAGAACCTGGCCGGTTACGTCGGCATCCTCGCCGGTGCCGGAGCGGTGTACATGGCTGCTTCCCACGTCCTCCAGGAGTCCCTGGGTAAGAGCGTGCTACCACTGTTCGCGGTCAAAAAGTAGGCTGAACCAGAAAACCCGATGATATTATGAGGCCAAATTCGGCCTCTCTCTTTCTTCTTTCTCACTTCGGTTCTCTTACAACATTGCTGTCGATCTGACGGATTGAATGATTTGTTTTCATGAACTCCCTTCCCAGTTCTCTTCCAGTCATCTCAATTCATCGAGAGGTGGTAAAATCATCCCCATCCGTTGATGATTACTAGGGGGCCCATCATTCAGGCTTCTTGGAGTAGCCCGTGTCTGTGGCAATGGCAGTCGGGGCAACGAAGTAGACCGAGTACTCTCGATCTCCCGCCAGTTGGTTGGCGAGGATCTCCACCTCCGATTCTGTCGAGGCGACCGCGATGACCTGCTGGTCCAGGACAGCTATCCAATCCCTGGCATGATCCTGCATGAGGTCGATGTAATTCGCCTTGAACCATTCATCATTGGTCAGATCTGCCTCGCTCTCGATCATCTCATCATCTTCTGCCATATCGATCTACCTCTGTGTTTCTATTGCATTCTCTGGCATTTATTCTTTCTTAGCAATGCCATTTCGGTAGCGTTCTCGAACGGAGTTGGACCAGACTCTATTGGATAGGCAATATGTACTGTCGATTCCGAACAAACTGTTTTAAAAAGATCGGATCGGAGGTCCGGACCAAGTTACAATTACCACCCGCTCTGACGCGTTTCTGGAGGCACAACCATGAACGAATATGAGAAGACCCTAAATGAGATCAAAGCCGCCATCGGAATCGTGCCTGGGTTCATGAAAGCATTGCCAGAGGATGTCCCTGATCCATAATCGGCCCCTTTGGAAGAGATACTCCTTGGGAGAGACAGAGATGCCGACCAAGTACCGAGAACTAATGGGGCTATCGGTCGCAGCCAACATTAAATGCTCCTACTGTGCGTTCCTTCACACCGCCATGGATGGCCGGGGCCAACGATGCGGAGATCGCAGAGACCACGTTCCTGGCCAGTCTGACCGCGAGATGGAGCACTATGCTGCATGCCCAATAATACGAAATCAAGACCTTGGAGAAAGAGGGGGAACAGATAGGGGAAATTCCTGTCCAATAATAAGTGAAAATCTGTTCCTTTGTTTCCCGATTATCCAGAGGAGAATAGTGTTGGCCTCACCTGCGGGGCCTCCATTCCACATAGTTACCATGGGTCCGGTCCGGACTGACCTTGCACAGTTCCTTTCTGGCGGCCGAACAGCTCCGGAAGAACAGGCAGCTGCTGCAGGACCGTACCACTACAGGTTCTGAGTCAACTCGATGACCGGTTCTTTTCAAATGCCTCGGAGATGCTTCCACGTTCTCGCCCTCTTGGAGGGCAAAAATCGGCTCTCTAGGTATATGCGGTCTTTTCGCCAATTATCAGCAACAATAATAGCAGGCCATCTCTTGGGCCGGTACTGTGCAATCTGAATGTTCTGGGGGCTCCTGGGCCTCGGAATCCGTTCCATCGCACGAGAGCTGAAAAGATGTCGCATTCATTGGACCAGATAGCCACTTATTGGCTTTCTATCTCAGTTCAATGAATGGGAGGGGTGCGGGATCTCGATCGGATGGAATGAGTTCATTCAGCCAATTTGGCGATGTTCACTATCCTCTTATTCCAGAGTGGGGCGCCCGCATGATGAACCGAGCCCCGCTGCCCGCCAAGCCTTCTTCCGATATCCTTATGCCGGTAATGGAGAGGATCTCGTGCGATAGGAACAGCCCGAAACCATGGTCCTTGCCTGTCCCCCTTATGAACAACTTCTTCCTCAACGAGGCGGAGACACCTGTTCCATCGTCCTCGCATGCAATTGCCTTCGTTCCATCTCTCTCCTCTAGGTAGAAACGTATCCGGGTCGTCTTCCCGCCGTGCTTGATGGCGTTATCGACCAGATTATGGAACACCTTGACTATCAGAGGATCTGCGAACATCTCAACGCTCGATGGAACGTCGTTCTGCAACGTTATCTGTCCCAGATGGACCTCGTCCGCGCTCTTGTCCACCAACGCCCTGACGTTCTGCCATGCGGGGATGTGCTCTCCGATGTCCTCATATTCCTTGGTGAACTGGATCATGGAGGATATGCGTTCCGCGGCCGTTTTGGCCTTGATAAGGCGTTGTTCGAAGGAAACGCTTACCGACTCGTTCTCCATAAGTGCCAGATAGCCAGAGAGCGCGACCAGCTGGTTGTTGATGTCATGCCGGGTGATGCTCGACAAAAGGTTGAGCTTACGATTCGCCAAATGAAGGGCAACCTCTATGTTCTTCCTTTGAGTGATATCGTGGGAGAAGATGAGGACCCCGCTTTCCCTCTCGCTCGGACCCGGCACATAGGTGAAGACAGATAGGAACCAGTGCTCACTTCCGGAAAAGATGACCAGGTCCTCGAACTCCATCGGCCCGTCCGAATTCACCGCCTTCTTGATGCGGTCCAGGTAGGTCGTCCCCTTCTCTTCGAACAGGTCTTTGATGTTGCGCCCAATAAGATCCTCAGGTTTGCTGTTAAGATATCCGGCGGCGATCGAGTTCATCAGGATCAGGCGCCCTTCCAGGTTCCAGTAGCCCAGACCGATCCCGGCGTTGTCAAGGATCGCGCGGTGCATGACCTCACTATCTCTCAGATTGCGCTCGGCTTCGATCCGGTCCTTGATGTCGATCCCGAGCCCCATGAAGAACGATGAGTCCTTGGTGTCGAACCGTTTGCCGGTGAGCAGGTAAGGGACCTCGGATCCATCCTTCATGACCAGCGGGGCCTCGATGCTCGCCTGCCCCACCTCCATCAAGCTGTTGATGGCTGCCAGGACGGCGTCCGAATTGTCAGGAAGATGCCAGGATAGGACATGCTTTCCGATCATCTCGTCGGCGGTGTAGCCGCTCACTTCCTGATGGTTCTTGTTCCAACGGACCAGGCGAAGTGATTCCGCCTCGTACAGGTAGAATATCCCGGGTAGGCTGTCCATGAGGGACTCCGAGAAGGCCATTTCCTTTCCGAGCTCCTCCTGGGCCCGGACGATCTCTTCCAACTGGGCCTGAAGTTCCACTTCTGCCGATTCCAATTCCTCATTGACCACGCGCAGTTCCTCGTTATGGCTTCGCATCGATTCCTCCGTCCGGTATCGTCTCACCGCCGCGAGGATATGATGGCGGAGTTCCGCGAAAAGAATCTCTGGCTTGTTGTCCTTCCGGAGATAAGCGTCGGCTCCGTTGTTCAGGGCATCGATGACTATCTCCTCTCGCCCTTTCCCTGTCAATAGGATGAAGGGCGTCCTGTCGTTCTTGCTACGCAATGATTTGAGGAACATCATGCCGTCTTCTTCGGGCATCTGATAGTCAGAGACTATGGCATCGTATCCGCCCCGCGAAAGTGCTTTCCTGGCCTCCTTTACCGAACCGCACATCTGGACCTCGATATCCCCCGGATGGCCCAGATACTCCTTGATCAAGGTACATATGTCTGGTTCATCGTCGATTACCAGTATCTTGACCTTGGAGGACGCCATTTGGTCTCGTATCATCCAACGAATGAATAATGGTTCTTGCGAGACTATCAAAACTGACATTCAAGAATCGAAGAGTAAACACCCTGTCAAAGAATCATAATCCACGCTCTGGACCTCAACGCTTGAAGCGGAGTCCGATATTAATGCGGTAGCTAATATATACCGCAATATTTGATACAAATCCTGCAGATGTTTTCCTTGCCGCTTCAAGTCCTTGTGGTCGACGATGAACCGGACCTGTGTACACTGTCAAAGGAATTTCTTGAGATCCCCGGTGACATTCACGTGGACATCGCCTATTCGGTAAGGGAGGCGAGGGGCTCGCTGGCAAATAAACCGTACCAGGTCATCGTGTCCGATTACCAGATGGCCGTTGAGGACGGCGTTCAATTCCTGAAATCTCTAAGGTCTCGCGGTGACAGCACCCCATTCATCCTCTTCACTGGCAAAGGCCGCGAGGAAGTGGCCATTGAGGCTCTCAACAATGGAGCGGACGCTTACATACAGAAGGGCGGAATGCCAGGACCGATGTATGCGGAGCTCAGGCATCGAATAATGGCGGCAGCCGGGAAAAGGCGGGCGGAAGAGGAGATCGCCCGCACCCTTTCGATCCTGGAATCGACCATGGAATCCACGGCGGACGGAATAATGGTCGCGGACGGGAAAGGGGCGATCGTCCTGTCCAATGAAGTGTTCAGGGAAATGTGGGGAATCCCTCAGGAGATCATGGCGGCCAAGGATGATGATAAAGCGTTGGACTTCGTCATTCATCAGATCAAGGATCCGGAGCAGTTCCTCGCAACGGTAAGGGACCTTTACGGAGCTCCCGATAAGATCAGTTTCGACGTCATCGAGCTGAATGATGGCCGTGTTTTTGAACGGTACTCCAGACCGCAAAAGATCGGCTCAATTGTGATTGGTCGTGTCTGGAGCTTCCGCGACGTCACTGAGAGGAAGAGGATGGAGATGTCGCAGAGGGAAAGCGACGCGCTGTATCGCTCGATCCTCAATGCATCGCCCGATGCGATCATCGTTATTGATACCCTAGGCAAAATACTGATGGCATCCCCTGCCGGATATGTCATGTTCGGCCTAAACAAGGAGGAAGATGTCAAAGGACGATCGATCATGGATTTTCTCTCGCCCAAGGAAAGGGAGAGGGCAATAGCCAACATTCGATCGATTCTAAACGGAGCCTTCATCGGCCCCGACGAATTCCAAGCCATTCGAATCGATGGCAGCTCACTGGTCGTGGAGGTGAACACCGACCTGATCAAGGACCTTGATGGTCATCCATCGGAATTGATCATAGTCATCCGGGACATCACCCAACGGAAGAGGTTGGAGATTGAACTTTCCGAGAGCGACGAGTTCCATCGCCAACTGATGTCCAACATATCGATGGGAGTGGTCATCATCGATCCGCTGACCCGAATCATCGAGAATGTGAATGGCGCGGCAGCCGCGATGTTCGGCGCCGCCGAGGGAAAGATCATCGGGAACAGATGTCATTCGTTTCTCTGCCCAGCAGAGGAAGGGCGCTGTCCGGTTTGTGATCTCGGGAAAGAGGTGGACAATTCAGAGAAGATACTGCTTTGTGCCGATGGAGGCAAACGCTCGATCATAAAGACGGTCAAGAAGACCAACATCAATGGTCGAGAGAAGCTGCTGGAATGTTTCGTTGACATCACCGAACATAAGAGGGATGAAGAAGCCTTAAGGGCCAGCGACGGCCGGTTCCGGGCCTTGTTCGAATCCTTCGGCGATACCATGTGGGTCATCGATCAGGAGACGGGGAACATAATCGACGTCAACCCGGCGGCGACACAGATGTATGGATACACCAAGGAGGAGTTCCTCACCTTTGCCCTGACCAAGGTTTCCACCGACCCCGAGGGCACCATTAGCCTCCTTCGCAATCCAGGTCGAAGTCACCTTCCACTCCGGTATCATAGACGCAAGGATGGATCGATCATACCAGTGGAGATAACCTCAAACACATTCCAGGTCGATGGAAGGACACTTGTCATCGGTACGGTCCGGGACATAACAGAACAGATAAATGCCCAGAAGGAAATCGAAGAGAGCGAAGCGAAATATCGTGGTCTTTTCGACAACATGCAGGACATGGTCGCTTTTCTGCGCCTGATCCGGGATGAGCGGGGCGTGGCAACCGACGGGACATTGATCGATGCGAATATGGCGGCACTGACAACATTGAGGCAACCCACCCTGGATAAGGTTCGGGGAAAAACGATAGAAGCGTTTCTCAGCCCTGATTCGGCCTCAAGATTACGCCGCAATATCCTGAATATGGAACAGACCGGAAAACCGTTGACCGATGAGATACATTCAGAGATCGTAGACCGGGATTTCCTCACCACCATCGTACCACTGGGCGAAGACAACGTAATCATCACCAGCACCGACATCACTGAGCGCAAGAAAGCCGAGAGTGAAAGGCTGAAGGCCATTCAAAGATATGAAAATCTGGCCTCCAGGATCAAGGTCGGAATTTACCTTCTGCGCAATACATCTGAAGGGGCGTTCTCGTTCGACTATGTCAGTCCCAAGATGGCCGAACTTTTCGACGTCGAAGTTGGGCCATTGCTCAATGATGCTTATATCCTGTTCGGATCGATCCATCCCGAAGATCTGGATGACCTTATCAAACTGAATGAGGAAAAGACCCGGCTGAAGCAGCTCTTTGAATGGGAAGGGCGCATCATAACGAAAGACGAACATACCAGATGGTTGAGGCTCGAATCATCCCCAGAGCCTCTTCCGAGTGGCGATACCTTGTTCCACGGGATCGCCATCGACATCACAGAACAGAAGAGGATGGAAGAAGCGTTGCGGGACGGCGAGGAGAAGTTCCGCGAGATATTCAACCATGCGAACGACGCGATCCGCGTGCATGAGATCGACGATATGGGCGTTCCTGGGCAATTTGTAGATATCAATGATGTTGCATGCCGCACGCTTGGCTATACTCGGGAGGAGATGCTCCGAATGAAACCATCGGACATTTCGACAGGTTTCTACAAACCAAGCTTCCCATGTGTGTTAGCGGCTCTCGAGAATGAGGGCTGGGCGAAATTCGAGACTGAGCATCGACACAAGGACGGAACGATCATCCCGGTCGAGATTAACGCTCATATCGCGAGATTCCAGGGTAAGAGAAATACGATCGCGGTCTGCCGTGATATCTCGGAGAACAAACGTCAGATGAACGCCCTAAGGACCGCGAATGAGAAGCTAAACCTTCTATCCGGCATCACCCGCCATGATATCAGGAATCAATTGATGACCTTATCCGGTTTTTTGGAACTGATCGATTGTGAGGAGAACCGCGACCAATGCGATCAGCATCTCCAGAAGGCCAAGGCCGCCGCCAACCGGATCTCCGCCATGATCCAATTCACAAAGACCTATGAGGATATAGGGGTGAACGCACCAGTATGGCAAAATGTCAGGGAATTGGTGGACATATGCTACAAGGGTGTGCCGGCAGGGCAGATACACTTAATGAACGATGTGCCACCGGGGGTTGAGATATTCATCGATCCTCTCATTGTGAAGGTTTTCCATAATCTGGTCGATAACGCCATCAAGCACGGCGGGAAGACGACCACGATCCGATTCTTCCTGGAGGAAATAAACGGGATAAGTTCGGTCATATGTACGGACGATGGGGACGGGGTCCCGCCCGAGGCGAAGAACTGTCTTTTCAGGAAAGGATTCGGTAAGGACCACGGTCTCGGCCTATTCCTTTCCAGAGAGATCCTCGCCATCACTGGGATAACGATCGCTGAGGTGGGTTGTCTAGGTGAGGGAGCGAAGTTCCGTATGACAATACCATCTGGGGGACTCCGGACAAGTCCCGCCTGTTCCGACACTTGAACAACCGAACAGGGATGCTGAGATCATCTACCATATAATGCTGGATGTTCTCGTTCGGGCGTTTAACGAACACCATTCCCGTCGATCGCCTTCTACCAAGTGGATCGCGTCCCCTGGAACATTGTATTGATATCAATCTACCAGAATTTTTTCTTAGATAAGAATTATTATATCTGGAATGAACATACGGGTGTAGAGGGATGCACTATGCCAAGTTCTTTTGTAAAGGATGCGCTAGCTAATGCTGGCGTAAAACAACCAGCCAATGCAAGCATGGGAAATCAACAAGCACCGGCCCAGCCAGCCTATCAACCGGCAGCTCCGGTCATGAGCGCCTCCGATGAGGAATTGCTCAGGATAGCGGCTTCGTTGGACGTTTGTATCAAGATCGTCGGCTGTGGCGGTGGCGGAAGCAACACCATCAACCGCTGTGTCGATGCCGGAATAGCTGGCGGACAGCTCTGCGCTATCAACACGGATGCCAAGCACCTGTTGACCATCAGGGCACCGAAAAAGATCCTGATCGGAAAGTCCAAGACCCGCGGGCTGGGAGCTGGAGCTAGGCCCGAGGTCGGAGAGGAATCCGCGCGCGAGAACGACAGCGAGATCAGGGATTTCTTGGCCGGCGCTAACATCGTATTCGTCACCGCGGGAATGGGCGGCGGCACCGGGACCGGCTCGGCGCACTACGTCGCCGGTATCGCCAAGGAGCAGATCAGGGCGCTAACCCTGGGCATCGTCACCCTGCCGTTCAAGGCAGAGGGAACGATGCGTATGGAGAACGCACTGTCCGGGCTGAACAAGCTGAGGCAGGTGTGCGACACGACCATCGTCGTACCGAACGACAAGCTTCTGGAAATGGTCCCGAAACTGCCGGTCGAAGCTGCCTTCAAGGTGGCGGACGAGGTCCTGATGCAGACCATCAAGGGACTCACCGAGATCATCACCAAGCCAGGCCTGGTCAATCTCGACTACGCCGATATCCAGACCGTCATGAACGAGGGCGGTGTGGCATTCGTCGGTATCGGTGAAGGGAACACCGACAACGATGACCGCGTGGGAGCGGCCGTGCACGAGGCGCTGACCTCCCCGATGCTGGGCGAGGTCGACCTGAAGGGAGCCAAGGGCGCCTTGATCCGTGTTGTCGGAGGGCCCGACATGACCGTAGGAGAGGCCCAGAGGGCTGCGGAGATCGTCACCAAATCCATCAGCGAGAGGGCCCGGATCATCTGGGGATGCTCGATCGAGCCAGAACTGACCGGCACCATCAAGATCCTGCTGATCATCACCGGGGCCAAGAGCCAGTACATGCTCGACGGCCGCGGAATGAACGGCATGAACACCCAGCCTTCGAGGGGAGCGCCTCAAACCCAGTATGCGCGCAACCCCGCCCCCCAACCGCAGCAGTACCAGCAATCAAGACAGCGCGACGATGATGTAGACTTCGTGCGCTGAACTTGGGGGCAAACGAGAACTGCGTCGGCGGACGCACCCTTCCCATGCGGAAGGGGCGTCCGATATTCGGGTGCGCCGCCTTACTGATAGCAGGATAGGTTACAGGGTCCATCAAAAATGGATCGGATTAATCACCTGTTTCATATCCCACTACAGTCGAAGTGCACCCTCTATGCAACCGGCGACGCGCACGAGCTACGATGCATTCCTCGGCCTTATCCATGGACCGGCGTCAACCCTTTTCATTTCTTGCTCTCAATTCTCATGTCGAGAACAAACTCGATGGCGTATCATCAATACAGGTCAGTCAACACAACATTGACCCAACAATCGCATGTTGATCTATCTTAGGAGTTCCTTTTTCGCTCAGGGAGGCAATGTATCTCCCCCATTTCGCCTCGTTCCATTCTGATATGGACATTATCCAGAACGACCGATGACGAAGCTTGACAAATTCGATCGCTGATACAAATCTCAGTCCTATTCTTCCGAAATGTCAACCAGCGGATTTACCTTCTTGATCGCCTGCTCGAAATAATCCGGGTCGGTCAGAACAACGGACACGGCTTCGTTCACGCAGAACTCCGCACATCTCCCACAACCCCTGCAGGTCGAACCATCGATGGTCGCCTTACCGTCAACCATGGTGATGGCACGGACAAAGCAGATGTCCTGCTCAACGCACATCCCGCAGCCGGTACAGAGTTCTTCGATCACCTGCACCTCAAGACCGGGGAGCCGGGCCACTCCGGAGCCGATCGTTTCGTTCAGTTCCGGCAACATCTTCCAAAGGCAGCAACACTGGCAGCAATTGCAGATCGAGAGAAGATCTTCCTTCGGACCGGTATTTAGCCATAGGCTGTCGATCTTGTTTCTGCCAATGAGGTGCACCAGGCCGGCATCCCGGGCCTTCTTCATATGTTCGATGGCTTGCTCTGAGTCGACACGGCGGCCCATCTTCTCCGGGATACGGGTGACGCCGCGTCCGAGGAATATGCAACCAAGCTCATGCGGGTAGTCATGGCAATGGTTCGCCTCGCGGCACATGCAGGCGTTCATGATGAAAATATACCGTGAACGCCGCAGGAAATGATCGATGACCTGGGAGGGCAGTATGATGTTGCTTACTCCGACCTCATGGTTGAGTTCGATGACCGTTCTCCTCACGGTCACATCACGGGGAAGATACATCATTTCGTCCCGCTCAAACAGGGCAAATTCAACCATCCGCCCAACCAACGGCAATCGGGTAAGTCGGGCTCCTAGGAATCTTTGCTTGAAGGTCGAACGGATCAACCGCGAGAACAGATCGGTACGGAGGCCCATCAGGATATCGTATTGACAGGATGGGTATATCAATTTGAGGGGAAATAACAAAGAACTGGATAGGATTGGGATCATCGCGTAAAGGAATCAGCATGATACATGGCCATGCTGGAAACAACGAATAATTCTGATTTTCTAAGGAATCAAATCTGATTCAGGGACAATCAGTCTTAAAGCAGCAAAATTCGTCGCCTTGACGATCTTAAAGGGTTTGACATAAAATGTGGCCGGAATTCCTGATCATCTGTTATTCTGTTTTTGTCATTTCCTGCTTGGTCATATTCATTGCCCTGCTGGGCAGGAGGCCGATCAGGGTCAGGGCAGGCTTGGTCATGCTTCCAGCTTGCGCATTGCTCTCTTTCGCATCGATAATTCAGACAATGTCCCCGAATTTCACGACCCTTCTGGTTACCTACTACTTCAACTCCCTCATGTTTGTGGTAATTTTCACCGGCTACATATTCTTCGCCGGAGAGTTCACCGACAGGTTCGATCCATTCAAAAAGAGGAACCTGATCCTGATACTTGCTGTCCCAGTGGTCGTCACTTTTTCGCTTATAACCGACCCCTGGCTTCACCTTTTCAATTCGTCATACTCTCTGTTGAGCGTACCGGACTTTGAACAGCAATTGCTCGGCATCCAGATATCGTGGATGAACTTCATATGGACCGCCTACTGCTATGTCATCGGGGCGATTTTCACCTTCATTCTTGCGGTGCGTCTGAACCGCGAACGCAGCAAGGTCATCCTGTACATATTCTTGATGAGCTTCGGGATCTGCTACTCCATGAACATCGGGTCACTGTTCTATGTGGACCTCATGGTGATGCCGATCGACGGGCTGTCGTTCACGTTTGTTACCCTCCTATTCTACACGGCAGCTCTGGGTTTCGGATACTTCGATATTGCTCCAGTTGCGCGTAAGAAGATGTTAGATGTCATGAAGGACGCGATCTTCGTCCTCGATTCACAGGGTTCGATTACCGATGTCAACACTGCCGGTGCAGGATTGATCGGAAAGGAGAGGAACGAACTATTAAGAAAACCCCCATCCGCGATCATTCAAAAGTTCCCAGGATTGACAGAACTGATCATTCGAAAGGAATCATTTTCGAACATCGAGACAAGCGATGAAATGGGAAGGACCTATAACGTGGAAATGATCCCCTTCCAGTACGGAAAGATCGGTCAATTCGGGAACATGCTGGTAATGAACGATACGACCGAAAGGAAGAAAGCGGAGAGGAAGTTCCTAGAGGCCGAGACCAGGGCCAAGATGGCCGAGGTCGATCGGAAATATAGGACCCTAGTGGATAACCAGACCGAGTCGATCATAACCTTTGACGTGAATGGTAAAATCACATTCGGAAATCCTGTCTTTGACCGTATCATAAGGAAAATCGGAAAAGAACTTCATAAGGCCAACCTCAGCGACATCATGAGCGACATGGATAGGGAGACGATGTGGACCTTGATCCATAGGGCCACAGCCGGGAGGCCGGAATTTCATTACGAACATATGATCTCATTCTCTGAGGATGAGGTCCTCTGGCTTCATTGGCAGGGAAAGGTGATATTCGACCAGAACGGCTCGATCAGAGAGGTCCAATCCGCCGCGATGGATATCACCGAGAAAAAGACCAGCGAGGCGGAATATCAGGCCATTGTGGAATGCCAGAAGGAAATGATAGTGCGGAGGACAAAAGCCGGCCGGATCAACTTTGCCAATCAGGCATTTTCCGCGTTCTTTGATGTCCCCATCGGGGAGCTCATCGGCAGCAGCTACTTCCCCCCGGCGGACGAGGAAGACATCATCTCCTTCATGGACGCCATTTCCTCGCTCACCAAGGATAAACCGGATCATGATTTTCTTCCTTTGAAAGTGTTCCTCGCCGATGATATCACCAGGTTCACCGAATGGAAGGTGCGCGGCATTTTTGATTCCAAGGACCGGTTGATCGAATATCAGGCCGTGGGCAATGACATCACCGACAAGCTAAAAATGGAACAGGAGCTTGTCAAGACCCAGAAACTCGAGTCCATAGGGGTCCTGGCCGGAGGGATCGCCCATGATTTCAACAACCTTTTGTCCTCGATAGTCAGCAACATCGAGGTAGCCACATCTGAGGCAACGATCGAGAGGGCTGCACGCCACAGGCTCGACGAGGCGGTAAGGACGGCTTTGAGCGCCAGGCGTCTTACTCAGCAGCTCCTCACATTCTCTACGGGGGGTAAACCGGTGAAGGAGGCAATGGACATCGCCACCATGTTGCGACCGAACATCGAGTTCACCCTCGCCGGTTCAAATGTCAAAGCTGATTACCGCATCACGAGCGATCTGCGCCATATCTCGGCGGACCCATTCCAGATCAGCCAGGTCATCAACAACCTGGTAATCAACGCCATCCAGGCGATGCCAGACGGGGGAAGGATCATTGTGAACGCGTCTAACGCAGAGACCAAAGAGACGCCCACGGACCTGGCCGACGGAGTGGAATATATCGAGATATCCATAGCGGATACCGGTGCTGGGATGCCCGAAGAGATACAGAATAAGATCTTCGACCCTTTCTTCACCACCAAGAAGAAAGGAACTGGTTTGGGACTTTCCACGGTTCAATCCATTGTCAAGAACCATCATGGAAGCATCCGGGTGGAATCCAAGCTGGGGGAGGGAACGACGTTCAACATCTACCTTCCAGCGTGTGAAAAGGACCTGATGGAGCTACCGGAACAACTACCCAAGGCGGTAAGGGTACGGGAAGCCAAGATCTGGTGATGGACGACGATGAGTCGATATTAGACGTCCTTTCGATAATCCTTTCCGACATGGGCCATCATGTGGAGGTTGCCAGGACCGGGGAGGAGGCGGTGGAGTCTGTCTCCTCATCCGTCTCCGATAATGCGAGATTCGACCTGATCATAATGGACCTGACGATCAAGGGAGGAATGGGTGGGAAGGACGCTATCATACACATCCGGAGATTGGACCCGGAGATCCAGGCCATCGTATCAAGCGGATACTCCAATGACCCGGTGATGTCCGATCCCCAGAAATACGGTTTCAACGATGTTTTGCAGAAACCATACACCATACAGGAGATCAAGGAAAAGCTATCGACGATGCTCGGCGACGAAGTCGATCAAGGTTATTAGAAACAGACCGGTTTTGTTCATGTCGGAGCGATGTCATTTTCGGTCCTGAGGCACACTCAAGAGAGATTGTGGAAAGAATTGACCATGTTCCAAGCTACCCATTCGTTTAGCAACATATATTATCTAAAGAAGGCAGGGGAAGACAAGGTCGAATGTTCGGATTGAACAATTTCCAATTTATCGCTGAAATCTTCCCGCTTGTTCAAATATCTCAGGTCCGAATCATCAACCGTAGTGTCTGAGCTAATCGCGGCCTGGTCATGGACGATTGGAAAACATCGCCAGACTTCCGGCGAACCATTGGCGTTTGGACACGAGTTCGTTACAGGATGGGGATGATATGATAGGTCATCGTTGCGTACGGGTCTTGATAGTCGAGGATAAGAAAGCCGATGCACGACTGGTCCAAGCCTTGTTGGAAGAAACCGGTGTGCCAGCGACGATCACGTTTGTTGAAGACGGGGAAAAGGCGATCGAGTTCATGGAAGATGCCGCAAATGGAGACATTCCAGCGCCAGACCTTGTGCTGCTGGACATCAACCTACCTAAATTGAACGGACATGAGGTCCTTACCCGCATTAGAGAGCATGCCCGAATTGCCCACACCTTCATCGCCATGTGTTCGGGTTCGAGTTCATGCGAAGACATCCGGCGCTCACGAAGCAATGGCGCGGATGCCTATCTTCTCAAGCCCACCGGAATGGAAGAAATGGACGAGATAGTGAACCGTTTGAGGGAGATCCTCACCTCGATCGATGGAACGGAACGCTTGATCTCTCTCCAGCACTAGCGACCTCTTCCGACGCCTATCGATGGTCCTGACCCGAACCGTCGACGAAGGCCGTTTACCTTGCCCCTTCTCCTGCCGTATTCCCTTTTAGCTTGGTCTCCAGTTTTGTTACTTCAATGTTCGCCATCACGCCGTCGATCTTCGTCGAAAGGTCGTTCATGGTGAATGGCTTCTGCAACACATCAGCAAACCCATATTCCCGAGGGTGGGCCATTATCGGATCGTTCGAATATCCGCTGGAAACGATAACCCGGGCATCCGGGTCCATGGACCTGATCTCATGGATCGCCTCCTTCCCGCCCATACCCCCGCGTATGGTCAGGTCCATGATGACCGCGTCGAACGGCCGTCCTTCCGATAGACGCCTCCGATAGGCCTTTATCGCCTCTTCTCCGGTCTTCGCGCATTCGACCAGATAGCCAAAGCTTTCCAGCATGGTCTGCAGAACGTCGAGGATCGATTCCTCGTCATCCATCACCAGGATGCTCCCTTGTCTTTTCATATCGACCCTCAGTATTTCGATGGAAGGTTGGGCATCGTCCTCCGTTGCCGGCAGGACAATGGAGAATTTGGTTCCTGCCCCGACCCTTGAATCGACCGTCACTATCCCCCCATGGTTCCTTACGATGGACCTGACGGTGGATAGTCCCAGACCGGTCCCTGTCGCCTTGGTGGTGAAGAAGGGATCAAAGATCTTGTCCATATGGTCCGGATGGATTCCTCCGCCCTCGTCCTTGATCTCTATCACGATATGGGAGCGATTCCCATCCTCCGAATGAAGGATGTCCGAATCAAAGTTCCTCATCTCGATGAAAAGGTTGCCGCCGCGGGGCATGGCCTGCATCGCGTTGATGACGAGATTGTTAATGACCTGTTCTATCTGGATGGGATCCGCCGATATCATGTGCAGCCCGCTGTCTATGTCATAGACGGGGACGAACTGGGAACCGGCAAGCACGAATTCGACGGTTGAGGGGACCAGGGCCTTGAGGTCGACCACTTCTTTGATCGGCTGCCCTCCTTTGGAGTAGGTCAGCAGCTGCTGTGTCAGGTTCCTCGCCCTCATGGCTGAACTGACCGCCTCTTGCAGGCGGAGAACATACTTCGCGTCCTCCGGATGCTCAAGCATGGCGATCTCGGTGTTGCTGACGATGGAGGCCAACATGTTGTTGAAATCATGCGCGATCCCTCCAGCCAGGACTCCCAGGGATTCGAGCTTCTGATTCCTGGCCATCTCCTGCTCGAGCCGCTGGCGCTCGGTGATGTCGATGCCCACGGCCTGGACCTCCTGTAGCGAGCCCGCGCCGTCGTAGATGCCCTTCGCTCTCCAAAGAATGTTCTGGGTTCGCCCGTCCGGCCTCGAAATGACGTGCTCGTACTCTCCGACCGGGTTCCCCGGCGTCATTGCGGATATGAACTTGTTCAATCCCCGGGAATCCCAGAAGGTTGGAAACTGATAGACGTTCAGCTCGCTAAGCGGGATCCCTATCTTGGCGAGGTATTGCTCGACGACCCGATTGGCGAAGGTGACCTTGCCGTCCGGACGGAAGGAGACAATGGCCTCGGTCTGGTTGTCGACCACCATCCGGTACTTGCGCTCGCTCTCAGCCAGCTTCTCCTGGGCCTCAGCCTTCCTCATGAGCTCCTCTATCTTTTTGCGCTCGGTAAGCTCGTGCAGGACCACCAGGTTTCCCAGGCTCGCGGTGTAGCCGATCTTGTATTCCTTGATGTTCACCTCAAAGCTCCGTCCATGCGGATCGGTGACCTCCCGGGGGAGGTCCCTGATATCGGTCGGATAAGGAAGGCCCTTGAAGTACGGGATCGTTGCGAAAACATCGGGGAAAGGCTTCCCGATGACCTCCTTGGCCTGGTCTCCCAGATATTCTTTGCAGGCTTGATTGAGGACCATCACCCGGCCGCGGGAATCGATGGTGATTATATTGTCCTGGATCACGTCCAGCATCTTCTCCTTGCTGGCCGGCGCAAGGTCGAAGACTCCGAATTTGAAAGAGTAAAGGTAGATGGCGGCCACCGATATGGCATAGGCGAGATTGTCCGGATCGACCGCGTTAAGGTCCTGATAGAAGTAAGAGGCGAATATGAAGGAATGGATCAGCACCACGCCTCCCAGGAAAGTGAACGCCAAGCCCTTGGAGCCATCCCAGTAAACATATAGGAAAAGGTAGAAGGCGAAAACAGTTCCAACGATATCGAAATATGCGATCCAGAGGAAACCGATGATCGACTGGTTGACGATCAATATGGGGCCTGACATCGATTGGCTGAAGGTAAGCGCCTGAGAGCTTGTGAACAGGTGGAACCACGGATCGGTGAGGATGGCGAACGTGGCCAGTGCCGGAACCGTTAGCAACGGGAAGAAAACTTTCTCCTTGAAGGGATCGTATCGCTGGGTTATCTCCAACACCATGAACAGGAAACAAGTGAAGATGACGATGAAGAGCAATGAAGAAACATAGTAGAGATTGCTCTTTTCCTCGAGCGTGTCAGAGTAGAGCTGGATGATCTCAACCAGGCAAGCCACCGAGGTCAAAGGGAGCATGACGAGACCGGCCTTGATCATCAAAGGGCGGCGACCCATGATGATGCTGAAGATCCACATGTTGAGGAACAATAAAATGGACAGGGCGGCTAGAAAGACCTCGAAGAGCATTATGACCTACCAGATGGACAACGCCGTAGTCCATTAGACACGTTATAAACGTTTCCACTTTGATACCACATTGAGGAGCATGAAGACGATGGATCGATCAAGGTCCAGGAATTGCGATGAACAGCGTCTGCCCTCTTCATGAATCGAACCTCCTATCTTCCCCGCCCTTCGCGTATTTCACCGGTCGCTTCCAGAAAGGCGCCCACCGATCCGGCACCGATCACAGGCCGAGGGCCACACCGGCCAGGATCGACAGAACACCGGCCGATATCAGTCCGACCACGTACTGCCTCTTGAACATGCTGGTCAACTGGTCATCCAAGTAGGCATTGGCATTCTTGAGGTTGTTCACCGATGCCTGAGCCCCGTTCTCCATGGTGGAGAAGATCGTCTTGACCCCATTTGCCAGGTCTTCCAGGTCGTCCATGGAGTCATTGATGCCGTTCTTGAAGGTGGTATCCACATAGTTCCTTATCTGGATGATCTCCGGGGGATGCCGCCTTCAGAAACGAAGGCGGATCCAGGCGATCTGGGACACAACCACATCCGCTTTGCCCATTTCGCCTTGACGGCGGATTACTCGATCTCGAACTTCTCCATCAACAGTTTCTCGGTATCGCGGTCCGGAATGTAGATGAAATATGCAGGGAATCTTTGCTTTTCCGTTATGAAGTGGGTCTTGATGATGACCAGATTCTCATAGTCCTCCGACGCCATCAAAGCCGGGTATTCCATCACCGCGCTGAGCATCCCGACGGCGATTCCGGGAGGGGTGGGAAGTATGGTTATCCCGAGGAAACCCGAGATGGCGTTCAGGTATGCTGACGCGCATATGTTGCCGATCTCTGCTATCGCCTCGCGGTCCTCCTCGTTGAACGCCCGGGACTCGTCATGGTTCTGGGAGAACAGCATGTCGGTCATCTGCATGGCCACCTTCTCCGTGAGGATCAGAAGCATGCTCCCCTTGTCTTTTCCATTCGCTCCAAGGTAGACAGCGACTACGGGTTGTTCCGGCTCTCCCAGGACGTACGGTGCCTCCAAGGTCTTGCAGACAAAGCATTCCGGTACATCGACCAGGATGTCCTGGTGCAGCATCGTCGTCAGCGCTGTCGAGGCGTGCGAGGCCCCGATGTTACCGATCTCGCGTAGAGCGTCGATCTGGTCGGCTGTGTATGTTGATTTTCTGTTGGTTGTGTTTTCCATCTCTAATCCGCCCTTTTCATCCAGACCTTCTGTGACATGAATCCACTGAATCGACGCCGACATCTAGAAGGCCAGGTCCAGGGCCGTAAATGCCGGGAAGGAAGGGGTTTAGATCGACTATGATCATACCGTCTGTTTGGATATCTCCATGAACTCGGACATCTCGATATCGAATGTGGTGTTCTTGGAGGTTCCATCGATCATCTCTATGTTGGCCCTGATCTTGTTCCTCTCGAACACGATCTGCGCATTCTTAACGTTCGATTTGTACAGGCTGATCCTCTTTCCCGCCTGGGTAAGTCTCCTTTCCACACAGTTGATAAGTCCGCAATCCTCCAGGATCTTGATCTTGCGGTAACAGGCGGCTATCGGCACACCGAGCTTGTCGCTCAATTCGAATGCCGTTTTCGGTTTCCCCATGGTGGCGAGAAGTATCTTCGCGGAGTACTCCTCGGTCAGTATCCTCGATGTTTCGAGTGCGTGCATTTCCGACACCTTGAGAATGAACGCAACTTTTTGGTATATAATCCGGATTAGTCGCCTACTGTTTTTGATATTGAAAAGAACATGGGTGCCAGATCATACAATTATCGATAAAATCATTCATTTCTGGATTTGGAACTAGTCGTTCTTGCATCAGCGAACAAGCCTCTCAAGGTAGCATAAACTCATAAAAGCGAATACATTGAACGCAATTGACAGACCATTCCTCGATCAGCTCGTGATCGCCCCTGCGCTCCTACGAAATCGGACAATTGCCACCACGATCATCATTTGACGATCGGGGTTATGTCGATATTGAACATCTCTGCTCCAGTCCTCGTTGCCGAGGCATCCGCCCGAGCATATCCCCGCATAAGGGCAATCGCAGGACGGCCTTCTCCGAAGCGCGACCATGTCCTTCGAGTGCCAAAGGTCCAGAATCCTTTGGTCCTTGATATTGCCGATCGTCTGGTCCAGATTACCGCACGCCCTTACCTCCCCATCGGCGCTGATGTACATCAGCGACCTTCCAGCAGGGCATCCGTAGATGGTGGCATCGCAGCAGACCGGACCGTAGGGCGGGAACCCTCCCCCTTCGATGTTCAGACCGTCCGGGCCGCTCTCCCGGAAGACCCGTATCCTGTCTGACATTTCCACCTTGTCCTCCCTGTCCCATTGGTCCAGTTTGCTGCCTCTGCCTTTGGAGAACAGAACAAGAAAGCGCAGGGAAGGTACATCCAGGCTACTTGCCAGTCGGATCATGTCATCCATCTGATGCACGTTGGCATCCATGACGGTGCAGGAGATGTTCAGGGAGCCGACCCCATGCTTCCTCAGCAGCCTGACGGCCTCGCAAGCCCTGGAAAAGGCCCCTGACCTGCCAACGATGGCATCGTGGGTACTTTCGTTCGCCCCATGGATGCTTACCTGAACCGAGTCGAATAGGATCGCCATCTTCTCAGCCAGGGCGTCATCCACCAACAGACCATTTGTGCTCGTGGAAAGGGTCCTGATCCCCGACATCCTGGCCAAGGTGGCTAGCTCGATGAAGGAGGGATTGCAGGTGGGCTCGCCGCCCATGAACGACATTTCCGGAATCCTGAGCTCACCAGCCTGTTGTATGATATCCACATAGTCCTGTAAGGAGAGGCCGCTCTCGGCGGATGCTGGAGATGCTTCCCTCGAGCAATGGATGCAACGCAGATTGCATTTCTTGGTGATGTCCAACTCAATCTTCAGGGGCATCTGGAAAAACCATGTGGTCTCCATATCCCGGTATGATTCCGCATATCTTCGGTCTATGTCGGGGACTATCAGTCTCCTAGAGGCGTCTGGCCCATATCCGATGAGGCCGTACCGATAATATTGTTCAAGCTCCTCTGCGTCTTGGTCGGACCGGGATATCTCCCAGAAGCTCTTTCCCGGGACCGATTTGAGAAGATCGACCGAATCCACCACATACTGTCCCCGATCGTTCTCGATGACATATCCGGCATTCATGGGGTAAACAAACAGATCATCCGTCAAATAGAGGGGCGCACCCTTCATTGAGATCTCCTTTCCTTCGCCGGTATGGGAGATCTCGGGTATCGAACAGGGGAGATACTGCTCATTCTTGAATTGCATCATGATTCAACCTGCTGGCGATGTCGATTATAGAGGACTGCCAAACAACCGTTCCAGACTATTTCCTTATCTGAACCCCTTTTGACTTGAAGTATTCCGCAACAGAATCCTTGTTCATGCTGATGTACTCGGATACCAGATCCTGACGGTCATTGATCTTGATCGAGAAGTCGTCACCGGCACACCCGAATCGATCCATCTCGGCCGGGCATTTTCCTTCTCTGCAACAACCCTTGTCTTTGCAGCACCCCTGGTCCCCGACGCAACCGCAATCATCGGCCCCCACCGGACCGATCCCCGCTCCTATCTTTTTCGTCGCCCTGACCTTTGTCGACGATCTGATGGCTTCTGTGGCAGTTCTTGGCATGATTATAAGTCTGAATCCACGATATTTATACATATTCATGGTTAGGCAATAATCTACCCAATTTGGATTACGAATGCCACTAAAATATTAAAGAAGATTTCATCATAAACAAGTTATTCTTCTTCTATTGATGTATAGTGAAAATTGATTTCCCAATCATATCGGCCTTGTTTGTCATCAATTCCTGACTACATCAATCTCGTACCCTATGGCAGGTTATTTAGAAGTGCTCTCTCCACCCGAACGGCAGCCGCCTCCACCTCGGGGGTCAGTCCCTCGCCGAAGTCCACGTTCTTCGGTTCGATCAGCAACAAGGCGATCCTTGCTCCGGTCAATGTGCTTACGTAATCGCAGAAGACCCTGAGGGGAAGGGTATGAGTGGAGATCGATGGGACATTGACCACCTCCTCAGCCTCGTACAGATGGGCGGTGCCTGGCTCAAGTCCGAGCAATGCCGCGTCAACGAGGAGCACATGGGAGGGGCTGATCGCCACGATCTCGTCAACGAAGCTCTCCGGTACTGTCTCGCATTCGATCAGGTGGACCGATCCCGAGACCTTGTCCTGGAGATCCTCCACGATCCTCACCCCGACGTAATCATCGGAGCGGATCGAGTTGCCTATACCGGCCACCACGACACTGGTCGCGCCGTTTAGCCAGTCCCTCAGTTCTTCCTTCATTTCCTGGGTGTGCTGGTTCAATTCAGGACCTCCTGGTTGATTCGCTCGTGGTCGCGGAGAGTCCGGTGCTGGACGATTTACGCGCGCTGGCGGCAGACGCGTTGTTAGCCTCGTCCATGGAACACCAGTGTGCCATGCACCGGCTTGCCCAACGCTTCGAAAGCGACGTGTCGGCCTGCGCCAGAGGTGTGGCCGATCACCGCGGCGTTCAGTCGGCGCGGAAGGCCATCTCCACCTTGTTCAGCGCCTCGTTGATCCCTTCCATCCCACCTTTGGGTAAGGGACTTTGGAATAGGGCCGCCTCGGACCTTTCGGCGATGTGCTCCTGGCAAGACGGCCGATCTGGAGAACTATTTCCGGAGGGGTCGACCACCCGGCGTCGCTGTCGTAGAGTTGACCAGTTCTTCGCACCACCGCTCCCGGTCCAGGTTCGCATGTAGTGGAGGTCGCTAGCGTAGCCCCCGGGCCGCCTTTCGGGTCGCCTTAATGGATGTGGTTATTTAATCGATGCGTCCGACTCTTCGTATGTGGCTGAACGCGAATGCTTGGACGAACCGCCCTGGACAGCAACGAGAACCATGACCTGTCTTACACCTGCAGATGTGCAGAAAGAAATGAGGACCATGGACGAGCCAGCAAGAATATCTTAATATGGCATCACCCAATAGCTATTTTAATGGACTACGACCTGGTCATCATCGGGGGCGGGCCAGCCGGTCTTACGGCGGGCATCTGCGCGGTGCAAAGCAGGATCCGTACCGTCATCATCGAAGCCGCCGAGGCCGGAGGACAGCCAGGCGTTCTCTATCCGGAGAAGGAGATCCACAACTTCCCCACCTCCCAGGCGGTGACCGGCAGGGACATTTCGCGGAGTTTCGTGGAGCACGCCCTGAACAAGGGCTGCATCATCAAAGAGAACGAGACGGCCGAGGACATTCTCGACATTCCCGACGGCTTCCGGGTCGTAACGACCAAGGGATCGTACACCACCACCGCGGTCATCGTCGCCATAGGCAACGGGTTCTTCATTCCCAAGAAACTGGACATACCGGGAGCCGCTGAGCTCGAGGGCAGGGGGGTTTACTACATGATGCCCCCAAAGAAGGAATTCCTCGGGAAAAAGGTCATGTTCATCGGAGGGGGCAACTCCGCGCTCGAGATGGCCCTGATGGTCCATGAGATCGCCGAAACATGCATTGTGCACCGGGGCGGAACGTTCCGGGCCGACCATTGCTTCATCGAGAGGGTGGAGGAATCCCATATCCGGACACGCATGAACGCCCAGCTCCTGAGGATCGAAGGGGATGGCAAGGTGGAGAGGGTCGTGCTGAGGGTCGGGGATGCGGAGGAGGAGGTCCCGGTGGACATGGTGGTCATCAAGGTCGGCATGACCCCGGAACCGGAACACCTGAAGCGTTGGAACCTGGACCTGGAGGGAGAAGGAATCCGGGTCAGTCAGCAGATGATGACCTCCCGGAAGGGCGTGTTCGCGGCCGGGGACGCCGTCACCTATCCAGGCAAATACCGGCAGATAGTCACAAGCTGCAGCGAGGGGGCGACCGCCGCCAACTCCGCGATCAAATACGTCAAGAAGATCACCGTCTAGGATCGGACGTTCGTCCTATCCCCGCCCGGTCCATTGGGCGGATATGGATTTTTTCCATCTCTCCATGCATGTCCTGGCCCCGCCAACAATCGTAATTAACAACCCCCTCAGAATATCTCTTGGAGCGTGGATAGATGGCTACCGTTATCTATGGGCCAATCGGATTTTCCGTCAACGACATTTTTCCGGACAGTCGGAGACATGGGCACTGACCGGGTTCAAATGGGAGGATGTGAACGAGGTCTCTGCGCATCATTCGTGTGTAGGGGTGGAAAGGAGAGATCGCTGACTGTGACAGACATCGTTTCAGAGGCGTCACCCAACGGAGACTGGCGCCTCCGGTTCACGGTGAGGAATGTGGGCAGCTCCACCCTGAACTACGGGATATTCACTCCGTGGATAAGGGCGTGAGTTCCTTGAACGATACTGGAAGGAATGGGAAAAAGGAGGCGGCACGATGAGGATTCAGGTACCTGCATGACGACCAGGGCATCATAATCTCCTTCTCGGAGCTTCAGGAAGGGTTCGACGGCGAACTGACCCTGATGCCGAAGGAAGGCCAGTAGGTGAAGGTATTGGATCTGCCCGGTAAAATAGGGAGAAGCCGGGCAGCGGGGAGGATTTCAGAAGCCTGATCGAACGGGTGAAGCAGCACAAGGTGGACATCACCAGCAAGGGAGCTTAAGCTTGTCAGGAGAACTGGCTGATAGAGATCGGACGGAAGGAAACATCCAGGTCCTGGTCGGAACAAGGCACCTGAGAGAGCGATCACGCCGGTCTATGGCCGGAGTGGGCTGGCAACCTCCCCTCGATCGGGATGGTGAAATAGAAGGTGGCCCCCCGTCCTGGTTCCGACTCCACCCATATCTGTCCACCGTGCCTTTCCACGATCCTCTTGCAGATGGCCAGTCCAATGCCCGACCCTTTGTACTCGTCCCTCGTGTGCAGACGCTGGAACATCTCGAATATCCGACGCCTGTACTTCTGGTCGAACCCTATCCCGTTGTCCCTGACTGCGAATTTCCAGTATGATCCCGCCTTGAGCGCGGATATGTGCACCGTTGGTGGTTCTTCCCCATGGAACTTGATCGCGTTGGAGATCAGATTCTCCAGCAATTGGACCATCTGGGTCTGATCGGCGCTGATGGTCGGCTGGCTCTCATAGGATATGATGGCGCCGGTCTCATTGACAGGATGCTCGAGATCCTTTAATACGATGGCCATCACCGTTTCCATGTCGGTCGGCAGGAACTCTTTTCCTTGGGTCTCCACCCTTGAGTAGTCCAGTATGTCCTTGATCAGCCCTTTCATGTCATTGGCGCCGTCAATGGCGTGGGAGATATATTCCGTCGATCTCTTGTCCATTATGCCGCGGTTGCACCTCTCCAGAAGATGGAGATAGCTAGTTATCGTCCTCAAAGGAGCTTGCAGATCGTGCGAAGCGACGTAGGCGAACTGCTGAAGGTCGGCATTCGATCGGGCAAGCTCTTCCTGGACCTCTCGAAGTTCGGTGATATCCTGGGTGGTGGTCACTCCCCCGATGATCGCCTCTCGGTGGTCCTTGATCGGGGAGGCGGAAACCATGATCGTCCCGCCGGTGCCGTCGGACCTCTCGAGGTCGAAGACCCGTCCAATGACCGGTTTCCCATTCGTTATCGCCTCCCAAAGAGGCATTTCGTCCGGTTGAACTGGCCTGTCACTATCCTCCCACCTCAGGTCACGCTGTTGCGTTTCCTCAAGGAGTCGGACCTTCCTTTGCCTACCGCAGATATCATCTAGCCGGCTGTTCGTAAGCTCGGTCCTTCCGGAAACATCGGTGACCCGAACACCGACCGGGAGGGTATCGAGGATGGTCTTCAGACGGATCGTTTCCTCTTCCTTCCTTTGCACCAGTTCCTCTATCCGTTTCCTGGCGTTCACCTGCTCCGTGATGTCCATCATCGTGGCGACCCTTGCCGGTTCTCCATTGAAGTCCATGCTCCTGGCCTTGATCTGCACGAAACGAACATCGCCGTCCTTACGGACCATATGCGCTTCGTACGCCTCGGCCATTGGATGCTGGACCACTTCTTCGACGATCTCCTGAGATTCTGGTGCGAATAATTCGTGGATCGATCTGCCGATGATCTCGCCCCGGGAATATCTCATCTGCTCGAGGGCCGCTTTGTTGACATCAACGATCAACCCGTTCACATGTATCATGATGCCTTCGAATGTTGCCTCTGAGAGAGTGCGGAAACGCTCCTCACTTTCCCGCAGGTCATCCTGCGCCGCTTTCTGATCCGTGATGTCGGTAGATATGCCTAGGACCCCGATCACATTCCCTTCCTGATCTCTCAGTGGGACCTTGCTCGTGTCCAACCATCCGGTCTTGCCACCGGCCCTGCGCTGGCTTTCGACCACGTGGAGCTTCGCATTGCCGCTTTCCATCACCTGGCGGTCATCTGTCCTATATGCCTTCGCCTCGGTCCTGGCCCAGGGCATGTCAAAATCGGTCTTGCCAATGAATTCCGATGAATCGGCAAAACCGGCGTTCCTGGCGGATTCCCGGTTCGCCCCCAGGTACACCGAGTTCCGGTCCTTCCAGTATACGACCCCTGGGAAGTTGTCGAGGACTATCTTGAGCATCTGCTCCGAGCGCTGCAGCGCTTCCTCCACGTTCTTCCGCTTGGTGATGTCCTCATAGGTACCCAGAACTCCGATGACCTCTCCTTTGGAATCCCTGAGGGGAACCTTGCTGGTCTGCAGCCAACGGGTACCTCCATCGGATTGGATCTGCACCTCCTCGAAGTTGATCTTCGGTGAACCGCTCTCCATGACCTGGCGATCATCGGCCCGATAGGAGTCGGCGGAGTCACGCCATGCCAGTTCATGGTCGTTCCTCCCCACTATCTCGGCCGGGTCTGGTAGTCCTGCGTCGCGCGCCGCTATCTGATTGCAGCCCAGATAGTTCAGGTCCCGGTCCTTCCAGAACACCCGGACCGGAACGCTGTCCAGGACCAGTTGGAGCATCTGCTGGGAACTTCGCAGAGCCTCCTCGGCCCTGACCTGTTCGGTAATATCCGTTACCACTCCGTCGATCCATTGGATTTCTCCGCCGGGGCCGGGGACGGCGGTGAATATCAAGGAGCACACTATCGACGTACCATCTTTACGCCTCATCCTTACCTTGTGGTCCTTGACGCCACCTTCCTTTCTCAAAATGGAAAGCAATATTTCCCGATCTCTCGGATCGCTGTAAAGTTCTATCGGGGTCACCTTCAATATCTCGGCGACGCTTTCGTAGCCGAATATCCTGGCCATCGCTGGGTTGGCTTGGATTATGGGCTTGTTCCCAATCGCGCAGGTCTGATAGATCCCGATGTTGACGTTCTCCACCAGGGTCCTGAGCTTCTTCTCGCCTTCGGCCAACGCCCTATTGCCGCGTTCCAATTCGGCGATGCGTTCTTCGAGCTGGAGACCGGACAGTCCTATCTGCGACGCCCCTCCAGTACCGATCACCCTTTGGCGCAGGTCCCCGGCCCTTCGCAGATCATCAGGGTGCTCTTTCATGCCACTCCCCCGTTAGGCCGCTTTCACGGACAAGAAAGATCTTTTTGTCCCGTCGATCGTAAGCATATCCACTGACCAGATCCCCTGCCCCAGTTCTGAATACGCTTCCTTGCGAAACGCAGTGATCCACCAGCAATCTGATTTCGGACATGATGAACGCCATGATCCAGATATTAAATATAACATTCCATATAATATAAAATAGGCCTCGAACAAAGGATCTGATCCTCCCCATTTTCACCACTTTCAATAATGTCTGGCATCGTTCCTCGTGGTGGCCTTCGAGTCGTCACGGAAAATCGTTAACTTTTCAACTCTTGATTGGCCACGGTCATCCGAAACAGGGAACCGCTGATGGCATTCCATGAGTCCAAATCCAATGGGCATCGTCCCTGATTGCCGACCCGAAGATCCATCAGTCAGTAATAAGCCACGAACTAGAGGATAATGATTTTCATCCATGCGCTGGCGCCTTACCATTGGACAACCTGATGCCTGAATCCGTCATAGTATCAAAACTAGGACCGGCCATTCCTTGGAATTCGTGGATGGACCCCGATCAGGCAATTCCCCATCATCATTTCCCGGACCAATTATTCGTATGCCTTATCTCTCTGCGGTCATTGCTCCATCTGTAGGGCGAACTGATCGGTGTACCTAACGATCAATCTCCTCAAAATATGGGTGTCCCAGAGCGTCATGTACGCGCCCGCCGGATGAGCCGGACGTTTCTTAGGAGGAAAGCCGTGGTACATAGGCCGGCGGCCGCGTGTAAGACAATTCGGAGATGAGCGATAAGACACTTTCGGATGTTTTTCAAAAACACGAATGGGCCATTGTCTAGAACCAGAACTTCGGATCGGAACCGTCCGAGAGCGAGTCGAGTATGTCCTTGAGATTGATCACCGTGGCCTCCATTTCATCCGCGCACATCGGTTTGACCAGATAGGCGTTGGCGAGATTCTGCCTCGCCTTCTCAATATCTTCGGTCGAGTTCGACCCTGAACATATCACGATGCAGATATCGGTCAATTTCACTCCCTTCCGAATGAATGACAGGACCTCATGTCCGTTCTTTTTCGGAAGGTTGACATCCAATAATATGAGATCGGGGAACCGATGTTCGCCATTTAAGGCAGCTTTTATGAAGCGTATCGCCCCTTCCCCATCATCGACCAATGACAGGTCGAAAGGAAAGCCGGTCTCCTGCATCAAAGTGCCCATCAACACAGCGTCCGCCTGGTTGTCTTCGACAAGAAGGACGTTCAAAGGAATGTTCCTTTCAATTGTGTCCTTCTTATTGTTCATGAAATCAACGACCCAGAAATTATTATGCGGTAATCCTCACTCCATACGGGCCATTGGTCACGCATTGGCCGCTTTTATGGATTTTATATATTTAAGATTCATGTTGTCATGAAATATTTGAGATAACCGTCATTCGAGCGATCGATATCAGGTAACAGTTTTCTGCATCACCCGGGCATGGAAGCCATGAAGATGGCTCATCTGATAGAATGTGGAATAATAATATCTACCCATCACAATATGGCGTGGTTAATGAACGAGCATGACCGGTCCTCCATGCGGAAATTCGTCTCGCCTGAGATCATCTTCGGTGAAGGCGCACTAGACCTGATAGGAAGATATGTCACCAACCTGTCCGGTCAGAGGATATTCATCGTTTCCGATAAGGGGGTGGGCTCAGCCGGTTGGACAGGACGCGTTGAGCATTCTATCCAGGATGCTGGATTGGAGCATGTCCTGTTCGATGCGGTTTCCGCAAACCCCAGGACCTCGGAGGTCATGAAAGGGGCAGAGCTCTATGAACGCGAGAAATGCGACGTCATCGTGGCCGTTGGAGGAGGGAGCCCGATGGACTGCGCCAAGGCGGTCGGGGTTGTCGCCACCAACGGGCGGAACGTGCTCGAATTCGAGGGAGTGGACGCAGTTGAGGTGCCAGGCCCCCCGCTCATCTGCATACCCACCACGGCCGGTTCATCTGCGGACGTATCTCAGTTTGCCATCATCACCGATGAGGTCAGGAAGAAGAAGATGGCGATCATCAGCAAGGCCATGGTTCCCGACATCTCCATTATCGATCCCGCCACCACCGCCACGATGGGCCTGGACCTGACCGCCGATACCGGAATGGACGCGCTATGCCATGCATTCGAAGCCTATGTTTCGAACGCATCATCGATGATGACGGACCTTTTCGCCCTGGAAGCGGTAAGGCTCATCTCAGAGCACCTGCCCTTGGCCTATGAGCAACCGGACTCGATGCTCCACCGGGAGAACATGATGCGGGGCAGCATGTACGCCGGATTGGCATTCTCCAACGCCAGCCTGGGGCTGGTGCATGCCATGGCCCACAGCGCCGGAGGGATGTACGATGCCCCTCACGGGGAATGTAACGCGGCCCTGCTGGAGCATGTAGTCCAATTCAACTATCCATCCGCTTCCGGTCGATACGACATGTTGGAGAGCGTCATGCGCGGTACCATTCCGAAGGACCGCGGACTGGACCCCGAGGAGAGATTGGTGGGCAAGCTGCGGGATCTGAGGAAAAGGTTGGGAATACTGCACGGCCTGACCTATTCCAATGTCCTCAGGGCGGACCTGGTCAAACTGGGCGAGAATGCCCTTCAGGACCCCTGCATCGCCACGAACCCAAGACCGGTGACGCTTTCGGAGGTGATGGGGATCTATGAGCGAGCGCTCTAACGGGAACAATATCGAGGATCTCAGGCAGAAGATAATAGGTCTGGGGGAGAAATCCCAAAGGAAGAGCTACTATCCCCAGCTGCACAAACGCATTAGCGAACTGGAGCAGGCACTGGCCGCGCTCGGGGAAAGCGAGACCAAGTACCGCACCCTGGTCGAGAACGTCAATGTGGGGATCTTCCGTTCCATCGCATCCTCGGGAAAGATCACCCATGCCAATACCGCGTTCCTCCGCATATTTGGATACAGTGACGACGCCACGGACATCAACGCACTGGATCTTTATCCCAACCGCGACGACAGAATTGGGAATCTCTCTCAGCTTGCCGCCCAGGTCAGTATCAAATCGCTCCGAACCAGGCTGAAGCGGGTGGATGGAACCGACATCATCTGCTCGCTCACACTGACCGCCAGGTTCCGGCCGGATGGCGAAATTGATTATATCGACGGTGTCGTCGAGGACATCACCGAGAAGGAGCACCAGGAGGAGGCATTACGGCAGGCCAACAACAAGCTGAACCTGCTGAGCTCGATCACCAGGCATGACGTGAACAATCAGCTCATGGCGATCGAGGGATTCCTGGAGCTGGCCTCGCAGAGGATCACGGACCCGGTGGCCCTGGATTACCTGGCAAAGGTCAAGGCCAACGCCAACTCGATAGGGCGGCAGCAGGCATTCACCAAGGACTATCAGGAGATCGGGGTCAAGGAACCGCAATGGATCTCGCTCGGGAAGTCGATATCCTCAGCCCTGCTTACCGTGGACAAGGCGCAACTTAAGATCAACGTCGAAGTGGGTGAGTATGAGGTCTTCGCCGACCCGATGATAACCAAGGTGTTCTTCAACATCGGAAGCAATGTCAACCGGCATGCCCAGGCCAGCAACCTGTTCATAACCACCAGGGAGGAAAATGGACTGCTGTTGCTGTCGTTCGCGGACGACGGCATCGGAATCGGAAAAAAGGACCGTCTGTTCACCAGGGGATCCTCATTCGGATATGGCCTGTTCCTTTCGAAAGAGATCCTCGCCATCACCGGTATCAGCATCAAGGAGGTGGGAATACCGGGCAAGGGCGCCACCTTCGAGATGACCTTCCCACAGGATAGGTTCCGCCATACTCCGGTAAGGCAATACATGTCGAGAATAACAGTATGAAAGACAGGAAACGTTGATCCTCACCGGGCAATGTACTTCAATTTCGTTCTACACCAGTTGGACTGGATGGTGAACATATCCGTACAAAACGTTGTAATCCTTCATATTCAGCGCCTGACATTGTTCATCTTCTACTCTCATGGCGTCACCCAAAAATCGGAGCCGGTAAGGGGCGACAGAACTATTGATTGTCGCAGCATCGGTATCATTGGTCGTCATCGGTACGTCTTCAAAACCTGTCTTGTGCGAGACGCCCTTTCACCTGAGCATGGAAAAAAAGCCACCATATTAGGCATTAGAATGAGGTGAGAAATGTGGCCAAGGGTCCAAGAGGATGTTTGCTTGGCCTTTCTTCATTTGTGTTGTTAGCTAGTAACAGAGAGTCATTGAAATACTAGATTGCAGGAACGGTATCGCCATCCAAAGCCGAACTCGGATGGAAATATCTTAAACAGAGTTGGTTAATCGTATGAGATTGATGAGTACAAGGTTCTTCAAGGCGGTGGCTTTCAGCACCTGGATATACAGTCTGCTGTTTCTGGCGTATCTCATTTTCAGGCTGACGATCAACTCCGAGCATGTTCATCTGGACGATCTTTTCATAGATCGTGTTCCATTTTTTACATTCTTCATAACCAGTGTATGTTTGTTAGTGATCAACCTCGCTTCCCTGGCCTGGTATCTGGCGATCCGAAGGATCCAAAGACGACGGAAAGCATCGATCGAAAGTGGCGATGCCGAACTGTCCTTCATGACAATTACAAAAATGTCGATCCTGGCCATCAAGGATCGTTTGTTAGGCAGCCGTTCCGAATCAAAAGGCCCCAATAACTTGAGATTGAAGACCTTCATCATCTGGTCGTTCAGCGTTTTGGTCTGGAGCTTCCTTACATACCTGAGCCTGGCACGCCCACCCTCGCCCCCCTACTGGCCGATCAGCATGGTCATGTTCGTGGTCGGCTACATCTGCATGGTTTACATGATGGCGGCGCGTGATTCCCGCGCAGCGCCTCAAACCGCCTAAACCTCAAGCAGGGTCGAGATGGAAAGGGGCCGCGCCAATTGACCCACGTGAACTCAACTTCGCCAGACCAACAATCGAATGATGCGGGAGCCGGGGAGAACGTATTTGAATGGGGCGTCAATCGGCAAATCCCCCTTCTGGGCAAATGGGGCGGAGATACCATTAGTAAGAAACCTGGTCCATGAACAAAAAAAATAGAAACTGGAAATCAAGACAGAAATTGTTAATCTGACCGTCCGATATGATGTCGATGCGCCTGATCACCATCAATCGGAGCAAGCCAACGATCGTCCTTGATTTCTATGGTTGTCCGATGCATTGCAGGTATTGCACTCACATGGCAAGGGAGAAGAAGGACTATTCCATCGATCAGGTGAAAAAGGTATTGCTCGATAACGACGTCAAGACCATATTCCTGGGTGGGGCGGAGCCATCCTTGCAGAGCAAGGAACTGGAGGACCTCATCAGGCATATGCATAAGACCGGCAAGGAGATCGTTCTGAAGACGACCGGTCACGATCCGGGTTTCCTGAGAGCGGTTCTCCCCAACATCAACAAGATCGTGCTCGAGGTCAAGGTTCCCCTGGACGACCCATCCGGCCTGACCAAATTGACCGTCTATGATGAGCAACAGGCCAAGGACCACCTCGTGAGGATGAGGGAGGTGATGGATATCATCAAAGGGAAGGATGTCACAGCGACCATCCGGATCATACCCGGCCACTATGACGAAGAGATCATGGAACGAATCGGAGCCGACCTGAAGGATGTGGCCACCGAGGTGGACATAACTCAGTTCCTGTCGAGCTCCTATGACCTACCTTTCGACAATATCTTCGAACCGGGACCGCCCGAGGAGGAGATGATGATGCTCGGAAGGGCGTTGAGGAGGCATGTTCTGAAAGTAAGAGTGAAAGGCAACGGCTTCGATCATTGGCTCTAGCGTTTTCGAAGAGGGGTATGATCCGGCATTGAATCGGAAACAGGATGATCTGGAATCCAGATTTGGATCGGGTCTTGGGATTACTATTTGAATTCTAATCTATCCGGGAAAGAGTGTGGGGAACATTATTTCCATTCCGCATAACATTCCTTCCATCAATAGCATATCCATAGGGATGTGACGGATATTCTAAGCGTGAGAGAAAAATACGCCGACTTCGAGGAGTCTCTTGACCAGAAATGAAGTGCAAGACGTTCCAGTTTGTTACTTAAAAACCAGCGTGAAGTACCAGAGTGCGTAACATCACAGGTATTAATAATTAAGCACCTGATTATCACAGAGTGTGATGATGAATGACAGATGGTCTAGAGCTGTTCACGGCGAACCCGGAACTGGTGCTCCGGTGCGAACTCGAGCACGCATTGTTCTCTATGGCCTGGTCGGTGCCGCTCTTGGTGGCACTCTGCCTGATCTGGACCACTTCTTCACCGGCATACACAGGTCGACGCATCTGGCGTTCTGCGTTTGTGCTGTGCTTTGCGCTGGGATCTATATCGCACTATCTAGCCGATACCTGGGACCTTGGGTTCTGAGGCACCCCGAACCGATTTTGAAACGGCGCAGTTTGGTGAAGTCTCAGAATGAAACTTCCGAGATCGGGAAATGACCTGAGGAAAACGCGCTGTCCTGAATAAGTGTGGGACTATTGAAAAGATAGAGGCCACAGCCCTTGGATTCCATTACGCGGTGACCCAACCTCATCCATTTTCCATCCAAGTTGGATTTTTGCTCGACAGATGGTCTTAATCAGTATTGGAGGCTATGAAATCATAACTATGATCAGAGGATCATGGAATTCTTGAACTACCTACAATGAGCTGAACAAATGGCCATTGACCGATGTCATAATTTCAATAATGTTCCCCCAATAATATTTGTGGAATCAGACTAATGTGCTTTTGGATGGTTTAAACAATACCATAAAATAACCAGGAGTCAACATTGACCACGCAAATAGACCTGGGCGCCTTTTATCGGGAACCCCAGTCATCTGATGGAGGGATCGTTATTAGCAAGCAAGAAATAATTAGCCTATTAAATCATGCGCTGGAGCTGGAACATGCCGCGGCCATTCAGTACCTCAGTCACGCGGAGTGCGTGGACGGTGTGGGCGCAGAATCGATAATCGCCAGGTTGAAGGAGATCGCGGGTGACGAAAAGGATCATGCGGAGAAGTTCAGAACCCTGATTGGCGCCCTCGGCGGGGTGCCGAGCATGGGAATGGCCCCTACCTATGCAGCCACCACCGTCCAGGAGATCCTGGAGGTGAACCTGAAGGGCGAGAAGGAAGCGGTTGACACATACAGGATGATCATCGAGAAGCTGAGGGCCGAGAAGATCCCATACTACGACCACCTTCTGGAGCACGAGATCAGGCATATCCTGACGGAGGAGCAGGAGCATATCACTGAGATAGAGCTCCTGATGAAGACCTCTGGAAACAGCTATTGATGCAGGTGATGAACAATCGAAACAATTTGGGAGAATATCCCATATTCTCTTTTCTTTTCTTACAACGTTCTGAAAATAGTCTTGTAGAGAACTCAACACTCCTATGCCAGCTCGCTATGTAAAATGAAGATCGGTATGACATTATTCGGAGAGCTACAAGGTGGTCACTTTCTATGCGGCCCAAATTATCCAATCCTGAGAGGAGGGAGTTAGCGAGTCGAAGAATGATAGCCGTTGGAGTTCGCTGCGGTATGATTCGTCCATTCTGAGAGGACCAAGAGAAAGCGAGTAGGCCAGCAGATAAAAACATCGCAGAGGAAACTGGTCAGGTATCGATAATGTCGTGACAGAACCGACCTTGGCAAAATACCTAAATAGTATGGGCTCAAGTTCGAATTATCAGTAAAGGGATGATAACCATGCCAGACATTGTTGATCTAGCCATATCGGGCAATTTTAACACCTTAGTTACCGCGGTAAAGGCAGCAGACCTTGTCGACACCCTGAAGGGGCCGGGACCGTTCACGGTCTTCGCACCGACCGATGAGGCGTTTGCCAAGTTGCCGGCCGGAACCGTGGAAGGGTTGTTGAAGGACATTCCGAAACTGAAGAGCATACTCCTGTACCATGTGGTGCCAGGGAAGCTGATGGCCGAGGATGTTGTCAAGCTCAAGATGATCAAGACCGTGCAGGGCGAGGAGCTGAAGGTGGACGCGGTCAAGTGGCATCTTCACAAGGCCGTGAAGATCGATCATGCCAAGATCATCAAGACCGACATCGTGGCCAGCAATGGAGTGTGCCACGCCATAGACACCGTTCTCATGCCCAAGTAATGGGAACGGTCAATCGGTCAAGGGCACACAATAGCCGATAGGTTGCCCACGACCTCTCATTTTTTCTTAGGCCATCTCGTAGATAGCGAATTGTTATCTCATTATCTCAGCAGGGTTTCAGGACGAATCCAAAAAGGCCTGAATGAAGGAGCGGATCGTTTTGTCGATGTCTCAATGGATCGGTCCGTTCGGGTTCAGGTCAGCCTATCCCTGATACCGCCCGGAGGGCCGGTCATGACGAATCTGGCCCCTTGCCCTGGCTCTCCTATCTCGGCGATCGAGAAGTCGGTAATGCCCAGGATCTCGCGAGAGAGGAACAGGCCCAGCCCGTGGTCTTTACCGAAACCTTTGCAGAAAAGCTTCCCTTTCATATCCGCCGGTATGCCCGCACCGTCGTCCGCGCAGACGATGGAGTGTGATCCGCCTTGCTCTTCCAGTGAGAAAACGATTGTGGACGTGCCTCCCCCGTGCCGAAGCGAATTCTGGATCAGGTTGTAGAAAACCTTGGTGATCAGAGGGTCAGCGAACATATCCATACTTGGTGGGACGTCGTTGACCACTCTGACCGATCCCAGGGGTAAGTCTTTAGTAGTTTTTTCCACCAATTTCCGGATATCCTGCCAGATGGGAGCGCGTACGCCGACGTCCTCGTATTCCTTGGTGAACTGGATCATGGCGGAGATGCGTTCCGCGGCCGTCGCCGCCTTGCCCAGATGCTCGTTGGACATGGAATCGATCCGACCCCTATCCATCAAAGAAAGGTTCCCTTCCAGGATCATGAGCTGGTTCTTGATGTCGTGTCGTGTCATACCCGACAGGAGGTTGAGCTTGTGGTTAGCCGCCTGTAACGCCTCCTCCGCGCGCTTGCGCTCGGTGATGTCGACGGATATGCCTTCGATACCGACGCCCTTGCCGTTCCCATCCACCAGGGTGACGGCGTTCGAGATATGCCAACGCCAGGTACCGTCAGAGTGCCTTACTCTATATTCGACATCCGTTTGTCGTTGTCCCGTTTCGAACGCCCTCTGAATTAATGCCATGCATCTGGGCAGATCGCCTTCGTGCACGTATGACTGGAAATGTCTTCCGACCACCTGGTCCACCGGGTGCCCCAGGACCGCGGTCCAACTGGGGGATACAAAGTTGAAAACGCCTGTCGCGTCGATGGTGTAGATGATGTCGTGGCTGTTCTCGACCAGGAGGCGGTGCTTCTCCTCGCTCTGGTGCAGCGCCTCCTCCGCGCGCTTGCGCTCGGAGACGTCCCTCGCCACCCCGATTAGAACTTCCTGATTGTTCCACCATCCGCGGGTGATCTTCGTTTCGACCTCGAGGCGGGTGCCGTCCTTGGCCAGGACCGGCACCGGGCAGGAATCGGCAGTCCCCGCGATCATTTCTTTGACAATTTGCGACGCCTCGTCCCGCCGCTCCGGTACGTGCAACAGCAGGACATCCGTATTCGTAAGTTCCCCGGGCAAATACTTAAGTTGTTTCTGCACGGCATGATTTACCTCGAGGATGAGCCCCTGCATGTCCAACACGAAAACCATTTCGTCGATCGAGTTGAACAAGGTCTCCAAATTTTTTGCGGCCTTCCTTGATTCCTCTTCTGCTACCATCCTCTCTATTGTGCTGCCGAGCTCTCGGCTGATGGAGATGAGCGTCTGTTTTTGCTCTTCAGAGATCACATGCTGTCGCATGCTTGCGAAGTTCAGCGATCCGATGGCCAACCCCTTGGAGATCAGTGGGATGCTGGCGATCGAAAGGAACCCAAATCTTTCGGAGACGGTCGGATTGACCTTCGAATAATTGTCGGTTATGATCGGCTCATTCTTGATGAACAGTGTATCATAAGGTCTGTCATCGATAGACAGCGTATGGATCGCGGCTAGGAATTCCGGCGGAAGGAATTTTGAGCAGACCACATTCGCTGTACGTGTGGGTCGGTCAACCAGATATATCCCTCCGGCGTCAAAGTCCAGCAAGCGCAGCGATCCTACCAGGATGCGGTCGAGGAGCTGCGGGAGATTCTCCGCCTGGTTCGCCGTTGAGATGATGTCGTTGAGGATCGAGAGCATGGTTGACTGGCGTTGCAGCTCCTCCCTGGCCTCCTCCCGCTCTTTATGGGCTCTCAGTCCTATGATGCCGTACGCCAGATCGCTGGCCATTTCCTCCAGCAATTTCACCTCGTCAGGGATGAATCCGTTGATCTTTTCGGAATATATCAGCAACGCTCCGAAGGCAACCCCGGAGGACATCAGCGGCAGGGCGATGACCGATCGGTAGCCGTACTCCAGGGCCAGTTCCCGCCATAGACAAATATGCGGATCGCACTCAAAGTCCTGTATGAAGGCCGTCCTTCCGGTCTTGATGGCCACCCCGGTCGGCCCATTCCCTCTTTCGTCCTCGCCCCAGGTGACCTCGATCTGGGCGACGTAACTAGGTGCGTGGCCGCTCTGGGCCACCGGTAGGACCGACCGCCGCTCATCATGTTCAGCCATACCTATCCAGGCCATGCGGTAGCCGGCCACCTCACATACGATGCGGCAGATATCATCCAGCAGTTCCTGCTCGGTCCGGGCCTTGGTCATGGCCCGGTCGCACTCCTTGATCGCCGCCAGCTCGCGGTTCAGCCTTTGCAGACGTAAATCATATTCCGAACGTACCGTGATGTCCTGCAAGACCCCGAATACCTTGTTCTTCTGCCGATCATACTCGGCCAGGAATCGGACGTCGACGATCCTCCCGTCTCTCGGACGGCTGATCTTCGCGTCAATATCGTAAGGCCTGCTGTTTTCGATCAGGTCTTTCAATGAGCACTCGAATGAAGACCGGCATTCAGGCAGGAATATCATTTGCCAGTCGGCCAATGATAGGGTAGGTTTCTCCAAACCGCAGACGATGACAGCCCCGTGAGAATTTGTTATGGTCTTTTCGACCAGATCGATCTGCCAATAACCGAATCCCGCCAACTCCTCGGCGCGGCGCTGCTTGCTTTCGCCTTCTAGCAACGACCCTTCCGCCTGCTGCCTCCCCACCAACATCCTGACGCGATGCCCAAGTTCGGTATATTGAGACAATGGCTCACCGCCTTTCTGCAGATAAGCGTCCGCGCCTTGATTCAATGCCTCGATGACCACTTCTTCGCGCCCTTTTCCGGTGAACAGGATGAAAGGGATCCTATCTCCCGCCGACCTCAGCGATCTGAGGAACTGTATGCCGTCCTCCTCCGGCATCTGGTAATCGGACACGATCGCCTCATAGCGCTTTTCGGCGAGCATGGCCCTGGCCTCCGGTACAGAACTTGCTGTATGAACATCGAGATCCCCAAGCATCCCCAGGAATTCCTTGGTCAATGCGCAAAGGTCAGGTTCGTCGTCGACGACCAAAATACGTGTCAGGGTGGAAGACATTAGAATTGACATTAAAACCATAGTTGCATATTTAAATGTCAACCCGTGAGTTCGACAAACTTAGACATCGACTTAACAATAGTAACTGGATAGACGATTTGCCGGCTGACCATTATACGATGTTAACCCATATGTCCATCCCATGGTGGTTATACACCTGGTTTCGGTGAGCAACCGGCCATGGCTGCCCATTGACCTACCGAAGTCCATGGGCTTGGAAGTTAGCCCTGCAGATTATATGTGATAGACGGACCCCGTGAAAAAGACCAGGGCAGCGACAGCCAATACGATGACCTTCAGCCTCATGCTGAATATCCAATTCCCCGACATCGAACAGCCCGGAGCCTATGAGTAATTCGGGACAAGTGTATTTTCTGAAAAGTAAATAGGGCTTAGGGCCTCCCAAATCCATTACTATTAAGCTCTCCAGAATAATATCCACGGCGGGGAAGACTTAGAATGAAGTGTCCCGAATGCGGAAGTGAAATGGAGATGGGTGTTGTAAGTGCAGCAAGGTGGATGGTTTGGAGCAAGAAGCCGCTGAAGCTCCTGCTCTCAGGAGACATAATTGCTGCTGAGGGATATTTCAATCATGAACAATTGAATGGCAATAGATGCACGGCGTGTAAGCTCATCATCACAAGATACCTGTAAGAACCGGTCAGGTGATCACCACCCTAAACGGCGCACCCTGCATCGTCTTGTCGAGACCCACCAGCTTGATCAGGACCCTTTCCCCGTTTCCGACCTGGACGTTGATGGGCCGTTCCAGAAGTCCTTCGACCATGTCCCGAAGCTTGATCCTTACCCTGGCCGTTGACATGTCCCTGATGAATATCTGAAGTTCCGTGTTCTCCAATCCGGTTCCGGTGACGGTCACCTTCGACATCAGGCAGGATAGCTGGTTACCCAGACCATCAGTGCTGTCCATCAAGACCAGCTCCCCGTTATGCTGTTCGGGGATGCCGTCCGGCAATTCGATATCGACCATCGGTTCTGCCGAAGTATCCTGTTGCATCGACGACATGAAGGCCTTAGGTGAACCGGCGGGGCTAGCATTGAAACCGCACATCAGATTCATTGGGTCGCCTCTAGTGGCGACACTACCATTGGCAAATCCATGGGACCATCCCTCCGGCAACGCGTTCGGGACGATGGCCAGTTTGGTGGCCGCCTTTCCTCTTTCCTTCCTGATCCCGAGGTATGCGGTCTCCGATGAGGGTACGTTGTAGTGCAGCGAGGCCTTAACCATTTGACCTTTGATCAACGCTCTGATGCCCGCCTCTCGATTCTCCCGGTAGATGGCCCTGGTCGTCTTGTTAGGGCATAGTTTCATGTCGAACTTCTCCAGCTCCTCTTCGACCGAACCGATGTCAACCTCGGAGCTTGCTAGCAGCTCCAGCCAGTTCACCATCGCCGATCCATAGAGCTTGGACAGACCGGGGCAGCGCTCCGCGGCCTGGATATCGGTCTCTTCCCGATGCCCGTCCTGGTCCAGGGCACAGAACGAGAAACTCATCTTACCCTTGGTCTGGAATGAGCCGAGCATAACCACGCACCGACCTGAGGCGAGATGCGGGACATCGACGGCAAACATTCCGTCCCCTTTCTCTAGGTACTTACCCTTCTCGGGATCGATGGCCAGGCGGTCGGTTCTGAGGCTCATTTCGGATGCGATAGGCGCAGCCCACTCCTCCATGACGTCGTCCAGCGCCGTCGCCAGGTCCCTTTCCTGAGGGGAAGAGGTGAGGAACTTCGCCGTTCCGTCCCCGGCCTTGGCGATCCCTTTGGCCAGGAAGGAGTTCGGGGCCGAATCGATGCAGATGACGCTGCATTGCCTTTTCCGCCTCTTCTCTCTCACCGTCTGCACTATCCTGCCGGCGTCCGAGACCTCGGCGTCGGTGACGATGACCACATGCTTGACCGCTTCATCATCAACGATATCCTGGTCAAGCGCCTGCTCGATAGCCACGCCCAGCTCGGTGCCTCCGGCATCGCTCCGCCGAAGAAGTTCCCTGGCCTCTTTCAGGTTCTGGGCGTTGATCTCCTGCGGGGTATTGAACAACCATCTCGTTTCGGTGTGGAACAGGCAGAGGTTGAAGCGGTCCCCGGGACCGAGGGAGCGAAGCATCTTTTCGGCCGTCCAGGTCGTCGCCTCCCACTTCGCCCCGCTCATCGAACCGGAGCGGTCCAGGAGCAGGGTTATCTCCCGGGGAAGGAGCCGTTCCGGACTTTTCGGCGGTGTCACGATGGCCATGAAGTGTTTCTTTCCATCGGTGATGACCTGGACCATCGGCCGATCGGACTGGGATGGAGTCCAGATGAGCACCAGGTCCCGGTCCGGGAGGACCTCACCAGCTTCTAGCGACATCCGTCCCTTCTTGACCCGGGTCCCGAATGATGGGCAAACCACCGAACCGTTCTTCGATACCTTCAGGTCCATGGAGAACCGGTGGCCAGGGTCGATCATCGGCAGCAGAGGCTGACCGCTGGCCTGCCGTGATCCCGCCTCGTCCCCGCGCACATAACGGGGTGATATGGTCAGAGGTACCCGGAATTCGAATCCGATGCCCTGCGGATCGCCCAGCTGCACGAACGTAGTCTGCACCTTCACCTCCTCGCCCGGCCTGATCCCGGCGAGGAACATGGTGAATACGTCAGAGGACTCCCGGGTCATCAACAGGGATTGCTTACCTTTCTTCCGGGCGGATTCGAACTCAGACTCCGCCTTGACCCTTTCCATCAGTTTGCTCTCGACCTCGTTCCTACCGAAGAACGCCTTCACCCGGTCGATGGCCGCGTCCCCGGGGAGCGGGAAGCGGTAGACCGCGTCGACCGTCTCCGGGCACTCCTCCTTCGTGTAGAGGAACGTCTGGGTGATAGTGAACTCGGAGACCGGGCCCGTGACTCGCCCGGAAAGCTCCGTCCGGCGCAGCGGGATGAAGAATGATACCTTCTTGGTCGCCCCTTCCATGTACGAAGAGGCGGGGATCGCGTTGTCATAGCGATTCGGATTGAGGTGATCCATGTGGGAGTAATGGCAACCGATGATATCGATGTTGCCGAAGACGGTATTGCGTCGAGTGATACCATTCGCAGGAGCGATGATCCGGTCATCGAATAACGATCCGAGTAATCGTAGACCAACGAAGATTGGACAAAGTGGATTGATACGGGACCTCTGGCCTGGCCATTGGATCAAAGTGCCTGGACGTTAAGGGCAATCTCCCTTCCGATCTCTTCGTGGGAGAGGACAAAGGAAGCTGCTTCAGCTCACCCTGTGGCGGTTGGAATGATACCTGTGCGCTGTCGCCAAGTTGGTCAAGCTGCGATCTTGACATTCAGCCGACCGCTTTCTTTACGAGCGTAGCGATTTTCGCCTCTTCGGCTGGCGTCAGCTCGGTCAGGGCGAACGCGATCGGCCACATCGCACCTTCATCGAGGTTCGCGTTGTCGTTGAAACCGAGCGTCATGTACCTCTCCTTGAACTTCTCACCACTGCGGAAGAAACAAACGACCTTGCCGTCCTTGGCATATCCGGGCATCCCATACCAGACCTTTGGTGAAAGCTGAGGCGCGTTATCCTTGATGATCGCGTGGATCCTCATGCCCATGGCGCGATATGGTTCCGGCATCGATGCAATAACCTCGAGAACGGCGCTCTCCCCTTCCGCCTTCTTGGCCTCCTGCTTGGTTGTCGTTTCCATAGGATCGTGTTTGGTTTGTTGCTCTTTGTATATTAACCGATGGACATCCTGCATGCACGATATCCTGTTCATCCGAGTAATCCAAATCCTCTCCATTAACCGTATGTCGACCAAGTCAGAACCGGCCCATGATTGGGAATGAAAATCGAATCCTTTCCTTTGATTCAGAGATCAATGGCTCAGAAAAAGAACGGATCCAGCAACTTATCAGAATACCAATGGAAAAATAATAAATGGGATGTTCAGATCTTCCGTACCATCCCGGCAAGCTCTGAAGCTTTTTCCTTTCCGATCAGAAGCCCGGCGGATATCTCGATCCATTTCGTGAGCTCGGCAGCGTTGGACCGGTCAACACTGCCGAAATCGAGACCATTGATATGGCTCTTCGTCTGCCTCTCCAGGAACGCCTTGGCGGACGGGCCAAGATACTTCTGGGTCACCTTCAGGACCTCGTCCGAATAGGCGGTCACTTGCTCACCTCTTGATCATCTGCCTCGATCGAGGCCTTGCCTTTGTTCTCTTCCTCTTCCCTGACCATGATCTCGAACTTCAGTGAGGCGATCATGCGACCGAAGGATTCGGCCAATTCTCCCACCTCATCCTTCCTATGAACGCTGACCTCGGTGTTCATGTCTCCCATGCTGATGGTCTCTGCGGCCTTGTTGAGCTTCTTGAGGTCCCTGATGATGGTGACCGAAATGAAGAGCACCAGGATGCTCGCGACGATGGTAAGGCCGATCGTGAGCAGAAGATTATTGGTCCGGAGGTCGTCAATCTGTTGCATCCTTCCTACCGCGGTCATATCCACACCGAGAATCGCCACCGTTTGATTGTTGGAATCCTTGACCGGTGCGTATCCGCTCATGAACGTCCCAAATTCATCGGTATAGAACGAATCGGAAGCGCTGGACCTGCTCATGGCGATCTCAAGGTTCTTCTCATCCGGGTCTTCATAAAGCTGGCCGATCGATGCCGGTCCGTCTTCAGTGTCATCGACGATGAAATAGTAGTCTCCATCCACGATCTTCATGGTGTAGACATTGACGACAAAATCAGAATTCGCCCTCATGGATCTCATCTGATGGATCAGGTCCAGGTAGGTGCTGGTGTTCTCATCGCCCGGCGTAAGCGACATCATTTTTGAAACGTTGATCTGGGTCGCCATGGTCGACGCTTCCTCCCTGAGCATATCCTTGGTTGCATCGGTGACCGCTTTTTGGGATCCTTGGAACACAATGACGAAGGAAATCGAGGAAATGATCGTTATCAGTATTACAAAGCTCACGACCAATTTCGTGCTTAGACTTCTGTACCATTTTGTCATGCAAATCATAGGAACCGAAAATATCATTAATTAAAATGTTTGTATAAATTATCGGTTCTGTAATTTTGGCAGGTCATCAATTCGGACATGGCAAGATCTTCCAAGATTCGTGTCGGTTCTAACCACCATTTTGTTGTCCATTTTCCTTGCTGGGATTTCAATAGTCCTGAAGAAAGAAATGAACTCTAGCCCCCTCACCGTTCGGGCTTGTCTGAAACTGCGGAAAGGGGCGGAAATCACTGAAATTGCTCCCTTCTGATAGGCGGTCGTCCCAGCCCGACGACGATAGCTCAATCCGACATGAGCTTCGAGGAATATGGAAGCTTCATGGCTGCTTACCAAAATAGAGAAAATGAACGATAGTATCATTATCCGCTACCGAGCTACTTTTATCTTGGTTATGGGGAGTCCAAAATACGTTAGATTGGGAAGTCTGAATGAGCCCAAGGCAGTCTCGCTCATCCTATTCCTCAGCAATAATCCTGACTCGACAATAGTGGACCTGAAGGGGATCTCCTTTGCCGATACCAGGACCAGCAGGATCCTTGACAATATGACCGAGGACGGGCTTCTGAGCGTTTCCTATCAGGGCAAGACAAGAACGAAGGCCACCTACCGGCTGACCGCGACAGGATACAGGGTCGCGGCGAAGCTCAACGAGATCGGTGGGATCATTCATGAAAAGCATGGAGAGGATGGCATGGAAGGGCGGTCCATTGGCCATGACATGGGACACGCCACCCCCTGATTTTCACCTATCGTCCGGTCAGACCGATATCACCCACTCTTCTGGTGCCCAACTGGGTTTGCCTACGTGCAATCCCACTTCTAGATTGGTCCATTCGGCACCATTTTCCCAGGAATAGACGATTCAGTTTTACTGTGGCTTCATGGGATGTTGCCTCGATCCGTGGCGTAATTTCCGATTGCGATAATTTGGGCCACAGGTATAGTATATCATTTTTCGTAAGTATCTTGCTCGTTCCCTTCCGATCGGGCCGATAGTTAAGCTGTGGAGGAATTTTATGTCAAGAAAGATCACGATGGGTTTGACCGGAGTAATGCTCATAATCATGTTACTGTCCGTTTCGGCGATCATATTCCAGACAAACACGACCAGTGCGGGCGTCACGATTAGCCCAGATACCGAGGACCCGACCATCTCGATCATCTCCCCTGCGACCGGCTCATACAACAACACCGGCAGCGTGTTGATATCGTGGACGTCCAACGACGCGATGTCTGGAGTGGCCTATCATGAGCTTACTCTAGACTCCGGCCCCATAATCACCCTGCCATCCGACGTCCAGAGCCTCGAACTGAACGGTCAGGCGGATGGGAGCCACACGGTCATGGTAGCAGCCTATGACGGCGCCAGTAACCACGAGGAAGCTACGGTGACGTTCACCGTCGACACGGTCGATCCGATCATCTCGATCGTGTCCCCCGTGAACCATTCGTACAACAACACCGGCAGCGTTTTGGTAGCGTGGACTTCTACCGACGCCCTTTCTGGAATAGCATACCACGAACTGAGGCTCGACAGTGGCCCGACGCTTACCCTTCCATCGGACGTCCAGAGCCTCCAGCTGAACAGCCTGGCTGATGGTAGCCATACGGTCTCGGTGACCGCCTACGACAACGCAGGCAACCACAACGAGACGACTGTGACCTTCACCGTTGACAGGATCGACCCGACCATCTCGATCATCTCCCCTGCGACCGGCTCATACAACAACACCGGCAGCGTGCTGGTGGCCTGGTCATCTCACGACACACTTTCTGGAATAGCATACCACGAACTAAGGGTGGACTCCGGACCGACGCTTACCCTGCCGTCGGACGTGCAGAGCCTCCAGCTGAACAGCCTGGCCGAGGGAGGCCACAAGGTTTACTTGGCCGCATATGACAATGCCGGCAACCACAATCAGACCAATGCTTCGTTCATCGTCGACTCCGCCGGTCCGGTGATCACCGCCACCCCGGCATCGCCGATATACTCGAACAGCATGTTCGGGGCCGAGGTGCACATCTCGGTTACCGACTCCATCCCGCTCAAGTCCGCTAACGTGAGCCTGTACTCGAACGGCGTGTACATGGAAGGCGGGCCGATCTTCGGCATGGCAGGCGAGACCTCATTCGGGTACTGGGCGCTGGTGTCAACGGAGCCAGGCGTTAACAGCTATCGCTTCACCGCGACCGACAGCGCCGGCAACTCGAACTCGATCGTCGTGACGGTATTCCGCGACGTGGCGCCGCCGACGGTGAGGATCCTGTCCCCGGTCAACCATGCGTACAACAACACCGGCTCGATGACCCTCAAGTGGAGCATCCAGGCGAGCGTCGACATCGACCGCTACGAAGTATTCGTCAACGGCGGCAAGGTGGCCACGCTAGGCGCCGGAAACACATCGTACGTGCTGTCGCTCCCGGAAGGGAATGACGAGATCGTGCTGTACGTCTACGACGTCGCGGCCAACTCCGTTCATACCTCGGTCAATGTCATCACCGACCTGACCGGGCCGCTCGTGGCGATCACCGCCCCGGTCGGCGGCGAGCACATAGGGGCATCCTCGGTGACCGTGTCCTGGCAGGGGGCGAACCCGCTCTCCGGCATCAACCACTATAAGGTCGCCGTCGATGGACTGGAAGGGATCGAGGTTTCCGCAAATACGCTGACCTACGCCTTCACCGGTCTGGCCGACGGCAGTCACACGGTCTCGGTGACCGCCTACGACAACGCCGGCAACCTCATGGAGTCGTCGGTAACGTTCACGGTGGACCGGGCCGCGCCGACCGTCTCGATCATATCGCCGAGGGATGGCTCGTTCAACGGTACCGGTTCGGTGCATGTCTCCTGGTCCGCTGACGACGTCCTGTCCGGCATCGCCAAGATCGAGATCAGCGTAGATGGGACGACCTATACCAACGTGACCGGGACGACCAGCAGGACGGTGACGCTCGCTGACGGCGCGTACTCCGTGCAGATCAGGGCGACCGACGGTGCCGGAAACGTGAACTCCTCGTCGGTCGAGATATCGGTCGACAAGGACGTGCCAACGGTCACAATATCTCCGTCCGGCAGCGACGTCCGTGTGAACGCCGCCGTTGTCGCATCATTCTCCGAGGGGATGAACCATTCATCGACCACGATCGTCGTCGCCGGTGTAGTCGGAACGATCATCTGGAGCGGCAACAACGCGACGTTCACTCCTTCCGCGGCACTGTCCTACAACACCGCGTACACCATCACCGTCACCGGCCATGACCTTGCAGGCAAGGCGGTCACCATGACTGGCGTGTTCACCACCATGAGGGATGAGGGCACGATCGCCGGCGTGATCACGGACGCCGATGGAAAGGCGATCGCTGGCGCGAGCGTCATGCTCAGCAACGGCATGAAGACGAGGAGCGACGTACATGGAGCGTTCTCTTTCGTCAACGTGACCTCGGGCGACTACGAGATAACGGTGAGCAGGAACGGCTATGAGACGTTCACCAGGAGCGTTTCCGCGATCGCCGGTGAGACGACCTCGCTCGGCTCGGCAGGCGTATTGGCCGCCGCCCCCGATACGGGCAGCGGAACTATCGTCGGCCTGGTGGTCGCTGGGTTCGTGGGCCTGATGCTCCTCATCGCGGTCGTCATGCGCGAGAAGAAAGCCAAGTGAGAACCGGAGATGGTCACAACGAGGCCGGAGGGCCTCACCTTCCCAATTTTTCCTTGATGATTTTGATCGGGTGTCCATATGGTCATTCTAAGAATTCCTAGGAAGAGTAGCACTGGACGGGAATGTGGAAAAGGTCAAAGAGACATTCAGAACGTTTATGGAATGAAAAGCCCGAGATCGTCGTTCACTGCCTGTCCCACCATTTGGACCCGGTCGCGGGCTTGCGAAGGTCAGACCTGATCCTTTCTTTCCTCTTCGCCTCTTCCATCTGCGTCTCGGCCATCCGGGCGATGTCATCGGCCAGCGGCGCGCATCCCATGTCCTTCAGGTAATGCCCATGCAGGTTCCTTATTGCCAGTCTCGCCTCTCCGTTCTCCAGTACGGCGTTCCTGAGCTTCTTCTCCGATTCCTCGTTCTGCGACTGGGCGAAGTCCGTCAGCGCGTCCATCAGTCTCCTGGTCGGCTCGATCTGCATCTCGGTGAGGAAGCGTGAAGGTCCGGCCCCATCGTAATTCTTGACCTTGCCCTGCATGATCGGCCGGGAAGAGATGATCACGCCTTTCCTGGCCCGGGTGATCGCCACGTAGAACAGCCGCCGTTCGTTGTCCATCATCTCCGAGGTCTTGATCTGCTTGACCTTCCCCGAGGTGTCGTACGCCAACTGGAACACGTCCGATTCGCTCGCGTAGGTGGGCATGAAGCCCTCATCGCAGTTGGGAACGAGGACGTAATCGAACTCCAGCCCCTTCGTCCGGTGAATCGTCGTCATTACGATCTGGTCCTTCTTCTCCGCGCCGCAGGTGGTGTCCACACCTTCTCCGGCCTGGAGGAACGCTTCGACTTCCATCGGCGCCGCCATCAGGCCGTCCCGGTAGTTGTTCACGAACTCCTTCCGGTCGAGCGACGGCCGGCCCTTGCCGTAGAAGTCGTCGAACTGTTCCAGGTACCCGGTCCGCTTGATCAGCCAGTCAACGACTTCATGCACCTTCGCCTTCGAGTCGATCCGGTCCTTCGCCTTCTCCAGGCAGAGCAGCAGGTCCTTCAGGGAATCCTGGTTTCGGGCGCCTCAGTCGACGGGAAGTGACCAATCTGCGCAGCATGTCGTGGAACGTCCCTTCGGCATCGGGACCGCAGAGGTCGGCGATGGCCAGGTCCAGGTCGGCCCTGCGGATGAAACGTTTCGGGTAGTTGACGATGTTAGTGAACGTCGTGACTGGCGCCTGGTTAAGCGGTGCGTCGAGCTTCGACGCCACCTCTAGATACTGGCGCAGCGCCTTGATCTCCATGCGTTCCAACAGAGACGTTCCTCCTTCTATGCGGTGCGGTATTCCCCGCCGCAGCATCTCCTGCTCCAGGCCGCCCAGCTGCATGTAGCTGCGCGCCAGCACGATGACCTTCTCCGCGTCCTGCGTTTCGCGTACGCAATTCGTCATCGCGTCGGCCATATCCTTGGCGGCATTGGTCTCCTGGCCGGGCTTGATCTCTATGAGCCGCAGATAGGATGCCTGTCCGGGTCGGAAAGAGATCAGGCTCTTCTGCTTCCTCGAATGGTTGTGGGTGATGCAGTTCTCGGCGTACTGGGCGATCATCGGCCCGAAGCGGAACGAGTGTGACAGGGTATAGGTCATCAGCAGCTTGTCCCTGAAGATGGCCTCGAACTCGCCCAGGATGTAGGCCGGCCGGGCGCCTCTCCACTCGTAGATGGTCTGGTCGTCGTCGCCCACCACCATCACGTCCGCCCTGCCGTCGGCCAGCAGCTCGACCAGCTTCTGCTGCGCGTAGTTGATGTCCTGGTACTCGTCGACGATGATGTGCCCGAAACGTCCTTTCCACTGCCTGCTCAGCGGCGTGTCCTGCTTCAGCAGGTCGACGGCGGTCAGGATCATGTCGTCGAAGGTCATGCCCTTCCTGTCGATGCGCCACCCCTCCATCAGGCCGTAGACCAGATGGTAGCACTCCTTCCCTTTCCAGCCGGCGTTCTCCGGTTTGATGAGCGACCCTTTCCAGAAATCAATGGCGGTTAACGCCGTTTCCCGGTCCATGGTCACATCGGAGGTGATCTTGCCTTCGTTCCTCAGCTGGTTGAACGCGGCGTAGACCTGGTTGCGGTACAGCTCGCCCTTGTCCTCGGTCCAGAGCTCATAGTCGCTCTCGATGGCGCCGATGTTCTTGGCGTTCTGCACGATCCTCAGGGCGATGGAGTGGAAGGTGTTGACCGACGGCTGCATCCCCGGCGGCAGCCCGCTGTTCTTCAGCTTGTAGGAGAAATCGTCAGAGGCCATGCGGTTGAACATGAGGACCTGGATGTGCCCGGGGTTGACGTTCTCGGTTAGAACGAGATGTTTCACCCGTTCCACCATGGTGGTGGTCTTGCCCGAACCGGCGACGGCCAGGACCTTGGCGTGGAGGCCGATCGGATGGTTGATGACCTTCAGCTGTTCCTCGGTGTGGTTCCGCTCCATGCTCCCCGACCTATGCCCGGGAAAAACGGTGCTGGTTGACATAGGTTTCCCTGGGGTGGCTGAAATTATTGATATGTATCTGAATGATGAACAACGCCCTGAGTGGAGCTTATTCATTACTCTTTGATTCTCATTGTTTCGTAATTGCCAGATAAGTATCTATCGGATATCTACCGATATTATCTAATAATCTAACGACAATTATTACATCGTGAATTACGTCGAGTCCCAGACGTTGGAACTGAAGCGGGAGGTGGATGATGCCCACGGATTCCAGAAGACGGCCTGCGCATTCGCCAACACTCATGGCGGCAAGATCCTCATCGGGATCGACAACGAAGGTCGGACGGTCGGGCTACCAGATAGGAATCTGGACGCCTTACAGCAGAGGCTTGTCCAGGCACTGAGACAGCTAACTCCAGTGCCTTTCTACGGAGTCGAAATATTGGACATAGATGAAAAGAAGGTCCTCCAGGTCGAGATCGAACCGATGATGTATGGGTCGATGTGCTCATTGCAGGGTATAATATACTATCGTCATGGAAGCGTGACCGAAAGGGCAGAAGGCGCAATGCTCCAGGAGCTTCTGGTCAAGAGGAGGATAATTGATTTTGAACTGACCCTCAGCCAGGCTAGGTTCGAGGAGGTTGATGTCGAGGCCCTGAAGGAGTACATAGGCACACGGTCGCCGACGCTCCATTTCGATGCCGGTCGGATCGAGAGCTACCTTGTTAGTATGGGCGTGCTGAACCAGATGAACGGAGGACGCCTGAACAATGCTGGCGTGATGTTCTTCTATTCCACTCCTTCAGAGATAATTTCTCAATTCGAGATCAAATTGGTCCGGTTCAAAGGGACCACTCCGGTTCAGATTTTGGATGCGGCTTTTATCTCCAAGCCTATGCTGCGCCTGTTGGCAGAGGCCGAGAAGTTCATGATCCGGAACACCCGGAACGCCTACCGCATTGAGGGACTGGACCGGGTTGAAGTTCCAGAATATCCCACGAGGGTGATTAGAGAGGCGCTGGTGAACGCGGTAGCCCACCGCAACTACTTCGATGCCAACGCAATCCAGGTGAACATATTCGATGACCGCATCGAATTCCTCAGCCCAGGCGCACTTCCGGAAGGACTGACCTTGGAGAATTTGGGTGCCTATTCCATTCAAAGGAATCCGCTGATCTACAAGATGTTGCGCGATGTCCGAAAGGTAGAGGGCCTAGCAACCGGGATTCCCCGCATAAGGGAGGCACTCCGGGAAGGCGGATACCCTGAACCCTCCTTCGAAATCCTTGGCGACAGGTTCTTTAAGGTCACTGTATGGAACCTTGAGTTCGCCGGCTATGAATGGCTCAGTCAGAGGCAGAGGGCGGGGATGGATCTCATCAAGAAGAACGGATCAATGACGATGGTGGAATATGCGGAGATGAACTCCCTGCCTAACTCTACAGCGACCGAGGATATCCGGGAGATGATCGAGAAAGGGTTGCTCGAGCGGATAGGAAAGACGCGTGGAAGCAGATACGTGTTGAAGAAGAGATAACCGTTAGATATCCGTTAGATAAGCAGGCCAGTATCTAACAATATCTAACAGGTATTATTCCAAGGATCAAGAAAAACACATCAGCTTCTCAGTTCGAAAGGAATAGACTCCAGTGACGGCTCCATTACTGGATCGACCGGATCCTATACTGACCATCGGTCCGACCGACCACGGAACCGATTGGCTCGATTCCATATCTAATTCATGAGAGTCAGGTGAATGGGACCGCCTTCAATCGCAGTCCTCGAACTGGCTGTTGTACAGGTCCGTGGTAGAATCCTCCCTGCTTCAGCAGTTCCTCGTGGCTTCCGCTCTCGACGATGTTCCCGTCCCTCATGACCAGGATGGTGTCCGCGTCCTTGATGGTGGAGAGACGGTGGGCGATGATGAACGAGGTGCGTCCAACGGTGAGGTCGTTCATCGCCTTCTGGATGATCTTCTCCGTTCTGGTGTCGACGGAACTGGTGGCCTCGTCCAGTATCAGCAGGGGGGCGTTCTGCACCACCGCCCGGGCGATGGTCAGCTGCTGCCTCTGTCCGATGGATATCTTGGACTCGTCGTCGAGCTTGGTGTCGTAACCGTCCGGCAGGGTGGCGATGAAGTGATGGATGCCCACCGCTTTGCACGCCTCCTCGACCTGTCTCGTCGGTGACGCCATCCTTGCAGTAGGCGATGTTCTCCCTGATGGTGCCTTCAAAGAGCCAGGTGTCCTGGAGCACCATGCAGAACATGTCGTGCACGTTCTCCCTGGTGAGCTGTTTCGTCGATATGCCGTCTATCAGGATATCGCCTGAATTGACCTCGTAGAAGCGCATCAGGAGATTGACTATGGTCGTCTTGCCGGCCCCGGTCGGACCGACTATCGCCACCTTCTCGCCCGCCTTCACTTTGACGGAGAAATCGTGGATGACCTCCTTCTCCGGAGCATATCCGAAGAACACGTTCCGGAACTCCACGTCGCCTTTCACGTCCTTGTGGACGAGTCGTCTTCCCGTCCTCGTTCTCCATCTCCGGTCTCGTCGAGGAATTCGAACACCCGCTCCGAAGCGGCGGCCACCGACTGCAGGCTCGACATGGCCTGCCCCAGCTGTGTCAGGGGCTGGGTGAAGAGGCGCACGTACACCATGAACGCGACGATCACGCCGATCGAGATCGAACCGTTCACGAACTGCACCGCGCCGACGATGCAGATGACCACGTATCCGAAATTGCCGATGAATCCCATGATGGGCATCATCAGGCCGGACAGGAACAGCGATTTGAACGCGCTGTCGAAGAGACCGTCGTTGATGGACTCGAACTCCTTCTGTGCCGCCTCCTCGCCGTTGTACGCCTTGACGATGTTGTGTCCGGTGTACATCTCCTCGACGAAGCCGTTCACCTTGCCCAGGGAGGCCTGCTGGCGTCCGAAGTACTTCTGCGACCTGGACATTATCACGATCATGAGGACGAAGCCCGCCAGCGTGGAAAGGACGGCGGCGACGGTCATGGTGACGTCGGTGATGAGCATCATGACCGACGCACCGATGAGCAGCGCCACGGCGCTCATCAGCGTACCGATGCTCTGGTTCATCGATTGGCCGATGGTGTCCACATCGTTCGTCGCCCGGCTGAGGACGTCACCGTAACTGGTCCGGTCGAAATACCTGAGCGGCAGGCGGTTGATCTTCTCCGAGATATCGGTGCGGAGGCGCTTCGACAGCTTCTGGACCACGGTGGCGATCATGTAGCCCTGTCCGTAGGTCAGTCACCGCCGAAAGGAGGTATATCGCCAGCAGGAACATGCCGATCCCGGCGATCGCGGTGAGGTCGGTCGATCCGGTCCTTATCCCGTCGAAGATGAGGTTGGTCATCTCGCTGAGCTTGTTCGGCCCGATGACGGTGAATATCGTGCCGATGATCACCAGGATCGACGCCGCGACGATCGCCGGAACGTACGGCCTCATGTAGGCGAGCATCCTGCGCCAGGCATCCCTGAAGCTCTTGGCCTTCCGTCCCGGAGGCCGCATTCCCCCAGGGACCTCTCTGAGGACCGCGGGGCTCATCTGCTCAGATCCTCCTCGGACAATTGTGAATAGACTATCTCCTTGTACACCGGGCAGGTGTCCAGGAGCTCGCGGTGCTTGCCTATCCCCACCACCATCCCGTTGTCCAGGACGACGATCTTGTCGGCGTCCATTATCGTGCCGACCCTCTGTGCCACGATTATGCTGGTCACGTCGACCGTCTCCTTCTTCAGGGCGCTCCTGAGCGCACGGTCCGTCCTGATAATCCAGAGCGGAGAACGAATCGTCGAAGATGTAGATCTCCGGCCTCCGGTACACCGCCCGGGCGATGGAGAGACGCTGCTTCTGGCCCCCGGAGAGGTTGGTCCCGCCCTGGGATATCGCGGCGTTGTAGCCGCCCTCCATCCTCTCCACGAACTCCGTGCCCTGGGCGATCGCGATCGCCCTCTTCAGCGTCCTCCTCCGTACGTTCGGCCGAGCTGTCCCCGTACGTGACGTTGGATGAGATCGTGCCGGAGAACAGGTTCGCCTTCTGCGGCACGTATCCTATCTTCCGGTGGAGCGCCTTCTGGGTGTAGTCGCGGACATCCACGCCGTCCACGGAGACCTTCCCTTCCGTGACGTCGTAGGAACGCATGATGAGGTGGATGATGGTGCTCTTTCCGCTTCCGGTGGAACCGATGAACGCGACGGTCTCGCCCCGTTCCGCCTTGAAACTGACGTCCTTCAGCACGTAATCGGATGCGCCAGGATACTTGAACCCGACGTTGCTGAAGACGATCTCGCCCTTGGCCGTGCCGGGAGATTCGGTGACATTCCCGTCCTTGATCGACGGTTCCGTGTCCAGGATCTCCTCGATACGCTTGGCGGAGACTATCGCCCGCGGCAGGATGACGAACACGAACACGAGCATCACGAACCCGATCACCACCTGCATGGCATAGGCGAGGAAGGTGATCATCTGCGAGAACAGTATCATCTGCGATCCGATGCCGACGGTGGCCGGCGATGATGATCGCCCCGATCCAGTAGATGGAAAGGGAAAGGATGCTCATCACGCCGGACATGATGGGCATCATCAGCGCCATCGCCCGGCCGGTGAACAGATTGTTGGAGGTGAGCTCCTCGTTGGCCTTCTCGAACTTCTCCTCCTGGTAGTCCTCCGCGTTGTACGCGCGGATGACGCGGATGCCCTTGAGGTTCTCCCTCACGTTGCGGTTGACGTCATCGGTGAGCCACTGGATCTTCTTGAAGCGGGGGACGACGAAGTATCATCAGTACGATGATGACGGCGATCATTACCACGATGGCCACGGCGGTGGAGGTGGTCCATTGCCAGCTCTTCCCGGAGATCTTGATGATCGCCCATCCGGCGAGGATCGGCGATCTGATGACCAGCTGCAGGCCCATCGCGACGGCCATCTGCACCTGGGTGATGTCGTTCGTCGCCCGGGTGATCAGACTTGCGGTGGAGAACTTGTTGATCTCGTTGGACGGAGAACGACTGCACCTTGCTGAACTCCATGGAGCGAAGGCGCTTGGAAAGGGATGTGGCGACGTAGGCGGCGATGTAACCGACCACCAGCGTCGTGAGGAGGCTTCCGAGCGCGAGAGCGAGCATCACCCATCCTTCGTTCATGACCTGGTCGACCGTGCCGCCGGTCTGGATCAGGTTGGTGATCGCGAACATGTGGTCCGGGATCTCCAGGTCCAGCCACACCCGGCCACGATGAATGCCGTGCATACGGCGATCAGCCCCCATTCCCTGGTCTTCAGATATTTCAGGATCATTTTCCACCAGCGATATTCTTAGACGATTTCAGAATGAAGATAATCGGCGGAATGCCCGGGCATCGATATCAATCTGTTGGAATGGCATCGTGATTATAGAATCGAAAATACTGACAGGTCAGGTCATAACGACAATTGACACCATGGTGAGATAATATGCCAATAGCGAGACACTCCTGATTTTCACTATAAGTCTCGGTCTATAAAATAGGATCATCAACCGATCGGAGGATAATTAGCCCCCGGAACCCCTCGCTCTCTCCAATATTCTCCCTTAAACCTTCCACCATCTTTATCGCCTCGTCTCGCTTTCCCGGCTTGAACTTCCAGACGGTCATTCTAGCGTAGAGATTCGCTGTCATGAAAAATATGTCAGAGCCAGGGATTTATCAATATTTCAGTCAATCTGATATGAACCCAGCGTTCTTGCATTCTCATTTATAAAGAAGAAAGAAGCTAGGGTATTGACGGTCCGGTTCCTATTCCTTATCTTTTAATATTATCGCGTACAATTGAATGATTATGACCGCTCTAGTCGCCTATGAACTCATCAATACTTTAGGACCGGTGGAAATCCGGAGGTATCCATCGCTGTCCCTGGCTACGGTGTTCGCTGCATCGGACAACGTGGCATTCTCCATTCTTTTTGATTATATCTCGGGTAACAATGAACCGAATCAGCTAATGGACATGACCGAGCCGGTGATTTCGAAAAGGGGCACCGGGGAGAAGATCGCCATGACCGCCCCGGTCATTTCCACAGCGGGATCGTTCTCATTTGTTCTGCCATTAAACTACGACGGTAATACTGCCCCGCGTCCAATGGACCCCCGCATCAAGATCGAGCAGGTCCTTTCCCGCCTGGTGGCGGTGGTGAAGTTCAGAGGCCTGGCCCATGAACGCCAAGTTAGCGCGGAAGAGAAGATTCTATTCGATACTCTTGTTGCGAACGGGCTCCGACCGAAGGGAGAGTCGTTCCTGATGCGATACAATGGTCCTTTCACTCTCGGGTTCATGCGCCATAACGAGATTGGGGTGGAGATCGCAAATGATTAGCCTCATTGATCGACCTTGACAGGTAAACGCCGAAGACCAACTGGACCTCCTTCATCTTCGGTTGCTTCGCCGGTCTGGTCCCCTGGATCGCCTTGATGATGTATTTCACTGGCGTTAGGGGAGGGGGCCCTCCGTTATTCGTGTATGGCATCATCATATCCATCGCCTTCTTCTTCAACATCTTCGCGGTGAACATGCTGCTCCAGTATAGGAAGAGGGGGAAGTTCAAGGACTACCTTTATGGCGAGTACCTGTACATCGTCCTGAGCTTGGTGGCTCTGACCCTCATGGCGGACGTTCACGATGATTCCGTCGATGTGGTTTCTGAGGCCTTTCGCCATCCTGGACATTTCTGGCAGACGAAATGGGAATGGACGAGATGGTAATTCCCCAGGGCCTCATTTAAACGATAAGGAAAACTTTCGTCATCGGCCTTTGCCACCGCCCGCGGCCTTTTCGAGACGGGAAGTTAGTTTCTCCCCCGTCATATTCTCCGATATTTCCCATACTCTCTTGGCCAGGCTCATATCTCTTCCCCGCTTGTGAGGCTTCACGAGAATAGGACGACCTTTAAACTCCATCCATCCATCGGGGCCGTAGAATTGACCACCCCTAACCTGGGGATCTAAAGCAGCCCTTAGAGCCGGCTTCGCCCCTTCATTGATGTCGTGCATGAAAGGCTTTAGACCCAGCCGCATCGCCCTCCCATGGCGGTAAAGGGGGGTATCCACCAGCCCAGGATGACAGGCTACGCTGATGGGAGATTTAATGCCTAATTGGTCCATCTTCCTCTGCAGTTCCAGGGAGAACAATAGCACGGCCAGTTTGCTTTGCTTATATGCTTTCCAGGGACTGTAGCTTCGTTCTGAATTTATGTCATTGAAATCGATGTTTCCGCCGCGGTGAACGATGCTGGACTGTGTGATCACGCGGGAGCCGTTTGTGTTTGTTAACAGGTCCAAAAGATGGGCTGTGAGAACGAAGTGCCCCAGGTGGTTCACTCCCCATTGGGATTCATAACCTTGCTCAGTTTTTTGGTATGGAGGGGTCATTATGCCCGCGTTGTTCACTAGTAGATGAAGGACGTCGTGCTCCGAGCGGTACGAACGGGCGAAATTCTCTATCGAGCGAAAGTCCCCCAGGTTTACCCCGAACACCTTCGGGGATGACCCTGGAACAGTAGACCTGATGGCTTCGGATATGAGGTGGGCGTTATTCACATCAATGTCGGCCAACATTACGTTTGCTCCCTTAATGGACAGGACTTTAGCGATATGAGCTCCCAGACCCGAGGCCGCCCCGGTGACAATAACGTTCTTGCCATCTAAGCGTGGAACGTCATTCGTTACCCAATTCCATCCATACATTGACATGTAGGTGCGAATAGACCGATCGTCTAATATCCTTTTATGTGGGACCCCGGAGCGATGTTCCGCGAACCTGGTAACATACAATGGCCTGTTGAACTCCGCCAGTTGGCTTAGATGTCCTCACCGAAACCGTTCTGATCGAGCCGTGGACGAATTCGATTTTTCCAGGTCTCTCGCCGCCGAGGTAGCCGTGGGAGCGATGGATGGACTGAACAGACTGAGGGAGTGATTCGATGAGTACTGACTCCCCGCTCGCCTCATCCGTCAGAAACCGAAGACTATCGGGGGCATCGACGAGGATCAGTACGATAAGATCGTTGCCGATGTCATCTCCCTGCATGGTGAACTATCGCAATATGAACTCCCAGATAGGATCCTTATTCACCACGATATCAATGCGCTCATCGCGGAATCAACAGGCCGTCTTCCCCTTCTGTAGAAGTCCGTAGATCATTTTTGTGGTCTCTGTGTCGATTCCCAGCTGTTCTCCCATCCTGACGATCGCTCCACCGAAAAGGTCCCCTTCATTCCTCTTGCCTGGAATCTCGTAGTCCCTCTGAAATGATGTTTTGGTTCCGAGAGGAAAACCTCTAGCCTTGGCAAAGGATTCGTCGATCATCGACGGGGGCAAAGGAATGCGTTTGGCGTTGGCGATGTCAACGATCTCTCCCATTATTTTCCTAACGTAGCTGGACAGTTCCTCGGATTCCAACACCTCGCCGAGCGTCTTATCGTAGCAGGCCGTGACCAGGCCGAAGGAGGCGATGAAGACGAATTTTCCCCATATCTCGACGTAAGGATTTTCCGAAAGGCTGAATCGTATGTCGGCCCGTTTCAATGTGTCCGTGAGGACGGTGATGCCGTTCTCATTTCTCGGGTCCTTCCCGAACACGATGGTGCAGGCCCCTCCCCGCTGGGTCACCTTGCCCGGCCTTTCGATGTGGGTTCCCACGTAGACACTGGATGGAAGAACGAGCCCGTTGCTGATGATGGACCGGATCCTTTCGTAGATGTCCACGCCGTTCAATAGCGGCAGGATAATTGTTGAATCGGTGACCTTCGGCCTGAGCTGTGTCAGGACGCCGTCCAGGTCGTAGCTCTTCACTGCGATGAGGCACAGGTCCAACAGCGGCAACTCAGAAATGTCCTCGGTCGCCAGCGTTGGCTTGCATATGAATTGGCGTTCATCGGTGTCAAGGAGCAGGCCGTTCTCTCTGATCTCTGCCAGATGGTTACCCCGTGCGATGAAGTATACCTTCAGGTCCGGGTCGTCCCTTAGCAATTGGGTGAGCTTGCCCCCGAAATATCCCCCGACCCCGCCAACCCCTATCACCGCGATGTTCATGTTTCATTCTCTTCTATCGATCACAGTATGACCATTTCATTTCTTGCCGCCGTAGACGGTGAAGTTGTAGTTCTTCCAGATCACGTCCACGTTCCTGAAACCGGCTTCCTCGAGCCAGTGCAGGTGATCGATCAGCTTGGCCGGTGAATCCTCATGCTCATAGCGGGGGACCTGCACCTCATCGACATCCTCTCTGGAAAAGCTTCGGTACATGAACTCCTTCCACTGCCTCATGTATATGTCTTGGATGCGGTCGTCCGAACCCAGGACGAGGTCCGCATTATAGAATGACCCGCCAGGCGCCAGCGCATCGAAGATCCGGCGGTATATCATCTTCTTGTCCTGGTCGGTGACGATATGGTGCAGAGCAAGCGACGAGATGATGACATCGTAATGGCCGTCGAACTCAAAATGGTAAAGGTCTGAGAGAACGTATCTCACGTTCTCATGGGCGCTTAGCCTTTGCCTGGCGAGGTTCATCATTTCCTCGGTCATGTCCAGGCAGGTCAGCTCGGTTTCCGGAAACGCGACCATCAACCTTTCTGAGACCGCCCCGGTCCCGCAGCCGAGGTCGATCGCCCTGAACTTACTTTGATGCGGTCTGTCGATGCATGAGATCAGGGCATCCAGCATCTCCTCGTACCGGGGAATGACCTTTCTCACATGGGCGTCATACTCATTCGACTTCTTGGAAAAATTGGACCGGATCTCGGCCATCTTTTCTTCTCTTCCCATCATATGTCACCGTATGGGGGATAACCGCTTCTCAGGACTTGAGCGTGCCGGGCATTTAATTTTTCAATCCGATGACTTTTCATTAGCCCGGCAACAGAACCATTAGATCGCCTCGACCGTCTCCGGACCTCCTTCCATGGTCAACTGGAAGGTCTGTGCAATCCTGAACTCGGAAACCGGGCCGGATATCCGTCCGGTCAGCTCGGTGCGGCGGAGGGGGAAGAAGAGATCCATATCTTGGGGGGGGCTTTGTCATGATATCGATATTGCTAAGGACGGTAGGATGGTTTTTCATCAGGGCAATCGCTCGGAAGCTTGAAAGAGAGCTAGTCAGCTCTGCAAACCCTCATTATTTATCTTTTCAGAAACATCCATATTGGGGGAGTTTCCAAATGAAGTGTCCAGAATGCGGTAATGAAATGGAGAATGGTATTGTCAATTCAGGAGGAGGAATGTTCTGGAGTAAGAAGCCATTAAAGACAATACCCACAGGAGTTCCATATGAGTGGATTCCTACGAATGGCTATTTGTTCACCTTACAACACCTGGATGGTTACAGATGCTCGGCATGCAGGCTGATCGTTACAAATTATTTGGAAGACAGTCCGCCCAATATCATGCAGAAGGCGATGTCCTCGAATCAGGATGATCGCTCTTGAAGCCTGAAGGATGAGTTGGTGTATCTGCAAACCTCACATCGCCGTTTGTTCATGAATATGTCGAGGTAGATTACCCTCCTCAAAACTGACTGGCTGGAGGCCCGAGTGCCCACTCTCAAGGGCAACCGATCGGGAGCTTGAGAGATTGTGAGGGATGCTCCGCAAACCCACTGTTCACTATTTGGTGCCTATCACAACATTCGAAGACGATATTGAGACGATCAACGGATATGAACGACATCTTTGTCGGATCAACGGCTAATCGTTTTTTCATCCCTGACCACCACCGAAAGCACAACCGCGATTATCGCCAGAACGATACCCAATATCATCACACCGTGGAACCCTTCCATGAACGTTGGGAGGGGCAATTCGGTAAAGGGCGTATTGCCGGAACCGTTCATTACCGAGAAAAAGGCGGCAAAGGAGGCGGTTCCTATGGCTCCGCCAAGATAACCTGCGGCAGGGATCAGGGCAGCCCCCGTTCCCTTCTCCTCACCGTCTATCATCTCCACGATACGGCTGGCGGCCGGGCCGCCGGAAAATCCCCATATCAGACCCATGATGACCAAAGCCGTCACCAGAACGAAAGTGCCCATTCCCGGATCGATGAAGAACAGGATACCTCCGGTAATGGCCACGGCCAAACATGAAATGACGCTGAACCACCGACGACCGGTGCGGTCGGACCATTTGCCGATCGGTGCGCTGATGATCAATGTGATGGCAGCGGGAATGAAAAGGTACATCCCGGATGTGGCTGCGTCGAACCCCAGGCCCAACGAAAGATAGAACGGGATCAGATACCACATCCCCGTGGCGGCCAGGTTGATGAGAAGGAACGCCGAGAGGACAAAGACGAATTCCCGGGACCTGAAGATCTTCAGGTTCAGTACAGGGGTCTTGCACCTCCGTTCCCAGTTGATGAACAGGACGAAGGATGTTATGCAGATGACCGTGGCAGAAACGATCTGTATGTTGCCCAGGCCGACATGTGGGAAACGCTCTAGCGCGAAAACACCTGCCATGACGGAGATCAACATCAACAGGGTCCCAGGCAGATCGAAATAGGACCTCACATAGCCCTCGTCCCTCGGGATGGCCTTCATCAGGAAGACAATGCTCACCAGACCTATCGGAATGTTGATGAGGAATATCCAGTGCCAGGAAAGATATTCCGTTATGATGCCGCCCAGTGCAGGGCCTGACGCATATCCGATGGATGCGCCCATGGTGACGATGCCCAAGCCGACCCCGAGCTTGTTCGCCGGAAGGAACCTCACGCATAGCAGAGGCGCACATGCACCCATGATGGCAGCGCCCGCCCCCTGGAACACGCGGCTGACCAGCAGCATCTCGATCGAGGATGACAGCCCGCAGGTCACCGAGAAGACCGAGAATATGATCAGCCCGATGATAAGTATCCTCTTGACTATGCCGCGGTCGGCCAGCTTGCCGAACGGAATGAGCAGGCCGGCCATCATCATGAAGTAGGTCACCGAGACCCATCCCGCGGTGCTGGTATCGATCTGCAACGAGGAGGAGATGGACGGCAAAGCGACATTCACGATCGAGGCATCGAGCCCGTCCATCGTGACGACGAAGATGATCGCGATCAGAAGGAGGGCCTGTCCTTTTCTATCCTTGATGATCGCCATACCGAAATGAGATGACGTTGATGTTCAAAAGCATTAGGTTATTGATAATCCGAATTTTACCCAGGCTCCATATCAGATCCGCTCCTGTAACGATGCTGGCGATCTTGCCTGAGGGCTTGGCCTTGAGGTCCTTTGCCTTTCGATGCCATGCCATTAAGTGTTTGTGGGCCCAGGGAGATCCCAGCCCAGACCACCATGCCGGTTAGTTTGATGCCTGCTTTTGGTAAGCCGGCATATTGGTCTCAGCGGAGGCTTCGCTGCCCCATCCCGGTCAAGGATCGTTTCAGCAAAGCCTCCGCTGGGCGAGATATAAATCGTTTCCAGCTCCTTACGACCAAGGAATGCCAGTGTTCTTATCGATTATCGTATATCCCAATTGAGTGAGGAAATCGTTGGCCTGGCTGCCTCCCAAGATCCCATTATCGGGCATGGTCCCATGTACGGATAATCCGGCCATGGACAGCACGTATTTGGGCGGGTAATCGGTATCTCCCTCCTTGAGGACCCATCTCTTTGGGGCCCTGGCCCTTGGTACGCCCTCCTTATCTATGGTCTTCAGCGCGGATTCGATGTGTGTTTTATCGATGCCGCCAAATGGATCTGCATTCTTAGCTTCGGCGGCCACTGTTGGTTGATCGGGGTTGCTTGTCTTGACCCGGTCAAATTCTTCCAACTGGTTTTTGTATGCCTGGACCTCGTTCTTTTTTTCGTAAAGCTGAATGTTGGCCAAGGTCAGCTGTGATCTCAACTCTAGGATCGTTGCTCGATCCGAATCTTCCCGATTTTACCAGTGTAGCGTGGGCCAGGCTGGCATGGGCCAGATCTTCCCTTGACCGGTCGAGCTCCAGATCTCTGGACTCGACCTTTCTCTTTTCTTCCTCCAGTAGCTCACGAAGTTCGGATCTCTCCGCCATAGCTGAGGCATTTTCCTTGATCAAGAGGTCATAATCCTCGTGTGCCTCTTGGCCAAGAGCGCGTATTGCCTTCCACGAAAAGATCCGTCTTCTGAAACTGGCCCTGCCTAATTCTTCAAATAACCTATCGATATTCTTGAACATCCCATCTGCAGCCATAAGCCGCCCCCCTTCACTGCTATTCGAATGTAGCTGAAGGTTATTAGTTATTGCGGGTAAATCGGTCTGCCAATACCATATGCCTCACGGATTCGCCTTCACCTCGACTGAAGCGCTATCGATCCAAAATCAGCTTGCGAGAACGTATGAGTCCGGACATTTTCCTTTGCTCAATTCCCCAGGACCTGTACGACGTAGGAAGGTTCTCGGCTGCGGTTTCGCGGCCTTTGTCCTTTTTTAGGTTAAATAATAGATGTAGTGGGCGGCCAAGGAGATGTGGCACCACAATGAATAAATGACTCAATCAGTAGATGAGATTGTCGAGAGTTTGGTTTGATGGCCTCGATACGCGAGTTTTCGGTTTTAGATCCAACACCTCTTCGATCGAGGATGTCCAAAAAGGAGCCTGCGGGTTGTATCTCACTGCTTTCACGAGGCAGTCCTCACCTGCCTCAATATCCAGCGGTAAGTGCTTTGTTTTTATGTAGACAAAATCCCATCTTTGGTTTTGGTTGTAAGTACATGCTGCCAGGATTTGGAAATCGGATCTGCGATAATGTCTCGACCGAGGATCGATGGTCGAATGCCGGATCCGTTGGAAATCTACCTTGTAGTCTCCATTCTTGTATTGTCGTCCCGACATGAACATTTTACATTCTACCTGAATAGTATTCCTTCCGGGGTAAGCTTCAAAATCAGGTTGTCCGTCATCATCCAGTCGTTTGAAACCGGTAATTTTATCATCGCCCAAAAGAGTCTTGAATATCCTTTCGAGATGGAATTCTGCCACGAACTCCTTGACCATCTGTTCGCATCTGGGACTACGACGAATTATCTCCAGTATGTCATCAGCCGGGAGCTGATAGTTATCTGCCAAAATGTGTGTCATGGTCTAGCGTCTATTCGGGTATTATGGTATATAGCAAAGAAAAGATAAAAGTGTTGTTAGTACACATATGTCTCCCGCTCATAGTTTAGATATTCGGCGGGAAGGGAGACGAAACGAAGAGAGCATCTCGACCAGGCGTTTTCCATCAAGTTCCCGATATCCCGAATCGGCCATTCCTGAAGTGGATATTTTGACCAATTACTGTTAAGTTCACGAAGTTGGTGCTGACCTAGATGAACCAATGAAGAACAAGGTCAGGATTCATCGAATGGTCGCCCTCGCGCTTGCCGTTCTGCTCGTTCTGGTCTGCTTCAGCGTCGCCATCGGGCAAAGGGGAAATAAGACCGCAACCGTCTATACGACCCTTGACCGGATGATTCTTCCATCCACTCCGATCTCATCGACGATCCATCCTTATGATGTCTCAAAATTTTCAGAATATGGCTATGGCCTGTACCAATATGGGGCAGGGCTGGGGTATGATGAACGATTGGACCTTATGTCCGCCGACTATTCAAACGCAAACGTCACTAAGGTTTCCAGCTTGCTGAGATTCTTCGCCATGACCGACGTCCACCTCACGGATGAGGAGTCACCTGCGCAAGGAGTCTATTTCGGCATCAGGGAAAATGGAATTATTTCGGGATATTCTCCGGCGATGTCCTATTCAACGCAAATGCTGAATGCAGCCGTGCAGACCGTGAATGAGCTCAACAAGAAAGACAGCCTCGATTTCGGCATCTTCCTGGGAGATCTCGCGAACAGCGGGCAGTACGACGAGCTCCGATGGTTCATCGACACCCTTGATGGCAAGACAATAAACCCAGATTCAGGCATCAAGGACGATCCCGTCCCGGGGCCGAACAACGACTATCAGGATGAATTCGAGGCAGCAGGGCTTGACGGGTCCATTCCCTGGTACACCGCCATCGGCAACCACGATCATTTCTGGATGGGAACGAACCCTCCGACAGATTACATAAGGAGTTCATACACCGGCTCTGATATCCTCAAGGTCGGGGACATCTTCACGCCGGGTGGCCTGTACCGCTCCGATTTCTATACGGGAACGATCGACGGCTCCACGCCCGATGGCACCCCGATAGGCGCTGGGCCGGTCAATGCCACGGCTCCGATCACGGTATCCTCGGATCCGAACAGGCGTTTGATCAGCGTAGAGGAATGGATGAACGAGTTCTCTAACACCACTTCGTCGCCCTCCGGGCATGGATTCAGCGGGGCTGAACCGGGATTTGCCTGCTATACCTTCGAGCCGGACCCGAACATACCCATACGGATCATCGTCCTTGATGACACACAATCAGCGGATGACCTGGATATTCATGGTTACGGGCATGGCACCCTGGATCAGAAACGCTATGACTGGCTCGTCAGCGAGCTCGACAAAGGCCAGGCAGAGGACATGCTGATGATCGTGGCAGCGCACATACCCATCGGTGTCGAGATGAATG